>NZ_KI973212.1:1885253-2748211 GCF_000534535.1 Enterobacter sp. MGH 33 | reverse complement strand
GCCTGCTGAAACAGATAGACAGTAACCAGGATGGGCACTACTCAGAGCAGGAGTATCTTCAGGCGGTGCATAATGTGTCCTACCGGGAACGTCTGTACCGTATTATTGCGAAGCACGGAAGTGAATGGTATTACGGCAAGGATGATCCGCTGTGGAAAACCTACCTGGATACGCTGACCAAGGATGCGCCAGCCTGGAAAACGTATCTGGAAACCTTCATTGATAAGATGACGTGGATGAAAACGGTGACTGAGAAGGGAGTGTCACTGGGGCCGGAATTGTGGCATATGCATCCGGTGGTGTTTTTGAGTGCAATGGTGGATGAAGATGAGATGGCCCTTAAATGGTTACAAGTACCGAAAGGGCAGCTTACTTTCGATGCTGAGGGAAATGATATTGATACTAGTCCATGGTTTAGTCGTAAAATTCATTGGCCTGGTGGTGTATCGGGTGTGACGATTGGTCGTGGGTATGATCTTGGTCAACAAGCTTCGGCAAATGCTGATCTTGTTCAGATTGGTGTCACTGACCCCTTTAAGTCTTGGCTTGTTGGTTCTCAGGGATTATCTGGGGCAGGCGCTCAATCTAGGTTTAATTCGGCTTCAGAGGATATACGGAATTCTACAATAACACGAAAACAACAATATGATATATTTATGATTAGTTATCAAAGGTTAGAGGACGATGTTAAAAGAATATGTCAAAAGCCAGATACAATTCGTGTCTACCACTCAAATCCCCAAGCAACTCCTGAACAAGCATGGAGTGATATCCCAGAGAAGATAAAAGAGATTCTCGTTGACCTTCGATATAGAGGTGATTATACACCCCGTGCCAGATCTCTTATACAGCGGTATGCATATTCGGGAGATTTAAACTCATTTGGTAATGTTTTATCTACCCGAAGTAATTGGCAAAATGTCCCAGAAGAAAGATTTAATCAGAGAGTGTCTTTTTATGAGAGCTAAAGTATTGTTGGTTTGTGGTTTTGTTTTTTATTCAGTGAATGTTCTTGCTGCCTTTAGTGATGTTGAAAATAAACAACTGTCAGAGATAAACTCTAAGTCAGAGCATTTAAAAAAGACTGCTATACATTTATTGGATCAGTCTCAGTTAGATCAAGTTCGAAACAATCCAGATAAAAAAAATTAATTGACGCCCTTAGAGTATCGTGGGATTTTACTATTGAAAATAGGTGTGCGCTAGAGACGTCAGAATCACATGGCACTGATGCAGAAATTTCCGAAGTTAATAATTGTTTGACTAAAGGGTATAAGGAGGAAAAAGAGTATTTTGATAATATGCTACCCTAATGGATGAAAATTGACGATTCGGCAAGAACATTCAGTCTGGTCACTCTTGGACGTGATCTGGGTAAGATGAAAAAGGGCGATCGGGTATGGGTGGTATCCGACGATGACAACCTTGCGCCAGTTACTCCGGCAGCATCAGGCAGTGCGCCTGTCTTTAATGATGTGCATGTTCCGGCCACGCCAGTGCCTGTCAGTGCCGGAGACAGTCTCGGGCATATGGGCTTTTGTCAGCTACCGGAAGAAAACGGTAAGCACTCACGTTACCAGGTACATATTGAGTGCCTGAGTATGGATGATATGGAGAAATTCATTACCAATCCCGGTAATGTGGGGAACGATTCACCGGTTTACCTGGCCTGGCAGAAAGATGCAGCTTTATCTGACAAGGGGGATACCGGAATGACAGCAAGTAATCGTAAAACAAAGATATCGGGAATTCTGTCACTTGCAAGAGTCCCTGGTGTTGATGCTGCCGGGAATGCTCTGTCTAGTAACAAGGATGCGGCCTGGTTTCAGATACGCCCTGAAGGCGGCTGGCTGGCTGCCGGTAGTGTGCAGAAACTGTCACAGTATGCGTTAGGTGAACTGGGCTTTGTCACATTGAATAAGGCACCGGAAAGCTTTGACCTGCTTGACAGCATAAAACAGCCGAATAATGTGGTGAAGGGAATACTTGAACAATTGTATAAAGTGGCCCAGGAAGAAACCCGGCCTGCCCATGCGCTGAATAAATATAATTACGAGCGCCTGCTGAAACAGATAGACAGTAACCAGGATGGGCACTATTCAGAGCAGGAGTATCTTCAGGCGGTGCATAATGCGTCCTACCGGGAACGTCTGTACCGTATTATTGCGAAGCACGGAAGTGAATGGTATTACGGCAAGGATGATCCGCTATGGAAAACCTACCTGGATACGCTGACCAAGGATGCGCCAGCCTGGAAAATGTATCTGGAAACCTTCATTGATAAGATGACGTGGATGAAAACGGTGACTGAGAAGGGAGTGTCACTGGGGCCGGAATTGTGGCATATGCATCCGGTGGTGTTTTTGGAAGCGATGAAGCCATCTGATAATGGTGTGACATATGAACAATTGAAAAAAGTTTTTCCACAAGCTTCAGATGAAGATCTGAACACTGTTGTTGAAGAGTTAAGAGGGAAACTTACAACATTTAAATTGGATACACCAATAAGGCTGAGACATTTTTTCGCTCAAATTAAAGGTGAGGTTGGTGCTCAAATGAAAGGAAAAACCGAAAGTTTTCAATTTTCCCCTGCTACGCTGAGATCGTTTAGCTCTTATTATCGGGCAAATCACACCGAATCTGAAGAGGATGGTTATGAGAAAAATTCGGCAGGGAGAATTATTCGCGGAGCTAATGAGCAGGCTATTGGAAGAAAACATTATTTACGATTGAATGGGAATAGGCAATCTAACCCCGATGATGGATATAACTTTAGAGGAAGAGGACTGATTCAAATTACAGGATACGAAAAGTATCATGGATTTTCTCTGGAGTATAATAATTATTGGAGTGATGCTGTACCTGACACAGTAAATCATCCTGAAAAAATTAATGAAATGCCTTATGCTATTCGTAGTGCGCTGTGGTTTTGGACAAAATATAAGCCTTACAGGGCAGATTCAAACAGAGGTTATGATGATGTTGAAAGTATTACAAGAGAAGTTAGTTTATTATCTATCAGTGCTGATGGGAAATGGTGTAAGGCAAGGTATATTAATAATAAAAATAAATCTATGGATAGTAATATGCTATGTTCAGATTTAAGTATTTAGCTAGTTACGCATGAACTGATATATCATAAAATAGTCAACTTACTATATTTATAGATCCTTATTTTGATTTATACGCAATTTACGTGAAGGCATGTGGCTGGACTGTTGAAAGAACAGGGAATTCAGCCGTGATTTATTATAGTGATGGCTTGTTAACTCAGGGGAAAAGAATAACCACCACAGAATTGAAAACTTTGTTAAGGCTGGGGGGCACAGAAAACACACGCAACCAGAAGGTATATAATAAACCTCTTGCCGCACTCGTGAAAGTTCTGGCATTGCTTGAGTATTTAGATATTCAAGTTTAATATTTTATAGAAAGGCTTCACAGTGCAGAAAACAAAGTGGTTTTAAATACAGGTAATAAAAAATTAAAGATTTTGTAAAAAGTAGTTTTGGCAGAGTTGTTGTTCTGGATGATTCAGTTAATCGTCGAGGATATGTGTCGACTGATTTTAAAAAAGCTATCGAAAATTTCATGCAAATAATCCATCTGTAAGTTTAGATCCCCAGTCGTGGGGGAGTGAAAGTACATTATATGAAAGCAAACTTCTGGAAGAGTATAAATTAACCAAGAGAATGACTGATTCTTCTCTTCGTTTTAATACGTTAAAGGCAAAGTTATGATTAATAGAATGTATGCGAGCGTTGTGCTATTCTCTTTTTTTTACTAAAGCAAGCTATGCAGATATAACTATCCAATCTCCGGTTGGAGGGAGTTTTACTTTTCTCAGAAAAAATAATGAGCACTACGATGATCACTTATGGGGGGGGTTATTTTTTCCAATCATGATTACTCTGCTGATCTCAATCGGGATGATCGAACTTACATTGAGGATGGTACTTCAAAAGTGTCTCCATCCGGAAAATATCTTATTGTTAATAGTGTTTCTGGTGGAACTGTGAAGTTCGACGATGGCACTACAAAGTATACCGATAGAGCTTATTGTAGCGTCGTTGACATGAGCAATGGGTGTATTGTTAGTGACTGGGATGGAGAAGTATGCGGGTATACCTGGATGGAAGGGAAAGATGTATTGGCCAATTCTGAAGATGCCGGTACTGATGTTTTTGATTTTAATTCAATGCGACCTTCAATCAATAAAATTAAAAATAAACTATCGTCAATGGATATCAGGCGTACAAGTAATATGCTTCGTTGTGATAAGCCCTCTAAAATAAACATAAATAACTATCAGCAATTGGTGAGGGAGGATAAAAATATAAAAGCGTTGTAACAAACGCCATTTCTTATTATTTGCATACTATTGAGAATCAATCATCAATAAATAGTAAGTCGTATTTATTTAATTCTCCAGATAATCATACTCAAACTAAATCCTATCTTGTGTCTGGAGACAAAGTAAAATCATACAATATTCTTCTGATAATTAATGAGTGAATATTGGTTATAATAATTCGGGGAATGTTCCGATTGTTGCCTGTATCAAGTCTGATTCTCTAATTAAATAAATGTTTATTTAAAAATCGGGTGACAAAGACAGCCCGTATTATCTTGATAATATCCAACAGATTAATAGAGGCAAAGGTGTTGCAAATTATTCGAAAAGGCGACAAAACCACCCACGGTGGTTCCGTAATGACCTGTTCCGAAACCATGATTTTTGGTGGAATTGGCGTGGCACGTAAAGGTGACAGGGTTTCCTGCCCGATACCTGGACATGGTCCGACAACGATTATCGAAGGTAATCCCAACTATTTGGATAATGGTATCCCTGTTGCTTTTCACGGCCACAGGTGCGGCTGCGGCTGCACTTTGATCAGTTCTTTTGTTCCTGCAAAGGTTGGTTGAACATGCCCGTCTGGCTGGACGCCATTCCCGAAAAAGCGCCGAAAGTTATGCGCCCCAATCCCCGGCGTTGGTTGCTGTTTCTGGTACTTATGCTGGTGACTGGTATCACGTTAACGTTCTGGCAATGGACCTCCGGTAGAAACGGATTCATTTTCTGGTTTACCGCGCTGGGGCTGCCATTTTGTTTATGGGGATTGCTCTTTTCCCTGCGGCGGTTTGCGTACAAAGCGGAACAGGTCGGGGCTGAATCCCGTAATGCTGAGCGGGAAGCGCTGATTCAGCAGGAAATCCGCCGTGGTCAGCGTTGCGGCAGGGTGCTGGGTTATCACATTCAGCACCCTGCAGGAAATAAGCCCGGAGCATTAATGCAGACGGCTAGCCATACTATGCCCATAGTGCAGTTCTCAACGCCGCGAGGCAGTAAAGTCGCTGTCAGATATGCAGCCCTGACAGGATTTCAGGTTGACCTGGAGGCTGAAATCATTGCCACCACCTCAACACTTGCCGCCCGGGTGCAGGATATTACCGCAACACTCCCGACGGATATTCCCTGCTGCCTGATGCTGGACTGTGATGACGATATCAGGCAATGCGTTGAGTCACATCTCAAAAATGAGCTTGCTGCCAAAACAGGGAGAAGTTTCAGGCTCCTGTCTGGCAAAGGTCTGTCGGCGTTTGATGCCTGGCTGGACCAGCGCTGGGAAAACCCGGGCATTCTTGCCGCTGTGACATTCTCGGTACCAGCGTATCCCAGTCAGGGTGACGCCGATGCCATCACACTGGTGGTGCTCTGCAACCGAAAGGCTGCTGCTTATCCTCACGCAGTGTGCCTGCACCGCCCGGAAAAAGGCAAAGAGCCCGCGCTGGTAAAAACGCTGAACCGGGCACTGCTTTGGTCCGACACAGACCCTGAATCACTGAAGGCTGCATGGCATACAGGACCAGCTCTTGCCAGCGGGAGCGGGTGGAACAAAGCTTGTGAAGATAACGGAGTGACATTCAGCCTGTCAGATGACAATCGCAGTATTGATTACGCTATGGGATATACCGGGCGAGCCGCTCCCTGGCTTGTCATTATTCTTGCTTCTGCCGCATGTCACGATAATGGCCCACAGGTCATCGCAGCCCAATCAGCAGCAGACGAAGAAGATGTCTGGGTAGCCGTCGTTAATAAAAAAGACGTTCGTAAGGAAAATCAAGGGAATGGCTAAGGTAAAAGTCAAAACGCTCATTGGCGCAACGGCTGGAGTTCTGTTTTTTTTGACAGCGACCGTCGCATTTCTGTTTTATGCGTTCCCGCAATGGCTGGCATCTGCCACCGGGCTGGGACCGTATGATGGACAGCGCATCCTGACATTTTGCGCATTGTTGAATGCAGCCATATTCCTGTTGGGATGGATGACAGAAAAAGCGTTCAGCTATGCGGGGAAAGCGGGTCTTTATCTTCACTGGGGAAATAGCCAACGGCAGGCCATGGCGCATTCAGCAGAGATCCCGTCTGCTGATGGTGATGGGCAGGTAGCCACTTACAGTGATGAACAGATGTCAGAACATCTGGAAATGCGCTATGGACGTCGCTGGCGGTCTAAGGTCCGGATCCTGCTTGTGCAGGGTAATACTGACGAGACGGAAAAAGCTGCGCCCGGACTTTGTCACGACCTCTGGCAGGAAGGTGACGGTAATGTTCTGGTATATGGCGGCGATGCGCAGTCTCTTCCCGACGAGCACTTCCTGTCCCGGTTAAAACGCCTGCGTCCTGGCAAACCTGTGGATGGCATCATCCACGTAATGGATACCGCAGCGTTGCCAACCGATACAGAGCGCGATGCGTTTTTACGGTGCCGCCAGAAAGCCGATTATCTTCTGGGCTGGCAGGCTCCCGTCTGGCTATGGCTGATCGACAGGACAGCTACTTCCGGCGATCAGGCTGACCCTGTAGCGACCGGCGCGTTATTTGGCCCTGGCGTGACCTCGCAGGATGCGCTCAGCACGCTGGATACGCTGGTTCCGCATTTACGCCAGGTCGGGATGTCAGAGGTGCTGAACAACCCGCATCATAGCTGGCTGCTGCAACTCTCGTCCCGCCTGCAGGGGGACCTGAAGGCAGGCCTGCACGCCCTGTTTGACGGGTTGATGCAGGGCTCTGCTGCTTATCGGCTCCGGGGAGCGATGTTCAGCCCTGAACTGGCCGTTGCCGGTTCAGTACCCAATACCCGGCTTGATACGCCCGGCTGGAAAGCCGTTATTGATGACTGCTCTACCATCCGCGCCAGAAAATTAACCTTCGACTGGCTTAAAGGGCTGCGTTTACTTGTGCTTGCCCTGATTGTCCTCTGGGGAGCCGGTACACTGCTGTCGCTTGCCGTCAACCGGGCGCAGATATACCAGGCTCAGAGTACCGCCCGTCTTGCCGCGGATACTGAAAGTCCGCTGACAGAGCGTCTGCGTAACCAGCTTGTGCTCCAGCAGGCGATTGCCCGACTGCAGAACCGGGAAGCAACCGGTGCGCCCTGGTACACCCGCTTTGGACTCAATCAGGACCACGACACGCTGGTGGCCCTGTGGCCGCTGTATGCCCGTAATAATGCGCTGTTGGTACGGGATGCCACAGCTGCGCACCTGAAACAGCAGCTTCAGGCTTTTGTTAATCTCCCTCCGGCCAGTGATGCCCGTACGCAGGGAACACAACGGGCTTACGATGTGCTGAAAAGTTATCTGATGCTGGCCCGACCGGACAAAGCCGAAGCAGGATGGCTGGCGAAGAATATGCTGAAGGCCTGGCCGAAACGGCAGGGTATGTCAGATGGCGCCTGGCAGGAAATGGCACCCAAACTGCTGGGCTTTTACGCTCAGAATCTTCCTTCACATCCGGAATGGAAAATTAAGCCTGATGCCGGACTTGTCACGACCGTGCGCCAGATCCTCCTTAAACAGATTGGCCAGCGTAATGCTGAATCCGGGCTGTACCAGGACATGCTGAAGCGCGTTTCCAGCAACTGGCCTGATTTAACGCTTGCCGATATGACCGGCGACACGGATGCCTCCACCGTCTTCAGTACAGAAGAAGTGGTGCCGGGCATGTTTACCCGCCAGGCCTGGGAAGAACAGGTGCAGGATGCAATTGAGGAGGTGGTTAAAACCCGCCGCGATGAAATCGACTGGGTGCTGACGGATAAAACTCATCAGCCCGGAAGCGATATTTCGCCGGAAGCGCTGAAGTCCAGACTGACCGAACGTTACTTTACCGATTTCGGGAATGCCTGGCTGAATATGGTCAACAGCATCCAGTGGCACGAAGCGGCCTCGCTCTCTGACGCGATCGCCCAGCTTAATCTGATCGGTGACGTGCGACAGTCGCCACTGGTGGCGCTGATGAATACCCTGGCATGGCAGGGAAAAACCGGCGAGAAGGGGGAAGCGCTGGCGGATTCGATAGTGGATTCGGCGAAAAAGCTGGTCGGCCGGAAAAAGAACGTGAAGCAGTTTATCGAACAGGCGCAGGGACCGCGCGGTCCGCTGGACGATGTGTTTGGTCCGCTGACGGGATTCATGGAGGGAAAAGAGGGAACCGGACGTAACGGTAACCTGAGTTTTCAGTCCTGGCTTGCCCGTATTACCCAGGTACGCCTGAAACTCCAGCAGGTCACCAGCGCGCCGGATCCACAGGCAATGTCTCAAATGCTGGCTCAGACCGTGTTCCAGGGCAAGGCTATTGATCTGACCGACACGCGTGACTACAGCAGTCTGGTGGCGGCGAGTCTGGGCCAGGAGTGGAGCGGGTTCGGCCAGTCACTGTTTGTTCAGCCGCTGGATCTGGCCTGGCGGCAGGTGCTGACCCCGGCAGCAGAAAGCCTCAATACCCGCTGGCAGACGACCATTGTCGAACAGTGGAATAAAGCGTTTGCCGGCCGCTATCCGTTTAAAGCCACCGGAAGTGATGCTTCCTTACCACTGCTGGCGCAGTTCCTGCGCGGCGATTCAGGTCGCATCGCCACGTTCCTGAAAACCAGCCTTGGCGGCATTCTCCACCAGGAGGGGAACCGCTGGGTGGTGGATCCTTCTGCAAGCCAGGGAATGGAAGTGAGCCCGGATTTCCTGCGGGCAATTAACCAGCTGGCCGAACTGTCGGATATCGTTTTTGCCCAGGGCGATGCGGGCGTTCGCTTTGAATTAATGGCGCGTCCTTCCCGTGATGTGGCCCGTATGCAGCTGACGCTTGATGAACAGAATCTGGACTTCTTTAACCAGATGGAAAGCTGGCAGAGCTTTACCTGGCCGGGAAACACGTATTACCCGGGTGTCAGCCTTCGCTGGCGCAGCGTGAACAGCGGGATGCAGCTCTACACCAGCAACCAGGGGAACTGGGGATTCATCCGGCTGCTGGATAAGGCATTAATTACACCTCTTGATGCAAGCCGCACACAGCTGGTCTGGATCACCCCCGACGGTAATCCGCTGAAGTTTGTTATGCGTAGTGAGCTGGGTGACGGTCCGCTTGCCCTGCTGAAGCTCCAGGGATTTACGCTGCCTGAAACCATCTTTACGGTTGTGGCCAGCGCTGAAGATGTCGAATAAAGACAAGACAAGGAAAAACATGAGTTCACCGGAAGCCCTGTTATCGGCATGCACCACTAACCACGAAGCGCAGTTGCGCCTTACTGAAAGCGCCTCCGGCACCCTGTCCCTCTGGGAGAACTGGTTAAAACCGATCCGCCCTGGGGAGGAAACGGGTGACGATCCGGCCTGTGACGATGATTTCCAACTGATGCGTGAAGAAATCAACAAACTTTCGGGCACCGATCCGGAGTTGCTCTGCACGCTGGCGGAAAAAATACTGTGTGAATGCGCCAAAGATATCCGTGTTGTTACCTGGTATACCCAGGCCCGGCTGAGCCGTGACGGCGAGAAAGGCCTGGCGGAAGGGATACTGCTGCTGGTCGCGATGTTGTCCCGCTATGGCAGACACTGTCATCCGCTGCGCCCGAATGCCCGGAAAGCCGCGCTGGAGTGGCTCAACAGTACAAAAGTACTTGATACGCTCTCGCGCTGGCCGGAAGTCGAACGGGAAGATGCCGGCCTGACGGCCGGAGCGGTCACTCTGCTGAGTAAGGTGGTCTCAGACTGGCCTGAAAATGAAAAACCCGCATTCGCTGGCCTTTGTAGCGCGCTGGAAAACCGTCTGGCGCGTTCTGGCGGGGTGACAGCGCTAATCCCCCAGAACAGCAGCACTCAGGATACCGGGTATGACGCTGTCTTTTCTCCGTCGCCACTGCTGACGGACGTGAAGTCGGGGCGCGATTTGCTGGATCAGGCAAAGGTACTCTCCCGCTGGCTCGGAGAACAACCCCAGGGGTGGCTGGCCTCTCACCGGCTGATGAAAACCGTTCGCTGGGATACCGTCGATCAAATTCCACCGCTGGACAGCAGTGGACGTACCCGGCTGATTCCGCCTAAACCAGAGTACCGGGCGCAGCTGAAGCGTCTGTACCTGCAAAAAAGCTGGGCTGAGCTGGTTGAGCAGGCCAGCCAGATGTACTGCGAAGGGGTGAATCATTTCTGGCTCGATCTCCAGTGGTACCTCTGGCAGGGACTCAGCCATGCGGGACAGCCCTGGGAGAACCTGGCGGAGTCAGTCCTGCTGGATCTTCGGTTCCTCCTCAGGCGTCTGCCCGGGCTTGAAAGCCTGGCCTGGAATGACGGTACCCCGTTTGCCGATGAGGTGACAACGGGATGGATTGCGGAAAAGGTGAATGAGGAAGGGCTGTCATTCGGTAGCGAGCCGGTCACGACGGCAACCGGATACGGGGACGAGGTGCTGTCACTTGAGGCCGAGGCGATGGAGAAGGGTGACAGTGAGGGGCCCGAAGCGGCTCTGACGTGGCTCCAGACCCGCCCCGGACTGGACTCTCCGCGAAATCGCTGGCTGATACGTCTGCTGATGGCTCGTGTTGCGGAACAATACGGGCGTAACGACATGGCGCTTCATCTGCTGGCTGAACTGACATCCTGTGCGGCGCAGTTGACGATGGGGGACTGGGAGCCGGGCCTGATGTTCGAAGTTCAGGCCCGCCGTCTGAAACTGTTGCGCATGAAAGCCGGTCGCAGCGAGTCCGATAAAATCCGGCTGATGCCTGAGATGGATGCCCTGCTGGCGGGGCTGATTACCATCGATCCTGCCCGTGCCATGGTGCTGTGTGGCTGAATTTTGTCTGTTAACTATCAGGAATACCGAGCATGGATGATTTAACCCTGCGCTATTTTGAAGCCGAAATGCGCTATCTGCGCGAGGCAGGAAAAGAATTTGCCCGGGCACATCCGGACCGGGCGGCAATGCTCAATCTCGATAAGCCCGGAGCCCGGGATCCGTATGTGGAACGCCTGTTTGAAGGCTTTGCCTTCCTGATGGGCCGTCTGCGAGAAAAGCTGGATGATGATCTGCCGGAACTGACTGAAGGACTGGTGAGTCTGCTGTGGCCGCACTATATGCGGACTATCCCGTCGCTGGCCATCGTTGAGTTTTCGCCTGACTGGCGTGGTCTGCGTCAGGCCGAAATGCTGGCTGAAGGCTTTTCCGTTTTGTCACGTCCTGTCGGGCCGCATAAAACCGCCTGTCAGTACCGGACGACCCGCGATGTTCCGCTACAACCGCTCCACCTTGCAGATGCCCGCCTGCATACTGAAACGGATGGCCGCTCTGCTATCCGTCTGCGCTTCGAATGCCCTGAAAAAGTGGACTGGAGTAAAGCCGGGATCGACAAGGTCGCCATATTCCTTAACGCAGAGAGTCCTGTGAGTTCTGCGCTGCATCTGGCAATGACCCGGCGTGTACATGCCATGTATGCGCGTCATGCCGGGACGCATACTGAACGTCATCAGTTTGATGGCTGGTGCAAACCCATGGGCTTCGATGACAATGACGGCCTGTGGAAAAAAGCCGATACGGCCTTCAGTGGTTACCAGCTGCTGCTGGAGTATTTCAGCTTCCGTCCAAAGTTTATGTTTGTGGAGCTGCGCGGTCTCGACACTATCGGGCTCACTGCGGCCAGCACCTGGTTTGAAATCGACATTGTACTCAGTGAAGCCTGGTCATCCGATCTGCCCTTTGAGACGGAAGACTTCCGGCTGCACTGTGCGCCGGTTATCAACCTTTTTACCCTGGAAGCCGACCCGCTGACGCTAAATCCGCTGGAGAACGAATACCTGCTCAGGCCATTGCGTCTTCAGGATGGTCACACCGAGATTTACAGCGTCGATAATATTCACGGCGCGGTGAAGAATGGCAAACACCCTTATGTGCCGTTCACCAGCTTTCGCCACCGGGGCGGCATGATGCGCCACGATGCCCCTGAACGTTATTACCATACCCGCGTGAAACGCGGTCCCTCTGGCCTGTATGACACCTGGTTAATTCTCGGTGGCAGCTCGTTTGAACTGGAGCAGTTGTCCGAAAAACCGGAGTCACTCTCGATGCGAATAACCGGGACCAACGGTCAGCTTCCGCGTAAGGCACTGGAAAGTACCCTGCTGGATAGGGTGGTCAAATCCGGCAAGGTGCCCGTCAGGGTCCTCAACCTCACAGCACCGACGATGCCGCTGTATCCCCCGGCAAACGACCGTTTTCACTGGCGAGTGATGAGCCACCTCGGCTCAAACTTCCTCAGCATGATGGACAATCCTGAGGTCCTGCGGGGCACGCTGGCGCTGTACGACTGGACCGACGATGAAATGAACCGCCGCCGGCTTGAAGCAATCGTCGCCGTGAAGCACACCCTGATCCGCCGTTTTGAGAAGGGCTTTATGCTGCGGGGAGTGGACATTGAGGTCACGCTGAATATGGACAATTTTGCAGGCGAGGGCGATGTGAATCTCTTCGGCGAGATGCTGCACCGGTTCTTCGCGCTCTATGCCGATATTCACCTCTTTAACCAGCTCACGCTGGTACTGCAACCGACAGGGAAACGACTGAGATGGCGCGAGAATCACAGCCAGCACGTACCGGGCTGACGTTAGCTCTTGATAAAGACATCTGGCGGGTCAATTTCTATCGTTTCTGCCAGTTGCTGGAGCAGGAAAATCCGGGCGCGCCAAAACTGGGCACCACCAGCCATTCGGGCAACGACCCGGTACGTTTCAGACCCTGGCCGGGAATGGGTTTCCCGGTCAGCACCCTGAAAGCGGTTGAGACCGACGAAGACCACCCGACATTGCCCCCAACGGTCCGCACGACTTTTCTGGGGATGTATGGCGTGGACTCCCCTCTGCCGACGTCTTATCTGGATGACATTGCGCAGCGCCGGGAAGGCTATGAGGCGGTCACCTCGTTTCTGGATATCTTCAGCCACCGCATCACCACGCAGTATTACCGGATCTGGCGAAAATACGCGTATCCGGCCACTTTCGAGGCGGGGGGGCGCGATGCCACATCGCAATGTCTGCTGGGTCTGGTGGGACTCGGTATACCGGGCACGGCTGATCAGGTGGCAACACCGGTTTCCCGTTTCCTGGCCTTGCTGGGTACCATGCGATTGCCCACCCGCAATGCTGAAGGCATCCGGGCTCTGGTGAGCCTGCTGGCACCGAATACCCGGGTATTTATCACCGAACCGGATCCGGTAAAGGTCCATATCGATAATCGCAGTGGGTTGGGTACCGGAAACCGCGTCCATCTTTCACAGCGGGCCACGCTGGGTAAAACGGGCAGAGAAGCCTGTAGCAGAGTGCTGGTGACACTGGCCACGGAAGATCCCGGCGAAGCCGAAGGCTGGTTACCCGGTGGCATCCTCCATACCGATTTGCTGGTCCTGATGCGCGTCTATCTTGGTTACCGCAGCAATGCCCGACTGCGCCTCACTGTACCCGTGTGGTTGTTGCCTGAGCCGCGCCTTGGCAAAGGCAGGCGTATTCAGCTCGGGCGTACCGGCCTGCTCGGACTGAAGGACGGCAGACTCAGCGATAACCGGGAAACACTGACTGTCAGTCTGGGCTGCTATGAAGGGCTCCGGTGTTCTGCGTTCCCTCCCGCTGAAGACGGACATTACCGCTTCGACTAAACGTATTCACATTCTCAATAAAGGAACTTTTGAATGGCAACAGTAACCCGCTGGCGGGCGCTGACGCTTATTGCCTGTGGTCTGCTCACAGGCTGCGGTCTGACACAGACCGTCACGGACGGTACGGTCAGCATCACGAAATCCATCTTCTACAAGAAAATTAAAACGCTGCATCTGGATTTTACCCCGCGCAAGGCCATAAACGCCGATGGCGCACAGACGCCGCTGGCGACGATGGTGCGGGTCTACCAGCTTAAAGACCGTAAGAATATTGATACAGCAGACTACCAGACGCTGCTGCGTAAGGCCGATACGGTCCTGAAAGAGGACGAGCTGGCGTCAAAAGAGCTGCTGGTAATGCCCGGGGGCAGCGTGACGCTCAATATGCCCATGGATGAAGACGCTGAGTTCGTGGCGGTGGTGGGGCTGTTTAACCGTCCCGACATGCAGGACAACCGCTGGCGGCTGGTACTGACCCGTGACGACCTCGACCCGGACAAACCCCGTACGATTGAACTGGGTGATGGCTGGCTCAGCCTCGTTCCGGTAAAGGAGTGATGTAATGGATAACTGGCTGGCGCTTTTTGACGGACAGACGCGTTATTTTCTGGATATTAATGACAGTACCATGACGGCGGATGTTTTACGCTTTCGCGGCAGGGAAGCCCTGAGCGAGCCCTTCCGGTGGGACATTGAGTTCACCTCCGGGCAAGCAAACATTCCCCCGGAACAGGTGCTGATGAAATATGCCACCTTCCGGATGCGCAGCGGCAAAAATGTTCACGGTATGGTGACCCGCCTGCAATGGCTGTCCACATCAAAAGACCAGTCTCACTACCGGCTCACGCTCAGTTCCCGGCTGGCGCTGCTGGGATACACCCGGCAGTGCGCCGTATTTCAGAACCAGTCCGTGCCGGAGGTGGTGGAGCAGGTTCTGCGTCAGCACGGGCTGGAAGGGCCGGACTTTGAGTTTCGTCTGGAGCGCAGCTACCCGGCGCGTGAACTTATCACCCAGTGGCGGGAGACGGATTTACAGTTTATCCAGCGCATTCTGTCAGAGGTGGGGATTTACTGGCGTACGGAGATGGATGATGTGCGCGGTCTGGATACGTACATTTTTGCCGACAGCCAGCTTAACTACCGGTTTGACGTGCGCCTGCCGTACCGTGAGCCATCGGGTCTGTTTGACGGTGCGGCGGAGTCAGTCTGGGATGTGCGGACCTGGCACAGGGTAGTCACCGGCACCGTCGCCACGCGGGATTACAACTACCGGACAGCCACCACGCCGATGGATGCGACGGTCAGCGTGCGCAGTAATGCGGTGACGACGGGCGAGCACTACCGCTACGCCGCGCCGTACCGCACGGCAGGGGACGACAGCGACCCGGAGCCGGAAACCGAGTCCGGTGCCTTTTATGCCCGGCTTCATCACGAGCGGGAACTCAATAAATCAGCCCGCATTCACCTGTTCAGCAATGCCTCACTCCTCGCGCCCGGTCAGGTGCTGGAGCCGCAGGGCGATGTCATTGATGCCCTGAAAGAGGGGGTCATCCTCACGCTGGTGACCTTCCGGGGAGCGCGGGATTCCCGCCTGCATGTGTCGGTCCGGGGAATGCCCTACACTGAGCGCTACTGTTTCCGCCCGGCGGATAGCCCGCGCCCGGAAATTCACGGCACGCTTCCGGCGCGGATTGAGAGCCGTGAGAAAAATGACATTTACGCCCATCTGGATGAGCACGGACGCTACCGCGTCAGGCTGGACTTTGACCGGAACGATGCAGAACAGGGATTCGCATACCTGTGGCTGCGGATGGCGAAACCGTATGCCGGAGAGACGTACGGCTGGCATACGCCACTGACCGACGGGACCGAAGTGGCGATTGCGTACAGCAACGGCGACATCGACCTGCCGTACATCGCGTATGCGCTGCACGACTCGGAACATCCTGACCCCGTGACCCGCGACAACCACACCCGCAACGTGCTGCGCACTCCGGCGAACAACAAGCTGCGGATGGAGGATAAGCGCGGTGAGGAGCATATCAAGCTCGCGACGGAATATGGCAAAACGCAGCTTAACACTGGTCACCTGGTGCACGCTCAGGGAAAAGCCCGCGGTCAGGGAACGGAGCTGCGCACCGATGAGTGGGGAACCCTGAGAGCAGGGAAGGGGTTGTTTGTCAGTGCGGATGCGCAGGCGAAAGCGCAGGGTGCTGCACTGGACATGGATGCCGCACTGAAGGAAATCGGCCGGCTTAACCAGCAACTGCAACAGCTGGAAATGGCGGCAGAACAGGCGCAGGCGCTGAAGGCGGATGTTGACAGCCAGATACAGATGTTTGAGCAGCGGTTGAAGCCTCTCAATGAGGCGCTGCTGATGTCCGCCCCGGAAGGGATGGCGCTGACCAGCGGGGAGCACCTGCAAATTGCCGCCAGCAAAAACGTCGCCATTAACGCCGGGGGCGATATCAGCATTGGAACAATGGGCAATGCGACCCTGCTTACCGGGGAGAAACTGGGGCTGTTTGCCCGCACCGGACAACTGAGCCTGAAATCCGGGGAAGGGCCTGTGGAGGCGCAGGCGCAGAACGGCAATATGAGGCTGTTTGCGGAGAAAAAGTTGACGCTGAGCTCGGCGGGTGACATCTCCCTGACCGGGAAAAAACGCATCACGCTGATTGGCGGCGGGAGCTACCTGCGGCTGGAGGCGGGGAAGGTTGAGTACGGTACGACAGCGACGTATCTGCGCAAAGTTAAGCGGACTATGGTGGCGGCCTCTAATAATTTACAAGTCACAACAAAGCCAATGCCATTTATTGATGATCTGAGAAAAGATGGTTTATATGATGAGCAATTCCGTGTCCTGGATGATAATGGCAAGCCTTTAGCCAACGTTCCGTACTTTATCCGTAACGAATATAATGAAACATTTAAAGGTGTCACCGATGCTCAAGGTTTATGTAAACGCGTTTTTACAAAGGAACCATCCAAACTAAGGAAGGTGCGAATAAGCGGGGAAATTCTTCTCGGCTGACTCAGTCATTTCATTTCTTCATGTTTGAGCCGATTTTTTCTCCCGTAAATGCCTTGAATCAGCCTATTTAGACCGTTTCTTCGCCATTTAAGGCGTTATCCCCAGTTTTTAGTGAGATCTCTCCCACTGACGTATCATTTGGTCCGCCCGAAACAGGTTGGCCAGCGTGAATAACATCGCCAGTTGGTTATCGTTTTTCAGCAACCCCTTGTATCTGGCTTTCACGAAGCCGAACTGTCGCTTGATGATGCGAAATGGGTGCTCCACCTTGGCCCGGATGCTGGCTTTCATGTATTCGATGTTGATGGCCGTTTTGTTCTTGCGTGGATGCTGTTTCAAGGTTCTTACCTTGCCGGGGCGCTCGGCGATCAGCCAGTCCACATCCACCTCGGCCAGCTCCTCGCGCTGTGGCGCCCCTTGGTAGCCGGCATCGGCTGAGACAAATTGCTCCTCTCCATGCAGCAGATTACCCAGCTGATTGAGGTCATGCTCGTTGGCCGCGGTGGTGACTAGGCTGTGGGTCAGGCCACTCTTGGCATCGACACCAATGTGGGCCTTCATGCCAAAGTGCCACTGATTTCCTTTCTTGGTCTGATGCATCTCCGGATCGCGTTGCTGCTCTTTGTTCTTGGTCGAGCTGGGTGCCTCAATGATGGTGGCATCGACCAAGGTGCCTTGAGTCATCATGACGCCTGCTTCGGCCAGCCAGCGATTGATGGTCTTGAACAATTGGCGGGCCAGTTGATGCTGCTCCAGCAGGTGGCGGAAATTCATGATGGTGGTGCGGTCCGGCAAGGCGCTATCCAGGGATAACCGGGCAAACAGACGCATGGAGGCGATTTCGTACAGGGCATCTTCCATGGCACCGTCGCTCAGGTTGTACCAATGCTGCATGCAGTGAATACGCAGCATGGTCTCCAGCGGATAGGGCCGTCGGCCATTGCCCGCCTTGGGATAAAACGGCTTGATGACAGCGGTCATATTCTGCCATGGCAGAATCTGCTCCATGCGGGAGAGGAAAATCTCTTTTCGGGTCTGACGGCGCTTAGTGCTGAATTCACTATCGGCGAAGGTGAGTTGATGGCTCATGATGTCCCTCTGGGATGCGCTCCGGATGAATATGATGATCTCATATCAGGAACTTGTTCGCACCTTCCCTAACTGTTTGGTTAGGTGTTCATGCTCTGGAGAAGTGGTAAATGACTGAACAATCAGCTTTAACCAATGAAACCCCACATTCAACATATGATATAACTGGGTTGTTAATGCCCGCTCGAGCATTTTTTTTACTGTTGTTGATGAGCCAGGTAAAGATGGCTTCTTGGTTAGGAAAATATATGCTTCTAATTCTGATCCTTACCTTTCAAAAATGGATTTATCAGAGGCAAAGATGCTTTCTGAAACTAATCCAGAGCGATATGGTTTAATTCCAAAGGATTTTTCTGCTTCCTATTCTGTAGCAGAGCATGTGATGGGCAAGAATGCATCAGCTTATATTTCTACTAGTTCTGCATTTCCGGAAGGATCTCCAAGGTTTGAAGGTAAAACAATTATTGTTGATATTGATAAAGCCGTTAAGTCAGGTGCGAAATTAATTTCTACAGAAGAGATACTTAAGAGTCTTGACGACTACAAGAAACAAAACCCACATCTTGGGAAACGCATTGACAAAATATCAAATTATGTTAGGGACATAGATAAGGAAGTATTGTTGCACGGTGAAAAAATACCAGCTGCTGCGATTTTTACTCCAGAAACGTTAAAATACACAAAGTATTTTACACGTGGTGCTCGTGTGGTACAGGTAACAGGGATTGTCTTTACAGCCTATGATCTAGAGCAGGCGTCTGAAAAGTCGCTTAAAAACGGTAGCGTTAAACCAATAACTGCTGAGGTCATCAGACAAGCTGGAGGATGGGGGATGGCTGTTGCTGGAGCAAAAATAGGTACAGCGGCAGGTGCGGCGGTTGGTATTGAGACAGGGCCAGGGGCGGTGCTGACGGGGCTCGTTGGTGGGATTATATTCGGAACTGCAGGTTACTTTGGAGCAGATTGGGTGGCGGATTACATTGATGAAAATTAACATATTTAATTTGTTTAGAAAAAAAATGAATTTCAGGATGATTTTCCTATGGCACAATTCAGCGCTTTGCCAAGGGGGGGGGCTACATATCCGTCATTTTTATCTTTGGAAAAAAATAATATACATGCTTATTCAGCACGGTTTATGATAAAGCCTGAAGATCTATCAGCTATTGAATGTTTAATTGGGTTATTTTTTCATGGAAAAGTTAAAATAGATGAGAGGGAAGAAAAGGTTATAGACCATAATAAAGTTCTCATTTGTTATAAATTTAAAGAATTTGGACAGGATATAGTAAGGATTATTACGAATAATAATGAATTTATCAAATGCCTTTGTGAGAAAGGCTTAGAACCTCCAGGGCCAGAAAATGTATTTCCTGATAAGGATTTTGGTAATTATGGTAGCCTGCAAGGAGATATGGCATTCTGGTGGGATGTATATTGGGAGCCGTTTTGGAAAAGCTTAAGAGAGGAAGAGAAAAAACAATATATCGAGCGAAATAATTTCTCGGTTGATACCATTCAATTTTTGGAGTACCGCCATTAGCTAAAATATATACAACATCATTCACCTCGATTATCCAAAATTCTCTACCTAAAATTTATTAGTGCCCTCTATTAGTGTTAGGTCTGCTCGTAAGCCAGCACTGACGGTGGGGTCTGGCAGCTCAGGGATTGTAAAGCGGTTGATGCCGCCGATTACCAGACGCTGCTGCGCAAGGCCGATACGGTACTTAAGGACGATATGCTGGCGTCAAAAGAGCTGCTGGTGATGCCCGACGGCAGCGTGACGCTCAATATGCCCATGGATGAAGACGCTGAGTTCGTGGCGGTGGTGGGGCTGTTTAACCGTCCCGACATGCAGGACAACCGCTGGCGGCTGGTACTGACCCGTGACGACCTCGACCCGGACAAACCCCGTACGATTGAACTGGGTGATGGCTGGCTCAGCCTCGTTCCGGTAAAGGAGTGATGTAATGGATAACTGGCTGGCGCTTTTTGACGGACAGACGCGTTATTTTCTGGATATTAATGACAGTACCATGACGGTGGATGTTTTGCGCTTTCGCGGCAGGGAAGCCCTGAGCGAGCCCTTCCGGTGGGACATCGAGTTCACCTCCGGGCAGGCGAATATTCCCCCGGAACAGGTGCTGATGAAATATGCCTCCTTCCGGATGCGGAGCGGCAAAAGTGTGCACGGCATGGTGACCCACCTGGAATGGCTTTCCACCTCAAAGGACCAGTCTCACTAACTTATCATTCATTTGAATAAGGTAGATAAGCAGGAATATATTTACTGGAAAGAGGTGAATATAAATGCATAGCTTTATAAAAAAAACGTGCTGCTTCATGTTGATATCAGTTTTCTTCTTTTGCGTTTTGCTAATGGTGATTAAGATCATGGCTTATCAAAACGCAATCAAGAATGATACTATATGGAGTCGAGATAATAAATGCGAACTGACTACTTATATTCCTGACTATCGACCATATGGTGGTATCGGGAGAGTGTTACGGTTGTTTTCCAATCAATCTTTTTTTGTTGTATATGATTCCAATGGGAATAAAATAAAAAGCTCTGCATGGCACTTTTGGCAAGCTCAGTTCTCTGATTCGGTTGCACCAGAATGGCACGGGAAATATGCAATGTATCCAACAAGTGAAGGGTGGGCTGGATGGAAAATTCCAGAGTGTGGTTAACGTTTAAAATGCCAATTCCCTTCGCCCCCTTGGTCAGAATTGACCTGGAAACGCGATTAAGGCAATGAAATAGTATGGGCTATAGCGACTTATTACCATAAGTACGGTAAGGATCATATCAGTATCCGGTCATACTAATCGCTGATACGGATGAATATAAACTCTTAACAAATGGGTGAATACTGAAAGGTTGCTCTGGCGGCCAGTGTAATGACAAAGACAGGTAAGACCAGGACTCACTACACCTGAATCAGTCACTGGGCTTAAAGCCGCGAAGGAAATAAGGGTGAATCAGCGAATTACATTGGGGCTGGCAGCGTTATAGCTGCAAATAAGCCAGGAATAATGTTGAACCCTACCCGTCAATGTCTAAACAATGGATGCTTTGCAAACGGAATGTGTTCATATAATGACTTATGCCACAGGGACACAACACGCCATCGCTGTATGAAATGCTGAGCGGCAATTTCTCAGGTGGCCTGAGCCTCAACCAGGTCAGCGAACAGAATCAGGTGATTTTATCAGTACTCGATAACATGCAGCGCATCCTCAACTGCCGCGCCGGTACGCTGGCTCACTTGCCGGACTACGGCCTGCCGGATATGACAAAAATCCTCCAGGGAATGCCCGGTACCGCCCATCAGCTGATTACCACACTGTCGGCCATATTGCTGAAATATGAGCCGCGCCTGAGCCGGATTAACGTGGTGATGCAGGAACAGATTCAGCCCGGTGAACTCCGCTACGCCATTGATGCGGAGCTGAAGGGGGTCGGGCTGGTGCGCTACGGCACGGAATTTATGCCCGAGGGCAGGGTATTAATCCGTCATCTGAAACAACAGCAATACCTCAATGCACGAGCCGCCATCTAGTTATTACTCAGGTTAAAACAGTTATGACAATAAATTCTGAACGCCAACTTAAAACCGGCGGGGATCCGCGCACACTTGCGGATTACGCTGCCTTGCGCGAAGAAATGAACAAGCTCACCCATCCGGCACGCCCGGATGTTAACTGGCAACACGCGGAAACGCTCTGTCTGTCACTGTTTGAGCATAACGGTGTGGAGCTACAAACGGCTGCCTGGTATACGCTCGCCCGCACGCATCTCGCCGGACTCTACGGCATGAATGAAGGGCTGGCGCTACTGGCTGCACTGGTCGTCCGTCAGTGGGGTAGCCTCTGGCCACAGCCTGTCCATGCGCGAGTTGAAATCCTCAGTGCACTGAGCAAACGCCTGCAACAGGTGGTGAGAACGCTGACGTTGACGTATGCCGATTTAGGACAACTTTATCAGGCTGAGGAGAATCTGAACGCTCTGAGTGACATGTTGCAGCGCCTCGAACTTAAGCATGCTGCTCAGCTTGATGCTCTGCGCACGATGATGCAGAACGCAGCAGTGCGTCTGGAAAACAGTGAAAATTCGGGCGTAAGTCTGCCGGGTAACGCGGTAGGCGCCGCGGAACTCCACCTCACAGAACCGACAGAGCGTTGTAAATGGGTTTATGTGGTTCAGCCCGAACCGTTGCCGAATAAAGAGCCTCCTGTGCCCGTGAAGCAGTGGAAACCATTTGCTGCGGGTATGTTGTCCATGCTGGTGGCTGCCAGTGTTGTCGTAGTGGGATGGCAGATGATGCATGCGCCAGATTCGGCGCAAATGCAGCTGGCTGCGACTCTGACTCCTTTACCTGAAGGACTTTCTTCAGCACAGTTGCAGGCGCTGCAACAAACGTCACCGCCACCTGAACCGGGGATCAGCAAGACACAGCAGCTGTTAGCGCAGCTTTTACGCCTAAAACCAGACTGGGCAATAAGCTACGGCGACCGTCTGGTGCAGCAGACGCTGACGTTGTGGCCTGAAGAGGCCAAACCCCTGGCACAACAGTGGCACAAGCAAATTAGCGTTGCCGGACTTGCAGAGTCAGATCTGAATGGCTGGCATCAGGGAATGACGCAGTTACAGCAGTTGACGAACAGGCTAAACGCGCTGGATGAACAGAAGGGGAAGTACATGACGGTCAGCGAACTGAAATCAGCCGTGTTTGCCATGTCGCAGTCCTTCAGCCATACCGTTCCGCTTGAGGAGCGGCTTCGTCTGCTTTCCATTTTACCTGCCGGGCAACCCCTGTCAGCAGCGCAGCTAAACCAGACCGAACAGCATCTTCAGCAGTTGATTGCCAGCTATGCCCTGCTGAAGCACCAAAAAGAATAATGAGACTGGCGAAAAACACGGAGTTGACATGTCAGCAAGAGAGCGATTTTTTAAGAAAGTGCAACAGAATATCGGGGACAAACCAATCTATGTTAATACGGCTGAGGCCGAAGTCAGGGCGTTTTGTGAGCGGATGGAGGATCTTGCGCAGCAAATCATTACATGGTTTGAAGGTTCTGGTATTGAAATATTTTTATCTAAAAAACATATCACCGATTTAAGTATGGTTGGCTACAGCCTCAGTAACGGTATATGTCGTTATGCCATTACGACGATCATTTTGCAAAATGGGGATCGCAGCGTCACCATTATGCCAGAACAGGTGATCAGGGGGCCGGAGAAGGGGTGTGTGACGATGAGTATTAATGTCCCCGATAGTCTGTCGGGGGCGAGGATATTCCATTTAAGCATGGCGCCTGAAACAGGCTGGTATATTCGTCGCGGGCATCAAAGTCCAAAAGAGAATATCCTCATGACAGAGGACCGTTTTTTCCAGACTATCGACTGTCTGGCCTGAACGTAAGCCACTCTAACGAGAGGAGCGCGTATTAACTACGTTAACTTATTAAGCACCACTAAACAACGGCGCCCTACAGTACCCCTCCTTAAATATATAATTGCCATTTTTGAAGGGGTATCAGCAACCAAACGACAAGCCAGACATTTAGCGTAAAACATGCTTTTTATCCGCCTTAAGTAAAACTGCGCAAATCAAACTGCAAAACAACAAACCAGCGACGAACGTGAGGACAAATTCGTATGGCAATGCTATAACCCTTAATGCCAACCAAAATATAATGTCCCAGGAAAACGTATGCTAAGAAATATTAGTGTCAGAACGTTCATTGTCTATTTCCTTTTATGTGTATTTTTGGTAAGTGATGGAGTTATAGCGCTATTTTCACGGAATTCTTCGCTTTTTATTGCAGTCATAATTGTACAATTCATCGCCTTATTTTTACTCTGGGCGTACATGACCAAATATCTTGTGACGCCGATCAATACGGTGAAAAAAAGTATTGAAGAAGTGACGTCAGGCAAACTTGGCGTGTCGATACCTGAATTTGGCAACAACTGTGCGGGACGACTGATCCCGGGGATTAACAGTCTCTCCAGCAACATTGCAACGCTGGTCCGTGAGATCCGCGCCTCCTCGCAAACCGCGATGACCCTGTCAGATCAACTCTCTTCACGCAGCGCGCAGCTTTCCGTCAAAACAGAACAGCAGTCAGCTTCGCTGGTGCAAACGGCAGCCAGCATGGAAGAGATGGCTGCAAGTACAAAAAATAATGCCGACAATACCCGTTTAGCCAGCGAGCAGGCGAATATCGCGACGTTGCAGGCGCGTAAAGGCGGGGAGTTAATGGGGCAGGTCGCGAACAATATGCAGTCGATTACCGACTGCGCCCAGCAAATGACAGAGATTATCTCGCTGATTGACGGTATCGCTTTTCAGACCAATATTCTGGCGCTCAACGCCGCCGTTGAAGCGGCAAGAGCGGGAGACCATGGTAAAGGGTTTTCTGTGGTCGCGGGTGAAGTGAGAAGCCTTGCGCATCGTAGCGCCGAAGCGGCAAAAAATATTAAGTCATTGATTGAAGTAACCAGCCATAACGTGACGCAGGGCGTTAACGTGGTCTCTGAAGCCGAAAAAAACATGCATGATATTGTTACCGGTTCGGGCAATGTGAGCAGACTGATGGATGAAATATCCGCCTCAACATCAGAACAGGAAAAAGGTATTTCACAAATTACGCAGGCATTGTCAGAGCTTGAACGCGTAACGCAGAGCAACGTGTCGATGGTTGAGGAACTCAATGGGTCGTCAGATGTGCTGCGCAATCAGGTGATTGAGCTCCAGACACGAACACGCAATTTCCGTCTGGAAAATGAGTTCCAGACTGACAATGCGTTAAGAAGCCGCGAATGGGCGGTGAATTCCTGAACGTATTCAGGACGATGCCTCACATAATTATTGCTTAACCCTCGGCGAAAGCTAGACTGACACCGAAAGAGATAAAACGGTGGAGGCGCTGTGGAGAGCATTAAAGGGTCTGAGGTTAACGTACCTGACGCAGTTTTTGCATGGGTGTTTGATGGACGTGGCGGCGCAAGGCCGCTTGAAGATCAGGATCACATCGACAGCGAACATCCATGCTGGCTGCACCTCAACTACACGCACCCGGACAGCGCCGAGTGGCTCGCGTCCACGCCGCTATTGCCCAACAACGTTCGGGATGCGCTGGCGGGAGAAAGTCTCAGACCCCGCGTCAGCCGGATGGGTGAGGGGACGCTAATTACGCTGCGTTGTATAAACGGCAGTACGGATGAGCGTCCGGATCAGTTGGTGGCAATGCGTGTTTATATGGATGAACGGCTGATTGTTTCCACCCGCCAGAGAAAAGTGCTGGCGCTGGATGACGTCATTAACGATCTGAAAGAGGGCACCGGACCTACGGATTGCGGCAGCTGGCTGGTGGATGTGTGTGATGCGCTGACCGATCATGCCAGCGAGTTTATAGAAGAACTTCACGATAAAATCATCGATCTGGAAGATAACCTGCTCGATCAGCAAATCCCCCCACGTGGTTTTCTGGCGCTGCTGCGTAAGCAGCTCATCGTGATGCGCCGCTATATGACCCCTCAGCGCGACGTTTATGCGCGGCTGGCCAGCGAACGCATGAGCTGGATGAACGACGATCAACGCCGCAGAATGCAGGATATCGCTGACCGGCTCGGACGTGGACTGGACGAGATTGACTCATGTATTGCCAGAACGGCAGTCATGGCGGATGAGATAGCCCAGGTAATGCAGGAGTCGTTAGCCAGGAGAACGTACACCATGTCGCTGATGGCGATGGTCTTTTTACCGAGTACCTTCCTGACGGGGTTGTTTGGCGTAAACCTCGGAGGGATCCCCGGCGGTGAATATCACTATGGCTTCACCACGTTTTGCGTCATGTTAGTGGTTTTGATTGGGGGTGTTGCATGGTGGTTGCATCGTAGTAAATGGCTGTAAATTTACGCTTTTCTGAGGCAGAGTCGGCTTCAAAACGACATTTTAATTGAGCGAAGTCAATAAACTCCGACCATGTTAGGTGCAATATTACTCCCGCAGGTGAATGCAACGTCAAGCGATGGGCGTTGCGCTCCATATTGTCTTACTTCCTTTTTTTGAATTACTGCATAGCACAATTGATTCGTACGACGCCGACTTCATAGTCGGCTTTTTTTTTGCCTCCTGTTTATCTGCGTCTACCCTTTAGGGGTCAGCACCCTAATCTGGAGGAAAAGATGAGTATGCTACTTGCCCTGCAACGCCTCAACACCTGGCAGTCCGATCCGGTGCCCACCGATCCGACGCCGATACCCGATCCTGTCCCACGTCCGCAGCCGATGCCGGATCCGCCGCCCGATGAAGAACCGATTAAATTGTCGCATCGTTAGCGCAGATCTGCGAGGATACGCGCCATCTGACTGCAATCATTACCACGAGAGTATATTGTGACCGCTTTTTCCACGCTGAACGTTCTGCCTGAAGCCCAACTGACTAACCTGAATGAGTTGGGCTACCTCACTATGACCCCTGTCCAGGCCGCCGCGCTGCCGGCTATCCTTGAAGGCCGTGACGTGCGCGTGCAGGCGAAAACCGGCAGTGGAAAAACGGCTGCATTCGGGCTAGGCCTGTTACAACACATTGATGCAACCCTGTTTCAGACTCAGTCCCTGATACTCTGCCCGACGCGCGAGCTGGCCGACCAGGTCGCGGGTGAGCTGCGTCGTCTGGCGCGTTTTTTGCCTAACACTAAAATTTTAACGCTCTGTGGCGGGCAACCGTTCGGTGCGCAGCGCGATTCCCTTCAGCACGCGCCGCATATCATTGTGGCAACGCCGGGCCGTCTGCTCGATCACCTGCAAAAAGGCACTGTTTCACTCGATGCACTGCAAACGCTGGTGATGGATGAAGCTGACCGCATGCTGGATATGGGCTTCAGCGATGCGATTGACGAAGTGATCCGCTTTGCCCCAGCCACGCGTCAGACGCTGCTCTTTTCTGCCACCTGGCCCGAGGCGATTGCAGCGATCTGCGGGCGCGTGCAGAAGAACCCGCTGACCATTGAAATCGATACTGTCGATGCGTTACCGGCGATTGAGCAGCAGTTCTTCGAGACATCGCAGCACGGCAAAATTCCACTGCTACAAAAATTGCTGAGCCAACACCAGCCAGCGTCCTGCGTGGTGTTCTGTAATACCAAAAAAGATTGTCAGGCGGTGTGCGATGCTCTGAATGATGCCGGACAGAGCGCATTATCGCTGCATGGCGATCTGGAACAGCGCGATCGCGATCAGACTCTGGTGCGTTTCGCTAACGGCAGCGCTCGCGTGCTGGTTGCAACGGATGTGGCGGCCCGTGGCCTGGATATTAAATCGCTTGAGCTGGTGGTGAATTTCGAACTGGCATGGGATCCGGAAGTGCATGTCCACCGCATCGGGCGTACCGCGCGTGCAGGTAACAGTGGTCTCGCCATCAGCTTCTGCGCACCTGAAGAGGCGCAGCGCGCCAATATTCTTGCGGAAATGCTGCAACTGAAACTCAACTGGGTGAATACCCCTGGTAATATCAGCATCGCTCCGCTGGCGGCGGAAATGGCCACCCTGTGCATCGACGGCGGTAAAAAGGCCAAAATGCGTCCCGGTGACGTTCTGGGGGCGTTAACTGGGGATATCGGTCTCGACGGGGCAGATATTGGCAAGATCACGGTCCATCCTGCGCATGTCTACGTAGCGGTTCGCCAGTCGGTTGCGCATAAGGCCTGGAAACAGTTGCAGGGCGGGAAGATTAAAGGGAAGACCTGCCGCGTTCGACTGCTGAAATAAGCTTAAAACGCGTCTCAGAAACGATATTTGAGACGCTGCCAGGTTACTTGACTTCTACCACGTTCAGGCGCAGTTCATCGAATTGCGCATCCTCTTCCTCTGGCTGCCAGCCAGCAGGCTGCATCGGGATCTCTTCGCGGTCAAACGCCAGATCCCCGCCATTCACCACCTCTGAACCGTGGTTAATCCCTTTGAAATCGAACAGTTCAACGTCGGCAAGGTGCGAAGGCACCACGTTCTGCATGGCGCTGAACATGGTTTCGATGCGGCCCGGATAGCGTTTATCCCAGTCACGCAGCATGTCGCCAATGACCTGACGTTGCAGGTTCGGCTGTGAGCCGCACAGATTGCACGGAATGATAGGGAAGGCTTTGGCCTGGGAGAAACGCTCAATGTCTTTCTCGCGGCAGTAGGCGAGTGGGCGGATCACGATGTGTTTGCCGTCGTCGCTCATCAGCTTCGGTGGCATTCCCTTCATTTTGCCGCCATAGAACATATTCAGAAACAGCGTTTGCAGAATGTCGTCCCGGTGATGACCAAGCGCAATCTTGGTGGCGCCCAGTTCGGTTGCGGTGCGGTACAGAATGCCGCGACGCAAACGTGAGCAGAGCGAGCAGGTCGTTTTGCCCTCTGGGATCTTCTCTTTAACAATGCCGTAGGTATTCTCTTCTACGATTTTGTACTCAACGCCCAGGTTCTCAAGGTACTCCGGCAGGATATGCTCCGGGAAGCCCGGCTGTTTCTGATCGAGGTTAACCGCGACCAGAGAAAAGTTCACCGGTGCGCTTTGCTGTAGATTGCGCAGGATCTCCAGCATGGTGTAGCTGTCTTTACCGCCCGACAGGCAGACCATGATGCGATCGCCTTCTTCAATCATGTTGAAGTCTGCAATGGCTTCGCCCACGTTACGGCGCAGTCGCTTTTGCAGTTTATTCAGGTTGTACTGTTCTTTCTTGTTAATTTCTTGATTTTGTTGCATCTATTCGTTACTCAGATCTCAAATGGGGCACAGGGTGAGGAAAACGATTTCAAAGCGTCAGCTTCGTGTTCATCTCTTCTATCCATGTAGCATAGATTTCATACACCATCTGCGCATGTACGTGCCCCATCTGGTTAGCGATAAAAGACGGGTATGCGGCTACCGGTAAAAACCAGCATGCGAAAGTGTGTCGTGTATGGTACGGATTGCAGCGCCGAATGCCAGCACGATTTACAAATGAGCTCCACAGGAGAAGTTTGGTTAAGACTGAAGGGTTGTCTACACTTACAGCTTACGCAGTAAAAACGGAGGTGAAAATGACTGACCGTCCCGTTAATGGTGACCATCCTGATTATAATCCCAGCCCGGATAACCCGGACAAGGATGGAAAAAAACCGAAAGATGATCCTGGCTCAGCGCCTGAATCAGGCGATAAAGATCCAGAGTAATGACCTGCCGCCTTTTCGAAGGCGGTTTTAACACCCATTCGGCCTCTCTACGCGCACCGCTATTCATGTTGTCCTCTTCAACGTTGTCTGATAACCGCTCAGAACCCCTACTGTTTTGCCTGGCGAACAGCTGAGATACAGCACGGATCTCATTCCCGCGTACCAGCGCGTTTTACAGTTCTCCTGCTACGCTTTTGAGGGGGACAAGGGAGCGCTTCTATGAAAAATAAAGACGAGCAGACAGGATTAGTTGGGCTGGCGATTGGTGCCGCCGTTATCGGGCTGGTTTCATCCCAGAAGATCATCAACCGTGAAAGTATTGTCGCTGAGCTGGTAAGGCTCGGCAGGCAGAAGGGGGATGGTGTCGAAGATGAGGTCTTTTTAAAAGCGGCTGAGTTAGTGAGAAAAGGAGTATAACAATGGCTGATATTCGTCATGCACAGTGTCATTGTGGGGCGGTGAAATTTACGGTTGAGCTGACGGACGGCCTGAATACCGCACGTCGATGTAGTTGCTCGTTTTGCAGGATGCGTGGGGCGGTAGTGGTTTCAGCGCCTTTGACGGGCATTAAGGTGACGCAGGGCGCGGACACGCTCACAGAGTACCGTTTCAACACCGGCACGGCGCGCCATTTCTTCTGTTCGATCTGCGGTATTTACACGTTCCACCAACGACGTTCCAATCCCAATGAATATGGTGTGAATGTCGCCTGTCTGGAAAATGTCACGCCATTCGACTTCCCGGAAGTGGCGGTAATGGATGGAGTAAATCACCCTATGGATGGCGACAGCGGGGTAATTGGTTATCTCTCTTTTCGCAAAGAACAGGCGAAACAGCGATAAAATTAGCCCGCAGATCGCTGCGGGCTAACGGGATTAGAACTGGTAAACCAGACCTAACGCTACGATGTCATCCGTACCGATACCATTGTTTTTGTAGAACGAATCATCTTCATCCAGCAGGTTGATTTTATAATCAACATAGGTGGACATGTTTTTGTTGAAATAGTAGGTAGCACCGACGTCAGCGTATTTCACCAGATCTTTATCGTCCTGGCCATTGCCCAGGTCTTTACCTTTGGACTGTAAATAGGAAATAGCCGGACGCAGACCGAAATCGAACTGATATTGTGCGGTGACTTCGAAGTTCTGGGTTTTGTTTGCCACCGCATCTGCATTGTCGCCGTACGGCGTCATATTGCGGGTTTCGGAATACATTGCCGCCAGATAAATGTTGTTGGCATCGTATTTCAGACCTGCGGTCCATGCATCCGCAGTATCGCCGCCCGCAGTAGTGTAATTTACCTGATCGTTGGTACGGTCAGATGAAGTATATGCCGCACCTGCGCTGAAGCCCATGCCGAAATCGTAGGTTGCGGATATACCGTAACCGTCACCATTTTCATGACGTGTATCACGACCGTTGTTGGTCCCTTCATTGGTAGAGCAGAAATTCTCGTCGCAGTTATTACCTTCATTATTACCCTGATACTGCACCGCGAAGTTCAGACCCTGCACCAGACCAAAGAAGTCGGTGTTACGGTAGGTAGCCACGCCGTTTGCACGACCGGTCATAAAGTTATCGGCATAAGTATAAGAGTCGCCACCAAATTCTGGCAGCATATCGGTCCAGCCTTCAACGTCGTACAGGACGCCATAGTTACGGCCGTAATCGAAGGAGCCGTAATCGCCCACCTTCACACCCGCGAAGGCCAGACGCGTCCAGGACTGATTGTCAGACCCTTCGGTGTTGTTTGCCTGAATGTTGTATTCCCATTGTGCGAAGCCGGTCATCATGTCGTTGATTTGGGTTTCACCTTTGAAGCCCAGTCGCATATAGGTTTGATCGCCATCTTTAGACGCGTCGTCAGAGAAATAATGCAGACCATCTACTTTGCCATACAGATCCAGTTTATTGCCGTCTTTATTATAAATTTCAGCTGCGTGAGCGGCGCCAGCCATTAACAAAGCGGGGATCATCAGTGCCAGTACTTTTCTTTGCATTTTGATTATTCCTTTGCAGTTATTTTTTTATTACTTCGTGAACTTTCCGGGCTGGAAAGCTGTCCCATGCTAAATCACTCTGACGGCGGATGAATAAAATATAATTGTTACGGGTTAAGTAAAATCTAAACCAAATGATGCGGTAGAAATAACGATTGATGCCATGAATGAATTATTATAATCAATACAAAATAAAAATTATTAATTACGTGGAAAACAAGGTAACCTTCACGCCGTTATATGCCTTTAAGATTTTTTCATCCATAATTCACGTGAATATTGTTCAGAACATTGAGGCAATTTTCACCGATCTTCTGGATTCGCCCGGTGCACGTGCATCGGGCTTTTTTTGGCAAAAAAATGCCCGGACATGCCGGGCATACAGGTTATTCGCTGGTCGATTTTTCGGCTTTCCCCGCCAGTTGCGCCAGGAAGTCATACCGCTTCTGTAGATCCGCTGCCGCATCCTTCCATAGCTGCTCTGCCACTTCTGGCTGTTGAGCGTTCAGCCTGCGGAAACGCTGCTCCTGAAGTAAGGTTTCGGCAAGGGCGTCTGACGGCGGACGCGAATCCAGCGCCAGCGGCAATTTCCCTTCATCGGCACGGCGCGGGTCAAAGCGGTACAGTGGCCAGAAGCCGGTTGCGGTGAGCTGACGCATCTGGTCGTGGCTGAGCGCCAGATCGTAACCATGCTCCTCACACGGACTGTAGGCGATAATCAGCGACGGCCCTGGATACGCTTCCGCTTCCTGAATGGCTTTCACCGTCTGGTTGAGCTGTGCCCCCAGCGAAATCTGCGCGACGTAGACGTGTCCATACATCATCATGCTGACGCCCAAATCTTTACGCGCCTTGCGCTTGCCGTGCTCACCAAATTTCGTGACCGCCCCCAATGGCGTTGCTTTCGAGGCCTGTCCGCCGGTGTTGGAATAGCACTGAGTATCAAGCACCAGAATATTGACGTTTTCGGTCAGGCTCAGGACATGATCAAGACCGCCGAAACCAATATCGTAGGCCCACCCGTCGCCGCCGATCAGCCAGATAGATTTTTCAACCAGCGCGTCAGCATCAGTCAGGAGTTGTTCAGCCCCTTCAACACCCTTAAGCGCGTTGCGCAGTTCAGCAACCTGCGCGCGACGAACGTCAGGTGTGGCCTCCGCATGCAGGGCATCATTCAGTTCTGCCGGGATCTTATCGGCAAACTGTGCGAGCAGACGCATTACGCGGGCGCGGTGCTGATCGACCGTCAGACGGAATCCCAGACCAAATTCTGCGTTGTCCTCGAAAAGCGAGTTTGCCCACGCCGGGCCGCGACCGTTCGCGTCGGTGGTGTATGGCGTGGACGGCAGGTTACCCCCGTAGATCGACGAGCAGCCCGTCGCGTTGGCAATCAGCATTCGGTCACCGTAAAGCTGAGTGAGCAGTTTGATATACGGTGTTTCGCCGCAGCCGGAGCACGCCCCGGAGTACTCGAAGAGCGGGGTGATGAGCTGCGAGGTACGAATGTCAATGCGTTCCAGCTTGTTGCGATCGATTTCGGGCAGGTCGAGGAAGAAATCATAATTCACTTTCTCTTCTTCAACATGTTCAAGACGCGACATCATATTGATGGCTTTGATTGACGGGTCCTGACGATCTTTCGCCGGGCACACCTCGACGCACAGGTTACAGCCGGTACAGTCTTCCGGCGCCACCTGTAGGACATATTTCTGACCACGCATATCGCGGGATTTTACATCCAGCGAGTGCAAACTTTCCGGCGCGCCATCTAACGCTTCTGGCGACACCACTTTGGCGCGAATGGCCGAGTGAGGGCAGGCCGCCACGCAGTGGTTGCACTGGGTGCACAGCTCTTCTTTCCAGATGGGAATCGCTTCGGCAATGTTGCGTTTTTCCCAGCGGGTCGTGCCCATCGGCCAGGTGCCGTCAGGCGGAAGCGCAGAGACGGGAAGGGTGTCGCCTAGTCCGGCAAGCATCGCCGCCGTGACGGTTTTGACGAAATCCGGGGCGGCGTCAGACACCACTGGCGGCCGGTTCGGACTGCTGGCATTGACCGGCTGCAACGGCACCGCGAACAGCGATTCGCGGGCCAGCGCCAGCGCCTGCCAGTTGCGCTCAACCAGTTCCTGACCTTTGCTGCTGTAGCTTTTGGCGATTGCACCCTGAAGCTCCATCAGCGCGCTGTCGCCCGGCAGAATATTGGTCAGGTGGAAGAACGCCATCTGCATAACCGTATTGATGCGCGCCGCCAGGCCGCATTCGCGGGCGATCTTCGCGGCGTTAATGACATACAGGCGCGCCTGTTTCTGGTTAAGCACCGCCTGCACTTCCTGGGGCAGGCGTGCCCAGACCTCGTCGGCGCTGTAAGGGGTGTTGATCAGGAAAATACCGCCGGGCTTCAGGCGCTCGGCCATCTGATATTTATCAATGAACTGGAGCTGGTGACAGCCAACAAAATCTGCCTGAGAAATCAGGTATGCCGAACGGATCGGGTGTTCGCTGACGCGCAGGTGGGAGACGGTCAGTCCGCCCGCTTTTTTGGAGTCGTAGACGAAATATCCTTGCGCATACCACGGCGTAGAGTTGCCGATAATTTTGATGTTGTTCTTGGTCGCCGAGACGCTGCCGTCGCTACCCAGACCGTAGAACAGCGCTTCCAGTTTCGCATTCGAGGGCAGGGTGTTTTCCGGCAAGGGCAGAGAAAGGTTAGTCACGTCATCATAAATGCCGACCGTAAAGCGCGGCTTCGGTTTTGCCTCGCGGAGTTCAGCAAATACCGCCAGGACGCACTCCGGTCCGAACTCTTTGGAAGACAATCCATAACGCCCGCCAATGACGCGCGGCAGCGTTTCGCGCTCACCGCGGTTAAACGCCTCAGCCAGAGCGGTCATCACATCCAGATAAAGTGGCTCAGCCTGTGCGCCAGGCTCTTTGGTGCGGTCCAGTACCGCCACTGCACGCGCGCTATCCGGCAGGGCTGCGAGCAGGTGTTTCGCTGAGAAGGGACGGTAGAGGCGAACTTTGAGCACGCCAACTTTTTCACCACGCGTCAATAGCTCATCAACCACCTCTTCACAGGTGCCAATGGCGGAGCCCATCAGGACGATCACGCGCTCGGCCTGCGGATGACCGTAATATTCAAACGGCTTATATTCGCGGCCCGTCGCAGCGGCAAAATCGTCCATCGCCTGTTCAACGTGTTCATAGACCGCGTTGTACCACGGGTTCGTCGCCTCGCGGGACTGGAAATAGGTATCCGGGTTCGCAGAGGTACCCCGGATCACCGGATGTTCCGGATTGAGGGCGCGAGCGCGATGCGCATCGATGTCAGCCTGCGGCAGCAGATTAAGAATAGTGTCGTCCGGTAGCGGAACGATTTTATTGATCTCGTGGGACGTACGGAAACCATCGAAGAAATGAATAAATGGCACTCGGCTTTTCAGCGTGGCGATATGCGAAATCAGCGCGAAGTCCTGCGCTTCCTGCACGCTGCTGGCGCAGAGCATAGCGCAGCCGGTCTGACGCACGGCCATCACATCTGAGTGGTCGCCAAAAATAGAGAGAGCGTGAGTGGCTACGGTGCGTGCGGCGACGTGCAACACAAACGGCGTTAATTGCCCTGCCAGCTTGTAAAGCGTGGGGATCATCAACAGCAGCCCCTGAGACGACGTGAACGAGGTCGACAGGGCACCGGTCTGCAACGCACCGTGCACGGTGGCAATGGCACCGGCTTCGGACTGCATTTCTACAACTCGCGGGACATCGCCCCAGACGTTTTTTATCCCATTACCAGCCCAGGCGTCAGCCTGTTCAGCCATCGTGGAGCTGGGAGTGATGGGGTAGATGGCGATCACTTCGCTGGTACGAAACGCAACAGACGCGACTGCACCATTGCCGTCAATAGTTTGCATAGGACAACACCCTTACATTGCGCAAAAAGAGGGGCCTGAAAAACGACGACAGACCCTGAATATTATCTGTGTATTTTAGCAAAGCTCAGGTTTTACGATTTTCGCTTTTGTGTCCTTGGTATGCGCTGTATCAATGACTCGATGGCTACTCGCGTTAAAAAATTGCGAGAAATTGTTACCAGGGCGCATAAATACGCACATCCGCTCTCGACGATGCGGCGCGTGATGCCTATTATGCATAGGTTTCGCGTTAATTATGGGGAGGAAGGTATGCGTTCAGCATTTTGGGTCGGATGTGCCGCGTTACTGTTGTCGGCATGCAGCAATGAACCTGTACAGCAGGCGACAGCGGCACACGTTACGCCAGGTATGCGGGCGGCTATGTCCAGTTCAGGTCAGGCCAACTGCGCAATGATCGGCGGTTCACTCTCCGTTGCCCGTCAGCTCGATGGCTCCGCCATCGGCATGTGCGCATTGCCAAATGGCAAACGCTGTAGTGAGCAGTCGCTTGCCGTAGGTTCGTGCGGAAGCTACTGAGTTATTCAACTCGCTTAAACATCAATGTCTTATTGGCTGTCGCCAGGGTTAACTGGTCTTCGGTCAGGTCTACCTGTGCGCCTGTGCGTAGCATATCGGCGATGGTCTGATCCAGTTCATTTAGCTGCGGCTCGGTGCAGAGTTTCCGCGTCATTGCCAGCGTTTTGACCGTCAACTCTCCTTCGGACAGTTTCCCCTGGCCGTTGAAGCCGTTGCACATTGTGCCGGAGACGACAATGTTGTTAATCAGGCTGATATTGGGTTGCGCACTGAAGCGAATTTCAGGCTGGTTTTTCCCGCCTTTAACCGCTTTGCCATCCACATTTTCCAGAACGAAACGATGATTCTCTAGCTGTTCGGTCTGAACGGAGGCTTTACCAGGATTAACGCATCCAGCCAGTGCGAGGCTGATTAAACTTACTGCCGCGAGCTTTTTCATTTTTTTTCTCAAACTATCAATACCGTAAATATTTTTTCAGTGTAACCATACCCTCCTGAGTGTTAATGGGGTTTATCTGAAAGTGCGGGAAGGGACCGGGCGGCGGCGCACCCGGTCAGTGAGTTAGTGCGATTTAAATCCGGCTGCGGCCATCAGCATTTTAAAGAGCATACTTACGCAGGCCAGCGCCAGAACGCTGCCGCCCCAGATGATGGCAAGCCACATCAAACGTTTCCATACAGGTTGTTGCATCAGTGATAACCCTCCCCATGCTGTACTTTTCCGCGAAAAACGTAATAACTCCAGAAGGTGTAGACCAGAATCACGGGAATGATCAACAGTGCACCCACTAACATAAAGCCCTGGCTTTGGACTGGCGCAGCGGCCTGCCACAGGGTAATGTCCGGCGGGATAATATGCGGCCAGATGCTGATCCCAAGCCCGCTAAAGCCAAGAAAAACCAGCCCTAATGTCATAACAAACGGCAGAGTATGGCTCGCAGGATCGTTCAGGCAGCGCCACTGGCACAGACTCAGGATCGCAACCAGCGCAGGAACGGGCAGCAGATAAAACAGATTCGGCAGCGTAAACCAGCGCGCAGCAATAGCTGGTTGGGCGAGAGGGGTCCAGATACTGATTACTGCAATGAATACCAGAAGCAGGAGCAGAAGCACTTTCGATACCTGACGCATCCGCTGTTGCAGGGCATTTTCGCTTTTCATTACCAGCCACGTTGAACCTAGCAGCGCGTAAGCCACTACAAGACCCGCACCGCAGAAAAAATTGAACGCGGTAAACCAGTCAAACGGACCACCGCTGTAAGCGCGACCAGTGATGCTGAACCCATGGATGACCGCGCCGACGGTGATGCCCTGGCTAAAGGTCGCCACAATTGATCCGCCAATAAAGGCCTTATCCCAGAACGGGCGGTGCGCCGGAGTGGCCTTGAAGCGAAATTCGAAGGCGACGCCACGAAATATAAGCCCGATCAGCATTATTGTCAGTGGAATGGTTAGCGCGTCGATGATAACCGCATAGGCGAGAGGAAAGGCGCCAAACAGGGCCGCACCGCCAAGCACCAGCCAGGTTTCGTTGCCATCCCAGACGGGAGCCACGCTATTGACCATCACGTCGCGGTCGTCCGCATTCGGCGTTGCCGGAAACAGGATGCCTATCCCCAAATCAAAACCGTCCATCACGATATACATCAACGTGGCGAAAACGATAATCACGAACCAGATAATGGAAAGATCGATACCCATTACGGTTACTCCTTAAATTCAGTGGTGACGGCAGAAAGCGGACGAGCAGGGCGGCCATCGGATTCAGTCGCGAAGGATTCATGGGGCTGCGGCCCTTTTTTAATCAGACGCACCATATAGCTGTAACCCACGCCGAATACCGCGGTGTAAACCACGAAGAAGGCCAGCAAACTGACGCTCATGTGCAGATCGCCATGCGCGGAAACCGCATCCTTTGTACGCTGTAGACCATAGACGACCCAGGGCTGGCGGCCGACCTCCGTTGTTACCCATCCGGCGAGGATCGCGATCAGCCCGGACGGCCCCATCAGCAGGGCAAACCACAGGAAGGAACGTGAGGTATAAAGGCGCTGTTTATAACGCAGCCAGATTGCCGTCACGCCCAGGAGCAGCATCAACATTCCCAGGCCGGCCATGATGCGGAAAGACCAGAAGACAATGGTGGCGTTCGGGCGATCTTCTTTTGGGAACTCCTTCAATGCCGGAACCTGTTTATCGAGACTGTGGGTCAGGATCAGGCTGCCGAGAGCGGGAATTTCCAGGCCAAAACGGGTCCGTTCCTGCTCCATATCCGGCCAGCCAAATAGCAGCAGTGGGGTAGGCTCACCCGGCGGATTCTCCCAGTGGCCTTCTATGGCGGCTATTTTCGCTGGCTGGTGTTTTAAGGTGTTAAGCCCGTGCATATCCCCCACCAGCGCCTGGACTGGGGCCACGATCAACGTCATCCACAACGCCATGGAAAACATGGTGCGAATAGCGGGCGTATTGTTTCCGCGCAGCAAATGCCAGGCCGCGGAAGCACCGACAAACAGCGCGCTGCTGAGAAATGCCGCTATCGACATGTGCAGCAGGCGGTAAGGGAAGGAGGGGTTAAACACCACGGCAAACCAGTCCACCGGAACGACCTGACCGTTGATGATTTCATACCCTTGCGGTGTCTGCATCCAGCTGTTTGACGAGAGGATCCAGAACGTAGACATGAGGGTCCCCAGTGCGACCATGCAGGTCGAAAAGAAGTGCAGCCCCGGCCCGACCTTATTCCAGCCAAACAACATTACCCCGAGGAACCCCGCCTCAAGGAAGAACGCGGTAAGCACTTCATAGGTCAGCAGGGGGCCGGTAATACTGCCCGCGAACTGGGAAAACCCACTCCAGTTAGTGCCAAACTGATAAGCCATCACCAGGCCGGAGACCACACCCATCCCAAAGTTGACGGCGAAGATCTTCGACCAGAAATGGTACAGCGAGCGCCAGACGGGATTTTTTGTTTTCAACCACAGCCCTTCCAGCACGGCGAGATAGCTCGCCAGGCCAATGGTTATCGCCGGAAAAATAATATGAAAGGATACGGTAAAGGCGAACTGTATTCGCGCAAGATGAAACGCATCTGGACCAAACATGCACTGCCTCAATGTTAAACGGTGTACTGTTATGATAGAGAGGCGGCAAGTGAGATATCAGAAGCAGAAATCGATAATTTATCTATAACAGTTGTGGGAAAAGCTGAACTTTATCTGGCTGATATAGGTAACAAGGAAGAATAAAAAATTTCTTTTTATGATTTTTACGCATTAAACAGCTTGCTTTGTCGCCAGCAACATGCGTTAATGGATTTCTGGTTTTGAATCCAAATAAATATCTGACGTAGTTTTATAAAGCAGTTCTCATCACGTTGTGCCTCTCCGCAGCCTCTCTTGGGTCTTTATCTACATTCCGATTAGTTTTGTATCGAACCATTTATTGCCTGATCGGCTCATGAGTAATTTACGTTTTTACGTTTACAGGAGAATCCTATGACTTCTTATATCCATTTCCGCTGCCCATGCTGTCATGGCTCGCAGTACCGCACCTCAGCTTTTGATGTGTCTGACAAAAACCCGTTCGGCGCGAAATGCATTTTCTGCAAATCGTCGATGATCACGCTCGACCACCTGGCCGCAGCGCGTTCTGCTCAGAATCACATTACAGAGTACCGCAAGTAATCTGCCGCGTTTCCTATAACAGTTAGCAAAATCTTCTCTTTTTCTCCTGCTGATATACACTGTCAGCAATAAGGAGAATCTGATGAAAAAATACCAGCGTCTGGCGCAACAAATTATCTCGCAGATTGAGCTTGGCGTATGGTTGCCGGGCGATAAGCTGCCTTCTCTGCGAGAGCAGGTGGCAAGCAGCGGCATGAGTTTTATGACCGTGGGCCACGCGTATCAGATGCTGGAAAGTCAGGGGCGCATTGTTGCCAGACCGCAGTCAGGCTATTACGTTGCCGCCCGCCCGACCACACACCAGCCTGCACCGCCCGCGCAGGTGATGCGCGATGAAGTGGTCGACATCAACACCTATATTTTCGACGTGCTACAGGCCAGCCGCGACCCCTCCGTTGTCCCTTTTGCCTCGGCGTTTCCCGATCCGCGCCTTTTCCCGCTTCAGCAACTCAACCGATCGCTGGCTAACGTCAGCAAAACGGCTACCGCCATGAGCGTGATCGAAAACCTGCCGCCGGGTAACGTCGACTTACGTCATGCCATTGCCCGTCGCTACGCTCAGCAGGGAATGAATATCTCCCCGGATGAAATTGTGATCACCGCGGGCGCGCTTGAGGCGCTTAACCTCAGTTTGCAGGCTGTGACTGAACCAGGGGACTGGGTTATCGTTGAAAACCCCTGTTTTTATGGCGCACTCCAGGCGCTTGAACGTCTGAAACTGAAAGCGCTGTCGGTTGCCACTGACGTGCGTGAGGGCATCGATCTCAGTGCCCTTGAGCAGGCGTTAAATGATTATCCGGTGAAAGCCTGCTGGCTGATGACCAACAGTCAGAACCCGCTCGGCTTCACGCTGAGTGCAGAGAAGAAAGCTCAGCTGGTTGCCTTACTCACCCGGCATAACGTCACGCTGATTGAAGACGATGTTTACAGCGAACTATACTTTGGCCGCGAAAAGCCGCTTCCGGCAAAGGCCTGGGATAAGCAGGATATGACGTTGCACTGCTCCTCATTCTCCAAGTGTCTGGTGGCCGGTTTCCGTATTGGCTGGGTGGCGGCGGGAAAACATGCGCGCCGTATTCAGCAGTTGCAGCTGATGAGTACGTTGTCCACCAGCTCTCCCATGCAGCTGGCGCTGGTGGATTACCTGGCGACCAAACGTTACGACGCCCACCTTCGCCGTCTGCGACGCACGCTTGCTGAACGCAAACAGCAGGCCTGGCAATCGCTTTTGCGTCATATGCCTGCCGGCGTCAAAATCCATCATAACGACAGCGGCTATTTTTTATGGCTGGAACTGCCTGAACAGCTGGATGCGGGGCGGTTGAGTGAGAAGGCGTTAACCCATCAAATCAGCATTGCGCCCGGCAAGATGTTTTCCACCTCCAATATCTGGACACCGTTTTTCCGTTTCAATACCTCATGGGGCTGGGGCGAGCGGGAGGAGCAGGCGGTCGTCCAGCTGGCGGGGTTAATCCGCGAAATGATGCTGCACCCAGTCACACCTTGATGAAAATTCCTGAAGCGACATGACGCGCGGTCTACCTTTAGTAAGGGAGCGCGGATTGGTAACGTGACGTTGTCACGTTTCTGCCCGCCAGAACGTGTGCTGACAGCGAAAACAATGTCGATTTCAACAGGACGATGCTATGCAAAATCAATTGCTGATTAATGGTGAACTGATGACCGGCGAAGGTGAGAAGCAGGCGGTTTATAATCCTGCCACGGGTGAAGTGCTGCTGGAGATTGCTGAAGCGTCGGCAGCACAGGTGGACGCTGCCGTCCAGGCTGCCGATCGCGCGTTCACAGAGTGGGGACAAACGACGCCGAAAACGCGCGCCGAATGTCTGTTGAAACTGGCTGATGTGATAGAAGCCAACGCTGACGCGTTCGCAAAAGTGGAGTCCCTTAACTGCGGGAAACCGCTGCACTGTGTTCAGGGAGATGAGATCCCGGCCGTGGTCGATGTGTTTCGCTTCTTTGCCGGGGCCGCCCGCTGCCTGAACGGGCTGGCTGCCGGAGAATACCTCGAAGGACATACCTCAATGATCCGCCGCGACCCGGTTGGCGTTGTCGCCTCTATTGCGCCCTGGAACTACCCTCTGATGATGGCGGCGTGGAAGCTGGCGCCCGCGCTGGCGGCGGGAAACTGTGTCGTCATCAAGCCGTCTGAAATTACCCCGTTGACGGCGCTGAAGCTGGCGGAACTGGCGAAAGATATCTTCCCGCCAGGCGTGCTGAACGTGCTGTTTGGTCGCGGAAAAACCGTAGGAGATCCGCTGACCGGCCACGAAAAAGTCCGTATGGTTTCTCTCACCGGCTCTATTGCTACCGGAGAACATATTATCGGGCATACCGCATCTTCAGTTAAACGTACCCATATGGAATTGGGCGGAAAAGCCCCGGTCATTGTCTTTGACGATGCAGATTTGGATGCCGTGGTTGAAGGCGTGCGTACGTTTGGTTTCTACAATGCTGGTCAGGATTGTACCGCAGCCTGTCGTATCTATGCCCAGAGGGGGATTTACCCCGCGCTGGTCGAAAAGCTGGGCGCAGCCGTTGCCAGCCTGAAAATGGGCGCGCCGGACGATGCGTCAACCGAGCTGGGACCGCTCAGCTCCGCAGCGCATCTTTCCCGCGTTTGTGCTGCCGTGGACGAAGCCAAAACCCTTGGACATATCCGCGTCGTCACCGGTGGCAGTAAAAGAGAGGGGGCAGGATATTACTTCCAGCCAACGCTGCTGGCCGGGGCGAAGCAGGAAGATGCGATCGTCCAGCGAGAAGTGTTTGGCCCGGTGGTCAGTGTGACAGAATTTGAGGATGAAGCGCAGGTGCTGAACTGGGCCAACGATTCGCAATACGGCCTGGCCTCGTCCGTCTGGACAAAAGACGTCGGACGCGCCCATCGCCTCAGCGCACGGTTGCAGTATGGCTGCACCTGGGTCAATACCCATTTTATGCTGGTGAGCGAAATGCCGCACGGCGGGATGAAGTTATCCGGTTATGGCAAAGATATGTCGGTCTACGGACTTGAGGATTACACGGTAGTCCGGCATGTAATGATCAAACACTAAACCCTCATGCCCGGCGCAGTGCCGGGCGATTCAGCTTACCAGCCACAGACCTCGTGTTCATTTTCCGTATCGTAGGCGCGAACGGTGTTCACCAGATCCTTCACGACATCTGCCGCGACGTCCGGGATCAACAGCTCCATTGGCGCTTCTGTTTCATAATCCACCGACACGCCGTTGCTGTTGTTGGTGACGGTCACGGTATAGGTAGCCTTACCCATTATTTACTCCTTATGCGTGTTGACCACTTTACCGATGCCCGCACCGCTGAGCGTGACGGCAGGATCCGCGAAAAAGTCGATATTAAAATAGGTGTCGTCGGTCAGTAGCTCAATGCGGTGCCATTTTTGGGGTGGGGAGATGCCAAAAGAACCGGCCTCAATGACCACTTCCAGATCGGGTTCGGTGGCGTCGCCATCGGCAAAGCCAAAGTAACGCACTGCACCCTGCATGACGGATAACCGACCGTACACGCCGGCTTTGGTGTTGTGATGGGTAAAAAGCGCTTTTGGGGCGGTCTCTTTATTCCAGAACGGCGTCGAGCGGGTATGAACAAAGTTTTCAGGAATACGTAACATCATAGTTTCCTTCATGTTGGCGGGCGCTTAAAGGGACTTAAGCACCTCAGGTTCAACAAAGAATTCAATATTGAACAGGGTGTCGTCGGTCATCACCTCAATGTGGTGCCATCTCTCTGGCGGGAAAACGCCGAAACGACCCGCTTCAATGACGAGCTCGCTGTCAGGCTCAGGTGTAAATTCATCAGCATAGCCCAGATAACGCACTGCGCCACGCATCACCGACAGGCGAGGGTAAACGCCCGGGCGCGTGCCCGTATCAAGGTGACGTTTAAAAATGCCGGCGGGGGCCGTTTCTTTGTTCCAGAAAGGCGTGGAACGGGTGTGAATGCAACTCTGCGGAATGCGTAGCATGTTTCCTCCCTTAAAAGCCTGCTGTTATTAAACTGCTTTCTGCGGGGATGAATTTATCAATAAGTGCATTTAATATGCATCTTATCAATAATAACCGTTTTGCTTTACCCGGCGTTGTTACACAAGGTACTCAGTTGTTATTATCCTTAGTATTTAAGTGGTTATGATGTAACGAAAAAACTTGATCTGTGTCAACATATGACGCATATTGCGTGCGGTTATTTTTCGGCTCAGGTAAACAGAATGACGTTGTATCAAAAGATGTTGGTGTTCTACGCAATCATGGCCTCCATCTGCGCATTAATCACCTGGTTCCTGTCTAAAGATCGTAAACGTATTCGCCTGTTGAGCGCATTCCTGGTGGGTTCCACCTGGCCGATGAGCTTTCCTGTTGCCCTGTTGATCTCTCTTTTCTGAAGCACGCTTCCAGAATCGGCATCCAGACATAGCATTCCATACATTGAGGCTGTATAAATATACAGTCCGTCATACATGGAGTGCTTATGAACAGTTTCTATTCGCAGCAAGCAGGCTGCACTGTGCGCTGGCAGGATCTTCCCGGTTTCGGTGACCCGGTTGTGTTTATCCACGGGTTGGGCTGTGCATCGTCGTATGAATATCCTCGTATTGTCTGTGATACCCGTTTCGGGGGGCGCAGAGCCATTTTGATCGATCTTCCCGGTAGCGGTTACAGTGACAAACCTGACAACTACCGTTATCGCACGAGCGAACAGGCGCAGGTGGTGGTTGAACTGTTAAACCATCTCGCCCTGGATAGTCTCTGGCTGTATGGTCATAGCATGGGGGGGAGTATCGCGATCGAAACGGCAGCACTGTTAACGTCGCGCGTTAAGGGCCTGATAGTATCTGAACCCAATTTTCATGCGGGTGGCGGGATGTTCAGCCGAGCAATTGCGGCCCAAACGGAACAACATTTTCTGGCTCAGGGCTATGATGACATGCTGCGGGCGGAAACGTCGCCGTGGGCTGGAAGCCTTCAAAGCAATGCCCCCTGGGCCGTCTGGCGCGGCGCAACAAGCCTGGTCGAGGGCGTTAAACCTGACTGGGCACACCTGTTCTTGTCATTGAGCTGCCCGGTAATGTTAGTTTTTGGTGAGCGCTCCCTGCCTGATGACGATTTTATTCGCCTGCAACAAAACGGCGTTGCTGTAAAAATTATCCCTGATGCGGGCCATTCAATGTCCTGGGAAAACCCGTCAGCGTTGGCTCAGGCTTTGTCTGGCTTCATAAACGGCTCATGAAGGGGTAGCCCGCATTGCTGCGGGCTGCAATGATTAAGACAGCAAGGCAGACAAGGCTTTCCGCGCAGCAGGCTGAACGTCATACGGGCACTGATAATCCATGTTTTCAATCGCGCGGGTGTAGAGCGCAACCAGCCAGTCATAAACATAGGCTGTCGCCGCATGGACAGGCTGCTCGCCAAGTCGGGTAAGACGGGGAGAAGCGCTGCTCACAACTGGCGTCACAAAAATTGGCTGACCTTTGCGGATCCGGCTTGCAGGCCGTTCAGAAACGGGCGTCATTTCATAGCCAAGCCAGCTAATGAAATTGCCTGTCGCGGCATGCAGCTGCGCGGCACTGCTTTTATCTTTTTCTGCAATGCGTTGCAGTTGCAGCGGCAGATCCAGCCGGTAGCTGGTAACGATCAGCACATCCGCAATCTGCTGTAATACCTCTGCGTCCAGGCCCAGACGGGCAGCCGCCGCGTCGTTGCGACTCCACTGACGAAGATGGTTAACCCACACGTTATGGGCCAGCCGCGCCTTGTCTTTGGTCTGCAACGCGCCTGGATTTTCCTGCGTCTCTTCCGCAAACAGATCGATAACATCGTTAAACAGGCCGTTGACCTGTTCCTCACGAGGCTGGTGAACGGTCAGCAGCGTCTCAAACGCGTTTAACGGCGGCAGAAGTCCCTCAAGCAGTTCACCATGACGAGCGGCACTGCCTTGCAGCGTTCGGACCATTTTTTCGGCCTGTGCCCGCCCTGCGCCTGGCTCCTGAGTGAGAGGCGCGACATATGGGCGAATCAGCGTCGACAGCGACTCTTGTAACAGCCTTTTCAGCGCGCGGAGACGCTTCTGGCGCTGTGCCGGCAGGGTAGCCTGCGACAGCCACTCAATCACCCGCTGCATGCTGTGGGTATCGAGCGCCTGGAGCGTGCCCCAGCGCAGACCCGGCTGGCCCAGCAATTGCTGCACCGCTTCGTCCAGATTCTGCTTTGTGGTAAACCGCGCATCATGAGGGGTAATGGCCCAGACCAGCCCCGGCAATGCGGATTCTTCAACCGGCTGCGTCTCTTTGACCCAGTTTTGCAGGAGCCTTGCCGTTTTCGCGGTCTGCTGGTGGTGCGCCGTCGCATTGCAGATAACCAGGACATCCGGCTGAATGTGCTGACGATAATGCTCCAGCAACCACAGGCATTTTGCCTGCATCATCAGCGGCGTGTTTTCCTCAGAAATGGCCGGAATATCAATGACGTCAACGTTATCCAGCACGCAGTTCTCAACGGGCAGCTCCACTTCGCGGGTCAGAGATGCCAGTACATCGACGGGCAGGCTAATGGCGTTAAGCAGCTCGCCGTTTTTTACCGGATGAAGCAGTGTTTCCTGTGCTTCCGGCACGGTAAACGCCCCGTGCGTAAGGAAGCCTTCGCAGGGCAGACCAAAGCTGTCCACCAGCAGACTCAACGGCGCCGCAAGCGCGCTGGCATGGCTGGTTTGATGCAGCACCTGGGCGAATTTAAGCCACTGCTGGGTTAACTCCTGCTGCTCACCCCACAGCAGAGACCAGACGCTGGCGCGGGTGCTGAGATCAAGCGACGGAACCAGCAGGGCAAACTGGTGCCACAGGGCATCATCAATATGCTGCTTAGAGCCGGGTACTACGCTTTGCCAGAACCGGGCAATGGTCGCGACTTCCCGCGCCGTCATTCCCGGCACGCTCTGCGGTTGACGCAGCGCCCGCCACTTCTCAAGCCGGGCTTCAATCACCGATTTATCCACCGCGCGGATCTGCGGATCCAGCGTGGTGCGCGCGATAAACAGCTGCACCAGCTCGGCCTCCGTTACCAGGCGCAGGCGCAGGGGAAACGCGTCGTCTGCGACCTCGCGGGACGCTCTGCTGAAACGCACGGCCATGTTGGTCGGTGCATGCCCGGGGTTAATATGCGAGAAGTAATCAAACGTGCGTTGACCCGGCGTAACGTTCAGCCGTTCGTCGCCGCTGCCGCACAGGGCAGCCAGCAGGTGCGCTTTCGCGGCCTGCGAGTGGCCATATAAGCCGATACTGCCCTGGCTGACAAGGGCGCGATCGAGCGCCTCTTCACGCGCGCTTACTGCGTTAAGGCGGGCAAGCAGGGCGTCGGCTTCGTTATCCAGCATCGGGGCGTGCTGTCGCGTCTCGTTGATCCACCCGATTAAGGCCTGAGTGGTGGCAGTCGTCGCAGTCATTTGAGGTATACGCTCCCGCTGTCGATCCAGTAGTGGCTGCCGCTGTGTCGGCGATCGGCCAGAGTATTCAGTTTAAAGGTCAGGGCATCCGGCGGCACTGGCGTGCCGTCCTGTAGCCAGGCATCACTCAGCTCGAAAGATTCCGGGCCTTCCTGCTTAGTGCCGCCACGCAGCTTCAGGCGCACGTTCAGTACGCCGTCGCCCGCAATGGCTTTCGCCAGCTCGGCTGAGTTGATGCTCAGGGTATAGAGCGGCGTCGCGGGCCAGCGGGCATTGGCCAACTGCCGGAAGCCGAGCGTAACGTTGCCGCGCAGCGGGAAGTGCAGACGGGCGTCCAGTTTCGCGCCGGGTTTATCGAGGTCGATATCGTGATACCAGACGTTCTCGTCCCGCAGGGTATTGATCGTGTTATCCAGCACGCCCAGATAGCGCACCGTAGAGTACGCGCCGATATCCGCTGCTTTAAAGTTAAAGCGCGGCAGACGAAGATCCAGCGCCAGGCTACAGAGCATCGCTCCCACCGCAGCGGTGGATTTCGGGTTGCCGATCCGTCCCTGCTGGCTGAACGGATACCATTCATGAACCTGGTATTTATCCAGCCAGACGATGCGGTTGACGGGCACCGGTTGCAGGTGGCGAATCAAGGCCTGAACGCCCGGCAGACAGCCCGGCCGTCCCGTGATAAGCAGGATATCGCAGCTGTAATGAGAGATCGCCTCACATACCGCATGAAGCGGGGCGGCAAGCGTGAACTGACCCGCCAGCATGGCGTCCCGCATCTCCCGGAAGCTGACGTGCAGCGGTACGCTGAACAGATCAAAGTGTTCTGAGCCGGCAGGCAACGCATGGTCGATCGCCTGCTGGAGATAATTCATCACGTTGCGCGTCGGTTTTTGCGCAAGCAGATCGCCAAAGGTGGCATGCAGCCCGGCCAGCGGATCGTCAACATCGCTCGATTCCCACGCCGCCAGGATCGCGTGACCGATCGGCATAAAGAGCTGAAGCGCCGTCTGCTGGCGCAGGATCGCCTGGGTATCGATCCGCCCGGAGTCACCGAACAGGGATGCCATCAGCTGGGAGGCATCGGCTATGCCGGATTTCTGAAGCTGGGTTTGCAGGGCGGGCAGAACGTAGCGCTGGATCACGTCCAGCAGCGTGTCGTCGCCAGCGACCTTGAACCCTTCGCGGAACAGCAGCTGCGGGGTGATTTTGACGTTATTCCCGGAACCATCATCTAACTGATAGTGCGTGATGGCCATATCCGTCGTGCCGCCGCCGATATCAATCGAGGCCACGCGCAGCGCACGCCCCGGCTGGACGCCAGGCTCAGGCGCGCGATCCGGACGGGCGAGGGAGGCGAAAAAGGCCTCGGTCTGGCCACCAAAATGGGAAATGGCTTCGTTATACAGCCACACCAGCTGGCCGCAGCTGGCCTCGTCCCACTCCATCTGGATCTCAGGGACCGGCACCACGCTTTTTTCCTGCTGCTTGCGGCTGGCAAAATCTTCATCCTGCGGGTGCCAGCCCATCGCTTTCCAGACGATGGCGATGGCTTCGAACATGCGGCGACGGAAAATCTCGCGCTCCTGTTTCGGCATTGCCGACGGCAGGGTAAGGATCAGCGTCCGCAGCTGGCGCGGAGAGGCCGGGAAGCCGAGCCGCAGGCGGGTGGCCACGCTGTTAATCTGGCCAAGCGCCTGAGCCAGCAGCTCGCAGAGCATGTGCGTCATCAGGGTGCTGCGGCTGTACTGCGGAGAGAACACCGGCAGGCGCTCATCCTGCGGCAGCGTAAAGAGCGGTTCCCCGTCGTCGTTCATCAGGTTCATCAGCGGAAACGCAGTTGCCAGCGGTTCGCGCTGGGTTTTGCTGTTCATCTGGCTAAAGCGCCAGTCCTGCACCACCGGCGTCTCGTCCCACAGATAGCGACGCGGGCTGGAGATGCCGCTGTTGCCTTCCGTGCCCAGACGCTGCATCGCCAGCTTACGCGCTTCATCACCCACGCGGACAATCGACGGCCAGACGAACGCATCCTCCCGGCCGCTTTCCACGGAGAAGTGCTGTTTGCCAAAACGCGCTTCAGAAAACTCAAGTCGGCTGGTAAACAGCGGCTCATTCAGGAACTGCGGCTCACTCAGAGATCGTACCTGAAGTTCAGCCGTCTGGCGCAGGCCGTCGTTGGCATCACCATGATCTTCAATAATCACGCCGCAGGTATGGGTGTTGCCTACGTCAAGGATCAGATCGACAGGAATAGCAGGGGTGCTCAGGGTATGGGTGACAAACTTCACTTCCGGCACGGTGAGTTGTTCACCGAGCATGGAGAGCAGGTTGAGCCAGTGCGCCTGATATTCAAAGCTGCGCATGGCCTGATGCAGCTCGCGCTCGGAGCGTTTTTCAACCCCGTCGGCAAACTGCGTGAAGGCTTCGCGCAGCCAGCCGTCAATCCAGGTCTGGTCGAGGAAACTCTCAACCTCACTGTCGCGCCAGGCGAGCGCGAAACGCGTGCCGTTCAGGATATCGTTTTCAACCGGCGACAGGGCAGACGTCGCATGCTCTGCAATCTGGCTGTCGAGCGCGACGGTGACCCGGTGCGTATTGCCAGCTGCGTCGGGCGTGGAAAGCTTTCTTACCTGGACGCGCGCCCAGTTATCCGGGCCTTCAACAAACGTCCGCGGCGGGTTAAAGCGCAGGAAAGGGATCGGCAGCCAGACGCCGTCCAGCACGGTCAGGGAGTCATGCAGTGGAATGGTGCTTTCAGGCTTGACCACTTCCGGCTGCCCGCCATCGGTGGCAGGGAGCGTGTACCGGCCGTTAACCAGGTCAAAATCCAGACGCAGCAGCGGGCCATTTGCTGTTTTACGCACGAAACGACCGTTGCTGGCGGTGTCCTGCGGAGTCAGGCCAAAATCGAGAAACTGCACGCCGCTGTTAGCAATCAGCGTCACGCTCTGTTTATAGTCGCAAAGATTAACCAGCATAGGATCAGACACCTGCTTTCTTGAACGTCAGAGGAACGACGGTGTTGGCATCGTAACGTGCGGTGCATTCCGCCACATCGCTGGCACCTGCCTTACAGGTCACTTCCGGCATCGGATAGCGTGAACCGTCGGTGCAATGCGCGTTTCCGCGCGTTTTGATCAACAGCTCGCCGTTGCTGTGTAATCCGGAAAAGACGTCTACCCGGCAGACAATGTTGTCGCCATGCACGACCCGGGCGAAACCTTTATTGTTCTGGATCTGGTAGCGCAGCGACGGCGGTTTGCCGGTGAGCGGATCCTGCACATCGAGAAACGCGCGCCAGGTGCCGTTCAGGAAGCGCGTTAACCCCGCTTTGACCTGGTTTGCCTCCATCACCATCGCATCTTTCGGTATCGCGGTAATGACCACCGGTTCGGCTGCCGGGGCAGGCGTTTTCACCTTCGGCTCTACCACTTCGGCCTGGTGCAGCGGGAGTTTCAGTTCAAGCGGCTCAACCGACTTTATGGGGGCCGGAGCAATGGCGACGGGTACTGGCGCTGGTGTGGCAACAGGCGCTGCGATTGGGGCCTGTTTTGGCCAGAGCAGCGGGGTGGCGATGGCTGCAATAATGACGGCGGCAACCGGCAGCAACCACAGGGGGGAGCGACGTTTTTTCTGTATGGCCGCCGGTGCGGGCTCTGGCGGCGCGGCGTTCATGCGCACCGGCTCTGGCGTATACAGTTCATCGTCGGTGATACGGACTGTAGTCACAGGCGTGATAAGCGGCGCGTCGGCCTGCTCAAAGGTCACCACCGGGGCCGGTTCTGGCTCCGGTTCAGGTTCAGGCTCGTTAATCACCACTGGCTCAGGTTCAGTGACCAACGATTCGCGCAGGCAGTCCAGCACGTCATCGCGCGCGTTTTCGTTAAGGTTGACGAAACCCCAGAAGCAGATCACCGGTTTGCCATCCACCAGGAAAACAAAGTTTTCACCGGGAAACTGAAAGGCTTTTGAGAGCAGAGAGCCAAACAGTTGCTGCGCCGTTTTCGGTGACTGAAGGCATTTTTTACTCAGCGACTCCACGCTGGTGAGCGTGTTTTCCAGATAGCGCAGGGCGCGATAACGATCATCTTCATCCGCCGCCTTCCAGCTGGAGACGGTTCCCTCAACCGGGGAGTACCAGTCAACGCGATCGCCGCCGTCGTTGACCTGGGGGATGGCCAGGCAATCAACGATAGCCTGTTGTTTGCGCAACCGAAGCGCTTCGCGGATTTGCAGCGCTGATTCAAAAACGGCCTGTCCGCCGCCGCCAACGGCCTGAAAATCATCCAGATTACCGCTGCGTAAAAGTGTTTTTGCCACGATTTGGTCCTGTAGACTTTTTCACGCCATTACTTTAGCGAATCAGGTAAGCAAGCAAACGGCTGAGGAGACGGCAAAAGGGACGATTTCTTGCGGCATTGATCGTGACGGTTGTGCTTGACGAATAATGGACCTTAAGGCAAATCGGTTTCTGCGGGCTGATGCTAAAACCAGCGAAATGTACGGCTTTAGAATAACCTGATAGTGATTCGTTATTTGTCAGGCCAAAACGTCTGTGCTGTTATTACTGTTCACTATAATAAAACCGAAAGGGTAATAACCATGTCTACAGGGAAAACCGTGCTCGCCCTCGCGCTGAGCGCGCTGCTACCGGCAAGCGCCGCATGGGCGGCAAACAAAGACACCATTATCTACTGCTCCGAGGCGTCGCCGGAGTCGTTTAACCCGCAGATCGCCAGCTCTGGGCCCTCATTTGTCGCCAGCTCGCAAACGCTGTATAACCGTCTGATTAACTTCGACCCGGTAAAAAACACGCCGGTGCCTTCTCTGGCCGAGTCGTGGACCATTTCGCCAGACGGCAAAACATACACGTTTACCCTGCGTAAAGGGGTAAAGTTCAACAGCAATAAATACTTCAAACCGACCCGTGATTTTAACGCTGATGACGTTATTTTCTCCGTTATGCGTCAGAAAGACCCTAAGCATCCCTATCACAATGTTTCCCAGGGTAATTACGAATACTTCAATGACGTGGGCCTCGACAAGCTCATTCAGGATGTGAAAAAGATCGACGATTATCACGTTCAGTTCACGCTGAGTGAACCCAACGCGGCGTTCCTGGCCGACTGGGGAATGGACTTCGCCTCGATCCTCTCTGCCGAGTACGCGGACGCGATGCTGAAAAAGGGTACGCCTGAAAATGTGGATACCTGGCCAATCGGCACCGGCCCGTATGTGCTTCAGCAGTACAAGGTGGATTCGCTGATCCGCTACGTCGCCAATCCGAACTACTGGGAGGGAGAGGTGCCGACCAAACACCTGATCTTCTCCATCACGCCAAACGTTGAGACGCGTCTGGCTAAGCTGCAAACAAACGAGTGTCAGATCATTCCTGCGCCGTCGCCGGTGCAGTTTGAAGCGATCAAGAAAAACAAAGACCTGACCCTGCACTCGGTGGATGCGCTGAACGTGGGGTACCTGGCGTTCAACACGGAGAAAAAACCGTTTGATAACGTGCTGGTGCGCCAGGCTCTGAATTACGCAACGGACAAAAAGGCCATTGTTAACGCGGTCTTTATGGGGTCTGGTACGGTCGCTAAATCGCCGATCCCGCCGAACATGCTCGGCTTTAACAAAGACCTGAAGGATTACGGCTACGATCCGGAAAAAGCGAAAGCGCTGCTGAAGCAGGCGGGTCTGGATAAGGGCGCGGAAGTGACCCTCTGGTCCATGCCGGTTCAGCGTCCGTACAACCCGAACTCGCGACGCATTGCGGAGATGATCCAGGCTGACTGGGCGAAAGTGGGCGTGAAGGCGAAAATCGTCTCATACGAGTGGGGGGAATATCTCTCCGGCATGCGTAAAGGCGAGCATGATTCCGCGCTGTTCGGCTGGATGTCTGATAACGGCGATCCGGACAACTTCGCCGATGTGCTGCTGGGTTGTAACAGCATCAAAACCGGATCTAACGCCGCGCGCTGGTGTGATAAGGGGTATGATGAGCTGGTGCAAAAGGCCAAACTGACCAGCAACCCGGACGAACGTGCGAAGCTGTATGGCCAGGCACAGGAGATTTTCTACCAGCAGGCACCGTGGATTGCGTTAGCTAACGGCAAAACGTTCTACGCGACCCGCAGCAACGTGACCGGGTACAGCGTGAGTCTGATGGGCAGTGACTTCTCGAAAGCGAAGCTGAACTGATCGTATTCTTGCCGGGTGGCGGCTATGCCTTACCCGGCCTACAGTTACCACCCGTAGGCCCGGTAAGCGTAGCGCCACCGGGCATTTGGAAAGGAGTGACAATGTCACATTTAAACGATGTTATCGCCCGCGTCGATGCCGCCATCGAAGAGAGCATAATTACCCACATGAACGAACTGCTGATCGAATTAAGCGACGATGCAGAGCTCAGCCGTGAAGATCGCTATACCCAGCAGCAGCGCCTGCGTACCGCGATTGCGCATCATGGTAAGCAGCATAAAGAAGAGGCGGAGGCGCGCCATGCCCACCTCACGCAGGGTGGGACTATCCTGTAAGGGTTAAAACTGGCGCCGTGCCACCAGCCAGGCGCCGACCACCAGCATCGCTGCGCCGCAGACCGGGCCTACCAGCGCGCGCAGGGGAACGCCGTTGCTCTTGAGGATGTCCATCACCAGGCCGCCAATCAGCTGGCTTGCTACCAGCACGGCAATGGTCGTTGCCGCGCCCACATTCTGATACCCGCTAATACTGGCAAAGACAAAAAATGACCCCAGCAGGCCGGGGATCAGCGTCCACCAGCGCACCGTCGACGCCAGTTCGCTAAACCCCGCCAGGCCATTTTTCACCAGCAAAAGGCTGACAAACAGCACAATCCCCACCAGCGAGTTCAGCAGCATGGCGATAAGAATAGTGGAAGAGGATTGCGTAATGCGCACCATCAGGGTGTTTTGTACCACCAGCCCAATCCCGGCGGCCACCAGAAACGCTAACGTCAACGATTGATTCATGGCAGAGCATCCGGATCGCTGCGCTCATCGAGCTGGAGTTGCATAAAGGTTAAATCCAGCCAGCGACCGAATTTGGTTCCCACCTGCGGCATATTTCCGGTGGTAATAAAGCCCAGGGTTTCATGCAGATGAATCGACGCCTGGTTCTGCGCCTCGATACCGGCAACCATCACATGTTTACCAATCTGGCGGGCTTCCTTGATTAATTCCGTCATCAGCAGCCGACCGATGCCTTTGCCCTGATGATCGGGATGAACGTAAACCGAGTGCTCCACCGTATGGCGAAAACCGTCGAACGCTCGCCAGTCGCCAAATGAGGCGTATCCGGTCACAACACCTTCTTCTTCACTGACCAGCACCGGATAACCCAACAGCGTGCGCGCCTCAAACCATGCAATACGGTTATCGGTGTCGACAGTTGTATCGTTCCAGATGGCGGCGGTGTGCAGCACCGCATGGTTATAAATTTCACCGATAGCGGCACAATCTTCTTTGCAGGCATGACGAACGATCATGGTTAACCTCTGGCTGTGTTGTTTACTATAGTAGTACGATTCACTCACAATATTACACAGTTCTTGTGTTGCATCGCTACGACAAAATCCCTATTTTTTTGTCACCAAACTGCCCCGAAAAACCATCCGTACACTATAGTATGACGTCATGAACACAATGACAGACAATATGAATCAACGCATTAGCGCCCGCATACGCCTTGAACGCGAGTCGCGGGGCTGGTCATTAAGCGAACTGGCCGAACGGGCAGGTATTTCACGCGCCATGATCCATAAGATTGAACGGGGGGACAGTAGCCCAACGGCGACGCTACTTGCCCGGTTATCCGGTGCCTTCGGTATTAGCATGTCTACGCTCATTGCGCGCGCGGAAATGCAGGAGGGCAAACTGTTACGTCTGGCGAACCAGCCCGTCTGGCGCGATCCGCAAACCCACTATTTACGTCGTCATGTGTCGCCGCGCAGCGATATGCCTATTGACCTCGTCCAGGTGGAACTGCCCGCGGGCAGCGATGTGCCGATGCCCGCCTCCTCTTATGCGCTGGCGCGACAGCTGATTTGGTTGCAGGCAGGTGAACTGGTCTTTCTGGAGGGGGACACCCGCCATGAAATGAAGGCCGGAGATTGTCTGGAACTCGGGCCGCCGAACGACTGCCGGTTTATTAACGAAACGGATGAATCGTGCCTTTATCTGGTCGTGCGGCTTAATCAGTCCGGCTCATAATGCAAAGGCGATCCGCAGGATAACGTGCCAGACTTGAATGACATTTTCAGCTGTAAGGAGCGATGAATGAGTCAATCAACTACGCAAAACCGACGCTGGGTACTGGCTTCCCGTCCACACGGCGCACCGGTTGCCGAAAATTTCCGCCTGGAAGAGCAGCCGATCCCCACGCCCGCAGAGGGGCAGGTGTTATTACGCACCGTATGGCTCTCGCTTGATCCGTACATGCGTGGCCGTATGAGCGATGCGCCATCCTATTCACCTCCTGTCGAGATTGGCGCGGTGATGGTGGGCGGCACGGTAAGCCGCGTCGAGACCTCCCGCCATCCGGATTATAAAGAGGGCGAGTGGGTTCTGGGCTACAGCGGCTGGCAGGAGTATGAACTTTCCGACGGGAAAGGGCTGGTCAGGCTGGGCGAAAACCCGTCGCACCCTTCATGGGCACTCGGCGTGCTGGGAATGCCGGGCTTCACCGCGTATATGGGGCTGCTTGATATCGGCCAGCCTCAGGCGGGGGAAACGCTTGTCGTGGCGGCAGCCACGGGGCCGGTCGCCGCAACGGTGGGGCAGATCGGTAAAATCAAGGGGTGCCGGGTTATCGGCGTGGCCGGCGGGGAGGAGAAATGCCGCCATGCGGTCGACGTGCTCGGTTTCGACGCCTGTCTGGATCACCATGCGGATGATTTTTCCGAACAGCTGGCGAAAGCCTGCCCGCAGGGCATTGACGTGTATTATGAAAACGTCGGCGGTAAAGTCTTTGACGCCGTACTGCCGCTCCTGAATACCTCCGCGCGCGTACCTGTTTGCGGACTGGTCAGCGGCTACAACGCGACCAACCTGCCGGATGGTCCGGATCGCTTGCCGCTGCTGATGGGGACCATCCTCAAAAAACGCATCCGCATGCAGGGCTTTATCATCGCTCAGGACTATGGTCATCGTATCGACGAGTTCCAGCAGGAAATGGGACGCTGGGTGAAGGAAGGCAAAATTCACTATCGCGAGCAGGTCACCGAAGGGCTGGACGCGGCGCCGGAGGCGCTGATTGGGCTGCTGGAAGGGAAAAACTTCGGCAAGGTCGTGATCCGCGTGGCGGCGGACTAAACAGAGCATCGGTTATGGCGGGCAAAGTCCGCCATAATTATTTGTGAAGATACGATATATTGTCTTTAATTAATCCATAAGCATTGCGCGCCATCGGCCCAGCTGAGCCAGAAGTGGTAAACGTAATATTAATTGAACAATTTTTATTTTAACGCGCGCCCTTCATACCAGGCATGACGATACAGGATATATCAAACCGGCGATGTTTTTTTAAACAGTCGCTGAAAATGGCATTTTGTTTTGGCTACGGGAATTAAACATGCTTGATTTGGAAAACCTGGAAAAAGCACAAAGAATCAGTCTGACGATGCAAGTTGAGAACAGTTTAAAGGGAGCGTTAATTACGGGCTCATTAAAACCTGGGGCTCGACTCATCACGAAAGAGATTGCGGATAAATTAGGCACCAGCATCACACCGGTGCGCGAAGCCCTGCTGCGCCTGGTGTCGGCAGGCGCATTACAGGCCACGCCTGCTCAGGCGTTTTTGGTGCCAGAGGTTACGCTGGAGCGTTATAACGAAATTAACGCCATTCGAAAACAGCTTGAGCCGATGGCCGTTGCGGCGGCGTGTCAGAATATGACCGAGACCAAACTGGATGCATTACGCGCGCTGTCAGATAACTTCAGCACCGCCATGCATCAGGGCGATGTGCAGAAGGCGATCCATGCCAACCGCGTGTTCCGGTTTACGCTTTATCAGTATGCCGAAATGCCGACCCTGAACTCGCTGATTGAGCAGCTCTGGGTACGGATTGGTCCGTGTATCAACTACCTGCACGAAGAGATGAAAGATATCCCTGCAACGACTTACCATTATGCCGATCTGCTTTCTGCGCTTGAGCAAAGGGACGTGACGGCCAGTCGGGAAGCGATCGACCGAGCCATTGATGAAGCTAATATCCTCCTGCAACGGCAATACTACAGTTAAGGATCGCACTGGCGCACTTATTTTTTTATTCGTTTTAAACTTCCCTGAGTATATTCCCGGCGCTTAAGGCTACCGGGAATGATGTTATTTTTTTACCGGCAACGTGCGCTGCCGGAAAATGTTTTACTCAAAGCGATAAGAGACCGACAGGCCCACGCCATAGTTACGGCCAGGGGCGGGTTCGTAATAGCGATTGTAGCCGGCGTTTACAATCTCTGAACCGACGTACTCTTTATCAAACAGGTTATCGACGCGACCAAAGATGTCCATTCCCCATTTGCCGTAATTGAGTTTATACCCGGTATTCAGACCGACCACGGTATAAGAGGGCGCTTTGGCGGTATTGGTGTCGTTTGCCATCACGTCGCTCATGTAGCGGGCATCTGCCCCCGCGTACCAGCCTTCCTCAGGCTCCCAGCCAAACGACGCATACCCCATGTTACGGGCAATCCCCGGCATCCGGTTGCCGCTACAGTCTGCATTGTTACAGACGTTGGTACGGTAGGTCGCATCGAGATAGGTCCACGCCATTTTCAGCTTCCAGTTTTCGGCAAACTGCTGGTCGAGCGCAATTTCCACACCCTGACGACGCGTTTTCCCCGCATTTTTGTAGGTAGTGCGACCATCTTTGTTTTCGTCCACCACGATCTCGTTGTCGGTATCCGTGCGGAACAGCGCCGCCGTCAGGATGCCATTACCGATGCGGGTTTTGCTGCCAATCTCATAGGTGTTGTTGGTTGACGGTTGCAGATTAATATTGAGGCCGCCTTTGCCATCAGAACGGTAGGAGAGTTCGTTGATGGTCGGGGTCTCAAATCCACGTCCCGCCGCGGCATAAAGGTTCCAGGCGTCGGTCACGGCGTATTTCACCGCACCAGCCGGGAGCCATTTATGGTAGCTGGCGTCACCGCTGTCATCGCCGTTTTGCGGGGTAATGTAATGATCGTTGGAGTCAAACCAGACGGAGCTGTAACGCACGCCCGCCTCAACGGACAGCTTTTGCGTGAGCTGCCACTGGGTTTGCAGGTAGGGATCAAGGTTCCACATCAGGTTACGTTCGTCACGGCGTTTGTTACCCTTCACGCCAAAATCCGGCACGCCGTTGTTCATCACAAAGTTTTCATACCCGCGGCGATTTTCACTCATATTTTCGTAGTTAAGGCCGGTGGTAAACGTTACCGGCACCAGCAGCAGCTCGCCGCGGTGGGTCCAGCGGGTATCAATACCCTGATAATGGCGCTGCATATCAATTACGCCGCCCGAATGCGCAGGATTTTCAGTCTGCGTGGTATCCGGAATGGACTGGTACTGGGTCATTTCACGCTCACCGGCGTACATCATCACGCTGAGGTCGTCCTGTTCGCTCAGCTGACGGTCGTAGCGGATCCCAGCCTGGGTCTGCTTAATGGTTTTACGCGTATTGTACTGATCGCCACGGGGTGACTGGCGCGGGTTGTTCTGCCACTCCTGATAACTCAGTCCGCCCGGATCGTTGGCTTTCATGTCCACGCTGTTAAAAATCAGCGTTAGCTTGCTGGCATCATCAATGCGCACGCCCAGTTTCGCGTTGGCGAGGTTTTTCCGTGCGCCGCTGTGGTCACGATAGCCATGGGTGGTGAAGCGGGTGGTGGATACCGCATAGTCCACATCCCCCGCCTGAGTCCCGTCGCCCACCGCACCGGTGGCCTTCATGCCGTAACGCCAGGTGCCGTAGCTGCCGTAATAGCTGCTGGCTTCAATTGTGGCTGGCTGTTGTCCGGTCTGGGTGTTGATGTTGATCACGCCGCCGGAGGCATTGCCGTACAGGGCAGAGAAGGGGCCGCGCAGCACGTCGACGCTCTCAATGCTGTTGAGGTCAATGTTTGACGTCTGCCCCTGGCCGTCGGGCATGGTTGCCGGAATGCCGTCCACGTACATGCGGATCCCGCGTACGCCGAAGGTCGAACGCGCGCCGAATCCGCGAACGGAAAGTTGCAGATCCTGAGCATAGTTCTGGCGGTTCTGGATTTGCAGGCCTGGTACGCTCCCAAGGGATTCAGAAAGGTTGATGCGCGGTGTGGCATGTCGCATATCCTCGCCGCTCACCACGCTGACTGCGGCCGGGGTGTCCAGTTCGGAGACGGTTTGCGGCGTGGCGCTGACGATCAGGGTCTGTTCATCCGCGGCCATCGCACTCAGCGGGCCAAAAATGACGGGAACGAAGAGCAGTGGTAGTGATGCCTTACGGGCAGTAATAATTTTCATGGAGTAAACCGGTTAAGAAAAATTCGAACCAAATCAACTGGAACCTGTGTATATATGTTAAATCCTTTGTAAATGTTATGAAAACTATAACCGCACATTTCGTGAATGTAAGGTTTTGAAGGAAAGAAATACTCCACATTCAACTCATTAATGATTACTATTCTCATTAAAATAACGGCAAAGCGATGACTTTGCCCACCGGAAGTGATGTCAGCGGTAAATCTCCTCATTTAAAAAGGAATTGTTATGTCTTTACGTCATCTGTGCTCGCCGCGCCTGCGTGGGTCTCTGCTGTTGGGCTCTTTACTGTTTGCCGGTACGTTCCAGGTTCATGCCGCTGAAGAGATGCTGCGCAAAGCGGTCGGCAAGGGCGCGTATGAAATGGCCGTCAGCCAGCAGGAAAACGCGCTGTGGGTTGCGACGTCACAAAGCCGCAAAACCGATAAGGGCGGCGTGGTCTATCGTCTGGATCCGGTCACGCTGGAAGTGACGCAGGCGATTCATAACGATCTCAAGCCGTTTGGCGCCACGATCGATAACGCCACCCAGACGCTGTGGTTCGGTAACACCGTCAACAGCGCCGTGACGGCGATTGACGCCAAAACGAGCGAGGTGAAAGGGCGCCTGGTGCTGGACGATCGCAAGCGTAGCGACACGGTGAAGCCGCTTCAGCCGCGCCAGCTGGTGGCCGATGACACGACCAATACGGTTTACATTACCGGTATCGGCAAGGAGAGCGTGATCTGGGTTGTTGATGGCGCAACGCTGAAGCTGAAGGACACTATCACGAACACCGGCACGTTCAGCACCGGGCTGGCGCTGGATGCGAAGGCAAAACGCCTGTATACCACCAATGCGGACGGCGAGCTGGTGACCATTGATACGGCAACCAACAAAATCCTCAGCCGTAAAAAAGTGCAGGATGACGGAAAAGAGCACTTCTACCTGAACCTGAGCCTGGACACTGCCGGCCAGCGTGCGTTTGTGACGGATTCAAAACAGCCAGAAGTGCTGGTGGTGAATCTGAAAGATGGCAGCGTGATGCAGAAAATCGCCGCGCCAGCATCGCTGGCCGTACTGTTTAACCCGGCGCGTAACGAAGCCTATGTGACGCACCGCGAGGCGGGCAAGGTGAGCGTGATTGACGCCAAAACCTACAAAGTGACCAGGACCTACGATACCCCGGTTTACCCGAACAGCCTGGCGCTGTCTGCGGACGGTAAAACGCTGTATGTAACGGTGAAACAGAAATCAACCCGTCAGCAGGAAGCGACCCAGCCTGACGATGTGATTCGTATCGCGCTGTGATGGTGGAATTGCCCGGTGGCGCTGCGCTTACCGGGCCTACAAAACCATGAGATGTAGGCCGGGTAAGGCGAAGCCGCCACCCGGCTTTTTTATTAACGCGAGGTTTCTTCTACCAGCGGTGCGTCGTGCTTTTCATCGTCGTGATGAAGCGGCGCGGTGCTGTGGATCTCGTGAACGCGCTTACGCACGCCGAACCAGCCAGCAATCAGCAGAACCGCCAGCAGTGGAATCGTCGCGATGGTGTAAGTACCGTTCGGGTAGTCAAACGCCATCAGTACCAGCACGCTGAACAGGAACAGCAGGGTGAGCCAGGAGGTCACCGGTGCGCCCGGCATCTTGAAGCACACATCAGCCGCTTTGCCTTCTTTGATCGCTTTGCGCAGACGCATCTGGCAGACCACAATAAAGGCCCAGGAGGCGATAATCCCCAGTGCAGCCACGTTCAGAACGATCTCAAATACGCGGGACGGCACCAGATAGTTCAGGAACACGCCAAAGACGTAAACCACCAGCGTGGCCAGAATCCCCGCATAAGGAACCTGCTGCCTGCTCATCTTCGACATAAACTTCGGCGCAGAGCCTCCCATCGACATGGAGCGCAGGATACGGCCCGTCGAATAGAGCCCGGAGTTCAGGCTGGAGAGCGCGGCGGTCAGTACCACTATGTTCATGATGCTGCCCACGTACGGCACGCCCAGCTTAGAGAAGAAGGTTACAAACGGGCTTTGCCCCGCCTGGTATGCATTCCACGGCAGCAGCAGCACCAGCAGCACCACGGAACCCACATAGAACAGACCGATACGCCAGATCACGCTGTTGATGGCTTTTGGCACCATCGTCTGCGGATCTTTACATTCGCCTGCCGCCGTACCGACCAGTTCGATGGAGGCAAAGGCGAACACCACCCCCTGTACCAGAACCAGCGCTGGCAGCAGGCCGTGCGGGAAGAAACCACCGTTATCGGTAATCAGGTGGAAGCCGGTTGCGTTACCGTCCAGTGGTTTACCGGTACCGAGGAATACGGTCCCGACCACCAGGAAGATCACAATGGCCAGCACCTTCACCAGTGCGAACCAGAACTCCATCTCGGCGAACCATTTCACGCCGATCATGTTCATGGTCCCGACAATTGCCAGCGCCCCAAGGGCGAACACCCACTGCGGCACATCGCCAAACGCGCCCCAGTAGTGCATGTACAGCGCAACGGCGGTGATATCGACGATACCGGTCATCGCCCAGTTAACGAAGTACATCCAGCCCGCGACATACGCGGCTTTTTCACCAAGAAACTCGCGGGCGTAAGAGACAAAGCTGCCGCTGGAAGGGCGGTGGAGTACCAGTTCGCCGAGGGCGCGAAGGATGAAGAAAGAGAAGATCCCGCACACCAGATATACCAGGGCGAGAGCGGGGCCAGCCATTTGCAGACGTGCGCCTGCACCTAAAAACAGACCTGTACCGATAGCGCCGCCGATGGCGATCATCTGCACCTGACGGTTGCCCATCGCCTTGTGATAGCCCTCTTCATGAGAGTTCAACCAGCGACGTTTCGCAGCATGATGATCGGCTGCGCTTTTATTGCTTGTTTTCATTGAGTTACCTGTTTGCCTGTCTGAACCATTAACGTGATAGTCCTGCCTGGCAGAAGCCGAAACAAACGATTGCTTCTGCGCAGACACATGCCGCCTTTCCAGTCATTCTGTGTATGGATAAGGCAAAACATGGCGAGGCATCCTACCCGCAATTGTTAAGTGACGCAAAATATAACCGTGTCGAAAGTGATGCTCGTCGAAGGAAATCGTGTGGTCAGAGCAGACGGCGATCACAACGCGCTGAATCGTGACGTTTTTTTAGGCAAAAAGGTCTGCGAATGCTGATTTAATCATCAGGTTTACTTAATAGTTACTTATAGGTAGAGCTTATGAATGCCGCAGGGCTGCAATAAGTAATGCAAACGCGGTAGTGTGCTGGCGGCGGCTCGGATAGTACAGATGGTATCCCGTAAAAGCCGGGCACCAGGCTTCAAGCACACGCACTAACCGGCTCTCAGCAAGGGCGTCCTGAACCGCATCTTCCGGGACGTACGCCAGCCCCAGACCGTTTTCGGCGGCATCGATGCGTTGCGGCAGGCTGTTGAGGTTCAGCTGGCCGTCAACCCGCACGCGCAGCTCACGTCCGTCCCGTTCAAATTCCCAGGCATATAATCCGCCGCGTGTGGGCAGGCGCATATTAATGCAGCGGTGCTGATCAAGCTGCTCCGGCGTTTCCGGTACGCCGAAACGTTGCAAATACTCTGCCGACCCGACGACCGCCATGCGCATGTCCGGCGCAATACGAACGGCAATCATATCTTTCGCCACCTGCTCACCCAGACGCACCCCCGCGTCAAAGCGGCCATCGACAATATCAGTCAGCCCATTGTCCACCGTGACTTCAACGTTGATATCAGGATACTGCGCCATAAAGGGTTTAAGCACAGGCCACAGCACCGCAGACATGGCGTGCTCCCCGGCGGTAAGGCGAATATTCCCGGCAGGTCTGTCGCGGGTATCACGCAGCGCGGTGAGTTCCTGTTCGATCTCCAGCAGATGGGGGCTTAAGCGCATGAGGAGTTGCTCGCCGGCCTCGGTAGGGGCCACGCTACGGGTGGTGCGGGTTAACAGACGGACTTCCAGCCTCGTTTCCAGATTGCGCATTGCGTGGCTGAGCGCCGACTGAGATACCCCAAGCTGCGCCGCGGCGCGGGTAAAGCTGCGCTCCCGGGCGACGACCATAAAGGAAAGCAGATCGTTGAAGTTGTCTTTTAACATGGCGGTTTACTCGATTTATGAAATGAATTCATGGTTCCTTTCTGATTATGCACTCTAATGCTCCCCATGGCTTTACGCTACTGTTAACGCAACAGCAAACGAGGAGTTAATCATGAAAATTATCCGTAGCGGTTCGTTACCTTCCGTTCAGGGGCCAGAGGCCTGGTTTACCGGCTGCGTGCGCATTGACGCGCCTTTCCAGGCGACTGAACCGGCAAAAGTCGGCGGCGCGACCGTCACCTTTGAACCCGGCGCACGTACCGCCTGGCATACGCATCCTCTTGGACAAACGCTGATCGTGACGCAGGGGCGCGGCTGGTTACAGGAGTGGGGGAAAGAGGCGGAACCCCTGAATCAGGGTGATATCGCCTGGATCCCACCCGGCGTGAAGCACTGGCACGGCGCAAGCGCGCAGACGGCCATGACCCATATCGCCATCGCAGAAGCTGTCGACGGGAGCCCGGTGGCATGGCTGGAGAAGGTCACCGACGAGCAGTATCCGAACGAGTAGTCTGGCGTTTCGTAAACAAATTATTAACGTTATGATTCGATCCGTTTTCTTCAGCATGTGCAGGCGGAACGGTGAAAATCAATATCATAGGCACCAGCGGAAGTGGGAAAAGCACGTTTGGCAGGCGAATCGCGGAGGCGCTGGCTATCCCTTACATTGAAATGGACAGGCTTTACTGGCGAGCGAACTGGCAGGGAACACCGGATGATGAGTTTCTTGCAACCCTGGAAAAAGCGCTCGCCGCCTCGCCTGACTGGGTCCTGGACGGGAATTACAACCGCACACGCGACGTTAAGTGGCGCGACGTCGATCTGGTGGTGTGGATAGATCGTGGGTTTATCCGCACGCTCTGGCAGGCGGTGACGCGGGCCTCCAGACGCGCCTGGCACAAACAGGAGCTCTGGCCCGGCACGGGGAACCGCGAAAGCTTTCGTCGGTCATTCCTTAGCAAGGACTCTATTATCATCTGGACGATCAAAACCTGGCGCAGCAACCGCAAACGATATGAGGAGGATATGCAAAACCCGCAGTACGCACACATTCGCTTTCTCCGCATTACCCGACGGCAGGATGCGGAAAGACTCATTGCCTCGCTTAAATCACGCCGATGACAGACTCTCTATTGCCGTTTTCCGGCAATCCAAATGTAAATTAATTGTTTCTCAGAGGTGAAATCCGCCTTTAATAATGACGACATGTTAAGTCAAACGAGAACGCAACATGTCATGGCGAATCAGCATTCTGGATAAAAGCCCCGTCGCAGAACACGAAACAGCCGCCGATGCGCTGGCGCGAACCTTAGCACTGGCGCAACAGGCAGAAACGCTGGGTTATCACCGCTTCTGGATTGCCGAACACCACAATACCCCGCAGCTTGCCAGCCCCTCGCCGGAGCTGCTGATTGCCTGGATCCTCGGGCAAACAAAACGTATTCGCGTGGGCTCAGGCGGCGTCATGCTGCAACATTACAGCCCCTATAAAGTCGCCGAAAATTTTAACGTACTGGCCGCCATTGCGCCGGGCCGGGTTGATCTGGGCGTTGGCAAAGCGCCCGGCGGTCTGCCGCTCTCTACCCGCGCCTTGCAGCACGGCCTTAATCCGCAGGAAAAAGGCAGCTTTGCTGAACAACTGACGCAGCTCGATCGCTGGATCCGCCCTGAAAATCAGTCAGCGGAGGAGGACGTTCGCGCCACGCCGCTGCCGCCGGTGCCTGCCCGGGGGTTTCTGCTGGGCGCCAGCACAGAAAGCGCGTTGCTGGCGGCCTCCCTCGACTGGCATTTTGTCTTTGCCGCCCATCTGAACGGTGATCCTGAGCTGCTGCGCGAGGTCGTCACAGCCTGGCGTCAACACAGCGTCCGGGAGGTGATTGTGGCCGTGCAGGCCATTGTTGCCCCAACCCAGGCTGAGGCCGATGCGCTGGCGCAGAAGGTTGAAGTGTGGGGCGTGGAGCTGGCAAACGGACAGCGCGTCACCGTCGCCAGCGAAGAACAGGCCTACGCCTTTGCGCGGCAGGCGGGGAGTGAACCGGTGCGCATCGCGCGTCGGGCGCAGTCTCTGCTGGCCGGAACGGCGGCGTCGGTGCTTGAACAGCTCAACGCGTTGCATCAGCAGTGGGGGATTGACGAATTTATCATCGACACGCCGGTCGCTGATGGCGCAACGCGCGTACAGTCCCTGCGACTGCTGGCCGAGGCGCGTCTTAACAGGGAGGTTACCGTATGAGCTTTAGCGAACAACTGATTGCCTGGCGCCGTGAGCTGCACCAGAACCCTGAACTCTCTGGTCAGGAGGTCGAAACAACGGCGCGCCTGCGCGAGTGGCTGACGGCAGCCGGGATTGCCCCGCTGCCTTACGATCTCCAGACCGGGCTGGTTGCGGAGATCGGCACGGGCAACGCACTGGTTGCGCTGCGCGCCGATATCGACGCGTTACCCATCGACGAGCGCAGCGGGGTGCCGTTTAGCTCCCGGCGCGCCGGGGTGATGCATGCCTGCGGACACGACATTCACACCAGCGTGATCCTCGGCGCCGCGCTAAAGCTGAAAGAGCGGGAAGCCTCGCTCAACGGTCGCGTGCGGATCCTGTTCCAGCCAGCGGAAGAGAATTTCGGCGGAGCGAAAAGCATGGTGCGGGCCGGGGCGTTACGCGACGTACGCGCGATTTTTGGGATGCATAACGAGCCGTCACTGCCGGTCGGCGAGTTTGCCACGCGCGGCGGCCCGTTCTATGCCAACGTTGATCGCTTCGTTATTCACGTGACCGGCAAAGGCGCGCATGCCGCACGTCCCCATGAAGGCAACGACGCCATCGTGCTCGCAAGCCAGCTGGTAACCGCGCTGCAAAGCGTAGCCAGCCGTAACGTCAACACGCTGGATTCGGTTGTTCTGAGCGTGACGCGCATCGCCGGGGGGAATACCTGGAACGTGCTGCCGGAAAGCGTTGAGCTGGAGGGCACGCTGCGCACGCACCGCACGGAAGTGCAGCAGAACGTGAAAGCGCGCGTCGGTGAAATCGCCGCCGGATTTGCCAGCGCCTTTAGCGCGCAAATCAACATCACCTGGTACGCCGGGCCCACCGCGCTGGTGAACGATGAGCACTGGGCCGGGTTTGCCACCTCGGTCGCGCGCGAAGCGGGATATGAAACCCGGCATGCGGAACTGCACATGGGCGGGGAGGATTTCGCGGTCTATCTGCAAAACATACCCGGCGCGTTTGTCAGCATTGGCAGCAACAGTCCGTTTGGGTTACATCACCCGGCATTTAACCCGGACGAAGCATTAATCGAACCCGCTGCCCGCTATTTTGCTCAGCTCGCGGAAAAAGCCCTGCAACACGTTTAATTAATTTGAGGTGAATATGTCTGCACATCGTCAATTGCGGCTGGGGACCATTTTGCATGGTGCATCCGGAAATATGTCTGCCTGGCGCCACCCGGCGGCGGTCGCGGATGCCAGCATTAATTTTGATTTCGTTAAAGAAACGGCTTTAAAAGCAGAAGAGGGCAAGCTCGACTTTATATTTGTGGCCGACGGCCTTTATATTAACGAGAAATCCATTCCGCATTTTTTAAACCGCTTTGAGCCGCTGACGGTGTTGTCCGCGCTGGCGAGTATCACCTCGCGCCTGGGGCTGGTCGGCACGTTATCCACCTCCTACAGCGAGCCTTTCACCGTTGCACGCCAGTTCGCCAGCCTCGATCACCTGAGCAACGGACGCGCGGGCTGGAACGTGGTGACGTCACCGCTGGAAGGGTCAGCCAGGAACTTCTCCCGCGAAAAACACCCGGAGCATGCGCTGCGCTACCGCATTGCCGATGAGTATCTCGACGTGGTGAAGGGGCTGTGGGATTCCTGGGAAGGGGATGCCTTTATCCGCAATAAAGAGAGCGGACAGTTCTTTGATGCGTCGAAACTGCATACTCTTGATCACCACGGTGATTTCTTCCAGGTTTCCGGCCCGCTGAATATTGGCCGCACGCCGCAGGGACGTCCGATTGTCTTTCAGGCTGGCGCGTCCGACGACGGTAAAAAGCTGGCGGCAAAACACGCTGACGCCATCTTTACCCATCATGACACGCGGGAAGAAGCCCAGGCTTTTTACCGCGATGTTAAACAGCAGCTGGAAAGTCACGGCCGCCGCGCAGGGGATTTACATATATTCCAGGGCGTCAGCGTGATTGTTGGAAACGACGCCGATGACGTAGAAAACCAGTATCAAACCACGGCGGCACTGGTCTCCATTCATGATGCGCTGAATTACCTCGGACGTTATTTCGAGCATCACGACTTCAGCCAGTATCCCCTCGACGCGCCGTTCCCGGATATTGGCGATTTGGGCAAAAACAGCTTCCGCAGCACCACCGATGAAATCAAGCGTAACGCCCGTGAGCGCAACTTAACTCTGCGTCAGGTCGCGCTGGAAGCCGCATCGCCGCGCCCGCGTTTTTCCGGCACACCGGAGCAGGTGGCCGATGGTTTACAGGCCTGGTTCGAAGAGAAGGCGGCGGATGGCTTCATCATTCAGGGCGGCACGCCGGACACCTTCCCGCGCTTTGTTGACCAGGTGGTGCCCGTTTTACAGGCGCGCGGCCTGTTCCGCACCGACTATCCCGGCACCACGCTGCGCGAAAGTCTGGGCTTAGACGAGCCCAAAAATCAGTTCACACAACAATAAAAGAGAAAAACGCTATGCAGAAATCATCGCTTATTCTGGCGCTTGCGCTGGCCTTTACCCCTGCCGTCTGGGCAGAGAACGTCAATATTAACGGCACCGGCGTGAGCATTGAGGCCAATAAAACGCCGATCAATACCGCCAAAAACAGCGATGCGATCGCGCAACTGCCGAAAGACTATCGTTTTGCCGTGCCGGGGAAATTTACCGTGGCGGTGGCGGGACTGAATCAACCGCCACTGACGGTCTTTTCCGACGACAACAAAACTCTGCTGGGAAGTGAGGTCGACATTGCGCGTCTGGTGGCGGACAGCCTCGGACTGGAGCTGAACGTGGTGCCCACCTCCTGGGAGGACTGGCCGTTGGGGGTTGCCTCCGGGAAATACGACGCGGCTATCAGCAACATCACAGTCACTAAAGCGCGCAAAGAGAAGTTCGACTTCGCCACCTACCGCAAGGATTCACTTGGCTTCTACGTGAAATCCACCAGTCCGATCAACTCGCTTGTGAAGGCAGAGGATATCGCCGGGCTACGCATCATCGTGGGTTCCGGCACCAACCAGGAGGCCATCCTTCTGGCATGGAACGAAGAGAACCTCAAAAAAGGGCTTAAACCCTTTACGCCGATCTACACCAAAGACGACGCGGCCCAAACGCTGGCGCTTCAGTCCGGACGCGCGGACGCCTACTTTGGCCCGAACGTGATCGGTGCCTGGAAAGCGGCGCTTAACGGTAAAACCAAACTGGTCGGCAGCGTCGACGGCGGCTGGCCGAAGGCGGCGCATATCGCGGTGACGCTGAAAAAAGGCAGCGGCCTGGTCGAACCGGTTCAAACCGCGCTGAACGGCGCGATCAAGAACGGAGATTACGACAAAGTGCTGAACCGCTGGGGGGAAGGCGTGGAGCGTATCCCCAGTTCCGAAGTTAACCCGGCGGGTCTGGGCGATTAAGGAGGCGCTATGCGCGAACAATTTCGTGACGTTTCGCCGGAAGATGCCGATCTTCAGCCCATTATCGAGGGGCTTTTCGGTGAGTACGCCGCTCGTTACGGCGACTACTTTTCAAAGGATGCGGAAGTCGAGCTGACAGAGTGGTACCTGGCGCCGCAGGGGCTGTTTATCGTCCTGGAGCGCGATGGCGAGATCATCGCCACCGGTGCGTACAAGCCCTTCGACGAACATACCGCAGAGATCAAACGCATCTGGACGAATAAAACGCTGCGCCAGCAGGGACTGGCCGCGCGCGTGGTACAGGAGCTGGAGCGCCGGGCGGTGCTGGCGGGCTACAGCCGCATCTACCTGACCACGGGGTTTCGCCAGCCGGAGGCGGTGCGGCTCTATCTCAGTCAGGGGTATCAGCCGCAGTTCGATCTTAACCGTGATCCGGAAGAGTATAGCCAGCCGCCGTTCGACGGTCGGCTGCGTTTCACTAAGACGCTGATCCGCGAAGCGCTCAGCAAAACCGCATAAGGAGCGACGATGAGCAACGTTGAAACTATAAAAGTGGTCCCGGCACGTTATCCGCTGCGCGCTGCTGGCGCCGTGGTGGCGCTGTTTGTGCTGGCGGTCGTGATCCAGTCCGTGGCCTTTAATCCGCGCTGGGAATGGGCGGTATTTGCCCGCTGGTTCTTCGACCCGGTGATCCTCGAAGGCGTCGGACAGACGCTGCTGCTGACGTTGATAAGCACCGTACTGAGCGTGGTGATTGGCGGCATGCTGGCGCTGGCGCGGCTCTCGTCATCATGGCTGTTGAGCAGCCTGGCGTGGGGGTACATCTGGCTGTTCCGTTCCCTGCCGCTGATCGTGGTGCTGATTATCCTCTATAACTTCTCCTACCTCTACGACACGCTCTCTCTCGGCGTGCCTTTTACCGGCATTACCTGGGGCAGCTTTGAAACTATCAATGTTCTCGGGCAGTTTTCTACCGCCATCGTGGGGCTGACGCTGGTGCAGAGCGCCTATACTGCGGAGATCATTCGCGGGGGGTTCCTTGGGGTCGACCACGGTCAGTATGAGGCGGCCGCTGCGCTGGGGCTGCCGGCGTGGCGTCGCACGGTGCGCATAATTCTCCCGCAGGCGCTGCGCACCATCCTGCCGTCCGGGTTTAACGAAATCATCAGCCTCGCCAAAGGGACGGCGATGGTTTACGTGCTGGCGATGCCGGAACTGTTCTACACGATCCAGATGATCTACAACCGCACCCAGGAGGTGATCCCGCTGTTGATGGTGGGGGCCGTCTGGTATCTGGTGATCACCACCGTACTGTCTGCCATCCAGCATGTTATTGAGCGTGGACTCGCCCGCAGCGAGCGCCGCTCCGCCGTAAACCAGAACGGGGCGGCCAATCGCGCGCGCTCCGTCACCACTTCGCCAGCACAGGAGCCTGTTCATGCAAGCCTCTCCTGAAGGACACATTTCCATTACCGGCGTCAGTAAGTTTTTTGGCCGACATAAAGCGCTCGATAACGTCACGCTTGAGATCCCGCCGGGCTCCGTGACGGTGATCCTTGGCCCCTCTGGATCGGGAAAATCGACGCTGCTGCGCACCATTAACCATCTGGAGCGCGTAGACGAAGGCTTTATTCAGATTGACGGGGATTACATCGGCTATCGCCGTCAGGGTGACAAACTCTACGAGCTAAAAGAGAAAGAGATCCTCAAACAGCGCGTCAACGTTGGGTACGTGTTTCAGAACTTCAATCTTTTTCCGCATCTCACGGTGCTGGAAAACCTGATTGAAGCACCCATCGCGCATAAAAAGTTCAGTAAAAAAGAGGCTGTTGAAAACGCCTACAGCCTTCTGGATGTGGTAGGTCTGCGCGATAAAGCCGATGCCTGGTCGCGTCACCTCTCCGGCGGCCAACAGCAGCGTATCGCCATTGCCCGCGCGCTGGCGCTGCGCCCGCGCGTGATGCTGTTTGATGAACCCACCTCGGCGCTGGATCCGGAACTGGTTGGCGAAGTGCTGGACGTGATTAAAAAGCTCGCCCGTTCCGGCACGACGCTGGTGGTGGTCACCCATGAGATCGGCTTTGCCCGGGAAGTGGCGGACCAGGTGGTATTTATGGTCGACGGTAAAATTGTGGAGCAGGGCAGCAGCGACGACGTGTTAAACCGACCGTCGCATCCGCGAACGCGCCAGTTCCTCTCAAAAGTGCTGTAAGGAGCGCAGATGAAATATGGACTCCTGGCGGGGCTGGTCTTCACGACGGCGAGCTACGCCAGCATTGATTTAAAGGCCAACGAACAGCCGCTGCCGGTGACGGTTGATCAACAGGCAGTGGCGAAAATCCCGGCGAACTATAAATTTGTTGAGCCGGGTACCCTCACGGTGGCGATTTCAGCCCTGAATTCTCCGCCGCTGGCGCTGCTGGCCAGTGATAACCGCACCCGTATTGGCAGCGACCCGGATATCGCCCGGTTGCTGGCGGGCAGTCTGGGGCTGAAGCTGAAGCTGGTGCCAACGGCGTGGGAAGACTGGCCGCTGGGGATCACTTCCGGGCGTTATGACGTGGCGTTGGTGAATATCGCCGTCACCGAGCAACGTAAGGCGAAGTTCGATTTTGCGACCTATCGCGTCGATTCCCTCGCCTTCTCGGTGAAATCCACCAGCAACGTACAGTCGATCACCCGTGCGAAAGATCTGGCCGGTAAAAAGGTGATTGTCGGGTCAGGCACCAATCAGGAACGTATTCTGCTGGGCTGGAACGAAGAGAATAAAAAGGCCGGGCGCGAGCCTGCGTTGCCGGTTTATCTGACCGACGACGCCTCAGGCAATCTTTATATTCAGTCCGGCAGGGCGGATGTTTTCTTTGGACCGCAGTCCGTTTCGGCCTACAAAGCCGCGTTAACCGGCAAAACCCGCGTCGTGGGATTAGGGCCGAAGAAAGCCTATGTCGCCACCACAACCAAAAAAGTTAATGGGCTGGTGTATGCGTTGCAGGCTGCGCTGGACGGTGCGATTAAGCGCGGGGAGTATCAAAAGGTGCTGGCGCGCTGGGGGGAGGCGGGCGAAGCGGTGACTTCTTCTGACGTTAACCCGCCCGGGATAACCTACTAATGGTGCTCTACACTTAGGGTTTTCATCCCTGAGGGGGCAACATGATCAAACTCTATGGCGTACCCGGCTGGGGATCGGCAATCAGTGAAGTGATGCTGACTCTGGCAGACATCCCGTATCAGTTCGTCAACGTGGACGGGTTTGACCAGCCCGGCCCGCAGCGCGAATTGCTGTTAAAACTGAACCCGCTGTGCCAGGTGCCGACGCTGGAGCTGGAAAATGGGGCGATCGTGACGGAAACCGCAGCGATCGCCCTGATGGTGCTCGACAGACGTCCCGACCTCGCGCCGCCCGTAGGGCAGGCCGAGCGCCAGCAGTTTCAGCGCCTGCTCATCTGGTTTGTGGCGAACGTCTATCCCACCTTTACGTATGCAGGTTACCCGGAACGCTGGGTGCCTGATGCCCCGGAACAGCTGAAGAAAAATTGCATTGAGTACCGAAAATCGCTCTATCTGTGGTTCGACAGCCAGCTCAGCGCCTCGCCGTTTGCGTTTGGCAAACAGCTGACGCTGCTTGACGTCTATATTGCCGTTGCGCGTACCTGGGGGCCACGTCATGAGTGGTTTGCCACTAACACGCCTAATATTACCGCCGTCGCGGATGCCGTCTGCGCGCTGCCGGAACTGCACAAGGTGCTAAAAGCTAACGATATAATCTGATAACGTGGAACGCTCACCTATAAAAGGAGCCCTGCCCATGCCACACGTTGATATCAAATGTTTTCCACGCGATCTGACTGACGAACAAAAAACGGCCCTGGCGGCGGATATCGCCGAAGCGATCGCCCGTCATCTGAACAGCAAAGATCGCTCAATCTCCGTGGCGCTTCAGGAGGTTCAGGAAGCTGACTGGAAGGCGCAGGTCTGGGATACCGAGATCGGCCCGAAACTGGATGAACTGATTAAGAAGCCCGGTTATTCGATGTAACTTGCCTGCCGGGTGGTGCAATATCACCCGGCGCTCCTCGCTTTTATTCCCTTTCGCAAAAATCGATAATAAAAACCATAACGATTCCGCTACAATTCATCCTTCCGAACAATATTCGTTGAATCAGCAGGTAAGCACTGCAACTGCACCAGATTAAGTACAAATTAGTAAAAGGATAATTTTTCCATGACAAAATTACCTCAGTTTTCACTCGCCTTTATTCATCCTCGTTACTGGCTCAGCTGGGCAGGCATTGCCGCGCTCTGGTGCACGGTTCAGCTTCCGTACCCGCTGCTGTTGAAAATAGGTCACGGGCTTGGGCGTCTGGCTATGCGCCTGCTTCCACGCCGCGTGGAGATCGCCAGACGAAATCTTGAGCTTTGCTTTCCTGATATGAAAGAGGACGAGTGCGAGCGTTTACTTGAGCGTAATTTTGAATCGGTTGGAATGGGCGTCATCGAAACGGGGATAGCGTGGTTCTGGCCAGACTGGCGCGTACGGAAACACTTCAGCGTAACCGGCTACGAACATATGGAACAGGCGCGGGCGCAAGGAAGGGGAGTGGTGCTCATTGGCATGCATTTTCTCACGCTGGAATTAGGCGCACGCATCTTTGGCATGCTCAACGCGGGTATTGGTGTGTATCGTCCCAACAATAATGCGTTGCTCGACTGGCTGCAAACGCGCGGTCGTCTGCGTTCCAATAAAACCATGCTTGACCGCTATGACCTGAAGGGCATGATCCGCGCGCTGAAGCAAAACGAGATCCTGTGGTATGCCCCGGACCACGATTATGGCAAAACGAATAGCGTGTTTGTGCCGTTTTTTGCCGTCCCGGACGCCGCGACAACTGCCGGGAGCTACATGCTGGTGAAAAGTGCCAGACCGGCCGTGATCCCGTTTGTACCGCGCAGAAAAGCAGACGGCACAGGGTATGAGCTGATTATTCTGGAAGATATTAGCGATACCTTGCAGGGAGGCGACAAAGCGTCGGTGGCCACGCAAATGAACAGAGCGATTGAGCGCGCCGTGATGATGGCGCCTGAGCAATATATGTGGCTGCATCGCCGGTTCAAAACCCGCCCTGAAGGCCAGCCGGACCGGTATAAACGCAAAAAACAGGTCGCGTCTACTGCAAGAACCTTTTCTGCCAGCGATATTTCGGACCGGTCGAGTATCCAGCAGTAGCCCGGCAGGGCGGATGCCGGTGCGCTCCGCCCTTTATAAATCCTGCCGCGCTGGATAGAATTACCGCATCCATATTGACGGGATGCCCAACATGACCGGAAGAGTCGATTATCATCTGGAAAAATACCTCCTCACCGAAGCCGGCGAGCCGGAACGTCTGACGCGCCAGTGGGCGGAGGTGATGCGCGAGTGTCATGACCAGAAATCCGGGGCAGAAGAGCGGCTGCGTCTCGCGCTGCTGAACGTGGATTATGTGACCAGCTTTGAGCTTCCCTTCCGGTTACTTCTTACCCGTGCACCGCAGCTGATTGATAGCATCAGAAATGAGTTTCAGCTCAGTCAAAAAAATGTCCTGTTCAACGGGAAGCGGTTTGGCTGCGTCTACAGCCTTAAACAGGATTTGAACGGCATTCCCGATGAATTTACCTACCACCTGAAGACCCGTATTCAGCGAATCGATGCGTCCGGCGGTTCGGAAGTGCCTTACCGGCAAATCGCTCAGCAGGTGAAAGCCCCCCGCGAGCGCCTCCAGCTGGCGCTGGAACAGGGGCTTGCGGTCACCGCGCTTGACGGGCTTTTCTGGTTTGGCCTCCAGCGCATAGCCGCCGAGGTGCAGCGGTTAAGGAAGACCGGGATGAGAATAGTGACGTCCGATACGGAGGTGTTCGACACCCTTACCGGAACAACACGGCGCATTCCGGTTTATCGTCTTGAGGACGCTGCCGCTACTTAGCCTGGAGCAGGATCGCCAGCAGCCCAGGAAAGCGGGCGTCCAGATCCTCTCTTCTCAGTGAGATCATATTCTCGCGCCCCTGCGGGCGCTGCCAGATCACGCCGCTGTCGCGCAGCACGCGCCAGTGGTGAGTCATAGTGGATTTCACCACCTCTTCCGGGCGCAGTGCGTTACAGCTCAGTTCGCTGCCGTCGGCCAGCCTGCGAATAATCGCTAATCGCAGCGGGTTGCCGAGGGCGAATAGCACATTTTCCAACACTATTTGTTCAGGTTCCGGGTGGTTTGGGATCATCGTTTTCCTGCGTCTCGCGTGAGATTGAGCTATATCAACGATAGGTCAACCGTTAAAAAATAGTTCGATAATACTCGTACAATAGGACTATTATAACAAACGAACGAACACGCGACCATCCCGGTCGTCACAAACCAGTCATGAAGACTTAAGGAAATATCATGCCCCGACCCATTCCACTCGAACGTTATCGCAACATCGGTATCTCCGCGCATATCGATGCGGGCAAAACAACCACCACTGAGCGCATCCTGTTTTACACCGGGATGAGCCACAAGCTGGGTGAAGTACACGATGGCGCGGCAACCACCGACTGGATGGCGCAGGAGCAGGAGCGCGGGATCACCATTACGTCGGCGGCGGTAAGCTGTTTCTGGCCCGGTATGGACAGAGGCTTTGAACCGCACCGCATCAATATTATCGACACCCCCGGGCACGTGGATTTCACCATTGAGGTGGAACGTTCCATGCGTGTGCTCGACGGCGCGGTAATGGTCTATGACTCCGTCGGCGGCGTGCAGCCGCAGTCGGAAACCGTCTGGCGTCAGGCGAACAAATATCACGTTCCGCGTCTGGCGTTCGTCAATAAAATGGACCGCCCGGGTGCGGATTTCTTCCGCGTGGTGCAGATGATGCAGGAGCGGCTGAAAGCCAATCCGGTCCCGATTGTGATCCCCGTGGGGGCAGAAGAACACTTCACCGGCGTGGTGGATCTCATCAAGATGCGCACCATTCTGTGGGATGATGCGACGCAGGGCATGGCGTTTAGCTATGCGCCAGTGCCTGACGATCTGCTGAGCACCGCCCAGGCGTGGCGAGAAAAAATGGTTTCGGCTGCGGCAGAAGCCAGCGATGAGCTTATGGATAAGTACCTTGAGACGGGCGAACTGGATGAAGCGGAAATCATCCAGGGGCTGCGCGTCCGGACCATCTCCGGTGAAATACAGCCCATGCTGTGCGGCAGCGCTTTCAAGAACAAGGGTGTGCAGCGCATGCTCGACGCGGTGATTGAATTGATGCCGTCTCCACTGGACGTGCCCGCTATTGATGGGGTAGAAGAAGACGGACAGCACGCCGAGCGCCACCCAAGCGATGATGAACCGTTCTCCGCGCTGGCCTTCAAGCTGATGAGCGATCCGTACGTCGGCCAGCTGACCTTTATCCGCGTCTATTCCGGCATACTGCGTAAAGGCGACGCGGTGTACAACCCGGTGAAGGGTAAGAAAGAACGTATCGGGCGCATCGTGCTGATGCATGCCAACGATCGCCATGAGGTGGACGAGCTGCGCGCAGGGGATATCGCGGCCTGTGTCGGGCTGAAAGACGTCACCACCGGTGACACGCTGACCGACCCGAATGCGGTGATCACCCTTGAACGGATGGAGTTCCCGGACCCGGTTATTTCGCTGGCGATTGAGCCGAAAACCAAGGCCGATCAGGAGAAAATGGGGATCGCCCTACAGCGCCTGGCGGCGGAGGATCCGTCGTTTCGCCTGCACACGGACGAAGAGTCCGGACAGACCATTATCTCCGGGATGGGCGAGCTGCATCTGGAGATCATCGTTGACCGCATGAAGCGTGAGTTTGGCGTTGAGGCGAACATTGGTCGTCCGCAGGTCACCTACCGTGAAACTCTGCGTAAAGCGGTGAAGGATATTGAAGGTAAATTTGTCCGACAGTCCGGCGGGAAAGGGCAGTACGGTCATGTGGTCCTGAGCCTTGAGCCGTTAGCCGCCGGGAGTGGTTTTGTGTTTGAAGATGCCACCAAAGGCGGGGTGGTGCCGCGGGAGTACATCCCGTCGGTGGAAAAAGGCTTGCGAGAAGCCATGAATACGGGAGTGCTGGCGGGCTATCCGGTGGTGGATGTGAAAGCGACCCTGACGTTTGGTTCCTACCATGACGTTGACTCCTCGGAGATGGCCTTCCGCATGGCGGCGATCCTCGGCTTCAAAGAGGGCGCACGGCGGGCGGATCCGGTTATTCTTGAGCCGGTCATGCACGTTGAGGTGGAAACTCCGGAAGAGTACGCCGGGAACATTATGGGCGATCTCTCCTCCCGTCGCGGCCTGGTGCAGGGGATGGCAGAGCAGTACGGCAGCCAGATTATTCGCGCTGACGTCCCGCTGGCTGAGATGTTTGGCTACGCCACCACGCTGCGCTCGATGTCCCAGGGGCGCGCGACGTATACGATGGAGTTCCATCATTTTGCGGAAGCTCCGCGGAATGTGGCGGATGAGATTATTGCGAAGCGTGTGAAGAGTTAATTAATTGCACATGGTAGTCATTTGGCTACCATGTGCCTTTATTATTACGACAGGGAGTTTATGCCTGTTACTTAATTAGCGTCGCCGATCGCACTTTCCATTTTCCTTGCTCTTCAACGAGACAATCTGCAATCACATGATCTTGCTTCTTACCAAATGCGACATAGACGTTTGTGCAAACGGCGTCAAAATCAGAATGTAAGACGGTTATCTGATTCCAGTCATCATCCCAGTCCTGCGCTTTGATAAACATATCCGCATCGGGCATATCTTTGTCGTTACTGTCGCCAGAGTACATTTTTTTAATTGCTGCAATGGTCCCTGAGGCTACGTACTCGTTCATAATGTCTGGATTGAGTACGGGTGGTTTGTTCTGATCTAACTGCGCTATATACCATTGATTGAATTTAAGCGCCACTAGCCCCGGTGCATAGGTGGTTTCCGCGCCCGCTAAGGAAGACAGGATGAAAAGTAAAAAGAAGAGTGGCTTCGATGACATAATGTGCCCAATTACCGATGCTTTTTGCTTGAGCATTTTATTTGGAATATAAAATTTCGCCATATCTATCCAGGACATTAATATTTCCTTAACGGGGAATTGCTAACTCAGCAACTCAAGAAATATCCTCCGTTCTACAACGCAGTGGTAAACATAAAATGCCATAGAAATTTTATATAATTCAGATGGGTATAATTAAAAAATCATTCCAGCGCCTTCACCATTTTCCCGCTCGCGACAAACGTACCCGCACCCAGATGATGCAGCGTATTCAGCTTATCCCCGTCAAACTGCCAGCGTCCGGCGACAAATGCGCGTTCATCCGCCGCGGCGGAAACCACTTCGCCAAACAGAGTGTCATATTTCTCGGCCGCAGAGGTTACAGGTAATAACCGGCACTCCATCCACGCCAGACATTTCTCTTCTATAACCGGCAGGCCAAGCTCAGGGCCATAAATAACCGGGATCCCGTAGCAGTTAAATTTATCCTCGTCGCGCCCGCTGACGCTGCCGACCGCCCAGGTCCAGTTGGCTGCCGCCACGCCGGGGATCACAATGCCGAATTTCCCGCTGCGTTCGATCAACTCCCGTGACCACGCGCTTTTGTCTACCACAATCGCGATACGCGGGGGCTCAAATTCCACCGGCATAGACCATGCGGCGGCCATGACGTTGCGACGATCGATGGTCTCATCCCGGCTGGTGATGAGCACGGTTGGACCGTGATTCAGAAGACGGCTGGCATGGCGTAATCCAACAGGGCGAAAGTGGTTCATAGGATCTCCTCATGTACACGATGAGTATGACGAAAAAGCACTTTTGCGCATATGCATAAGGGAAAATAGTTTATAAACAGGGGATATCACATCCTGGAGCAAATCATGTCCCCATTTCTGAGTGCTTATTTCGCCCGCACGGGCTGGCAGCAGCCCGTACAGGTTGATATCGATACCCTGCGGGGGCTGCATTTAGACCATAACTGCGCAATCCCTTTCGAAAATATCGATGTTGTTTTGCCGCGTGAAATCCATCTGGACGACGGGTGTCTGGTGGATAAACTGGTCACCGCGCGGCGGGGGGGATATTGCTTTGAGCAAAACGGCCTGTTTGAGCGGGTGTTGCGCGAAGTCGGTTTTACGGTGCGCAGCGTGCTGGGGCGGGTTGTGCTGGCTAATCCGTCGCAGATGCCGCCGCGTACGCACCGGTTGCTGCTGGTTGAGCTGAACGGCGAGCGCTGGATCGCCGATGTGGGATTTGGCGGACAAACGCTGACGGCGCCGATTCGTTTGATCGCCAACGAGGAACAGGAAACCCCGCACGGGAGTTATCGTTTGCTGAGCGAGGGTAACGACTGGGTACTGCAATTCCGCCATCACGAGCACTGGCAGTCAATGTACCACTTCGACCTGGCGACCCAGTACTTCAACGATTACGTGATGGGAAACTTCTGGTCGGCGCACTGGCCGCAGTCCCATTTCCGTCATCACCTGCTGATGTGTCGCCACCTGCCGGACGGGGGCAAGCTGACGCTGACCAACTTTAATTTTACCCACTGGCAGAACGGGCATGTGGAGGAGCAGATCCATTTGCCGGATGCGGAGGCGCTGTATAAGCTGATGCAGGCGCGGTTTGGCCTGGGCGTTGATGACCCGAAGCACGGCTTTACCCTGGCCGAGCTGACGGCGGTGATGGCGGGGTTTGATACGCATCCGCAGGCAGGGAAATAGCCCGGTGGTGGCTACGCCTTACCGGGCCTACAGCGGCTTGAAACGTAGGTCGGGTAAGGCGAAGCCGCCACCCGACAAAATCAACGGCGCGATCTCACTACCTGATAGCGACGGGTGAAGTACTCAAACGGCGCGCTCCACACGTGCACCAGACGGGTGAACGGGAAGATAAGGAAGATCGTCATCCCCAGCACCAGATGCACGCGGAAGATCGGTGCGACGCCGCTCAGCATTTCTGACGAGCCTCCCTTAAACGTCACGATCCCCTGCGCCCAGCCGACCAGCTTCATCATCTCGCTTCCGTCAGGATACTGGGCGGAGAAAGGAATGGTCGACAGCCCAAGGATGCACTGAAGCAGCAGGATACTCATGATGATAATATCCGGCGTGGTGGACGTGGCACGCACCCGCTGGTTGAACAGGCGGCGGATCAGCAGCATCGACCCGCCAATCAACGTCAGCACCCCGCAAATACCCCCCGCAATCATGGCTAACTGCTGTTTAACCGCGATGGGTAAAAACCAGGCGTACATCCAGTGCGGGGTTAACATGCCGAACAGGTGCCCGAAGAAGATCCCCAGAATGCCAATATGAAACAGGTTAGAGCCCCAGTTCATACCGCGCTTGCTGAGCATCTGGCTGGACGATGCGCGCCAGGTGTACTGCCCGTAGTCGTAGCGCAACCAGCTGCCAAGGAAAAACACGGTGGCGCAGATGTACGGATAAATGTCATAGAAAAACACGTTCAGGTAATGTGTCATTTTGGGCCTCCGGCGCTGACGTCCACGTACTGCGGCGCGACGTCTTGGCTAAAGCGTCGTTGATATTGCTGCATCGGCGAGCTGTCGCACGATGTGGCGTTGTCTTCAATAAACTTCACCTGTTCCTCTTCCCACACGGCGTCCAGCGCCTGACGGGTATCATCCCGTTTTTCACCGGACACCTGTTTCGCCACGCTGTCGCTGGAAAGGCGCGTTCCGGCCAGCGTCAGCAGGGCGTCAAACAGCTGGTAATGTGCTACCTCACGCTGTTTCAGGCGTCCACCAATCAGCGCCAGGATCGGCGCGACGTTTTGCAGCCCTTCACGCGCCTCGTCATCGCTGACGATACTGAGATATTCCAGATAGAGCGGCAGATAGTCCGGCAGCTCGCGGCAGTCAAGCTGAAGGCCGGCTTTCTCATACTGGCTCATGAGATCGACCATCGCCTGACCGCGATCGCGGGACTCGGCGTGAACGTGTTCGAACAGCAGTAGCGAGGTTGCGCGCCCCCGTTCAAACACTTCGCACCATTCGGCCTGCTTATCCAGCAGCGGGGCGCTCAGGTGCTGCTGCGCAAACGGCAGCAGCATGGGCGCGTCCTGTTCCACCAGGGAAAGCGCTTCGTCACGGTTTTCCCACAGCAACTCATCGGGATACTCAATGAGCAGCGCGATGATTTTGAGGATCTGCATTACTCTCCCTCCCCGTGTTCACGCACCTCGGTGATGTTGATCGCGTCAATGCGGCTGCTGTTGAAGAGGTTGAATTTGGTGTCGGAACCGTGGCAGCCGTCGCCAAAGGTGAAGCCGCAGCCGTTTTTCTCCGGGAAGGCGTCGCGCGCCATTTCGCGGTGGCTGGTCGGGATCACGAAGCGGTCTTCGTAGTTGGCAATCGCCAGGTAGCGATACATCTCTTCTACCTGTTCTTCCGTCAGGCCGACCTCTTCGATGGCGCGGGTGTCGGTCACGCCTTCCACGGTCTGGGAACGCTTGTAGTGGCGCATCGCCATCATGCGCTTCAGGGCGCGCAGCACCGGACCGGTATCGCCCGCGCTGAGCATGTTTGCCAGGTACTGCACCGGAATGCGCAGGCTTTCTACGGCAGGCAGCACGCCGTCGCTCTGCGGCAAACCACCCGCGTCCGCGTAGGACTGAATCGGTGACAGCGGCGGCACATACCAGACCATCGGCAGGGTGCGGTATTCCGGATGCAGCGGCAGGGCAAGCTTCCAGTCCATCGCCATTTTGTAAACCGGGGAACGCTGTGCCGCGTCGATGACGTTCTGCGGAATACCCTGTTTTAGCGCTTCCTCAATCACCGCCGGATCGTTCGGGTTAAGGAACACGTCGCACTGGCGCTCGTACAGATCGGTTTCATGCTCGGTGCTCGCTGCCTCCTCGATACGGTCCGCGTCATACAGCAGCACGCCAAGGTAGCGGATGCGCCCGACGCAGGTTTCCGAGCAGACGGTCGGCTGACCGGACTCAATGCGCGGGTAGCAGAAGATGCACTTCTCTGACTTGCCGCTCTTCCAGTTGAAGTAGATTTTCTTGTACGGGCAGCCGCTGATGCACAGACGCCAGCCGCGGCATTTGTCCTGGTCAATCAGCACAATGCCGTCCTCTTCACGCTTGTAAATCGCACCGCTCGGGCAGGTGGCAACGCAACTGGGGTTCAGACAGTGCTCGCACAGGCGCGGCAGGTACATCATGAAGGTGTTTTCAAACTGGCCGTACATCTCCTTCTGGATCTTCTGGAAATTGCGGTCGCGGGCGCGTTTTTCGAACTCGCCGCCCAGCAGCTCTTCCCAGTTGGGCCCCCATTCGATTTTATCCATTCGCTTGCCGTCAATCAGCGAGCGCGGGCGGGCGGTAGGGAGGTGATCGCCCTCTGGCGCGCGGTGCAGATCCTGGTAATCGAAGGTGAAGGGTTCATAGTAATCGTCAATCTGCGGCAACACGGGGTTAGCGAAAATCTTCGACAGCACACCCATTTTGCCGCCGAGGCGCGGGGTCAGCTTGCCGTGAATACCGCGGATCCAGCCGCCTTGCCACTCATCCTGATCTTCCCAGTTTTTCGGATAGCCGATACCCGGTTTGGTTTCGACGTTGTTGAACCACGCGTATTCCATCCCTTCGCGCCCGGTCCAGACGTTCTTACAGGTGACCGAGCAGGTGTGGCAGCCAATGCATTTATCGAGATTCAGAACCATGCCAACCTGTGAGCGTATTTTCATTTTTTCGCCTCCTGTACCTGATCCCGACCTTCGCCGTCCAGCCAGTTAATGTTTTTCATTTTACGGATCATGATGAACTCGTCGCGGTTCGAGCCGACGGTGCCGTAATAGTTGAAGCTGTACGCCAGCTGCGCGTAGCCGCCGATCATGTGGGTCGGTTTCGGGCAGACACGGGTGACCGAGTTGTGGATCCCGCCGCGCCGTCCGGTTACTTCTGACCCCGGAATGTTCAGAATGCGCTCCTGAGCGTGGTACATCATGGTCATGCCCGGCGGCACGCGCTGGCTGACCACCGCGCGGGCGGTGAGGGCGCCGTTTGCGTTAAAAGCTTCGATCCAGTCGTTGTCCTCTATGCCCAGCTCGCGCGCGTCGGTTTCGCTGATCCAGACGATTGGCCCTCCGCGCGACAGGGTCTGCATCAGCAGGTTTTCGCTGTAGGTGGAGTGAATGCCCCATTTCTGGTGCGGCGTCAGGAAGTTAAGCGCTTTTTCCGGGAATCCGTTCGGCGGGATTTCGCGCATATGGGTAACGCTGCGGGTGTCAATCGGTGGACGATAGGCCACCAGACTCTCCCCGAAGGCGCGCATCCAGGCATGATCCTGATACAGCTGCTGGCGGCCCGAAATCGTGCGCCACGGGATCAGCTCGTGAACGTTGGTATAGCCTGCGTTATAGGAGACGTGCTCGCTCTCAAGGCCGGACCACGTCGGGCTGGAGATGATTTTGCGCGGCTGCGCCTGAATATCGCGGAAGCGGATTTTCTCATCTTCTTTGTTCAGCGCCAGATGAGTGTGATCGCGTCCGGTCAGTTCGCCGAGGGCTTCCCAGGCTTTGACCGCGACCTGACCGTTAGTTTCCGGCGCAAGGGCGAGGATCACCTCTGAAGCGTCAATGGCGGTCTCGATGCGCGGACGACCTTTCGCCGGGCCGTCGAGCTTGACGTAGTTGAGCTTGCCGAGGAAATCGACCTCGTTCTGGGTGTTCCACGATATGCCTTTTCCGCCGTTACCGAGCTTGTCCAGCAGCGGCCCAAGGGCCGTGAAGCGCTCGTAGGTTTCCGGATAGTTGCGCTCGACGACTGCAATGTTTGGCGCGGTTTTGCCGGGGATCAGATCGCACTCGCCTTTGCGCCAGTCCAGAATATCAAAAGGCTGCGACAGCTCCCCCGGGGAGTCATGCTGAAGCGGCTGTAGCACCACGTCAGTTTCGGTGCCGAGATGTCCGACGCACACTTCAGAGAAGACTTTGGCGATGCCCTTGTAAATCTCCCAGTCGCTGCGGGACTCCCACGCCGGGTCAACGGCTGCGGAAAGCGGGTGAATAAACGGATGCATGTCCGAGGTATTCATATCGTCTTTTTCATACCAGGTGGCGGTGGGCAGGACGATATCCGAGAACAGGCAGGTGCTGGACATACGGAAATCGAGCGTCACCAGCAGATCCAGCTTGCCCTCAATGGCGGCGGTTTGCCATTCCACCTCTTCAGGTTTCACGTCGTCCGTTGAGCCTAAATCCTCACCCTGAATACCGCTCTCGGTGCCAAGCAGATATTTCAGCATGTATTCATGGCCTTTCCCGGACGAGCCAAGCAGGTTAGAACGCCAGACAAACAGGTTGCGCGGGTGGTTCTTGCCGTTGTCGGGCTGTTCACAGGCGAAGCGAATATCACCTGATTTTAACGCCTGCACGGTATAGTCCTGCGGCGACATCCCGGCGGCGTCGGCGCGGGCTTTCACGTGCAGCGGATTAAGGTTGAGCTGAGGGGCCGACGGCAGCCAGCCCATGCGCTCGGCGCGGACATTGAAATCAATCAGGTGACCGGTAAACTTCGATGCGTCTGCAAGGGGAGAAAGCAGTTCCTGTGCGGTGAGCTTCTCATAGCGCCACTGGCTGGCGTGGTTGTAGAAGTACGATGTGCTGTTCATCTGGCGCGGCGGACGGTTCCAGTCCAGCGCGAAGGCCAGCGGCAGCCAGCCGGTTTGCGGGCGCAGCTTTTCCTGGCCGACATAGTGCGACCAGCCGCCGCCGCTCTGCCCGACGCAGCCGCAGAAGACCAGCATGTTGATCATCCCGCGGTAGTTCATGTCCATGTGGTACCAGTGGTTCACACCGGCCCCGAGAATGATCATCGAACGACCGTGAGTTTTGTGCGCCGTGTCGGCAAATTCACGGGCGATTTTTTCTATCAGATAAGCGGGGACGCCGGTAATTTGTTCGCCCCAGGCCGGGGTGTAGGCTTTTATCTCGGCGTAGTTTGTCGCCGCGTTACTGTCTTCCAGACCGCGATCGAGGCCGTAGTTTGCCAGCACCAGATCGTACACGCTCACCACGCGTCTCTGGCTGCCGTCGGCCAGCGTCAGGGTTTTACTCGGTACTCGGCGCGTCAGCACCGGCTCCTGCTTCACGCTGCGGAAATGCGGATTCTCGTTGCCCCCGAAGTAAGGGAAGGCCACGTCTGCCACGCTGTCGTGGGTGATGAGCAGGGAAAGCGTCAGCTCGGTTTCCTGTCCTGCTGCCAGCGACTCCAGGTTCCATTTGCCTTTTTCACCCCAGCGGAAGCCGATGGAACCATTCGGCGCCACCAGATTTCCGGCCACGTCAAAGGCGATGGTTTTCCACTCCGGATTATTGGTTTCACCCAGCCCGTCGGCCAGATCCGACGCGCGCAGCATGCGGCCCGGCACCACGCGACCGTCAGCCTGTTCATCCAGCAGGACCAGCATCGGCATGTCGGTGTAGCGGCGGCAATAGTTGAGGAAGTACTCGCTCGGGTTATCGAGGTGGAACTCTTTAAGGATCACATGGCCCATCGCCATGGCAAGGGCGCTGTCGGTACCCTGTTTGGGGGCCAGCCACTGGTCGCTGAGCTTCGCCACCTCCGAGAAGTCCGGCGTAATGGCGACGGTCTTGGTGCCCTTGTAACGCACTTCGGTAAAGAAGTGGGCGTCCGGGGTGCGCGTCTGCGGCACGTTCGAGCCCCAGGCAATGATATAGCTGGAGTTGTACCAGTCCGCCGATTCCGGCACGTCGGTCTGTTCGCCCCAGGTCATCGGCGACGCCGGAGGCAGATCGCAGTACCAGTCATAGAAGCTCAGGCAGGTGCCGCCGAGCAGGGAGAGATAGCGCGTACCGGCGGCATAAGAGACCATCGACATGGCCGGGATGGGGGAAAAACCGGCTACCCGATCCGGGCCGTAGTTTTTGATGGTCCAGACGTTGGCGGCAGCAATCAGCTGGTTAAGCTCTTTCCAGTTTGAGCGGATAAAACCGCCTTTTCCGCGCGCTTTTCTGTAGCTCTGCGCTTTCTGCGGATCGTTTTGAATGGCATCCCAGGCCAGCACCGGATCGGTATGCTGCGCCAGCGCCTCTCGCCAGAGTTCGATCAGCCTGCGGCGTACCAGCGGGTACTTGAGACGGTTGGCGCTGTAGAGATACCAGGAGTAGCTTGCGCCACGCGGGCAGCCGCGCGGTTCGTGGTTAGGCAGGTCAGGGCGGGTGCGCGGGTAGTCGGTCTGCTGGGTTTCCCAGGTCACCAGGCCATTTTTGACATAAATCTTCCAGCTACAGGAGCCGGTGCAGTTAACGCCGTGGGTGGATCGCACAATTTTATCGAACTGCCAGCGCTGACGGTAGCTGTCCTCCCAGTCGCGGTTGGTGTGGTACACCTGCCCGTGCCCATCGGCGAAACTGTCGCCTTTTGTTTTGAAGTAACGGAAGCGGTCCAACAGTTTGCTCATGACATTTCTCCTGCTTCGATAGCATGGCCGGAGGGTGAGACATCACGCTCCGGCGAAGAGGTAGTTATTATTTTTGTGAGGATTTGCGGCCGTACACCAGCCAGGTGACGAGCACGCAGACGATGTAAAACACGAGGAAGACTTTCATGGCGCCCACCGGGGAACCGGTCATCGCCAGGGATGTGCCAAAGGCTTTGGGAATAAAGAACCCGCCTACCGCACCGATGGCAGAGATAAAGCCCAGCGCGGCAGCCGTTTCGGTCACCGCTTCATGCTGTGCCTGTTCGTCGCTCCCGCCCTGTTTTTTCACGCGGTCGAGGGTGATTTGGCGAAAGATAATCGCGATCATCTGGAAGGTCGAGCCGCTGCCCAGGCCTGCGGTGAGGAACAGGCCCATAAAGACCAGATAGAAGGCGATAAAACTGCCTGAACGAGACCCGGGGAGCGTCAGGAAAATCAGGGCGCTAAAGATGGCCATAAAGACGAAGTTGATCAGCGTCACCCGTACGCCGCCCAGCCTGTCTGAAATCATTCCGCCAGCCGAACGCGCCAGAGCGCCGATCAGCGGGCCAAAGAAGGCGAGGTGGAGGATATTTACGTCCGGAAACTGGGTTTTCGACAGCATAGCAAAGCCTGCCGAGAAACCGATAAACGAGCCGAAGGTTGCCAGATAAAGCAGGCTCAGCAGCCAGAGGTGAAAGCGCTTAAGCACCGGAAGCTGGCTGGCAATGGACGCTTTCGAGCTGGCGATGTCGTTCATGCCAAAAAACGCCGCAAGGGTAGCAAGAATCAGCAGCGGGGCCCAGATCCACGCCGCGTTCGCCAGCCACATCGTCGAGCCATCCTCCTGGGGGACGCCGTGAACGCCGAGGAAGGTAAACATCGGCAGAAAAATCACCAGCGGCGCAACCAGCTGCATCACGCTCACGCCCAGGTTACCCAGCCCGCCGTTAATGCCCAGCGCGCTGCCCTGTCTGGCTTTCGGGAAGAAGAAACTGATGTTTCCCATGCTGGAAGCGAAGTTGGCCCCGGCAAAACCGCACAGCAGTGCGATGATGATAAAGACCCAGTAAGGCGTAGCGGTATTCTGGATGGCGATCCCAAGCCAGACACAGGGTACGACCAGGATAACGGTACTTAACACGGTCCAGTAACGTCCGCCAAATATCGGCACCATAAAAGAGTAGGGGACACGCAATATCGCGCCGGAAAGAGAAGGTAATGCCGTTAGCATAAAAAGCTGATCGGTGCTGAAATTAAATCCGACCTTATTAAGATTTACCGCAATAGCGCTAAACAACATCCATACACAAAACGCGAGAAGCAAACACGCCACGGAAATCCACAGGTTTCTACGTGCGATATGTTTCCCTTTATTCTCCCAAAATTGCGCGTTTTCCGGTTTCCAGTTACTCAACAGATGCTGATTACTCTTCTCGCTTTGATGTGACATATCACCCTCTTGCTTACCCAAATGGAGAGAAAAAAGAAGTGAAAACAGAAAGATACCTTTCGGCAGTTTGTGGAAATTTTTGGATGTTATGGGATACATCTGAAAGGATAGATAAAAAAGCGAATCCCTGAGTTTGGAATGGGAATCAGGGTTCGCTTTATGTGTTACTAATTGTAACTATTTGCGGAAATTAATACCCCGATGGGAGTATTAAAACAATTCGAGGGAAATAAGCTTATCCAGATGCTTATTAAATGCCGCGTCGTCCATTTCAGGCATATTTAATACGTATATGCCATCCAGGCCACATACCAGACCAATTAAACGCCAGGCGATATTTTCCGGCTGGTCAGCAAGCGTAAAGGCGTTGGCCTCCGCCCCGGCGCGGATAATCGCGACCGTTTCCTGGTGCCACATCTCCATGGTCAAAACGTAGGCGCCTTTGATATCGCTATCCCGGCTGGCGAGAATTTGCGCCTCCCGCCACAGTCGAATGTAGGGCTCAAACCCGCCGTCATCGCTGCCGAGCATGGCATGCAGGCGCTCACGCCAGCCGGCGTTTTCGCCAACGATTTCAGCATCCAGCAAATCGCGGATCAGCCGGACAAACGCCAGCGACTTAAGCTCGCCCGCCGACGCAAAGTGGTGATGCACCTGCCCGGTGGCGACGCCCGCTTCGGTGGCGATGCGGCGCACGGTCATCGCAGCGAATCCTTCGGTCAGCGCCACGCGCATCGCGGCCTGGAGGATCTCTTCCCGCCGCTCGTCCTTGCTCAGATAACGCATAATTTCTCACTCTCAATGGCAACGAAACGAGTGTAACAAAGAGCTGGACAAGTGTTCAACTTTACGTAGGATCGCATTCTGGACATGTGTCCAGTTTTTAACTGAAAAGGAAATTTATGTTTCGTCAGTGGTTAGCGTTAGTGATTATCGTGCTGGTGTATATCCCGGTGGCGATTGACGCGACGGTGCTGCACGTGGCGGCGCCAACATTGAGCATGACGCTGGGTGCCAGCGGCAACGAATTGCTGTGGATTATTGATATTTACTCGCTGGTGATGGCGGGGATGGTGCTGCCTATGGGCGCGCTGGGGGATCGCATTGGCTTCAAGCGCCTGCTGATGATCGGCAGCGTGCTGTTTGGCCTGTCTTCGTTAGCGGCGGCTTTTGCGCCTTCCGCGGGCTGGCTGATTGCCGCCCGCGCGTCGCTGGCGATAGGGGCGGCGATGATCATCCCGGCTACGCTTGCAGGGATCCGCACCCTGTTTATTGACGTGCGGCACCGTAATATCGCCCTCGGCGTCTGGGCTGCCGTTGGGTCGGGCGGCGCGGCGTTTGGCCCGCTGATTGGCGGCATGCTGCTGGAGCACTTTTACTGGGGGTCGGTGTTCCTGATTAACGTGCCGATCGTGCTGATCGTGGTTTCGCTTGCTGCGCGCCTGGTGCCTGCTCAGCAGGGGCGGCCCGAGCAGCCGCTCAATATCAGCCATGCCATTATGCTGATTGTGGCGATTTTACTGCTGGTCTATAGTGCCAAAACCGCCCTGAAAGGGGTGCTGTCGCCGTGGATGGTGGCCTGTACGCTGCTTACCGGAGCGGTAATGCTGTTTATCTTCGTCCGTATCCAGCTACGCGCGCGCGTGCCGATGATCGACATGCGCCTGTTTTGCCATCGCATTATTTTAAGCGGCGTGGTCATGGCGATGACCGCCATGATTGCGCTGGTGGGCTTTGAACTGCTGATGGCGCAGGAGTTGCAGTTCGTGCATGGTTTTACGCCGTTTGAAGCAGGGATATTTATGCTGCCGGTGATGGTGGCGAGCGGATTTAGCGGGCCGATCGCGGGTGTGCTGGTTGGGCGTCTGGGGCTGCGCATTGTCGCGGCCGGAGGCATGGGGCTTAGCGCGGTCAGTTTTATCGGCCTGTCGACGCTCGATTTCAGCACCCAACAGTGGCAGGCGTGGAGCCTGATGGTGCTGCTGGGCTTCAGTGCTGCCAGCGCACTGCTGGCATCGACGTCAGCGATCATGGCTGCGGCGCCGAAAGAGAAAGCGGCCGCCGCAGGCGCGATCGAAACCATGTCCTACGAGCTGGGTGCTGGTCTGGGGATCGCCATTTTCGGTCTGCTGTTAACCCGCAGCTTTTCGGCGTCTATTGTACTGCCGCAAGGGCTGAGCGCGTCGCTGACCGATAAAGCCTCGTCGTCCATCGGTGAAGCGATGAAGGTGGCGCAGGAGCTGACGCCGTCGCTGGCCGAGCCGGTGATGACGGCGGCGAAAACCGCGTTCATCACCTCGCACAGCGTGGCCCTGGGCAGTGCGGGAGGCATGCTGCTGATTCTGGCGGTCGGGATCTGGTTTAGTCTGGCGAAGGTCGGAGGGCAGCAGTAATAAAAAAGGCCAGCCGCGAGGGCTGGCCTTTTGAACTAACAGATCTTAGAACTGGTAGGTCAGACCTACAGCTACGATGTTGTCGGTAGCCACTTTGGCATCTTTGGTGAACTGGCTGTCATCCACGAGGTTGATTTTGTAATCAACATAGGTGGACATGTTTTTGTTGAAGTAGTAGCTCGCGCCAACGTCAACGTATTCAACCAGGTCCTGGTCGCCATAAGAACCGATGTCTTTACCTTTGGATTTCAGGTAAGCGATGGACGGACGCAGACCGAAGTCGAACTGGTACTGAGCCACAACTTCGAAGTTCTGCGCTTTGTTGGCAACGTGACCGTTACCGAACGCCGTCATGTTGCGGGTTTCAGAGTAGGTGGTTGCCAGGTAGATGTTGTTCGCATCGTACTTCAGGCCAGCAGCCCAGACTTCTGCGTTTTCGCCACCGGCGTTCAGGTTGCTTGCAGCACGAACCTGACGGTCGGTACGGTCAGATTTCGCGTAGGTCGCACCCACACCGAAGCCGTCGAATTCATAGGTAGAAGAGAGACCCCAGCCGTCACCGTTGGATTCGGTGATATCGTCACGGTCGTTTTTACCCTGGTACTGAGCAGCCACGTTCAGGCCGTCAACCAGACCAAAGAAGTCGGTGTTACGGTAGGTTGCAACGCCAGTGGTACGGCCGGTCATGAAGCCGTCAGTCTGCGTCCAGGTATCGCCACCGAACTCTGGCAGAACGTCAGTCCACGCGCCGATGTCATAAGCCACACCGTAGTTACGACCGTAGTCGAAGGAACCGAATTCATCGAATTTCAGACCAGCGTACGCCAGACGGGTTTTGTTGCCGTCGGAACCTTGAGCTTCAGAGCGATTGCCCTTGAACTCATATTCCCACTGGCCGTATCCGGTCAGCTGATCGTTGATCTGAGTTTCACCTTTGAAGCCCAGACGAACATACGTTTTGTCGCCGTCGCTACCAGCATCATCAGAAAAATAGTGCAGACCAGTAACTTTGCCGTACAGATCCAGTTTGTTACCGTCTTTGTTAAAAACTTCAGCCGCGTTAACAACGCCAGCTGCCAACATGGAAGTCACTGCCACTGCAACTAATTTAAGTTTCATCTTAAATAATCCTTATAATTTTATTTAGGTATTTCCTAAGCCACCTGAGCGATTTTTAAACGAGGCTTATCGTCAATGGCAGACTATTTTTAAAATTCCGTAGACTGCTTTCAATAATAAGTTTCAAAATATTAAAGATAATTTCAAATAGTGTGATCCTGATCGGATAAATTGCCCTTAAATCGGCCAATCAGGTTAATATATAGACATAAAGTGATTATTAACCAATCAAGATAATATGGCTGTGAATAGTTGTCGGACGTTTTAGTTTTTTGGTGGGATTAAAAGGTTTTGGCAGGGAATGTCAAAGCATGTGGCAGGATAACCTTTTTTAAAACAGTTGATTATAAACTTCTCGGGAAACCAGAACCTGTTTTTAAGAGAAATATTCAGAAATAAACTATTGCACTTTGTGCTATATAGCGCGGGAATATAGGCGCTGAATTAATTACCTGCGTTGTCAGTTTATGTCAATTTCCACAACAACGCTGGCTTTCTGACAGCACTCTATACAGAGATTTAATTACTCTCTAATGTTACGAATTATATTCGAGGGTGTGATCACATATTAAAATATTGTTAATATTTTGCCGGGCATATTCGGTACCCGGCAAAAATAAAAATGCTATTTGCGGGTGGCATACCAGCACAGTAACGATCCGGCGCACACCATCAATGCCCCTTGCCAGAATGAGAGTGAAAGCGGAGAACTCAGCAGAATAGCCGCCAGTGCGGCGGAAAGAACTGGCGTGAAATAAGAGACAGCCGCAAGCACCGTGACGTTACCGTGAAGAATACCGATATTCCAGGCGGCGTAGCCAAAGCCAAGCGCAACCCCACACATCAATAGCTTCACCACAACCGGGACGCTGAACACCATTTCGGGCTGATCGCTGACGGCATATTTGACCCACAGGCTCAGGGCGGTCAGCAGGACGAAAAGGGTAATGCCATTTTGCCCTTTGGCATACTTGCTGGTGACGGTGCAGTAGGCGGCCCAGATAAAAGCGCCAGCAAACGCCAGCCCATAACTTAGCGGACTGGAAACGACGTTCTGCATGATGTCATTCAGTTGCAGACCGTTTTCGCCACCTAAAACCCAGCACACACCCAACAGCGAGATGAGAAGCCCAGGGATCACCCACAGGGTGGTTTTTTGCCCGTTGAACAAAATCGCGAACGCAATCGTCAGGCTTGGCCACAGATAATTGACCATACCGACTTCAATCGCCTGTGAGCGCGTCGCGGCATACCCCAGCGACAGGGCCAGGCACATCTCATAGCTGACAAACAGGATGCTGCCCGCAATGAGATAGCGCGTGGAAAAACGCCGAAGATCGGGAAAACCCACCGTCACCAGACACAACAGCCCGCTGACGGTGTAAATCATCGCCGCGCCGCCCACCGGGCCCAGTCCTTCACTGACGCTGCGGATGAGACCCACCATGGTGCTCCACAACAATATGGCCGCCAGGCCTGTCAGCGTTGCTCTTTTTCTGTCCATTACCCTGCCAGTCTTCTAAAAATCAAAGGGAAAACTTATAGCATCTATTTGCTACACCTGGCGAATTTTCAAAGAGCCTGTTAACCCGAAAGGATTAGCAAATCGTACCGGCAGTGACTATTAAGGGGGCGAAGTCTGACGACCTTGATTTGACGCAAAAAAAACAGGGGCTTTGCTGTTAGTTTGCGGCGCGAAGTCTTATCAGATAACGAGGACAGCAATGGACGTCAGCCGCAGACAATTTTTTAAAATCTGCGCGGGCGGTATGGCCGGAACAACAGCCGCAATGCTGGGATTCGCTCCCAAAATGGCGCTGGCTCAGGCACGCAACTATAAACTGCTGCGCGCGAAAGAGATCCGTAACACCTGCACATACTGCTCCGTGGGTTGTGGGCTATTAATGTATAGCCTGGGTGATGGCGCAAAGAACGCCAAAGAAGCGATTTATCATATTGAAGGGGACCCGGACCATCCGGTGAGCCGCGGGGCGCTTTGCCCGAAAGGGGCGGGGCTGCTGGACTACGTCCACAGTGAAAACCGTCTGCGCTACCCGGAGTATCGTGCGCCGGGCTCTGACAAATGGCAGCGTATCTCCTGGGACGAAGCCTTCTCCCGAATTGCAAAACTGATGAAAGCGGATCGCGACGCCAACTTTATTGAGAAGAACGAGCAGGGCATCACGGTAAACCGCTGGACCTCCACCGGGATGCTGTGTGCCTCTGCGGCAAGTAATGAGACCGGCATGCTGACGCAAAAATTTGTGCGCTCCCTCGGCATGCTGGCGGTTGATAACCAGGCGCGCGTCTGACACGGACCAACGGTAGCAAGTCTTGCTCCAACATTTGGTCGCGGTGCGATGACCAACCACTGGGTTGATATCAAAAACGCTAACGTCGTGGTGGTAATGGGCGGTAACGCCGCTGAAGCCCATCCGGTGGGATTCCGCTGGGCGATGGAAGCGAAAAACAACAACGATGCGACGCTGATCGTCGTCGATCCGCGCTTTACGCGTACGGCATCGGTGGCTGATATCTATGCGCCGATCCGCTCCGGTACGGATATTACGTTCCTTTCCGGCGTGCTGTTGTACCTGATCGAAAACAATAAGATTAACGCGGAATACGTTAAGCATTACACCAATGCCAGCCTGCTGGTACGGGAAGATTTCGCCTTCGAAGATGGCCTCTTCAGCGGCTATGACGCCGGGAAACGTCAGTACGATAAATCGTCCTGGAACTATCAGTTCGACGAAAACGGCTACGCGAAACGCGATGAGACCCTGAGCGATCCGCGCTGCGTGTGGAACTTGCTGAAACAGCACGTTTCCCGCTATACGCCGGACGTGGTGGAAAACATCTGCGGTACGCCGAAAGCGGACTTCCTGAAAGTATGTGAAGTGCTGGCTTCCACCAGTGCCGCCGACAGAACCACTACATTCCTGTACGCGCTGGGCTGGACGCAGCATACCGTGGGCGCGCAGAACATCCGTACCATGGCGATGATCCAGCTGCTGCTCGGCAACATGGGGATGGCCGGTGGCGGCGTGAACGCCCTGCGCGGGCACTCTAACATTCAGGGCTTAACCGACCTCGGCCTGCTGTCGACCAGCCTGCCGGGTTACCTGACCCTGCCGTCCGAGAAGCAGACCGACTGGCAAAGCTGGCTTGACGCCAACACGCCAAAAGCGACGCGTCCGGACCAGGTGAACTACTGGAGTAACTATCCGAAGTTTGCCGTCAGTCTGATGAAATCGTTCTACGGCGACGCGGCGCAGAAAGAGAATGACTGGGGCTTTGAGTGGTTGCCGAAATGGGACCAGGCTTACGATGTCATCAAGTATTTCAACATGATGGATAAGGGCGACGTCACGGGTTACATCTGCCAGGGCTTTAACCCGGTAGCGTCATTCCCGGATAAAAACAAAGTCGTTCGCAGCCTGAGCAAGCTGAAGTACATGGTGGTTATCGATCCGCTGGTCACCGAAACGTCTACGTTCTGGCAGAACCACGGTGAATCAAACGATGTCGATCCGGCAGCGATTCAGACCGAGGTGTTCCGCCTGCCGTCGACCTGCTTTGCGGAAGAGGACGGTTCAATTGCCAACTCTGGCCGCTGGCTACAGTGGCACTGGAAAGGTCAGGATGCGCCCGGCGAAGCGCGTAATGACGGCGAAATTCTGGCCGGGATTTACCATCGTCTGCGCGAGATGTACCGCGCCGAAGGCGGCAAAGGCGCTGAGCCGCTGCTGAAGATGAGCTGGAACTACAAGCAGCCGGATCATCCTGAGTCCGAAGAGGTGGCAAAAGAGAACAACGGCGTGGCGCTGGCCGACCTGTACGATGCCAACGGTAATCTGGTGGCGAAGAAAGGACAGCTGCTCAATAGCTTCGCGCTGTTGCGTGACGACGGTACCACGGCCTCTTCCTGCTGGATCTACACCGGCAGCTGGACGGAGCAGGGTAACCAGATGGCCAATCGCGATAACGCCGATCCGTCAGGCCTGGGCAATACCCTGGGCTGGGCATGGGCGTGGCCGTTGAACCGCCGCGTACTGTACAACCGAGCCTCCGCAGACGTGAACGGTAAGCCGTGGGATCCGAAACGCATGCTGATCGAGTGGAACGGCACGAAGTGGACGGGGAACGATATCCCGGACTTCAACACCGCCGCGCCGGGCAGCAACACCGGGCCGTTTATCATGCAGCCGGAAGGGCTGGGACGTCTGTTTGCTATCGACAAACTGGAGGAAGGGCCGTTCCCGGAACACTACGAGCCGATGGAAACGCCGCTCGGCACTAACCCGCTGCACCCGAACGTGGTCTCCAGTCCGGTGGTACGCATCTATGAAGACGACGTGCTGCGTTTAGGTAAAAAGGACAAGTTCCCTTATGTCGGCACCACCTACCGCCTGACCGAGCATTTCCATACCTGGACCAAGCACGCGCGGCTTAACGCCATCGCGCAGCCGGAACAGTTTGTGGAGATAAGCGAAACGCTGGCGAAGGCGAAAGGCATTGCCAACGGCGATCGCGTGAAGGTCAGCAGCAAGCGCGGCTTTATTCGCGCGGTGGCGGTGGTCACCCGTCGTCTGCAAACGCTGAACGTGCATGGCCAGCAGGTGGAAACCGTCGGTATACCACTGCACTGGGGCTTTGAAGGGGTAGCGCAGAAAGGCTACATCGCCAATACCCTGACGCCAAACGTCGGCGATTCAAACTCGCAAACGCCGGAGTATAAAGCGTTTCTGGTCAACATCGAGAAAGCGTAAGGAGCGATTAAATGGCGATGGAAACACAAGACATTATTAAACGCTCCGCGACCAACCCGATAACGCCCGCGCCTCGTGCGCGGGATTACAAGGCAGAAGTCGCCAAGCTGATCGATGTCTCCTCCTGCGTGGGCTGTAAGGCCTGCCAGGTGGCCTGCTCGGAGTGGAACGATATTCGCGACGAGGTGGGGCACTGCGTTGGGGTCTATGACAATCCTGCTGATCTGAGCGCCAAGTCCTGGACGGTGATGCGCTTTAGCGAAACCGACCAGAACGGCAAGCTGGAGTGGCTGATCCGTAAAGACGGCTGTATGCACTGTGAAGATCCCGGCTGCCTGAAGGCATGCCCGTCTGCCGGGGCAATCATTCAGTACGCCAACGGGATCGTCGACTTCCAGCAGGATAACTGCATCGGCTGCGGTTACTGTATTGCGGGCTGTCCGTTTAATATCCCGCGCCTCAATAAAGAGGATAACCGGGTCTATAAATGCACGCTGTGCGTCGATCGCGTCAGCGTCGGCCAGGAGCCTGCCTGCGTGAAGACCTGTCCTACCGGGGCGATCCACTTCGGCACCAAAAAAGAGATGCTGGAAGTGGCGCAGCAGCGGGTGGATAAGCTCAAAGCGCGCGGCTATGACAAGGCCGGGATTTATAACCCGCAGGGCGTGGGCGGTACGCACGTCATGTATGTTCTGCACCACAATGACCAGCCGGAGCTGTATCACAATCTGCCGAAAGATCCGGCGATAGATACCTCGATCAATCTCTGGAAAGGGGCGCTTAAGCCGCTCTCAGCGGCGGGCTTTATCGCCACCTTTGCCGGGCTGATTTATCACTACATCGGTATCGGGCCGAATAAAGAGGTGGATGACGACGAGGAGGAGCATCATGAATAAGTCGAAAATGATAGTGCGCACAAAATTTGTCGATCGCGCCTGTCACTGGACGGTGGTCATCTGCTTCTTCCTGGTGGCGGTATCCGGCATTTCGTTCTTTTTCCCGACGCTACAGTGGCTCACGGAAACCTTCGGGACACCGCAGATGGGGCGCATTCTGCATCCGTTCTTCGGCGTGCTGATTTTCGTGGTGCTGATGTTTATGTTCGTGCGTTTCGTTCATCACAACATCCCTGACAAGCAGGATATTCCCTGGATTAAAGGGATTGTTGAGGTTCTGAAAGGCAACGAGCATAAAGTCGCGAAGGTGGGCAAATACAACGCCGGGCAGAAGATGATGTTCTGGACCATCATGAGCATGATTTTCGTGCTGCTGGTAACCGGAGTGATTATCTGGCGTCCGTATTTTGCCCAATATTTCCCGATCCAGGTGGTGCGCTACGCACTGCTGATCCACGCGACCTCGGCCATTATTCTGATCCACGCCATCCTGATCCATATGTATATGGCCTTCTGGGTGAAAGGATCGATTAAAGGCATGATTGAAGGGAAGGTGAGCCGCCGCTGGGCGCAAAAACACCATCCGCGCTGGTATCGGGACGTCGAGCGTCTTGAAGCGCAAAAAGAGAGTTCGGAAGGGTTGAAGTAAACCTCGCGCCGTCGGCATTGTCCGGCGGCGCTGCACTTGCGCGGCTCTGAGCTACGTATTGGTAATTAACGCATCAATTCCTGCAAGAACACTACTTCTTGCACTGCGCAGATTACATACATAATTCTTATTATTAAGTTTCTTTGTCTCCACGTGTGTGATGTTGGCTGTATTAAGAAAATATGTCTGGAATTCAATGTTCACCAGTGGCGTTGCAGCGTTTGAATGTCCTCTTAAATGATTGTGATAGCTTAACGGTACAATAAGTCTCGTTGATAAGTCGTCATAAAAATCGTGCTGAATAATCATAAAATAGGGCTGGTATTCACGCGTTCTGTCTGATGGGTTGCGATAAACGTCAAACTGAAAACACATCAAAGCCCTCCAAAATAAGGGTCATCCGATAATAGCCCTGCTTTGGCCGTTAATTCATTCATCGCTTTAATAAATCCCTGATCCTGTTGATGCTGTCGCTTGTGCTCTGCTGTTGTAGAGAGTGGGCGAGGCTTTTTCCCCGTAAAAGGCTTTGTTGTAACACATCTTTCTGTGCGGTTCGGTTTCATGTTTTCTCCTTTGTTGGTGCGGTCATTATCAACCGCAGCCAACAAAAAACAATACTGTTTCCCCTGGTAATCTACATTATGCGAGCCGTCTTCCAGTAATATCAAAATCGCTCTGCAATATAGCGGAAGGGATATTTTGTAGGCTTCACTTTGCCGATCTTGCGTTTCGGTAAATCCACCTTGTCTACGTGAATTTCTTTATAGGGGATCTGGGAAAGCAGATGCGAAATAATATTCAGCCGCACCCGTTTTTTATCTTCTGAGCGCGCCACAAACCACGGCGCCCAGGCGGTGTCGGTCGCTTTAAACATCGCGTCGCGGGCGAGGGTATACTCATCCCACAGATTGAAAGATTTAATATCCATTGGAGACAGCTTCCAGATCTTGCGACCATCATTAATGCGATCGCGCAGGCGTCGCTCCTGCTCTTTTGGCGTTACTTCAAGCCAGTATTTCAACAAAATGATCCCGGCATCGACCATCGCTTTTTCCATTACCGGCGTTCCATCAAGAAATTTTTCGGCCTGCTCTTCGGTACAGAAACCCATGACTCTTTCCACGCCCGCGCGGTTGTACCAGCTGCGGTCAAAAATGACGATTTCACCGGCAGAGGGTAGATGGGGAACGTAACGCTGAAAATAGAGCTGACTTTTCTCTTTATCGGTGGGGGCCGGTAACGCAACAACGCGAAACACCCGGGGACTGACGCGTTCGGTGATGGCTTTGATGACGCCGCCTTTACCGGCGCCGTCTCGTCCTTCAAAAACAATACAGACCTTTAACCCTTTGGCGACCACCCATTGCTGGAGCTTAACCAGTTCAACATGGAGGCGGCGAAGCTCTTGCTCGTACGCTTTGGTTTTGAGCGGCGCGTTTTTAACGACATCATCAACAACACGGGTTTTCTTCTTACTGACCATGGTGGGTCTCCCTTTGTATCCGGTCGCGGGATCGAGGCCGTACTAAGAGTGTAATCGGCCTGAATGAATGGATTAATGTGTCAGAAATCTGATTTGAACTGGTTCACCATACAAGTTTAATCAATAATGCACGCTGCATATTTTTTAACAGTGGTCGCGGTATGAAAAAGACAATTTTTTCGTTAGCACTGGGTACCTTTGGCCTGGGGATGGCTGAGTTTGGCATTATGGGCGTGCTGACCGAGCTGGCTCATGATACGGGCATTTCGATTCCCTCCGCCGGAAATATGATTTCGTTTTACGCTTTTGGCGTGGTGATCGGCGCGCCGATTGTGGCGCTGTTCTCCAGCAAATTTTCGCTGAAAACAACGCTGCTGTTTCTGGTGGCGATGTGCGTCGTCGGTAACGCGCTCTTTACCTTCTCTGACTCCTACGTGGGGCTGGCGGCGGGGCGCTTAATCTCTGGTTTCCCGCATGGCGCGATTTTCGGAGTGGGGGCGATAATCCTGTCAAAAATCGCGCCGCCGGGTAAAGTGACGGTCGCTGTGGCCGGGATGATTGCCGGGATGACCGTTGCCAACCTGCTTGGCGTGCCGCTCGGGACGTGGCTGGGACATGAATTTAACTGGCGTTACACCTTCTTTTTGATTGCGGTCTTTGACGCGCTGGTGATCCTGTCTGTTCTGCTGTGGGTGCCTGACATTCACGACACGACAACCACCCGGCTGGCAGAACAATTCCACTTCCTGAAGAAACCGGAACCGTGGCTGATTTTTGCCGCTACGATGTTTGGCAATGCCGGGGTGTTTGCCTGGTTTAGCTTCGTGAAGCCGTTTATGGTCAACGTGTCAGGCTTTTCTGAGGGCGTCATGACCGCGATCATGATGCTGATGGGGCTGGGCATGGTGCTGGGAAATGTCTTCAGCGGCAAGCTGTCGTCACGCTTTAGCCCGCTGCGCATTGCTGCCACCACTGACCTGGTGATTGTGGCTTCGCTGCTGGCGTTGTTCGCCTTTGGCGAGCTTAAAACAGCTTCACTGGTCATGGGATTCATCTGCTGCGCCGGGCTGTTTGCGCTCTCTGCGCCGCTGCAAATTCTGCTGCTGCAAAATGCGAAAGGCGGCGAGATGCTGGGGGCCGCAGGCGGGCAAATGGCGTTTAACCTCGGCAGCGCAATTGGCGCCTATTTCGGTGGATTAATGATTACGCTCGGCTTTAGCTGGAGCTATGTCACGCTGCCGGCCGCGATTTTATCCTTCTCTGCGATGACCTCTCTGCTGATGTATGGTTATTTATGTGCCAAAAAGCGTCAGGCCAACGCAGGTGCGCTGGCGTGATTGCACACTTTGCCCGCTGGTCGCGGGCGCAGAAGGGGACTAAACGAATTTCGCCAGCGGGTCAGCGGCGGCAAAAGCGACCGCTTTGTCTGCTGCTGGTGGGTAAATCAGTTCGTTGGTGATGGCGACTTTGATCTTTTTGCCTTCCTCGCGCACGGATTTAACGCGCTGTTCCCAGCCCTCGGTGTATACCGCGCCCCAGCCACCTAAATCCAGACAGGTGACGTAGTTCACCTGACGGTAAGGGTACGGCTCCAGATTTAACAGGCTGGCCGCCGCGTTGTGTCCGGCGAATTTCCCCAGCTGGATCGCGTGCTGGCAGGTCATCAGCGCCGTGTTGCCCGCATCGTCCGTTTTGGCGTGCGCCATATCACCCGTCGCGTAAACCTCCGGATGCGCAGGAACCTGCAACGTGTCGTTGACGATCAGCCGTCCCTGAGTATCGCGTTCCCCGTCAATTTGCAGGCTGAGGAGGTTAGCTTCTACCCCTGCCGTCCACACTACAGTGGCGCTGGCAATGCGCTCTCCGTTTTTCAGCGTTACGCCGCTGGCATCGATGGCTTCAATTTCACTGTTTAAACGCCATTCAACGCCGAGCGCGTTGCTTGCTTCTTCAATTGTGTTACGCAGCGCCTCGCTATAACGCCCGCCGATGGTTGCACCTCTTTCAACTACGATTACTTTAGTCTTTGTATCAGCGCCGAAGCGAGTACGGAGTCGGGCAGGGAGTTCCGTTGCCAGTTCGATGCCGGTAAAGCCGCCGCCACACACGGCCACGGTATTACGCTCCGGGGTGGAGGGGCGCGAAACCAGCGAATCAAGATGCTGCTCGAATAATCTGGCGGAGTCGAGTTGGTCGATATCAAAGGCGTATTCAGCCAGACCGGCAACAGGAGGACGTTTAGTCTGGCTACCGGTTGCGAGGATCAGACGTTCCCAGGCGACGTCAGCAATCGCGCCGTTTGAATCGCGATACAAAACGGTTTTAGACGAGGTATCAATACGTTGTGCTTCGCCCGCAATAAAGGCGATACTCAGCTCAGCAAACAGTTCGGTCAGCGGCGCGACCATCGTCGACACGTTCTCTTCATAAAAGCGTGGGCGAACGCGTAGCTCCGCAACAGGGGCCAGCACGGCAATGCTGAGGCTATTGTTACCCGCCAGAGCAGAAAGGCGCGCGGCGCTGACCGCAGCCCACATACCGGAAAACCCACTACCCACAATTAAAATCTGCTTTTTCATACTCGATCCTTTAGTGCGTCAGGCTGTATGTCTGACATAACTGCCACTATACTTGTCGGAGTTAACTGCGACAACTTCTTTCTGAGTTAAAAATCGTTATAATGCAGCGAACAATGACCCGGAGTGAGCCATGGCGTTTTACAGTTCTGGTGTGGAATATGGCATTCATAGCCTGATGTGTATGGTGGATGCAAAAGGCAATGAACGTGAGATGAGCGTCCGGGAGATGGCGGCCTTGCAGGGCGTGCCGTACGACTATCTTGGAAAAATCTTCACCCGTTTATCACGCGCGGGGCTGGTCATCAGCACCGAGGGTAAAGGGGGAGGCTTCCGGCTGGCGCGTCCGGCAGAGCTGATCAGCGTGCTGGACGTGGCGCATGCCATTGACGGCGAGAAGAATATGTTTGAGTGTCGGGAAGTGCGTCAGCGCCTGGCGGTGTTTGATGAAACGCCACCTGCCTGGGTCTGTAACGGCCCGTGTGGGGTGCGCTCGGTCATGGACAGCGCGCAGCAGCGGATGGAAGAGGAGTTAGGGCGCCATACCATCCTGGATCTGGCGCGGAAGATGTATCGAAAAGCGCCGGACACGTTCCAGATCGAGGTTCAGGAATGGATTTCCGATCGCCGTTCGTCCACGTGAAAAGCCGGGCAGGGCAGAGCCGCTACCCGGCCACCGCGGTTAAGAACGTAAATCAATCACCATACGGCCACGGATCTGGCCCTGTTCCATTTCTTTGAAGATGGCGTTGATATCTTCCAGTGGGCGCATTGTAACTTTCGGTTTCACCTTACCTTCAGCCGCAAACTGGAAGGCTTCGAGCAGATCCTGACGGGTACCCACCAGGGAACCCACTACCTGAATCCCATCCAGGACCAGACGTGGAATATCCAGGCTCATCGCTTCCGGCGGCAGGCCAACAGCCACCACGCGGCCACCGGCGCGTACTGCGTCAACGGCAGAGTTGAAGGCCGCTTTCGCTACCGCCGTCACCACCGCCGCATGTGCACCGCCGGTTTTCTCCTGAATCACTTTTGCCGCATCTTCACTGCGGGAGTTCACGGTTAAGTCTGCGCCCATGCTGGCAGCGAGCTTCAACTGCTCGTCATTCACGTCAATGGCGATAACCTTCGCATTGAAGACATTTTTGGCGTATTGCAGCGCGAGGTTGCCCAGACCGCCCAGGCCATAGATCGCAATCCACTGGCCGGGTTTGATGTCAGAGACTTTTACCGCTTTGTAGGTGGTGACCCCGGCGCAGGTGATGCTGCTGGCCGCCGCAGAGTCCAGTCCGTCCGGAACTTTAACCGCGTAATCCGCGGTGACGATGCACTCTTCCGCCATGCCGCCGTCAACGGAGTAACCCGCGTTTTTCACGTCACGGCACAGCGTTTCGTTGCCGGTATTACAATATTCACAGTGGCCACAGCCTTCGAAGAACCACGCCACGCTTGCACGATCGCCTACTTTTAGCGACGTGACGCCAGGACCAATCTCTTTGACGATACCAATCCCTTCGTGGCCGAGGATCACCCCGGTTTTGTCGCCAAAATCGCCATTCTTAACATGGAGATCGGTATGGCAAACGCCACAGCACTCCATCTTCAGCAGCGCTTCACCATGTTTGAGCGCGCGTAAGGTTTTTTCTGTGACATTAACCTGATGATCCTGAGTGACAACAGCAGCCTTCATGTATTTCTCCTTTCATGATGAGTATCTGCATAGCAGGTCTGATTACCCATTAAGGATTAATACTTTGGCGCTGTAATGCAAGGTAACCGCAACATAATGTCATTATTTGATGCATTTTCGGATTAAGAAAAGGCTGTACCCCTCATAAATTGGGGTGAAAAACACTGGCCCGGCGACGCCACCGCCGGGCTCAGATTTACAGTTGCGCTTCTATTACCTCAATCTCTTTTCGCCATTGCGCCTGTAACTGCGGTTTTTGATGTTTTGGCTTACGCGCCAAATCTTCTTCCAGCAGTGTTTCCAGGGCAACCAGGCGTTCGAGCAGATCGTCAGACGCTGAAGAGGGTGCCTTCGATGCGGCCTTCGACGCTTCAGGTACAACCGGACCGGTGTCCTCACGCAGGCGCTCAAACACCGCCTCCGCATCGTGCCATTCGCTCAGCCTGCCGTCCTCAATCAGCCAGAAGCGGTTACAGCTCTGGCTAATTAACTGACGATCGTGGCTCACCAGCAGCACTCCGCCTTCAAACTGTTGCAGCGTTTCCGCCAGCGCCTCTTTGCCTTCCATGTCCAGGTGGTTGGTCGGTTCATCCAGCATCAGCAGGCTATAACGGGCAAGCGTCAGGCCGACGAACAGCAGGCGCGAACGTTCCCCGCCGCTCAGCGTACTGACTTTTTGCCCGTGACGCGCCCACGGGAACCCGGCACTGATGAGCGCCATTTTACGGGTCTGCGGATCTGGCGCGAAAGGCTCCAGCGCATCAAGCAGCGCCGCATCATCTGGCAACTGGTGCAGCGTCTGGTCGTAGTAGCCGGGTGAGTCGCGCGGATGACGCTTAAGCCGCTCGTCCGCGATCTCGTCGCGAAAATGTCGCCAGATAAGCTTCAGCAGCGACGATTTTCCGCAGCCGTTACGACCCACAATCGCCACGCGATCGCCGCTCTTCAGCCGCGCGCTGTCGAGAGTAAACAGGTCTGGCAGACCCGGCGCCGGGGGGACGCCTAGGTGAGTCATTTCCAGCAGGCGGTCGGCCCGAAGCGCGTCCCCGCGCAGGGTTAAGGTCCACGGGCTTCCCGCCGTCAGTTCCGTCTGGGTCTCTTTCAGGCGTTCGACCTGTTTTTCCATCTGCTTAGCCTTACGGGAGAGATCTTCGTTGTCATAGACCTTGCCCCAGTTCGCGAGACGCCGTGCGCTGGCCGTGACGCGGTCGATCTCTTTTTGCTCTGCCTTATGGCGCAACGCATCGCTTTCGTCTTTTGCGTCGAGCGCCAGACGGGCGGCAGTGCAGGGAAGGGCAAAGGCGTGCAGCGTTTTATCGCGCAGGATCCAGCTGCCGTTGGTTACCGCGTCCAGCAGTTGCCTGTCGTGTGAGACCAGCACAAAGCTGCCGGACCAGTTTTGTAGAAACTGCTCCAGCCACAGCAGGGTCGGCAGGTCAAGGTGGTTGCTCGGTTCGTCCAGAAGCAGCAGATCCGGATCGCTTATCAACGCTCGTGCCAGCAGCAACCGCGTATGCTGGCCGCCGCTCAGCGTGGCGGAGGTTAACGCCGTTTCCTGCGTCGTGAAGCCCATTCCGGCCAGCAGCGACTCGGCTTTCCAGCGCAAACTGTCGCGCTCACCGATCGGCAGCTGCGCCAGCACCGCATCCAGCATGGTCAGGGGATAAAGGGCCTCCGGCAGATGTTGTTCCACGCGCGCCAGCAGGCAATGCCCCGCCAGTGAAACGGTTCCGGCAGCAGGGGACTGCGTCCCGTCAAGGATTTTCAGCAGCGTACTTTTTCCGCAGCCGTTATCACCCAGCAGGCCGATGCGATCGCCTTTTTTCAACGTAAAGGAGAGAGAGTCGAAGAGCGTGCCGAACGCCGTATCAACGCGTAAAGAATGTGCAGTGAGTAAAGTGCTCATTGTTGCTTACCCAGGAGTTACAGGCATGTTTATGCCTCGTCAAACATCGCTGACGATAACTCAGTAAGCCCGAGAGAAGGGATTTCAGGGGTTGGTGTCTTCGCTCAAGCGGAAGTTATCGCAGCACGATACCGATAACGCTTGAGCTGGTGCGATCACCAAATGTATGTGAAACATTGAAAATTTCACAGTACAGCATAATTGGCCTCCTTATATATTCAGTAGGTTAATGGATGAAGGGAGTGTAGCGGGGGAAAATGGGTTTGGCTAGTGGGAGGTGCCGTATATTCCCCTCACCCTAACCCTCCTCCCCTTTGGGGAGAGGGCTGGGTGAGGGGCAATGCTTAAATAGAAGTACGACGATAGCTACGGTATTCCGGCATCCAGAAGTTATCGTCAATCGCTTGCTGCAACGCATCGGCAGAGGTTTTCACCGCGACGCCTTGCTGCTGCGCCATTTTGCCTACCGCGAAGGCAATTGCGCGGGACACTTTATGAATGTCTTTCAGCTCCGGCAGTACCAGGCCTTCACCGTTATTCACCAGCGGTGAGTGACCTGCCAGCGTTTCGCTCGCGGACATCAGCATTTCGTCGGTGATGCGTGACGCGCCGGAGGCGATAACCCCCAGACCAATACCCGGGAAGATATAGGAGTTATTGCACTGTGCGATGGGATAGAGTTTGTCCTTCCACAGCACCGGATCAAACGGGCTGCCGGTCGCGACCAGTGCCTTACCTTCTGTCCAGGCGATGATATCCTGCGGCGTTGCCTCCACGCGTGAAGTCGGGTTAGACAGCGGCATCACGATAGGGCGTTCGCAGTGCTTGTGCATCTCGCGAATAATCTCTTCCGTGAAGAGGCCGGTCTGCCCGGATACGCCGATCAGAATGTCCGGCTTCACGTTGCGCACCACGTCAAGAAGCGAGAGCACTTCGTTATCCGTATCCCAGTTTTTCAGGTTTTCACGCTTCTGCACCAGTTTGGTCTGGAACGGGAGCAGGTTTGGCATACCGTCGGTCAGCAGGCCAAAACGGTCCACCATAAAGACGCGGGAGCGAGCCAGCTCTTCGCTTAAGCCTTCGCGCTGGGTCTGGGCAATAATTTGCTCGGCGATGCCGCAGCCCGCGGAGCCTGCACCCAGGAAGACAATTTTCTGATAGCTGAGCTGGCTGCCTGCCGCACGGCTCGCGGCAATCAGCGTCCCCACGGTCACTGCCGCAGTGCCCTGAATGTCGTCGTTGAACGAGCAGATCTCATCGCGGTAGCGGTTCAGCAGCGGCATGGCGTTTTTCTGCGCGAAGTCTTCGAACTGCAACAGCACGTCCGGCCAGCGGTGCTTCACGGCCTGGATGAAATCATCAACAAACTGATAGTACTCGTCGTCGGTAATGCGCGGATGACGCCAGCCCATGTACAGCGGATCGTTCAGCAGTTGCTGGTTGTTGGTTCCCACGTCCAGCACCACCGGCAGGGTGTAGGCCGGGCTGATCCCGCCGCAGGCGGTATACAGCGAGAGCTTACCGATGGGAATACCCATCCCGCCAATGCCCTGGTCGCCAAGGCCCAGAATACGTTCGCCATCGGTTACCACGATCACCTTGATGTTGTGGTTAGGAACGTTTTGCAGAATATCGTCCATGTTGTGACGGTTCTGATAGGAGATGAACACGCCGCGGGAACGACGGTAGATCTCTGAGAAGCGTTCACACGCCGCGCCGACGGTTGGGGTGTAAATGACGGGCATCATCTCTTCGAGATGGTTCTGCACCAGGCGGTAGAAGAGGGTTTCGTTGGTGTCCTGGATATTACGCAGGTAGATGTGCTTATCGATTTCGGTTTTAAAGCCCTGATACTGGATCCAGGCGCGTTCCGCCTGTTCTTCAATGGTTTCAACCACTTCAGGCAGCAGGCCCAGCAGGTTAAAGCTGCTGCGCTCTTCCATGCTAAAGGCGCTGCCTTTGTTCAGAAGGGGAAACTCCAGTAAAACCGGACCGGCGTAAGGAATATAAAGGGAACGATGTTTTTTCAGTTTGTTGTCCATGTCACTCACTCTTTTTAAGAAGATCCGTCCCTGACACTGCTGTTTGTCATCTTTCTGGCCTGTGCTACGGGGTGCGGTCGGGCGGTATTATAAAGGAGCTAAATATTAATTACCGCAACACATAAACAAAAACACCACCGGGGTGACCGATGGTGTTGTGGATTTCGTACTGGAACTTACTTGCCTGCCTGACGTTTCCTGCCGGTGGCGTGGGTCACTTGCGTTTCGCTCCCCTCTTCAATAACCACTTTGCGCTGGTTTGAGAGCTTGTAGTTCAGTCCCAGAATGTGGCGTGCCTGACGGTTCGATTTCATATTAACTCCTCAATCCCGTTGATAGTTTTAAGGACAAGTTTGCTCACGCAAACGAAATGTAACCCCTTAGGTTGCAGATCCAGCTTAGCAGGTTTTTACAAAGGTGCATTTTGCCCGCTAACGACATAGTTGATGGTTTGCTGGTAGATGTCACTGAGGATGTCATTGTCTGTGGCTTCCACCCACCTGGTCAGTTCCATCAAAATGTCATCTTCGGTAACAACACCGTGCTCCGCCTGAAGACCCTGCGCAATCGCGTTAACGAGTTCGGGTTGTGCTGCTGTGGTATGTGCCGGGTAATAAGTAAACATGCTGCCTCCGTGTCGTTGTCTGTTTAATGTTACGGCGTGCAAAATCGTAATTCGCATTCAGATTGGCAAATATTTTTGCCGTTGTGGTTCAGATTCGTCCTGGAAATAAAAATATCATCTCCCGTAGCACAGAAATAAAATTTAGGGTTTCCAGCGGCGTAAATTTGTCGTTTTTTCATAAGGCATGGGCGTTGGCCAGGAAATCAACTCTACAATGCTGCCCCAGGGGGTTTGCCCATAGCAGAAAGCATTACCTTCACCTTGCTCATCCGGAAACGTGAGCGGCTTTGGCGCGGTAAACATCTCCCCGCCAGCAGCGGTGAAAGCGGCTATCGCCTTATCAAAATCATCAACATAAACAGCAAAATGCTGGAGGCCAAAGTCGCTGGCGCGGGCGGGCATTCCCTGTTCAGGGCCATGCATTTCGAAAAGTTCTATGCCGGGTCCGTGGGGCATGACGAGCATGCGAATGGCGTGAATTTTTGTGCCGGGAAATAATTTTAAGGTGTGCTGCTGGGCGGGCTGATCAATATTATCGGTTTGCGCATCGACAGAATGATATAAAACCTGGGCGTCGAAAGCGCGTTCAAAAAATAGGGTGGCTTTTTCAATGTCGGGCACCGTAATACCGATATGGTCGATGCCCCTTACTGAAGATGGCATAGTTAACTCCTGCTATAAAAAATTTAAATATAGCAGGAGATAATCAGGCTATTACCACTTCATTTCGCCGGTATTCACTTTGGCACTCAGTTCCAGCGAACTGGCTTCCGCCAGATTCGGCCACTGTTTTTTCATTGTGTTGATGACGCCGGTTGACGCTTTATCTGCCGTGAGGGCCTGTTCAAACTGCTGTAGATAGCGACGGGTAAAGTCGATAGCGCCGGTACCTGCTGGCGGTGTCCCCAGGTAGTGGCCCGGAATAACGTGTTCGGGCTTAAGGGCTGCCATGCTATCCAGCGTCTGCTGCCACTGTTTGCGGTTTTCCGGCGTTTGGGTATCTGCCGTCCAGACGTGAATGCCCCATGAGACGCCCGTGCCGCCGAGGATGGTTTTTGCGGATGGGATCCAGACATACGCCGCATAGCTCTCAGGCTCTTCAATATTCACTCTCTCACCGTCAATCATAAAGGTGGTTGAGGCAAGCACTTGCGGCACGTAGAGCTGCGTCGGCGCGCCGTCTTTCATCTGTGGCCCCCAGAAGGCGAGCTTCGCGTCTTTTGTGGCCTTGATATGGTCCACCACCTGTTGCGTGGCGACAACTTTGGCATTAGGGAAGGCTTTCACCAGCGGTTGCAGGCCGAAATAGAAATCCGGATCGCCGGAAGTGATCACGATTTTGTTCAGCGTTTTACCGCTGTGGCGAATTTTTTCTACCAGCGCTTCGCCATCTTTCACGCTGAACTGGGCGTCAAACAGTACCGCCTCTTTCGGGCCAGACACCAGGGTGGAAGAAACGGCAAAAATGCCTTTTTCCTGCGGGTTGTACGTATCAACGGTCAACGGCGCGGCAAAGACGGCCGGAGTGAAAAGGGTTGTCAGCAAAGCAAGGCGGGGGATGGTCATGGTCATGTCTCTGTTCTTCAGGAAAGTCTCTATTGTACGGATCTCTTCATTTGCCAGAATTCCTGAAACAGGAGATGCTTAGTTTCATAAATCGAGCAAATGGAGGTCAAAATGGATCGCGTTATTGCCGCCCAGGTGTACAACCGCATCTGTGAGCTGGGGAGTTTAAGCGCGGCGGCGCGGGCGCTGGGGATCTCCCGTCCGATGGTGAGCCGTTATCTGGAGCAGATGGAGAAGTGGGCCGGGGCGCGGCTGGTGAACCGCTCCACCCGCAAGCTGACGCTGACGGCGGCGGGAGAGAAGGTCCTGCAAAAGACGCGTACGCTCTCGCAAATTTCTCAGGAAATTGAAGATCAGTCAGTGAAGGATTTACCCTCAGGCACGCTTCGCGTCGCCTGCGCGCATTTCACCGCGATGCAGATTATCGCTCCGGTGCTGCCCGATCTGTTGCAGCGTTACCCTCAGCTGCGCATTGAGCTGGATGTTAATAACCATCCGGTAAGCCTGGTGGGCGAGCGAATTGACGTGGCGATCCGCATCACCGATAACCCCGAACCGGGCATGATCGCCCGCCGACTGGGAGAGTGTCGGTCCGTACTTTGCGCTTCGCCGCACTACCTTGCCAGCCGGGGCGTTCCAGAGCAGCTGGAGGATTTAGCCCGGCACAACTGCCTGCATTACAGCTTTTTTGCCGGTCAGTCGTGGCGTTTTTTGACGCCCGAAGGGGAGCCGATCACGACAGCGGTCAGCGGCAATCTCAGCGCCAGCATCTCGTCACTGCTGATGGCGGCGGCGATAAACCACTGTGGTATTGCCATGCTGCCCGAGCGAGAGGCTGACGCGGCGCTACGGCAGGGCAGCCTGGTGCCGGTGCTCAGCGCCTTTACGCCAAAACCAATCGGTATTTTTGGTATTTATCAGTCGCGAGACTATCAGCCTGCGGCGCAGCGTGTGTTCCTCGACGCGCTGGCAAACCACCTTGCCACGCGCTCGGACTAATCTGTCTTCCCTGCAAAATGGATTATGCGTCCTATACTTATCCCTTTGTAAGCCAAAAGGAGAGCAAGAATGACGATTCATAAGCACGGTTCAGCACACTGGTCTGGCGACATCAAACGCGGCAAAGGGACGGTCTCAACAGAAAGTGGCGTCCTTAACCAGCAACCTTACGGCTTTAACACCCGCTTCGAGGGCGAAAAAGGGACCAACCCGGAAGAGCTGATTGGCGCAGCGCACGCGGCCTGTTTCTCTATGGCCCTGTCGCTAATGTTGGGCGAAGCGGGTTATACCGCCGATTCCATCGATACCACGGCGGATGTCTCGCTGGATAAAACCGACAGTGGTTTTGCCATCAGCAAAGTGGCGCTGCAAAGCAAGGTGACGGTCCCGGGTATCGATCCGCAGCAGTTTGACGGCATTATTCAGAAAGCGAAGGCGGGTTGTCCGGTGTCGCAGCTGTTGAAAGCCGAAATCACGCTGGATTACAAACTGAACTGATATCTGGCCGGGCAAATGCCCGGCTAACCTTTCACCGCCGCAGGGAAGACCTCGGCAAGCCACGCAATAAACACTCTCAGGCGATGTGTTAAATGCCGACTCTGTGGATAGACTACGTGAAAAGGATACGCCTTAGGACGCCAGTCGCTCAGGATCTCTACCAGCGCGCCCGTTTCCAGATGCGCTCTCGCAGCATAGCCAAACGTCTGAATAATCCCTAAACCCGCCAGCGCCGCGGCCAGGTGTGCGTTGCTTTCATTGACTCCAAGATGGTGCGGAACGCTGATCTCCAGCGGTTCATCCCGATCGAGAAACCGAAACGGGAATGCGCGTCCGGTAACGGGGGAAAGGTAGCTAATCAGCTTATGGCCGTTGCGCAGCTCCTGCGGATAGGCAGGGATGCCGTGGGTCTTAAGATAGCCCGGCGTCGCGCAGGCTATCATCCGGGCGTCACCGATATGCCGGGCGATAAGCGAAGAGTCATCCAGCGGGCCGCCGCGGATCACGCAGTCTACGTTTCCACTGATTAAGTCTACCGGACGGTCGGCTACCCCCAGGTTGATGCGCAGGTCCGGGTAGCGCTGAAAAAAATCCGGCAGCAGGGGGATCAACACGTCCCGGGCGGTTGACCCCCCCACATCGATACGCAAATGGCCTTTAGGCGTGCAGCACGATGCGCGAAAGGCGGTATCAATGTCCTCTATATCAATTAATACCCGCAGCGCTTTCTCGTAGTATTCCATGCCTTCTGCCGTCGTGACCACCCGGCGCGTAGTACGATGCAGCAGCCGTGTTTCCAGGTGCGCTTCAAGTGATTTTACCAGCTTACTCAGCGTAGCTATCGGCATGTTCAGGGAGTCTGCCGCTCGGGTAAAGCTTCCGGATTCAACCACCCGCGTAAAGGCGCGCATTGCCATTAGCTGATCCACACAGATCTCCTCTGATTATTTCCTGCTGTGAAAATTCATTTTCATTTTTGCCCGTTTATCACGAATCCTGCAAGATCTAAAGTCTGCCTGACGCGGGCAAACGCTCCTCTTTTACATCACAACAGAAGGTTATGAGTATGAATACAACGCTTGCAGGAAAAATTGCTCTGGTGACCGGCGGCAGCACCGGTATTGGTCTCGCAACGGCACAGGAGCTGGCGGCGCAGGGAGCGAAGGTCTATATCACCGGACGTCGTCAGGCCGAACTGGATGCTGCGCGGGCAGACATTGGCGCCGCGGCGGTAGCTATCCGCGCGGACGTCTCCAGAATGGCCGATCTGGATGAGGTTTACGCGCAGATTGCTAAAGAAGAGGGACGACTCGATATTCTGTTCGCCAACGCCGGGGGCGGCGACATGCTGCCGCTGGGCGCCATCACCGAGGAGCAGTTTGACCGGATTTTTGCCACCAACGTGCGCGGCGTGCTGTTTACCGTCCAGAAAGCGCTGCCGCTGCTCTCCTCTGGTTCATCCATTATCCTCACCGGATCGACGGTTTCAATTAAGGGGACGGCGAATTTTAGCGTCTACAGCGCCAGTAAAGCCGCCGTGCGTAACTTTGCCCGCTCCTGGGCGCTGGACTTACAGGGCCGCGGGATACGCGTCAACGTCGTCAGCCCTGGCCCCGTGAAAACGCCCGGTCTTGGCGATCTGGTTCCCGAAGAACAGCGTCAGGGATTATACGATGCGCTGGCGGCCCAGGTGCCGCTGGGTCGCCTGGGCGCGCCGGGCGAAGTCGGAAAAGCCGTGGCGTTTCTGGCGTCCGATGCCGCCAGCTTTATAAACGCCACGGAGCTGTTTGTCGATGGCGGGATGGCGCAAATCTAGCGGTTACGCCAGCAGCGTACGCTTCGGTCTCCGGCTGCGGGCTGAAGCGGCTGCGGCCGTTCGCATCCTTCAGCTGCCAGCGGGCAGCGGTCGCGGAAGTAGCAGCCATCGGGCAGGCGGCGATTACCGGGGAGATCGGTTTTGCGTAATGCCAGATCTTCGTCCAGCGGTTCTCCGGTACGGGGAACGGAGTCAAGCAGCAGCTGCGTATACGGATGCCGTGGCTTGCCCAACACCTGGTCCGCCGGACCCAGCTCCACGATCTGCCCCAGATACATTACCGCCACCCGGTCGCTCATGTGCCGGACCACCGAGACGTTGTGCGAGATCAGCACGTAGGTCAGATTTCGCTGCTGTTGCAGGGCAACCAGCAAATTGAGGATCTGCGCCTGGACGGAAATATCCAGCGCGCTGGTGGGTTCATCCAGCACGATTATGTCCGGATCCGAAGAGAGCGCCCGGGCAATAGCGATGCGCTGGCGCTGTCCACCCGAAAACGCATGCGGCAGGCGGTCAAGATATTCCGCCCGAATGCCCACCTGCTGCGCCAGCGTCTCAGCCAGCTGACGACGCTCCCGTTCGCTGCGGCGTTGCTGTATCCACACCGGCTCGGTAATGATGCGCCAGACGGGTAAACGCGGGTCGAGGGACGAGAGCGGGTCCTGAAATACCATCTGCATACCGCCTGCCGCATTCGCGCGCTGACAGGCACCGGTACTCGGTTTGAGCATGCCCATCAGCAGCTGCGCCAGCGTGCTCTTTCCGCAACCAGATTCCCCCACAACGCCCAGCGTTTCGCCGCGATGGATCCGGAGATCCATGCCGTTGAGGGCGTGTACCTGCTCCGTCACGCGCCCCAGCCAGTTTTTGCGCGCAGGAAAATTCACATGCACGCTATCCAGTTCCAGCAGTACCTCAGACATGGCGTGTCTCCTGTTGTGGGTACCAGCAGGCAGCCTGCTGGCCTTCTGCGCCCGTGGAAATTAAGCGCGGCGTTTCGCTGCATTTCGCTCCGGCAGCAAAACAGCGCTCGCGAAAAGCACATCCGCGCGGGAGGTGGCTGAGGTTAGGCACCGTGCCGGGAATGGCCGGAAGGATCTCGCGCGGTTCACCATTTTCCGGGGCACACCGCAGCAGGCCAATCGAATAGGGGTGTACAGGATGGTGGATCAAAGTCTGCGTGCTGCCGCTTTCGATCACGCTGCCCGCGTACATAACGTACATCCGGTCACAAAGCTGCGATACCACCGCCATATCGTGACTGATAAACAGCACCGACGTCCCGCTGGCGCGCGCTTTGTGTTTCAGCAGACGCAGCACCTGACGCTGAACGGTCACGTCCAGCGCGGTGGTCGGCTCATCGGCAATGATCAGCTCCGGCTCGCAGGAGAAGGCAAGGGCGATCATCACCCGCTGGCGCATGCCGCCGGAAAGCTCAAACGGATAGCGATCCAGCACCTGTGCCGCATCCGGGATTTGCATCTCGCCCAGTAGGGCGATCGCCTTCTGCTGCGCGTCGCGGCGGGAAAGCGACTGATGCTGGCGGATCACCTCCACCATTTGCCTGCCAATCCGGCGCGTGGGGTTGAGCGCCGTCATCGGCTCCTGAAAAATCATCGCCACCCTGGCGCCGCGCCACTGACGAAGCTGTTTTTCCGACGCATTCAGGACATCTTCCCCGAGCAGCGTGACCCGGCCATGGTGAACATGGTAACTGCCTTCCGGCAGCAGGCGCATCGCCAGCATTGCAGTGACCGATTTTCCCGAGCCAGATTCGCCCACCACGCCGACAATTTCACCCCGGCCAATCTCCAGCGAAACGTGATTGAGCGCGTGGACGTCACCGCGAAAAATGGGGAAGCTCAGGTGCAAATCTTCAATTGATAATACGGAATCACTCATGACTGCTTCCCTCCTGATTTGGGATCCAGCAGGTCGCGAAGACCATCGCCAAACAGATTAAACCCAACTGCCGTGATCAGAATTGCCGCCCCCGGAAACGCGCAGTACCACCACTGGTCAAGCACGTAGTTACGCCCCACGGCCACCATCGCGCCCCATTCGGCGGTGGGTTGCTGCGCGCCTAATCCAATAAAGCCCAGCGTGGCGGCCATCAGAATGGCGCTGCCGATATCCAGCGATGCCTGAACGATCAGCGGCGGCAGGGCGTTACGCAGGATATGCCAGCTGATCAGGTGCCAGCGCGATGCGCCAAAGGTGCGGGCGGCCTGTACGTAGGTGAACTGGCGCACCACCAGCGTTTGCCCGCGTGCCAGCCGCACGTAAAACGGAATGCGTACAATCGCAATCGCCAGCATTGCGTTAAACAGGCTTGGGCCGAGCGCGGCGGCCAGCGCCATCGTCAGCACCAGCGAGGGGATGGAGAGCATAATGTCCATGATACGCATAATGATGGCGTCGCCGCGCCCGCCGAGTACGCCGGACAAACAGCCGAGCAGAGAACCGATGCCGCCCGCAATCACCACCACCGCCAGCCCCGCCGTGATGGACTGCTGGCTGCCCACCAGAACGCGACTGAACAGATCCCGGCCTACCTCATCGGTGCCAAACCAGTGCTGGGCTGAAGGCGCCTGCAATCGCGCGGTCAGATCCAGCGCGTTCGGATCGTGCGGGACTATCCACGGCGAGACCACCATCATCAGCAGCATCACGATCATAATCACCCCGCCGATCAGCGTGAGCGGGCTTTTGCGTAACATCCAGAACAGCTTTGCCCAGTTGATGCGCTGTTTGGCGGTGCTGACGGGGACGGGCGTTTCCTGAGTTAACATCATTCGGCACCTCCGCGCCCGATTCGCGGGTCGATCCACAGATACAGCAGATCCACCACCAGATTGACGAAGACATAGGCCAGCGATACCACGACCGCGAAGCCCATGACGGCAGGGAAGTCCAGCGCCTGAATGGAGGTCACCACCCAGGCTCCCATTCCCGGCCAGGCAAACACGGTTTCGGTAAGGACTGCCCCATACAGCAGATCGCCCAGCGCCAGCCCGAGCACGGTAATGGAGGGGATCATGGCGTTGGGTAAGGCGTAGCGCAGCACGATGTACCAGCCCGGCAACCCGCTCGCGCGGGCGGTACGAATATAATCCTCGCTCAGCTGCTCCAGCATCGCGGAACGCACCTGACGCGCCACAATACCCAGATGCACAAAGGCCAGGGTCAGGGAGGGTAGAATCAGGTGCTGTAGGGCGTTGAAAAACACCTCGCCGTTGCCTTCCAGCAGGGCGTCCAGCAGATAAAAGCCGGTAACGTGGGCAGGCGGATCGAGCCAGTCGTCCAGCCTGCCGCCGCCGGGCAGAATTTGCAGTTGCCCGTAGAACAGAACGATTACCCCCAGTCCCAGCCAGAAGGCAGGCGTCGAGATGCCCGTCATCGCCATCAGTCGCACCAGGTGATCCAGCCAGCGGTTACGGTACACCGCCGATAAAATGCCCAGCGGTACGCCAATCACCAGCGCCAGCAGCAAAGAGCAGAAGGCCAGCTCCAGCGTGGCGGGGAAAAAGGCTTTCAAATCTTCCGCAACGGGGCGACCGGTACGAATGGAGGTGCCCAGATCGCCGTGCGCCAGCGCCTCTACATAGCGGCCAAACTGAATATAGAGCGGTTGATCCAGCCCCAGCTGCTGGCGGATGCCCTGCACGATTTCATCGCTGGCGCGGTCACCGGCCAGCAGGCGGGCCGGATCGCCGGGGATCAGGTGTGAAATAATAAAAGTAATAATACAGACACCGGCCACCACCAGGATTAACCCCCAGCAGCGCTGGCGCACGATGCTCCAGAACGTCATACACTTCCCCCCGGCGTGGGCCGTTACTTACTCATGGTGGCGATGTTAAAGACCTGCTCAAGCATCGGATTAAAGGTGAAGCCTTTGACCTCTTTGTTCATCGCCAGCTGGTAGTTCTTCTGGAACAGATAAACGTAAGCCGCCTCGTCAATCACCACTTTCTGCGCCTGCTGGTAATCTTTGGTGCGTTCCGCCTGATCGGTGGTTTTCAGTGCCGCCTGCAACAATGCATCGACCTCTTTGTTCTCATAGAATGAGCGGTTACCCGGCAGCCCTTTTTTGTCCGATTCGAACCAGTAGTTCATGAACATGTACGGGTCAGCGAAGTCCGGGCTCCAGTTACCAATCGCAATGTCATAATCACCTTTGCCGACGCGGTCGCGCATGGTGGCGTTCGCCAGTTTCTCGAGCTTGACGTTAATCCCCAGCTTGCCCAGGCTCGCCTGCGTGGAGAGGGCGATAGGCTCCCAGTTCGGGTCGTTATCGGAGTAGAGGAACGTCAGGCTGGCCGGTTTATCGTTGACTTTCTCCAGCGCCGCTTTGGTCTTAGCCTCGTCAAAGCTGTACTGCATGGCGTTCGCATCGAAGCCCCACATGCCCTCCGGGATCGGGCCGCGCATCTGCTTGCCGTTCCCGCTGAGAATGCCTTTCACCATCCCCTGATAATCGGTGGCCCAGGAGACCGCGCGGCGCAAATCCACCTGATTCATCGGAGGCTTACTGTTGTTCAGATAGAGGTAGGTCACCCGCAGGGACGGGTATTCCGCCACGGCCACTTTGCCTTCCTGCTTCAGAGCGGCAAGCTGATCCACCGGCAGGGCGTCGGCGATATCCAGATCGCCACGGGAAAGTTGCAGGCGACGCGAGGCGCTTTCACCGATAATCTTCACCGAGACGCGCTTGAAGTGCGGCTTTTCACCCGGCCAGTGTGGGTTGGGCACCATCACCAGCTGCTGACCTTTCCGCCAGCTTTTCAGCATAAACGGTCCGGAACCCGCGGTGTTTTGCGCCAGGAAACCGCGCGCGTCGTCGGCGGCATTGGCTTTCAGCACCGCCGGGTTGACGATCGACGCGCCGTCATTGGCCAGCGTGTAGAGGAACGGGGCGAACGGCTGGCTGAGGGTGAATTTCACCGTATGTTCATCCACCGCGTCCACTTTCAAATCTTTCGGGAACGCTTCGGAAGGCCCCTGATTAATTTTCAGCAGACGTTCAAACGACAGCTTGACCGCTTCGGCGGTCACCGGCGTGCCGTCAGAGAATTTTGCATTATCTGCCAGGGTGAACGTCCACTCTTTCTGGTCGTCAGACGCCTTCCAGCCCGTCGACAGATCGCCTTCCACCTCCGTGGTGCCAGGCTTGTATTTCACCAGACGCTGGTACGAGGGGTAGGTCACCGTCCAGTCGTTGTTATCGATAGTGACCGCCGGATCCAGCGTTTGCGGATCGGCAGCTTTCCCAATCACCAGCATATCTTTTGGCACCGCCGCCAGCGCGAGAGGGGCGCTCAGGGCGAGCGTAGCGGCAATCAGGGTTGTAAGCAGCGTAGTTTTCATGGCCGGGCTCCAGAATTAGAGTGAGTGTGTGGTCGGATAACAGGCGAACTGGTCATCTAACAGCGGGTAGCTGGCGGCGTTCGGCAGTTCGAAATGCCACCACTCGCTGCTGATGCCCACAAAACCGCCGCCGTACATCACCGCGTTCAGGAGCAGACGATTTCGCTGCGCCTCGGGCGGAACGGAAGGGTGCCAGGCATGAGAACGGTCGTGCATTTCGTCAAACCCGGCGCCCATATCCAGCACGTTGTCGTGTTCATCCATCAGCGTGACGTCAATGGCGGTGCCCCGGCTGTGGTTAGAGCCAATTGCGACATCCACCACGTATTCCGGATTGGGGCAGGCATCCCAGAGTTGCGACTGCGCCTGCTTGGGGCGGTAGGCGTCGTAAACCACCAGCTTCAGACCGGCCAGCGCGGCGATGCTGATCGCTTTCGCCAGCGCGGTGGCGGCATCCGTATGCAACAGGCACGCGGCGTGCTGGTAGATCGGGCGGCCAGTGATGTTATCGGCGGTCGCGTATTTCAGATCGATATGCAGCGTGGGAAAGGTTTTCGCCACATCAATCAGTTGACTCTCTTCAGGCATAGCTCCGCTCCTTTAGCGTTCAAATTGACCAAACTCTTGTTGTAGTTGTCGGTTGATTGCCAGACGTTCCGGCAGCGCATCGCCCAGCGCCTCCACAACGCCCGACAGCAGCAGGTTGAAGAGACAGCTCACCGGCGCCAGCGAATCCCAGAAATGGCCGGTATCGGTCTTCACCTGGAGTAAATCAATCGGATAATCCCGCGCCCACGGGCACCAGATATCGGTGATCAGCGCCATCGCCAGGCCTTTTTCGCTCGCCACGCGGCAGTACTGGCGGGCAATGGCGGAGTAGGCGCGGGTATCCGTCAGCACGATATACGGGTTAGCAAAGCCGGAGTTAAGCGACTCCACCCAGCTACCGGAGAGCCCTTCGGAATAGCTCACCCGCGGGCGCAGATACTCAAGATGGCTGAAGAACGCATTGGCGATCCCGCGCGTGGACTGGATCCCCAGCACGAAGACGGCGTCGGCATGGGTAAGTTGCTGGACCACCTGCCTGAACGTTTCGCTTTGCGCCAGCTGGTAGACATGGGCAATGGCGTCCACCTCCAGCGACAGGGAGTGCTGAAGGCGATCCGACAGCGGCTGTTGCTGCTTCCAGGAGTCGAGACGCTCGTTAATGCCCCAGGGCTGGTGGGGATCGCGCAGGCTTTTTTTGGCGTCGTCCAGGTTGCGATAGCCCAGCTTGCGCAGAAAACGTCCGACGGTGATCCCGCTGGTGGCCGTGGCCAGCGCCACGCTCTCTGCCGTTTCAAAGGGGATCTGCCCGACGTGCGCCAGCATCCAGCTTGCCACCCGCTTTTCGCTCGGGGTGAGCTGGCTAAAGGTCGCTTCGATACGGCTCAACACCTCAGGTTTGGTCGTCATACCGCCTCGCTGTTAACTGGCTGTCAAAGGCCGGGTTTCTGTTACCGGATTAACAATGCAGGACGCGTGCCATGTTCACATTGCGGCGAAAACGCGCTGTGCAGCAAAGTTAATGCAATATTTGTTTAACGGATGCTCAACATTTGTGCAGCGTAGTTCACTTTTGGTGCAGTGTCCGGCCTGAGCGGTATCTATTTGGTGAATACGTCAGCCTCTTCACATTTTTTGGTAAGATAAACGCTCTGTGGATAAGGGAGGGAGCCTAACATGGCGAATTTGCCCTGGCGGGTCAGCGTGCGCCTGATGGCTCTCGCAAAAAAAATAGCGATGGTCATCGGGATCATTGTGCTCGTGCTGCTGGCGGTGCGGGTTTATCTTTCGCAGCAGGGGCCGGCCCTGCATCACTGGCACACCTGGCGGGCTGACGAAATGTCCGTGCAGGAGATGGATAACGCGACCTTCGCAGCGTATGTCGCGCGGGAAAACGCCATCTTCACCGCTCTCGACGCTGAGGTGACGGCGAAAGTCACCCCCGCAGAGCGCACGCCGCTGAACCGTTATTACCGCCAGAGCCTGGTGTGGCCAGGACACTTTTCCCCGGATGCAAACCGGTCATTCGTGCTGATGCCTGCCGGAAAGCCGCGCGGGGCGGTGGTATTGCTGCACGGTCTGACGGACTCGCCCTACAGCGTCAGGCATCTGGCAGAGAATTATCAACAGCACGGCTTTGTGGCCGTAGTGCCTCGTTTGCCCGGACACGGCACGGCGCCGGGCGCGCTGACAGACGTTGACTGGGAGGCTTGGCTGGCCGCATCGCGCCTTGCGGTTCGTGAAGCGACACGCCTGACGGGGAACGATCTTCCCCTGCATCTGGTGGGCTACTCCAACGGCGGGGCGCTGGCGATGAAATACGCCCTCGACGCCCTTGATGCGCCTGAACTGCGTAAACCTCAGCAGATCGTTTTGCTCTCACCGATGATTGGCGTCACGGCGTTTGCGCGCTTTGCCGGATTCGCCGGGCTACCGGCTATGTTACCGGCGTTTGCCAAAGCCGCGTGGCTCAACATTTCGCCGGAATATAATCCTTATAAATACAATTCGTTCCCGGTGAATGCAGCACGTCAGTCCTGGCTGCTTACCCAGGCGCTGCATGAGCAGATAAACCGCGATGTTCATGATCACAAACTGGCGCAGCTTCCGCCGGTGCTGGCGTTTCAGTCGGTCATGGATTCAACGGTCAGTACCCGCGCCGTAGTTAGCGGGCTGTTTGACCAGCTTCCGGCAAACGGCAGCGAACTGGTGGTTTTTGATATCAACCAGGCCGGCAGTTTCCGTCCACTGTTCAGGCCATCATCCTGGACGGCGGTGGCTGACCTGCTGCCCGAGGCAAAAAGGCGTTACAGTGTCACAATTGTGACCAATGCCAGCCCCGACAGGTTTGATATGGTGGCAAAGACGACGCCAGCGGGTAGCACCCGGGAAACGGTGATGCCGCTGTCTGTCGCGTATCCGCAGGAGGTTTATTCCCTGTCGCATGTTGCTATTCCGTTCCCGCCTGATGACGATCTGTATGGCCGCCATCCTGAGGTGAAAAACCACTACGGTATCAGCCTGGGGACGATAGCCCTGTGGGGAGAAACATCGGTTCTGAGCGTCGGCAAAGATGCGCTGATGCGCGTGACGTCGAATCCGTTCTACGATTATATGCAGACGCGGATCGACAGCCGTATCGGGGAGAATTAAGCCCAACGTGGAATAGATTAGGTCACACCGGGGAACTGTGTTAAACAGTACCGTTCAGGCGTATACCCCATACCGGACCCCGTTTCTGTGCTGACAACTCTTATTTATCGAAGCCAGCTGAGCTTAACCTGCACCTCCGCAGCGTTAAGCGCGCTGGTTGAACAGGCCAGGATCCGTAATACGGAGCAGGGCATCTCAGGCATTCTTCTCTCCCGTGGACGTGACGTTCTGCAAATTCTCGAAGGCACGGAACAGCGCGTCGTCGCGCTTTTTAACACCATCCGTGCGGATGACCGGCATACCGGCGTGGTGGAGCTGATGCGCGATTACGGCCCGCGCAGACGTTTCGAAGACGTGGGAATGCTGCTGTTTGACCTGGACGTTCAGACCCCGAAAGCGGTTCTGGCGTCGGTTCTGCATTACAGCAAGCTGGAAAGCTATCTGACTTCTGAGGATCGGGTCTTCAAATTTATTCAGACCTTTATTACCGGCAAAACCGCTATCCCACCCGCTTCGGACTATGAGCCTGATAAATGGACGCTTTCGCGAGAGCGCGCGCCGTTTGGTAAAGGGTTAGGTCTGCTGGCGGGACAGCCCTGCCAGTTTGCGCTGCAACCCATTGTCGAGCCGTCCGAAGGCAAAATCAGTTCTCTCGAAGCGCTTATACGCGGAAACGACGGCGGCAGCCCGGAGCATTTCTTCCGTAGTCTCGATCGTGAACAGATTTACGAAGTCGACCTGCAAACCAAAGCCTGGACCTTTGCGCTGGCGCAAAAGCTCGGCATCGGCAGCCACAAACTGGCGGTGAACCTGCTGCCAATGTCGCTGGTTAACGTGCCGGGCGCGGTAGAGTTCCTGGTAACGCAGATCAAAAAGCACAATCTACAGCCTGAGCAGGTGGTCATTGAAGTCACTGAGAGCGAGATGATCTCTGGCTTCAACCAGTTTAACAGCGCCATTAAACAGCTGCGCGCGGAAGGGGTTGGGCTGGCGATAGATGATTTTGGTTCCGGCTATGCTGGTCTTTCACTGCTCACCCGGTTTCAACCGGATAAGCTCAAAATCGACAGAGAGATCGTCAGCGATATCCATCTGAGCGGGCCCAAGCAGGCGATTGTGAAGTCGATAATCAGCTGCTGCACCGATCTGGAGATTACGCTGGTCGCAGAAGGCATTGAGAAGATAGAAGAGTGGTGCTGGCTTGAATCCGCCGGTATTCGCCGCTTCCAGGGCTTTTTGTTCGCCCGCCCGCAGCTCAATGGCGTAGGTGATATCCACTGGCCCCATCGGGTGGGTTAAGCAAATTTTCCCTCGCCATATTTCCCCGACACCCTGCCTGTGCTTAAATAGCTAAACCGGTTTAACATGATTTAGCTAAGAAGGTGATATGGAGATGATCTGGGTACTTGGCGATGCCGTGGTGGATCTGTTGCCCGACGGAGAGGGCAAACTGCTGCAATGTCCTGGCGGCGCACCGGCCAATGTCGCGGTAGGGGTTGCGCGTCTGGGCGGCAGAAGCGCCTTTATAGGCCGGGTGGGCGACGACCCCTTCGGGCGTTTTATGCAAAAAACGCTTGCGGATGAGCAGGTTAATACAGAATGGCTGCGCCTGGACCCGCAGCATCGCACTTCCACGGTGGTGGTGGATCTCGATAACGACGGTGAACGTTCCTTTACCTTTATGGTTCGCCCGAGCGCTGATTTATTCCTTGACTCTGCCGATCTCCCGCCATTCCGCGCCGGGGAGTGGCTGCACGTTTGCTCTATCGCGCTCAGCGCCGAACCCAGCCGTTCCGCAACGTTTCAGGCGATGGGCGCTATCAGACAGGCGGGGGGATTCGTCAGCTTTGACCCCAATATCCGCGCCGATCTCTGGCACGATGAAGTCGAGCTGCGTCAGTGTCTTGAGCGGGCATTAGCCTGTGCAGATGTGGTTAAAATCTCGGTGGAAGAGCTGGCGTTCTTAACCGGAAATGCGCAGGTCCATGAGGGGCTGGCGGCGCTGATGCGCACCTGTCCGGCCAGGCTGGTGCTGGTGACGCAGGGAAAAGAGGGCGTAACCGCCTGGCAGAAAGGCGCGTTGACGCACTATCCTGCATCACCCGTGGAATGCATTGATACCACCGGCGCGGGGGATGCTTTCGTCGCCGGGCTGCTGTTCGGTCTGGCTCGTGATGGCCAGGCCCGTCTTTCAGAGGTCATCACGCTGGCGCAGCGCTGTGGGGCGCTGGCGACAACCGCAAAAGGGGCAATGACCGCGCTGCCTTATCATCACGAACTGTAATTCACCTCTCCAGGCCTCCGGTCGGCGGCCTGAATTGTCGTCTCGATCACACTTACTAAAACGGTTTAGCAAAAAACGTTGCCGATCCAAAATTCAACGGTTTAGTATCATCAGCCTAAACCGGTTTAGCAATTTAGCACTTTCACCGATAGTTATTAGGGATGCGACAAAATGTATAAAAAACGCAGACTTGCCGTGATGATAGGCATGCTGGCCGGGAGTACCTCTGTTTTTGCCCAGACGGATATGACACGTATCGAAGCGCGCCTGGCGGCGCTGGAGCAGCGTTTGCAGGAGGCGGAAACCCGCGCGCAGGTTGCTGAAAAGCGCGCCACGGCAGCGGAACAGAAAACACAGCAGCTGGTGGCTGCGCAGCAGGAAGCGCAAACCTCCACACAGGCGGTGGCGCAACGTACCACGGTGCTGGAAGAAAAAGCCGACCGGACAGGCGGTTTTGAATTTCACGGTTACGCCCGTTCCGGCCTGCTGATGAACGACGCGGCCTCCAGCAGCAAAAGCGGCCCTTATCTGACGCCCGCCGGGGAAACTGGCGGGGCCATCGGGCGTCTGGGGAACGAAGCGGATACCTACGTTGAGCTGAATGTTGAGCACAAACAGACGCTGGAGAATGGTGCGACGACGCGCTTTAAGGCGATGCTGGCCGACGGTCAGAAAACCTATAACGACTGGTCGGCAGACAGCAGCGACCTGAACATTCGTCAGGCCTTTGCCGAGCTGGGCAATTTGCCTGACTTTACCGGTGCGCTGAAGGGCAGTACCTTCTGGGCGGGTAAGCGTTTTGATCGCGACAACTTCGACATTCACTGGCTGGATTCCGACGTGGTGTTTCTCGCCGGGACCGGCGGCGGCGTCTACGACGTGAAGTGGAACGATACGCTGCGCAGTAACTTCTCCCTTTATGGCCGTAACTTCGGCAGCGAAGAGGAGATCGACAACAACGTTCAGAACTACATCCTCAGCATGAATCACTTCGCCGGGCCGGTGCAGATGATGGTCAGCGGCTTACGGGCAAAAGATAATGACGACCGTAAGGACAGCAACGGCGATCCGATTAAAACCGACGCGGCCAATAACGGGGTACATGCGCTGGTTGGTCTGCATAACGAGAGCTTCTACGGCCTGCGGGAAGGTTCCGCCAAAACGGCGCTGCTTTACGGCCACGGTCTGGGCGCCGAGGTGAAAAGCATTGGTTCAGACGGCGCGCTGCTGTCAGAAGCCGATACCTGGCGTTTTGCAAGTTACGGTGTCACGCCGCTGGGCGGTGGCTGGCACATTGCGCCCGCCGTGCTGGCGCAAAGCAGTAAGGACCGCTACGTGAAGGGCGACAGCTATGAGTGGGTCACGCTCAATACGCGTCTGATCAAAGAGGTGACCCAGAATTTTGCCCTCGCGTTCGAAGGCAGCTATCAGTACATGGATTTAAGCCCGGAAGGCTACAAGGATCGCAATGCGGTTAACGGTAGCTTCTACAAGCTGACCTTCGCCCCGACGTTAAAGGCGGGCAAAATTGGCGATTTCTTCAGCCGTCCGGAGCTGCGCCTGTTCGCCACCTGGATGGACTGGAGCAGCAAGCTGGATAACTACGCCAGCGATGACGCCTTTGGCAGCAGCGGCTTCAACGCGGGCGGGGAATGGAACTTTGGGGTGCAGATGGAAACCTGGTTTTAACCCTTCACGCTCCCGCATCGCGGGGGCGTTTCGAACACCATAAAAAGAGGTCAGGAAGAGGTATCTATGGATTTTAATCATATTGCGCGCGAGCTTATTCCGCTGCTCGGTGGCAAAGAGAACATTGCCAGCGCGGCACATTGCGCCACGCGCCTTCGTCTGGTGCTGGTCGATGATGCGCTTGCCGACCAGCAGGCTATCGGCAAGGTTGAAGGCGTGAAAGGCTGTTTTCGAAACGCCGGGCAGATGCAGGTAATCTTCGGCACCGGGGTGGTGAATAAGGTTTACGCCGCGTTTATTCAGGCGGCAGAGATTAGCGAGTCCAGTAAATCGGAAGCGGCGGATATTGCGGCCCGCAAGCTGAACCCGTTCCAGCGTATCGCGCGTCTGCTCTCCAACATCTTCGTGCCGATTATCCCGGCGATCGTGGCCTCGGGTCTGCTGATGGGCCTGCTGGGGATGGTTAAAACCTACGGCTGGGTTAATCCGGATAACGCGCTCTATATCATGCTGGATATGTGCAGCTCGGCGGCGTTTATTATTCTGCCGATCCTGATTGGCTTCACCGCCGCGCGGGAGTTTGGCGGCAACCCGTATCTGGGGGCAACGCTCGGCGGCATCCTGACTCATCCGGCGCTGACCAACGCCTGGGGCGTAGCATCCGGCTTCCACACCATGAACTTCTTCGGTCTTGAAATCGCCATGATTGGCTATCAGGGAACCGTCTTCCCGGTGCTGCTGGCGGTGTGGTTTATGAGCATTGTGGAAAAACAGCTGCGCCGGGCGATCCCGGATGCGTTAGATCTGATCCTGACGCCGTTCCTGACCGTCATTATCTCCGGCTTCATTGCGCTATTGATTATTGGCCCGGCGGGACGCGCGCTGGGCGACGGGATCTCCTTCATTCTTAGCACCCTGATTGCCCACGCGGGCTGGCTGGCCGGGCTGCTGTTTGGTGGGCTCTATTCGGTGATTGTCATTACCGGCATTCACCACAGCTTCCACGCCATTGAGGCCGGGCTGCTGGGTAATCCGTCGATTGGCGTTAACTTCCTGCTGCCGATCTGGGCGATGGCGAACGTGGCGCAGGGCGGGGCGTGTCTGGCGGTGTGGTTCAAAACCCGCGATGCCAAAATCAAAGCCATTACCTTACCGTCGGCGTTTTCCGCGATGCTGGGCATCACCGAAGCGGCAATTTTTGGCATCAACCTGCGTTTTGTGAAGCCGTTTATCGCGGCGCTGATCGGTGGTGCGGCGGGCGGTGCCTGGGTGGTGTCGGTGCATGTCTACATGACCGCCGTTGGCCTGACGGCGCTTCCCGGCATGGCGATTGTCCAGGCCAGCTCGCTGCTCAACTATATAATCGGCATGGTGATTGCCTTTGGCGTGGCGTTCACCGTCTCTCTGCTGCTGAAATATAAAACGGACTCTGAATAATGACCTTATCTTCCCGCTGGCCTGCCGTGTTGCAGGCCGTTATGCAAGGCCAGCCGCGTGCGCTGGCGGACAGCCACTATCCGCAGTGGCATCCCGCACCGGTGACAGGGCTGATGAACGATCCGAACGGGTTTATCTGGTTTGCCGGGCGCTACCATCTGTTTTATCAGTGGAACCCGCTGGGCTGCGATCATCGCTACAAGTGTTGGGGGCACTGGAGCTCAGCAGATCTGGTGCACTGGCAGCACGAGCCAATGGCGCTGATGCCTGACGAAGAGTATGACCGCAATGGCTGTTACTCCGGCAGCGCCGTGGATAACAACGGCGTGCTGACCCTGTGCTATACCGGCAACGTTAAGTTTGACGATGGCGGCCGCACCGCCTGGCAGTGTCTGGCGGTGCAAAATGACGATGGCACGTTTGCCAAACTGGGACCGGTGTTGCCCCTGCCGGACGGGTACACCGGGCACGTCCGCGATCCGAAAATATGGTGGCATGACGGGCTGTGGTACATGGTGCTCGGCGCGCAGGATCGACAGCAGCGCGGCAAGGTGCTGCTGTTTACGTCAGCCGATTTACACACCTGGGCGTCCTGCGGCGAAATCGCCGGTCACGGCGTCAACGGACTCACGGACGCGGGCTATATGTGGGAGTGCCCGGATCTGTTTGAGCTTGATGGCACACACGTCTTGATCTGCTGCCCGCAGGGGCTGGCGCGCGAACCGCATCGCTATCTCAACACCTATCCGGCCGTCTGGATGAGTGGGGCATTTGATTATCAAACGCCTGCATTTGCGCACGGCGAGCTGCATGAGCTTGACGCCGGTTTCGAATTTTACGCGCCGCAAACCACGGTGGCAGAAGATGGCCGCCGCATCCTCATCGGCTGGTTGGGCGTGCCGGACGGCGAAGAGATGCTCCAGCCTACGCGGGCGCACGGCTGGATCCACCAGATGACCTGTCCTCGCGAGCTGCGCTACCGCGACGGTAAGCTCTGGCAAACCCCGGTCCGTGAGCTGGAAACGCTGCGCGAGGATGAACATCTCTGGCAGGGACGCGCCAGCGATGCCCCGGTGCTGGCGGGAGCGCGTCTTGAGTTCGAACTGAGCGCATCGAGCGTGAACGTGGATTTTGCCGGCGCGTTGCGGCTGATTGTGGATGATGAGGGGATCCGTCTGGAACGCGCCAGTCTGAAAACCACAGACACGCTGACCCGCTACTGGCAGGGCAATGTTCATCATTTACGCGTGCTGTGCGACTGTTCCAGCGTCGAAATTTTCATCAATCACGGTGAAGGCGTCATGAGCAGCCGCTATTTTCCTGACCATCCGGCCCAGGTACGCTTCGAAGGTGCGTCCGATATCACATTACGCTACTGGTCGCTGCGCAGCTGCATGATAGAATAGAGGTTTTGGCAGCCGGATCTAAGTCGTTGTGAGAAAAACAAAACGCGTCACCATTAAAGATATCGCGGAGCTCGCGGGGGTATCAAAAGCCACCGCCAGCCTGGTTCTGAACGGCCGCAGCAAAGAGCTTCGGGTGGCGGAGGAGACACGCGAGCGTGTGCTGGCGATTGCCAAAGAACATCATTATCAGCCCAGCATTCACGCCCGTTCGCTGCGGGACAACCGCAGCCACACCATTGGTCTGGTGGTGCCGGAAATCACCAACTACGGGTTTGCCGTTTTTTCTCATGAGCTGGAGACCCTCTGCCGCGAGGCGGGTGTTCAGCTGCTGATCTCCTGTAGCGATGAAAATCCGGGCCAGGAGACGGTGGTGGTCAATAACATGGTGGCCCGCCAGGTGGACGGGCTGATTGTCGCCTCCAGCATGCTCAACGACGCGGACTATCAAAAGCTGAGCGAACAGCTGCCCGTTGTGCTTTTTGACCGTCATATGAACGACAGTTCTTTGCCGCTGGTTCTCACCGATTCAATTACCCCAACCGCCACGCTGGTGGCCGACATCGCGCGCCAGCATCCGGATGAGTTCTACTTCCTCGGCGGTCAGCCGCGGCTTTCCCCGACGCGTGACCGTCTTGAAGGGTTTAAGCAGGGGCTGCGTGACGCTGGCGTCGAGTTACGTCCGGAGTGGATCATTCATGGTAATTACCATCCGAGCTCCGGCTACGAAATGTTTGCCGAGCTTTGCGCACGCCTGGGCCGCCCGCCAAAAGCCCTTTTTACCGCCGCCTGCGGTCTGCTGGAAGGGGTGTTGCGCTATATGGGGCAACATAATCTGCTGCAAAGCGATATGCGTCTGGCCAGCTTTGACGATCACTATCTCTATGATTCTCTGACCATTCCTGTCGATACCGTTCGTCAGGATAACCGCCAGCTCGCCTGGCACTGCTTTGATCTGATTGGCAAACTGATTGAAGGGGAAACGCCGGAGCCGATCCAGCGTAAGCTGGATGCCACCCTGCAACGGCGATACAAGTCCGTGGAGTGACAGGGTAACGTCTTAGGGTGACATCAATAACTTTAATTAATTAAAGATTGGATTCAGCCGATAACCAAAGGGAAATTATATCCCTGAGGTGTGTTATGTCGTTGAAAAAATCATCCCTGATTATCCTGTTTTCCCTGCTTTTCTTCTTTGTGGCCAGCACTATCACCAGCGTTGGGCTCATCATTAAAAGTAATACTTCGCTGGATAATGTGAACAAAGAAATTCAGGTGGTTCTGTCCATTATTGATCCCATTAACCACAGCCGAACCCTGCGCGTCAGGGTTATGGAGTATGTGAAAATGGTGGAAGCGGGGGACGCCACCGATCTGTCTGCGAAACTGGCCTCGGTTAAAGAGGCGCTGACCAAAGCCGATAGTGCATTTTCGGCGTTTATGGCCTCGCCGCGTTTGCCGGACGAAGCCCCGCTGGTCACTGCCTACCAGGAGGCGTGGCAAAACTACCGTAACCAGGGACTGGCGCCTCTCATCGCCGCTGCCGCCGCTCACGATGTGTCGCGGTTCAACGCTCTTATTCCCGTGGTGTCTCAACTCGATCGCCAATATGAAATTGTGCTCGATCAGGTTCTCTCCGTTCACCAGAAGTACGCCAAAACGCTGAACGAGGATGCGAGCCATAATTTCGTGTCGGGTCTGGTTATTATCGCCTGCATTGCGGTGCTGTTCGTGGTGGTGATCTTCGCCGTCAGCCTGCTGATGAAACGCGTGGTCTTTGCGCCGGTGAACCTGGCGCGCGAGCACTGTCGCCAGATTGCGGCCGGGAAGCTGGACGTACCGGTACCGATCAAGCGTGATTCCGGGAATGAAATCGATCACCTGATGTCCTCGATGGAGCAGATGCGCCAGGCGCTGCTCTCCACCATTTCTCAGGTGCGCGACGCCAGCCACACCGTGACGCATGCGGCGCAGGAAATTGCCTCCGGCAATATCGACCTGGCCTCCCGTACCGAGCAACAGGCTTCGGCCCTGACCCAGACGGCCGCCAGCATGGAAGAGCTGAGCGCGACGGTGGCGAATAACACCGACAACGTTTTCCAGGCCGGTAAGCTGGTGCAGGATGCCGTGAAAAATGCCCATACCGGTGAAGCGGTAACCCGTGAAGTCATCGAAACGATGAATACTATCGCGTCCAATTCGAAGCGTATTGAAGACATCACCAGCGTCATCAACAGCATTGCTTTCCAGACTAATATTCTGGCGCTAAACGCGGCCGTTGAAGCGGCGCGTGCTGGCGCGCAGGGGCGAGGATTTGCCGTGGTAGCAAGTGAAGTGCGCACCCTGGCACAAAAAAGCGCGGTGGCGGCGAAAGATATTGAAAGCCTTATCGCCCAGTCTGTTTCCAGCGTGAAAAACGGTGCACAACTGGTGAATCGTTCGGGAGAGGTGATTGATTCTATTATCAGCTCTGTGAATAAAGTGCATACGCTGATGGAACAGATTTCGGTTGCCTCAGAAGAGCAGAGCCGCGGGATTGGTCAGGTTGGGCAGGCCGTAACGGAGATGGACGGTGTGACCCAGCAGAACGCAGCGCTGGTGCAGCAATCCGCCGCCGCCGCGGCCTCGCTGGAGGAGCAGGCGCAGCAGCTGTCCCAGAGTATCTCGAGCTTTAGTTTGCCTGCTACGGCGTGATGTTCAGAGAGGCTCCTGAGGGAGCCTTTTTAATGTCTGCATGTAGCCGCTGCACAATCTCCTTCAGCCATTACTGTTATCCGTACAAAGCCGCTATGACATAAATTTTATCTTTCCCCGGCAATATTTCTGTTCCTCATCCGTCTACCTCCTCAGAGACCATAATCATTCAACATAAACGAGGTACACATGAGAAATTTTGATATGCACGGAAAAGGTCACGGGCGTGGTTTGGGCCGCCATCGTATGGGTAAGGGCATCGTGATTGGCGCAGTCCTGTTCGTGGTGCTTGGCCTGCTGGTCATGTCCCTGTGGAACGCGTTGCTCCCGGCCATCCTGGGGGTTAAAGCCATTGGCTTCTGGCAGGCGCTGGGGATCCTGCTGCTGAGCCGCATTCTTTTCGGTGGGCTGGGTTTCCGTCCGGGCATGTTCGGTGCGCACCGCCGTATGCACGAACAATGGATGAATATGAGCCCCGAACAACGTGAGGCCTTCATTCAGCAGCGTCGGGCGGGATTTGGGCGCCACGGTCATTGCCGGTGGCACGATGGCCGGGATGAAAAGCGAGATGATAACGGTGCAAAAGCGCCGGAAGCCGAGTGAGCGATATGAAAGCCGGTGAGGCGGGGGAATCATTACTGATCTCGGCACTCAATGCCTGCCGCGCGCGGCTAAAAGCCTTCATTCGCGGACGGACTGCGGTTCGTGATGATGTCGATGATATTCTTCAGGAAGTGACCTGGCAGTTGATGAAAGTGGAACAACCGGTCGAGAACGTCGCCGCCTGGCTGTTTCGCGCCGCACGAAATGAGATGATCGACCGGGCGCGAAAAAAGCACGAGGTTTCACTGCCGGGGTACCTGACAGCAGATAACGAGGACTTTCCTGAGCAGGAGATTGCAGAAACGTTATTCGGCGTACCGCAAACGCCGGAGGAAGAGTATCTCAACATGCTGCTATGGGAAGAGTTGGGGCAAGCCCTGTCGGAACTGCCGCCACCTCAGCGCGAGGTGTTTGAAAAAACGGAATTTGAGGGCTACAGCATGAAGATGCTGGCAGAGGAAACAGGCGACAGTGTGCAGGCGTTATTATCCCGCAAACACAAAGCCGTGCGATTTTTGCGTAGTCGCCTCAAGGATATTTATGAAGCGTTGACAGGGCAATAAACTTCGACCACTCTGAAAAACAATATCTTAGAGGGGTCGTTATGCTTCAACGGTTAGCAAAGAAAAAGGTGCTGTTACTCTCTGCTCTGATGGTTTCAGGGCTGGTCAGGGCAGAGGAGTCGCTTCCGGATGTGGTGAAGCACTTCAGTGAACAGCAGGACATCAAAATCATCAAGAAAATTGACGCTCCCGGCGGCGCGCCAGCGTGGCTGGGGAAATATCAGGACATGGGCGTGACGCTCTTTCTGACCCCTGACGGAAAGCACGTCGTGTCTGGCTATCTGTATGATGATAAGGGAAACAACCTCAGCGAGGCCTTTTTCCAGAAAGAGATCTACGCCCCGATGGGCCGCGAGATGTGGAAAAAGCTCAATGCGGCGCATCCCCTGAAAGAGGGCGCGGAGAGTGCCCCGCGCAAAGTCTTCGTCTTTGCCGACCCATTCTGCCCGTACTGCAAGCAGTTCTGGGCTGAAGCGCAGCCGTGGGTGAAGGCTGGCAAGGTCCAGCTCAACACGCTGCTGGTTGCGTTTCTTAACCCGAACAGCGGGCGTAACGCCTCCGCGATCCTGAATGCGAAAGATCCGGTGTCGGCCTGGAAAACGTACGAGCTGTCCGGCGGGAAAAAGCTGCCGAAACCTGAAGCTGCGGCTTCCCGGGAAACCGTTGAGATCCTGCAAAATCACCAGACGCTAATGGACAGTCTCGGCGCGAATGCCACACCGGCTATTTATTACCTGAATGAGCAAAACGAACTGCAACAGGTCGTGGGTATGCCAGACGCAAAACAGCTTGAGGCGATGTTCGGACCGAAGCCGTAAAAAAAAGGCAGAAACAGGACGTTTCTGCCTTTCTTCAGTCAACTACCCCAGCGTCCCCGGAGGTAATTTACCGCCTCCTGCGTCTGCGGCTGGTTAAGATAGTCTTCACGGAACAGGATGGTGCCCTTAACGTCTGGCAGTGAATCGTTGAGGTCGAGCTGTTTTTTCAGCTCCGGTACGCCGCCGTTCACCGTCCAGTCCGGTTCGTTTCTGGAAGGCGCGCCCACTTTGTAGAACGCGATCCCGATATACAGACGGGTATGGGTCGGTTTCACCACGTCAGCCCACCATTTTGTCAGCACATCGTAACGTGCCGCGTCGCGGGCGAAGGGCCAGTAGATCTGCGGCGCAATGTAATCCAGTAAACCCTGCTGTACCCATTTGCGCGTGTCAGCGTAGGATTCATCATAGGCTGCGGCACCGCGCGTGTCCGAGCCTGCCGGGTCGAAGGAGCGATTGCGCCAGACCCCCGCCGGGCTAACGCCAAATTCGACCTCAGGTTTAGCCTGCTTGATCGCCCTTGAGACCTGCACAATCAACTGCTGCGTATTGTGTCGACGCCAGTCCGCTTTTGACGCAAATCCTTCGCCATAGCGCCTGAAGGTCCAGGCATCATTCAGGGTGGCCCCCGGCGTCTCGGTGTAAAAATAGTCATCGAACTGAACGCCGTCGACAGGGTAGTGATTTACCACTTCCATCACCACCTGGGTTATCCAGTCCCGCACGTCGGGAATGCCCGGGTCGAGAACAAAACGATCCCCCGAGGTGCGGATCCACTCCGGATGCTGGACGTACACGCTGGAAGGATGAAGCGACGAGGTGCGGTTAAGCGCGGCGATGGTCGACGGCTTCGTGTTGGTGGAAACGCGGTACGGGTTAAACCAGGCATGAACCTTCATCCCGCGCTTGTGCGCTTCATCCAGCATAAACTGAAGCGGATCGTAACCGGGATCTTCCCCGATAGTCCCCGTCAGGGTATCTGACCACGGCAGTATTTTAGAGGCCCACAGCGCCGTACTGTCCGGTTTTACCTGAAAGAAGACGGTGTTGATCCCAAGTTTTTTCAGCTTATCGAGCTTGTCCGTCAGCGCCCGCTGTTGCTGGGCGATACGCTGGTCCGCGCTACGGCCATTCACCGATGACACGGGAGGCCAGTCGAGACGGGAGACGGTCGCCAGCCAGATCCCGCGCATGGGTTCGTTAGTCTGCTGTAGAGGTTTCGCCTGCGGCAGCGGGGTAACGAGTGATTTGGGTGGTTTGGAAGTGCAACTTACCAGTAAAAGCGCGCAGCCAAGCAGCGCGCCAGTCCGTTTTACGTGTCGCATCATTTGCGTGTTAGCTCCTGGGTGTCCGGCTATCCGTCCAGGGATTAAACGCCGGTTCGTCCTGTTCCCCGTTACCGTCATCGTGAAGAGAGTCGAGGTAGAGGGCTTCAACTTCCGCCCGCGCCCATGGGGTGCGGCGCAGGAACTTCAGACTCGATTTAACACTCGGGTCCTTGCGAAAACAGTTGATTTTGATTCGGTTGCCCAGTTCATTCCAGCCATATCGCGCAACCAGCGCGTTAACCTGCATTTCGAGCGTTACGCCATGCAAAGGATCGTTGGAAACATGTGCTGTCATAGGCGTCCGGTAGTCTCATTTTTTATGGGGATGTGATAAACGCTCAAAGGTTACAAGAAAGCAGGGGACGCGGCAATTTCAGCGTGAGGTTCTTCACCCGTGAAGGAGAGGGTTACCCAGTAATTTGAAAGAAAAAGCTATAACGTTGCCTCAGAAAAACTGAGGGCTTTCAGCGATGCCCTAAGTGAACGGAATGACCACCAGCGCCGTATGTTCCCCCTCACCCCAGCCCTCTCCCTCAAGGGAGAGGGGGCCGTCTGTGCAGGCATTATTTTGTGGGAAACCCTCAGTCCGTGAAGGGTGAAGAAGATTATCCGGTTAACGCTATTTTTTAAACAGTTCAGGCGCCCATGGCGTCGGGTCTACCTCCATAAAGGGCGCACGCTCAAAGCGGGACTTAAGCGCCCAGGGCACCGTACAGTCGAAAATCGTTTTGCAGGTGATCCCGTTGCCACGAATGGAGGGGCTGTAGTCCGGGGCCTGAGACGGATCGAGCTGGTGTCCGCGGATCCCCGGCAGATGGGTGATGCTGACATCGCCCTGCATACGGGTGGTCATCGCCCACAGGATGTCGTCGCTGTCGAAAATATCCACATCTTCGTCGACGAGAATAATGTTTTTAAGCTCGGAATAGGTGGCTAACGCGATGAGTGCCGCCTGACCCTGACGCCCTTCGTCAGAGGGCTGGCGTTTTTTCACCTGCAATACGCCAAGAAACTTGCCGCCGCCAGCGGTATGCGCATAGACGTTTTGCAGAAAACCGGGGATGGCTTCTTCGACCGCATTACGGATGCTGGCCTCCGTTGGCAAACCGGCCAGCGTGGTGTGCTCCTCGCCCGGTCCTACCAGGGTTTGCAGGATCGCCTGATGACGCATCGTGACGGCCTTCACTTTGATTACCGGTAAGGAGGGGTTAGCCTCCCCGCAGTAGCCGGGAAATTCCGGCATCGCGTGCCCGGTGTGGGTATGCTGATCTTCTTCTACACGCACGCCCGGCAGCAGTTCGCCTTCGATGATAATTTCCGCACGCGCTATCGCTTTTTCATTTACGGCCACACCCTGCACCAGCTCGACGGGGGTCTGACGTAACGCGCCGGCGACACCCAGCTCGTTGTAGCCGAAGGGCGTGGTAGGGGCTTCGAAACAGGCGCCAATATAGATAGCGGGATCGAGACCCATATTGATCGTGACCGGCAACGGTTTGCCCGCCTCCTCGGCTTTCTTACGGAACACTTCAATATGGCGGCCCGCGGCAAGAAACATGGAGAGCTCATCGCGCTCCTGCACGCAGAGACGGTGAATAGTGACATCGGTCAGTGAGGCATCTTCCGGATCGCTTGCCAGCACCAGCCCCAGACAGAAGAACGGACCGGCATCTATCGGCGTGTTGGTCGGTGCCGGAAGTAATTTACGCAGATCGAAGTCCGGATCGTCGGCATAAAATACCTGTTCCTGACACGGCGCCTGTGCCGCCGGAACCACAACGGGAGCAATCGGGTTTTTCACGGCCTGGCCGACATGTTTTGCCAGTTCAGAGGGCTCGCAGCCCAACAGGAGCGCCGCCCGCTCGCGGCTGGCGTGCATTCCGACCAGAATACGCGAGTCGGGATATCCCTTAATAGCGTTAAACATCATCGCCGGGCCAATGCGCGTCGGACGTTTTACCGTGCCGCCAGCACCAATATGCCGGTACACACCCGCCAGCTCCGCGTCAGGATCGACCGGATGGCTGGTTTCAAGGTATTGACCTTCATAGCGTTTGAGCAGTTCGATAGCACTTCTGAGATCGTTGATGTGTTTTTTCATATTTCCCTCCTCGGATGAAGGCTTCCATTCTTAACCGGACGAAGAGGGCTATCAATTGCATCATTTATGCTATTTTAATATGAATTTTATTATCAATAATAAAGGCATGGTATGCAGTTTCGACTGATGCGCAATTTTATCGTGGTGGCGGAAGAGCTTCACATGCATCGGGCGGCGGAGCGCCTTAACATGGCGCAGCCAGCGCTGAGCCAGCAGATAAAAACGCTTGAAGATCGTCTTGGGGTCTTGCTCTTTAGCCGGGCGAATCGTCGCCTGACGCTGACGCCAGCCGGTGAGGCATTTCTCAGTAAAGCCAGAGTCGCGATTTTAATGACCGATCAGGCGATTCTGGATGCCAGACAGACGGCCAGAGGGGAACAGGGCGTGCTGAATCTCGGATGTGTTTCAAGTGCGATATTCGACAGTAAGCTACCCGCCGCGCTACGGCTTTTACATGAGAAATGGCCCGCCATCAGCCTTTCCATGATGACGGGTAACGTGCAAACCCTTTATACCGGCGTGCAAAGCAACCAGCTGGATGTGGCCATTATTCGTGCCCCGTTACCGCTATTGCCTGACGATCTGCAAAGCCGTCCATTTACAACGGAAAAGGCCGTGCTGGCCTTACCTCGTCAACACAGCCTGGCGGGCTCCGCCGCGCTGACGCTTGCGTCGGTGAAAGAGGAGAAGTGGATCGCCCTGCGCGACCCGGAGGGGATGGGGCTGGAGCAATATTTCTATGATGCCTGCCACAGCGCGGGCATACAGCCTGACGTTGTGCAAAATGCCACCGATGTCCCCACGGTGATAAGTCTCGTCTCGGCAGGGTTTGGCATCGCCATGCTGCCGGCTTCAGCGAAGGCGATATGCGTACAAAACGTCGTCTTTGTGGATATTCTTGACCGACTCCGGGAGAGCGAGCTGACGCTGGTTTGCCACCGGATTATTCGCTCTGAGGTCCTGAAAAAATTGATGAGCATCCTCGATCATACCTGACGTCCGGCGGCCTGAAGAAGCTGTTCTCGCAGCCAGCGGTTAGCCGGATCCTGGCTGTTTTTCGGGTGCCAGTACATACCGATGACGATCGGAGGGAGATCCAGCGGCGGCGGAAAAATATCAAGCGTTTGCGTGAACCTTAGCAACATGCGTCTGGGTAGGGTGCAGAGCAAATCGGTACCGGCAACAATCGCAGGCGCCATCGCATAGCTTTGCGTCGACATCACCACGTTACGCTGGTGGCCAAGCCCCGCCAGATGCTGATCGACAAAGCCTGCGAACGGGTCGCCCTCGGATGAAACCACCAGGTGGAAAAGGCTGCAATAGCTTTCCAGATCCATCGGCCCCGTACCGCGCGGATGGCCTTTACGCTGGGCGGTGGCATATTCATCGTCAAACAGCTTGCGTCTGACCCATGCATCGTGCGCCCCCGCGTTAACGCCGACATAAATATCCACATCGCCATTTTCCATCTGCGCTGGCAGCAGCGGGGTTTCCGGGAGCGCAAAACGCAGGCGGATGCCTGGTGCTGCGCTGCTAATCTGATTCTGCAACTCTGCCCCCAGCATCAGCGCCGGGTTCTCGTGCAGGGCAATCACAAAGGTGCGGGTGCTGTTATGCGCGTTGAACGTGGTGGGTTCAAGCATCGCCGATATATCCTGCAAAACCGTCGCGACCTGCGGCCTTAACGCCTCGGCGCGCGGCGTAGGTAACACCCCACGTCCGTGTGGGGAAGGGATAAACAGCGGCTCATTGAACAGGACGCGCAGGCGCGCAAGGCGGGCAGACATCGCCGGCTGGCTGATGCCCAGCCGCGCGGCCGCATGGGTGATATTCTGATCCCTGAGTAACGCATCCAGCGTCAGGATCAGGTCCATATCCATATCGGAGGAGGGCATCTTATTGTGCGTCATAGCTTGCTGCCGTTGTTCAACAGGGAAGGTTAGCCATTGCCAGAAAAGCAGTCACTGCATTACCTGGCTCCTGCATGCGGCTGATCATGACCAGATTTGCGGTCAGCACCTGAGCATTCAGGTTGCGGTAAATCAGTCCGGGTATTTGCACCTGTTGCAGGGGGGCGGGAACCAGCGCCAGACCGAGCCCGGCTGCGGCAAATGCCAGAACGCTTAGCGTACTGTTTGAACGATGTGCCACGCAAAAACCATCCCCGAGCTGCTGCGCCAGCAGCAAAGTCAGATTTTCATTGGCGTCATGCGCGTCGTACAGGACCAGGGGATGACCGGCGAGCATTTCAACGGAGAGGTGCGGATGGATGGCTAAGGGATGATCGTCACACATTGCGATTATCATCTCCCAGTTTCCGGTTTTCTGCACCCTGATCTGCGGATCGGCTGTCGTACTGTTATCCGGTGTATAACCGACATCAATATGCCCTGCGAGGATCGCAGCTACCTGTTTCTGGGGAGCGATTTCCTGAATGGTGACTTCTGCATCCGGATGGGTTTTACGGAAGCGACGTACATCGGTAATCATTTTGCCACTAAAAATGGCGTTACCGGCAAAACCGACCCGTACACGCCCTGTCTCTCCCCGTATCGCACGCTGGACTGCCAGACGCGTGTGTTCCATCTGTTCCAGCATCAGTCTGGCTTCGCTGAGAAGAAGCGATCCGGCCTCAGTAAGTTCCACACGACGGCTGGTGCGGATAAACAGCGGACCGCCTAACTCGGTTTCAAGGGCTTTAATCTGCATGCTGAGCGCAGGCTGAACAATATTGAGTCGCTCAGCCGCGCGTCCAAAATGCTCTTCTTCTGCAACAGCCAAAAAATAGCGTAAGTGCCGGAGTTCCATTGCCACCCTGATTCATCATTAAAAATGATTGTTTAGTAAAATATATATATTTGAGTATAAACCGCTTCACGGCCAAACTGAACGCATCAACTCAAACAGGAACCAAACAATGCAAACTCACCAACTGCAAGACCGTCAGGATCTTAACGACCTCATGAATGGCTGGATGCACCGCGACCTGGGCGAATGGGAGCAGCTGCGTAATCTTTTTCATCCGGACGGCACAATCGAAATTACGTGGTTCGAAGGGCTCGCGAGCGATTTTGTCGAGGGTTCCATGCGTATGGGCGCTTCAGATTTGCGCACAAAACATATGATTGGCTCGCCCGTCGTCACTTTTAACGACCGCGGCGACAAAGCGATTCTTGAAACCAATGCGATGATCATCGCTGAAAATATAAAACTTAATATTGGATGCGAATGCCACAATCGTTTCTACGATCTGGCAGAAAAGAGAGAGGGCGTATGGAAGCTGTTCCATCGTCAGAGCATCTACGACATGGGTATTTTCACCTTTCCGCTGGGCCCGGTTGAGATTGATTCAAAAATTGCTGCCAACTATCCGCGGGAATATGCCGCGCTAGCTTATCTGCTGGAACAAAGCGGTTTCCCCCTCGGCCGCGTATTTGCCACGCGTGACAGTGAACTAGAAGCGAATATGAAAGCGAACGCAAAAAAATGGCTGGCTGTCTGACAGGTTGAGCGCAGGGCCGAACAGATTTCGCCGGCTGGTTAATACCCGGCCGCTGGGCCCTGGGCGTGAGATAGCGGTCCCAGGCTGAAATATTTAGCCTGGGACGCAGAGACTCTCTTATTGGGCGTCACGGTTGGTATAGGTCACCGGAACCCACGCGTAGCCTTCCCGCTCACCTTTCGTCACATAGCCGATCCCGGGGAAAGGCAGATGTGGCGCCGCAATCAGATCTTTGTTTTTCACAAACTCAGCGAAAGCTGCGTTGCGTACCCGGGCGGCGCCGTCCTGATCCTCATCGTACGCAATCGTCACGTTGGGCTGCGGGAACTGAACCGCGGCAACGTGAATGATGTCGCCGACAAACGTCATTTTTTCACCTTTGCTCTCCAGCGTGTAGAACGCGGAGCCTGGGGTGTGGCCCGGGTGTACCGTACCGCTGATGCCCGGCAGAAGCTGTTCCGTCCCGGAGAAAGTCTTCACTTTTCCGGCGTCAAGATAGGGCTTTAAGGTCTTGCGCGCGACGTCGAAGTAGTTCTGGTCATAGCCGGACTTTTTCTGGTTCTCGTCGTTAAAGAAGAAATCGATATCCGGTTTGCCGACATACACCTGCGCGCGGGTAAACACGCGCTGACCGTCTTTAACCAGGCCGCCAGCATGATCGGAGTGCGCATGGGTGATCAGGATATCGGTAATATCCTGCGGTGTAATGCCCTGCGTCGCCAGGCTTTCAATCAGCCGCCCGCCTTTGCCGGGGCCAAAGAGCTGACCGGAACCGGTATCCACCAGAATTTTGTGGCCGGGGATGGCGATATAGAACGCGTTAATCGACGCTTCCACCGGATTGGCCTGGAAGTTTTTAGCCAGTAACGCATCGGTATTTTCTGCCGTCGTCCGGCGCAGTAAGGCGTGCAGATCCTGCGGCACGCTGCCGTCCGTAAAGGCGGTGACAATCGTATCGCCAACCTGAACGCTGTAGCCGCCAGCCTGCTGTTTCACCACATGCTGCGGAACGCTGGCCACCGCGTGGATCGCGGGAAAGAACAAAACTGAACCGGTAAACAGGGTTGATATCGCAAGTTTTTTCACAGTAAACATGATGGGCTCCTCAATAGTAAGTTCATCATAGTTCAACTGAGATTTTTGAGAACAGCAGGGGAGTGAATGTGACCTATCCATGAAATGGATAGGTCTGAGAGGATGCTTTACAGCACGCCGGTGCCGCCGTCAGAGCACCACACTTGACCGGAGGCGTATGAGCAGGTATCGGAGGCAAACAGCACATACAGCGGTGCGATTTCAACCGGCTGGGCCGGTCGGCCCAGGGGCGTATCTTCCCCGAACTTCTGAACTTTGGACTGCGGCTGACCGCCGCTGGACTGAAGAGGCGTCCAGTATGGACCTGGCGCGACGGCATTCACCCGAATGCCACGCGGCCCCAGCTGCTGAGCCAGAGACTTGGTAAAGGCCACGTTACAGGCTTTGGTCTGCGCATAGTCCACCAGGATCGCGCTCGGTTTAAACGCCTGAACGGAAGTGGTGTTAATGATCACGGCGCCTTCCTGCAAATGGCGCAGCGCAGCTTTAGTGATCCAGAAGGGGGCATAGACGTTGGTTTTAAACGTCGCGTCGAAATCTGCCGTGGTGAGATCGTCGATCGATTCGCAGTACTGCTGGCGTCCAGCGTTGTTCACCAGGATATCCAGGCCACCCAGTTCCGCGACGGCTTTTTCCACCAGCGTATCGCAGAACGATTCCACGCGAATGTCGCCGGGAATGGCGACCGCTTTACGGCCTTCGGCCCGAATCAGCGCAATGACCGATGCCGCATCGGACTCCTCTTCCGGGAGATAGCCAATAGCCACATCTGCACCTTCACGGGCATAGGCGATCGCTACTGCGCGACCAATTCCGGAATCACCGCCGGTAATCAGCGCTTTTTTTCCTGCCAGTTTGCCTGATCCGATATAACTTGTTTCACCGTGATCCGGTATTGGCTTCATTTCCGATGCCAGCCCGGGGGCCCTTTGCGGTTGTTCAGCAAACGGTGGACGAGGGTAATGCAGCGTGTGATTATTTCCTGTAGACATACCGGCCTCCTTAATAGTGAATTCAAAGATTAGTCGTTAATTAAACGTAAGCGGGCAAAATTGACAAATTCAGACAAATCTATCTTCCGGGAGCGGATATAAAATATTTTCTCAAGCCAGCATGTAATACCAGAAAAGGGCGACCTCATCTTTTTCCGGCAGGGCGTTGTAAAGGTAGCGATCGTAACCGCCGAGAATAAACCCATAGTGACGATAGAACTGACAGGCAGAAACATTAACGTTCTGCGTCTCCAGCCGTAACCCGGGCGCATTGAGGCTTCGCGCCCAGACGTGGGTGGCGGACATCAGCTTGTGCGCCGCGCCCGTACGGCGTTTTGAACGCTCCACGGCAATGTAATCCACCGAAATAAATTTATTCCAGTTGCAGGACGCGGTAATAAAACCGGCGATTTCACCGTCATCCGTTTCGGCGATAAGAAATATTGAATCCGGATTAACGCAATGATTTTCCAGCGTCTGGAGATCAAGTTCATAGGTTTTAAGATAAGGTTCGGTCAGCGCCTCGATATGCAAATCACCATTGAGAAATGGCTCTCTGGCAATCTCATCAACCTTGAAAGAAAAATCACAACATTCAAGGCGGGCGAGGTCTGTACTTAATCCTTTTCGAATATGCATAGTATTCCTTAAGTGGGAGTTATAAATAGATAATAGACGAAGCGGCATCCCCTGCTGGCATAACACTCTGTAGATCCTGGTCTAAGCTTGTATTTCGTTCCGCGTAAAAGGTGGTCATTCGAGGACAATGAATGGAATTCAGAACATGTCGCAGGCACTGGGGTGCTGAGTTTATTTCCGATGACGTTGTACGTTTTCGCGTCTGGGCAGAAGGGCAGAAAGATCTCACATTACGTTTAACCGATACCGACATTCCCATGGCGGCGGTGGGCGACGGTTGGTTTCAGATTGACGTGCCCGGCGTCAGGCACGGTACGACCTATCAGTTTGTTTTACAGGATGGAATGGCGGTGCCGGATCCGGCCTCACGCGCGCAGCAGGCCGACGTCAACGGCCCGTCGGTGGTGATCGACCCGCGTCGCAGCCAGCCCACTCAGCGGGAATGGCAAGGACGACCGTGGGAAGAGACGGTGATCTACGAGCTGCATATCGGCACCTTCACCGGGGAAGGAACCTTCAGGGCGGCCATCGACAAACTGCCTTATCTGGCCGGGCTGGGTATTACTCAACTGGAAGTGATGCCCGTGTCCCAGTTCGGGGGCGCGCGCGGATGGGGGTATGACGGCGTACTGCTGTATGCCCCGCACTCGGCTTATGGCACACCGGATGATTTTCATGCCTTCATTGATGCCGCCCACGCGCTCGGGCTTTCCGTGGTGCTGGATATCGTACTCAACCACTTTGGCCCGGAAGGTAATTACCTGCCGTTGCTCTCGCCAGCGTTTTTCCATCAGGATCGTATGACCCCGTGGGGCAACGGTATTGCCTATGAGGTTGAGGCCGTCCGGCAATACATCGCCGAGGCGCCGTTATTCTGGCTCTCGGAGTATCATCTTGACGGTCTGCGCTTCGACGCCATCGACCAGATCCATGACGACGCTGAGACCCATATTCTTCCCGAGATAGCGCAACGGATCCGCGACGCATTTCCGGATCGGCATATCCATCTGACCACCGAAGACAGTCGCAACGTGATTTTCCTGCATCCGCGCGATGAGCATGGTCAGACGCCGCTTTTCACCGCCGAATGGAATGATGATTTTCACAACGCCGCGCATGTCTTCGCGACAGGGGAATCTCACGCCTATTATCAGGATTTTGCCTTTGAGCCGGAGAAAAAACTGGCGCGGGCGCTGGCAGAGGGCTTTGTCTACCAGGGGGAAATCTCGCTTCAGACCGGAAAATCGCGCGGGGTAGAGTGTCGCGAGCAACCTCCGCAGTTTTTTGTCGATTTTATTCAGAATCACGACCAGGTCGGCAACCGTGCCCAGGGGGAGAGGCTTATCTCTCTGGCAGGCGCGGATAAAACGCGTGTGCTGTTCGCGGCGCTGCTCATGTCGCCCCATATTCCGCTGCTGTTTATGGGCGAGGAGTATGGCGAAACGCATCCGTTCCTCTTTTTCACCGACTTCCACGGCGACCTGGCGAAAGCCGTGCGGGAAGGGCGCGCGAAAGAGTTCACCGGCCATGCCGGGCACGATGAAACCGTACCGGACCCCAATGACGTAAATACCTTTATGCGGTCCAAGCTTGACTGGAACAAGGCAGACACGGAGGAAGGCAGGGCGTGGCTGCACGCTACGCGCGAACTGATTGCGCTGCGTCAGCGCTTTATCGTCCCGCTACTGAAACAGCGGGGCGCCGTGGAGGGTAACGTCCTGCATACGGCGCTCGGCATGGTTGCCGTGAGCTGGCGTTTCCCGTCCGGTACGCTGTCGCTGGCGCTGAATATCGGCAAAAAGCCGCTCGCCTTACCGAACCTGCCCGGAAAAACGATCTTTAGCTGGCCGGAGGCAGTCGATAACCTGCCGCCAAACAGCATTGTTGTTCGCTTAGCTGATGGAGAAGCAGCGCTATGATCCCTTCCTCTACTTACCGAATTCAGTTTCGCAACGGCATGACCTTCGATCGCGTGGTGGACCTGATTCCGTATATGAAAGACCTTGGAATTAGCCATCTTTACGCGTCGCCTGTTTTCACCGCAACCACGGATTCCACCCACGGCTATGACGTGACCGACCCCAACGAAATCGACCCGGCGATTGGCGGGCGGGAAGGGTTTGACCGCATGGCGGCGGCGCTGAAACAGGCGGGGATGGGGCTGATTCTGGATATCGTTCCTAACCATATGTCGACCTCGCTGGAAAACCGCTGGTGGCGCGATGTTATAGAACAAGGCAGGCAGAGCCGCTATGCGGCGTATTTTGATATCGACTGGTCCCGACCGCTGACGTTGCCGTTTCTTGGCGACACCTTTGAAGCCGAGCTGGAGCGGGGGGCTATCACCTTAAAACGTGACAGTGTCACCAACAGCGCGGCGCTGGTTTACTATGATACCGCCTATCCGCTTAATCCCGGCACGTATGCCGAAGGCAAGAGCATCGCTGAGATCCACGAGGCGCAAAGCTGGCGGCTGATGTCCTGGCGGGAAGCGCCGAAACAGCTTTCATGGCGGCGCTTTTTTGAAATCACCGGGCTGGTCGGCGTGCGGGTAGAGGATGAGGCGGTCTTCGCAGACACGCACCGCCTGATCCTTGAGCTTGTTCACGCCGGGGTTGTCGATGGCCTGCGCATTGACCATGTGGACGGGCTTGCCGATCCGCTGGGCTATTTGGAGCGCCTGCGTGCGGCGACCGGACCGGATTGCTACATCACGGTAGAGAAGATCCTCGCCAAAGGGGAACAGCTTCCTCCGGAGTGGCCGGTCTCGGGTACTACGGGCTATGAGTTTATTGCCTCGCTGGCGGAAGTGCTGGTGGATGATACCAACCTCTCGCGACTGGAGACGCTCTACGACGAGACGCTGGGTACGACCGTGGACAGGCAGGCGGAACTTCGCAAAGCCAAAGGGCTGATGACCGATCGTAATTTTGAAGGTGAATTTACCACGCTGCTCAAAATCGCCAGCGAGCTGGCCGGGCATAACGGCGCCGAAATGGAGCATGAGGATATCCGCCATGCCCTGCGCGAGCTGCTTATCGCGTTTCCGGTGTATCGCACCTACGGCACCGGAGAGGGGCTGACGCCACCGGATGTGGCGCTGCTCAGCCGCGTGGTCGCCAGCGTCAACGCCTCTGAACCCGCTCTCAGCCTGATCGTGCGTATTCTTACCGGCGATCTGCCGGAGGATGACCACGCGCTGGCCTCGCTTTTCCGCACCCGTTTTCAGCAACTGACCGGGCCGCTGATGGCGAAATCGGTAGAGGATACGCTGTTCTTCCGCCATAACCTGGAGCTGGCCCTGAACGAAGTCGGCGCCGACCCGACGCCGCGCGCATTTTCACTTTCCCGTTTTCACCAGGAGATGCGCATTCGTCTTGCCCGCCAGCCCGATGCGCTGCTGGGAACCTCCACCCACGACACCAAACGCGGCGAGGATGCGCGAGCGCGACTATACACGCTGACGGAAGCGCCAGATCTGTGGGGGGAAAACCTGGCGCGCTGGCGCCAGATGAACCAGACGCAGGTTCGATTCCTCAACGACGGCACCGCGCCGAACGCCGCCGACACCTGGATGATCTTCCAGGCGCTGGCGGGCGTCTGGCCAGCCACGCTGTCGCCAGACGATCGTGATGGTCTTAAGTCACTGGAAGAGCGTTTCCTCGGCTTTATTGAGAAAGCCCTGCGCGAGGCCAAGCAGCGTACCGACTGGATCGACAGCAACGAAGGGTACGAGAGCGTGGTGCTGGACTACGTGCGCCATCTGCTCTCCCCGGATAACACCCTGTTCCTGCGTGATTTCAGTGCCGCACTCCAGCCGTTTATTCGGGCTGGGTTAATGAACAGCCTGAGCCAGACGGTGATCAAGCTGACTGCGCCAGGCGTACCGGACATCTACCAGGGCAGCGAAGGGCTTAACTTCAGCCTGGTCGACCCGGATAACCGCCGCGAACCGGATTTCACCGCGCTGGCGGAAAACCTCAGCGTAGCGGATGGAACCATTTTTAACGATGCGCAACGCTGGCGAGAGGGCAGCGTGAAGCAGTACGTCACCGCCACGCTGTTACGGCTGCGGCCGCATTACCCCGCGCTTTTCCGCTACGGCGACTGGCTGCCGCTGAAGGTGACCGGCGAGCGGGAAGAGAATCTGATCGTTTATGCCCGCATAAAAGATGACGAGGCGCTGATCGTCGCCGTGCCGCGTCTGGTGTTTGACGTCACCGACAATGCGATGCTGTGGGCCAATACTACGGTGGCCATACCCCAGGAGCTGGCCGGGAAGCACTACCGGGATCTGTTTACCGGTGAGCGCCGCCTTCTGCCAGAGACGCTGGATTTAACGTCTGAAAAGGGATGTTTGTTGGTTCTGCTTACCTGCGACTAATCGAGGAGAACAAAAATGCCAAAGGATACAACGTTTGAAATTCGGGCCGGTCATGGCCAACAGTTGGGCGCAAATTATGACGGGAAAGGAGTGAATTTCGCTCTGTTTTCCGCCCATGCGGAGCGGGTGGAGCTGTGTTTGTTTGACCCATCGGGAAAAACAGAAATCACCCGCCTGGAACTGCCGGAATATACCCATGAGGTCTGGCACGGCTATGTGCCGGATCTGAAACCGGGGGCGCTGTATGGTTACCGTGTGTATGGCCCTTACGATCCGGAGAACGGTCACCGCTTCAATCCCAATAAGCTGCTTATTGACCCCTATGCCCGTGAACTGGTGGGTGACATTGAGTGGAACGATGCCCACTTCGGCTATGAGCTGGGACACGATGAGCTGGATCTCAGCTTTGATACGCGAGACAGCGCGCCGTTTACGCCCAAATGTAAGGTCATCGACCCCAATGCCGTTGACTGGCAAGACTCCCGCCGACCCGATATCCCGTGGCCGCATACCGTGGTCTATGAGAGCCACGTCAAAGGTTTTACCCAGCTTAACCCGGCTATTCCGCCTGAACTGCGCGGTACGTTTGAGGGGATGGGGCATAAAGCGTCGGTGGAGTACATCAAAAGCCTCGGCATTACCTCGGTCGAGCTGCTGCCGGTTCACTGGTTCCCTGACGATCAGCACCTGCTCGATCGCGGTCTGAAAAACTTCTGGGGCTATAACTCGCTCGGTTTCTTTGCGCCAGCGTCACGCTATTACGGCCCGGCGGGGATCCAGGGTTTCCGCGACATGGTGCGTGCCTATCATGACGCGGGCATCGAGGTGATCCTCGACGTGGTCTATAACCACACGGCGGAGGGCAACGAGCTGGGGCCAACCCTGTCGTTTAAGGGAATTGATAACTTCTGTTATTACCGCACCATGCCGGATCAGCACCGGTATTACATCAACGACACCGGCACCGGAAACACCGTTAATACTTCACACCCGCGCGTATTGCAGATGGTCATGGACTCCCTGCGTTACTGGGCAGAATCGATGCAGATTGACGGTTTCCGCTTTGACCTCGGGACCATTCTCGGACGTGAGCCGGAGGGGTTCGATCCGCGCGGCGGCTTCTTCGATGCCGTGACCCAGGATCCGGTGCTGTCGAAGCTGAAGCTCATCGGTGAGCCGTGGGATATCGGCCCCGGCGGGTATCAGGTGGGAGGCTTCCCGCCTGGCTGGGGTGAGTGGAACGACAAATACCGCGATACGGTACGTGAATACTGGAAGGGGGATAACGTCTCTAACGATTTTGCCGCCCGTCTGTTAGGGTCCGGTGATTTGTACGATCTGCGCGGGCGTCGTCCGTGGGCCAGCGTCAATTTTATTACCGCGCATGACGGCTTCACGCTGAACGACCTGGTGTCGTACAACGAGAAACATAACGCCGATAACGGGGAAGATAATAACGACGGACATAACGATAACCGGTCGTATAACTACGGCGAAGAAGGGCCGACGGAGAACCCGGATATCATCGCCACCCGCGAGCGGCAAAAGCGCAACTTCCTCACCACGCTCTTCTTCTCGCACGGTACGCCGATGCTGCTGGCAGGGGATGAGTTTGGCCGGACGCAAAAGGGCAATAATAACGGCTACTGTCAGGACAGCGAGATCTCCTGGGTAAACTGGAAAGGGCTCTCTGAAAACGACGAGAAGCTGCGCGACTTTACCCGTCGGTTGATTGCCCTGCGCGCGACGCAGCCGCTGCTGCGACGTGAGAACTGGCGCGACGGGCTGGAGATCCGCTGGTTTAACGCCGGTGGCGGACCGCAGCAGTCGGAACAATGGGACGAGGGTTCCACCCTTGGTCTTGCCATCAGCCGCCCGGATCTTAAGCAGGAAGAGGGCGTCTGGCACGACGTGCTGATGCTGTTTAACCCGTTTGAAGGCACGGTTCCATTCCAGATCCCGCAGTTTGGCGAAGGGGGCTGGGTGCTGGAGCTTTCGACGGCGGATGAGGCCCCCACAGGGGAAATCATCACGGAATCCGTCGATTATGAACTGGCCGGGCGGAGTATGACGCTTTTCCGCCGTCCTTAAAGCGAGGCCGCCGCGCGTGCGGCGGTATCATACAGGGAGGAGATCGCGCGGAGTAACTGCGCGGTCTCGCCAATTGATGCTCCCGGAATGCCGCTTTCCGCATGAATGTTGATCAGGCAGGCCTCCCGCACCTCCCGGTACTTCATGCACAGCGCTTTTCCCTCCTCCGTGGTGGAGAAAAAAAGCTCTTTTCCGGCTTTCTCGCTGGTGACATATCCCGCCTTGACCAGCTTTTTCAGCGCATACGTCACCACGTGGGTATCTTCCACGTTCAGCACAAAGCAGATGTCGGCCAGCTTTTTCTTGCGGTTGCGGTGATTCACGTGGTGCAGAAGCGAAACGTCAAAGGCCCCCATATCCGGTTCACCCGCAGCGGTCATGCAGCGCACCATCCATTTGTTAAACGCATTGCTGGTCATGATCAGCGCATATTCCAGCTCTGATAATTCAGCACACCGCTCTGAGACGAGATGACGGGAGGAGACGATTCGCCCGTCCGCAATATCGTCGTGGTTTAACGCTGTCGTCTTTTTCTTTACTGTCATAACGATCCTTCCCCCGAAATGTAAACCCGTCGATAAAATAAGAACATTTTATTGATAAATTGTTTACATGTTTTTGACGTTCAGATATAGCTTTTTAGTGCAGGTTCTGTGGAGCCTGACGCAAAACACAACATCGCGCGCCGTAATGCACCGGCTTCGCTCTGCTGCGAAGTATAAAAAATAGCCGTCGGCGCGCAACGCTCACTTTGGATAGGGTAACGTTTATGGACAGTTCTACACTGTTGCCACTTATCGGGATTCCGGTGGTGGTTATTGGTTTTGCACTGCGTTTCAACCCGCTGCTGGTTGTCGTGGTGGCGGGGCTGGCGACGGGCCTGCTGGTTGGCATGGATTTCGGTATGCTGCTGGAAACCTTTGGCGAAAAGTTCGTGAATAGCCGATCGCTTGCCACCTTCATTCTGATCCTGCCAGTGATTGGCCTGCTGGAGTATTACGGGCTGAAAGAGCGCGCCCAGGCCTGGGTCGCGAAGATCGCCAGCGCCACCTCGGCGCGTATCCTGATGCTCTACTTTGTCGCCCGCGAAGGGACGGCTGCGCTGGGCCTGATGTCCCTTGGCGGCCACGCGCAAACGGTGCGTCCGCTGCTGGCGCCGATGGCGGAAGGGGCGGCCCTGAATGAATACGGCGAACTGCCGCAGACTATCCGCGACAAAATCAAAGCCCATGCCGCCGCGTGTGACAATATCGCGGTTTTCTTTGGGGAAGATATCTTTATCGCCTTTGGCGCGGTACTGCTGATTGATGCGTTCCTGAAAGAGAACGGGATCGAGGGGATCGAACCGCTGCATATCGGCCTGTGGGCCATTCCGACCGCTATTGCGGCACTGATCATCCATATGACGCGTCTGCTGCGCCTCGATGCCAGCATTCGTCGCGACGTGATGGCCTGGAAAGCAGAGCAGGGTACGCAGGAGATCGCACCATGATGACCCTCATCACCATTAACCGCGTGTATTACCTGATCGGCTTCGTCGTGATGCTGCTGGTTGTGATGACCCTTCGCGACCGCGCTAACCCGAAACGCTATACCACGGCGCTGTTCTGGTTTCTGTTCGGCGGGATCTTCCTGTTTGGCGATCTGATGGTGCAGGAGCTGGGTAAGTCGCTGGCGTATCGCATTATTGGCGGCGCCGTTATCGTGATTGCGCTGCTGGCCGGTTTCGGGCTGGTCGGGAAGGGGCATTATAAAATGTCGACCGAGGAGGAGCGTGTTGCCTCGTCGAACCGGCTGAAAAACTGGCTGTTTTTACCGGCACTGATGATCCCCGTGGTAACGGTCATCGGGACGCTGTTTCTGAAAGGCGTGTCGATTGGCGGCGTTTATCTGCTCGACCAGAAACAGCTTACGCTGGCGGCGCTCTGCGTAGCCTGCGTGGCGGCTATCCTTACCGGCTGGTGGCTGACCAAAGGTACGCCGCTGCATGCGGTGCGTCAGTCGCGTCGGCTGGTCGATACCATTGGCTGGGCGGTGATCCTGCCGCAGATGCTCGCCATGCTCGGCGGGGTGTTCGTGGTGGCGAATACCGGCGAATCGGTACAAAAGGTGGTCAGCCTGTTTGTGAACCCGGACAGCCGCTTCATGCTAGTGGTCATTTACTGCGTGGGGATGGCGCTGTTTACCATGATCATGGGTAATGCCTTCGCAGCCTTCCCGGTGTTAAGCGCCGGTATCGCTCTGCCATTCCTGATTAACGTCCATCACGGTAACCCGGCGCCGCTGCTGGCTATCGGTATGTACGCAGGCTATTGCGGCACGCTGATGACGCCGATGGCCGCCAACTTCAACATTGTGCCCGCCGCGCTGCTGGAGCTAAAAGACAAATATCAGGTTATCAAGATCCAGATCCCGACCGCGTTAACCCTGCTGGTGGTGAACGTGTTCTTAATGTATTTCCTCGTGTTTCGCTAAGGAGCTGCAATGGAATTAACGCAACATCAGGCTGACGCCTTCGCCAGAATGCCGTTGACCTATTTACGTCAGGAATACCCGAACCACATTATGCATCTGCTCAACGATGACGGCGACGTTTTGCCGCCTCGCGAGCTGCACCCGATCTTTTACGGCTGTTTTGACTGGCACTCTGCGGTGCACGGCTACTGGCTGCTGCTGCGCTGTCTGCGTCTCTGGCCCGAACTGCCGTGCCGGGAAGAGATCATCACTCTGTTCGAAGAACACCTGATCGACGAGAAGGTGGCGAAGGAGCTGGCCTATTTTACCGCGCCGTTCCGCGCGTCGTTTGAGCGGCCTTATGGCTACGGCTGGCTGCTGGCGCTGGCGCAGGAGCTGAAACAGTCGTCACTGCCACAGGCGGAGCGCTGGTACCAGACGCTGCAACCGTTAACGCGGGATATTCGCCAGCGGCTGGTGGATTACCTCAGCAAGCTCACCTATCCCATCCGCGTCGGAACACATTACAACACGGCGTTTGCGCTCGCGCTGGGGCTGGATTATGCCCGGGCGGTGACGGATGACGGGCTTGAACAGGCGATCCTGGACGCGGCGACGCGCTTTTATCATACGGACACGCAATATCCGGCGCATTATGAGCCGGGCGGCGACGAGTATATCTCCGGGGCGCTGACCGAGGCCCTGCTGATGAGTAAGGTGGTGGAGAATTTCCCGGCCTGGTTTGATGCGTTTCTGCCTGAAGTGGGTGCCGTTTCAGCGCTGATGAACCCGGCTGAGGTAAGCGACCGCACCGACCCGAAAATCGCACATCTGGACGGGCTTAACCTCAGCCGCGCGTGGTGTATGAAGCACATTGCCCGCGCTTTGCCGGAAAACCACCCGGCGCAACAGGCGTTACAGGATGCCGTTGCGCGCCATCTCTCGGCAAGCGTGGAGCATGTTGTCGGCAGTCACTACAGCGGCGGCCACTGGCTGGCGAGTTTTGCGCTGCTGGCGCTGGAGTAGCGCTTAGTTATATTTTTCGTGCTCATCCTGTTTCCGCAGGATGAGTGATTTTACGCAACCGGCTCGCGCTGACGACGACCGCTACCGCAGAAGCTGCGGCGGCGACCCACAGCGCAACATGAATTGACCTTTCATCTGCGGCCAGCAGAACGGCCACGGCGGCGGCGCCCAGACACTGCCCGAACGTGCGCATAATGGATAAAACACCGGATGCATAGCTCGCATGCTCACGAATAACGTTGGAAAGCATTTCCCGGTTATTAGGACTCTGAAAGCAGCCAAACCCCACTCCGCACACCAGACTCCGCAGGCAGATATCCCACACTGAAGGGCGGGCGGGTAATGTTGCCAGCAGGATCAAACCGACGACAAAAATCATCAGCCCCAGGGTGGATATCGCCGGGGCTGAAATCGTGTCTGCCCACCGGCCTGCATGCGGCGCAATCAGTACGATCCCTAGCGGCCACGGCGTAAACAGCAGGGCAGACAACACCGGGCTGTAGCCGTATTCGCTCTGAAACAGGAAGGGCAGCGCAATAAAGGTGATCCCCTGGCTGACAAAAGCAATCATCGACGTGAAGGCCGCGAGGGTAAAACGTTCATTTTTAAACATCATCGGCGGCAGTAAGGGGTTATCCGCGCGGCGGATCTGCCAGATAAACGCTATGCCGCTCAGCGCAGCGAGCATTGTCCAGCAAAGACTGCCAAGGTGATAAGTCGCGTCATGGAGGCTGTTCGCCGCCATGATCGTCGACCCCAACAGCAGCGCCGACAATATGGCGCCCGGGGTGTCGAAAGGCGCTTGCTTTCGAACCGCATCCCGCGGCAGCGCTTTGACCGCCAGCAGTAAGGCGAGGGTGCCGGGAACAACGTTTATCGCAAACAGCCATTGCCAGCTCAGGGTGTGAAGGATCGTCCCGCCCAATACCGGGCCGATAGCGGAGCTGGAGGCGATGAGCAGGGCGTGCAACCCCAGAATGCGGCCAAGCAATCGCCCGGGAAATACGGACCGCAGGATTGCGGGGGCAATACTCAGCGTCGCCGCGCCGCCGATCCCCTGAAGCACGCGCATACCGATAAGCACTTCGGGTGTATTCGCCAGCGCGCAACCCAGTGATGTCAGGGTAAAGGTCGTCAGACCTGCCAGAAATACGGGGCGATAACCCAGGCGGGCCGCAAGCGCCGCGAATATCGCCAGCGTCATCGCAGCCACCAGCAGATACCCGTTGGCGAACCAGACGGCAATACTGGCAGGTACCCGCATCTCCTGAGCCATGGAGGGCAGGGCAATGTTGATCATGGTGCCATCAAACACGCCCATTAAGGTGGTGGTCATAATTGCGGCCATCACCCGTGCGCGCGCCGGGCCAGGCAGTCCTTCGTCGCCGGGTTGACTGGAAAAGAGCGTCATTATGTTGTCCTCTGAGAAGAGTGTATGGATGACAAAACTATAAAGATGGCTTTTACAGGGCGGAAGGCGCACCATTTACACTTTATCGTTGCACGAAACGCCTTATCTGAATGAACAGGAATGAGCGCTATGACCGATCCTGATTTTAATTTACTGATTGCACTCGACATATTGCTGAGCGAAGCGAGTGTCGCAGGTGCAGCACGTCGTCTGAACCTCAGCACCTCGGCCATGAGCCGGACATTAAGCAGGTTACGCGACGTTACAGGCGACCCGATCCTGGTGCGCGCAGGACGTAACATGGTACTAACCCCGTGGGCCGAAGCGACCCGGGATCGCGCCAGACGTGCAGTGCACGAGGCGAGGGCGGTATTGCAGCCCTCAACTGAAACGTTCAGTGCGCAAAGTCTGGCGCGCCTTTTTACCATCAGGGCAAACGATGGTTTTGTGGTGGCGTTTGGGCCTGCGCTTATAGCGGCTGTGGCCGACGCCGCGCCGGACGTCTGTATACGCTTTGCGCCTAAGCCGGAAAAAACGTCGCGCTATCTTCGGGAAGGGCTGGTTGATCTGGAGATTGGCGTCCAGAGCAATATGGGGCCTGAAATACGGCTGCAACGACTGTTTGAGGATCGGTTTGTGGGCGTCGTGCGTAAGGGACACCCGCTGGCTAAGCAGGCAGAAATAGGCGTGAAGGATTATGTCGCCTGGGGCCATGTGGTAGCGTCACCCGAGGGCGCGTTGCACGGTTCCGTTGACGATGCGCTGGCCGAACTGGGGACAAAACGTAAAATCGCCAGCGTCGTACCGGGATTTCCGACGGCACTGTCCGTGGCGCTGGAATCGGATCTTATCGCCATGATACCCGCGCTCTATTTACTCAATCAGCAGGTAACGGACCAGGTACACGTTTTCGAGCTGCCGTTCAAAAGCCGTCGTATTACGGTATCGCAGATGTGGCACCCAAGAATGGAACGCGACCCTGGTCACCGTTGGCTGAGAGAGCAAATTCTTGCGATATGCGGTGTGGAGAGGTCAGACATGATAAAGGGCGCTGTATAGCGATTGCTATACACACTGCTTATGCTATGCTTGTAAAGCAATTGCTATACAAGAGGTATACCTATGAAATCAGATGTTCAACTCAATCTCAGAGCCAAAGAATCCCAGCGGGCGCTTATCGATGCCGCCGCAGAGATCCTCCATAAATCACGCACGGACTTCATTCTGGAGATGGCCTGTCAGGCAGCCGAGAATGTGATCCTCGATCGACGTGTATTCAATTTTAACGATGAACAGTACGCAGAGTTCATTGACATGCTCGATGCCCCGGTCGCGGACGATCCTGCCATAGAAAAACTGCTGGCAAGGAAACCGCAGTGGGACGTGTAACAGCACCAGAGCCCTTATCCAGCGTCCATCAACTGGCGGAGTTCGTCAGCGGAAAGGCCGTGCTTGACGAATGGCTAAAACAAAGAGGTCTGAAAAACCAGGCGCTCGGCGCAGCCCGAACGTTTGTCGTTTGTAAAACGGGCACGAAGCAGGTCGCGGGATTTTACTCTCTGGCTACCGGGAGCGTTAACCATACGCAAGCGACAGGTAATCTGCGGCGTAACATGCCGGATCCCATACCCGTGATTATACTTGCCCGTCTGGCTGTGGATGTCTCGTTACGCGGAAACGGGTTGGGAGCCGATTTACTCCACGATGCGGTTTTACGCTGTTATCGGGTAGCTGAGAATATCGGGGTGCGGGCGATTATGGTTCATGCACTCACTGAGGAAGCCAAAGCGTTTTATATCCACCATGGTTTCAAAGCATCGCAGACTCAGGAACGGACACTGTTTCTCCGGCTTCCCCAGTAGCGATAGTCGGATCGCCGCACGTAGCGGCGGGATTTTAATGGAATGAATGTTTAGCGCGTCTGGCTGATAAGCTTGCGCCAGACTCTGTTATGCAAAGTAAATAGCAGCATCTTATAGAAAGCGGTAGAGAGGATACAGATACCGCTAAGCCCAAGCATGACAATACTTACCAGCGCCGCGGTCAGACTGACGCCCGGAGAAGAATTACCGCTCAGCGCGGCCAGCAGATAGGCTGCCGTTAATACCAGGCTTAGCACCGCCAGCGTAAGATGTAACCGCACGGCACGCATGCTTCCTTTGCCAATCATAAACATCGTCACTCCGTTGATGCCAGCGAAGAGCAGGGCGATCAGCACGACCCACACGAATACGCGCTCTGCTGGCTGGCCGAGTGCGGCGAGTACGCCATACCCCAGCCACAGTTGCGGAATGGCGAAACTGACAATCACCCCGAGCGTACTGACCGCCGCCGGAATACCCATGGTATGTAGTCCCACAGGCTTAACCATATCTTCAGCCAACTGCGTCTTAAGCTGCTGCAACTGTGTCGGGGCGGCATTTTTTATGCTGGCGGACACCTCGTTACAATATTGCAGGCGACGGGTTAAAACTTTAAACATTTATATACTCAGCGTTTAGTTAGGTAAAAATGACTGCAGCACACCAACCACATAACGCCCTGACTGGACGGTATTTTGTGGGTTGCGGATAGTCCCTGTGAGTGAACTCCCCACAAAGGCCGATGCGTTGTTGACCGCACTCATTAACTCGCGCTGCAGTGATTTTTGTAACGATTCGCTGGGGAAACGTTTCGGATAAACACCTGCACGGATCGCGGCCTTTACGCCAGCACTGGAGATGCCTGGATTCTGCGCTTTAATAATCTCTTCCGTGATGCGCTTACGCTCGGCACGGCTCATGCTCTGGAACCAGGCGGTAACTTTACCTGAAGATGCCGCTTTCATCAGCTTGTACGTTTCTAAAGTACCTCGTAGCGCGGTTCCTGCCGCAGTCAGCGAAATGACATCCAGAACCGTCGTGGTGGCAACGTACCAGTCCTGGCTGTCGAGCCAGGCAACATCGGAACCATGGTCGTTATGGATAGCCAGCAGACGGCCCGCGCCAATCATGCATTGTGCTCCCGTAGCCAACGAGCCGGACAGGCTAATCGCCGCAATCACGCCGGATCCGCCAGCGGTAAAAGGCACAGCCGCACCAGCACCAAACGCCATGACAAGCGTAACAATCATCGCGCCACAGGCGAAACCGGTTGAAGTGATTTCAGTCGCAAGTGACGGCGTGGTTAACGTCGCCACCACGGCTTTTTCCGCACTGGTTTCCTTAGCATCCGGAATTTTACTGATGACCACATGGCTGACGGTGCTCTGATTCACATCAGCAATGCGTCGTGACGGACGAACCAGCCAGCGTTGCTTGCCATCATCGAAAATGATGCCGACATTGTAAAAGTTACGTGTACAGTCGAGCTGCGCGGCTAGCTTTTTAAAGTCGATATCAGTACCGGCCTGTAGGCCAAGGCTTCGAGAGACATCATAAGAGGGAAGGGTGCTGTCAGGCGACTGCTGACCGGGTAGATTCATCAGAGAGCTCCTTCATCCCGTGAGGACTGTGAATTAGCAGGATAATTTATTGAAAAAATTATGATTCCAACCTTAAGACTTAGATAATAGCAGCGTTAACTCAGCGATCAAATCACAAACTCATTATCACAACAGACCATTTAACATAATATACATTATGCGCACTAAGGTTGTAACAGCAAAATTGTAATGTCCGTTCTGGGATAAGGATAAGTTAAGTGTACATCACATAGATTCACCATCGAGGGATTCTGATGACGGCACACGCAGCGGAGTTTTTCACTATGGACAAAGTTAACCGACTCAAAATCATTCAGGACGTTGTCGTCCAGCCTCTGACCACACTGATGGCCGCGCAGCGCCTTGATATTTCAGACAGTCACAGCCAACGCCTTCTGTTGCGTTACAATGAATCTGGCCCACTGGGTATGGCTGGCCGTCGTCGCGGGAAACCCGGCAATAATCAACTACCGGATGGTCTTGCCCGGTACGCATTCAATATTATCCGCGAAAGCTATACTGACTTTGGGCCTACGCTGCCAGCGAGGAACACGAAGAACTGCACGATGTTCACCTGTCAAAATATTGGGAAGTACATTGAGGTCTGGCATTACCCGGATGGCCGGAAAGAACTCAGGCTAAACGGAGTCATCCTTCCCTACTTCACTTATAATCGTATTCAGGAAATTGATTAGGCTGCTATCGTGGACAACAAGCGCCTCGGGCAGATTCCTTAGTTTATTAAGCTGGTTCAGGACAAACGTTAGAAGATTATTTATACTCTGAATTCTTTTTCCGGTAGTGAGTGACCTGTATGGAAGAATGATAAATGCCCGACATGAGCGAAGAACGGAAGTTCTGAATGCTACTAACATTGAGATGCCTTGAGTCATAACAAGCAAGTCAACATAGTTGGCTTAAGGATAATGATCAATTTCAGCTGATAACTAATAAATGGAAATGTTTTACTATAATAAAATGTGGTTTTGAGGGGTTAGGGATTGAACTTATATGAAATTTTATAGCATAGATTATCTACAAATGCAGTCTAATATCAATGATTATTTAAAATACATAGTTATATTTAGTACTTTATTTATCTTGATCGTTGTTTTTAGCCTGTATATGCGTCATCGCCTGCAAACCAAATATCGTGACTTAACAATTATAGTTTTCTTGTTTTTGCTCTTCATTTCTGGTGTTCAGTATGCTGATTATACTGATAGTCAAAATATACATTCCCAATCCTCGCAAATGGTTAATTTTGTTAGGCTCCTATCACAAAAAAAAGATGTGAATGTAAATGCTATATTTTCCAGTTCCGTACAACTCTCTGATGGCATTATCGTTAAAATTAGTGATGTTTTTTATCGCGTCAATTTGAGCCCGGATCAAAAAACATACAATTTAGTAGAGGTTTCGTTAGTAAACCCAGAAATAGAAATCATAACAATCTGAGGTGTGGAAATGATAATTTATTTACCTATCATTATAAAGTTGGGCCTGGGGATACTGTGTTTAATTGTTCAAATAAATCTTATGGGAAAAGGAAATCTGGCCCCCTCATCTGCAATGGACCAGGTTCAAAACTATGTGCTGGGGGGAATTATAGGAGGCGTAATTTACAACGAATCTATATCGGTTCTTCAATTTATTCTGGTACTAATCATATGGACTCTTTTGGTCTTCGCTCTTAAATTCCTGAAGGAAAACAATCGATTAATTAAAAGGATAATTGATGGGAAACCGATTACCTTAGTACACAATGGCAGTGTTAATGTTAAGGAGTGTTTACGGAATGGTGTTTCTGCAAATGATCTAATGTTCAAATTAAGAGCAAATGGAATTTATGAGATAGAACAACTAAAACGCGTCGTTCTCGAACAAAATGGGCAATTAACCATCATACAAAGTGGCGATGAAAATATACGCTATCCAATTATAGTGGACGGTTTGGCCAACCATGACCTGCTAGAAATCCTTAATAAAGACAGTGAATGGTTAGAAACTGAAGTTACAAAGAAAGGCTTCAGTAAAATTAGTGAAGTATATTTAGGTGAGTACTTGTCAGGTAGGATTAATTTATACGGATATGAAAAATAACATCCAAACAATAACACCATTTTATCAGGAGGCAGCCATTTCTGGTGTGCCTCCGCCTGAGAATATTGACATTAACGTCCGCTCCTGGCACAGATCAAATATTTGAGCTTTGCGCTGCCCCGGGCATCTGAACTTGGCTTTGACAATGATGTGGAGACTCAATATTAATCTAAAACGTTATGATTAAGAGAACATATTTTTTGTTCTCGCCAGCAGGAATGCCGTAACTGAGGTGGCGTCAGTGATTTTGCCGTCACGTATTAATTGAGCAAAGGCACTAATTTTAATTTTTTTCACCGTCAGGCCGTATTCTTCCTCCTCCAGTTGCTGGCCGGTAAATGTCAGCTCCGTGGCAAGGTAAATATGATAACCCTGGGCTGAATAACCCTGTGCGAGCTTTTGATAACCGACGTACTCCATTTTCCCGGCGCTTAACCCGGTTTCTTCTTTAAGCTCGCCTCTGGCAACGTCTTCAGGTGCAGCGTCGCGAGAACATTCCCAACTTCCCTGAGGGAGTTCTGTGGTTCTCTGGCCCAGAGGGTATCGGTATTGTTCAACCAGATAGATTTCATCATTCTCAACCGGAATGATGACCACGAAATCATCTTTTTCAATGACGGAATAAAGCCCCTCGCTCCCATTGGCTCTCAGAATCCGGTCTTCCTTTAGCGACATCCAGCGGTTACGATAAATCTGTCTCGATTCCAGTGTTTTTATCTCTTTCTTCACGGTAAGCCCCTGATTTCTTTGCTTGTAGCTCTCTAACAGTAACGTTAACGCCTTCACCGTGCAATACATCAACGCTCATAACTGTCGTTACGGTCTTGCGTGTTCTCTACGGCAGTCACCTGCACATCCTTAAAGCGCAACCCATCCACACCGGAAATTTTCCCGAACTCTGACGCGTCAATCAAAATTCCGTCCAGCGTTAACCCGGTCACAGGACGCTCCGGATACCCCTCAATGAAAAATGCCCGCGAGAAATATTTGTTGTCTGAGCGACGCGCCGTCATATTTTTAATCGTCAGTCCGCTGACCGCAGTAAGACCGGCTTCGCCCTCAACACCTTCAGCCAGCTTGCGCCAGTGTTCTGGTTTATCAGATAAATTTCCCCGGTCGCCATAGCTGTACTGCGGAAACCAGTTCAGCTGGATCAGCACCGGAAAACGTACGTCCGTAAGATGTAAATTTTGGACGGTGATATCACGGATAAACCCGCCCCGGTTGCGGGCCGACTTAATGCGAAACCCGACGCCCGTACCGTTAAACGCGTTATCTTCTATCAGGACGCGTTCAATGCCGCCTGAGGTTTCGCTCCCCAGCGTGATCCCGGACCCCTTATTCAGCGTACAACCGCGAATCACTATATCCCGTGCTGTACGTGCTTTTTGCGCCGCTTCGCGTCCTCGTCCTGATTTTATGCAGATATTGTCGTCATTACAGGAAACAATGCAGCGTTCAACCCGCACCTGTTCACAGGAATCGATATCAATCCCGTCGGTGCTCGGCCCCGCAGAATTGCTGATTTTCACGCCCTCAACCGTGATATGGCGCGAATAACAAAAGTGCACGTTCCAGAATCCGGACTCCCGACTGGTAACATCACGCAGCAGAATGCTCTGGCTTTCAAAGACCAGAATATTGCGCGGGCGCTGACAGTCGTAATCAACCACCCAGCGCAATCCTCTGGCGCTGTAATCGCCGACCATGCCGCTGCGCTCGTCATCGCCCCAGAAGCGTCGCCACCAGATAACACCCTGCCCGTCTATCGTGCCTGTACCGGTAATACTGACGTTTTCACAATCGATGATATTAATAATGCCTGCCGGCCAGCGCATATCAATGCCCGCCACCCGGGTGTTTATCAACGGATAATCAGCCAGATCCTGGCTTCCAACGAGCTGTGCGCCAGCGTCCAGGCGAAGCGAAACACCGCTTTTCAGGAACAGTGCTCCGGTCAGAAAACGGCCTTGCGGAATAACAATGACATCGTTCTGTTGAGCGCTATTTATGGCCTGCTGAATGGCAGACGTTGACAGGCGTTGCGCGGTTGGGTCCGCGCCGCACGTCAGAATGGAGACCGCTTTCATGGCTTGTCCTTAAACAGATGAAAGCCTTAGTCTAGAAATCCGCGTGAAGGATAACCTTTGTCTGTTTGACAGCCACGCGGTCAGGCTGGCAAAAAAGCAGATATTTACTGGCTTGCGATCACCGCAACGCCCTTTTCTTTCAGAGCGCTCACCCAGCGTTCATCCGTTGTGTTTTCAACAACCAGCGTATTCACCAGCGACAGGTCGCCAATCACAAACGCCGAGGCCGTGTTGATCTTTTCCGGTGAGGCCAATACCACCGTTTCCGCCGCTCTGCCGGAAAATGCACGTTTGATGCACGCTTCTTCGTAATCTCCGGTGGTCAGCCCGGCCTCAGGATGGACGCCGGTGACCCCCATGAAGAACAGATCCGCATGAATATTATTGATGCCTTCAATAGCGGCCGCGCCGACCGTGACGATGGAGTGTTTATACAAACGACCACCAATCAGGATCACCTCTATGCATGGATGGTCGACCAGCCCCAAAGCGATACCCGGGCTGTGCGTCACCACGGTTATCCGTAAATCGGGTGGTAAGAACGTAATAAGTTCGGAGGTGGTCGTCCCGCCATCAATGATCACCACCTGCCCCGGTGAAATGAGCTGCGCGCCTCGCCGTGCCACGCGTTTTTTTGCATCCATTTTAACGGACTGACGCTCGGCAAAAGGCGCAATCGCTGACGATGCTGGCAGTGCGCCGCCGTGAACACGCTGCAAACGCCCTTCTGCCGCCAGTTCACGTAAATCCCGGCGGATAGTGTCCTCAGACACCGAGAAAAAGAGGCTGAGCGCAGTAGACTGGACCTGACCTTCCGCCTCCAGTTTTTCCAGAATCAACTGTTTACGCTGGCTTGTGAGCATGAATTATTCCTGTTGTTGCACGATATGCCTTGTATTTGCACGATAGTGCTGTTTATGATGCTTACTCTACGAGAGGAGAGCCAAACGTGCAATCAAAACGTGCAGATATACGCATTATCAACAGCGAAACGTTGTCCGACAACTGGTATAACCTGAAAAAATACACTTTTGACCTCCAGCGCAGCGATGGCGACTGGCAGCGACAAGAGCGTGAAGTGTATGACCGGGGGAATGGCGCGACGATCCTGCTCTATAATCGCGACAGCAAAACCGTCATTCTGACGCGTCAGTTCCGTTTCCCGGTGTTTATAAATGGTCACGAAGAGGATCTCATTGAGGCGGCCGCCGGGTTGCTCGATAACCTTGACCCGGAAAGCCGGATTAAGGCCGAAGCGGAAGAAGAAACCGGGTATAAGGTGACGCGCGTAGAGAAAATTTTTGAGGCCTATATGAGCCCGGGCTCGGTTACCGAGAAACTCTACTTCTATCTGGCGGAATATCACCCGCAGGATCGGACCAGCGCGGGCGGCGGCGTTAAAGCAGAGGGAGAAGATATCGACGTACTGGAAATGACGCTGGACGACGCGCTTCGGAGCATTGAAAATGGGCAGATTGTCGACGGAAAAACCATCATGCTGCTCTATCACCTGGCCCTGAAAGGCATTTTATAATCTCACCATTAGCCAGATACCTGCCCCGGCGCAGCTATTTGCCTGTGCTATTCTTGCTGAACACCTCAACATGGAGATGCGAAAATGGCCGACTGGGATCCCTCTCTTTATCTACAGTACAGCGCAGAACGCACACGTCCCGCCGCTGAGTTGCTCGCCCGGGTGCCGCTTGCTGACATAACCTCTGGCGTGGATTTGGGCTGCGGGCCAGGCAACAGCACCGCGCTGCTGAAACAGCGCTGGCCTTCTGCGCAGATCGCCGGCGTGGATAATTCCCCGGCCATGCTGGAGGAAGCCCGACAGGTCCTGCCAGACTGCCACTTTGTTGAGGCGGATATCCGGCACTACAAACCTGACCAGCCGCTCAGCCTGATCTACGCCAACGCCTCACTGCAATGGATCCCGGACCATTACCACCTTCTGCCACACCTGGTTTCACTGCTCCAGTTAAACGGCGTGCTGGCGGTGCAAATGCCTGACAACTGGCTTGAGCCGACGCACGCCCTGATGCGTGAAGTTGCCTGGGAACAGGGCTACCCCGATCGTGGCCGCGAGCCATTGCCGGGTATCCATGCCTACTACGATATTCTGACGGAAGCGGGATGCGACGTGGATATCTGGCGCACCACTTACTTCCATCAGATGAGCTCTCATCAGGCGATTATTGACTGGGTCAGCGCGACGGGGTTACGCCCGTGGTTACAGGAACTCAACGAAAGCGAGCAGAAAAACTATCTGAAACGCTACCTTGAGCTGCTGGAAGAGCAGTATCCGCTCCAGGAGAACGGGCAGATACTGCTGGCTTTTCCGCGCCTGTTTATGGTCGCTCAGCGGGTTCCGTAAGCCGGATCAGGAACGCGCTTCCTTGAGCAACTGCTGAATTACGGCCTCCTGCTTGTCGTAGTTCCCCTCGCCAAACGCGGTGTAACGCAGTTGCCCTTTCGCATCGAAATAGTAATGTGCTGGCCAGTACTGATTTCCGAACGCGCTCCAGATTTTGTAGTTATTATCCGTCACTACGCGGTACGGCAGCTGCCATTTATTGACCGCGTTTTTCACCGATGATAACGGCTTTTCCCAGGGGTATTCCGGGGTGTGGACGCCAATCACTACCAGACCTTCAGACTGATATTTCATCGCCCAGTCACGCACGTGCGGAAGCGTATGCTGGCAGTTGATACAGTCCCAGGTCCAGAAATCGATAAGCACAACTTTCCCCCGCAAGGCCTCAGAAGTGACAGGGTCACCGTTTACCCAACCCGTACCGCCGCTTAATGACGGTAGCTGGCTGCCCGGCGTCGCGTCAGCGACCGGTTGCAGTTTCACCTGCGTGGAGGTGGGTTGCGCAAGGCTCAACAGGGCATTTTCCAGCTGGTCGGCAATACCGTTGGCGCCTTTCAGAGCTGAGGTGATCCCGCTGGCGTTGCACGCAACGGCGGCTAACATCATCACTCCCGCTCCCTGACGCAAACGCGCCATCAATGCGGATTTGGCCCTCAGAGGGGTTATCAGCTTACGGCCCCCCGCGACAAGCAGCCCCAGCATCAACGCGCACCCACTGCCGTAAGCGGCTAACAGCGCTCCGGTTGCGATGGCCGAGTGGCCCGCAATATTAATGCTGAAGATCGCCCCGAGAATCGGTCCGGCACAGGGGGACCACAGCAGCCCAACGGCCAGCCCTGCCAGAAAAGCCGAAACCAGACCGCGTCGCTGCATGCTGTGGGTATTGAGAACGTTTCCCGCGCTGACCGCCGGGCGGGCAATGCGCTGAGCGAACTGCGGGAAGATCAGGGCCAGGGCGGCAATGCTCAGTACCAGCAGCGCAATCCAGCGACCGATAACGGTGGCGTCAGCGATCCACTCGCTGGCAACCGTTACTACCATCGCCACCAACATGAACATCACAATCATTCCCGCCAGAAGCGCCAGAATGTGTTTGCGCTGCCCCTGAAAGCCGGCGAACAGCAGAGGAATGACGGGAAGCGTGCACGGACTGAGCAGACTAATCATGCCGCCTAAAAAAGCGATTATCATAAACATAACGACCTCACGATACGGTTGCTGCGAAGATGCAGTGAGGTCATTTCATCGTACGAATGTGTTCAGGCCGTGTGTGAAAAGCTGGATTTTGTCTGCCTGCGTATCGGCGCGGGGTGCAGATACACAGGCGTACAATTAACCGCGCGGAAGGATCACGCTTACGGCCAGCCCTCCCTCTGCCCGGTTTGCAAGATGCAATTTCCCGTCAAGCTGGGCGGTGAGCTGCGCGGCAATGGCGAGGCCTAACCCGGTGCCGCCCGTTTCCCGGTTGCGCGACGTTTCAACCCGGTAGAACGGCTGTAACACCGCCTCCAGTTCTGCCTCCGGGATGCCAGGGCCGTTATCCATAATGCGGATCGCTACCTGCCTTTCATTTTCATCAATCTCTATTACCGCGCTATCGCCAAACTTCAGCGCATTATCGAGCAGATTGGTCATTACCCTGCGCAATGCCTGGGGACGAGTGACGATCGGCAGACGCGCATTGCGTGCATGAAACTGCACGTTTTTACCAATGTCCTGATAATCACTGGCGATGCTGTTAACCCACGCATTCAGCTCCAGCTTCAGCGTGGTCTCTTCCAGAGATTCTGATGACCGGGCATAGGCAATCCCCTCCCGTACCAGGCGCGACATATTATCCAGGTCGCTCAGCAGCTTATCGCGGAGTTCGGGCTGATCCGCCATTTCGATCCGCAGCTTCATGCGCGTGATGGGCGTCTGGAGATCGTGAGAAATGGACGCCAGAATCTGCGCGCGTTCACGCAGATAGGTCTGTATCCGCGACTGCATCTCATTAAAAGCGTGCGCTGCCTGGCGCACCTCAACCGGACCTTTTTCAGTCATCGGAGAATGGGCCGCAGGATCGAGGGAATCAACCGCGCGCGTGAATTGCAGGAAGGGCCGGACAACCTGGCGCACGGCAACCCAGGAGCAGAGCGCGACAAGTAACAGCTGAAGAACCAGCACCACGGGCAACCAGCTGGCGACAGGCGGCATGCGCGGGATCAGATCGATGGTGAGCGGTGCGCCGTCGCGGAGCGTCAGATGGGCCTGAATATGGGAAATCGGCCCCGGAACGGCCGTAAAACGCAGCGGATACTGGGAAGAAAGCGTCTCTTTCAGGGTTCGGACCGCATCGCGCGAGCGTTTATCCGTTGGTGCTGCGCCTGGCTCGCCCGGACCAAGAATATAACGATAATTACCGCGACTGAGGCGTTCCAGCCACTCTGGCCGCTCTTTGGCCGGAAGCCGGTCGAGAATGGCCACGCTGGTCGCGACGTCGTTCTCCAGATTGCCCAGCATAACCGTGCGCGCACTGCGCATTCGCTCAACCATGACCAGCGTCAGGCTGAGCGCGTTAGCCAGCAACAGCCCGAGCAGCACAATGATCAGCAGCCGGGCCAGTAACGTGCGGGGCCACAGCGTCATTCATTGGCCTCGACGATGGTCACCGGCATGGTAAAAACGTAGCCCTCGCTGCGTACGGTTTTAATGTAGGCTGGCGTGCGGGCATCTTCATTCAGGCGCTGTCGCACGCGGCTCACCAGGAGATCAATCGAACGCTCAAACAGCTCGGCATCACGTCCCTGCGTCAGGTTCAGCAGCTGGTCGCGGGTCAGCACCCGTTGAGGATGATCGAGGAATACGCGCAAAAGGCGATATTCCGCCCCGCTGAGCGCCACAACCATACCCTCGTTATCAATCAGATGACGCGCCACGGTATCCAGCTGCCATTCCCCGAACACCACCAGGCGCCCTGCCTCGGTCACCTGAAGATTAGGCGGCATAGTACGAAAACGACGCAGGATAGCTTTGATACGCGCCAGCAGTTCGCGGGCCACAAACGGTTTCACCACGTAATCGTCGGCGCCCATCTCCAGCCCCAGGATGCGGTCCGTGTCCTCGTTGCGCGCGGTGAGCATCAGGATCGGCAGATCCTTATGCCTGCTGCTGCGCAGCTGTCGACACAGCGTCAGGCCATCATCGCCGGGCATCATCACGTCCAGCACCACCAGGTCGATATGCTGTTTGTCGAGCACTACGCGCATCTCTTTCCCGTTCGCCGCGCCAGAGGCGTGGTAGCCGGATTTCACGAGGTAATCGACAATCAGCTCACGAATATCCCTGTCGTCATCGACGACAAGGATGTGATCAATATGCTCCACCGCAGGCTCCCTGATTAAGAGGTAACGGATTGAAAATAGCACATATCAGAGCTTATCCGCGTCGACAACGGCGTTAACAAAGTCCTGCGGATCTTCCTGCGGCGGGTTGTGGCCAACCGTTGCGCCGAAAGTCCGGTGCTCATATTTTCCGGTGAATTTCCCCGCATAGGCTGCGGGTGCAGGATGTGGTGCCCCGTTGTTACCGCCCTCGATGGTGATGGTCGGCACCGTAATGTTCGGCAGCTTAGCCAGCTTTTGTTCGTAGGCGTCATATTTCTGCTCCCCCTTCTCCAGCCCCAGACGCCAGCGGTAATTACTGAGCGTGACGGCAACGTGGTCCGGGTTATCGAGGGATTTGGCGCTCGCATTGAAGGTGGCATCGCTGAATTTCCAGTCAGGCGAAGCCTGGGACCAGATCAACCGGGCAAAATCGTGCGTATTTTTAGCATAGCCTTCCGCACCGCGCGGCGTGGCGAAATAGAACTGATACCACCACTGAACCTCTGCCTTCGGCGGTAAAGGCTGTTTGCCAATCGCCTGGCTGCTGATCAGGTAGCCACTCACCGAGACCAGCGATTTCACCCGTTCCGGCCAGAGCGCCGCAACGATATCCGCCGTACGCGCCCCCCAGTCATAACCGGCAAACACCGCCTGTCTGATATTCAGGGCGTCCATCAGGTTGACGATGTCTTTTGCCATCGCCGCAGGCTGGCCGTTTCGCGGCGTTTTTTCAGAAATAAAGCGCGTGGTGCCGTACCCGCGCAGGGACGGCACAATGACACGATACCCCTTCGCAGCCAGCGCGGGGGCCACGTCTGCATAACTGTGAATGTCGTACGGCCAGCCATGCAGCAGGATCACCGGTTGCCCCTCTTTTGGCCCGATATCGACGTAACCGACGTTCAAATCGCCAGCGTTAATCTGTTTTACCTGGTTGAAGGCCGACGCGTAATCCTTACCCGTCGCTTCCGCCTGACAGGACATCACGGTGCCAAGCGAAACGGTCAGGGCGACTGCTGAGTATGCGAGTTTGTTAAACATGATGTTATCTCCGGGTGAGTTCAGTTGACGGAGATATAACACCATGCGTTTGTATAAAGGATGTGTGCGGATGCGGCTTTATTGCATACCTGTGTATGTATCACAGACGCAGATACAGTGTGATACAAACCCGGTTAAGGGGTGATTCGGTACCGGACGTAATCGTCGGCTTCACCATAGTGGTCATACAGCTTACGCGCCGGATTGTGCATGCGGGTTACCCAGTAGAGTTTTGACCACCCTTCCCGCTTACCCTCATCGATCAGGGCGTCGATAAGCGCTTTACCCGCCCCTGCGCCACGTTCGGCAGCGTCAACAAATAGATCTTCCAGATAGGGGTAAGTTTGGATATCGAAAATTATGTACGTTAAGGTTAATTTTTTGCCATCACGTCATTAGTATATTCACAAACAGACTCGCCATTATTGACTGTATGCTGGAGATTCAGCTCCGTTAAGTAGCCGTCTGCCAGATACAAAACCCGGTCTGCAGAGGCTATGGTTTCCGGGCGATGGGCTATCAGCAGAACAGGCAGCCCCAGTTGACGTAAGGTCTGGCTTATCCGGATTTCACTCTCAACATCAAGGTGGCTGGTCGCTTCATCCAGTAACAGGAATCCCGGTTTCTTGTACAACGCCCTTGCCAGCAGAATGCGTTGTTTTTGTCCTCCGGAAAGCCCTCCGCCGGTTTCACCAATCAGCGTCTGATACCCCATCGGCATTGCCATAACATCGCTGTCGATAAGTGCCAGTCTTGCGCACTGGATCATTCGTTCATAATTTCGGTCATCACTGAAAAAAATAATGTTATCTGCTACAGAACCTTTGAAAAGATGGTCATCCTGCAGTACGGTACCGATACGCTGACGAACCTGAAAATAATCCGGATGCGTATGCAATATGCCAAATGCCCTGATCCTGCCCTCATCAGGGATGTGGATCCCAAGGATAAGCTTCACCAGTGTCGTTTTCCCGCATCCGGATTTACCTGTAATGGCAACGACTTCTCCGGGATTGAGTGTCAGCGACACCCCGCCGATTATCGGATTTTCCCCTCCCTTGTGGCTGAAGATGATGTGCTCAAGTACTAGAGGAGCATGAGCATATTCATCCATCTCCCTGCGGGATACAGAAGGAATGTGCGAAGCGTTGTTATGCTCACGAAAAGGCTGTTGCTGAAGGCCTTCTGTCGGGGTCAGTACAATATCAGCCAGTCGTTCGTTGTAAACATCGAGCATACGCCAGGAAAAAAACTTATCAGTCAGGCTACTGATACTGGAAGAAAAACGCGTCTGATAGGATAAATAAGCAACCAGCATGCCGACGGTGAAGGTTCCATTCAATACCTCCCCGGCGCCTTTCCACAAAATGATTGCTGATACCACGCTGCCGGTAAGAGTGTGAGCAATGTCATAGCACATCAGCAGACGGCTCTGACGCAACTGCGTATTTCTGCGGGCAACGTTGAGATTCAGCCAGGCGGCCTCACGATGTGCCGTCACACCGTTAATTCTCAGGCTGAGGATCCCGTTGAGTGTTTCAAGAAAATGCCCGGACTCCTTGGCACCTGCATCCCAGGCATCTTCTGCCGACTGTCGAAGGGACGGATACCACAGTGCCCTCAACACACCATAGAAAATGGCTGCAAGTACGGCGATCAATGTCATTTCAGGACTGTACAGCAGCATCATGCAAAGCGCAGTCACCACGAGCAACACATCCAGAATACCTTCCAGCACTTGCGTAGTCAGCGCCTGCTGGATGGTATCTACCGCCTCAAAACGAGCATTAATACTCCCCTTACTGCGTGCATCAAACCAGGCCAGAGGAAGATGGACCAGATGATGGAAAACCCGTGCTGTCCACTGCATGTTAAAATTGACGGACAGTGTAATACTCGCCCACTGGCGGGCCAGTGACAGCAGCATCTGGGTCAGTGACATCAGCAGAAGCGCAATAATAATGACGGTCAACAAACTCTGGTCGGCAGCCACCAGGACTTCATCAATCACCAGCTGGTTGAGAAGCGGGCTTCCCAGTGTCAGGATTTCGAGTGCCACGGCAAAAACGATAATTCGCGACATTGCCGACAACAGACCCGGTGTTTTACCTGTCAGTTGGCGCAGATGGATTTTTTTCCTTTCATCCCGAGCGGTAAAATCACTGGCTGGCATCAGCTCCAGCGCGACGCCGGTGAAATGTTTTCCAGCATCCTGTAGGGAGAGCGTTACTTTTCCCTTTTCCGGATCATGAATAACCAGCCTGCTTCCGCGAACTTTATGTAGCACAACAAAATGATTCATGTTCCAGTGGAGAATACACGGGAGAGAAAGGGATCTTAGGTCCTCAAGCTCCAGCCGAACTGCCCGGCTGGATAATCCGATACCGGCCGCACATTCAGTCAGTCTCTGCAGGGTCATCCCTTGTGAGCTGATACTGAAACGTTCGCGCAGTGTGGGTAAGTCTGTTTGCAGACCATGCCAGCAGGCCATCATGACCAGGCATGCCAGACCACATTCCGCTGACTCTGTCTGTCGGGTGAGAGGAAGCTGTTTTCTCCCGGTCCATTTAAGTGTATCCATCACAGCTTTCCTTTCAGGCTCCAGAGCGGCTCAGTCAGCCACTCCCACAAATTGCGGGTATCCAGGCTGACATCCCCCTCAAGAACCATGCCGGGGCGCAGGGCTTCCTGTTTCCCATAAGCCAGAATAAAAGTATTTTCAGGTTCAACGATGACGCGGTAATGACCTTCATTCTCCTTCCAGGTCACAGGAGATACGGAGAGTAAATCAGAAGATGTCAGCGTTGTATGGCTTATTTCACGGATAGTCCCGTACTGCACACCAAACTTCTGATAGGGGAAGGCAGAGAACCGCAGGGCAACACGCTGCCCCGCCTGAATAAAGCCAGCATTCTGACTGGTAGCATAGAGTTCTATCTGCAAACGGGCATTGTCGGGAATGAGGGTCATGACAGGTTCAGATGCCCTGACAGACTGTCCCTGTCTGACCAGCACGGCAGCAACGGTTCCGGATACCGGTGAAGTCAGCGTGAAATTTTCCTTACCTGCCAGTTCGTCCTGCTGTTGCCTGATCACCTGCAACTGCCTGTCCATTTCAGCCTTCCGGCTATCACCCTGAACGATGAGATGGTCAAGGTCGTCTTTAGCAGCCTCCATCGCGGTGTGCAGTTGCAGAAGCCCCTGACGCTGATCCTCAACGTTTTGCTGTGACGTTGAAACGTCAATCTGCTTCTGCTGGTATTCGATATCTGATACGTAATGCGTATCAGCAAGTTTCTTATAGCGCTCCATAACAGACACGGCCAGCGCAGCCTGATGCACGGCAAGTGACAGACGCTTTTCTGCACTTTTAACCTGAGGTTTCAGGGAAACTATTCGCTGTTGTATGGCATGCTGCTGCTGACTGTTGTCACGCAATTCCAGGGTCTGTTGAGAAGTCAGCATTGTAAACTGAGTTTGTAGGGAAAGTCTTATAGCAGCGAGTGTACCTGCCCCCTGTTCGTTGAAATGTTCACCGCTGATATGATAAAGAGTCTCACCGGCAATAATGTGTTGACCTTCTGAGGCGGTCAATTTGGTTACGTAGCCAGCATATTGAGGAGTGATTTTTACCAGCCCGGATGAGGGCATAACGATTCCGGAAAGGTGAGCCTTACGTGTATAGCTACCATAAAGAATAAAGAGTATCAGGCACAGAAATATGAATAACGTTGTGAGTGCGCTTACTGATAAACCGAATGACGCAGGTAAAACAATCTCACCATAATCAGAATCTGTTTGATGATTTAAAGCCTCTTCCCTGATGATATTCATATCCCAAATACCCTTCAAAAATTTAACGACAAAACAAAAGCATTCATGCACGAATGAATTATAATAGGATAAAAAAGCCCTCTGCTTCTTATTCTAACTATTAATAGCAATATTGACACCAAAAAAAGAATGGATTGATCTAAAATGTTATAATACTGTCCATGCATCAGACAAAAAGACAATGAAGTCAATATACATGGGATAATATACTTTTTATTAAAAATTGAGTGGAAAACACCGAAGATACAGCCCCTGTATATAATCTCCTCATAATATGGGACTACGAAGGTGGCTATTATAAATGCTATAAAACTAATATGGGAAGGTCCATAATGATATAAATTATCCCTGTAAAGATAAACATTATACTGAACCAGCAAAATGACAAACAACACAACAATAGAAAATTTTATTGAAGTTAAATCTCTACTTGGGCGTAATTTAAAACCATCCAACTTCCTTAAGTAAAAAATATACAAGAAAAATGCAATTGAAAATTCCGCAATAAACAATAAGAAAAATGACACATCGAGAGTAAGATAGCGGAGGGTTATGGATGGCGATAACGTAATTATTATTGAGATAACAGACGCAATAAAAAGAACAATTACGTTTTTCTTACTATAAATGAATGGATAGACATGCCTAAAGATTATCATGTTCAACCTATTATTAATTCATATTTTATATAAGAATCAACAAATATGGCTATGATATCGTAATCATTTTTTGATATCATGCACTTTAACTTCAGTGAACATTTGTAATGATTCCATTCTGCAACACAACAATTTTTATCGGAGTGTACTTTATTTACTTTTAAACCTATTCATCAAGTTAACGCCCCATCGAGTTACTGCTATTAATACAATCAACGCAATAAGAAACCTTGATATAATCCCTGGCCGTGATACTTCGTCAAACTCAAGAACTTCAGCGTATTTCAAAAGGGTAAATGCGATAATGAAAAAAAATAAGTAAATTAGGAAATTTAAAAATTGTTTCATGCTTAACCCGATACTTGTGATTACATTAACTTTATCAAAAATAATAGCTCATCATGACTACTTCGAATAATCATTAAATATCGAAACACCTAGAATAACATTCAGTTACAATGAGCTTTTAAATTATTATCACACACAACTCAAATTACTTACCAACGGCATTGTCCGGGGCCGTTGTAATTATTACTTTTATCTTTACTACCACGATCTGAAAAACTATCTTTTGTGCACTGACCAGCTATAGCTCCACCAATTACCCCAGCGGTCATACCCACTGGCCCCCCAGGAGAGCCGGCGATTAGACCACCGATGATTCCTGCGCCGCATGAGTCAACGCCCTTGTAAATAGAGCCATTGTTTCCTTTTGAATTACCAGGTTTAGAGCTGGTGTTACGACTACCGGCACCTTCATAATTACCGCTTCCATTGCCGCCACTTACTAATACTATCTCATTAAGGCTTAATGCTCTTATATTCGACATAAATCATTTCCATTTAATTTAGTTTTGCATTTTGTGCTAAAAAAATATCTTACATTACTTAATGTAAAGAAAGTGTATTTATGTAAGCAAATGTAAATAAGCTATTGAACTTCGTAAACCGTAGCTCCATTTGGGAGCAGTTCAGCTCCTGCATGGGCAGGCCTATAACACGAAATCGACCTGGAGGTACGGTAATGTTCAGGCATCTTTTCTGACGTCCAGCGCGCAATCACTTCTGCGTCGTAACAGATTTTACAGCCATGGCGCATCGCTTCGTTACGGACGTGCCAGAGTGTTTCGGCTTCTTCGGGCCTGGCTTTTCTTGGCATTACATACTCCTTTATGGATAAATCTGAATAACAAAAGCACGACCAACTGGAATGTGATATTGATGAAATATCAGAACCCAAACAAATGATAACGCTCAAATATGGAGATCACCGGATGACGATACCCACGCTTACGACAGAACGCTTATTACTTAAACCCCTTGTTGCCGCCGATGCCGTCCAGATCCAGCAACGCTATCCGCGCTGGGAGATTGTCCGCTATATGGTGGCTTCAGTCCCCTGGCCCTACCCGGAAAACGGTGCAGAAAATTATGTCAACAACGTTGCACTGCCCGATATGGCCAAAGGGATTGCGTGGTTCTGGACGATTCGCCGTCGCTAAGCGCCTGACGAACTGATGGGGTTGATTTGCCTGTATGACGTGGAGGACAACAATCGGGGCTTCTGGCTCGCGCCGGAATTTCAGGGCCAGGGATATATGCGCGAGGCGAGTATTGCGGCCACGGATTACTGGTTCAATACGCTTAACAAACCGGTGTTGCGCGCGCCGAAAGCGGCGGCCAACAGCCGCTCCCGACGTATTTCAGACAGCAGCGGCATGCGGCTCATCAGGACGGAGAAGAAAGCCTATGTCAGCGGCCTGCTGGATTCGGAGCTGTGGGAAATCACCCGCGACGAGTGGAATGCCCGTCAGGTCAGCTGATAATGCTTATCAGGCATCAGTCTTTCAGGGATATTCTCTTCATCGTTCATCTGCAACAGATCGCGCTCCATCATGTTGCAGATGGCGTCCAGCGGCAGATCGTTATCTTCCGTCCCAAACGGATCTTCCAGCTCTTCCGCCAGCGTGTCCAGCGAGATAAAGGTGTAGGAAATCAGCGCAGAGACAAAGGGCGTCATGTAATGCAGATCAACTACCAGCGCAAACGGCAGCATGATGCAGAACAGATACACCGTCCGGTGCAGGATCAGCGTATAGGCAAACGGGACTGGCGTATTGGCGATACGCTCACAGCCAGCCAGCACGATGGACATATCATTCAGGCGGTTGTTGAGGCTGTGAAACAGAATGTCTGAAAGGTGCCCGCTACGCCGCCGTACGGCCAGCCACTCCCCCATGATCAGCAGGATACGGTTCGCCGGCGAGTTGGCGTCCATCACTTTGCGTAAATCGTCAGGAGCCAGATAGCGGGACAGCTGATCGGCATTGGTTTCTCTGCGAAGGGTCATACGCAGACAGTTAGCAAACGCGATTTGCAGGCGGACAAACTCTCCAAGATGTTTATCATCCGGCAAGGTGTTTTTTACCTCGCGAAACAGCGAGCGCGCCGCTATCATCAACTGCCCCCAAAGCAGACGCGCCTCAACGTAGCGCGAATAACAGGCGTTATTGCGAAATCCCAGGAAGATGGCGATAGCCACGCCCAGAATGCTGAACGGCGCGACGGTAAACCGGATACCCAGCGAGGTGTACCACGGCAGCATGACAATCACGGCGATGGAAAGCAGGAAGTTAAGCAGCAGTCGGGTATAAATTTTGGGAAGTACCGAACCATGCCAGACAAAAATCAGTTGCAGCCAGTGCTGTTGAGGACGAACAATCATAATCAGCTTCAGAAAAGTAAAGAGCGCGGCTATTAAACGTGATCCCCCTCACGGTTGCAAGCATGTTAATAGTTCATTGCATTTTCTGACCTGTTAAGCCTCAACCGCACGGTGCTGCATGTGCTTTTTAAAAAAAAGAACGTATAGTATGTTGTAACTAAAGGTAGTCTGTAAAAAACCCGGCCAACGCCGGGCATTATGATTAGCAGAGCGGTTTTACCGCATCGCGCATGCCTTTGCTTAAAATTGCATCCAGATCCAGCACAACCTGGTCTACCAGTCCGTTCACCAGAGTGAGATCCTGTTCCCAGTGCTCGCTCACGCTCAATACTGACGATACCAGTTCACGGGTAGTGACCTGTTTGTCGTGATGTTGCGTCCACAACTGCTGGTAACGTTCAAGCCAGTGCGCATCGTCCTGCACCGGATAGCGCTCACCGTTGCGCTCGGCACGGTAAAATGCAATCAGCGCCGCCAGAGCAAAGGTCAGACGTGCTGGCAGTTTGCCGGTCGCCTTCTGCCCTGCCAGCAGTTGCGGCAGAATGCGGGTGCGGTACTTGGTCATCCCGTTCAGGGCAATCGACAGCAGCTGATGCTTAATGTACGGATTACGGAAACGCCCCGTTACGGCACTGGCGAAGGAGTGCAGCTCGTCGCGCGGCAGATCCAGGACCGGAATAATCTCCTCATAAATAGCCTTCTCTACGAACGCGCAAATTTCCGCGTCGTTCATGGCTTCCCCTACCGTATCCAGGCCGGCCTGAAAAGCGACCGGAACCAGCGCCGTGTGCGCGCCGTTGAGGATCGCCACCTTACGCTCTTTATACGGTTTGATATCGTCAACAATCAGGACGTTGAGTGGGTATTTATCCAGGCGCAGTTCAGCTGCAAGTGATTTCGGCCCCTGAATAACAAACAGATAGAAATGTTCCGCCGTGTCGAGGAAGCTGTCGTGATAGCCCAGCCCGGCTTCCAGCTCTGCCACCTCATCACGCGGATAGCCGGTAACAATGCGGTCAACCAGCGTCGAACAGAAAGTGTTAGCATCATTCAGCCACGCAATGAATGCCGCCGGCAGCGCCCACTCCTGTGCATAGCGCAGCACCAGTTCACGCAGGGCATCGCCGTTGTAGTCGATGAGTTCGCAAGGAATGATAATCCAGCCTTTATCCGCTGCCCCGTTAAAGTGGGTAAAACGCTCGAACAGCAGACGCGTCAGTTTGGCCGGATAGCTGACAGCTGGCGCATCGTCAAACTTATCCCCCGCGTGATAGCTGATCCCCGCCTCCGTGGTATTGGAGAAGACAAACCGCATGTCAGGGTTATGGGCGAGCTTCAGAAATTCATCGTACTGGCTGTAGACGCTGATTTCACGATTCACGGAACGAATAAGACGCGCATCGCTTACCGCTTCCCCCTGCTCATTCAGACCGCGAATAACCGTTGTATACAGACCATCCTGGGTGCTCAGGGACGGCGGAAAATCGCTCTGGATCGGCCGCACAATCACCACACCGGCATTGAGATCGGTATGCTCGTTTAAGAGGTCGATTTGCCAGTCAACGAACGCGCGCAGGAAGTTACCTTCGCCAAACTGGATGATACGTTCAGGATAGCGCGCACCGGGGAAATCACGACGGTTGAGTGTGTTCACAATGGAGGTCCTTTATGATTAGTCATACAGCCTGATAAGATTGGTGTGATAACTTATCAAAACTTCAGGACCATAACCCCTGTCTGGATCAACTCAGGATGCGATGGTGAAAAATAATCACAGAAATTTATAGAACACCGAGGTCGCCGTCATGTCCCCGTTCGGCATCAGGGCGTAGCGTGGGATCTCCCCCGCCTTTTGCCAGCCTGCTCTCTGGTAAAACGTCTCCGCGCCGCTGCCGGTTGAGGTATCAAGCACCAGTACCGTAAGCGCTTTTTCACGTGCAACCGCCTCCAGGGCTTCCATCAGCGCCATTGCCGCCCCTTTACGGCGCGCTTTCTCATGAACCAGCAATTTCGCGACATCTGCACGGTGCGGCTGGTTTTCAGGCTGATCGGTGATGAGCTGGACCGTGCCAACCAGCCCCTGCTCCGCATCAAAACAGCCCAGGACTGTACGCTCGTCGCGCCCGACGCTGTCTGCGACGCCGAGCCAGAAGGTTTGGGCTTTCCCGGCAGAAAAAGGCAGCATAAAGCTGACGGAGGCGCCGCCGTTGACACAGTTGACAAGAATATCGTTCAGGGCATCGATGTGGGTGAGGATGTCCTGCCGGGAGAGAGGTTTAATCAGCATGGGAGAGTTCATTGCGCGTCCTTAGGTTGAATCTCTCCACTTTGCTATTAACATTTTTGTAACGCAATAAGCGATGACATAGGATTTCGTTATGTCATTTTTCGCCGTGGTGTTGCCGCTTCATGGCGTACATTTGCGCATCCGCGTGTTTTAGCCATGCCTGCATATCGTTGCGGTGATGATCGAACTCGCTCAGCCCCCAGGAAAACTGTAACGACCAGGGATGCAGCTGACGCGCGTTATACTTTTCCGTTTGTTCAACGAGATACTGCATGGCGATCCAGGCGCCGGGTTCATCGGTATCCGCAAACAGCACCGCGAACTCATCTCCCCCGAAACGTACCAGCAGATCGGCCTCGCGGAACGAGGAACGCATCAGGGCGGCCATCGCTTTCAGAGCTTTGTCCCCCTCCTGATGTCCGAAGCGATCGTTAATGGTTTTGAAATGGTCCAGATCCAGCCAGCCAAGGGTTAAGGGTTCTGCCCGACGCTGCGAAACCGACAGTGCAAACTGCGCAAACTGGTTAAACCCGCGACGGTTAAACAGCCCCGTGAGTTCATCGGTTGTGGCCGCGCTAACGGCCGCAAATTCATCCTCTGCCAGCGCGCTGAGATCGGCCAGTACGGCGGCATCCGCCGCGGTAAACTCACGAGGCGCGTAATCAATGAGACACAACGATCCCACGCACGCCCCGTCACGTAAACGCAGCGGGTAACCGGCATAAAAGCGCACGCCAGGCTCTCCCGCCACCTGCGGATTGTCCGCAAAGCGTTCGTCCCGCAGCGTATCCCCCACCACCAGCGGCGCGTCCCCCAGGATCGTATGACCACAAAACGAGAGTTCGCGAGGCTGGCTGACGGGTACCCGCCCATCGGCAGACTTCACGATCACGGCGTGATCATCCACCAGCGTAATCATTGCCAGCGGCACCCTGAAAAAGCGTGTTGCCAGACGCGTCAGACGGTCAAACGCGGGATAATTGTCGATCTCAAGCAGACCGGACTCGCGCAGTGCATTCATGCGCTCCGTTTCATTAACGGGAATTAAAGGTGCTTTCATAACGTCTCCTGACGCTGAGCATTAGTAAAAGCGTAGCTTAAACAGAGACATTGTCAGTTCATGAGGCACGATTTACCTCAATGACCAGCCAATGATGGATCACGTTGACGATATACTGTTGTTGCTGCGCATTCAGCGGCACGCCCTGCGGGATAGCATGCCACTTAGCCAGACAGCCCCGACAGCAGGTTGCCGTGGCATGCTGGGCGATAAAGACCGGATGTCCACGCATCGGCGTCTGCTTACCGTCATTTACCGGGTGTGCAGGTGCCAGTCGCGCGGCGACAAAATCGGCGGCATGCCGATCGATAGTCTCCGCGCCTTTATCCCAGCAGTATTGCCGCTCTTTCGTTCCTAAATGAAAACGCGAACGAAACGTGGAGCGAGCCAGGCGCGCGAACAGAGGATCTAACGTGGACATCAGTATACGGACCGTCCAAGGCGTTTGGTCAGCTGTTCCAGCGCCGCCACGCCCGCCAGTGAATTTCCGGTCTCGTCCAGTTCCGGGCTCCAGACGGCAATCGCCATCTCGTGAGGGACAATCGCCACGACCCCACCGCCAACGCCGGATTTAGCCGGCAGCCCCACGCGCCAGGCAAACTCCCCGGCATTCTGATACATCCCGCTGGTTGCCATTAAGGCGTTGATCTGCCGGGCCTGCATCGGGGAGACAACGTCCTCGCCCAGATGCGGGGCATGGCCCTGATGCGCCAGAAACAGAAAAGTCTGCGCCAGTTCGACACAGTTCATCTTCAGCGCGCAGTAATGAAAATAGTTTTGCAGAACCGTGGCGACATCATTATGAAAATTGCCGAAGGACTTCATTAGCCAGGCAATCGCGGCATTACGTGCAGAGTGTTCAAACTCAGAGCGCGCGACCACCGAATCATAGGCAATGTCCTGCACGCCGGAAAGCTGACGCACAATTTCGAGCATCCGCTGGCGCGGCGCGCTCAGCCGACTTTGCAACATATCGCACACCACCAGCGCCCCGGCGTTAATAAACGGGTTACGCGGCTTACCCTGTTCGATTTCAAGCTGGAGAAGGGAGTTGAACGGCTGACCGGACGGATCTTTGCCTACCCGCTGCCAGATCTCCTGCTCGTCATACTGGCGCATGGCGGCAACCAGGCTGAGCACTTTTGAGATCGACTGAATCGAAAAGCGCTCCAGCGCGTCTCCCGCCTGAAAACGCTGACCGTCGACAGTACAAATGGCGATACCGAGCTTATTACCGCTGATCGAAGCCAGCGCGGGAATGTAATCGGCAACCTTACCCTGCCCCAGTAACGGACGAACCTGCGCCAGAATCTCTTCCAGCATCTCATTATGGATGACCGCAGCCACACTTTGCTCCTTGCCCTCAGGCTAAAACGGGCTGCGAGTATAACAGAGGCTTATACATCACGTCAGGCAGGGAGACGAAAACGCGAGACGGCCTGTAACAAAAGATCTGACTCCTGATGCAGACGCGCAGAGGCATTCGACGCTTCGCTAACCAGCAGATCTGTCTGACGCGATACCTGATTCAGCGCCTGAAGCTGACGGGTCATCTGGTGAATACTTTCCCCCTGATTCAGGGTGGCAAGCGAAATGTCATTCAGCAGGCTGCTCAGATTCGCCACCAGCCCGGTAACCTGTTGCAGATTATCTTCCAGACGGTTTACCACCTGGGAACCTTCTTCAATACCCTGTAGCGAATGGTTGATCAGCGCCTGGATGGTTTGCGTAGAGTGACTGCTTTTTCTGGCCAGCAGCCCTACTTCCCGGGCGACTACCGCGAATCCGCGCCCCTGCTCCCCGGCATGGGCGGCTTCAATGGCAGCATTGAGGGCCAGAATATTGGTCTGAAACGCCACGCTGTCGATCATCGCGACGATCCCGCGCATCTCTGAGGATCGCTCGACGATCGTCTGCATCGAGCCATTCACCGCTGACATCATTTGCTCCCCACCAGCGGCAGCCTGTCGGGCTTCATCCGCGCGCGAGCGGGCGAGTTTTGCATAACCCGTGTTCCCCTCAACGTGGGTTTCGAGATCGGCGATGTGTGCGGTCACCTCCTCCAGCTCTTTGGCCTGTCGCGTAGACTGCTGATAAAGCTTCTGATTCCCCTGCGCAAGCGATCCGATATTTTCAACCATGGAGGTAGTGGCCTCGCTGACCTGGGTCACCAGTTGCTGGAGCCCGCGCTGCATGGCGGTAATACTGCCGCTGAGCTGGCTGATTTCACGGTTAAAGCGCACAACGTCAGGCGGCGTGCCTGACAAATCCCCTGCCGCAAGCTGGTTAATCTGGATAATCAGACGGCGTAGCGGGGATATCACCCACTTCGCCATTCCGAACCAGACGGCTATGGCAATGGCCAGTAGCGCCAGCGGCGCAAACAGGAACAGCCGTTGCAGACCTGAGAGTTGTTCCATGAGCGACTGACGCCCCTGTATCGTCTGCTTCTCACTCCGTTGCTGATAGCGTGCGAAATTGTCATTAAAATCGGTCTGAAACGCCTGGGCAGGTACGGCGAAAAAGAGGTCGATGCTGTTGGTTTTCACCAGCCCCTCCGCCTGCTCTCGGATGGCGTCGAAAAACAGCTGATAGCTGTTAACCAACCCCTCGTCTTTCGGCGGATTAAGCGCGAGCCAGGCCTGCCATGCCTGCTGTGACGCAGCCAGGGATTTTTGCGCCTCGTCCATCAGGCTATGCCAGCTCCCTTCCGAGCCGGTCTCCTTGTCCTGCATAAAGTACACGCCGGAGCGGTTGAGCAGATCGCTGGCCGCCAGCAGAGAAATACGGGCCTGATCCAGCCTGCTCTGCTGCTGCCAGGCCAGCTGATTGCGCTGTTCGTTACGCTGGGCTTCATTCAGGGAGGCGGTCAGCAGGAAGGAGGAAGAGAGTTGCAGGGCGGAGAAAAGGCCAATAATACAAAAGATGCCGGTCAGCAGGCCAAACTGACGAGGGATAAAGCGCGGCGCAAGACGACTAAAAATTTGCGTTAGGTTCATAATTTTCTTCTGTAACAATACGTTAGACGCGAGCGAGTCTACGAAACGAAAATGACAGAACCATTACGCAAAAATGACAGGAAACGTGAATTGCCGGGTAGCGGCCTGGCCTTACCCGGCAACAAGACTAGACGCGATCCTTCCACACCGTCTGCACATTACAGAACTCATGCAGGCCGAAATGAGAAAGCTCTCGCCCGAAGCCGCTCTTCTTCACCCCGCCAAACGCGACGCGCGCATCGCTGGCGCTGTAGCCGTTGATAAACACCCCGCCGCACTCCAGCTCACGCGCGAAGGTTTCAGCCAGCGCATCGTTAGCGGTAAAGACCGTCGCCGATAAGCCAAAATCGCTGTCGTTAGCCAGCTGCAACGCGTGCGCCGCATCGTTCGCGATGGTAATTGCCGCCACCGGACCAAACAGCTCCTGACGAAAGGCCGTCATCTGTGGGGTGACGCCGCCGAGTACGGTTGGGGCATAATAGTTACCGCTCCCGGACATCTTCTCCCCGCCGAGCAGCAGGGTCGCCCCTTCCGCCAGCGTAGCCTGCACCTGCTGATGCAGTTCATCGCGAAGATCAAATCGCGCCATCGGGCCAATATAGTTATCTTCCTCATCCGGTGCGCCCATCTTCAGCGCCTTGACCGCGTCAACAAAGCGTTGGGTAAAGGCGTCCGCCACGCCCGCTTCCACAATAAAGCGTTTTGCCGCCGCACAAACCTGCCCGGTATTCTGATAACGTCCGGCCACCGCCGCGTTGACGGCCAGATCCAGATCGGCATCGTTCAGAACGATAAACGGATCTGAACCGCCCAGCTCCAGCACGCATTTCTTCAGCGCCGCGCCCGCCTGCGCGCCAATTGCCGCACCAGCCCGAACGCTGCCGGTTACGGTCACCGCCGCGATACGACGATCATTAATCGCCTGGCTGACGCCGTCATTCGTCGCGTTCACCCAGCCAAAGACCCCCTCCGGGAAATCGGCATCCGCGAATACCTTCCCGATCAGCTCCGCCGAGCCGAGCACATTAGGCGCATGTTTAAGCAGATAGCTGTTCCCTGCCAGCAGGATCGGCACCGCACCGCGCAGCACCTGCCAGAGCGGGAAGTTCCACGGCATCACCGCCAGAACGGGCCCAAGCGGACGGTACTCAATCACCGCATTTTCGACCTGGGTAGATTCCGGGTGCAGCATCGCCGGGCCGTGTTCAGCGTACCAGTCGCAAAGGCTGGCGGACTTAGCCACCTCCGCACGCGCCTGCATAATGGGCTTGCCCATCTCCCGGGAGATAGTCTGCGCCATCTCTTCCGCACGACTACGCAGCGCCGCACCCAGATCGCGAAGTTTTTGCGCCCGGTGCGCCACGCTTTCGCGTCGCCACTGACGAAAACCGGTATCCGCCTGCGCAATGGCACGCTCAACGTCATGGGACGTTGCCCACGGGTAAGCAGCCAGCGTTTCGCCGGTAGCCGGGTTGACAGAGTGGGCATGGGTAGCAGATGAATAGGTCATGATGTTCTCCACGTAATAACAGTTGATTGATTGTGGCCTACTCTGCTATTTCTTAAAAATGAATAATACTCACCACCTTATTCACGAATCGAGAACGGTATGGACTTAACTCAGCTTGAGATGTTTAACGCCGTCGCACTGACCGGCAGCATTACCCAGGCGGCGCAGAAGGTACACCGGGTGCCGTCAAACCTCACCACCCGCATCCGACAGCTAGAAGCGGATCTCGGCGTGGAACTGTTTATTCGCGAGAATCAGCGCCTGCGGCTTTCCCCCGCCGGGCACAATTTTTTGCGCTACAGCAAGCAGATCCTGGCGCTGGTTGACGAAGCGCGAATGGTCGTCGCCGGGGATGAACCGCAGGGATTATTCTCGCTCGGCGCACTGGAAAGTACCGCCGCCGTACGCATTCCGGAAAGTCTGGCGCGGTTTAACCAGCGCTATCCGCGCATTCAGTTTGCGTTGTCCACCGGACCTTCCGGTACGATGATTGACGGCGTGCTTGAGGGGACGCTCAGCGCCGCCTTTGTCGACGGGCCGCTCTCGCACCCGGAACTGGAAGGGATGCCGGTTTACCGGGAAGAGATGATGCTGGTCACCCCTGCGGGTCACGCAGAAGTATCAAAAGCCACGCAGGTGAGCGGCAGCGACGTGTATGCCTTTCGCGCCAACTGTTCTTACCGGCGTCATCTGGAGAGCTGGTTCCATGCCGACCGCGTCACGCCGGGAAGGATCCATGAGATGGAGTCCTATCACGGGATGCTCGCCTGCGTGATTGCCGGGGCAGGCATTGCGCTGATGCCCCGCTCCATGCTGGAGAGCATGCCGGGCCATCATCAGGTGGCGGCGTGGCCGCTGGCGGAAAACTGGCGCTGGCTCACCACCTGGCTGGTGTGGCGACGCGGGGCGATGACCCGCCAGCTTGAGGCGTTTATAGGGCTGCTAAACGAACGTCAGCCACCAGCGCCCAGTTGTTAATGATGAACGTAGTCCTGGAGTCGAAGGAAAATTTTTCCCTTCATATACAGCGTGGCCTGCCCGCCAATCAGCACGCGGTCGCCTTTCAGCTCGCAGCGCAGATCCCCGCCGCGCAAGGAGACCTGGCGGGCCGACATCTGCGTTTTACCAAGCTTTTCGCTCCAGTACGGGATCAGCATGCTGTGAGCTGATCCCGTCACCGGATCTTCCGGCACCCCTTCCCCCGGGCAGAAGAAGCGGCTGACGAAATCATACTCATCCCCCGGCGCCGTAACGCAGACCATTTTCCCCAGCGGGAGCATGGCCGCAATATCCGGCGCCAGCGCTTCCACCTGCCGCTGGCTGTCGAGCACCACCATGTAGTCACGCCCCACACGCACCTCGTCTGCTGCGTTAATGCCCAGCGCGCTGAACAGCACTGCGGGTGGAGTATCGACAACCTCGGTTGACCACGCCGGGAAATTAAGCGTCAGCCAGTCGCCGCTGCGTTGTACCGTCAGATCGCCGACAAAGCGCGTGGTGAAGGTGATTTCCGTATGCGGATAATCCAGGTATTCGAAAATAACGTGAGAAGCCGCGAGGGTTGCGTGGCCGCAGAGGTTAATTTCATCCTGCGTGGTAAACCAGCGCAGTTCAAACCCGTTATCCGTTCGGACAAAGAACGCCGTCTCTGACTGATTATGCTGCTTCGCCATCTTCAGCAGCGTCTCATCCGGCAGCCACGCTTCCAGCGGACACACCGCCGCCGCATTGCCGCCGAACGCCCTGTCGCTGAAGGCATCTACCAGATAAAAATCAATTTCCTGCATCGTTGGTTCCTCTTAGATTTGTTCAGCGCAGAAATACTGTGCCCTTCAGATACAGTGCCGCCTGCCCGCCCATCCGCACGCGGTCGCCCTTGAGTTCGCAGCGTACGTCGCCACCACGGGCAGATACCTGGCGGGCAAACATCTGTGTTTTGCCAAGCCGTTCACTCCAGTACGGGATCAGCATGGTGTGCGCGGAGCCGGTGACAGGATCTTCCGGCACGGCCACGCCTGGCGAGAAGAAACGGCTGACAAAGTCGTATTCCCCCTCGTCCCGGGCAGTGACGGCCACTTTATGCTCGCCCGGCGTCATGGCGGAGAAATCCGGATTAAGGGCTTCTACCTGCTCGCGGCTCTCCAGTACCAGCACCCAGGCGCGGCCTTTTCGCGCCTCGACGTAGTGGCTGATACCGAGTGCGGTGAGCATCTCCGGTGGCGGCGTCTGTGCCTGCGTCGGGCAGGCCGGGAAGTCCAGCGTCATCCAGTCACCTTCACGGCTGACGGTCAGGCGACCAGAGGCGGTGTCAAAATGAAGGCGTGAGTCCGGATAATCCAGTTCGTGAAACAGTACATACGCCGCGGCAAGCGTCGCGTGACCACAGAGATTAACCTCGGTGAGCGTGGTGAACCAGCGCAACTCGATCCCCCCTTTGGTACACACAAAAAACGCGGTTTCTGACTGGTTATGCTGTTGTGCCATCCTCAGTAACGTCTCATCCGGTAGCCACGCGTCGAGCGGGCACACCACCGCCGGGTTGCCGCCAAAGGAGGACGCGCTGAACGCATCTACCAGATAAAAATCAATCTCCTGCATCGTGTTACCGCCTGTTTTTGTTGTGTTGTTCTTTATCTTCGATGAAAACAACCCCGTTCGCTACCGCTGCATGAAGGTAAATTTTGTGATTCACATCACATAACGGTTGAGTTTTCGCCGTTTAAGGCTTTAAGATCGTCTCCTCATCTTTCAGGCAACGAATCCCAGATATCCCTATGACAACACACACGGTTTCCCGCAGGGTCGCGTGGCTACGCGTGGTCACGCTCGCCATCGCAGCGTTTATTTTCAACACCACGGAATTTGTTCCGGTTGGGCTGCTGTCCGATATCGCCGCCAGCTTCCATATGGAAACGGCACAGGTTGGCATTATGCTGACCATCTATGCATGGGTGGTGGCGCTGATGTCGCTGCCGTTTATGCTGCTGACCAGCCAGATGGAACGTCGTAAGCTGCTGATTGGGCTGTTTGTGGTGTTCATTGCCAGCCATGTGCTGTCATTTATGGCATGGAACTTTACCGTGCTGGTCATCAGCCGCGTCGGCATCGCGTTTGCCCATGCCGTTTTCTGGTCGATCACCGCGTCCCTCGCCATTCGTCTGGCTCCGGCGGGAAAACGCGCCCAGGCGCTGAGCCTGATTGCCACCGGAACGGCGCTGGCGATGGTGTTAGGCCTGCCGATCGGGCGCATTGTGGGACAATACTTCGGCTGGCGCACCACCTTCTTTGCCATCGGCATGGGGGCGCTGATCACCCTGGTGTGTCTGATCAAACTGCTGCCAAAACTGCCCAGCGAACACTCCGGCTCGCTGAAAAGTCTGCCGCTGCTGATGCGTCGACCGGCGCTGATGAGCATCTATCTGTTGACCGTGATTGTGGTGACCGCCCATTACACGGCCTACAGCTATATTGAGCCGTTTGTTCAGGTTGTGGCGGGCTTTAGCGCTAACTTTGCCACCGTTCTGCTGCTGATCCTGGGCGGCGCGGGGATTATCGGCAGCATCCTGTTCGGGAAGCTGGGCAATAAGCACGCGTCTGCGCTGGTAAGCAGTGCGATTGGTCTGCTGCTGGCATGCCTGCTGTTACTGATGCCTGCGGCAGGCAGCGAGAGTCATCTGGCGATCCTCAGTCTGTTCTGGGGCGTGGCAATCATGATTATTGGTCTGGGAATGCAGGTCAAAGTGCTGGCCCTGGCCCCGGACGCCACGGACGTAGCGATGTCGCTCTTCTCCGGGATTTTTAATCTGGGGATTGGAGCCGGTGCGCTGGTGGGAAATCAGATCAGCCTGCATGTATCGATGTCGGCCATTGGTTATCTCGGGGCGATTCCGGCGCTGATCGCGCTGATCTGGTCGGTGCTTATCTTCCGTAAATGGCCGGTCGCGATGGAAGAACAGTCCAGCCACGGTTGACGTTTGTTATGCCGGGTGGCGGCTTCGCCTTACCCGGCCTACGAAGCATTAATATCCGTGTTCTTCATCACCGCCAAGATAACGGAATCTTTCATCTGTCATTTTGGTCTGACAATCATAGATACCGATTCTCGTTGCCAGAGGAGTGGTTGCAGAAGACGCATCGCTTTATATTCATAAGAATTATATCCATTGCGAGTAGGCCGGGTAAGGCGAAGCCGCCACCCGGCAACGTTCTCAATGATACGTCTTAACAATCTCCAGCACGCCGTTAATAATAAACTGCACGCCCATACAGACCAGCAGAAAACCCATCAGTCGGGAGATAGCTTCAATCCCCCCCTTACCCACCCAGCGCATAATCGCCCCGGAGCTGCGCAATGACCCCCAGACGATAATAGCGATAAGCGCAAAAATGATCGGCGGCGCAACGGTGATAACCCAGTGCGGGAATGTCGTCCCATCACGCACCGTTGAGGCGGAACTGATGATCATCGCAATCGTCCCCGGCCCCGCCGTGCTCGGCATGGCTAACGGCACAAACGCGATGTTGGCGCTCGGTTCGCTTTCAAGCTCCTCCGATTTGCTTTTGGCTTCCGGGGATTCGTGCGCTTTATGCGCCGGGAACAGCATCCGGAAACCAATAAAGGCCACAATCAGCCCGCCAGCAATACGCAGACCGGGAATCGAAATACCAAAGGTATTCATCACCAGTTGCCCGGCGTAATAAGCCACCATCATTATGGCAAAGACATAGACAGAGGCCATCATCGACTGCTGATTGCGCTCTGCGCTGTTCATGTTCCCCGCCAGCCCCAGAAAAAGCGCCACCGTCGTTAACGGGTTCGCCAGCGGCAGCAACACCACCAGTCCAAGCCCCACTGCTTTAATCAAATCCAACATAATGCACCGCAGTCCTTATCCTTATTCAACATCGCAATTATAGGGGCAAATCCTCGTCCGGAGCCATCCGACAGCGTAACCATAATTGTCTCGCGTAATTCATAACCCCAGATTATCTGTATGATTTAAAAGCGTACAGAATAAGTTCCTGAAGCGTTTTAGCATTTCGTGGCATCGGCCGATTCATTCAGTTGACTTATACTTGCCTGAGCAATAATATCTGCCGTGACTAAACTACTTGCCAGGGCAACCATTGTGAAAAGCACCAGTGACCTCTTTAACGACATAATCCCACTGGGTCGTCTTATTCATATGGTTAACCAGAAAAAAGATCGCCTGCTCAATGACTATCTGTCACCGCTGGATATCACCGCAACACAGTTCAAAGTGCTGTGTTCCATTCGCTGCGAAGTGTGTATCACGCCGGTTGAGCTGAAAAAGGTGCTCTCTGTCGATCTGGGTGCGTTAACCCGCATGCTGGATCGTCTCGTCTGTAAAGGATGGATAGAACGAAGCCCTAACCCGAATGACAAACGTGGCGTACTGGTGAAACTGACCAGCGATGGCGCGGCCATGTGTGAGCAATGTCATCAATTAGTAGGACAAACACTGCACCAGGAACTGACAAAAAACTTATCGGCAGATGAAGTGGCAACGCTTGAGCTCTTACTCAAGAAAATCCTGCCGTAAACAGAAAAAGAGGTATGACGATGTCCAGACGCAATACTGACGCTATCACCATTCATAGCATTTTGGACTGGATCGAAGATAACCTGGAATCTCCACTCTCTCTTGAGAAAGTGTCTGAGCGTTCAGGTTACTCAAAATGGCACCTGCAACGGATGTTTAAAAAAGAGACCGGCCATTCATTAGGACAATATATTCGCAGCCGCAAGCTGACGGAGATTGCCCAAAAACTGAAAGAAAGCAATGAGCCGATCCTCTATCTGGCGGAACGCTACGGATTTGAATCGCAACAGACCCTGACGCGTACGTTCAAGAACTACTTTGACGTGCCGCCTCATAAGTACCGTATTACCAGTATGCCGGGTGAATCCCGTTATCTGTATCCGCTAAAACATTGCAGTTAATCATCGCCTGTTAAGACGTAACCGAGGAAATCATGAAATTTATCGCCTCCGCCGCCCTCACCTTGCTGGTGCTGGTTTCCGGCCAGAGCTTCGCGGAGCAAACCCCCAATGCGGGGCAGCAAAATAATCGTGACACCATGATTATGCCGTCCACGCAAAACCAGTCGCCCTGGGACTTCAATCACATGGGCGCTGGCAGCGACAAATCCGACGAATTAGGCGTGCCGTATTACAACCACGACCTGTAATTCGTTTTTGCCCCGCTAATGCGGGGCTTTTTTCTGCCTTAACCCCGCACCTGCGTTGCCCGACGCACCCGCAAGCCAAAGACGTTGATATACAGCCCGGCCATAATCAGCCCTGCGCCACACAGTTGCAGCACGCTGAGCGTTTCATCCAGCAACAGTGCGGCGCTGGCAAGCCCGACCACCGGTACCAGCAGCGATAATGGCGCCACACGCCAGGTTTCATAGCGTCCGAGCAGCGATCCCCAGATACCATAGCCAATGATTGAGGCGACTAACGCCAGGTAGATCAGCGACAAAATCGTCGTCAGGTCGATCTCCACCAGGCTTTTCAACATCGCCTGCGGACCATCCAGAATAAACGACGCGGCCATAAACGGCACGATTGGGATCAATGCGCTCCAGACCACCAGCGATAAGACCGGCGGACGCGTCTCGTGCTGCATTATCAGTTTGTTAAAGATATTGCCGCACGCCCAGCTCAGCCCCGCCGCCAGGGTGAGCATAAAGCCTAGCAGCGCGACATGCTGACCGTTGAGGCTGCCTTCAATCAGCACCAGCACGCCAAAGACCGCAAGGCTAATGCCCGCCAGCTGCTTGCCCTGCAAGCGTTCGCCGAAGACAAATGCGCCGAGAATGATGGTAAAGAACGCCTGCACCTGAAGCACCAGCGAAGCCAGGCCCGCAGGCATACCGAATTTGATGGCGCAAAAAAGAAACGCAAACTGACCAAAGCTGATGGTAAGGCCGTAGCCCAGCAGCAGCTTAAGGGGAATTTTCGGGCGGGCAACGAACAGCAGCGCCGGGAAGGCCACCAGCAGGAAGCGCAGCCCCGCCAGCATCAGTGGAGGCATGTTGTGCAACCCCATTTTGATGACCACAAAATTGAGTCCCCACACCACGACAACCAGCAACGCTAACAGCCCGTCTTTCCGCGTCATTTTCCGCCCCTGAATTATTAAAATTTTGTAAACACTTCAAGGTAACAGAAAAAATAGCCCCGCGAGAAGATCATTAATTCTGGTACTGGAGAGAAGCACCTGCGGATAAATTGGGTGCTATACAAGCTGCCGATCCCATGATAATCCTGTAATAACACAACAAAAAAAGCATAAGCATTTGTCGGGCAGGAAAATGAAACCATCAATCAGGCGCTCAACCGCAGCGCTGCTGGCATCGTCATTGTTATTAACAATTGGCCGCGGGGCAACGCTGCCCTTTATGACCATATATCTCACACGCGTGTACGATATGAGCGTGGAGAATATTGGCTATGCCCTTACCGTGGCGTTGACCATCGGCGTGGTGTTTAGCCTGGGGTTTGGCATCCTGGCGGATAAGTTCGACAAAAAACGCTATATGCTGATCGCCATCGTGGCCTTTATCGCCGGGTTTGTGGCGATTCCGCTGGTGAATAACGTGACGCTGGTGGTGCTGTTCTTTGCCCTGATTAACTGCGCCTATTCCGTCTTCTCAACGGTGCTGAAAGCATGGTTTGCCGACGTGCTGACCTCCAGCGAAAAGGCGCGCGTTTTCTCACTCAACTACAGTTTCCTGAACATTGGCTGGACGATCGGGCCGCCGATCGGCACCCTGCTGGTGATGTACAGCCTGCAACTGCCGTTCTGGCTGGCCGCCTTCTGCGCCGCACTGCCGCTCGGGTTTATCCATTTCTTTGTGCAGAAAAGCATAGCCTCAGACAGCCCTGAGGAGAAAATGCCGTGGCAGCCCTCGGTGCTGCTGAAAGACCGGGCGCTGTTCTGGTACACGCTCTCCGGCCTGCTGGCGTCGTATGTGGGTGGATCGTTCGCCACCTGCATTTCCCAGTATGTCCTCGCCGCACATGCGGACAGTGATTTCGCAGAAAAGGTGGTGGCCGTTGTGCTGCCCGTCAACGCGGCGGTGGTCGTCACCCTGCAATACGCGCTTGGACGTAAGATCACCGCCAGCAATATCCGTCCGCTAATGACCGCCGCGACGCTTTTTTTCATCCTCGGGCTGGGCGGGTTTATGCTTTCCGGCGAGAACCTGATTTACTGGGGGATCGCGGCGGCGATTTTCACCCTGGGTGAAATTATTTATGCACCGGGTGAATACATGCTGATCGACAATATCGCCCCGCCGGGCATGAAGGCGAGCTATTTCTCCGCCCAGGCGCTGGGCTGGCTCGGCGCGGCGGCGAACCCGATGATCACCGGGCTCATCCTGACCCATCTACCGCACTGGTCATTATTTATCATTATGATGGCCGCCATCATTGCGGCCTGGCTGATGATATTGCGCGGGATGCGCGTGAAAAGTGAAGATAGCGTGTCGGGTGGCGCTGCGCTTACCCGACCGACAAAACCCTAATCGTAAGCCGGGTAAGGCGAAGCCGTCACCCGGCAAAACCAACACCCTAGTGGTGCAACATCTCCTCCACCACCTGCTCTTTGTACATCTCATTCGGGTAGTAGGTCGGCCAGTTATCCATCTCTTTCAGCAGCGCCTCGTGGGAGGTGTTGCCCATAAAGATATGGAAGTGTGAAGAGGCTTTCGGCCCGATGATATGGTCGCTGAACTGCACAAACTTAGGCGCCTGGCTCGCGTTATCCTTGCATTCAAACAGGTAGCGCACGCCTTTTTTCCCCGACGCATAGGTCAGAATTTTGTAGCCGCTGTAGTCGTAGCGGCAGCTGCTCACCGTTTTGCCTCGGTGGAATTCCATCACGTTGTTTTCAATGCCGATGGCGTCCACGTCCGTCGCGTACCCCTTACGGTAGTAGGCCTTCACCTCGGCAGCGGATTTTTCTCCCTTCTGCGCTTTCTTTTCGAAAACCGGATCCAGCGAACCATCAAGCAGGAACGGATAAACGGACTGCCAGGTCCCGTCCCAGTCAGACAGCTTCCTGTCCCTGACGTCTTTATCCTCAAAGACGCCGTTTGCCGCCTTCTGTTCCGCCTCTGTCATCTGATGACCGTGCGAATGGGCAAAAAGCGAGCCGCTTACCAGCAGCGTTCCCAGAGTCAGCGCAATTTTTGCAAGTTGTGCAGCCACAGCAAAATCCTCATTCCGTTTTATAAGAATGAGGATGTTATATTATAACATTTCAGATCGCAACCAGCCCGCGAACGCCCTCCTGCTCCATGTTCTCCCCGCGCCCCTGCTGGACGATGCTGCCGCGCGACATCACCAGATAGCTGTCGGCCAGCTCTGCCGCAAAATCATAAAACTGCTCCACCAGCAGGATGGCCATATCCCCCCGGTTCGCCAGGCTGCGGATCACCTGCCCAATCTCTTTAATCACCGACGGCTGAATACCTTCCGTGGGTTCATCCAGAATCAGTAACCGTGGACGGCTCGCCAGCGCGCGACCTATCGCCAGCTGCTGCTGCTGACCACCGGAAAGATCGCCTCCGCGTCGGTGCTTCATCTCCTTCAGCACCGGGAAAAGCTGCCAAATCTCCTCCGGTACGCTCCTTGCGTTTCCCGCGGAGAAGCGTGACAGCCCCATCAGCAGGTTTTCTTCTACGGTCAGACGCGGAAAAATCTCCCGCCCCTGCGGAACATAGGCCACGCCGGACTGCACCCGCTGGTGCGGTTTACTGTGAGTGATGCTCTTTCCCTGCCAGACCACCTCCCCGCCTTTCACCGGGATCAGCCCCATCAGGCACCTCAGCAGCGTGGTTTTGCCCACCCCGTTGCGCCCCAGCAGGCAGGTAACTTCCCCGACGACCGCCTCAAAGCTCACCCCGCGCAGAATATGACTTCCGCCGTAGTACTGATTCAGTTCGCTAACCTGTAACATCACCTCTCCTTAACGTCCCAGATAGACGTCAATTACCTGTTCATTGGCCTGTACCTCGCGAAGCGAACCTTCCGCCAGTACCCGCCCCTGATGCAGCACCGTGACGTTGTCGGCGATGGTCTCGACGAAACCCATATCGTGCTCAACCACCATCAGCGAATGCTTGCCTGCCAGGGTGCGGAACAGCTCGGCAGTGTATTCCGTCTCTGCGTCGGTCATACCGGCGGCGGGTTCGTCCAGCAGTAACAGGTGCGGGTCCTGCACCAGCAGCATGCCGATCTCCAGAAACTGCTTCTGTCCGTGGGAAAGCAGCCCGGCACGGCGATCGCGCTCGCTGCCAAGCCGCAGCAAAACCAGCATCTCATCAATGCGGTCGCGCTGCTCGCCGCTGAGCGTGGCCCGCAGGCTCGCCCAGACGGACCTGTCGGCTTTCATGGCGATTTCGAGGTTTTCCCCTACGGTCAGCGCTTCAAACACGGTCGGCTTCTGGAACTTACGGCCAATGCCCTGACGGGCGATGGCCGCCGGTTCCAGGGCAGTCAGATCGATGGACTGATCGTAAATAGCTTTCCCGCTTTTTGGCCGGGTTTTGCCGGTAATCACGTCCATCAGCGTGGTTTTACCGGCGCCATTAGGGCCAATGATGCAGCGCAATTCTCCGACGCCGATGTTCAGCGAGAGATCGGTCAACGCCTGAAAACCGTCGAAACTGACGTTAATGGCCTCGAGCTGCAACACCGGATCGGTCTGCTCGCGGTAACGGTCGCCCGGTAGCTGGCGGGTAAAGAGTCCTTCAGAGGGCTGCATTAATTCTCTCCCTTACGAAACAGACCGAACACGCCGCGCGGTAAAAACAGCGTCACGGCGATGAAAATCAGCCCCAGAAACAGCTGCCAGTACTCCGGCATCGCCACGGTGAAAAAGCTCTTCGCACCGTTGACCAGCGCCGCGCCAATCACCGGGCCCACCAGAGTGCCGCGTCCACCCAGCGCTACCCAGATGGCCGCTTCAATCGAGTTGGTCGGCGACATTTCACCCGGGTTGATAATGCCCACCTGCGGAACGTACAGCGCTCCCGCCAGGCCACACAGCACGGCGGAAAGCGTCCAGACCAGCAGCTTGAAACCGCGCGGATCGTAGCCGCAGAACGTGAGACGGTTTTCCGCATCGCGCACCGCCGTTAAAATGCGGCCAAATTTACTCTTCGCCAGCGCATAGCCTGTACCCAGGGCCAGAAGCAGCAGCACGACCGTTGCGAGAAACAGCGCGATCCGCGTGGTGGTCGCCGTGACGGAAAATCCGAGCAGCGTGGTAAAGCCGGTAAAGCCGTTATTGCCGCCAAAGCCGGTTTCGTTGCGAAAGAACAGCAGCATGCCCGCGTAGGTCAGCGCCTGGGTCATGATGGAGAAATAGACCCCTTTGATCTTCGAGCGAAAAGCAAACCAGCCGAAGACCAGCGCCAGCAGGCCGGGGATCGTCACAATTAACACCAGAGCCCATGCAAAATGCTGCGTTCCCCACCAGAACCAGGGCAGCTCGCTCCACGAGAGAAACGACATAAACGCGGGCAGCCCGTCCCCGGCCGCCTGACGCATCAGGTACATGCCCATCGCATAGCCGCCCAGGGCGAAGAATATGCCGTGCCCCAGTGAGAGCATACCGGCATAGCCCCAGACCAGATCGAGGGCCACGGCGACAACTGCGTAGCAGAGGATCTTGCCGATGAGCGTCAACATCCACGTAGAAACGGCCAGCGGATGCGTTGCGGGCAACAGCGCGAGAAAAGGCAGCACCAGCAGCGCCGCAACCAGCAGACTGCCGAAGATTTGCGTGGAGCGCGGTGCCCTGCGCGCCAGTGTTAAGGTCAATGGCTGGCTCATCAGTCTGTCACCCTCCCTTTAAGTGCGAATAACCCCTGCGGACGTTTCTGAATAAACAGAATGATCGCCACCAGAATCAGGATTTTGCCCAGCACGGCGCCCATCTGCGGTTCAAGAATTTTATTGAAGATCCCCAGACCAAAGGCCGCCGCGACGCTACCGGCCAGCTGGCCGACGCCGCCGAGCACCACCACCAGGAACGAATCAATGATGTATCCCTGGCCCAGCTCCGGTCCCACGTTCCCCAGTTGGGACAATGCCACGCCGCCCAGCCCGGCAATGCCGGACCCGAGGCCAAACGCCAGCATATCTACCCGTCCGGTGGGGACGCCGCAGCAGGCCGCCATGCTGCGGTTTTGCGTCACCGCCCGCACGTTCAGCCCCAGACGCGTTTTATTCAGAATGAGCCAGGTGAAGAACAGCACCATCAGCACAAACCCGAGCACCACAATACGGTTCCACGGCAGCGTCAGGTTGGCGAAAACCTGCACCCCGCCGGACAGCCAGGCCGGGTTTGCGACCTCAAGGTTCTGGGCGCCAAAGGTCATGCGCACCAGCTGGATAAGCATCAGGCTGATCCCCCAGGTGGCGAGCAGGGTTTCCAGCGGGCGGCCATACAGATGGCGGATCACCGTGCGCTCCAGCACCATCCCGATACCTGCCGTCAGGCAAAACGCCACCGGCAGCGCCACCACCGGATAAAGCGCCAGCCACTGAGGCATCCACTGTGCCATAACCTGCTGCACCATCCAGGTGGCATACGCCCCGAGCATCAGCATTTCGCCGTGGGCCATGTTAATCACCCCCAGCAGACCATAGGTGATAGCCAGCCCGAGCGCGGCCAGCAAGAGTACCGATCCCAACGACAGGCCCATGAAGGCCTGCCCCAGCAGTTCGCCCCACATCAGCCGGTGCTGAATACGGTCCAGGCTCTCAGCGGCGGCGGCACGTACCCGTGCGTCCGGCTCGGTTTGCGCCCGGGTAAACGGCGTCAGCGTGGCCTGAACGTCCGGATCGTCAGACTGTCCCAACAGTTCAACCGCGTTGAGGCGCGTTTCCGCCTGCGGACTCGCCAGCTGAAGATTTGCCAGCGCCAGCCTCAGCGACTGTCGGGTGACGTCATCCGTTTCGCGGTTAGCCCGCTGTTGCAGAAACCCGAGCATATCCGGCTGGGCGTCACGCTGAAGTTGCCGCGCGGCATGACGCCTTTCGGTGACACTGTCACTGACAAGCTGATGCGTCGCCAGCGCCGTGACGGTTAACACGCGCAGCCGGTTGGTCAGCCGCACGGCTTTGGTCGTTCCTTCGGCGCTCTTTGCCGCGCCCAGGGCAACCATTTCGCCGTCGATGCGGGTAAAAGCCTTCTTCTGGCTGTCGGTGTAGAGGTTCTCCTGTTGCAGCGCTTTAAGCAGCGGCAAACGTGCAGGTTCCGGCGTGGCTGCCCAGCGGGTCAGCATAGCGGTCTGCTGGCTGCGGCTAGCGGCAACGAAATCATCGGCATCCGATGCCTGCACCATCCCTGGCAGCAGTCCGGTAAGCCACACAATCGCAATAATTATGCGCATGGCGTTCATGACGTCTCTCCCTGGTGGTGGCTTAGTTGCTGGCGGTTTTCATCGGCTGGTCAGGTTTTTTGTCATTCCCGGCGATAAACGGGCTCCACGGCTGAGCGCGTACCGGCTGTTCGGTTTGCCAGACGACATTGAACTGGCCGTTGCCTTCGATTTCACCAATCATGACGGGCTTATGCAGGTGGTGGTTGGTGGCATCCATGGTCAGCGTAAAGCCGGACGGCGCGTTGAACGACTGGCCCGCCATTGCCGCGCGCACTTTGTCCACGTCGGTTGTCCCCGCTTTTTCAACCGCCTGCGCCCACATATGCAGGCCGACATAGGTCGCTTCCATCGGATCGTTGGTGACGACGGTATCGGCATTCGGCAGCTTATGGGCTTTCGCGTAGGCTTTGTAGGCCGCGACAAAGGTCTGGTTGGTCGGGTTATCGACGGATTCAAAGTAGTTCCACGCCGCCAGGTTACCCACCAGCGGTTTGGTATCAATGCCGCGCAGTTCCTCCTCGCCCACCGAGAACGCCACCACCGGCACGTCCGTGGCTTTCAGCCCCTGGTTCGCCAGCTCTTTATAGAAAGGCACGTTGGAATCACCGTTGATGGTGGAGACCACTGCCGTTTTACCGCCCGCGGAGAATTTCTTGATACTGGCGACGATGGTCTGGTAATCGCTATGACCAAACGGGGTGTAGACCTCTTCAATATCTTTATCTTCCACGCCTTTCGAGTGCAGGAAGGCGCGGAGGATCTTGTTCGTGGTGCGCGGGTAAACGTAGTCCGTTCCCAGCAGGAAGAAGCGTTTCGCGCTGCCGCCGTCCTCGCTCATCAGGTACTCCACCGCCGGGATCGCCTGCTGGTTAGGCGCCGCGCCGGTATAGAAGACGTTAGGTGACATCTCTTCACCTTCATACTGCACCGGATAGAACAGCAAACCGTTCAGCTCCTCAAAAACCGGCAGAACTGATTTACGCGATACGGAGGTCCAGCAGCCAAACACCACGGCGACCTTATCCTGGCTCAGAAGCTGGCGGGCCTTTTCGGCAAACAGCGGCCAGTTGGATGCCGGGTCAACCACCACCGGCTCCAGCTTTTTCCCGAGCACGCCGCCTTTGGCGTTGATTTCGTCGATGGTCATCAGGGCGACATCTTTCAGGGGCGTTTCTGAAATGGCCATCGTGCCGGAGAGTGAGTGCATGATCCCGACTTTAATGGTCTCTGCGGCCTGGACGCCAAAACTGACCCCCATGGCGACCACGGAGGCGGACAAGGCGAACGCTTTTATAAAGGTACGACGGTGCATATTTTCACTCCTGAAAAAGAAAGCTGTGCGAAGACGTCCGTTACCGCCCGGACGCAGAAAAAGTAACGTCAGTTTCAGGAGAGCAAAAAGGGTGCCAGGTTGCAGAGGCAGGATTTAAACGGGTTCGAAGAGAGGATCTACGGGAAACGACTCAGAATGGTACAGCGCTGCACTGTAATAATGCAGCGCTGTGAACGATGTTACCAGACGTCGCTGGCGATTTGCGTCACCAGGCGAACTTTATCCCACTGCTGGGCTTCGCTCAGGCTGTTACCCTCTTCCGTGGAGGCAAATCCGCACTGTGGGCTGAGGCAAATCTGCTCTTTCGCCACGTAGCGCGCGGCCTCTTCCAGACGCGCTTTCACCCCTTCCGGGTTCTCCAGTTCACCGTGCTTGGTGGTGATTAGCCCCAGAACCACCTGCTGTTTACCCGGGCGCACAAAACGCAGTGGCGCAAAGTCGCCGCTACGGTCGTTGTCGTACTCCAGGAAGAACGCGTCGACGTTCACCGTACCGAACAGCACCTCCGCCACCGGCTCATAGCCGCCTTCGGAAATCCAGGTTGAGCGGAAGTTGCCGCGGCAGACGTGTAGCCCGATGGTCAGATCGTCCGGTTTGCCCTCCAGCGCCTTATTCAGCACCCGGGCATAGATTCGGGCAAGTTCGTCTGCATCATCACCGCGCTCGCGGATCTGCCGGCGCTGGTCTTCTGAACAAAGGTAGGCCCAGACGGTATCATCCAGTTGCAGATAGCGGCAGCCTGCATCGTAAAAGGCCCGAATGGCATCGCGCCAGGTGGTCGCCAGATCGTCAAAATAATCTTTCAGATCCGGGTAGACCGTGGCATCAATATCCTTGCGGCCACCGCGGAAGTGCAGCACGCTCGGGCTCGGAATAGTCATCTTCGGCTGTGCGTTACCGCTGATGCTTTTGAGGTAGCGGAAATCTTCCAGCATAGGATGATCGCCGAAGCCCAGTTTGCCCGTTACGCGCACGCCATGGGCTTTGGTCTGCACCCCGTTGAACTGAATGCCCTGCTGCGAATCATAACGCTCTACGCCCTGTAGCCCGTCAAAGAAGTCAAAGTGCCACCAGGCGCGGCGGAATTCACCGTCCGTTACCACATGCAGACCGCAGGCGCACTGCTGCTCGACAACATGGCGAATGGCCTCGTCCTCAACCGCGCGAAGCTGACCGGCATCGATCTCACCGCTGGCAAATTGCAGACGGGCCTGTTTAACAGAATCCGGGCGTAAAAAACTGCCGACTACATCGGCGCGGTACGGGGCGTGGTGTCGCTGCATGGAAATCTCCTCTGTCTGTCGGCGTTAATTGCCCACAGTGATAATTCATCTCTTGAATCTTTAGACTTCTGGATGTCTAAACGTCCTGAAAAGATGTCATACCGGCTCGCCGCCGACAAACGAGAAAATTTCATCTGTGTTGAAATAAATTCATGTTCACAGGGCGGGTGATGAAGATCCTGCAAACGCGAACCGCTCATCTTCCCAGCCGGTGATGCCCCCGAGCATAATCTTGACCGGCAGACCCAGACGCGCCAGCTTCAGCGCCGCCCTGTCCGCCCCGTTGCAGTGCGGGCCTGCACAATAGACGACAAACAGCGTGCCCTCTGGCCACGCTTTCATCCGCTCGGCGGTGATCTGGCTCCAGGGTAAATGCAGCGCGCCGGGCAGATGCCGCCGGGCAAAATGTTCAGGTTTTCCGACAACGTGCAGCAGAACAAAGTCCTGCTCACCGCTGGATACCGCGTGATGGACATCGGCGCAGTCCGTCTCGACGCTCAGACGACGCCGAAAATGCCCCACGGCTTCCTGCGGCTCAGCAGCCGGAAATTCAGTAACATAGCTCATGAATCTTCCTCATTTGTGGTGTTTGTGTTAACACTACTTTATCCCTTAATTCAGCCCATGAATGCGTCCGCCTATGCCAGAAAACAGCAAAAAGATGACAAACTTAAGACATCCCTCGCCGCGCGCGGTCGTGCTGGCATATGACGGTTTATGTACCTTTGAGTTTGGCGTGGCGGTAGAGATCTTTGGCTTGCCGCGCCCGGAGATGGGCGAGGACTGGTATCAGTTCGCCGTGGCGAGCGTGGATGACGGCGAGCTCCGGGCAACGGGCGGGATCCGTATTCTGGCCGATGGCGATCTGCGTCTGCTGGAGACGGCGGATCTGGTTGTCGTACCCGGCTGGCGAGGGCTGGACGAACCCGTACCCGACGCGCTCTGCCAGGCGCTCCGCGCGGCGCATGCCCGCGGCTGCCAGCTACTCTCAATCTGTTCTGGCGTTTTCGTTCTGGCAGCCTCAGGCCTGCTTGACGGGCGGAAGGCAACCACCCACTGGCGCTACACGCAAGCTCTGAAAGCACGCTATCCCGCTATCACCGTGGTTGAGGATGTGCTGTACCAGGATGAAGGCGATATTCTCACTTCCGCAGGCAGCGCCGCGGGGATTGATCTGTGCCTGCACGTGGTGCGCCGGAATTACGGTATTGAAGCGGCAAACCGCGTGGCGCGTCGGCTGGTGATCCCGCCCCATCGGGACGGCTCGCAAACCCAGCAGCTTAGCCGACCGGTGGCTCAGTTGCGGGAGAGCCAGCGCCTGGGCCAGCTGTTTGATTATCTTCACCAGCATCTGGCCGTTTCCCATACCGTCGAATCGCTGGCCCTGCGGGTGGGTATGAGTCAGCGCACCTTTCTGCGCCGTTTCCAGGACGCGACCGGAACAACGCCCGCGCGCTGGTTATTAACTGCACGATTGCAGCGGGCAAAAGATTACCTCGAAAACAGTCGGCTCAGCATCGACAATATTGCGGAACAAACCGGTTTTGGACAAAGCGGCACGCTGCGCCACCATTTCCGGCAGCAATTTGCGCTTTCGCCCGCGCAATATCGCAAACAATTTTCACAGCCGGTACGATAAACGGGCAAAAAAAAACCGCCATAATCTGGCGGTAAATGCTTGCATGGATAGATTTGTATTTTGGTATCTACGCTCCGGTATTCCATACCGGGATGTGGATCATCTGCAATCTACCACTGTGAGCCTCAACGAAGCATAAACGAATCGATTAACCCGCTTTGGTATTAATTTGCAGATAACGCATCAGCCCCTGCTCTGCACTCTGGCGGGCATCATCATTAATCGCTTCGAGATAAAACGCACGAGAGACCCCATACGGCGCCTGCTCGGATGGGTAAACGGCGAACTGGAAGGTTTTGCCCCTCGCCTTATTGGTACAGCCCAGCTCCCAGCGATCTTCACTTACCTGGGTGCTATTACATTCGACACGTCCGTAATCGCTGGTTAAATACGATCCGACACGGCTTTTTGCTGACTGAATATATTCTGGTTCTTCATTTGAATAGATGCTGGCCGCAGCACCCACCGCAACCACTACGCCCAGAAGTGATAGCACGATTATTTTTTTCATTTATTCGATCCAATCCTTAGCCAGAAAAATCTTATTGTAAATGATTTCCCAATAAATCTAGCTTCTCTTTGCATACCAGAAATGGGAGTTTACAACGGCGATATTGCTTTTAAGAATAGTCTTAAGTGAGTTTTATTGCGACCACAATTTTTGACAGACTATTTTCTCAAATTTAAACAGTCGAATAATTACTCTATGAAATTATCCCTACGATGACCGTAGCGTATTTTCAGGGGATAAAGGATGTTCAGAAAAGAATTTTCGCTACTGCTGGTGATTAGCGCCCTGTTCTCAGGGCAGATTATGGCGGAGCACAAAGGGCATGAATTTGTGTATGTGAAAAACGCCGACCATCAGCTTCGTCATGAAGCTGACAGCGACGAGTTACGCAGCGCGGCTGAGGAGTCTGCGGAGGGGTTGCGCGAGCACCATGCCTGGCAGAAATCGCGCAAACCGGATACCCACTCTGCGGGTTAGCTGCCTTTACGCTTCGGCAGGGTCTTCATCAAATCGTCAGGGCTGACGGAGGCCACAATGCTTCCCGGCGGCGGCATTTTGAAGATGTGATTCTTCATCTTGCCGATAACGTGCATTTCACACGGACGGCAGTCAAATTTCAGCGTCAGCACTTCATCGCCATTCACCAGCTGCATCGGCGTCGCTTTCCAGCTTTTAATATTGCCTTTCGCCTGTTTCGGACAAAGGTTAAAGGCAAACCGCAGGCAGTGTTTGGTGATCATCACCGGCACATCGCCCTTCTCTTCATGCGCTTCATACGCGGCGTCAATCAGCTGCACGCCGTGACGATGGTAAAACGCACGCGCTTTGTGGTTGTAAACGTTCGCGAGGAACGAGAGATGCGTGTCCGGGTAGACCGGCGCAGGCACCGTTTCGGCCTTACGGCTGCCGCGCGGATAGTTTGCCAGACGTGCTTCATCCAGCATCTCTGCCGTTTCACGGCGGAACTGGTTCAGCAGGCTGTTCGGCACGAACAGCGCGTCCGGCAGATTCACCTCAATATTGCGCGCGTAATAAATGGTCTGCCCCAGCTTCGCCACGCCATCCTTGAGGTTGCTAAGCGCTTTCTCCGCATTGTTCGCCACCTCGAACAGGCCGTCGAGCGTATGCGTCACGCTGATGCCGTCTTCGCAGGTCATGGTCAGGATCAGCTGCTCTTCCCAGCCCCCCAGCGCGATATCCACCGCAATGCGGCGCTCGCTGGAGGTCTTGAGCAAGGCCTGCTGCCAGTTGTGATCCAGGTTACGGTTAAGCGCCGCATTAGGACGGGCTTTGTAGAGATCGGCAGGCATTTCGTTCGGCCAGACGCGATAGCGATTTTCGCCGGTTTTCTCCACCGTATTGGCGCGGAAACCCACTACTTCACGTTTGATCATCACGTTGAGACCATCGCCGTTCGCCAGCGGCTCTGTAACCTGAACGTCAAGATGATCTTTCGCCACTTTCAGCACTTCACCCACCGGTAAACCGATAAACTTCGGTGAATCGAACGCGCCAATATCCCCTTTACGGGCATTCACGAAATAGTCCGTGCTGCCGCGGTGGAAGGTCTTGTCCGTCGACGGAATAAAGAAATGCTCTGTACGACCGGCGGACGCGCGCGCCAGGTCACCGCGATCGTCGATGATGGCATCCAGCATCTGACGATAATGGGCGGTGATATTTTTCACGTAGCTCATGTCCTTGTAGCGCCCTTCAATTTTGAAGGAGCGTACACCGGCATCGATCAGCGCGCCGAGGTTGGCCGTCTGATCGTTATCTTTCATCGACAGCAGGTGTTTTTCGAATGCCACCACGCGGCCCTGATCGTCTTTCAGGGTATAAGGCAGACGGCAGGCCTGAGAGCAGTCGCCCCGGTTCGCGCTGCGCCCCGTCTGGGCGTGAGAGATATTACACTGCCCGGAATACGCCACACACAGCGCACCGTGGATAAAGAATTCAATGGTCGCGTCGGTCGCCTGGTGGATATCGCGGATCTGGTTCAGGTTCAGCTCGCGCGCCAGAACAATCTGCGTAAACCCGACGTCCGAAAGAAACTTCGCCTTCTCAACGGTGCGGATATCGCACTGGGTGCTGGCATGCAGCTCAATCGGCGGGATATCCAGTTCCAGAACGCCCATATCCTGAACGATCAGGGCGTCAACGCCGGTCTGGTAGAGATCGGTAATAAGACGCTGCGCGGGCTCAAGCTCATCATCATGAAGAATGGTGTTCAGGGTCACGAACACCTTCGCCCCGAAACGGTGGGCGAACGGGACCAGCTCGGCAATGTCGCGCAGGCTGTTGCTGGCGTTATGACGGGCACCGAAGCCAGGGCCGCCAATGTAGACGGCATCTGCTCCGTGAAGAATGGCTTCACGGGCAATGGCGGCGTCGCGGGCCGGGCTTAGCAGTTCAAGATGATGGGAGTGCAGGCGCATACTTCGTCGTTATCCGTTATGGTCAAAATGGCGGCTATTGTAGTCAGAAGTCTGTGCCAGTGAAACCGTTTTGCGACGCTTTAGCGGGGATAATGGATCAGAGAGTGAAAATGCACCGTCCGGGCGCTGCTGTTGCGGTACGCGTGCGGTTTATCGCCGGCAAAACGCACGCCGGAATCAGCGTATAGCGTGCGCCAGACACCGTCAATCTGCATATCCAGCTCACCGCTTATCACCACCACGTGCTCGATCACCCCGGCTTCGTGCGGCGTGGACTCACTCAGCGCGCCGGGCGAGAGAGTAATGGAGAAATGGTCGAACTTAAGCTGCTCATCCCAGGGGAAAAGCGGTTTCACCACCATCGCCTGCTGCTGCGGATCGAACACCGCCTGCGGTTCGCTTTCTGGAGTGATAAACGCCGAAAAAGGTACGTTCAGCCCGGTGGCGATTTTCCACAAGGTAGAGACCGTCGGGCTGGACTCATTGCGTTCGATTTGCCCGAGCATCGCTTTCGACACGCCCGTCTCTTCCGCCAGTTTCGACAGGCTCCAGCCCCGCGCCTGACGCAGCGCTTTCAGTGTGGTTGCCAGGTGTTGAGTGATATCCATAGTTCCTCCCGTTGCGGCAAAGCATACCACTTGTACGCTATAGCGCACAGTGATACCTTATCCCGGACGTTATAACGCACAACGGAGTTTCCATGCGATCGACTGCCTCTCTCTTTCCTGCCGTGCTGGCCGGTTTTGTTGCCGTGCTGGTGGGCTATGCCAGCTCTGCCGCCATCATCTGGCAGGCGGCTGCGGCGGCTGGCGCCAGTACACAGCAAATCGCCGGATGGATGACCGCGCTGGGGCTCGGGATGGGGATCAGCACGCTGGCATTGTCGTGGTGGTATAAAGCCCCGGTGCTGACCGCCTGGTCGACTCCCGGCGCGGCGCTGCTCGCCACCAGCCTGCAAGGCGTGACGCTGGCGGAAACCGTCGGGGTATTTATATTCGCGAATGCGCTGATTCTGCTGTGCGGCGTCACCGGCCTGTTTGCCCGGTTGATGAAACTGATCCCGCACTCGCTTGCCGCCGCTATGCTGGCGGGCGTGCTGCTACAGTTTGGCCTGAAGGCATTCAGCAATCTTGAGGGACACATTTTTCTTTGCGGCAGTATGCTGGCCGCCTGGCTGGTGACCAAAGCCGTAGCGCCCCGGTACGCCATTGTCGCCACGCTGCTGGTGGGCGTGTTCGTGGCATGGGCCGGAGGTGACGTTGTCACGAACAGGATGACGTTATCAGTCATCATGCCGGAATTCATTGCCCCTGCGTTCACCTTCACCAGCCTGATCAGTATCGGCTTACCCTTCTTCCTGGTGACCATGGCGTCGCAGAATGCGCCCGGCTTCGCCACCATGCAGGCATCGGGCTATCCGCTGGCGGTCTCACCGCTGATCGTTGCCACCGGCGGGCTGGCACTGCTGTTGTCCCCCTTCGGCGTTTATTCTATATGCATCGCCGCCATCACTGCCGCCATCTGCCAGAGCCCGGACGCCCATCCGGATGCCAGTAAACGCTGGCTGGCCGCGGCGGCGGCAGGCGGGTTTTATCTGCTGGCGGGGGTGTTCGGCGGGTCGATTTCCGGGCTGATGGCCGCCCTGCCGCTGAGCGGCATCCAGACGCTGGCCGGGCTGGCCCTGCTTGGCACTATCAGCGGGAGTTTGTATCAGGCACTGAACCATGAAGCAGAACGCGACGCGACGATCGTTACCTTCCTGATGACCGCCAGCGGCGTCACGCTCCTGGGAATTGGCTCCGCCTTCTGGGGGCTGGTGCTGGGAGGGATCTGTTACGCCGTCTTCTCACGCCTTCGCCGCGCGTAGCTGTGACGGCGTGATGCCGGTCATGCTGCGAAAACGGTTACTGAAATGGCTGGCGGAGTTAAATCCGCAGGCCAGCGCGATGTCGGTGAGCGGCGTGGTCGTGTGCTGTACCAGCGCTTTGGCCTTCTCCATGCGGCGCTGCATAACGTACTGATGCGGCGCCAGCCCCATCGACTGGCGGAACATCCGCGCGAAGTGATACTCACTGAGTGCGGCCTGGCCCGCCAGTTCCGCCAGGGTTAAGGGTTGTGCAAGGTTTTCCTCGATAAAGGCCAGCACGTTGCGCAGTACAAACGGTGATAACCCGCCGGTCACTACCGGCAGCTTCCACTGTACGCTGGAATAGTGCTGGACCAAATGCGTCAGCAATAAGGTCGACGCGGTGCTCAGGGTGAGCTGATTGGCGTTTTGCTGCCAGTCGCAGCCGAGCAAAAACTGGCGATAAAGGGCGGTGATTTTCGGATCGCTGCCGAAGATTTTTTCCTCCAGCGTCAGCGATAGCGGTCGTTTATCCCAGATTTTCTCCCCCACGTCCCGCAGGTGTTCATCGGTGCAGTAGAGGTGCACAAACGACAGGTCGTCACGAATATCCCACGTGGATTCGCTCTCTTCCGGCATCAGACAAAAACGGTCCGGCCCGCCGCCATTTTTCCAGCCACCCGGCGTTTTTTGATAGCTTTCATAGCCATCCGCCACGTACAGGCTAAGGGTGTGATGGTTGCTTTTCACCGTGATTGTGTCGTGCTTGTTGTACCACGCCGCCAGTTGAATGCCAGTATTGAGCGCGACGGTTCCCCGCAGCACTGCATTTTGTTGGCGTAACGTTTCAAAGGTGTCGTAAACGAGAGACATGGCCGTAAACAGGTGATTAATCAGACTGTCAGTCTAAGAAGTGTTGCAGCCTGTTACCAGCCATTGTGCGAGAAAAAAGCGCAAGAATTTGCAAGTCCGGCGCAAGGCGATGAAAGCCGGCCCCCCCTTCTTTCGCCACACTGTCGTTTTTCGCGGTATGAGAAGAGAGACACCATGAACGCATTACTATATGGGCTGGTCGTTGTTATCTGGGGCACGACCTGGATCGCCATTTTTTTACAACAGGGGCCGGTTGCAGCGCCGGTCTCCATTTTCTGGCGCTTCGCCGTGGCCAGCGCCACGATGATGATCGTCCTGGTCGCCCTTCGCCGTCTGCGCAGGCTGGCGCTGCGGGATCATCTCTACTGCATGCTTCAGGGCTGCTGCGTTTTCTGTTTCAACTTCTGGTGCTTTTACACCGCCGCCGCCCATATCAATACCGGCCTTGAGTCGGTGATTTTCTCGATGGCCGTGCTGTATAACGCCATCAACAGCTTTATCTTCTTCGGCCAGCGCCCACCCGCACGCTTCTGGACGGCGGCAGCGCTGGGGCTTATCGGGATCATTACCCTTTTCTGGAACGATCTGCTCGCCAGCGGCTGGAGCGCGTCGTTGCTTACGGGCATCGGGCTTTCCGCCCTCGGCACCTACGGCTTCTCGCTGGGGAATATGATCAGCATGCGTCATCAGCGAAACGGGCTGGAAACTATGACCACCAACGCCTGGGCGATGCTGTACGGCACCGTCGTGATGGGCCTTATCGCGCTCTTCAGGGGCGATAGCTTTATGCCGGAATGGACGGTGAGCTATATGGGGGCGCTGCTCTATCTTGCGCTGTTTGGCTCGGTGATTGCCTTCGGCGCCTACTTTACGCTGGTAGGCCGCATTGGTCCCGGTAAAGCCGCGTACAGCACCCTGCTGTTCCCGCTGGTGGCGCTGTCGATTTCAACGGTGTACGAGGGTTACGTGTGGCATCTCAATGGGATCGTCGGCCTGCTGTTGATTCTGGGGGGAAATATGGTGATGTTTACGAAGCCGGAAACCTGGTTCCGCCGCCTGCGGACGGCATAAAAAAACGGCCTGCGAAAATGCAGGCCATTTTTTATTATTTTGTTGTCTGATGGACATCAAACATGGTGGCATCCGTCGCCATATCATCCACAACCTGCTTCAGGGTGCCGAAGCCCATTGGCGTATTCTCGTTCGCCAGCTCTTTCCCTTCACCCTTACGAACAACCTTAATCACTGGTTTGTTCGTGGCCGCATCGATTAACTCACCTTCGAAGAACAGGTGCGTATCCATGGTACGATGGCCCGTTGCCATCTGCGTACCCGCAACCAGCAGCGCCACAGGCACCACTTCATAGAACTGCAAACCTTCTTTGTCTGAGCTCACACCCGTGATGGCGCCGCGGAAGATCAGGCTATGTTTGCCCGGCGTCGTCACAATCGGCTTACGCTGGCCAATCGCGGTTTTCAGTTTGGTATTGGTATAATTCAACAGCTCATCAAGCGTTTTTTGCCCAAGCTGAGTGGTCGGTTTTGGCGTCGGATAATAGGTTATCGGCGTCCAGATAATGCTGTCGTAATTCGCCTCATTATAGGACGGGTCAACCCAACGCAGGGTTGGCTTCCCGGTTGCAGATTTCATCTCCTGCAAGCCGGAGTAATCTTTTAAAAAGCCTGAATATTGATCGGGGGCTGCGACTTTTGACGCACAGCCGGAAAGGGCCAACAGACCAGAAAGCACTGCAACTTTAAAAAAAGTGTGAGTACGCATGATGGTATTCCATGTTATCTGCAAGTATGCACTTGAAGTTATAACAAAAAACCGGGCGATGTGTTGTGGCAAAAAATGACTAAGACAGCACAAATAGCGAAAAAACTGCCCGACCGAAACCGGGCAGTGAAAATTACTCTTTCAGGTCCACTTGCCAGAACAGGTGTTTGCCGAAGGGATCGATTTCGTAACCCGTGACCTCTTTACGGACTGGCTCAAAAATCGTCGAGTGGGCAATCATTACCGCTGGCATTTGATCGTGCATCATCTGCTGCGCCTGCTTGTACAGCGCCACGCGTTTATCGCGATCGGTTATCGATTTTGCTTCGGCAATCAGGTTATCAAACGGCTTATAGCACCATTTGGCCGAGTTCGACCCGCCGTTGGCGGACGTACAGGTAAACAGTGGGCCGAAGAAGTTATCCGGATCGCCCGTCGCCGTTGTCCAGCCCATCAGTGCGGCCTGATGCTCCCCGCCCTTCACGCGCTTCAGGTATTCGCCCCATTCGTAGGTCACGATTTTGGTCTGCACGCCCACTTTCGCCCAGTCCGCCTGGATCATCTCCGCCATACGCTTCGCGTTCGGGTTATACGGCCGCTGCACGGGCATGGCCCACAGATCGATGCTTACGCCGTTGGCAAATCCCGCCTCCTTTAGCAGCGCTTTCGCTTTTTCTGGATCGTAATCATAGTCTTTCAGCTCGCTGTCGGCACTCCAGACGCCAGGCGGCAGCAGGTTTTTCGCCGCCGTGCCGGTGCCGTGGAACACCGCCTCAATGATGGCGGGTTTGTTAATCGCCATCGCCAGCGCCTGACGCACTTTTACGTTATCCAGCGGTGGCTTTTGCGTGTTAAACGCCAGGAAACCGGTATTCAGACCGGCCTTGCTCATCAGGTTGATGTCTTTGTTAGCCTTCATACGCGGCAGGTCCGCCGGGTTCGGGAACGGCATCACCTGGCACTCATTCTTCTCGACTTTGGCAAAACGCACCGAGGCGTCCGGCGTGATGGTGAACACCAGACGATCCAGCTTCGATTTTCCCTGCCAGTAGTCAGGGAAAGCGGTGAAGAGGATGCGGGAATCCTTCTGATATTGCGCCAGCTTAAACGGCCCGGTGCCAATCGGCTGCATATCAACCTTTTCTGGCGTGCCCGCTTTCAGCATGGCATCGGCATACTCCGCCGACAGAATGGAGGCAAAGTACCACGCCAGATCAGCGACAAACGGCGCTTCCGGATGCGCCAGGGTGAAGCGCACGGTGCGATCGTCAACTTTATCAATGGCGGTAATCAGGCTGCCGAACTCCAGACTTTCGAAGTTGGAATAACTGCCGTTGGAGACGTTATGGTAGGGATGATTCACATCTTTCTGGCGCATAAACGAAAAAATCACGTCGTCCGCGTTGAAGTCGCGCGTCGGCGTGAACAGCTTATTACTGTGGAATTTCACCCCCTTGCGCAGGTGGAAGGTATAGATCTTGCCATCGTCGCTTACCTCCCAGCTTTCCGCCAGGCTCGGCACCAGTTCGGTAGTGCCCGGTTTGAAATCGACCAGACGGCTATAAACCGGTACGGCGCTGGCGTCCACGCTGGTCCCCGACGTATAGAGCTGAGGATTGAAATTTTCCGGCGATCCTTCGGAGCAATACACCAGCGTTTTTGCCGCGACGGTGGAACTGACCGTCAGCGCAGCAAGCGCCAGCGTTATCATTGTGAATGTGCTTTTCATCATTTATTCCTGTCTTTTTAATTCGACGGCTAATTACTTCTTTTGCCATTTCATAAATAACATTAAAGTGATGGCGCAAACACATGAAAAATAAATACAGAAGGAAACACTATGGGCTCAGAACTCTCCAGACAATTAACCCAACGCTTTTTCCGCTATCTCGCCATCACCAGCCAGAGCGACCCGAAAGTCAAAACCCTGCCCTCCACCCCGGGTCAGCACGACATGGCGCGGGAGCTGGCGCAGGAGCTGAAAACGCTGGGGTTAGATGATATTGTGATAGATGAGTTCGCCACCGTTACCGCCGTGAAAAAAGGCAATGTTCCCGGCGCGCCGCGGATTGGTTTTATTACCCATATCGACACCGTCGACGTCGGTTTATCCCCGGATATTCATCCACAAATATTAACGTTTACGGGGGATGATCTCTGCCTGAATAAAGAGAAAGATATTTGGCTGCGCGTAAATGAGCACCCGGAAATTCTGGCTTATCCTGATGAGGAGATTATTTTCAGCGACGGAACCAGCGTATTAGGCGCAGATAATAAAGCGGCCGTCACCGTGGTCATGACGGTGCTGGAAAACCTCACCGCTGAACATAAGCATGGCGATATTGTGGTGGCGTTTGTGCCCGATGAAGAGATTGGCCTGTGTGGCGCGAAAGCGCTGGATTTGAAGCGCTTCGACGTCGATTTTGCCTGGACCATCGACTGCTGCGAGCTGGGGGAGATTGTTTACGAGAACTTTAACGCGGCGGCGGCTGAAATTCGCTTTACCGGCGTCACGGCTCACCCGATGTCCGCCAAAGGGGTGCTGGTCAATCCGCTGCTGATGGCAACGGATTTCATCAGCCATTTCGATCGCCGGCAAACCCCGGAATGCACCGAGGGGCGCGAAGGTTATATCTGGTTTAACGGCATCCAGGCCGGGCAGAACGAAGCGATACTGAAAGCCAATATTCGTGATTTTGACAAAGATGGTTTCGCCGCCCGCAAGCAGCACATTGCCGATGTGGCGGCGCAAATAGCCGCGCAGCATCCCACGGCAAACGTGGAATACCGCATTGAGGATACCTACAGCAATATCAGCAATGCGATTGGCGAAGACCGCCGCGCGATCGACCTGATGTTCGAGGCGATGGAATCGCTCGGCATCACCCCAAAACCGATCCCCATGCGCGGTGGCACGGATGGAGCGGCCCTGTCAGCCAAAGGCCTGCTCACCCCGAACTTCTTCACCGGCGCCCATAACTTCCACTCGAAGTTTGAGTTTTTACCGCTGTCGTCGTTCGAGGCCTCCTGTCGCACGGCCCTGCAACTCTGTCTGCTGGCCGCGCGTTAAGCGGGCTTGCGTGCGAGCATGGTAGCGAAGCGCAGCTTGATACGGTTCCCGTTGGCATCGGTACGGTGGAGTTCCCCTACCTCTTCGTTGTACTTGATCAGCTCCCAGCCTTCGTAGTAGTTGCTCAGTTCACCGGTTTTGAAGGCAAACGGGAAGCCGACTGTGCACGGATAATCCTCCGTATCCATGGCAGCAACGATCAGGTTATAGCCGCCTGGTCTGGTGCAACGCTGCATATTGGCGATAAGACCAGGGATGGTATTCGCTTCGAGGAACATCAACACGACGGTGGAAAGAATAAAGTCGTATTCGCCGTCAAAGGTCAGGTTGTTCAGATCCTTAATCGCCGTTTCCAGATTCGCGATCCCTTCCGCCGCCTTAATGCGCTCAATGTTATCGATGCTCATCGGGTTTTTATCCCACGCCGTCACGTCATAGCCGTTGGCAGCGAGGTAGAGGCTGTTGCGGCCATTTCCGCAACCCAGATCGAGCGTTTTACCCGGCTTAACAATGTCCGCGCTGAGCAGCACCTCTGAGTGCGTGCGGGTCAGCCCATATTTCTCAGTAAAGTAGTTTTCATCGACAGTCATTATTTTTCCTCAGATTGCATAAGCAGTGCCTTATCAGCGCGCACCAGAAGTTTGCCCTGCATCAGCAAGATAAAAGTACGGACCAGCAGCATCGCGATGATGACGTTGGTGAAAATAAACAGGGGAACCGCGAGGGCATGAAAGAACCCTGACGGACTGCTCTGCCCAAGATGTAAACCGGTGGTCGCCAGCGCCGACACCCCGAACGAGAAGCTCCAGAACGACGCGTTGAACGGCTGCGACAGATACCACGGCATCAGACGCAGCATAAACAGGAGTTGCAACAGGCCATAGCCGAAAAGCATTTTGGCGAAGGTGTCCGCTTCGCCGCCGTTGACGCTAAACCAGGCGCTACAGGCCACCAGGGCAGGCGCAAGCTGGATACCGAGCGAGGTACGAAGGGCAGCGGGCAGTTCGCCCGCGCTGCGCAGGCGTTGCAAAATGACCGGCTCCAGGCTCAGCCAGGAAAAGACCCCGGCACCAAGGAACACCAGCCCCGCGTCGTGGAAGCCTAGCGCACCGCAGGCCATCGCGCTGATAAAATTGTTCGCTACCGTCGGCAGATACAGTCCCGGCGTCGTGGCTTCTTCCGGATGCTTGCCGCGCCACAGCCCGGCGCTTTGCCAGGCGGCATACGCAAGCTGGATCACCATGCCCACGCTAAACAACCCCAGCGCCAGCGGGCGATACCACGGCACAAAGCCGATGGCCACCAGCAGCGTTGTGGCAGGAAACAGGCTGACAAAACTGCTCATTACCGGATGCCGCATCTCGGCCAGCACGCTATGTGGAAACCGTACCGCACGGGTAAGAAACGCCATGCTCAGAAGCAACCAGATCGCCACCGCCAGCGCCACCAGGATCTCGCCCGGCCAGCGCGTCACCGGCCAGATGGTGCCGGCGTAACGCCAGGCGAACCCCATGCCTATGGTCCCGAGGACCATACCGAAATACCCGGCGGGCAAGTTAAGAACGCGTTGGTTTTGGTTATGCATTTTTTTTAAACTTTAAAATGTATTTTAAATGCCATTTTAAGGGTTTCCTGAGTGGACGCCAGCACTTCGAAAAACCAAAACTTTGCTACGTTTATTGAAAGGCTTTTCAGGGATAACACGATGACAAAATATCGGCTTAGCAATGAAACGCGTCTCTGGCGCTGGCAGGACGGCTCAACGCCGTGCACAACGCCTCTCAGACAAATTATTGCCGTGAAGGATTTTAACGATGTGACCCGCGGGACTAAAGGCGGTTGGGTTGAGGATGAACACGCGCTCGCCCAGGATGGGGATTGCTGGGTTTACGATGAAAACAGCGTGGTGTTTGCCGGGGCCAGGATATCCGGTAACGCCCGCCTCACCCAACCCTGCATCGTAAGCCACCACGCAGACATTGGCGGCAACAGCTGGCTTGACGCCGCAGAGGTGAGTCACGGGGCGGTAATAAGTGACAACGTCACCATTCAGCACTCCACCGTACGCGGGGAATGCCGTATCGCGGGTGACGCGCGGGTGCTGCATAACAGCCTGGTGATTGCAGCCAAAGGGCTGACACCCGACCGTGAGCAGATCCTGCAAATCTATGACCGAGCCACGGTCAGCCAGTCGCGTATTGTGCATCAGGCACAAATCTACGGCGATGCCATGGTGACCTGGGCCTTTGTTGAGCACCGCGCCGAGGTGTTCGATCGCGCCATTCTTGAGGGCAACGCGCTGAATAACGTCTGGGTGTGCGACTGCGCCAAAGTGTACGGCAACGCCCGTCTGCTGGCCGGTCTGGAGGATGATGCCATCCCGACCGTGCGGTACAGTTCACAGGTCGCGGAAAACGCCCTCGTCGAAGGCAACTGCGTCATTAAACACCACGTATTAATAGGCGGCGAGGCGTGGTTACGCGGCGGGCCGATCCTGATTGATGACAAAGTGGTCATTCAGGGGCGGGCGCGTATCAGCGGCGATGTCCTGATTGAGCATCAGGTGGAAATAACGGACGATGCGGTTATCGAGGCGCTGGAGGGTGAAAGCATTCACGTCCGGGGAGCCAAAGTGATCAACGGCGACACGCGGATCACCCGGACGCCGCTGCTGGGGGCGCTATAGCGGGAAGATTCTGGCGTACAGGTTCACGTCATCGTAGCGACCGTTGAGCATTTCCGCTTCCCGCAAACAACCTTCCAGCGTGAAACCGTTGCGCTGCGCCACCCGGTTACTGCTCTGGTTATCCACGCGACACTTGATCACAAAACGGCGGATCTCGCCGCGCTCAACGTAATAGCGCATAAACGCCTGGAGCGCCTGAGAAAGAATACCCTGCCCCTGATGCGCCTCGTCAAGCCAGTAGCCGATATACCCGGCCTTATTCGCAGGCTCGATCGCGTTGAAGGAGAGCACGCCCACCAATTCGTCATTCATAAAAATCAGGAACATTTTGGCGTAACCGCGCTGGTGCAACATCTGGTTGCTCTGCACGTTGCGGCGCGTGTCCTCTTCGCTGCCGACATGCTGCGCCCAGTCAAAGGCGGTTTGCAGCCAGGTTTTGTTTTTGATTACGAGGTTATGCAGATCGGTGGTATAGCGCTCTTCGACGGCGCGAAGCTCGATTTCCTGGTTAACGGGGATGATTTCTGAAGACATGGTGCCTCTTAATTGCCGGGTGGCGCTAACGCTTACCCGGCCTACAAATGCGTCCGGAGCAGGCCGGGTCGCCACCCGGCACAAACCCATTAGGACTAGCGCATGATCCGGTCGTCAACGTAGTTACGTTTGTCCGGCGCGGGCGGGAAGTACTGGTACAGCCAGGTCTCGCTGATGGCATCGCCCTGACAGCGCAGGAACAGGCGCATATCCACCGGCTCGGTGGAGTCAGAGGTTGGATACCAGTCAAACAGAATGCGATACCCGTCGAACGGTTCGACATAGAGTATCTCCACCTGCTTCGCTTCACCGCTGGACAGGGTGATCACCGGCTCAATGCCCTTCGGTGCGGCGGCCTTCAGATCGCCCCCGACGAAATCAATGGCAAAGCGACGGGCCCACACTTTCGGGTAATTTTCACCCGGCGCCCAACCCTCCGGGAAGCCTCCCATACCGGTACGGGTGGCGTAGACGTTTGCCAGCGGGGAACGCACCGGCGGCTGTGCGCTCCAGTAGAGACGGTATTTGAAGTCCAGCTCATCACCCGCCTGCACCGGTTTCTCTGGCTGCCAGAAGCAGACCACGTTATCGAGCGTCTCGCCGGTTGTCGGGATCTCCATCAGGGCAATGGAACCTTTCCCCCAGTTGTTGCGCGGCTCGACCCACAGGCTTGGTCGCTTGTTATACCAGCCCATGACGTCCTGGTAATGGGAGAAGTCACGGTCAAGCTGCAACAAACCAAAACCCTTCGGGTTTTTATCCAGGTAGGCGTTAAATTGCAGCTTTTGCGGGTTGTTCAGCGGCCGGCAGATCCACTCCCCGTTACCGCGCCACATCGCCAGGCGGTCTGAATCGTGGATCTGCGGATGAATGGTGTCGCACATGCGGCGTTCGTTGTTGCCGCAGCTAAACATGCTGGTCATTGGCGAGATGCCGAGCTGCTTGATGTCTTTGCGCGCATAGAGATGGTTTTCGACGTCCATGATCACCTGGCTCTTCTCACAGTGGATCACAAACTTATAGGCACCGGTAATGCTCGGGCTGTCCAGCAGCGCATAGACGGTAAAGGTGGTATCACCCGGCTTCACGGTTTCAAACCAGAAGGAGGTGAAATCCGGGAACTCTTCCGGGGTGTCGGTAAAGGTATCCACCGCCAGACCACGCGCAGAGAGGCCGTACTGGTAGGTATCATCCACCGCGCGGAAGTAGCTCGCGCCCAGGAACGAAACGATATCGCGTCGCGCCAGCTCCGGCGCTTTAAAGACGCGGAATCCGGCGAAGCCGAGGTCGCTCTGCCCTTCAAGCTGGCGGGTATTCACGCCCGTATCGCCGTAGCTGAACAGCTCAGGCCGGAAGTGGATCTCACGCGCCTGAGAGGTGGTTTGATCCAGCGAGAACATGCGCACGCGGCGGCGGAACCCCATCCCCATATGGAAGAACTGGGCGTCCAGCTGACGGCCTTCAATGTTATTCCACAACGACTGCTTCTCATCGTAACGGATGGCGTTGTACGCCTGCGGCGTCATGGTGGCCAGCGTTTCCGGCAGCGGACGCGGCGCACCGCCCCACGCGGTTTTCGCCAGATCGTGCGCCATGGATTGCAGAACAGAGAAGTCAAAGCGACGGCTCTGACCGTCGGCAATGTCGGAGTCAGCAGCATACGCCGCCTGGGAAAACAGAGAAGCAAGGCCAGAAGTGCCGCTCAGGGCAGCCATTGCCAGGGAACCTTTGAGAAAACGTCTGCGATTCATGCCTGAGAAAACGTCCTTATGGTCGTGTGAATGAGTTTCGCGCGCAGCGAAATGACGGCAAGAAAGAACGCACAGCCTAAACAAAAACGGTTAAGAATCCAATTGTTGGCGGGTGATTATCTGAACAAACCGAGAAATATTTTCTGTCGACCAGAACGGCCTGAAAAAGGGGTAAAGTTATGTATAAAAGTGTCCCGGCTGGACATCAACAGCCGGGACCAACGAGGCGGTTATTTTACGCTGACATCGATACCCGGGAAGTACTTATCAGCCAGTTTAGCGATCGTGCCGTCGGCACGTACTTTATCAATTGCGGCATCAAGCTGCTTTTTGGTGGCCTCATCCCCCTTACGCAGCCCAAAGCCGATCCCACTGCCGAGGATGGTGTCGTCCGACACCGGTTTGCCGATAAAGCCAAACCCTTTACCCTGCGGCTTACTGAGGAAACCTGCCTGCCCGGCCGCTGACATGACCAGCGAGGCATCGATGCGGCCATTCAGCAGATCTCCCCAGGCCATATTCTGATCTTTATAAGACACCACGGTGACACCGTGCTTTTCCCAGTGCTCTTTGGCGTAAGTTTCCTGAATTGAACCCTGAAGAACGCCGATGGTTTTGCCCTTCAGCCCTTCGGGGGTAGCCTCTACCGCAGAACCGGCTTTGCCCACCAGCTGGGAGGGAATGCGATAGATGGGCTGGGTGAAATCAATGCTTTTGCGACGCTGTTCGGTGATGTTCATCGCCGAGTTTATGGCGTCGAACTTTTTCGCCACCAGACCGGGGATCAACGCATCAAACGAGGTTTCAACCCAGATGCACTTCAGCGCGGCGGCTTTACAGATGGCATTTCCCAGCTCTACGTCAAACCCTTCCAGCTCGCCTGACGCATTGCGGCTTTCAAACGGCGGATATTCCGCTTCCAGCCCGTATCGCAACTCGGTAGCGGCAAACGACGAGATTGAACACAGCAGTCCCATGCCGACAACTAACGCGCGTAATTTCATCTCAAATTCCTTAACGTGGTGTAACCCGACAAAGGGCCTGGGCACCTGCCCGTAACGTCGCCTCATCCTTCGCAAAAGAGAGACGGATCAGTTTATTGTCCGTGCCATCGGCATAAAACGCCGACAGCGGAATGGTGGCAACCCCGTACTCGACAATCAGCCTTTTCACCATCTCGCTGTCGCGCTCGTCGCTAAAGCCGCTGTAATCCGCCAGCAGGAAGAACGAACCGGCACTTGGTAGCAGCCTGAACGGTGAGTCGGCGAGCAAACTTTGCAGCAGATCGCGCTTGCGCTGATAAAACGCCGCCAGCGACAGCCAGGTTTGCGGATCGGTCATGTGTTCGGCAAACGCGTACTGCATCGGCGTATCGGCCGAGAACATTAAAAATTGATGGACTTTACATATCTCATCCATCAGCTCCGCGGGTGCCACACAATAACCCACGCGCCAGCCGGTGACGTGATAGGTTTTTCCGAAAGAAGAAATAATCACGCTGCGCTCCGCCAGCTGCGGGTGCGTCGCCATTCCGTGGTGCGGTTCGCCATCAAAAACGACGTGCTCGTACACTTCGTCAGACAAAATGATGATGTCGGTGTGGCGCGTCAGCGCTGCCAGCTGGTGCAGATCGGCGGCTGAAAACACCTGCCCGCTCGGGTTGTGCGGCGTATTGACGATGATCATCCGCGTGCGCGGGGTAATAGCCGCCCGTACTTCATCCCAGTTCACGGCAAAATCCGGTACCGTCAGCTTAATGGCGATCGGCGTCGCCCCTTGCAGACGCACAATCGGCGCATAGCTGTCAAAGGAAGGCTCGAAATAGATCACCTCATCCCCAGGATGAACCAGCCCGCTGATGGCTGAGTAAAGCCCTTCGCTGGCGCTGGCGGTCACCAGCACCTCACTCGCGGGGTCATAGCGTGTGCCATAGAGCGTGGCAATTTTGTCCGCAATGCGCTCCCTGAGCGGTTGCAGCCCGGTCATGGAGGCGTACTGGTTATGCCCTGCCTCCATGGCGCGGGTCACGCCGGTGATAAGTTTTGGGTCGCAGGAAAAATTCGGCGCACCCTGAGAAAGGTTGATGGCGTTATGCCGGGCTGAAAGCTGGCCGATAACGGTAAAAATGGTGGTTCCCACATCGGGCAATTTGGATCGTGTCTGCACCGGCGTTTTCAAAGTCATCCTCTGTCCCTTCTCGTGGTGAATGCATAACTATTCAAACAACAACTTCATTGCCGGGACAATCGAATTGTTGTCATAATAGCCATGACAAAAACGCATAGCTAAGGTGAGATATGTCGCGTCGTTCATTTCCGCTCAATGCCGTAGAGACGTTCATCGTGACCGCGCGTCACCTGAATCTAACCCATGCCGCCAGGGAGCTTTGTCTGACGCAGGGGGCGGTAAGCCGCAAAATCGCTTCGCTGGAAAGCTGGTTCGGCTTCCCGCTGTTCGAGCGCCATGCGCGCGGCCTGCGTCTCTCCTCTCAGGGAAGCGCCCTGCTGCCGGAGCTGCAATCTGCGTTTGAGCACCTGCTGAACGTTGCTGAACAGGCACGAACGCACCAGACCGTTATTCGTCTGAAAGCGCCTACCTGCGCGATGCGCTGGCTGGTGCCGCGGCTGCTACAGGTGGAGCGCGAACAGCCGGAACTCCAGATTGCGCTGACCACCACCACCGATCATAACGTCAATTTCAAAACCGAATCCTGTGACGCGGCGATTGTGTTTGGGACACACATGAGCGCCGGCGATCTGCTGTTCGAAGAGGCCTTAACCCCGGTGATGAGCCCGGTACGGGCCGGTTCTGCGCTGGAAACTCTCACCTTCCTTCACCCCACGCGGGACAAAACGGACTGGACGCTGTGGCTGGCGAAACAGCCGGGTCCGCCGCCAGCTATGCTCAAAAATCAACACTTCGAAACCATGGATCTGGCCATTACCGCCGCCATTCAGGGGCTGGGCATCGCCATCGCGGATGAAACACTGGTGGAGGAGGACGTGCGCGCCGGACGGCTGATGCGGCCTTTTGACACAAGCATAAAGACGGGGGCGAGCTATCGGCTGGTATTACGCGACGCACCCGGCCCGGAAAACGGACTGGATGCGTTTCGCGCCTGTCTGCTCAGTCGAGGCTGACGTGGTGTTTCATCACCCGTTTGAAGAGGCTCATACGGGCACGCATAAAGCGGTTTTCAAGCCGAAAACCTGCATGTTTATTCACACCAATACGTAACAGCACGTCCCGCCCTTTCCGGCAGGCGGGCCAGCGCGTGGGCCCTGCCAGGCTATCGCGTGCCCCCGCATCCCGGGCGAAGCTCACCCAGTAGTCCGCCACCTGAGCGGCGAAGGCCAGATCGCGTTCATTTACATACTGCCGCGAGGGTTCCACCTGTCCAAGGGTATCGAACACGTAGGGCACTTCGTTGCCGTGCCAGGCGCCGTTGATGTACGTCGCGTGCTCCGCTTCAGCCACATAATCAAACCAGTATCGCCAGCACAGGCCGCCCGCCCGCTGCTGCGCCTGCATCACCACGTATCCCATGGTGGTGAAGGCCATGTCGCGGCATACCTGCCTGCCAAGTTCCTCATCGCCCTTCACGCCAGGATAAAGCAGCTTAATCAGCCCCAGGCCAAAGCGCCGCTCGCGGCGAAGCTTCTGGATCTGCCCGGCCAGATCGACCCCGAACACCGACATCACGCTGGCTTCGTCGCTGTTTGACCCAATCATCACCGGTACAGGATGCTGGCGGGCCGCGAAGAAAACGTCGAGCATGGCCTCAGGCAAAACGCAATCCCCCACGATGGGCGCAGGGGCGATATTCAGCGGCGAGGTCAGCGGCCAGAACGCCTCAGGCGGGATCGCGCGAAGCTGTTCAGCGGTGGCATTTTGCAGGCCGAAATGGGCGGCAATCGCTTCGCCTTTATGCATGGCCTGCTCGCGTGGCGTGTCCGGCAGCGTGTACCCGCTTTGCACAATGGCTTTATGGAACAGTCCTCGCGCAAGCGGGGAGGCCATCAGCGACAGCACGCTGCGCGCGCCGGCCGACTCGCCAAATACGGTGATGTTCTCAGGATCGCCGCCGAACGCGGCGATGTTATCGCGCACCCATTCCAGGGCCTGGATCTGATCGAGCAACGCAAAGTTATGCACCACGCGCTCTTCTTCCCCCTCCAGCGCCGGATGGGCAAAAAAGCCGAGGTGCCCGAGACGGTAATTAATTGTCACCACCACCGCGCCGCGCTTCGCCAGCGCCCTGCCGTTATACGGAGGCAGCCCGCCAGCGCCGAGGGTAAAGCCCCCGCCGTGCAGCCAGACCATCACCGGAAGCGGCGCGGCGCGTGCGATCGGCGACCAGACGTTAAGGTAGAGGCAGTCTTCAGAGAACTGGCCGGGATCGCCGCCACCCAGCTCCTGACAGCTTTCGCTGCTCTGCCAGCTGGAGGCGGAGAACGCCGTCGCCGGACGCACGCCATCCCAGCGCGCGGGGGGACGCGGGGAGCGCCAGCGCCACTGGCCTACGGGCGGTGCTGCATAGGGAATGCCGCACCACACGTGGGTATCGCCTTCAGTAAAACCAATCAGTGCGCCCTGGCGCGTTTCAACCACAGGGGCGGAGGGATTTTCCATACCAACCTTCTTTTTCCATCACACCCTTGCAGAGTAACGGTTTCAGAGCAAACCGCAACGCTGTTTGCTGCGCGCTTCCGCCTCCTCGTAAAGCGAAAACTCGTCGTACACCGCACAGCCGAGCGCGGCTTCGAAGGCATTGCGGCTGGCATTGCCGTGGCTGCGCGCCTGCGTTTCATTGCCAAGATTCGACTGGAAGATCCCCGCCGCACTGACGGGCAGAAAATCCTCGTAGGTGATGGGCTGTGCCACAACCCAGCCCCGTTCGATCAGCGGCTGCGGATCGTCCCCGGGACGAAATGCGTGGCGATGCGCCTCACCTGTCGGGGTCAGACGGTAGCGGAAATAAGCCAGCCGCTGACGGCGCAGGAACATTTCACTGTCCGGGAAGGCGCTGAAGATCTCGCGCAGGTGAAGCTGGTGGGTCAGGTTGTCTTTGCCGGTCCCGGCCTGATTTAACAGACTGTCGTACAGCTCGCGCCCTTTCGGCGTAAGGGCCACGCCGCGCTGCTCAATCTCACCGAAACGCGCGGTATGGGTGCCCTTGTGTTCTCCCGCGAAAAGCACCGGCTCCTCCAGCGCCTTAAAGCTGGTCTGGCGCAGGAGGATCGGCACCTCGCGGCGCGGCGGGCCTTCAATCAGAATTTTCGGCTCAATGCCGTACTTCGGCATTAGCTCCTGCACCCGGTCGATATCCAGCGTGCGCGGCGTGAGATGGTTGATATGGCACCCCGGGAAACAGACCACGTCGGCAATCAGGCGATGTTCGTTGCTCAGCGCCAGATAGGTTTCCTGATCGACCGTCGCATGGCGATGCCAGCGGAAGGTTTCCAGGGCTTCCTGCACAAATTCGCGCGCCTGTGCCTCAGTAAAGTGTCCCTGCGTATCATGCAGGTCGATCAGTTCCAGGCAGCGCGGCGTAAAGATGTTGCGCCGGGAGAGGATCTCCGCCGCCCTTTCGCGCAGCGCAACGTTTTCAATCAGCTCAAGGCGCAGCAGCGAGGTAAAAATGCGAAACGGATTACGGCAGAGCGCCGCATCGTCTGTCGGACGAAACGCCGTCGAGTGGACGGGCACGCCCGCCTGGGAGAGATCGTAATAGCTGACCGGGTACATGCCCATAATGGCGAAGATCCGGCGCAGGGTGAAAAGCTCCTGCGCGGTGCCAACGCGGATCGCACCGTGACGTTCAACATTCAGGCGCGCCAGTTCGTCTGCGTTTGCCAGTTGTTCATGTAAAAGTGGGTTATTTTCCAGAACCGCCAGGTTAACGTCCGCCACCAGTTCCAGCAAGGTGCCGTACTGCGGAACTTCCTGCTGGTACATCGCCGACATAGCCTGCGAAAAGTGTTCCCGAATATCATCAGCCGTGATGGTGTTCGCCATGATGTCATGCCTCCAGTGAATACTACCTGGAGTGTAGAGAAGCCCGTTCCTTTCGTTGGGAAGAATTTACGAATTGTGATCCAGGCAGACGAGTGGTCAAAGCGTGGGCATTTTCGAAAAACGGTTGTAACTCAAATAGATCAAATGTTAAAAATATTTTGCTATCAGGTTATCAAATTCAAACATCTTAACTTGTCACCCGCGTCGCTCTGTTTTTAACATCGCCTATGGAAAAAAATGGTCTGTTCAGTCAGCGCATACGCTTGCGCCATTTGCATACTTTTGTGGCCGTCGCTCAACAGGGAACGCTGGGGCGAGCGGCTGAAACCCTTAACCTCAGTCAGCCTGCACTATCCAAAACGCTGAACGAACTGGAACAGCTTACCGGAACCCGCCTGTTCGATCGCGGCCGTCTGGGCGCTCAGCTTACTCTCGTGGGTGAACAGTTCCTGACGCATGCCGTTAAAGTTCTCGATGCCCTCAATACCGCCGGTCAGGCGCTCAACCGTAAAGAGGTGTCGGCCTGCGACATCGTGCGCGTGGGCGCGCTGCCAACGGCGGCGCTGGGTATACTGCCTGCGGCGATCGGCCAGTTCCATCGTCAGCAAAAGCACGCCACGCTTCAGGTCGCGACCATGAATAATACCATGCTGCTGGCGGGCCTGAAGTCAGGCGAGCTGGATCTGGGCATTGGGCGGATGTCCGATCCGGAACTGATGAGCGGCCTGAATTACGAGCTGCTGTTCCTGGAATCGCTGAAGCTGGTCGTGCGTCCGAATCATCCCCTGTTGCAGGACACCGTGACCCTGAGCCGCGTGATGGAGTGGCCGGTGGTGGTCTCACCAAAAGGAACCGTTCCGCGTCAGAATGCGGAAGCGTTGCTGCAAATGCAGGGCTGCACGCTGCCTTCCGGGTGTATTGAAACGCTTTCGGCGTCGCTGTCGCGCCAGCTTACGGTGGATTACGACTACGTGTGGTTTGTGCCGTCCGGCGCGGTGAAGGACGATCTGCGACGCGGCGTGCTTACGGCGCTGCCGGTAACATCGCCCGGCGCGGGAGAACCGATTGGGATCCTGACGCGGGTAGATGCCCCGCTCTCTGAAGGCGCCCAAACGCTGTTAAGCGCCATTCGTAAATCAATGCCTCTCTGACCCTAAACGCAGAACCCGCCGCGAGGGCGGGTCTGTCTTACTCAGAACGTTTCCCAGTTATCACCGGAGACGGCCGCCGCCGGGGTTAAAGGCGCGGGTTTCGCTGCGGTTGCAGCGGCTGAAGTCCGTTCTGCGCGCGCCCCGTTGAGACGAAACGCGCCAACGGCCTCCGTCAGACGTGCGCCCTGCTCTTCCAGCGAGGCCGCCGCCGCAGAAGCTTCTTCCACCAGCGAGGCATTCTGCTGCGTCACCTTGTCCATCTCGGAAATCGCCTGGCTCACCTGAACAATGCCGCGGCTCTGCTCATCGGACGCCGCTGCAATCTCCAGCATAATATCGGTGACGCGTTTAACCGCCTCGACGATCTCATTCATGGTATTGCCCGCCGCAACCACTTCCCCGGAACCCTGATCGATAAGCGACACAGATTCATTAATCAGGCTTTCAATCTCTTTCGCCGCATTCGCGCTGCGGCTTGCCAGGGTGCGGACTTCACTCGCCACGACCGCAAAGCCGCGTCCCTGTTCACCCGCACGCGCCGCCTCGACCGCCGCGTTGAGCGCCAGAATATTGGTCTGGAACGCGATACTGTTAATCACGGCGGTAATTTCAGAGATCTTCTTCGAGCTGGTGGAAATATTACCCATGGTTTTCACCACGCCGGAGACCATCTGCCCCCCGCGGCTGGCCTTACCGGAGGCATCTTCTGCCAGTTTACTCGCATGATGCGCGTTATCGGCGTTCTGTTTCACCGTCGCGGTGAGCTGCTCCATGCTGGCCGCCGTCTGTTCAATCGCCGCCGCCTGCTGCTCGGTACGGGAAGAGAGATCGGTGTTACCCGCGGAGATCTCGCTGGTTCCACGGTAGATCTCCTCCGCCCCTTGCCGCACGGTGCCCACGGTTGTCACCAGCGCGTGCTGCATCGTTTGCAGATCGCGCGTCAGGCGGCCAATTTCGCTGCGTCCGGTCGGTTCGTCCGGCATGGTCAAATCGCCTTTTGCGATATTTTCGATACGCGTAGCGGCTCGCTGGAGCGGGTTTATCACCGTACGGCGCAGCACCACAAAGGTGATCACCGCCAGCGCCAGCGCAAGGCCAAACGCGCCGAACATAAACATCAGCCCCAGCCGGGTGCGGGTGTGAGCCTGTGCCGTCAGCGCGTTGGCGCGTTCGGTGCGGATTTTTATCGCCTTCAGCAGCACCGCGTTATAGGCATCGTCCAGCGGACGCGCGGTCTCATTTTCGTGGTTAATAATGGCTTCAAACATGCCATTTTTGGCATATTTCAGCATCGGCTGCATACCGGCGATGTAGGCGTCATAGCGGGCTTTCAGATCGCCATCCAGCGCTTCATCAGCCGGGGTACGAACGGTGCGCTTCATATAGGCGGCAAATCCATCCTGCGACTGCCTGATGCGGATCTCAGCCTCAGCGATGTTTTGTTTCATCGCCTCCATCTCCGCGATACGGCTCGCCGCCCCCGCGTGGATCATGTTGATACGGGCGGTGCGTAAATGGTTGGAACTGTTTGACAGACCGGTGCGCACCTGGATTTCTGCCGTGACATCCTGCTGATCGTTATCGGCCTGGAGCAGGAAATAGCCTGCCAGACCTGAGCTCAATGCAAACAGGAGAATAATGCCACCGAGAATGGAGGAAAACAGCGGAACCAGCCGGATGTGATGCAAGAAACTCAGCTTAGGCTGCGCCTGCATCGATGTTGTGTTGTCCATGACCGTCGACTCTCTTATAGGTAAGATGCGTAATAACACGCCTGTAAAAGAGTCATCGGCACGCCAGGGAATTAAATTACGTCTAAAAGCGCCGGACAGGTCACACTTTAGAGAAGATCAGGGAAGAAATGCCAGCGGAAAAAACCGCTGGCAGAATAATCAGTTGTCGCCGAAATGGATAACGGTGCGAATGGATTTTCCTTCGTGCATCAGATCGAAGGCTTCGTTGATCTGCTCCAGCGGCAGGCGGTGCGTAATGAACGGATCAAGCTGAATTTTACCGACCATCGCATCTTCAACCATGCCCGGCAGCTGAGTACGGCCTTTCACGCCGCCAAATGCTGACCCGCGCCATACGCGCCCTGTCACCAGCTGGAAGGGACGGGTTTTGATCTCCTGACCCGCGCCGGCCACACCGATAATGATGCTCTCGCCCCAGCCTTTGTGGCAGCACTCCAGCGCTGAGCGCATTACGTTGACGTTGCCGATACATTCGAAGCTAAAGTCCACGCCGCCATCGGTCAGCTCAACGATCACGTCCTGAACCGGTTTGTCGTAGTCTTTCGGGTTGATAAAGTCGGTCGCCCCCATCTCACCTGCGAGCTTAAATTTCTCCGGGTTGGTATCCACAGCAATGATACGCCCAGCTTTCGCCTGTACCGCGCCCTGGATAACCGCCAGACCGATCCCGCCCAGGCCGAACACCGCCACGGTGTCCCCTTCTTTCACTTTCGCCGTATTATGCACCGCGCCGATACCGGTGGTGACACCGCAGCCGAGCAGACAGACTTTATCCAGCGGGGCCTGCGGATTCACTTTCGCCAGTGAGATCTCGGCGCACACCGTGTATTCGCTGAAGGTGCTGGTACCCATGTAGTGATAAATGGGCTCGCCGTTATAGGAGAAACGGGTGGTGCCGTCCGGCATAAGTCCTTTGCCCTGCGTGGCGCGCACGGCCTGGCAGAGGTTAGTTTTGCCGGATTTGCAGAACTTACACTCGCCGCACTCTGCGGTGTAGAGCGGGATCACATGGTCGCCGGGCTTCAGGCTGGTGACGCCTTCACCCACTTCCACCACCACACCGCCCCCTTCGTGGCCGAGCACCGCCGGGAATACGCCTTCCGGATCGTCACCAGACAGGGTAAACGCATCGGTATGGCAAACGCCGGTGTGGGTAATTTTGATCAGCACTTCGCCTTTCTTCGGCGGAGCAACATCAATTTCAACGATTTTCAGCGGCTGGCCTGGGCCGAACGCGACAGCTGCGCGAGATTTCATGATGTCTTTCCCTTGTTGTGAGGTGTGTGGGTTTATTTTAGATAAGAGCGCAGTAAATGGCCGACTTCCGCCATCCGCACTGCCCGCTGATCCGGGGTGGTCTCCCCCGTCACCAGCTCATCTTTGAGGTGAATTTCGACCATTTCACCCATCAGGCCATTGGCAGCGCCGCGCACGGCGGCAATTTGCTGCAAAATGGCGAGACAGGGATCGCCCGATTCCAGGGCGCGTTCAAGGGCATCAACCTGGCCCCGAATGCGGCGGACGCGGGTCAGAATACGTTTTTTATCTTCGGGTGAATGCGGCATACGCCCTCCTGATACTATAGGGGGGTATTGTATCTGTTAATACGATTTTATGTAAACATGAAGTTTAGTGTGGGTTTTAAGTAGAGCCGTAGGTAATGTGAAAAATCAGCGTCTGGAGTTAATATTGGTGACTCGCTGATATACCAGAAGTGGGCAATCAGGTGCGTCATGAGCGAAAAGTAGATTGGATAAATCCATGGCAGACATGCACTGCTCCTTTAAAATTAACGTGTTGGTCGTTCTTGTTATTAAGTGTAATGCAGGTGTGGTACAGATGAAGACATACAACGTCATTCTCCCTTAAAAATCCTACTTTTAAAGACTTGTGCAAGCACACTACCCCCCACTAAAGAATGTAGGTGTCATAAGAATACGAAAAAGAATAGACTAATACATGTTGGATATATTTATCTTTGATAACATTTAGCCTGTAGTAAACAAAATAAGTCGGATACAGCATGTTCGGACAGAAAACATTGCTGAAACTGGTTCGGATCCGGTTTATCTAATAGAATTTCTATACACTTTGATAAATATTACTATCACAATTGGGTTTTACAAATTGAATTCGGATCACAACGCTTCATCATTAAGGAATGACTAAGTATGAAAAGAATTGTTCTCGCCTCTTTGGTTTTATCTTTTTCGTTATCTGCTAACGCAAATCAATTAAGCATTGATGACCAAATTAATAATGCTTGCGCTAAGGCCTTAAGCGGTGACAAAGAACCTTTGGGTGACTTCCCGCCAGATAGTTATGCTGCAACAGTCAGTCCGAAAGTTAAAGATGCTTACAACGAAGTTTTAAAATCTCGGTCCTCTATTGTAAACGATCAGAGTTTACAGAATGCAACCAGTTGCGCCAACCTTGTTAGAGATAAACTGAAATCAAAAGGTGAGTACACAGAAGAAAAATAATTGCCAGGGTGGAGAAACAGCATTTTTTGTGGAACTGAACGCTTTCTCTATCAGAGTACGTTCTTAAGAAAATATCGACAAGATAGTTCCGCAGCTGTGTTTTCCACCTCTCGCTGGTCCCTCAATACCCTGACATCCCGTTGCCTGAAGGCACCCTCCGTAATGACAGCGCCCGCCTAAACAGCACAGACGAGGCTGACGATATTTACGCTTTCGTCTCGTCGTGACCAACCCTAATTAGCTCAAAATGTTAAAAATCCGCACTTATATGGCACAATGTGAACAGAAATAACATTCTCGTCACCTAACATATTCGCTACAAACAAAATGGTGGTGTTAATGATTGTACTAAAGAGCTTTTTATTCTTCGTTGGCGCGGCGGCCGCTTGCGCACTTATCGTACTGTGTCTTTGGGTTGATATGCGGTTTGTCGGCCATGATATTCCGGAATTATCACTGACCGAAATTATGCAGGAAACGGTATTAGCGACTATTGTCTTTCTCCATTTTCGTCTGGCGAAAATGGACGAATCCATGCGTTACTGTAATATTCTGGTGGGCGGATTTTTCCTGACAATGCTAATTCGTGAACTGGACGCGCTTTTTGATCTCATTTCTCATGGGAGTTGGGTGTGGTTCGCGCTGATTACGGCTCTGCTGGCGTTAATTCGCCCCGTTATGCATTTTCGCGCTACCCTGGAACAGCTGGCAAAATATACCCAATCCCCCTGGTACGGCATTCTGTTGAGCGGCCTGCTGGCTGTACTGGTCTTCTCCCGCCTCTTTGGAATGCAGGTGCTGTGGCACGACATCCTTGAGCATGGCTATATGCGTGTCGTGAAAAACGCCGTGGAGGAAGGTTCGGAATCATTCGGCTATATGCTGTGCCTGGCCGCATCCCTTGGCTATTACGTTACCTTTCGCACTCACGCACGGCAGAAACAGTCTCTTCGCGCTGCGTAGAGAACGACATTTTTTGGACTTTATGGTGGTCATGTAAGAAAGACATGTCCTAAAAAGGGGCAATCTGCCGTCGATTTCAGCGAATTCTCGCTCACTCCTGCAATCAGCGTCTATCCTTAGACTACCAACAAAAGGAGGCTGGAATGTCTGATTTCGACACTGATAAAAATGCACAGTACGCTGGCGATAAAGCCAAAAACAAACTTGATGAATTATCCGGCTCTGCGCAGCAGCAGTTTGGTGAATTCGTTGATTCCCCTAAACACCAGGTGAAAGGTGCAGCGAAAAAATATGCTGCCCAGGCCAGTGATGCCGTCTCGGATGTCACTGAAGCCGTCAGAAACAATCCCTTAACGGGCTTAATCGCTGCGGGTGCGGTAGGTATCGTTCTGGGACTTCTGCTGGGACGTAAATAATTTCAGGCCCTTCGGGGCCTTTCCTTTTCCCCTCTTTCCTGCTCTTTCCCCCCCTATAGTTGATAGTTTTCCTGACAAAAACACGATCCACGTGAAAAGTTGTACAATTTTAATGTACAGATTTGATCGAATAGTATAAATTCAATGCCACTGATGTTACAAAATTGTTTGTTAACGGTGGAAAATTATGCGTCGCAACCATGCTCCCTCTACAGCAGAAAGCGCTATCACCTTGTATTTTAACAAGGATAACGTCCCAACACAGCAGGAAACCCTTGGTGCTATCGTCAGTGAGATCATCAAAGAAAATGTACAACTGAGCAGAATGACAATCTGTACAAAGCTGTTGCGCAGAATCGAAGAGTCAACGTCTGACGTTGAGAAAGCGCACTATAACGGTCTGATAGCCCTCTTCTTCGAGCGTTAACCTGAACACTGTTTTTTTAACTTACTAAGTTAGTCATGCTGAGTGAGAATAGAGCTCCTGAATGCGATGACTAACCCCATGCTACAGCCTCCTGCGTGTAGCAGAGTGAGATTGAAGCTATGCATAGAACTAAATTTGAACGACTTAAGGATGACCTTATCGGTGAGGCCGTATTATCCATACTGAAAGAGAACGGACCTATTACCTTTGCGTCTCTTGCTGGTCGCCTGCGGGCGATGGCTAACGTTGAATCAAATGATGAACGTAAAAATGCATTGATTGCCGCTGAAGATGAAGTGCGCCAGCGTGTAACCGGCGTATCGCACGACCGGGGAAGAGTGATGGGCGATTATGAAATTGGGCGCATGCGCTCTCTCTTTACTCACAACACGCTTCTGACCCCAGACAAGAAACACTAATTTTAACCGAAACGGTGACCACCATGAGTAAAGCGATTATGCAGCAGACGTATAATTTTGAAGCCCTGCACGATAAAGAACTGGCGGAACATTTTCTTAATGCTGGAAAGCATCTCAGTGGTGAGGTTGAAGTGTTGGGCTCGGCAATACGCTGTATTATGCTGACCGGTGACAATCTCTCAAATAAAGAGATTATCCTGCAACTGATTCACGCCCTCGAAATTACCGAGGAGCCCGAAGCCTGCGATGTCATTCGAAACACGCTTGAAATTGTTGTCGGTTTTACGCGCGATGATATCTGATAACAGATTATTGCCCTGGTGAGTGACTGTTTTTGCTGGTGGTCGAAGAGTTAAGTCTGTCGTACCACCAGTATAGTGAAGCCATTAACTAAATAGCCGTACCATTCGATCCAGCTCATCTTCTTTAACCGCCCGGGAAAGATAATATCCCTGGAAGCGCTTAACCCCTAATGCGACAAGTTTTTCAAATTTTTCTTCGCTATCGACGCCTTCCGCAACGCATTCCCTTCCCGTCATGTCGCTGTATATCTGTATCGCTTTAATAATGCTATTGTCATTGTCGTTAGCAACAAAGTGCTCGACTATATCGCGGTCAAGCTTCAGTCCATCAAAATTAATCTGTCGGATGGGTAACATAGCGTAATGTCTGGAAAAGCAATCATCCAGAAACAGCCGGCATCCCTCGGCGCGTAAACGCTGGAGAGTGACAGGAATATTTGGATCCTTTGTTACATCAATGGTTTCAGCTAATTCAAAGACAAGTTTCCCGGCCCACTGCGGCTTCAGTAACATTTCAACGGCTTTTTTCGCCATTCCCGGCAGCGCGTTCCCGGCAGCCAGTTGAGGAGGAATATTAACCGAAAAATAATATTTCCCATTGTATCTGTTGATACCTGACACGGCCGCGTGAATGACTAACGCCGTCAGCTTGAGCCAAATTTCGCCATTTTTTATCCCATCCAGAAATTGGCCTGGTTTCAGGACCTGACCGTTTTTATGCCAGCGCAGCAGAATTTCAAAGCCCACACCTTTTTTATCGCCATCGGTAATAATTTGATAAGCCGCAAAGATTTCCCGCTTATGTAACGCCTGCAATATATTTATTTCTGCTTCCGAAAACCCCTGCGCTTTGTTCTTTACTGCACAGACCTCATCCCTTAAGACACGTGCATCGCTAAACCACACTCTGATAAGATATAATTTACCCAACCCCACTTTACGATGAGTATAAATGGTTTTATCTGACAAACCTAACCTCGCTGACTGCTCTTTTATCGAAATACCTCGATAAAAATTCAGCAATACGGTTAATTCACGTTTTGATAAACCATGCAGGCTTTCCTTACCTTCTTTCTCAGGTCCTTCACGCAATAAACGTGACGAATCGGCATGTACATCAGAAATATTCTCTACACAATTCATCACCTCTGAAATATTCGCCACCCTGATCCTCGACAACGATCTGGTATTATTAACGAGACTTTTCAGCGTGGCATAAAGCCACCTTTCTGGTATTGCACCATACAGGGTCACGCTACAAATAACCGGCAGTGCATTCAGAACCGAGACCAACCGTTTCAGGCTTTCAAGAAAGGCAGTCACGTCGCGACCAAGAAAAACAGAAACTTCAGGTTGTTGATTTTGCATCATTTTTTTCACATCACCTGAGCAAACTTCATCCTCTTCAAAATGGAGCCGCGTGGCGTTTACGCCACGAGACTTCAGAAGCAGGCTATACCCCTCGAAGGTGAAACCGCAGGCTGAAATAACGAATCGTTGCTTGTAGCAAGTACCTTGCATAAAAGGTAAGTTTTGAGACATAACCTGCTCCTGAGAATGTAAATATCATTCCCAAATGTGATTAAAGCCAATATTCTTTGTCGCATTGAATAATTTTACCGCACCCCATTTGGTTAATAAACCGTTATCAATGTTATGCACAGGAACATCTTTGCGTTAATCAACCCACTCATCCATATGCAGCATAAATATTACTTTCTTTTCATATAACGACAGTAAATATGCACTTCACAAGGTATAATGAAAATTCCGAAAAAGAAGACCAGACACTTCATCTTATCGGCCCAGACAAAAAGAGAAAATGCTATGGATAATCACATTTCATCCAGGGCTTTGCTACATCGAAGGGATGTTATTAAAAACAACCCGCGATTTGGTGAAGCTATAACAGAGCACTACAGAATTAATGATGCCATTTATAAAAAACAACCCTTGTTCTATAAAACGATGCTTCAGGAATCACGCTTCAACATAATACTGTCCATGTGTTGTTTTGTTTTTGGTAATCAGGCTGAGTCAGTTTCAGAGATAAAGGCACTGTGTACCCGCTATAATATCGCCAGCCCTAACAGTGTTATCGCGATTATCACCATACTTAAGACCACCGGGCGAATTAAGACCTGGCGCTGTACCGAAGATCGCCGAAAAACAAAAATCGCACCAACGGAAAAAGGACTGGATGAGCTGAAACGCTATATGTCCGGGGCGTTTACGCCTGTTAGCATTCTTTTTCCGACATTCAATATAAATGCTAACCTTCTGGACAATGATATTCTGAGGCACAACTTTTTCCGGCGCGCCGCAGAGTACCTTTTCCGCGGATTAACATTCAGGAAAGTGCTTCCGGAGGTGGGTTTATTTATTGATAAGGATGGTGGCCGAATGATTATGCTCTATCTCTATTTGCAGGCCATCAAAAACAAAACAGCACATGGTGCCATAATAGCGTATTCAGCCAGTACGCTGGCAAAAGAATTTTTCGTTTCGCGTATTCATGTTAAACGGATTATCAAATCGGCGCAGGAGGCAGGTTATCTTAAAGATCGCGGCGATGGCCGGATGTCGATTTATCCGGCCTTTATCGAGCTTGTCGAAAATTATGCCGGATTATATTTTGCGTATGTCACACATTACATCAATGTGGTACCAAAAGAACGACGCCATGTTGTCAACATGACGCCTACACTCTGATCTGACGGGCGTTCGGTTTGCTGAACGCCTTTTTTATCGCTCGCGCAGCGCCTCTTTTGCCTTATTCAACGGTTTCAGCAGATAATCAATGACGGATTTACTGCCGGTTTTGATATCAACCGTGGCTATCATGCCCGGGAACACCGGGAATTCCTTGCCCTGCCTGTTGGTCAGATGGTTACTGTCCGTACGGATATAAACGCGATAATAATAAACATCCCGTTTAACCTCGTCCTGAAGGGTATCCGGGGAAATCATCGTCACCTCCCCTTCCAGCCCGCCGTAGATCGAGTAATCATAGGCGGTGATTTTCACCAGCGCTTTTTGCCCGGGATGGATAAACGCGACATCGCGCGGCGAGATTTTCGCTTCTATCACCATCTGGTCATCAAGCGGTACCAGGCTCATCAGTTTGCCGTTCGGCGGGATCACCCCGCCCACCGTCGTCACGTCAATGTCCTTCACGATGCCACGCACCGGCGCATTAAACGTTAAGCGGGTGAGTGAATCTTCGCGCCCTTTCATGACGGAGCGCTGCGCTTCCATTTCCGCGTTCGCTTTTGCCAGTTCTTCGCGGGCGCGAACGTAGTACTGGTTTTTCATTTCGGTGATTTTGCTCTCCAGCTCATTTTTTTGACGTTCAAGGCGTAAGACTTCGACCTTACTGGCCGCCCCCTGCGTCACCAGCGGGCGTGTTAATGCCAGTTCACGTTGCACGAGATCTGCTCCCTGGCGTAAACCCGCCAGCCCTTTTTCAAGGCTTTCGCGACGTGACTGATAAAGCGCCGTTTCCTGTTTGACCAACTCAACGTCGTCATCCAGCTCTGCCGGGAATGTCAGCCCGGTGTCGTTTACCTCAGCATTCAGACGCGCGGCCGTCGCCATCGCGGCGTTTAATCGAGACTCGCTCTCCAGCACGCTGGACTCGGTTTTCGTCCGGTCCAGTTGGGCAAGCTGTTGACCACGCTCGACGATATCGCCCTCGCGCACCATCAGACTGTGGATAATCCCCCCTTCCAGGGACTGGATCACCTGCTCGTGGGAGGACGGGATCACCTTGCCGCTACCCGTCGTGACCTCATCCAGCTGGAACAGGCTGGCCCAGGTAATAAAGACCACCAGCAGGGCAAACAGCGACCATGCCACCAGCGACGAACGCGGCAGGCGCGGCTCCTTGAGCCGGCTGTTAAAGCGGGAGAAATCATTCATGCCACGCCCTCCGTTTTCAGTTTAACCGTGCGCTGCGGCGCCTGCTGCGGGGCCATTCCGTGCTGGCGTAAAATGGCATCACGAGGGCCATCCATCACCACTTTGCCGTTTTCCAGGACGATGATGCGGTCAACCAGGTCCAGAATCGGCAGACGATGCGTCGCCACCACCAGCGTCCGGCGCTTACCGAGCCACTGGTGCAGATGCTGGATAAACTGCTTCTCGCTGACCTCATCCAGCCAGGCGGTGGGTTCATCCAGCAGCAGAATATTCGGCGAGGTGATCAACGCGCGCGCCAGCAGCAGCGCCTGACGTTGCCCGCCGGAAAGCCCCGTTCCGCCCTCATTGATGATGGTGTTCAGCCCCATTTTCTGCTTGCGCACAAACTCCAGCGCGCCGCTGTTGACCAGCGCCTGATGGATTTCCTCGTCTGTCGCCAGCGGATTACCCATCAGGATGTTGTCGCGTACGGAGCCGAAGAACAGCCGCGCCTGCTGGCTGAGCAACTGCATGTCGCGGCGCACGTCGGCCGGGTCAAGATGATTGAGAGCAATATCGTCCAGCAAAATGCTGCCCTGCTGCGGCTCCTGCATTCCCGCCAGCAGATGCAGCAAGGTGCTTTTCCCCGAACCATTACGCCCGAGCACCGCCACGCGCTCCCCGGCGTGAATGCGCAGTTTGCTGATATTCAGCACGGTAAGCTTCTCTTCTTCATCGTAATAAAACCCGACGTCGTCCAGCCGATAATCACCGCGCAGATGGGCTTTATGCACTTTTTTGCCGTGCTGGGGATCGTCAATCGGGCGCTGCATCAGGTCATCCAGCCCCTTGCGGGCCACCTTTGCCGACTGCCAGCGGGAGAGCACGCCGGAAATCTGCGACAGGGGCGCGATGGTGCGGGACGCCAGAATCGAGGTCCCCACCAGCGCACCGGTGGTCATGTCGCCGCTGATGACCAGATAACACCCCACCAGCAGCACCACGGCGTAGACGATAGACTGCACCTCCTGGGTCCATGTCAGCAGCAGCCCCGTCAGCCAGCGCTGCTTCATGCCGACGCTCGCGGCAACGTCATTGGTGTTATTCCACTGGTTCTGGAACCTCTGCTCGGCGCGCATTAGCTTGATGTCCTCAAGCCCCTGCACCGCTTCCACCAGCGTGGCGTTACGAATCGCCGATTCACGCATCCCTTCGCTGGAGAGTTTTCCCAGCGGGCGCTGCACCAGCAGGCCGGGAATGAGCAGCAGCGGTACGGCCAGCAGCACCACCAGCACCAGCGGGCCGCCAATCATCCACAGAATGAAGACGAACAGCAGGAAGAACGGCAGATCGGAGATAGCGGCAATGGTGGTGGAAGTGATCAGCTCCCGCACCGACTCCAGCTCGCGGATCTGGGCGATAAACGACCCGGTCGATTTCGACCGTGCGCCGTTTTTAATCCTCAGGGCGTGGGCAAACACGCGCTCGGAAATACGCAGGTCGGCGCGTTTCCCTACCACGTCCGAAATATGCACCCGCAGCATGCGCATGATGAATTCAAACACGATGGCGATCATCACACCGCCAAACAGCACCCACAGCGTGGCCTCCGACTGGGACGGCACCACCCTGTCATACACCTGCATGGAAAAGACCATGCCGGAGAGCGCCAGCACGTTGGCGACCAGCGCCACCAGCATTATGTCGCTGTAACGACGCCAGTCTTTCAGCGCCAGCTGCCAGAACCAGTTTTTCTCATAGGGTTTGATGTAATCATCCACGCGCGCATCCGGCGTGGACTCCAGGGGACGCAGCACCATCAGCCCCTTTAACCGCGAACCGAGTTCGTCGCGCGTCAGCGTCGTCTCCAGGCCCCCGTCGCCGCTAAACTGCACGCTGACGTTCCCTTCGTTGTCCATACGGTTGATGACCGCAATTTGCCCGCCGGTGAACTCCGCCAGCAGCGGTAAACGCCACGGATCGAGCGCTACGGCTCCCGCCGCCACCCAACGCATCCCCAGCCCAAGCTGGCGCGCCATCTCCTCCAGCACCAGCTGGCGTGGAGACTGGCTTTCATGGTTAATCGTGACCCGAACATGCTCCGCCGAAAAATCCAGCCGATAATATTTCGCGATGATGAGCATGCCCTGCAACCAGGGTTCGAACTGTGGATGTGTCTTCATAATGCTACGTCCTGTTCAGGGCGATGATTTCGCACTGAAATGATACCTTTCCGGGATAATTAGAAATCGAACACTGTCTAAACGAGCCCGCAAAATAATCTTGTGAAATATAGGGTTATGGCTATTCGTGTAAAGAAACGCAAAAGGCCGCGAGGATCGCTCCCCGCGGCGTTGTTTTACGCAATTAACAGTTGATGATTGGCCAACAGCGTCGCCAGATCCGTCTGCACGCCGTTCAGCGTTACCAGCGTGGTGGGCGTGAACTGACCGCCCGTCCCGTCCAGGTCAACCTGGATCTCGGTGTTGCTGCCGTTTTGCACAACGCGGATGTAGTCGGCGATGTTGCCCGCGCTGCTGTCCAGCGTCGCCACGCCGTTCACGTAGCTCGCCGAGCCGGTGCCGGTATAGCCGCTGTCGGAAAGCAGGTCGCGCAGATCGATACGGTCCGTATCCGCCGTCCCTTCCCAGGTGCCGACGGTAAAGCCGTTCACCACATCGCTACCGTTGCCGCCCGTCGCGTCAGACGCGTTGATCAGCTTATAGAGCAACGTATCGTGACCGCCGCTGCCGATGTTGAAGGTGTCGTTCCCGCCCCGGCCTTCGAACTGGTTATCACCGCTGTTGCCGGTGATCACGTCGTCATAGTTGGAGCCGTTAATCCCTTCAATATTCAACAACCGCGTGGTACCGAATCCGGTGTCCTGCGCCGTTGAGAGGCGCAAATCAACGGTTATCCCAGAGGTGGCATTACGATAATCCACCACGTCCATGCCGCCGGTATTGCTCCAGGTGTCGTAGTCGGAATGGGTATTCCAGCCGCCGGAGCCGTTATAGGTATAGGTCCCATCCTCTGCGATAAAGGTGTCGTTATACCCGGTACCGGTAATGGTTCCGCTGTGGCCGCCGGTGGCCGCTTCGGCGGTGAGAACATAACCCTCTTTGCCGTTGCCCGCGTCCAGGCCGGTCCAGGTGACGTTATCCGAGACGCCGTTGGTGATCTTCACGATCTCCGCCGAGTAGGTTTCGTTCGGATCCAGCCCGTAGAAACTCACCAGCGCAGAGGTATCGTTCGAGCCAATGCCGGACTGAGCGTTGATGATCTGCGAGGCCACCAGCACGCCCGCAGCGTTATACAGATTGACCGTATTGCCGTAGTACGCGTTGATGCCTTCGCTATCGACAATGTGCAGATGCATCGCGGTACCGTCAGCGATCTCCGCATTGTTCTGCACCAGCACCACCTTACCGTTCTGCTGAGACACCAGCAGATCCTGCGCACCGTCCCAGTTGTAGTCCACCGCGGCGACGCCGGTGACGTTGGCCAGCCCAGAAGCCAGCTGGCTTGAAGTCCAGGTTGAGCCGTAGCCGTTGTTGGTGAACAGGGTCGCCGTCTGTGAGCTGCCGTAGGTGCTGAGCTTGATGATGTCCATCTGCCCGTCACCGTTCCAGTCTACCGCCACCGACAGATAGCCCGCCGTGGCGTTAGAGGCTTCCACCGCGCTTTTGGTCGTGGAAAGCTGCCCGGTACCGTCGTTGTAGTAAATCACCCCGCCGTTGTTGTTGTAGCTGCTGCCGAGGTACAGATCCATGTAGCCATCGCCGTTAAAGTCCGCCCACGTCATGGAAGCCGCCGTGGTGGTATTCGAGGCGTTGGCCACAAACACGTTGGTCAGGTTCTGGCCAATGGAAAGCGTACCGTTCCCGTTGTTGTTAATCACGGTGAGCGAGTACGCCCCGCTGCGGTTGGTGTGCTGCACGATGTCCACGGTACCGTCGTTGTTCAGGTCGACGCCGGAGATTTCACGCCCGGAATCGAACTGGCCGTAGAATCCACCTTCCCCGCCGGTGCCGTCCGGCGACAGAACGCCGTTGGTATTCACCAGGTAGGTCAGGGAGTCCATACCGGCATCGCCGTACGCCAGATCAAGATAGCCATCGCCGGTTTTGTCGTAGGCAATTACGCCGCCGTACCAGATGGTGGTTCCCATCGCCAGCTGGCTGGCGGTGTAGCTGCTGCCATCGTAGGTCCACATCACCTGCGTAGAGCCCGCGTAGGTGTTCTCCGTCGCAAAGATATCCTGCGTGCCGTTACGGTCAAAGTCAGCTGCCGTCTGGCTCACCACATAGTAGCTACGGGTGTTAGTTAACGTATTCCCGGCATAGGTTGAATCATCGCTGCTGGAATAAGACTGTCCATTAGCAATGATATTCCACAGCCCGCTGCTGTTCATGCCGAGAGTCATGGTTGAGTTGTTGCTGTTCCCCGCAGTGGTCGCCCAGTCGGTATTCACCGAGGTGGTATCGATCACCAGGCTACCGGTTGCCGTACCGGTGGTGTTACCGTTGCCCGCGCTACTCTTCACCTGCGCGGTTACGTCGTAACTCGCCACACTCAGGGCATCGCTGTCCGGGATCTGTAGATACCAGGTATTGTGATCCGGGTCGACGACCACCGCACCGCCGGTCTGGGAGGTGTAGGTTTTCCCGTTCACCGTCACCACCAGATATTCACCGTTCACCAGGTCTGCGGAGACCGTACCGCTGACAATCGGCGTGGTATCCGAGGTGGTCTGGGCAGTAATCGCCGCGGTGGTGGTCGGGATGCTGGTATCGACGTTCAGCACAAAGCCATCCGATTCCGTGTAGTTACCGGCTTTGTCGGTGACGCGCAGAATGTAGGTGTGATTCCCGTCGAGCAGGCCGTTGTCCTGATAGGACCAGCTTGCGCTGCCGTTCATCGTGACCTGACCCAGCAAGATCCCGTCCCGGTAAAGCTGCACGATTTCGCCATCTTCCGGAGCGCGGTTAAGCGTACCGTTGATCAGCGGCGAGGTATCGTCCGTCGCGACTGATGCGCCGTACGTGCCTGTACGTTCACCTTCCCCGTCGGTATAGCTGACCACCGTTCCCACCGTGTCAGGCGGCGTGGTATCAACCGTTACCACCTGCGAAGAGGTTGAGCCGACGTTGCCCGCCTGGTCGATGATCCGCACCTGGTAGGTGTAATCCCCGTCCGCCAGATCGCGGGTATCCGTATAGCTCCAGCGCTGGTTAGTGACGGTAGTGTCAATCCAGGTATTACCGCCGTCGAGGCTGATCTGTACGCGCTCGTCGCTGGCCAGCGCGCTGCCCAACGAGCCGTTGATCGTCAGCGAGGTGTCCATGGTGATGAAATCACTCCCGGACTGCCCGGTATCTTCGCTGATGCTGTCAATGGTGATGCCGTACTGCGGCGCCTGGGTATCCACCGTCACGTCCTGCGTGGTGGTGGCCCCAACGTTGCCCGCCTGATCGACAACCCGCACCTGATAGCGGTAGTCGCCGTCGGCCAGGGTGCGGGTGTCGTTATAACTCCACCGGGTGCCGCTTACCGTGGCGTAAACCCAGGTGGTGCCGCCATCCATGCTCACCTGCACATACTCACCCGCCCCGAGTTCGGCCCCGAGCGTCCCGTTGAGCGTGTACGAGGTCGAACTGGTCAGGAAGTCGTTATTGTCGAAGCCGGTATCGACGGTGATGTTATCCACGGTCACCGTAATCGCCGCATCCGGCGCGACCGTATCGACCGTCACCTGCTGATGAGCGCTGGCACCTACGTTGCCTGCCGCATCCACTACGCGAACGTAGTAGTCATAGGTCTGGTTACCCAGCGTGCGGCCGTCCACGTAGTACCAGCTGTTGCCCGTGACGATCACGTTCTGCCAGGTGACCCCGCCGTCGATGCTGATCTGGGCATATTCGCCGTCGGCCAGCGTTGCGCCGAGCGAGCCGTGCAGCGTCAGGGAGGTATCATTGGTGATAAAGTCGCTGCTGCTCAGGCCGGTATCGTCGCTGATGCTGTCGATAGCGATCGTTTTGCTGGCGTCCGGCGCGACGGTATCAATGGTCACCACCTGGCTGGTAGTGGCGCTGATATTCCCCGCGTCGTCAATCACCCGCAGCTGATAGTTGTAGTCTCCGTCGGCCAGCGTGCGGCCGTCAACGTAGGTCCAGCTCAGGCCGCTGACGCTCACGTCAGTCCAGGTTGCGCCACCGTCGAGGCTGATCTGAGCGTGGTCGCCGCTGCCCAGGGCCGCGCCGAGCGTCCCTTTCAGGCTGATCTGGTTGTCGCTGGTAATAAAGTCGCTGTCGGACAGGCCGGTATCCTGCGAGACGGAATCCACGGTAATAGTCGCCGCCGCAGGCTTCGTCAGATCGATTACCACGTCCTGGCTGTCCGTTGCCCCAACGTTGCCTGCATTGTCGATCACGCGCACCTGGTACTGGTACGTACCGTCGGTCAGGGTACGGCCATCGGTGTAGCGCCAGGTGGTGCCGGTGACGGTCAGGTCAATCCAGGTGGTACCGCCGTCAAGGCTGATCTGCGCCTTCTCGTTATTGCCGAGCTGCGCGGTCAGGGAACCATTCACCACCACCTGGCTGTCGTTGGTGATGAAGTCATTCGCGCTGAGGCCGGTATCGTTTTGCAGGGAATCAATGCTGATCCCCATCGACGGTGCGGTGAGATCCACGGTAACGGTATGGTTATCGCTGGCGCTGTTGCCGATGGCGTTGCTCACCTGCGCGTTAATCACGTACGAACCGCCGTCCGCCAGCGCGGTCACGTCTGCGCTGCCGACCGTATAGCTCCAGGTGCCGTCATTTTGAACGGTAGCCGTGTAGGTTTTACCGTTAAGCGTAATGGTCACCGTCTGGCCCGTTGGCGCATCGGTGGTGCCGCTGATAACCAGCGGCGTGCCGTGCTCGGCGGCGTTGACGATATCATCCTGCGCAAAGGTGTTAATGGCGATGGTCGGCACGTCACCGTTCAGCGTCACGTCGTGCGTTGCGCTGCCCGGGTTACCTGCCTTATCGCTCACCGTAGCCGTAATGGTGTAATCCCCGTCGCTCAGTCCGAGGAAGTCGCGTCCCGGCACGAAGACGGACCAGGAGCCATTCGCCGCCACGGTCGCCTGATAGCTGTGGCCGTTGAAGGAGACGGTCACCGTCTGGCCCTGCTCCGCGGTGGTGGTCCCGCTGATGGTCTGTCCCGCCAGCTGCTCGGCGTCGTTGACGATATCGTCATCGGCCACGGTGCTGATGGTCACGGCTGGCGCGACGGTATCGACCGTTAAGGTATGCGTCGTCTGGCCGTTATTACCCGCCTTGTCGTTCACCGACGCGGTGACCGTCAGCGCGCCTTCGCTCAGGTTGGCAAGATCGGCGGCCGGGACGTCGAGCGTCCAGGTGCCGTCGTTTGCCACAAGCGCAGTGTAGGTTTTCCCGCCCAGCGTGACGGTCACCGTCTGGCCTGCTTCCGCGCTGGAAGAGCCGTGTACGGTGAGCGGCTGCTGGGCTTCCGCCGCATTCAGCACATCGTCGCCCGACAACGTGTTCACGCTAATCACCGGCGCGGTGGTGTCCACGCTGATGGTGTGCGTCGCCGAGGCGCTGTTCCCGGCGCTGTCCTGCGCCGAAACAGAAACCTGGTAGCTCGCGCCGTCGGCCAGGGTGCCCACGTCGGCGGCCGGTACGGTGGTTGCCCAGGAGCCATCGCTCTGGATAGTGGCCGTATAGCTCTTACCATTCAGGGTGATAGTGACCTGCGTACCGCTGGCGAACTGCGCGCTGGAGCCGTTGATGACCAGCGACGCCCCCGCTTCTGCCGCATTGATCACGTCATCGCCGCTGAGGGTGTTGACGGTCAGCGCGACCGATGCGGTATTTACCACCACGTCATGGGTCTGGGTGCTGCTGTTGCCCGCGCTGTCGGTGATTGTCGCGCTGAGGGTCACGGTGCCGTCGGTCAGGGCAGAAATGTCGCTGGCAGGAACGCCCACGCTCCATTTGCCACTGGCGTCAACGGTGGTGGTGTACTGGTTCGAACCTATCGTGATGACCAGCTTATCGCCGACGCTGGCACCGGTTGCGGTGCCGCTGACGACCTGCGCCTGCCCGTGCTCAACGCTGTTGATGACGTCATCGCCCGCCACGACGTTAAAGCTGACGGTCGGCGGCGTGGTATCGAGCGTAATCGCTTTGCCCGCGCTGCCCGGGTTACCCGCGGCGTCACTCACGCTCACCTGCACGGTGTAGCCGTTATCCGCCAGAGTGGACAGATCGGCGGCCGGCACGTTAATGCTCCAGACGCCGCCCTGCTGAACCTGTGCGGTATAGCTGTTTCCACCGAGGTTAACGGTTACCGTCTGACCGACTTCAGCCGTGGTGGTGCCGGAAATGGCCACGCCCGCAGCCGCTTCGCTGCCGTTGATCACGTTGTCGCCGGCTACCGTGTCAATGGTCACGGTTGGCGCCGTGGCATCCACGCTGTACTCCCGGCCCGCAGACGCGCTGTTGCCGTTCACATTGGTCACGCTCACCTGCACGCTGGCGTCGCCGTCTTTCAGACCCGCAAGATCCGAGGAAGGCACGGTGGCCGTCCAGTTGCCGTCGGCATCGACTTTGGCGGTGTAAGACTTGCCGCCAAAGGTGATGGTCACGGTCTGGTTCTCTTCCACATTGGAGGTGCTGCCGGAAAGCACCAGATCCGCACCTTTCTCCGCCGCGTTAATCACGTCGTCGGTAGCAATCGCATCAATACTGATAGCGACTGCCGCCAGATCCACCGTCACGTCATGACTGATGGTCACCGGATTGCCCGCCGCGCTCTGGCCTGCAACGGTCACGGTAACCGTGCCCGCAGCCAGGGCCCCGACGTCTGCTGCCGGGATCGCCGCGCTCCAGGTACCGTCTGCCAGCACGGAGGCCGCATAGGTTTTGCCATTGACGGTCACGGTGAGCGTAGTGCCTGCCGCCAGTCCGTCGCTGGAGCCGGTGACAATCAGGTTCTGTCCATGCTCGATGCTGTTAATCACATCGTCGCCCGCGACGGTATCCACGCGCAGGCCCGGCAGGCTGGCGTCGATAGTGATATCGCGCTCGCCCGTTCCCGTATTGCCATGGTCATTAGTGACGGTTGCTGACACCTTTAAATCGCCGTTGCCCAGCGCCGTCAGGACGGAATCCGGCACGTTGACGGACCAGCTGAGATCGCTCTGCACCGTCGCGGTATAGGTGTTGCCGCCGATGTTCACCGTCACGGTGTTACCGATGTCCGCGTTCGCCACCTTACCGGTAATGGTCTGGCCTGCGGCCACTTCCGCCGCGTTGATGACGTTGTCCCCCGCCACGGTATTGATGGTGACGGTTGGCAGCGCGGTATCGACAAGCAGGTTCGTCGTAGTGCTGATGCTGTTGCCCACGACGTTGGTGGCCGTCGCGCTCAGAGTGTAGCTGGCTTCACCGAGGCCTGACAGATCCGCAGCCGGAACCGTCAGGCTCCAGGTGCCGTCTGAGCCAGTCGTCGCCGTATAGTTTTTACCGTTCAGGGTCACGGTGACCACGGTGCCTTCCGCCAGGTTGGCGCTGGTGCCGCTGACGCTCAGATCCTGCCCTTTTTCTACCGCGTTCAGGACGTTGTCATCGCTGATGGCGTTGAAGCTGACCGACGGCAGACCGGTATCGACGGTCACATTATGCGTGCCGCTGCCGGTATTGCCCGCCGCGTCGGTGACTGACGCAGTGACGGTCACGCTGCCGTCGCTGAGGCCTGAAATCACATTCGCCGGAACGCCCACGCTCCAGTTACCCGCCGCATCCAGCACGGTGGTGTACGACTGACCGCCGATGGTGACGGTGACGGTGTCGCCCGCCGCCGCGCCGGTCGCGGAGCCGCTGACGATCTGCGCCTGATTGTGTTCAGCCACGTTAATCACATCGTCACCTGCAACGGTGTGGATGGTCACCGCAGGTACGGTGACGTCCACCGTCAGGGTGTGGTCAACCGACGCCGGGTTACCCGCCTTGTCGCTGACTGAGGCGGTGACCGTCACGCTGCCGTCGGTTAATCCTGCCAGATCCGCCGCCGGAACGTTCAGCGTCCAGCTGCCGTTCGCGCTGACGGTTGTGGTGTGATCTTTGCCGTTCAGCGATACGGTCAGCGTCTGGCCTGCTTCGGCGGTACTGGTGCCGGAGATTGCCAGGTCTGACTGCGCTTCCGTGGCGTTCAGGATATCGTCGGTGGCAATCGTGTTGATGGTCACGGACGGCGCGGTAGCATCCACGCTGTACTCGCGTCCCGCAGACGCGCTGTTGCCGTTCACGTTGGTGACGCTTACCTGCACGCTGGCGTCGCCATCCTTCAGGCCAGCCAGATCCGCTGACGGCACGGTATAAGTCCAGTTGCCGCTGTCGTCCACGGTGGTGGTGTAGATCCTGCCGTTCAGACTGATGGTCACGGTCTGCCCGGCTTCCACGTTGGTGGTCGCACCGGACAGCACCAGATCCGCGCCCTTCTCCGCCGCGTTAATCACGTCGTCGGTGGCAAGCGCATTGATGCTGATGGCAACGGTAGCCAGATCCACGGTCACGTCGTGGCTGATGGTGATCGGATTACCCGCCGCGCTGTCACCGGTAACGCTGATTTTCACGGTGCCTTCCGGCCACGCGCTCACGTCGGTGGACGGGATCGCCGCGCTCCAGGTGCCGTCTGCCAGTACCGTTGCCGCGTAATCTTTACCGTTGACGGTAACCGTCAGCGCCGTGCCCGGCGCCAGCCCGTCGCTGGAGCCTGAAACAATCAGGTTCTGCGCGTGCTCGATGGTGTTGACCACGTCGTCACCCGCCACGGTATTCACGCGCAGGCCCGGCAGGTTAGCGTCGATAGCGATCTCGCGTTCGCCGGTGCCGGTGTTGCCGTGGCCGTTGGTGACGGTCGCCGTCACGCTCAGGCTGCCGTTGCCGAGTGCGGTCAGCACGTCAGACGGCACGTTGACGGACCAGGACAGATTATTCTGCACCGTTGCGGTGTAGCTGTGGCCACCGATAGTCACGGTCACGGTGTTGCCCGCTTCGGCATTCGCCACGGTGCCGCTCAGTGTCTGGCCTGCCGCCACTTCCGCCGCGTTGATGACGTTGTCGCCCGCCACGGTGTTGATGGTGACGGTTGGCAGCGCGGTGTCGACAAGCAGGTTCGCAGAACTGCTCACGCTGTTGCCCACGCCGTTGGTGGCCGTCGCGTTCAGGGTGTAACTGGCCTGACCGAGACCGGCCAGATCCGCAGCCGGAACCGTCAGGCTCCAGGTGCCGTCTGCCGCAGTTGTCGCCGTGTAGTTTTTACCGTTCAGGGTCACGGTGACCACGGTGCCTTCCGCCAGGTTGGCGCTGGTGCCGCTGACGCTCAGATCCTGGCCTTTTTCAACGGCGTTCAGGACGTTGTCATCGCTGATGGCGTTGAAGCTGACCGACGGCAGACCGGTATCGACGGTCACATTATGCGTGCCGCTGCCGGTATTGCCCGCCGCGTCGGTGACTGACGCAGTGACGGTCACGCTGCCGTCGCTGAGGCCGGAAATGACGCTGGCCGGGACGCCCACGCTCCAGTTACCCGCCGCATCCAGCACGGTGGTATAAGTCTGGCCGCCGATCGTGACGGTGACCTTATCGCCCGCCGCCGCGCCGGTGGCGGAGCCGCTGATAATCTGCGCCTGATTGTGTTCAGCCACGTTAATCACGTCGTCGCCTGCCACGGTGTGGATGGTCACTGCCGGAACGGTGACGTCCACCGTCAGGGTGTGGTCCACCGACGCCGGGTTACCCGCCTTGTCGCTGACGGCCGCGGTCACGGTGACGCTGCCGTCGGTTAATCCTGCAAGGTCAGCTGCCGGCACGTTCAGCGTCCAGCTGCCGTTCGCGCTGACGGTTGTGGTGTAATCTTTGCCGTTCAGCGATACGGTCACCGTCTGGCCTGCTTCGGCGGTGCTGGTGCCAGAGATTGCCAGGTCGGACTGCGCTTCTGAGGCGTTCAGGATATCGTCGGTGGCAATCGTGTTGATGGTCACGGACGGCGCGGTAGCATCCACGCTGTACTCGCGTCCCGCAGACGCGCTGTTACCGTTCACGTTGGTGACGCTGACCTGCACGCTGGCGTCGCCGTCTTTCAGACCGGTCAGATCCGCAGACGGCACCGTGGCGGTCCATTTACCCTCAGCGTCCACCGTGGCGGTGTAGTTCTTGCCGCCGAAGGTGATGGTGACGATCTGGTTTTCTTCGACGTTCGAGGTGGTGCCGGAGAGCACCAGATCCGCACCCCTCTCGGCGGCGTTGATCACGTCATCGGAAGCGATGGCGTCAATGCTGATGGCGACGTTTGCCAGATCCACCGTCACATCATGGTTGATAGTCACCGGATTGCCCGCGCTGCTCTGGCCTTCAACGTTCACGGTGACCGTGCCTGCGGCAAGGGCACTCACGTCCGCAGAAGGGATCGCCGCGCTCCAGGTGCCGTCTGCCAGCACGGTAGCCGGATAGGTTTTACCGTTTACGGTGACGGTCAGCGCTGTGCCCGCCGTCAGGCCGTCGCTTGAACCCGTGATAATCAGATTCTGCCCGTGTTCGATGCTGTTAATCACGTCATCGCCCGCTACGGTGTCCACGCGCAGGCCCGGCAGATTCGCGTCGATAGTGATATCGCGCTCGCCGCTGCCGCTGTTGCCCACGCCGTTCGTGACGCTGGCGGTCACGGTCAGATCGCCATTGCCCAGCGCGGTGAGCACAGAATCCGGTACGCTGACGGACCAGGTGAGATTGTCCTGTACCGTTGCGGTGTAGCTGTGGCCGCCAACAGACACAGTCACGGTGTTGCCCGCTTCGGCATTCACCACTGTGCCGCTAATGGTCTGGCCGGTTGCCAGCTCCGCTGCGTTGATCACGTCGTCGCCCGCCACGGTGTTGATGATGACGCCAGGCAGCACGGATTCCACGTTCACGGTGTGCGAGGTGCTGGAGCTGTTGCCGACGCTGTCCGTCGCGGAGGCCGACACGGTGTAAAGCGCTTCACCCAGTTGCCCCACCTCGCTCGCCGGAACGGTTGTGGTCCATTGGCCATTGGTGTCCACCGTGGCGCTGTACGCTTTGCCGTTGAGCATCACGGTGACCACCGCGCCCGCTGCCAGCCCGGAAGCCGTACCTGTGATGGTCAGATCCTGCGTTTTCTCGCTGCTGTTGATCACATCGTCACCGGACACGGTGTCAATGGTCAGCACCGGCGCGGTGAGGTTGACTTCAACCTCGTGCGTTGTGCTGTTGCTGTTTCCGGCTTTATCGGTCAGCGCCGCGGTGATGGTGTAATCCCCGGCGGCCAGGGCACTCACGTCCGCCGCAGGCACACCCACGCTCCACCTGCCGGAAGTGTCCAGGGTCGCGGTGTAATCTTTGTTATTGATGGTGACGGTCACCACGTCGCCCGCCGCCGCACCGGTCACGGAACCGGTGACAATCAGCGCCTGCGCATGCTCGGCGCTGTTGATCACGTCGTCGTCGGAAACGGTGTTAATGGTCAGCTGTGGCACCGTGGTATCCACCAGCACATCGCGGTCCGCCGAGGCCGGGTTACCCGCCTTATCCGCGACGGCTGCCGTGATGGTGTAATCGCCGTCGGTAATCGCGCCGATATCCGCAGACGGTACGGTGACGCTCCAGCTGCCGTTCGCCTGTACGGTGGTGGTGTAGTCCACGCCGTTCAGCGTCACGGTCACGGTCTGACCCGCTTCGGCGTTGGAGACACCGTTAACGACCAGATCCTGCTGCGCTTCGGCCGCGTTGATGATGTTGTTGTCGCTGACGATCTCGATGGACACCGTCGGCGCGGTGGCGTCCACGCTGTATTCGCGGCCCGCCGAGGCGCTGTTGCCGTTCACGTTGGTGACGCTGACCTGCACGCTGGCGTCGCCGTCTTTCAGTCCGCCCAAATCGGCAGACGGTACGGTCGCCGTCCAGTTGCCGCTGGCATCCACCGTCGCAGTGTACAACTTGCCGCCGAAGGTGATGGTAACGGTCTGGTTTTCTTCCACGTTGGTGGTCGAGCCAGACAGCACCAGGTCCGCGCCTTTCTCAGCCGCGTTGATTACGTCGTCAGAGGCAATCGGATTAATGCTGATGGCGACTGCCGCCAGATCCACTTTCACGTCGTGGCTGATGGAAACCGGGTTACCCGCCGCGCTCTGGCCGTCAACGGTCACGGTGATTGTGCCTGCGCTCAGCGCGCCGACATCCGCCGCCGGAATAGCCGCCGTCCAGGTGCCGTCCGCCAGCACGGTTGCCGCGTAGGTTTTGCCGTTGACGGTGACCGTCAGCGCCGATCCGCTCGCCAGCCCGTCGCTGGAGCCGGTGATAATCAGGTTTTGACCATGTTCGATGCTGTTGATCACATCGTCGCCTGCTACGGTATCCACGCGCAGGCCCGGCAGGCTGGCATCAATCGTGATGTCGCGTTCGCCGGTGCCGGTGTTGCCGTGGCCATTGGTCACGCTCGCTGTTACGGTGAGATCGCCGTTACCGATAGCGGTTAAGACGTCAGACGCCACGTTAACCGACCAGCTCAGGTCGTCCTGAACCGTCGCGGTATAGGTGTTGCCCCCGATACCGATCGTGACAGTGTCACCGCTCGCCGCGCCGCTCACTTTCCCGCTCAGGGTTTGTCCGGAAGCCACTTCCGCCGCGTTAATCACGTCGTCGGTGGCAACCGCATTAATGGTGACCTGCGGCAGCGCGCTGTCGACCAGCACGCTATGGCTGGTATTCGCGCTATTACCCGCGGTATCGGTCACGCTGGCCGTCACGCTGTAGCTTGCTTCGCCCAGTACCGAGACGTTTGCCGCCGGAACGGTGACGCTCCAGTTACCGCTGGCATCGGTGGTGGCGGCGTAACTGATACCGTTCAGGGTTACGGTGATGCGGGTCCCGTCCGGCTGGTTGCTGGTGCCGGAGATCAACAGGTCCTGGCCTTTTTCGGTCGCGTTGATCACGTCGTCAACCGCCAGGGTATTGATGGCAATCACCGGCGCGGTCAGGGAGACGTCAAACGCGTGCGTCGCGCTGGTGCTGTTGCCCGCTTTATCGGTGAGTGTCGCGGAGATCGTCTGATCGCCGTTAGCCAGCGCGCCCACGTCCGTCGCCGGAACGCCCACGCTCCAGTTGCCGGACGCATCCAGCATCGCGGTGTAGTCTTTCCCGTTCAGGGTCAGGGTAATCACATCGCCCGCCTGCGCGCCCGTCACCTTGCCGGTGACAATCAGCGCCTGGCCGTGCTCGGCAATATTAACAATGTCGTCGCCCGCCACAATGTTGAAGATAATCTGCGGCACGGTAGTGTCGACCAGCACGGACGCCCCCGCGCTGGCCGGGTTGCCCGCTTTATCGGACACGGTCACCGTGACCGCCGCGCTGCCGTCGGCGATCCCCGCCAGATCCGCCGCCGGAACGTCCAGCGTCCAGCTGCCGTTCGCCTGCACCTGGGCGGTGTACTGATTGCCGTTGAAGGTCACGGTGACCGTCTGGCCTGCTTCGGCAGTAGACGTCCCGCTCAGGGTCAGATCCTGCGCCGCCTCTGCCGCATTCAGCATGTTGTCGCCGCTGATGGTGTTGATGGTGACCGCTGGCGCGGCGGTATCGACGCTGAATGCCTGCGAGGAAGAGGCCGCGTTGCCGTTCACGTTGGTGACGCTGACCTGTACGCTGGCGTCGCCGTCCTTCAGGCCGCTCAGATCGGCAGCCGGTACGGTGCAGGTCCAGTCGCCGTTGGCATCGACCGTCGTGGTCCAGGTTTTACCCGCAAAGATAATGGTAACGGTCTGGCCCGCTTCAACGTTCGAGGAGGAGCCGGACAGCACCAGATCCTGGCCTTTTTCTGCCGCGTTAAGCACGTTGTCGTCCGTCACGCTGTTGATGCTTATCGCCACCGGGGCGAGATCGACATCCACAACGGTACCGATATTCACCGGGTTGCCGGAGGTATCCTGCGCGCTGGCGCTGATGGTGAGCGACCCGTCTGCCCACCGGGAGACGTCGGCGGCCGGAACCGCAGCCTGCCAGGTGCCATCCGCCAGTACCGAGGCGGAATAACTCTTGCCGTTGATGGTCACGGTAACGGTGCTACCCGCCGCCAGGTCGGTGCTGGTGCCGGAGATAACCAGGTTCTGCGCGTGTTCAATAACGTTAATGACGTCGTCACCGGCGACGGTATCAATGCGCAGGCCGGGCAGCTGGGCGTCAATGGTGACATCCAGGGAAGACGATCCGGTATTGCCGTGCGCGTTCGTTACGCTGGCCGATACGGTCAGGTCGCCGTTGCCGAGCGCGGTTAACTGACTCTGGGTTAACGGCAGGCTCCAGGTGAGATCGTCCTGTACGGTGGCCGTGTATGTCTGCCCGCCGAGGATAATCGTGACGGTATCGCCCGATGCCGCGTTAGAAACCTTTCCGGTCAGGGTTTGCCCTGCGGCCACTTCCGCCGCGTTGACGATATTGTCGCCCGCGAGGGTGTTGATGGTGACCACCGGCAGCGAGCTGTCCACCAGCACATCGTGCGTGGCAGCGGCGCTGTTGCCCACATTATCGGTGACGCTCGCCGTCACGGTGTAATTGGCTTCACCCAGCGCGCTCACCGCAGAGGCGGGGACGGTAACGCTCCAGTTGCCGCTGGCGTCGGTGGTGGCGGTGTAGTTGATACCGTTCAGATTAACGGTGATGGTGGTTCCTTCCGGCTGGTTGCTGGTACCGGAAAGCAGCAGATCTGCGCCCTTCTCTGCCGCATTGATCACGTCATCCGCGGCCAGCGTGTTAATACCGATAACGGGCGTCACAGTATTGACCACCACATCCACTGAACTGCTGCCGGTGTTGCCGGATTGGTCGGTCACGGAGACGTTAATGGTCCAGGTGCCGTCCGTCAGCCCCTGAACGACGGACGCAGGCAGGCCGAGGCTCCAGTTGCCTGCCGCATCCACCACGGTGGTGTAGTCCACGTTATTGATGGTGATGGTGACCAAATCGCCCGCCGCCGCGCCGGTGACGGAGCCGCTCAGGATCTGCGCCTGAGCATGGGCCAGCTGGTTAACGGTGTTGGTGTCGGTGACGAAATCGTTGATGGTCACCTGCGGCACGGTGGCATCCACCAGCCCAACGCGGTCCGCGCTGCTGCTGTTGCCCGCCACGTCACTGACGGTGGCCGTCACGGTGACATTGCCATCGGTCAGCGCGCCTACGTCGGCGGCAGGCACGTTCAGCTGCCAGCGACCGTCCGCCTGTACCGTGGTCTGGTAAGATTTACCGTTCAGCGTCACGGTGACCGTCTGGCCCGCTTCAGCGGTTGTGCTGCCGCTGAGCACCAGATCCTGCTGCGCTTCTGCCGCATTAATGATGTTGTCGTCGGTCAGGTTATCAAGCGTAATGGCTGGCGGCTGCGTATCGACGATCACCACGCGTGAGGCGTCCGCGCTGTTGCCGTTGACGTTAGTCACGCTGACGCTCACCTGCGCACGCCCGTCGATCAGCGTTTCCATCGCGCTCGCCGGAACGGTCAGGTGCCAGGAGCCGTCCTGCTGCACCTGTGCAGTAAAGGTTTGATCCGCGAATTTTACCACCACGGTCTGCCCGGCCTCCACGCCCTGCGTCTGACCAGAAAGCGTGACATCCGCACCTTTTTCCGCCGCGTTGAGCATATCGTCAGTGGTTACGGTATCGATGGTGACGGCCACCGCATTCAGGTCAAGCTCGATCGGGTGTTCAGCCGCCACAGTGTTGCCCCAGGCATCTTCCGCGCTGACGCTGACGGTCATGCCTCCCGCCGTCCATGCCTGAAGGTCCGCCGCCGGCACGCCAATCTGCCAGTTGCCGCTGGCGTTAACCGTGGTGACGTATTCGACATTATTGATGGTAACGGTGATCTGTGTGCCTTCGGCCAGATGAGTGCTGGAGCCGGTTACGGCCAGATCCTGCTGCTGCTCGATGGCGTTAATCACGTCATCGCCAGAGATCGTGTTCACGCGCAGGCCCGGCAGTTCGGCGTTGATGTTGATATCACGTACGCCGGTGCCGGTATTGCCGTGCGCATTGGTGACAGAGGCGCTGAAGGTTAAATCGCCGTCGCCAAACGCCTGGAGGTCGGCCGATGGGATCGTCACGCTCCATTTGAGGTCGCTGCCAACCGTCGCGGTGTAGCTCTTGCCGCCCACGGTGACAGAGACGGTATCGCCCGCCGCCGCGCCGGTGACGCGTCCACTGAGGGTTTGGTCAACCGCCGCTTCGGCGTTATTGACCAGGTTATCCCCGGCAAAGGTGTTGACGATCACCTGCGGCAGCACGGTGTCTACCAGCAGATTCGCCTCGGCGGAGCCGCTGTTACCCACGCTGTCGGTGCCGCTGACGCTGACGGTGTAAAGGGTATTCGCCAGATCCAGCACGTCGGAAACCGGCACCTGAACGGACCAGCGACCGTTCTCAACGGTGGCCTGATAGTTAACGTTGTTCAGCGTCACGGTGACAGCGCTGCCGTTCGGCAGATTACTGGTCCCGCTCAGGCTCAGGGGCTGCATGGCCTCCTGCGCATTCAGGACGTTATCCTGGCTGATGGGGTCAAGGGTAAATTCCGGCGGGTTGCCGCTCAGCGTAATGCCGTGCGTCGCGCTGCCGGTGTTGCCCGCCGCATCGGTCACGGAGACCGAAATGCTGTGGCTACCTTCCCCCAGCGCGCCAATGACGGAGGCAGGCACGCCGACGCTCCAGCTGCCGTCCGCCTGGACGGCACCGGTAAAGGTCTTGCCGCCAACGGTCACGGTGACAATGTCGCCCTCCGCCGCGCCGTTCGCCTGGCCGGAAATAATCTGCGCCTGCCCCTGCTCGCTGGTGTTCAGAATGTCGTCGCCCGCGACGGTGTTGATAGTGACCACTGGCGCTGCGGTATCGACCGTGAAATCGGCGGTGGTGGATGACCCGTTACCCGCTTTGTCGCTGACGTTTACCGTCAGGGTGTGCTCGCCGTTAGCCAGCGCCTGTACTTCACTGGCCGGAAGCGTAACGGACCAGCTGCCGTCGCTGCCCACGGTCGCCGTGTGATTTTTGCCGTTTAGCGTGACCGTCACAATCTGGCCCGCTTCCGCATCGGTTTTCCCGGTCAGCGTCAGCGGCTGATTATGTTCAGCCGCGTTGATGATGTTGTCCTGGGCGATCGTGTCGACAGAGATCACTGGCGAGGCGGTATCCACGCCAATCGTCTGGCTGCCGGACACGGTGTTGCCCGCCGCGTCTTTTCCGCTGACGTTGACCGTCCAGGTACCATCGCCCAGCGCCTGTGCGTCGGCAGCAGGGACCTTCACGCTCCATGCGCCGTTTGCCCCCACTTCTGCGGTATAGGTTTTACCGTTGAGCGTAACGGTAAGCGCCGTTCCCTGCGCCAGGTTTTTGCTGGTGCCGGACAGCGTAAAGCCAGCGGCCTGCTCGCTGGCGTTGATCACGTTATCGCCCGCCGTGGTGGCGAGCGTCACGCTGGTATCCGCTGTAGAAACGGTTACGGTAATACTGCCCGCAGAGGTCGTTTTACTGCCGTCGATCTGTACGACGGACCAGGTATGTTCCCCGTCCGCCTGGGTCGGGAGTGTTACCGTCCAGGTGCCGTCCTTCGCAACCATGGTGCTGGCGATGGTGCTGCCGTTGCCGTCTTTAACCTGAATGGTCGCGCCCGGCTGCCCGGTACCGCTAAAGGTTGGGGTGTTGTCATCCGTGACCGCTTTTGCACTCAGCACGCCCTGCTTGTCACCCGCGTTGTCCGTCAGCAAAAATGTCGGCGTGGCGCTTTCGACTTCTTTTGTATTATCAATAACCCTGGTTTTGGTTTCACCATCGCCGCCGTGAGCCAGCAGTGCGCCGATCGCACCGCCCCCTAACGCCGCACCGGCAATCCAGCCCCACGGCGCATCGCTTAAGACGCTTCCCTGCTCCAGGAAAGGTTCAATGCTGCTAATGGGTGCAGCCTGTGCGGTTAATTCGGTGGCGGCAACGCCTGATGCTTCCCCGGCATCGGCAAATGAAATATGCGTCAACGCCTGGTTATCGTTAAATACCAGCTCGGAATGATTATGGGTTTCCGTGTCTTCGACAAAATAATTATTGCAGCGGATCACGCTGCCATCTTTCATATAAATGAGGAGGTCATTCCCCTGGCGGACATAACGCACCACGTCCTGAGCAGAACCCTGAATTTCAATCACGCTCGGTGAGGAAATAGAGACCGAGAGATTCCCCTCTCCGGTTAATTTCGTCTTCTCTGCCGTTTTGCGAATGATGACATCAACAACTTTTGCGGTACTCATATTCTTCTCCTTGCAGGTGCGCGTATTCCTGTGGATATGTCCACCAGAGGGATGTAGCTATCCTTGGGAAAAATCACCCATTATTGTCTGACTTATTTCGCGCAGAAAGGCGCGCCTTTTTTTAACTTAAATCAGGTAATTTCGCGGCAGCGTTTTTCTCTATTCCGATAAGCGGCATGAGATTATCCACCGCGGAGGCGTAATTAATCGCCGCACTCCAGCCATCGTATTCAGCCATTATTTTCGCTGAGGTGGCAGACCAGACATCCTGCTCCACGCTGAGCAGATCGTTAATGCTGCGCTTGCTCAGGGTATATTCATTTTTGTAGACATCGCGGGCGCGCAACGCATTTTCCAGCTGACGCTTCCCGGCTTCCATTCGTCCACGCGCCCCGGTCCAGTCGGCCTGTGCGACGGAGGCTTTTTGCAGGACATCAAAACGGGCCTGATCGACCTGGGACGATGCCATTGCCCTTGCGCCCTCGGCCTGACGGACGCGCGCCGAGACCGCGCCGCCCTGATAAAGCGGTGCGTCAATATTGAGCTGGATCTGATCATCCCAGTACGCGCGATTATCAGACTCATAGCGGGTGCGGCCCCCTTTCAGGCTTAAGGTCGGCCAGTGCTGAGACCTGGCGGTTTCTACGCCGTACTGGGCTGAACGCTCCATGTTCTGCGCGGCCATCACCGTTGGGATCAGTGAATAATCAATCCGGTTGAGAGAATCCGGCTCCACGGCCAGACCTCCCGGAACCGGTGAATAGCGTTCAGCCTGTATGCCAGTTAATACCGCCAGCCGCGCGCGGGCGCTGTTCAGAGACGCATTATACTGCTCTACCGTCGCCTGCATCCCGGCGATACGGGTGCGGGTCTGAAGCTCATCAGAGGTGGAGCTTACGCCAGCATCGGCGCGGAGTTTTGCCAGTTGCTCAACGTTTTTAAGCGCCTGCACGTTCTCTTTTGCCGCCTGCAACAGATCGCTGTAGCGTTTTACTTCCACATAGCTGAGGGCCGTTTTTTCCGCGACGGCAGACATCGTGCTCATCAGCTGGTAGCGATAGCTGTCACGCTGAGCTGAAGACTGGCTGATGCTGTTATTGGTCTTGCCAAAATCGTACACCAGCTGCGTCAGGCTCAGGCCCCAGGCTGCGGAATTTCGCAACGAGCCGCTTGAATCGGTGGTCTGGCTGTGACCCGTACTCCCGTTCAGGGCTATTTGTGGCATCCAGCCACTGCGCGCTTCGTCTATTTGTGCCTGGCCGATCCCCAGTTGCGCTGCCTGCTGGCTCACTGAGGGGTCGCGATCGAGAGCGAAAAGAATACTTTCTTTCATCGTCATTGCCGCAACGGGAGATATCCCCGCCTGGCCGTTATTTGCATTAGCCGCAGTCACCACCAACGAAATTAAGGTCAGGGAGGCAGATAGTCTGAGTAACCTGTTATTGCATTTCATCTTCATAATATCCCCCGACTCCAGGTGATAGCCAAATAAATACCCAGGAAGAGGTACAAATAATTCGCCAGAAATCCCTTACTCCTTCTCGATTAATTCGGGTAATAGTTCCCCATACCCATTTCAATTGAGATGAGAGCCGTTCATTCTCTTTTTTTCTTTTAAGAATTTGCTTAAATATTTATTGATTCGCAGCATAACAAAATGTGATATGAGCAACCACACCCGTAATGTTAATGCGGTGTTACAAATAAGAAAAAAGATGGGGTTTCTGGACAAAACGTTATAAAAGGCCTTTCAGATGAAACAAATAAACCCCCTGTAATATAAAGAAAATTCTAAAATGCCCCGGTGTACATTTTTGCGTTAATTTCACCCCGAATCAGACACAAAGATTTTCAAAGAAATGTCAACTTAAGTAATACACCGAATAAAATTGAATTATTTTACTTTAAAAATAAAAACTAATAGATATATGCACTAATTTATAATTACAAATTAGTTAAACATTCTGGTTAGAGCCAATAATCCGGCAGCTTAAGCCAAATTTTCAAGTAAAACATAGCGATAACAACATACCTAAAAGATACATACATGTTTTTGATGACTGATTAATGCAATATCAATAATCACACCATCAAACTGTTTTTGGATAACATCCCGCACCTGTCGCGATTCCCTTTCCTGCAAAATGCTGTAAACTGCGAAGTATTGCGACATTTTGCAGGATACTGCCCCATGCATAAAACCGCCAGACAGAAATATGTGCTTGATATCATTACTGAGCAAGGCCAGGCCAGCATTAACGAGCTGGCAGAGCGATTGCAGGTTTCGGCGGACACCATCCGTCGCGATCTGACCGACCTGGAAAAACAGGGACTGGCACAAAAAAACCATGGCGGCGCCATCGCGCTGAATCTCTCGACGATGACCCGAGTAAGCAGGAATAGCTTGCTCCCTGAAATTAAGCAGCGGCTGGGTAAACAGGTTGCGCAATGCGTGCCTGCGGGCTCGACGCTTTTTCTGGACGCCGGAAGCACACTGCTGGCCGTTGCCGCTTTCCTTCAGGGGCCGCTGACCATCATCACCCCTTCTCTTGATATCGCCCAGCAGGTTAGCGATCGGGAAGATATTGACCTGATCCTGCTCGGTGGAAAGTGGGATCAGAAACAACGCCTGTTTGCCGGAAGCGCCACCCTTTCCCTGCTCTCTCGCTACCGGGCGGATATTGCCATCCTTGGCGCATGCGCCATCCATGCCGAACTCGGATTGAGCGCCAGTCAGGAGGCGGATGCCGAAGTGAAGCGTGCCATGCTGGCCGCAAGCCAGGCGCACTGGGTAGTCGCCGACCATCTAAAACTCAACCAGTGCGAACCGTATCTGGTGTCAGGGTTATCCGAGATTCATCAACTGTTTTTAGATCGTCCCTGGGCAGAGCTCGGGGACCATAGCGCCTTGCAGGTTACCGTTGGCGCGCATTAACGTGGAGAAGGTCATGAATAAAGTGAAGACAATGAATATTGCGCTGATCGGGTATGGTTTTGTAGGTAAGACGTTCCATGCCCCGCTGATCCAGTCCGTCGAAGGCCTGAAGCTGGCGGTGGTCTCATCCCGGGATGAAGAGAAAGTGAAACGCGACCTGCCGGACGTCCTCGTTGTCGCCACGCCGGAAGAGGCCATTCAGCACCCGGATATCGACCTGGTGGTTATCGCCTCCCCTAACGCGACCCATGCGCCGCTGGCCACCCTGGCGCTCAATGCCGGCAAGCATGTGGTAGTGGATAAGCCGTTTACGCTGGATATGCAGGAAGCGCGAGATCTGATTGCGCTTGCGCAAGAAAAACAGCGCCTGCTCTCGGTCTTCCATAACCGCCGCTGGGATAGCGATTTTCTCGGCATTAAGCAGGTGATTGAGCAAGGCCGTATCGGTAAGGTGAAACATTTTGAGTCGCATATCGATCGTTTCCGTCCGGAGGTTCGCGTGCGCTGGAGAGAGCAAAACGTGCCCGGCAGCGGCCTGTGGTTCGACTTAGGCCCGCACATGATTGACCAGACGCTACAGCTTTTTGGTCTGCCGCAGTCGGTACAGGGCAACATCGCCACCCTGCGTGACGGCGCGGAGATTAACGACTGGGCGCACGTGGTGCTGAATTATCCGGAACACAAAGTGGTCCTCCATTGCAGCATGCTGGTGGCGGGTGGCGTTGCCCGCTTTACCGTCCACGGCGATAAGGCCAGCGTGGTGAAAGCGCACATCGATCAGCAGGAAGCCCAGCTGCTGGCAGGCGTCGCTCCGGGTAGCGAAAGCTGGGGTGAAGACAGCGACGCTATGGTGCTGTTTAATGCCCAGGGTGAAGCCAGCGCTATCCCTGCGCCAAAAGGCGACCAGCGGCAGTACTATATAAACGTGCGCGATGCCCTGAACGGCAAGATTGACAACCCGGTCCATCCGGTGGAAGCCCTGGCGGTGATGGCGGTGCTGGAAGCGGCGGTAAAATCTTCGGAAACGGGTTCAACTCAGGAACTGGACTTAACGGCGCAGGAGCGCGCGCAACTGCAATAAGCCGCAAAAAAATGCCCTGCGGGTTCGCAGGGCATTATCGGTTACTGGCGCTTTTTCGGCATCATGCGCAGCAGCGTGTTGTCCTTCCAGAAGTAGTGATGCATCAGCGCGGCAAAGGCGTGCAAACCAATCACGAAGTACCCCAGATTCGCCAGCGTTACGTGCCACTCCTTTAGGGTATCCACCAGGTCAAAATTCCCCTCCGCCGCATGCGGCATCGTCAGGCCAAACGCAAACCAGTCATTTCCCCGGTTATACATCATCACCATACCGATCAGCGGCAGCGCAATGAACAGCAGGTAGATTACCAGATGCCCGAGATGGGACAGCCCGGTGATCATCGCTTTTGGTTTCGGTTGAATAGGCGGAGCCGGGAATTTGAGGCGGATAAGCAGGCGCGCCACCATCAGCACCAGGATGCTGATCCCGCAGGAAACGTGGATCATATTAATAAGCGGACGATCGGTTCTTGGGAACCACCCTCTGAACTCCATGGCGCAATAGGCCATAATGACTAACAGAAAAACCAGCCAGTGAATGCTGATTTGCAGACCCGTATATTTTGTGCGCATGTTGTTTCCCGATAAAGAATCATTATCGCGCCAACATAACCACCTTTCCTGAAAATGTGAACCCCCTCGCATGGAGGGGGCTCCTGATTACGACTGCAAATAGACCACCTGCGTCTGCAAATACTCATTCAGACCGTGTTTGCCATCCGCCCCGCCGATACCGGATTTACGCCAGCCTGCATGGAAGCCCTGCATCGCTTCAAAGTTTTCACGGTTAATGTAGGTCTCGCCGAACTTAAGCCCCTTAATGGCTTTCATGGCGACGTTCAGGTCCTGCGTATAAACAGACGAGGTTAAACCGTAGTCGCTGTCGTTGGCCATTTTCAGCGCCTCTTCCAGGGTGTCGAAAGCCACCACCGGCAGCACCGGGCCAAAGGTCTCTTCGTGCATGATGGTCATATCCTGACGTACGTCCAGCAGCAGCGTTGGGGGATAAAAATACCCTTTGCCTTCTGCCGCTTTACCGCCAAGGACCACTTTAGCCCCCTCCTGCACCGCGCGCGCCACCTTGTGCTCCACGCGCTCCAGCGCGGCGGCGTTGATCAGCGGCCCCATGGCAATATCCGTTCGCTCAGCCGGATTGCCAAACTGGACGGCTTTCATTGCCTCGCCCAGACGATTCACAAAGCGGTCGTAGATCCCCTTCTGGACATAGACACGTTCCGCACAGTTACACACCTGTCCGGTATTAATGACGCGTGAATCCACAATGGCCTTCACGGCCAGCTCGAGGTCGGCATCGTCCATCACGATGGCCGGGGCTTTACCGCCCAGCTCCAGCCCCACTTTGGTGATGTTTTTCGCCGCCGCAGCCATGATCTTTTCACCTGCCCCGACGCTGCCGGTCATGCTGACCATCGCCACTTTCGGGTTCCCGGCCAGCTCCTGTCCGACGGTTTCACCCCGGCCCAGCACAAGGTTAAAGACGCCTTTCGGCAGGCCAATCTCATCGACGATTTTGGCAAACGCAATAGCGTTGTTTGGGGTAAATTCGCTCGGCTTGATAACGATGGTGTTACCGGTGAGCAGCGCGGGAGCGAGCTTACGGGCAATCAGGAAGAAGGGGAAGTTCCACGGCAGAATGCCGGTGGTGACGCCCAGGGCACGCTTAAACACCAGAATATTTTCGCCCGGACGGTCGCTCTGAATGATTTCCCCTTCATAACGGCGCGCCCACTCGGCCATATAGTCGATATAGTCAGCGGTAAAGTTCACTTCCACTTCCGCCAGCTGCTGGATCTTGCCGCCTTCGGCCACAATCAGCGCGCTGATTTCACTGACGCGCTCGCGGATCCCGGCGGAAATTTTACGTAGCCAGCTGGCGCGTTCAATAGCAGGCAGCGCCTCCCAGCCAGCCTGCGCGCGATCTGCCGCGTCAATGGCCTTGCGGGCGTCCTCGGCGCTGCCGTCGGGAATACGGGAAATGACCTCTTCCGTGGCCGGATTTATCACGTCAATCCATGCATCACCCTGCCAGGCAACAAACTGTCCATCAATATACATAGGATGTTGTACGGGTACTGTCATAACCTGCTCCTGTAATCACACTGTTTTTAACAAGTAAACTTAATGTTAAAAACTATAATTACCGGGGCAATTGCCTACTCTATGAGTCTGTTTTTGTGAGATATCTCATAAAAGAAACGGGTCAGCCCGTTTCCAAAATCACAAATCGGCAACACAGGATGCCCGTTTGCGTAAAAGATGGCGCAAACGGGCAGAGCATTACAGCAGAGAACGGCTCACCAGCGCGTCGGTGAGAATGACGTCGTTTCGCAAGATCTGCCACGCGGCGTCCACGTCGGCAGGGATATCGACATGGGCAATGAAATCACGTCCCGCCGGACCGTAGCCGTTGATGTCGTCCCTGAGTCGCGGAAATTCACCCAGCACCAGCGACAAGTAGCGCTCTACCGGCCATAACCCCTCGACCGGGCCGCTAAACACCAGACCGTCGTCGCTGTTTTGCAGCACGGGCGTCAGGCCGGGATGACTCACCCATGCGGGCGATGCGGCCTCGTCGCGGCAAACGCGGGCAAACGTAGCCATTGTGCGACGCTGCATCGTCGGGTCCTGCACCACCAGCACCCGGGCGGCGTTCAGTCCGGATTGTTTCATCAACGCCCGGCTGAAGCGGGCGTTTTCGCCACAGTTGGTCGACTGATCCTCAACGTGAAGATGCGCAGCCGTAATGTTCCAGAATTCACGGGCGATGTCGGCCAGAATAGCCGCCTCAGCACGTCCGGTGGTGGGTATCCTGTTATAGCGGGCGTGTTTCGCAATCGCGGCGTAGAGGAAGGTCGTCGAGTGACCGATCCCGCCGCTGATGATCAGAGGAACACCCTGTTCAGCCGCGATTTTACAGGCAGCATCAATCGCGGGGATCACCGCATTACCCGCCAGAATCACCAGATCAACGGGCTGGTTGTCCTGAGAGTCGTCCTGAGCAAGCCACGCCCCAACGGTATTCACGGCGTCGAGGGTTGTGCCAGGCAGACAGGGAAAAAGTGCCATTGTCATCGTTACCTCCTTACAGCATACAGAGCCTTCGATTATCCCCCTTTCTTCGCGTCATGCTATGGCATGAATGCTGAAAAAACGGGCCGGGATGTGCTCAAAAAGCACTCACATTTGATTAACATGAGAAAATCGTATTCACTTGAATTATGATTTGCGTCAGCCTTAGAATCATTAGCCCGCTCACAATTCAACTTTTTGAAAGGTAAACCCCGTTATGCGCCTGCCCCAACGCGACCCTTATGCTCCTCGCGAGTGGCAGCCACACGAGAAACCCGCCCTGCTGGGTTCCCCTTCCACCCCGGAGCATCCGACGTCGAAACGAATCGCCTATGGCGTGGTCGGCCTGCTGGTGTGTCTGACCGGGGCGCTGGGTAACGCGGTCGTCACCGCCAATCTGCAAAATCTGCAAGGCACCTTTGGCGCCTGGTCGACTGAAATCGCCTGGCTCCCCGCCGTCTATGTCATGACCAACGTCTCCATCAACCTGCTGCTGGTAAAATTTCGCCAGCAGTACGGTTTGCGCGCCTTTACGGAAGGCTTCCTGGTGCTGTATGTGCTGGTCACCTTTTTCCACCTGTTTGTGAACGATCTCAGCTCGGCGCTGATGGTACGGGCGGCACACGGGATGGTCGCCGCCGCGCTCAGCTCGCTCGGCATTTATTACCAGATACAGGCCTGGCCCGCGAAGCACCGACTGAAGGCGCTGACCATCGGCATAACCGGGTCGTCGCTGGCGATCCCGCTGGCGCGGCTGTTCTCCACCGAGCTGTTACAGCTTGATGAGTGGCGCGGGCTGTACTTCTTCGAGCTGGGTCTGGCCCTGATCTCCCTGGCCTGCGTGATGGTGCTCAAGCTGCCGCCGGGCGATCGGCGCAAAGTCTTCGAGAAGAAAGATTTCATCACCTTCTTTTTGCTTGCGCCCGGCATGGCGCTGCTGTGCGCGGTTCTGTCGTTAGGGCGTCTGGACTGGTGGTTTGAAGCGCCGTGGATCGGCTGGGCGCTGGCTCTCTCGCTGGTGCTGATTGTCTCCGCGATCGTGTTTGAACATAACCGCAACAACCCGCTGCTTAATACCCGTTGGCTCTCCAGCGGCAGCATCGTACGCCTGGGGCTGATTATGCTGCTGATCCGCATCGTACTGGCGGAGCAGAACACGGGCGTCATCGGCTGGCTGCAATATGTAGGCTTACAGAATGAACAGATGACCCATCTGGCGTGGGCTATTTTCGCCGGGATCGTCTGCGGTATCGTCACCAGCTGTCTGACGATTAAGCCCACTAAACTGGCCTGGCCGATTATCACCTCGCTGGCGCTGATGATCATTGCCTCGCTGCTGGACAGCCAGTCCAACAACCTGACCCGGCCGGATCAGCTTATATTCAGCCAGTTCCTGCTGGGCTTCGGCAGCGCGTTCTTCCTTGCGCCTGCGATGCTGGCCGCCATTGGCGGGGTGATCGCCGATCCGCGCAATCTGGTCAGCTTTTCCGTGATGTTTGGCATGAGTCAGAACCTTGGGGGCCTGCTGGGTTCCGCGATCCTCGGCACCTTCCAGACCTGGCGCGAGAAGTACCATTCCAGCCTGCTGGCTGACCAGCTCACCACCCTTAACCCGCTGGTGAACGAACGGATTCAGCTTTACACCCAGATGTACAAAAGCCTGATTGGTGACAGTTCCCTGCTGGGAACCCAGGCCATAACCCAGCTCCAGACGGTGACGACGCTTGAGGCAAACATTCTGGCTTACAACGATACTTATCTCCTGACGGCGAGCATAGCCACTGCCACGCTGGTCTGGATTTTATGGCGCTTGCTACGCCTGCGCATCACCGCCCGTATGGCCTTAAAGAACGCCACTGGCAACAAGTAATGACTATTTTTCAGGAGAAGTTATGAGTCAGCAGGATGCCGCCAAAGAGCAGGCCAACACCCGCAAAAATGTGCGCGTCGTTTCCATTTTCACCGCCGCGGCTATCGGCATTGTTGGGGTACTGGTGATCCTTTATGCCTGGCAACTGCCCCCGTTCACGCGTCATGCCCAGTTTACCGATAACGCCTACGTGCGCGGCCAGACCACGTTCATCAGTCCCCAGGTAAACGGCTACATTACCGAGGTCCATGTTCAGGATTTCGCGCAGGTTAAAAAAGGCGAGCTGCTGTTGCAGATAGATGACCGCATCTATCGCCAGCGCGTCCATCAGGCCGAGGCGCAGCTGGCAATGAAAATTGCAACCCTGAATAACAACCTGCAACAGCGCAAAAGCGCGGAAGCGGTGATTGCCAAAAACGAGGCGGCGCTGAAAAACGCCCGTGCCCAAAGTCTGAAAACCCAGGCGGATTTGAAACGCGTGAAAGAGCTGACCGCGGACGGCTCCCTCTCCATTCGCGAGCGCGATTCGGCGCTGGCCAGTGCCGCCCAGGGGAGCGCCGATATCGACCAGGCGAAAGCAACGCTTGAGATGTCGCGCCAGGATTTACAAACGGTCATCGTCAATCGCGGTTCGCTGGAAGCGGACGTTGAGAATGCGAAAGCCGCGCTGGAGCTGGCGCAAATCGATCTGCAAAACACCCGGATTGTCGCGCCGCGTGACGGTCAGCTCGGGCAGATTGCGGTGCGTCTGGGGGCGTACGTCACCGCCGGGACGCACCTTACCACGCTGGTCCCGCCGCAGCACTGGGTGATCGCCAATATCAAAGAGACGCAGCTGGCGAATTTACGCGTCGGACAGCCGGTGAAATTCACCGTCGATGCCTTAAACGATAAAGCCTATCAGGGCCGCGTGGAGAGCATATCCCCGGCCACAGGCGTCGAGTTCAGCGCTATCACCCCGGACAACGCCACGGGCAACTTTGTTAAAATCGCCCAGCGCATCCCGGTACGCATTGAGGTACTCGGTGAGCCGGAGGCGTACCGGCTGCTGCGTCCTGGCATGTCGGTGCAGGTGACCATCGACACGCGGGAGGCGAAACAATGACGCTTCGCCCGATAGCCGGCCTGCTGATAATGGCTATTCTGGCGGGATGCCAGTCGGTAGACGTTGAGCCCGCCAAATCGTCCCTGCACATACCGGCCCAGTGGCGCGCGACGTCGGGACCAGCCAGCCCGACAGAGCAGCTCTGGTGGCGAAATTTTCACGACAGCAATCTGAATCGCTATGTGGATCAGGCGCTGAAGAATAACAGCGACGTGCTGATTGCCCGCGAGCGGATTAACGAGTACCAGGCCCGGGTGTACGCCGCCGACGGCAGCCTGTTCCCGTCGCTTGACGCGGGCGTGACCGGGACGCGCGCGCGCTCGCAGTCCGCCGCCACGGGGTTTCCGGTATACGGTACGTTGTACAAAGGCAGCCTGACCGCCAGCTACGACGTGGATATCTGGGGCGTAAACCGCAGCACCTCCCGTGCCGCTGAAGCGTCGCTGGAGGCACAAAAGGCGGCGGCCGCGGCGGCTGATCTTACCGTCGCATCCTCGGTGGCCTCCGGGTACGTCACCCTGCTGTCGCTGGACGAACAGCTTCGCGTCACCCAGTCCACGCTGAAGTCGCGTGAAGAGGCGTTCAACCTCGCCAAGCGACAGTTTGAGACGGGATACAGTTCTCGCCTTGAGCTGATGCAATCGGATTCTGAGCTGCGCGCCACCCGCGCCCAGGTTCCACTGCTTCAGCACCAGATTGCGCAGCAGGAGAATGCGCTTAGCCTGCTGCTGGGCAGCAACCCGGGTGACGTTGCGCGCGGTGAAAGCTTTGATGCCCTGACGCCGCTGAAACTGCCCTCCCAGCTGCCATCGACGCTACTGAACCGGCGCCCGGATATCGTCCAGGCTGAACGTCAGCTGATCGCGGCGGACGCGACGCTGGCGGCATCGCGCGCCAGCCTGCTGCCGTCGATCAACCTCACGGCCACGGGATCGGTACAGGATCGCACGCTGTCGGGTTTGCTGGATAACCCGCTACAGCTCTGGAGCGTGGGCGGCAGTATTCTTGCGCCGCTGCTGAACCGTCAGGCGCTGAATGCGCAGGTAGATATCTCTCAGTCCCAGCGGAATCAGGCGCTGTATAGCTACGAAAAAACCGTGCGTAACGCGTTTGCTGAGGTGAATGACAGCCTTGATGCCATCACCCGCTATCAGGAACAGCTTACCGAGCTGCTGGCACAGCAGACGGTCGCGCAGGAGACGCTGCGGATTGCGCAAAACCGCTACCGCAACGGATACTCTTCTTATCTGGATGAGCTCGATGCGCAGCGCACGCTGTTCTCGGTGCAGACCAGCGTGGTACAGGTGAAAAACAACCTGCTGCTGGCGCAAATTGATTTGTATAAAGCGCTGGGCGGCGGTTGGAGCAGTGCGTGAAAACATGCCGGGTGGCGGCTACGCCTTACCCGGCCTACGTGCTCTACATGCTCTCCCGTAGGCCCGGTAAGCGCAGCGCCACCGGGCAAGGATTATACCCGGAGAAACGATAAAAAGCCGGGTGGCGGCTACGCCTTACCCGGCCTACATGTTCTACATATTCTCCCGTAGGCCCGGTAAGCGCAGCGCCACCGGGCAACGGTTTTAGCCGGAAATCTGCTCCATCGCCTGCAAGATACGCTTATCCGAAATGGGATACGGCGTTCCCAGCTGCTGAGCGAAGAAGCTGACGCGCAGCTCCTCGATCATCCAGCGGATCTCCCGCACGTCGTCGTCATCGCGACGCGCCGGCGGCAGTTTGTTGAGCCACTGCTGCCACGCCTGCTGCACGTTTTCGACTTTCAGCATCTGCGCACGATCGCGATGCGGATCGACCGCCATTTTCTCCAGACGCTTCTCTATCGCCTGCAAATAACGCAGCGTATCGCCCAGACGCTTAAAGCCATTGCCGGTGACAAAGCCGCGATACACCAGCCCCGCCATCTGCGCCTTAACGTCCGACAGCCCCAGGGCCATGGTCATATCCACCCGCCCCTTCAGGCGCTTGTTGATATTGAACACGGCGGTAAGGATCTGCTCGACCTGTTTGGCAATCTCGACCACGGTGTCGTTCAGCTCCGCGCGCACCTTTTCATGAAGCTGAGCAAAGCCCTCTTCCGTCCAGACCGGACCGCCCGCCTCGTGGATAAGCTTATCCACACCGCAGGAGATGCAGTCGTCGATCAGGTCCAGCACCTTACCGTACGGGTTAAAGTAGAGCCCCAGCTTGGCTTTGTTCGGCAGCTTCTCGTGCAGATACTTAATCGGCGACGGGATGTTAAGCAGAAGCAGTCGGCGCAGCCCGCGCCACATCATCTGCTGTTGCTCCTGCGGATTGTCAAAGAGCTTAATCGCCACGCTGTCGCGCTCATCCACCAGCGCGGGCCAGGCTTTCACCTTGTAGTTCCCGCGCTTCTGCTCGTAGCTTTCCGGAAGCTGACCAAAGCTCCAGATGTGCAGCCCGCTCTGCTCAATGCCGTCATCGGCCACCGCAGAGAGCGTCTCCTGGACTTTACCTTTCAGCGCCTCTTTCAGCTCCGTCAGAGAACGGCCTTCGAGCAGCTTTTTGTTTTTATCGTCCACCACGCGGAATGTGATTTTCAGGTGATCGGGCACCTGATCCCAGTTCCAGTCGTCGCGGTCGATGGTGGTTCCGGTCATGCGGCGGAACTCACGCTCCAGGGCGTCCAGCAGCGGCAGCTCCAGCGGTGTGACGCGGCCTAAAAACGCTTCGGCGTAGTTCGGCGCGGGCACAAAGTTACGCCGCACCGGTTTAGGCAGGGATTTGATTAACGCAATGACCAGCTCGCGGCGCAGGCCGGGGATCTGCCACTCAAACCCGCTCTCTTCCACCTGGTTTAACAGCGGCAGCGGAATGTGCACCGTCACACCATCGGCATCCGCGCCCGGCTCAAACTGATAGGTCAGACGCAGCTTGAGGTTGCCCTGATGCCAGAAGTTCGGATAATCGAGCTTGCTGACCGACTCCGCGCCCTCTTTGATCAGCATGCTCTTTTCGAAGTTGAGCAGGTCCGGGGCCTCTTTGCTGGCTTTCTTCCACCAGCTGTCGAAATGGCGCGCCGAGATCACATCGTGACTGATGCGCTGATCGTAAAACTCAAACAGCGTCTCGTCGTCCACCAGAATGTCGCGACGGCGGGACTTGTGCTCAAGCTCTTCCACCTCGGCGCGCAGCTTCAGGTTTTCGCGGAAGAAGGCATGACGCGTCTGCCAGTCGCCTTCCACCAGCGCATGGCGGATAAACAGCTCGCGACTCAACGCCGGATCGATCTGGCTGTAGTTAACCTTACGCGCGGCCACCACCGGCAGGCCGTAGACGGTGACTTTTTCCGTCGCCATCACCGCGCCCTGCCCGCGCTCCCAGTGCGGCTCGCTGTATGAGCGTTTCAGCAGGTGCTGCGCCACTGGTTCAACCCACTCCGGATCGATACGCGCGGCGATACGCCCCCACAGACGGCTGGTTTCCACCAGCTCGGCGACCATGGTCCACTTCGGCGGCTTCTTAAAAAAACCGGAGCCCGGGAAGATGGAGAAACGCGCGTTGCGTGCGCCGGTATATTCCTGCTTATCCGCATCCTTCATCCCGATATGAGACAGCAGGCCGGTCAACAGGGCGATATGGATTTCGCGGTACTCCGCCGGTTCACTGTTCACCGGTATACCCAGCTCTTTCACCACCTGGCGCAGCTGGGTGTAGATATCCTGCCACTCGCGTACGCGCAGATAATTGAGGAAATCCACCCGGCACTGACGGCGGAACTGGTTCGAGGAGAGCGCTTTTTGCTGCTCGCCAAGGTAGTTCCACAGGTTCACAAAGGCGAGGAAATCGGACTCTTTATCGTGGAAGCGACGGTGTTTTTCATCCGACGCCTGCTGCTTATCCATCGGACGCTCGCGCGGATCCTGAATGGAGAGCGCCGAGGTGATGATCATCGCCTCGCGCACGCAGCCGTGTTTTTGCGCCTCCAGCACCATGCGCGCCAGACGCGGGTCGACCGGCAACTGGCTAAGCTGGCGGCCCAATGGCGTTAGCTTGTAGGCCGTCGCCTGTTCGTCGGTGGTGATGGCCCCCAGCTCTTCCAGCAGCCGCACCCCGTCCTGAATATTGCGCTTATCCGGCGCTTCCACAAACGGGAAGGCGGCGATATCGCCCAGCCCCAGCGCGGTCATTTGCAGAATAACGGATGCCAGGTTGGTCCGCAGGATCTCCGGATCGGTAAACTCAGGGCGCGACAGGAAATCGTCTTCCGAATAGAGACGAATACAGATCCCTTCCGACACGCGGCCGCAGCGGCCCTTACGCTGATTAGCCGACGCCTGCGAAACCGGCTCAATCGGCAGGCGCTGAACTTTGGTGCGGTAGCTGTAGCGGCTGATGCGCGCCGTACCCGGGTCGATCACGTATTTAATGCCCGGTACGGTCAGCGAAGTTTCGGCCACGTTGGTCGCCAGCACGATGCGGCGCCCGCTGTGCGGCTGGAACACGCGGTTCTGCTCGCTGTTCGACAGGCGCGCGTACAGCGGCAGGATCTCAGTATGGCGCAGATCGCGCTTGCTGAGCGCATCGGCGGTATCGCGGATCTCGCGCTCGCCGCTCATGAAGATCAGAATGTCGCCAGAACTCTCGTTGCCCAGCTCGTCGACGGCATCAAAGATGGCCTGAAGCTGGTCGCGCTCGGTATCGTCCGCCTCTTCCACAATCGGGCGATAGCGCACTTCCACCGGATATGTGCGTCCTGACACCTCGATAATCGGCGCATTGTTGAAATGTTTTGAGAAGCGCTCCGGGTCGATGGTCGCGGAGGTGATGATGATTTTCAGATCGGGACGCCGGGGCAGCAGCTCTTTCAGGTAGCCGAGCAGGAAGTCGATGTTCAGGCTGCGCTCGTGCGCTTCATCGATGATGATGGTGTCGTACTGCATCAGCAGACGATCCTGCTGGATTTCCGCCAGCAGGATACCGTCGGTCATCAGCTTAACCATGGTGTTATCGCTGACGTGGTCGCTGAATCGCACCTTGTAGCCGATGCAGCCGCCCGGCTCCGTTTGCAGCTCTTCCGCAATACGGTTCGCCACGGTGCGCGCCGCCAGACGACGCGGCTGGGTGTGACCGATCAGCCCTTTCACCCCGCGGCCCAGCTCCATGCAGATTTTCGGCAGCTGAGTGGTTTTACCTGAACCGGTTTCCCCCGCGACGATCACCACCTGGTGGTCGCGTACGGCCTCAAGAATGTCCTGTTTCTTCTGGCTGACGGGCAGATTTTCCGGATAGGTAATCTCCGGACGTGCGGCTTCACGCAGCACAACTTTCCCTGCCGCCTGTTCAATCTCGTTGGCCATCTCCTGGTAAATGGCCTGTTGTGCATCAGGATTTTTAACCTTCTTAACGCCGTGCAGACGGCGCGCAAACCGCTGTTTATCGCGCAGCATCAGCGAATCAAGCTTTTGCATCAGCATCGGGAAGGTCAATTTTTGGTGTTCTGTCATAGCGTTAACGGGCAGTGCACTGCCGGATAAAATCTCTTTTTAATGATTGGTATAGAGTACCACATCAGCGCTTTTCGCGCCTTATTCAAAAAATTCGAACATAGGCTTCGATATATTGCGCTATCCCTGTGGCAGGATTGTGAATAAAGTGTCAACAAGCAACGGGGCAACCCCCTCAATCAAATACAAAACAGGAATTTCCCATGAGCAAAGTATTAGTGTTGAAATCCAGTATTCTGGCAGGGTATTCACAGTCTGGTCAGCTGTCTGACTATTTCGTTGAACAGTGGCGTGAACAGCACAGCGCGGATGAAATCACCGTGCGTGACCTGGCGGCAAACCCAATTCCTGTGCTGGACGGCGAGCTGGTTGGCGCGCTGCGTCCGAGCGATGCGCCTCTTACCCCGCGTCAGCAGGAAGCCCTGGCGCTCTCCGACGAGCTGATTGCTGAGTTGCAGGCGCACGACGTTATCGTGATCAACGCCCCAATGTACAACTTCAACATTCCTACCCAGCTGAAGAACTACTTCGACCTGGTGGCGCGTGCTGGCGTAACCTTCCGTTACACCGAGAACGGCCCGGAAGGTCTGGTGAAAGGCAAGCGTGCGGTTGTACTGACCAGCCGCGGCGGTATTCACAAAGATACCCCTACCGACCTGGTCGCACCGTACCTGACGCTGTTCCTGGGCTTCATCGGCATTACCGACGTGAACTTCGTGTTCGCTGAAGGTATCGCTTACGGCCCGGAAGTGGCCACCAAAGCGCAGACCGACGCGAAAGCCGCTATCGACAGCCTGGTCGCTGCCTAAGTTTTCCCCCTCTCACCGCCCGGTGGGAGGGTTTTTCTTTTCCCCCGTATTTCGTTATCATCCGCACCCACTCTCCAGCCCGGCGGCCTGATGTCTGTCATTATCGATACGTTTATTGCACCACCCTGTCACGACGACATTGAGATCCTCTGGCAGGACGAGCATCTGCTGCTGATCAATAAACCTTCCGGTCTGCTCAGCCTGTCGGGGAAAAATCCGCAAAACCTCGATTCCGTCCACCACCGTCTTGTTCAAACCTTTCCCGGCTGCACGCTGGTGCATCGTCTTGATTTTGGCACTTCGGGTCTGATGGTCATTGCGCGTAACAAAGCGATCAACGCCGCGCTTTGCCACCAGTTCAGTCAGCGCGCCGTGAACAAGGTTTACACCGCCCTGTTGTGCGGACATGTGGAACAGGACGAAGGGACCGTGGATGCGCCGATTGCCAAAGATCCGGCGCTGTTTCCGCTGATGACGATCTGTGCCCGCACCGGTAAGCCCGCTCGCTCGCGCTATCGGGTGGTGGAACGTATTTACCAGGATACGATAATGCCGCTGACGCGGGTTGAGCTTACCCCGGAGACCGGGCGCACCCACCAGCTGCGCATTCACTGCCAGCAGTTAGGCCACCCTATTCTTGGGTGCGATCTGTATGGTGGTCTGGAATGGCCGGGGGCGGAAGAAACGCCCCGGCTGATGCTGCATGCAAGCGCTCTGAATTTTATTCATCCGCTGAGCGGCGAAACGATAAACGCCCGTCACGCCGCGCCGTTCTGAGCGGGGATTACCACATTAAATCGTCAGGGATTTTGAAGTCTGCGTACGGATCGTCTTCGTCCTGCTCTTCCTGACTCAGGGCGCTGTTTAGCACAATGCTGTCCGCATCGCGCTGGGCAATTTTATCCGCCACTACCGCCGGGATAATCGCGTAATCACAGTCGCCATTCGCGTTAATCACCAGTCGGGCAATCGCCAGACGGCCGTTGATCAGCTGGGTTTGCGTCTGCTTATCGACCTCGATTTTTTTGATAAGGTTGCCGTCGGTAAAGTTAAAGGTAATGTTGCCCTTCGCCACGGTGATGCGGTTCATCTCAATCAGCTGCTTCACCTGCGCCCTGAACTCTTTTGCCAGCACCGCCTGTTTTTGCTGTTCGCTCAGCTGCTTATCACGCTCCAGCTGGGCTTTCTTGTTCTCTTCAACAGCCTCTCTCGCCTCGCGAGCCTGGACGCGGGATTTTTTCGCCGTGCGCTGGACCTTCGCCATCTTTTTACTGCTGACTAAGCCCGCTTTCAGCATCTGCTCTTGTAGGGTGAGTTTTGTCATGTTCGTTTAAACCGGTTGGAAATGTCGGGGGATTATACCTGAATCGCGCAGTTCATGAAGAACCCTCATGTTGCAGTGAAATTAAGTCACTTCCCCTGCGCCAGTGGCTCAGGCATAAATTATGCATTGATAACGTTCCGGCAACATGAACTTAGGATGCATAACCAAATGAGTCAGGCTTTCACATTTACCCTTAAGCGCAGTTGCTTTGATGAAAATTATAACCCGTCAGAAAACACGCGTACCACCACCAACTTCGCCAACCTGGCGCGTGGCGAGAAGCGTCAGGAGAACCTGCGCAATACGCTGGTGATGATCAACAACCGCTTTAACGCGCTGGCGAGCTGGGATAACCCGAAAGCTGACCGCTATGCCGTCGAGCTGGAGATTATTTCAGTCGATATGAATATCGGCGGCGATTTTACTTTCCCGGCCATCGAAATTCTGCAAACGACGATCGTGGATAAAAAAACCCACGAGCGCATCGAAGGCATCGTCGGAAATAACTTCTCATCGTATGTTCGTGACTATGATTTCAGCGTCCTGCTGCTGGAGCATAATAAAGACCGGGCCCGTTTCTCTCTCCCCGAGAATTTTGGCGAGCTGCACGGCAATATCTTTAAAAGCTTCGTTCATTCTGCGGAATATCAGGCGAACTTTAAAAAAGCGCCGGTGATCTGCCTGAGCGTCTCCAGCAAAGACACCTATCGTCGTACCGGTAACCACCACCCGGTGCTGGGCTATGAGTACCAGCCGGACGGCGAGTCGCTAACGGAACAGTACTTCGCGAAGATGGGCCTGAAGGTTCGCTATTTCATGCCGGAAAACAGCGTCGCGCCTTTTGCCTTCTTCTTCACCGGCGATTTACTGCGTGATTACACCAATCTGGAACTGATCGGCACCATCAGCACCATGGAGACGTTCCAGAAGATCTATCGACCAGAAATTTACAATGCCAATTCCGCTGCGGGACAGTGCTATCAGCCCGACCTGAATCAGCAGGATCACTCATTAACCAAAATCGTCTATGACCGTGAAGAGCGCAGCCGGCTGGCCATTGAACAGGGTAAATATACCGAAGAGCGGTTTATCAAACCCTATAAAACCCTTCTTGAGCAGTGGTCTCAACACTTCACGCTTTAATTTAATACGGATAAAAGGTTCTTTTATGAAAACATTGCTCCCGACATCAACGGCTGGCAGCCTGCCGAAACCCACCTGGCTTGCGCAGCCGGAAACGCTCTGGTCGCCGTGGAAACTCCAGGACGAGGAATTACTGGCAGGGAAACAGGATGCGCTGCGTTTGTCTCTGGATGAACAGATTCGCGCCGGGATTGATATCGTCAGCGACGGGGAACAAACCCGCCAGCATTTTGTCACCACCTTTATTGAACATCTCAGCGGCGTGGATTTTGAGAACCGTCAGACGGTGCGCATCCGTAACCGCTACGATGCGAGCGTGCCGACCGTGGTAGACGCGGTGGCGCGACAGAAGCCGGTGTTTGTTGACGACGCTAAATACCTGCGCCAGCTGACTGACAAGCCGATCAAGTGGGCGCTGCCCGGCCCGATGACCATGATCGACACGCTATACGATGCCCACTATAAAAGCCGCGAAAAGCTGGCCTGGGAGTTCGCTAAAATTCTCAATCAGGAGGCCCGCGAGCTGGAAGCGGCCGGCGTCGACATTATTCAGTTCGACGAACCTGCCTTTAACGTCTTTTTCGACGAGGTGAATGACTGGGGTATCGCCGCACTGGAGCGCGCCATTGAAGGGCTGAAATGCGAAACCGCGGTACATATCTGTTACGGGTACGGCATCAAAGCCAATACGGACTGGAAAAAGACGCTCGGCTCCGAGTGGCGCCAGTATGAAGAGGCATTTCCAAAGTTACAGACCTCGAAGATCGATATCATCTCGCTGGAGTGCCACAACTCGCGCGTGCCGATGGATCTGCTGGAGCTTATCCGCGGTAAAAAAGTGATGGTCGGGGCAATTGACGTCGCCACCCAGACCATCGAAACGCCGGAAGAGGTGGCCGATACGCTGCGCAAGGCGTTGCAGTTTGTTGATGCAGACAAGCTCTATCCGTCCACCAACTGCGGTATGGCCCCCCTTTCCCGCCAGGTCGCCAACGGTAAGCTGAAGGCGTTAAGCGCCGGGGCTGACATTATCCGTCGCGAGCTTGCCCGCTAACCTTCAGGTTTGCCAGTACAGTGGCGTACCGAATCGCTCAATATAGTAATCAATCACCGCCCTGACGTTCAGGGGCGGATGACGCGCGTTCGGGTAAATCGCCGCAATCGTCAGTGGCTCCGTATTAATTGAACACTCCATTTCCGGCAGCAGTGCCACCAGCTCACCGCTTTTGAGCCGTTCGCTCACCATCCAGTCCGGGAAAAGCACAACGCCCATGCCGCCCAGCGCCGCAATCAGGAGCGTTTCCGCGTTATTGGAAGTCATCAGCGGTACAATGGGATAGTGAACCCACGCCTCGCCCGGCCGCCGGATCAGCCAGCGGTTAGGCCCGGACGAGCCGCGGTAAACCAGACAGTGGTGACGGCTGAGATCGTCTGGCCCCTCGGGCGCGCCATGTTTTTGCAGATAGTCCGGCGAGGCCGCCAGATGATAGAACTGCTGCCCGAACACCCGGGCGTGAAACGAGGAGTCCGTCAGCGCGCCGATGCGGAAGATAACGTCCGCGGCGTCACGGTGCGGATCGATAAAATCGTCGGTGAGGGTCAGTTCAATGGAGAGACGAGGGTAACGCGCCAGAAGCCCCGGCAGGCCCGGCGCGATGTGCCTTTGTCCGAAAAAGACCGGGCCATTGATACGCAGCGTGCCCGACGGCTCGCGGGCGCGTTCATCCAGCTCGCGTCGCGCGTCCTCCATATTCCCGGCCATCGCCCGGGCATAGCGCACAAAAAGATGCCCGCTCTCTGTGGGCATAATCGCCCGCGTGTTGCGGTAGAAAAGCTGTTGCCCGAGGGCGTCCTCAAGCTGGTGGATCACGCGTGAGACCTGCGACGCAGAAATCCCTTCCCGCCTCGCCACCACGGAAAAATTCTGCGTTTCATAAACGTCGATGAAGATCAGCAGCGCGCGAATGCTGATATGTCCGGCATCCATCATTAATGCATTTCCTGCAAAGGTGTTTCCTGCATTATGGCATTTTTCTCAATGATGTTCAGACGTAATCTTCTCCGCCTGGAAAAAGGAGAAAAAGCGTTATGCACATTATTTTAATTTTACTGGTGATTGCCGGCGGCATGGGGCTGTCCGTGGAAGCCGGGCTGCTGGGGCCGCTGGGCGCAGAGGTGGGCGACCTGTGGGCGGCGTTCAGCATATTCAGCGTGGGAACGGGGCTGACGTTTCTGCTGATGCTGTTTTTCAGCCCGCGCAACAGTCCCTCATTTTTTGCGCAGCCTTCATGGCACCTGTTGGGCGGCGTGCTCGGCCCGGTTTACGTCATCATTCTCACCATTGCCACGCCTGCGATCGGCATTGCCATGACGATGATCGGCATTCTGGCAGGCCAGGTTTTTAAAAGCCTGATTATCGACCACTATGGCCTGCTGGGTACGCCGCACCGCAGGATCGATACAAAACGCATTATTGCGCTGGGATTTATCATCGCCGCGCTCATTCTCGTGGCGCGGGGGTAACGTTATGACAGTAATTATGATTATTCTGGCGGTGATTGGCGGCGCAACGCTGAGCATTCAGGCTGCCATTAACGGGCAATTAGGCAGCAGCGTGGGGGTATTTAAAAGCGCGTTTCTGACGTTTTCCGTCGGCGCGCTGGTGACCGCCCTGCTGATCTTCTTTTTTGAGCCGAAACAGGCGGTCAGCCTGATGGATGTACCCAAATGGCAGCTTCTGGGCGCCCTCTGCGGCGTGCCCTATATCGTGATTATGGTGCTCGCAGTGCAGCGCATCGGGACCGCCGTTGCCACGGTAGCGGTTATCCTGGGCCAGCTGGCCATGAGCATGCTGATTGATAACTTTGGCTGGCTGAACAATGAAGCCATTCCGTTTTCAGTGAGCCGTTTCGGGGCCGTCGTCTGCCTGAGTATTGCGCTCTTCTTCATCTACTCAAGCAGTAAACCTCAGCCCGAAGAGGATTAACCGCCCTCTTTGCGGGTAAAGAACAGCGTCACCGTGGCGACGGTGACGCCAAATTTCTTCATCTCGGTTTTATTAAACAGACGGGTGCTGTCCTGCAAATACATCCAGTCATCAAAGTGCAGCAGCCAGGTTTTACCGTCCGCCTTCACGTTCATACTGTAGCGCCAGTTAAGGGCATTGCCCGCCGCCTGGCCTGTCGCGACACCTTCTATGTCACCCGCCGTGCCTTCATAGCGATTCTGCCCTACGCGGCGGATATGCCAGACGCGCTGCTGCTTCTCGCCGTCATCGTAGACAAAATGTTCATTCAGGGTCAGCGTATCGCCGATAACATCCCCGGCGATCTCGACGTGAAAACGACGGATCTGCTTACCGCTGCGATCCTGCACCATCCCCCACGCCTCGGTTTTCCCCTGGAAGTAAGTAAAAATATCAAGCCGTGGCTGCTGCTGACGATACTCTGTCACCTCGGTGCTACATCCGGCCACCAGCATCGTCAGGGCAAGCGCCATTAACAGGAAACGTTTCATTGTGGTCCTCCGATTAACTGCTGACGCAGTTCAGGATACTCGCTCAGCCATGCTTCACTCTGCGGCTCCTGCTGCAAAATGCCCTGCGCCTGCCACTGGTCGCGGGTCGCCTCAACCAGGTCGTCACCATCGATGTCCCGGGCATAGGTGATAATCAGCGCATTATCGCCGTCTAACCCTGTATAGCTGCCGTCGGGCGTCAGAAGCTGAGAGGTATAAACGGTAAATGGCCCCCAGACGCTCGCCGATCAGGTAGGCCACCGGCCCGCCCAGGGTCGCCAGCACCGTCAGCAACCAGCCCGGCAAGGTGGTCGTGCGGGTCAGTTGCGTCCAGACGGTGGCAAACATTAGCCACAGCGCCACCATCCATAGCGGCATCAGGGACGCGCCCGTGAACGCAATCAGCCCCGTCAGCGTCCAGTAGAGATCAAACCCGATGGCCAGCAGAAATACCTGCCCGTAGCGCTTCACACGCGTTCCGCAGTCAGCTGCACCACGCTGATGGTGCGGGCATTAAACCCGGCTTCACAGTAGCCGAGGTAGTACAGCCACATCCGGCGGAAACGGTCATCAAACCCGAGCTTTTCAATCTCCTGCCAGGCGTGAACGAACCGCTGACGCCAGTGCGCCAGCGTGCGGGCGTAGTCCGGTCCCATATCGAAGAGGTTACGCACCACAAAATCGGTATGGCGGGTCATGAGTTCATTCATGGCGGTGATGCTGGGCAAAAAGCCGCCGGGGAAGATGTAGCGCTGAATAAAATCGACGCTTTTGCTGTAGTCGCGATAGCGTTGATCCTGAATGGTGATGGCCTGAATCGCCATCCGCCCGCCTGGACGCAGACGCGCCTGGCAGGTGCGGAAAAATGTTGGCAGGTAGCGTTGACCGACGGCCTCAATCATCTCAACCGACACCAGCTTGTCGTAGACCCCGGACAGATCGCGGTAGTCGCAGAGCAGCACCTCAACACGATCCTGCAACCCTGCCCGGGCGATGCGCGCGGTGGCCCAGTGGTACTGCTCCTGCGACAGCGTGGTGGTGGTCACCCGGCAGCCGTAATGACGGGCGGCATATTCCGCCATCGCCCCCCAGCCGGTGCCAATCTCCAGCAGATGATCGTTTGCCGTGAGCGCCAGCTGGTCACACAGCCTCGCCATTTTCGCCTGCTGAGCCGCGGTCAGATCCTGCTCGTCCCCGCTAAACAGCGCGCTGGAGTACAGGAGATGTTCATCAAGGAAATGGGCGTAAAAGGCGTTGCCCAGATCGTAATGGGCGGCAATATTTTCCCGCGCCTGCGCGCGGGAGTTGCGCCGCATCCAGTGCCGCAGCCGCTCCACCGGTTTCCCGAGCAGGCGAAACCCTTTTTCCAGCTTTCCGAGGATTTGGCTATTGCGCGCAATCAGCTCCAGCAGCGGCGTCAGGTGGGGCGTCTCCCAGTCGCCATCCATCCACGCCTGTGCCGCGGCGAGGCTGCCCCCGGTTAAAATGCGCCAGTAGACGCCCGGAGCAAGTACCTGCACCTCAGCGTGAAGCGCGGCGGAAGCGTCGCCGAACTGGAACGTCTGCGCACCTTCACGCAGCGTCAGCGAGCCACCGTGCAGGCCATTCAGCAGGCGGAAGAGCAACCATCGCGCGACGCGGACGTTGCGCGGGATATCGGGTTCAAGCGCAAAGACGGGATTGGTCATGAGCGTTCACTCCTGCTGAGGGGATGGTTATGCAGCGGTACGCGCTTCAGCCACAGCCTGAGCGCCTGCCAGTAAATGGCGAAAACGGTTTTGAGGGTCATCAACGGGATCCGCGCCAGCAGCGAACGCAGCGCCGTGCGCGTCAGCGGGACCCGGCGCAGCGTCAGGGTGGCATCAAACACCTTCGTCTCCTGATGGTTTTCGATATGCATGCGCAGCGTGCTGTCCGGGCTGTTGAAGCGCCAGTGGTAGATCATATCCATCGGATTAAAGGGCGAGACGTGAAACGCTTTCTCCGTCGGCGGGGCGTCCCGCCCCGCTACCGCGTAGTAATGTCGTTCATTCCACGGCGTGTTACGGACTTCGGCGAGAACCCAGCGCAGGGTGTCTTCCCCGTCATAGCAGTAGTAAAAATTGACCGGGTTGAAATGAAAACCGAAATAGCGCAGCTGAGTCAGAAGCATGACCCGCCCCGCCGGACGTTCGCCGGTCAGATTTTCCAGACGCTCAAGGACACGCGCTTTGAGCGGCGTGCCCAGCGGGTAATCCGCATCATAAAATGCCGCGGGCGCAACGCGGTTACGACGCACGCCGACAGAGGGCAGCGCGTCCAGCTCATCCAGATCGAGCCAGGCCATAAACACGCTGTAGGTAAAGTGGTGCGCTTTCGGCGCAAGCCGACGATGGCGCAATGTACCGTGGTAAAGGCAGCTGTTCATCTCAGTTGCCCTCCCCGGTCGCGATAGCGTTGACCACGTCCAGCGCACTGCGCACGCCATCTTCGTGGAAGCCGTTGTACCAGTACGCGCCGCAGAACCAGCTCCGCTGGCGACCGTTTATTTCGCCTCGCCGGGCCTGAGCTTGCCAGCTTTGCGGGTTAAAAAGCGGATGCTCATAGACAAAGCGGCGCAGCACAAACCGTTCCTCCACCGGCGTTTCCGGGTTGAGGGTGACGCAAAACAGCGGGCTACCCGGCGGCAGTCCCTGCAAGATATTCATGTTGTAGGTGACGCAGGCGCTGGCCTGATCCTGCTCGCTGAGGCGGTAGTTCCAGCTCGCCCACGCGCGTTCGCGCACCGGCAGCCAGCGCGGATCGCGGTGAAGCACCACCTCGTTACGCTGCCAGCCGATATCCCCCAGCACCTCGCGTTCAGCCTGCGTTGGGCTGGCGAGCATCGCCAGCGCCTGAGCGGAGTGGCAGGCGAAGATCACCTGATCAAAAGTATCTGTTACGCCCTCACGCGCAATATCAACCCCACGATCGTGGCGAATAACCTGCTGCACCGGCGCGTTAAGGTGCAGCGTCAGGCGATCGCCGAGCGTATCCAGCATCGCGCGGATATACTCCCTGGAGCCGCCTGGCACCACGTACCACTGTGGACGATGGGTAATGTCCAGCAGACCGTGGTTTTCAAAAAAGCGTAAAAAGAGCGGCAGCGGAAAGCGTTTCATCTCCTGTAGCGACGACGACCAGATAGCCGCCCCCATTGGCAGGATGTAGTGGCGCGCAAAAAAGGGCGTAAAACGGTGCTGGCGCAGGAACGTTTCCAGCGTGGCGGAACCATCGACTTCGCCCCGGAGCGTCTGTTTCGCCAGCCGGTTAAAGCGCACGATCTCCTTCAGCAGCGTCCAGAAAGCCGGGTTGAGCAGATTACGTCGCTGGGCGAACAACGACGTCAGCGTGTGCCCGTTGTACTCCAGCCCGCTCTGCGGGTTGTGCACCGAAAAGCTCATCTGCGTTTTTTGCCCGCAGATGCCCAGTTCGCTGAGCAACCCCATGAAGCGCGGATAGGTGCGGTCGTTGTAGACGATAAAACCGGTATCGATGGCAAAGCTGCCCTGCGGCGTGTCGACATCCACCGTTGCGGTATGGCCGCCCGGCGTGGCCTGCGCCTCAAACAGCGTGACCTGGTGATGTCCGGCGAGCCGCCAGGCACAGGTTAACCCGGCGATACCGCTGCCGATAATTGCGATTTTCATGGTCGCACCATCCTGCGCAGCAGTGCGCGCTGAAGTACATCGGGCAGGCCGGAAAGCAGGCGCAACGCCAGGCTGAACCCGGCGGGAAACGCGATGTGATCCTTCCCTTTTGCCAGACCGCTACGAATGGCGTGGACGGCGTCCCCCACGCTGACCCGGCCCGGCATCGGGAAATCGTTTTTGCGGGTCAGCGGCGTGTCGACAAAACCGGGTGAAACGACCGTGACGGCAATCCCTTTCGGTTCCCAGTCGAGGCGCAGTGTGTCGGCAAACCAGGTTAACGCCGCTTTAGAGGCGCCATACGCTTCGGCTCGCGGGAAGTGAAGCCAGTGCGCCATCGAACTGACCAGCACCACGCGGTTGCCGGATACCAGCTGCGGCTGCAACGCCGCAAGGCAGTTTACCGGCCCGATGAAATTGGTGGTCATGACCCGCGTCACCAGCTCGGCATCCACCTCGCCGCGGTCGAGATACTCGCAGGTTCCGGCGCAGAGAATCACCGTGTCGGCAGTACAGTCCGCCAGCGCCTGGCGACAGGCGTCCCTGTCTGTCATATCGAACAGGCGCACCGTAATGTTGGGGCTGTACTGATGCACGGCTGCCAGACGTTGCGCATCGCGCCCGCAGGCAATCACCCGGTAACCATCGTCGGCAAAAGATTTCGCCAGCCCCGCCCCGATGCCCGAGCTTGCGCCGGTGATCAGAACCGTTTTCATGATTTCACTCTTCGCTTCACGCCGCGCACGGCCCAACCGAGTATCGGGAGATGTTCGTAAATCATCTCTCCGGCATCGTAGTAATCCCGCTGGCGAACAATGCGATCGTCGCGCATGTCTACCACGGAGCAGCCCGGCAGTTGGCGCATTGCCCCCCCGGCGATACGCGGGTGCGACCAGTGCATCATCCAGGTGACAACAAAGCGATCGCTCTGCTGCAACGGTGCATCGACGGTAAAGCGACAGTGTTGAACGTTAGCCAGCAGATGGGTGAAATAGCGCTGAATCGCGAACACCCCGCTGTGTTCGCCAAAAGGATCGATAAGCGTGGCATCGGCGCGATAAATCCCCGCCAGCGCCGAAGGTGGCTGGGTATCCAGCGTGGCGTAGTAATCAACGAACCGACTGATGACGGACGGCAACGTGCTCATGGGTCACATCCTGGGTGTAAACAACGTAGCGGAATCGCATAATTTAAACTTACACAATTAACTTTATTTGTCCAAGTTTGCGCAGGTATATTTTTTATTCTTATTATTTTTCAGTTACATGGAATATCACCACGCACAACCATTTTGTGAAAAATATGAATTTCGCCGCCAGGCTGCCGTTTTTTTAGGGATAACCTTAAGGCAAAGGTGCCATTTATCTTCCAGACTTATCCTTTTAATTCATAAGGATGTCACGCGATGAAACATTTACTGATGACGCTCTTTTCCAGCCCGGAATCCTTGTTGCAGGTCATGAGTCACCAGGAAATTATCGAAGCCGTAGAGGATGGCGACCGCATCATCATCGATCAGGATGGAAACGCCTCGGTTAACTACAAAAGCCACGAAGTACGGCAGGACTTTCTGCGCCATGTCAACGCGCTGAAGAGGGCCTGAAATGGGAACGGCAATATTCATGGTATTGATGGTATGCGGGTACTGGTACACCAGCCGCGACCTCTCAACACGGTTTAAAATCAAGCGATCCTTTGGCTGGGACGTCTATTTTCTTGTTGCACTGTATGGCTGTATTTTTGTTCTTCAGGGGGTGATCGCCACCGGCCTGCTGTGGCTGCTGTTGTTCGCCCTCTCCGCCGCCGATAACACGTTCCATTTCACGTCAGCAAAATATGCCGACTGGCAAATTGATTTTATGAACTGGAGCTTCCTGGGGATTCAGGCCCCGGTGGTGGTGATGCTGACCTTCGCGATCCTGTTTTGTCTCTACCGCTCGAACTGGGCCGGAAGCGCGCGGCTGGACGGTGAGGGCCGGAAAAAATTGTACAAGCGGCTGGCGCAGTCGAGCGGGATTGAACAGCTGCTCTATCAGTGCATGGAGGAAGGTGAACTGGCGCACGTCACGCTGAAATCGCGGCGGATCTATATTGGCATGATCCATACCGCCACGCTGGAGTATGAAAAAACGGCCAATATCGTGCTTATTCCGATGCTGAGCGGCTACCGTGACGGGAAGAACATGCAGCTCTGTATCGAACATAACTACAGCAAATGGTATGCCGAGCATGACATTACGCTCGATTCGGAGCCCAAAAGCGCCATGGATTTTCGCAAAGTGATCATGCTGGATCAGATCGAGAGTATTTCGCTGTTCGATCCGGCAAGCGCCAGCGCGCTGGCGATGCGTGAATGAAAAAAATGGCGCCTTATCGTAATAAGGCGCCAGGATTAACCAGGATGAACGCTAAACTTATGGCGTGACAATATTGAACCAGAAGTCAAATGTGTCCATGTAGCTCAGCATCTCTTCTAGCTTCGCTCTGTCTCCGCTCACCTTGACGTCACCCTTGTCCATCGCCTGCTTGAGCGTCTCTTTCTTAAGGATGATGTCATTCAGCGTGGTGCGGTCCAGGGTGATGGTTGCGTCGGCATCCTTCGCCTGCGCGTTGGCGGTATGGTTCAGCACGCCGTTTTCCAGCTCCAGCTTGTATTTGCCGCCATCCTTACCGAGATCGATGTTAAAGACCGCTTTCGCGTTACCGGCCCGCACCCCGTTGATGTGCACGCCCAGGTAGTCGAAGAACATTTCCGGAGTCATCGCCCGCACGGTATCCGGGCTGGCGGTGTTCGGCGTCGGCAGCTTCTTCACGCCATTACGCAGTTCCTGCGCGCCGGTCAGGTAGAAGTTACGCCAGGTGCCCGCTTCCGCCTGGTAACCTAACTGCTCCAGCGCGTCGGCTTCCAGATTACGTGCCGTAGCGTTCTGCGGATCGGCGAAGACAATTTTGCTGGTCACCTGCGCCACCCAGCGGTAGTTGCCCTGCTGATAGTCAGCTTTGGCTTTCTGCATGATGGCATCGGCCCCTCCCATGTATTCCACAAACTTCTTCGCAGCCTGTTCAGGCGGCAGTTCGTCGAGGGTAGCCGGGTTGCCGTCGAACCATCCGAGATAAAACACGTAGGTGGCTTTTACGTCGTGGCTGACGGAACCGTAATAGCCGCGGCTCGCCCACTGTTTTTCCAGCGATTCCGGCAGTGTAAATTCAGCGGCGATCTCGTCGCGGGTCAGCCCCTTGTTTGCCATACGCAGGGTCTGGTCGTTGATGTAGCGATACATATCGCGCTGGCCTTTCATCAGCTTGACGATATTCTCGTTGCCCCAGGTCGGCCAGTGGTGCTGCGCAATAATCACTTCCGCGTCCGCGCCCCAGCGCTCAATGGCGGCGTTGATGTACTTAGACCAGGCCAGCGGATCGCGGATTTTCGCGCCGCGCAGGGAGTAGGTGTTGTGCAGGGTATGGGTCACGTCCTCTGCGGCTTCGATCATTTTCTTCTCTTTGACATACCACAGCATTTCGGACGGGGCTTCTGAGCCCGGCGCCATCATAAAGTCGTAGGTCAGCCCGTCAATCACTTCCTGCTGGCCGGTATGGGTAATGTAGTTGGTCGGCGGGATCAGGGTCACCGTACCCGCAGAGGTGGTGGTGCCAAGACCCGCCCCCACCTGGCCTTTTGCATCCGGCTTCAGCAGGTTGCCGTACATATAGCTCGCACGGCGGCTCATCGCATTCCCGGCCATAATGTTTTCGGAAACCGCTTCTTTCATAAAGCCTTCCGGGGCGTAGATCTTCACTTTGCCGGACTTCACGTCGGCTTCGTCAACCACACCGCGCAGGCCGCCGTAGTGGTCGACGTGACTGTGGGTGATCACCACAGCGACGACCGGTTTCTTGCCGCGGTTTGCATAGTAGAGATCCAGCGCTTCTTTCGCCGGTTCAGCGCTTAACAGCGGGTCGATAACGGTGATGCCCTTCTCGCCTTCAATGATGGTCATGTTGGAGAGATCGAGATTGCGGATCTGATAAACGCCGTCGGTGACCTTAAACAGCCCGCCAATGTTGATCAGCTGTGACTGACGCCACAGGCTCGGGTTTACCGTATCCGGGGCTTTTTCACCCTCTTTCACGAAATCATATTTCGCCGGGTTCCAGATAACGTTCCCCTGCTCGCCTTTAATCATGTTTTGTGGCAGCGGGGCGATAAAACCTTTATGGGCGTTCTCAAAGTCGGTTTTATCGGCAAACGGTAATTTTTTATACAGGGCGTTATTTGCCTGCCGGGTTGTGGCAGTGGCATCCTGCGGCTGCACTTCCGCAAACGCGGAAAGCGACAGCGACGTCAACACACCGGCAAGCGCCAGATGTTTAGCAATTAGGGTTAATTTCATTGAATGGCCTCGTAGATTAATTGCGCCGCCTGGATATTTACTGTTGGCGGATAATTTTAATGCGAACTCATTGACGACCATTCTAATCAGAATACTTTCTCATCATAGTCCCATATGGGACTGGTTATTTATCGGTTCGTAATCCGGGGGCTATTGCTGCTATACTCGTTACCACGGCAGACGTTGCGGGGAGAGGCTTAGCGTGAATTTCCAGGATATCCATACCTATTATCAGCAACTCAATATTGGGCAATTCTTTCCGCACATGCTTTGTAAAGGCGAGGCCTTAACCGTTGCCGCAAATAAAAAATTCACCGTCGAGCCTGGCTATATCTATTTTTGCACTGAAGGATCGCTGACAATATTAATGCCTGATGATGGCCTAAATATTGGCAATACTATCGAGTATATGCCGATAGGGTTAATGGAAAGGTATTGTCCACTGGCGAAGTATGAATATCGCAGCAGTGCAAAGGTGAAGCTGGTGAGAATAGCCTGGGCCGACTTCGACCAGCTATTTTTCGAGGGCGGGTCTGAGCGCATGCAGGCGCTGGCCACCATACTGACCTACATGTCCATTTTCACCATCGACCTGCACAATGAACGCAGGCAGGTCACCAGCTACCAGACCATAAAACCGATGCTGTACCGCTATCTCTATCGGCAGGAGACCCACACGGGAGAGAATGAGGGCCTGGCGCTGTTTATCATTAAGCGCACTAACCTGTCACGCACGCATGTCTTTCGCGTGCTGGCAGATCTCAAAGCCGGGGGCTATATCACCATGAAGCGCGGAAAGCTGGTGTCGATTGACCGGCCCCTGCCGGAAGCGTATTAAGCTCATCTTCACGCCTTGAGCAACACGCGGGAACGAACGGCCTTATTTATCCCGGCCAGCCGACTTGGGCCGTAAATTCTCATCGAAGACCAGCCGTTTGCGTCCGGGCTCTTCTTCCCGCAGCGGCTCCACCTGATGCAGCGTCTGCTTACAGCGATCCACCAGTACCTGATACTCCCGCGTGCCCTGCTTTTTCCACTCTATTTCCTGCGCGCTTAACTCACGAATCGCTTTCGCCGGACTGCCAAGAATTAAGTGATTCGCAGGCATCTCCGCTTTGGCCTTCACAAACGCCGCCGCCCCGACGATGCTGTTTTCGCCGATCGTCGCCCCGTCCATCACGACCGCATTCATCCCCACCAGCGCATTACGGCAGATAATGCAGCCGTGCAGGATCGCGCTGTGGCCGATATGCCCGTCCTCTTCCACCACCGTGTCCTGCTCCGGAAAACCGTGCATCACGCAGTTATCCTGGATGTTCGCGCCGTCTTTCACCACGATCCGGCCAAAATCACCGCGCAGGCTGGCGTTAGGGCCCACGTAAACGCCTTTGCCGAGGATCACGTCGCCAATCAGCACCGCGGTCGGGTGAACATAGCTCTCTTCAGGCACGACCGGCGTCAGACCATCAATTTGATAAACAGGCATACCCTCTCCTTATGTGATATTCAGACCACCAAAGCGCTGGTGATAAAGCGTGCCGGGAGCGGGCAGTTCGCCCACGGAGGTTTCCCCCTTCTCACTGACAAACGCCAGGGCTCCCGCCGCCACGCGCTGGTAGATGTTAATGCACAGCTGTCGCGCGCTCTGTCCCGCCCAGTGCGCAGGAAGTAACTCCTCCGGCAACAGCGGATCTTTCAGCACCACGCGACGATAAAAATGAATGAGTAACAGCTGGATCTGGAAGCAGCGTTCCGGGGTCAAATCCTCAGGCGGCGCCTCTTTCAGCAGCGGCAGCAGCGGACGGAACGAGTTGATAAACGTTTCGTACATCGCGTTTTGTTCGGTCAGCTGCCAGCACTCTTCCACCCGGGATCGTAACGCCGCGCGTGACAAGGCCAGCGGAGAATGGGCTTCAAAGAAAATGACGTTTTCCGCCACGCCCGCGTCATGCAGCAGAGACTGCACGTCCGCCAGGTTCTGCGACGGCGAGGCCATCAGGCTCGGCGCCAGCGTGCCGAACCCTTGCCAGATGAGCTGTTTTTTCACGTCCGCGAGCGTGGTTTTATCCAGCCCCTCGGAAAGCAGCAGCAGCCATTTACCATCCCACGCCGGCAGTTCCGCACGGTAGATTTTATTTTCCGCGCGGCGGGTCAAACGCAGCCCCTTATCGCTGAGACGGTAAAAGCTGCGACGGCCAATGCGGGACACGTCCAGCCAGCCCTCTTTGTTGAGGCGAAACAGCGCGGTGCGCACAAAGCGCTCCCCGAAACCCATCCCTTCCAGCAGGGCCGCCAGGCTGCCGAGCCAGATCTCTCCGCCGCGATGGGAAAGCGCATCGCCATACAGCGAGGAGATAAGCGACGTTCCGCTGACGGGAACAGAGCTGACCGCGTGCTGGATAAAGGCATCAAGTTTATTCATGTGATTCATTCTGTTGTTATTTTTTTCCTGGATGAATCATAGCATACGAATCTGGGGTGTACCCTCACCCTAAACCTCTCTCAAAGGGAAAGGGAACTTAATACACCCTCTCCCTTTGGGAGAGGGCTGGGGTGAGGGAAATTCAACCGTTGGCTGCCACTTTACGCAAATCAAATACCCGGCAGGCTTTACCCTCGGAGCGCGGTATACTGCCGCAGTTCACGATCATCACGTCGGTCGAGATCCCCACCATCGATTTAATCCGATGACGCAGCTGATGGCAGACCTGACAGCGCTGTTCATGGGTCAGCGTTAAGCTGCTCTGTTTCAGCTCGACCTTCACCGAAAGTGAATCAAGATGCCCGCGGCGGTTCACCTCCAGCTGATAGTGCGGCGAAAGGTGTTCGAACTTAACGATCTCCTCTTCCAGCTGTGACGGGAAGACGTTAACCCCGCGAATGATGAGCATGTCGTCGCTGCGCCCGCTGATGCGATCCATCCGGCGCATGGTGCGTGCGGTGCCCGGCAGCAGGCGCGTCAGATCGCGGGTGCGGTAGCGGATCACCGGCAGCGCCTCTTTGGTCAGCGTGGTGAACAGCAGCTCACCCTGCTCGCCGTCGGCCAGCGGCGTGCCGTCATTCGGGTTGACGATCTCCGGGTAGAAGTGATCTTCCCAGATGGTCGGGCCGTCAGCGGTTTCAAGACACTCCATCGCCACGCCCGGCCCCATCACTTCGGAGAGACCATAGATATCCAGCGCGGTAATGCCCAGCCGTTTTTCAATTTCGCGGCGCATCGCCTGCGTCCACGGCTCGGCGCCAAACACGCCGACGCGCAGGGAACAGGCGCTGGCATCGCCGCCCATCTGACGCTCCAGCTCTTCAATCAGGTTCAGGCAGTAAGACGGCGTCACCATGATCATATCCGGCTGGAAATCGCGGATCAGCTGCGCCTGCTTCTCCGTCTGGCCGCCGGACATCGGGATCACCGTCGCTCCCAGACGCTCGGCACCGTAGTGCGCCCCCAGCCCGCCGGTGAAGAGCCCGTAACCGTAGGCGACGTGAATTTTATCCTTCGCGCTGCCCCCGGCAGCGCGCAGGGAACGGGCGACGATATTGGCCCAGTTGTCGATATCATTCTGGGTATACCCCACCACGGTCGGCTTTCCGGTGGTGCCCGACGAAGCGTGGATGCGTACCACCTGTTCCATTGGTACCGCAAAGGTATCAAACGGGTAGTTGTCGCGCAGATCCTGCTTGGTGGTGCACGGGAATTTTTGCAGGTCCGCCAGCTCGGTGAAGTCGTCAGGGTGAACGCCCGCGGCATCAAACTTGCGTTTGTACATCGGAACATTGTTGTAGGCGTGGTGCAGCGTCCACTTCAGGCGCGCGGTCTGCAACGCCTGCAATTCATCAATGGACGCGGTTTCGATCGGATCAAGCTTTGTTGTATTTATCATCGCAGGGTACTCACATTATTGTTCGCTCAAACACGCTCAAGGATCATGGCAATGCCCTGACCCACACCGATGCACATCGTACACAGCGCGTAGCGCCCGCCGCGTCGGTGCAATTCATTGCTTGCGGCCAGCGCCAGTCTGGCACCGCTCATTCCCAGCGGATGACCTAACGCGATCGCCCCGCCGTTCGGGTTGACATGCTCGGCGTCATCCGGCAAGCCCAGCTGACGCAGCACGCCCAGCGCCTGTGCGGCGAAGGCTTCATTAAGCTCAATGACGTCCATATCGGTGATACTGAGTCCGGCACGCTCCAGCACCTTGCGGGTGGCGGGCACCGGGCCTAATCCCATCAGGCGCGGCTCGACGCCCGCTGTCGCCATGGCCACAATGCGGGTGCGCGGGGTTAACCCCTGGGCAAGCGCCATCGGCTCGCTGGCGATAATCAGCGCCGCCGCCCCGTCGTTGACGCCAGAGGCGTTCCCCGCCGTCACCACACCGTTCTTACGGAACGGGGCTTTCAGCGCGGCAAGCTGTTCCAGGGTGGTTTCGGCGCGCGGATGCTCGTCCACGCTCACTTCCGTTACCGCACCTTTTTTGCCCGCCACCTGTACCGGGATAATCTCCTGCGCCAGAACGCCATTCTGCTGCGCCCGCGCGGTGCGCTGCTGGCTGCGCAGGGCAAATGCGTCCTGATCGGCACGGCTTATATTTAACAATTCCGCTACATTCTCTGCCGTTTCCGGCATGCTGTCAGTTCCGTATTGCTGATGCATGAGCGGATTCACAAATCGCCAGCCGATGGTGGTGTCGAAGATCTCCGCCTGACGCTGAAACGCCGCCGTGGCTTTGCCCATCACGAACGGCGCACGGGACATGGATTCGACGCCACCTGCGATCAGCAGATCGCCATCCCCGGCCCTGATGGCGCGCGCCGCAAAGCCAAGGGCATCCAGACCGGAGCCGCACAGGCGGTTAATGGTGGTGCCGGATACCGTCTGCGGCAGCCCGGCCAGCAGCGCCGACATGCGCGCCACGTTGCGGTTATCCTCTCCGGCCTGATTCGCGCAGCCGAAGATCACGTCATCTATGCGCTCCAGATCGAGCTGCGGGTAACGCGCCAGCAGCGCACGCAGCGGCACGGCCCCTAAGTCATCGGCGCGCACGCTGGATAATCCTCCGCCGTAGCGACCAACCGGGGTACGCACCCCCTCACAAATAAATGCGTCACGCATCAGACTTCTCCTGTCACACTGCCGCCGGTGCGGTGCGATTTCCCGCGAAAAAGAGCGACGGTTTTCTGGTGTTGGTTCTGAATTTCAATGTCGTAGACGCCGGTCAGTTTGCCCTGATGCTTCACCCGCGCGGTGGCGGTGAGCTTATCTCCGGCAAAGCCCGGACGCAGAAAATCGATGGCGCAGCCTGCGGCCACCGCCGCCAGCCCCTGACTGTTGCAGGCGTAGGCAAAGGCGGTATCGGCCAGCGAGAACAACTGTCCGCCGTGGCAGGTTTTATGCCCGTTGAGCATCTGCGGGGTGATGGTCATGGTCACCACCGCGTAGCCCTCGCCCATGTCGATAATGTCCATCCCCATCGCCTGCGCGCAGGCGTCCCGTTCGTACATCGCGCGGGCGTTATGCCAGGCGTTATGACTCATAGCTACTCTCCAGAAGCGCACGCTGGCGCAGCAGTGAACAGGGGCGATAGCGTTCCTCGCCGTAGTGACGTTGCAGGTTTTCCAGCAGCGTTAACAGACGCTGCCAGCCAAGGCGCTCGCCCCAGGCGATGGGCCCGCAGGGATAGTTGACCCCTAAGCGCATGGCGGTATCGATGTCTTGCTCGCTGGCGACCCCTTTTTGCAGGGCGTCCAGCGCTTCGTTGGCAATCATCGCTACCGTGCGCCAGACCAGCAGGCCGGGGTAATCGGCAATCTGTACCACCCGTTTCTCCTGGTGCTGCAACCAGTAAATGGCTTTCTGCGTGGCGGCGTGCGGGTTGCCAGGCGCGGCGGCTATCACGGCTACATCCCGCTCGATGCGGTCGACCACCACCACCGGGCAGCCGTGGCGCAGCGCCAGCGACTGCGCGGTTTCACCCTGCGTTTCGATCAGCAACAGATCGTCAATTTCCGTGACACCGTCACTTCTTCGCTGTACGCGCATCGGGCTGAAGCTGTCGCTGACCGGGGCGAGCCAGCTGACGGCGGGTTTCTCCTCCTGCCAGCGGTAAACCCCCTGCCCGCTTTTCTTGCCCAGACGCCCGGCCAGCACCAGCTCCTGCTGCACCAGCGACGGCAGAAAACGACGCTCCTGCCAGAAGGCGTTAAACACGGAGCAGGTCACGGCAAAGTTGACGTCCTGACCAATCATGTCCGTCAGCTCAAGCGGCCCCATCGGGAAGCCTCCGCCGTCTCGCAGGGCGGCGTCGATCGCCTCGGGCGTTGCCACCTGCTCTTCCAGCGCGCGCCAGGCTTCCGAGTAGAACGGGCGCGCCACGCGGTTGACGATAAACCCCGGCGTGGACTGGCAGCGTACCGGCTGCTTTCCCCAGCTCAACGCCAGCTCGCACAGTGCATCGGCCACTTCGGGAGAGGTCGCCAGCCCGCTGACCACTTCCACCAGCTTCATCACCGGGGCAGGATTGAAGAAGTGCAGCCCGGCGACGCGTTCAGGGTGGTTTATCTCCGCTGCAATCGCGGTAACGGAAATGGACGAGGTATTGCTGGCAAGCAGCGTCTGCGGCGGGCAGATCTCTGCCAGCTGGGTAAACAGCGCTTTTTTTACCTCAAGCCGCTCGGAGGCCGCCTCGATCACCAGATCGGCTTTCGCCAGAGCACTGATAGTCGTCACCGGCGTCAGGCGGGCGAGGATCTGTTCCCCGGCGTCGGCAGAGAGTTTTCCGCGCGCAACGCGAGAGGAGAGCCGCTGATGAATGCCGTCGATGGCGCGGGAAATCGCCGCTGCATCAATGTCGTACACCAGAACCGGATGACCGTGGCTGGCTGCCACTTCGGCAATACCGGCGCCCATGGTGCCGCTGCCAATGACGGCGACCGTATGGATATTCACCATCTTATTTCCCCGTAAAGTTCGGCGCGCGTTTTGCCAGGAACGCGCTGACGCCTTCCCGGTAGTCGTCGCTGCGTCCGGCCAGACGTTGATAGTCGCGCTCCAGATCAAGCTGGGCGTCGAGGGTATTGGTTTCGGCGGCGTTGATCGCCTGCTTGATCAAGCCCAGGCCAAAGGTCGGCTGCGAGGCAAAATGCAGCGCCATCTGCTGTGCGGTGGCGGAGAGCTGGTCGTCGTCCACCACCTGCCAGATCATTCCCCAGGCCTGTGCCTGCTCGGCGCTGAGCTTATCGCCCAGCAATGCCAGCCCCATGGCGCGGGCGCGTCCGGTCACGCGCGGCAGCAGCCAGGTTCCGCCGCAGTCCGGTACCAGCCCGAGCTTGCTGAAGGCCATCACAAAGCTGGCTGAACGGGCCGCAATCACCATGTCGCAGCCGAGGGCCAGCGTGGCCCCCGCGCCCGCCGCCACGCCGTTAACCGCGCAAATCACCGGCTTCGGCAGTTTTGCCAGGCGGCGCACCAGCGGGTTGTAAAAAGTCTCAACGGACATGCCCAGATCGGGCGCGGGGCCGTTCGGGTCGACGTTACGGTCGTTAAGATCCTGCCCGGCGCAGAAACCGCGTCCTGCCCCGGTGATCAGCAGGCAGCGGATGGCGTCATCGCGCTCGGCCTGCTTCAGGCATTCGGAAAGCTGCTGGTGCATGACGTCGTTAAAGCTGTTCAGGCGCTCCGGGCGGTTCAGCGTAATGGTCATTACGCCCTGCTCAACATGGCTCAGAATAGATTCCACAATTAGCGTCCTTTAAAGTCTGGGGTGCGTTTTTGTAAAAAGGCGTTGATACCTTCCCGGCGATCGTCGGTGGCCGCGAGCAGCGCAAACAGCTGACGCTCCTGCGCCAGCCCGGCCTGAAGCGGGACTTCCTGCGACTGGCGAAGCGCCTGCTTCGCCGCCTGTAGCGCCAGCGGCGAGTGGCGCGCCATCAGCGCCGCCTGCTTCAGGGCGTACTCCAGCGTCAGCGAGGCCGGGTAGACGTCGCTGGCCAGCCCGGCGCTGTGCGCCTGAACCGCCGTGATGCTTTCGCCCGTCAGCACCATTTTGCTGGCCAACGATTTGCCCACGCTGCGGATCAGCCGCTGGGTGCCCCCTGCGCCCGGCATGATCCCGAGGGTGATTTCCGGCAGGCCAAAACGGGCGTTATCACCGGCAATCACCACATCGCAGAGCAGCGCCAGCTCACAGCCTGCCCCCAGCGCGAAGCCGTTCACGGCGGCAATCAGCGGTTTGGTGAAGGCGTTGATCCGCGCCCACAGCTGCGGACGGATATCGTTCAGGGTGGCGGGCAGGTCTTTCTCCGCCATTTCGTTGAGATCGGCCCCGGCGGCAAAGCAGCGTTCGTTGCCGTACACCACGCAGACGGCGATCTCAGCATCCGCGGCGGCGGCCTCAAGCTGCTCCGCGATTTGCAGGAGCAGCGCATTGTTGAGCGCGTTGCGCGCCGCCGGACGGTTAAGCGTCAGCTGCAACACGCGGCCATGACGGGTGACAATCAGTTCGCTCATGCCATCCCCTTCGCATCAAAATCGACGATAACATCGGCGGTTAACGGCAGCGCCTGACAGCTCAGCACATAGCCTGCGGCCAGCTCGTCCGGCTCCAGGCTGTAGTTGGTCGCCATATCGACTTTTCCGCGCAGCACTTTGCATTTGCAGGTGGCGCATACGCCGCCCTTGCAGGCGTAAGGCAGATCCGCCCCCTGACGCAGGGCCGCGTCAAGAATGCTCTCGTCGTCCGCCGTCAGGGTGATCTCCCTGTCGCGCCCGTCCTGACGGACGGTGACCTTCTGCCCGTCGGCCTGCACGCTGGCTGTCCGTTTAACGGCGGTACCCGGCGTGTTAAAGCGCTCAAGATGGATCGCTGTTTCCGGCATACCCAGCGCTTGCAGCGCCGCTTCGGCCTCATCCATCATCGCCGACGGGCCGCAGATGAAGGCTTCATCGTACTGACGGAAATTCACCAGCGTTTTTGCCAGCGCCTGGAGCTTTTCCCCGTCAATGCGGCCATGGAGCAGATCGCTGTCGAGCGTCTCCTGGCTGAAGATGGCGATCAGCTGCAAACGCTGCGGGTATTTATCTTTCAGGTCCGCCAGCGCCCGGCGGAACATCATGCTCTGGCTGCTGCGGTTGCCGTAAATCAGGGTGAAGTGGCTGTGGGCTTCAGTGGCCAGCGTAGCGGACAAAATCGCCAGCATCGGGGTGATCCCGGACCCGGCGGCAATCGCCAGATAGTGGCCTTCGCGTTCGGCCTGCGGCTGGTAGCCAAAATGCCCCTGGGGCACCATTACCTCCAGCGCCATGCCCGGTTTGATCTCGTCCCGGGCATAGCGGGAAAAACGTCCGCCCTCGATGGCTTTGACCGCCACGCTGATCTCACCGCACGCGGTGCTCCGGCAGATGGAGTAGCAGCGGCGCAGTTCATCCCCGCCAGGACTGGCTTTCAGGGTCAGATGCTGACCGGGACGGAAGCGGTACGCCTCCTGTAACGCCTGCGGCACCGCGAAGGTAATGGTCACCGCGTCGCGGGTTTCGGGTTCTACTTTTGCCACTGTTAATGAATGAAACGTTGTCATGGCAGCCTCAAATACATTTGAAATAGTCGAAGGGCTCACGGCAGGTATTGCAGCGGTAGAGCGCTTTGCAGGCCGTAGAACCAAATTCACTGATAAGCGAGGTATCGGTGCTCGCACAGCGCGGGCAACTCACCTCCGCGGGAACGTGGGCATGGCAGCTATGGCCGACAGGCGGGCTGATGCCATATTCACGCAGGCGCCTGCGGGCATCGTCGGTCATCCAGTCGGTGGTCCAGGCGGGTTCCAGTTGCAGCACAATATGTACCGGACTAAAGCCGTTTCCGGTCAGGGTTTCGCGGATCGCCCCCAGCAGATGCTCCGTTGCCGGACAGCCCGAATAGGTTGGCGTGAAGCCGATGACCCAGCCTTCCCCCTGCGCCTTCACGCTGCGCACCATGCCTAAGTCGGTGATGGTCAGCACCGGCACTTCCGGGTCGGGGATCTGGCTTAACAGCGCCCAAATCTGCGGGATTTGTGCAGGCGCGATGTCGACGAGGCGTTGCATGGCGTCCTCCTTTACCACTGCTGGCCGGGGTAAACACGCTGGAGATACTGCATCTCTGCCAGCATCGGCCCGAGGTGTTCGGTATGTAGCCCCTTCTTGCCGCCCGTGCGATACGCCACCTCTTCGGGCACGCGGAGGGTGGCTTCCGCCAGGCCAGCAAACACTTCGCGCTCCCACGGGTCCCGCAGGTCGCGCGGGTCAACCGCCACGCCGTCATCAATCAGCGCCAGCTCGACGTCGTCGGCGTCGAACAGTTCAGCCGTAAAGCGCCACAGGCTATCCACCGCCTGCTGCATTTTTTGTGCGGAGGTTTCTGTTCCGTCCCCCAGCCGCACCAGCCAGCCGCGGCTAAAGCGCAGGTGATAGCGCGCCTCTTTAATGGCTTTTGCCGCGATGGCGGCAAGCTGACTGTCGCTGCTGTGGATCAGCCGCTCGTAGAGCGCCACGTTCCACGCATCCATCAGATACTGACGGGCAATGGTGTCAGCGAAGCTGCCGTTTGGTTGTTCCACCAGCAGCAGATTGCGGAACTGACGCTCATCGCGGCCATAGGCCAGGGTGTCTTCATCGCCCTTACCCTCCCGTTCAGCGGCGTAGGTCAGGAAATTGCGCGCCTGCCCGAGCAGATCAAGGCCGATATTGGCGAGCGCCAGGTCAATTTCCAGCTCCGGCGCGTGGCCGCACCAGGCGCCCAGACGCTGTGAGAGCACCAGACCGTTGTCGCCCAGACGCAGGGCATAAGCAGATACGTTGTTCATCCCCAACCTCACATATGCTCGATGCCATCAGGGATGGTGTAAAACGTCGGATGGCGGTAGACCTTGCTTTCCGCCGGATCGAAAAACTCCCCGCTCTCTTCCGGCTGGGAAGCGACGATTTCACTCGCCTTCACCACCCAGATGGAACAGCCTTCGCTGCGGCGGGTATAGGCATCGCGCGCGTTTTCCAGCGCCATGCGGTCGTCGGCAGCGTGAAGGCTGCCCACATGCCGATGCGACAGCCCCTGCTTCGAACGGACAAAAACTTCGTATAACGGCCAGTAAACATTGCTCATGGTTGATTCCTCTTATGCGGCCTGGCGGGCGCGTTGTTTTTCCGCGTGGGCCAGAGCGGCTTCACGCACCCATGCGCCGTCGTCCCAGGCTTTACGTTTTGCGGCCAGACGTTCGTGGTTGCAGATCCCGCGCCCGGTGATCACCTCGTCAAATTCCTGCCAGTCGATTTCGCCGAAGCGGTAGTGGCCGCTCGCTTCATCGAAACGCAGGTCGGGGTCCGGCACGGTCATACCGAGCATCTCCACCTGAGGCACCGTGTTGTCCACGAAGCGCTGGCGAAGCTCATCGTTGCCAAAGCGTTTGATCTTCCAGGCCAGGCTGCGGGCGCTGTTTGGGGAGTTGTCGTCGTTGGGTCCGAACATCATCAGCGCGGGCCACCAGAAACGGTTGATGGCGTCCTGCAACATCTGCCGCTGGGCTTCGCTGCCCTGCGCCAGCGCCATGCAGGCCTCAAAACCCTGACGCTGATGGAAGCTCTCTTCTTTACAGATTTTCACCATCGCCCTGGCATACGGGCCGTAAGACGTACGGCACAGCGCCACCTGGTTCACAATGGCCGCCCCGTCCACCAGCCAGCCAATGACGCCGATATCGGCCCAGCTCAGGGTCGGATAGTTGAAGATGGAGGAGTATTTCATCTTGCCGTCGAGCATCTTTTGATAGATGTCCTCCCGGGCGCAGCCCAGCGTTTCCGCCGCGCTGTAGAGGTACAGGCCGTGTCCGGCTTCATCCTGCACCTTCGCCAGCAGAATGGCTTTCCGGCGCAGGGTCGGCGCGCGGGTGATCCAGTTACCTTCCGGCAGCATGCCGACAATCTCAGAGTGGGCGTGCTGTCCAATCTGGCGGATCAGCGTCTTGCGGTAGGCATCCGGCATCCAGTCCTGCGGCTCGATGGCCGTCTCCTGTGCGATGCGTTGCTCAAAGCGTTGTTCTTGCGTCACATAACCACCTTTGTGATTCGTTAAATCACCACAAATAGCAAAATGGTGAATCATTTGGTTTCTTAAAAGTTACACAAAGGTTAAATATAACCCCAAGAAACGTTTGTTTATTTTGTGACGACGCTCGCAAGCCTTTTCATGAAAGGCCGATGATGCAAGGCTTTCGGGTGGTCAGGCTAAGCAATACAGATCACAACGTTAACAATTCATTAAAACTCAGCTTGATTTTTATGATTCACGATCAAACTATTGATAGTGAAATCACGAAACATCTGGAGAGAAGAAATGCAGCAGTTAGCCAGCTTCTTGTCCGGCACCTGGCAATCGGGCCGGGGCCGCGAGCGCACCATCACCCACGCCATCAGCGAGGAAACGCTATATGAAGTGACCAGCGAAGGGCTGGATATGGCGGCCGCGCGCCGTTACGCCATTGAACACGGCGGAGAAGCGCTCCGCGCAATGAGCTTTATCGAGCGCGCCGCCATGCTGAAGGCGGTGGCCAAACATCTGCTGAGCCAGAAGGATCGCTTTTATGCCCTGTCAGCCCAGACCGGCGCGACGAAGGCCGACAGTTGGGTGGATATTGAAGGCGGTATCGGCACCCTCTTCACCTACGCAAGCCTCGGCAGCCGTGAGCTGCCGGACGATACCCTGTGGCCGGAGGATGAGCTGATCCCGCTGTCGAAGGAAGGCGGCTTTGCGGCACGTCACGTGTTAACGTCGAAATCCGGCGTGGCGGTGCATATCAACGCGTTCAACTTCCCGTGCTGGGGGATGCTGGAAAAGCTCGCGCCCACCTGGCTTGCCGGGATGCCCGCCATCATCAAGCCCGCCACCGCCACCGCGCAGGTGACTCAGGCGATGGTGAAAGCGATCGTCGAGAGCGGACTGGTGCCCGACGGCGCCATCAGCCTGATCTGCGGTGGCGCGGGCGATCTGCTGAACCAGCTCGACAGCCAGGACGTGGTGACGTTTACCGGGTCGGCCAGCACCGGGCAGAGTCTGCGCGTCCACCCGAATATCGTCGCGCATTCCATTCCGTTTACCATGGAAGCGGATTCCCTTAACTGCTGCGTGCTGGGTGAGGACGTGACGCCGGAACACCCGGAGTTTGCGCTGTTTATCCGAGAAGTGGTGCGCGAGATGACCGCCAAAGCCGGACAAAAATGTACCGCCATCCGCCGCATCATCGTGCCGGAAGCGCAGGTTGACGCCGTCAGCCAGGCGCTGATTGCGCGGCTGGAGAAAGTAGTCGTCGGCGATCCGGCCAAGGAAGGGGTGAAGATGGGGGCCCTCGTCAACAGTGAGCAACGTGCTGACGTGCAGGAAAAAGTCGATCATCTGCTTGCCGCGGGCTGCCAGATCCGTCTGGGTGGTAAAGCCGATTTGCAGGCGGCTGGCGCATTCTTCCCGCCCACCCTGCTGTTCTGCCCGCAGCCGGACGAAACCCCGGCCGTCCACGCCACCGAAGCCTTTGGCCCCGTCGCAACCCTGATGCCCTGCCGTAACACCGAACACGCCATGCAGCTGGCGCGGGCGGGTGGCGGCAGCCTGGCGGGAACGCTGGTTACGGCAGATACCCGCGTGGCGCGGCAGTTTATTGCCGGGGCAGCGCGCGCCCACGGACGTATTCAGATCCTCAACCAGGAATCCTCGAAAGAATCCACCGGCCACGGTTCACCGCTGCCGCAGCTGGTGCACGGTGGTCCGGGACGTGCGGGCGGCGGCGAAGAGCTGGGCGGCCTGCGCGCGGTGAAGCACTATCTTCAGCGCACGGCCATTCAGGGCAGCCCGTCCATGCTCGCCGCGATCGGTAAACAGTGGGTCCGTGGCGCGGAGGTGCAGGAAGATCGCGTTCATCCGTTCCGTAAATACTTCGAGGAGTTACAGCCGGGCGACAGCCTGCTGACCCCGCGTCGTACCCTGACGGAAGCGGATATCGTGAATTTTGCCTGCCTGAGCGGGGATCATTTCTACGCCCATATGGACAAAATTGGCGCGGCGGAGTCGATTTTTGGCGAGCGCGTGGTACACGGTTATTTCCTGATTTCCGCCGCGGCGGGGCTGTTTGTCGATGCCGGGGTTGGGCCGGTTATTGCCAACTACGGCATGGAAAACCTGCGCTTTATCGAGCCGGTCAAGCCGGGTGATACCATTCAGGTGCGCCTGACCTGTAAACGTAAAACGCTCAAGAAACAGCGCACTGCCGAGGAAAAACCCACCGGCGTGGTGGAATGGGCGGTGGAGATCTTCAACCAGCACCAGCAGGCCGTGGCGCTCTACTCCATCCTGACGCTGGTGGCGCGCCAGCAGGGTGACTTTTAATCAAAGCAATAGCATTAACCTTGCTGCCTCGAGTGTTTGAGCGCATCAAAATCAGCGGAAGGTAAAACATGGACTGGATGGCTTTGATTAATCGAACCATCCAGTCTGCCTGGTTTGGATAAGTTACAACCGGAAACACTAAGCAAATTGACCATGTAGTTAGCATGATTATTATTTAGCGCCGGGAATATTCCCGCATTAAATTACATGGATGATTAACAGACTATGGCAATTCCTGTTTACCTTTTCTTAACTGACGATGGTGGGTCAAAAATTACAGGCTCGGTGGATGTTCGTTACCGTGAGGGAAGCATTGAAGTCACCGGCTTTACACACAATCTTCGCCTCCCAACCGATCCATTGACCGGGAAAATTACCAGCAAACGTAACCATGCCCCAGTCGTATTTCAAAAAGAAATCGATTCCTCCTCCCCTTACCTGATGAAAGCCGTTGCGACTGGCCAAACCCTTAAAACGGCTGAGTTCAGGTGGTATCGCATTAATGACGCCGGGCAGGAAGTAGAATATTACAATATGCGTCTCGATAATATTCGCGTCGTTTCCGTCACGCCATTGATGCATGACATTAAAGACCCGATGAAAGAAAAACATAATCATCTTGAAGTCGTGGAGCTACGCTATGATAAAATAACATGGACATATTGCGATGGTAATATACAGTTTGCAGACTGTTGGGCTGAGCGTTAAATATGCGCACTCCTTCCTATTCAACACCCTATAATATTGCATCCTTTGCACCACCTGGCGTGGACGTGGTTAGCCACATGGTAATAGCGCGATTCCATGGTGGACCCTCATTAATGACCTACATATGGTTTTATCAAATGGTCAGAAACCATGGTCCCTGGGATTACAAACAAGGCCGTGCAGAGTATGCTAATTTTGGCAATTTTCATTACGGTGCCGTTGGTGCGGCAGCAGGCATTCCTGAGGGAATTTTGCTCCGGGGGGCAGGTACTGCACAGATTCTCGCCGGGACAAGCGATCCTGCCGAATTTGCAAAATTCCAGAACAATAATAATTACGGTGATGACCCAGTCGATCAGTTATGGATAAGGGCAGGAATAGATTATGCGCGACGTTCGGGTTTTTAACTGGCGAACTGGAGTCATTATCTTTATTTTTCTTATATTCATTGCATACCCTTTCCGCGATCTGTTTACCGTGTATGAAAACTTGCAGGAAAAAATCAAGGTTAACGATCGTTTAACTCTTTACATCACCCAGGTTGAGACGGGCTCACTATCTAAAAACAGGTATCATATTTATCTCGTTGATGCGAAAAAAAGCCCGGAAGACTTCATGTCTAACATTAAAGATATCAATCCCGTCATGATCACCGATGACGATAAAGCTTCTGTGGCAATTAAAAATGGAGACATTTATCTTCGCGTTCGCGGTACGGTTTATTCGTTCACGACGGCAGGTTTTGATGTCCGCATGCATCTCGATAGCTCGCCTTACTGAAGCACACTTTATCTGTCACGGGGGTGTGATTTACCCCCGCTCTTTTTTTAACCTGGCAAGACTGACAAACAACCTGGCAGATGCAGGCAAACGCTTTTCGTGCGCGCCTGTCAGGATAAGGCTGACACAACACAATAAACACAACAAGATGAGGTCTGCGATGGGAAGCAATTCTTCTTTTTCTGCCCGTAGAACGGCACTGGCCATGGCCGTTGCGCTCTGTTACGCCTGGCAATCCCCTGTTTACGCTCACGGCAGCGAGGCGCATATGGTCCCGATGGACAAAACGCTTCAGGCGTTTGGCGCGGACGTGCAGTGGGATGATTACGCCCAGATGTTCACCATCGTCAAAGACGGTGCCTTTGTGAAGGTCAAACCCGGCGCAAATACCGCCATCGTTAACGGCAAACCGCTGACGCTCCAGGTGCCCGTGGTGATGAAGAACAATAAGGCGTTTATCCCGGAGACCTTTATCAACGATGTCTTTCAGTCCGGTCTTGATCAGACATTCCAGGTTGAAAAAAGCCCCCACCCGTTAAACGCGCTGACGGCTGATGAAATCAACCAGGCCGTAGCCATTGTGAAAGCCTCTGCGGATTTTAAACCCAATACCCGCTTTACCCAGATTGCGCTGGCGGAGCCAGAAAAGGCCAAAGTCTGGGACTTTGTGCTTAACGGCACGGCGGTGGATGCGCCCCGCCAGGCCAATATCATCATGCTTGATGGTAAACACATCATCGAAAGCCGGGTGGATCTGAAGCACAAAAAGATCCTCCGCTGGGAGCCGATCAAAGACGCGCACGGCATGGTGCTGCTGGATGACTTCAATACCGTGCAGCAGATCATCAATGAAAGCCCGGAGTTTGCCGCCGTGCTGAAAAAGCGCGGCATTACCGACCCGAAGAAAGTGATCACCACTCCGCTTACCGTCGGCTTTTTTGACGGCAAGGATGGGCTGAAACAGGAAGACCGCCTGCTGAAAGTGATCAGCTATCTCGACGTGGGCGACGGTAACTACTGGGCGCACCCGATCGAAAACCTGGTTGCGGTGGTGGATCTCGAGCAGAAGAAAATCCAGAAGATTGAGGAAGGCCCGGTCGTGCCGGTTCCGCTCACGCCGCGCCCTTATGATGGCCGCGACCGCGTTGAAACGGTGAAAAAACCGCTGGAAATTATCGAGCCGGAAGGCAAGAACTACACCATCACCGGGGATAGGGTGCACTGGCAGAACTGGGATTTTCATCTGAGCCTGGACTCACGCGTCGGCCCGATAATCTCCACCGTGACCTATAACGACAACGGCAAAAAGCGACAGGTGATGTATCAGGGATCGCTCGGCGGCATGATTGTGCCGTACGGCGACCCGGATATCGGCTGGTACTTTAAAGCCTATCTGGACTCCGGCGATTACGGCATGGGTACCCTGACCTCCCCGCTGGTGCGCGGCAAGGATGTTCCGTCTAACGCCGTGATGCTCAACGAAACCATCCCGGATTACACCGGCGCGCCAATGGAGATCCCCAGGGCGATCGCCATTTTCGAGCGTTACGCCGGGCCGGAATATAAGCATCAGGAATTAGGTAAACCCAACGTCAGCACCGAACGCCGCGAGCTGGTGGTGCGCTGGGTCAGCACCGTGGGTAACTACGATTACATCTTCGACTGGGTATTCCACGAAAACGGCACTATCGGCATTGATGCAGGGGCTACGGGCATTGAAGCGGTGAAAGGCGTGCAGACGAAAACCATGCATGATGCCACCGCGAAGGATGACACCCGATACGGAACGCTGATCGACCATAATATTGTCGGTACCACCCACCAGCACATCTACAACTTCCGTCTGGATATGGACGTGGACGGCATCAACAATAAGCTGGTGGCCATGGATCCGGACGTCAAACCGAACACCGCTGGCGGACCGCGCACCAGCACCATGCAGGTTAATCAGTATGATATTGATACCGAACAGCAGGCGGCGCAGAAGTTTGACCCGGGCACCATCCGCCTGCTGAGCAATACCAGCAAAGAGAACCGCATAGGCAACCCGGTCTCGTATCAGATCATCCCTTACGCGGGCGGCACACACCCGGTAGCGTCCGGCGCGAAGTTTGCCCCGGACGAGTGGATTTATCACCGCCTGAGCTTTATGGATAAACAGCTGTGGGTGACGCGTTACCATCCCGACGAGATGTACCCGGAGGGAAAATACCCGAACCGTTCCACGCACGATACCGGCCTCGGCCAGTACAGCAAAGATAACGAATCGCTGAACGACCAGGATAACGTCATCTGGATGACCACCGGCACCACCCATGTCGCCCGCGCCGAGGAGTGGCCGATAATGCCGACGGAATGGGTGCACACGTTACTCAAGCCGTGGAATTTCTTTGACGAGACGCCAACGCTCGGCAAGAAAAAAGAGCAGAAATAACCTACCGACCGGGCGTAATGCCCGGTTTTTCATCCGCTTACTTGCTGAATTACTCTCCCCGATTATAGTTATTGTTACCTCGCTTAATCCTTTTGCATTTCTTGACACACTTTCACCAGGATTCGAAGTCCCCACAAACAACGTCACAGTTTACTGAGAGGTTTTAGGATGAGAATCAATGAGATCGTCAGGAGTCTCGCGCTGGCGGGATGTTTTATTTCTGCCAGTTCCGCCTGGGCCGCAGAAGCACCTAAGGATGCCACCGCAGCAACGCAACAGGCCAACAACGCACTCTTCAACCAGCTTCCTTTCTCCGATAACACCGATTTTACCAACGCCCACAAAGGGTTTATTGCCCCGCTGCCTCAGGACATTATCAAAGGTGAGCAAGGCAACACCGTCTGGGATCCGCAGCAGTACGCTTTTATCAAAGAAGGCGATAAGGCGCCCGACTCGGTTAACCCGAGCTTATGGCGTCAGTCCCAGCTGATTAACATCAGCGGTCTGTTTGAAGTGACCGAAGGCGTCTACCAGATACGTAACCTCGACCTGTCAAACATGACCATTATTGAAGGTAAAGAAGGCATTACCGTGGTCGACCCGCTGGTGTCGGCGGAAACGGCCAAAGTCGGGATGGATCTTTACTATAAAAATCGCGGTAATAAGCCTGTGGTCGCCGTTATTTACACCCACAGCCACGTTGACCACTATGGCGGCGTGCGCGGCGTGGTGGACGAAGCAGATGTGAAGTCCGGTAAGGTGAAAATCTACGCGCCCGCCGGATTTATGGAGGCCGCCGTCGCGGAGAATATCATGGCGGGTAACGTCATGAGCCGCCGCGCCAGCTATATGTACGGCAACCTGCTGAAGCCGGATGCGAAGGGCCAGGTCGGCGCGGGTCTCGGTACCACCACCTCCGCCGGGACGGTGACCCTGATCGCCCCGACCAATATCATCGAGAAAGATGGTCAGAAAGAGGTGATCGACGGCCTGACCTATGATTTTATGCTCGCGCCGGGATCGGAAGCGCCTTCCGAGATGCTCTGGTATATCGAAGAGAAAAAGCTGATCGAGTCTGCGGAAGATGTCACCCATACCCTGCACAACACCTACTCCCTGCGCGGCGCGAAAATTCGTGAGCCGTTGCCATGGTCGAAATACATCAACCAGGCGATTGTACGCTGGGGTGATAAAGCCGAAATCATTATGGCGCAGCACCACTGGCCGACATGGGGCAATGACAACGTGGTTAACCTGCTGAAAAGCCAGCGCGACCTGTATCGCTACATCAACGACCAGACCCTGCGCATGGCGAACGAAGGGCTGACCCGTGACGAGATTGCCGCCAACTTCAAACTGCCAAACTCCCTGGCCAATACCTGGGCAAACCGTGGCTATTACGGTTCTGTCAGCCATGACGTTAAAGCAACCTACGTGCTCTATTTAGGCTGGTTTGACGGCAACCCGGCGACCCTGGACGAACTGCCGCCTGAAGAAGCCGCGAAGAAATTTGTGGACTATATGGGCGGCGCGGATGCCATCCTGAGCAAAGCGAAAACTGACTTTGACCAGGGGAACTACCGCTGGGTGGCTCAGGTGGTCAGCAAGGTGGTCTTTGCCGATCCAAATAATCAGGCCGCGCGAAACCTGGAAGCGGATGCGCTGGAGCAGCTGGGTTATCAGGCTGAATCAGGCCCGTGGCGTAACTTCTACCTGACCGGCGCCCAGGAGCTGCGTAACGGCGTGGTGAAAGGACCGACCCCGAACACCGCCAGCCCGGATACCGTGCGCGCGATGACGCCAGAAATGTTCTTTGACTATCTGGCGGTGCACATTAACGGTGAAAAAGCGGCGGATGCAAAATCGGTGTTTAACATCGACCTCGGCAGTGACGGCGGTAAATACAAGCTGGAGCTGGAAAATGGCGTGCTGAACCACACGGCGAACGCCGAAGCGAAAGACGCTGACGCGACCGTGACCCTCAACCGCGATACGCTGAATAAAATCATCCTGAAAGAAGTGACGCTTAAACAGGCGCAGGATAACGGCGATATCAAAGTGACCGGCGATGCCGCAAAACTTGATGCCATGCTCGGTTACATGGATAAATTTGAATTCTGGTTTAACATTGTGACCCCGTAAAGGCAGCACTCGCGGGCGGACGTTCCGCCCGCTCAAGGAAAATTCTCTTCAATGGAAAAAAGACATCCAGCCACACCCGAACCCGCGACATGGCCTACCCGTAAATCAATGGTTGTTCACGGGCTGGCCGTGAACCTGCCGTGGCTCGCCTTTGTGAATGCCAGCTTTGCCCTTATGGTCCTGCTGCGCAATTCGCTGTTCGGCCATATCGATGCCCTCCTGCACATCAGCCCCCCTCTGCGGCAGATGATTGACGCCTCCATGCTGGGCGTGGTGATCCTTTCCGTAGCGCTGGTGATCATGGCCTGGCGCCACATCCGCGGCGTCAGCGCCGTTTTGTTTATGTGCAGCCTGCTGTGGTCGATAAGTTGTTACTGGTTTATCAACGTGTTACAGCTTCCTCATCCCTGGCCTATATTCGTTACCCTGCTGATGGCCGGTATGACCGCGCTCTATTTTCACCCGGTTGCACTGCTCTGCTTCACCGTTCCGCTATGGGTAAGCCTGCCCGTTGCCAGCATGCTGCTGAATCAGGAAATTAATTATCGCTTTGCCGGGCTGTGGGTGGTGTTCACGTTCATTCTCGTGTGCGGGCGCTATATCCTGTTGAGCTGGTTTGAAGAGGCGTGGCGTCGCAACCAGCAGAATCAGCGTTTAATTTCACGGCTGGATGCGCTGGCCCATCAGGATCCGCTGACGAAAACGGCCAACCGCCGGGCGATGGAGCTGGTGCTGGAAAATGCCGTAGAGCAAGGCAAACGCTTCGCGGTGCTGATGCTGGATGTCGATTACTTCAAACTGTATAACGATACCTACGGTCACCAGGCCGGAGATGCGTGCCTCGCGCGGGTGGCAGAGGTGCTGAACACCTCGGTGCGCACGCCAGAGGATGTGGTTTCGCGCTACGGTGGCGAGGAGTTTGTGGTGATCCTCTTTGACTGCGAAGAAAGCGTTGCTGAGAAAGTCGCCGCGCGGATCCAGGCTGGCCTGCGCAACGCAGCCATTCCGCACAGCGCGTCGAAGGTGAGTGAATGTGTGACGGCGAGTATGGGCATTGCAGGCTATACCGCAGGGCTGGCCGGCCCGGAAATCATTGCCCGCGCCGATGCGGCGCTGTACAGGGCGAAGGAGGCCGGGCGGGATCGGTGGTCGCTGTAAGTTACGCCGGGTGGCGCTGCGCTTACCCGGCCTACAAAACCAACCTTTTCCTTGCTCCCGTAGGCCGGGTAAGGCGTAGCCGCCACCCGGCGTTTTTTTAATACCGCACACACACCGACTTGGTTTCACACCAGCCGTCCAGCCAGTCGGGGCCGAAATCGCGCCCGGTGCCGGACTGCTTCATGCCGCCGAACGGCAGGTTGGCGTCTATCAGCGTGTGGCTGTTCACCCACACTGTTCCGGCCTGTAACCTGTCGGTATACGCCAGCGCTTTACTGATGTTCTGCGTCCAGACGCTGGCCGTTAAGCCATATTCAGTGTCGTTCGCCAGCTGAAGCGCCTCTTCCCCGTCGGCCACACGAACCAGGTTCACCACCGGCCCGAAGACCTCTTCACGCGTCAGTCGCAGATGATTATCCGGGTTGACCACCAGCGTTGGCGAAACGTAATAGCCTTTGCCGTCTGGGCCCCGGTTCCCGGCGATCAGCTCCGCATTGTGCGCCTTCGCCTCATCCAGGAACGCCTGGACCTTATCGCAGTGGGCGCGCGACACCAGCGGGTTGATAAACGCCTCCGGCGACATGCCCGGCCCGACGCTGAGGGATTTCACGGCCTGTTCAAACCCGCTGACCAGCGTGTCGAACAGCGGAGCCTCAATATAAATGCGCGAGCTGGCCGCGCAGACCTGCCCCTGGTTCAGGAAGCTGCCGGTCATCAGTCCTTCAATCACCCACGCCGGATCGGCATCTTTCAGCACGATGGCCGGGTTTTTGCCGCCCAGCTCCAGCGTCACGCCCGTTAGCGTGTCCGCCGCCGCGCGGGCAATCTGCTTGCCCGTCGCCGTCGAACCGGTAAAGCTCACTTTGGCAATGCGCGGGTGCGAGGTCAGCGCCGCGCCACAGACGGCGCCACTGCCGGTCACCACGTTGAACACACCCTCCGGGATCCCCGCCTCGCTCGCCAGTTCCGCCACCCGTAACAGGGTGAGCGGCGTGGTTTCCGACGGTTTGATCACGATGGAGCAACCTGCCGCCAGCGCGGGCATCACTTTCCACATGCCAATCATCAGCGGGAAGTTCCACGGCACAATCCCCGCCACGACTCCCACCGGCTCTTTACGCGTCCACGCCTGATAACGCGCGCCCTGCGGCAGTGGAATCGAGAGATCGAGAGTTTTACCGGCAATTTTGGTGGTCAGCCCTGCCGTGTAGCGCATCCAGTTCAGGGTGCAGCCCACCTCGAAGGCGCGGGAAATGTTAATCGATTTCCCCTGCTCCAGGGTTTCGAGCTGTGCCAGCTCTTCGCCATGCTGTTCCACCAGATCCGCAAACCGCAGCAGGATACGTTCCCGCTCTGCCGGCAGCCGTCCGGCCCAGCTTCGGGCGACAAAGGCGCGCCAGCCAGACATCACCGCACGATCGACATCATCGACGCTGGCATCGGCGGTAGAGGCAATAACCTCTCCGGTCGCCGGGTTGTAGACGTTCAGACGCTTTTCGCTATCGGATGCCGCCTGACGCCCTTCGATCCACAGGCCGTGCTGGCGATCTAAAAACTGCTGCACGCCCGGCAGGATGGCGACATGTGATTCGGACATAGAATACTCCTTCGTTATGCTTCGCAGGGTGTGTATGCAGTCTAAGAGGGGATTCGCATTCCTGCTTTTGTCTGTGTGACATTCGCTTTGCCAGCTGTGACAGGGTCCGCAAATCGTGATAATTCCCGCTTATATCGCTGTAACCGTTGAGTGTTCTTTCCTATAGTCAGCCTCGTAGCCCTGACAAAATGCAACATAAATGCAACAATGCGAAAACAGTGACGGTGCAGCGAGAACATCAATGGCGTGTGCAAGCGAACAGGACAATTTTCAGCAGTGGCTGGCGCAAATTAACCAGGTTTGTGGGCGCTTTGCGGCACGTCCGTTAGAGGGGGCGTTTCTCGGCGAGCTGGAAACCAGCTACACCCAAAGTCTGAAGCTGAGCACGGTGACCGCCGCAGGCGTTAACCTGTTTCGCACCCGTCAGGAGATCAAAAACGGCAACGACGCCTGGTTCTACACCGTGTTTCAGCTGGAAGGCAGCGCCGGAATCGAACAGGACGACCAGCGCGCGATGCTGAAAGCCGGGGATATCACGCTGATTGACGCCTCCCGCCCGTGCTCCATTTACTGGCAGGAGCGTTCCCGCCAGATTTCGCTCCTGCTCCCGCGACAAATCATTGAGCAACACGCGCGTTTTCAGGAAGTGAGGTGCGCGCTGCCCCTCTCCCGCAATCTGCCTACCGTACAGCTGAGCTACCGACTGCTACAGGAGAGCATGGGCAATGCCGATCTCAGCGCCAGTGAAAGCGAAGCGGCGCTTGAGGCGATGGTGTGTCTGCTGCGTCCGGCCTTCCAGCAGCGTGACGAGGTGCTGCCGCGCAAGGAGCGTCAGTTCCGCCACGTTCTGTCCCTGATTGATGATCATATTCAGTCGGAGGCGTTAAGACCGGAGTGGATAGCTTCAGAGAGCGGCATGTCCGTGCGTAGCTTGTACCGCATGTTTGCCGGGAAAGGGCTGGTGGTAGCGCAGTATATTAAGAACCGTCGCCTCGATTTATGCGCTCAGGCGCTGCGTTCCATCAGCGATGACGAAAAGCTGGCGGGGATTGGCTACAGCTGGGGTTTCACCGACCATAGCCATTTTTCCACCGCCTTTAAGCAGCGTTTCGGGGTTTCGCCGGGCGAATACCGCAGGCGTTATCGCTAGCTATTTTTTCAGCCACTTGCCGTTAATTCCCTTCACGTACTCACCCGGCTGCGCGCGGGCCACCAGCTTTTGTCCCGCCATTTTCGCCACCTCGTCGACGGGTAAATTATTACTGTCAGCCAGCTGCTGGTAACTTTCCGTGCGTGCGGCGTTGATACGGTTCACCAGCGCCAGGGTTTCAGCGTCGTGCTGAACGGGCGCAAGATAGCCGCTCAGGGTTTCCCCTACGCGCCCCTGGGCACGCGCATCGTTGAGCGTAAGCGTGGCGGCGTGAACGTTCATCCCCAGCGCCAGTAACATCAGAGCTAATCGTTTCATGACATCCTCAGAACAGATCGCTGCGGGATTTCAGCAGGGCTTCAACGTCTTTATCCACCTTGATATGGATTTCATGCTCGATTTTCACGTTCATGTTGATGGTGATCGGCTCTTTGGGCGCCGCCACTTCAATGCGCGGCGTGCAGCCTGACAGCAGCGCGACGACGGCCACGGTGAGTACACCAGCCCTCTTTTTCATTGTTGTTCCTCACTTTCCTTGCCTGTCGAACCGCGGAGAAGGGGTATCGCCGCATGTTGCTCAAACCATGTTTGCAGATTGTCCCCAAAGCGCAGGCTGCGCCAGAGGGTAAAAATGTTCTCTTCATGGGTGTAATTCAGGTTTACGAAACTGCTTTTACCTTCGACGCGGCTGGTGCCTTTAATGGCCGCCTGCATGGTTAACACACCCAGATTATCCACATTGAGTTTTGTCCACGACTGCGAAATTTCCATATAGCGGAGCCAGTTGATCGCCGCCCCGGCAACCATGTTGTCTTTCACAATGGCATCCGCCGTGTCCTGGTCGATGCGCAGCGTCATCGGCCCCGGGTTGGTCAGCCAGCCATCTTTAATGATCCATTTTTCATTGTCCAGCCAGAACGGCAGCGCGCCGCTCACCGGGCCGGACATGGCAAACTGCTTCGGATTCACCGCGCTTATCAGTTCGCTGGAGGAAATATTATCCACGCGCAGTAAAGCCGGATCGTGCTGCGGCATTCTCAACTGCTGCATGGTGATTTTCCCGCCGAGCGCTTCCACCTTCACGTTGGTGAGCAGGAGCGGGTTCGCTTCGGTCCAGGGATAATCGCCCTGGAGATCCGCGGTGATATTTCGGGCTGTGACCAGGTTTTTCACCTCGTCGATTCGTAACGTTACCGGCCCGCGCGTGCCCAGCGACCAGGTACCCTGGCTTAAGCGGAACGGAAGAACAAAATCCACGCCGTTGATCTCGTTATCCGGCATCCACGCGCTGCCCGCTTTCAGCACCCCGTGCCCCCCGGCCTCAAACCCCTGATCGGGGGCCGCGGAGAAAGCCACCTGCGCGTACATTTCGCCGCCGCGCAGGGTCATTTTCCAGTCTGGCGGGATCAGCGGCTGAAACACCGTAAGAGACTGTTTTGGCCACCAGGCCTGACCGCGAAGGCGTTCGCCGTCCCAGCGTCCATTCACCTGGACCGGGCCGATGTCGTCCGCATGCAGGTTCCCTTTAAACTGGAACACCGTCGGGTCTGTCCCGTCAACACTGAAGGTCAAAACGGACGGCGGCAGCACGCTTCCGCCTGAAAAGCTTGTTTGCCCGGCGTTAAGCGCGAGCGCGCCGCTAAAGGTGGGGTTATCCGGGTCCCGCGACCAGCGCACCGGGTGATCCAGCACCAGGCGTGGCTTGCTGACCAGCATCGTACCGTACTGCAATTTGTCGAACCCCGTGGAAAGATCGGTCAGTTCGATAACGTTGTCGCGCCACTCCCCGGTTCCCCGGACATCCCAGCGCGCGTTCATTGGCGTGAAATTCCCTTTACCCCAGTAGCGCCACTGCCACAAACCGTTGTCCGGTAAAAAGTCGTTAGCCTGGCCGTCCAGATGCAGCTCAAAATCGCCCATCTCGTTTTCATGCGCCCGCAGAATGGCTTGCAGGCGGCCGTCCACGCCCTTCTGCGTGAGCTTCACGCCCGCCAGCGGCCAGCGGATCTCATCGATATCCAGCGAGTCGATGATGCGCCCGCGCGAGCGCAATAAAGCGCCGGGTTCAAACGTAAGCTGCGGATCGTAAAGGCTGCCGGTCAGCATCGCCGGGAGCCTGGCATACAGGATCAGATCGTTTTGCTTGGCTTCCCCGCTCAGGTGCAGCGGCATAGCGCTGTTATCCATACTGAGCGAGCCGGGACCGATATTCAGCACCGCGTTGCCCTTACCCGCATCCCCCTGGGTCAGCACGTTGAGCCGCCCCGTGAAGGTGGCTTTCTCCAGCCCCTGCTGCCAGTTATCCACTTTCAGCCCGACGCGTCCGCTCATTGGCACGCCGGAGGCTAACCAGTTCCAGCGTCCGTCGCTGATGGTCAACTGCTGAGCGGTGATCTGCCACGGTAAATCGAGCAGCGGATCGGGGTTGTCCCGCGCCATGACCACCAGCTGGCCCTGATTGTCCTCCCAGTCCAGTTCGGCATCGACCAGCGAGGATAACTGTGGCACGTTAAAGGTCGCGACCGTATGCCCTTTCACCGGCACGCCGTCCGGCACCAGCGGCAGGGTAAATTCACCGACCAGCTTCACGGGCTGCGGCTGATCCGGCAGTTGCACATCGAACTGGCTGATGGAAAGGGTCTGGCCGCGTAACTGCCCCTTAATGCTCACCTGCTCGCCTTTATAGGTGATGTCCTGGCGGGCTGGCGTCAGTGAGGCATGCAGCTCACCTTCCCACTGCTGCCAGGGAGAAAGGGTAAAGCGATGGATGGTCAGCCAGGTGTTGGGCAGGATGGCCTGCCACTGCGCCAGCGTTTTCGGCGCCACCGTAGATGGCGCCGATTGCGGTAATTTGCTCAGGCAGACAGAGTTAAGTTCAAGTGCGCCAATATCCAGATCCCAGCGGCTGGGGTGTGACAGAGTCACGTTTTCCACGCGGGCAATTTCACACTCTTCTACCAGATAGCGGAGATCGGGGATGATCAGGGCGTGACGCGTGAGCCGTGGGCTTTTTTCAAACGCGATGCGCGTTCCAACGGGGAGCCAGATCCCGGCGAGCGTGGGTACCCACTGGGCGAGCGTCATCAGCAGCGTCAGCGGCACAAGAAATAGCAGCAGTAATAGCGCGATTGCGGCTTTGTATTTACCCTTCATGGGCAGTTAATATCCTGATTTTGCGAAAAAAATAAGCCGTTCTTGCCGCTCATTGTCGCATGTTTAGCCAGTCAGTTGAAGGTAATGCCATTTTTAAGAGTAGATGCTCTACAATAATTCATAGAACTTATTGATTTCAATGAATTTTGAAAAATTGTAAGATAATTTTAAACATGCTAACGTGGTTCCAAAATCACTGGAGAAAGTCTTATGAAACTCGCGGTATATAGCACAAAGCAGTACGACAAAAAGTATCTGCAACATGTTAACGAGACGTACGGTTTCGATCTTGAATTTTTCGACTTTCTGCTAACTGAAAAGACGGCTAAAACCGCCCACGGCTGCGAAGGCGTGTGTATCTTCGTTAACGACGACGGTAGCCGACCGGTGCTGGAAGAGTTGAAAAAACAGGGCGTGAAATACATTGCCCTGCGCTGTGCGGGCTTTAACAACGTCGATCTCGATGCCGCCAAAGAGCTGGGTCTGAAGGTCGTTCGCGTCCCGGCCTATTCTCCGGAAGCCGTGGCAGAACATGCGGTCGGGATGATGATGTCGCTCAACCGTCGTATTCACCGTGCCTATCAGCGAACCCGTGATGCTAACTTCTCTCTGGAAGGGCTGACCGGCTTTACCATGTACGGTAAAACCGCAGGCGTCATCGGTACCGGCAAAATTGGCGTGGCCGCCCTTCGCATCCTGAAAGGATTTGGCATGCGCCTGCTGGCGTTTGATCCGTACCCAAGCGCCGCTGCGCTGGAGCTGGGCGTGGAGTATGTCGATCTGAAAACGCTCTTCTCGCAGTCTGACGTTATCTCCCTGCACTGTCCGCTGACCCCGGAGAACTATCATCTGCTTAACCAGTCGGCGTTCGACCAGATGAAAGACGGCGTGATGATCATCAATACCAGCCGCGGCGGGCTGATCGACTCTCAGGCGGCTATCGAAGCGTTGAAAACGCAAAAAATCGGCGCGTTGGGTATGGATGTGTATGAGAACGAACGCGATCTGTTCTTTGAGGATAAATCTAATGACGTGATCCAGGACGACGTGTTCCGTCGCCTGTCTGCCTGTCACAACGTGTTGTTCACAGGACACCAGGCGTTCCTGACCGCCGAAGCGCTGATCAGCATTTCGGAAACCACGCTGGGGAATTTGCGTCAACTCGAAAAGGGCGAAGCGTGCCCGAACGCGATAGTGTAAGCCTGGTAAGCCGGGTGGCGGCTACGCCCTGCCCGGCCTGTGGATTGCGTTAATTGTAGGCCCGGTAAGCGCAGCGTCACCGGGTTTTTTGGGCTTCAATCCTGCCACGCGCAGGATAGTCCTGGCTGACGTTTGCCACTCTGCTTTATCCAGTGACCCGAAAACAGGTAATATTTTTAATTAAATAAGTTTGATTTTTACCTCATATCCCTCGAGGCCTGTCATGGCTTCACGAGCGATAAACTCAATTTCAGACACTTCCTGCCCTGTTTTTTTACGTAACTCTGAAATTTTTTGGTTATAAGCGCTGAAATTTCTTCTTCTGCCTTTTGCGTCAGTGCGTCAACGTTCATGTTTACCTCTTGCAACCGTTTACTGTTTCCCTTCTCCAGCAGGCGACAGCTAACGATTAACTGCCTTTCACCATAACTGTATGTAAAGAGTAGACTATCTGTGTAACGTATGCTGCCGTCGCATTTAAATATGCATTTAGATTGCATTATTTAAACAAGGTGTTATTGTCCCAAAGCCTTAGAGCACAAAATAGATAAATATAAGAAAAGCTTTGACTCACACTCGCCCCGCATCAGGGGCATTTTTTTGGCTGTCTGTAAGCAAAAAACCCGCCAGAAGCGGGTTTTTGTGTTATTTGAGAAAATTATTTAAAGACTTCTGCGACGGCCTGGAAGTTAGGGCCATGCTCGCGGGCAGCGATGATGACGTAGTATTTCCCGCCCTTCTCGTCTGCCAGTTTTGAGAGTTTTTGATGAAGATCTGAAGGTGAAGAAATTTGTCCACCTGAAGCCCCTACAGATACATTACCAAGGTATTCAAGCTTGAAGTGGTGCGCTTCATCCTTGGAAATCATATCTGCCGCAGATGCGCCGAAGCTTGCTACTGTTAAAGCCAATACACTCCCTAATAGTGCTTTTTTCATATCATTCCTCCTGTTGATGAATCTATATATTTAACATTAGCAGCAAATATGTAAATGATCCGTATCAATATTGTAGAAGGATTGAGCATCACGACCAGCCATCACTGACCTGAACAGCGGGTACAGCAGGTTCATCTACTATACTGACCTGTGCAGTCGCCATTTATCTGCCGGTTGCGCCTGAAGCAATTGAAACTTACCTGTACCATGACCATCAGGAGAACAATATGCACACGAGTAAAACCCTGAAAAGGCTGCTAGCCGTATCAGCAGTTGCAGCAATGTTCAGCACCGTTGGCGTACAAGCCCAGACAACCAGCGCCGCGCAAACTCAAACTGCGGGCCAGGCTCAACCGGACGCCAGACTCAGCTCCGGCGACGAGAAAGCATTGAAGGACATGGCGCAGGCCAATATCAACGAAGTTGCCGCCGCCAGGCTCGCCCTCGACAAGGCCCAAACCAGTGAAGTGAAAACATTCGCCCAGAAAATGGTCGACGATCACGGCGCCGCGCTGACCAAAGTCAAGACCGTTGCCCAGAAAAAGGGCGTGGAGCTGCCGACCGAACCAGACGCCGCGCATAAAGCCCTGAACTCAAGGCTGGAAAACCAGCGCGGTGACGCTTTTGACAAAATGTATATGGAATATGCTGGCGTGAAGGACCACGAGAAGGTGCTGTCGAAGCTTAAAAGCGACGCCAGTAAAATCGACGATCCAGATGTGAAGGCTCTGGCCAACGAGCACACTCCGGTCGTTGAGCAGCATCTGAAGTCCGCCGAGCAGATGTCAGCGCGTGCTGGCGCATCAGCCGATAAATAACGCGTCGGTAAAACAACTACTGCAAAATAAAGTGGGGCCCGCAGGCCCCACGCTTATTTCCCCTTCCTGCTGAATTATTCCGGCAAGGCGTAGACCACCACCTGATCGCCCACCTGATCCTTCAGGATCGTATTCCCGCCAGCCACGAAGGCCACATACTGGCGACCTTTATATTCATAGACGGACGGGTTCGCTACCGCCGGAGCTTCGGCCTGATCGGACCACAGCTCTTCACCGCTCTCTACCGAGTAGGCACGCACTTTGGCATCCATTGAGGCACCGATGAAGATCACGCCGCCCGCCGTCACTGCCGGACCACCAATGGTAGGCGAACCCCAGCTTTCCGGCATGAAGAAGCCATACTGCTGGGAGGCGCCAACCGGACGACGCCATTTCACATCGCCCGTGTGCATGTCCAGCGCCACGATTTCACCAAACGGCGGTTGCCAGCACGGCATGCCAAGCCAGTTGCTCGCCACCAGCAGACGCATACCGTACGGGGCGCCTTCCTGTGGGGCAAAGCCGCTTTCGTTGCCGGAGTCTTTGTCTGCGTTATCGTAATCCTCACGGCTGTACAGCTTCACGTACTGGACGATATGCGAGGTGTTGACGATAGCGATCTGTTTTTGCGGATCGAACGCCACCCCACCCCACTGGACGCCGCCGGCGCTATCGGGATAGGTGAGCGTGCCTTCGCCTTTGGTGGTTGGCGGGGTATACATTCCCTCATAGGTCAGGTTATCCCACAGGCGGGAGCACTGGCCGCCACCGACGATATCCGCCAGCTTCCAGATTTCCGGTTTTTTCGACTGGTCGAGCAGCGGCGCGGGTTTGGTCGGGAATGGCTGCGTGGGCGAGAGAACTTCGCCCTGAACCGACCCATCACCCTGCGGAACCGGACGTTCTTCGATTGGCCATACGTCCTCCCCCGTCAGGCGGTTAACCACAAACAGGAAACCCTGCTTGGTGGCCTGCACCAGCGCCGGGATCTGCTTGCCGTCTACGGTGATGTCCATCAGCGTCGGGGCGGAGTTGATATCGTAATCCCAGACGTCGTGGTGTACCCACTGACGGGACCAGACCACTTTACCGGTGTTGATGTCCAGGGCGGTGGTCGAGGTGCCAAGCGGAATAGCGTCTACGCGGTTGCCACCCCAATAGTTGGGAGACGGCGATGAGACCGGGAGATAGACCAGACCGTTGGCCTCATCGGCGGACATGTGCGTCCAGACGTTGGCGGTACCGGTACGCTTGCGGATCTCTGCCGGGATCGCCTCAAAGGTCCACTCAAGCTTACCGGTCTGAGCGTTGACTGAAAATACGGTGCCCGGAGGGGCTTCGGCATAGGCCCAGTCTTTCCCGGCCCAGCCCACCAGCAGATGGTTGCCGACAACGGTTGGCGGTTGCAGGACAGAGAGCGGATACTTCGCGTTAACGGTATTCCACTGGTTCAGATCCAGCACGCCGTTATCCGCAAAGCTGCTGCACGGTTTGCCTGAATCGGCATCCAGCGCAAAGAGCTTACCGTCAACGGTGCCCATATAAACCATCTTCTGGCATGCCTCTCCGCTCACCGGATTTTTGGCCTGCCAGTAGGAAACGCCGCGGTTTTTCAGCACCGGCTGGGTCAGCGCCTTGCGCGACGATTTGGTGTCATAGTGCCACTTCTCTTTACCCGTCCCCGGATCCAGCGCAATCAGGCGATCGAATGGCGTGCCAATGTACAGCGTATCGTTGGCGAAAATGGGCGTTGCGGACCAGACGGTAGCTGGCGTATCGCCTTTACCGTCCGAGACGTCGCCGGTATGGAACTCCCAGACTTTGGTTAATTTCCCGACGTTATCCGCCGTAATTTGGGTCAGCGGACTGTATTTCTGCGCGTTAAGCTGGCCGTGGAAGCTGTCCCAGGTGGCGGTGCCGGGCACCAGCGGCGTCGCGGGCTGGCTGGCCGAGGCGACTTTCTTTTCGTCACCGCTGCCGGTTGAGGCATCATCGGTGGTTTTTGTGGTTCCGGGCGCCTGCTGATCGGCCGCATCAACATTCAGTGATTTCTGGGTCCCCTGAGAGGCTTCAGCGGCCTTATCCTGCGCCTGTAGCGCGAGCGGAGCGACCAGCAGCGCCAGCGCCGTCATGCTGACTTTTATGAAGGGATAATGCTTATCGTTGTGCACGGGCGGCTCCTCAGCTTCTGACGGGATGGTTGTAACGGGCGGAATGGCTGCTCAGCATAATCAGACCCACCAGGCCGACCACCATGGCTGCCGTTATGATGTACTGGTGCAGCAGCGCGGCGGCGAAAGCAATACCCGCCAACACCACCAGGGTGACAATAATCAGGAAAACGCGCGCCCCGCGACGCGATGCCGCGCGTAGCATAAAGGTCAGGATCGCCAGCACCACGCTGGCAATGACCACGCCCAGTGCGCCAATGGTGCCAGTGACGCCGGTAAGCGGCGTCCACCAGGCGTATAGCGCCACCGCGAAGGCTATTATCGCGCTCAGCAGCAGCAAAATGCTGCCGATGCGCGAGGATTGAGAATGCAACATACCAGGAGTCCCCCTCTGAAAAATGCAAAATTGACCATCATTAAGGCGTTTTCGTGGATATATGCCCCTGCTGCCCGTCGCTATTAAGGCAACGCGACGTGTGGTGCGGCGGCATATTTCACTAAACGTAACTGAGTATAGAAGAGGATTTTTTTATGGGACGTTTAATAGCAGGCATAAGACACCTTGTGCCCCTTCGCCACCATAAAGAGAGCGTTATGTTACAAGACGGTTCGAAAGCTACGAGCGGGTTACGCGATTGTCTACATTCTGTTTTTTAATTTCAGGCATAACGGGATAATTTCACGCCCAATAAAATAATTAAATAAGCCCCCCTTCAATATGATGGCGCCTTATGGTACTTAAGGAAGGTGCGAACAAGTTCCTGATATGAGATCATCATATTCATCCGGAGCGCATCCCAGAGGGACATCATGAGCCATCAACTCACCTTCGCCGATAGTGAATTCAGCACTAAGCGCCGTCAGACCCGAAAAGAGATTTTCCTCTCCCGCATGGAGCAGATTCTGCCATGGCAGAATATGACCGCTGTCATCAAGCCGTTTTATCCCAAGGCGGGCAATGGCCGACGGCCCTATCCGCTGGAGACCATGCTGCGTATTCACTGCATGCAGCATTGGTACAACCTGAGCGACGGTGCCATGGAAGATGCCCTGTACGAAATCGCCTCCATGCGTCTGTTTGCCCGGTTATCCCTGGATAGCGCCTTGCCGGACCGCACCACCATCATGAATTTCCGCCACCTGCTGGAGCAGCATCAACTGGCCCGCCAATTGTTCAAGACCATCAATCGCTGGCTGGCCGAAGCAGGCGTCATGATGACTCAAGGCACCTTGGTCGATGCCACCATCATTGAGGCACCCAGCTCGACCAAGAACAAAGAGCAGCAACGCGATCCGGAGATGCATCAGACCAAGAAAGGAAATCAGTGGCACTTTGGCATGAAGGCCCACATTGGTGTCGATGCCAAGAGTGGCCTGACCCACAGCCTAGTCACCACCGCGGCCAACGAGCATGACCTCAATCAGCTGGGTAATCTGCTGCATGGAGAGGAGCAATTTGTCTCAGCCGATGCCGGCTACCAAGGGGCGCCACAGCGCGAGGAGCTGGCCGAGGTGGATGTGGACTGGCTGATCGCCGAGCGCCCCGGCAAGGTAAGAACCTTGAAACAGCATCCACGCAAGAACAAAACGGCCATCAACATCGAATACATGAAAGCCAGCATCCGGGCCAAGGTGGAGCACCCATTTCGCATCATCAAGCGACAGTTCGGCTTCGTGAAAGCCAGATACAAGGGGTTGCTGAAAAACGATAACCAACTGGCGATGTTATTCACGCTGGCCAACCTGTTTCGGGCGGACCAAATGATACGTCAGTGGGAGAGATCTCACTAAAAACTGGGGATAACGCCTTAAATGGCGAAGAAACGGTCTAAATAGGCTGATTCAAGGCATTTACGGGAGAAAAAATCGGCTCAAACATGAAGAAATGAAATGACTGAGTCAGCCGAGAAGAATTTCCCCGCTTATTCGCACCTTCCTTAATAAAACAGGGTGTTTATTCTTTAATTAACAGACGTGCAGGCAGGGAAAGTCAGTCGTTATTTGTTCGTTAATTTAACAAATCCCTTTCTTAATTAACCGCCTGTTAAAGCATCGTCAAAGAATAACGATAGTTATTGCAGGCATACACATAAGGTTTTCGGTATGCAACATCAAACCCCTCCCAACCGTGACGTAATGGCGCAGCGACGACTACAGACAGATAAAAACTAAATAAGTCGTCGCCCCTCTAACAACGCGGTAAAATATGATGAATAAAGCCACAACTCTCTCAGCTAATATTACAACACGCTCTAACTGGCACTGGCAGGATAATATCTGGACGCTGGGCCTTTATGGTACAGCCGTCGGAGCGGGAACACTGTTCCTTCCCGTGGAAATCGGCACCCGTGGTCCGGTTATTTTTCTGGTTATGCTCCTGCTGGGGCTGCCGTTATCCCTGATCCCCCATTTACTCCTTTGTCGTGTATATATGCGTGAAGAGAAGACTGAAAACGGCACGTTGCCGATCTTCGGCTCCTTCTTCAGCGGAAGGGGTGAAAAGCTGATCACCCTGTTCTATTGTGTGACCTTCTTCCCGGTAACCCTGGTTTACGGGGTGGCGCTGATTAATGCGCTGAGTAATTTACTGGTGGAGCATCTGCATATTACCGCCCTCAGCCGTGGGCCATTGTCGTTTATCGTGGTTGCTGCGCTGTATGTGGTGCTTAGCAAGGGCCGGGACAGAGTCGTGGCCATTATGAGCGCACTGGCGCTGCCGTTCGCGGCATCTGTACTGCTGATCGCCGTATCACTTATCCCGGGATGGTATCTGTCTAACCTGACCGATACGGCCGCTGAAATGAACGCCACGCCGCTGCCGGTAACGCTGAAAAATATCTGGCTGACGCTGCCGCTTATTACCTTCTCGTTTTGCTGTGCGCCTATGGTCTCCCCGCTGAGCTCTTACTACCGGGAGAGGAAAGCGGAGGGTGAGAAAAAGGCACTGTTCGTGATCCGCATCGCCTACTTAGCTATCTTCGCCAGTATCCTATTTTTCGTGCTGAGTTGCGTGCTGGGGATCCCCCATGACAACTTTGTGCGAGCGAAGGCGGAAAACCTGAATGTGCTGTCGGTGATGAAGGGAAACGGTGATTTCAGCCTGATTTACCACATTGCCCCGCTCATTGCTATCATCGGTATGACGAAATCCTTCCTCGGCGTAGGTCTGTCGGTCGCACAAACGTTTGGCCAGTTGGCTGCCAGCGTATCCGGCAAAAAGGCCAGCGCCAGCAAGCGGCTGGCCTCTCTGGCGCTGTTCCTGCTGACCTATGGCATTGTTTATGCCAATCCGGATGTGCTCAGCCTGATTGAAATGTTCTGCGGACCACTGATCGCGGTGATCCTGTTCCTTATCCCGGCGTACCTCATATACACCCGCCCCTCGCTGGCAGAGCTTCGCGGCGTGACGGTGTTTTTGGTTGTTCTGGGCGGGCTGGCAACGCTGTCTGCATTGCTCTGGACAATGCTTTAGTCTGAACGCCGTTTGACTGTACCCATATACAGTAGTATTTTACGTTCAGGCTGAATCACATGCGTAATATCCATAAGGTAAACAATCATGTTTGTGGAACTGGTTTATGACAAGCGAAACGTACAGGGGCTGGAGGGAGCCAGGGAAATCATTCTGGCCGAACTGACAAAACGCGTGCACCGGATTTTTCCTGATGCCAGCGTGACGGTTAAGCCAATGCAAGCGAACGGCCTGAACAGCGACGCCAGCAAAAGCGACCGTGAAAAGCTCAACCGCATGCTTGAGGAGATGTTCGAAGAGTCGGACATGTGGTTAATACAAGAGTAACCGGGCGCAAAGCCCGGTTCTGGCTTCGGGAGACAAAGAGCATACAACGTTAACTTTACGTAATTTCTTCCGCTATCGCGACGTACCGATTTACGCCTCCATGGTTCCCACAGCATAATCCCACCGATCCGATTGTAAGACATATCCAGCGCGCGCCACATTTTCTTCCTGCCCTGTACTTTCAGTCTGACTGACTGGGGGTTTCTGTGTGTGGCCTTTTATGAAGAATCCGGTTTGGGGTTATTCGAGATAGCCCGCTGAAATGGAAACGTGAGCAAGCTCATCCGCTATGAACGAGGAACGGACGATCTAAGGGGTGTTCATTTCCTGGCCATTCGTTTGCCAAGAGCAAAGCAGACCATTGGCAGGGGAAGCGTCACTACCAGCAGCATCCATAGCAAAGTATATACTGTGTCCACCCCGTCATTTTGCAGATTGGTATACAGCTTTACCGGTATACCCTGCGGGAAATAAGCAAAGATCATCACGATCCCGAACTCGCCTACCGCGCGAACCCAGGCGAGTGTTACGGCAGAAGCCAGCCCAGGCAATGCCAGGGGTAATGTAAGAAAACGAAAGCGGTTCCAGGGAGAAGCTCCCAACGTTTGTCCCGCTTCAAGAATATTTTTGGGAACAGTGGCAAACGCCGAACGCGACACCACGATAAAATAAGGCAAAGCGCCGTAAACCTGAGCCAGCACAAACGCCGCCGGATTATTTACCAGCGTAGCTCCCAACAGTGAAAGCCAGCGGCCAATCACGCCATAAGGCCCGAAAGCCGAAACCAGCAAAATCCCCATTGCCAGCGGTGGCGTCAGCAGAGGGATCATCACCAGCAGTTCACCGATCAATCGTTTTCGACCCGTGGCTTGTGACAGCCACCATGCCACCGGCATGCCGATAAGAATGATAATTCCGAGCGCCAGCACACCCAGTCCCATTGAGACGGCAATGGCGCTGTCGTCGCGCCAGGCCAGCTTCAGATGATGCCAGGGCGTGACGCTAATCAGCGTGATAAAGGGGATACTTAACAGCAGGATAGCGGGCAGAGATAACCACCCCGCCACCCAGCCCGGTTTTCTTAGCGGGCGTATAAGCTGTCTCCTTTAGGTTCGGCGTAGCCAAACGCTTTGAACAATTTCTGCCCCTCGGCGCTTTGCATGAACGATACGAACTTTTGTCCCTGTTCTACACCATTCGGCGCGTTTTTCAGCACCGCCGCATAGAACACCATTGGTTGAGTGTGCAGAATTTGATCCTGGCCTTTGCTGTCTTTAATGGTAAAACTGACGGTGTCATACCACTGTTTCGTCATCGCCGGGTTGCTGAGGTTTATTTCATCCGGCAGCGCGACATACGGCAAATGCGCTGAGCGAACTTCACTCTCGTATCCCGCTGCTGCATCCACCTGACCGCTTTCCAGACGCGCCAGCAGCCCTCCTTCCTGATGAGTCTGCTGTGGGTTTTGCAGCGAGCCTAAAATTTTATCGGTGATGCCCGGCATGTTGTAATACTTTTCCGCCAGCATCAGGCTAAACACAATATTCTGGCCTTTTGGGTCGACATAAGGATCGGTGCGGCCAAATAAGACATCTTTCTGCGTCAGCAGAGTCAGCCACGAGCCGTCTTTCTTTCTGTTGGCCTGTTCAAACTGCGCTGCATATTTACCCTCAGGACTGTAAGCGACCACCATGCTGGTACTGGCGACAGGGACCGCCTCATCTATCAGCCCGGCGTCTTTGAGAATTTGCATCGGCCCCGGGGTGATGGAGACAAACACATCGGCCTCAATTTTGTGGTTTGCAAGCAGGCGTGCCATCCCGTATGCACCCTGGCCCTGCCCCTGATAGCCGTCGTTATTTGCTCTGGAAAAGGCCGGACCTAACCCCTGGTCCATTACTTTGCCCATGGAACCGGCATAAGTCACCCTGATATCCTTTGCCAGCGCCATGGATGGCATTTGCATCAGCGCAACCGCCACCAGCACAACCTGCATTCGTTTCCTGGCCATAAACACCCTCTCGCTATATATTCTTTTATATATCGAATTTTCCAGAAAAATCACCGCAATGACAACCTCCTCAAGCGCGCCGTTGATGCAAGGTTGAATTAAAGGAAATCGGTCTGGGTGGTGCATGGTCGACTTAGTCAGATGTTGTCATCCAAATGTGGGCAATTATTCATGAAACATGCTGCGTAAACTCCTCGTGGCTTTGCGTAGAAGAATCTTGAACTCATTGTCATCAAGGTCTTTTGCACAGTTGTAGCCCAACTCGCTTTATAGATAGATACATAGTGATTAAATAACTTGAGGAGTTGTGTATTGCTCAGGATTACCCTCGAGTCTGAGGGCGTCCTGTTCATTGAATATTTACGCTTTTGCGTCTGGCTGTTTTACTGCATATCCAACATACGTCTTCTTTTACTGATCCAATGTTTCCGGCACCAGGCTCGTCCCCCGTTCAAACCGGCACATTATTCGTTACCAGGATGGCAATGGCATGGCGGCCATCGCCGTGCCGTTGCCGCTGGTGGGGCCGAAGCGCATTTCGGAACAGGTGATGGCCAGGATAGCGATAAGCTGATTAGATCAGAATGTGTAACTCATGCTTACCGAGACGCTACGCGGTTCGCCATAGACGGCAGAGTCATCGAGGTAGGAGTAGTATTCGCGGTCGAACAGGTTACGAACGTTTGCCTGCACCGCCAGCTGTTTCGTCAGCTGATACTGCGCGAACAAGTCGACGAGCGGATAGCTGCCCTGATAGAGGCGCTGCGTCTCGCCGTCCGGACCGGTGACATCTTTGTACACCTGATTCTGCCAGTTCACGCCGCCGCCTACGGTCAGATCCGGAAGCGTCGGGACGCGGTAACGGCTGAACAGCTTAAGCTGCGTCTGCGGCGCAAAGCTGTTGAAGCGGCCATCTGAATCACGGGCAACATAGCGGGTCGCGCTGAAGGTAAGCTGTAGATTGTCGGTAACGGCACCGTTCACCTCAAATTCCGCCCCTTTGCTCACTGCGCCTTTGGTTGCGCGATAAGCTTGTTCGCTGGATCCATTAACGAATACCCCGCTGATTTCCTCCCCCGCGTTCTCCTGTTCTATGCGGAATACGGCAACGTTGGTGGTCAGTCGACCGTCCATCCAGTCTGCCTTCAGGCCGGTTTCATAATTTTTACCGGTGACGGGAGAGAGCCATGCACCCTCTTTCGTGCGTTTGGTTTGCGGGGCAAAAATTGAGGTATAGCTGGCGTAAGCGGAAAGGCTGTCGTTGATGTCATACACCAGCCCGCCGTAAGGGGTGGTGTTGTATTTACGCATATCGCCGCTGCTGCCATCTGAGCTGTACTGGGTATAACGTGCGCCAACGATTAGCGACAACGGATCCGCCAGCGACAGGCGTGCCGCCGTATACACCGATTTTTGCCGCACGATATCATCCGCATTTTGATACCAGTCGCCCCACTCCGGCTCGGCCACGCTGCCGTCCCAGCTGTTGTTGAAGATGCCAATCTGAGCACTGTCCATTGGCCCGTCTTTGCTGAAGGTAGCATTGTGCTGTCGGCTATAGTTGGCTCCGGCCATCAGCTGATGTTGACGCCCGAGAAGTTCAAAAGGCCCGCTGGCGTAGGCATCAAAGGCGTCCAGAGTGCGCTTGCCGCGATCCTTACTACCCCAGCCTGATGCGCCTTCTCCGGTGGTGGCGTCCGGATTGCCCATCACATAAAGCAGGGTATCATTGAACGTTTGCTCGCCGTGGGTTCCATTGAAACGCACCGACCAGCCGTTATCCCAGTTGTGGGTGAGGTTAGCAAAAACTTTACGCGACTCAACGGAGTATCCCGTCCAGTCTGCCGAGGTATTGACGTTGCGATCGTAATGGGTACGGCTGCCGTTACTGTACAGGCTGGGTAATCCGCCCCAGGTCGGGTTGGCTGTGTTTGTTTGCTGATAGTCCCAGCCCAGCGAGGCCGTCGTGTGTTCCGTTACATCGCCTTCAATGACGCCATAGAGAAATTTCTTGCGCTTGCCATATCTGTCAAGCCAGCTGTCCTGATCCTGATAACCTGCCACGACGCGCCCACGCAGGCTGCCGTCGGAATTGAGGGGCACGGAGATGTCGCCCACATAACGCTGTTTGTTCCAGCTTCCGTAACTTGCGCTGACGTTGCCCCTGAAGGTTTTACTGTCGGCACGTTTACGCACCATGTTCACCGTTGCTCCCGGATCGCCAGCGCCGGTCATCAGGCCGTTTGCGCCACGCACAATCTCTATACGATCATAAATGGCAGTATCTTCCTGCGCATCGCCAAAGTTCCACGCGTCGCCCATTGATGTGGGGATCTCATCGTAGGCGAAATTGGTGATTTCAAAGCCGCGGGAAAAGTAGCTGGAACGCTCGCTATCAACCTGCTGCGACGAAACGCCGGTGGCATTGGTAAGTACCTGGTCAATGGTTTGCAGGTCTTGATCCTGCATACGCTGGCGCGTCACGACGCTGACTGACTGGGGGATATCGCGCGGGGTCAGCAGCATTTTGGTGCCTGAACGCGTGGTTTTTACCGCATAATCCTGCTGCGAGTCGGCGCTCCCGTTCCCGTCACCGTAGACAACCATCTCTTGTTCTTGCGTATTTTCATCCGCCTGTGCCGGGTGCATGACGGCGGACATTGCCAGCGCAAGCAGTGAAAGTGAGAAGGAAGCAGGAATTAATCCTGCGGACGCTTTCGCGCGATTAGCCCTGCCTTTAAAAATCATCATGTTACCTGTCTGTTGTTGTCGTTATGTGCAAATCATTCATCCAAATAAGAATGGAAATGATAATTATTTGCTTTATTATGCACAGGTAATTTTGTAAGTTAAATGTAAATAAATGTATATTTATCAAAATCAGCGCGGCTCGCGCATGACAGGAACAAAAAATGAACACATTCCATTGGCTAAAAGGAAAGACATGGGGCTTAAGCATTCTTACCGCGGCGTTAACCCTGAGCGCAACGGCGTCAGCAGCCCTCCCGGGTTCGGCTGAGCTCAAGCAGCGCGAACTCGCTGACGGTCTGTATGAGATGGTTTACTCCCCAACGGCAAACGCGTTGTACGTTGCGAGCGCACAGAGTTTCAAAAACGTCAACGGCGGGGTGCTCTATAAACTGGATCCCACAACGCTTGCCACGCAAGGTGAAACCCACACCGACCTGAAAAACTTCGGCATGGCAGCGGACGATAATGGCAAGGTCTACTACACCACCAACACCCTTGATGGCGGGGTATCGAAAGTGGACGTGCAAAGCGGCAAGGTGCTACAGCGCCTGATGTTTGAAGGCAAAGACAAGGATGGCGACCCGGTTGGTGCGCGTGAAATCCTCTTCCACAAGGGACAACTGTTTATCGGCGGCGTTGCCGACCCTGGGTTTATCTCCGTGGTTGATGCCAACACCATGACGCTAAAAGCCCGAATCGAAAATGCCGGGAAATGGGTGACGGGTATTATTTATTCGCCGCTGACAGACCGCCTTTATGCCGCCAATGGCGGCGGTGAAATTCTGGTGATTAACCCGGAGACGTATAAAATCGAACAGCGCTGGACGCCGGGAGATAAAAAAGCGTATTTGTTCCTGAATATGGCAGAAGATCCGGCCACCGGGCGCCTGTTCGTGACTGATGATTCAAAAGCCAAAACCACACTGGTATTTGATGAGCGCAGCGGGAAAGTTATCAAGCGTCTTAAAGGCGATGCGCTGGGAATTAAGTTTAACGCTGAGCGCAACGAAATTTTCATCACTCAGCGCGAATCCAGGAAGGTGTTGCAGCTTGACGCCGGGAGCTATGCTGTGAAAAACAGCTGGACGTTCACCAGCCATCCCAACAGTCTTCTGGTAACACCGGACGGTAAAACGTTATACGTAACCGTGAAGCAGGACTTCAATGACGACAACACGACGAAAGGCCCGGATAGTGTGGTTCGTATTTCATTAAATTAAACAATATACAGCCATCCTGTGAGGGATGGCTGACTTATAAACGTGGACGCTGAAGCAGTATATTTAGTCCGGCCAACGGATAAAGTCGGGTTAAAGCGCCAGATGTTCTAAAGTCGCGGGGATCCTTACTGGGTAAAAGTAAAGGTGTAGCTACGTGAAGCTGGCCCCTATCCTCCTGCAAATTTCGCAGAATTAAGGATTCATTTTGGGAAAGAAAAAACCGGGCCTCGCGCCCGGTTCTGTTCCCACACTAAAAAGCCTTACGCACTCAATCCGCGATTCTCCAGCATCGGTTCGATCTTCGGATCGTGCCCGCGCCAGTTCCGGTAAAGTTCAGCTAAATCAGTGCTGTTGCCGCGGGACAAAATCGCCTCGCGGAATTTCTGTCCGTTCACGCGCGTCAAACCGCCCTGCTCGACAAACCACTGGTAGCCATCGTCCGCCAGCATCTGCGTCCAGAGATAGGCGTAATAGCCCGCCGCGTAGCCGCCGCCGAAGATGTGGGCGAAATAGCTGCTGCGATAGCGCGGCGGTACGGCTGGAAGATCCAACCCCTCTTTTTTCAACGCGGCGGCTTCAAAGGCTTCCACGTCTTCAACGGGCTCCTGAATGCCGTGCCAGTTCATATCCAGCAGCGCGGCGCTCAATAGCTCCGTCATGTCATAACCCTTATTAAACTGGGTCGCATTGAGCATTTTTTCCCGCAGCGCATCCGGCATCGGTTCGCCTGTTTGATAGTGACGAGCAAAGTGCGCAAACACCTGCGGATGGCTGGCCCAGTGTTCATTGATTTGCGAAGGAAATTCAACGAAATCACGTGGCGTGTTGGTGCCTGAAAGCGTGGCATAGCGCTGGCTGGCAAACAGGCCATGCAGGGTATGGCCAAACTCGTGGAACAGGGTAATCACATCATCCCAGGAGATCAGCGCGGTCTGCCCGTTCGCCGGTTTTTGATAGTTGCAGACGTTATAAATCACCGGACGCGCGGCAAACTCATAAGACTGCTCAACAAAATTCCCCATCCACGCGCCGCCCGCTTTGGAATCACGCGCGAAAAAGTCGCCGTAGAACAGCGCCATGCCTTCACCCGTGTGGTCGAAAATCTCCCACACGCGAACATCCGGGTGGTAAACCGGAATATCAAAACGCTCGACAAAGCGGATACCGAACAGCTGCGTGGCGGTCCAGAATACGCCATCTTCCAGCACGGTATTGAGTGCGAAATAGGGTTTGATCTGCGACTCATCCAGCGCGTATTTCGCTGAGCGCACGCGTTCGGCATAAAACGCCCAGTCCCAGGCCTGTACCGTAAAACCACCCTGCTCGTCGTCGATGACCTTCTGAATATCCGCCTGCTCCAGCGCGGCCCTGCCGCGTGCCGCAGGAACTATCCCGCGCATGAATTCGAGCGCGGCTTCCGGCGTTTTCGCCATCTGATCGGCAATGCTCCAGCTCGCATAGTTGTCAAAGCCGAGCAGCTGCGCCTGTCTTGCCCGTAACCCGGTAAGCCGACGGATCAGCTCGCGCGTATCGTTTTCGTCGCCTTTCTGAGTGCGTTCCCAGCCCGCGCTGAACAACTTTTTACGGGTCTCGCGCAACGACAGCGCCGCCAGCGCGGGCTGTTGCGTGGTATTCAAAAGCGGGATCAGCCAGCGATCCGTCAGCCCTTTTTCTGCGGCAGCGTGAGCCGCGGCAGCCACCTCCTCCGCACTGAGCCCGTCAAGCTGGTGAACATCGTCCACCACCAGCCCTCCCGCCTTGTTCGCCGCCAGCAGGCGCTGGTTGAACTGGCTGGTCAGGGTGGCGGCTTCGGTATTCAGGGCTTTCAGCTCGGCTTTTTCATCGGCATTCAGACGCGCGCCAGCAAGAACAAAGTGCTGATACATCTCCTCCGTCAGTCGTCGGGATTCGGCATCCAGCGCCTCGCGATCCTGCCAGACGGCTTCCACGCGGGCGAAAAGCGTATCGTTTAGCCAGATATCGTTCGCCAGCCCGGCCAGTTCGGTGGAGAACTGCTCGTCCAGTGCCTGAAGATCATCGTTGGTGTGTGCGGACGTCATGGCGAAGAACACGCTGCTCACGCGTGACAGCATGGCCCCGCTCTTTTCCAGCGCCAGCACGGTATTGTCGAAGTCCGGCGCGGCGCGCTGCGCGATAATCGCGTCAATGTCTGCACGCTTCAGGCGCATTGCTTCATCAAATGCCGGACGATAATGGCTGTCGTTAATCGCATCAAAACGTGGCGCCTGATAAGGCAACAGGCTAATTTCAAAAAAAGGATTGTTGACCGACATCGTTTACTCCTGAGCACGGTATTTCTCCCCAGAGTAGGCCAGCCTGCGCCGGCCTGCAATGGCGTCATACAAATGTTGCCTTAACGACGTGCCGGAGAGCGTGCTATGTTTGTACAACACAAAAAGCGTTGAGGAACAGTGAGATGATTATTTTAGTTACCGGGGCGACAGCGGGTTTTGGTGAAAGCATCACGCGTCGCTTCGTCGCCAACGGACACAAAGTGATTGCAACAGGGCGTCGTCAGGAGCGTTTGCAGGAGCTAAAAGACGAGCTGGGTGACAGCATTCTGACCGCACAGCTGGACGTGCGCAACCGCGCCGCCATTGAAGAGATGATTGCCAACCTGCCTGCCGAATGGCGTGAAATTGACGTGCTGGTCAATAACGCCGGCCTGGCGCTGGGCATGGAGCCTGCCCACAAAGCCAGCGTGGAAGACTGGGAAAACATGATCGACACCAACAACAAAGGGCTGGTGTACATGACCCGCGCCGTGCTGCCGGGCATGGTTGAACGTAACCGTGGCCATATCATTAACATCGGTTCCACCGCCGGAAGCTGGCCTTACGCGGGCGGCAACGTCTATGGCGCGACCAAAGCCTTTGTCCGCCAGTTCAGTCTGAACCTGCGCACCGACCTGCACGGAACCGCGATCCGCGTGACCGATGTTGAACCGGGTCTGGTAGGCGGAACTGAATTCTCCAACGTGCGTTTCAAAGGCGACGACGCGAAAGCGGATAAAACCTATGAAAACGCGAATGCGCTGACGCCGGAAGATATCACCGAAACCGTCTGGTGGGTCGCGAATCTGCCGAAGCATGTCAACATCAATACGGTTGAGATGATGCCCGTCAGCCAGACCTATGCCGGACTCAGCGTGCATCGCGGTTAATTTACCCCACCCGGCCTGCGGGCCGGGTATGTGATGGCAGGGAAAAGAATGGTAGTATGTTCAGGTTAACTCTCTGAGAAATCACAACCCATGGCCGCTGAATCGCAACTTAATCCAACCCAGCCCGTTAATCAGCAAATATATCGCATCTTACGCCGTGATATTGTTCGCTGCCTGATCCCACCGGGAACGCCACTCTCAGAAAAAGAGGTTTCGGTACGTTTTGACGTTTCCCGTCAGCCCGTACGTGAGGCGTTTATTAAGCTTGCAGAAAACGGCCTTATTCAGATCCGCCCTCAGCGCGGCAGCTATGTAAATAAAATTTCGCTTTCGCAGGTACGGAATGGCTGTTTTGTTCGCCAGGCCATCGAGTGCGCCGTGGTGCGTCGCGCCGCGTCGCTCATCAACGATAACCAGTGCTACCTGCTGGAGCAAAACCTGCATCAGCAACGAATCGCCATCGACCGCAAACAGTTAAACGACTTTTTCCAGCTTGACGACGAGTTCCACCAGAAACTGGCGCAGATCGCCGAGTGCCAGCTCGCGTGGGATACCGTCGAAAACATCAAAGCTACCATCGACCGCGTGCGCTACATGAGCCTAGACCATGTTTCTCCGCCAGAGATGTTGCTGCGCCAGCATCATGATATTTTCAGCGCGCTGGAAAAACGCGACGTGGAAGCCGTAGATAAAGCGATGACGCTTCACCTTCAGGAAATTAGTGAGTCAGTTCAGTTAATTCGCCAGGAAAACCGCGAGTGGTTCAGCGAAGAATAAAACTTCGCCGCCCCCTTTCGGTTGCGGCGAAGTAATTAGCGGACCACTAATACCGGAATAGTGGCGTAGCGCAGGATAGTTTCAGCATTCGAACCCAGCAGATGGGTTGTAATGCTCGGATTTTTTGATCCGATAACAATGACATCATATTTCCCCTCTTTGCTGAGCTTGATGATTTCATCGCGTACGTTGCCGAAGCGAACTTCACAGTCAATATTGTCCGGGGACATATCAAAGAGCCGTTTCAGCGCCTTCATCTTCTTATCAGACTCGGCGGTCATATACTCTTCGAACTTCTTAATATCGGCATTGAACCCCCGCAGTAACGAACGGCTGCTGTTAGGGAGAATGTTGACCAGGGTGATCGTCGCGCCTTCCGCCTTCGCGAGGTTGACCGCGTGGCGTACCGCTTTATCGCTCAAATCCATTTCAAACACGTCAACAGGCATCAAAATTTTCTTATACATAAGCCTGACTCCTTTTCCGATGAAGGGTTATTTTCTGCCTCCAGAATGACATTGTGGATATAAACAAGGCCTAAACACTTGCACCCGGAAACTATCAATTAAGGAAAATAACTGTCCGCTTTGTAAAGTGGTGTCCTGAACCGTCAACGCCTGCATGAAATAAGAAAAAAGTGTGAGCTTGATCAAAAGCAAATAATTTCGTTAAAGAGAGGCGTATTAATAGTGCCCCGTGAACGGCAGCCGTTGAATTAGCGCCGTAACGGATAAGTACGAGAGGAGAAAATACCATGATGACATACGACCGTAACCGAAATGCAATCACCACTGGCAGCCGCGTCATGATTAGCGGCACAGGCCAGTTCGGCGTGATTAAAGCGATCCACAGCGACGGCCTTAATGCCGAGCAGGTGCGTCGTGGTAAAACGGTTGAAGTCGAGGGATGCGAAGGTAAGTTCGAACCGATTGAGCTGATTCGCCTGGGGATGCACTAAGCTGCGCCCCGACATGCCGCCGCGGACGGCGGCATGTCATCGCGTTAAAGCCGGGAGGCGTACTCAGCAACCGTGGCCTTCGCGCCTTTTTGCAGCAACGTTTGATAGGCCTGCATGACCGCAGCCACAAACACCGCGTCCTTCGGCAGCTCGTTACCGAAAATAGCCTCAATGCCCAACAGCGCGCTAACGCGGCTTTCGCCTTCAGCGCTACCGTTTACCGCCGCCTGAATCACCGCCAGCTGCGGATCGCTCACCTCAATCGCGTTACCCTGCTCATCCACACCGCCGACATAACGCATCCAGCCCGCAACACCGAGGGCCAGCAGCGGGAAGGGTTTCTGGTGGACAAGGTGCCAGCGAACGGAATCGAGCATCCGCTGCGGCAATTTCTGGCTACCGTCCATGGCGATTTGCCAGGTGCGGTGACGCAGGGCCGGATTGCTGTAACGTGCGATCAGCTGGTCGGCATAGTGAGCTAAATCCACCCCCTTCACTTTCAGCGTCGGCGCCTGCTCTTTCAGCATCAGCGCATGCGCGGCTGCGCGATAATGTTCATCTTCCATGCAGTCGTTAATGTGCTGATAACCGGCCAGGTAGCCGAGATAGGCCAGGAACGAGTGGCTGCCGTTAAGCATACGCAGCTTCATCTCTTCAAACGGAATGACATCAGAAACCAGTTCCGCACCGGCCTTTTCCCACTGTGGACGTCCGGCGACGAAATTATCTTCCACCACCCACTGGCGGAACGGCTCGCAGGCGACACCTGCCGGATCGCGTACGCCGGTCAGCTGTTCAATTTTATCCAGCGTTTCAGCCGTGACGGCGGGCACAATACGGTCCACCATGGTTGACGGGAAGGTGACGTTCGCTTCAATCCAGTCGGCCAGTTCGCCATCAACAGCGCGCGCGTAGGCGCAGGTGACATTGCGCATCACGTGGCCGTTTTCCGGCATGTTATCGCATGACATCACGCTGAATGCTGGCAGCCCCGCCGCCTTACGCCGCGCCAGCGCTTCAACCACTACGCCTGGCGCAGATTTCGGCTGATGGGGGTTTTGCAGGTCGGCAACGATTAACGGATGATCGAACATCAGTTGTCCGGTTGCCGGGGAGTGGCAATACCCTTTCTCGGTGATGGTCAGGGAAACAATGGCGACCTGCGGATCGCACAGCGCCGCCAGCACGGTTTCAAGGCCGTCGACCTGCGCATGCAGCGCATTTTTGACGACGCCGACCACGCGCGCCGTCCACGCATCGGCAGACATCTCTGCTACGGTATAAAGATTATCCTGTGCCTTCAGATCGGCGATCTGCTGTTCGCCGCCAATCAGGTTAACTTCGCAGTAACCCCAGTCGCTGCCCTGTTCTGCGGCGAGTATATCGGTGTACACCGCCTGGTGCGCACGGTGAAACGCGCCAAACCCTAAATGAACAATGCGTGCCTTGAGGCTGTCGCGATCGTACTGAGGACGCGTTGCCTTCGCCTGTAATAAACGGTTTTCCATGATTGAGACTCGTTAATTATGAACGCTGAGATCCGCAGCCGCTCTGGTGACAGTGCGGCTGCGCCGGTTGACTAAACCAACTAGAATGGCAGTGTCATTACTTTATCCTGCCGATCACAATACTGGTTATGCTGCCATGAACATTGATTTACATTAACTTTCGGCCAAGTGGTGTGATATAAAAATCAAGTTGTGTGACATCTGGCAAAAGATATAAACCAGATCATACAGGGGTGCGCACCGTCTGCTCGCCGGACCGGACCGTCGGCTCACGCCACAACCTGTCGTAGGAATAGCCTGTTAAATCTTCCACGACCCGGCGAGCTTCGGCGGATACGCGTTGGGGAGAGCAGTTGGCTTTCAGGCGATCCAGCTCATCCACAAAGATTTTGTGCGTACGCTTGTTCAGGTTGAATGTCAGAGCCTGCCACAGGGCCAGGATAAGCAAGGCAGCAGTGCCGATGAACATCAGCATTGCGATGGTGTGGATGGCTTCGGTTGGCTGCGTCTGGCTCCCTTTTACAAATCCGCCGCTTTGTAACAGGAGACCCACAATAAAGGTGGCAATAGCGACCGTGGTTTTTCGGGAGAATGTCATTACCGCGGCAAACAGTCCCTCACGACGCTGACGGCTGACCATTTCATCGATATCTGGAATGAACGGGAACACGTTCCACGGTGTAAACTCAAGGACGCAGCGCCCCACCTGATACACCCCGGCCAGAATGACCAGCGTCGCGACGGTATTCAGCGCAGGGATCTGGTACACGGCAAAGAAGCCCCCCAAACAGAGCAACATCAGTGAATAGGCAAATACATATAGCTTTGATGGCCCATATCTGATGATCCCTATACCCGCAATTAACGTGACGGGCAGCCCCACAATACTCATCGACAGCAGCGTGCCTGCCAGTGAGGAAGAGACATTCAGACAGTACACGCAGAAAAATACAAATACCGTGTTGTAGACATCTTTGCCGGTAAACGACAGCAGATAGATGGCGAGATGTTTCCTGAAGGCCCGGATTTTCAGGGTGGAACCATACTCCTTAAAAAGTCGTCCAAAGGCAGCCAGCTTCTCCCCTGCTGTTTGTGGGCGTGTGTTTTTTTCCAGCCCGGAGAGCATTTCCGGCGTCAACTCGCGTTCCCAGGTCACTTTCCACGAGATGAATACACATACCATAAACAGTACAGCAAAAATAACGCCGTTTATGAGGTAGGCATGGGCGCTGTTTTCCCCGAAATAGCCTATCAGTAATCCGGGAATAAATGTCGCCAGAAACGTCCCGGACGCTGAAAGAAACATGCGACAGGTAGAGAGTTTGGTCCGCTGGTTAAAGTCTTTTGTCATTTCTGACGGTAACGTTTCCCACGGGATCAGTACCATTGCAGCAATAATTTCAAATGCTAGATAGACGGCGAGATAAAAACCGTATGTCATGCCATCAAGCCACAGCAATGCATAGACCAGCATCAACGGTGCACCGATCAGCAAAAAGAAACGTCGGCGACCAAATTTTTTACCAAAATAGTTTTTGTAAAAATGGTCAGTGAAACTTCCCATAAACAAACTAACGATAGCATCGACAATGCGCGCTATAGCAACAATAGACGCCGCTTCAACCGGTGACAACCCAACAAATGTCGTATAGAAGAATAATAACCAGGCGCCGATAACGGTAAAGGCACCGCCGCCCATAATATCCGTTAGTCCGTAGCCGATACTAACCGGAATAGTAATTTTTTTCGCAGTATGAGACATGTTCCATCCCCACTCAGTGAGTAGAATTTAGAATCTGAAATAGTTTTCAGCGTTGTCATGGCAAATATTTTTAACCATCTTCGTTAGGATGGCGTTATTATCCGGAACTTCACCACGCTCCACCCAGCCACCAATGATATTGCACAAAATACGTCGGAAATAATCGTGGCGAGTATACGAAACCAGACTACGGGAATCGGTTAACATACCGACAAAATTCATTAATAGCCCCTGATCCGCAAGGCTATGTAGCTGGTTTTCCATTCCGCGTTGAGTGTCGTTAAACCACCATCCGGAGCCAAACTGTATCGGCGATTTAACGCCCAATTCCGCAGTCTGAAAATTAGCGATAGTCGTCGCGACAATATCGTTATAGCTGGCGTTGAGGTTATATAGAAGGGTTTTGGGCAAAGCTTCAGCCTGCGCCATTGCATCCAGGAGTTGGTTGAGATTGGCCGCAAGATTCGACTGATCGGTCAGCGAGTCAAAACCAGTATTACTACCCAAAGAACGGTACATGCGGGAATTATTATTGCGAATCGCACCGAAGTGTATCTGCATTGCCCAGTTATGCTGCCTGTAATTATGCGCCAGCATAATAAAAATGGCACTGTCAAGAATCGCATTATTACGGGCGTCCAGATTTTCACCCCGGCGCTTTCGGGCAAACACGGATTCAACCTGTCTTTCATCTGCTGACTGAAAATGGATCTCCACGGGTCCGTGATCGGAAATTCGGCACCCCATTTCGTGGAACCAGGCAATACGCTGGCTCATTCCCTTAACAAAATCGCTGAATGTCTGGATTTTAGATCCTGTCGTCTCACCTAATCGATCGATAAAGTCGGCAAACTGTTCCGCGTTTTGCGCAAAAACATCGTCCGGACGAAAGGTCGGTAATACCTTAACGTTGAACGTCGCGTCATCACGCAATAATTGATGGTAGCGTAAATCATCAAGCGGAGCATCTGTCGTGCAAATAACTTCTACCCTGGAGCGTTTAATGAGTTCCCTCGGCGTAAAATCAGGCTGCTGCAATAGCAGATTACAGCGCTCCATTATTTCACGCCAGTTATGCCTGCCCAGCGGTTCGTCACAGTTAAAATAGTGGTGAAGTTCTAAATGAGTCCAGTGATATAGCGGATTTCCATAGCTCGCTTCGACCGTTTCAGCCCATGCCGCAAATTTATCCTCCGCCGGGGCATCGCCCGTAATGTATTTTTCGTCAATACCGTTGGCGCGCATGGCGCGCCATTTATAATGATCGCCAGCCAGCCAGAGTTCGGCAATATTATCGAGATTTTTATTCTCGAAGATATCTTTCGCGTCCAGGTGACAGTGATAATCAATAATTGGCAGCGCTTTCGCGACGTTACGATAAAGTTCAACACCTCTCGCATTGCCAATCATAAAGTTATCGTTAATAAAACTCATGACAGGGCTCCATATTTCCGCTGCTTCGCTGCGGTATCGCTCTGGCGCAGGGGTTCAGCTGCATCTTCCACCAGGCTCAAATCGCGGTCGCGCACTTCTGGCATCAGCAAAGCGGAGACCAGCCCAATCAGCGAGTACGCCACCAGCATCGCCACAATCGGCCACCAGGACCCGGTCATATTGCAGAAGATCCCCGCCAGCACTGGACCAAAGCCTACCGCCACCAGACCGCCCGCCTCTTTGGAGATCGCCATGCGGGTAAAGCGGTTTCGCGAACCAAACATCTCCGCCATGGTGATGTTTTCCAGCGCAAACAGCCCGAGCACCGCAAAGTTATGAATAACGATGATAGAGAGCATAATCACGCCCGGCGCGTAACTCTTATCGACGATAATCGACAGCATCGGGTAAGCCAGAATAATGGCTGAAATGTTAAGGATGATATATGGCAGACGGCGCCCCACTTTATCGGACAGCCAGCCCAGCAGCGGGATGGAGACGAAGCCAAGAATCGAGCTGATCATCAGCGCATCGGTTGGGATCGCCTTATCAAATAACAGCGTCTGTACCAAGTACCCGGCAAGGAAGGTCTGGATAAGCCCAGAGTTACCGGCCTGACCAAAGCGCAGCCCCGTCGCCAGCCAGAACGATTTGCTCTTAAACATCGCGCCGACCGAGGTATCCTGCGCAGCAACCGGCGCAACGGCTTCGGCATCGTTTACCTTCTCAAACACCGGGCTCTCTTTAAGGTTCATACGCAGCCAGATGGCGAAGATCATCACCACCACGCTGGCGAGGAACGGCACGCGCCAGCCCCAGGCAATAAGTTCTTCACGATCGAGGGCAAAGAACATCACGGCCCAGATCGCCGTGGCGCTCAGCGTCCCGCAGTTGGTGCCCATGGCCACCAGCGAGGAGATGATGCCGCGTTTACCCTTCGGGGCGTATTCGGCCAGCATGGTGCCTGCGCCGGAGATTTCAGCCCCCGCGCCCAGCCCCTGAATAATACGCAGCGTCACCAGCAGCACCGGTGCGAAAATCCCGATCTGCGCGTAGGTTGGCAGGACGCCGATTAAGGTGGTGCAGATCCCCATCATGGTGATGGTGATAAACAGCACTTTTTTACGGCCAATTCTGTCGCCCATTCTACCGAAGATAAATGCCCCGACAATACGCGCGATGTAGCCTGCGCCGTAGGTGCCCATCGCCAGGATCAGCGCCATGGCCGCGGACTGCTCAGGGAAGAAAATTTCATGAAACACCAGCGCGGCGCCAAGGGAGTAGAGCTGGAAATCCATAAACTCCAGGGCGGTGCCCAGCCAGCCAGATACGGCGGCTTTCACCAGATCTGACGTACTTCTTTGAGGTTGTGCTTGAGTCATAATGGCTATCTCTGCAAGGTAAGATGCGTACCACTGAGAGCCTGTCTTCGCAGGCTCTTAACCGCGTGAATTATTATTGGTCGAACGTGAGCAAGACTTTGCAGCACTGCCGCTGGTCTTTTTCAAACAGTTCGATGGCGTCTGTAACGTGGTGATAGTCAAATGTATGGGTGACCAGTTTTTCAGGGTCGATCAGCCCTTTTTCCAGCCAGTCAATGACCACCGGGAATTTGTTGGCATTCAGGCGCGAAGAGAAGATCGACAGCTCTTTGCCGGTGATCCCCTGCTGCACAATCTGGCTCGGGTCGCTGGAGAAGCCCATCAGCACGATGCGCGCCGCCGGAGACGCCAGCGTAATCGCTTCCTGTAAAATGGACGGATGACAGGCAGCATCGATGATTAACGTCGGCTTGATGCCTCTTTCATCCAGCGCGGTCTGTAAGGACTGCTCGCCGTTGTTGAAAACCCAGTCTGCGCCGCTGCGTTGCGCCATCTCCAGCCGCTCATCAATGCGATCCACCACGATGACCTGCTTCACCTTGTAAACGCCCTTCAGCGCCTGCACGGTGACCAGCCCCATCGGGCCTGCGCCGTAAATCAGCGCCACATCCTGTTCGGTGGGTTTCGCCTGCCCCGTCACGTTGGCGGCAATGGTGAATGGCTCAACCATCACCGCGTGGTGGTCAGGGATCGCATCCGGAATGCGCCAGGCATTTTTCGCCGGCACCACGGCGTATTCGCTGAAGCCGCCGTCACGGTGGACGCCCAGCACCACCAGCGAAGTACAAACGTTCGGTTTTCCAACGGAACACGGGTAGCAGTGCCCGCAGCTGATCACCGGATCAACCGAAACGCGCTGGCCCAGTCGGGAGCCCTCCACGCCTTCGCCAACCGCGTCTATTTCGCCAAAGAACTCGTGACCGATTACCCGCGGGTATTTCGCAAACGGGTTATGCCCGCGATAGATATGGCTGTCTGAACCGCAAATACCGGCGAGCTTAATTTTGACGCGGACGTCGCCTGCGCCCGGCAACGGGAGAGGACGCTTTTCAATCACCAGCACATCCGGCTGTTGGATCACTACGCTTTTCATCATTCGCTCCTCGTTTACCAGTTCCAGAGGGTGCCGTCTTCCAGACGAGCCACCGGCAGATAAGCCGGATCGTACGGGTATTTCGCCGCCAGCTTCTCATCAAACTCAATGCCCAGCCCTGGCTTGTCGCCCGGGTGCATATAGCCGTTATCGAAGCGCCAGCTGTGCGGGAACACTTCCAGCATCTGCTCCGAATACCCCATATACTCTTGCACGCCAAAGTTCGGTACCCACAGGTCAAAATGCAGCGCCGCGGCGTGGCAAATCGGCGACAGATCCGACGGGCCGTGTGAGCCGGTACGCACCTGATAAAGTGAGGCAAAGTCCGCAATGCGACGCATCCCGGTGATGCCGCCCGCATGGGTTATGGTGGCGCGGATATAGTCAATGAGCTGCTCTTCAATCAGCTGCTTGCAGTCCCAGATGCTGTTGAACACTTCCCCCACCGCAATTGGCGTGACGGTGTGCTGGCGGATCAGGCGGAAACACTCCTGGTTTTCAGCGGGAGTCGGATCTTCCATCCAGAACAGACGGTACTCTTCAATGCTTTTGCCGAATCGCGCCGCTTCGATGGGCGTCAGACGGTGGTGCATGTCGTGAAGGAGATGTTCATTGAAGCCGAACTGACTGCGCACTGCGTCGAACAGTTTCGGCGTGAAGTCGAGGTATTTTTCAGTGGACCACAGCTGCTCTTCCGGCCAGGCGCCCTTGGTCGCTGGCTCATACGCCAGCCCTTTTCCTTTTGCCATGCCGTAGGTGGTTTTCATTCCCGGCACGCCGCACTGCACGCGAATTGCCTTGAAGCCCATCTCTTTATGACGGGCATAATCTTCTAGCACGTCGTCAATGGTGTGCCCGGTGGTGTGACAATAAACCATCACCCCTTCCCGGGAGGCTCCGCCCAGAAGCTGATAGAGCGGCATGTTCGCGGCTTTCGCCTTAATGTCCCACAGCGCCATATCCACGGCAGAAATCGCTGACATGGTGACCGGACCACGACGCCAGTAAGCGCCTTTATAGAAGAACTGCCAGATATCTTCGATGCGGTGCGCATCGCGGCCAATCAACTGAGGGCACAGGTGATCTTTCAGGTAGGAGGCAACGGAAAGTTCACGTCCGTTCAGCGTGGCATCACCCAGGCCGACAATGCCCTCATCGGTGGTGATTTTAAGGGTGACAAAGTTACGCCCCGGGCAGGTGACAAATACTTCAGCCCCGACAATCTTCATAATCCATTTCCTTACATCGCTCGTTGTGATGCAGGAAATTTACGCAACTACACTACTACCATACAAGTATAATAATCGTAAAATCAGCGGGCGATCACACTATAAGGACGCTTATGCGCGTCCCCAACCGGCCACGATGATCAACATGCCGCACAGGGCAATCAGCGCGCCTGCCCAGTCATACAGGCTTAGCCTGACGCCATCGACAACGCGCAGCCACAGCAGCGCGGTACAGACGTACACTCCGCCGTAGGCCGCATATACCCTCCCGCTGGCGGCCGGATGCAGGGTGAGCAGCCAGACAAAAAGGGCCAGGGACACACCCGCCGGGATCAGCAGCAGCGCGGAAGCGCCCCGCTTTAGCCAGAGCCACGGCAAAAAGCATCCGATGATTTCGCACAGCGCGGTCGCGAAAAAAAGCAGCGTCGTTTTGAACATTTTTCTCGTTTCGTGAGGATTGATTTAGACATCATACGCGATAATGTTCACATCGTTCCCATACCTGCCGCGCGGGTATGACACTCTTTCGGATTGGTGTAGAATCCAACGGGGTAATCCGATTGTCTGCACCCGTTTAAAGGAAACGCTATGACTACATTAAGCAAACGCCTTTGTCTGACAGCCGTACTGGCGCTGTCATCGTTCGCCTTCGCCGCAACGGCATCAGCCGAAACCAGCAAACTCATCATTGAGTCTGGAGACAGCGCGCAAAGCCGTCAGAACGCCGCCATGGACAAAGAACAATGGAATGACACCCGCAGCCTGCGTCAGAAAGTGAATAAGCGCGTGGAAAAAGAGTGGGATAAAGAAGACGTCGCGTTTGATGCCCGCGACAAATGCCAGCAAAGTGCCAACGTCAACGCCTATTGGGAGCCTAACACCCTGCGCTGTCTGGATCGTCGCACTGGCCGCACGGTAGCACCGTAATGTCGACGCCGTGTGACTTTAAGCTCCGTCCGCTGGAGCGCGAAGATTTACGCTTTGTTCACCAGCTCGACAACAATGCCAGCGTGATGCGCTACTGGTTTGAAGAGCCTTATGAGGCGTTTGTCGAGCTGTCCGATCTCTACGACAAGCATATCCACGATCAGAGTGAACGCCGGTTTGTGGTGGAGTGCGAAGGTGAGAAAGCCGGGCTGGTTGAACTGGTTGAGATCAACCACGTTCACCGTCGAGCGGAATTTCAGATCATTATTTCACCGGAGCACCAGGGGAAAGGTCTTGCGTCGCGGGCGGCAAAGCTGGCGATGGATTACGGGTTTAACGTCCTGAATCTCTACAAGCTTTACCTTATCGTCGACAAAGAGAACGAAAAAGCGATTCATATCTACCGTAAGCTGGGCTTTATGGTGGAAGGTGAACTGATCCATGAGTTCTTTATTAACGGCGAATACCGTAACACCATCCGCATGTGCATTTTCCAGCATCAGCATCTGGCCGGGCATAAGTCCTCCTCCGCCAGCCTGCTTAAACCCACCGCGCAGTAACCTGCGCGGTTTTATTCTCAATAATATTCAATGCTGTTTTTTATGGTGTACTTGTGCTCAACGGCAGGTTTGTCGCTGTCATCGGTGATCACCAGCTCACAGCTCACCGGGTTATTGTGGCGATCGTAATCACAGCTCTGCTTTACATTGCCCATCGGTTTATCGTTCAACAGGCTTACCGCCGTATAATCCATGCGCTTGCGCAGATCTTTCGACGGCACCGACTTGACCGATAAACGCTTGTCGCCGGAAACCGTAGTTTTACCCAGCGGGTAGCCGTCGGCGTCATACTGGTACTTCACTTCCATCTCTTTGCTGTGCGCGGCAACCACAAACCCGTTATCGTCGGTGTCCCACGTCAGGCCGGCAGACGGCAGTTCCGCCAGCTGACATTTCCCCTGCAACTTTACCTTCTGCTGCTGGGTTTCCGCATCGACGTAGTAGTTAGCATCCAGCACCAGCGCAACGCCCGTATTAGCGTCGAGATCGTGCAGTTCAAGCGTATCGAAACACCCTTCCGTTGACATCGTGCCGGTCACACGTTTAGAGACTTCACCCTTATCGTTGAACAGCGTCTGGGTAAAATCCTTCACCGGCCCGCGCAGAGGATCAAAGTCAAACTCGTTCGAAAAACTCGCCATCTCCGGCGTAAATGACAGCGGCGCGGTGTTGTTGTCGCATCCCACCAGTACCGTTGCCAGTAGCGTTATCGCTGCGTATTTATTCACATCATTTACCAAAAGAATGAAAGGATTGTGGCACTCATAGTAGCAAATAGTATGGTAGCGATGTTGAATTGGTTCGAATACTGGTAAAATGTACGAATGTAGTCCAGCCAAACAGTCTTCAAGGAACGTTCAAAGGATGAGAACTTTTATAATCAATCTCAAACACTCGCTCGAGCGTCGTGCAAAAATGGAATCTCAACTATTAAAGTTGAACATTGCACACGAATTTATCGAAGCAATTGACGGTCGGAAAATGACTGAAACTGAACGCAGAAATGTCACGCGTGAGGTGAATTATGCTTTTCTCCCAGGTGAAGTGGGTTGCGCATTAAGTCACCAGGAAATATATAAAAAAATAACATATGAAAATATCGACGCAGCTCTCATCCTCGAGGATGATGTCGTAATAAATAATGATTTACGTGAAATACTCGACAACGTAACGCTTAGCACGACTAAACCTGAGATTCTACTTCTTAGTCGAGTTAATAAATATTACAAAAAACCTCTCAAAAGCATAAATGGCTCATATAGCATTCATAAAACTCAACAAGCCACGACTGCTCACGCTTATATTATTAATCAAAAAGCTGCCAGTAATCTCCTTCAGAACCTATACCCTGTGTGGATGGTTTCTGACAAATGGAGCTTATTCGAAGATTTATCTTTGGCTAAAATTCATTCAATCATACCTTTTCCTGTATGTCTTTCCGAAGAAGCGAACGCCTCAACTATTAATGAATCGAAAGGCGATGCCGCTTTAGATGCCAAAAAGAAAGAAATCTGGGAATTGCTGATGCGGGAAAGACCTTTAGCTGCAAAGCTTCGCCATCGTTACCGACGCGCGATTACACCATTGTTCAATCCAATAATAAATCAAGGGAAAGGGTAAGAGTATTATTCTTTTTAATTACCGAGCGATTTAGCATTTCCAGGACAATTCAGAAAGACAGGTCCAAAAACAAAAGCTTACCCTAACCCTGCTATGCTTACAGTCCACACAGTGAAAAGGAGCTACAGATGAAACGGTTACCCTGGATTACCGCCCTGCTGTTAATGAGTGCTTCACCCGCTCTTCTTGCGGCCCCGGACTCCTGCGAGCGCGTGAAAAGCGACATTCAGCAGAAGATTATCAACAACGGCGTACCGGAGTCTGGCTTTACCCTGAACATCGTCCCGAACGATCAGGCCGATCAGCCGGATGCGCAGGTCGTTGGGCATTGTGCCAACGATACTTTCAAAATTTTGTACACCCGCACCAGTAGCGGCAACTACCCGGTGAGCGGCGCAGGTACGCAAGAGAATGCGCCCGCTGAGCCGCAATGATTTTCCCACTCAATTCCCCTGATTTGACGAGGATTAATATTTAATACCTCTAAATAAGTAACACTCCCCCCATCATTAGCCCGGTTGTAGTCACGGGTGAAAATAATTATTAACAATGATGGGGTGAGTTATGTCCGAAGTTGAACATCACGGCGGTATAAGCCGTCGAACTCTGGTTAAATCTACTGCCATAGGATCTCTGGCGCTTGCCGCCGGTGGGATCGCATTACCTTTTGGTCTGAAAAGCGCCGCCGCCGCTGTGCAGACCGCTATTCAGCCCGCAGAAGACAAAGTCGTCTGGGGCGCCTGCTCGGTAAACTGCGGTAGCCGCTGCGCGCTGCGTCTGCACGTTCGCGATGACGAAGTCTACTGGGTTGAAACGGATAATACCGGCGAGGATATTTACGGCAACCATCAGGTTCGCGCCTGTCTGCGAGGCCGTTCAATTCGCCGTCGCATTAATCACCCAGACCGTCTGAACTATCCGATGAAACGCGTGGGCAAACGCGGAGAAGGCAAGTTTGAGCGTATCACCTGGGAAGAAGCGCTGGACACCATCGCCGCGAGCCTGAAAAGCGTGGTCGAAAAATACGGCAACGAAGCGGTCTACATTAACTACTCCTCCGGAATTGTAGGCGGCAACATCACCCGCTCCTCCCCTTATGCCTCGCTGGTCGCGCGCCTGATGAACTGCTACGGCGGCTTCCTCAGCCACTACGGCACCTACAGCACCGCGCAGATCGCCTGCGCAATGCCCTACACCTACGGCAGCAACGACGGCAACAGCACATCGGATATCGAAAACACCAAACTGGTCGTGATGTTCGGCAATAATCCGGCGGAAACGCGCATGAGCGGCGGCGGGATCACTTACTACCTTGAGCAGGCGCGCGAACGGTCAAACGCGCGGATGATCGTTATCGATCCGCGCTATACCGACACTGCCGCAGGGCGTGAAGACGAGTGGATCCCGATTCGTCCGGGCACCGATGCCGCGCTGGTGGCAGGTATTGCGTGGGTGCTGATTAATGAAAATCTGGTCGATCAACCTTTCCTCGATAAATACTGCGTGGGTTATGACGAAAAAACCCTGCCGGAAGGCGCACCGGCTAATGGTCATTACAAAGCCTATATTCTCGGCCAGGGTGATGACAAAACCGCGAAAACCCCTGAGTGGGCGTCTCGCATAACGGGCATCCCTGCCGATCGCATCATTAAGCTGGCCCGTGAAATCGGTTCGGCGAAACCGGCCTACATTTGCCAGGGCTGGGGCCCGCAGCGTCAGGCTAACGGGGAGCAAACGTCCCGCGCCATCGCCATGCTGCCGATCCTGACCGGCAACGTCGGCATTAACGGCGGCAACAGCGGCGCGCGCGAATCGACCTACACCATCACCATCGAACGCATGCCGCTGCCGGAAAATCCGGTGAAAACGCAAATTTCCTGCTTCAGCTGGACGGATGCCATTGCCCGTGGACCGGAGATGACCGCCCTGCGCGACGGCGTACGCGGCAAAGATAAGCTCGATGTGCCGATCAAGTTCATCTGGAACTACGCGGGTAATACCATCATCAACCAGCACTCCGATATCAACAAAACTCACGACATTTTGCAGGATGAGAACAAGTGCGAAACGATCGTCGTCATCGACAACTTTATGACCTCGTCCGCGAAGTATGCCGATATTGTTCTGCCGGACCTGATGACCGTCGAGCAGGAAGATATCATCCCCAACGATTACGCCGGCAACATGGGATACCTGATTTTTCTCCAGCCGGTTACCGCCCCGAAGTTCGAGCGCAAGCCCATCTACTGGATCATGAGTGAAGTGGCGAAACGCCTCGGACCGGATATCCATCAGAAATTCACCGAAGGCCGTACGCAGGAGCAGTGGCTGCGCTACCTGTACGCCAAAATGGTCGCCAAAGATCCGCTGCTGCCATCCTACGATGCGCTGAAAAAAATGGGTATTTATAAGCGCAAAGATCCTAACGGACATTTTGTCGCCTATAAAAAATTCCGTGACGATCCGGATGCCAATCCGCTGAAAACCCCGTCGGGCAAAATCGAGATCTACTCCAGCAAGCTGGCGGATATTGCGGCAACCTGGGAACTGCAAAAAGACGAAACCATCACCCCGCTGCCGGTCTATACCTCAACCTTTGAAGGCTGGGACGCGCCCGAGCGCAGCAAGTTCCCGCTGCAACTGTTCGGTTTCCACTTTAAAGCCCGTACCCACTCCAGCTACGGCAACGTGGATGTTCCAGGCCGCCTGTCGCCAGGAGGTGTGGCTTAACCCTGTGGATGCGGAGCAACGTGGTATCAAAAACGGTGATATGGTGCGCGTCTTCAACGACCGCGGCGAAGTGCGTATTGCCGCCAAAGTCACCCCGCGCATCATGCCCGGCGTAAGCGCGATGGGCCAGGGCGCCTGGCATGACGCCAACATGAATGGCGATCGTGTCGATCACGGCTCCTGCATTAATACCCTGACCACGCACCGCCCGTCACCGCTGGCGAAGGGCAACCCGCAGCACACGAACCTGGTGCAGATCGAGAAGGCATAAGGATTAACCGATGACTACCCAGTATGGATTTTTTATTGATTCCAGCCGCTGCACCGGGTGTAAAACCTGCGAGCTGGCCTGCAAGGATTACAAAGACCTGACCCCGGACGTCAGCTTCCGGCGTATTTATGAATATGCGGGCGGCGACTGGCAGGAGGACAACGGCGTCTGGCATCAGAATGTCTTCGCCTATTACCTGTCGATTGCCTGCAACCACTGCGAAGATCCGGCCTGCACCAAGGTCTGCCCGAGCGGGGCAATGCACAAGCGCGACGACGGTTTTGTGGTGGTGGACGAGGATGTCTGCATCGGCTGTCGCTACTGCCACATGGCCTGCCCGTACGGCGCGCCGCAGTACAATGCCGCCAAAGGCCACATGACCAAATGCGACGGCTGCCACAGCCGCGTGGCGGACGGCAAAAAGCCCATCTGCGTCGAATCCTGCCCGCTGCGCGCGCTGGACTTTGGCCCGATTGAAGAGCTGCGCAAAAAACACGGTCAGCTTGCTGCCGTCGCGCCGCTGCCGTCTGCGCACTTCACGAAGCCGAGTATTGTGATTAAACCTAACGCCAACAGCCGTCCGACGGGTGACACCACCGGCTACCTGGCAAACCCGAAGGAGGTGTGAGATGGGAAGTGGATGGCATGAATGGCCGCTGGTGATCTTCACCGTTTTCGGGCAGTGCGTGGCCGGCGCGTTAATCGTGATGGGCTTCGTCTGGCTTAAGGAAAATGATGACAAGGCCAGAATGCGTATCGTGCGCAGCCTGTTTTGTCTCTGGCTGGTAATGGGTATTGGGTTTATGGCCTCGGTACTGCATCTTGGCTCCCCGCTGCGTGCTTTCAACTCGCTTAACCGCGTGGGCGCGTCAGCGCTGAGTAATGAGATCGCGGCGGGTTCGATCTTCTTTGCCGTGGGCGGTTTCTGGTGGCTGGTGTCGGTTATCGGTAAAATGCCCCCAGCTTTGGGCAAAATCTGGCTGGTTGTCAGCCAGATCCTGGGCATCGTTTTTGTCTGGGCGATGACCCGTGTCTATCAGATTGAGACTGTCCCGACCTGGTATACGGGTTACACCACGCTGAGCTTCTTCCTGACGATGGTTCTGGCTGGTCCTCTGCTGGCCGCGCTGCTGCTGCGCGTCGCAAACGTGACATTCAAAGGTACTCTTGCCGCGTCAGTCAGCGTACTGGCACTTATCGTCTGCGTGGCGGTCGTCGTGTTGCAAAGCAATACGCTGGGGACAATACAGAGTTCCATCCAGCAGGCTAACGCCCTGCTTCCGGATTATGGTTCGCTTCAGGTATGGCGCATCGCGTTGCTGGCGGCGGGTTTAGGCTGCTGGATCTGCCCGCTGATTCGTCGTCAGGAGCCAAAAACGCTCGGCCTGTTTGCAGGTGTCGTGCTGGTGGCGCTGGGTGAACTGATTGGCCGTGGGCTATTTTATGGTCTGCATATGACCGCAGGGTTAGCAATTGCAGGTTAACACAGGTGCGCGGGGCTACCCGCGCGCAAGTAAGGAAAGTTGTAATGAATGACGTCTCACACCGCGAATCGTTCGCGTTCAGCGCCCGGGTACTGGGCGCGCTGTTTTATTTCGCTCCAGACAGCGAGCAGACCGCGCCGCTGGTGAGTGCCCTGACCGCAGGTGACTGGGTTCAGGACTGGCCGCTGGCGGAGGAAAATCTGCTGCCTGTCGCCAGTATGTTTAAGACCCCATCGGATGAAGCGTTGAAAGACGCCTGGCTGCGTCTGTTTATTGGCCCGTATGCCCTGCCCGCCCCCCCGTGGGGCTCGGTCTGGCTTGATCGCGAGTCCGTGCTGTTTGGCGATTCGACCCTCGCGTTGCGTCAGTGGATGCGTGAAAACCATATCGCCTTTGAGATGCAGCAGAATGAGCCCGAAGATCATTTCGGAACGTTGCTGATGCTGGCGGCATGGCTTGCCGAGAACGGTCGCGAAACAGAACGCGACCAGCTTCTTGCCTGGCATCTGCTGCCATGGAGCACGCGTTTCCTTAGCGTATTCGTTGAAAACGCGGCCCATCCGTTCTACACCGCGCTGGGTAAACTTGCCCAGCTGACGCTGGCGGAATGGCAGTCCACTTTGCTGATCCCGATTGCCGAAAAAACGCTGTACCGATAACAGCACCTGGCTTGTCCACCCGTTGTGCAGGCCAGGCTCGCACATTTTTGCTGCAACACAACATCACAACTGCTATACTGTATATAATTACAGTATACGGGGGGTGCACAATGGCTGTTGAAACAAAATTTGTTGTCGTAAGAAAAGGTGAAGAAAAAATGACATTTGCCAGTAAGAAAGAGGCTGACGCTCACGACAAGCTGCTCGATATGGCAGAAGCGTTTACCGACTGGCTGTTGCAAAGCGGAATGCAGATGGATGAAACGCAGGCGGAGAACCTTGGTCTTTATCTCGCCGAGCAGAAAGAGTCCGTGCAGCATATCCTGCGTACCAGCAAGCTTCCCGAGCTCAATGCTGAAACGGATAAAACAGCATCAGATGCGGACAGCAGCAAAAAAATCCGGGCCGTCAAAGCCGCCTGATCGTCAGAGCGTCTAATCACCTGTCCTTCCGCCGCGGGCCGGAAACGGCTCGCGGCTTTATTAAGGTCGGCTGAACCTTATATTCATCAACCGTAACCCTGAAAATACGTCCTGTTATCTTGATTTGTCCGCCTCAACGTTTACGCTGATATTCAGCCTTTTTGCTTCCATGGTTATCATTGTTTTGGCCAGGTCCTTATCGCCCCCGTGCACTTTATCTATCAGATCCTGTACAAGGGTCATCATCAGGAAGTTTTTATTTGCAGGATAGAAATCTGTCGTAGTGATCCCGTTATCCTTCAGGCGCTGATGCGCCACCGTCTCTGTATCTGCGATTATTTCAGCTACTTTCTCATGCATGATCTCGATCTGCTCGAAAACAATGCGGTTAATCATTTCAATCTGTTCTGGCGTAAAATTCGGTTCCATTATTTCCCCTCGTCAGGCGTATGTTAAAAACACGTGAATCACACGTTGAGCGCCTCTGAATGGTGCGGTAAATTATCACACAACTCTTGTAACTCGTTGATCAGCCTGGCCACATGGAAACCGTCACAGACAGAATGATGGACCTGAACGGCGAAAGGCAACAAGACCTTTCCATCCTGGTTATAGTATTTTCCAAACGTGAACATGGGCGCAAAAAAATTCCGCATGTTAGCGACGTTGACGTTGAAACTGCTAAAGCTGACCCACGGAATATCCGATATGAAGAATATATTCTCCCGGGACTCTTCTTTAGGCCAGTAAGCAAGGATATTGCCATAGCGGGCAACATCTTCTGCATAAACGCGCTGAAAATGGTGAATATTTCCATCGTAATGACTCCATAACGATGAAAATGTCTCCGTTTCTTTATGGAAAAGGGTATAGCTTGGATGAACCTCATTCCATATTACAAGTTCATCATCCTTCATGGCCATACGGAATTCCGGATGCCGGTTTACGACGTCAGAAATAAGGGAAATAATCGCAGGATAAAATTTCCAGCCAACCTCTTTGATATGCTTTAGCAGCACGGTAATGTCCAGCTGAACCGTTTGGTTAAATGTAGATTGAGCAAAGCCCTGAAATACTTCAAAGTGTTCCTTTCTTGCCCAACGTGATAAGTCAACTACCGTATATTCTGGCATTATTTTTGTCATTTCAGAGCCTTAGTTGAGCTGCGCTATATAAAATAGTAGCGTATCACAAACGTAGGGGCTGTATAGACCGTAGCGAAGAGGCACCCTAAATTTTCAGCGTATCAATCACCGCTCTCAGCGCCGGGGATACGTTGCGGTGTGGATAATAGAGGTACAGTCCGTCCATCCGCAGGCTGTAGCGCTGTAAGACGCGTATAAGCGTGCCACGCTCCAGATCGTCAGCCACCAGCTCAACCGGGACATAGGCCAGCCCGAGTCCCAGCCGGGCCGCTTCGGCCTCCATGTAGCTGTCGGAAAAGGCCCATTGCCCCTCCGGGCGGTGAGTAACATGCTTCCCGTCCTGAACAAGCTCCCATTGATAGTGGTTACCGTCGGCAAACTGGTAGGCAATGCAGGGATGAGCATCCAGATCGGCGGGCGTCTGCGGGAAACCATAGCGCCGAAAATGCGCCGGAGCGGCAACCACAGCCATCTCCATATCGGGCGTGATGCGCACGGCAATCATTCCTTGTCCCACCTCCGGCCCAAGCCGGACGCCCGCGTCGAATCGCTCGGCAATGATATCCACGAACCGGCTCTCATTCATCAATTCCAGACGGATATCCGGGTAACGCTGTTTGAAGATAGCGAGCTTTGGCAGCAGGCATTTTTCGATGGCGTGCTGGCTGGCATTAATGCGCACCGTGCCGGACGGCGTCTGGCGGTAATGCGCCAGTCTGGTCAGCCCGGTATCGAGCGCATCAAAGGCTGAACCAGCGGTCTGGTAAAGTTGCTCCCCGGCGTGGGTCAGCGACAGTTTGCGCGTTGTACGCACCAGAAGCCGAACGCCCAGCCGCTCTTCCAGCTCGCGAACCGATCGACTGATCCCGGATTGTGCCAGCCCGAGCCGTTGCGCGGCTGCCGTGAAGCTTCCCTCCCGCACCACCTGGATAAACAGATACAGCTCATTGTAGTTTTCCCGCTTCGCCATCATGCCTCATCAATTCATAACAATATGATATTAATCCTAGCAGCCTTTGGCCTCTAATCAGCACTATTCCTGCTAACTATAATGACCGCATTACAACAACACACGGTACCTCTTATGCAAACATTCACCCAAAAACTGTCCGTTGCGCTGCTGCTATGCGCATCATTAAGTGGAGTGACAACAATGAGTTATGCAGAAACACGAAATCCTGCCGCCCCCGTTTCGATGGTGACAACCTGGGATAAGACCTTCGCCGAGAGCAATAAAGTCGACCACCGCAAGGTGACGTTCGAGAACCGATACGGGATCACCCTGGTCGGCGATCTGTACATTCCCAGGAACAGCGGCGACCAGAAGCTGGCGGCGATTGCCGTCAGTGGACCATTCGGTGCGGTTAAAGAACAATCCAGCGGTCTTTACGCCCAGACTCTGGCTGAACAGGGGTTCGTGACCCTGGCCTTCGACCCATCCTACACGGGTGAAAGCGGCGGCCAGCCGCGTAACGTTGCCTCCCCTGATATCAACACCGAAGACTTTAGCGCCGCAGTGGATTTCCTCGGATTACAGAAAGAAGTCGACCGTAACCGTATCGGCATTCTCGGGATCTGCGGCTGGGGTGGTATGGCGCTGAACGCGGCATCCATGGATACCCGCGTGAAGGCGGTCGCCACCAGCGTAATGTACGATATGAGCCGCGCGATGGGTCACGGCGTGGGCGACGGGAGAGATCGTTATTCAGCGGCCGATCGCCGGGCCGTGTTGCAGTATCTGAACGCGCAACGCTGGAAAGATGCTGAAAGCGGCACCTTCGCCCATGGCGGCCACGATATTTATGTCGATGAAAACGGTAAGGTAACGGCGGCCGGGCGTATTCTGCCGGAAGCATTGCCCGCCGATCCGCATCCGGTACTGAAAGAGTTCTATGATTACTACCGTATGCCGCGCGGCTTCCATGCCCGTTCCGTAAACTCCACCGGCGCATGGACCGCGACCATGCCGTTGTCCTTTATGAATATGCCGCTGCTGAGCTATGCCGGGGAGATCACCATCCCAACGCTGATTGTGACCGGTGAAAACGCGCACTCACGTTATTTTGCGGAAGATGCGTTTAAAGCTGTCGGCAGCAAACAGAAGGAACTGGTGATTGTTCCCGGTGCGAATCACGTTGATCTCTACGATAACGTCGCAGGGAAAATCCCGTTCGCGCAGTTCGGGCAGTTTTTCAAAACCAGTCTGGATTAATTCTCTTAGCCCCCGGCAATCAGGGGGCTTATCTTCTCTTCGCCGTGAATTACACCTATGTCCACACTGAATCAAACCTCATCCCGTGATGCTGAGCGTGCACACTGGGGCGGTATTTTTGCCATGACCCTGTGCGTTTTTGTCCTCATTGCCTCGGAATTTATGCCCGTCAGTCTGCTCACGCCCCTCGCCAGAGATTTAGGGGTGACAGAGGGGACGGCTGGCCAGGGGATCGCCCTCTCTGGTGCGCTGGCTGTCCTGACCAGCCTTTTACTTTCCCGGCTTGCCGGGAATATGAATCGCAAACATCTTCTTTCAGGCATGACCGTCCTGATGGCGCTGTCAGGGATCATTATCGCCTTCGCCCCAAACGCTTTGATGTATATGGCAGGCCGGGCGCTGATCGGCATCGCCATCGGCGGTTTCTGGTCGATGTCTGCTGCCACCGCCATTCGGCTGGTGCCTCAGCATCAGGTCTCTCGTGCGCTGGCGATTTTTAACGGCGGCAACGCGCTGGCGACGGTGGTCGCCGCCCCGCTGGGCAGTTATCTCGGCTCGACCATTGGCTGGCGCGGCGCGTTTCTTTGCCTGGTTCCCGTGGCGATTGTGGCGTTCATCTGGCAATATTTTAGCCTGCCCAACATGGGCGGGAACCAGCGGCCGTCGCCACGTAAAAGCGTATTTCGCCTGCTCCACCAGCCTGCGGTTTCGGTGGGTCTGATGGCGTGCGGCCTGTTCTTCATAGGACAGTTTGCGTTATTTACCTATGTGCGCCCCTTCCTCGAAACCGTCACCCACGTCAGTCCTTCCGGCTTATCGCTGATCCTGCTCACTATCGGTATCGCAGGTTTCATCGGCACGCTGATCGTCGCGCTGGTCCTGAATGCCGCGTTTTACCTCACCTTAATGGCCATACCGCTGCTTATGGCGCTGATTGCAGGGGTATTAATGCTCACCGGGGACAGCCTGTGGATCGTGGCCCTGCTGTTAGGTTTCTGGGGAATGCTGGCAACTGCGGCCCCTACGGGCTGGTGGACGTGGATCGCCCGTACGTTACCGGAAGATGCCGAGGCTGGCGGCGGGCTAATGGTCGCGGTGATCCAACTCTCCATTGCGCTTGGCTCAACGGCGGGTGGCGTGGTGTTTGATACCTTTGGCTGGCAGAGCACCTTCGCTTTAAGCAGCATATTACTCCTGAGTGCAGGGGTGCTGACTTTTACGACGTCGCGCCATCGGGAATAAGGCTTTATATTAACAGGGTTGTTTTATTTAATTACAAAACCTCGCTCACCTCCCGTAGAAATAATAATTAAGCAATATCCTGGTCAGCCAGCGACATCGCTTTGTTAGCTTGAGCATTCAGGCAAAGCTCAAACCGGAGGTATTCTTTGCTGATTAAATTAAAGAAAGAACGAACGCATCAGGAAGATCGTCGTCTTGCCCTCTGGCTGGCGACCTCCGCGGGACTGCTGAATGCCATTGCGCTGGGCGCGTTCGGTTTTTTTCCCTCGCATATGACGGGCAATACCTCGCAGCTATCCAGCGAAGTTTCCTCCACCGATCTCAGCGATATTCTTTTCTTTGGCGCCATTATTCTTTCGTTTGTCTCAGGCGCCATCGCTGCGCGGATTATTGTTATCTGGGGGATTATCCATAACGTCAGGCTGGTATTCAGCCAGGTTCTGTTTGTTGAAGGGCTATTATTGGCCGGGGTATCCCTGTACGAAATGTATTTTCACTCCTTCGCCACGAATCAGGAGATTATTATTTTCCTGTGCGGGTTGATGGGAATTCATAATTCCACCTCCACTCAACTATCCGGCGGTCGAGTGAGATCCACGCACATCACCGGCACGCTGACCGATGCGGGCATTTCGCTGGCCTCCGTTATGGTCGCCATGCTGCGCCGGGATTACTCCAAAGATACGGCCGCGCAAAAGAGTCAGCTCAAAACCCATTTAACTACCCTTTTCTCCTTTATCAGCGGCGGGATCGCGGGGCTGATCCTGTTCAGAGAGTTTGGATTCCACGCGATGCTGGCGCTGGGCCTGTTGCTGGTAATCGTCGCCGCCTTCTCTATCGTCCGCATCTCGTGGCGCGTACGCAAGGTGCGCGCCGCGCTCAGTCGACAAGTATAATCAGCACGCTTTATGTGACGTTGTCACGTAAGGCGTACTTCTTTAAGACTATTCTGCCTGCCCACTGACAGCCCTTATGCCATAAGGCTTCACTCAGGTTGTCACTAATTTCATAGGGTTACTGATTTACCCCCTTCGCTGGAACCCTTCCGTTTCGCTTGCTATAGGTGAAGTACCCCTGCCGAAACATGGCATAACAACAGGCAACCGGTGGTTGCTATAACGCATGCGCACAGGGAGACACACCGCAATGCACCCATTACTTAAACGTTCGCTGCTTTTTGTCGGCGCGATTATCGTGGTTCTCGCTCTCCTCACCTGGGGAATAGGACTGGAAACGATTAAGGCGCGCCAGGTTGACCTGATTTACCTCGGGCAACAGCACCTGATTCTGGTCTTTTCATCCATGTTCTTTGCCCTGCTGGTGGGCATTCCAAGCGGTATTCTGCTGAGCCGTCCGGCCGCGCGTGGTATCGCCGAATATGTGATGCAAATCTTTAACGTGGGCAACACCCTGCCGCCGCTGGCCGTTCTGGCACTGGCGATGGTGGTGATTGGCATCGGTGATAAACCGGCCATTATCGCCCTCTTTCTGGCCTCTCTGCTGCCGATTGTGCGTAACACCTATGCCGGGCTGTGCTCTGTTCCCGCGTCGTTGCTGGAAGCGGCAAACGGTATCGGCATGACCAAATGGCAGCGCCTGAGTCAGGTTGAGATCCCAAACGCTTGGCCGGTGATGCTTTCCGGTATTCGCATTGCCACTGCGATTAACGTCGGTACCGCACCGCTGGCATTCCTGATTGGCGCCAGCAGCTACGGCGAGCTGATTTTCCCGGGGATCTATCTGAATGATTTCCCGACGCTGATCCTGGGCGCGGCGGCCACCGCTCTGTTCGCCCTGATTCTGGATACGCTGCTGGCGGCACTGGGCCGATTACTGAGCCCGCATCTCGCGCGATAATTATAACAAGGAGCTTCTATGAGACTGTTTTCCGGGCTGACGGCGCTATGCGCCGCCGCGCTCTTCACCAGCCAGGCGCTCGCCGCGCCGCTGATCCTGGCCACCAAGAGCTTTACCGAGCAGCACATTCTCTCGGCCATGACCGTGCAGTATCTGCAAAAGAAAGGGTTTCAGGTACAGCCTCAGACCAATATTGCAACGGTGATTTCCCGTAACGCGATGATCAACAAGCAGATTGATATGACCTGGGAGTATACCGGCACCTCGCTGATCATCTTCAACCACATCAACAAACGCATGTCGCCGCAGGAATCGTACGAGACGGTGAAACGCCTCGATGCGAAGCACGGTCTGGTGTGGCTTAAACCTGCCGATATGAACAATACCTATGCCTTTGCCATGCAGCGCAAGCGCGCCGAGGCTGAACATATCAATACCATGTCTGAGATGGTGGCAAAGATTGAGCAGATCCGTAAAACCGATCCGGATAACAACTGGCTGCTGGGCCTTGACCTGGAATTTGCCGGGCGCAGCGACGGGATGAAACCGTTGCAGGCAGCCTACAACATGGAGTTGGACCGCCCGCAGATCCGCCAGATGGATCCGGGCCTGGTCTATAACGCGGTGCGCGACGGGTTTGTCGATGCGGGGCTGATCTACACCACCGACGGGCGCGTAAAGGGCTTCGATCTTAAAGTGCTGGAAGATGACAAAGGCTTCTTCCCGAGTTATGCCGTGACGCCAGTTGTTCGGAAAGACACGCTGGAGGCTAATCCGGGGCTGGAGGAGGCGCTGAACACCCTTTCAGCCCAGCTCAATAACGACGTTATCACCGAACTGAATAAGAAGGTGGATATCGACCATCAGTCACCGCAGCAGGTCGCCCGTGATTTCCTGCGTAGCAAACAGTTGCTGTAGGAGGCGCTATGGAGACGATTCACTATATTCTCGACAACTGGGACTATCTCTTAACCCTGACGCTGCAACACCTGTGGCTGGTGGCGCTCGCCGTGGGCCTGGCGATTATTATTGGCGTGCCGCTGGGCATTTTAATTGTCCGCCATAAATGGCTGGCAACGCCGGTGCTGGGAATTGCCACCATTGTGCTCACCATCCCGTCAATTGCGCTTTTCGGCCTCATGATCCCGCTCTTTTCGCTGATCGGTCAGGGCATTGGCGCCCTGCCCGCGATTACGGCGGTGTTCCTCTATTCACTGCTGCCGATTGTGCGTAACACCCACACGGCGCTCGACAGCCTGCCGCCGGGCCTGCGTGAAGCGGGACGCGGCATCGGCATGACCTTCTGGCAGCGTCTGCGCTGGGTGGAAATCCCGATGGCGTTGCCGGTGATTTTTGGCGGCATCCGCACCGCCGTGGTGATGAACATCGGCGTCATGGCGATTGCCGCCGTAATCGGTGCGGGCGGGCTGGGCCTGCTGCTGCTTAACGGTATTGGCGGGAGTGATATTCGTATGTTGATTGCGGGCGCACTGATGATTTGTCTTTTAGCGATTGTGCTCGACTGGTTGCTGCACCGTTTGCAGGTGGTACTGACTCCGAAGGGGATTCGATAATGATAAAACTGGAAAACCTCACCAAACAATTTTCACAGAAACACGGCCAGACGTTTAAGGCCGTCGACAACGTCAACCTGAACGTGCCTGAAGGGGAAATGTGCGTGCTGCTCGGCCCGTCCGGCTGCGGGAAAACCACTACCCTGAAGATGATCAACCGTCTCATTACGCCAAGCAGCGGGACGATCCTGATTAACGGCGAAGACACCAGCGGAATGGACACCGTGACCCTGCGTCGCAACATTGGCTACGTGATCCAGCAAATTGGCCTGTTCCCGAACATGACCATCGAAGAGAACATTACCGTCGTGCCGCGCATGCTGGGCTGGGATAAAGCGCGCTGTAAATCCCGTGCCGAGGAGCTGATGGATATGGTGGCAATGGATCCGCATAAATTCCTTCACCGCTATCCACGCGAAATGTCCGGCGGTCAGCAGCAGCGTATCGGCGTCATCCGCGCGCTGGCAGCGGATCCTCCGGTCCTGCTGATGGATGAACCGTTCGGCGCGGTCGACCCGATTAACCGTGAGGTGATCCAGAACCAGTTCCTGGAGATGCAGCGCAAGCTGAAAAAGACCGTGATGCTGGTGAGCCACGATATTGACGAAGCGCTGAAGCTGGGCGACCGTATTGCCGTATTCCGTCAGGGACGTATCGTGCAGTGCGCCAGCCCGGACGAGCTGCTGGCGAAACCCGCGAATGAGTTTGTTGGCTCGTTTGTTGGCCAGGACCGGACGTTGAAACGCCTGCTGCTGGTATCGGCGGGCGACGTCACCGACCAGCAGCCTACCATTACGGTACGCGAATCGACGCCGCTGCCGGAGGCCTTCGCCACCATGGATGACAACGATATTCGCGCCATTACCGTGGTTGATGAGCACGGCAAACCGCTCGGCTTTGTGAAGCGCCGCGAAGCGCGTAACGCCAGCGGCAGCTGCGGGGATATTCTGCATCCGTTCCGCATGACCGGTAAGGCCGAGGATAACCTGCGCGTGGTGCTTTCTCGCCTGTATGAGAGCAACACCAGCTGGATGCCGATTGTGGACGAGGACGGACGCTATAACGGCGAGATATCCCAGGATTATATTGCGGAATATTTGAGTTCAGGGCGTACGCGCCGGGCATTAAATATTCATAGCGAGAGTTAAGCATTCAGGCCGGGTACTGCCCGGCCTTTTCCGCACGCATACCTTTTGCTAACCTCCCGATTTCCCGCCACAATATTGTATCGTCCCCGTTAAATCACGACTTCATGCAACGTCTTCACGCTTACCCCGACATCCGCGCGATGTTTCGTCGTCTCCTGATTGCTACCGTCACCGGCGTGCTGGCGGCGCTGGCCGTTGCGGTGTTCCGCCACAGCATGTATCTGCTGGAGTGGCTATTTCTCAGCAACGAAAGCGGAAGTCTGGTGAACGCCGCAGCCGCGTTATCACCCTGGCGGCGGGCGCTGACGCCTGCGCTGGGTGGTCTGGCCGCGGGAATGCTACTGTGGGGATGGCAGCGCATGACGGCACAACGTCCCCACGCCCCCACCGATTATATGGAAGCGCTTGAGACGGGTGACGGCCAGTTTGATTACGGCGCCAGCCTGGTGAAATCCCTCGCGTCGTTGCTGGTGGTCGCCAGCGGCAGCGCCATCGGCCGTGAAGGCGCCATGATCCTGCTCGCCGCCCTCGCCGCCTCCTTTTTTGCACAACGTTGTACGCCGAAATCCGAATGGAAACTGTGGATCGCCTGCGGTGCCGCCGCCGGGATGGCCAGCGCCTATCATGCGCCGCTGGCGGGCAGCCTGTTTATCGCAGAGATCCTGTTTGGCACGCTGATGCTGGCCTCCCTCGGCCCGGTGGTGATTGCTGCTGTAGTGGCCCTGCTGACCACGCGCCTGTTAAGTCCCGGCGCGAATACGCTATATGATGTCCATCTCAGCGAGATGCTTACGGCGGTGGATTATTTCCTGATCGTTGGCGTGGGTCTGCTGGCTGGCGTTTGCGGCCCGCTGCTGATGTGGCTGATGGCGGCCAGCCACAGGCTGTTTCTGCGTCTCAAACTTTCACCGCCGTGGCAGCTGGCGCTGGGTGGTCTGATCGTCGGGCTGCTGTCGCTGCTAACGCCGAAGGTATGGGGGAATGGCTATAGCGTGGTTCAGGCGTTTTTGCAGTCGCCGCCGCTGCTGTCGGTGATTGCTGGCGTCTTTATTTGCAAGCTGCTGGCGGTGCTGGCAAGCAGCGGGTCCGGCGCGCCGGGAGGCGTGTTCACGCCAACCTTGTTTGTCGGTATGGCAACGGGAATGCTGTTTGCGCAGATCTTTGCGCTGTGGTTTCCTGGCTCTGAGACGGCGATCCTGCTCGGGCTGGCGGGTATGGCGACGCTGCTCGCCGCCACAACGCATGCGCCAATCATGTCGGCCTTGATGGTATGTGAGATGACCGGGCAGTATTTTTTACTTCCCGGTTTGCTGGTTGCCTGTGTTGTGGCGTCGGTATTGTCGAGAACGCTACGCCACGACTCGATCTACGGCCAGCATACCGCCGAAAGCCGAGAGATCGATGTAGTGCGCTAATTCGCGCTGCTCGGCGCGGGGCAGATAAGGCAGTTCGCCCACCAGCGGGCCAGGCAGCTTTTTGCTCAGCACATCGATGATTTCAGCGTAGTGCGCAAGGCCCGGGTTAATACGGTTCGCCACCCAACCAATCAGCGGCAGGCCGTCATTAGCGATAGCCTGCGCCGTCAGCAAGGCATGGTTGATGCACCCTTCCTGAATGCCCACGACCATAATCACCGGCAACTGCTCCTGCACCACCCATTCGGAAAGGGGACGTAAATCGTTCATCAGGCTGCGCCAGCCGCCGGTCCCTTCAACGACAACGTGGTCAACCTTTTCACTCAGATTTGCCAGGCCATCAGAAAGCAGGCTGTAGTTGATAAGCCCACTGTGAGCGACGCTGCTTTCCTCTTCGCTTAAGGCGATAGGATTAACGGCATCATAAGGCAGTTCCAGAGACGAGACGCTTTGCAGAACCAGGGCATCCTTATTGCGCAGCCCTTCTGGCGTCTCTTTACTGCCTTTTGCAACCGGCTTGTATCCTGCAACGCGTTTACCGCTTGCCGCCAGGGCCTGAAGTAACGCGCGGGATACGACTGTCTTCCCGACAGACGTATCCGTACCAGTAATAAAGAAACGCTTAAGCATGACTCATTCCACCTCTTGGGTATGCCTCAAAATATAAACCAGGTAAATAATTCAGTGGGGAAAGTCTACGGGATGCGTGCGCTACCGGGCTTGAGATAGCGCAATTTTTCGTACATCTCTGGAAAAGAGTTAGCCCTGTAGCAAACGAATCAGTAACGAGCCGTTGTACATCGCATCTTTTACCAGCGCGGCGCCGGCCATCGTACCCTGGTTGGAAAATTGCGTACTTTCGACCACGATGTTTTTACTGTACGCGGGAAGCGCCTGCTGATTGATGCAGGCGGAAATCGCCGGAAAGAGGATATCCGCCGCCTGGCTGAGCGGGGAGCCGATCAGTATTTTTTGCGGGTTAAACAGGTTCACCATAATGGCCAGAATGCGCCCGACATTATTGCCCACGCCGGTAATAATGTCCTTCGCCAGCAGATCGCCCTGCCTTGCCGCAGCGCACAGTGCCTCGACGCTTAACGGTTGACCGTGCAGCGTGGAGCTCATCGACTGGCTGAGCCGCACCTGCGCCAGCTCCAGCACGCTTTCGACGCTGGCAATCGTCTCCAGACAGCCATGGTTACCGCAGTAGCAGCGTTTTCCGTACGGATCGACCTGCGTATGGCCGATCTCCACCAGGCTACTGCTGCCAGCATGCAACAGACGCCCGTCGGTGATCACACCTGCGCCAACGTTATGATCAATCACCACCTGAATTACGTCGCGCGCGCCCCGGGAGGCACCAAACAATGCCTCCGCCATCGTCCAGGCGCTGATATCATGCTGAATGTAGACCGGCACACCGGTGTGGTTTTCCAGCACGTCGCCCAGCGGCATCTCTTTGACGTTTTCATAAAACGGCATGCGGTGAACAATGCCATTTTCGGTATCAATAATTCCCGGCAGGGTGATCGCAATCGCCGTTAAACGTTCAAGACGCTGCTGGTGACGAATAAAGAACTGGTCGATGTGGGTCAGAATGGCATCGAGAAGTGGTTGCTCTGCATTAAGCGGGAGTTCCAGCCGGTCCTCCACCACCAGCTTGCTGCTGAGGTCGCGCAGCGCGAGGAAGATTTCCCCGCGGCTAATCCGCAGCGACAGGTAGTGCCAGGCTTCCGTTTCCACCACCAGCCCTACCGCCGGACGGCCACGGCTGCCCGGCTCCTGAATTTCTGTTTCCTGAACCAGATGGGCTTCCAGCATTTCGCGGACAATCTTGGTAATACTGGCGGGTGCCAGTTGTGCCAGGCGCGAAAGATCGATACGCGAAACCGGACCAAGCTGATCAATCAGGCGATAAACGGCACCCGCGTTGGTCTGCTTGATCTGATCGATATGCCCTGGCTGACTATCAGCAACCACCTCGTACTCCCTTATTTTCGAGCTTCGAAATAAACTGAGGGCTATGGTGAAGCACTTCAATGGCTGACGTCAAATTTTTACTTAGCCATGTGATTTACTGCACATTTTCGCCCACTTTTCCCTATAAATAACGCCCGCGAGAAGCGGTAATTAATTGTTCTTTGAAACGCTGTGCCGCATGGCTCTGTTCATGATGTTTAGACCACACCAGCCACATCTCTGAGACTGCATCCTGCTCGGCTATCTTCACCCAGCGCATTTCCGCCAGTTGTACCCGTTTAAATGAGGCCGGGAGAATCGACACGCCAAGCCCTGCGGCAACGAGACCAATGATCGTCATGGCTTCCCCCACCTCCTGCGCGATAGTCGGGACAAGGCCATATCGCCGCATCAGACCAAGAATATCGTCATACAACCCGGTACCCACCTGTGGGTCAAAAAAGACAAACGGCTCTTTCGCCAGTTCAGCCAGCGAGACGCTGTGCTGCGCGGCGAGCGGATGATCCCGGGGGATCATCGCCATCAGCGGTTCGCGGAGGATCACCTGCCACGCCAGGGTATCAGGCAACTGCGTGTTACGCATCAGCCCCAGGTCGAGCGATCCTTCGTTAAGCGGCGATATCTGCTCCCGGGTATTTATTTCGCGCGTCTGAATATGCACATCCGGAAAGTTACGGCGAAACGAGGATAGCGTTTGTGAAACAGCGCTGATAAAGGGGGCCGATGAGGTAAACCCGATGCGCAGCTCCCCCGTCTCCCCAAGATAAAGCCGTTCCGCTCTGGCGGCGGCGTCCTCCACCATACTCAGGATCTGCCGGCTATCGGCGAGAAACTGTTTTCCCGCCGCCGTCAGGCTCACGCTGCGGTTGGTTCGCGCCAGCAGACGCGCCCCGACCTGCTGCTCCAGGATCTGGATCTGCTGGCTTAGCGGTGGCTGAGAGATATTCAGCCTTGCCGCCGCACGACCAAAATGCAGCTCTTCGGCGACGGCGACAAAATAGCGCAGATGGCGCAGCTCGATATTCATATTTTTAAAGTATCATTTGAGATTATTAATATATTAGACAGAATATTTACATTTTCCTACCCTAATCTTGTGGTCATACCCGTCACCAGAAACCACGGGGATGTTTAAGCAAGGATTATGTGTGAGCCGTACAACGACCGTTGATATCGCGCCGGCCAGCGACATTGATGATTTACCCGCAGCACCGCAGCCGGTTCAGTTTATTAAACGTGGTACCCCCCAGTTTATGCGCGTCACGCTGGCGCTCTTCTCAGCGGGTCTCGCCACTTTTGCCCTGCTCTACTGCGTTCAGCCGATCCTGCCGGTCCTGTCGCATGAATTTGGCGTGTCGCCAGCCAGCAGCAGTATTTCGCTCTCCATTTCAACCGGGATGCTGGCGATCGGTCTGCTGTTCACCGGGCCACTTTCGGATGCCATCGGACGTAAGCAGGTCATGGTAACGGCGTTAATGCTGGCCTCCGTGTGTACCTTGCTGTCCACCATGATGACCAGCTGGCACGGCATTCTGGTCATGCGCGCGCTGATTGGGTTATCCCTCAGCGGCGTGGCGGCGGTCGGGATGACCTATCTCAGCGAGGAGATCCACCCGAGCTTCGTGGCCTTCTCCATGGGGCTATACATTAGCGGGAACTCTATCGGCGGGATGAGCGGACGCCTGCTCAGCGGTGTGTTTACTGATTTCTTTAACTGGCGCATTGCGCTGGCCGTTATCGGCTGCTTCGCCCTCGCTTCGGCGCTGATGTTCTGGAAAATCCTGCCGGAATCGCGCCATTTCCGCCCGACCTCCCTGCGTCCGAAAACGTTATTTATCAACTTTCGTCTGCACTGGCGCGATCAAGGGCTGCCCCGTTTGTTCCTGACCGGTTTCCTGCTGATGGGCTCGTTCGTGACGCTGTTTAATTACATCGGCTATCGTCTGATGCTTTCACCGTGGCATCTTAGTCTGGCATTGGTGGGTTTGCTCTCTGTGGCATATCTCACCGGGACATGGAGTTCGCCAAAAGCGGGCGCCATGACCGCGCGCTTCGGTCGTGGTCCGGTGATGCTGGTTTCCACCGCCGTGATGCTGTTCGGACTGCTGATGACGCTTTTCTCTTCCCTGTGGCTGATTTTTGCCGGAATGCTGCTCTTCTCTGCGGGCTTCTTTGCCGCGCATTCCGTTGCCAGCAGCTGGATTGGCCCACGCGCGCGCCGCGCCAAAGGTCAGGCTTCGTCACTGTATCTGTTCAGTTACTATCTTGGTTCCAGCATAGCCGGTACGCTCGGCGGGGTGTTCTGGCACAACTACGGCTGGAACGGCGTGGGCGGATTTATCGCGCTGATGCTGTGCGCTGCGCTGCTGGTGGGCGCGAGCCTGCATAAACGACTGCATTAACATTCAGCCCTCTTCGTGTTTAAATCGAGCCGATGCTAATTTTTGTCATCGGCTGATTCAGACACGAGGACTTCATGAAAAACAATAATTATCAACAACTCACCCGCACCTTCCAGCGCCTCTCCCGCTTCTCGCACCTCTCCTCCATCGCCAGCTGGGACATGTTCACCATGATGCCGCCAGGCGGCAGCGCCGCGCGCGGTGAAGCGCTGGCGGAGATGAGCGTCCTGCAACATCAGATCCTGACCGATAAAAAAGTGGGTGAATGGCTGGCGGCGGCAGACGAAGATCTGAACGACGTTGAGCAAGCCAACCTGCGTGAAATGACACGCCACTACCAGCAGGCCACTTTACTGCCGGAATCGCTGGTGGAGGCCAAATCGCTGGCGGGCAGCAGGTGTGAACACGCGTGGCGCACTCAGCGTCCGGCCAACGACTGGCAGGGCTTTTCAGCCAACCTGAAAGAGGTGGTGAAACTCAGTCGTGAAGAAGCCCGCCTGCGCGCTGAGGCTAAAGGCTGCACGCCTTACGACGCGCTGCTGGATATCTTTGAACCCGACATGACCAGCGCTCGCCTGGATGTGCTGTTCGGCGATCTGAAGTCCTGGCTGCCGGAGCTGCTGGCAAAGGTTGTGGAAAAACAGGCTCAACGATCGTTCGTTCCGCCACAGGGTCCCTTCCCGACCGCCACGCAGCGCGAGCTGGGTCTGAAAGCGATGAAAATGCTTGGCTTCGATTTTAACGGCGGTCGTCTGGACGTTAGCGCCCACCCGTTCTGCGGCGGCGTGCCGGAAGATGTGCGTATCACCACGCGTTACGATGAAGATGAACTGCTCAGCGCGCTTTTCGGCGTGATCCACGAAACCGGACATGCCCGCTACGAGCAAAACCTTCCGCGAGCGTGGGCCGGCCAGCCCGTTGCGCTGGCGCGCTCTACGGCGATCCATGAATCCCAGAGCTTGTTCTTTGAAATGCAGCTGGGCCGCAGCGACGCTTTCCTGAAGCATCTGCTTCCGGCGGTTCATGCCCGTTTCGGTAGCCAGGCGGCATTCAGCGAAGAGAATTTTATTGCCTGGAACCAGCGCGTGAAGCCGGGCTACATCCGCGTTGATGCGGATGAAGTGAGCTATCCGGCGCATGTGGTGCTGCGCTATGAGATCGAGCGCGCGCTAATCAATGGCGAAATTGAAGTCGATGATATTCCCGCGTTATGGGATGAGAAAATGCAGGCCTGGCTTGGGTTATCCACCAAAGATAACTACCGCAACGGCTGTATGCAGGATATCCACTGGACCGACGGCGGTTTTGGCTACTTCCCGTCTTACACGCTGGGGGCAATGTATGCGGCACAGCTGTTCCATGCCGCCAAAACTGCGCTGCCCGGGTTGCAGACATCCATTGCCGGGGGCGATTTCTCAGCACTGTTTGACTGGCTGCGTCAGAATATCTGGCAGCACGGCAGCCGTTTCAGCACGTCGCAGCTCATCACCCAGGCCACGGGCGAAGACCTGAATATCCGCTACTTCCGCGAACACCTGACGTCCCGCTATCTGTAACCGAACGCGCCGGGGGTCCACCCCGGCGTTGTACATATGGTTACACGCCGATACCAATCACTCACGGAAACCCCGAATTTACAGGGATATAGTTATTTCAACGGCCCCGCAGTGGGGTTAAATGAGAAACCAAATTCGAGGGTATGAAAATGAAAAAAGTATTAGCTCTGGTCGTTGCCGCTGCTATGGGTCTGTCTTCCGCTGCATTCGCGGCTGAAACTACCGCCACCGCAGCGCCTGCGGCATCCACCGCTGCTCCGGCCAAAACGGTTCACCATAAAAAACATCACAAAGCGGCTAAACCAGCGGCAGAACAGAAAGCGCAGGCCGCGAAAAAGCACCATAAAAAAGCGGCAAAACCTGCGGTAGAGCAGAAAGCCCAGGCGGCTAAAAAACATCACAAAAAAGCGGCAAAACACGAAGCGGCTAAACCTGCTGCACAGCCAGCAGCGTAAGAGTACAAGCTTAACCGTGCCCTTCGGGGCACGTTGGTAAACCGGCGCTGAACGGGTTTGCGGTCAGCGCCGTTTTTTTATCCGGAGGGCGTATGCTGCGGCGCTATCGGTTTGAGTTCATTCTTATCCTGCTAATTTTATGCGCGCTCATCGCCAGCCACTTTTATCTTTCCTGAATGTAGCACGCTGATTTTACTCCCACTTTCTCGCCGTCGCGTCTATAGTATTTTCATAGGGTTCACTTTTAATAATCATAATTACCCCCACCAGAGTGTGATATGCGTAAATCTGTTGTGTTGTTACTGGGAACGTTTAGCCTTTTTGCTGGCTTTTCACATGCGGATGATGGCGACGATGACGCCATTAGCGCCAAAGAGGTAAAGACGCTGTTTTTTGGTCATGACGATCGTACGCGTGTCACCGATCCTACCGAATCGCCCTGGGATGCCATCGGGCAACTGGAAACCGCCAGCGGCAATTTATGTACCGCAACCCTCATTACGCCACGCCTTGCGCTGACGGCGGGTCATTGCCTGTTAATGCCGCCTGAAGGCAAACCGGATAAAGCGATCGCCCTGCGCTTTGTGTCGCAAAAAGGAATATGGCGCTACGAAATTCACGGTATTGAGGGGCGAGTGGATCCGTCGCTTGGCAAACGCCTGAAACCGGATGGCGATGGCTGGATTGTGCCGCCCGGGGCGGCCTCCTGGGATTTCGGGCTGATCGTTTTACGTTATCCGCCGTCCGGGATCACCCCGCTGCCGCTCTTTGATGGCGATAAGGCCGCGCTCACCGCCGCCCTGAAAGCCGCCGATCGAAAAGTGACGCAATCAGGTTATCCTGTTGATCACCTCGATTCGCTGTACACCCATACGGACTGCGTGGTGACGGGTTGGGCGCAAAACAGCGTACTGTCGCATCAGTGCGATACGCTACCGGGTGATAGCGGATCGCCCCTGATGTTAAAAACCGATAACGGCTGGCAGCTGATTGGCGTTCAGAGTTCTGCGCCAGCGGCGAAAGACCGCTGGCGCGCAGATAACCGGGCGTTGTCGGTGACCGGTTTTCGCGACCGGCTGGAAGCCCTGGCGCAGCAGTAGGTCACTCAGGCCAGTTTAATCATGATCATGCCGGCGAGCAGTAATACCAGCCCTATCCAGCCTTTATTGTTTAAACGCTGCCCGAACATAATCCAGCCTGCCGCCAGGGTGGCGGCAATACCGAAGCCCCCCCACAGCGCATAGGCCACGGACAGATCGATGCCTTTCACCGCCTGCGACAGGGCGCTAAACGCCCCCAGAACCGCGGCAATCGATAACAGGCCGTAGGCTTTGCGACGAAAACCGTCGGAGAACTTCAGAAAGACGTTGGCAATAATTTCCAGAACGATGGCAAAAGCCAGCCAGGCCGCGTGGATCCATTCAAACTGCTGCATGGGTCTGCTCCTTCTGCTGTTTTGCCGGTTTGCGTGTACCCGATTTAATCAGCACGATACCTGCGACCAGGGTCGTCAGCCCGGCAATTTTCATTGTCGTCAGGGTTTCATCAAATAACATGACGCTAAACAGCGTAATCAATAAAATACCAATACCTTCCCACAATGCGTATGCCACGCCCAGCGCGATTTTTTTAACCGCAAAAGAGAGGAAAATATAGGAAAGCGTAATCATGACCAGCATCAAAATAAAACCGGTGCTGCCATCACTCACGCTTGCCCATTTCATCGACAAGGTGCCGGTAATTTCAGCGACGATCGCCAGAGCTAATAAAATCCAGTAAAACATGTTTTTTCTCCTGCTTGAGAATATAATCCATCGAGGCTCGCTGCGGACAGCAAACCAAAAAATTAGGAATTAAATCAGTTAGCTAAGCGCATAGCGCCAGCTCAGGCAGAAGACGTGACTATAGCGCGGAACGCCAGTGTTGCTCACCAGAAAGCAGGCAGAGGGAGGTTGAAAACAGAGCAGAGTTGTTTGAAAAATACGTCCTGAACAAATTGTCCATAAAATTACAATTATCCGCGGTGTTGCTTCTCGTCTTTGCGGATGAAAATTGTCCTCGGTAGTTGAACACGCCTGATTTGTATCATAAGCCAGGAATTTACTCAAAGCCTTTTCATTTCTTTACCCAGTCTGTTTGATTTTGGTTAGTTTTTTTAATCCGCTTTCCCCTCTATTATAAATAAAAAACTGTTCAGGAACGTCCATGGCCAAACCTATTATCACCCTCAACGGGCTTAAGATCGTCATCATGCTGGGCATGCTGGTGATCATTCTGACCGGCGTTCGTTTTGCGGCCGATATCATCGTGCCTTTTATCCTGGCGCTTTTTATCGCGGTGATCCTCAATCCACTGGTGCAGCGAATGGTGCGGCTGCGCATCCCGCGTGTGCTGGCGATAAGCCTGCTTATCAGTATTATTATCGTTGCGATGGTGCTGTTAGTCGCCTATCTGGGAACCTCCCTGAACGAGCTGGCGCGGACGCTACCGACATACCGCTCTTCCCTGGCGACCCCGCTGCTGCAAATTGAACCCTGGCTGCAACGCGCGGGTATCGAAGTCTCGGTTGAGGAACTGCTTAAATACATCGATCCGAATGCCGCCATGACGATTGTCACCAGCCTGCTGGCACAACTCTCCAACGCCATGACCTCGATTTTCCTGCTGTTCCTGACGGTTGTGTTTATGCTGCTGGAAGTTCCACAGCTGCCTGCAAAGCTCCAGCACATCATGGTGCGTCCGGTAGAGGGAATGGGCGCCATTCAGCGCGCGCTCGACAGCGTTTCACGCTATCTGGTGCTGAAAACGGCCATCAGCCTGGTGACGGGATTAGTGGTCTGGGGGATGCTCGCCGCGCTGGATGTGCGTTTTGCCTTCGTCTGGGGGCTGCTGGCCTTTGCGCTCAACTATATTCCTAACATCGGCTCCGTGCTGGCGGCGATCCCCCCTATCCTTCAGGTGCTGGTTTTCAGCGGTTTGTATGATGCCCTGATTCTGCTGGCAGGCTATCTGGTGATTAACCTTGTCTTCGGGAACATTCTCGAACCACGGATAATGGGACGCGGGCTGGGGCTTTCAACCCTTGTTGTGTTCCTGTCCCTGATTTTCTGGGGCTGGCTGCTCGGGCCTGTCGGCATGCTGCTCTCCGTTCCGCTGACAATTATTGTCAAAATTGGCCTGGAGCAGACTGCCGGTGGACAAAGTATCGCTGTGCTGCTGAGCGACATGAGCCATAAGGCCGATTAATTGTCCATCGACAGCATGGGCTTGCCCGTTCTTCCCGCTTCGCGATAGTTGCCCACTGCCCGCTGCCATTCCGACAGCGGGTAGAGGGTGACATCGCTGCACTCGCTGGCGCGCAGTTTAGGCCAGATGCGCCGAAACTCCGCCTGCCACGCCTCAGCGCTCAGCGCGTCCAGATAGTTACGAATGTGAAACCACGCCACGCGCGGCAACGGCCGCTGCTGCCGGAAGGTCTGCCCGGAGAGTAGCCCGTAGCAGACAAAGGTGCCGGTTTCGGGCATCACGCTCAGGATCGTCTCCGCCAGACTGCCGCCCGTGGCGTCGTACACCACCTCCGCTTGCGCGGCGGCAGCGTTGACGGCGGCCGTATCATGTTGCGCAATCGGGACGATCCCCATTTCAGCCAGACGTTGAGCGTGCACGGGCGAGCGATGGATCCCGTAAACCGCCTCCGCACCCGCCTGGCGTGCCCATTGCCCGAGCAGAACGGCGCAGTCAGAACCGGCAGCGGTGAGCAGCACCGTTTTCCCGACCGGAGGATAGCGGTCCAGCATCATCTGTGCGGCAAGCGGGTTGATATACGCCCGCGCGGCAAGTAGCGAGTCGACGTCGTCCGGGACGGGAACCGCATACGCCGCCGGGCAGTCGACATAGCGCTGCCAGGTTCCCTGCCCCCGTAACGGCAGGACCCGCTTGCCCAGCAGCGCCGGATAAGCGGCGGGCGTTTCGGTCACTATTCCGACCCCTTCATAACCAGCTATCGCAGGCAGCGGCGTGCGATGGCGATATGCTCCGGTGATGGGGATGAGATCGGAGGCGTTCACCGGTGAAAAAAGCATGCGCACACGTATCTCTCCCGGCTGTCGCGGCGACAATGGTGTGGTTTCCGCTTGCAGTACCGATTCAGGCTCACCAAACCGGCGATACCAGAGGGCCAGATTAAGCATTGCGATCGCGCCATCCCATTTCCGGTGCGACATGTTTCAGGATGGACTCGATCACATGTGCGTTGTATTCCACGCCCAGCTGATTCGGCACGGTAAGTAACAGCGTATCCGCTTCCGCGATCGCTTCATCCTTTTTCAACTGTTCAATCAGCTTGTCTGGCTCTGCGGCATAGCTGCGTCCGAAAATGGCCCGCGTTTTCTCATCCAGATAGCCCACGCTGTCGCTCTCATTGCGGCTTGAGCCGAAATACATCCGGTCGCGATCGTCCATCAGGGCAAAAATACTGCGGCTGACCGAAACGCGTGGCTGACGGGTATGCCCTGCCTCAGCCCAGGCCTGTCGGTAGGCACGGATCTGTTTTGCCTGCTGAATATGGAACGGCTCGCCGGTTTCATCATCTTTCAGCGTTGAGCTTTGCAGGTTCATCCCCAGTGTTGCCGCCCATACTGCCGTTGCATTAGAGCCAGCCCCCCACCAGATACGATCGCGTAAGCCTTCTGAATGCGGCTCCAGACGCAACAATCCCGGCGGGTTTGGGAACATCGGCTGTGGGTTAGGCTTCGCAAACCCTTCACCGCGTAATACATCAAGCAGTACCTCAGTGTGGCGGCGCGCCATATCAGATTCGTTTTCCCCTTCCTGCGGCACGTAACCAAAATAACGCCAGCCATCAATCACCTGCTCCGGGGAACCCCGGCTGATACCAAGCTGTAATCGCCCGCCGGAGATGAGATCTGCCGCGCCAGCATCTTCCGCCATATACAGCGGATTTTCATACCGCATGTCGATCACGCCCGTCCCGATTTCGATGCGTTTGGTTTTCGCGCCTATTGCAGCCAGCAAGGGGAATGGCGAACTGAGCTGGCGGGCAAAGTGATGCACACGGAAATAAGCCCCGTCCGCGCCCAGCTCTTCGGCGGCGACCGCCAGATCGATGGACTGTAGCAGCGTGTCAGCCGCGGTTCGCGTGCCGGACTGAGGTGACGGCGTCCAGTGACCAAACGACAAAAATCCGATCTTTTTCATAGTGGAGTATCCTGATAAAGCATTGCGTTATCCCTACTCTACGCATTAACGGATGAGAATAAATGGTGATTATTTAACGGAATGCTTCAAATAAACTGACAGAGACCATCAAGTTTCAATTTATTCTACTCTGGTTATCTGTTTGATTTAGCGCTATTACTGTAAGCCATTTCCCGCCAGGCAGAACAGATAATGAAAAGACGCTATGTCATTGCAGATGTTTTTACGAATACGCCGTTTCTCGGCAACCCAGTCGCCGTTGTCCTTGATGCTGAAGGTATGAGCAGTGAACAGATGCAGCAGGTTGCCGTTGAATTTGGCTACAGCGAAACGACGTTTGTGCTGCCGCCAGAAAATCTCTCGAGTACGGCACGCGTGCGGATATTCACCCCCTCGCGCGAAATACCTTTCGCCGGGCACCCTAACGTCGGAACTGCCTTTGTGTTGGCGCATCACGCCATAGAAAACGGGCAGACATTATCCGACACCTTGCACTTCGAAGAAATCGCGGGAATGGTGCCGGTGCGGCTGTTAAAACAGAACGGCACAGTGACGGGAGCTGAGCTGTTAGCTCCTGAGGCGCTTTCCTGCCATTCTGAAGTCAGCGCGGAACAGGTTGCAGCCTGCCTTTCCTTAAGCCCGGATGATATACGCAGGGACGTGCATAATCCTGTTGTTGCCTCGGTGGGCCTGCCCTTTTTGATCGTAGAGCTGGTCTCCCGCGATGCGCTTCGTCGATGCGTGCCCAACTTACAAGGTTTCCGCGCGATTCTGCCGCTTGACGGCGCAGTCTCTGTCTATACGTATACCTTAGACAGGGCTTCAGATGAGTCCTGCGATCTTCAGGCACGTATGTTTACTCCTCGAATGACGGAAGATCCGGCAACAGGCAGTGCAGCCGCAGCAGCCACGGCGTTGCTGGCCCTGCGTCGTGATCAAACCACACTTTCACTGAAGATTAGCCAGGGCGTTGATATGGGGCGTACAAGCGTGTTGTTTTCGGAATACGATGCATCGTCAGGAAGGGCTGTGGTTCGGGTCGGTGGTGAATGTGTCATTACGCTTGAGGGAACATTTACGCTTTGAGGCAGAGACGCGTTCCCCTTCCGTTCTCTTATGGGATATATTGGCACTAAGATTTTTTAACAGGTAACATCAGCAATGGCTCTGATCCCCAAAAACTACGCACGGCTGGAAAGCGGCTACCGTGAAAAAGCGCTAAAAATCTACCCCTGGGTTTGTGGACGCTGCTCGCGTGAGTTTGTTTATTCAAATCTTCGTGAACTCACGGTTCACCATATCGACCACGATCACACCAATAACCCGGAAGATGGCAGTAACTGGGAGCTGTTGTGCCTGTTTTGTCACGATCACGAACACTCAAAGTACACCGAAGCGGATCAATATGGCACCACCGTTGTCGCGGGTGAGGATGCGCAAAAAGACGTGGGTGTCGCCACGTTTAACCCCTTTGCCGATCTCAAGGCGATGATGAACAAGAAGAAGTAATATCGACGGCTTCACTGCCCATACCTGTCGTATGGGCAGTCAGAAAGCCACATATGTTGTATTCCAGTCACAGGTTGAACAATGATACGGCTTTAATATCTGCCTCAGGGTTCACGCGTTTTACTGCCTCTAAAAACGCAGCGAAGTTTTGATTAAACACCGTCAGATTATTATAAAATTGCACCTGTTTTTCACGGGTTCCCTCAAGATAAGTCACAGACCAGATCCGCCTGTTATTTATCACTATCGAGCCTGGTTTAATTTTTATGATAGTCGCCAGCTCAATTTTACGGGTGCTGCTCTTTATAACCTCGTATAAATACTGCTCATCATAAAAGTAGGTTTTACCTGACGAGCCGCCAAACCAGACAGGATGGGTTGAGATTTTTTTCATTCCCCGGCTGTCGGCAACGATGCGCGTTGGATGCCGAATACGCCTGACGAAAAAGCGTATCAGCATAATCAGTGCCACAAAAGACAGCACCACAAAAAGAACGTTAATGCTCTCCCGCATATTTCGTTACCTGACATGCATAGTTATAAGTGAAGAAGTATACCCAAATAGTCTGGTCGTGATAATTACCCTTCTACGCCCGTACGCCATGATGCCTTGTTACCCTTGATCTTTGCTATCAACATACAATACTGTATATAAATACAGTCTTAATTAACGGTGATCATAATGCAGTTTTTCACCCCTCCTGGCGATACCAGAGCGAGCTGACCATGTTTGCACTGTGTGATGTGAACGCTTTCTATGCTTCCTGTGAAACGGTTTTTCGCCCGGACCTGAAGGGACGACCGGTGGTCGTGTTGTCCAATAACGATGGGTGCGTCATCTCTCGCTCCGCTGAAGCCAAACCCTTTGTGAAAATGGGTGAACCGTACTTCAAACAGAAAGATCTCTTCAGGCATCATGGCGTGGTTTGTTTCAGCAGTAATTATGAACTTTACGCGGATATGTCCAACCGGGTAATGAACACGCTTGAAGAGATGTCGCCTCGTAGCGAAATATACTCAATTGATGAGATCTTTTGCGATCTTACCGGCGTGCGTAATTGTCGCGATCTTTCCGATTTTGGGCATGAAATGAGAGCGACCGTACTGCAACGCACCCATCTGACCGTCGGGGTGGGCATCGCACCCACAAAGACGCTGGCGAAACTGGCAAATCACGCGGCGAAACGCTGGCAGCGCCAGACGGGAGGCGTTGTTGATTTATCCAATGTGGATCGTCAGAGAAAGCTGATGGCGGCGCTACCCGTCGAAGACGTTTGGGGTGTAGGACGTCGCATAGCGAAGAAGCTTGAGATGATGGGGATTAAAACCGTCCTGCAACTGGCAGACACCGATATCCGGTTCATAAGAAAACATTTCAATGTCGTGCTGGAGAGAACGGTGCGTGAATTACGGGGCGAATCGTGTCTTGAACTGGAAGAGTTTGCCCCGGTAAAGCAAGAAATCGTCTGTTCGCGCTCGTTTGGCGAACGCATCACGGAATATGACGATGTACGCCAGGCCATCTGTAGTTATGCCGCCCGGGCAGCAGAAAAACTTCGCAATGAGCATCAGCATTGCCGCTTTATCTCCGTATTTGTTAAAACCTCGCCCTTCGCGCTTAACGAGCCATATTATGGCAATAGCGCGTCGGTAAAACTGCTCACCCCAACCCAGGATAGCCGGGATATTATCGGCGCATCAGTTCGTTGTCTGGATGCGGTCTGGAAGAACGGCCATCGGTACCAGAAAGCCGGAGTGATGCTGGGAGATTTTTATAGCCAGGGCGTCGCGCAACTTAATCTGTTTGACGACAACGCCCCCAGGAAAAACAGCCAAAAGTTAATGGATGTATTAGACCATCTGAATGCTGAAAATGGCCGTGGCACGCTTTACTTCGCGGGACAGGGTATACAGCAGCCGTGGCAGATGAAACGGGAAATGCTTTCACCCCGCTACACCACCCGCTTTGCGGATCTCCTCACTGTTAAGTGATATTAACAATTGCTGCTAAGTTGTAATTTTCCCCTTGCCGGACCGGACAAATCGGTTATCGTGCCAGGCAACTTTCGCAGCAATAAAAGACAGTGGGATGCGCTATGGCGATTTTTGATGGTCACAATGACCTGTTGCTTAATTTATGGCTTCACCATCGCCAGGATCCGGTAACGGCCTTCTTCTCCGGCATTGAGAAGGGACACCTCGATTATCCACGCATGCAGCAAGGCGGATTTTCCGGCGGGCTGTTCGCGCTGTTCGTGCCGCCGCAGGAGTATATCGCCCGCATGGCGCCACAATACGCCAGCGAGCCGTGGCAGCCGGTCGACATTCTCTGGCAGCAGCTGACGATCCTTAAGCAGCTTGTCGCCCACTCCGATGGCCGGGCGCGATTGTGCCTGAGCGCGGCGGATATCGAACGCTGCCGTCAGGATAAAGTGCTGGCGATGGTGGCGCATATTGAGGGCGCGGGCGGTTTTGACGGCGAGGGAGACGATCTACAGGCTTTCTATGCCGCCGGGGTGCGCAGCATTGGGCCTTTCTGGAACATTGCTAACCGTTTTGGCACCGGCGTTAACGGGGCGTTTCCCGGCAGCCCGGACAGCGGCCCAGGGCTTACCGCTGAGGGTATCGCCCTCATTAAGCACGCTAACGCCCTGAACATGCTGATTGACGTTTCGCATATGAATGAAAAAGCGTTCTGGGATACCGCTCGTCATTCCTCTTCACCGCTGGTCGCCACCCATTCCAACGCCCATACGCTGTGCCCGCAACCGCGCAATCTGACCGATCGGCAGCTACTGGCTATCCGCGACAGCGGCGGCGTGGCAGGCGTCAATTTCGGCAACGCGTTTTTGCGCGCCGACGGTAAACGCGATAGCGATACCCCGCTGAGCACAATCGTTCGTCATATCGACTATCTTATTAACATCATGGGTGACGATCATGTCGCGCTGGGCTCCGATTTTGACGGCATTACGTTGCCTGATGATTTACACGATGTGAGTGGTTTACCACGGCTAATCAGCGCATTGCGTGACAGCGGCTATGATCAATTTGTGCTGAATAAGCTGCTGTGGGGCAACTGGCAAAAGGTATTGCAAAATGTTTGGCAACAATAGGTTACGTTGTAAACATTAAGTTAATTCCTTACATCTTTCGGGTTGAGCTTTGCCCTCCTGTGACGCATTATTTGATGACCATCACAAAACTGGCACAAACAATGGCGTTGGTGCTGCTTTTTTAAAGAGGAAAAAACGATGTGGAAGAAACCTGCTTTTATTGATTTACGTCTTGGCTTGGAAGTGACCCTGTACATTTCCAACCGCTAATCGCTCTGCCCGCCATCCGTGCGGGCATTTTTGTTTGACTACCTGGCCCATCTTCATGTTTATTAAAGTCCTCGGTTCCGCCGCTGGCGGTGGTTTCCCCCAGTGGAACTGTAACTGCGCCAACTGTCAGGGTTTGCGCGACGGTACCCTTCAGGCGACCCCTCGCACCCAGTCGTCGATCATCGTCAGCGATAACGGCAAAGAGTGGGTGCTGTGTAACGCCTCCCCCGATATCAGCCAGCAGATTGCCCATACGCCAGAACTGAATAAGAAAGAGGTTCTGCGCGGCACGCATATTGGCGGCATTATTCTCACCGATAGCCAGATTGACCACACCACCGGGCTGCTCAGCCTGCGCGAGGGGTGCCCGCATCAGGTATGGTGTACGCCGGAGGTGCATGAAGATCTTTCCAGCGGATTCCCGATTTTTACCATGCTCCGGCACTGGAACGGTGGCCTGATTCACCACCCGATCGCGCCGCTCACCGCCTTTAGCGTGGAAGCCTGCCCTGATTTGCAGTTTACCGCTGTCCCCATCGCCAGTAACGCACCGCCCTATTCGCCGTGGCGCGACCGCCCGCTGCCGGGGCATAACGTGGCGCTGTTTATCGAAAACCGCCGCAACGGTCAGACGCTGTTCTACGCACCAGGTCTCGGTGAACCCGATGACACCATCCTGCCGTGGCTTAAAAAAGCGGACTGTCTGCTGATTGACGGCACCGTCTGGCAGGACGATGAACTCCAGGCCACCGGCGTCGGGCGCAATACCGGCCGCGACATGGGCCATCTGGCGCTCGGCGATGAACACGGCATGATGGCGCTGCTGGCCTCGCTGCCGGCAAAGCGCAAGATTCTGATCCACATTAATAACACCAACCCGATCCTTAACGAGCAGTCGCCGCAGCGTCACGCCCTTGCGCAGCAGGGAATAGAAGTGAGCTGGGACGGGATGAACATCACGCTTCAGGACTAACTATGCACATTCGCGAAACGCTCTCGCCGCAAGAGTTTGAGCACGCCCTTCGGGCGAAAGGCGCCTACTATCATATTCACCATCCGTACCATATCGCGATGCATAACGGCGAGGCCAGCCGCGAGCAGATCCAGGGCTGGGTGGCGAACCGGTTTTACTACCAGACGACGATCCCGCTGAAAGACGCGGCAATTATGGCGAACTGCCCGGATCCGCACACGCGTCGCAAATGGGTGCAGCGGATCCTCGATCACGACGGTAGCAACGGTCATGACGGCGGTATCGAAGCCTGGCTACAGCTGGGCGAAGCCGTGGGGCTCAGCCGCGAGGACTTAATCAGCGAACGCCACGTGCTGCCCGGCGTCCGTTTCGCCGTCGACGCTTACGTTAACTTCGCCCGCCGCGCCAACTGGCAGGAGGCGGCATGCAGCTCGCTCACCGAACTGTTCGCCCCGCAAATCCATCAGTCGCGTCTCGACAGCTGGCCACAGCACTACCCGTGGATCAAAGAGGAAGGCTATTTTTATTTCCGCAGCCGCCTCAGCCAGGCCAGCCGCGACGTTGAACACGGTCTGGAGCTGGCGAAGCGTTACTGCGATAGCGCGGAAAAGCAGAATCGGATGCTGGAGATCCTTCAGTTCAAACTCGATATCCTGTGGTCGATGCTCGACGCGATGACCATGGCCTACGCGCTACAGCGTCCGCCTTATCACACGGTCACCGACAAAGCGGCCTGGCACACAACCCGACTGGTATAAGCATGCAAAAAAACTCCATCGTCGCCTTTCGTCGCGGCTATCGCCTGCAATGGGAAGCCGCTCAGGACAGCCATGTCATCCTCTATCCGGAAGGCATGGCCAAACTCAATGAGACCGCGGCCGCGATCCTCGAACTGGTCGATGGCCAACGCGACGCGGCGGCCATCATTGCCATACTCAACGAACGGTTCCCGGAAGCCGGCGGCGTGGATGACGACGTCGTAGAATTCCTGCAAATCGCTTATCAACAGAAGTGGATTATTTTCCGTGAGCCAGAATAAACCCGCTGTCAATCCACCGCTGTGGCTGCTGGCGGAGCTGACCTATCGCTGTCCGCTACAGTGTCCTTACTGCTCTAACCCGCTGGACTTCGCCCGGCAGGATCAGGAGCTGACCACCGAACAGTGGATTGAGGTTTTCCGCCAGGCGCGGGCGATGGGCAGCGTGCAGATAGGTTTTTCCGGCGGCGAACCGTTGACGCGTAAAGATCTGCCGGAGCTGATCCGCGCCGCCCGCGATCTCGGTTTTTATACCAACCTGATCACCTCGGGAATTGGCCTGACGGAAAGCAAGCTCGACGCGTTCAGCGAGGCCGGTCTGGACCATATCCAGATTAGCTTCCAGGCCAGCGATGAAGTGCTCAACGCTGCGCTGGCGGGAAATAAAAAAGCCTTCCAGCAGAAGCTGGCGATGGCCAAAGCGGTCAAAGCCCGTGATTACCCGATGGTGCTGAATTTCGTCCTGCACCGACATAATATCGATCAGATCGATAAAATCATCGAGCTGTGCATCGAACTGGACGCCGACGACGTCGAACTTGCCACCTGCCAGTTCTACGGTTGGGCGTTCCTTAATCGTCAGGGGCTTCTGCCGACGCGGGAACAGATCGCCCGCGCGGAACGCGTGGTTGCCGAATATCGGCAAAAAATGGCCGCCAGCGGCAATCTGACCAACCTGCTGTTCGTCACCCCCGATTATTACGAAGAGCGGCCAAAAGGTTGTATGGGCGGCTGGGGGTCGATTTTCCTCAGCGTGACCCCGGAAGGCACGGCGCTGCCCTGCCACAGCGCGCGCCAGCTGCCGGTGGATTTCCCGTCGGTGCTTGAGCAGAGTCTGGAATCCATCTGGTATGACTCTTTCGGCTTCAACCGCTATCGCGGGTTTGACTGGATGCCAGAGCCGTGCCGCTCCTGCGATGAAAAGGAGAAGGACTTCGGCGGCTGCCGCTGCCAGGCCTTTATGCTCACCGGGAATGCTGATAACGCCGATCCGGTGTGCAGCAAATCGCCGCATCATCATAAAATCCTCGAGGCGCGCCGCGAAGCAGCCTGTAGTGATATGAAGATCGGTCAGCTTCAGTTCCGCAACCGTACCCGTTCTCAGCTTATCTATAAAACCCGGGAACTGTAACGATAATGACCACCCGCATCGTGGAACTGGCAGGCGGTTTGCGCGCAACGCTGGTGCATCAGCCGCAGGCGACACGCGCGGCGGCGCTGGCGCGCGTGAGTGCCGGAAGCCATCACGAGCCACCGCGCTTCGCCGGTCTGGCGCATTTGCTTGAGCACCTGCTGTTCCGCGGTAGCCAGCGCTATCAGGGCGATGATCGACTCATGGCCTGGGTCCAGCGCCAGGGCGGCAGCGTCAATGCCACCACGCTGGCTCGCCACAGCGCTTTTTTCTTCGACGTTGCCGCCGATAACCTGTCCGACGGCGTCGCGCGGCTGCGGGATATGTTGCAGGCGCCACTGCTTTCACCGCATGACATACAGCGCGAAGTGGCGGTCATTGATGCGGAAAACCGGCTCATCCAGCAACATGATTCCGCCCGGCGCGAAGCGGCGGCGCGCCACGCGATGGAAGAACCCGCGGTTTTTCGCCGTTTTCAGGTGGGTAGCAAGGAGTCTCTCGGGCAGGACCCGGGATCGCTGCAAGCCGCGTTGCTCGACTTTCATCGTCGCTATTATGTGGCAGGACACCTGCAATTGTGGCTGCAAGGGCCGCAAACGCTGGATGCGCTGGCCGAGCTTGCCCATACGTTTGCGTCTGGTTTTGCGTCAGGAGGCATGCCTGAAACCGCTCCCCCGTTGCGTCTTAGCGCTGAAGCAGATTATCAGCTGGCGGTGACGGAGCGACCCGCACTGTGGCGTTGTCCGCTCATTCGAAAAAGTGACAACGTCACTTTATTTCGGGAGTTTTTACTGGACGACGCCCCCGGAAGCCTGATTGCCGGGCTACGGGCGCGTGAACTGGCAGAAGAAGTCGCCCTGAACTGGCTTTATCAGGATGATGATTACGGCTGGCTGGCGCTAACGGTTGATAGCGAACGGCCCGAGGACATTGACCCGCATATTACCCACTGGCTACGGGCGCTACAGCAAACGACGGATGAGCAGCAGCGGCATTATTATCGGCTGGCACAGCAGCGTTTCAGCGCCCTGCCGACGCTGGAGCAGCTGCGCCAGCGGGCATTTGGTTTTGCGACCGGTGCGGCGCCCGTAGGTTTTTCCGCCTTCTGTGCTGACTTACTGGCGGCGCCAGTCTCGTATCTGGCCTGCAAAAAAATGGAAACCGCTGAAATTATTGCCAGCCAGGGTTTTGCCCTGCCGCTTAGCCATTGGCGTCGCCAGCCGGTTGCAGATGATAGCCCCATCGCGTTTTCCTTCTACCCGCAGACTGCCAGGTATGCTGCGCCAGCCCCGACGTCAGAAGCTGCTCCACTGCTGCATTTGTCGGCGCAGACACAACCGCCGACGCTGATCCTGCGCAGGCCTTTTTATTCGCGCGTGGACAGGTCTCAGGGGGTGGCGATGGGCAAACAGTTACGCCCTCTTCTTGCTGAACTGCGCCATATCGACGGCAGCGGCGAGTGGCAAACGGTTGACGGTAGCTGGCAGCTCACCCTGCGGCTTCCTGACGCCATGGTGACGGCGGAACCCATCATCGGGGCGATAATCGATCGCCTCTCCCACCCCGCACCTGCTATTACGCCAGCGCCAGAAGGCATTGCCATCCGTGAGCTGCTTCAGCAATTACCTGAACGTCTGGCATCGGACCCGCCACGGGACGGCTGGCTGGCGGCGTTAGTTGGCGGCAGCGCCGGACACGCGCACGGGTTAGCCCGGCAGCTTGGCCTGCTCCGGGTTCCGGTTAACGCTAAGCCGTTGCCGTTAAGCGGTTGTCCCGGCGGGATCGAACACATCCCGCACGCCAGCGCGGATTCGGCGCTGCTGGTGTTTATTCCCCTGCCGCCGGGCGCGTCGCTCGCCGCGCTGCGGCTGCTGGCGTTATGCTGCGAACCGCAATTTTTCCAGCGCCTGCGCGTGGAACAGCAGATCGGCTACGTGGTCAGCTGTCGTTATCAGCGTATTGCCGATCGCGATGGCCTGCTGCTGGCGTTACAGTCGCCTGACCGTTCTCCCGTGAACCTGTTGGGTTGCTGCAAACGATTTTTGCGTGAGCTGACGCCGTGCGATGAGGCAGCGTTCAGCGTGTTGCGACAGCAACTGGCGACGCAGATCCGCTCACCGATGGATGCCAGCGCCACGGCAGTGGCCGCCCTGCGCCAGCGCTATGGTTTGCCGGTGTTAACGCCGCAGGCTATTGATGCCCTGCAACCTGACGAGATAGTCGCGCTATGGCGCGAGATGACTCGCCGTCGCCGACGCTGGCGGGTGCTTTTCACGGGCTGACCGGAATCGCCGCTTTCTTCCTGTGCGTGGTTTTTAGTCAAAAAAAAAGCCCCGTACTACGACGGGGCCGGGCTGCTTATTTCGCTGTTATTTATCCAGCGCGTAGGCAATCACGTAGTCACCACGATCCGGCGACTGGCGTGCACCGCCGGCAGAGATCAGAATGTACTGTTTGCCGGTTTTCGGTGATACATAGCTGACAGGTCCGCCCTGGCTACCCACCGGGAGACGCGCTTTCCACACTTCTTCCCCCGTAGAGGAATCAAAGGCGCGCAGGTAGTAATCCTGGGTTCCCGCAATGAAGACCAGACCGCCCTGCGTGGCCAGCGTACCGCCCAGCGTCGGCATACCGACAGGCATCTGCATACGCATTTTTACCCCAAACGGACCGGTATCCTGAACGGTACCGACCGGCACCTGCCAGACGATTTTCTGCGTTTTCAGGTCAATCGCGGAGAGAGAGCCAAACGGTGGTTTCTGGCACGGAATGCCCAGCGGTGACATGAAACGGTTTTTGTTGACCGAATACGGCGTTCCTTTCATCGGAACAGCGCCCATCCCGGCGTTCACGGCTTCACCGCCCGTGTTTGCCACCGCGCTCTGCGGATCTTGTTTAATCAGCTGGACCCACAGACCCAGACGCATGTCGTTGACGAAGATGTACTGGTTGTTCGGATCCGTGGACAGACTACCCCAGTTCATTCCCCCCAGCGAGCCCGGGAAGCTCAGGGAAATATCGGTTCCCGGCATCGTGTACAGACCGTCATAACGCATTGATTTGAAGTTGATACGACAGGCCAGCTGGTCAAACGGCGTCGCCCCCCACATATCCGATTCTTTCAGGGTTTCCGCGCCAATCTGCGGCATTCCCACAGAGCGCGGCTGCGTTGCCGGGTACTGTTCACGTGGAATATCCGCTGGTTTTACCGGAACCTCTTTCACTTCAGTGAGCGGTTTACCCGTCAGGCGATCAAGAACATAAATTTGCCCCGCTTTGGTGCCCACCACCACCGCGGGCTTGTTGCCCTCTTTTGTCGGGAAATCAACCAGGCTCGGCTGCATCGGGATATCGAAATCCCAGAGGTCGTTATGTACAGTCTGGTATACCCACTTCTCTTTCCCGGTAGTCGCATCCAGCGCGAGGATTGAGGTGGCGTATTTATGATCTTCCGGAATACGGTCAGCGCCCCACAGGTCGACAGAGGAACTTCCCATCGGGATAAACACGGTATTCATCGACGCATCCCAGGACATAGGGGCCCAGGAGTTTGCAGAGCTACGTTTGTAGTGTTCGCCCGGCTTCAGAACATAGTTCGGATCCGGATTACGCGGGTCGAACGCCCAGCGCAGCTGGCCGGTGATCACGTCATAACCACGTATAACGCCTCCCGGCATATCGGTGCTGACGTTATCCGCAACGCGGCCGCCAACGACAACCGTCGTACCCGCCAGCGTCGGGGCCGACGTCAGCACGTAGGTGGGATCTGACGCGTCGCCCATCCCTTCATGCAGGTTAACGCTGCCGTTAGTGCCGAAGTCCGGGCAGAACTTGCCGTTATCGGCGTCTAACGCGATCAGCTTACCGTCGATGGTATTCATCAGGATACGGCGCTGGCATGCAGCGCCCGGTGCGACCTGCGCTGGCAGAACTGGCGTGGAGCCAGCTACCGTTGGCTGTGCCAGCGGTTTGGTGGCATCGAAGTACGCCAGGCCACGGCAGCGCATCCAGATTGCAGACTTGGCGTTGATTTCCGCTTTCCAGATCTCTTTCCCGCTATCGGCATCCACGGCGATCACGTTGTTATGCGGCGTACAGAGGAACACACGATCGCCAACCTGTAGCGGCGTTTGCTGATCTTCTGCGCCATTGCCGTCCGGACTTTCCGGTACGTCACCGGTATGGTAGGTCCAGACCGGTTTCAGGTTTTTCACGTTGTCACGGGTTATCTGGTCCAGCGCCACAAAGCGACTACCGCCAGCCGTATTACCGTAGTGATCCCAGTTCTGCTGTTTCGCATCATCTTTTACCGGCACCAGCGGGCGTTTTTCACCGCTAAACGGCACGGTCGGATGGGGTTGAAACATCTGAACAAAGGTGACGCCCATGGCGATAATAAGGACCGCGCAGACCCCCACGGCCCCTTTTGCGCAGGACGGTTTTCCTTCACGTTTACGCAATGCAGGCCAGGTAGCGGCTGCCAGCACCATCAGCCCGGCGGGTACCATTAAACGGGAAACCAGCGGCCAGAAATCGAGCCCGGCATCGAAAAATGCCCAAATCAGGGTGCCAAGAAACACCAGGGCAAACAGCCCCACGGCAGAGGACTTGCGGCGGAAGAACTGAATCGCAGAGAGCAGAGTGATAACCCCGGCGATGAGAAAATACCAACTCCCCCCCAGGGAAACCAGTTTAAAACCGCCGATGGCAAAAAAGAGCCCCGTTACAAGAAGTATCACACCCACCAGCAGGCACCACGGGCCTAACCAGCCGGATGGGCGGGGATTATTGTCTGACATAAAAATGAATCTCCTGATTACTTTATAACAGCAGGGTTTTATTGACTGCCACGATGCTAAAACCCCGCACAACATCAATTGTTCGTGTGCGAATCATAAATTAAAATTATAATGTAGACAAAATGTATTCTGTCGGAAAAAAAGAAAACTCACTAAAGTGCAGGAACATAACAAAATAAAAAAATGGGATATCACTCTGTAATTCGCCAATACCAGAATATTTGACCAGTCAGTTCCGGCTTATGCGATGAATATCAGGTTTGCCGACAAGTCAGCCCGGATAACGTAAGATTTTTGCATGGTGAAAATTAACTCATTGCTTATTAATTAAGCTTCGCAAATACGATCAGCTCGCGGATTTCACGATATACGTCACCACACCAAAGATATCGAGCGTATCGTCGCTGCCGACAATAATCGGCGAATAGGCGCTGTTCATGGGGTTGAGTTGAATGTTGGGACGCAACTGGAGGCGCTTCACGGTAAATTCGCCCTCTACCGCCGCAATCACGATATCGCCATGCTCAGGCTTGCGGGAACTGTCTACCACCAGCAAATCACCGTTATTAATCCCCCCTTCTATTATCGAGTCACCGGCGGCTTTGACAAAGTAAGTGGAGCTGGGATGGGCGACTAATAACTCGTTTAAATCGATACGCCGCTCTACATAATCCGCTGCCGGGCTGGGGAAGCCGCACTGTACTAAGTCGCTGAAAAGTGGAATAGCAACGATTTCACGCAACTCTGCGGGTCTGAAAAAGATCATAATAAACACCTCCATACTGTTTTTATATACAGTAGTTTTAACTGAGGTATCGATCAAGCCATGTCAGCGTAAGCGGCTGGCTACGCCTTAACCGCTTCGCTTATAACCCTCTATAGCAATGAAGATTATTTGTTTTGTAAATTTTTACGCATGGGCAAGCTTAACGCGTCATAAAACATCACTATGTTATGACTTTTAAATGACTACAAAAACAAAACAAGGTGACCACAAATCACTCCACATACACTATCCGTTGACTTTCTATTTAGACTAGCGCATATTTTACAGCACAAATTAACAAGACAATTTTTGGAGGACGTTTTCTATGCCCGCCCGTGATTATCCCGATAAGCGTGTTGCTCGCGGTGTCGCAAAGGAGGCCGAACTCAGGATGTTAAGCGCGCGCATCGATCCTGCGCTGATGGAGTACATCCGCATTACTGCGTATGAAACACGGAAAAGTAAGCAAGAAATCGTGGCGGAAGCATTAGCGCTTCACCGCCAAAGAAGTCAGATTGGATCATAAACAGCAAAAGCCCGAAAAATCCTCCGGGCTTTTGCTGCCGTCGGGATTACCCCACCAGCGAATTTAACGTCTCCAGCGCCTCAGGCGGCAATACCAGTTCGGCTGCCGCCAGGTTTTCACGCAGATGCGCCACCGACGAGGTTCCCGGGATCAAGAGGATATTTGGCGAGCGTTGCAGCAGCCATGCCAGCGCCACCTGCATCGGCGTCGCGCCCAGCGAATCCGCCACCGCCTGTAGTCCGGAAGATTGCAGTGGCGTGAAACCACCCAGCGGGAAGAACGGCACCCAGGCAATCCCCTGCTGCGCCAGTGAATCGACCAGCGCATCGTCACCGCGATTCACAACGTTGTACATGTTCTGTACGCACACCACGGAAACCATCTTCTGCGCTTCAGCAACCTGCGAAGCGGTGACGTTGCTCAGCCCAATATGACGAACCAGCCCCTGCTGTTGCAGCTCCGCAAGGGTGCTCAGCGGCGCGGCAATCGAGCCTTCCGCCGGTCCGTGGGCGCTAAACATGATCCGCAGGTTAACCACGTCCAGCACATCCCGCTTCAGGTTACGCAGGTTGTCATGCACCGCCTGCGTCAACTCCTGCGCGGAAAACGCCGGCAGCCAGGAGGCATCCTCGCCGCGTCGGGCTCCGATCTTGGTCACAATCGTAAGGTCGTCCCGGTACGGATGAAGCGCCTCGCAGATAAGCTGGTTGGTCACATGAGGTCCGTAAAAATCGCTGGTATCAATGTGATTCACACCCGACGCCACCGCTTCACGCAGCACCGCCAGCGCCGCATTTTTGTCTTTTGGCGGACCAAAAACGCCAGGCCCGGCAAGCTGCATCGCGCCATAGCCAAATCGTTTAACCGTACGCGTTCCGAGCGTGAACGTTCCGCTTTTATCTATGCTGCTCATGCTGACCTTCCTCATAAAAAATGATCCGGATTTACAACAGGTTCCGCAACGAAACCATTAGTTAAGCAATAGTAAAATTAAAGTTTAAATTCGCTACGACGATAGTATTGATGTAACCCTGCCTCTTCTCTTACGGATGACCGCCATGCTGAAAAATCTGCACGTGATTACCGGTATTATCTTTGCCCTAACCATATTCTGTCTGCTGCAAGTTGTCACGGGAGGGTTGTTCTACTCTGCCGTTAACAACGATCGTCACAACTTTCAGAACTCCGGGTTACTCAATGCCCAACAGGAGAGCCTGAGCGACAGCGTGAACACGCTGGTGAAAACGCGCGTTACCGTCACCCGCGTGGCGATCCGCTACCTGAAAAACCAGCGCGATCCGGCCTCTCTCGCAGCAATCAACACGCTGTTGGGCACCGCGAACGGTTCGCTGACCAAAGCCGAAGACTATTACAAAAACTGGCAGGCGATTTCGCAGGTGAAGGGCCAGAATGCCGCGCTCACCGAAGAGATGCAGAAAGCCTGGAAGCAAATGCACGAGGTGATGCGCTTGTCCATTGAGTATCTGCGCGCCGATAACTATCAGGCCTATGGCGACCTGGACGCCCAGCAGGCGCAGGATGAGATGGAGGCGGTCTATACCCGCTGGCGCGCTGAAAACAACGTGCTGCTGAAAGCCGCCGCCGAAGAGAATCAGAGCAGCTTTACCCAGATGCAGTGGACGCTGGCGGCGATCTTCCTGACTGTGATCGCCGTGCTGGTGGTGATCTGGCAGGGTTTACAGCACCTGCTCCTGAAACCGCTCAACGCCATCATGAACCATATTCGCACCATCGCGAGCGGCGATCTGACGCAAAATGTCGCGATTACCGGGCGCAACGAGATGGGCCAGCTGGCTGCTGGTCTGCACGAGATGCAGCAGTCGCTGGTGAGCACCGTCAGCGCCGTGCGCGGCAGCACAGATTCTATCTACACGGGCGCAGGAGAAATTGCCGCCGGGAGTAACGACCTTTCCGCGCGAACCGAGCAGCAGGCAGCCTCGCTGGAAGAGACCGCCGCCAGTATGGAAGAGCTGACTGCCACGGTGAAACAGAACTCGGATAACGCCCGTCAGGCGACGCTGCTGGCGAAGAATGCGTCTGAAACCGCCGCTCGCGGCGGTCAGGTGGTGGATAACGTGGTGCGTACCATGAATGACATTGCCGACAGTTCTCAGCAAATTGCGCATATCACCGGCGTATCGATAGCATTGCCTTCCAGACCAACATTCTGGCGCTCAACGCGGCGGTTGAAGCCGCCCGTGCCGGGGAACAAGGTCGCGGCTTTGCGGTCGTGGCAGGTGAAGTACGGACGCTGGCCAGCCGCAGCGCGCAGGCGGCAAAAGAGATCAAAGGGCTTATCGAGAACTCTGTCAGCCGAGTGAATACCGGCTCGGAACAGGTGAGCGAGGCGGGTGCGACCATGAAAGAGATCGTCGCGGCCGTGACGCGCGTAACCGATATTATGGCTGAGATTTCCTCGGCGTCTGACGAGCAGAGCCGCGGTATAGAGCAGGTCAGCCTGGCGGTCTCGCAGATGGACAGCGTCACGCAGCAAAACGCCGCGCTGGTACAGGAGTCGGCAACGGCGGCGGCAGCGCTGGAAGATCAGTCTGAACAGCTGCGTCAGGCCGTGGCGGCATTCCGGCTGAACGCTCAGGCATCGCTGGCGGCTCGCCCTAAAAACGTGAAAACGCCCGTACTGCTGCGCCCGTCAGCGGCAGGCGCGAATACAGCTGACGCGAACTGGGAAACCTTCTGAGTGACAGGCGGGCATCTCGCCCGCCTTCCTGATTAGCGACTGCGCTTGGCGTGGCGCTCCCAGTTATCTCGCTTCGCATCCTCTGACTTACGCAACGAGACATAGCATGCTCCGCTGCCACCGTGATACGGCTGCGCTTCGCAAAAGGCCTGTACTTCGTCGAACTCGGTCAGCCAGCGCGCAAGATAGCTGCGCACCACGTTAGGATGCGACTGCTGTTCACGCCCTTTACCATGCACGATGATCAGGTTGCGTAGCCCGTCACGTCCGGCCTGGCGAATAAAGGAATAGACCAGCTGGCGGCATTGCTCCGCAGGCTGGCGTAACAGCGTTAAGCTGGCCTGACGGGAATATTTGCCGGAACGCAGCTTATCAAATACCCCCTGCTGTACCCCTTCGCGCTGGAACATCAGCGGCTCGTCAAGGGGCAACAGTTCCAGAAACCCCAGCGTCAGAAAGTTATCGAGCTGCTCAGTATCTATTTCCTGACGCGCCCGCGTGTTGCGGCTCTGCTGCCAGTGAATATCCGCGCAGCGTTTGAGCGGCTGGACATCCTCCATGGCGTCAAGAAAAAGTGATTTGTCGTCAGGGTTCATGGAAATCCTCCGGCTACATCTGAGTGATGTACTATACCTGCGCCCGTTGCGGGTCTCAATCATCCAGGCACGGGTTCAAATAATGGCTTAAGGAACAGATAATCGCAGACGCAATAAATTTAATCTAACCTTAACTTAAATTTCAGCCGTAATTAATTAAATAATTTACGTTAAAAAATCGTGAAATCAATCACTCAACGTCCTTCTCTTTTAAGAAAAAGCTGTTATAACTTAATAAACCTGCCCAATGGATAATGCATGTAGGATCCGCGAAAGGACGCACGACTGTGTGTACTGTGGAGTCTGTCTGATGTCGGGCAGACTCTATTTTTTTATTGTTGTTATTTTGATTAAATTAATTTCCTGGCTTCCCTTCGAAACTGCGTGATTAATGATTCGGCAAGCGGTGTCTGGCGAGAATCACGACGCTGAATTAAATAATATGCTGCTTTAGGCAGGGTTTCGACAACCGGCAGCATTATCAGACGGTGCGCCAGAAGCGGATCGCAGCCCAGCTCCTGCGGTAAAATGCTGATGAAATCGCTTTGTGCGACGAGGCTAATACAGGAGGAAAAGGTCTCACAGACAACGCCAATTCGCGGTATTTGAGAGCGATGGTTAAAAGTATCCTGCAACTGCTTATAATAACTTCCCCGGGGCGTAGGCATCGTCCAGTTATATTGCAAAAGCTCATTAATTGAGGTCGCCCCTGTCGCCGGATGCCCTGCCCGACAAAATACAGCAAAAGGCTTTTCGAACAGCTTTTCAAACGTAAATTCGTGATCGTACGGCCCCTGATAATAGGTATTGATGGTAAAGTCCAGCTCACCCTGACGTAATTCATTAATCATCGACACCAGCTGGCCTTCCATAATCCGGACGTTGACCTGAGGATGCTGCGCATGAAAACGCGTAATGACGGCCGGCATCAGGCTGCGTGAAATGCTGGCTCCCATCCCAATATTGATCTGCCCGGCAAGCTCGCCCTGTCGCTGGCGGATGTCATCCTGCGCTGCACGCAGCTCTTCCAGAATCAAATTAGCGCGGTGATAAAACCCTTCCCCGCACTCGGTCAGCGCGACGCCTTTACTCCGGCGCACAAATAGCTGGGCCGCCATACCCTCCTCCAGCTCTTTAATGGATTTGGTCAGCGCGGGCTGCGAAAGATTAAGCGTCCGGCTGGCGCCGCGAATGCTGCCCTGACGCGCCACTTCGACAAACGCCCTGATTTGATGAAATTTAATCTGAAATGACATAACGAGACCGATAACCGTTGTTTATCAGAGTAAAGAAACTGTCATCTACTTTAATGGAAACGGATGTGCGAGGGTAATTCCTGAACGGTTAAAACTGTGAAAAAACGATTAGTGATAAGTAAAAACTATCACAGCGTGAAGCAGTTCACATATTTTAATGATGACAGGAAAAGATATGAACGCACTGGCGCAGTACATTCAGACATTAGCTCCACAACTGAGCGCATGGCGTCGCGATTTCCACCATTTTGCGGAATCCGGCTGGGTAGAGTTTCGAACAGCTGCGAAAGTCGCGGAGATCCTCGACTCGCTGGGCTACGAACTGGCGATGGGCCACGACGTGGTCGATGCCGAAAGCCGTATGGGACTGCCCGATGACGCCACCCTTTCACGAGAGTTTGCCCGCTCCCGGGCGCAGGGTGCGCCGGAGAAATGGCTGGCGCCGTTTGAGGGCGGATTTACCGGCATTGTGGCGACCCTGAATACCGGACGTCCGGGCCCAACGCTGGCGTTTCGGGTAGACATGGATGCACTTGATTTAAGCGAAGCGCTTGACGAAAGTCATCGCCCCTTCCGCGACGGTTTTGCCTCCTGCAACCCGGGCATGATGCACGCCTGTGGCCACGACGGGCATACCACCATTGGTCTGGGGCTCGCGCAGGTGCTTAAGCAGCATGAGGCGCAGCTCAACGGCATCATCAAACTGATCTTCCAGCCTGCCGAAGAGGGTACGCGCGGCGCGCGGGCTATGGTCGCCGCAGGCGCGCTGGACGGCGTGGACTACTTTACCGCCATTCATATCGGGACCGGCGTTCCGGAAGGGACGGTGATCTGCGGCAGCGATAACTTCATGGCGACCACCAAATTTGACGTGCGCTTTACCGGGGTCGCCGCACACGCTGGCGGTAAACCAGAAGAGGGCCGTAACGCCCTGCTCGCGGCTGCCCAGGCCGCCATCGCGCTGCATGGCATCGCACCACACAGCGAAGGCGCGTCCCGGGTTAACGTCGGGGTCATGCAGGCGGGCAGCGGACGCAACGTGGTTCCGGCTGATGCGTTGCTTAAGGTTGAAACCCGCGGCGAAAGCGAGGCTATTAATCAGTATGTCTTTGAGCGCGCACAGGCGGTAATTACCGGCGCGGCGGCGCTCTACGGCGTAAGCGCCGAAATACGCCTGATGGGTGCCGCCACCTTCAGCGCGCCGACGCCGGCCTGGGTTGCTTATCTGCGCGAACAGGCGAGCCAGGTTTCCGGAATTGAGCATGCAATTGATAAGGTGACAGCGCCTGCGGGCTCCGAAGATGCCACGCTGATGATGGCCCGCGTTCAGCAGAACGGCGGCATGGCGTCGTATATGGTCTTCGGCACCGAGCTGAGCGCCGGACATCATAACGAAAAATTCGATTTTGATGAGCAGGTGATGAACGTTGCCATCGAAACGCTGGCGCGAACTGCGCTTAATTTCCCGTGGACGCGAGGTGTGTAATGCAGGAGAACTACGCTTTTATCGCTGATGCCATCGACACGCGATGTCAGACGTTTACCGATATTGCCGACGACATCTGGGATCATCCCGAAACGCGCTTCGAAGAGTTCTGGTCCGCCGAACGGCTCGCCAGCGCGCTGGAAGCCGAGGGCTTTACCCTGACGCGGGAAGCCGGAGGCATTCCCAACGCCTTTATTGCCAGCTACGGCAGCGGCAAGCCCGTTATCGCCCTTCTGGGCGAATACGATGCCCTGGCCGGGCTAAGCCAGCAGGCGCACTGCGCGACGGCGCAATCCGCCACCCCGGGGGCGAACGGCCACGGCTGCGGGCATAACCTGTTAGGCACTGCTGCCTTCGCCGGGGCGGTGGCGGTGAAAAGCTGGCTGGAGCAGCACGGCGGCAGCGGAACGGTGCGATTTTACGGCTGCCCCGGCGAGGAAGGCGGCTCCGGTAAAACCTTTATGGTGCGTGAAGGTCTGTTTGACGACGTGGACGCTGCCGTGACATGGCACCCGGAGGCCTTTGCCGGGATGTTTAACGTCAGCACGCTGGCCAATATTCAGGCCGCCTGGCGGTTTAAGGGGATCGCCGCTCATGCCGCAAACTCCCCACATCTGGGGCGCAGCGCGCTGGATGCCGTGACGCTGATGACCACCGGTACAAATTTCCTCAACGAACACATCATTGAAAAAGCGCGCGTTCATTACGCCATCACCGATACCGGCGGGATTTCGCCCAACGTGGTACAGGCCCAGGCCGAGGTGCTGTACCTGATCCGCGCCCCGGAGATGGCCGATGCGCAGCAGATCTACGCGCGCATCGAGAAAATCGCCCAGGGTGCGGCGATGATGACCGAAACCACCGTCGAGTGCCGCTTTGATAAAGCCTGCTCCAGCTATCTGCCGAACCGTACGCTCGAAGCGGCGATGTACCGCGCATTGCAGCATTATGGCACGCCGGCCTGGACGGAAGAGGAACGCGAATTTGCCCGTGAAATCCGCGCCACGCTCACGGCAAACGACCTGCAAAACAGCCTGAAAAACATTGCCGCAACGGGGGGCGAAGAGGGAAAAGCGTTTGCCCGACGCCATCAGGAGACGCTGCTGGTGGATGAAGTTGCCCCTTACGCCATCACCGATAACGTGCTGGCAGGCTCCACCGATGTGGGGGATGTCAGCTGGAAGATGCCTGTTGCACAGTGCTTTAGCCCCTGTTTTACCGTCGGCACCCCACTGCATACCTGGCAATTAGTGGCGCAGGGGCGTACCTCAATTGCCCATAAGGGCATGTTGCTGGCCGGAAAAGTGATGGGCGCGACCGCGCTGCATCTGCTTCAGGATGCCGACCTGTTGCGAAAATGCCGGGAAGAGTTCGAACAACACATAACAGAAAAACCGTACGAGTGTCCGATCCCGCAGGGCGTGACACCGTCACCTTTAAAATAAAAAAACACAACACAACAACACAACAACAGTCCCGAGGAACGCCCATGAGTATGTCTTCCATACCTTCGCATTCCCCATCCGGTAAGCTCTATGGCTGGGTTGAAAGGATCGGCAATAAAGTGCCGCACCCTTTCCTGCTTTTTATCTATTTAATTGTCATCCTGATGGTCGCGACGGCCGTGCTGTCCGCCTTTGAGGTGAGCGTGCGCAGCCCGGCCGACGGCAGTATGGTAGCAGTGAAAAACCTGCTCAGCGTTGAAGGGTTGCACTGGTTTTTGCCGAACGTGATTAAAAACTTCAGCGGTTTTGCGCCGCTGGGCGCCATCCTGGCGCTGGTGTTAGGCGCGGGACTGGCCGAACGCGTGGGTCTGCTGCCCGCGCTGATGGTGAAAATGGCCTCGCACGTCAGCGCGCGTTATGCCAGCTATATGGTGCTGTTTATTGCCTTCTTCAGCCATATCTCGTCCGACGCGGCGCTGGTGATCATGCCGCCGATGGGGGCGCTGATTTTCCTCGCCGTTGGCCGTCATCCTGTTGCGGGTCTGCTGTCGGCGATTGCGGGCGTCGGCTGTGGGTTTACCGCTAACCTGCTTATCGTGACCACCGATGTGCTGCTCTCCGGCATCAGTACGGAGGCAGCCAGCACCATCGATGCGACTATGCACGTCAGCGTGATCGACAACTGGTACTTTATGGCCAGTTCGGTGATTGTCCTGACGATTGTCGGGGGGCTGATTACCGATAAGATCATTGAGCCGCGCCTGGGTAAATGGGAAGGCCGGAGCGATGAAAAGCTGGAGACGCTGAGCAAAGAGCAGCAGTTCGGCCTGCGCGTAGCCGGGATCGTCTCGCTGGCGTTCATTGCGGTGGTGGCGCTGATGGTGGTGCCGGAAAATGGCGTGCTGCGCGATCCGATCAAACACACCGTACTGCCCTCGCCGTTTATTCAGGGCATTGTGCCGCTGATAATTCTCTTCTTCTTCGTCGTTTCGCTCGCGTTCGGCATCGCCACCGGCAAAATCCGCCGTCAGGGAGATCTGCCGCACCTGATGATCGAGCCGATGAAGGAGATGGCGGGTTTTATCGTGATGGTGTTCCCGCTGGCGCAGTTTGTGGCCATGTTTAACTGGAGCAATATGGGCAAGTTTATGGCCGTGAGCCTGACGGACGCGCTGGAGGCGGCGGGGTTGAGCGGTGTTCCGGCGTTTGTCGGCCTGGCGCTGCTGTCGTCCCTGCTGTGCATGTTTATTGCCAGCGGGTCGGCCATCTGGTCGATTCTGGCGCCCATCTTTGTCCCCATGTTTATGATGCTCGGCTTCCATCCTGCGTTCGCCCAGATCCTGTTCCGTGTCGCCGATTCCTCGGTGATCCCGCTGGCGCCCGTGTCACCCTTCGTTCCGCTGTTTTTAGGCTTCCTGCAACGCTACAGACCGGAGGCTAAGCTGGGTACCTATTATTCGCTGGTTCTGCCCTATCCGCTTATCTTCTTAGGGGTATGGCTGGTGATGCTGGTGGCGTGGTATCTTGTCGGCCTGCCGATTGGACCGGGTGTTTACCCGAGGCTGAACTAAGGAGTACTGATGCTGAGATTACTCGAAGATAAGATTGCGACGCCGCTGGGGCCGCTGTGGGTTATCGCGGATGAAGCGTTCAATCTGCGCACGGTTGAATGGGAAGAGCACAGCGACCGGATGGTTGAGCTGCTCAACATCCATTATCGCGCCGAGGGTTACGAGCGTATTACTGCCCGTAATCCTGGCGGGCTGAGCGATAAACTGACGGCCTACTTCGAGGGCGATCTCAGCATTATTAATACCCTGCCAACCGCCACGGCGGGTACCCCTTTCCAGCGCGAGGTGTGGCAGGCGCTGCGTAATATTCCCTGCGGGCAGGTGATGCACTACGGTCAGTTGGCAGAACAGCTTGGCCGTGCCGGCGCGGCGCGCGCGGTCGGTGCGGCAAATGGCTCTAACCCCGTCAGCATTGTGGTGCCTTGCCATCGCGTGATCGGGCGCAACGGCACCCTCACCGGCTATGCCGGGGGCGTACAGCGCAAAGAGTGGCTGCTGCGTCACGAAGGGTATTTTCTGCTGTAATTCCCAGGCTTTTTGTGCTTAATTTTCTTCCTGTTAGGTTCATAATCCTTAATCATTCTGTGGAATTTCAAGGAGATGGCAACACGCTGCCGTCTCTTGTCTTTATTGGGGGTTTGCCAGACTTACGTCCTTACCAAAAAGATGTTAAAATTGACCAATATCAATTAAGGCTTGAGCAAACCTATGATCCCGGAAAAGCGAATTATACGACGCATTCAGTCTGGCGGTTGTGCTATCCATTGCCAGGATTGCAGCATCAGCCAGCTCTGTATCCCGTTTACTCTGAATGAGCACGAACTCGATCAGCTTGACAATATCATCGAGCGCAAAAAGCCTATTCAGAAAGGGCAGACGCTGTTTAAGGCGGGAGACGAACTGAAATCGCTCTATGCTATCCGTTCTGGCACCATCAAAAGCTACACCATTACCGAACAGGGCGACGAGCAGATCACCGGCTTCCATCTGGCAGGCGATTTAGTCGGCTTTGACGCCATCGGCAGTGGCCATCACCCGAGCTTTGCTCAGGCGCTGGAAACCTCTATGGTCTGCGAAATTCCGTTTGAGACGCTGGACGATCTGTCCGGTAAGATGCCGAACCTGCGTCAGCAGATGATGCGTCTGATGAGCGGTGAGATTAAAGGCGATCAGGATATGATCCTGCTGCTTTCCAAAAAGAATGCCGAAGAGCGTCTGGCCGCCTTTATCTATAACCTCTCCCGCCGTTTCGCGGAGCGTGGCTTCTCCCCGCGTGAATTCCGTCTGACCATGACGCGCGGTGATATTGGTAACTATCTGGGCCTGACCGTGGAAACCATCAGCCGTCTGCTGGGTCGCTTCCAGAAGAGCGGAATGCTGGCGGTTAAAGGTAAGTACATCACCATCGAAAACGGTGAAGCGCTGGCCATTCTGGCGGGTCACTCACGTAACGTGGCATAACTCTCCCGGATATCTTATGCCAGGTCGATAAATTTTCATGATTATTGATCTGGCAAAAACTTCCCCCCTGTTTCATTCAAGATATATAGGTTACTCTTTTACTTACAGACTGTGGTGACAGTAGTAAGGAGACCTGTATGGCAAAGTATCAAAACATGCTGGTGGCTATCGATCCTAACCAGGACGATCAGCCGGCATTACGACGTGCTGTGTATTTACATCAACGGATTGGTGGCAAAATTAAAGCCTTTTTGCCGATTTATGACTTCTCATACGAGATGACCACCCTTCTGTCGCCTGACGAGCGCACCGCTATGCGTCAGGGAGTGATCAGCCAGCGTACCGCGTGGATCCGCGAGCAGGCGAAATATTACCTGGAAGCGGGCGTACCGATTGATATTAAAGTGGTCTGGCACAACCGACCTTTCGAAGCCATTATTCAGGAAGTGGTGGCCGGTGGGCATGACCTGCTGCTGAAAATGGCGCACCAGCATGACAAACTGGAATCCGTGATTTTCACTCCAACCGACTGGCACCTGCTGCGCAAATGCCCTTGCCCGGTATGGATGGTGAAAGATCAGCCATGGCCTGAGGGCGGGAAAGCCGTCGTGGCGGTGAATCTGGCCAGCGAAGAGGATTATCACAATTCGCTGAACGAGAAGCTGGTGAAGGAAACCATCCAGCTTGCCGACCAGGTTAACCACACCGAAGTCCATCTGGTGGGTGCCTATCCGGTTACGCCAATCAATATCGCCATCGAGTTGCCTGAATTTGACCCGAGCGTGTATAACGACGCGATTCGCGGTCAGCATCTGCTGGCCATGAAAGCGCTGCGCCAGAAATTCAGTATCGATGAGAATATGACGCACGTAGAAAAAGGGTTACCGGAAGAGGTTATTCCGGATCTGGCGGAGCATTTGCAGGCCGGGATTGTGGTGCTGGGCACCATTGGCCGGACCGGTATCTCTGCCGCGTTCCTGGGAAATACCGCCGAGCAGGTGATTGACCACCTGCGCTGCGACCTTCTGGTCATCAAACCGGATCAGTATCAAACGCCGGTTGAACTGGACGATGAGGAAGACGATTGACCCCAAAATGAAAGCCCGCCGGTAACGGCGGGCTTTTTTATTACGCTTCGCTCAACCGCTGCGTCGGTGCCTCGTCGCCGGCATTCATCCAGGGCGCGTGCAGAACCATGCTCGGCAGCGCCAGCTTGATCTCCTGCTGGTTCAGCCCCTCCAGAATACGGATATTGATCTCCTGCTGAATATCCATGTACTTGTTGTAGTCCGCCGTATTAACGATATGGACCACCTCGAAGGTCAGGCGATCGCGATCGAAGCCCAGGAAATGGGCGCGGTCAAACTTCGTTTCCCCGACGTCGGTAATGATCTGTTTGACCATATCACCCACTGAACGCAGTTTGTCCGGCGCCGTGTCGCTGGCAACCCCGAAGGTAAAGACGATCCGGCGCGTTTGCATCCGTTTGTAGTTATGCAGCGTCTGTTGCAGCAGAATGGCGTTCCCGCAGACAATCTGCTCCCCGCTCAGGCTGCGGATACGGGTGGTTTTCAGGCCAATGTGCTCTACCGTCCCGGCGACATCGTTAAACACCACAAAATCGCCAATTTCGAACGGCTTATCAAAACCGATGGAAAGCGATGCAAACACGTCGCTCAGGATCGTTTGCACCGCGAGGGCGATTGCAATACCCCCTACCCCAAGGCTGGCAACCAGAGCAGTGATGTTGACGCCCGCGTTAGCAAGAATAGACAGCAGCATCACTGACCAGACTATGGCACGGAGGATAAGCCCCGTGATCACCAGCGTCACCGGGTTTTTATGGCTTCCCGGCGCCAGCATGACGTGACGAAGCCACGACACCACCCCCTGATCCATCCACAGCGCCACCTGGATAGCGAAAACCAGGAACCAGGCGTGGCTCACGGTACCAAAGAGATGATCCGGTAAGTCGACGAAACGCAGGCTGAATAACAGCGCCACGACAAAAAGCAGGAAGCGGCTGGTGCGGTTAAGCATATCCGTCAGGATAAAACGCATCCGGTTGGTGGTGGGGTGCTTGTCGCCCCAGGTAGTGATCCCTTTCTTAACGAAGGCGATCAGACGCGTCAGCAGCCAGTACACCAGCAGAGTCACAAAAACCACCGTGGCGACGCCGATCCAGAAAGATGGCGTCATCATCAGCTCGATGATGTCGAAGCGGGACAAAAATCGCATTACACCTCCTCGTATTACACAAAGGGTAAAGTATAGACAGAGGAGAAAAGCTGGCCGCAGAAATAAGAAAACCGCCCCAGGGGGCGGTTTGTCAGGATGAAGCGCAATTACAGCGCTTTCAGGATCGCATCCACGCTGGCCTTGGCGTCGCCAAACAGCATGTGGGTGTTATCTTTAAAGAACAGCGGGTTCTGCACGCCAGCATAGCCGGTGTTCATAGAGCGTTTGAAGACAATGACGTTCTGCGCCTTCCACACTTCGAGAACAGGCATACCCGCAATCGGACTACGCGGGTCGTCCTGCGCCGCCGGGTTAACGGTGTCGTTGGCGCCAATCACCAACACGGTGTCGGTGTCGGCGAAATCATCGTTGATCTCGTCCATTTCCAGCACAATGTCGTAAGGCACCTTCGCTTCCGCCAGCAGCACGTTCATGTGGCCTGGCAGACGCCCCGCCACCGGGTGAATACCAAAGCGAACCTTGATGCCGCGCGCGCGGAGTTTCTCGGTGATTTCCGCCACCGGATACTGCGCCTGCGCCACCGCCATGCCATAGCCTGGGGTGATGATGACGGAATGCGAGTTTTTCAGCATCTCTGCGGTGTCTTCCGCGCTGATTTCACGGTGTTCACCCACTTCCTCATCAGAACCGGTTGATGAGCCGTCAGAACCGAAGCCACCCGCGATGACGCTGATAAACGAACGGTTCATCGCCTTACACATGATGTAAGACAGGATCGCACCGGAAGAACCGACCAGCGCACCGGTGACAATCAGCAGGTCGTTGCTCAGCATAAAGCCTGCCGCCGCCGCCGCCCAACCGGAGTAGGAGTTCAGCATGGAAACCACCACCGGCATATCTGCTCCGCCGATAGACGCCACCAGATGCCAGCCGAAGGCCAGCGCGATGATGGTCATCACCAGTAACGCCAGCACCTGCAAGCCTACGCTTTCGGTACGCACGAAGACCACCAGCAGCACAAAGGAAACGACCAGCGCCGCCAGGTTCAGCTTGTGGCGGTTAGGCAGCATCAGCGGTTTGGAAGAGATCTTCCCGCGCAGCTTGCCGAACGCCACAATCGACCCGGTGAAGGTCACCGCACCGATGAAGATGCCGAGGAACACTTCGGTCAGGTGGATGTTCACCAGAATCGGCTCCAGGCCCGGTTCGTGGTACAGGTAGCTGTTGAAGCCCACCAGCACCGCCGCCAGACCCACGAAGCTGTGCAGAATGGCAACCAGCTCCGGCATCTCGGTCATTTCAACGCGTTTCGCCAGACGAATACCAATCGCGCCGCCGATGATCATCGCCACCAGGATCCACGCCACGTTGCCGGTGTCCGGCCCAAAGATGGTGGCAATCAGCGCAATCACCATCCCGGCGATACCAAAGTTATTTCCCTGCTGAGACGTTTCGTGTTTGGAAAGCCCCGCCAGACTGAAAATAAACAGGATTGCAGCAACAATGTATGCGGCTGTAACTAATCCTCCAGACATATGCTACCCCTTAGCCTTTACGAAACATTTTCAGCATGCGCTGAGTCACGGTGAAACCACCGAAAATATTGATACTGGCGATCAGCACCGCAATGAAGCTCAGGAAGCTGATCCAGCCGCCATGACCAATTTGCAGCAATGCCCCGACCACGATAATCCCGGAGATGGCATTGGTGACCGACATCAGCGGGGTATGCAGCGCATGAGAAACGTTCCACACGACGTAGTAACCCACCACGCAGGAGAGCGCGAAGACGGTGAAGTGGCCAAGGAACTCTTTTGGCGCGACATCCGCCAGCCAGCCAAACAGGATAATAACCAGCGCCATGATGGCGTATTTGCGCCACGGCGACGCAGGTTTTGCTGGCTCCGCGGGCTCTGGCGCCGCTTTCGGCGCAGCCTGAGGTTGAGCGGAAACCTGAATCGGCGGTGCAGGCCAGGTGATTTCCCCTTCACGCACCACGGTAACGCCACGCACCACCACATCATCAAAATCAACGGTAATGTTGCCGTCTTTCTCTTTGCAGAGCAGCTTCAGCAGGTTAACGAGGTTCGTGCCGTACAGCTGAGAGGACTGGGTTGGCAGACGCCCTGGCAGGTCGGTATAACCGATCACCTTCACGCCGTTCGCGGTCGTCGTGACCTGGTTTGGCACGGTATACTCACAGTTACCGCCGTTTTGCGCCGCCAGATCGACAATAACGCTGCCCGGCTGCATGGAATCCACCATCTCACGGGTGATCAGCTTCGGCGCCGGTTTACCCGGAATAAGCGCGGTGGTGACAATGATGTCCACCTCTTTTGCCTGCGCCGCAAAGAGCGCCATTTCCGCCTTAATAAAGGCTTCAGACATGACCTTCGCGTAACCATCACCGCTGCCCGCTTCTTCCTTGAAGTCCAGCTCAAGGAATTCGGCGCCCATACTCTGCACCTGCTCCTTCACTTCCGGCCGGGTATCAAACGCGCGAACAATAGCGCCCAGGCTGTTTGCGGCCCCGATAGCGGCAAGTCCTGCCACACCGGCACCAATCACCATCACCTTCGCGGGTGGTACTTTACCTGCCGCCGTAATCTGACCGGTAAAGAAGCGACCAAACTCATGCGCAGCTTCGACAATGGCGCGATAGCCGGCAATGTTCGCCATGGAGCTCAGCGCATCCAGAGACTGCGCGCGCGATATACGCGGCACGGAGTCCATCGCCATCACGGTGACACCGCGTGCTGCCAGCTTCTCCATCAGCTCCGGGTTTTGGGCTGGCCAGACAAAGCTCACAAGCGTCGTGCCCGCGTTCAGCAGTTCAATTTCACTCTCTTCCGGTGCGTTGACCTTCAGAATGATGGGTGATTGCCAGACCTCAGCACCGTCCACTACTTCCGCGCCAGCCTGAGTAAAGGCCTCGTCATCGAAACTCGCCAGTTTGCCCGCGCCGCTTTCAATCGCGACGGTAAAACCCAGTTTAAGCAGTTGCTCCACCGTTTTTGGTGTTGCCGCTACGCGGGTTTCATTGGCTAACCGTTCTTTTGGTACCCCAATACGCATAGTTTTCCCTTCCATCGGTTTTTGATGATGGTTTGTCGATAATTGCCCACGGTTTGTATCAATTTTCACCATCGAGATATCGACGGAGAATGATTAACCCCGGAAAATAAAACAGTAACAAACTTTCTATAACCTACTGAAAATAGCGCCCGTGATCTACCGCCAGAAAACACTATTTCTTACTTTATCTGTGAAAAATAAGCGATCGGGGTCACTGACAGAGATATTTACCTTAAATTCGCCTTCAGGACCGATAAATCGCGCAAGCGAAGCGGTAAAAACATGATATAGCGCCATAAAAGAACAACTCATTAACATTAAATTAACTTGTAAAAGTCATATGCTTAATCAGTTTTGCTTGTGAAACGCCTGTTTTTTCCACATATCACAAAATGTTATCGAATCAGGTCCTTTGGTGAGCACAGGCTGTGAAAAATGCCGCAGACAGCGACGGGTGTTAAATGCCATAATCGGGACCGTCTCAAATTAACAACAACACCAGTACATGGTTTGCGCAAGGCGAAGGATTATTTTTATGAAGCTTAAGAACACACTCCTGGCGTCCGCACTTCTTTCCGCGACCGCCCTGTCTGCGAATGCCGCGACAGAGTTGACGCCGGAGCAAGCGGCAGCGTTAAAACCTTTTGACCATACGGTCATTGTGGGTCGCTATAACTCTATTGGCGATGCCGTCGCCGCCGCATCAAAAGCCGCCGATAAAAACGGCGCTGCCTCGTTTTACGTTGTTGACCAGTCCGATCAGGGCAACAGCGGCAACCAGCGCGTAACGATTGCGCTGTACAAAGAGAATGCCCCAAAAGCAGACGAACAGAAAAATCGCGTGATTAACGGCATTGTTGAACTGCCGAAAGATCAGGCTGTTCAGCTGGAACCGTATGACACCGTGACCGTTCAGGGCTTCTACCGCAGCCAGCCTGAAGTTAACGATGCCATCACCAAAGCCGCGAGAGAAAAAGGCGCTTACGCGTTCTATATCGTGCGTCAGGTTGATGCCAACCAGGGCGGAAACCAGCGCATCACCGCCTTCATCTATAAGCAAGATGCGAAAAAACGCGTAGTACAAAGCCCGGATGCCATTCCAGCGGATTCAGATGCGGGACGTGCCGCGTTAGCGAAAGGCGGTGAAGAAGCGAAGAAAGTGGAAATTCCGGGCGTTGCAACCTCGGCGGCACCAAGCGCTGAAGTGGGTCGTTTCTTTGAAACCCAATCCACCAAAGGCGGACGTTATACCGTTACGTTACCAGACGGCACGAAAATTGAAGAGCTGAACAAAGCCACTGCCGCGCAGATGGTTCCGTTCGACAGCATCAAGTTTACGGGCAACTATGGCAACATGACGGAAATCTCCTATCAGGTGGCGAAGCGTGCTGCGAAGAAAGGCGCGAAGTATTACCACATCACCCGCCAGTGGCAGGAACGTGGTAACAACCTGACCATCAGCGCCGATCTGTACAAGTAACAAAACGGTTTCATAAAGGCGGCGCAGTGCCGCCTTTTTTGTTACTTTTTTTCTGATTTCTGCCACACGTCATTGCATGCATCCTTCACACTCCGTAAAATCCCGCGCCTTAGCGTGATCCACCATTTTTATGCGCCTTAGCGAAATAATTATTCTGGATTTGGACTTTTCATAACAGGAAGCCAATGGAAAAGAAACTTGGCCTGAGTGCTTTAACTGCACTTGTATTGAGCTCAATGCTGGGCGCGGGCGTATTCAGTTTGCCGCAGAACATGGCGGCCGTCGCCAGCCCGGCCGCATTACTGATTGGCTGGGGCATTACCGGTGTCGGGATTTTGCTGCTGGCGTTCGCCATGCTGCTGCTGACCCGTATCCGACCGGATCTGGACGGCGGAATATTCACTTACGCCCGGGAAGGTTTCGGCGAGCTGATCGGCTTCTGCTCCGCCTGGGGTTACTGGCTGTGCGCGGTGATCGCCAACGTCTCCTATCTGGTTATCGTCTTCTCGGCGCTCAGCTTCTTTACCGACACGCCCGAACTGCGCCTGTTTGGCGACGGCAATACCTGGCAGTCCATCGTCGGCGCCTCGGTGCTGCTGTGGATAGTTCACTGGCTGATTTTGCGTGGCGTCCAGACCGCAGCCAGCATTAACCTGGTGGCGACGCTGGCCAAGCTGGTGCCGCTTGGCCTGTTCGTCGTGCTGGCCTTCCTCGCCTTCCGTCTCGATGTCTTTACGCTCGATTTCAGCGGCATTGCGCTGGGCGTCCCCGTCTGGGAACAGGTGAAAAATACCATGCTGATCACCCTGTGGGTGTTCATCGGCGTTGAAGGTGCCGTCGTGGTCTCTGCCCGCGCGCGTAACAAGCGCGATGTGGGACGCGCCACGCTGCTGGCCGTACTGGCGGCGCTGGGCGTTTATCTGCTGGTGACGCTGCTGTCGCTCGGCGTGGTAGCTCGCCCTGAACTTGCGGAAATGCGTAACCCGTCCATGGCCGGGCTGATGGTGAAAATGTTGGGTCCCTGGGGGGACGTGATTATCGCGGCGGGTCTGATTGTTTCCGTTTGCGGCGCCTATCTGAGCTGGACCATTATGGCAGCGGAAGTCCCGTTCCTGGCCGCCACGCACAAAGCGTTCCCGCGCCTGTTTGCCCGTCAGAACAAAAACAGTGCGCCATCGGCCTCTCTGTGGCTCACCAACATCAGCGTGCAGGTCTGTCTGGTGCTGATCTGGCTCACAGGATCGGACTATAACACGCTGCTGACCATCGCCTCCGAGATGATTCTGGTACCCTATTTCTTAGTGGGCGCATATCTGTTAAAAATTGCGACCCGCCCGGCACACTATGCGGTAGGCGTCGGCGCCTGTATTTACGGTCTATGGTTGTTGTATGCTTCCGGACCGATGCATCTGCTGCTGTCCGTGGTGCTCTACGCGCCGGGCCTGCTGGTGTTTATCTACGCTCGCCGTACACATCAGCTTGATAATGCCCTTAAGCGCCGCGAAATGGCATTGATAGGTTTGCTGTTAGTCGCTGCCGTACCGGCAACGTGGATGTTAATGGGATAGCGCCGCCTGTCCCATTGTTGAACTGAAAAGGAGATTACGATGGGACACACGCAGCAACGCCCAATATTGATCACTGGCGCAGGCCGTCGCATTGGCCTCGCCCTCGCCCATCACTTTCTCAATCTTCGCCATCCGGTTATCGTCAGTTACCGCACGGAATATCCCTCCATTGAAGGGCTACGAAATGCCGGAGCAGTCTGCATTCAGGCGGATTTCTCCACAGATGAAGGTATTCTCGCCTTCGCGGACAAAGTGAAGTCGACCACCCACGGACTGCGGGCGGTTATTCACAACGCCAGTACCTGGCTTCCCGAAAAAGCAGGACATTCACTCAGCGAAACGCTCGCCTGCATGATGCAGATCCACGTTAATGCGCCTTATCTGCTCAACCATGCCCTACAGGATTTACTGCGCGGACACGGCCATGCCGCAGGAGACATTATCCATTTCACCGATTACGTGGTGGAGCGAGGAAGCGACAAACACATCGCCTATGCGGCCAGCAAAGCCGCGCTGGATAATATGACCCGCTCTTTCGCACGCAAGCTGGCGCCCGAGGTAAAGGTCAACGCGATTGCTCCGGCGATGATTTTATTTAACGAAGGCGATGATGCCGAGTATCGTCAGCAGGCGCTCAACAAGTCGTTAATGAAAATTGCGCCCGGCGAGAAAGAGGTGATCGACCTGATCGATTATCTGCTGACCAGCTGTTACGTCACGGGCCGAACGTTTGCCGTGGACGGTGGCCGCCCGCTGCGCTAGTGAAAGCGGCTCCAGAAGAAGATGAGCACCCAGGCGCTGAGGCTCCAGCAGACCACCGCCCCGCCCAGCGCCAGGGGCAGACGCATAAAACCGGTGAAGTACCACAGCGACAGCAGGTAGATAAAATATGGGATGATCGACCACATCCCGAACACAATGGTGGCGCGCAGTGCCTCAATACCCCGCTCAGAGGCCACAATATAGTGCGCGATTAACGCAAAGGTGGGAAACAGCGGGATCAGCCCGGCAATGTAGTAGTTCTTCGTTTTAGCCAGCACCCCAATCAGCAGCACGACCAGCGCACCTAGCGCGGCTTTTATCACCAGCCCCATTCTTTTCCCTTAACAATCAAATAACATTCCCGTGCAGGATAACGGAACTCCGGCTAATTTTGAAAGATTAATGGAAGGTTAAGGTTGCGCGGTGTATGTTGACGTTTTTCGCGATGACAGACGTTGTATGAATAAGATTGTTTATGTTGAAGATGAACCCGAGGTGGGGCAATTAATCGCCGCTTATCTGGGTAAACATGATATGGAAGTGGTTGTCGAGCCTCGTGGCGATCGCGCTGAAGACGTCGTCAACCGCGAAAATCCGGATCTGGTGTTGCTGGACATCATGCTGCCCGGGAAAGATGGTATGACGCTCTGCCGGGATCTGCGCGCGAAATGGGACGGCCCGATCGTGCTGCTGACCTCTCTCGACAGCGATATGAATCATATTCTGTCGCTTGAGATGGGCGCAAACGACTACATCCTGAAAACCACGCCGCCGGCGGTTCTGCTAGCCCGTTTACGCCTCCATCTGCGTCAGCGTGCCAGCGCTGAGCGTGAAGCGCCTGCGCCCTCCTTAACGCCGCATAAAGCGATGCGTTTCGGCACACTTTCTATCGACCCGGTCAACCGACAGGTTATGCTTTCCGGGGAGCTGATTGCGCTCTCAACCGCAGATTTTGACCTGCTGTGGGAGCTGGCAACCCATGCCGGACAAATTATGGACCGGGATGCATTACTGAAAAATCTGCGCGGCGTAAGTTACGACGGAATGGATCGTAGCGTTGATGTGGCGATTTCACGACTGCGTAAAAAACTGTTGGATAACGCCACGGAACCTTACCGCATCAAAACCGTACGCAACAAGGGCTATCTGTTTGCACCGCACGCCTGGGAAACCTGAAAAAGGAGCAAACAGGAATATTCGAAAAATAACTGACGATGCATCGGAATTGTTATCGATGTTCGTCGAAAGTTATCGATTATATGCATCGTCAGTTATGACATATCCCCTGGTCTGATTCCTCTCTCCAGTTCTATTTCGATGTGCATTTTTCGCGTAAACAAAAGTAGCGCTAATGTATTTGATTGCTATAGTACAATATATATTCAGCAGAGCAGGCACCATCATCGATCAAAAATCCGTCACTTAAATGCACATTAGGCTAAAAATGATCTTTACAATTGACTTAATCATTATCTTATCCTTATGAAAACAAAGGGGATAATGGCGAACATATAAATAATATCGATCTTTTTCAATAGCTTACGTGTTTGCAGAAATCTAATTCTCATGCTAAACCTTATACTCTCTCAATTATTTAATGAAAGAGGTATAGCAATGTCATGGAGAGTCATTAGCTCGGTAATTTGTCCTAACACGGGAATCGTTTATTCAAGCATCTTGGGACTCAAGTTCTTGAAACTCATCATTTGGTATGAAAGCGATGTCTATTTGTACCCCGGTGACAGGATATATCCGACAAAAAATGGCGTCTTCATAAATGGTGTTTTCAAGCCTATATCGATATACAACATATCACCTTACAACGAAATGTTGTGGAGTGAAATTAAAAACAAGATGGCCTGCCCATACAATCGAAACCAGCACGAGGAGATATGCACTTACGCGGTGCATTGCAACGCGCGGAAATGCCCGCATGGGTTTGCCACCAACCCACTGATTGTCAGCACAGGTAAATCCAGACATTAGCGAAAATCGGAAATATTGAGATCAAGATAATTAATATTTCTGCTGCACCGCCTTTGTCCGGATAAATCTCCGTGACTACAGCCCAAATGCTCCTGTGGGGACATTTGGGCTGTAGTCACGCCTGGCAACTCTGGCTTCTTGTATCAAATTAATTTTTATTGTGCAATTTTAAGCAAGCCATCCGGAAGGCTAAAATAAAAATTGCTAATTAACCCTGCCCGTGCATTAATGGTCTCGTTAGTCCGATCCAATAATAGTTGGACAAGTTGCATGACAATTCTCATAACCAGGCGCTATCGCTGATATCCCCTCCTTTTGAGTCCACACCTTAGCATTATATGTTTATTAGCTTTTATATCACTTCGGAAATGTTCAAATGGAGTCTTTATGTCATCAAAAATTTTAGGTCTGGTTAAGTGGTTTAAGGAAGATAAAGGCTTTGGTTTTATCTCCCCTGTAGATGGCAGCAAAGATGTTTTCGTGCATTTCTCTGCCCTTCAGGGAGAGAACTTCAAAACACTTTTTGAAGGTCAGAAAGTCGAATTTATCATCGTAAGCGGCGATAAAGGCCCTGCTGCTGCGAATGTAACGCTTTGCGATAAATAATATCAGCACACAGCCGCGTTGACGATGATGTTGCTTCTGGCTCGTGGACTGCACAAGCAGTCTACAATCCGATGCTAACTGCTTGTAAATCAGTAAAGTGTTATTGAGGTCAGGCGGCCGCGAAAAACATCGTCTCTTCCACTTCTTGTATGAGTATTTCTTCAGAGACGCTGAGAGGATTTAAACAAAGCGCTACAGTAGGGACAGACAAGCTGGGCCCCCTTTTGTATGCGAGTGAAACTGTGCTCTGACTCTTTAGCGCAGTTTGGACATGAACATTTGACTAAATAATTGCGACGAAGTTGCGAGTTTTTACGTCCCGACATAGGCTGCTCCTGAATGAAAAGGATTGCCACCATACACGTTAAGGCAGGATATTGCTTGCTTTTATTTCCCAAAGAGAGCAAAAATGGAAAGGAGCCACGCTTCTGGAACATTCTTACCTTACACAATCACAAAGAGATATAGAGTGATATATGAAAAAGGTGATCATTTTTTTTAATGCCAACCCCAGCAAAGTCATTATCGTGCTTAAGGGCATAACGTCTGTACGCCAGACATATCCGGATGGTGAAGAAATTAATCTTCAGATCATGACTGCAAGCTTTCCGTCGTTGACGGGAGATCATAATTCTATCTATGTTGCTTCAGACAGGGAACTTACCTCTCAGGAAATATCTGATGCTGCCAAACAATATTTATAATATTTTCTGTCACTAGTCCGGTTAACAACACAGCATTTATTTCACTCAGAATGAGAAAAATTACAATCCATCATTATTAATGCCTGCAAAATGCAGGCTTTTTTACGACATTGCCCTTTAAATTTAACTATTCCGCATAATCGTGCTGCTCACTTTGCTCCCTCTGTTTCCGAAGAAAGTGTATCATCAACCTTCTTCGTTCCTGTGGTGATATGGATGTCCACGCAGGGCTGACGAAGTAAAGCCGGGTTCTTAATTGATTGATTTAGCGGTGCTATCCAATGAAAAAGCTGTTTGTGCAGTTTTATCTCCTGCTGTTTGTCTGCTTTCTGGTGATGACCATGCTGGTCGGGCTGGTCTACAAATTCACCGCAGAGCGCGCGGGCAGGCAATCCCTGGACGATCTGATGAAAAGCTCGCTCTATCTGATGCGTAGCGAGCTGCGAGAAATTCCTCCTCATGACTGGGCGCACACGTTAAAAGAGCTGGATCTGAATCTGTCGTTTGATTTGCGTATCGAACCCATGAAGGATTTTGACTTAGCGCCGCCTGCGATGCAGCGTCTGCGCGACGGAGACATCGTCGCACTGGACGAGAAATATACCTTCATTCAGCGTATTCCGCGCAGCCATTATGTTCTGGCCGTCGGGCCAGTGCCCTATCTCTATTACCTGCACCAGATGCGCCTGCTGGATCTCGCTCTGCTGGGCTTTATTGCCATTTCGCTCGCTTTACCTGTGTTCATCTGGATGCGACCGCACTGGCAGGACATGCTGAAACTGGAATCCGCCGCACAGCGTTTTGGAGAGGGTCATTTAACTGAACGCATACATTTCGACAGCGGTTCCAGTTTTGACCGGCTCGGTATTGCCTTCAACCAGATGGCCGATAACATCAACGCCCTGATTGCCAGCAAGAAGCAGCTGATCGACGGCATTGCGCATGAACTGCGCACTCCGCTGGTACGCCTGCGTTATCGCCTGGAGATGAGCGAGAACCTCACCGGGGCGGAATCGCAGGCGCTCAATCGGGATATTGGCCAGCTTGAAGCGCTGATTGAAGAGCTGCTGACCTATGCCCGCCTCGATCGGCCTCAGACGGAGTTGCACCTCAGTTCACCGGATCTCCCCGTCTGGCTACAGACGCATATTAACGATGTGCAGAGCGTTAACCCTCAGCGAAAACTGCTGACAGCCATTACCCCCGGCGCGTACGGCGCACTGGACATGCGCCTGATGGAACGCGTGCTGGATAATCTGATGAACAACGCCATGCGCTACAGCGAAACGACGCTGCGCATAGGTTTAGATTTGCAGGGAAGCCAGGCGATTCTGTGTGTGGAAGACGATGGCCCCGGCATTGAGCCGGCGGAGCGTGAAAAAGTTTTTGAGCCGTTTGTGCGCCTCGATCCCAGCCGCGATCGGGCTACCGGCGGCTGTGGTCTGGGGCTGGCTATTGTCCGTTCTATTGCCCAGGCGATGGGCGGTTCGGTTCGCTGCGAAGCGAGCGAGCTGGGTGGAGCCCGGTTCGTCTTTAGCTGGCCGATCTATCACAATCTTCCCCTTCCCGTACCTGCCTGACCTAAACCGCACGCTGGCCTGACCCGGCGTGTTATGCTATATCAATAGTATGTTGTAACTAATTAAGGGCTGCCATGGCAACTTACGATCTCATCGAAAGGCTTAACACCACATTTCGGGAAATAGAGCAGGCGTTACTGACCCTCACGGGGCAACTTCAGGACTGCCGCCTGCTGGCCGCCCGCGTCTTTTCCCTGCCCGAGGTGGCGAAAGGCGCGGAGCACGACCCGCTGAACACCATTGAGGTGACGCAGCATATTGGCAAGGCGGCGCTGGAAATGACGTTGCAGCACTTTCGTCGCCTTTTCATCCAGCAGCAGTCCGAAAATCGCAGCAGTAAGGCCGCCGTTCGCCTGCCCGGCGTCATCTGCCTGCAAACGGATGCCGCAACGCGTGAAGGAATTGAGGCGCAGATTACGCATATCAATACGCTGAAAGCCGCCTTTGAGAAGATTGTAACCGTTGAGTCCGGGCTGGCGCCGGCTGCCCGTTTTGAATGGGTGCATCGCCAGCTTCCGGGGCTGATCACCCTGAATGCTTACCGCACGCTGACGGTACTGCGCCACCCCGCCACGCTGCGCTTCGGCTGGGCCAACAAGCACATCATTAAAAATTTCACGCGCGATGAGATCCTGGCTCAGCTGGAGAAAAGCCTGAAATCGCCGCGAACGGTCGCCCCGTGGTCGCGGGAACAGTGGATTGAACGGCTGGAGCAGGAGTACCACAGCATTGCCTCCCTGCCAGCTGATACCCGTCTTAAAATAAAGCGTCCGGTGAAGGTACAGCCTATCGCCCGCGTCTGGTACGCCGGACAACAAAAGCAGGTGCAATACGCCTGCCCGACGCCGCTGATTGCGCTCTACGATGCCGATCAGGGTGCGGTGGTGCCGGATATCGGGGAACTGCTGAATTACGATGCTGAAAACGTTCAGCATCGCTATAAACCCCAGGCGCAGCCGCTACAGCTGATTATTCCGCGGCTGCACCTGTATGTGGCGCAGTGATTATCTGAGGCTGCCCACCATCGCTTCCGGGCGGACCCAGGCATCAAACTCGGCGTCCGTCAGGTAGCCCAGCGCCAGCGCAGAGGCTTTCAGGGTAAGCCCCTCTTTGTGCGCTTTTTTAGCGATTTCGGCCGCTTTGTCATAACCAATATGGGTGTTCAGCGCCGTTACCAGCATCAGAGACTCATTCAGCAGCTGGCTGATTCGCTCGCGATTAGGCTCAATGCCCACCGCGCAGTGCTCGTTAAAGCTCTCCATGCCATCGGCCAGCAGACGAATCGATTGCAGTACGTTGTGGATCACCATCGGACGATAGACGTTAAGCTCGAAGTTACCCGACGCGCCGCCCATGTTAACCGCCACGTCATTACCCATCACCTGACAGCACAGCATGGTCATGGCTTCGCACTGGGTCGGGTTCACTTTACCCGGCATAATGGAGCTGCCCGGCTCGTTTTCCGGAATGCTGATTTCGCCGATGCCGCAGCGCGGGCCGGAGGCCAGCCAGCGCACGTCGTTGGCAATTTTCATCAGCGAGGCCGCAAGCCCTTTCAGCGCGCCATGGGTATGCACCAGCGCATCACAGGTCGCCAGCGCTTCGAATTTATTCGGAGCGGTAACAAACGGCTGCCCGGTGATCTTCGCCAGCTCTTCGGCCACGCGCACCGCGTACTCGGGATGGGTGTTTAAGCCAGTGCCCACCGCCGTCCCGCCGAGCGCCAGCTCCGCCAGATGCGGCAGGCTGTTGTCGATATGCTTAAGATTGTGCTCCAGCATTGCCACCCAGCCGGAGATCTCCTGACCAAGCGTCAGCGGCGTGGCGTCCTGAAGGTGCGTACGACCAATTTTAACGATGTCGCGGAAGGCCTGCGCTTTCTCGTTAAGCGTAGATTTAAGCACGTTGAGCTGCGGGATAAGCTGCTCGCGGATTGCGATGACGGCCGCCACGTGCATGGCCGTCGGGAACACGTCGTTGGAACTCTGGCTTTTGTTCACGTCATCGTTCGGGTGGACCTTGCGCTCCATGCCGCGCACGCCGCCAAGAAGCTCGCTTGCGCGGTTCGCCAGCACCTCGTTCATGTTCATGTTGCTCTGGGTGCCTGAGCCGGTCTGCCAGATGGCAAGGGGGAATTCGTCGGGATGTTTGCCCGCCAGCACTTCGTCGGCGGCATTGATGATGGCGGTGGCTTTATCGGCATCCAGCAGGCCCAGATCCTGATTGACTTTGGCGGCAGCGCGTTTGGTCAACGCCAGCGCCTGGATTAGCGAGACGGGCATTTTCTCTGTCGAAATGCGGAAATGCTCCAGCGAACGCTGGGTTTGTGCGCCCCATAGCTTGTCGGCCGGGACGTCGATGGCGCCCATGGAGTCTTTCTCGCGGCGATGCATTGTCATTACTTACTCCTTGATAACAAAGATGGGATTGCTCACATGCTTAAGAGATAAGTATTGATGACTTCTGAGAAACGTTATGGCGCTTTGTGCGCTCTTTTTGATGTCGGGTGGTGGCTGCGCCTTACCCGACCTACGAGAATGCAGGCCGGGTAAGCGTCAGCGCCACCCGGCAATTTACAGACTTACTTCACACACGCCGAACACTGGGAAGACTGGATCTGTTTGAAGAAGTCGTTACCTTTGTCATCCACGAGGATGAACGCCGGGAAGTCTTCCACTTCAATTTTCCAGATCGCTTCCATACCCAGTTCCGGGTACTCCACGCACTCCAGGCTCTTGATACTGCCCTGCGCCAGCACCGCTGCCGGGCCGCCTATGCTGCCGAGGTAGAAGCCGCCGTGCTTGTGGCACGCGTCCGTCACCTGCTGGCTGCGGTTGCCTTTCGCCAGCATGATCATGCTGCCGCCGTTGGCCTGCAACTGGTCGACGTAGGAGTCCATACGGCCCGCTGTGGTTGGGCCTAACGAGCCGGAAGCATACCCGTCAGGCGTTTTTGCCGGGCCTGCGTAGTAGATCGGGTGATCTTTAATGTACTGCGGCAGCCCTTCGCCGTTGTCCAGGCGCTCTTTCAGCTTCGCATGGGCGATGTCGCGGCCCACGATAATCGTCCCGTTCAGGGAAAGGCGCGTTGAAACCGGATACTGCGAAAGCTGCGCGAGGATCTCTTTCATCGGACGATTCAGGTCCACGCGAACCGCTTCCCCCTCGCCCGCTTTACGCAGTTCTTCAGGAATATATTTGCCCGGGTTGTTCTCCAGCTTCTCGATCCAGATGCCGTCGCGGTTGATCTTCGCCTTGATGTTGCGATCCGCCGAGCATGAGACGCCCATGCCCACCGGACAGGAAGCACCGTGGCGCGGCAGGCGGATTACGCGAATGTCATGCGCGAAGTATTTGCCGCCAAACTGCGCGCCCAGGCCCAGATTCTGCGCTTCGGCCAGCAGTTCCTGCTCAAGCTGCACGTCCCGGAACGCCTGACCATGTTCGTTACCTTCCGTTGGCAGGCCATCGTAGTATTTGGTTGATGCCAGCTTAACGGTTTTCAGGGTGCTTTCGGCAGACGTACCGCCAATCACAAACGCGATATGGTACGGCGGGCAGGCCGCGGTGCCGAGGGTGCGCATCTTCTCGACCAGATAATTCTTCAGCTTGCCCGGGGTAAGCAGCGCTTTGGTTTCCTGGTAAAGATAGGTTTTGTTGGCTGAACCGCCGCCTTTGGCGATGCAGAGGAATTTGTACTCGTCACCGTCGACGCTGTAGAGGTCAATCTGCGCAGGCAGGTTGGTGCCGGTGTTCACCTCTTTGTACATATCCAGCGCCGCGTTTTGCGAATAGCGCAGGTTGTCTTCGGTGTAGGTATTGTAAACGCCGCGCGCCAGCGCCGCTTCGTCACCGCCGCCGGTCCAGACGCGCTGGCCTTTTTTACCGGTGATAATCGCCGTGCCGGTGTCCTGGCAGGTCGGCAGAATGCCTTTCGCCGCGATATCAGAGTTACGCAGGAATTGCAGAGCAACGTACTTATCGTTCTCACTGGCTTCCGGGTCGCTCAGGATATCAGCAACCTGCTGCTGATGCGCCGGACGGAGCATAAAGGAAGCATCATGGAAGGCTTGCTGCGCCAGCAACGTCAGCGCCTGCGGGTCAACTTTGAGGATTTCCTGCCCTTCAAACTCAGAGACAGAAACGTAATCGCGGGTTAACAGGTAATACTCGGTCTGATCCTGACTGAGGGGGAAAGGATCCTGATAATGGAAGGGTTTATTCGACATTGTTCTCTCACTTACTGCTTCGGTCTGTTTATTCAGGGCAGATGTTCCGCTGCCCGGCTTAAAAGCGAGTCAGCTTATCCTACACAATTTTTTAACAAAAACTGAGACTAGTACGACTTTTTACATCCGCAGGTTACTTCCATTCGGTTTATTGCTTTAATACGCGGAGTTAATTCCACATATGAATCAGGGCTTGATAATGCAAAAACTCATCAACTCAGTGCAAAACTACGCCTGGGGAAGTAAAACTGCGTTAACGGATCTCTACGGTATCGCCAACCCGGACAACCTGCCGATGGCAGAGCTGTGGATGGGCGCGCATCCGAAGAGCAGCTCAAAAATTGAAGATGCCAGCGGCCAGGTTCGCAGCCTGCGTGACGTCATCGACGCCGACAAAGCCGCACTGCTCGGCGATAAAGTGGCGAATCGTTTTGGTGAGCTGCCGTTTCTGTTCAAGGTATTGTGCGCCGACCAGCCGCTCTCCATTCAGGTTCACCCGAACAAAAAAGCCTCTGAGCTGGGCTTTGCCAAAGAAAATGCCGCCGGTATTCCGTTAGACGCCGCAGAGCGTAACTACAAAGATCCTAACCACAAGCCGGAACTGGTTTTCGCCCTGACCCCTTTCCTGGCGATGAATGCCTTCCGCGAGTTTTCCGAGATCATCTCCCTGCTGCAACCGGTCGCCGGGGCTCACAACGCGATCGCCCATTTCCTGGAAAGCCCGAACGCAGAAGCCTTGAGCGAGCTGTTTGCCAGCCTGCTGAATATGCAGGGCGAGGAAAAATCCCACGCGCTGGCGGTGCTGAAAGCCGCGCTGAACAGCCAGCAGGGTGAGCCATGGGACACCATTCGCGTAATTTCCACGTTTTATCCGGACGACAGCGGTCTCTTCTCTCCGCTGCTGCTGAACGTGGTGAAGCTCAACCCGGGCGAAGCGATGTTCCTGTTCGCTGAAACCCCGCACGCCTACCTGAACGGCGTGGCGCTGGAGGTGATGGCTAACTCCGATAACGTACTGCGCGCGGGCCTGACGCCAAAATACATCGACATCCCTGAGCTGGTTGCCAACGTGAAGTTCGTGGCGAAACCTGCTGCGGAGCTGCTTACGCAGCCGGTGAAAAACGGCGCAGAGCTGGACTTCCCGATTCCGGTTGACGATTTTGCCTTCTCGCTGCACGACCTCAGCGCAGACGAAACCGCCATTGCACAGGAGAGCGCAGCGATCCTGTTCTGTGTAGAAGGCGAAGCGACATTGCATAAAGATAGCGAGCGTCTGGTGCTTAAACCGGGTGAATCCGCCTTTGTCGCGGCCAACGAGTCGCCTGTCCGGGTGAGCGGTACCGGTCGCCTGGCGCGTGTTTTTAATAAGCTTTAGGGACTTACTGAATTTTTTAACAACTCTTGCTAAGCTAGTAACAGGCGTTGTAACACCAGGCGGTTTTAACCGCCTGGTTTCATTTTAGGGATAATCGCAATGAAAAAATCGGTCGTAGCGGTAGGAGTGATTGTTGCTTTAGGCGTGATCTGGACGGGTGCTTCCTGGTATACCGGGAAACAGCTGGAAAGCCGTCTGGCAGAGATGATGACGCAGGCAAACAGCGAGATTAAGCGCAGCGCGCCTGAAGCAGGTCTGGAGCTGAGCTACCAGAACTACCAGCGTGGCGTGTTTACCAGCCATATGCAGGTGGTGGTGAAGCCGGTTGCGGGTAATCAGAACGCCTGGCTGAAACCGGGCCAGAGCTTGGTGCTGGATGAAGTGGTCAGCCACGGTCCGTTCCCGCTGGCGCAGTTGAAAAAGTTTAACCTGATCCCCTCCATGGCATCCGCCAGAACCGTACTGGTGAATAACGAGGTGACGAAGCCGATTTTCGATATGGCGAAAAATGAGTCGCCGTTTGAGATCAATACCCGCATCAGCTATGCCGGTGATACGCATTCCGACATCGACCTGAAAGCCCTGAATTACGAACAAGGCACTGACAAAGTCGCCTTCAGCGGCGGTAATTTCCAGCTTGATGCCGATCGCGACGGCAAGAATGTCTCCCTGACCGGCGATGCCGCCAGCGGCCTGGTGAATTCAGTCAATGAATATAACCAGAAGGTTCAGCTTACCTTCAACAACCTTAAAGCCAGCGGCAATAGCCGTATGACCGATTTTGATGAGCGTATCGGCGACCAGAAACTGAGCCTCGATAAGATCGCCATTGCGATCGAAGGCAAAGAGATGGCGGTGCTGGAAGGCATGGATCTGGACGGTAAGTCTGACGTCTCCAAAGACGGTAAAAGCATCAACACCCAGCTGGATTACAGCCTGAAAAGCCTGAAAGTACAGAATCAGGATCTGGGTACCGGTAAGCTGTCTCTGAAAATCGGCAACATTGACGGCCAGGCGTGGCATGAATTCAGTCAGAAATACAGTAAAGAGAGCCAGGCTCTGCTGACCGATGCCGCCCTGCAACAGAACCCGCAGGCGTACCAGCAGCAGGCGATGACGGTGCTGTTTAATAACCTGCCGATCCTGCTGAAGGGCGAGCCGGTGATTACCGTTGCGCCACTGAGCTGGAAAAACGGCAAAGGCGAAACCAACTTCAACCTGTCGCTGTTCCTGAAGGATCCGGCCGCTGCGACCGGCGAACCGCAGACCCTGGCGCAGGAAGTTGACCGCAGCGTGAAATCGCTCGACAGCAAGCTGACCATCCCGATGGATATGGCGACCGAGTTCATGACGCAGATTGCGAAACTTGAAGGGTATGGTGAAGAAGATGCAGGGAAACTGGCAAACCAACAGGTGAAAGGCCTGGCGGCGATGGGCCAGATGTTCCGCATCACGAAGGTGGAAGACAACACCATTTCCACCAGCCTGCAATATGCTAATGGCCAGGTGACGCTCAACGGCGACAAAATGCCGCTGGAAGAGTTTGTCGGTATGTTTGGTATGCCGACGCTGGGCATTCCGGCACCGGCTGAACCGGCAGCGCCACCGGCAGTGCCGCAGCAGTAAACGAAAAACCCCTCGCATGAGGGGTTTTTTATTGCCGGGTGGCGCTGACGCTTACCCGGCCTACGATCATGAGCCGTTGCAGGCCCGTGCAAGCAAAGCGTTTACTTCACGGTCACTAACCGCGCAGCCACAATCTGATGCCCGGCCTGCACGTCCGTATTTTCAATGCGCTGCATGATCCTGTCTGCCAGGGTGTACCCCATTTCACGAGCCGGCGTCGTCGCCCAGACGATGGGGAGATCGTCTAACGCATTTTCACCGACATCCGCAAACGCCCCCAGCGCCACCTGATGGCCGAAGAACGTTTCTACCCCGCCCTCACCGCTCTGGCGTCCGGCGCGGATCAAACCGAACCACGCCCCCATCGCAATGACGTCGTTATAGCAAATCACCGCGCTGATCGTCGGGCTGTTGCGGAGCAACGTGCCGATGGCTTCCGCGGCTTTTTTCTGGCTGGATTCACACTCCACCACCCATTCGCTGTGAAACGGCAGGCCATATTTGATGAGCGTGGAGCAGTAACCGCCCACCCGCTCGGCACGCGTCAGGGACGAGCTTTTACCGCCGAGCCAGGCGATGCGCTGATGGCCGCGATGAATAAGATGCTCGGTCAGCATTTGCGCGGCCTGCATGTTATCCGGCCGAAGGGTATCGGCTTCGTCGAGATAGCTGGCGCGCGACGCAAACACCAACGGTACGCCTTTCTGCGCCGCGCGCTCACACAATTCACTGCCCACGCCGGACGCGCCGGCCACGATCACCCCATCCACCCCTTGCGTCAGCAGCATATCCAGCCTGGAGAGCAGCTGCTCCGGTTCGCGCCCACCGTGGAGCAGGAAAACCATTCGCCCCTGAGCCTCAAGCGCCTCGGTAAGCCCGGCGGTCAGTTCCGCATAAAACGGCGACGCGAGGTCGCGAACGATCAGCCCTATCACCCCGCTTTGCCCACCGCGCAGCGCCGACGCCTGGCGATTACGCACAAAGCCCAGCTGCTCAACGGCCTCGTTGACGCGCTGACCCGTTGCAGGAGAGATGCGCCCCTTCCCGCTCAATACCAGCGAAACGGTGCTGACGGAAACCCCCGCCGCGAGCGCGACATCGTTGATGGTGATCTTTTTCGCTACAGCCATGTGGTGGCGTGACTCCTTGATAATGAGATCGCTAAAACGTTTTATCAATACGTTATCTTTATACTACCAGTAAAAGCCTGAGAATGTGATTTAGCGCGCACTAAAGTTTGATAAAACGTTTTATCTTCTCGCCCCATCGAGGTCGTTAAATCTCTTTCTACCATTTAAGGAGTCGTTTTATGACGACGAAAGCAGCACAAAAAATATCGCTGTGGGAGTTTTTCCAGCAACTGGGTAAAACCTTTATGCTGCCCGTGGCGCTTCTCTCTTTTTGCGGGATCATGCTGGGGATTGGCAGCTCGTTAAGCAGCCATGACGTCATTACCCTGATCCCTTTCCTCGGAAATCCGGTACTTCAGGCGATCTTCATCTGGATGAGCAAGGTCGGATCGTTTGCCTTTAGCTTCCTGCCGGTAATGTTCTGTATCGCCATCCCTCTGGGTCTGGCGCGCGAAAATAAAGGCGTGGCGGCGTTTGCGGGCTTCGTTGGCTATGCGGTCATGAACCTTGCGGTTAACTTCTGGCTGACTGCCAAAGGGATCCTGCCCACGACCGACGCGGCGGTACTGAAAGCCAATAACATTCAGAGCGTGATTGGTATTCAGTCCATCGATACCGGGATCCTTGGAGCCGTGATCGCGGGGGTAATTATCTGGATGCTGCACGAGCGCTTCCACAACATCCGCCTGCCCGATGCGCTGGCCTTCTTCGGCGGGACCCGCTTTGTGCCAATCATTACGCTGGTTGTGATGGGTCTGTTTGGTCTGATCATCCCTCTGATTTGGCCGATTTTTGCCATGGGGATCACCGGTATCGGCCGCATTATCAATGGCGCGGGTGATTTCGGCCCGATGATTTTCGGTACGGGTGAACGTCTGCTGCTGCCATTTGGTTTACAGCATATCCTGGTTGCCCTGATCCGCTTTACCGAAGCCGGCGGTACCATGGACGTTTGCGGTCATTCCGTTAGCGGTGCGCTGACCATCTTCCAGGCCCAGCTGAGCTGCCCGACCACTCACGGCTTCTCTGAAAGTGCGACGCGTTTCCTCTCTCAGGGTAAAATGCCTGCCTTCCTCGGCGGCCTGCCGGGCGCAGCGCTGGCGATGTACCACTGTGCCCGTCCGGAAAATCGTCATAAAATTAAAGGTCTGCTGATCTCCGGCGTTATTGCCTGCGTGGTGGGCGGTACGACAGAACCTATCGAGTTCCTGTTCCTGTTCGTAGCGCCGGTACTGTACCTCATCCACGCCGTACTGACGGGCCTGGGCTTTACCGTGATGGCTGTGCTCGGTGTGACCATCGGTAACACCGACGGTAACGTGATTGACTTCGTGGTATTCGGTATCCTGCACGGCCTGTCCACCAAGTGGTATCTGGTGCCGGTTGTGGCCGCCATCTGGTTCGCGGTTTACTACGGGATCTTCCGCTTCGCCATCACCCGCTTTAACCTGAAAACGCCTGGCCGCGATACCGATACGGCCACCAGCGTTGAACAGGCGGTAGCCGGTACCGTTGGGAAATCCGGATATAACACGCCGGCTATTCTGGCGGCGCTGGGCGGTGCGGATAACATTACCTCTCTGGATAACTGCATCACCCGCCTGCGTTTGTCGGTGGCGGACATGTCCAAAGTGGATACCAACGCACTTAAAGCTAACCGGGCTATCGGCGTGGTACAGTTAAATCAACACAATTTGCAGGTCGTCATTGGCCCGCAGGTACAGTCAGTGAAGGATGAGCTGGCAACCCTGATGCGAACCGTCGAAGCCTGATGCCTCGCCCCCCTCGTCATGAGGGGGTTTTACTTTACGGAGCACCGTCATGTTTGATTTTTCTACCGTCGTGAATCGACACGGCACCTGGTGTACCCAGTGGGATTATGTCGCTGACCGTTTTGGCGCTGCCGACCTGCTGCCCTTCACCATCTCTGATATGGATTTCGCCACCGCCCCCTGCATTACCGATGCGCTGCACCAGCGAATAAACCACGGGGTGTTTGGCTACAGTCGCTGGAAAAATGACGAATTTCTGGCCGCCGTGGCGCACTGGTTCCGGCAACGCTTTAACAGTCAGATTGATACCGAAACCGTGGTGTATGGGCCGTCGGTCATTTATATGGTCTCGGAGCTAATCCGCCTCTGGTCCTCGCCTGGCGACGGCGTGGTGGTCCATACCCCGGCTTACGATGCCTTTTATAAAGCCATCGACGGCAACCAGCGTACCGTTGTTTCCGTGCCGATGCAGAAAACAGCGCATGGCTGGGAGGGCAATATGGCCGCGCTGGAAGCAGCGCTGTCAAAACCGGAAAACAAGGTGCTGCTGCTGTGTAGCCCGCAAAACCCGACCGGCAAAGTCTGGACGCGGGAAGAGCTGACCACAATGGCGGCCCTGTGTGAACGTTATGACGTAGCGGTGATCAGCGACGAAATTCATATGGACATGGTATGGGGCACGCATCGTCATACCCCGTGGAATGAGGTTGCGCGCGGTAAATGGGCGCTGCTGACCTCGGGTTCCAAAAGCTTCAACATTCCGGCGCTGACGGGTGCCTGGGGGCTTATCGCCGATGACGCCAGCCGTAGCGCCTATCTGAATGCATTAAAAGGTCGGGACGGACTCTCTTCCCCTTCCGTGCTGGCGCTGACCGCGCACATTGCTGCCTACCGACAGGGAGAACCCTGGCTGGACGCGCTGCGGACCTATCTCGAAGAAAACCTGCGCTACATTGCTGACGAACTGAATACTGCATTTCCGACACTCAACTGGCAACCGCCCGAGGCCACCTATCTGGCATGGATCGATCTCAGCCCGCTTGGCATTAATGACAATACGCTGCAAAACGTGCTGATTGATCAGCAAAAAGTGGCCATCATGCCGGGATATACCTATGGGGATGAAGGTAAAGGCTATGTGCGTCTGAACGCCGGCTGTCCGCGTAGTAAGCTTGAACAGGGCGTTCAACGCCTTATCGCCGGCATCAACACTCTGCTGTAAATCATTTGCGCAACGGAATATTCCCTTGCGCAAATAGCTTTTTACCCCGTTTTGTTTTTATAATATGGCGCACTTTAACCAGCAAAGAGTGCGACCATGATTGATACACGCCTGCCTTTAACTGATATTCACCGCCACCTCGACGGAAACATTCGTGCCCAAACCATTCTCGATCTTAGTCGCCAGTTCAATTTAACCCTCCCTGCCGAAACGCTTGAAACCCTGATCCCGCATGTTCAGGTCACGTCGAACGAACCGGATCTGGTGAGTTTTCTGAGCAAGCTCGACTGGGGCGTGAAGATGCTGGCCTCGGTCGATGCCTGTCGCCGTGTCGCCTTTGAAAACATCGAAGATGCTGCGCGTAACGGCCTGCACTATGTTGAACTGCGTTTCTCCCCGGGCTATATGGCGATGACCCACAACCTCCCCGTAGCGGGCGTGGTTGAAGCGGTCATTGAAGGCGTGCGTGAAGGCTGCAAAACCTTTGACGTTCAGGCGCGTTTGATTGGCATTATGAGCCGTACCTTCGGTGAAGCGGCCTGTCTTCAGGAGCTGGAAGCATTACTGGCGCATCGCGACCAGATCACCGCCATCGACCTGGCCGGTGACGAGCTGGGCTTCCCGGGCAGTCTGTTCCTGTCTCATTTCAACCGCGCACGTGATGCAGGATGGCATATTACCGTTCATGCGGGGGAAGCTGCGGGGCCGGAAAGCATCTGGCAGGCCATTCGTGAACTGGGTGCGGAACGTATAGGTCATGGCGTGAAAGCCATTGAAGATCGCGCGCTGATGGATTTCCTCGCCGAACAACGTATTGGGATCGAATCCTGCCTGACCTCCAATATTCAGACCAGTACAGTAGCGTCGCTGGCGCAACACCCGCTGAAAACCTTCCTCGAACACGGGGTGCTGGCTTCGCTGAACACGGACGATCCGGCGGTTCAGGGCGTGGATATTATTCACGAATACAACATCGCCGCACCACAGGCCGGGCTGAGCCGCGAGCAGATCCGTCAGGCGCAAATCAACGGGCTGGAGATCGCCTTCCTGACGCCTGAAGAGAAACAGGCGCTGCGCGATAAAGTTGCTCAGTAGTCCTCTTTACTGCCGGGTGGCGCTGCGCTTACCCGGCCTACGAAAGCGTTTGGCACTTATGCCAGACAGAGCGTTGCGCGATGTTTGGCAGATTCGATCCCGAGCTCGATGAGCTCCATAATCTGGATTGCCTGGCTTGCGGGAACCGGATTTTCACCTGAACCGTTCAGCGCGTCACGAATGGCGGCGTAATACGCCGGATAGTTCCCCGGCAGGGTCAATACCGTCTCTTCAACCAGTACCTCACCCTCTGCACGCGTCACCACCCCGTCGCGCATGTCGTAGCCCCAGTCCTCCTGCGGTAAGCGTTCGCCATTTTTGAGGCGATCTTCCTGCGGATCCAGGCCGAACTTCACATAGCTGCCGCGCGCCCCGTGGATGATATAGCGGGCCGATTCCGCCGCCGCAAGCATTGTCCCGTGCAGCACAATGCGCCGCTGCGGATAACTCAAAATGGCATGGAAATAGTCGGTGGTCTGCGCCCCCGGCCTGAGCTGCGCTAATTCGACCGTCATGCTCACGGGCAAACCAAACAGATGAACGGCCTGATCGAGAAGATGCGGCGCTAAGTCATACCAGATGCCGCTACCCGGTCCCGCCTGCTCGCGCCAGCGATCTCGCACCTGCGGACGATAACGATCGAAGTGCGACTCAAAAAAGGCAATTTCGCCGAGCGTGCCTTCGTTTATCAGCGCTTTAACCGTCAGGAAATCGCTGTCCCAGCGCCGATTGTGAAAGACCGATAATAACCGACCCAGACTTCGCGCCAGCGCATCCAGCTCGCGCGCCTGTGACAACGTCACGGTGAAGGGCTTATCGACAACAACATGTTTCCCTGCCTCCAGCGCCGCTTTCGCCAGGGGGAAATGAGTGTCGTTAGGAGTAGGAATGACAATAAGGTCAATATTAGGATCGTTAAACAGATGCTTAGGCTCCGTTACCACCGGCACGGCTGGCCAGTCGGCGCGGACCTTAGTCTCATCGCTGCTTGTGATAGCCGCCAGTTCCATTCCCGGCGTGCCGGCAACCAGCGGAGCATGAAAGGTTTTGCTTGCGTACCCGTAGCCAATAAGACCGACGCGGATGTTTTCACTCATCGTTTACCCCCTCGCTGTGCGCTTATTTATCACTGGCCTTGTGCTTAACGCACAGATTAATAATGTGCCCTGTGAGTTAAAATAGCATCTCGCGACAGCGTTTTTTGTTACCTCGCATTAAAGTGTGTATATGGGTTCGAGGAATCGTTCCCAAAGCGCTTGCTCTGGCGAAAAGGGCGCTGTAACATTTGTAATCTGTATTTATGGATAAATTACAAACACAAATTATGTCGTCAATAATTAATCGAATCATTGAATTAGCGGGATGGATTGTCCTTGGGGTTTCAGTCGTGTTGCTCGGCATTGCCAGCCATATCGATAACTACCAGCCGCCGGAGCCTGTTACTGTCGCACAACAAAAGTAAGCCGTGTCGTCATAAAGCGTGACACATTACGTCATGGAACGTATTGCCAGCCGTAATGAACGGGGTTACCCTTCTCTTCCAGGCATCTGCTGATGCCTGATTCTTCGCAAAGAAAACTCCTAATTTCGTCGCGTTACCCGAGTGGACAGTTTACGTCTTTATTAATCCGTTTATTATTCGAACGCATTACCTTTATGGGTATTACCCTTTTATATGGAAACTTATTAATATGACAGTTCAGGACTATTTATTAAAATTTCGCAAGATCAATTCCCTTGAAAGCCTGGAAAAACTGTTTGACCATCTGAACTACACGCTGTCGGATAATCAGGACATCATCAATATGTACCGCGCTGCTGACCATCGTCGCGCCGAACTGGTCTCTGGCGGTCGTCTGTTCAATGTGGGGGAAGTGCCTAAATCCGTATGGCGTTACGTTGTATAAGAAAGTAGCCTTCGGCGTGAAATGTTATATACTCTTCGCCCTGCAAATTTCTGTATAACATTTCGCGCAGACTATGGGAGAGCGTATGACCGCATTGCCTGGAGAGAGAATTGGGGGCTGGTTAATCGCCCCGCTGGCATGGCTGCTGGTGGCATTATTAAGCGCTTCGCTGGCGCTGTTGCTATACACCACCGCACTGGTTACGCCTCATGCTATCCAGACACTGATGTCCCAGAGTGCGCTCAATATTGCAACGTGGTTTGTGTCGTTCGTTTTCGCGATCGCGATGTGGTACTACACGCTGTGGCTGACTATCGCCTTCTTCAAACGCCGCAAAAGCGTGCCAAAACATTACATTATCTGGCTGCTGGTCTCCGTGCTGCTGGCTGTCAAAGCATTCGCTTTCTCGCCAGTGTCTGACGCGCTGGCGGTTCGCCAGTTACTGTTTCCGCTACTGGCGACGGCGCTTCTGGTCCCTTATTTCAAGCGTTCGACGCGCGTTAAGAAGACCTTTGTCAACCCGTAATAACCTTACAGTTAACCTGTTGTGGCCTGTTGTCGTTTATCCGATAATAGGCGGCTATTTTATTTCAGGCTAAATAATGACCGATTACTTACTGCTCTTTGTCGGAACTGTGCTGGTTAATAACTTCGTACTGGTGAAGTTCCTTGGCCTGTGCCCGTTTATGGGCGTCTCCAAAAAGCTGGAGACGGCAATGGGCATGGGGCTGGCGACCACCTTCGTGATGACGATGGCCTCCATTTGCGCATGGCTGATTGATACCTGGATCCTGATCCCGCTCGACATGCTCTACCTGCGCACCTTGTCCTTTATTCTGGTCATTGCGGTTGTGGTGCAATTTACCGAGATGGTGGTGCGGAAAACCAGCCCTGCCCTGTATCGCCTGCTGGGCATTTTCCTGCCTCTCATCACCACCAACTGCGCGGTGCTGGGCGTGGCGCTGCTCAATATCAACCTTGGGCATAATTTCCTGCAATCGGCGCTGTACGGTTTTTCCGCGGCGGTCGGTTTCTCTTTTGTTATGGTCCTGTTCGCCTCGATTCGCGAGCGTCTGGCCGCGGCGGATATTCCCGCGCCGTTTCGCGGTAACGCCATCGCTCTGGTGACCGCAGGTTTAATGTCTCTGGCCTTTATGGGCTTTAGTGGTCTGGTGAAGTTGTAATGAGTGCTATCTGGATTGCCATCGCGTCCATCAGCGTACTGGGACTCGTCTTTGGCATCATTCTGGGTTATGCCTCCCGCCGGTTTGCGGTGGAGGACGATCCGGTGGTTGAAAAAATTGATGAACTTTTACCGCAGAGCCAGTGCGGGCAGTGCGGCTACCCTGGCTGCCGCCCTTACGCTGAGGCGGTGGGCGTGCAGGGCGAAAAGATCAACCGCTGCGCACCGGGTGGCGAAGCGGTCATGCTTAAAATAGCTGCCCTGCTGAACGTCGATCCCCAGCCTGTCGACGGCGATGAACAGGCCCAGGAGCCCGTTCGTGCCCTTGCTGTCATCGACGAAGCCAACTGCATTGGCTGCACCAAATGTATTCAGGCGTGTCCTGTTGACGCCATTGTGGGCGCAACGCGCGCGATGCACACCGTTGTGGCGGATCTGTGCACCGGCTGTAATCTCTGCGTGGCGCCCTGCCCGACGCAGTGTATAGAACTACGCCCGGTTGAAACGACTACTGAAAGCTGGAAGTGGGACCTTCAGACCATTCCGGTTCGCAATATTCCTGTGGAACAACATGCTTAAGTTATTTTCTGCCTTCAGAAAAGAGAAGATCTGGGATTTCGACGGCGGCATTCATCCGCCTGAGATGAAATCGCAGTCTAACGGCACGCCGCTGCGCCAGATCCCGCTGGCGACCCGTTACGTTATGCCCCTTAAACAGCATATCGGCGCGGAAGGTGAACTGTGCGTGAAAGAAGGCGATAGCGTTCTTCGCGGCCAGCCGCTGACCTTTGGTCGCGGACGGATGTTGCCGATACATGCCCCGACTTCCGGTAAGGTGGTGGCTGTTGCCCCCCATACCGTTGCCCATCCGTCGGCGTTGTCTGAGCTGAGCGTGATCATTGAAGCCGATGGTGAAGACCGCTGGATCGATCGTGACGGCTGGAGCGACTACCGTTGCCACAGCCGTGAAGCGCTGATTGAACGCATTCATCAGTTCGGCGTGGCGGGTCTGGGAGGCGCAGGCTTCCCGACTGGCGCTAAGCTTCACGGCGGCGGCGATAAAATCGAAACGCTGATCATCAACGCCGCCGAGTGCGAACCGTACATCACCGCCGATGACCGTCTGATGCAGGACTGTGCCGCGCAGGTGGTGGAAGGGATTCGCATTCTTGCGCATATTCTGCAACCCCGCGAAGTGCTGATCGGTATTGAGGACAATAAACCGCAGGCCATTTCGATGCTGCGTGCGGTACTGGCGGACAGCCACGATATCGCCCTGCGAGTGATCCCGACCAAATACCCGTCCGGCGGGGCAAAACAGCTGACGCAGATCCTGACCGGCAAACAGGTCCCCCACGGGGGCCGTTCGTCCGACATCGGCGTGCTGATGCAAAACGTGGGAACCGCCTACGCGGTGAAACGTGCGGTGATTGATGGCGAGCCATTGACCGAGCGCGTCGTCACGCTGACCGGCGAGTCCGTCTCCCGTCCCGGCAACGTCTGGGCGCGTCTGGGTACGCCGGTGCGTCATCTGCTGGAACAGGCTGGCTTCTGCCCGGGTAGCGATCAACTGGTCATTATGGGTGGCCCGCTGATGGGCTTTACCCTGCCGTGGCTGGATGTGCCGGTGGTGAAGATTACCAACTGCCTGCTCGCCCCTTCCCCAACGGAGATGGGCGAAACGCAGGAAGAGAAAGGCTGCATACGCTGTAGCGCCTGTGCGGACGCATGCCCGGCAGATTTACTGCCGCAGCAGTTGTACTGGTACAGCAAAGGCCAGCTGCACGATAAAGCCCAGGCGCATAACCTGGCTGACTGTATTGAATGCGGTGCCTGCGCCTGGGTCTGCCCAAGCAATATTCCGCTGGTGCAATACTTCCGTCAGGAGAAAGCCGAAATCTACGCCATCTCCATGGAAGAAAAACGTGCCGCTGAAGCGAAGGCCCGCTTTGAAGCGCGTCAGGCGCGACTGGAGCGCGAGAAACAAGCCCGTCAGGAACGCCATAAGCAGGCTGCCGTCCAGCCTGCGGCGAAAGATCAGGATGCCATTAACGCAGCCCTGGCCCGCGTGCGCGAGAAGAAAGCCACCGCCGCCCAGACGGTTGTGATCGCTCCGGGAGAAAGACCGGACAACAGCGAAGCGATTGCGGCCCGCGAAGCGCGTAAAGCCGAAGCTCGCGCGCGTCAGGCGGAGAAAGCGCAACACGCCAAACCGGAAGCCGATATCGACCCGCGTAAAGCGGCAGTGGAAGCGGCTATCGCCAGGGCAAAAGCCCGTAAGGCCGGTCAGCAGACAGTGGTGGTTGAACAGGAAGCGACGGATCCGCGCAAGGCGGCCGTTGAAGCCGCTATCGCCCGTGCCAAAGCACGAAAAGCGGCACAGGTTCAGCCTGCCGAAGAGAGTGAAGCGCCTGTCGACCCGCGTAAAGCCGCCGTTGAAGCGGCCATCGCCCGTGCCAAAGCACGAAAAGCGGCACAGCAGGACGAACGGCCTGCTGCCGCCAACGACGATCCACGCAAAGCCGCAGTCGCCGCCGCGATTGCGCGCGTTCAGGCAAAGAAAGCCGCGCAGCAAGCCGTTAACGAGGATTAAATGGTTTTCAGAATTGCAAGTTCCCCTTATACCCATAACCAGCGCCAGACATCGCGTATTATGATGCTGGTGTGCCTGGCCGCGCTGCCAGGTATTGCCGTACAGTGTTGGTTTTTCGGCTGGGGTACGCTTTTCCAGTTAGTTCTGGGTTGCGCCAGTGCCGTAGCAGCGGAAGCAGCGATCCTGAAGCTGCGCAAAATGGAAGTGACTCGCATCCTGAGCGATAACTCCGCCCTGTTGACCGGCCTGTTGCTGGCCATCAGCATTCCCCCGTTCGCCCCGTGGTGGATGGTGGTATTGGGAACGGTGTTTGCGGTGATCATCGCCAAGCAGCTGTACGGCGGGCTGGGCCATAACCCGTTTAACCCGGCGATGATTGGCTACGTGGTACTGCTGATCTCCTTCCCGGTACAGATGACCAGCTGGCTGCCGCCGCATGAGATCGCCGCCACCGTCCCCGGCTTTATGGATGCCCTGCACGTTATCTTTACCGGCCACACCGCGCTGGGCGCAGATATGAACGCGCTTCGCATGGGCGTGGACGGCATCAGCCAGGCCACCCCGCTCGATACCTTCAAAACCTCCCTGCGTGCCGGACACAGCGTGGAGCAGGTGATGAAATCGTCTATTTACAGCGGCGTACTGGCGGGTGCTGGCTGGCAGTGGGTCAATCTGGCCTATTTGTTGGGCGGCGCGTTCCTGCTGCAACAGAAGGCAATCCGCTGGCATATTCCGGTGAGCTTCCTGGTGACGCTGGCCGCCTGCTCAACGCTCGGCTGGGTCATCTCACCTGAGTCACTGGCCAGCCCGCAGCTCCATCTGCTCTCCGGCGCGACCATGCTCGGGGCATTCTTTATTCTGACCGATCCGGTCACCGCCTCTACCACCAACCGAGGACGTCTGATTTTCGGCGCGCTGGCGGGTTTGCTGGTCTGGCTTATTCGCAGCTTTGGCGGTTATCCGGACGGCGTGGCATTTGCCGTGCTGCTGGCTAACATCACCGTTCCGCTCATAGACTACTACACGCGGCCACGCGTGTACGGTCATCGCTAAGGGTCACGCCATGCTAAAAACAATGCAAAAACACGGCGTTACGCTGGCGATCTTCGCTGCCGCCCTCACCGGGCTGACCGCGCTGGTAAATGAACTGACGAAAACTACCATTGCAGAGCAGGCAATGAAGCAGCAAAAGGCGCTGTTCGATCAGGTGATCCCATCCGACCTCTACGATAATGACCTGCAAAAAAGCTGCTTTGTCGTGCAGGCTCCGCAGCTCGGTAAAGGACCCCATCGTGTTTATATTGCCCGCAAGGGCGATAATCCCGTGGGTGCCGTCATGGAAGCCACCGCGCCGGACGGTTACTCCGGTGCGATTCAGCTGCTGGTTGGCAGCGATTTTTCCGGCACCGTGCTGGGCACGCGCGTGACGGAACATCACGAAACGCCGGGCCTTGGAGACAAAATTGAAACACGCTTAAGCGACTGGATCTTACACTTCGCCGGAAAGATGATTCATGGCGAAGACGATCCTGCTTTCGCGGTGAAAAAAGATGGCGGCGAGTTTGACCAGTTCACGGGCGCCACGATTACCCCACGCGCGGTGGTCAACGCCGTCAAGCGCGCCGGGCTGTATGCCGAAACGCTGCCCGCGCAGATCAATCATCTTTCCACCTGTGAGGAGTGACCATGAGCCAGGTTAAAGAGGTTATCGTCCAGGGTCTCTGGAAGAACAACTCCGCGCTGGTACAGCTGCTGGGGCTGTGTCCGCTGCTGGCGGTGACGTCTACCGCCACCAACGCGCTCGGGCTGGGGCTGGCGACCACGCTGGTGCTGACCCTGACTAACTTTTCCATTTCTGTTTTGCGCCGCTGGACGCCGTCGGAAATCCGTATTCCGATCTATGTCATGATCATTGCGTCGGTGGTCAGCGTGGTGCAAATGCTGATTAACGCCTACGCATTTGGCCTGTACCAGTCGCTCGGGATTTTCATTCCGCTTATCGTGACTAACTGTATTGTCGTAGGCCGCGCTGAAGCCTTTGCGGTGAAAAACAATCCGGCCATATCCGCGCTGGATGGTTTTTCCATCGGCATGGGCGCGACTGCCGCCATGTTCGTCCTCGGCTCTCTGCGTGAAATTTTGGGCAACGGTACGCTCTTCGACGGTGCGGACGCGCTGCTTGGCGGCTGGGCGAAGTCGCTGCGTATTGAGGTGTTCCATACGGACACTCCATTCCTGCTGGCCATGCTGCCGCCTGGCGCCTTCATTGGCCTTGGGATGATGCTGGCGTTAAAATACCTGATTGATGAAAAACGTAAACGCCGCGCCGCTGAGCGCAGCGTACAGGAAGGGATCCCCGAGAAAGCAGTATGAATAAAGAGAAACGCATTGCGATCCTGACGCGCCTGCGCGATGAGAATCCTCATCCAACGACAGAGCTGAATTTTAACTCGCCGTTTGAACTGTTGATCGCGGTGCTGCTCTCTGCACAGGCGACGGACGTGAGCGTCAACAAAGCCACGGCCCTGCTCTACCCTGTCGCCAATACGCCGCAGGCCATGCTGGAGCTGGGCGTTGAAGGTGTGAAATCCTATATCAAGACCATTGGCCTGTTTAACAGCAAGGCCGAAAACGTCATTAAGACCTGCCGGATCCTGCTGGAGCAGCACGGCGGTGAAGTCCCGGAAGACCGCGCTGCGCTGGAAGCGTTGCCGGGCGTGGGGCGTAAAACGGCAAATGTGGTGCTGAACACGGCGTTTGGCTGGCCGACTATCGCCGTGGATACCCATATCTTTCGCGTCTCTAACCGTACCCGGTTCGCGCCAGGTAAAAACGTGGAAGAGGTGGAAGAGAAGCTGTTAAAAGTGGTCCCGGCGGAATTTAAGGTGGACTGCCACCACTGGCTGATCCTGCACGGACGGTATACCTGTATTGCCCGTAAGCCACGCTGCGGTTCCTGCATTATCGAAGATCTCTGCGAATACAAAGAAAAAGTCTATCCCTGAGCGTAAACCACCTTACTTCTTACCTGTTCAAGCCCTTAAAATTAACAAGGGCTCTGATATCTTCCCGATTGACCATAAATTGCCCTCTCTTTCTCCTTTAGGCATTGTCGATTCTTCGGTCATTTAACACTCAAACAGGTTAATAGTTTTTTCATCACCAAAAATTTCTATACATCTGTGATCGCGATCACTCTGATAACCTGATGTTGGATTTTTGTTGTTAAAACCCGCACAACCCCTTTGTCAGACAAGATTTCATCGATTCCACACCGCACATAAGACCAGTCATTTTTCAGAATATGGGCTATATCACTGCCATTCACCCAAAATAGCAGAACATATCGCCATACAGCCATCAAACAGGGTCGATTACAGTGAAAAAAACCATCAATTTTGAACGGATGAGATTTAACGCTGTATAACATTTGCATGAACCGATGATTATACCGCCAGAGTTATATGTAACAGATTATTACAAACGTATTGCCAGATGGGGCTGGATAGTGAACATTACCCGCCGTTTCCCCTCCCAATATAACTATAAAGCGGATGGACTACGGTCATCACGCTATGAACACCCCCGTTAATATGGGATGTAAAAAAAGAGGTATATGTGTCTACTGCAAACAATAAACCAACAGATGAGAGCGTAAGTCTTAACGCTTTCAAACAGCCTAAAGCGTTCTATCTCATTTTCTCTATCGAATTATGGGAGCGTTTTGGCTACTACGGCCTGCAAGGGATCATGGCGGTTTACCTGGTTAAACAACTGGGTATGTCTGAAGCCGATTCCATCACGCTGTTCTCTTCCTTCAGCGCCCTGGTGTATGGCCTGGTCGCTATCGGCGGCTGGTTAGGCGATAAAGTCCTCGGTACTAAACGAGTCATTATGCTGGGCGCCGTTGTTCTGGCGATTGGCTATGGGCTGGTTGCCTGGTCCGGGCACGATGCAGGTGTGGTTTACATGGGCATGGCTACCATCGCGGTAGGTAACGGCCTCTTCAAGGCGAACCCGTCTTCCCTGCTCTCTACCTGCTACAGCAAAGATGACCCACGTCTGGACGGTGCATTTACCATGTACTACATGTCCATCAACATCGGTTCCTTCTTCTCTATGCTGGCAACCCCATGGCTGGCCGCAAAATTCGGCTGGAGCGTAGCGTTTGCGCTGAGCTTCGTGGGTATGCTGATCACCGTTGTGAACTTCCTGTTCTGCCGTAGCTGGGTTAAAGACTACGGTTCAAAACCAGACTTCGAACCCGTGCACATGGGCAAACTGCTGGCAACCATCGTCGGCATCGTGATCCTGGCCGCTGTCGCCACCTGGCTGCTGCACAACCAGGGCGTTGCACGTGCCGTACTGGGCGTGGTTGCGCTGGGTATCGTGATTATCTTCGCGAAAGAAGCCTTTGCGATGCAGGGTGCGGCACGTCGTAAGATGATTGTGGCGTTCATCCTGATGCTGGAAGCGATCATCTTCTTCGTTCTGTACAGCCAGATGCCAACGTCTCTGAACTTCTTCGCTATCCGCAACGTTGAGCACTCCATCCTTGGTATCGCGTTCGAGCCGGAGCAGTATCAGGCCCTGAACCCGTTCTGGATCATGATTGGTAGCCCGATTCTGGCCGCTATCTATAACAAGATGGGCGACCGTCTGCCTATGCCGCACAAGTTCGCTATCGGTATGGTGCTGTGCTCTGGCGCATTCCTGGTGCTGCCGCTGGGGACGAAATTCGCCACCGACGCGGGTATCGTGTCTGTTAACTGGCTGATCCTGAGCTATGCGCTGCAATCTATCGGTGAACTGATGATCTCCGGTCTGGGCCTGGCGATGGTTGCGCAGCTGGTCCCTCAGCGTCTGATGGGCTTCATCATGGGCAGCTGGTTCCTGACCACCGCTGGCGCGGCTATCATCGCAGGTAAGATTGCGAACCTGATGGCGGTACCAGACAACGTTACCGACCCGCTGGTTTCCCTGAATGTCTACGGCACCGTGTTCATGCAAATTGGTATCGCGACCGCCGTGATTGCCGTGCTGATGCTGCTGACCGCACCTAAACTGAATCGTATGACCCAGGACGACGACAAATCCGCTAAAGCGATCAAAACCGCGAACGCGTAATGTCATCGGGAAACGACTGAACAGAAGCCGCTAATTGATTAGCGGCTTTTTTTTTATCCGAACGCGCACTAACATAGCTGGAACCTCAGCAAAAAGGAGTTACCGATGAAACTGTTCTATAAACCGGGCGCCTGCTCTCTTGCTTCCCATATTACGCTTCGCGAGAGCGGTAAAGATTTCACGCTGGACGGCGTTGACCTGATGAAAAAGCGTCTGGAAAACGGGGATGACTTTTTTGCGATTAACCCAAAAGGCCAGGTTCCGGCCCTGCTGCTGGATGATGGCACCCTGCTGACCGAAGGGGTGGCGATTATGCAATTCCTGGCGGACAACGTACCGGATCGTCAGCTCCTTGCCCCCACCGGCAGCATTGCGCGTTATAAAACGCTGGAGTGGCTGAACTATATTGCCACCGAACTGCACAAAGGCTTTACGCCCCTGTTCCGCCCGGACACGCCGGAAGAGTACAAACCTACCGTGCGCGCGCTGCTGGAGAAAAAGTTGCAGTACGTTAACGACGCGCTGAAAGACGACCAGTGGATCTGTGGCTCGCGTTTCACCATCGCCGATGCCTATCTGTTTACCGTTCTGCGCTGGGCGCGCGCGGTTAAGCTGAACATGGAAGGATTAGACCATGTCGCATCGTATATGACGCGCGTGGCGGAGCGTCCTGCGGTGGCAGCGGCGCTGAAAGCGGAAGGATTGAATTAACCGAGCGACCTGGATTGCCGGGTGGCGCTGACGCTTACCCGGCCTATAAATTCCATAGGCCCGTGCAAGCGCAGCGCCGCCGGGCGTTTTCTAAAGCTGCGTTGCGCTAAAATAGTGCTCCGGCTTCGCGATGCGATCCTGCGCCGCGACGACCTGAAGCTCATATTCCTGCATCGTCTTCGTCGCAATCATGATTTCATAAACGGCTGCGGTGACGTGCTCCAGCGCATCGCGCAGGCTCGCGCCCTGCAATAGCTTCACCAGCAGCAAACCGCTGGTCACATCCCCGACCCCGACAGGCTGACGTGCACCGAAATCCACCAGCGGTCGACTGATATGCCAGGCTTCATCCTTCGTCACCAGCAGCATTTCAAAACGGTCCTGGCTCAACCCTGCGCGTGCCAGGTGCTTAACCAGCACAATCTCTGGCCCCTGGGCGATCAGCTCGCGAGAGGCGCTTACCGCCTCTTCTACGCTGTTGACCGGATGCTCGCACAGGATCTCAAGTTCAATCAGGTTGGGGGCAATAATATCGCTGGCGGGCAATGCATGACGGACATGAAACTCCGCAACGCCCGGCGCTACGATGCAGCCTTTTTCCGGATGTCCCATCACCGGATCGCAGAAATATTTCGCCGCGGGGTTTGCCGCTTTCACCTGGCGCACAATGCCGAGGATATGTTCCCCCTGCTCCGCCGAACCCAGATAGCCGCTCAGTACGGCATCGCAGCGTTTAAGCTGGTCGATATCCGCAATCCCCTGAACGATTTCCGTCAGATGCGACGGCGGCATTACGCAGCCGGTCCATTTACCGTACTGGGTGTGATTCGAGAACTGGACGGTATTGAGGGGCCAGACGTTAACGCCGAGGCGGCGCATCGGGAATTCCGCAGCGCTGTTGCCAGCATGTCCAAACACAACGTGGGACTGAATGGCGAGGATGTTCTTCATGTTGTACTTACCAAACCCTGTCAAAACAAAAGGGGCGTGGTTTCCCACGCCCCTGCATACTTTTAATTACTTCCAGCAGACCAGGCAGTAATTTTTCTTACCGCGACGCAGCAGCGTGTAGCGACCATAGAGACGGTCGTTCTCGGTAAAGGTGTATTCCGGATCGGCCTGTTTTTCGCCATTAATGGTGATCGCGTTAGAGGCGATGGTTTTACGCGCCTGACCGCGAGACGGCTGGAGCTCGGAGTCCACCAGCGCCTGCATCAGATCGGCGCCTTTTTCCATCTCAACCATCGGCACGCCATCCTGCGCCAGCTGTTCGAAATCCGCTTCGCTTAAATCGCTCAGGGTTCCGTTGAACAGGCTAGCCGTAATGCGCTTCGCCGCCGCCAGACCTTCTTCGCCGTGAACCAGTTTAGTCACTTCGTCCGCCAGCACGTACTGGGCGCGTGGTGCTTTACCGCTGTTCTTGTCTTCTTCTTCCAGCGCATTGATTTCTTCGATATCCATAAAGGTGAAGAACTTCAGGAAGCGATAAACGTCGGCATCCGCCGTGTTGATCCAGAACTGGTAGAACTTGTACGGGCTGGTTTTCTTCGGATCCAGCCATACCGCGCCGCCTTCGGTCTTACCGAACTTGGTACCGTCGGCTTTGGTGATCAACGGCACGGTCAGACCAAACACCTGATTCTGGTGGAGGCGACGGGTCAGATCGATACCGGAGGTGATGTTACCCCACTGGTCGGAACCGCCAATTTGCAGAGAGACGCCGTGCAGTTTGTTCAGGCAGGCGAAGTCATACCCCTGCAACAGGTTGTAGGAGAACTCCGTGAAAGAGATACCCTGATCGTCACGGTTAAGACGCTGCTTTACTGCTTCTTTGTTAATCATCTGGTTAACAGAGAAGTGTTTGCCGATGTCACGCAGGAACGTCAGCACGTTCATGCCACCAAACCAGTCGTAGTTGTTCGCCGCAATCGCAGAGTTGTCACCGCAGTCGAAATCCAGGAACGGTGCAACCTGTTTACGGATCTTATCCACCCACTCCTGCACGGTGTCTTCGGTATTCAGCTTACGCTCAGCGGCTTTGAAACTTGGGTCGCCAATCAGACCGGTCGCGCCGCCAACCAGTGCGACAGGCTTATGGCCGGCCATCTGGAAGCGTTTCAGGCATAACAATGGAACAAGATGCCCCAAATGCAAGCTGTCAGCGGTGGGATCGAAGCCGCAATAGAGCGCGATCGGGCCTTGCGCCAGTCGCTCTGCTAACGCTTCCTCGTCCGTCACCTGGGCCACGAGGCCCCGCTCTTGCAATTGTTTAATCAAGTTACTGCTTGCCATCAAATTCTCCATGTATAAACGACTGCACCTTTGCCGGTACACGACTTTTCGCCTGATGCGAAAGGACCATAGAATAAAGCGCCAGCGCGGTGTGCGCTAGCGCTTAAATCAACAAATTTTGGGGATTACGGGGCCAGTCTGTCGATTTTCCAGCCACCGTTGTCGCGCTGGTATAAAAAGCGGTCGTGGAGACGGTGTTCACCGCCCTGCCAGAACTCTATCTGTTCAATGGGAATGCGGAACCCGCCCCAGAAACTCGGCAGCGGTACTTCACCCTGCTGAAACTTCTGTTTGAGTTCGAGGAATTTACTCTCCAGCACGCCGCGGGCTGAGATTCGGCTGGACTGTTTAGAGACCCAGGCGCCGATCTGACTGTCGCGCGGGCGGCTGTGGAAATATTTTACCACTTCGAGCGTAGAGAGGCGCTCCGCCTTGCCGGTGACCATCACCTGGCGCTCCAGCATATGCCACGGGAAGAGCAGGCTAATACGCGGATTATTTTCAAGGTGATGCGCTTTACGACTGCCAAGGTTGGTGTAGAACACCAGCCCTTTCTCGTCATAATGCTTGAGAAGAACGATGCGTTGATACGGCTGACCATTTTCATCAACCGTGGCAACGACCATTGCCGTCGGGTCAGCCAGTTTCGCTTCGCAGGCCTGCTTCAGCCAGCGTTCAAAAAGCACCAGCGGTTCGGCGGGAAGATCCTGGCGGCGCAGGCCGCCTTTGGTGTATTCACGGCGCAGATGCGCAATTTGCTGTAGTTCGTCGTTATCTGACATGGCGTTAGCTGAAAGTGAGATTGTGTGGCGCTATTGTGCGCGCCCCCTTCAAAAATCTCAACGCTTCGGATTTTCAAGCTGACAATTGTTCAGCACAATGCGGTCACGCTTGTAGACGGTGGCGCTGTCGCCTTTCGACCAGAAGACGTAGATCCCGTCTGAGTAGCGCGCACCGGAGGCCGACATTCCCTGCTTCAGCGTTAACAACTTATTGTCATAAACAAAGCTGGCTTCCTGATGCGGGTTGTTCAGCTTCACCGTCAGCGGTTTTTCATCACAACGATATTCCAGCGTATCGGTTTGCATACGCTCAACGAACTGGTTATAGACGCTGCATCCGGTCATAAGAAAAGGTACAGCAATGAGAAGAAGTTTTTTCATGGGCAGATTCCGAAGACTATCCTGGTCCTGGAGGGCCTAACCGCCCTCCTGTTTTTCCCTATTTTACGGGTTACGCCTCCCGCTGAATTTCAGTTAACTCTGATTATGGCGCGGGTTTGCGGGGAAAATGGCCCCAAGGACGCTCGCCTCCCGCGCACCGGTTACGGAGGGTAAATTCCCCGGCAGACCGGCAACCGTACGCCAGGCAAGCCAGGCGAAGGCCAGCGCTTCCATATCGTCTCCGCTGATCCCGGCTTCATCAGTGGTCGTGACTTCGGTGCCCGGCAGCAAGGCGGCGAGGCGTGCCATCACCAGCGGGTTGCGGCTTCCGCCTCCGCATACCAGCAAGCGCTCACATCCGCCGCTCAGCAACACCTGTTCAGAGATCGACACCGCGGTGAGCTCCGTCAGCGTAGCCTGCACATCCTGAGGCGCAAGGCCGGGGAAGCGCGCCAGCTGACGTTCAAGCCAGCCGTAGTTGAAATATTCCCGCCCCGTGCTTTTCGGCGCGGGCAGAGCAAAGAAAGGATCGCTTAACAGGGTTTGCAGCAAGGGAAGGATCACTTTCCCCTGGCTGGCCCACTGCGCGTCTTTGTCGTAGGCTTTACCGCTCTGACGCCAGATCCAGGCATCCATCAGCATATTACCGGGTCCGGTATCGTACCCCCGCACGGGCTGCCCGGGAATAAGCATCGACAGGTTGGCGATCCCGCCGATGTTCAGGACCATCCTGCGCTCTACCGGGTGCGCCAGCAGCGCCTGATGAAATGCCGGAACCAGCGGCGCCCCCTGCCCGCCGAGGGCCATATCGCGACGACGGAAATCACCCACCACCGTCACGCCGGTTTTTGCCACAATCTGGTTGTTATCGCCAATTTGCATCGTGTGCGGCGCCTCGCCGACAGGTTCATGCCAGACGGTCTGCCCATGGCAACCTATTGCCACGATATCCTGCGGGTGGAGTCTTTCCTGCTGCATCAGGGCCAGTACCGCCTCAGCAAACAGCGCCCCCAGACGCACATCCAGTTGGCCCAGTTGGGAAAGCGTCAGCTGTTGTCCCTGGCAGATGTTCAGGATCTCTTCTTTTAACGAGACAGGAATAGGCCAGGTCAGGCTTGCCTGCTGCGCCACCATGTTTTCATCAATGGCGGCCAGAACGACATCCACACCGTCAAGACTGGTACCAGACATCACACCGATATAGCGACCCGATTTCATGCGCTTTCCTTACGTTACATGGGCTAAGTGCAAACACTCCATCATAAATAACGCGGCTTTGCTATGCGGTGATAATATTTTTTAACAATCTCAGACCTGTAGCACAGACGGTTTTTGTTTATGTCCCGTTAAGCCCTGTTGAAGTAAAATTTATCTATTCGGCATGCAAAGATATGAACTGTGGTCAGGAATGCCATATAATTTAGCCATAACGGATGCCCCAACCGGGCGTTTTTTGGTGAACAGGAGAGTCAAATGATTTTACGTGTACTGGGCGTTTCGCTGATTGGTTTAACACTGGCGGGTTGTGTGAATGACAGTTCACTCTCCGGCGACGTATATAGTGCTTCTGAAGCTAAACAGGTACAGAACGTGACATACGGTACTATCGTTAATGCCCGTCCTGTTCAGATTCAGGGTGGCGATGACACGAACGTGGTGGGCGCAATCGGTGGTGCTGTGCTGGGTGGTTTCCTGGGTAATACCATTGGCGGCGGCACCGGACGTTCTCTGGCTACCGCTGCGGGCGCAGTTGCAGGCGGCGTAGCGGGTCAGGGCGTTCAGGGTGCGATGAACAAAACTCAGGGCGTTGAGCTGGAAATCCGTAAAGACGATGGCAGCACCATTATGGTTGTGCAGAAACAGGGTAACACCCGCTTCTCTGCTGGCCAGCGTGTTGTACTGGCAAGCAACGGCAGCCAGGTTACCGTCTCCCCGCGCTAATATCCTGATGGATGTGGTCTGTTCAGACCGCATCCATTTAACAAAATCATCGTTTCCAACAATATATTTGCACAATACATTCACACGGTGAATTATTCATTTCATCTATTTTTGTCCGTGCGCAAAGTATTTTTTATTTCCCCCACTTAGACTCTTCGCAATCTCTTTTCTTTTTTAATTTTTAAATTCTCTATGCTTGCGATCTGTCGATTTGTAAAGAACCGCTTTGTGGCCTTCGCGCTTGGATGCATTGTTATCATTGCCGTATTACAAGCTTTTTTTATAAAACTTGTTGAATGGGTCCCTTCGTTTTCACCTTTGTTTTTCCCTACGCTGACGATATTTCTTCTGGTGTTTCATCTGTTTATTGCCTGTTTTATGGCAATGAAATACTGGTGCGACAGAAGGCGATTATATCTTGTTCCCATTGCCCTGGCCTTTGCCGGCTCAGCGTTATTGATGGTGGGGACTCTGTCCAGCTTCCCGGCCTGGCTTGATCTCTATCAGTTCAACGTGGCGAACTATAATGACGCCATGATTTTCTATATGTTCCGCCACTTTTTAATGGCGGTGCTGATAATCATCTCGGCATTGCTGTATACCCTGCGTACGTCCGCTCTCTCACGAAGCACCCACATCGGTATCGTTGTCGGCGCCTCGCTCTTTACGGGCAGTATGCTTGGGCTGGCATTGTTCTATTCCAGCCATTCAACCCTGCTCACACTGGACCTGGTAGACAATGAAACCCGACAGTTTATGGTTCTCTGGAGCCAGGCGATTAATATCATTTTGATCGTCCTGTGGGTAGTAACGTTAATCACCCTGATGGCCATTACCCGCGTGAGGAATTTGTTTTGGGTCGGCGGCAATTTTTTATGCGTCTGTTATATCGTCACCCTGCTCATGCTATTGTTAGGCGGACACGCTGAAGATATTTCATGGTACCGGGCACGGTTATTCGAAACTGTCGCTACATTAATCATTATCTTCATCTTACTTTCCGATGTATTTAATTTGTATCGTGACTCGCATGTAAAATATCAGCAGTCTTATCAAAACTCGATCCGCGATCCCCTCACCCGTCTGTATAATCGTAGCTATTTCTATGATTCATTAAACCACGCGCTGAGTACAGCAACCCTGGCGCACCCGGTATCGGTGATCGTGAGCGATCTTGACCGTTTCAAACGCATTAACGACTGCTACGGCCATTTGCAGGGGGATAAGGTTTTACAGTTTGTCTCAAACCTGTTGACCGATTCAGTGCGACCGCAGGATATCGCAGCGCGGATCGGCGGCGAAGAATTTGTGCTCATGCTGACAAATACCCCTTCCGATCTTGCGCAACAGGTTGCCGAACGCATACGTCTCAAATTGAGCGGTTTCGACAACGTCAGCAGCGGCGGTTATCTCCCGGAACCGATAACTATCAGTATGGGGGTATTCACCGCCACCTCGCCGGAGACCAGCGCTGAAACCTGTGTGGAAAGCGCGGATAAAGCCATGTACGAGGCAAAAGAGACGGGCCGCAACCGGGTGGTGGTGTTCAGAACATGACAGAGGCCTTGCACCAGCAAGGCCTGTGAATAACGTCAGTCGCGCGACTGTAAATCGTGGATGTTTTGTTCAAGACGGGCGATGAGTCCGATCAGCATCTCCAGCTCAGTGGGGGAAATACCGGCCAGGATCTCCCCTCGCGTTTTACTGATGACGGTCTCCATCTCAGTAATAATCGGGGCCGCTTTTTCCGTCAATTTAATCCGCTTGGCGCGACGATCGCTGGCGCAGGTTTGTCGGGAGATGAGTCCCTTCTCTTCCAGCTGGTCAAGGGTACGCACCAGAGAAGGCTGCTCAATACCAATCGCTTTTGCCAGTTGGATCTGTGACTGATCGGGCGGGAGCTGATGAATGTTATGCAGCGTAACCCAGTGCGTCTGCGTAAGTTCCAGAGGTTTCAGGCGATGGTCAATCAGAGCACGCCAGATGCGTACCAACCTTGCCAGATCAGAACCTAATGGCGATTCCAATTTCATCTCCTTATAATTAGCTTGCTAAGTGATTATAGTGATTTTAGAATAGTTTGCAGTATTTGTATTGCCAAAACAAATGCAATCACGGTATTCATCATTCCTTAAAGGATGATTTACACTGAATGGTAATGCGCCATCGCATTGAAATCTGCCAATGTGGCCCTCATTCCACCGCAAAGGATCGCTGCTTGTGACGTTGTTTTCCTTCTCCGCAGGGTTGCCCCTCCAGGATTTGATTGTTGGCGCATCGGTCTACTTTCCGCCACTGTTTAAAGCCGTGATGGTCGGTTTTGTAATCTGGCTCATTGCGCATCGTTTGCTGCGCGACTGGATGTATTCTGGTGAAATCTGGCACCCGATGTTAATGGATCTCTCCCTGTTTACCCTCTCCGTCTGTCTTGGCCTTGCCGTGTTAACCGTGTGGTGAGAATAGCATTGAAAACGTTAAAATATTTTTCCACTCTTTTCGTTTTAGCGCTGGCGGTGATGGCCGGCTGGTGGCTCTGGAATTATTACATGCAGTCGCCCTGGACGCGTGACGGCAAGATCCGCGCGGAACAGGTCAGCATCACGCCACAGGTGTCCGGCAGTATCAGCGCGCTTCTGGTGAAGGACAACCAGTACGTTCATGCGGGCGATGTGCTATTCCGTATCGATGAGACCCCTTTCCACATTGCGGTGCTTAATGCCCAGGCGCAGCTCGCAAAAGCTCAATCAGATCTGGCAAAAGCCAATAACGAAGCCGAACGCCGCCGCCATCTGTCGAGAAATTACATCTCTGCGGAGGATCTCGATACCGCCAATATCAATGTAAAAGCCATGCAGGCCAGCCTGAAGGTTGCAGAGGCAACGCTGAAACAGGCCGAGTGGCAACTGACCCAGACCGTAGTCAAAGCCCCGGTGGATGGATGGATCACGAGCCTGTCTACCCGTGTGGGTGATTACGCCACCACAGGCCAGCCGGTCTTCGCCCTGGTCGATAGCCACTCTTTCTATGTTGTAGGTTATTTTGAAGAGACCAAGCTGCGCCATATCCGCGAGGGTGCGCCTGCCCGGATCACGCTTTACAGCGGTGCAGAAACGTTACAGGGTCACGTTAGCAGCATAGGTCGGGCAATATACGATCAGAGCGTGGAAACCGATTCTGGCCTGGTGCCTGACATCAAACCCAACGTCCCGTGGGTGCGCCTGGCTCAGCGGGTGCCTGTTCGCGTCGAGTTTGATCAACTGCCGAAAGACATTACCCTGGTCTCTGGCACAACCTGCACCGTCGCCATCGGATCGCGATGATGAACCTGGGGGCTTTCTCCTGGCGCAATACGCCGTGGATAAAAGCGACACGGCCGCAGTGGCGTTATGCGCTGCGCAACGGCATCGCCATGTGCCTTGCGCTTACGGTTGCCTATTATCTGAATCTGGATGAGCCTTACTGGGCGATGACCTCTGCGGCGGTCGTCAGCTTCCCTACCGTCGGGGGCGTTATCAGTAAAAGCCTCGGGCGCGTGGCGGGTAGCCTGCTGGGGGCAACCGCCGCACTGCTTCTTGCCGGCCATACCCTGAACGATCCCTGGCTCTTTCTGTTAAGCATGTCGGCATGGCTGGGGCTGTGTACCTGGGCCTGCGCCCATTTTACCAATAACGTTGCCTATGCGTTTCAGCTGGCGGGTTACACCGCGGCCATTATCGCCTTTCCGGTCGTCAACGTGCTGGATACCACCGAGCTGTGGGATATCGCCCAGGCACGCGTGTGTGAAGTGATGGTTGGCATTCTGTGCGGGGGCGTCATGATGATGATCCTGCCCAGTACCTCAGATGGCACTACGCTTATCACCGCCCTTAAAACTATGCACGCACGTTTGCTGGAACATGCCAGCCTGCTCTGGCAGCCTGACAGCAGCGATGACATCCGCCTCGCGCACGAAAAGGTCATCGGCCAGATCCTGACCATGAACCTGTTGCGCATCCAGGCTTTCTGGAGCCACTACCGTTTTCGTCGCCAGAACACGCTTCTGAACTATTTACTGCACCAGCAATTGCGGATGACGAGCGCGATCTCAAGCCTTCGCCGGATGTTGCTGAACTGGCCTGCACCGCCAGCCCATACCCGGGAGATTATCGAGGCGCTGCTCGCCGCTCTTGCGCGTCCGGATGCCGATATCTATACCGTGGCCCGCATTATCGCGCCGCTCGCCCCAACGGATGAATATGACTACAGGCACCGTGCCTTCTGGCAGCGTCTGAACTATTTCTGCCGCCTGTATCTGCGCAGCAGCCGCTGGTTAAAAGCCGTCGAGAATGCCACGCCCGTCACCGAATTTTCCGTTCCCGGTAGTCCTGCTCTGGCGCGCCATACCGACGCAATGGAGGCGCTGTGGAGCGGTTTTCGTACGTTTTGCGCGTTAACGGCCGTGGGCGCATGGGCCATCACCACGCAATGGGATGCGGGCAGTGCGGCCCTGACGCTTGCGGCAATCAGCTGCGTGCTCTATTCCGTCGCCGCTTCCCCCTTTAATTCCCTGACGCTTCTGCTGCGTACGCTGGTACTGCTGTCGCTATTCAGCTTCGTGGTGAAATTTGGTTTGATGGTGCAGATAACCGACCTCTGGCAATTTCTGCTGTTTCTCTTCCCGCTATTAACCACCATGCAGTTGCTCAAACTGCAAATGCCTAAACTGGCCGGTCTGTGGGGTCAGTTGATTGTTTTTATGGGCTCATTTATCTCTGTAACGAATCCACCGGTTTACGATTACGCTGATTTTCTCAACGACAACCTGGCGAAGATCCTCGGCGTGGGGCTGGCGTGGCTGGCTTTCGCTGTGCTACGCCCGGGCTCGGACGCGCGTAAAAGCCGCAGGCATATTCGGGAGTTGCGCAGGGGTTTTGTCGATCAGCTGAGCCGCAGGCCGCATCTGCGCGAAAGCGAGTATGAATCGCTGGTTTACCATCATGTCAGCCAGCTGAACAACAGCCAGGATTCACTCTCCCGTCGCTGGCTGCTGCGCTGGGGCGTGGTGCTGTTAAACTGTTCGCACGTGGTGTGGCAACTGCGCGCCTGGGAGACGCGTTCCGATCCGCTGTCGCAGGTCCGTGATAACTGTATTTCCATGCTCCGAGATGTGATGAGCGAGCGCGGGGTGCAGCAGCGCCCCCTGAGCGTCACGCTCGCCGAGCTTCAGCGTATTTGCGACGCGCTGGCGCACCATCATCAGCCTGCGGCCCGCGATCTGGCGTCCATTATCTGGCGGCTGCACTGCTCCCTGTCACAGCTTGAACAGGCGCCGCCACCCGGTACGATTGGCGATCAGATCACCCCGCAGGCATAGCGCGCCCCGCCGCCGCCAAGCGGTTTAGGCTGATCGGACATGTTATCGCCGCCCACGTGGACCATCAGCGCCTTGCCTTTGACCTCGTCAAGCTTTTTGAGTCGTGGCGCCACAACCGGATCGGTGGCTTTACCATCGTTATTTACCACCAGCACCGGCAAATCGCCGAGGTGCCCCATCCCTTCCGGGCCTTCATGCTTACCGGAGTTGTGCGGGTCGAGATGCCCCCCTGCGGCTTCCGCAGCTGTTGGTTTCCCCTCTTTCATCGCGGGTTGACAGCTGCCTTTGGCATGAACGTGAAAACCATGTTCGCCGGGTGGAAGAGCCTTGAGATCGGGAGCAAATTCCAGCCCTTTATCGGTTTCGGTGATTTTCACCGTCCCGATGGACTGGCCTACCCCCTGAGAAGTGACGAGATTCATTTCAACGTCCTCGCTGGCTGCCTGCGCACCTGCACAAACAACCAACGTGACCATTGCCAGAGCAAAACGCTTCATAAGACCTCCACGGGTTATTTTTTTGCACCTTAAGTCTATACCAGCGGCGCAGATTTCACCGGAAAGTCAGGTTCAGGCGTGCTCAGGGTACGTCGTAGCCCAGCGCCGCCTTGCGGATGCGGAACCACTGCTGACGCGTCATATCCAGCTCCTCAGCCACAAGCGCAGCGCGGACGCGCTCAATTTTGCCGGAGCCAATAATTGGCAGCGGTTTAGACGGCAGGCGCAGGATCCAGGCGTAAACCACCTGCTCGATACTCTCCGCATTCAGTTCGCGCGCCACCGTTTCAAGCTCGTTACGCAGCGGCTGGAATGCCTCATCGTTAAACAGGCGGCCGCCTCCCAGACAGGACCATGCCATTGGACGGATGCGCAGCTGTTGCAGTTGGTCGAGCGTGCCATCCAGCAGCAGCGGCTGATGAACAGGCGAGATCTCCACCTGATTCGTCGCCAGCGTAAACGGCAGGCGAGACTGCAATAGCGCAAACTGTGCCGGGGTGAAGTTAGACACGCCAAAATGGCGCACTTTGCCGCTCTGGTGCAGCGTCAGGAAGGCTTCCGCGACCTCATCCGCATCCATCAACGGATCGGGTCGGTGGATCAGCAGCAGGTCGATACGATCGGTGGCCAGGTTAATCAGTGACTGCTCGGCGCTTTTAACGATATGCGCGCTGTCAGTGATGTAATGCCCAAGCGCATGCTCCGGTTTTGCTGTGGTGGCAATACCGCATTTGGTCACAATCTCCATACGTTCACGCAGCGCCGGCGCACGCTTCAGCGCTTCGCCAAAGGCAGCCTCGCACTGATAGCCGCCATAAATATCAGCGTGATCGACGGTGGTGATCCCGAGATCGAGATGCTCTTCTATAAAGTCCGCCAGCTGGACCGGAGACATATTCCAGTCCATAAGGCGCCAGTAGCCCATAACAAATCGGGAGAATTCCGGGCCCTGCGGGGCAAGGGTAATACGCTGAACCATAACATTTTCCTCAAGGAAGTCATGTCACCAGTATACGCAATTACCCTGCTAAAACAGTGAAGGTTGCTGAGGTTCTTCGCTTTCAACCGCTTTGTTTGCACGAATTTTACGCAGCAGACGCTGTCGACAGAGCCGTAAGACCTCCTGCTTTTGCGCGTCGCTGAAATTTTGCCAGTTAAAACGTTCATCGCGCGTGCGCATGCAGCCACGACAGTATCCTCGTTCATCTACCTGGCAAATACCCCGGCACGGGCTCTGGACAGGGAAAAACTCCAGTTGCTCTGCCACACCTACCTCCAGAACGTCATTATTCCCTACAGTGAAGACCCTAAATGGCTTACATGCAAGGATGACCCCCACATACAGGGCATTAAGGTTTCGCTAATCTTCCCTTCTTATACTCGCCGCATTGATATAACGAATGGTCTGGTCATCATGTGGTTCACTAAAAAGTTACACTGTAACGATATAAAATTTACTCTGGGCTGTGCACTTTTCTTCACCGTACTGAATGCACTGTTTATCCAGCGCAGCTGGTCAATCATTGCGCCTGCGCATCTGCACGATCTCCTGTTTGCTGCCAGCGTGCCGCTGGTGCTGTTCTGCGGCTGGGTGATTGTCTTCAGCCTGCTGAATATTCCCTTTATTCGCAAGCCGCTCATGATTGTCCTGACCCTGGGATGCGCCGCCGCAACCTGGTTTATGTATACCTATGGCACGGTTATCGATCAGAACATGATTGTGAACGTGTTCGAAACTAATTCCCAGGAAGCGACTGCCCTGGTGACGCCGCAGATGATCCTGTGGCTGGTCGTTGCGGGTCTGGTTCCATCGATTATTTTAGCCCTGACGCGCATTCGCACCGGAAAATGGTGGTATGCCCTCCTGACGCGTGTCGCCGCTATGCTGGGCGCGCTGCTGGTGATCATCCTGGTCGCGGCGGTGTTTTATAAAGACTATGCTTCTCTGTTCCGCAATAACAAAAGCATCGTCAAAATGGTTACCCCGGCGAATTACGTGAGCGCCGTGGTGAAATACAGCAAAATGCGCTGGTTTGCCGGCGACCAGACGCTGGTCCGCATTGGCGAGGATGCTCATAAAGGCGCGCTGATTTCCAGCCAACGCAAGAAAACCGTGCTGATTGTGGTGGTGGGCGAAGCCTCCCGCGCCGCAAACTACTCGTTAAATGGTTACCCGCGTGAAACCAACCCCGAGCTGAAAAAGCAGGATGTCATCAACTTCCCCCAGGCCTCCTCCTGTGGCACGGAAACCGCCGTTTCCGTCCCCTGCATGTTCTCCGGCATGACGCGGAAAAAATATGACGCGGACCTCGCCCATCACCAGGAAGGTCTGCTCGATGTACTTAACCATGCCGGTTTCAACCTGCTGTGGCGCGACAACGACGGCGGGTGTAAAGGCGCCTGCGACCGCGTGCCGCACACGGACATGACCCAGTGGAAACTGGATCAGTTCTGTAAGGACAAATCCTGTATCGACGACGTCAACCTCTACCGTCTGGACAACGTACTGGATGGAATAAAGCAGGATACGGTTCTGGTTATTCATCTGATGGGCAGCCACGGTCCGGCCTACTACAACCGTTATCCGGACAGCTTTCGCAAGTTCACCCCAACCTGCGATACCAATGAAATTCAGGATTGCGATCATCAGTCGCTGATCAATACCTATGACAACTCGATTTTGTATACCGACAGCGTGGTCAGCCGAACCATCGACGCGCTAAAAGCCCGGCAGGCCAACATGAACACGGCGCTCATTTACCTCTCCGATCACGGTGAATCGCTGGGTGAAAGCGGAATTTACCTGCACGGTACGCCGTATATGCTGGCCCCGGAGCAGCAAACGCATATTCCGTTTATGTTCTGGCTCTCCCCGGATTATGCGAAAAACTTCGGCGTAAACACGGTTTGCCTGCGTGACCATGCCGCAAAAGAGGCGGTTTCACAGGACAATTTATTCGCCACCGTTCTGGGCATGATGGACGTGAAATCAGCGGTTTATCAACCGCAGCTGGATATTCTGTCGCAATGTCGTCGCTAAGCGTGCTTGCATTAGACCGAACGGTCTATTAGAGTAAGGGCATGAGCAGACACACTGAACACGATACACGAGAACATTTGCTGGCTACCGGCGAGCGCCTTTGCATGCATCGCGGGTTTACCGGTATGGGGCTGAGCGAGTTGTTAAAAACCGCTGAAGTACCTAAGGGATCGTTTTATCACTATTTTCGATCCAAAGAGGCGTTCGGCGTTGCCATGCTGGAGCGGCACTACGCCAGCTACCATCAGCGCCTGGCAACCCACTTCGCCAGCGGTGAAGGTGACTACCGGGATCGTGTTCTGAACTACTATCAGGAAACGCTGACGCAGTTCTGTCAGCAGGGCATCATCAGCGGCTGCCTGACGGTAAAACTGTCTGCCGAAGTGTGCGATCTCTCCGAAGATATGCGCACCGCAATGGATAAAGGGGCCAGCGGCGTTATTGCCCTGTTGGCTCAGGCGCTGGAGAGCGGGCGCAATGAAAAAACGCTCTCCTTCTCCGGCGATCCGCTCACGCAGGCACAGGTGCTCTATTCCCTCTGGTTAGGCGCCAACCTGCAAGCAAAAATGTCTCGCAGCGCCGTGCCGCTCGAAAGCGCGCTGGCGCATGTGAAAAACTGTATTACCGCGCCTGGCGTGTAGCCGGCGTTTTTATTTACCCTTTTACTAGTCGACTGGTCTACTCAGGAGCCGTTATGTCCGCTGAAAAGCTGTTTACCCCACTGAAAGTGGGTGCCGTTACTGCCCCAAACCGCGTGTTTATGGCCCCACTTACCCGTCTGCGCAGCATCGAGCCGGGCGATATCCCAACGCCATTGATGGGTGAGTATTACCGCCAGCGCGCCAGCGCGGGCCTGATTATCTCCGAAGCCACGCAGATTTCTGCTCAGGCAAAAGGCTACGCCGGTGCACCGGGTCTGCACAGCCCGGAACAGATCGCCGCGTGGAAAAAAATCACCGCAGGCGTGCATGCTGAAGATGGCCGTATTGCGGTTCAGCTGTGGCACACCGGTCGTATCTCACACAGCAGCATCCAGCCTGGCGGTCAGGCGCCGGTTTCTGCCTCTGCCCTGAACGCCAATACCCGCACTTCCCTGCGCGATGAAAACGGTAATGCGATCCGCGTCGACACCACCACGCCACGCGCGCTGGAGCTGGACGAGATCCCGGGTATCGTGAATGATTTCCGTCAGGCCGTCGCCAACGCCCGGGAAGCGGGCTTCGACCTGGTTGAGCTTCACTCTGCGCACGGTTACCTGCTGCATCAGTTCCTGTCCCCGTCTTCCAACCAGCGTACCGACCAGTACGGCGGCAGCGTTGAAAACCGCGCGCGTCTGGTGCTTGAAGTGGTGGATGCTGTCTGTAATGAGTGGAGCGCAGACCGCATTGGTATTCGTGTCTCCCCGATCGGTACTTTCCAGAACGTCGACAACGGTCCGAACGAAGAAGCAGACGCGCTGTATCTGATTGAAGAGCTGGCGAAACGCGGTATCGCCTATCTGCACATGTCCGAGCCGGACTGGGCAGGTGGCAAGCCTTACAGTGAAGCCTTCCGTCAGAAAGTGCGCGAGCGCTTCCACGGCGTGATTATCGGGGCGGGTGCGTATACGGCAGAGAAAGCCGAGGATTTGATCGGTAAAGGCCTGATCGACGCAGTGGCCTTTGGCCGTGACTACATTGCTAACCCGGATCTGGTTGCCCGTTTGCAGAAGAAAGCCGAACTGAACCCGCAGCGCCCTGAAAGTTTCTATGGCGGCGGCGCGGAAGGTTATACCGACTACCCTTCACTGTAATCCCGCTTTGTACATTGATAGCGGCGACCTTTCGCCGCTATACTAAAACATCGTTTCTGTTCAAAAAGATAATCCATTCCACTGGTTAATGAGGAAATTATGCGCCTACTTCACACCATGCTGCGCGTTGGCGACCTGCAACGTTCCATCGATTTCTACACTAACGTTCTGGGCATGAAGCTGCTGCGCACCAGCGAAAATCCGGAATATAAATACTCCCTGGCGTTTGTCGGTTACGGCCCGGAATCTGATGAAGCGGTCATCGAGCTGACCTACAACTGGGGCGTGGACAGCTACGAGCTGGGTACAGCTTACGGCCACATCGCGCTGGAAGTGGATAACGCCGCCGAAGCCTGCGAACGTATCCGCAGCAATGGCGGTAACGTCACCCGTGAAGCCGGTCCGGTTAAAGGCGGTACCACCGTAATTGCGTTTGTGGAAGATCCGGACGGTTATAAAATCGAACTGATCGAAGCCAAAGACGCTGGTCGCGGCCTGGGCAATTGATCCCGCAGGGCGCACTTTGCGCCCGTTGTTTTGCTGCATCCCCTCTCAAAATTTGCCATAATGCGCACTGCTTTTTCCCCCTTGTAAGAGACCCTGATGTCCGATAACGCTCAATTTACCGGTCTGTGCGACCGTTTTCGTGGTTTTTATCCCGTTGTCATTGATGTTGAAACAGCCGGATTTAACGCTAAAACCGATGCGCTGCTTGAGATTGCCGCCATCACGCTGAAGATGGATGAACAGGGCTGGCTTGTACCGGACACCACGCTGCATTTCCACGTTGAACCCTTTGAAGGGGCAAACTTACAGCCAGAGGCGCTGGCCTTTAACGGTATCGATCCGACAAACCCGCTGCGCGGGGCGGTAAGCGAATACGAGGCGCTGCACGCCATTTTCAAAATGGTGCGCAAAGGCATGAAAGAGAATGACTGTAGCCGCGCCATTATGGTGGCCCACAATGCCACCTTTGATCACAGCTTCACTATGGCTGCCGCCGAGCGTGCCTCGCTCAAGCGTAATCCATTCCATCCGTTTGTGACCTTCGACACCGCCGCGCTGAGCGGCCTGGCGCTGGGGCAAACCGTGCTCTCTAAAGCCTGCATCACGGCGGGTATTGCGTTTGACGGCACCCAGGCGCATTCCGCGTTATACGACACCGAGCGTACGGCGGAGCTGTTCTGTGAGATCGTCAACCGCTGGAAACGTCTCGGCGGCTGGCCGCTGCCGATGGGCGACGAGGCCGATCTTCAATCGTAGGTTGGGTAATCAATAGCCCCACAGGACAAAAAAAAGCGACCAACATAATGTGGTCGCTTTTTTATATCCGCAGAAAACTTACTCTGCGTCCGGCTCTTCGGTTTTATACTTCGCCGCAGTCTCTTTGATCAGCTGTTGCAGTTCGCCGCGCTGATACATTTCAATCAGGATGTCGCATCCGCCGACCAGTTCACCATCAACCCACAGCTGTGGGAAGGTCGGCCAGTTGGCGTATTTTGGCAGTTCAGCGCGAATGTCCGGGTTTTGCAGGATATCAACGTAAGCAAAACGCTCACCACAGGCGGACAGTGCCTGAACCGCTTGCGCGGAGAAGCCGCAGCTTGGCAGCTTCGGAGAACCTTTCATGTACAGGAGAATCGGGTTTTCAGCGATCTGGCGCTGAATTTTTTCAATAGTGGTGCTCATGTCTTGCTTCCTTTAACTTCTGTTACGGCATCAGTCTGACATTGTAGCGGGTCAGGCCGACATCGGAAAATAACATTTTTGTCACGTCTAATTATATTATCGCTTATCGCATAAAGTTGCATTGCTAATGTCGTTTATCCCCAGACGAGGTGCGGTTTTGCTTAAGGAGCGAACAGGAGTGCGTCAGAATGGTGAATTTTTTTGCACTTGCTAACGAAACATAATTTTTGAATGAAAAATGCTATTAACTTCTTCTGAATTTATGGATTAGAATCGACAGGTTTTGTAAATCTCACGCGGGTATGCATTGTGGCCTGCATTTATCAGGGGACTGCCCAGTGGCGCGGATAACTAAAATCTCGATGACGCTCTGTGCTTTACTGTTTACCACACTCTCATTTACGCCAGCGGCGAACGCCTCTGAACAGGCGCGGCATTCTGCTGTACAAAAATCGCATCTGGCAAAAACCACAGAACGTAAGAAAAAAACCACCAGTAAAACAGTAAAGAAGAAAACCACCGCTCAGACCAAAAAGACCGCCTCCAGTAAACCCAAAACTCTCCGTTCCGGCACGCACAAAACCACCCGCACGACCGCCAGCCTGGTGAATGAAAAATGCACCGTGCGCAAAGGCCATAAAACGAAATGCGCAAAAGTGACGAAGCTGGCTGACGTGCATAAAGCGCGTATGCAGAAAGCGCAAAAAACGGCGATGAACAAACTGATGGGGCAAATAGGTAAACCCTATCGCTGGGGTGGCACCTCTCCGCGCACCGGTTTTGACTGTAGTGGGCTGGTTTATTATGCCTATAAAGATCTGGTGAAGTTTCGCATTCCACGCACCGCCAATGAGATGTACCATCTGCGCGACGCCGCGCCTGTAAACCGTGGCGAACTGCAAAATGGCGACCTGGTGTTCTTCCGCACCCAGGGACGCGGTACGGCCGATCACGTTGGGGTGTATGTGGGTAACGGTAAATTTATCCAGTCACCGCGCAGCGGTCAGGACATTCAGATCACCTCTCTCAGCGAAGATTATTGGGTGCGCCACTATGTGGGTGCGCGCCGCGTGATGACGCCAAAAACCATTCGCTAAACCCTGCCCTGCCGCCTCCATGGCAGGGTAAGTTCCTCTTTTGCATACCCTTTCAATTTGCTATTCTGTCCTTGTTGTCTGTAGGGTTATTGGCAACGTATAAAACTATAAGGAGAGAAGCAATGTCGTTCGAATTACCTGCACTACCGTATGCAAAAGACGCCCTGGCCCCGCATATTTCCGCGGAAACCCTGGAATACCATTACGGCAAGCATCACCAGACCTATGTCACCAACCTGAATAACCTGATCAAGGGCACCGATTTTGAAGGCAAAACGCTGGAAGAGATCGTGCGCAGTTCAGACGGTGGCGTATTCAACAACGCCGCTCAGGTGTGGAACCACACCTTCTACTGGCACTGCCTGGCCCCAAACGCAGGCGGAGAACCTGCCGGTGAGCTGGCGGCAGCGATTAACGCCGCGTTCGGCAGTTTCGCGGATTTTAAAGCGAAGTTTACTGACGCAGCCGTTAAAAACTTTGGCTCCGGCTGGACCTGGCTGGTAAAAGAGGCTGATGGCAAACTGGCTATCGTTTCCACTTCTAATGCGGGTACCCCTCTGACCACCAGCGCCACGCCGCTGATGACCGTGGACGTATGGGAACACGCCTATTACATTGATTACCGTAATGCGCGCCCGAACTACCTGGAACACTTCTGGGCACTGGTTAACTGGGAATTTGTTGCGAAGAACTTCGCCGCGTAAGAGACACGCAGAAGGGGCAGCCCTTCTGCGTTTTTGTTTATTCCGCCGTACACACCGCTTCAGGCTGTTTACGACCAGACATCATCACCAGCAGCAGGCCGAGTGCAGCAATGATCGCCCCCATCACCGGCACAAAGCTGTAACCCAAACCACCGGAGATCACCGCCCCGCCCGCTGCGGCCCCCAGCGCATTGCCCAGGTTAAACGCACCGATATTCACCGACGAAGAGAGCCCCGGCGCTTCGTGCGCAACGCGCATTACGCGCATCTGCAACGGTGGCACCACGGCAAAGGTTGCGGCGCCCCACACCACCATGGCAATCGCGGCCCCCACTTCGTTACGCGCCAGCCACGGGATCGCCACCATGATGACAATCAGCAGCGTTAAAAAACCTTTCAGCGTACCGCTGACGGAGCGGTCGGCAAATTTCCCGCCGAGATAGTTGCCAATCGAGAACCCGACACCAATCAGCACCAGCATCGCGGTAACAAAGAGTGGCGTTGCGTGGGTAATGTCGTGCAACACCGGGGAGATATAGGTGTAGAGCGTAAACATCGCCCCCGCCCCCAGCACCGTGGTGAGCAGCGCGGACAACACCTGAGGACGCATCAGCACCGCCAGCTCTTTACGTACTTCCGGACGTTCTCCCGCACTTCCTTTCGGCAGTGAGAAGAACAGCGCAACCATCGCGACCACGCCCAGTCCGGCGGTTGCGAGGAAAGACATACGCCAGCCGATGGCTTCTCCCAGCCAGGTGGCAGCGGGAACGCCGCCGATATTAGCGATGGTGAGGCCCATAAACATAGTGGCTACCGCGCTGGCCTGCTTATGTTTTGGCACCACACTGGCGGCGACAACCGAGCCCAGTCCGAAGAAGGCGCCATGGTTGAGGCTGGTCAGAATGCGCGAAAGCATCAGAGTGGTGTAATCGGGCGAAATCGCGGAAAGCACATTTCCGAGGGTGAAAATCGCCATCAGGAAAATCAGCGCATTGCGGCGAGCGCGGTGCGAAAGCAGCAGCGTCATCAGCGGCGCGCCCACCATCACGCCAATCGCGTAGGCGCTAATTAACATACCAGCCGCAGGGATAGAGACATCCACACCCCGGGCGATAACAGGCAATAACCCCATCGGGGAGAATTCAGTGGTGCCAATCCCAAAGGCGCCAATCGCCAGGGCCAGCAGGGGAAAATTGATTTTCATGAAGAGACTCCGGATACCGTGCCATAACCCGGCACAGAACTAAGAAGTCAAAAGCATGACATCAATCACAAAAAATGAGAAGTTAACATTTTGGCAAAAGATTTTTGCCGGAGAGGTAACAATAGCAGCAAGAGAGGGAGAAAGTTCTCCCTCCGCCTGAATCAGTGCAGTGCAGCGGTTAAACCACCGGCAACAATCAGAGCAAGAACAACAATGGTGGTAAACAGCGAAAACTTCAGATCGGTACTCATCAATTTTTCTCCTTTTATTCACCCTACGAAAAGTGAGCTTGCTCATTTTTACACAGTTCAGGTCAAAAATCTTCCAGGATTTAAACGGATATCCACTTTACCTCTTCCCCTTTTCATCAAGATAGGACAAAATTCCACGCTAAATTTATTAGCGTACCGGCCACTGACCCCCTCCTGACGTCCTGTGTCGTTTTCCCGGCGTGTCGCAACTCATGTTTGCGTGATAAGGGTGAGAGAAGGCAAACGTTTACCTTCAATTTTTTCAGGAGCTTAGGATATGGTCTGGAGTGACATTTAATGGCAACAATTAAAGACGTAGCAAAACGCGCAAACGTTTCCACTACAACCGTATCACATGTTATTAACAAAACGCGTTTCGTCGCTGAAGAGACGCGTAATGCCGTCTGGGCGGCAATCAAAGAACTGCACTACTCGCCAAGTGCCGTCGCCCGCAGCCTGAAGGTTAATCACACCAAATCGATTGGCCTGCTGGCCACCAGCAGTGAAGCGGCCTACTTTGCTGAAATCATCGAAGCCGTTGAAAAAAACTGCTTCCAGAAAGGCTATACCCTGATTCTGGGCAACGCGTGGAACAACATTGAAAAACAGCGCGCTTACCTGTCAATGATGGCGCAAAAGCGCGTCGACGGCCTGCTGGTAATGTGTTCTGAATACCCTGAGTCGGTCCTTTCCATGCTGGAAGAGTATCGCCACATTCCGATGGTGGTCATGGACTGGGGCGAAGCGCGCGCAGACTTCACCGACTCCGTTATTGATAACGCCTTTGAAGGCGGCTACATGGCGGGGCGTTATCTGGTAGAACGCGGTCATCGTGAAATTGGCGTGATCCCGGGTCCGCTGGAGCGTAACACCGGAGCTGGCCGTCTGGCCGGTTTCATGAAAGCGATGGAAGAGGCGCTGATCACCGTGCCGGAAAACTGGATTGTTCAGGGCGACTTCGAGCCGGAGTCGGGCTATCGCGCCATGCAGCAGATCGTCTCCCAGCCGCATCGCCCTACCGCGGTGTTCTGCGGCGGCGACATCATGGCGATGGGCGCGCTCTGCGCGGCGGATGAACTCGGCCTGCGCGTCCCGCAGGATATCTCGGTGATCGGCTATGACAACGTGCGCAACGCCCGCTTCTTTACCCCGGCGCTGACCACCATTCACCAGCCGAAAGATTCGCTGGGTGAAACGGCCTTCAACATGCTGCTGGACAGGATCGTCAACAAGCGTGAACAGTCCCAGTCCATTGAAGTTCACCCGCGCCTGATTGAACGCCGTTCCGTTGCGGACGGTCCGTTCCGCGACTACCGTCGTTAATCACTTTACGGGGCCAGCTATGCTGGTTCCCGCAACCACTCCCGGTTCAGCGTTTCGCTGTCGCCCAGATAATCCAGCAGCCAGGCCATGGCGGGCGAGACGTCGTTTTGCTGCCACGTCAGACAGCACGCGGCATCCGGGAAGGGGTTTTCCAGCGTCAGAGCCACCCACTCTCCCGCGTCGATGCGCGGGCGCGCAAAATGCACCGGCACCATGCCAACGCACAGCCCCGCGCTCAGACAGGTGGCCGACGACTCCCAGTCCGGCGCGACCACGCGGCGCTGATTATCCAGCAGCCAGGTAATGCGCTTGGGCAGCGAGCGGGAGGTATCTTCCAGCACCAGCGAGGGCCAGTTGCGTAAGGTGTCATCGCTCAGCGGACCTTCCTGCGCCGCCAGCGGGTGATCGCGCGCGACCACGCAGGTCCAGCTCAGCATGCCCATGTCGCGAAACGCGTAGCGCCCCCCAACCGGGATCGCCTGGGTTGCACCAATCGCCATCTCCGCCCTGCCGTCCGCCAGCGCATCCCAGACGCCGTTGAACACTTCCTGCGAAACACGCAGTTCGACGTCGGTAAAATGACGATAGAAATCGACGATCATCTGCCGGGTCCGTTCCGGCTTAACGATGTTATCCACCGCGATAGCGAGATGCCCGCGCCAGCCGTTGGCGATCTGCTGGCACTGCTCACGGGTGATCTGCATTTTTTTGATAACAGACCGCCCTTCCTTCAAAAACCACGCGCCGGCAGGCGTGAGCTCCACGTCGCGATGGCGCCGCTCGAACAGCGGGACCGCCAGCCACGCTTCCAGCTGGCGCACCGTATAGCTGATAGCCGAGGGAACGCGATGCAGCTCCTGGGCGGCACCGGTAAAGCTGCCGTTACGCGCCACGGCATCAACCACTTCAAGGGAATAATCTGACCACATCTTTAGCCTGCAAATTTTTTGAATGCACCCGCCAAATATTAGCGTTTCACAAGCCGCTTTGCACTCCCTACACTCTGCGCCAACGTACACCTGCCTCCTCAGGAGAAAAAAAGTGCAACCCAGGAAAGGATTTTTAGTCTGGCTCGGCGGCTTAAGCGTGCTGGGCTTTTTGGCGACCGATATGTATCTGCCCGCGTTCGCCGCGATGCAGGAAGATTTGCAAACCCCTGCCGCCGCCATCAGCGCCAGTTTAAGTTTGTTCCTCGCCGGCTTTGCTTTTGCGCAATTGCTGTGGGGGCCGCTCTCGGATCGTTTCGGCCGTAAGCCCGTCCTGTTGTTGGGTCTGGCGATTTTTGCCGTAGGCTGTCTGGGCATGCTGTGGGTCCGCGATGCCGCCTGGCTGCTGGCGCTGCGCTTTATTCAGGCGGTCGGTGTCTGCGCCGCAGCGGTGACCTGGCAGGCGCTGGTGACCGATTACTACCCCGCCTCGCGCACTAACCGCATATTCGCCACTATTATGCCGCTGGTCGGCCTGTCGCCGGCGCTTGCCCCGTTACTGGGCAGCTGGATCCTGGCGCATTTCGACTGGCAGGCCATTTTCGCCACGCTCTTTGCTATTACGCTGGTCCTGATGCTGCCTGCTTTCGGGCTTAAACCTGCGCATAAAAAAGAGACGCATCCGGACGCAAAGCCCATCACCTTTACCTCTTTACTGCGGTCGAAAGCCTATCGCGGTAACGTGCTGATTTATGCTGCCTGCTCTGCCAGCTTCTTTGCCTGGCTAACCGGTTCGCCGTTCATTCTGCATGACATGGGCTACAGCCCGGCGGCTATCGGCCTGAGCTATGTACCACAGACCATCGCCTTCCTGGTGGGTGGCTATGGCTGTCGCGCCGCGCTGCAAAAATGGGAAGGCCAACAGATGCTGCCCTGGCTGCTGGTTTTGTATGCGCTAAGCGTGATTGCGACCTGGGCTGTCGGCTTTATACCCGGCGCCGGGCTTGCAGAAATTTTGATTCCGTTCTGCGTCATGGCGATCGCTAACGGGGCCATCTACCCTATTGTTGTAGCCCAGGCGTTGCGTCTATTTCCGCAGGCGACAGGCCGCGCTGCCGCGCTGCAAAATACCCTGCAACTTGGCCTGTGCTTCCTGGCAAGTCTCGTGGTCTCTGCGTTGATTGCAACCCCGCTGCTCACCACTACCAGCGTGATGCTGGTCACCGTTGCGCTGTCGGGTTTGGGCTATCGCATGCAGTCCTCAGCCCATCGCGAGCAGAGTGAAAACGCGCAGACAGAAACGTCGCACGCCTGATTGCGCGGGAAACTATGTTAAATACCAGTGATTAGGTTGCTAACAATTTTCTGTTGAATCACCAAATTTTGCGGCCTATACTAAATTTGGTTCGATTAAATACGATAAATATTAAGTGTTAACGGGAGCCGGAGCGCTCCCGTTTTACCATGGAAGGCATTTCGGCAAGGGTTATCTCCCTTCCTCTGTTCTACGTCGGATATTAGCCTCGCGGGCATTTACCGTGAGATTTCTCACAAACCAAAAAAGCGTCTACGCTGTTTTAAGGTTCTGATCACAGCAAGGTGATGGAGAAGCTATGAGTTCATCGTGTATAGAAGAAGTCAGCGTTCCGGACGATAACTGGTCCCGGATCGTCAGTGAACTATTGGGACGTGCGGGCATTACGATTAATGGCTCATCCCCCTCCGATCCCCAGATAAAGCATCCCGATTTTTTCAAACGCGTGTTACAGGAGGGGTCGTTAGGGCTGGGTGAAAGCTATATGGACGGCTGGTGGGAGTGTGAGCGGCTGGATATGTTCTTCTCCAGCGTATTACGCGCCGGTCTTGAAAAACAGCTCCCTCGTCATTTCAAAGATACCTTACGTATCGCCTCCGCCCGCCTGTTCAATCTGCAAAGTAAAAAACGGGCGTGGATCGTCGGTAAAGAGCATTACGATCTTGGCAACGATCTGTTCAGCCGTATGCTCGATCCTTTCATGCAGTACTCCTGCGGATACTGGAAAAAAGCGACGACCCTGGAAGAGGCGCAGCAGGACAAGCTGCAACTGATCTGCGATAAATTGCAGTTACAGCCCGGTATGCGTGTGCTGGACATCGGCTGTGGCTGGGGTGGTCTTGCCTGGTTTATGGCGAAAAATTACGGCGTCAGCGTAGTCGGCGTCACGATTTCCGCTGAACAGCAGAAGATGGCGCAGGAACGCTGTCTGGGTCTGGATGTTGATATTCGGCTTCAGGACTACCGCGACCTGAACGAGCAGTTCGATCGCATTGTTTCCGTAGGTATGTTCGAGCACGTGGGGCCGAAGAACTACAAGACTTACTTCGAGGTCGCCGATCGTAACCTGAAGCCTGAGGGAATTTTCCTGCTACACACCATCGGCTCTAAACGCACCGATAACAATGTGGATCCCTGGATCAACAAATATATCTTCCCGAATGGCTGTTTACCCTCTGTTCGCCAGATTGCGAACGCCAGCGAACCGCATTTTATTGTGGAAGACTGGCATAACTTCGGCGCAGATTACGACACCACCCTGATGGCCTGGCATGAACGTTTCCAGGCTGCATGGCCTGAAATCGCCGACAACTATTCGGAACGATTCAAACGGATGTTTAGCTATTATCTGAATGCCTGTGCGGGCGCGTTCCGTGCGCGGGATATACAGCTTTGGCAGGTGGTGTTTAGTCGTGGGATTGAGCACGGTTTGCGTGTGGCTCGCTGAAAAAATAACCCCGGTTAACCGGGGTTATTTTTTATTCTTCTTCCATGGTTTTAATTATCGCCGCCTCTTTCGCCGCCAGTACGCGCTCAACGGTATCCACGACCGCCTGGGTCTGGGGATCAATTTCGATATTTACGCGCTGCCCCAGTTTTTTTGCGCCAAGCGTAGTACGTTGCAGCGTTTCAGGAATTAAATGCACGCAAAAACGCGTTGGCGTCACTTCACCGACGGTCAGACTAATCCCATCGATGCCAATAAATCCTTTATAAAGGATGTATTTCATTAATGACGGATCCTGCACCTTAAACCAGATTTGACGGTTATTTTCCGAGGTCACGATTTTCGCCACTTCTGCGGTGGTCATAATATGGCCCGACATCAGATGCCCGCCAATCTCATCGCTGAATTTCGCCGCGCGTTCCACGTTGACGATATCTCCCACCACCAGCTCACCCAGGTTAGTGATACGCAGCGTCTCTTTCATTAAATCAAAGCTAATCTGGTTACCGTTAATTTCGGTCACCGTCAGGCAGCAGCCGTTATGCGCTATCGACGCCCCGGTTTCAATGCCGTCGAGCATATATTCAGGCAGCTCAACTACGTGAGTGCGGAAATTCGGTTTTTCATCAATGGACACCACTTTGGCAGTGCCCTGCACAATACCAGTAAACATGCTTACAGCTCCTGTTCATTCCGAACGGCGATGACACCGTATAATTCCACCACAATAACAGTTGAAAAAACAGGTTGCCAGTGATGCGCAATTTCTGGCGATTTTTTCACTAGATAATTAGTTAAACCCCGCTACAATAGCTGGCATCCCTCTGTTTTTTCTTCTTGCTGCCAGTAACGGCGGCCTTTTTAGTCTCTCAAATAACTACAATACAAAGGTGTTCACGTGCAGAAGTATATGATCGAAGCGCGTCAGTTATTGGCACTGGCCATACCGGTGATCGTCGCGCAGGTAGCCCAAACCGCAATGGGATTTGTGGATACGGTAATGGCCGGTGGTTACAGCGCCACCGATATGGCCGCCGTGGCGATCGGAACCTCAATCTGGCTTCCGGCCATTCTTTTTGGTCACGGCCTGCTGCTGGCGCTGACGCCCGTTATCGCGCAGCTTAACGGCTCCGGTCGACGCGACCGCGTGGCCCATCAGGTGCGCCAGGGCTTCTGGCTGGCCGGGGGTGTCTCCGTCCTGATTATGATCGTCCTGTGGAACGCCGGGTATATTATTCGCGCCATGCATAATATCGACCCGGCGCTGGCGGATAAGGCGGTCGGTTATCTGCGCGCCCTGCTCTGGGGCGCGCCCGGCTATCTGTTCTTCCAGGTGGCACGTAACCAGTGTGAAGGGCTGGCAAAAACCAAGCCGGGCATGGTGATGGGCTTTATCGGCTTGCTGGTGAACATTCCCGTGAACTATATCTTCATTTACGGTCATTTTGGCATGCCGGAACTCGGCGGCGTGGGCTGCGGCGTGGCAACGGCTGCGGTGTACTGGGTGATGTTCGGCTGTATGCTCACCTACATTAAACATGCGCGATCCATGCGTGACATTCGTAACGACACCTCGTTCAGCGCACCTGACTGGACGCTCATGACCCGTCTCATTCAGCTGGGGTTACCCATTGCGCTGGCGCTGTTCTTCGAAGTGACGCTGTTTGCCGTCGTCGCCCTGCTGGTCTCGCCGTTAGGGATTATTGATGTCGCAGGACACCAGATCGCCCTGAACTTCAGCTCTTTGATGTTCGTCCTGCCGATGTCCCTGGCTGCCGCGGTGACGATTCGCGTGGGCTTCCGTCTGGGGCAAGGCTCGACGCTGGACGCGCAAACGGCAGCCCGCACCGGCCTCGGCGTCGGCGTCTGCATGGCAGTCTGTACCGCGCTCTTTACCGTGCTGTTGCGTGAGCAAATTGCCCTGCTCTATAACGACAACCCGGAGGTAGTGACCCTGGCCTCGCATCTGATGCTGCTGGCGGCCATTTATCAGATCTCTGACTCCATCCAGGTAATTGGCAGCGGCGTGCTGCGTGGGTATAAAGATACGCGTTCCATCTTCTTCATCACCTTTATCGCTTACTGGGTGCTGGGTCTGCCGTGCGGGTACATTCTGGCGCTCACGGATCTGGTGGTGGATCGCATGGGGCCAGCCGGATTCTGGATGGGCTTTATCATCGGCTTAACGTCTGCGGCCATTATGATGATGCTGCGTATGCGCTTCCTGCAACGTCAGCCGTCTGCGGTAATTTTGCAGCGCGCTGCACGTTAATGACACAGTAGCCGCCGGCTGGCGGCTACTTTCTCTTCACTTTGCGCGGTAATGAAGCAATCGCGTGAAATCAGAGAGAAAAATGCATTTTCCCTCTTGCCACCTTGGGGCTGTGCCGCTAATATTCGTCCCCGTTGTCACCGACAACACAATGCGTTCATAGCTCAGTTGGTTAGAGCACCACCTTGACATGGTGGGGGTCGTTGGTTCGAGTCCAATTGAACGCACCATTCTGCGTCCGTAGCTCAGTTGGTTAGAGCACCACCTTGACATGGTGGGGGTCGGTGGTTCGAGTCCACTCGGACGCACCATTTCAGTCCTGAAATGGTGCAAAATTCCTCTTCTAAACGTCTTAATTTTTTTCTTCATTGAATGATTTAACCTTTCTCCTGCTACGCTTATTTTATGGTTCAGAAATGCAGGAACGCTTTCGATGAAAAAAATCGCCATTATCGGCTCAGGTCCAACAGGGATTTATACCTTTTACTCACTTCTTAACAACGCAGCACCGCTTTCGATCACCGTGTTCGAAAAGGCAGACCAACCCGGTGTCGGGATGCCCTACAGCGACGAGGATAATTCCCGGCTGATGCTGGCGAACATCGCCAGTATCGAAATCCCGCCCATTTTTATTACCTATCTCGACTGGCTCAAACAGCAGAGTGCGGCCCATCTTGCCCGCTATAACGTCGATAGTGAGAAACTGCACGACCGGCAATTCCTGCCGCGTATTCTGTTGGGTGAATATTTTCACGATCGGTTTCTCGCCGTCGTTGCTGAGGCGAAAAAGTCGGGCTTTCATGTCGAGGTGCACCCCAACGCAGAAGTCACGGATATTAAGGCTGATGCAGACGGCGTGGCCCTTTCAGTGAACGATGCCCCTTTCTCAAGGCGGTTTGATCTTGCGGTTGTTGCCACCGGCCACGTCTGGCCTGATGAAGATGAAACCACCCGCGCATATTTCCCAAGCCCATGGTCAGGGCTGATGGACGCGGAGGTCCGAGCCTGTGAGGTGGGGATCATGGGTACCTCCCTCAGCGGGCTGGACGCTGCAATGGCGGTTGTGATGCAGCATGGCCGGTTTAGCGGGGAGCAGTTCGTTGTCAATAAAGGCAGCGAAGGGCTAAAAATCACGCTGATGTCCCGCACGGGCGTTCTGCCGGAGGCCGACTTTTACTGCCCTATCCCTTATGAACCGCTGTCCGTGTTAACGGAGTCTGTGGCGGAAAGTGAAATCGCCAAAGGCCCGGACGGGCTGCTTGACCGCATCTTTGCGCTGATGGTGAAAGAGCTCGAGCTGGCCGATCCGCGCTGGTGCCAGGCGATATCGCTCGGTACGCTGAATGCCGACACGCTTCGTGATGTCTGGTTTGAGGATCGTAAAAAGCATGGCCCTTTCACCTGGGCCGAAGCGAATCTGAAAGAAGTGGAGCGCAACAAGCGCGAAAAACGCACCGTTGCCTGGCGCTATACCGTGCTTCGTCTGCATGAAGTGGTTCAGGCCATCGTCCCTTCACTCAGTGAGCATGACAGAGAGCGGTTTAAATCCGGGCTGGAGCGTGTGTTTATCGATAATTATGCCGCCATTCCACCGCAGTCTATCCGCCGTTTACTGGCGCTGCGCGAGGCAGGGATCATTAGCGTGGTCGCACTCGGTGATGATTACGACCTGGATATCGGCAGCGATCAGACCGTCATCACCACGGCAGAAAAGCGTTACCGCTTCGACGTGTTTATTGATGCGCGCGGGCAAAAGCCGCTCAGAAACAAGGACATTCCCTTCCCCACCCTGCGTAAACAGCTTGCGGAAACCGGCGATGACGTCCCGGATGTGGGGGAAGACTATACGTTGCTGGCGCCTGCATCACTGCGGGGGCGCATCGCTTTTGGGGCGATCCCCTGGCTGATGCACGATCATCCCTTTGTTCAGGGTTTGTCTGAGTGCGCTGAAATTGGTAAAGCGATGGCGAAAGCGGCTGGAAAACCTGCGACAGGCGTGCGAAGGAAGTTACCATTCATGGAATTTTAACAGAGCTTCCCTGCCCTGCGGGGTCGGGTTACTCGAAGAAGACGTCCGGGTTTTCCGACAGCGACACGAACGATTTAGTGTTCTTGTCCAGGGCAAGGATTTTGCCGCTTTCGATGTCATATACCCAGCCGTGCAGGCGAATGGCGTTGTTGCGCAGGCCTACCGCCACCGACGGATGGGTCTTGATATTGCTCAGCTGCGCAAAGACGTTCTCCTGCACCATCGCATTCACCTTATCGATTGGCTTATCCCATGTTTTCTTCTCAACCACCGCTTTTGCCGCATCAGAATAGCGCAGCCAGTGGGAAACGGCCGGCATCGGCTCCAGATCGGCGTTGTCAGCAATCGCCTTCATTGCGCCGCAGTTGGAGTGGCCGCAAATAACGATATCGGTCACGCCCAGGGCAACAACAGCATATTCGATGGTCGCAGAGACACCGCCAGGCTCCGGCCCGAACGGAGGCACAATGTTGCCCGCGTTTCGAATGACAAAGAGCTGTCCTGGCTCCTGTTGCGTAACCAGTTCCGGAACCAGACGGCTGTCGGAGCAGGAGATGAACAGCGCTTTGGGATTCTGACTGGACGCTAAACTACGAAAAAGCTCTTTACGTTGCGGGAAAATCTCTTTTTGAAAGCTGAGAAAACCTTCAATGATATGTTGCATAGCCATTTCTCTTTTATCTGTTTTAATTTAGGTATGATCGCGATCACACTCGTAAAATTTAACCACCGCGCCTTAGCGGAGACAAGCAATATATTTCTGGCCCGACCGCTGCACGATCTCATCCGCGTTCGCCAGGATGTTCTGCCCTTCAAAGGCCCCGTACAGGCGCTGGTACGTTTTCCCTGTCAGTCGGCCAATCACCGACTCAACGGTGCGGACAGGCAGTGGCAGCATATTCGGATAACTCCACATAAACGACACGGCGTCTTTACCGGGCGTAACCTGCAAAATATCACCGGCCAGCAGCACGCCGTCGCCTGACTGCCAGTGCAGCACCGTGCCGCCTGCAAAATGCCCGCCCAGCCGCAGAAGAGTCACCAAAGGCATAATCTCCAGGGCGTCCTCCTCCCAGAAGCGTATCGCCGGGCTGTCACGCATCACCCACTGCCGATCGCTGGCGTGCAGGTAGATCGGTGCGTTAAACGCCGCGGCCCACTCCTGCATGGTGGTGTAGTAATGCGGGTGCGAAATCGCGATCGCGCTGATTCCCCCGAGCGCGTCAACTAACGCTCTGGTCGCCGGGTCAAGATTGGCGATGCAGTCCCACAGAACATTGCCCTGTGGCGTACGCAGCAGAAGCGCCCGCTGGTTGATGGCAAAAGAGGGAACAGTTTTGATGCTGAACAGCTGCGGCTCCAGCTGTTGCCATTTGTTGGTGTGCGTGGTCGTAAGGCTGTCGATGTCCGTCCATGTCTGGCCCGTCACCGGGACATACTGGCGCTCATCGTCGCAAATCGGGCAGTTTTTGGGCTGTTCATCGTAAGCGGTACCGCAGGTTTTACAGAGTGTAATCATCGGCTTTTCTCAGCAATAAATCACTGAGTATGGCAGGGATTATCCATATGTGCTGAGGGGTGCCTGGCCCGCTTTTTTTGACTTATACTGTGCGAGTATCAAAAACTGAATAACGCAGGTGGCACATGGAAATTGATCTCGATAACTTAGTCTTTAACGGGCTGGATGAAGCAGAAGAGCGCAACGCGGAACGTCTCGACGATGCGGATAAAAAAGCTCAGGCGATTGTCGCCGATGACGACTGCGGCGATGCCTGCAAGATCTGAAGAAAAAGCACCGGGCTCCCCGGTGCTTTTTTTTATGAATGCCTTTTGCTACCCGCTATCAGATCTCCGGCGTTTTGCTAAACCCGGTCAGCATCAGGATCAGGCTTTGGGGAGATGACCCCATCTCAAACTGATAGTGATTTCCCTGACGATCGCCGCCGATATACCACGAAATGTCGGTTTTCCCTTCTGCCAGCGCCTTGCGCACCGCTTTATCCACGTCCACCATCCGGTATTCGCGGGAGTGGTTCAGGTACAGCACCGCATCCGAGCGATAGTTGCAGGACGGTCGTGACTGCCAGCTCACGGTGGCCGGTTCCCAGTCGTTACTCGCCGGATAGAAGAAGATTTGATCCGCGCCGTCAGTTTCCACTTTCCCGCCATAAATTCTCACGCGGTATTTAAACTGGGCAGGATCCTGTCCGGCAGGCAGCGGAGGGATGTTGAACTTCACCAGCGACAATGTTTCGCTGTTTTTCGTGCGTCCACCGTTCTTCCAGTTATCCTGCACCAGTAAGACCTGGGGATCGGGCTGTGAAAGTGCCGGTTCCATGCTGCTGAGCCAGACGTTAGCCTTCGCTTTTGAATAACCATACGGCACGGTGGTGCCGCAATCCATTCCCCGGTTCATGCACAGGTCGGTCATAAATCGCGCGGCATCTTCCGTCCAGCCGTTCATGAAGTCAGCATGCGCCGTATACAGGCTCCCCCACCGCTCTTCACGCTCACTGCCATGCATGATGGGGTCGAGGGAAAGCTGGACTTTACTGGTATCCAGAGAGCTAATTGTCGGGAGCACGTACGCAATATTCATGTTCACCGTCGGGATCTTCACCGGGAAGGCGGACGGACACTGTCCTTTCGTATCGTAGGTGGCGTTAGCCAGGCCGTGGGCGGGCTTCAGGTTGACCCCGTCCCAGCAGTTCGGGAACTGAATGCCGATATTAAACTGCACGGCATCCTTCGCCTTGCGTAAGCCGCAGACTTCACCCGTTCTGGTGGTGTAGCCCTTGCCATTGGCGCATAAAAAGGTGATATGCGGATTTGGCGCGGTGCCATGATGATCGCCCGCCAGCAGCGACAGCCCCGGCGGAAACGGATGAAGCGGCCAGGCGTCAACATTCGATGCCTGATAATAGGTTTTTTGATAGGCGGGTTTGACCACCGTTCCGTCCGGCAATTTTAGCGACGGAGCCCAGTAGGCCGAGCTGTCTGCTTTGTTATCGCAGGTGGTCTTTTCCTGGGTACGCAGAGATTCACGGCTGGAGTAAGCATCCGCGTGCACGTTACCAAAAAAATCGTGCAGCATAGCCTCATTGGGCATGCCGAACATCATAATGGCATCATCGCCGAGGGTGTGGGAATAACTGCATACAACATGCGCCTGTGGACCAGCGTGTACCGCCTGCATGGTAAGCAGAAGTGCGGAGGCAGAAAGCGCGGGGGTTAATACTGTCCGTTTCATTATTATCTCCATCTGTGAAAGGAGATAGTGGTAACAAAACGGCCATCATTTACCGAGGATTTGCCTGGGTATTTTTCCCTTCATCCTCGCTTTACAGACACCACGCACAGCTCATTCCAGTACATTTCGCGCGTCCGGCGCAGTTCAGCGTGACGTTTTATCATGGAACCACTCCGGGTCGATGTTGGCTACGTCCACGCCATACAGGCTGGCGACAGGTAGTATTGACTCAAGAACACGTTGCGCGCTGTTCTCCGCATTCACTGGTCGGGGCGCAAAAAACCGCCGTAACGTGCTTATCCATTTTTTCATCGTCATTACCCTTCTCGCTTAACCTGTCCTCAGTTAAACACCCAAATTGCGCCCGGGGGAAATATCAAAATCCACTGTCGATGTGCAGGATCTGCAAATAGCGCCCCGCCTTCAGCTCTCTTCTTTAACACCTTGTTCACTCATGCTTTTTTTCTCATAGCAAAGAACGATTTCTTATTTGGCGATAGCTTTCCCTTATGGGAGCGTAACGGGGTAAAACAAAAACAACGGGATGGCGTATGACTATGGCTGCAAAAATGAAAGGGTTTAAAAAACGGGCGCAGGTTCTGGGATTAGTGGCAGCCTGGGGCCTGGTTTCAGCGCAGGCGCAGGCCGATCGGCTGGCGGATATCAAGGCAGCAGGCGTGGTGAAAGTGGCCACGTTTGATGCCAATCCACCCTTTGGCTCGATTGATGCCAAAACGCATGAGATCGTGGGTTACGACGTGGACTTCGCCAAAGCGCTGGCGAAATCGCTCGGCGTCAAGCTTGAACTGGTCGCCACTAATCCGGCTAACCGTATACCGCTGCTACAGTCCGGAAAAGCGGATCTCATCGTGGCGGATATCACGATCACTCCGGAACGCGCACAGGTCATTGATTTCTCAACGCCTTACTTTGTCACCGGCCAGCAGTTCCTGGTTCCGGCAAAATCACCGGACAAGCTTGATGACTATAGCCGGGCACGCATTGGCGCCGTAAAAGGTACGACGGGTGAACAGGCGCTGCACCAGCGTTTTCCGCAGTCCCGCGTCCTCTCTTATGATGATATTCCGCTGGCGCTGACGGCACTGCGCAATGGCAACGTGCAGGCCATTACCCAGGACAGCACCATTCTGGCCGGTCTGCTGGCGCAGGCGCCGGATAAAGCCGACTTCAAAATCCTGCCCGACCTGCTCAGTAAAGAAGAGATTGGCGTGGGGGTGAAAAAGGGTGAAACGGCGCTGCTGAAAGCCGTTAACGATGAGCTGGTAACCCTGGAGAAAAACGGCCAGGCGGCAAAAATCTATGACGTCTGGTTCGGTCCAGGCACCCCAGCTCCACAGCCTCGTAACTTTAAAATAGAAGCCCGGTAATATGCTCTCAGGTTTATTTTCACGCTCCGCGGCCAATGCCGCGGATTTTTCACTTCTGGAACAGGCCAGCGTTGAGTTTCGCCATGTGGACAAACGCTACGGCGATCATCCGGTTTTAACCGACATTAACCTCACCATCATGCCGGGTGAAGTGGTTGCCATTCTCGGCCCTTCGGGTTCCGGAAAATCGACCCTGATTCGGCTTATCAACCAGCTTGAGAGCCTGAGCGGCGGGGAGATTCTGATCGACCACAAGCCGACCGGACAGCTTTCCGGCAGCAGGCTACGTCAGTTACGCAGCCGCGTCGGGTTTGTGTTCCAGCAGTTCAATCTCTATGCCCACCTTACCGCCAGTCAGAACATCACCCTGGCACTGGAGCACGTTCACGGCTGGAAACCCCTGCCCGCCCAGGAGCGCGCGCTGGCGCTGCTGGAGAAGGTCGGCATGCTGGAGAAGGCGCACCGCTTCCCCGCTGAACTTTCCGGCGGACAGCAGCAGCGCGTGGCGATTGCCCGTGCTCTGGCCTCGTCGCCGCAAATCATTCTCTTTGACGAGCCGACGTCGGCACTCGACCCGGAAATGATTGGCGAAGTGCTGTTTGTGATGAAAACCCTCGCCCACAGCGGGATCACCATGATTGTCGTTACCCATGAGATGCAGTTCGCCCGGGAAATTGCCGATCGAATCGTCTTTATCGACGGCGGAAAAATTCTGGAAACCGCGCCCCCGGCGCAATTTTTCAATCAACCGTCGCATCCCCGTGCGAGGCGTTTCCTGCAAAAAGTGCTGGATCCGCTGCATCAGGAGCAACTGTAATGCCCGCTCTGGACTGGCAGGGGGTGCTGGCCGGACAGCCCCTGCTCTGGATCCTTTCCGGATTTCTCACCACTCTGTGGGTGACGCTGGCGGGGATTATGCTGGCCAGCCTGCTCGCCTTGTTCTTTATGCTTTTGCGGCTTTCCGGGGGACGTTTCGGGACATTGATCGTCAGCTGCTGGGTATCGCTGTTTCGCAATACGCCGCTGCTGGTACAGCTGCTGTTCTGGTATTTCGCCGCCTGGAACGGGTTGCCGCAGGGGCTGCGTGACGCGGTGAACGCAGACCACAGCTGGTCCATTTTGCCCGGTGACGTCTGGTGGTTTACGCCCGAGTTTTTATGCTCCGCCTGGGGGTTAGGCGTCTTTACCTCGGCGTTTTTAATCGAAGAAGTGGAATCGGGGCTGCGTTCCGTGCCTGCCGGACAGCGGGAGGCGGCGCTCGCTCAGGGATTTTCCTCATGGCGTCTGTTTCGCTACATTCTTCTGCCTCAGGGGCTCGCTAACGCGTGGCAGCCGGTCGTCGGCCAGTACCTTAACCTGATGAAGCTCTCCTCGCTCGCGAGCGGGATTGGCTTCGCCGAACTGACCTACCAGGTCCGCCAGATAGAAAGTTACAACGCCCATGCACTGGAAGCCTTCACCGTCGGTACGGTGCTCTACTTGCTTACCGGGATGGTGACGGGAAGCGTGCTGGTGCGCCTCGGCCCCCATTCAGGGAGGAAATATCATGATCCCCGGATTTAACGTTATTGTCGAAAACCTGGATTATCTGCTTTGGGGACGTGCGGCTGCGGGAGAACCCGGCGGCGTACTGCTCTCACTGCTGATGGCCGCAGGCGCCGCCGCGCTTGCCCTGCCCGGCGGGATTGTGCTGGCTTGCGTCGCCTGGCGCTATCCCGGCGTGGTGCGCAGTGCGCTGTTTGCGTGGGCAGAGTTGATTCGCGGGATCCCCCTGATCTTCGTGATATTCTGGATGTGGTATCTGCTGCCACTGATAACCGGCAGGGATCTCCCGGGCGCGACGACCGTCACGCTGGCGCTAGCCTGGTTTACCGCGGCTGCGGTGATGCATTCGGTGTTAGCCGGACTGAGAGCCCTGCCGTCGGGCCAGAATGAGGCCGCGCTTTCTCAAGGGTTCAGTACGCAGCAAACGCTGTGGCGCGTGCTGCTGCCGCAGGCGCTGAGAAATATTCTGCCGTCGCTGGTGGGGATTTTTATCAGCCTGCTGAAGGATACGTCGCTGGCATTTATCGTGAACGTTCCTGAACTGACCACGGTGGCGGGACAGATCAACAACCGGGTGCAAATTTACCCGGCGGCCATTTTTATCTTCACGGGTGTGATCTATTACCTGCTCTGCTGCTCGCTTGAGCTGCTCGCGAAGCGCTGGCGAGTTAGCCGGCCAGCGCTTTAACCACCGTTTCCATCGCTTTGGTGGTCAACTCACTGCGCTTAACGCGCTGGTTCGCCAGCGCGGTACGCAGAACGCCCGCAATGACAATATGTTTCGGCTCCTGCCCTAAATCACGCATTTCGAGAACGACCTTGCCTACCACCCGACACATCTCCTGGTACAGCGCTTCGTCTTTGGTCACATTGCCCATTGCCATCACTCCGTTGCCCTAAACCGTCAGCTTAAATCATTCGTCGGCTGGATACAAAAAAGAAGCCCGGCGTGTAGTTCGCCGGGCTTCGTCTGGAAAATCAGGAGATTAGTTGTTTACCGGGATGACTGCGCCTTTGTATTTGGTGCGGATCCAGTCCTGAATCTCTTTGGAGTGCAGCACGTTCACCAGCGCGACGATATCCTTCTTCTTCTCGTCACCGCGATGAACGGTAATGATGTTGGCGTACGGGTTATTCTCACCGCTTTCAACCGCAATGGGATCGTGCACCGGATCCAGACCGGCATCAATTGCGTAGTTGGCGTTGATCACCACCGCAGCACCTTCGTCGTTGTTGTACATCTGCGGTAGCAGAGATGCCTCAACGTTAGGGGTGAATTGCAGCTTTTTCGGGTTCTCCACGATATCGCTGATGCGCGCGGTCACTTTATCGATGCCTGGCTTCAGCTTGATCACGCCCTCTTTTTCGAAGATGGAGAGAATACGCCCTTCCTCGGACACCGCATCACGCATGATGATTTTGCCGCCTTCCGGCAGATCCTTCAGCGATTTGTATTTTTTCGAATAGATACCGATCGGCTCAATGTGGATTGCGCCCGCACTGACAAAATCATAATCCTTATCGCCCGCGTGATCTTTCAGGACGCTGTTCAGGTAAGGGATGTGCTGGAAATAGTTGGCGTCAATGTCATGCCCCGCCAGCGCCGTGTTTGGCAGAATGTAGTCCTGGAATGGTTTAATCTCCAGATCGATCCCCTGCTTCGCCAGAATCGGCTTAGCCTGCTCCAGAATTTCCGCGTGCGGGGTGTTGGACGCCCCCACGGTGAGCGTGTCCGCCCAGGAGGCAAAGCTCAGGGCACTCAGGGTTGCGGCGGCGATCAGTGTCAGTGTCTTTTTCATGATGTGGTTCCTGTGTGTATTTATTAGCGTTTATCTAACAGTGAAGTAATGGCATCGCCGCAGAACTGGATAATGAACACGATGATCAGAATGGTCACCGTTGCCACCAGCGTGACGTCACCATGGTTGCGCTGGAATCCTTCCAGATAAGCCAGATTTCCCAAACCGCCGGCACCTATCACCCCTGCCATTGCGCTGTAGCTCACCAGCGCAATCAGCGTCACCGTCATACCTGAAACCAGTGCGGGTGAAGATTCCGGCAATAAAACCCGAAACACTAACGTGCTCAGCCGCGCGCCCATCGAACGCGTGGCCTCAATGACTCCTTTGTCTACTTCTCGCAAGGCAATCTCGACCAGACGGGCGTAGAACGGCGCCGCGCCCACAATCAGGGCGGGCAGCGCAGCGTTAGCGCCGAGAATGGTCCCCACAACGGTCTTGGTGAACGGGATCAGCAGAACGATGAGAATGATGAACGGAATCGAGCGGAACACGTTCACCACAATCGACATCACGCTGTAGACCGTGCGGTTGTGGAATAACCCGCCGCGGGCGGTTAAAAACAGCGCCAGACCGAGCGCGATCCCCAGGACAAACGTCGCCACGCCGGAAAGCGCGGTCATGTAAAGCGTCTCCTGGGTTGCAGCCCAAAGCTGATCCCACTTCAGGTGCGGAAAGAGTTCTTCAGCCATGCTTGATTACCTCGCCTTCAATATCGCTTTGCTTCAGGTCGGCGAGGATATTGTTCAGTTGTTCGTCCGATGCCACCACGTGCACCCAGAGCTGCCCGAAAACACCGTGGGCGGTTTGCGTCATTTTGCCGTGCAGGATGTTAAACGGCAGGCCGTAGCGCAGGGTCAGTTCACCGACGATCGGCCTGTGCGTGCTGTGTCCGGTGAAGGTCAGCCTGATCACCGTGCCTTCCAGATCGTTTGCCAGTTCGGTATTGAAGGTCTCTTCCTCCGCGTACTGGCTCACCTGGCGGACAAACTGCCGGGTGATCGGCTGCTGCGGATGCGTAAACACGCTCAGCACGTCCCCCTCTTCCACCACCTTGCCGTTTTCCATCACCGCCACGCGGTCGCAGATTTTGCGCACCACGTGCATCTCATGCGTAATGAGTACGATGGTCAGGTTAAAGCGACGGTTAATGTCCAGGAGCAGATCGAGGATCTGATCGGTGGTCTGCGGATCCAGCGCCGAGGTGGCTTCGTCACACAGCAGTACGTCCGGATGATTGGCCAGCGCGCGGGCAATGCCCACACGTTGTTTTTGCCCGCCGCTCAGCTGGGATGGGTAGGCATTCTCGCGCCCCTTCAGGCCGACCAGCTCCACCAGCTCGGCAACGCGAGCCTGAATTTGCGCTTTTGGCACACCGGCAATTTGCATTGAAAAGGCGATATTTTCCTTCACCGTGCGCGACCAAAGCAGGTTAAAGTGCTGGAACACCATGCTGATTTTCAGGCGTGCCTGACGCAGCGCTTCTCCCTTCGCGGCGGAGATATCCTGACCGTTAATGGTGACGCTGCCGGCGCTGGGCTTTTCCAGACCGTTCAGCAGACGGATCAGCGTACTTTTCCCGGCCCCGCTGTAACCGATGATCCCGTAAATCTGTCCCTGTTCTATCGTCAGGTTGACGTTATCTACGGCTGTCAGCGCCTGTTTCCCGTTGTCAAAAACCTTCGAAATATTGCTGAGTACAATCATTCTTATTCGTTATCCGTTTCGCATATAGCGGTTTAGCAGTATGGATGTCCAAAAGATAGTAAACAGCCGTTATCAGCTTTTAAATGACCAAAAAAGAATTTCTTATAATGCTCAGGAATAAGCAGCGAACTGGCGGGTGAAAAGCATTTAGATGAATATCAGCAATAATTATCTGCCATTTGCATATCAGGTCTTACTCACCCGACGAAATCGGCTAATTTTGCAGCACTTTATGCGGATATAGCCATCCTCACATCCGGACAACTTTACGTCTTGCTGTCTTTCCATCTGAAAACACAAGGATTATTCCTTTCCGTTCTAAAACTCAGTGAAAGGTTCTTTATTGAGAAAATTTCATGGTTCTATCATCCGGTCATCACCCCTTCACAGGACATGACCATGACGCTTTACCACTCCGTCACCGAACTGATTGGCCGTACGCCGCTCATCCAGCTGCACAAGCTGGACACCGGCCCCTGCTCGCTGTTTCTGAAGCTGGAAAACCAGAATCCCGGCGGCTCGATTAAAGACCGCGTCGCGCTGTCGATGATTAATGAAGCCGAGCGTACGGGCCAGCTACGGCCCGGCGGCACCATTATTGAAGCCACGGCGGGGAACACCGGCCTGGGGCTGGCGTTGATTGCGGCGCAGAAGGGCTACTCGCTGATCCTGGTGGTGCCGGACAAAATGAGCCGCGAGAAGATTTTCCACCTGCGCGCGTTAGGGGCGCAGGTCGTGCTGACCCGTTCAGATGTGAATAAAGGGCATCCGGCCTACTACCAGGATTATGCCCGGCGGCTGGCGAACGAACTGCCAGGCGCGTTTTATATTGATCAGTTCAATAACGCGGCCAATCCGCTGGCGCACCGCACCACTACCGCACCGGAACTGTTTGAACAGCTTGACGGCCAGATCGATGCCATCGTCGTCGGCGTGGGGTCCGGCGGTACGCTGGGCGGCTTACAGGCGTGGTTTGCAGAACATTCGCCGCAGACGGAATTTGTGCTTGCCGATCCGGCCGGGTCGGTGCTGGCGGACCAGGTTGAGACCGGACGCCATCACGATGCCGGATCGTGGCTGGTTGAGGGGATTGGCGAAGACTTTATCCCTCCGCTGGCGCACATCGAAGGGGTTAACCGCGCCTGGCGCATTACCGATGGCGAGGCGTTCACCACCGCCCGCGATCTGCTAAAAACGGAAGGGATCCTGGCGGGCTCTTCCACCGGCACGCTGCTGGCGGCGGCGCTGAAATATTGCCAGGCGCAGACTACGCCAAAACGTGTGGTCACCTTCGCCTGCGACAGCGGCAATAAATACCTCTCGAAGATGTTCAACGACGACTGGATGCGCCAGCAGGGGCTGATTTCGCGTCCGCAGGCAGGCGATCTCTCGGACTATATTGCCCTGCGCCACGATGAAGGCGCGACGGTGACTGCCGCCCCGGACGACACGCTTTCCACCGTGCTGGCCCGCATGCGCCTGTACGACATCTCCCAGCTGCCGGTGCTCGATAACGACAAGGTCGTCGGCATCATCGACGAGTGGGACCTGCTGCGACACATCGGGGGAGATGCCGATCGCTTCTCTCTCCCCGTGACGGCGGCCATGACGCGTCAGGTCGAATATCTGGATAAGCAGGCCCCGGAGAGCGCCCTGTACGCCATCTTTGACCGTGGCCTGGTGGCGATTATTTATGACGAAGATCGCTTTCTGGGTCTAATCACACGCAGTGATGTACTCACCGCCTGGCGTAACCGCCTGACAAAATAAAAGGAGCAAAAGATGAAAAACCTGGCCACCCTCAGCGTTCACAGCGGTGAGTATCACGACCCGCACGGCGCCGTGATGCCGCCAATTTACGCCACGTCGACGTTTGCGCAACCGGCACCGGGTGAACATACCGGCTACGAATACTCCCGGAGCGGCAATCCAACCCGCCACGCGCTGGAGACCGCCATCGCCGAACTGGAAGGCGGCACGCGCGGGTACGCTTTCGCGTCAGGGCTGGCAGCCATTTCCACCGTGCTCGAACTGCTGGATAAAGACAGCCATATCGTCGCCATTGACGACGTGTATGGCGGTACGTATCGCCTGATCGAAAACGTGCGCAAGCGCAGCACCGGGTTACAGGTGAGCTGGGTTAAGCCGGACGATGTAGCCGGGCTTGAGGCCGCCATTCGCCCGGACACCCGCATGATCTGGGTGGAAACGCCGACGAACCCGCTGCTGAAACTGGCCGACCTGGAGGCCATCGCGGACATTGCCCGGCGCCATAATGCGATCAGCGTGGCGGATAATACCTTCGCCTCCCCGGTCATTCACCGGCCGCTGGAGGCGGGGTTCGACATAGTGGTCCACTCCGCCACTAAATATCTCAACGGTCATTCAGACGTGGTTGCCGGGCTGGCTGTTGTCGGGGCAAATAAGGATCTCGCGGAGCGTCTGGGCTATCTGCAAAACGCGGTTGGCGGCGTTCTGGATCCGTTCAGCAGCTTCCTGACGCTGCGGGGGATTCGCACCCTCTCTCTGCGCGTTGAGAAGCACAGCGCCAACGCACTGGCAATTGCGCAATGGCTGGAGCAGCATCCGCAGGTAGACCGCGTGTTCTATCCCGGGCTGGCGTCACATCCCCAGTATGCGCTGGCACGCAGACAAATGGCGCTGCCGGGCGGCATGATCTCCGTTGTGATTAAAGGCGATGTGCAACGCGCGGCAGAGGTGATCCGTCATCTTACGCTCTTTACCCTGGCGGAAAGTCTGGGCGGTGTGGAGAGTCTGGTGAGCCAGCCCTACAGCATGACCCACGCCTCCATACCTCTGGCGCAGCGTCTTGCAAACGGCATTGTGCCGCAGCTTATCCGCCTGTCGGTGGGGATTGAGGATGCGAAGGATCTGATCGCCGACCTTCAGCAGGCGCTGGAAAAGTGAGCAAAAAACGGCGGGCGTTGCGCCTGCCGTCATAAGATGACATTAGACCTTAACGCCTTGATAACAAACTTATGTGAATCTGCACAGATTGTTTTGAAACGCTGTTTCCATTTTCCTTTTTACTGTAAATCAGCGTATAATGCGCGCCAAATCCCTGGTGAATGGTTTCAGCGCTTGGAATACAAAAAACAACGTACAACTTCTCCTCTCCTTCGTTGGGCTGGCACTCAGGCACACTTTCTTCTGCACGCTCATTTGATGTCACCTATTCTTAGTGCGTGTCATATACTCTTTCGCAACACAGGTTTGACTCCGCGGCGGTGCGCCCCCGGAGCGAGATTTCCATATCCTTCCCAACTTAAAGACTAAGACTGTCATGAAAAAGACGAAAATTGTTTGTACTATCGGCCCGAAAACCGAATCCGAAGAGATGCTGAGCAAAATGCTGGATGCCGGCATGAACGTGATGCGTCTGAACTTCTCCCACGGCGACTATGCTGAACACGGTCAGCGTATCCAGAACTTGCGCAACGTGATGAGCAAGACCGGGAAAAAAGCGGCAATCCTGCTCGACACCAAAGGTCCTGAAATCCGCACCATCAAACTGGAAGGCGGTAACGACGTTTCCCTGAAAGCGGGCCAGACCTTCACCTTCACCACCGACAAATCCGTTGTGGGTAACAACGAAATCGTTGCCGTGACCTACGAAGGCTTCACCAGCGATCTGTCTGTTGGCAACACCGTGCTGGTAGATGACGGCCTGATCGGCATGGAAGTGACGGCGATCGAAGGTAACAAGGTTATCTGTAAAGTGCTGAACAACGGCGATCTGGGCGAAAACAAAGGCGTTAACCTGCCGGGTGTGTCCATTGCGCTGCCAGCGCTGGCTGAAAAAGACAAACAAGACCTGATCTTCGGCTGCGAACAAGGCGTGGACTTCGTTGCTGCCTCCTTTATCCGTAAACGTTCTGACGTGGTTGAGATCCGTGAGCACCTGAAAGCGCACGGCGGCGAGAACATTCAGATCATCTCCAAGATCGAAAACCAGGAAGGCCTGAACAACTTCGACGAAATCCTCGAAGCGTCTGACGGTATCATGGTAGCGCGTGGCGACCTGGGCGTAGAAATCCCGGTTGAAGAAGTGATCTTCGCGCAGAAGATGATGATCGAGAAATGTGTTCGCGCGCGTAAAGTGGTTATCACCGCAACGCAGATGCTGGACTCCATGATCAAAAACCCACGCCCTACCCGCGCTGAAGCAGGCGACGTAGCAAACGCCATCCTCGACGGTACCGATGCCGTTATGCTGTCTGGCGAATCTGCAAAAGGGAAATACCCTCTGGAAGCGGTCGGCATCATGGCGACCATCTGTGAGCGTACCGACCGCGTGATGAAAAGCCGTCTGGATTACAACAACGACAGCCGTAAACTGCGCATTACCGAAGCCGTGTGCCGTGGTGCGGTAGAAACCGCTGAGAAACTGGAAGCCCCACTGATTGTCGTGGCGACCCAGGGCGGTAAATCTGCGCGTGCCGTGCGTAAATACTTCCCGGATGCGACCATTCTCGCGCTGACCACCAACGAAACTACCGCGCGTCAGCTGGTGCTGAGCAAAGGTGTGATCCCACACCTGGTGAAAGAGATTGCCTCTACCGATGATTTCTATCGTCTGGGTAAAGAAGTGGCTCTGGAACTGGTTGATTGTGGCCTGGCCCAGAAAGGCGACGTGGTGGTCATGGTTTCTGGCGCGCTGGTTCCAAGCGGCACCACTAACACTGCATCTGTCCACGTGCTGTAATATTTCACGAACAAATTATTGTTTTGTTAAAAAGCGTCCTTCGGGGCGCTTTTTTTATTCCCGCCTTTAACCAGAACTATTCAAAAAGCAAATCGGGTTTTTCTATTTAATCGCGATTTATCTAAGATGAATCCGATGAAAAATGCCTTTTTTAACATAGCTTTTTCGTCAAAATTGCCGATTTCGTTGCTTCTTTGAGCGAACGATCAAAAATAGGCGTAATCCCATCAAAAAAATATTCTCAACCCAAAAAACTTTGTGTAATACTTGTAACGCTACATGGAGATTAACTCAATCTAGAGGGTATTAATAATGAATCGTACTAAACTGGTACTGGGCGCGGTAATCCTGGGTTCAACTCTGCTGGCAGGTTGCTCCAGCAACGCTAAAATCGATCAGCTGTCTTCTGACGTTCAGACTCTGAACGCTAAAGTTGACCAGCTGAGCAACGACGTGAACGCAATGCGTTCCGACGTTCAGGCTGCTAAAGACGACGCAGCTCGCGCTAACCAGCGTCTGGACAACCAGGCTACTAAATACCGTAAGTAATAGTACCTGTTAATAAAATGGCGCACATTGTGCGCCATTTTTTTTGCCTTCGTCAAACCTCTACTGAAGCGCTTTCTCTCCCTCGCCTTCCGCCACCGCCGCTGAGACACGACTGTTCTGTACCGACAGGACAGAATTGCTGGCTGAAGAACCACTGCCTGCTGACACGGCAACCGGGATCCCCGCTCTGCGCGCCAGGGCTTTATCGATAAGCGTTTTATCGCTACCTGATTCCGCTGCAAAGGCGGTAAACGCCGCCGAGTGCGTGAACGGCACCGTCTGTGGGTTTTCGCCCTCAGCCTGCGCCAGCGGCCTGTGCACTTCGATATAACGTTTGCCGTCCGGCTCGACGGAGAACTTCACCGGCTCATTGATGATCTGCACCCGCGTGCCGACGCGCACTTGCTCAAACAACGCTTTGATATCCGGCGCGTTCATCCGCATACAGCCCGAGCTGACCCGCAGCCCTACGCTGTCCGGCGCGCTGGTGCCGTGAATAAGATATTCCCCATTCCCGATGCCCAGACGCAACGCAAAGCGCCCCAGCGGGTTATTTGGCCCTGCGGGTACCACAGGCGGCAGTTTAATGCCCTGGGCCAGTGAGCGCGCTCTGATGCCCGCTGTGGGGGTCCATGTAGGATTAGGGATTTTCTGACTCACACGGGTGGTGCTGACCGGTGTTTCCAGCCCAAGCTGACCAATACCCAGCGGATAGACCTGCACGATATTTTCGCCTGGCGGATAGAAGTAAAGACGCAGCTCCGCCAGATTCACCACGATGCCCTCGCGCTCGGTGTCCGGCAGTAGCATCTGGGAAGGGATCGTAATGACCGTTCCTGGCGCAGGGTTCACCGGTGCAATGGTATTATTGGTTTCAAGGATCAGCTGTGCGGCGGTATTAAAGCGACGAGCGATAGACTGAAGTTTATTGTCACCTTCCTGAATGGTGTATGTCTGGTTTTGCCCAATCAGGCGGCTGCCTGCGGGCGGTAAAGGATAATCAACCGCCCAGGCTGAATTAACAGTACTGAGCGAACCAAGGAGTAATAAAGTTATTAGAGACGCGCGCTTCATGCTGAGATTCCTTATTCACTGACCAAACGTCAGAAAGCTGAAAAACCAGCGAGGTGGAAACCACCCCGCGAAACAGAATGAATGCTGTTCTGTCAGTTTAGCTAAGGATTGCGGCTTTGGCGCGTATGGCGCGGATCATCGCTTCGAGTCCCTGGGATCGGGACGGGGTGAGGTGCTGGGTTAAGGCCATTTTTTCAAACCACGGGCGAACGTCAAAGGCGACAATATCCTGCGCCGACATCTGGTGATAAAGAATAAATACGACGGCAATAAGCCCCTTCACAATGGCGGCATCGCTGTCACCCTGTAATTGAATTACGCCTTCATCCGTCTGTTGCATCAGGATCCAGACCTGGCTCTGGCAGCCCTGAATGATGTTGTCCGGGTTATGCGCCTCTTCGCTGAGCGGCGGCAGGCGCTGACCCAGTTCGATGATATAAAGGTATTTCTCTTCCCAGTTCGCGCAACGCCCAAAGTTGCGCAGCAATTTATCTCTGTCCGGCAAATCTGCCATCTCTCGCCTCTCCGTTAGCCAAGCAGCTGGTGAATACGTTTTAGTCCCGCCACCAGTCTGTCGACCTCTTCCGTTGTGTTGTACATCACCAGCGATGCGCGGCACATAGCCGGTACCTGATAATACGCCATCAGCGGCATCGCGCAGTGATGCCCGGTACGTACGGCGACGCCGTAATTATCAAGGAAACTGCCCACATCATAGGCGTGATGCTTACCGAGGTTGAAGGCTATCACACCCAGACGGTCAGCAGGGCCATATAAGGTCAGTTCCGGGACGCTGGCCAGCTCCTGCAAGGCATAATGCATCAGCAGCTGTTCGTACTCCTGAATCGCCGCCAGCCCCGTTTCAGAGACGTAGCTAATGGCCGCGCCCAGCCCGATGATCCCGCCCGTGTTGGGCGTACCCGCCTCGAAGCGCCAGGGCGCACGGGCGTAGGTTGTGCCGTCCGTCAGGCTGACGGTGGCGATCATTGACCCGCCCCCTTCCCACGGCGGCATGGTCTGGAGAATGTCCTCTTTCACATACAACACGCCGATGCCCGTCGGGCCATACAGCTTGTGCCCGGAGAAGACGTAGAAATCGCAGTCCAGAGCCTGAACGTCAACCGCATGGTGCATCACCGCCTGGGCGCCATCAATCAACACTTTCGCACCAACCTGATGGGCTTTGTCGACGATCAGCGCCACCGGATTTTCCGTCCCCAGCACGTTTGAAACGTGGGTCACCGCCACCAGCCGCGTTCTGTCGTCCAGCAGGGCGTCCAGCTTTTTCAGCTGGAGCGTGCCGTCTTCATTCAAGGGGATCACCCGCAGTTGCGCCCCCACACGCTCACAGAGCATCTGCCAGGGCACGATGTTGGCGTGGTGCTCCATCTGGGTGATGATGATGTTATCCCCCGCGTGCACCTGCGCATTGCCCCAGCTGTTAGCCACCAGGTTGATCCCTTCGGTGGTGCCGCGCACGAATACCAGCTCTTCCGGCGAACGCGCGTTGAGGAAGGCCGCAACCTGAGTGCGCACGTTTTCCATGCGCTGGGTCGCCTCGGCGCTCAGGGTGTGGATCCCGCGATGTACCGCCGCATAACCGTGGCGGTAAAACTCGGCTTCCGCATCCACCACCTGATTTGGTTTTTGCGCGCTGGCCGCACTGTCGAGATAGGCCAGCGGCAGACCGTTCACTTCGCGGGTCAGTACCGGAAAATCTGCCCGGACTTTCTCTACGGGAAATGTCATGCTTCGCCTCCAGGCAGCCGCTGACCGATACGGGCCAGCACCTGCTGTTTAAGTCCGCCATCGGGCAGCGCTTCCGTCAGCTCAGCCGCAAAGGCGTAAATAATCATCTTTTGCGCGGCCTGCTGGTCTATCCCGCGCGAGCGCAGGTAGAACATCTGCTCATCGTCAATACGCCCGACCGTCGCGCCGTGGCTGCATTTCACGTCGTCCGCATAGATTTCCAGCTGTGGTTTGGTGTCCACCTCTGCCAGACGTCCCAGCAAGAGGTTGTTGTTGGTCATCTGCCCGTCAGTTTTGATGGCGTGCTGCGCCACGTTGATCAGGCCGTTAAACACCGCACGTCCTTTGTCGCTGACGATGGTTTTGTGCAACTGACGGCTGTTGCAGTAGCCTTTGTTATGCTCAAGCCAGGTGCGCGTGTCGCACACTTCTGACTTCACCGGCATCGCCAGGCTGTTAATACGCAGCGTAGTGTTTTCACCGTTCAGCTGGGTGCTGGTATTGTGGCGCAGCACCGCGCCGCCAAGCAGGAAGCTGTGGCTGTACGCCGCGGCATCCTGGCCCAGCAGAATATCGTTGTGGGCGAAGTGGTGACTGAGCGGATTCTCAAACGCCAGCTTGATGTGGTGCAGCTGGGCATTGGCCGCCACGTTCATCGTCAGACGCGAACCGGTAAAATGACGGGTGTCGTTAAGGCTGACGTAATGCTCGATCACCGTCGCCTCCGCCCCTTCTGCCAGCTCAAGATGGTGGCGATAGTGGGCGGTGTTAATCTCATCACCCTCAACGCCCTGGGTGATATGCATCAGCAGCAGCGGTTTCGCCGGGCGCTGGTTACGCTTAACGCGAATATGGGTGACAGATTGCGACAGGCTCTCTGTCAGGTGCAGGAAGACTTCAGGCTGAACGGGCGCGTTCAGCGACTGACGTTCATCGTTAATGACGATATCGAACCCGCTCTCCTGCACGCTGTCGCTCAGCTCCGCACGGAACAGACCGTCGACAAACACCAGACGCACGGCATCCACGCTCAGCGCCAGCATGTCGCGCTGATCGGGGCTGACCTGCGCCAGACGGGTGACAAACTCGCCGTTCAGCAGGCCATCCAGCGGGGTATATTTCCAGTTCTCATGTTTACGCGTCGGTAAACCGAGACGCAGCATCTGCTGGAGATGGTGCTGAGCCTGTTCAGAGCGCGCTCCACCCTGCGCTTCAAACAGCCGGTGCCACTGCTGAAGTGCATTACTGCTGTTCGGTAAGCCAGCCATAACCCTGCTCCTCCAGTTGTTTAACCAGCGTAAAGTCACCGGATTTCACAATGCGTCCCTGGTAAAGCACGTGGACATAGTCCGGTTTGATGTAATCCAGAATTCGCTGATAGTGAGTCACGATGATAAATGAGCGGTTGCCGTCACGCAGGGAGTTCACCCCGTCGGCAACGATCTTCAGGGCATCGATATCCAGCCCTGAATCGGTCTCATCGAGAATGCACAGCGCCGGTTCCAGAACCGCCATTTGCAGAATATCGTTACGTTTCTTCTCACCGCCGGAGAAACCCACGTTTACCGAGCGGGTCAGCAGATCTTCCGGCATTTTCAGCAGCTTGATCTTCTCTTCCATCAGATCCTGGAAGTCAAAGCGATCCAGCGCCTCAAGGCCGCGATACTTGCGCACCGCGTTCAGCGCGGTTTGCAGGAAGAACTGGTTGCTGACGCCCGGAATTTCCACCGGATACTGGAAGGCCATAAAGATGCCCTCGCCGGCACGCTCTTCCGGCGACATCTCCAGCAGATCTTTGCCGTTAAACTCAACGGAGCCGCTGGTGACTTCATAATCTTCGCGTCCTGCCAGCGTCGCTGAAAGCGTACTTTTCCCGGAGCCGTTTGGCCCCATGATGGCGTGAACTTCACCCGGTTTGACGTCAAAATTGAGGCCACGCAGGATCTCTTTCTCTTCCACGCTAACCTGTAAATCTTTAATGCTTAACATGTGCTTTCCTTAACCGACGCTGTGTTCAAGACTAATGGCGAGGAGTTTCTGGGCTTCAACGGCAAATTCCAGCGGCAGTTCAGAGAACACGTCCTTACAGAAGCCGTTAACGATCATTGAAATCGCATCTTCTTCACTGATCCCGCGTTGCAGGCAGTAGAAAAGCTGATCTTCACCAATACGTGACGTAGTTGCCTCATGCTCAAGCTGGGCGCTGTTATTGCGGCATTCCACATACGGGAAGGTATGCGCCCCGCAGTCCGCGCCAATCAGCATGGAGTCGCACTGGGTGAAGTTACGCGCGTTGGTTGCCGTCGGCATGATTTTCACCAGCCCGCGATAGCTGTTCTGGCTGTGACCAGCAGAGATCCCTTTTGAGATGATGGTCGATTTGGTGTTTTTACCGATGTGGATCATCTTGGTGCCGGTATCGGCCTGCTGATGACCGCTGGTCAGCGCCACGGAGTAAAACTCACCGATGGAGTTGTCGCCGCGCAGAATACAGCTCGGGTATTTCCAGGTAATGGCGGAGCCGGTTTCTGACTGCGTCCAGGACATCTTGCTGTTTTCGCCTTCGCACAGCGCACGCTTGGTGACGAAGTTCAGAATACCACCTGTGTTGCCGTCGCCCGGGAACCAGTTCTGTACCGTAGAGTATTTCACTTCCGCGTCTTTATGGATGATCACCTCTACCACCGCCGCGTGCAGCTGGTAGCTGTCGCGCACAGGTGCCGAACAGCCTTCGATATAGCTGACGTAGCTGCCTTCATCAGCCACCAGGATGGTGCGTTCAAACTGGCCGGTTTTTTCCGCGTTGATGCGGAAATAGGTCGAGAGCTCCATCGGGCAGCGCACGCCTTTCGGCACGTAGATAAAGGTGCCGTCTGACGCTACCGCCGCATTCAGTGCCGCGAAGAAGTTATCGTTACTCGGCACCACGGTACCGATGTACTTTTTCACCAGCTCCGGGTGATCGTGAATGGCTTCCCCGAAGGAGCAGAAAATAATCCCCTGCTCCGCCAGTTTTTCACGGTAGGTGGTTGCCACCGAGACGGAGTCAAAAATGGCGTCTACCGCCACCTCTTTGCCTTCGCGCACGGGCACGCCGAGCTGATTGAACGCCTCTTCCACCTCTTTACTCAGGAAGCTGTTCTCGGCACCGGTTTGCTGTACCGCGCCGGGTTGCGAGGCACAGGTATCATCACAGCTGCCGCAGGAGGGCGCGGAGTAGTAGCTGTAATCCTGATAGTTCAGCTTATCGTAATGCGCTTTCAGCCAGTGGGGTTCTTCCATCTCCAGCCACGCGCGGAATGCGCTCAGGCGAAACTCCAGCATCCACTCCGGCTCGTTACGTTTCGCCGAAATGGCGCGCACGACCTCTTCGTTGATGCCTTTCGCCAGCTCATCGGTTTGCAGCTGCGTGAAGAAACCCTCTTTATAGTTGAGGTGTCCGCCGCTCCAGGTGTTTACATCACTCGTTGCTTCAGTATTACGAGACATAGTACCGCCTATACCCCAAAGCTTTCGCCGCAGCCGCATTCGTTCTGGGCTTTCGGGTTATGAAATTTGAATAACTGGTTTAAACCTTCCCGAACGTAGTCGACTTCGGTTCCATCGATAAACGGCATCGCCTGTAGCGCGACGTATAACTTTGCACCGTCGGTTTCAAAGACCAGATCGTCCTTTTGAGGTTCGGTTACGGTGTCCAGCACGTAGCCAAATCCCGCGCAGCCAGTCTGCTTAACGCCTAAGCGTACGCCGAGGATGTCGGGATTTTTTGCCACCAGCTCATGAATATGCGCCGCCGCCGCGGGCGTCAGCGTTAAGCCACGCCAGGCAAAATCGGCCGGATTGAAGGTTTCTGAATGCAGTTCCATAGGTCCACCTCATCTGATAAGCCACCAGGGCATAACACCATGTTAGTGATAACGATTATCACTTCAACCCCCTGCGAGCAGGGGCTTTGGGCTAAACCGCCCTTTTTGGCTACTTTCATTAAGCATAGACCCTGTGACGGGATGCGGATGGGATGGTTAGATTTGTTCAATGCATTGATAAATAATGCATTTCATAAGAAAGGCGGTAAGGTGACGGGCAATGATAAAAATTGTATTGGAAATACCTATTTTTAAGATAGCTAAAGTACGCGCAGGCACCATATACATTTTTTACGTATGCCTCCCCCTTAAGACAGGTTCTTTTTAATCCTTTTTTGCCTTACCTGGGCGCGCATAAAGACGTTTGATGGAAAAGTTAACCATTATTTATCAGTCTGATAGTGGTTAAATTCCGATCATGATTAATTACATAAACTCATCCCTTTTCGGCGTAATGTTTCCCTTGTTAACCATTTATTCAATAAGGGATTAAATTATGTGGAATGCCCATAAAGCCGCAGTTCATGCTCGCCAGCATGCAGGTCAGTATAGCCAGAAAAGATGTGCAGAATTTGTTTCGAAATCCATTCGCGCCGGCGGTGCTAATCTACAGAACACACATTATGCTAAGGATATGAAAAGCAATTTAATTCTGGCGGGTTTCCACCAGGTTTACGGTGAGCCTGTTGAGGGCGATGTGGCGGTGATCCAGCCCACTGCGCACCACCCATATGGCCACGCTTGCATCTATGGTGGGAACGGCGTCTGGTACTCTGATTTTGTTCAGCGAACAATGTATCCGGGAAAGGAATACCGGGAATTAAAGCCAGCGTATGCAATTTACAGGCATGACTGACATGAAAAAAATAATTCTGGCGATCCTGCTTCTGCCCACTCTCGCATCCGCTGCACAGAAGTTCCCCCCTGAGGTATCCGCTGCCCTTCAGTTTAATAAGTGGTACATCTCGCAAATTATTATCGGGAAAGAGCCCCTGAAAAACTATGAAGCGCTGAGGCCATATGTAACCCGCGAAACTATCAGCAAACTCAAAGCCATGGATAAGCTGGATCCAGATGAATATGACGTGCCTGACGTCGATATGTTCATCAAGGCTCAGGGATATGAAGATGACTGGGGCATCGTCAGTGCGCGGGCGCTGGATTACGATGCCGCCTGTATGCAGGTTTATATCTCATTCGGCAAAAAGCGGGATCACACCGTGATTGACTGCATGGTCAAGGAAGATGGCGTGTGGAAAGTTGAATCCGTGGCCAGTATGAATATTTCAGACAACCTGATGATGGAATAAACCGACGATATGACAGGGGTACTGATGCTATGCATCGTCGCGGATATCCCTGTCGTATCGCCAGAAGGCAAAATCCCGCACTGGCGGTTTACCGTTGGCCCCCTTAACATCAGTGATGGAACGAAACGGCGAAACCCTGTTCACGCCAGTGGTCGAGCTGCTCCTGTTGACGAGGCGTAGGCGCTTTACCGGTCCAGACGAAGATTTTTTGCCCGGGGAAGAGTTCAGGACGTGGAGAATCAATCGGCTCAGCCAGCACGTCGATATGCCAACCCTTGTAGGCAAGACGGGCCGCTTCCAGCCACAAATGCGTACGGTCGTCGCACTCCCACCCGACCAGCAGCGCATCCTTACCTGCTTTTTTTCGCGACTCACCCAGGCTTGCAACGGCAAACTCAATCAGGACACCGTCCAGCAGGCTCGCCATGTGACGCACCGTATTCTGGTCCTGGTTCATTCGCTGCCGCACAGGGGTGATGATGTTATCTATCAGAACATCCATCGCATGGTCACGGCTGAACTCGCCGATTTTGGCGCGCAGTTTTGCCGGACTGGCATAGCGCAGAACGGTTAACATCTCTTCCTGAAACGATGCCCAGTTTCCCTGAGTCATTACTTCTGTTGTATTTTCAAGAAGCGCTTTTACTTTACCGACCGAAACACCCGTTTTCATCAGGCGTTTGATCTCTTCGATACGCAGGATATCTTCATCGTCAAACTGACGATGACCCCCTTCGCTTCGCTGCGGCTTCAACAATCCATAACGGCGCTGCCAGGCACGCAGCGTAACGGGGTTGATACCGCATCGTTCGGCCACTTCGCCGATACTGTAATAGGCCAATAACTCCCTCACGCACAATACTTCCATACCTAACCAAACCAACCTTATCAGATTGTACAAATCATTTGTATAACTAACTCCTCGTTCTGAGACAAGTGAATGGCTCAACGAACCACTCACTCGTTAATGTATTGTTGTATAAATTTAGCCGTACGTACAGGTCACTTTTAAGAGTTACGTACAGGTTTTTATAAATCGTACTTTTTCTCGGGCCAGGCAATCGCCGGTATGCCCCCCAGGCGCGGGCTGGCGAAAAGGTGTCCCTGGAACTGAGAAATCCCGGCAGATTCCAGCCACATCCACTCTTCAGCCAGCTCTACGCCTACCGCACAGAACAGAATTTCCAGGGAGGCGCAGCATTTAATAATTGACTGAATGATCGCCTGACGAGGGCCGCTCTTGTGCACGTTGGCAATCAAGTCACGGTTAATCTTGATTCTGTCCGGCTGAAACTGGGCCAGCAGTTGCAGACCGGCGAATCCCGCGCCAAAGTGATCGATGGCCACGCTGATCCCGGCGCTTTTAAGCTGTCTGACTGCGCTGGTGAACTCTTCGAAGCGCGAGATCGCCTCGCTCTCGGTGAACTCGACCACAATTTGCTCCGGCACAAAACCGTTCGCCTCAATTGCCGTCAGTAAAAAATCGACGGCGCCAGGAACATTGACCAGCGTCATCGGCAGCAGATTGATGGATAACGTTTGAGTCTGTAGGCCCAGCGCGCTGGCCATCGACAAAGCCACCTGCTTACTCTTCAGATCCGATTCGTACAGCGCCTCACGCGACAGGTTGGCAAAATAGCTTTCCGGAGACTCACCGGACGGCGTGCGGATCAGGGCTTCCCAGGAAACCACCTGCTGCATAAACGGATCGACGATAGGTTGAAATGCGAAACTACAGTCCGCGCCCTTTGCCACTACCGTCGGCTGGGTGGATAACGGCGTGTTTTCGGTGACAAATTCCCAGGCGTCAGCCGGAGGCAGCTCAAAGTAGTTGGCTTTTTCAGTAGACTCAACGAAGGTGCGGAAAAATTGCAGGGCGCGATCGTTATAGGTCAGCTGATAGCGGGTTGTGCCTTTATCAAGAACCTGTTGCAGCACTTCGTCGGTATCGTACTGACGAAGGTCAAAGAGCTCCATACCCACGTTGCCAAAACGTCTTGAAGGCCCGTGATCGCTTAATAATTCGACCACGTTGTGATGCCGTGGGTCACGGCAGATGAGCTCATAGATCTCCTTAACGTTATCAGCGGGCCCTTCAAGTAACTGAAAAAAGTGTGTGCCGTTAAACAGCAAAATCCCCGTAACATCGAACTGGCGATTTCTACAATTTGCAGCAGCGACCATGTCTTCCAGCGCTTTAACTGGAACGTCCTCGCAGATATGACTGCGGTAAATGATGGTTGTGAGCATGCTAATCCTGAAGATTGAGGGGGTGACCACGAAAACACGTGGGGAGAACTCTGTTATAGCACATTAATTGCCCAACAAATAATTTACATCTCAACGATTTACACGGCTTTTTTGCGTCATTTACGGGCTTGTACAACTCTGCAACGCCGCTTCGGATTGTACAATATATCTTGTGAATCCCGCAGTAAATCGTATAAGAATAAACACTTGATAAATAATGATTTTATAAAATATATAATAAAATCTTTAAAAAATTGTACATTTTAAATGTACAGATTTGAAAATTATGTATACCTTAAATGTAACGTTACTGATTACGAAAATTTACAGGAGCGAAACATGCAGCAGAACGGACACCTCGCAGACTCGGCAACAGCGATTGCGCAGTATTTCGAAAAAGCCGCGCTTCCAACCCAACAGGAAACATTGGGTCAGGTTGTTGTTGAAATTCTTAGCGACGGGCGAAATCTGAATCGCAAATCGCTCTGCACAAAACTGTTGAGTCGCCTTGAAAAGGCCAATGGCCCGGAAGAGGAACATCATTATCACATGCTTCTTGGCCTGCTCTTCGAACGTTAATGTCATGAACAGCAGTGATGCGGACAGACTGATCGACCAGCTTATTGGAGAAGCCGCTCTTTCACTTTTGAAGGAGCGCGGTCCCGTGACGACCGAGGGATTGGTTCAGCGTCTGCGTAACATGCAAGCATATGAAACGGATCCCCAGCGGCGGGAGACATTAGCGCGAGTGATAGCTGAAATCAGCTCTGGTACGCTCGCTTTTAAAGGTCGCAGAACCGCACAAGGACGAATACAGAGAGAGGGATCTCTCAAAAATAACCGAGACAATGTAGTGCCGTTATTTGGAAATGGAAAACCGTCCGATCCTAAAAAGATACATTGACTACAACTTTACAGCTACGGTGAGAACAAATGAGACAAAATATTCAGCTTCAACCCGAATACCACTCGGCCTTTTTAGATAGCGCGTTGTCGGAGTATTTCCGTCACGCAGGCGATCGCTTTGCTGAAGAGTCTGCCATTTTTTCGACTGCGGTTCGTTGTGTTCTCGCTTCCGAAGGTCATTTGACCAATAAAGCGATCATTCTCTGGCTAATCCAGGCGCTGGAATCCACCGACGATGTCGTTAAGGCGGATGTGATCCGCAAGACGCTGGAAATTGTCGTCGGTTACACCATGGACGATCTTTAACGCCTCCCCCATCCCTACGGATAGCGTGTCATCGTCAATTCTGACGAACAGACTGACGATGACACACCCTCTCTCCTTTAACGCCCTGTTAATCAAGAACGCTGAATGTGGCATGGATCCTGCTTAGTCCGCTAAGGGACTGGGCTTTCCAGTAAACATTGCTTCATTTCTTAACAGGTCTGTTATTGATGAAAAAAATCGCCAGCGTCTGCCCCTACTGCGGTGCAGGCTGCAAACTAAACCTCGTCGTTAAAAATAACCGGATTATCCGTGCCGAAGCCGCTGATGGCGTAACCAATCAGGGCACGCTTTGCCTGAAAGGGTTCTACGGCTGGGACTTTCTTAACGACACACGGCTGCTTACCCCCCGTCTGACGCAGCCCATGATCCGCTACAGCAAAGGCGAGGCCTTTACCCCTGTTACCTGGGAAGAGGCCATTCGCTATACCGCTCACAGGCTTAAAAGCACCAAAGAACAGTATGGCCCTCGGTCCATTATGACTACGGGTTCCTCACGGGGAACGGGCAATGAGACCAACTATGTGATGCAAAAATTTGCCCGAGCGGTGCTGAATACTAACAACGTCGACTGCTGCGCCCGCGTCTGTCACGGTCCGTCCGTTGCCGGTTTACAGGAGACCCTCGGCAACGGCGCCATGAGCAATTCCATTAACGATATTGAAAACTCAAAATGCCTGCTGGTATTCGGCTATAACTGCGCCGACTCTCACCCCATCGTCGCCCGACGTGTGCTTAAAGCACGTGAAAATGGCGCTAAAATCATCGTCTGCGATCCGCGTCATATTGAAACGGCACGCATTGCCGATCTTCATCTTCAGCTAATAAATGGCAGTAACATGGCGCTGGTCAATGCCTTTGGCTATGTCCTGCTGGAAGAGGAACTGTACGACAAAAACTACGTTGCCCGCTTTACAGAAGGGCTTGAGGCGTACCGGCTGACGGTAAAAGATTACGCACCCGAGCAGGTTGAACATCTGACGGGGATCCGCGCGCGGGATGTTCGTCAGGCAATGCGCATGTTCGCAGCGGCGCCTTCAGCAACGGTGATGTGGGGGATGGGCGTCACGCAGTTTGGTCAGGCGGTCGATGTGGTGAAAGGTCTCTCCAGCCTGGCGCTGCTGACCGGCAACCTGGGCCGCCCTGCCGTCGGCGTGGGTCCGGTTCGCGGGCAAAATAACGTTCAGGGTGCCTGCGATATGGGCGTTCTGCCCAATATGTTCCCCGGCTACCAGGACGTCACTGACCCGGCGGTCAGACTGAAATTTGCCGATGCGTGGAAAATCAATGTCAACCGGATGGACGATCGCGTCGGGACGCGTATCACCGAAGTGCCGCATCTCGCGCTGGAAGGAAAGATCAAAGCGTATTACATCATGGGGGAAGATCCGCTTCAGACAGAAGCCGATCTGGGGCTGGTCCGCCGCGGCTTTGAGGCGCTCGATTTTGTGGTGGTTCAGGACATCTTTATGACCAAAACGGCAGAGGTGGCTGACGTGCTGCTCCCTGCCACCTCATGGGGAGAACACGCCGGCGTGTTCACCTGTGCCGATCGCGGCTTCCAGCGTTTCGGCAAAGCCATTGAGGCCAGCGGCAACGTGAAGCGCGACTGGGAGATCATCAGCCTGCTGGCCACGGAGATGGGCTATCCCATGCATTACGAGGATAACCAGCAGATCTGGGACGAAATGCGCGAGCTGTGCCCCCTCTTCTACGGCGTGACCTACGAAAAAATGGGCGAGATGGGCCATGTGCAGTGGCCTTGCCCATCCCTCGATCATCCCGGCACCCCCTACCTGTACAAGGATAATCAGTTCGACACCCCTACTGGCAAAGGACAGCTATTTGCCGCCCCCTGGCGCGCCCCGGCGGAGACACCGGATGCGGATTACCCGCTGGTACTGTGCACGGTGCGCGAAGTGGGTCACTACTCCTGTCGCTCAATGACCGGGAACTGCGCGGCGCTGCAAAGCCTGGCCGACGAGCCGGGCCGGGTGCAAATGAACCCGGCCGATGCGGATGAACGGGGGATTGCCGAGGGCCAGCTGGTCTGGGTACGTTCACGCCGGGGTAAAGTGATCACCCGCGCCAGCATCAGCGAGCGCATCAATGCGGGAGCAATCTATATGACCTACCAGTGGTGGATTGGCGCCTGTAATGAGCTGACGCAGGATAATCTCGACCCGATCTCCAGAACGCCGGAAACGAAATATTGCGCCGTGCAGCTGGAGGCGATCGAGGACCAGCGCTGGGCGGAGGATTTTGCGGCTTCCGCGTACCAGACCATGAAGACGCGTTTGATCGCTGCGGTTAACGTTTAAATGCATTGCCGGGTGGCGGCTATCGCTGCCCGGCCCGCTATCCGCTGCTGTTTTACGTTATCTGTTGTGCATAATTATTTTCCAGGTAATCGCGAAGCAGGTTCGGACGGCTCTTTTTCTCCATCAGCCTTCTCAACAGTACGATCAGCTCGTAATCGCTTCGCAGATTAAATTTCTGCATCATCATATATTTATGGGTAAAGACCGTTTTTTCGCTCATCTTCAACGCGTTCGCGGTCTGCACCACCGACAGCCCCCGGTAAAAATTGACCATAATACGAATCTGTTGCCGGGATAACCCTTTATGCTGGCAGTCGAAACAGGTCTTTTTATTCAACGTGTAACCTGGTAATTGCGTCCTGAACCACGCGATAAACAGAACGCCGCTAATACGATCAAGCGACGCCCGGCGCGGAAGAAAAATAATGTCCTGAAAGCAGGAAGGCAGCGCCGAAAAACGCAGCTCATCGTCGACGAGACCTATCACAATTCCTTTTTGCCGGGCCAGTAACTCCGGAAAACAGGTCAGCGTTTCCCCCTGACATAATGAAAGAACAATAATATCGGCCTGGCTGACGTTTTCATTGGTCAGCGCCAGGTGAAATGTGATGGAGCGATGAAAGTTATGCTTAAAAAAATCGTCGAAAAAGCTCTGTAGCCCAGCCTGAAAAAACAGATCCGTTTCCTGAATCAGAATATTTAACATAGTTCACACCAACGTCTTTAAAAAAGGCTTATCACCGGCATTTAGTTGTACTGCATCGTCATTACCACAACCGCGCTGATGCTTCCCGGCGTGGCGCCTCCCGGCATGGATTTTACCGAGGCCAGCATAGCCAATGTCGCGGTTCTGTCCGCGGCAATGGTCTGGGTCATACTGGTGCCTGTTCCTTTAAGCGCGCCGGTTTGGGCATCGCGCATGGCTATCGCCACGTGCGTGGCCGAACCGCTGTTCATGAAATAGTCCGCTCCCGCCTCGGGATCGGGGCTGCCGGTGAAAGCGACGGTCACACTCTGCGTTCCCGTTGGGCACTGGGTAAACAGCAGACTGAAAGGCACCGGATCCGATGTTGAGCCCGGCGTCGCCATATTGGTTGCCTGAATATTGCCCAGGTTGACATCGAGGCTGTTACTGCCGCCATTAAATATGCACGGCGACGCAACGATATTTCCCGTCACACCGATGTTGACGCTATCAGCGGAGCATACCTTCCCGCTGAGTAAGGCAAGTAAAAGCAGTGTCCTGCATCTTATTTTCATCTTCTTACCTGCTACTGGTAGGTCACATTAAGGGTGGCGGAGGCATTCGCTGAACCTGACTCCACGCGGGTTAACGTCTGGTAATACCGGGCCGTTAATGGCAACGTCTCTTGCCCCCCGGCAGACTGCCGCAAGAATAGTCGGCTGTTCATCACCAGCGGTGCACCGTTATAGATAAGCTGCACCCCCACCCCTTTCGCAGTGCCGGCATTTCCCTGCCCGGTTAAGGCCATCACGCTGGTATTGGCGCTGTCCGGATTCTGTATTCCACTGAGCGAGACCGTAATATTGGTTCCGGCGGCGCAGGTTAAGCCCAGGTTTTGCGTGTTCTGTGCCCCCATCGGCGTGGTGCCCACCGTGGAGCCGAACGCCGAGGCGGGAATATCCCCTATCGGAAACGTCAGCTGGGCCGTATTCACCGTGCACGCCAGCGCATTGATGGTGCCGGAGGTGAGCTGCGTGGTCAGACCGTCACGGTAGAGGCCATCGCTTCCCTGAAGCGCCACGACGCCGATCGTCCCGGGGGTTAATACCCCCGATGAGACCGGGCCCGTCACCACCAGCTCAATCCTCCCGCCGTACCAGTCCACATAGGAGGTCTGCGCATTGTAGGAAAATGTATTGCTCGGGTTTTCAAAAAAGCCGTTGGAAGAAAAGCGTATCCCTATCCCGCTGACGTTCGTGTTGTAAACATGGTTGCCGTAGCTGCTCAACGTGGCGCCGTTGTAGCGCAGGCTGAATCCCAGCATCAGCGGATTCGTACACCCGGTAAGATAGGAGCCTGTGGCTGACGCCGCGCCGGAAAATACCACCGTGCCGACAGGCGCATCGCGCTGCACGTTGATCGTCCCCACGGACAGGGTTGAAAGCTGTGGGGTGATGGTGGTGCAGGTACCGGCCCGAGCCATATTTGCCGCCGCGAGCAAACAGAGCAGCAACATCGCGTTAAGACATTTCATGTTAGCGTTCCTGACGGCAGGTGGCGCGCATATCAGCGATCCCACCGTACGTTGAGTGATTCGGCAGCGTGAAATCAGCGCGGCATTGCTGGCTGGCTTGACTTCCCCATGTGGCGACTAACGTTCCCTGCTCGCGCATCCCGGTTAAATAGACCTGACCGCGATCGCCGACAATAAAACTGCCGCTGTCATCACCCACAAGGGTGACCACCGCCCCAAACGGAACGGCGCGATCGTTGTCGGTCAAGGTCATCAGCACCCGGCGACCTGACTTCGGCAGATAATCGGCTCTCACCACCGCTCCCCGCGTCGGCGTCACCGTGCGAGTGTTGATCTCCAGCTCGACATCGTCCGGCATCGTTTCCGGGTCGAGGGTGAGATCGTTTTTCCGGTAGACAGAAAGGTTGCTCACGACCGTATATCCGCGAAAATCTGTCCGTACACCGGGCTGATTGCGGATATCCACGTCGTGGGCGCCAGGGGCTTTGATTAAGACGCTGGTCTCCCCCAGCGGCTGGGAAAGCGTGATGCCATCAGCATGGGCGAGAATGCCGCCTTGCAGCCCGTAATTCAGGCGTTCACTGTTTTTGTCATAACCATAACCTGCCGTGACTTCGCCATAGGCGCCTTTGTAGTCCGCGTTAACATTGCCGGTATAGCCCACGCCCTCTGTGCCGTATCCCTGCTGTACGTTCCAGCTCAGGGCACGGTTCTCGAGCGCTACCCCGTTCAGGCCGACGTTATGCGTCGTCCCGTTATTCCCGCTGGCGTTCATGCCATAGTTAGCCCATGTCTGCGGCAAAAATTTATCCAGCGGAATGCTGACGTTGAACGCCAGAAGCTGGTCGTGGTTAGCGTTTTTTTGGCTGTCGCGGGTTTCTGACGCTGAGCGGACATTTTTGCTGTAAGTCCATGTCAGGCCATAGCTGATGTTATGCCAGTAGTTGCTATAGCCGACGCTCCACGAAGCCATCGACTTACCGTCATTCCAGTAATCTTCCCGCGCCGCACTGAGGGTAAGCGCGCCCAGGTTGTCCCCCAGCGTCTGGCTCATCGTCACCTCGGCACGGTTACGTCGCCTGTCCTGAAGCGCGCGGCTGTCGCCGTACGAATCGAGGACGTCCTGCATCCCGTAATAGCCGCGGGTCGAGTAGCGATACCCGGCAATCGAAAAGTTGGTCCCGGTATTGATAAAATTCTTGCTGTATCGGGCCCGCCACGACTGACCGTTTGTTTTCGCGGCATGCTCCGGCGTTGACCAGCCCTGAGTGACGTCTGCGGATATCGCCCCGAGATCGCCCATATTCATGCCCACCCCCAGAGCCGCCGACTGGTACTTATCTGCCCCCTGGACGCCGCCATAGAGCGTAATACCGTGAGGGAGGCCGTAAATTCCGGTCAATTGCCCGAAGGGGGTTTTCTCCACGCTACGGTTATACGAGCGATACTGCCCGGCGGTAAGGGCATATTTCAGGCGCCCCTCCCGTTGCAGGACCGGCAGCGAAGCGTACGGCAGGGTGAAATGTTGCTCACTACCATCAGCTTCGACGATCGTGACATCAAGGTCTCCCGCGCCGCCGGTGGGATACATATCCGCGATCTCAAACGCGCCCGGCGCCACATAGCTTTGGTAGATTTGATAGCCATTCTGACGCACCACGACCTGCGCGTTAGTCCGCGCAATACCGCGCACCACCGGCGCATAGCCTTTCAGGGAATCCGGCAGCATATCGTCGTCGGACGCCAGCTGGACGCCGCGAAACGGCATGCTGTCAAAGACATCGGCAGGCGCGGAACTGTCTCCGAGCGTAAGCTGGGCTTGCAGGGGAATAATCGCGCGCTGCATCAAGGTATAGACGTTGTCCCACTTATCCTGGCCGGACGCATCGCGGGACCAGGTGGTGTAGTTGCGTAACCGCCAGGGACCGACGTTGATCCCCGGCCGCAGGTTTGCATACTGGCTGTCGCTGCGGGTGCCTGCCCCGCTTCTTGCCCGGCTGTTTGCCCCGCTCAGGCTGTAGTTGAGCATGGCCGCGGTAATGCCTTCATCCCACATATCCGGCGGAACGTAACCTCTCGCTGGCAGGTCTATAGCCGCCTGTGGAATGCTAATCGCCAGACGCTGGGCGCCAAACTGAAAATCCGCGCTGGCCTGTGGAATCGCCCTGAGATCGGCGCATTCACTTTCCCCGGCGGCGAGCTGCGGGAAAAGCGCCGTTTTCACGCCCCACGCTTTTAACTGCCCGATACTCAGGCACGGCTGCAACGTTTCACTGCCGTTAGCATCCTTCACTGCCATAAAACGAATATCCCGCGTTTCCAGCAGCCGATCGTCAAGAATAATATCAACGTGGTATGTCCCGGGCGCCTGCGAGCCGGATTCAAAGGCAGATAAATCCGCTTTTCCCATTCCGGGATTATCCAGCTCTACCAGTTCCGTATTAAACGTCTCACTGGCATACAGTGTGGGAGAGACACCAGCAAGCGCGAGGGCAATAAATATTGCCAGGCGCGCAGGCTGCATTGTATTCAATGCCATTGTCATGACGAACACCTGATTAACGCGTAAGGATCACAAACTTGCCCGGTGTAATTCGCCAGGGCTGCCATAATCGTTAATGACTTTAAACGTCAGCGTATTGCCACTGGTTCCGTTCGGTAACGGAAAACGGGCTGTGCCTGAAGGCATCACGTACGTGACATCGTCAAGTTTCTTATTACCCAACGTAATTTCATTGAAATTGATAACGTACGGCGTAGGGTTATTAACCTGAAGGGTATTTCCCGCACGACGCCAGGTTAATTTATTGGCTTGCTCCTCGGGGGTAGACGCACGAAGAGTCTCTGGTCGATAAATTAATTTGATGCGCGTTTTGACGGCAATTTGCAGCGAGTTCATCTGCTTTGAGGCTGAAGGAATAGCTTTAATGTTCAGCCAGAATAAACTCTCCTGCCCCTGAGGCAGTGAGCCGGTCATGACAATACGCTCAAGGTTTTTTTGCCCGCCGTCCAGCCGATACAGTGGTGGCGTAATAATAAAAGGCGCTTTACCCGATTGTTCATCCTGAACATCTATCCACGACTGGATTAAATAAGGAACGTTATCAGGATTAGTAATACCTATTGACGCCTCTTTTTTAGTCCCATCAAAAATAATACGGGTGCCGCCAATAATTACTCCTGCACTGACGGATGTTAACGTCAGCGGTAACAGCGCCATAGCCAGGCCCGTTGTCGTGATAAAACGCATTTTTTTTTACCTCATAAAACAAGGGGCCGGGCGGCCCCCCGCCAATTACTGCCATTGACTTAGTTGTACACCACTGAGAAGTTTGCGACCGAGTTAGCCGGGCCCGCGGTCACGGATGCCGCGGTGGAGATATACTGCGCGTAGAAGTTCAGCGTATTATCAGCCGTACCGCTGAGCGGGTAAATATAGCTGTTGCTGCCGTGCAGCGGCAGATCGGCTTTATCTGCCGTCATCAGGTTAATCGCCACCCCGGTGGCCGCCCCCGCCACGGACGTATCAATCGCCAGCAGGCTAGCGTTGGTTAAATCCGGCGTGCCGTCAAAACGGACTTTTGCATTGGTGACCGTTACCGGACAGTTTTTCAAAATAATATTGAATTGCGTCGCAGCCGTTCTCGCCCCGGTTGTCGGGAATTCCGTTTTATAATAATCGCCTAATACCACCACCTGATTCTGGGATGCCACATCAACGTCGCAGGCAGAATCCAGAATATTCCCGTTAAAATTAACGGTACCGGCCGCTGCGAATGCATTGGTCATGGTGAGTACAGAACCTGCCGCTAACATTGCCATCATCAATTTTGTATTCATAATTTTATATCCCGTATTACTTTATTAATTACCGACATTCAGTTGCAGAAACAAAAGACCTTCCGACGAGTCAAAATTTATACAACTCTTTTTCCGCATACAATCAATTTTGAGGTCTAGCTGTAGACCCTCTTTTAACAATTACAAAACATATTCACTCGGAAACACCTTAAGAATAATGGCCAAAGTCTACTTTTAGACCTGAATAAAAAAGGTTTCAATTTCAATTAATTAAGACTCAAAAAAAAGCGAGTCTATAATTAGACTCGCCGCAAACATTCCCTGATCTGCTGGTTTTTAAGATAATTCTTTATGCCGATCAAAAAATGATCGCATCAGTCAGTGAGGTTTCACATGAATACCCGTTTCGCGCCTGAGTCAGATATTGATAAGTCAACAGTGCTCGGCGCTAAGCCTTTTAAGCACATTGAAAAAATAATCGATAATGTTTTGCCGCATGCGGAGAGAAGCATTATTGCCAGAGGAGAAATTATCCATTATTGCTCCGGCGATACCCGTCAATGCTTTTTACTGTTGCATGGCAGCGTGGCGTTGCACCGTCGCGGGGACGGTATCGTCTTAAATTCTGAATCCGCGCCATTTATACTCGGCGTGAGCAGCCAGTTATCGTCTGAACACCTGTACGTCAGAGCGCTGGAAACCTCAGAGGTGGCCAGCGTTTCGCTGGCGTGTTTCAATCATGTTGTCGCACAACAGAATTTATGGGAGCACTTCTCAAACCTGCTGATCTACACCGCATCGCGCGTCTACGAACATTGTGCCCAGATATCGCAAATGTCGGCTTATGACATTATCCGCTTTCAACTGGTTGAGTTGATGCAGGAGCCGGAAGCCATAAGACAAAACATTACCGCCGCGGCCTATATCAAAAGCCGCACCTATCTTTCACGCAGCGGCATTATGCGGATCCTCGCGGAGTTGCGGACGGGGAAATACATCACCATGGAGCGTGGCGTACTAGTTGAGATCCATCACTTACCCCGTAAGTACTGAGGCTGTATTTATCTCTGGAGAAGGTGGAAAAGAAGAGCGACACTATAGAGAGTACAGTCTCTTTCCAGGTTAACGCTATGTCTTCTGACAAACCATCGCATCGCGGCTCTCCCTATGCTCAGGAACTGATTTCTCATTTACAGCCGCACTGCGCCACGCATAAAACCGATCCCGGCGAGCAACTTGATCTCCAGGTTGACGGGCAGAGCATGTGTTATTTAATTCTTGATGGCACGGTCGCCATATACAGAAGAAGCGACGACATGATGCTTTCAACGGCGCGCAGTCCCGCCCTGTTTGGCCTCGCTAACCTGACGGACATTTATTTTAATGACTACCTCCGAACGGTAACGCCTTGCCTGATTGGTGTGCTCACGACCGATCGGGTGGCTGAAATTATCAAAGAGAAGGCGCTGTGGGGGCTGCTTTCTAATCATCTGATGTTTGTCTATAACCGCCTCTATCACAACGTCATGCCGAAAGGCGCGCCAACCGCGTACGAGATGATTCGCCAGCAGCTCGTGCTGCTGATGCAGGAAGATGACAGCTACCGACGCAGCGTGACGGCGGAAAGGTATATCAGGAATAAAACCCATCTTTCCCGCAGTGGCGTAATGCGGATCCTGGCTGATCTGAAAACGGGTGGGTTCATCGAAATGGAAGAAGGCCGGCTGATTAAAATTAACAAACTGCCTGCCAGATACTGAATGTCAGACACAAAAAAGGCCGCGCTTGCGGCCTTTTCTTCACTGCTTAATGGACGTGAACGCCCAACCGCCAGGCAAAGTAGATCTCTTCTTTCAGTTCGTTTGAAGAGAGCGCCAGCAAATCCGTAAATTCCAGCTCAAGCTGTTTCAGCTTTTTCAGGTACTGGGCGGGAGACAGATTGCTTTTATCGCGACGTAAATATTCAATTGCCAGCTGTGTTGGGGTTATTTCAGTATCCATGATGTCCTCGCTTATGTTCAAAACGTGACCAGTATATCACAATCAGGCGGCTAATTTTTGACCAAAAACAAGACATCCGGAAACTTTACACAACGGCCGTCGTCAGCCTGGATGAACAACACAGGCGATCCTGCTCGTCCAGAAGATCAATCTGCCACACCTGATGACGGCTTCCGGCATGCAGCGCCCGGCAGACGCCGCGCACGCGCCCGCTGCGAACGGAGCGGATGTGGTTGGCATTGACCTCCAGACCCACCACCTTCTGCTCTCCTTCCGTACACAGGTAGCCCGCCACCGACCCCAGCGTTTCGGCCAGCACGACGGACGCGCCGCCGTGCAACAGGCCAAACGGTTGATGAGTACGGCTGTCTACCGGCATCGTCGCTTCCAGTTCGTTGTCGCCAATGCGCGTGAACTGGATGTCCAGCAAACCAACCATGTTCTCCGCGCCCATGGCATTTAAGGCCTCAAGGGTGAACGCACGTTTCCAGATCATCCGATAATCTCCAGTAAAGCCTGCAATGGATGGCGGACGCCGTTACCTTCCACCCGTTTCACCTGGCTGCGGCAGGAGTAGCCCGTCGCCAGACAGCGGTTGCGTGGCAGGCGCTGCATCGCCTGATGCCATGACAGCTCGTAAATGCCGAGCGAATTAGCGTGGTTTTTGACTTCATGGCCGTAGGTTCCGGCCATGCCGCAGCAGCCCACGTTAACGCTTTCCAGCTTCGCGCCAAACCGGGCAAAGATAGAAGCCCACTGGGCAGGCGCCGTCGGCAGCGCCGTCACTTCGGTGCAGTGCCCAAACAGATACCAGGCTTCTCCACTCACCTCCTGAGTGGGCGTTTGCGTCAGCACCGCAGGCAGCCACTCGTGCACCAGTAAGACCTGAAAATCACCGCGCTTATCGCCGAGCGTCTGCTTATATTCATCCCGGTAACAGAGCACCAGCGCAGGATCGACGCCCACCATCGGCATGCCGAGCTGCGCCACGCGATTCAGGAAATCTGAAGTTTTCTGCGCGGTTTTCGCAAAGCGGGTGAGGAAACCTTTTATGTGCTGCGCCTTGCCGTTCGGCGAGAACGGCAGCACCACCGGCTGGTAGCCGATTTTCTCGGCCAGTCGGACAAAATCGGCCACCACCTGGGCATCGTAATAGCTGGTAAACGGATCCTGCACTACCAGCACCACCTTCGCTTTCTGCTCAGGGCTTAATGCTTCCAGTTGTTCCAGGGTCATGTTCGCCGAGCGGTGCCCCACCAGCCGACGCTGGAGCGATGGCACCGACAGCAGCGGCAGGTCCACCATGCCGATATGTTTTTCTGACAGTTTGCGCACCAGCGGCTGGTTGATAAAGAAGTTAAAGGTTTTTGGCGCACGGGCCATCAGCGGCGCGTAACTCTCCACCGTCGCCACCAGATGATCGCGCATCGGGCGCAGATAACGCGTGTGGTACAGCTGGAGGAAGCGGGAACGGAATTCCGGTACGTCAATTTTAATTGGGCACTGGGTTGAACACGCCTTGCACGCCAGGCAGCCGGACATTGCCTCTTTCACCTCATGCGAGAAATCGTATTCGCCTTTGTTCGCATGCCAGCTGTTGCGGGTGCGTTCGATAAGCCCGCGCAGGCTGGCGCGTTTTTCCGGCAGCTCCTGTTCCAGCTTGAGCGGGTCAACGCCGCGGTCGGCCAGCAGGCGCAGCCATTCGCGCACCAGCGTGGCACGCCCTTTCGGGGAATGAATGCGGTTGCTGGTGATTTTCATCGACGGACACATCGGGCTTTTCACATCGAAGTTGAAGCACAGCCCGTTGCCGTTGCACTCCATCGCGCCGCGCCAGGAAGCGCGTACCGCAATCGGAATTTGTCGGTCATAGGTACCGCGCTTGACGGCGTCCACCTGCAACATCGGCGCATCAATGCCCTCCGGCGGGCAGATTTTTCCCGGGTTAAGGCGGTTATCGGGATCAAAAGCGGCTTTTACCTTACGCAGCTCGGCGTAAAGTTGTTCGCCAAAAAACGCCGGGCTGTACTCGGCGCGGAATCCTTTGCCGTGCTCGCCCCATAACAAGCCGCCGTATTTGGCCGTGAGGGCCACGACCTCGTCGGAGATCTCCTTCATCAGGATCTCCTGCTGCGGGTCGCACATGTCCAGCGCCGGGCGCACGTGCAGCACACCCGCGTCCACGTGCCCGAACATGCCATAGCTCAGACCATGGCTGTCGAGCAGCGCGCGAAACTCCACAATATAATCAGCAAGGTGCTCCGGCGGCACGCAGGTATCTTCCGCAAACGGAATCGGCTTCGCCGCCCCTTTCGCGTTGCCGAGCAGCCCCACCGCTTTTTTACGCATCGCGTAGATTCGCTCGATGCCGGAGAGATCATTACACAGCTGCCAGCCAATGACGCCGCCTTCCCCCTGGGCAATCAGCTCGTCCAGACGCTGGCAGAGCGTGCTTACCTGGCTCTCAATCAGCTCTGCGTCATCCCCGGCGAACTCGACGATGTTCAGGCCGAGCATCTCTTTATCCGGCACGTCGGTAATCAGTTCGCTCACCGAATGCCAGACGATATCTTCCCGGGCCAGGTTCAGAACTTTTGAATCGACGGTTTCCACCGACAGCGCCCGCGCCTCCACCATAAACGGTGCATTACGCAGCGCGGAGTCAAAGGAGTTGTATTTGACGTTCACCAGACGGCGCACCTTTGGCAACCGGGTGATATCCAGACGCGCCTCGGTGATGAAGGCCAGCGTCCCTTCTGACCCGGTCAGTACGCGGGTAAGATCGAACTGGCTCAGATCGTCATTAAAGACATGGCGCAGATCGTAGCCCGTCAGGAAGCGGTTAAGCTTCGGGAATTTGTTGAGGATCAGTTCGCGATTTTCGCGGCAGCGCTCCAGCACGGTACGATAAATCCGTCCGCTGGTGGTGCTCTCTTTTGCCAGCGTTTCGGCCAGCTCGATCGGCATCGGTTGGGTATCGAGGATATCGCCCCCCAGCAGCACCGCCCGCACACCCATAACGTGATCGGAGGTTTTGCCGTAGACCAGCGAGCCCTGCCCCGAGGCATCGGTGTTGATCATCCCGCCAATGGTCGCGCGGTTACTGGTGGAAAGCTCTGGCGCAAAAAAATAGCCGTAAGGTTTCAAAAACTGATTCAGCTGATCTTTGATCACCCCCGCTTCCACTCGCACCCACCCCTCTTCCGGGTTGATCTCAATGATGCGGTTCATATAGCGGGACATATCAATGATGATGCCCTGGTTCAGCGCCTGCCCGTTGGTACCTGTCCCGCCGCCGCGTGGGGTAAAGACCAGGGAACTGAAACGCTCCTGCGACGCCAGACGGGCGATGAGCGCCACATCGGCGGTAGAGCGCGGGAAAACGACGGCATCGGGAAGAAGCTGGTAAATACTGTTATCGGTCGCCATCGTCAGCCTGTCGGCATAATCGGTGGCGGTGTCACCTGTAAAACCCTGTTGCTCCAGTGCCTGCAAAAAATTAAGCACCAGCTGAACGACGCCCGGTGCCTGAGAAATCTGTGGGATCATTGCTGTCGACCCTAATGAGAATAGTGTGAAATCGTTTGCGTTGTGTCTGGAAAGTTTTATCACATTTTTTTCTTATGTGCTTCGTAGAATTACGGGCAAAATCCGCCTGTCAAAAATCGCTGAAATCACTAATGATTAGAGAGATGCGGTTTATATTCCCATCAGCCTTGCTGGTGTTCATTTAAGGAAAGTTTCGTTTATGGTCAATCTTCGTCAGCCCAGGGATGTCGCGCAGATACTGCTGTCGGTGCTGTTCTTAGCCATTATGATTATTGCGTGTCTGTGGATTGTTCGTCCTTTCGTGCTCGGATTTGCCTGGGCCGCGACCGTCGTCGTCGCAACCTGGCCTTTACTCTTACGTTTGCAGAAACTGCTGTTTGGTCGCCGCGGCCTGGCCGTGCTGGTGATGACGCTGCTGTTGTTCCTGCTGTTTATTATTCCCATTGCACTGCTGGTTAACAGCCTGGTTGACAGTAGCGGCCCGGTTATTCGCGCGGTCACCAGCGGTGATATGACGCTGCCGGATCTCGCGTGGCTGAACAGTATTCCTGTTGTGGGCGCAAAACTGTACAGCGGCTGGCACAGCCTGCTGGAGATGGGCGGTAGCGCGCTGATGGCCAAAGTACGTCCGTACATCGGCACAACCACCACCTGGTTTGTGGGGCAGGCTGCGCACATTGGTCGCTTCATGATGCACTGTACGTTGATGCTGGTCTTCAGCGCCCTGCTGTACTGGCGCGGCGAGCAGGTTGCGCTGGGGGTACGTCATTTCGCCACCCGACTGGCAGGTAAACGCGGCGATGCGGCCGTGCTGCTGGCAGCCCAGGCCGTCCGCGCGGTAGCGCTCGGCGTGGTGGTCACAGCGCTGGTGCAGGCTGTACTTGGCGGAATCGGGCTGGCAATTTCCGGCGTACCTTATGCCACCATTTTCACCGTCGTCATGCTGATGACCTGTCTGGCTCAGCTCGGTCCGCTGCTGGTGCTGGTTCCCTGCATTATCTGGCTTTACTGGACGGGGGACACGACCTGGGGCACGGTGCTACTGGTCTGGAGTTGCGTGGTGGGCACCATGGATAACGTGATCCGTCCCCTCCTCATCCGCATGGGCGCTGACCTGCCGCTAATTCTGATCCTGTCCGGGGTGATCGGGGGGTTAATTGCCTTCGGCATGATTGGCCTGTTCATCGGTCCGGTGCTGCTTGCGGTAACCTGGCGTCTCTTCTCCGCCTGGGTGCATGAAGTGCCGCCGCCGGGAACCGACCCTGACGTCATCTTAAGCGAACTTGAAGAACTGGAAGATAAGAACGCGCAGTAAGAACGTAGGCCGGGTGGCGCTAACGCTTACCCGGCTACACTCTCCACAGCAATACTTAAACGTTGCTAAACTATTTATTCTCTGCACACTGGTCAGACCCGCCTTTTTCTGCCTAAAACCGTCATTCTCTTCAAGAAATCTTTACCTGCCTTTAACTATTGAGACGAATCCGATCGACTCAAAATCCTGGCATGCCTACTATTAAGACACGGTTATAAATCAACACCTTGATTTATAAGCATGGAAATCCCCTGAGTGAAACAACGAATTGCTGTGTGTAGTCTTTGCCCATCTCCCACGATGGGCTTTTTTTTATCCTTTTTACGCCCGTGTAATGTCACAGCGGCTGAGCATACGCCATTCCCCCGCCAGCTCCCGCGTCTCCCCGGTTACCAGCACGTTCACCACCTCGCGTATATCCGCCGAGGACGCGCCAACCTGTAGCTCAAATTCCCCTGGCTCGACAATCCGCTTCCCGTCCCGGCGGGTGAAATTAAACATCTCCACCGGCAGGGTAAAGGTCAGCGTGGCGGTTTCTCCCGGTGAAAGCGTAACGCGCTGGAACGCTTTCAGCTCCTGAAGCGGACGCACCTGCGTGGCGACCTTATCGCGTACGTACACCTGTACCACTTCGCTGCCGCTGCGCTCGCCGGTGTTGGTGATATCGACGCTTAACGCCACCTCTCCGTCGATCGGGACGCGGCTTTCCGTCAGGCGGGCCGCGCCCCAGCGAAACTGCGTCCAGCCGAGACCGTAACCGAACGGGTAAAGTGCGCCGAAATGGAACGCAAACGGCGTGCCGCCGCTTTTCAGCTTGTGGTTATAGTAGTACGGCATCGCCCCGGCGTTTTTCGGCACGCTCACTACCAGCCTGCCCTGCGGCTCCTCGCGGCCGGTTAAGACATCGGCAATCGCCCAGCCCCCTTCCTGCCCCGGCGCCCAGGCCATCATCAGCGCGGCCACCTTCTCTTCCAGCCCCTGAAGGTTATAAGGACGCCCACCCGTCATGACGACAATCACTGGCTTACCGGTTGCCACCAGCGCCTCCAGCAGTTGTTGCTGCACGCCCGGCAGATCCAGCGAATCGGTATCCGAACCTTCCCCCACGGTGCCGCTCTGGAATAGCCCGGCGAGGTCGCCCACGCAGGCCACCACCACGTCACTCTCTTTTGCCGCGCTCACGGCGTCGGGGATCAAATCCGTGCGTTGTGAAACCGGCGATTGCTGCATCGGCTTACCGCCGCTGTCGCCCGGGAACACCGGTGCGCCCGCCATCCGTTTTTCGATAATGTGACACCCTTTGGCGTAACGTATCTGTGATGCGCCAAGGTACTGTTTCAGCGCCGCGCGCGGGGTGGTCACCTGCGAAGTCTCTTCAACCATATCGCTGATAATCAGGTGAACCGGGAAGCTGTAGCCGCTCAGTAACGCCAGTGGATCGTCCGCCGTCGGCCCCACTACCGCTACACGGGGTTTTCCGCCGAGGGGCAAAATGCCGTTATTTTCCAGCAGCGTGATCGATTTTGTTGCCACCTCGCGCGCCACCTGCCGGGTCGCCTCATTCTGCAAATCGATACCGTCTTCGTCGGCGTACGGTTTTTCAAACAGCCCGAGACGGAATTTTTCACTTAGCACGCGCGCCACAATCTCATCCACTTTCGCCATTGAGATGAGCCCACGCTCTACCGCTTCCGCCAGATGACGCGCGCAGTCATCCTTCGGCAGTTCCACGTCCAGCCCGGCGTTAAACGCCAGCGCCGCCGATTGTGCTGGATCGTGAGAAATCCCGTGGTGCTGGTGCAGCAGGCTGACGCCGCCGTAATCCGCCACGATAATGCCGTCGAAGCCCCACTGTTCACGCAGCACGGTGGTGAGCAGAAAATGGTCGCTGTGCCCTGGCTGATTATCAATGTCGTGATAGGCTGGCATCACCGAACCGGCGTTGGCCAGCTTTACCGCCATCTCAAACGGCAGCAGGAAGGTATCGTTAAGCTCGCTGAAACCGAGATGGACCGGCGCATGATTGCGCGCCCCTTCGCTGAAGGAGTGGCCGACGTAATGTTTCAGGGTCGCCAGCAGATCGCGCTTATCGCCCTGCAACCCCTTCACGTACGCCGTCGCCATCACCCCTACCAGCCACGGATCTTCCCCAAAGGTCTCTTCCGTCCGTCCCCAGCGCACGTCGCGCGAGACATCCAGCACCGGGGCCAGCCCCTGCTGGCACCCGACAGACCGGGCCTCTTTGCGAATCTGCTCCGCCGCGCGCTGCACCAGCGCCGGGTCCCAGGTAGAACCGTAGTTCAGCGACGACGGGAACAGCGTTGCATCTTTGCACAGCAGCCCTACCAGACACTCCTCATGAAACAGCGCCGGAATGCCGAGCCGGGTCTCCTCCATCATCATGCGTTGCAGGCGGTTGGCGGCACGCACGCCGGTTTTTGCATCAACAATGTGCGTGCCGAGCGGGCGGGTGATCTGCCCGACGCCGAACTTCAGTCTTTCGCTGAGGGACGCCTGTTCGCTCACGCCGGCGAATTCATCGCTCAGATCGCTGCGCTCGCGGTGGTTGCCGTGTTCATCGAGGATCAGCCAGTACGCGTGCATTTGGGCAAATTTCTCTTGCGGCGTCATACGCGCCAGTAAATCAGCGACACGCTCGTGTACGGAACGTCCCGCGTCCTTGTAGATCGCAGTCATGGTTTACTCCTGTAGTGCGGATTGGGTTGCCGGGCTGAGCTGCCCCGCATCGTTTCGACTATCGCGTTTGCTGGCCAGCTCGCGGGCGATGCTGTCCACCAGCCGGCTGTTAAGTTTGTAGATGGCAAGGAGCGCCACCATGCAGAGGAACAGCGCGCAGGGGATCAGGGTGAACAGGGCATTGATGGTTGCGAGAACGTGAGGCGCCTGGTTTGCCTGACCGGGAGCGTAATCCACCATGCCAAGCACCCAACCGACCACCGCCCCACCCAGCGCCAGCCCAAACTTGATGGCAAACAGGGCGGTAGAAAAGACCAGCCCATCCAGGCGGCGGCCGCTACGGTGTTCTTCGTAGTCCACCACATCGGAGAACATGGTCCATTGCAGCGGCGTGGTCAGGTTCTGAATAAAACTAAACACAATATTCAGACCGAATATCAGCCACACCTGCGAGGGCGGAATGAAGAAAATCAGCGCGCCAAAAATAACGAAAGAAATAATGGTCCACTGATAGGCACGCACCCGGTCAAATTTGCCCAGCAGGCGTTCAGATAATAATGCGCCGCTTAAGGAGGCCACCATGCCTGAAACAATAAAGGCAAAAACCAGTTCCGGACGTAACAGAACATAGTTAACGTAATACATGGTCGCAGAGCCACGCGTCACGACGGCGGTTAACAGTAAAATATTAAACAGAAAAACAATTCGCCACTGGCTATTGGCGGCCAGCAGTTTTAAATCCGTCAGCATCGAGCCGGAGGTGTCATTGCGCGGCGAGTAACGCTCCCGGGTCATAAAGAAGCAGCAGGAGAATAAAACAATGCCCAGCAGCCCCATCAGGCTCATGGCATAGAAATAGCCTTTTTGCACATTCCCCTGGCCTAATAATGAGACCAGCGGCAGCGCGATGACGGTTACAATCAACCCGCCGATAAACGACAGGCCAAAGCGCCAGGATTGCAGCGAGTGGCGTTCGCGCGGGTCGAGCGTCAGCGCGCCAGGCATGGCACAGTAAGGGACGTTAATCGCGGAATAGATCAGACTCAGGATGGCATAGGTTACGCAGGCATAGACAATTTTCGCCGTCGCCCCGGCATCGGGTACGTAGAAGGTAATCAGGCAGCTCACGCCAAACGGAATGGCAAACCAGAGCAGCCAGGGACGAAAACGACCGTGGCGGGTCTGAGTGCGGTCCACCAGCGCGCCAATGCACGGGTCGACAAACGCATCGACCACGCGCACCACTAAAAACATGGTGCCCATAATGGCCGCAGGCAAACCGAATACGTCCGTATAGAAATAAGCGAGAAATAACGTTGCCGTTTGCCAGACCAGCGCGCTGGCCATATCGCCGAGGCCGTAACCTATTTTATCTTTGGTACGTAATACAGAGGAGATTGTCATTGTTATTTGCCTTTTTATCAGGTTAAAACGTATTTCAACCAGTCGCGCATCATCCCGACGGATGTACGCGGTAAGGCTCAAGTATTAGCAACGCCCTGCCCGCTAACAATTGTCTAAATTAACAGATAAATTATGATATTTGGTTTTTTGTTTTATTTGTGATGGTGAGCATATTCGCAGGAAAATAAAAAAGGCGAGGACAGATATCCTCGCCTTTTTCAGGTTGTGCAGGTTTTACTTGTTCAGCTCTGCCAGGCTCAGCCAGGTCTGCACCACGGTGTCCGGGTTCAGGGAGAGGCTATCAATCCCCTCATCCATCAGCCAGGCCGCAAAGTCTTCATGGTCAGAAGGACCCTGGCCGCAAATCCCGACATATTTACCCTGTTTCTTCGCCGCGCGGATGGCCATGGAGAGCAGCGCTTTCACCGCCTCGTTACGCTCATCGAACAGCTCAGAGACGACGCCGGAGTCGCGGTCCAGGCCGAGCGCCAGCTGCGTCATGTCATTCGAGCCAATGGAGAAGCCGTCGAAGTGCTCCAGGAACTGCTCGGCCAGCAGGGCGTTGGACGGAATTTCACACATCATGATGATCTTCAGCCCGTTCTCGCCGCGCTTCAGCCCCTGACGCGCCAGCTCATCCACCACCGCTTTCGCCTGATCCACGGTACGGACGAACGGGATCATGATTTCCACGTTGGTCAGACCCATGTCATTGCGCACGCGTTTTACCGCCTCGCACTCCAGCGCGAAGCAGTCGCGGAAGCTTTCCGACACGTAGCGTCCGGCGCCGCGGAAGCCCAGCATCGGGTTCTCTTCTTCCGGCTCGTAGCGTTCGCCGCCCACCAGGTTGGCGTATTCGTTGGACTTAAAGTCCGACAGACGCACGATCACGCGTTTCGGGTAGAAGGCCGCGCCGAGCGTGGCGATCCCTTCCGTCAGACGCCCCACATAGAACTCTCTCGGCGAGTCGTAACCCTTCATCATCTCGCGGATTTCGTTTTGCAGTTTTGCGTCCTGGTCGTCGAACTCCAGCAGCGCACGCGGGTGCACCCCGATCATACGGTTAATAATAAATTCCAGACGCGCCAGGCCCACGCCTTCGTTCGGCAGACAGGCGAAGTCAAACGCGCGGTCCGGGTTGCCGACGTTCATCATGATCTTCAGCGGCAGGTCCGGCATGGTATCCACGCTGGAGCTTTTCACGCTGAAGTCGAGGATATCGGCATACACGTAACCGGTATCGCCTTCAGCGCAGGAGACCGTCACCTTCTGGTCATCCTTCATGCGTTCGGTCGCGTCACCGCAGCCGACTACCGCCGGGATCCCCAGCTCACGGGCGATAATAGCCGCGTGACAGGTACGGCCGCCGCGGTTGGTGACGATGGCAGCCGCTTTTTTCATGATCGGTTCCCAGTCCGGGTCGGTCATGTCGGTTACCAGCACGTCGCCCGGCTGGATGCGGTTCATTTCGCTGATGTCGTGGATCACTTTCACCGGACCGGCACCGATGCGGTGACCAATTGCGCGGCCTTCCGCGACAATTTTGCCCTGCGCGTGCAGGGTGTAGCGCTCCATGACCTGACCGCGTGAACGGACGGTTTCCGGACGCGCCTGAACGATAAACAGCTTGCCGGTGTGTCCGTCTTTCGCCCACTCGATGTCCATTGGACGGCCATAGTGTTTTTCAATCTGCACCGCCTGCTTCGCCAGCTCTTCCACTTCGGCGTCGGTCAGTGAGAAGCGATCCCGCTGCTCCTGCGGCACATCTTCAATGGTGACCTGCTTGCCATGCTCTTGCGTCGGAGCATAGATCATGCGGATTTTTTTCGAGCCCATGGTGCGACGTACCACTGCCGGACGGTTAGCCGCCAGCGTAGGCTTGTGCACGTAGAATTCGTCAGGGTTTACCGCCCCCTGCACCACCATCTCGCCCAGACCCCACGCGGAGGTGATAAACACCACCTGGTCGAAGCCGGATTCAGTGTCGATAGAGAACATCACGCCGGAAGAGCCTACGTCGGAACGCACCATGCGCTGTACGCCTGCGGAGAGCGCGACGCCGCGGTGGTCATAGCCCTGATGGACGCGATAGGAGATGGCGCGGTCGTTGAAGAGGGAGGCGAAGACGTGCTTCACCGCCACCAGCACCGCATCGTAACCCTGAACGTTCAGGAAGGTTTCCTGCTGTCCGGCGAACGAGGCATCGGGCATATCTTCTGCGGTTGCAGAAGAACGCACGGCAAAGGAGGCCTGCGCATCGTCAGCGGAGAGCTGGTTGTAGGCGTCGTGAATGGCTTTTTCCAGTTCCGGCTGGAAAGGTGTGTCGATAATCCACTGGCGGATTTGCGCGCCGGCTTTGGCAAGCTCGGTGACATCATCAATATCCGTTTTATCCAGCAGGTCGTAAATGCGCTGGTTTACACCGCTCTGGTCTAAAAACAGGTTAAACGCATCGGCGGTTGTGGCAAACCCGTTAGGTACGGAAACACCCATACCGGACAGATTTGTAATCATTTCACCCAGGGAGGCATTTTTGCCCCCAACTCTGTCTACATCATTCATGCCGAGTTGGTTATACCAAAGCACCAGCGGTGACGAGCCATTGTTGGACATCGAAACAATCCTTTTGTGATATTTGATCGGAGTAAGAAACACCTGACTACGTATTTATACTGGCATATTTATTTCCGCTAAAAAAACGGTGAATCGTGTAAGCAATTTAAATTTTCAACTTTTCGGACAGTTTCCCGGCACTCGCTAACCCGATGATTCCTATAGATTCCGGCAAAAACCATAGAAATAAAGCCGCTATTCGAAAAATGAAATCCACTTTTCAGGAAAATCAAAAACACCATTTCATTTTGAATTCAGATAAGTTCTTTGCTGTGAAATTAACTTTTTTAATTTATGCTTTCAGGCAATTACGTACGCTATTCAGGGTGGATAAAATGGATAATGCTGTCGATCGCCACGTTTTTTATATTTCTGATGGGACGGCGATTACCGCCGAGGTGCTGGGACACGCGGTGATGTCGCAGTTTCCGGTATCGATAAATAGCATCACGTTGCCGTTCGTGGAAAATGAGAGCCGGGCCAAAGCGGTCAAGGACCAGATCGACGCCATTTACCAGCAGACCGGCGTTCGTCCGCTGGTGTTCTATTCCATTGTGATCCCTGAGATCCGCAACATCATTTTGCAAAGCGAGGGCTTCTGTCAGGACATCGTGCAGGCGCTGGTTGCTCCCTTGCAAAGCGAGCTGAAGCTCGACCCAACGCCGATCGCCCACCGTACCCACGGTCTGAACCCCGGCAACCTGACCAAATACGATGCACGTATTGCCGCCATTGACTACACCCTGGCGCACGACGACGGGATCTCCCTGCGCAATCTCGACCAGGCGCAGGTGATTTTGCTCGGCGTGTCGCGCTGCGGTAAAACCCCCACCAGCCTTTACCTGGCCATGCAGTTTGGCATTCGCGCCGCCAACTACCCCTTTATTGCCGATGATATGGATAACCTGGTGCTGCCCGCCGCGCTCAAGCCGCTCCAGCATAAGCTGTTTGGGCTGACCATCAACCCGGAACGACTGGCAGCGATCCGCGAAGAACGTCGCGAGAACAGCCGCTACGCCTCGATGCGCCAGTGCCGAATGGAAGTCTCCGAAGTCGAAGCGCTGTACCGGAAAAATCAAATTCCCTGGCTGAACAGTACCAACTATTCAGTAGAAGAAATTGCCACCAAAATCCTCGATATCATGGGGCTGAATCGCCGCATGTACTAATATGCTAGTACATTAATCCAGTTTCAGTTATTATCACGCCATCTTCGGGGCGACGTGCCCCGAACTTGAAATCAGCAGGGATTGGTTTAAGGTGATGCCCATCACTTCCCGGTAGTCTGCCGATGAAGCAAAAAATTTCTGAGACACTCCATGAATAAAACCGACGAACTGCGCACCGCGCGCATTGATAGCCTGGTCACACCGGCTGAACTGGCCCGGCTGCATCCCGTTTCCGCCGAGGTGGCGGACCATGTGACGGCCTCCCGTCGCCGCATCGAAAAAATTCTCAATGGTGAAGACAAACGTCTTCTGGTGGTGATTGGCCCCTGCTCCATCCACGACCTCGACGCGGCAATGGATTATGCACAACGCCTTCAGACGCTGCGCGGCACGTATCAGGATCGCCTGGAGATCGTGATGCGTACCTACTTTGAAAAGCCCCGTACCGTCGTGGGCTGGAAAGGATTGATTTCCGATCCCGATCTGAACGGTAGCTACCGGGTGAATCACGGTATTACGCTGGCGCGCAAGCTGCTGTTACAGGTTAACGAACTGGGCGTGCCAACTGCCACCGAATTTCTGGATATGGTGACCGGACAGTTTATTGCCGACCTCATTAGCTGGGGCGCGATTGGCGCACGTACCACCGAAAGCCAGATCCACCGTGAAATGGCGTCGGCGCTCTCCTGTCCGGTGGGCTTCAAAAACGGAACGGACGGCAATACCCGAATTGCCGTAGATGCCATCCGCGCGTCACGCGCCAGCCATATGTTCCTCTCCCCGGATAAAAACGGCCAGATGACCATCTACCAGACCAGCGGCAACCCGTTCGGACATATCATTATGCGTGGCGGTAAAAAACCGAATTACCATGCAGAAGATATTGCCGCCGCCTGCGAAACGCTGGCGGAATTTGACCTGCCGGAGCATCTGGTGGTGGATTTCAGCCACGGCAACTGTCAGAAACAGCACCGCCGCCAGCTGGACGTCTGCGAGGAAGTTTGCCAGCAGATCCGCAGCGGCTCGACCGCCATTGCAGGAATTATGGCGGAGAGTTTTATCAAAGAAGGCACGCAGAAGATCGTCGCCGGACAGCAAATGGTCTACGGCCAGTCAATCACCGACCCGTGCCTGAGCTGGGAAGACAGCGAGCTGCTGCTGGAGAAGCTGGCTTCAGCCGTGGACACACGCTTTTAAAATCCTGCCGGGTGACGCTGCGCTTACCCGGCCTACGGTACGTGCCCTTCTCCCTCTACTCGTGGGAGAGGGTCGGGGTGAGGGCATCAGACCGCACCTCTCCCCCAAATTTGATCCCGTCACACAATTTTCACAAAAACGCTTGCCGTGAATTTGCAGTTTATTGATAATGATTATCATTGTTACATTGATTGTTATTTATAAACATTATGTCACCTACCGATAACAGCGCGGCAACGCCAACAAAAACACACACAGCGCCGTCCCCTGCTCCCACCGATCGCCGAATCGACAGCAAAAGCCTGTTGGGTGAGGAGGGACGGGTCATTATCGAGCATGACGGCCAGCACTACCTGCTGCGCCAGACCAATGCCGGAAAACTGATCCTGACTAAATAAACCAGACAACACATTCGCCAGCCACCCAGGTGATCCCCAGGCAGCCAGCGCTTTTCAATTCTTATGGAGAGTTGCTATGCCACACCTGCAATCCGCGTCTTTACGTCCGTCTCTTCTGGCGCTGGCGATTGTCAGCACCCTGCCGGGCGTTACGTTTGCCGCCGCAGACGAGATCACCGTCACCGCCACCGGCAATGCCCGCAGCGCCTTTGAAGCCCCCATGATGGTGAGCGTGATTGACGCCACCGCGCCGGAAAACCAGACCGCCAGCTCCGCCGCCGACCTGCTGCGCAAGGTGCCCGGTCTGACGCTGGACGGCACCGGGCGCACCAACGGTCAGGACGTTAACCTCCGGGGCTATGACCGCCGTGGCGTGCTGATACTGGTGGATGGCGTGCGCCAGGGCACTGATACCGGACACCTGAACAGCACGTTCCTCGATCCGGCGCTGATCAAACGTATTGAAGTAGTACGTGGTCCTTCCGCCTTGCTGTACGGCAGCGGCGCGCTGGGCGGCGTAATTTCGTATGACACCGTCGACGCCAGCGATCTGCTGGATGCAGGTAAAAACAGCGGCTATCGCGTATTTGCTACCGGTGCAACGGGCGATCATAGCATCGGGATGGGTGCCAGCGCCTATGGCCGCACCGATACCCTGGACGGTCTGGTCTCCTGGTCCAGCCGCGATCGCGGCGACATTCGTCAGAGTGACGGCGCGAGGGCGCCAAACGACGAATCCATCAACAATATGCTGGCGAAAGGCAGCTGGAAAATCGATCCGGCGCAGACGCTGAGCGGCTCCCTGCGCTACTACAACAACGACGCGCAGGAGCCGAAAAATCCGCAGACCACGGATGCCAGCAGCAGTAACCCGATGACCGATCGTTCCACCATTCAGCGCGATGCCCAGCTTGGCTACCGCATTGCGCCAGCCGGAAACGACTGGCTGAACGCCGATGCGAAAATTTACTGGTCCGAAGCGCGGATCAACGCCCAGAACATCGACGCCAGCGGCGAGTTCCGTAAGCAGACTACCAAAGGCGGCAAAGTGGAAAACCGCACCCGCCTGTTCAGCGACTCCTTCGCCTCGCACCTGCTGACCTACGGCGGGGAATACTATCGTCAGGAGCAACACCCTGGCGGCGCGACCACCGGCTTCCCGGACGCGAAAATCGACTTCAGCTCCGGCTGGTTGCAGGATGAGATCACCCTGCGCGACCTGCCGGTAACGCTTCTCGGCGGGACGCGTTACGACAACTACCGCGGCAGCAGCGACGGTTACGACGACGTGGATGCGGATAAGTGGTCATCACGCGCCGGGTTAACCGTGAGTCCAGCCGACTGGCTGATGCTGTTCGGCTCTTACGCCCAGGCCTTCCGTGCGCCAACGATGGGCGAGATGTATAACGACTCGAAGCACTTCTCTATCGGCAGCTTCTACACCAACTACTGGGTGCCGAACCCGAACCTGCGTCCGGAAACTAACGAAACCCAGGAGTTCGGTTTTGGGCTACGTTTTGACGATCTGCTGCTCGCCAACGACGCGCTGGAGTTCAAAGCCAGCTACTTCGACACCAAAGCGAAAGATTACATCTCCACTACCGTCGATTTTGCGGCGGCCACCACCATGTCCTATAACGTACCAAATGCCAAAATCTGGGGCTGGGACATGATGGCGACCTACGCGACCAGTCTGTTCAACCTGGACGTGGCCTACAACCGCACACGCGGGAAAGATACCGACACGGGCGAATACATCTCCAGCATCAACCCGGACACCGTCACCAGCAAGCTGGATATCCCCGTGGCGCAAAGCGGCTTCTCCGTGGGCTGGATCGGCACCTTCGTCGAACGTTCAACGCACATCAGCAGCAGCTACAGCGAGCAGCCTGGCTACGCAGTGAATGATTTCTACGTCAGCTATAAAGGTCAGCAGCAGTTCAAAGGCATCACCACCACCCTCGTGCTGGGGAACGCCTTCGACAAAGCCTACTGGTCACCACAAGGCATCCCGCAGGATGGCCGCAACGGCAAGATCTTCGTCAGTTATCAATGGTAATTCCCTTCGGGGCAACGATTCAGAAGGATAAGATTATGGGTCACTACACACGCTGGCTTGAGCTTAAAGAAGAACATCCGGGTAAGTACGCCCGTGATATCGCCGGATTAATGCACATCAGCGAAGCAGAGCTGGCATTTGCGCGCGTTGGACACGACGCCTGGCGGCTGCGCGGTGAAATCCGTGAGATTCTGGCAGCGCTGGAGTCGGTGGGGGAAACCAAATGCATCTGCCGTAACGAATATGCCGTTCACGAGCTGGTCGGGGCGTTTACTAACCAGCACCTCGGCGGCCACGCCGGGCTGGTGCTGAATCCGCGCGCGCTGGATCTGCGTTTGTTCCTCAACCAGTGGGCGAGCGCGTTTCACATAAGTGAAACGACCTCCCGCGGCGAACGTCAGAGCATTCAGTTCTTCGATCATCAGGGCGACGCTTTACTGAAGGTCTACACCACGGATCACACCGACGTTGCCGCCTGGGGCGACGTGCTGACCCGTTTTATCATTGCCGATAACCCCACTCTGGCACTGAAGGCTGTCGATGCCCCTGCGCATTCCGACGGTGCTGATGCAGGCTCGGTGGAGAAAGAGTGGCGCGCCATGACCGATGTGCATCAGTTCTTTAGCTTACTGAAGCGCCATAACCTGAGCCGCCAGCAGGCGTTTCGTCTGGTGAGTGACGATCTGGCCTGTAAAGTGGATAACAGCGCGCTGGCACAGCTGCTGGAGACGGCGCGACAGGACGGAAACGAAATCATGATCTTCGTCGGCAACCGCGGCTGCGTGCAGATCTTCACCGGTGTGGTGGAAAAACTGACGCCCATGAAGGGCTGGCTGAACATCTTCAACCCAACCTTTACCCTGCATCTGCTGGAGGAGACTATCGCCGAGACGTGGGTAACGCGCAAGCCTACGGCGGACGGACACGTTACCAGCCTGGAGCTGTTTGCTGCGGACGGCACTCAGATCGCCCAGCTCTACGGGCAGCGTACCGAAGGCGAGCCTGAGCAGAGCCAGTGGCGCCGCCAGATTGACGCCCTGACGCCAGAAGGGCTGGCCGCATGAAAAACTGGTTCGCCCTGCTCTGCGCCCTGCCGCTGGTCGCCGTCGCCGCGCCGGAGAGAATTGTCGCCCTCGGCGGCGACGTGACGGAGATCGTCTACGCCCTCGGCGCGGAGTCTTCTCTGGTTGCGCGCGACAGTACCAGCCAGTGGCCGCAGGCGACAAACGCGCTGCCTGACGTGGGGTATCTTCGCCAGCTGAATGCGGAGGGGATTTTGTCCGTACGCCCGACGCTGGTGCTGGCAAGCGACCAGGCGCAGCCCTCTCTGGCGCTGAAACAGGTTGAACAGAGCCACGTCCGGGTGGTTACCGTTCCCGGCACGCCTGACCTGCGCGCGATTGACGAAAAAGTACGGGTGATAGCTCAGGCGACGCATCATGAGGCGCAAGGGGAAACCCTGCGCAACTCGCTGCGTCAGGCGCTGGCGGCACTGCCCTCAACACCGCTCAACAAGCGGGTGCTGTTTATCCTCAGCCACGGCGGAATGACCGCAATGGCGGCCGGGCAACAGACCGGCGCGGATGCGGCAATACGCGCCGCCGGGTTGCAGAACGCCATGCAGGGCTTTACCCGCTATCAGCCGCTTTCCCAGGAGGGGGTGATGGCCAGCCAGCCGGATCTGGTGGTGATTTCGCAGGACGGTCTTAACGCGCTGGGCGGCGAAGAAAATCTGTGGAAACTGCCCGGCCTGGCGCAAACGCCAGCGGGACGAAGCAAGCAGATGCTGGCTATTGATGATATGGCCCTGCTGGGCTTCAGCGTCCGCACGCCGAAAGCCATACAACAGCTGCGTGCCAGAGCGGAGCAACTGCCCTGATGTCCCGGCGCATCACGTTATCGTTATGGCTTCTGGCGGGGTTGCTTACCGTCATGACGTTCATGGCCACCGGTTTTGGGGCGTTACGCCTGCCGGTGAACGTGCTGTGGAGCGGCAGCGATGAGACGCTACGCCAGATCTGGCTTACCATCCGTCTGCCCCGCGTACTGCTGGCGCTGGTGATTGGCGGATCGCTGGCGCTCGCCGGCTGCGTCATGCAGGGGCTGTTCCGCAATCCACTGGCCGACCCGGGCCTGCTCGGGATCAGCAGCGGTGCGGCGCTGGCCGTCGCCCTGTGGGTGGTGCTCCCGCTCTCGCTGCCCGCGCTGGTGATGCTTTACGCCCCTATGCTGGCGGCATTTCTTGGGGCGCTGGCAGCCACTGGCGTGATCTTCCTGCTCAGCAAGCAGCGTGACCCCTCTCTGTCACGTCTGTTGCTGGTGGGTATCGCCATCAATGCCCTGTGCGGTGCGGCAGTGGGTGTGCTTTCGTGGGTCAGCAATGACGCCCAGCTGCGTCAGCTTTCACTCTGGGGAATGGGAAGTCTTGGTCAGGCACAGTGGTCAACGCTGCTCGCCGTGACCTCGCTGATGGTGCCTGCCGTTCTGGCGATCTGGCGTTGTGCCAGCGCATTAAATTTACTGCAACTGGGTGAGGAGGAAGCGCATTACCTTGGCGTGGACGTTGCCCTTGTACAGCGAATATTACTGTTATGCAGCGCCCTGCTGGTCGCGGCGGCTGTCGCCGTCAGCGGCGTGATTGGCTTTGTCGGACTCGTGGTGCCGCACCTGATGCGCATGTGGCTGGGCGCCGATCACCGGGCAACCCTCCCCGGCACGGTACTCGCGGGCGCATTACTGCTGCTGGTGGCGGATACGGTCGCGCGCACCCTGGTCGCTCCGGCAGAAATGCCGGTCGGCCTGCTCACCAGTATCCTTGGTGCTCCCTGGTTCTTATGGCTCATTTTTCGTCGTGGAGAACAGCATGGCTGAACGTTATACGGCTGAAAATCTTACTTTTACCCGATCTGGCCGCACGCTGACAGATAACGTTTCGCTGTCACTGTCGCAGGGAGAGCTGGTTACATTGATCGGCCCCAACGGCGCGGGGAAATCCACGCTGCTGCGGCTGCTGACCGGCTACCTGAAACCCGACAGCGGCGGCTGTTCGCTGGCGGGAAAAGCGCTGGATGAATGGCATCCGCAGACGCTGTCCCGCTATCGGGCGGTGATGCGCCAGCAGTCTCAGCCTGGATTTGACTGGCAGGTGGAGGAGATTGTTGGCATGGGGCGTGCGCCCTGGACGCGTCACCCGGAACCGTCGATTGTGCGTGAGGTGTTGCAGCTGACCGGTTGCCTGCCGCTGGCCGGCAGGCGTTATCATGCCCTCTCCGGCGGCGAGCAGCAGCGCGTCCAGCTCGCCCGCGCGCTGGCGCAGCTGTGGCGTGACGGAACGCCGCGCGGCTGGCTATTTCTCGACGAACCCACTTCCGCGCTGGATCTCTACCACCAGCAGCATCTGCTGCGCCTGTTGAAATCGCTGACCCGTCAGGGCCATCTTCACGCCTGCGTGGTGCTGCACGATCTCAATCTTGCCGCATTATGGTCGGACCGGATCCTGCTGTTACACAACGGCAGGATTGTTTCTCAGGGCATACCGGAGACGGTTTTGCAGGCCGACGCGCTGGCACACTGGTACGGTGCGCAGGTGCACGTCGGCAGACATCCGGCGCACGCCGCACCGCAGGTTTTTCTCGCCCCTTAGCTTGAGCAGCTCACTTCCAGCCGCTTGCCCCAGTCCGGCGGGCGGCTGACATAGTCATCCTCCCGGTCGGCAAACGGCGTGCGCAGGGCGATATGCAGCCGATGCAGCTCGGTATAATCCCCCTGCTCTGCCTGCTCAATGGCCCGCTGCGCCAGCCAGTTGCGCAACACCATCGCCGGGTTAACCGCCTTCATCCGCGTCTGGCGGGTATCGTCATCAATCTGTTCCTGCTGTAAACGCGTCCGGTAAACGGCAAACCAGTCATCAAACGCCTGACGATCGATGAACTCGTCGCGCAGCGGTGACGCGGCGCTCTGCTGCGCGGTCTGGCTCAGCATACGGAAGGTTCGGGTATAGTCGCTGCCTTCACGCACCATGATGGCAAACAGCCCATTCAACAGCGCGTTATCGCCTTTTTCCTGCGTCATCAGCCCCAGCTTGTTGCGCATTAACACACCATATTCCCGCAGCAGGATCTCCTGATAGCTGTCCAGCGCATCGTTCAGGGCATCGACGTCGATAAACGGCGACAGGCTTTGCGCAAGCCGCTGAAGGTTCCACAGCCCCACCGCAGGCTGGTTGTCGAAACGGTAACGCCCCTGATAGTCCGAATGGTTACAGATGTAACCCGGCTGATAGTCATCAAGGAAGCCGTACGGACCGTAGTCAAACGTCAGCCCTAACAGGGACATGTTGTCGGTATTCATCACCCCGTGGGCAAAGCCGACGGCCTGCCAGCGGGCAATCATTGCGGCAGTGCGCGCGACAATATCACGGAACCAGAGAACATAGCGGTCCGGCTCGTTTTGCAGGTGCGGCCAGTGACGGCGAAGGGCGTAATCGGCAAGCTGGCGGACCTTATCCGGCTCGCGGCGATAGTAGAAGTGTTCAAAATGACCGAAACGCAGATGGCTTTCCGCCACGCGGATCAGCATCGCCCCCTGCTCCATCGTTTCCCGGGCCACCGGCGTGTCGCTGGTGACAATGGACAGCGCGCGTGAGGTGGGGATCCCCAGGGCATGCATCGCCTCGGAAGCCAGACCTTCACGGATGGTTGAACGCAGCACCGCGCGGCCATCCCCCATGCGTGAGTACGGGGTTAGCCCTGCCCCTTTCAGGTGCCAGTCGAGCGTTTCGCCATTCGGCAGAAGCTGTTCACCCAGCAGGATGCCGCGGCCATCGCCGAGCTGTCCCGCCCAGACGCCAAACTGATGTCCGCTGTAGACCTGAGCCAGCGGCTTCATGCCCGGGAGCAGCGTTTCGCCGCCCCAGACGCCGGCGCCTTTTTCTGGCTGAAAAAGCGTCGAAGGGATGCCAAGCGAATCCGCTAATGCATCGTTATGCCAGATAAGACGCGCGTTCTGTAATGGCGTTGGCTTAAGCGCGGTGTAAAAGCCGGGTAATTCATCGTGCCAGTGAGCAGTAAAAGACAGGGTCATAAGTCCTCCTGCTTTAAGTGTAGAGGGTTTCCCTGGACGTAAACACGGGCGAAGAAAGGGGTTATTGCTGAACGAGAGTCGTGACCCGCTCTGCCGGGACGGCAGGCCACAGGCTTCCCTGCATTGCACCAAAATTGAAGGGCAGCACGCGTTGTAAGATGCCGTGATCGTCAATTCCCGAGACCATGACCGACTGACAATGCGGCGCGATCTGCCAGAGAATAGCGCGCATAAAAGGCTCAAACGAGAGTGCCGACGCGCGCTGCTGGATAAAGTTTTTATCCAGAATCACCCGTTTGAACAGACCATCATAAACCGGTTTAAGGGAAGATGCCCCTGCACCAAAGTTAGCCAGTACTAAGGGGAAATGGATCGCCATTCTTGCCAGACAGGGATCGTCTTTCCCGTTATTTAAACCTGGATAGTTCTCATTAACAGTAAACTCAAGAAACGGATAACGCTCGAGGATTGAAACAGCGTTCTCATTAGTTAATAAAAACTCAACAATTGCAGGTGTAATATTGATCCATGCAATTAACTGATGCTGAATAAAAAATAGCTTACAGGTATCGAGTAATTGCAGTTTCTCCTGAAACAGCGCTAATTCATCTTCCTGAGAAAGATGTGGGATAACCAGTTCAGTCGGGATCCGTACGTCCGCACCCACGCCAGTAAAGTTAACCAAAATCTCTAAACCTTTAAGCAAACCTGCACTATCACGCGCCGGAAGGAGTAAAAGTTCAGACTGGTAAGCATTATCTAGCGTAATAATCATCGCGCTTGTCCTGCATTAAAGATGAGAGAGAACATCCTGGAGCAATTGCAGGCACAATTCCACTGTCTTGATTTTAATAAGATTAATTTCATTCTTTCCGTATTAATTTTCAGATTTTTCCCTGAATCTAAATTAATTTTATCCTGGTTATTGAATAATAGCCAGTTTTAGATAAAACAGGCACATGCGGACATAAATAATTGGGCAAAAATTTAACTTTAATCAACCCGCAAGAAAAGCCTGACGTCTATTTTCACCGCCAGGCCCTCCGCACTGCATTTTTATGCAGCGGTTAAATACGTCTGGCCTGCCAGAAGTTTTTACGCCAGTAAACATTATCCAGAGAGGAGCGCATCACGCCACGGCTGGTCGAGGCATGAATGAACTGATTATCGGTATCATAGATGCCGACATGAAGGCCGCTTTCACCGGAGCCCGTTTTAAAAAAGACCAGATCGCCGGGCAGGAGCTCGTCTTTATCAATTTCAGTGCCGATTTTCGCCTGCATACGCGTTTCACGCGGAAGCTGGAGGTCAAATTTATCGCGGAAGGTCATCAGCACGAATCCCGAGCAATCCACCCCGCCCCGGCTCATGCCGCCGTAGCGATAAGGTGTGCCGCGCCAGTTGCTGAGCTGATCGTTCAGGCTGGCAATGACCGTAATGGAATCGGAAAGCCGTGGGTTGGGCGGAGGTGCACGATGGCTGCTGCATCCTGCAAGAAAGAGCGCCGCAACAAGGAGAAACCAGAATCGCATTTCAGACGAATCCTCTGCTTTTTTTGTTCTTTCGGTAATTTAGCGTGCATCTATGCAGCTGTGCAAGAAAGGTTATTCCTGCGCCGTGGAAATGAGCATCTTGTGGCCTTCAATATCCAGCCTCCGGAACGACATGTGGTAAGCGCTCGCAAGATTGGCGGCCGTCAGCACGCTGTCGCGCGTTCCGCTGGCAATCAGCTTGCCACGCGCCAGCAACCACACCCGATGCGCGTGGCGCAACGTATGGTTTAAATCATGGCTGCTCATCACAATGGCGATCCCCTTGCGACATAGCGCGCTGAGCAGGGTATCCAGCGCTGCCTGCTGGGCAACGTCCAGCCCACTCATCGGCTCGTCCAGCAGCAGCAACCGCCCGTGAGGATTTCCCGCCGGATGGATCTGAAGGATAACGGCCGCCAGACGCACGCGCTGCCACTCGCCGCCGGAAAGCTGATTTGCCTGCCGGGTAAGCTTGTCGTCTAACCCGAGTGCCGCAGCAACCTCGTTGAGCAATCCCACCTGATTTTTGTCAGGCAGATGCAGCGTCAGGTAGTGCCAGACGGGCATCGCAAAGGGCGGAACCTGCTGCTGAACCAGATAGCTTCGACGGGAGGCAAGTGTAGCGGGTAGCCAGTCGACGAGCGATTGCCCGAGGAAGGTAATCTCCCCTTCCCCGCTGGTCAGCCCCGCCATACGCGCCAGCAGCGTGCTTTTTCCGGCGCCGTTTGGCCCAACCAGGTGAAGGATTTCACCTGCGTTGACTGCGGCAGTCACAGGCTCAAGACGTCCCTTCCCGGCAACGTCCGTGAGCTGCATCAGCAGCGTCATTATTTCGCCAGCGCCAGCTTGATTGATTCCATCACGATAGGATCTTCAGGCGTCATGTCAGGCGAAAAACGCTGCACGACCTCACCGTCACGGCCAATCAGGAATTTTTCGAAGTTCCACAGAATATCGTCCGGATAGAGCGGCGCGCGGCCTTTACTTGCCATACGCTCATAGAAACCACTCTCTTCAGGCGCAACGGCGGTCGGCGCCGCGGCCACCAGTTTGGCATACAGCGGATGACGATTTTCACCGTTCACGTCAATTTTGCTGAACATCGGGAACGTCACGCCATAGGTTGTGCTGCAAAAGGTCTTAATCTCCTCTTCGCTACCCGGCTCCTGGCCCAGGAACTGGTTGCACGGGAAGCCGAGTACGGTAAAGCCGTCTTTTTCCCAGGCTTTATGAATGTTTTCCAGCTGTTCATACTGCGGCGTAAGGCCACATTTCGACGCCACGTTCACGATGAGCAGCACCTTGCCCTTGTAGCCTTCCAGCGTGGTTTTCTCGCCGTCAATGGTCGTCACTTCGGTATTCAGAATATCAGACTGCATAGCATTCCCTCAGGTTGACTTACTGGTTGTGTTTTAACGTCCAGCTTTTAATAGTAGCCAGATAAAGACCGGCGCGCCCAGCGTTGCGGTCACCACGCCTATGGGCAACTCAGCGGCCGTCAGGGCGAGCCGGGCGATGATATCGGCAATCAGCAGCGTTGCCGCCCCGGCAACCGCCGAGGCCGGGAGCAGGGTTCGGTGGTCCGTAATGCCGCACAGGCGCAGCATATGCGGGATCACCAGCCCAATAAAGCCAATCGCCCCCGCCAGCGCCACGCTTACGCCTACCATCCAGCCAATGGCGATAACCAGCACGTTGCGCCAGAATCCAATCGGCATCCCGAGCTGGCGAGCAGACGTTTCGCCCAGCGCGAGAATATTAAGAGGCTGCGCCTGGAACGCCGTCCACAGGATGACCGGGATCAGGAGCACCATCAGCCACCCCTGACGCCAGTCAACACCCCCAAATCCCCCCATCATCCAGTACATTAACTGGCGCAGATCGAAGGAGGTGGAGAAGTAGACGGCCCAGGTCATCAGCGCACTACAGATGATCCCCAACGCTACCCCGGCAAGCAGCAGCCGACTGGTGGATATGTGGCGGCGGGCAAAGCGCAGAAGGATAAGGGTTATCAACAGCGCGCCAAGGATGGCGCTGAGGCTAATCCCCCAGCCGGAGAGCTCGCCTCCCCCCAGCATCACGGCGGCGATAAGCCCGACGCCTGCGCCATTCGAGACCCCGAGAAGCCCGGGTTCCGCCAGAGGGTTTTCAAATAATGCCTGCATGATCGTGCCGCACAGCGCCAGCGCAGCGCCGACTAAAAGGACAGCCAACGTCCGCGGCAGGCGGATCTGCCAGACAAAGAGCTGTCCTTCAGGCGTAAACCAGCTTTCCGGCCCCAGCCACCGATCGCCCGCACACAGGCTGACGGTGGTGGCGACAATCAACAGCACCCCGAGCAGACACAGGCGGCGAAGATCGGAGCGGTGCTGGCGGCGGGCAAGATCAAGCATAGACGATAGGTTATCCGGTTGAGATATCATTGATTTTACGGCGGGTTTAGCAAATAGCGCAAAGAAAAAAGGCCGCGTGAGCGGCCTTTTTAGTTAGTTCATATTACTCTGCTTTGGGCGTTGCGTTTTCGACACGGCTTTTTAACTTCTGTCCGGGTCTGAAGGTCACCACGCGGCGGGCTGTAATGGGAATATCTTCCCCCGTCTTCGGGTTACGGCCCGGACGTTGGTTTTTGTCTCGCAAATCAAAATTGCCAAAGCCGGAGAGTTTAACCTGCTCACCATTTTCCAGAGCACGACGGATCTCTTCGAAAAACAGCTCTACCAGCTCTTTGGCATCCCGTTTGCTAAGCCCAAGCTTATCAAACAGATATTCTGACATTTCAGCTTTTGTAAGCGCCATAGGTTCAATCCCTCAATGATGCCTGGAATCGCTCTTTTAATGCCTCTACACATTTGGCGACGGTAGCGGCAATCTCCTCTTCTTCGAGTGTACGGCTGGTATCCTGAAGGATAAGGCTAATAGCGAGGCTCTTGAAACCTTCTGCTACGCCCTTGCCGCGGTACACGTCAAATAAGTTTACGCCAACTACCTGATTTACGCCAACTTTCTTACATTCGGCCAAAATATCTGCTGCGGGCACATTTTCAGCGACCACAACCGCGATATCACGGCGGTTTGCCGGGAAGCGGGAGACGTCCTGCGCCTGAGGAATGACGCGGTCTGCAACCGGGTTCCACTCCAGTTCGAATACGATGGTACGGCCATTCAGATCCAGCTTACGTTCCAGTTCCGGGTGAACAACCCCAATGAAACCAACACGTTTGCCGTCTAAATAGATCGCCGCACTCTGACCCGGATGCAGGGCTGGAATCGCTTCTGCGCGGAATTCAATTTCGGATAATTTACCGGTCAGATCGAGAATCGCTTCCAGATCGCCCTTCATATCGTAGAAATCAACCGTCCCTTTTGCCAGGTCCCAGTGCTCTTCAAAGCGGTTACCGCTGATGGCGCCGGCCAGCATGAGATCCTGACGGATGCCTAAATTCGCCTGAGTATCCGGTACAAAGCGCAAACCGCTTTCGAAAATACGCACGCGGTTTTGCTGACGGTTCTGGTTATAAACGATAGTACCCAGCAGCCCCGTCCACAGGGACAGACGCATCGCTGACATCTCGCTGGAAATCGGGCTTGGCAGGATCAGCGCTTCCTGAGCCGGGTGGATCAGCTGTTGCAGCTTAGGATCAACGAAGCTGTAGGTGATCACTTCCTGGTAGCCTTTGTCGTTCAGCATGGTTTTCACACGCTTCAGAGACAGATCGGCCTCGCGATGGCTGCCCATCACCAGACCCGCCTGCACCGGCTCGTCAGGGATGTTGTTGTAGCCGTAAACGCGGGCCACTTCTTCCACCAGATCTTCCTCGATCTCCATGTCAAAACGCCAGGACGGCGCAACGGCTTTCCACTCGTCCTGACCCTCAGTAACTTCGCAGCCCAGACGCGTCAGAATGTCGGTCACCTGCGCATCGGCAACGTGGTGACCAATCAGACGATCCAGTTTGCTGCGGCGCAGGGTAATGGTCGCACGCTTCGGCAGCGTCGCTTCGGTGGTCACATCGATAACCGGACCCGCTTCGCCGCCGCAGATGTCGATCAGCAGGCGAGTCGCACGCTCCATCGCTTTGTATTGCAGCGCAGGATCCACGCCACGCTCGTAGCGGTGAGAAGCATCAGTGTGCAGACCGTGACGGCGTGCGCGGCCGGTGATGGAGAGCGGGCTGAAGAACGCGCATTCCAGCAGGACGTTTTGCGTCTCGTCGTTGACGCCAGAGTGCTCGCCGCCGAAGATCCCGCCCATCGCCAGCGCTTTGTTGTGATCGGCAATCACCAGGGTGTCAGCGTTCAGTTTCGCTTCGCTGCCGTCCAGCAGAACCAGGGTTTCTCCCTCTTTCGCCATGCGCACGACGATCCCACCTTCGATACGATCTTTATCAAAGGCGTGCATTGGCTGGCCCAGCTCCAGCAGAACATAGTTGGTGACGTCGACGACCGCATCGATAGAACGGATACCGCAGCGACGCAGTTTCTCTTTCATCCACAGCGGGGTTGGCGCTTTAACGTTAATACCTTTCACCACACGACCGAGGTAGCGTGGGCAGGCCTCAGGCGCGTCTACCTGTATCGGCAGCACGTCACTGATGGTTGCCTCAACCGGAGCGATCTCCGGCACGTTCAGTTCAGTCTGGTTCAGCACGGCCACGTCGCGGGCCACACCGATGATGCCTAAACAGTCAGCACGGTTTGGCGTTACGCTGATTTCGATGGTGTTGTCATCAAGCGTCAGGTATTCGCGGATATCAGTACCAACTGGCGCATCCTGCGGCAATTCAATAATGCCAGAGTGATCGTCGGAAATACCCAGTTCGGAGAAGGAGCACAGCATGCCTTCAGACGGCTCACCGCGCAGCTTAGCCGCTTTGATTTTGAAATCGCCCGGCAGCACCGCACCGACGGTCGCCACGGCCACTTTCAGGCCCTGACGGCAGTTTGGCGCACCGCAGACGATATCCAGCAGACGGTCACCGCCCACATTGACTTTTGTTACGCGCAGTTTGTCAGCGTTAGGGTGCTGACCGCATTCAACCACTTCGCCCACGACCACGCCGGTGAAGGCGCCAGAAACCGGCTCTACACCGTCAACTTCCAGACCCGCCATGGTGATCTGGTTGGAAAGCGCGTCGCTGTCCAGCGTGGTGTTCACCCATTCGCGTAACCACAGTTCACTGAATTTCATTGTTCTGTCCTGCCCTTATTTAAACTGTTTGAGGAAACGCAGATCGTTTTCGAAGAACGCACGTAAATCGGTTACGCCGTAGCGCAGCATGGTCAGACGCTCCATGCCCATACCGAACGCAAAGCCGGAATACACTTCCGGATCGATACCCACGTTGCGCAGCACGTTTGGATGCACCATGCCGCAGCCCAGCACTTCCAGCCATTTGCCGTTTTTACCCATCACGTCAACTTCCGCAGACGGTTCGGTGAACGGGAAGTAGGACGGACGGAAGCGAACCTGCAAATCTTCCTCAAAGAAGTTGTTCAGGAAATCGTGCAGCGTGCCTTTCAGGTTGGTAAAGCTGATGTTTTTATCAACAATCAGACCTTCCATCTGGTGGAACATTGGGGTGTGGGTCTGATCGTAGTCGTTACGGTATACGCGACCCGGCGCGATGATGCGGATTGGCGGCTCCTGCTCCTTCATGGTACGGATCTGAACGCCGGAAGTCTGAGTACGCAGCAGACGGGTAGCGTCAAACCAGAAAGTGTCGTGGTCAGCACGTGCCGGATGATGGCCAGGAATGTTCAGGGCATCGAAGTTGTGGTAGTCATCTTCAATTTCCGGGCCAGTCGCCACGGTAAAGCCGAGCTCACCGAAGAAACTTTCAATACGATCGATAGTACGAGTCACCGGATGCAGACCGCCGTTTTCAATACGACGACCCGGCAGAGAAACGTCAATCGTTTCTGCCGCCAGACGCGCATTCAGTACTGCGCTTTCCAGCTCGGCTTTACGCGCGTTCAGCGCCTGCTGTACCTGCTCTTTGGCTTCGTTAATCACTGCACCGGCTGCCGGGCGCTCCTCTGCTGGCAGTTCACGCAGGGTAGTCATCTGAAGGGTCAAATGCCCTTTCTTGCCCAGATATTCGACGCGGACATTGTCTAACGCGGCAACATCTGAGGCCTGGTTAATGGCGGCCGTTGCACTGGCAACCAGCTCTGCGAGATGTGACATGGTTTTCCTCATTATGTCGGTGCAGACACCGAATTGTTGGACGTATTCTCTTAACTTCAGGCACAAAAAAAGCCTCCATCGGGAGGCTTATCTGGCGCTGTTTTTCGTTTCATCTTTCACGCGCTAGCCTCCTGAAGTCAGGTGCTAAAGTAAAAGAAGAAGCGGAAAATAGCAGCATTCATGCTTGCGTTACCTTGTAGGGTAAAAACCGTTAGACCTTATTGAAAAGCCTGCACGGATAAATGTCAATCTTCTGATGGTGTTAAATGAAAAGAGGAGGCAAAGCCCCCTCTCTCAACTGGCTTATGCCAGTGCTGCTTTCGCTTTTTCGACCAGAGCGGTGAACGCTACTTTGTCGAATACTGCGATGTCAGCCAGGATCTTACGGTCGATTTCAACAGAGGCTTTTTTCAGGCCGTTGATGAATTTGCTGTAAGAAATACCGTTCTGACGTGCTGCTGCGTTGATACGCGCAATCCACAGTTGACGGAACTGACGCTTACGCTGACGACGGTCACGGTAAGCGTACTGACCTGCTTTGATAACAGCCTGGAAGGCAACGCGGTATACGCGTGAACGCGCACCGTAGTAGCCTTTAGCTTGTTTCAAAATTTTCTTGTGACGTGCACGTGCAATTACACCACGTTTTACGCGAGCCATGTGTGCTCTCCTGTATCTATTCTAAGTTAAAAAAGTTAAACGTTAACGACTTATGCGTACGGCAGGCACGCGATGACCAGGCCCAGATCGCCTTTAGAAACCATGGCTTTTGGACGCAGGTGACGTTTACGCTTGGTAGCTTTCTTAGTCAGAATGTGACGCAGGTTAGCGTGCTTGTGCTTAAAACCACCTTTACCGGTTTTTTTGAAGCGCTTAGCAGCACCGCGTACGGTCTTAATTTTTGGCATTTTAATAACTTCCACTTCGCATTGTTAAATAAACGAAACATAGGCGAACAAAACCTATGGGGCCCGAAGGCTCCACAGATTTTGCTGCTTGAAGGCCTTACTGTTTCTTCTTAGGAGCGAGCACCATGATCATCTGGCGGCCTTCGATCTTCGTAGGGAAGGATTCGACTACTGCCAGTTCACTCAGATCGTCACGGACGCGGTTAAGCACTTCCATACCAATCTGTTGGTGGGCCATCTCACGACCGCGGAAACGCAGCGTGATCTTGGCCTTATCGCCATCTTCCAGAAAGCGAATCAGGCTGCGGAGTTTTACCTGATAATCGCCATCGTCGGTACCAGGACGGAATTTAATTTCCTTAACCTGGATAACTTTTTGCTTCTTCTTCTGTTCCTTAGAAGACTTACTCTTTTCATAAAGGAACTTGCCGTAGTCCATGATACGACAAACTGGCGGTTCGGCGTTAGGGCTGATTTCAACTAAATCTACTCCAGCTTCTTCAGCCTTTTCGATCGCTTCTCTCAGACTCACAATCCCCAGCTGCTCGCCTTCCAGACCTGTTAAGCGAACTTCCTGGGCGCGAATCTCGCCATTGATACGATTCGGACGTGCCGTTTGAACTCGTTTTCCGCCTTTAATACCTTATTCCTCCAGTTGTTGAAGACTGCGGCTGCGAATCTCTTGTTGCAGCTTCTCAATCACTTCACTTACGTCCAGGCTCCCCAGGTCTTTACCACGGCGGGTGCGAACGGCAACTTTGCCTGCTTCCACCTCTTTATCACCACAGACCAACATATACGGGACACGACGTAAAGTGTGCTCGCGGATTTTAAAGCCAATCTTCTCATTTCTCAAGTCTGCTTTTACGCGAATGCCCGCATTTTGTAGTTTCTGCGTCAATTCTTTAACGTAATCCGCCTGAGAATCGGTAATGTTCATCACCACTACCTGCACTGGCGCAAGCCAGGTTGGGAAGAAGCCCGCGAACTCTTCGGTCAGGATGCCGATGAAGCGCTCCAGTGAACCGAGAATCGCACGGTGAATCATAACCGGCACCTGACGCTCGTTGTCTTCGCCAACATAAGAGGCGCTTAAACGCTGCGGCAGGGAGAAGTCCAGCTGTACCGTTCCGCACTGCCATGCGCGATCGAGGCAGTCATACAGGGTAAATTCAATTTTCGGACCGTAGAATGCGCCCTCGCCCAGCTGGTATTCGAACGGAATACCGTTCTCTTCCAGCGCTACGGCAAGATCCGCCTCTGCGCGATCCCATGTCTCATCGCTGCCGATACGTTTTTCCGGACGCGTTGAGAGTTTGACCACGATCTTCTCGAAGCCAAAGGTGCTGTACATATCGTAGACCATACGAATACAGGCGTTAACTTCTTCACGGACCTGATCTTCAGTACAGAAGATATGCGCATCATCCTGAGTAAAGCCACGAACACGCATCAGACCGTGCAGCGCACCTGATGGCTCGTTACGGTGGCAGCTACCGAATTCCGCCATACGCAGCGGCAGATCGCGGTAGGATTTCAGACCCTGGTTGAAGATCTGAACGTGGCCCGGGCAGTTCATTGGCTTGATGCAGTATTCACGGTTCTCAGACGAAGTGGTGAACATCGCATCTTTGTAGTTGTCCCAGTGGCCGGTTTTTTCCCACAGCACACGGTCCATCATGAACGGGCCTTTCACTTCCTGGTACTGGTACTCTTTCAGCTTGGAGCGCACGAACGTTTCCAGTTCACGGAAGATAGTCCAGCCGTCGTTATGCCAGAACACCATCCCCGGCGCTTCTTCCTGCATATGATACAGGTCAAGCTGCTTACCGATTTTACGGTGGTCACGCTTAGCCGCCTCTTCCAGGCGTTGCAGGTACGCGTTCAGGGCCTTCTTATCGGCCCACGCGGTACCATAAATACGCTGCAACATTTTGTTGTTGCTGTCGCCACGCCAGTAAGCGCCTGCGATTTTCATCAGTTTGAAGTGATGACAGAAGCGCATGTTCGGCACGTGCGGTCCACGGCACATGTCGACGTATTCCTGGTGATGGTACAAGCCAGGCTTGTCATCATGAGCGATGTTTTCATCAAGAATCGAGACTTTGTAGCTCTCGCCGCGCTTCACGAAGGTTTCACGCGCTTCGTGCCAGCTGACTTTCTTCTTAATGACGTCATAGTTGGTTTCGGCGAGCTCGTGCATTCGTTTCTCGAGCGCGTCGATATCTTCCTGAGTCAGGGTGTGGTCAAGGTCAACGTCGTAGTAGAAACCGTTGTCGATAACCGGGCCGATTGCCATTTTGGTGTTTGGCCACAGCTGCTTGATAGCATGGCCTAACAGGTGCGCACAGGAGTGACGAATGATCTCCAGACCTTCTTCGTCTTTCGCGGTGATGATCGCAAGCGTTGCATCGCTTTCAATCAGATCGGACGCGTCTACCAGCTCGCCGTTTACGCGACCTGCGATGGTTGCTTTTGCGAGTCCAGGACCGATATCCAGGGCAACATCCATTGGGCTAACAGCATGGTCGAAATGGCGTTGGCTGCCATCAGGAAGAGTAATTACAGGCATTTTATATCCTTATTTGCAGTGATGCCCCACACATAAGAGCATATACAAAGAAAATAATCGTGATTAAACAGTAGATTACGAAACCATCTGACCAACAATCGTCAAATTGGTTCGTCATCATGCACCTGCCGATTCAGATAAATGCGAATTTACGGCAAGCAGGGTAATGGTAACACTATTGAAAGGGCGAATGCACCTTCTGCGACCGTTTGAACCGTTCATCCTTTTGTCTGCGTTCATGAACTTTTGCTGACGGAGGCTCGCAATCCGAAAGTGCTGAGCTATTCTTGACTTGGTCCTTAAACATCGAAGGGGTATCACATGAATGTATCCAGCAGAACCGTTGTGATATTGAATCTACTTTCCGCTGCTTGCCTGGTATTGATTCTGGCTGACAGATTCCATTGGTTTTAAGCCGAACCGGTGTTCCGGCATAACCTGTTGTCCAGGGTTGAGCGCTTTCTGGCGCAGATTTTGGTAGACTAAGGGTATCAACTGACAAGGATTAGGTTATGCCAACAAAAAGATTTGCCGTGAAGCACTGGAAAATGGTCGTGGTGTTAATTGCTATTTGCGGCGCGATGTTGCTGCTGCGCTGGGCCGCAATGATCTGGGGCTAATATTTTGTCAGCGAAAACGTGCCGTGAATTTACTGAATAAATCTTAACTATCTTTACGATAATTTATGGTCCAAAACCGGTACGTCATAATCCGGTTTTCGACAGGCTGTGACAGCGTATATATTCCGTCACACGTGGCAGTTGAAATATCAGGACCACTCACCTGCCACCAGCTTGTGTACATCAAATGCATCATTCATTGACTGGCCGGTAGACTGAGAGCCAGGGGCAATGTTGGAGCCTGCTTCTACATCCGAGGCTTTAGCGATCCCGATTGGGCTGTTAACGTCACTGGCAGGTTGCGTCATATTATCAGCAGCAAATACGCCAAATGAAAGTGCGGAAAGCACCATAGCTGCTGTAGCGGTTTTGATTTTTTTCATAATTTTATTCTCATACTTATTTAATGCGATATGCCTGAGGCGAGTTTTTCGCCTGTGCCGTAAGTGTAGATCTGGATCACATTCTTGCCTAGTCAAATTATTTATCAATTCGTGTCAAATAAACTGAATAAGCCCTGGTCGGCTAATTATGGAGAAATTATGAAGATGAAACCATACCCATTATTTTAAAACGCCGTTTAATATAAATAAGCACAGTTTCAGAAAATAAAAAAACGGGCCGAGAATAATCCCGGCCCGACGATATTACATTTTATAACCTAAAGAAATCGTGGTTCGGCGATCGGTATGTTCCGGCGCAGAATCAGGTGGGGATGAGTTCCAGGTTACGTTGTACGCCACCTTGAGTCCAAAGTGTTCGTTGATGGCCACATTCAACGCACTTTCTGAGTTCAGCGTTGTATCTTCAGCACCAAACACCGACACACCCTGGGTGAATTTTGCGTTGTCCGTAATCTGCCATGCATAGGTGCCCGATGCATAACCCAGCGGCTGGGTTTCATCTTCGCCGTTGGTGTACTCGTCGTAACGGACACCCGGACCGAATTCAAAACGCAGGCTGTGCACCGGCCCATTGAGGAACTGACGACCATAACCCGCAGTTACGACATCACGCTGGCGATAGCCGTTGTAGCGGTCAGTCAGCCAACTCGCCTGCCCGAACAGGTAGTCATAATCGGTCATGTTGTATCGGCTACGTGCGCCTACCGCGTATTTCTCTGATGAGCGTTGATCGTTAGCAGAGGTGTTGCTGGCATTTCCCCACAGCGACCAGGCCGTGGTGTTGCCGTACCAGGTCAGGGTGCTGTCTGCGGTCAGGGAGGAGCTTTTCGTATTACCGGATTGCGCCAGATACCCGGCATTCACGTTACCTTCAAAGGGTTTTTTGGCAGTGGAGGGATCGTCCATGACAGTAAAAACGGTATCATCGGCGGTTGCATTCAGTGACGCAAATACGCCACCCGCCAGCATCAGTGCTGCGGGTACTGTCTTCAAAAGCTTCATTTTATTTAAGGAGTCCGTACAACATAAAAAGAGACCGTCACGGTCTCGGAAACTTTCTTGCGGATCAATGACAAGGCGACCATAGAAAGGTAACAAATTATAAAAAGCCGCAAATAACATAGCAATATTTTCTTCTTTCATTTTTTGAATAAGAACGATCCCAAAACGTGTTTTATTTTATATGCCCGGCGCAGGTTATTTGTCAGCATTCATATTTAAAATCATACTGTTATTTACGTTGCCTTCCTGCCAAACGGTGCCAGGCTTAAAAGAACCCATGATAAAAGGAGGTCATGATGGCTTCGATTTATACGCTGACACTCTCCCCTTCCCTCGACTCCGCGACCATGACGCCGCAAATCTACCCGGAAGGTAAGCTGCGCTGTAGCGCGCCGGTGTTTGAGCCGGGCGGCGGCGGCATCAACGTGGCGCGCGCTATTACCCATCTCGGCGGAAAAGCCACCGCCATCTTCCCCGCTGGCGGCGCCACGGGAGAACATCTGGTTGCGTTGCTGGCAGATGAACAGGTGGCCGTAGACACCGTCGATGCTAAAGACTGGACCCGGCAGAACCTGCATGTCCATGTTGAATCCAGCGGCGAGCAATATCGTTTTGTGATGCCGGGGGCGAAATTAAGCGATGATGAGTTTCGTCAACTGGAAGAGAAAGTGCTGACCATTGAAAGCGGCTCATTACTGGTGATCAGCGGTAGCCTGCCGCCGGGCGTCAAAACAGAAAAACTGACGGCGCTGGTTCAGGCAGCGCTCCAGCGCGGCATCCGCTGCATTGTCGATAGCTCGGGCGAAGCCCTGAAGGCGGCGTTAGAACCCGGACAACTTGAACTCGTTAAACCTAACCAGAAAGAGCTCAGTGCCCTGGTTAATCGAGAACTCAGCCAGCCTGATGACGTTCGTACTGCCGCACAAGAGCTGGTACGTACGGGCAAAGCGCATCGCGTTGTGGTCTCTCTCGGTCCTCAGGGTGCGCTGGCCGTCGACAAGACGGGCTTTGTACAGGTTGTGCCACCGCCGATGAAAAGCCAGAGCACCGTGGGCGCCGGTGACAGTATGGTTGGCGCGATGGTGCTGAAGCTGGCGCAGGGCGCTTCGCTTCTGGAGATGGCACGCTATGGCGTCGCGGCAGGGAGTGCAGCCACCATAAACCAGGGAACGCGTCTGTGTTCGCTTGCGGATACCCAGAAAATTGTCGATTACCTGGAGAGAAGCTGAACCTGCTTCCCCTTCCCATGGAGGGGGAAGTCGCTAAACAGGGCATATCGACTATGCTAAGAAAACTTTCAGGATAACAACGAGGTGAATTATGAGCAGTGGTGATATCACCCGCTACGTCGTAACCGTGAATATTCATGAGGCGTCGCTGACCGAACTGAATGAACTCAACAACGCGTTCACGCGCGCCAATTTTCTGCTCACGCTGACGGACGATGAGGGCAATATTCACGATCTCGGCTCACTGGCATTTGGCCTGATAAGCCCGCTGAGTCAGGAAGAGGTGAAGGCGCTGGCCAGTAGCCTGGTGGAAAGCGTAACTGACAAAGCCACGGAAATTGATGTGGATAGCTGGGAAAACTGGCATAAAAAAGAACAATAAGTGCCCTGTACAAAATTAAACCGCTCAGTTGTGCGTTAGTTCCTGTTTTTTTATAGCCGTTTTGCGCTAACTTTATGATCTGGCAGACAACATGGGAGAGACATCATGTGGCAGGCTATCAGTCATCTTTTAAGTGAGCAGCTGGGTGAAGGTGAAATTGAACTGCGTAACGAACTGCCAGGCGGAGAGATCCATGCCGCATGGCATTTACGTTACGCCGGGCGCGATCTTTTCGTTAAATGTGATGAGCGTGAATTGCTCCCCATTTTTACTGCCGAAGCCGATCAGCTTGAGCTGTTATCGCGCAGTAAAACAGTCACCGTTCCGCAGGTTTTAGCCGTCGGCAGCGATCGTGACTATAGCTTTCTGGTGATGAACTATCTTCCCGCGCGCCCTCTGGATGCGCACAACGCCTTTATTCTCGGGCAACAGATCGCCCGTTTGCACCAGTGGAGCGATCAACCTCAGTTCGGGCTCGATTTTGATAACGACCTCTCCACTACCCCACAGCCAAACGCATGGCAGCGCCGTTGGTCGACCTTTTTCGCCGAGCAGCGCATCGGCTGGCAGCTGGAGCTGGCCGCTGAAAAGGGATTAGCGTTCGGCAACATCGACGCGATTGTTGAACACATTCAGCAGCGTCTGGCTTCGCATCAGCCTCAGGCTTCCCTTCTGCACGGAGATTTATGGTCAAACAACTGTGCACTTGGGCCTGATGGTCCCTATATATTTGACCCGGCCTGCTATTGGGGCGACAGAGAATGTGACCTCGCAATGCTGCCGTTGCACCCTGAACAGCCGCCGCAAATTTATGATGGCTATCAGTCTGTTTCGCCGTTACCTGCGGGTTTCCTTGATCGTCAGCCGGTTTATCAGCTGTACACCTTAATAAACCGGGCTATTTTGTTTGGCGGGAGTCATCTGGTGAATGCCCAGCGGGCGCTGGACCGCATTCTGGCGGCATAGCGGGAGGGGGCGGCTTCACGCCCCTTCCCTTAGGATTTACAGGAAGCCAAGCAGCGTAAAGAAGAAATACCCGGCCACAATGATAATGACCGGCAGGATGTAGAGCGGGAAAAACTGCACAAAAATGGTATGACGCGGAACGACAATGCGCGATTCGATCTGCTCGCGGCTCATCCCGTCAGGGCCTTTCGCCTTCTCGAGGATCAGCTGGTCTTCCACCCCTTCGCGCAAAAAGCGGGTCTGGCGACTCATGCGCGCGCCGGAGGCCTGCAACGCCATCGCGATAAATATCAACGCATAGATTATCCAGAAACCGACATTCAGCTGGTGGTGAAAATCCGGCGTGGGCGAGTTGAACCAGAAGACGTTCAGGAACGGGGTATTAAACCGCATCATCTCAATCATGACGTGCGCAAAATCAAGCATGACGGCATTGATGCCCGGCTGTTTTTCGCTGTGATCGTACATAAATTTGAGTACGGAGATCAGCGTTGAAATCAGGGCGGGAATGAAAATAACCCAACCAGCAATACGTTTTAAGACCGCGATGCGTCCAGCTTGTTGATACGTCATTAGTTCCTCTTCATAAAGACGCGTTATTTGTGCCTAAGTCTACCTGCTGTCGGTCATTTTCGCCCGCTCTTTGAATGCAATATGCTAAATTGCTTGTGCTTAGCACCGTTTGTCTTACCCCCAAGATAAGGAGATGTTGTAATGTCGACCCCGCGCCAGATACTTGCCGCTATTTTTGACATGGATGGATTGCTGATTGATTCCGAACCCCTGTGGGATCGGGCTGAACTGGACGTGATGGCCAGCCTCGGCGTCGATATCAGTCGTCGTAACGAGCTTCCCGATACCCTGGGGCTGCGCATCGATATGGTGGTTGACCTCTGGTATGCCCACCAGCCATGGGTTGGCCCGGATCGCGACGAAGTAACGGCGCGCATTATCAACCGCGCTATCTCCCTCGTAGAAGAGTATAAGCCGCTGTTGCCGGGCGTACGCGACGCTATCGCCCTGTGCAAGGCGCAAGGGCTGAAAGTGGGGCTGGCCTCGGCCTCACCGCTGCATATGCTGGAAAAAGTGCTGACGATGTTCGGGCTGCGCGACAGCTTCGACGCGCTGGCCTCGGCCGAAAAGCTTCCTTACAGCAAGCCACATCCGCAGGTATATATGGACTGCGCCGCGAAACTGGGGCTGGATCCACTTACCTGTGTGGCGCTGGAAGATTCGGTTAACGGCATGGTGGCGTCCAAAGCCGCACGTATGCGCTCCATCGTTGTGCCGGCTGAAGAAGGCCGACACGATCCCCGTTTTGCCCTCGCAGACGTCAGGCTGACGTCTCTTGAAGAATTGACTGCCCGCCATCTGCGCGGGGAGTAACGCTCTTTCAGGCAGCTTCGGCTGCCTGCTTCGCCAAATCAAAACAACGTTTTACTTTATTTGCTTTTCTCATTCCAGACTCCTATTCTTACGTGCAGAATGACAACAACCTGACTTCTGAGGCGCGTATGATACTGGATGCTTTTACTCTGGCAGGAAAAGTGGCGATGGTGACCGGGTGCGATACCGGTCTGGGGCAAGGTATGGCCATTGCCCTCGCCCAGGCAGGATGCGATATCGTGGGGGTTAACCGCAAGGTTCCTGACGAAACGGCAGCGCGCGTTACGGCGCTGGGACGACGCTTTATCGCGATTCGCGCCGATCTTGGCAAGCAGGAGAGTATTCAGAGCGTGGTGGATACCGCAGTCGCTGAGATGGGCCGCATCGATATTCTGGTTAACAATGCCGGCACCATCCGCCGTGCCGATGCGCTGGAATTTAGCGAGAAGGACTGGGACGAGGTCATCGATCTCAATCTGAAATCGGTCTTTTTCCTCTCTCAGGCAGTGGCGAAACAGTTTATCGCGCAGGGTCAGGGCGGCAAGATTATTAACATTGCCTCCATGCTCTCCTTCCAGGGCGGCATCCGGGTGCCCTCCTATACGGCGTCCAAAAGCGGCGTGCTGGGCCTCACCCGCCTGCTGGCGAACGAATGGGCAACGCTGGGCATTAATGTGAATGCTATTGCGCCGGGTTACATGGCGACCAATAACACCCGGCAGCTTCGCGATGATGAGCAGCGCAGCCAGGCGATCCTCGACCGTATTCCGGCGGGTCGCTGGGGTCTGCCGGAGGATTTACAGGGTCCGGTGGTGTTCCTGGCCTCGTCGGCCTCTGATTACGTTAACGGTCATACCCTCGCCGTAGACGGTGGCTGGCTGGCGCGCTAACCGTGCGTTTGTGACAAAGAGTTACACCGTCACCTCTTTCACACACTGTATAAAAACCCTATACTGTATGAATCGACAGTTTACCGGGTTTTATCATGACGGCGGAAGGCCACCTGCTTTTTTCACTTGCCTGTGCAGTGTTTGCCAAAAACGCTGAACTGACCCCTGTGCTGGCACAGGGGGACTGGTGGCATATTGTCCCTTCCGCCGTGCTGACCTGCCTCCTGCCGGACATAGATCATCCAAAGTCATTCCTTGGCCAGCGGCTGAAGTGGATTTCAAAACCCATCGCCAGAGCCTTTGGTCATCGCGGGTTTACCCACAGCCTGCTGGCCGTATTCGGCCTGCTTACACTCTTCTATTTGAAGGTTCCGGAGAGCTGGATCGTCCCGGCGGATGCCATTCAGGGCATGGTGCTCGGCTACTTAAGCCATATCCTCGCCGATATGCTGACGCCAGCAGGTGTACCGCTGCTCTGGCCCTGCCGCTGGCGTTTCCGTCTGCCAATCCTCGTGCCGCAAAAAGGCAACCAGCTGGAGCGCGTTCTGTGTATGGCGCTGTTTGCGTATGCCGTGTGGATGCCGCAGACATTGCCCGAAAATGGTGCAGTGCGCTGGTCATCGCAAATGATCAACTCGCTACAATTTCAGTTCAATCGTTTTATTAATCACCAGATTGAACATTAAACCGACAATATAATCACTTTTGTCATAAACCATTCCATATGGATATAAGCGCGACATCACACTTCTGATAACCTTGCGCCAACAGGTTCGGTAAAAACCGACCGTATAATAAATCAGGAGAACGGGGATGAATTTTCCACTCATCGCGAACATTGTTGTGTTCGTCGTATTGCTATTGCTTCTCGCCCAGGCTCGCCACAAAGAGTGGAGCCTGGCGAAAAAGGTACTGGTCGGTCTGGTCATGGGCGTGGTGTTTGGCCTGGCCTTACACGCCATTTACGGCTCCGATAGCCCGGTACTGAAAGATTCTATTCAGTGGTTCAACATTGTCGGTAACGGCTATGTACAGCTGCTGCAAATGATCGTTATGCCGCTGGTATTCGCCTCTATTCTGAGCGCCGTAGCCCGCCTGCATAATGCCTCTCAACTGGGTAAAATCAGTTTCCTGACCATTGGTACCCTGCTCTTCACCACGCTGATTGCGGCGCTGGTGGGTGTGCTGGTAACCAATCTGTTTGGCCTGACTGCTGAAGGTCTGGTGCAGGGTAGCGCTGAAACCGCGCGTCTGACGGCGATTGAGACCAACTACGTGGGTAAAGTGGCCGATCTGACCGTTCCGCAGATGGTGCTTTCCTTCATTCCGAAGAACCCGTTCGCTGACCTGACCGGTGCAAGCCCAACCTCCATTATCAGCGTGGTGATCTTCGCGGCATTCCTGGGCGTGGCTGCGCTCAAGCTGCTGAAGGACGATGCGCCGAAAGGCGAGCGCGTTCTGACAGCCATCGATACCCTGCAAAGCTGGGTGATGAAGCTGGTGCGTCTGGTCATGCAGCTGACGCCGTACGGTGTCCTGGCGCTGATGACCAAAGTCGTGGCAGGCTCTAACCTGCAAGACATCATCAAGCTTGGCAGCTTTGTGATCGCCTCTTATCTGGGGCTGGGCATTATGTTTGTGGTGCACGGTATCCTGCTGGGCGTGAACGGCGTTAGCCCGCTGAAATATTTCCGCAAAGTCTGGCCGGTGCTGACCTTCGCCTTCACCAGCCGTTCCAGCGCGGCATCTATCCCGCTGAACGTGGAAGCACAGACCCGTCGTCTGGGCGTACCGGAGTCTATCGCCAGCTTCTCGGCCTCCTTTGGCGCCACCATCGGGCAGAACGGCTGTGCGGGTCTCTACCCGGCGATGCTGGCCGTGATGGTTGCCCCAACCGTGGGGATTAACCCGCTGGATCCGGTCTGGATTGCGACGCTGGTGGGTATCGTGACCATTAGCTCCGCCGGTGTTGCGGGCGTGGGCGGCGGCGCGACCTTCGCTGCGCTGATCGTTCTGCCTGCGCTGGGACTGCCGGTGACGCTGGTTGCCCTGCTGATCTCTGTTGAACCGCTGATCGATATGGGGCGAACCGCCCTGAACGTGAGTGGCTCAATGACCGCCGGTACCCTGACCAGCCAGTGGCTGAAGCAGACCGACAAAACGATTCTCGACAGTGAAGAAGATGCGGAACTGGCCCATCGTTAATCACGGCTGAAATAAAAAAACCGCCTGCGGGCGGTTTTTTTATGGCTGTTATTCTTCAACCTCTTCATCCTGGCGGGTCTGCACAGCCCATCGCTGCGCCGATTCCGGCACCGTAAACGCAGGGGAGCGACGGAAGTGCTCGCCAATCAGCACGAAGGCAACGTATTTACCCCGTAACATCCAGACATCGCGAAAACCATCCACTTTCAGGGCATGGTCAGGCGGCGCGGGTTCAACGCGGGGCACATAGCTAATAACCTGGCGGTTTTGTTGACGAAGAGGTTTCATAAGCGACGGGTTCACTAAAGCAAATTCTTAAAGCAGGAAATTTCTATCATAGCCGATTCCCCCCCCACCCGTCGCGCCTGACGTGAGGCAGATGGCTCCTTTCGCTAATCACTTATCTGAAAACGCTTAGTTCGCCTGCTAATTCATCACATTGTTCTATCCTTAATAGGGTTTTCAGGAACGAACAAAGGAGAATCGTGCAATGTCGAACAATGATAAACCACATCAAGCCCCTATTCATGGCACCGAAGAATCTCAACCGGGAATGGACTCACTCGCCCCTGCGGATGGCTCTCATAAACCGTCGCCGGGCCTGTCCGCGCCGGGCGAGCAACCTACTGCACCGGGAAGCGTGAAGTCGCCCGATGCGGATAACGAGAAGTTAAAATCTCTCGACCCGCACCGCAAAGGGGGTGAAGGCTATGCGCTGACCACCAATCAGGGCGTGCGTATCGCCGATGACCAGAACTCCCTGCGCGCCGGAACGCGCGGCCCGACGCTGCTGGAAGATTTCATCCTGCGGGAAAAAATCACCCATTTCGACCATGAGCGTATTCCTGAGCGTATCGTTCACGCTCGCGGCTCCGCGGCGCACGGCTATTTCCAGCCGTACAAGAGCCTGAAGGCGATCACGAAGGCGGATTTCCTTTCCGATCCGAACAAAATCACACCGGTATTTGTGCGCTTCTCTACCGTACAGGGCGGCGCGGGTTCGGCCGATACGGTGCGTGATATCCGCGGCTTCGCCACCAAATTCTATACCGAAGAGGGCATTTTCGACCTCGTCGGGAATAACACCCCGGTTTTCTTCATTCAGGATGCGCATAAGTTCCCTGACTTTGTCCATGCGGTAAAACCAGAGCCACACTGGGCCATACCGCAGGGACAAAGTGCGCATGACACCTTCTGGGACTACGTCTCCCTGCAACCGGAAACCCTTCACAACGTGATGTGGGCGATGTCTGACCGGGGGATCCCACGCAGCTATCGCACCATGGAAGGGTTTGGTATTCATACCTTCCGTCTGATTAACGCTGAAGGTAAAGCGACGTTTGTGCGTTTCCACTGGAAACCGGTCGCGGGGAAAGCATCCCTGGTGTGGGATGAAGCACAGAAGCTGACCGGGCGCGATCCGGACTTCCACCGTCGCGAACTGTGGGAATCCATTGAAGCCGGTGATTTCCCGGAATACGAGCTGGGGTTACAGCTGATCCCGGAAGAGGACGAGTTCAAATTCGACTTCGACCTGCTCGACCCGACCAAGCTTATTCCTGAGGAGCTGGTGCCGGTTCAGCTAGTGGGCAAAATGGTGCTTAACCGCAACCCGGATAACTTCTTCGCGGAGAATGAGCAGGCTGCGTTCCACCCGGGCCATATTGTGCCGGGGCTGGATTTCACCAACGATCCGCTGCTACAGGGCCGGCTGTTCTCTTACACCGATACGCAGATCAGCCGTCTCGGTGGACCGAACTTCCACGAAATTCCTATCAACCGTCCGACCTGCCCGTACCATAACTTCCAGCGTGACGGGATGCATCGCCAGGATATCGATACCAACCCGGCGAACTACGAGCCAAACTCCATTAACGATAACTGGCCGCGTGAAACCCCGCCGGGGCCAAAACGTGGCGGATTTGAGTCGTATCAGGAGCGCGTGGACGGAACAAAAATTCGCGAGCGCAGCCCGTCATTCGGCGAATATTACGCTCAGCCTCGCCTGTTCTGGAACAGCCAGACCCCGATTGAACAGCAGCACATTATCGGCGGTTTCAGCTTTGAGCTGAGCAAAGTGGTGCGTACCTACATTCGCGAGCGCGTGGTCGACCATCTGGCGCATATTGATATCCAGCTTGCTCAGGGCGTGGCGAATAATCTCGGCATCACGCTGACTGACGAGCAATGCCATGCCGCACCGCCAAAAGACGTGAACGGGCTGAAGAAGGATCCGTCCCTGAGCCTGTACGCGGTACCTGGCGGGTCAATTAAAGGCCGCGTAGTGGCTATCCTGCTGAATGATAAACCGCGCGCCAGCGACGTGCTGGGGATCATGAAGGCGCTCAAAACCCAGGGCGTACATGCCAAACTGCTTTACTCCCGCATGGGTGAAGTGACAGCCGACGATGGCTCTGTCCTGCCAATTGCCGCGACCTTCGCCGGGGCACCGTCGCTGACGGTTGACGCGGTGATTATGCCGTGCGGCGACGTTGAGAGCCTGCTCGGTAACGGTGATGCCGCCTATTATCTGCTGGAAGCCTATAAGCACCTGAAGCCAATCGCCCTGGCAGGCGATGCGCGGAAGTTTAAATCTCTGCTGAAGGTACCGGATCAAGGGGAAGAAGGCATTGTCGAAGGTGATAACATTGACGATGCGTTTATGACCCGGTTGTTTGACCTGCTTGCCGCGCACCGTGTGTGGTCGCGCAGCAGCAAGACCGACCAGATACCGGCGTAAAAAAAAGCCGGGTGGCGCTGCGCTTACCCGGCCTACATTTCGATTGCTTTTGTAGGCCCGGTAAGGCGAAGCCGCCACCGGGCTTTATCTCAAAGATCCCTGAACGTCCCCAGACGATACCCACGCTCGGCAATCGCGTACTTCAACGACGCCGACGTCAGCACATCCAGTTCCGCCAGACGCGGCCAGCAGTAGGCGCTCTTACGTACGATGTTATCGACAAACGCCGGGTGCGCCATTACCTCAAGCGAGCGCTCCCCTTTCGCGGCGGACTCATCCAGCACCTTCAGGAACAGCGCTTCGTCGATCTCGTCGCCATAAAATGCGCTGCTGAACGCCTCCGTTGACGTCACCGCGACGTCCGGCAGCCCGCGCACCTCACGATCCATGCGCATCGCCACGCCTCTACGTTGCGCAAACTCTGCCACAAGCGGGAAAATCGCCGGGATCATATGCACATGATGATGGCTGTCAATATGGGTAGGCTCGCGGCCAAACACATCCACAAAGCGGTTAAACTGGCAATCCAGCTCGCGGGCAATCTCATCGAGCGGCAGAGCGTCCTGCTCCGCCATTTCCCAAATCCATTTCCCCAGCTGGCCGTCGCGCGTCAGGCCCGGCATTGGCGAAAGGGGCAACCCAAGCGTCAGCACAAAGTGCATGCCCACGCCCAGCTCGGGCAGCTCACGGCTTAACTGCGCCGCATGTTCCACCGCCTCACCGTTGATGAGCGCTGTTGTAGAGGTCACGACGCCCCGGCGACAGGCTTCAATAATGCCGTAGTTCTGCCCTTTTGACAGACCAAAATCATCGGCATTGACGATCAGCAGGTTTTCCATCGCGCCTCCTCTTAACGGTGTGTGAGTTTCAGTTTCTCAACCGTTGCAGCAAAGTTTGGCAGCCATTTTTCATGCGCCAGGATCATCTCACCCGCGAGTTTTTCAGCGTCACGGTCAGAATGCACCAGCGGGCTGAGGTTCAGCGCCAGCAGCACGTCATTCAGCTCGCCGCTCAGGGCCGCATTGCTCGCCGCCACTTCAAAGCCTTTGATGGTGTGAATCAGGCCCATCACCTTATCGTCGAAGTGGTTAATGCGGGGATGCGGTTTTGCACCCTCGCGCCCAAGGATGCAGGTCATCTCAACGGCCCAGTCTGCCGGGATATTATCGATGTGCCCGTGATGGGGAACATTTACATAGTGCTCGGCCTGCTTGTCATTGTAAATGGCGTTAATCACTTCACACGCGGCATCCGAATAGTATGCCCCGCCGCGCTGCTCCAGCTCTTTCGGTTTGACGTTCAGGTTCGGATCTTTATACAAATCAAAAAGCTGCTTCTCTACTTTCTGTACAACCTGAGCGCGTGCGCCACCTTTGTAGTATTCGCCCATTTCAATGGCCAGCATCTCTTTCTGCTTGAAGTAGTAGAGCAGATACGAGCACGGCAGCAGATTCAGGGAGCGGATCAGCCCTTCGCTGAACGGCAGATCGAAAATGTTTTTCACCGAGGCCGCGGTCAGGCGACCAGAGGCGACGCCGTCGAGCAGTTCCGCAAAGCGCGATTGCCCGTTCACTATCACATCTTTGATAAAGACCATGTGATTCAGGCCGAACAGATCAATGGACAGATCATCGTTATCGGTCAGTTCCAGTACATCGCGGATGAACATCTTCATGCCAATCGGAATATTGCAGACGCCGATAAAGCGTTTGAAACCGGTGTGGCGATAGACTGCCTCGGTGACCATCCCGGCCGGGTTGGTAAAGTTGATCACCCAGGCGTTCGGGCAGATCTCCTCCACGTCTTTAATGATGTCAAAAATGACCGGAATAGTACGCAGGCCTTTAAACAGGCCACCTGCCCCGTTGGTTTCCTGGCCCAGATAACCGTGGCTCAGCGGAATGCGCTCGTCCAGCTCACGCGCCTTCAGCTGGCCGACGCGCAGCTGCGTGGTCACGAAGTCAGCATCTTTCAGTGCCAGGCGGCGATCCAGCGTTTTATGCACGGTTAAGGGCACGCCCGCTTTTTCAACCATGCGTTTGCACAGTTCAAAAATAATATTCAGCTTCTCCTGACCTTCTTCAACATCCACCAGCCATAATTCGCTGACCGGTAATTCATGATACCGTTTCAGGAAACCTTCAAGTAATTCCGGGGTATAGCTGCTGCCGCCACCAATGGTTACGACTTTTAATTTCTGTTGCATAATATCTCCCTTAGCGTATCAGGTTAATCGCCTGCAAGGTATAGCGTACTCTTCCCGCTATTTGGGCAAGCCATTACGTCACGGTTCCTGGCGGATAAACCGCCGAAAGTTAATTAATTACCGTTAAATTTTTGCGGTAACTGTTCGGTGTGAATGAAGTCAATTTTTTAAAGGTTTTAATAAACAGGCTGGGGCTGCTGTAACCCGATTCGTAAGCGATATCGGTGACAGAGTAGTTAGTAATTTCCAGCTGTTTTTTGGCAAAGTTAATGCGGATTTCATTAATGATTTGCACAGGCGTTTTACGGTAATAACGCTGCGTGGCGCGCGTCAAATATTCCTGCGATTTACCCGACAGCGCCACCATATTCTCCAGGGCGTTATCGCTGAACTGTCCTTTATCGTGCATCAGCTCCACGGTACTGCGCAGCCACTGAGGAATATCATCCACCACCTGCTGTTCTTCACGGTGATGGCGGAGGCGATTCATGACGTAGAACGTCACGGTTTCAATAAATTCATCAAATTCATTGTCGCGGAAATTCAGCGATGCGATAACCGTTTCAATCCAGGTCATAAACTCATTTTTAACGCGATACACCTGTGACGCCACAAAGCAGAACGGCACCAGCGGCAGATAGTGCTTCTCGAAGAAACGCCTGCTCACCCCTACGTTCAGAATGCGCGTCGCACCAAACTCATAAAAGCTCTGGTGATAAGATCCCATTGGCAGGAAGACGAAATCGCCACGCTCAAGCAGGACGCGCTTACCGTTGATCTCCTGATAGTAGCGGCCGGTCAGAACAATCGTGAACTCGTAGTAGTCATGCTGGTGCAGACCGCTGGCGCTCTCCGTTTTGTTGTAAATCACCACGTGAAAATTTTTGCCATTAAACAGCTGTTGCTCATGTGCGGTTTTGATTTCCATCGTGCTGACCTCCTGCTACTTCAACTGACTTATTGCATCTTCTCGTGAAGCTCGATGAGCTCCGCGACCAGCTCGCGTGCCAGCATGGAGGTCATCAGATGATCCTGCGCATGTACCAGCACCAGACTCACTTTCATCTTCCCTTCGCCCTGGTCGCTTTCGATGAGCTTCGTCTGCACCAGATGCGCTTCGTTTAACGCTGTACGGGACTGCTCCATCATGGTTTTCGCGGCAACGAAGTCGCCCTGCTTAGCCTGCTTAAGCGCCGCATACGCCAGGCTGCGTGCCTGCCCGGAGTTGATGATGAGGCCCATCACCACCTCTTCCAGATCATTCTCTGCGGTTTCTTCGGCAACGATACTCTCTAAATCTAACATCTTTAAGCTCCTTTCCGCTGGCGCGGGTTGCCCCGCGCCGTGCAATTTTAGAATTTCAGTGCGAGGGCGATATCCTCTTCGCTCTCTTCTTCATCGATAACCGTTGCGGCCTTGTTCGCAATCGCCACGAACGGCATGTAGAGCAGGGTTGCAATCCCGAGGTTGAATATCGCCAGCAGGAAGGCCGCCACGCTACCGTTGGTGTTGAAGAACGCGCCCAGACCAGCCGGCATCGTCCACGGCGCAATGTTGGTCACCGGCGGGATAATGCCCAGGTAGTACGCCGTCAGCGTAATCGCGGCCAGCAGCGGCTGAACCAGGATGAAGGGAATGAACATCACCGGGTTCATGATAATTGGCAGACCAAACAGGATCGGCTCGTTAATCTGGAAGATGCCTGATGGCAGGGCCAGCTTCGCAACCTGACGATGGTCGGCGCGGCGAGAGACAATAAAGACCGCGATGATCAGACCCAACGTCGCCCCGGTACCGCCCAGGAAGATATAGGAGTCAAGCATCGGCTTCGCCCACACATGGAAGGTTTTACCGGCCGCCAGCGCCGCATCGACGGAGCCGTACTGCTGGTAAAGCGCGACGTTTTCCAGTGCCCACGGGGTCATAATACCGCTGTCCAGCGCCGCCAGTGCCAGTGAACCATGCACGCCGAAGAACCACAGCAGGGAGGTAAAGATGACATACGCCCAACCGACTACGCTACCCATCGACGCCAGCGGCGTTGAGATAGAGTCCATAATGATCTGGTGGAAGTTTGTGCCCCAGTGAGAGAGCGCCCAGGCAATAATCCCCATGATGGAGAGAATAATGAAGCCCGGAATCAACGCGGAAAAGGAACGAGAAACGGAGGCCGGAACGCTATCCGGCAAGCGGATAACCCAGTTACGGCGAATAATGAAGGTGAACATTTCGGCCACCACCAGCCCGATAATAATACCGGAAATGATGTTTGCCCCACCCAGCCAGTTGGCGCCAACGGCGTAAGCGTCACCCACGCTGTACGGTGTGACGGTCATGAACGCGGCAATGGACAGTAAGCCTGCCGCAAGCGGATCCACTTTACGCTCTTCCGCCAGCGCCATTCCGATAAAGAAAGGCGCCATTAGCGACATAATACCCAACGTACCATTGTATACGTTGCCGCCAATGGCTTTTAAACCATTAAGGGTTTCAATAGTTGAAGCATCTAACCTAATTCCTAATGAATAAAAAAAGGAACCTTCTCCAAAGCTCAGAAAAACGTTGTTAATTAAAACGAACATTGCCCCGGCTAATGTCAACGGCATTAATTTAATAAAGCCGTTCTTAATGGCATTAACGTGAGGCTGCTTTCCTATTTTAACAGCAAAAGGAAGGAGTACCTTTTCAAGTGAAGCGATGACTTTACTCATAGGAAAATACCCTTAAATGCCGCAACGACCGTTACGGCGTATTGTGTGTGAAATAACTCTTTGACGGGAAAAATAAAAAATTAATTAGCAGCTTTTTTAATCGCCGCAACGGCAGCTTTTAATACACCTAAACCATCAATCTTGCCGTATAAAACGGAATCGATCACTTCGACCGGCTTATTGGGTAGCAGACGCTGAATTTCTGGCAGCATATAAGCGATTTGCGGCCCGAGTAAAATAACGTCTGCTGTCTGGCCCTTCTCGCCCGCCAGCGTTTCCGGAAACGCCTCAATCACCACAGGGACTTCATATTTTTCGGCCTGCGCGCGCATTTTGGAAACCAGCAGCGAAGTGGACATGCCCGCAGAGCAAAACAGATAGATATGTTTCTTTTCCATGATAACTTCCCTCTTGTTTGGCTACCCGCCGTCTCGCTATCACTCGACTCGCTATCCTGGCTGACGGGCAGTGTGCTGAACATTGTTTGTCGTTGAAGTGAGTATACGCAATGGTACAGGGAGGGGATAATTCTGGATAGACTGAAATTGTCTCTCATTGACCTGGCTTGTTGACTACCTTCACATTTCAGGCAAATAATTCGCGCCAAGAAATAAGATTCACGTATGCATAAAAAAACCGGCCTTCCGACCGGTTTGTTAACGCTCTCAGGCAAGCAGGCTTACTGTGCCTTAGGTGCCTGTGGGTCGGTGTCGTATTCGGCACAGGTCTGGTAACCAGAATTGATCACGTGACCCGTATCATCCAGGGCGACAAAATAGGTCTCTGCCTTACCATCACGTTGACCCAGAATATAGGTCTGGCAGGTACCACGCGCGTGGATCATAGTGACTTCTGAAGAAGGTTTACCGGCAATGGCTGCAACCTGGGAACGCGTCATGCCTTTTTTGACGTCTTTTACCACTGGCTGTGTGAACTGATCTTTAGTGCGATCGTAAGCTGTACACCCTGCCAGCATAGTCAGTACCGCCGCTGCGCTTAAAATTCCTGCTACGTTCTTGTTCATATTCCGTCCTCTTGTTTATCAGCGTGTTAACTAAGCATGGGATAAAAATTACTATTGTTCAACTTTGCGAGTTACGCCAGACGAATTTCGGAAAATTCTAATAAAACAACGGTAAGCTGCTAAATCGCTGTAAAACAGTACACTCAAAACTGTGATCCTTGTCGTTTCCCCGACAAAGGGTTAGTTTTAACAGATCACACTTTCTGTTTGGTTCTGCATAGGGAGGGCGTAATGGCTCTGCAACAAGAAATTATTCAGGCGCTGGGCGCGAAACCTGCGATTGATGCCAATGAAGAGATCCGTCGTAGCGTTGATTTTTTGAAAGCTTACCTGTCTGCACACCCTTTCCTGAAGACGCTGGTGCTGGGCATCAGCGGCGGTCAGGATTCCACTCTGGCCGGTAAGCTGAGCCAGATGGCCATCTCCGAGCTGCGTGACGAGACCGGTGACACCGCGCTGCAATTTATTGCCGTACGTCTGCCGTATGGCGTGCAGGCCGACGAGCAGGACTGTCAGGATGCGATTGCGTTTATTCAGCCGGACCGTGTTCTTACCGTAAACATCAAAGGTTCGGTACTGGCCAGCGAGCAGGCCCTGCGTGAAGCCGGTATTGAACTGAGCGATTTTGTCCGCGGCAACGAGAAAGCCCGTGAGCGCATGAAAGCGCAGTACAGTATCGCAGGGATGACCAAAGGGGTCGTCGTCGGCACCGACCACGCCGCGGAAGCCATCACCGGCTTCTTCACCAAATACGGCGATGGCGGCACGGATATTAACCCCCTCTTCCGTCTGAACAAGCGTCAGGGCAAGCAACTGCTGGCGGCGTTGGGCTGCCCGGAGCACCTGTATAAGAAGGCGCCAACGGCGGACCTGGAGGACGATCGCCCTTCCCTGCCGGATGAAGCGGCGCTGGGCGTTACGTATGACAACATCGATGATTATCTGGAAGGCAAAACGCTCGACGAAGGTACCGCTAAAATTATCGAAGGCTGGTATCTGAAAACCGAGCATAAGCGCCGTCCGCCCATTACGGTGTTTGATGATTTCTGGAAAAAGTAAAAGCAAAACGGTAACTCCGCTTTGCAGGCCGGGTAAGGCGTAGCCGCCACCCGGCTCTTTTTTAACCACCGAACACCTGCTACACTGTATGCCTGAACAGTATATGGAGCAGTATGTGAGCAGGCGTCAATCCGCCCCGCGTCTTGAGTTTGAAGCGGCGGCTATCTACGAATATCCCGAGCATCTTCGCCCCTGGCTTGAGGCACTGCCTAAACAGCCTGGCGTCTATTTCTTCCACGGCGACAGCGACACCATGCCGCTCTATATCGGCAAAAGCGTGAATATCCGCAGCCGGGTGATGTCGCACCTGCGTACGCCGGATGAAGCATCGATGCTCAGGCAGTCCCGGCGGATCACCTGGATCGAGACGGCAGGCGAACTGGGCGCGCTTCTGCTCGAAGCCCGGCTCATCAAGGAACAGCAGCCGCTGTTTAACAAACGCCTGCGCCGCAACCGCCAGCTGTGTTCCTTGCAGATTAACGCAGGAAAACCGCAGATCGTTTATGCCCGGGAAGTGGATTTTTCGCATGAACCCAATCTTTACGGTCTGTTTGCCAACAAACGTGCCGCACTGCAAACCCTGCAATCCCTGGCTGATGAATTACAGCTTTGTTACGGCCTGTTAGGACTGGAAGCCACCACCCGTGGTCGCGCCTGTTTCCGCTCAGCGCTGAAACGCTGCGCCGGGGCGTGCTGTGGAAAAGAGAGCGTTGAAGAACATCATGCCCGGTTTATGGCTGGCCTTGCCTCTATCAGCGTTAACTGCTGGCCGTGGGAAGGCGCGGTGGCGCTGAAAGAAACCCGCGATGGGATGACGCACTATCACATCATCCGCAACTGGCTCTGGCTTGGCGCCGTTGAAAATCTGGATGACGCTACCGCTCTGCTGCGCACCCCTGCCGGTTTCGATCAGGATGGTTACAAAATTCTCTGCAAGCCACTGTTAACCGGAAAATATGAGATCATCGTCCTCAATGACCCGGCAGCCAGGTAATTTCACTGAACAGCAGCGACCCCTTCGTTTCCAGTAAACGGAGGGTATGACTGCCCGCTTCCCAGCTGGCGCCCTGATCGGCGGTCAGTAATTTGTCGCCCAGTTGCCAGGCGCCGCTTAATACGAATGCCACCCCACCGCGTGATGCGAAGGTAGTGAACGTCCGGGTAGCAACGCGCACCTTTGCCTGGCAGCAATCCCGTCGGGTCATGATGTTGAAGTCCATCGACATCTGCCCCTCTGTGAGCACGGCTTTCACCGCCAGATCGCCCGCAAATCGGTAAGGCTGATGATGCTTCAGGGTATGACAAAACGCCCTGCCTGCATCCAGGGTCACCTCGCCGCCCTCCAGCAGCGTAATCACCCGGTCGACGCCCGGGAACGCGGAAAATTCGCCGTTACTGGCGATGGAGGCAATACTGGCCCGCCAGAAAAAATCCCGCGTCGCGGGAGGAAAACAGCAAATCTCACGCGTCTCACCCGCACCATTACGCCAGAGACTGACCGGCATTTTACGGATATCAAAGAATTCCATGACCACTCCTGAAGGACGCACCGTGCGCCAGCGCATTTTCACAAACGTATTATCGGCAGCAGTCAGGCCAGACCTTAGGCATGGGATAAAAGAAAAACCGCCGGTCCTGTCCACAGCGTTTTCGCTTTTGTAGACAGGAGCCCGGCGGTCTTAAGAGAGTGAACCGATTATTCGGTTGGTGCAGGCATTTTACCTTCCGGCGCTGCACGTTCTGTCAGACGCTTCTCAAAATTGGCATTAAATTGCTTTTTCTGTTCCGGCGTCAGAATGTTGTAAATCTTGTTCTGGGTTTCCATGTGGGCCAGCATGCGCGCTTTATGCTGCTCGGCCATTTTGTCGATCTGCGCTTCCGCTTTTGCTTTATCGAAGCTGTCGCTGGCAATGATGTCATGCATTGCGCGGCGCTCTTCCAGCGGAGGACGTTTCATCTGGTCACGCTGGCTTTTCATGATGTCGCGGATCTGCTGCTTCTGCGCATCGGTGAGGTTCAGATCTTTAAACATCATCATCTCATGGTGCATACCCGGCTTGCCTTTATGATGCATCATCATTTTGCCTTCCGTCGGCGCGGCGGTAGTGGTCGCGGTATCGGCGGCGAACGCCATGCTGGTAGCGCCCAGAGCCAGGGTAGAGGCAACAAACAGTGCAGTTAATTTACGCATAATGTCTTTCCTTACTTTCAGTTATTCTTCGGCGCTATGCCGTGTTGACGAGATTAACTTTACGGGGTTTATCGTCAATTAGTCAGAGCAACGGTAAAACAATGAAAGTGTAAAAAACAACTTTTCGCCAATTGTGGAGAAATTAAGGAAAAAGCGTGGAGAGATGAAACAAAAATATTCAACAGGATGATTTTAAAGAGATTATGGAGAAGTATAGCGAAGTGCCGTTTAATAATAAAGCAATTCTCCAGGAATATTCCGCAAACAATACCAGAGCGCTTTTAACGCTAAGAAATTTATTCTTCATTTCCCCTCCGGTCTGCGCGAGGGGAGACGATCAGGGCATTTTTTCCAGCATCAGGCCTGCTCGCAAACCAAACGCGACCGACGGATTAGGAAATAAAACATATTCCGTGGATTTCTGTACCGCATAGCGCGTCTCACCATCTTCCGCCAGCAGGACGCCCTGGCGAAACGGCGTAAAGTTCAGCGTATGGGGCGCCATATGTAGCTGGAAAGCCTCGCTTTGACGCGTGAGCTGCTGCACGACCCGATAGCGCACAACGGGTTCCCGGGAGGGTTCCGGCGCAACCCCGGCGAGCAACGCCCGAAGCGCCTGATGCGTAGGGGCAAAACGCGTCAGGTCGTTTTGCCCGAACGGCAGCGCTTTTCCCAGCTCCAGGGTGCAGGATAACGCGCCAACATTCTCGCAGGTGAAGTGGGTAAACGTGCCGCCTGGCGTCTGGTGGAAAACCAGCGCCTCCAGCCCCGCGTCGCCAAGCCAGGTCAGAAACGCCTCATCCCACGGCTGATGACGCTGCGGTAACACGCCAAAACGCACGTGGTACGAGGCGCGAATGGCCGTATGCAGATCGAGGTGCCAGCGTGTTTCCCCCGCCCCGGCAAAAAACGCCGTGACCACCTTCTCCAGCCATTGCGCGCGTGTCGTCTCATCACTCTGTGGAAACTGCGCCCAGCGACCACCAAACATGCGGTTGATGTCGCTCACGAGATACCGTTTATTTTGCGCCAGCGCAGGCGGATTTCCCAGCACCACCAGCAGACGGCAGTGCAGCGTGATCTCTGCGCGAAACAGCGCGCGCAGCAAAAGATCGACAATCTCCACGGGCGCGGTTTCGTTTCCGTGAATGCCGGTCGAAAGCAGCAGCGACAGGTCATATTCCCCCGTCGGCGTCAGTTCAAGCACGCCCCGCCCCAGCCATCGCCAGTGGAACGAGGGGCCTTCCCCCTCTTGCCGCTCCGGTGTCTCTTCGGCCAGCGTCAGCGCCAGTAAGTTTTCCATATCATCTCCTTAGCGCTGGAACGGATAAACCGATCCCAGTTGCAGGATGGTCGATAATGCATCCAGCGCCTCGCGGCCTTCGCGCAGCAGCTGCGGATCAACCAGATCGGCCTGAACCAGACGGTCGCGATAATAGCGGTCCACCCAGTCATTGAGGGTATTGAACAGCGTGTCGTTCATCATCACCGCCGGATTCACGGCCTGCATCTCCTCCGGCGTTAACACCACGCGCAGTCGCAGGCACGCCGGTCCCCCGCCGTTGGCCATACTTTCCCGCAGATCAAACACGCGCAGTTCATCAATCGGGTTATCCGCCTGCACCAGTTCGCTGAGATAGCGCCAGACGCCCTGATGGTTGCGGGACTCCTGCGGCAGCACCAGCATCATGCTGCCATCATCCCGGCTCAGCAGCTGGCTGTTGAACAGATACGTTTCGACCGCATCCTGTACGCTTACCGCCTGCGTGGGCACCTGAATCGGCATAAATCCCGGCACGCGTTCGCGCAGCGTGGCCAGCAACTTTTCCTGATGGGCAAACGCCTGCTCGTGGCAGAACAGCACCTGACGGTTGGAAACGGCAATGACGTCGTTATGAAACACGCCCTGGTCGATCACCTGCGGATTTTGCTGGGCAAAAATCACCTGAGAAGGATTAACCTGGTTCAGCCGCGCAACCGCCTGGCTTGCGGCTAAAGTTTGTCTCGCCGGATAACGAACCGGCGCGGCGTGGCCGCCCTCTTCCCGTCCATAGATAAACAGCTGCAAACCCGGCTCGCCATAGTCGCCGCCCAGACGGTTGTGGTTTGCCGCCCCTTCATCGCCAAACATCGCGACCTGCGGCAGCGCCGAATGCACCTCGAAATGCGCTTCATGATTAAAAATGGCGCGCAGCACGCGCCCGGTGGTCTCCGCTTCGCTGGCGCGGTGGAATTTGTTGTTCAGGTTAGCAACGGTCAGATGCACTTTGCCGTCCAGCGTATCCGCCGACGGCGCAACGGTGGCGGCATTCGCCACCCACATCGAGGAGGCTGAACTGGCCGCCGAAAGCAGGTGTGGCGTCTGCGTGCCTGCTTTTTCCACCACCTGTTCATCCGTACCGCTGAACCCCAGCTGGCGCAGCACGGCCACGTTTGGTCGCTCCTGAGGCGGGATCACCGCCTGCGGGAAACCGGCATCGGACAGCGCCTTCATTTTCAACAGACCCTGCTTCGCCGCCAGCTTCGGGTTCGAGACCTGGAAACGGTGCTTCGTCGAGGCTTCATTACCGAACGACAGCCCGGCATAGTGGTGCGTCAGCCCCACGAGGCCGTCAAAGTTAACCTCACGCGCTTTCATGGGCGTCACCCTCTGTAAAATCCAGCCCCGGATTCAGCGTCTCCGGCAGCGTCAGCGCCGGGGTTTCCAGGCTTGCCATCGGCCACGCGCAGTAATCGGCGGCATACCAGGCGCTGGCGCGATGGTTGCCCGACGCCCCTACGCCACCAAACGGCGCGGTGCTCGCCGCACCGGTCAGCGGTTTGTTCCAGTTCACGATCCCGGCGCGCGCTTCCAGCAGCAGCTGTTCGAATTTCTCGCGATGCGGCGATATCAGGCCGCTCGACAGGCCGTAGCGGGTGTTGTTGGCCATCTCGATCGCCGACTCAAAATCGTCATAGCGCCAGACGCACAGCAGCGGGCCAAAGACCTCTTCATCCGGCACGTTGCTCGTCGCACTCATCTCAATAATCCCCGGCGTCAGCAGCGACGTGCCCGGCTGAACCAGCTTCGGCTCCAGCAGGGTTTTCGCCCCGCGCGCCACGTGCTCCTGCCACGCTTTCAGCACGTTCAGCGCCGCCTGCGCGGAGATCAGCCCGCCGATAAACGGCTGCGGCTCGGCATCCCATTTCGCGGGAACCAGACGCGCGCTCACCTCCACCAGACGCTTCAGGAACGCATCCCCCTGCGCGCCGCGTTTAACCAGCAGGCGGCGGGCGCAGGTACAGCGCTGTCCGGCGGTAATGAACGCCGACTGAATGGTCAGATGGACCGCGGCATCGATATCATCCGGATCTTCCACAATCAGCGGGTTGTTGCCGCCCATCTCCAGCGCCAGAATTTTTTCCGGCTGCCCCGCCAGCTGACGATGCAGCTGATAGCCCGTTCCGGCACTGCCGGTGAACAGCAGACCGTCAATGTCGCTCAGCGCACTCAGCGCCTGACCTGTTTCACGCCCGCCCTGCACCAGATTCACCACCCCCGGCGGCAGCCCCGCCTGCTCCCAGAGTTTTATGACTGCTTCTCCGGTTAAGGGGGTTAACTCACTCGGCTTGAAGATGACGGTATTCCCCGCCAGCAGCGCAGGCACAATGTGCCCGTTCGGCAGATGTCCGGGGAAGTTATACGGGCCAAACACCGCCAGCACCCCGTGCGGACGGTGGCGCAGCGTGGCGGCGCCGTCTGGCATCTCGGTATGCTGCTCGCCGGTGCGGGTATGGTACGCCTTCACCGATATCGCAATTTTGTTGATCATCGCCGTGACTTCGGTTGTTGCCTCCCAGCGCGGCTTGCTGGTTTCGCAGGCAATGATGCGGGTCAGCTCGGCTTTATTGGCCTCCAGCAGCGCAGCAAATTTCTCAACCAGCGCCTGGCGCTCGGAGAATGGCCGTTTCGCCCATGCCGTAAACGCGCGGCGTGCAGCCTGGCAGGCCTGCTCAACCTGCCCGGCGCTGGCGTCGTTCCCCGACCAGAGCACCTCCTGACCGACCGGGTTAGTTTTTGTCCGCGCGTCACCTTCGCCCGTTACCCAGTCACCGTTAATCCATAGAGTCATGCTGTTTTCTCCTCAGGGCAGAGCCGCACCAGGCGAACCGTGTCGCCAGCGTTACATTTCAGGGCATCCAGTTGCGCAGCCGTCAGTACCAGACGCTCGCATGTTGGGTTGGTTCGCACCAGCATGGCGCGGAAGTTGGTGTAATTCTCGTTCGAGACCAGGCAGGCTGGCCACTCGCCCGGCGCGGGCTGGCCTTCTGAAACCTCAACCAGGCGGCTTTTACGGATGGCGCGAACGCGGTCAATGTCGCATTCCAGCGTCGGGCCGCCGTCGAAGATGTCGACGTAGTTACGGTAGCGAAATCCCTCTTTCTCCAGCACTGCGCGGGCCGGGGCGGTTTGCGGGTGAACTTCGCCGATCACCGCCTGCGCTTCAGGCGTTAAGAAATGGGTATAAATAGGATGCTTCGGCATCAGCTCGGCGATAAACGCCTTCTGACCGGTCCCGCACAGGTAATCCGCCCGGCTAAATTCCATGGAGAAGAAGCGTTCGCCCAGACTCTCCCAGAACGGCGAGTAGCCCGTCTCATCAATCACGCCGCGCATCTCCGCGACCACTTTTTCGTTGAAGCCTTCGCGAAAGGCGGCCATAAACATAAAGCGCGATTTGGAGAGCAGATAACCGTTGCCCTCTTTGCGCCAGTCCGGATCGAGAAACAGGGTGCAGAGTTCGCTGGCGCCGGTATGGTCATTACAGAGGAAGAGCGTCGGCAGCGCGTTGTAAACGTTCAGCTCTTTCGAGGCGTGGACCATCGTGCCGACGCGGTAGTTGTACCACGGATCGTTAAGCCCGACGGCCACCTCGATAGCGCAAATCCCCGCCACGGTTCCCGTGTCAGTATCTTCCAGCACGAACACATAGCCCTGTTCGCTTTTTGGCAACGTCCCCTGCCAGGTTTGCAGGGCGCGCTCAATGCGCGCCGACAGCGTTTTTTCATCGGCAGGCAGCGAGGTCAGCCCGCCCCCTGTCTTACCGGCAAGCTGCATAAGCCCGGCGAGATCGCCGTGCGCAACGGGACGGATGACCATCATGATGACACCCCGGACTTCACCTGTTCGCAGGCCAGCGCAAAACGATCTAAGCCAGTTCTGACCTCTTCCTCGCTGACGATCAGCGCAGGGGCAAACCGCACCACGTTAGCACCGGCAATCAGCACCATTACGCCCTGCTTTGCCGCTTCCTGTGAAATCAGCTTCGCTTTGCCGGCAAACTCAGGGGCAAGCTCACAGCCTATTAACAGCCCCAGACCGCGGATCTCGTTGAACAGGCCAGTTTTGCTGTTAATGGCAGTAAGGCGCTCAACAAACCACTGGTGACGCTGCTTCACGCCGTTAAGCACCTCAGGGGTGTTGATGATATCCAGCACCTGTCCGGCGACAGCGGTTGCCAGCGGGTTGCCGCCGTATGTGGTGCCATGAGTGCCCACGGTCATCACGCTGGCGAATTTATCGGTGGTCAGCATCGCCCCCACCGGGAAACCGCCGCCGAGCGCTTTGGCTGTTGAGAGCACATCCGGGGTCACGCCATAGTGCATGTAGGCGTACAGCTCACCCGTGCGGCCCACGCCGGTCTGGACTTCGTCAAAAATCAGGACCGCGTTATGCCGATCGCACAGCTCGCGCAGCCCTTGCAGGAACGCTTTCTGGGCGGGCATGACGCCGCCTTCCCCCTGCATGGGCTCGACAATCACCGCACAGGTGGTGTCGTCAATCAGCTCGCTGGCAGAGTGTAAATCGTTATACGCCGCATGCCGGATATCCGGCGGCAGCGGCGCAAAATCCTGAGAATATGAGGGCTGACCACCCGCGCTGACGGTAAACAGCGTGCGGCCATGGAAGGCATTTTTAAAGGCTACGATGCCGCTCTTGTGCGCGCCGAATTTATCGTGCGCATATTTGCGCGCCAGCTTCAGCGCCGCTTCGTTCGCTTCCGCGCCGGAGTTACAGAAAAAGACTTTTTCTGCGAAAGTGGCGTCGATCAGCTTCTTCGCCAGACGCAATGCCGGTTCGTTGGTATAACCGTTGCCGGTATGCCAGAATTTCGCCGCCTGGTCATTCAGCGCCTGCCGCAGCGCTGGGTTTGCATGCCCCAGCGCATTCACCGCAATCCCACCCGCAAAGTCGATATACTCTTTGCCCTGCTGATCCCACAGGCGAGAGCCTTCCCCACGTACCGGAATAAAAGCCGCCGGAGCGTATACCGGCATCATCCATTCATCGAAATTTTCACGCGTAACTGACAGAGACATAGCGACCTCATCCGGTAAATAAAAGGTTGTTTAAATGTTAAATAATTGAGTGTTTGCACTGTGAATGTAGATTGCAGCGTTCGTGCCAGCCAGCGATAAAAATGCATAAACGGGTTGGGGTAACAGAATATCAATGAGTTACAATATGGAGTTATTCACTTTTAATGCATAAATAGTGAATATTATTACGACAAGCGGCGCTTTACCGCATGAAAACAAGAAAGAGTATGCAGAGGCCAAATATAATTCTGTAATTGTGATCGCTCGCGAAATTTATCGGTCCTTTATGCCCTGTTCGAGGGCAAAACGCGCCGAAATGGTGCAAATATTGCACCGTCGGCATTATCTGTCGCAGTAATTGGGCGAAGCGGATAACAGACGACGTAAATTCTGCTACCATCCTTGCACTATTCACCTTGCATTGGCAGCGACTATGAAATTTGTCTCTTTTAATATCAACGGCCTGCGTGCCCGCCCTCACCAGCTTGAAGCGATTGTTGAGCAACATCAGCCAGATGTGATCGGCTTGCAGGAGACAAAAGTTCACGACGATATGTTCCCGCTCGAAGAGGTAGCGAAGCTGGGCTATAACGTTTTTTACCACGGTCAGAAAGGCCACTACGGCGTTGCGCTGCTGACCAAAGATACGCCGGTGTCGGTGCGTCGTGGCTTCCCGGGTGACGATGAAGAGGCGCAACGCCGCATCATCATGGCGGAAATTCCTTCCGCGCTCGGCAATGTGACCGTCATCAACGGCTATTTCCCGCAGGGTGAAAGCCGCGATCATGAAACCAAATTCCCGGCCAAAGCGAAGTTTTATCAGGATCTGCAAAACTACCTGACAACCGAACTCAAAAAAGAAAACCCGGTGCTGATCATGGGCGACATGAATATCAGCCCGACGGATCTGGATATCGGTATTGGCGAAGAGAACCGTAAGCGCTGGCTGCGCACCGGCAAATGCTCTTTCCTGCCGGAGGAGCGCGAGTGGATGGAGCGCCTGCTGGGTTGGGGGCTGGTGGATACTTTCCGCACGGCTAACCCGGCGACGCAGGATCGCTTCTCGTGGTTTGACTATCGCTCTAAAGGCTTCGATGACAACCGGGGCCTGCGTATTGATCTGCTGCTGGCGAGCGCCCCCCTGGCCGAACGCTGCATCGAAACCGGTATCGACTATGACATCCGTAGTATGGAAAAGCCGTCCGACCATGCGCCGGTATGGGCAACGTTCAAGCTGTAAACTTCAGTGAATATTAAAAAAATCAGTCTCCTGTGCGCCCTTCTGGGCGCATTTGTTTTGACCGTTGTTTTGCTTCCTCCAGGCATGCTCTCCCTCGACACGCTAAAAATGCACCAGCAAACGTTGATCGATCGTGTGGAGCAGGCGCCTCTTCAGAGCGCGCTGATCTATTTTGCGGTTTACGTTCTGCTCTCCGCGCTGTCGATCCCCGGAGCCGCGCTTCTGACGCTGCTCGGCGGGGCGCTTTTCAGCCTGTGGGAGGCGACGCTGTTGGTGTCATTTGCCTCGACGCTCGGCGCCACGCTTGCCATGCTCGTCAGCCGTTATCTGCTGCGCGACTGGGTGCAACGGCGCTTTGCCGCACAGATGAGCACGATAGATGCGGGGATGGATCGCGACGGCGCACGCTACCTTTTTGCCCTGCGCCTGATGCCGTTGTTCCCGTTCTTTCTGGTCAATTTGCTGATGGGGCTAACCCGTCTCAGGGTGCGTCACTACTGGTGGGTCAGCCAGCTTGCAATGCTACCTGCCACCGTCATTTATCTGAACGCCGGACGCGAGCTGGGGAAACTCACCGCGCTGCGCGATATTCTGTCGCCGGGACTGCTGTTCGCCTTTACACTATTAGGGTTATTACCGCTGGTCACTCGCTGGCTGTTTTCCCGTTACATCCCTTCGATTAAAAAGTGAGGCATTATGCGCCGGGTGCGTTTTTGCGCGTTTCTGACGAGTCTGCTGCTGGCAACCTCTGCCTTCGCCGCAGAGAGCTGGCAATCCATTCAGCAACAGGCCACCGGGCAGACCGTCTGGTTTAACGCCTGGGGCGGTGACGAGGCCGTTAACCGCTACCTCGACTGGGTAAGCGGCGAGATGAAAACGCACTACGCCGTCAACCTGAAGATCGTTCATCTGGCCGATGCCGCCGACGCGGTGAAGCGGATCCAGACGGAACATGCCGCAGGACGCAGCAGTAACGGGTCGGTGGATCTACTCTGGGTAAACGGGGAAAACTTCCGCAACCTGAAAGCGGCAAACCTGCTGCTCACCGGCTGGGCGCAAACCCTGCCCAACTGGCGCTACGTCGATACCCGTAAACCGGTAACGGAAGATTTTGCCATCCCGACCGATGGGGCAGAATCCCCGTGGGGCGGCGCGCAATTAACCTTTATCGCCCGTAAAGCGAGTACGCCGACACCACCGGCAGATCCCCACGCGCTGCTGGTATACGCCCGACAGCACCCTGGCAAGGTGAGCTATCCGCGACCGCCGGATTTTACCGGCACGGCGTTTCTTGAGCAGCTACTGCTGGCGCTGACCGCCCATCCGGAGGCGTTAAAAAACGCGCCAGACAGAACCTTTGCGCAGGTCACCGCACCGCTGTGGGATTACCTTGATACGCTGCACCCCCTGCTGTGGCGCGAAGGGAACGATTTTCCTCCGTCGCCTGCGCGCATGGATACGCTGCTGGCCAGCGGCAGCCTGAACCTGTCGCTCACCTTTAACCCCGCCCATGCGATGCAAAAGGTGGCGAGCGGTGAACTGCCTGCCGACAGCTACAGTTTCGGCTTTCTCAAAGGCATGATCGGCAACGTCCATTTTGTCGCCATCCCGGCAAACGCCAGCGCGAGCGCAGGTGCGAAAGTGGTGGCGAATTTCCTGCTGTCACCACAGGCGCAGATCCGCAAAGCTAATCCTGCCATCTGGGGTGACCCGAGCGTACTGGATGGCGAAAAACTGCCTGCGAAAGCGGCAAAACAGCTTCGCGCCTTTACCCCCTCAGGCACGCCTGATGTACTTCCCGAACCGCACGCCGCCTGGGTTAACGCCCTGGAGCAGGAATGGCTTCGCCGCTACGGAACCCGCTAAGCGGGCTGGTCTGGGCGGCAATGGCGGTCATCTATCTGCCACTGCTTCCCGCCAGCGGCATGCTACTGGCCCCGGCGTTTTCTCCCGGCAACTGGGCGACGCTGTTTGCCGACCCGCAGCTGCCGCAGGCGCTGGCCGCCACGCTGGTTTCCACGCTTATCGCGACGCTGGGCTCTCTGTTTATCGCTTTGATCCTGCTTGCGCTTCTCTGGCCGGGTGAAGGCTGGCAGCGCCTTAGCACCCGTTTGCCGTGGCTGTTAGCCGTGCCGCACGTCGCCTTCGCCACCAGCGCGCTGCTGCTGTTTGCGGAAGGCGGCCAGTTTTACCGGATCTGTACGGTCTGTTCGCCGCAGCTTGACCGCTACGGTATCGGGCTTGGCCTGACGCTTTCGGTCAAAGAGAGCGCGTTTGTTCTGTGGGCAATCTACGCCGCGCTGCCTGAAAAGCGCCTCGCACAGCAGAAAATTGTCCTGCATACCTTCGGCTACGGACGAATGCAGGCGCTCAACTGGCTCGTCCTCCCGGCAATCGCCCCCGCGCTGGGCGCAGTCATGCTGGCGGTGCTGGCCTGGTCGCTTTCCGTGGTGGATGTGGCGATCGTGCTCGGGCCAGGCAACCCGCCTACGCTGGCGGTACTGGCCTGGCAGTGGCTCGCCCAGGGTGATGCACAACAGCAAACAAAGGGAACGCTGCTGTGTCTGGTGTTGCTCCTGCTGCTGGCGGCGCTTGCCGCGGTGGGATACGGCTTCTGGACGGCATGGCGGCGCGCCCAGCGTGACCCCTCCGGAGTTCGTCGCGCTTCGCATACTGCGCTGCCCGCACGGACGTTGGGCGGGTTACTGCCGCTGTGCGGCGTGCTCTGTGCGCTGGTTCTGCTGATGCTGGCACGCCGGGACGACATCGGCCCCGTCAGCGACAGCCTTTCACTGGGACTGCTGTCCAGCCTGACAGCGCTGGCCATCCTCATGCTCTGGCTTGAGTGGGGACCCCAGCGCGGCGCGGTGTGGGTCTGGCTGCCGCTCGCCCTCCCGGCGCTGCCCCTCGTGTCCGGGCAATATGCCGTGGCGCTGTGGCTGGGCATCGACGGCCAGTACGCTGCGGTGCTGTGGAGCCATATGCTCTGGGTTCTCCCGTGGATGCTCCTGGTGCTGCAACCGGCCTGGCGCAGGCTCGATCCCCGGCTTATCCTCACCGCCAGAACGCTGGGCTGGCGACAGGCGAAAATTTTCTGGTTCGTGAAATGCCCCCTGATGATTCGTCCGGCCCTGCTGGCCTTTGCCACCGGCTTTTCCGTGAGCATGGCCCAGTACATGCCGACCCTCTGGCTGGGAGCGGGACGTTTCACCACCCTGACGACGGAGGCGGTCGCCCTCAGCAGCGGCGGCAGCATTCCGATCCTCGCCAGCCGGGCGCTGGGTCTGTTGCTGTTGACCAGCAGCGTATTTGCCCTTGCCGCGCTGCTCTCCCGGCTCGTGGGCCGTCACAGACAAGGATTACGTTAATGCTGAACGTGAAAAATCTCACCATTGCGCCACTCTTCCGTGAGGTCAACTTCCTCGTCCCGGCGGGGGAGATTGTCACGCTGATGGGGCCCTCCGGGAGCGGGAAATCGACCCTTTTCGCCTGGATGGTGGGGGCGTTATCCGCTGATTTTAAGGCGCACGGCGAGCTGTGGCTGAACGATCGCCGCTGCGATATGCTTCCCGTGGAAACGCGCGGGATCGGCATTCTGTTTCAGGATGCCCTGCTGTTTGACGCCTTCAGCGTGGGGCAAAACCTGATGCTGGCGCTGCCGGCGCACATCGTCGGGCGCGCCCGCCGCAACGCGGTAGAACAGGCCCTGGACACTGCCGGGCTGGCAAACCACTACGCCAGCGATCCGGCGACCCTGTCCGGCGGCGAGCGCGCCCGGGTCAGCCTGTTGCGCGCTCTTCTCGCCCAGCCGCAGGCATTGCTGCTCGACGAGCCGTTCAGTCGACTGGATAAAACGCTGCGCGCCTCATTCCGGGCGTGGGTATTCGAGGTTACTCGCCAGCGCAGGATCCCGGTGGTGCTGGTCACGCATGATGAGGACGATATTCCGCCCGGCGGCGAGGTGATTGAGATTTCTCGCTGGCAATAATGTGCTAACGCAATGTTTTTGGCTTCAGGAGAGACGACAATGCCCCCCTCTTTTAATGACGTCAGGTTTTTCGATGAAACGTGTTTCTCAACTGACCGCGCTGGCCCTGATCTGCGGCCTCGCCTCACTCTCCTCCACGGCGGCTGATATGCCCCACTCCCTCACGCTGGACCAGCTCCAGGCGCAAAACGGCGCGGTAATTGATACGCGCGTCAGTGCGTTCTATAACGGCTGGCCGCAGACCCTGAGCGGAACGTCCGGGCATGAACCCGCCGCGCTTAATCTCTCTGCCAGCTGGCTTGGGGCAATGAGCGATGAACAGCTCAGCGGCTGGGCAAAACAACATCGGCTTACGCCAGACATGCCGGTCGCGCTCTATGGCAACGATGATGACAACCAGACCGTCAAAGCGCGGCTGGAGAAAGCGGGCTTTACCCACGTCTCCACCCTGAGCGATGCCCTGCAACAATCCGACCGTCTGCAACGTCTGGCACATTTCGAACAGCTGGTTTATCCGCAGTGGATCCGCCAGTTGCAGCAGGGCAAACCCGTTACCGCCGCACCAGCCGGAGAATGGAAGGTGATCGAGGCTGGCTGGGGTGCGCCGAAGCTTTATCTCCTGAGCCACATTCCCGGTGCGGGCTATATCGACACCAATGAAGTGGAAAGCGAACCGCTGTGGAATAAGGTCTCTGACGAAAAGCTGAAAGCGATGCTGGCGAAGCACGGGATCCGTCACGATACCACCGTCATTCTGTACGGTCGCGACGTGTATGCCGCCGCGCGCGTGGCGCAGATCATGCTCTACGCGGGCGTGAAGGATGTGCGAATTCTGGATGGCGGCTGGAAGGCGTGGTCCGACGCCAGCCTGCCCGTTGAGCGCGGAACGCCTGCAAAGGTGAAGCCAGCCCCTGATTTTGGCGCGCCGATCCCGAGCCAGCCCCGGCTGATGGTGGATATGGAGCAGGCCCGGGGAATGCTGCACCGTCAGGACGCCTCGCTGGTGAGCATTCGTTCCTGGCCAGAGTTTATCGGTGAAACCAGCGGCTACAGCTATATCAAGCCAAAAGGTGAGATTGCCGGTGCGCGCTGGGGCCATGCGGGCAGCGACGCGACCCACATGGAAGATTTCCACAATCCGGATGGCACCATGCGCAGCGCCGATGATATTGCCGCCATGTGGAAAACATGGAATATCCTGCCGGAGCAGCACGTTGCGTTTTACTGTGGTACCGGCTGGCGCGCGTCTGAAGCCTTTATGTACGCCCGCGCGATGGGCTGGCAGAACGTTGCCGTCTACGACGGCGGCTGGTACGAATGGAGCAGCCATCCGCAGAACCCGGTCTCCACCGGGGAGCGCGGACCGGAAAGCGCACGCTAGCGGGGAAGTGATTTCAGCGTGATATAACCGCTCCAGATGCGCGTTGTGGTGGTCAGCCAGCACAACGCGCCAAATGTCCAGGCAAACAGCGCGAAATGCGCCGGAAACAGGCAGCACAGCACAAACAGCGCGATGGTCTCCGTTCCTTCCGTTAATCCTCCAATGTAATAAAGCGACTTGTGCGCATAGCCGGGGTTGTCGATATCATGCTTCCCCGCCAGCGCGGCAAAGGCCAGGAAGCTGCTGCCCGTCCCCATAAACGCGAACAGCAGCCAGGCGGCGGCGATCGCGTTATCAGCCGGAGCGGCCAGCGCAAAGCCAAACGGCACCAGGGCGTAGAACAGGAAGTCGAGGGCGATATCAAGAAATCCTCCCGCGTCCGTCAGGCCACGGCGACGCGCCAGCGCGCCGTCCAGACCATCCAGCAGCCGGTTCAGCACAATGGCGATCAGCGCCGCCGGATACCAGCCCAGCGCCAGAAACGGTAACGCCAGCACGCCAATCGCAAACCCGGCGAGCGTTAAGCCATCAGGCGTGATAAACGGTTTATCCAGCGTGGCGGCCAGCTGATTTAACCCGGGTTTCAGTCGGGGGTGCAGATGTTTATCCAGCATGCGGTTTACCTTTAAACTTGGCGCACAGCCCCTGAGCCGGGATATCCAGCGCGGCGTTAAAGCGGGCGGAAAGATTCTGAAAGGCAATCAGAGCCGTCATTTCGGTGATGGTCTCTTCCGTAAAGTGGCGCTTCAGCAGACTTTTGATATTTTCATCCACCTGAGGTGGCGTGGCGGTGACCGCTTCCGCATAGGCCAGCGCCGCGCGCTCCTCTTCGCTGAACAGGGTGGAATTTTGCCAGTCGCTGACGGCCTGCACTTTATCCAGCGCCCCGCTCCGTTCGGCCAGACGCAGGCTGTTGGCATCAATACAAAATGCGCAGTGGCAGATCTGCGAGACCCGCGTCATTAGTAGCGATCGCAGAACCGGCGTCAAACGCGCCTTGCGCCGCTCCAGATAGCCGACAAACAGCGCCACCAGCCAGAAAAGACGCGGCATGCGCCCCCACCAGCGCGTGGGGTTCAGCACCACGCCGAAGTGTTTTTTCTGCATGGCGGCGATGGGGCTGAGGCTGACGGGAAGGGTTTCCATGGGCGCAACCCAGGCGGATGTCTCTTTCACCTGATTCTCCTGATGACTGGACTCTTTGGAAGGGCACGATAATATGTCGTTTTTCGCTATTAATTATTGACGAACATGCTGAAAACACTCGATGTGGTTGCGGCCATCCTCGAAAAAGAGGGCAAGATTTTGCTGGCGCAGCGTCCCGAACATGCCGATCAGCCAGGAATGTGGGAATTTGCAGGCGGGAAGGTTGAAGCCGGTGAGACCCAGCCGGAAGCGCTGATCCGCGAACTGCGCGAAGAACTCGGCATTGAAGCCGTGCCCGCGCGGTATGTGGCAAGCCACCAGCGGGAGGTGTCGCAGCGGCTGATTCACCTCCACGCCTGGCATGTGCCTGAATTTAGCGGTCAGCTGAAGGCGCATTATCACTCGGCGCTGGTATGGTGCACGCCAGAAGACGCGTTCACGTATGCTTTAGCCCCGGCGGATATACCGCTGCTGGAAGCGTTTATTCTTTTACGCGACGCCAGACCAGCGGATTTGTACTGAGGGTGCGTTCATCACGCTGGCACTGCAACAGCACGCCATCTGCCCTGACTACTGCGCCTTCGGAATAGTTTTGATCCTGATAGATACAGCACTGATTACACGGCTGCGCACGCTGGCCGCCAGCGCTAAAAACCTCTGGCGGCACGTTGACCTCGACATCCGGGCGAATGCGGTCAGCCTGTGCCCCGGCGGACACCATCAAACATAACGCGGCCATTGCGTAACGGTTCATAGACTTTATTTCCTTTGCATCGTTTATATCTATAACGGTCGATCCGGACGGGATCTTTAATTTATCTCGTCATCGCTTTTGGTTATGACGCGCGCCCTGTCATTAATTTCCCTTGCGGCATAAATTTCTGCTTGCCTCTCAAAGCGGTGCGGGTGGTATAGTCAAAAAAACGACACAAAACATCTACGCCACACGCATAAATTATTATAAGAGGTTCTTATATCTATGGATCAGACACGCTCTCTGGAAAGCTTTCTTGCCCATGTTCAGCAGCGCGACCCGCACCAAAGCGAGTTTGCCCAGGCCGTTCGTGAAGTCATGACCACCCTGTGGCCCTTCCTTGAGGAAAATCCGCGTTACCGTCAGATGGCGCTGCTTGAACGTCTGGTAGAGCCGGAGCGCGTCATCCAGTTCCGCGTGGCGTGGGTGGACGACCGCAATCAGGTGCAGGTCAACCGCGCGTGGCGCGTGCAGTTTAACTCCGCCATTGGGCCGTTTAAGGGCGGGATGCGCTTCCACCCCTCGGTGAACCTGTCGATTCTGAAATTCCTCGGCTTCGAGCAGACCTTTAAAAATGCGCTCACTACCCTGCCGATGGGCGGCGGTAAAGGCGGGAGTGATTTCGATCCGAAAGGCAAGAGCGAAGGCGAAGTGATGCGCTTCTGCCAGGCGCTGGTCACTGAGCTCTATCGCCACCTTGGGCCGGACACCGACGTTCCTGCCGGGGATATCGGCGTGGGGGGGCGTGAAGTGGGCTTTATGGCCGGGATGATGAAAAAGCTCTCCAACAACAGCGCCTGCGTCTTTACCGGCAAAGGTCTGTCGTTTGGCGGTAGCCTGATTCGCCCGGAAGCGACGGGTTATGGTCTGGTCTATTTCACCGAAGCGATGCTTAAGCGTCACGGGCTGAGCTTCGAGGGGATGCGCGTGGCGGTCTCCGGCTCCGGCAATGTGGCGCAGTACGCTATCGAGAAAGCGATGGCGTTTGGCGCGCGCGTAGTGACCGCCTCCGATTCCAGCGGTACCGTGGTGGATGAAGCTGGCTTTACGGCAGAAAAACTGGCGCGTCTGTGCGAAATCAAAGCCAGCCGTGACGGTCGGGTAGCGGATTATGCCCGTGAATTTGGCCTGACCTATCTGGAAGGTAAACAGCCGTGGGGCGTGCCGGTGGATATCGCCCTGCCGTGCGCGACGCAAAACGAACTGGACGTGGATGCCGCCCGGACGCTGATTAGCAATGGCGTGAAAGCGGTAGCGGAAGGGGCAAATATGCCCACCACTATTGAAGCGACCGACCTGTTCCTGGACGCGGGCGTGCTGTTTGCGCCAGGCAAGGCGGCGAACGCTGGCGGCGTGGCAACATCCGGTCTGGAAATGGCGCAAAACGCCGCGAGAATGGGCTGGAAGGCAGAGAAAGTGGATGCCCGTCTGCACCACATCATGCTCGATATTCATCACGCCTGCGTGGAGTACGGCGGCGAGGCCTCGCAAACTAACTACGTGCGCGGGGCGAATATCGCCGGGTTCGTGAAGGTGGCCGATGCGATGATCGGACAGGGTGTGATCTAACCGCGATTCGCCCGGCGATATGTTTCGCCGGGCTAGAAACGTACCACTATTCCGGCCAGCAGTAGCGCGCCACTTCCGCTAACCAGCAGCGAAACAACGCTGTGTCTGCGCATTATGCCGCATAACATCCCCAGCCCCACAGCCAGCAACAATACAGCACTCACCATATGCAGCGCTTCGCCGAAGCGTAGCCAGTGACGCAGACAGAGCAGCGCCGGAACCAGCGTCGCCCATCCGGTACGACGCCATGCCAACAACGTTCGCTCTGGCTGGAGTCCTGGATCGCGATTCACGGCGCCCCCTGCCACAGCAATACCGCAAGCAGCAATCCTGACAACAGGATAAATCCCCCCAGCAGAAGTAATCCGCGCGTATAGGGTAGATCGCTCCCCAGCCGCATCGCATATTCATTGTGACGCCAGCGCCGCCAGGCGATGATCCCCAACGCTGATGCTACGCACAGCAGCAACGCGGAAAGGATGGTGCGCAACGCAACGGAGGAAAGCTGAGGCGAAAATTGTTCAATCCCCACTGCCCCCGCCATCAGGGCCAGCGCGGTGCGGATCCACGCCAGGAAGGTACGCTCATTTGCCAGCGTAAACCGGTAGTCTGGCGTTTTGCCCGCCAGCCACCATTTACCGCGCGGGCGTGGAGGAAATGACGAATTATTCTCCTGAAGACTCACGTTTGATTCTTTCCTTAATCAACAGTTCTTTTATAGAAAGCCCGGTTGACGCACTGTCGCGCAGATTATGCCGGGTGATTTCGGTGCAGAGGAATTCGATAATAAAAAGCTGAGAAAGTCGTGTGGCGATAGAATCCCCCTGAAACGGCCCTGCGCTGCCGCAGGTTAATAGCCAGTTATCGGCAAGCTCGGTCAGCGGCGACTGGAGGTTATGGGTAATCGCCAGGCAATGCGCCCCGGCCTTACGCGCCAGCCGGAAAGCGTTGACCACCTCTGGCGTTTCGCCCGAGTGAGAAAAGGCTACGACCAGATCTTCCGGCTTAAGATTGGCGAGCTTAAGGGTCATCGTAAAACGATCGGTGTAAGCCTCTGAGTCAATTCCCTGACGGTTCATTTTGTCCCTGGCTTCCATGGCTGACAGGCCTGATGCGCCGAAACCAACAAACAGCACCCGGCTGGCCGTCAGGAAACGGTCAACCACCGGATGCACCACTTTCATATCGAGCAGACCGATGGTTTCTTTTACTGTCGTCTCCAGCGTTAGCGCAATTTTCTGCGCCACTTCATTTCGTGAATCATCCAGGAAAATGTCCGGCGAGACAGGCAACGGCTGCTCACTCTCCTCAAGCAATTCACGTTTCAGCGCTGCCTTGAGATCGAGCAGGCCGCCATAGCCAATCCTTTTGCAAAAACGCACGATCGTTGCCTCACTGACCTGAATCGCCTCCGCCAGCCGGCTTACTGGCATCTGTGCCACCTGAGCCGGTTGCTCAAGAATAAACCCGGCGATACGGCGATCGGTCTCACTTAAGCCCCCCAAAATATTGCTGATATAGACCCGCACGTTTTCCCGATTCACGCTCATGGCGACGTTTCGCTCCTTTTGCGATAAAGACTGCCCGTATTCTGGCAATCCCCCGCTCATGCGTCCACCGTAAAGCGCAACCGGACGGTAAAAGTCTGGCTTTCTCCCGCGGCCAGATGCCGCATACCTCGTTTATTCATCGTCTGTCCGTCGGCATCCGGTGCATCGGTGGTACCGGCTAACGGCTCAATACAGAGTAAATCGGCCCCCGGCACGCCCCACAAGGCCAGCCAGGGCTGTTCGCCCGTCTCCAGCGTTAAGGCGAGCGAACCGTCGGGGGCACGAACAGAAATAATCCTGCGCTGACATTCGCCGAAATAGACGGCCCCCGCCGCAAAAGATGCTCTCGTTAGCGCAAATCGTGTTGTAGCCCGCTGTTGCCCGCCAGTGTTTAGCGTGCGATCGCAAGTAAAGAACGGCCCGCTTACCGCAGCGCTAAATTCCACCCACCAGCCGGGGCGGGAGGCAATGGCCAGGGCGAAACCAGGATGCCAGCCAGCCGAGTAAGGCAACGTTCGGCTGTCGTCATTAAAGACCGTCTGTCGAAAAGTCAGTCCACCGCCGTCGAGAGTGATTGCCTGCCGCACCCGCCAGCGGCGCGGCCAGTGTTTCAGTGTCTGCGCCGTGGAGCAGGCTTCCAGCGTCAGCGCATCCGACGTCTGCTCAACGCAACAGAACGTTTGCTCGCGCAGAAAACCATGTGCCGGGAGTGACCAGAATTCGCCGTCCAGCCACAGCCCGTCGTGTATGAGTCTCCCGACCACCGGAAATAACGGCGTGGCCGTATGGTTCCAGACCGCCGCCTGCGGTTGCCATAGCCGCTCAGTACGCGTTTGTTTGTGCCATAGGCTGACCAGCTCACCGCCTGTGGCCTGCACCGTTGCGGTATAACGTTCGTTTTCAAGTGTCCACATGCCGTTATTCTGTCCGTAACAATAGTCGGGTCTGGTAAACCAATGCCCGGTGCCGATCGCCACTAAAAAAAGCGTCGATCAGGGTAAAGATATCGTCGTCGCGGAGTGTTTTCCCCGCAGGGAAATGCGCCAGCAAATCATTATGGGCAACCCCACGCGCCTTCACGGCATGGAGGATAAAACGCAGCGCTTCTTCCACACCATGATGCTCGCACTCGGCCAGGCAATTCAGCCGTGACCAGCGCCCGGCGAAGGCCGCCTCGCGCGATGCGCTAATGGTGTCCAGTTCGAAACGGGCAAATAACTCGGAAGGTGCATCATGCGCCTGCATCATCGCGCGCATCGCCTGTGCGTAATGCAGCGTTTTTTCGCTGTCCGCAAGCGAAACCATTTGTCCCGGATCGGCATGCAGATCAAACAGCTTATCGCCGAATCGCCACGGGTTGAGGTAGCCGAAGGTCGCCGGGATCCGCATCACCTGCGCCCCTTGAGTAAAATCGAACCCCGGATGAAGCGTAATATTTTGCAGTTCGCTGACGTTAAACATGCTGTCGATACGCGTTGGCATTAAGGTGTATTCGTACAGACTGTCTTTACCTTCTTCCCGAGGACAGCGCATATAGACGAAATTACCATCGGTGATATTGATGTGGCCGCCAAAATAGCCGAACAGGGCGTAGTCTCGCACTGGCCTGTCATGCGCCACTGCTTCACCCAGCGGCCGGCCGGTCATCGTTGCCGGGCGCGGCAGATTAAAATAGTCGAGCAGCGTGGCGGGAATATCGATAGTCTGCGCCAGCGCCTGCCGCCTCACTCCGTGTTCGCGGCTACGTGGATCGCGGATGAAAAATGGCGTATTCGCGATTTCGTTATAGACCGGCATAATATTTTTGCCCCACCACTGGTGCTCGCCGAGCAGGAAACCGTGATCGGTGCAGACGATAAAGAGGGTGTCCTCCCACAGGTTCAGCGCCTTCAGTTTATCCATCACCTGACCAAGGTAGTCATCGCACATGGTGACCAACGCCTGGTAAAACTTGCGAACCTTTTCCTCATTCTGCCCGCCCGGCGCGCCGCAGTAATACGGCACCCAGCCGTCGAATTCATCGGCAGTACAGCCGTACTGCGCGAGGTATTTTTCCGGTACAAAGAATGGCTCATGGGGATCAAAACATTCGATCTGCAAAAACCAGTTATCCTGGTGCTGATTGGTTTCAAGAAATTCAATGCCCGCCTGAATGGTACGATGCGTATAGTGTTCTTCCTGCCCCGGCATCGCTGCGCGGTTGATGAGATCCTGGGTCATCCGTCCGCTGCGCCTGCGCAGGGTTTCTTCATCCTCCTGACCCTGCCAGTTAATGGTCGGTTTTTCGACCTGGCCTTTCCAGCAGTCCCCCTCCTGCCCGCGAATAAACTCAAAGGTAGTGTAGCGGGTATGGTAAGTGGCTCCGCCGTCTCGCCAGTAGTGTTTGTGGTCAGTCACCAGATGAGTATGGATCCCTACCTCACGCATAGCCTGAAAGGTTGAGAAGTCGTATGGCTCCACAGGACCCCAACTACGATGCAAAAAATTATAGCGGCCGGTATGCAGTTCCCGGCGGGCGGGCATGCACGGCATACTACCCACGTAAAAGCGATCGAACTGCGCAGACTCCTGCGCAAGACGGGTAAAATTGGGGGTAATCGCGTCGCCGCCATAGGGAGCAAGATGATTACGGGTTAGCGTATCGAACATCAACATGACTGCTTTCATAAGACGTCTCTTTTTATGAACCGATAAATTCTTCGACTTCGTTCTTAATCAGGGTGACATGGGGCCCGTACACTATCTGCACCCCTTCCCCACGAATAAAAGCACCGCGGCTGCCGAGCCGTTTAAAGTCGTCAATGACGACATCTTGCGCTTTCTTCACGGTTACGCGCAGGCGGGTGGCACAGCAGTCCACGTCGATGATATTGTCGCGCCCACCCAGCGCATGCACGATACCGGCGGCGCGTTCATTGCCCGCCATGGCCATATCTACGGCATCCTCTTCCTTCTCGCGACCCGGTGTCTTCAACTGTCGCCACTGGATCAGGAAGCGGAAAGAGAAGTAGTACAGACAGAACATCACCGCACCGAGCGGCAACATAAGCAGCCAGTTAGTTTTGGCGTTGCCCTGAAGCACACCAAACAACATAAAGTCGATAAGCCCACCGGAAAAAGTCTGCCCGACAGTGATTTGCAGGATGTGAGTTAGCATAAATGCCACGCCAGTGAGCACGATATGGACCCCGTAAAGCAGCGGCGCGCAGAACATGAATGCGAACTCAAGGGGCTCGGTGATGCCGGTAACAAACGCGGTCAGTGCAGCGGATAGCATCAGGCTGGCGACCTTTTTACGATTTTCCGGACGCGAGGTGTGGTAGATGGCCAGCGCCGCGCCTGGCAGACCAAACATGAAGTCGGCAAAGCGGCCAGCCATAAACCGTGACACGCCAATGTAGTATTCGGACACCGTAGGATCGGCAAGCTGAGCGAAGAAGATTTTCTGTGTTCCCTGGACTACCTGACCGTTAACCACCATCTCTCCGCCAACGCTGGTCAGCCAGAACGGCAGATAGAACAGGTGATGCAGGCCCAGTGGAATCAAACATTTAAGGATCATGCCGTAGAACAACGTTCCCACGTAGCCCGTTTTTTCCACCACTCCACCCAGGTGACTGATACCTGCCTGTATGTGCGGCCAGACAAAAAATAGCGCTACACCGAGAAAGATGGCGAAGAACGAGCTAACGATGGGCACAAGACGCGAGCCGCTAAAAAAGGCCAGCAGATCCGGTAACGCCGTTTTACCGAAGCGTTTTTGCACCCAATATGCCAGCAGGCCGCTCATGATGCCGCCCATTACGCCGGTTTGAAGGCTAACGATGCCCAGGACGTTTGCTTGTCCTGCCGCGGCCAGATTGTCCGAGGCCAGCGTGCCTGAAAGGAGCAGCGAGGCGTTAATGGCCTTGTTCATGACGATGTAACAAAGCACCGCAGCCAGCCCGGCAGTCCCTTTGTCGCTGCGCGCCATGCCAACCGCGATACCCACCGCAAACAGTAGTGAAAGGTTATCGAACACCACGCTGCCACACAGTTTCATCACGGTAAATAATGTCTGAAATACCGTGTTATCCAGCATCGGATAGGTCGCAAGGGTCACCGGATTGGTAAAGACGCCGCCAAAGCCCAATAACAGCCCGGCGGCGGGCAGAACCGCAATAGGTAGCATGAACGACTTACCCAGATTTTGTGCGCCCGCAAACAATTTGTTCATAAAAGCCCCTGATATTGGCGTAATGAAGTTTATGTTTCATGTTTTTCGTGTTTATATGAAATCTATATTTCGATCGTTTTTTTATAAAGTCAAAACGCAGTGAGAGAAAAGTGAACAGCATCACCTTTTACCTGGAAGGCTAAGGAGCCTGTATGAACCGTCCCTTTCATCTGATGGCAAAGTCTGTGAGCTATCAGTGCAACATCGCCTGTGACTACTGTTTTTATCTGGAAAAAGAGCACGGGACGCTTCAGCCCCGTCAGCCGTCGCGACACATGGATGACGCAACGCTGGACGCGTTTGTCCGTCAGTACATTTCGGCGAACCCAGGGCCGGAGGTGGAATTCACTTGGCAAGGCGGTGAACCAACGCTGGCAGGCATTGCTTTTTATGAGCGGGCGCTGCGGTTACAGCGTAAATATGCCGATGGGAAACGCATCACCAACAGTATTCAGACCAATGGGGTGCTCATTGATGAAGCGTGGGCATCGTTCCTGGCCGCAAACCATTTTCTGGTGGGACTCTCGATTGATGGTCCCGCCTGGTTACACGATCGTTACCGCAAAACCCGTAGCCAGGGCTCAGTGTTTGACAAGGTTGTCCGCGCCATGTCGCTACTGCAACAACACAATGTCGACGTGAATGTGCTGACCGTCGTAAACAACGTCACTGCCGAACACCCGCAGGAGATCTATCGTTTTCTCACCCAAGAGTTGGGGGCAAGATTTGTTCAATTTATCCCTGCCGTTGAGCAACGACCGCTGGCAGAAAAATACGGCGAACTGCTTTATCCACAGTCGCTTGCCGGGGGTAGCGTCACCGAATGGTCAGTATCCGGCGAGCAATGGGGAAAATTTATCAATGGCGTTTTCGACCTGTGGGTACGCCACGATGTGGGGCAGGTTTATGTCCAGCTGTTTGACAGCGCTCTTGCAGCGTGGCTGGGGGAGAAACCCTCTTTATGCGTGATGCAATCCTCATGCGGTTATGGGCTCGTCGTAGAGCAAAACGGTGACGTCTACAGTTGCGATCACTATGTTTACCCTGAGCACCGTCTGGGCAATCTGCGCAGAGATAGCCTGGTAAAAATGGCGAACAGTAAAAAGCAGCGGAAGTTTGGTTTAGCGAAAACAGCGGTATCCGCAGAGTGCATGCGCTGCGACTGGCGCTTCGCCTGTCACGGAGGGTGTCCGAAGCACCGTATCCATAAAAACGGGCAGCGGTGGCACAACCATCTTTGCGCAGGCTATAAAGTCATATTCAGTCATATGGATCCGTATATGCGTTTTATGGCGCAGCAGATCCGGGTGCGACAACCGCCTGCAAAGGTAATGGAAGTGGCAGGGATTATTGCCGGGCGGCAATAGTGTCAACAACACCATTGCTGTTTTCGTGGAGATGATCCCTTTTTCCTCGTGAAGCAGGTTTATTATTACCGACGTTTTGGGTGCAAGAATATCGTCTTACATTGAGGGATCGATGATGAAACTGTGTGCGATGTTTGCTTCTTTGATTGCGTTATCCGCATCAGCGTTTGCGGCGGATTATCCGGTGTTAACCCCTGCACAACCGGATACCGTGGGCTTTAATGTTAAAAAATTAAACAGTATGGTTCGCTGGATCCAGCAGCAAGTTGACGCTGGCTACCCCGGGATGAATGTGCTGGTGATAAAAGATAACCACATTGTATTTCAGAAAGCCTGGGGCTACGCCAAAAAATATGACGGCTCGCATTTAGCCAGCAATCCTGTTATGGCCACCACGGACACCATGTACGATCTGGCTTCCAATACCAAAATGTATGCAACAAACTTTGCGCTACAGAAGCTGGTCTACGAAGGCAAAATAAGCGCGACCGACCTTGTCGCGAAATATATTCCAGGGTTCGCGGATAACCCCACCGACAAAATTAAGGGGAAAGATGCCCTGCGAATTATTGATATTTTGCATCATACCGCCGGCTTCCCGGCCGATCCGCAATATCCAAACAAGCGTGTTGCAGGCAGCCTCTACTCTCAGGATAAACAGACCACGCTGGAGATGATTAAGCGAACACCGCTTGATTATCCGCCAGGTACAAAACACGTCTACAGCGACGTCGATTACATGATCCTCGGATTTATCATCGAGTCCGTTACTGCAATGCCGCTTGATGTGTATGTTGAGAAACATATCTACCAGCCGCTCGGCCTGAAGCACACGGTGTTTAACCCTCTGTTAAAAGGCTTTAAGCAACCGCAAATTGCCGCTACCGAACTTAACGGTAACACTCGTGATGGTGTAATCCGTTTTCCGAATATTCGTACCACCACCCTCTGGGGCCAGGTTCATGATGAAAAGGCATGGTATTCCATGGGGGGCGTTTCAGGTCACGCAGGTCTGTTCTCAAATACCCATGATATCGCCGTGCTGATGCAGACCATGCTTAACGGGGGACATTATGGCAACGTTACGTTATTTGATCAGAGTACAGTAGATGAGTTTACCCGTAGCTCGGCGGCAGATGTCACCTTTGGACTGGGCTGGAGGGTTAACGGTAATTCCTCAATGACCCCAACCTTTGGCGTACTGGCAAGCCCTCAAACCTATGGGCATACGGGCTGGACAGGCACCCTCACCGCCATTGATCCCGTAAAACGTATGGCGATTGTCATTCTGGGCAACCGACCACACTCGCCCGTCGCTGATCCTAAAATGAATCCGAATGTTTTTGTCAGCGGGACCTTACCGGCGGCAACATATGGATGGATTGTCGATCAGATCTATGGCGCACTGAACGAGTAAACGCCACCCTTCTTGCCGGGTGGCGGCTTCGCCTTACCCGGCCTACGGTTTAAGCGGTTGTATTTTTGGCTGCGCTTTTCTTCTTTTTGAACGGTTTCTTCGCCCCGCCGCCCGGGGCGACCATTCCCCGGAATCGCTTCACTGGCGTACTGCGCGCCTGGTCAATCAGCTGATAAAGCGTCCCTACCAGCGGCTGCATAAAGTCCTGATAACGGCACTGCTTTTCGCTGATCTGCGTCAGCACCGACTCCCAGTGCGCGGTCATGTCCGGCCTGGCGGCCAGCTCCGGCAGCGAATGAATTAGCGCCCGGCCCGGTTCTGTTGAATGGATGTAACGTCCCTTTTTCTCCAGGAAGCCGCGCTTAAAGAGCAGTTCGATGATCCCCGCGCGGGTCGCCTCCGTCCCCAGACCGTCGGTGGCGCGCAGGATCTTCTTCAGATCTTTATCCTGCACAAAACGGGCGATGCCGGTCATGGCCGACAGCAACGTCGCGTCGGTGAAATGGCGCGGCGGCTGGGTTTGTCGTTCAACCACTTCGCCCTTCTCGCACAGCAGTTCGTCGCCTTTGGCCACGACCGGCAGCGGCGTGCCGTCGTTCTCTTCGTCACGCTCTTTGTTGCCGAGCAGCGTGCGCCAGCCCGCTTCCGCGAGGAAACGCGCTTTGGCGATAAATTTGCCTTTGGCAATCTCCAGTTCAATAACGCACTTGCGGAACACCGCGTCCGGGCAGAACTGCATCAGATACTGACGTGCGATCAGGTTATAGACCTTTGCTTCGTTGTCGGTCAGGTTGACGTTGCTGGTGCGCGCCGTCGGGATTATCGCGTGGTGAGCATCGACTTTTTTATCGTCCCAGCAGCGGTTATGGGTATCCGGGTTTACCGCCGGTTGCGGCAACAGATCCGGCGCATGGACGCCAATGGCATTCATCACCGAGTGGCGTCCGGCGAAGTGTTCTTCCGGCAGATAGCGGCTGTCCGAACGCGGATAGGTGATCAGCTTGTGGGTTTCGTAGAGCTTCTGGCAGATATCGAGCACGTTCTGTGCGCTAAGACCAAAGCGCTTAGCCGCCTCAATCTGCAACGCCGAAAGGGAGAACGGCAGCGGTGCGGGCTCCGTTTCCCGTTTGTCGTTATAGCTGGTGACGATTGCGGGCTGGCCGGTAATGCGGTTGACCACGTGCTCCGCCAGCGGGCGATGCAGCAGCCGTCCCTCTTCGTCCTGATATGACTCACAGGCATCGCTTGGCTGCCAGACGGCGGTAAAGCGTTCGTCTTTCGGCGTGACGATATGCGCTTTGACTTCGAAGAAGTCTTTGGCGACGAAATTTTCGATCTCTTCGTCGCGACGCACCACCAGCCCCAGCACCGGTGTCTGGACACGACCGACGGAGAGTACGCCCTGATAACCCGCGTTGCGCCCGAGAATGGTGTAGGCGCGGGTCATGTTGATCCCGTACAGCCAGTCCGCACGGGCACGCGCCAGCGCGGAGACACACAGGGGAATAAATTCGCTGTTGGCGCGCAGGCGTGAAATGGCCCGCTCTACCGCCTGAGGGTTGAGGTCGTTGATCAGGCAGCGCTGCACCTGCTGGCGCTTTTCCGGCGCCAGCTCCAGGTAGTCCAGCACTTCATCGACCAGCAGTTGCCCTTCCCTGTCCGGGTCACCCGCGTGGACCACTTCCGTCGCCTCATGCAGGAAGCGCTTAATGACGTTGAGCTGTTTGGTGACGGAAGGACGCGGTTGGAGACGCCACTTTTCCGGCACAATCGGTAGATCGTTGAGATTCCAGCGGGCGTAGCGGCTGTCGTAGACATCCGGCTGCGCCTGTTCAAGCAGGTGACCGATACACCAGGTGACCACCTGCCCGTTACCGCATTCGATAAAGCCGTCACCTTTGCGATGCGGCCTGGGCAGCACATCGGCGATGGCACGCGCCAGACTCGGCTTTTCGGCAATAAACAACCGCATCGAATTAACGGATCTCAATCATCGGGCGACCACCGCGGGCGGTCACCAGCTCACCAATGGCCGTCAGGGTGATGCCAAACTCGGCAGCCGTCGCCTGAACGTCAGCTTCAGCTTCCGGCGTCACCGCCAGCAGCAGGCCGCCGGAGGTTTGCGGATCGCACAGCAGGTTACGCCACGCTTCCGGCATTTCGCCCATTAAATGGCCGTAGCTGGCGAAGTTGCGCTGCGTCCCGCCCGGCACTGCGCCCTGAGCAATGTACTCTTCCACGCCCGGCAGCTTCGGCACATCCTGATACCAGACCTGCGCCTGCACGCCCGCGCCCTGACAGACTTCAGAGAGGTGCCCCAGCAGACCAAAACCAGTCACGTCGGTCATGGCCTTCACGCCGTCGATATTGGCGAATGCCGCACCGGCGAGGTTCATCTGGCACATCACTTCCGTTGCCAGACCGATATGCTCGGGCTTCAGCAGGGATTTCTTCTCGGCAGTGGTCAGTACGCCAATGCCCAGCGGCTTGGTGAGGAACAGTTTGCAGCCCGGTTGCGCCGTGCTGTTGCGCTTCACGCGCTCGGTCGGCACCACGCCGGTGACGGCCAGGCCGAAGATCGGCTCCGGCGCATCGATAGAGTGACCACCGGCCAGGGCAATACCCGCCTGCTGGCAGGCAAAGCGTCCGCCTTCGATCACGTCGCGGGCAATCTCCGGCGGGAGGGTGTTAATCGGCCAGCCCAGAATGGCGATCGCCATAATCGGTTTACCGCCCATCGCAAAGATATCGCTGATGGCGTTGGTGGCCGCAATGCGCCCGAAGTCGAACGGGTTGTCGACAATCGGCATAAAGAAGTCAGTGGTGCTGATAATGCTGGTGCCGTTACCCAGGTCATAAACCGCTGCATCGTCACGCGTTTCGTTACCGACAAGCAGGTTCGGGTCGACAAACTTCGCCTGCTCACTGTGCAGGATGGTCTCCAGCACTTTCGGGGAAATTTTACAACCGCAACCGGCTCCGTGGCTGTATTGCGTTAAACGAATGGTTTGCTCGCTCATGGACGTCTCCTGTCATCTCAATCGCGCTATGGTAGCGCTCATTCCATAAAGAGGTAAGTATGACTGTCTGAATTCTGCGGCGGATGCTCAGAATCCAGACAGTTTAGCGCGGGTGATTAAAAACGGCTGACGAAAGGCGTAGTGTCCGGCACGCTAATGGTGCTGGAAGCTTTAAGCTGCGGGGTGCCGAGATAGAGGAAGCCGACAATTTTATCATGTTCGCCGCAGGAGAAACCTTCCCGCACGGCGGCGCTCCCGGTCAGCGGCCCGGTACGCCAGATGCCGTTAAAGCCCTGCGCGACGGCGGCCATCTGCATTGCCATTACCGCGCAACCGGCAGACATCTCCTGCTCCCAGACCGGCACTTTATGATCGGCCTGACATTTTGCGACTACCGCGATGATCATCGGCGCACGGAACGGCGCGTTGCGGGCTTTATCAATCCCCTTCTCATCCTGGCCTGCGGCAACAGCCCCCTGCTCCAGCAGCTGGCTGAAGCGGTCGCGCCCTTCGCCTTCAATGATAAAGAAGTGCCACGGCTGCAATGTGCCATGGTCCGGCGCACGCATTCCGGCACGCAGAATGTTTTCCAGCTGCTCGCCGACGGGTGCCGGTTCGGCCAGGCGGGAAGCGCTACGACGGTTAACAAGCAGTTCAAGTGCGTCCATTGGTTAACTCCTTTCATGAAATTTACTCACAAAATTAACACGACAGCAGAATTTGTTACAGCGTGGCAGGCGATTCCTGCTGACAAGTGGCGGTTGGGTCATTACGATAACCGCACATTACCGTCCCGTGGCGACGGAAACAGTCCTTTTCTGGTTAGGGAGAATACATGCGAACCCTTTGGCGAATCTTTGCCGGTTTCTTTAAATGGACGTGGCGACTGCTCAACTTCGTCCGCAACCTGGTGATGAACATCTTCTTCATCTTCCTGGTCCTGGTATGCGCAGGTATCTGGATGCATATCAGCAATGCAAACCAGTCGCAGCATTCGACGCGCGGCGCGCTGTTACTCGATATCACCGGGGTGATTGTTGATAAGCCATCGACCAGCAACCGTCTGGGCGTGATTGGTCGCCAGCTGTTCGGCGCAACGTCAGACCGTCTTCAGGAAAACTCCCTGTTTGATATTGTCGACACCATCCGTCAGGCTAAAGACGATCGTAACATTACCGGTATCGTGCTGGACCTGAAAGATTTTGCCGGCGCCGATCAGCCGTCAATGCAGTACATCGGTAAGGCGCTGCGCGAATTCCGCGACAGTGGTAAACCGGTTATTGCCATTGGCGACAGCTACACCCAGGGACAATATTATCTGGCGAGCTTTGCCAATAAGATCTGGCTTTCGCCACAGGGCACGGTCGATCTGCATGGCTTCGCCACTAACGGTCTGTACTACAAATCGCTGCTCGACAAGCTGAAGGTCACCACCCACGTCTTCCGCGTCGGGACCTATAAATCCGCCGTGGAGCCGTTTATCCGCGATGATATGTCCCCTGCCGCCCGTGAAGCGGACAGCCGCTGGATTGGCGAGCTGTGGCAGAACTACCTCGGCACCATTGCCGCTAACCGTCAGATTACCGCTGAGCAGGTCTTCCCGGGCGCGCGCGGCGTGCTGGACGGCCTGCGCAAGGTGGACGGCGATACAGCGAAATACGCGCTTGATAACAAACTGGTCGATCAGCTGGGTTCCAGCGCTGAAATTGAAAAAGCGCTGACCAAACAGTTCGGCTGGAGTAAAGAGGATAAAAACTACAGCGCCATCAGCATGTATGACTACGCCGCGAAAAAGCCGGACGACAGCGGTGACAGCATCGCCGTGGTGTTTGCTAACGGGGCCATTATGGATGGCGAAGAAACGCCGGGGAACGTCGGCGGGGACACCACCGCGTCGCAGATCCGCGATGCGCGCCTGGATCCGAAAGTGAAGGCGATTGTCCTGCGGGTGAACAGCCCTGGCGGCAGCGTCAGCGCCTCTGAAGTAATCCGTGCTGAACTGGCCGCCGCGCGCGCCGCAGGCAAGCCGGTAGTGGTCTCGATGGGCGGCATGGCGGCTTCCGGGGGATACTGGATCTCGACGCCAGCCAACTACATTGTGGCTAACCCAAGCACGCTGACCGGCTCGATTGGCATCTTCGGCGTGATCAACACCGTAGAGAACAGCCTGGATTATCTCGGCGTCCACACCGACGGCGTCTCCACCTCGCCGCTGGCGGACGTGTCCGTTACCAAATCCCTGCCGCCTGAAGTGTCTGAGATGATGCAGCTCAGCATTGAGAGTGGCTATAAACGTTTCATCACGCTTGTTGCGGACTCCCGTAAAAAGACGCCCGATCAGATTGACCAGATCGCTCAGGGCCACGTCTGGACCGGCCAGGACGCGAAGAGCAACGGCCTGGTAGACAGCCTGGGTGACTTCGACGACGCCGTGAAGAAAGCGGCGGAGCTGGCGAAGCTCAAGCAGTGGCACGTGGACTATTATCAGGACGAACCAACGTTCTTCGATATGGTCATGGACAGCATGTCCGGCTCCGTTCGTGCCATGCTGCCGGACGCGCTTCAGGCTTATCTGCCGGCGCCGGTGGCGACCGCGGCGAAAGCCATGAAAGCGGAGAGCGACAAGCTTGCAGCCTTTAATGATCCACAAAGCCGCTACGCGTTTTGCCTGACCTGTGCGAACGTGCGTTAAAAACCGTCCCCTCTTCCCGTGAAGAGGGGATTTTTTCTTTTGAAGAACAAGAACTCATTACCATGCAGAAGAAATCAATTTATGTCGCCTATACCGGCGGTACCATCGGTATGCAGCGCTCAGAAAATGGCTATATCCCGGTTTCCGGCCACTTGCAGCGCCAGCTGGCGCTGATGCCTGAATTCCACCGTCCGGAAATGCCTGACTTTACCATCCACGAATATGAGCCGCTGATGGACTCCTCCGACATGACGCCGGAAGACTGGCAGCATATTGCGGACGATATTAAAGCCCATTACGACCAGTACGACGGCTTCGTGATCCTGCACGGCACCGACACCATGGCGTTCACCGCCTCGGCGCTCTCCTTCATGCTGGAGAACCTGAGCAAGCCCGTCATCGTGACCGGCTCGCAGATCCCGCTGGCGGAACTGCGTTCAGACGGGCAGATCAACCTGCTTAACTCCCTGTACGTGGCCGCTAATTACCCGATCAACGAGGTAACGCTGTTCTTCAACAACCGGCTGTACCGCGGGAACCGTACCACTAAAGCGCACGCTGACGGCTTTGACGCTTTTGCCTCTCCTAACCTGCAACCGCTGCTGGAAGCGGGGATCCATATCCGTCGTCTGGGCACGCCGCCCGCACCAAATACCGCAGGCGAACTGATCGTTCACCCGATCACCCCGCAGCCGATCGGCGTGGTGACGATTTATCCGGGTATTTCCGCCGACGTGGTGCGCAACTTCCTGCGCCAGCCGGTAAAGGCGCTAATACTGCGCTCCTATGGTGTGGGTAACGCCCCGCAGAACGGTGAATTCCTGAAAGAGCTTCAGGAGGCGAGCGATCGCGGGATTGTGGTGATCAACCTCACCCAGTGTATGTCCGGCAAAGTCAATATGGGTGGCTACGCCACCGGTAATGCCCTGGCGCACGCTGGCGTGATCAGTGGTTTCGATATGACCGTTGAGGCAACGCTGACTAAACTTCACTATTTACTGAGTCAGGATCTGGATATTGATTCCATTCGCCGCGCCATGATGCAAAACCTGCGCGGTGAACTGACGCCGGACGAATAAGGAGGTCCCATGAAGCAACGCGCCCTGTTACTGGTCGATTTGCAAAATGATTTCTGTGCGGGCGGTGCGCTGGCCGTCGCGGAAGGTGACAGCACCGTAGACGTCGCGAATTCGCTGATTGAGTGGTGTAAAGCTCGTGGTGAAGCGGTGGTGGCGAGTCAGGACTGGCATCCGGCAAACCACGGCAGCTTTGCCAGCCAGCACAACGTTGAGCCTTACAGCCAGGGCGAACTGGACGGGCTGGCGCAAACCTTCTGGCCCGATCACTGCGTGCAGCAGACGGAGGGCGCTGAGTTGCATCCGCTGCTGAACCAGAAGGCCATCGACGCGGTGTTCCACAAAGGTGAAAACCCAACCATCGACAGCTACAGCGCGTTCTTTGATAACGGTCATCGTCAGAAGACGGCGCTGGACGCGTGGTTGCGCCACCATGAGATCACCGAGCTGATTGTGCTGGGCCTGGCGACGGATTACTGCGTGAAGTTCACCGTGCTGGATGCGCTCCAGTTGGGCTATACCGTGAATGTCATCACCGACGGCTGTCGCGGGGTAAATATTCAGCCGCATGACAGCGCTCAGGCGTTTATGGATATGGCCGCAGAAGGCGCAACGCTGTATACGCTGGCTGACTGGATGGAGACGCAGGCGTAAGCTTTTTTAGCCGGGTGGCGGCTTCGCCTTACCCGGCCTACTTTCTCTGGTTTTGTAGACCGGGTAAGCGTCAGCGCCACCCGGCATTTCTTCCCCAATCCCCATAAAGTGAACTCCCTCGCATCACAAGCGAAACGGCGATGCTATTCTCTTCAGGCTGTTTTTTCGCCACGCCTTTTCTGTGGCGTGGTTATTTTTATTCAGTCAAAGAGGAAATTATATGAAACGTTTGCCCTTGCTGGCAGCATTACCCTTGCTTTGCGCGTCACTGGCTTCCGCCGCGCCCCTGATGTCCGTGGGTTACTTCAATGGCGGTGGCGATGTTACCGCCGGACCGGGTGGCGATATTAATAAACTCGACGTCCGCCAGATCACCCACCTCAACTACTCGTTTGGTCTGGTTTATAACAACGAGAAAAACGAAACCAACGCCGCGCTGAAAGATCCGGCAAAACTGCATCAAATCTGGTTATCATCTAAGGTGGCATCCGATCTGGCGTTGCTTCCTCAGCTTCGTAAACAAAACCCGAACCTGAAAGTCCTGCTTTCCGTTGGCGGCTGGGGGGCGCGTGGTTTTTCTGGCGCAGCGGCAACCAAAGAGAGTCGCGCGGTATTTATTCGCTCCGCACAGGAGATCGTCAGTAAATACGGCCTGGACGGGATCGACCTGGACTGGGAATATCCGGTCAACGGCGCGTGGGGACTGGTCGAGAGCACCCCTGCCGACCGGGATAATTTCACCGCGCTGTTAAAAGAGATGCGTGACGCGTTTGGTAAGAAAAAGCTGGTCACGATTGCGGTGGGCGCGAATGCGGAAAGTCCGAAAAGCTGGGTGGATGTGAAAGCCATTGCCCCCCTGCTCGATTACATCAACCTGATGACCTACGACATGGCGTACGGTACTCAGTATTTTAACGCGAATCTGTATGACTCCAGCGCCTGGCCAACGGTGGCTGCCGCAGACAAGTACAGCGTCGATTTTGTGGTGAATAACTATCTGGCCGCCGGGCTGAAGCCGCAGCAGATGAACCTCGGAATTGGTTTCTATGGGCGCGTGCCGAAGCGCGCCGTTGAACCGGGTATCGACTGGAGCAAATCGGACGCGCAGAACAATCCGGTGACGCAGCCCTACTTCGGGCCGCAGGAACTGGGCCTGTTCAAATCGCTTGGCTATGATCTGACCAAAGATACCTATGTGAAATACAACGATATCGTCCGCAAGCTGCTGAACGATCCGCAGAAACGCTTTACCGAGCACTGGGACGAACAGGCGAAGGTGCCGTGGCTGTCGGTGAAATCCGCCGACGGGAAGGCGCTGTTTGCGATTTCCTATGAGAACCCGCGCTCCGTGGCGATCAAAGCGGATTACATTAAGGAGAAAGGTCTGGCTGGCGCCATGTTCTGGGAGTACGGTGCTGACGACGAAAACCAGCTCGCGAAACAGCTGGCGGAGTCGCTTGGGATCCCGCACTAAGATGTAGTGTGCCGGGTGGCGCTAGCGCTTACCCGGCCTACATGGGAGCTTTATTTGAAGGTCGCAATCGGCTTCGGCGCGATGCCGAACTCTTCTTTCAGCTCGCGCTTGCTTTTCATCACCATCTGACCGTTAGTGTCGATGGTCATGTGCTGGGCGTCGGTATTGTGACGCGCCTGCCACAGCATCACCAGCTGCAAACTGTTCTCTTTTTGCTCAGGTGTGAGCGCCACACCGTCCGGCCATTTTCCCAGCTCAACGGCCGTTACCAGACGCTGATAAACCTCCGGGGTCATACCTGCAATCATGTCATCAATATTCATGATCTCTCCCTTTCAAAGGAATAATTTGCTGAATCGTTTTTTCAACCCTTGGTATGGTCGCCGTTTTCATCATCGGTAAAGCTCATGGAAGCCGAATTTACACAGAAACGCTCCCCCGTCGGCTGCGGGCCATCCGGGAAGACATGCCCGAGATGGGCGTCACAGTTCCCGCAGCGAATTTCGGTGCGCACCATGCCGTGCGAGGTGTCCGTCAGGTAGCGGATCGCATCATCGCTGACAGGCTCGTAAAAGCTCGGCCAGCCGCAGCCAGAATCGTACTTCGTCTGGGAGTTAAACAGCGGTGCATCACACACCAGGCAGTGGTAGACGCCTTCCCGTTTATTGTGCAGCAAACGCCCGGAAAACGGCGGTTCTGTGCCGTGATTTTGCGTCACGTAAAACTGCATCTCTGTAAGGTTTTTTTTCAAATCGTCGGGGTTACGTTGGTTCGACATATGCTTACATCTCGCTGTTGAAACAGACATCTTTTAACCCAGATTCTAACAAAACATTAACACCCGCGCGTGCACTTTTGTTCTAAACTTATGTGTCGCGAAAAGGCGGTCAGGCAATTGTGATCAATTTCACATTTTAATCCTGCGAGGCCTTTAAAATTCCGGGCGCAGCCCCCATGTGGTTGCTAGCTCAAAGGGAAAGTGAGGCGAGTCAGTCGCACAAACGTTAGTCACAGGATTGATTTGTCGCAATGATTGACACGATTCCGCTTGACGCTGCGTAAGGTTTTTGTAATTTTACAGGCAACCTTTTATTCACTAACAAATAGCTGGTGGAATATATGACTATCAAAGTAGGTATCAACGGTTTTGGCCGTATCGGCCGTATTGTTTTCCGTGCTGCTCAGAAACGTTCTGACATCGAAATCGTTGGTATCAACGATCTCCTGGACGCTGAATACATGGCGTACATGCTGAAGTACGACTCAACTCACGGTCGTTTCGACGGCACCGTTGAAGTGAAAGACGGCCACCTGGTTGTTAATGGCAAAACCATCCGCGTTACTGCTGAGAAAGACCCAGCTAACCTGAAATGGAACGAAATCGGTGTTGACGTTGTAGCTGAAGCTACCGGTATCTTCCTGACCGACGAAACTGCACGTAAACACATCACTGCGGGTGCGAAGAAAGTTGTTCTGACTGGTCCTTCCAAAGACAACACCCCAATGTTCGTTCGCGGTGCAAACTTCGAAACTTACGCTGGCCAGGACATCGTTTCCAACGCATCCTGCACCACCAACTGCCTGGCACCGCTAGCTAAAGTTATCAACGACAACTTCGGCATCATCGAAGGTCTGATGACTACCGTTCACGCAACCACCGCTACTCAGAAAACCGTTGATGGCCCGTCTCACAAAGACTGGCGCGGCGGCCGTGGCGCGGCTCAGAACATCATCCCATCTTCTACCGGTGCTGCTAAAGCAGTAGGTAAAGTACTGCCAGAACTGAATGGCAAACTGACTGGTATGGCGTTCCGCGTTCCAACTCCTAACGTATCCGTTGTTGACCTGACCGTTCGTCTGGAAAAAGCTGCTTCTTATGAAGAAATTAAGAAAGCAATCAAAGCTGCTTCCGAAGGCCCAATGAAAGGCGTTCTGGGTTACACCGAAGACGACGTTGTATCTACCGATTTCAACGGCGAAGTGTGCACTTCCGTGTTCGATGCTAAAGCAGGTATCGCACTGAACGACAACTTCGTGAAACTGGTTTCCTGGTACGACAACGAAACTGGCTACTCTAACAAAGTACTGGACCTGATCGCTCACATCTCCAAATAAGTTGAGATGAGTGCTTGATCCTAAAAGGCGACTTCGGTCGCCTTTTTTATTGTTTTTAGACAGAGGATTGCTTAATGATTAATAAAATTTTTGCACTTCCGGTAGTCGAACAACTTACCCCTGTGCTCTCCCGCCGTCAGATCGACGGTGCCGATATCATCGTCGTTGATCATCCGCGCGTTAAAGCCTCCGTAGCGCTCAATGGTGCCCACCTGCTCTCCTGGAAACCAGAAGGTGAAGAAGAAGGCCTGTGGCTGAGCGAGGCCACCTCGTTCAAAAAAGGGGCGGCGATCCGCGGCGGCGTACCGATCTGCTGGCCATGGTTTGGCCCGTCAGCGCAGCAGGGTTTACCCTCACACGGTTTCGCCCGTAACCAGCAGTGGACGCTGAAAGCCCACAATGAAGATGAAAACGGTGCGGTGTTGACCTTTGAACTCCAGGCGAATGATGAAACGCGTGCCCTGTGGCCACACGAGTTCACCCTGTATGCCCGCTTCAAGTTGGGTAAAACCTGCGAGATTGAACTGGAAGCGCACGGCGAATTTGAAACAACGTCCGCCCTGCACACCTATTTCAACGTAGGCGACATTCAGGCCGTTAAGGTGAGCGGACTTGGCGATACCTTTATCGACAAAGTGGATAACGCGAAAGAAGGCAAGCTGGACGACGGCGTGCAGACTTTCCCGGATCGTACCGACCGCGTGTATCTGCACCCGGAAGCCTGTAGCGTCATCCACGACAGCGCGCTGAACCGCGGTATTGATGTGGTTCATCACCACCACAGCAACGTGGTGGGCTGGAACCCGGGCCCTGCCCTTTCCGTCAGCATGGCGGATATCCCGGATGACGGTTACAAGACCTTCGTGTGCGTGGAAACCGCGTGCGTGACCGCGCCGCAGAAAACCAGCGAAGAAAAACCGTCCCGCTTAGGCCAGACGATCAAGATTGTGAAGCGCTAATATTGTTCAGGCATCATAAAAAACAAACGGGGCGCTAGCGCCCCGTTTTAATGCATCACGTTCTGGTCAGAACTTGTAGGTCACACCCACGGAGAAGATGCCAGACCAGGACTTGTCGACCATCGGGCTGTCTTTCACTTCATCGCTCAGACGAATGTAACGGCCAGTGCCGTACACATTCCAGTCACCGAGGAAGTTATACGAGGCGGTGAGTTCCAGGTACGGGTCCCAGCCATCATCCGCGCTGTAGCTCTTCAGACCGCTGCGGCGAGACTCCGCTTTAGACACGCCATAGTAGTAGTCGTTGTAATTCTCGCTGCTGTACTGCACACCAATACCCGGCGTCAGCGTCACTGCGCCGTTGGTATAGCGATAAAGCCACGCCAGATCCCAGATGAAGCCGTTGCTGTTGTCCAGGGTATCGCCCGCCAGCGCAGTGCGCAGGAAGCCATACTCGGTATTATGGACGTAAGAAAGCCCCGCCATCAGTGAGGTTCTGCGTTTGTCCAGCTGACGAAGCGCATTGCTGTCGCTGTCGCCTGGTTTAAAGTGCGTTGGATCGTAATAGGCCATGATGGAGAGCTTATCGGCCGTATCGTTCCACAGATAGTAGCCACCGCCCAACCCACGGAACCAGAAGTTATCGCCTTCATAGGTGACAACGGGGACAGGATAAACGTCGCGGTCATACTGCTTGTACGGGCTGTTAATCACGCCAGCACCCGCGCCAACAGTCCACTGGCTCTCAGCCTGTACGGTGCTCGCTGCGGTAGCGGCAAGGATGCCCAATGCCAGAAGTTTGAGTTTGGTCACAATCCATTCTTTCCTGTAGTCAAATAATCAGCGGGTGAAGTGTAACCGCCATTCCCGTACATCCCAAAATTTTTTGCGCGCTAATCCGTTTGATTAACCCGTTATTTTTCATTTTTCAGATGACATCCCGCTTTCATTTATGTGACCGATAAATGAAAAACCCACTTTTCGCTTATAACCGCAGTGGAAATTTTTGGATGAGTTATTGATATGTCATTGAAAGTAGATTTTATCCGTATGCAAGTTTTGCAATTGCCATCTACGCTTTAATTTAAGAAGAGGTTTTGCTGAACACCCTGCGGTTCATAGCCTTCGACCTGGCACACAGGTTGCTGCTCTGGCAGTGAGGTGCGAAAAATTCTCTTCCGGGAGCCTCCACTACTCATACGAACGGCTCTTATCCTGTGCTAAAAAACGAAAGGACGGCATGCCATGAATATATTCGATCACTATCGCCAGCGCTACGAAGCTGCCAAGGACGAAGAGTTCACACTGCAGGAGTTTCTTACCATTTGTCGGCAAGATCGCAGTGCCTATGCCAATGCGGCAGAACGGCTATTGATGGCTATTGGTGAGCCAAACATGGTTGATACTGCCCTGGAGCCACGGCTTTCCCGTCTATTTTCGAATCGGGTGGTCGCCCGATACCCGGCGTTTGAAGAGTTCTATGGCATGGAAGACGCCATTGAGCAGATCGTCTCCTACCTGAAGCATGCCGCTCAGGGGCTGGAAGAGAAGAAACAGATCCTTTATCTGCTGGGTCCGGTCGGTGGGGGTAAATCCTCTCTGGCTGAACGGCTGAAAGCGCTGATGCAGCGCGTGCCGATCTATGTGCTGAGCGCCAACGGCGAGCGCAGCCCGGTCAATGACCATCCGCTGTGCCTGTTTAATCCGCAAGAGGATGCGCAGATTCTGGAAAAAGAGTTTGGCATTCCGCATCGCTATCTCGGTACGATCATGTCGCCGTGGGCGGCAAAACGTCTGCACGAGTTTGGCGGGGACATCACCAAATTCCGCGTCGTGAAAGTGTGGCCGTCTATCCTCGAGCAGATCGCCATTGCCAAAACTGAACCCGGTGACGAGAACAACCAGGATATCTCGGCGCTGGTGGGTAAAGTCGATATCCGTAAGCTGGAGCATCACGCGCAAAACGACCCGGATGCCTACGGCTATTCCGGTGCGCTGTGCCGCGCCAACCAGGGGATTATGGAATTTGTCGAGATGTTTAAAGCACCGATCAAAGTGCTGCATCCGCTGCTGACCGCCACCCAGGAGGGGAACTACAACGGGACGGAAGGTATTTCCGCCCTGCCGTTTAACGGGATTATCCTCGCCCACTCTAACGAATCTGAATGGGTGACCTTCCGTAACAACAAAAACAATGAGGCGTTCCTTGACCGTGTGTACATCGTCAAAGTGCCTTATTGCCTGCGGATCTCCGAGGAGATCAAGATTTACGAAAAACTGCTCAACCACAGTGAGCTGGTTCATGCCCCTTGCGCACCGGGAACACTGGAAACGCTGTCGCGCTTCTCGATCCTGTCGCGCCTGAAAGAGCCGGAAAACTCCAGCATCTACTCAAAAATGCGCGTGTATGACGGCGAAAGCCTGAAGGATACCGACCCGAAAGCGAAATCGTACCAGGAATACCGCGATTACGCCGGGGTCGACGAAGGGATGAACGGTCTGTCGACGCGTTTCGCGTTTAAGATCCTCTCCCGCGTCTTTAACTTCGACCACGCGGAAGTGGCCGCTAACCCGGTTCATCTGTTCTACGTGCTGGAACAGCAAATTGAACGTGAACAATTCCCACAGGAGCAGGCTGAACGCTACCTGGAGTTCCTGAAAGGCTACCTGATCCCAAAATACGCCGAGTTTATCGGCAAAGAGATCCAGACCGCCTACCTGGAATCCTATTCTGAATACGGCCAGAACATCTTCGACCGGTACGTCACCTACGCTGACTTCTGGATCCAGGATCAGGAGTACCGCGACCCGGATACCGGCCAGTTGTTTGACCGTGAATCCCTGAACGCAGAGCTGGAAAAAATTGAGAAGCCAGCCGGGATCAGCAACCCGAAAGACTTCCGAAACGAGATTGTGAACTTCGTGCTGCGCGCCAGAGCACATAACAATGGCCGCAATCCGAACTGGACCAGCTACGAAAAACTGCGCACGGTTATAGAGAAGAAAATGTTCTCTAACACGGAAGAGCTGTTGCCGGTCATCTCGTTCAACGCCAAAACCTCAACCGACGAGCAGAAAAAGCACGACGATTTTGTCGACCGTATGATGGAGAAAGGCTATACCCGCAAACAGGTCCGCCTGCTCTGTGAATGGTATCTGCGCGTGCGTAAATCGTCTTAAAACAAGTGCCCGGTAACGCGCTTACCGGGCCAACAAAATGTCCGGCACTTACGGACGCTGCAAGTTGGCAAATGCAGTACGGGGGATATATGACCTGGTTTATTGACCGGCGTCTTAACGGCAAAAACAAGAGCACGGTGAATCGCCAGCGCTTCTTGCGCCGTTATAAAGCGCAAATTAAACAGTCGATCTCCGAGGCCATCAACAAACGCTCGGTGACCGACGTCGACAGCGGCGAATCCGTCTCCATCCCTAACGATGACATCAGCGAACCGATGTTTCATCAGGGGCGTGGCGGCCTTCGCCATCGCGTGCACCCAGGTAATGACCACTTCGTCCAGAATGACAGAATCGAGCGGCCACAAGGCGGAGGCGGCGGTTCTGGCAGCGGTCAGGGACAGGCCAGCCAGGACGGTGAAGGCCAGGACGAGTTCGTCTTTCAGATTTCAAAAGACGAATATCTCGACCTGCTGTTTGAGGATCTGGCCCTGCCGAATCTGAGAAAGAATCAGCACCGTCAGCTCAACGAATACAAAACCCATCGCGCGGGTTATACCGCAAACGGGGTGCCCGCCAACATCAGCGTGGTGCGTTCACTGCAAAACTCGCTGGCGCGACGCACGGCGATGACGGCAGGCAAACGGCGCGAACTGCGCGAGCTGGAAACCAGCCTGAAAGTGGTGGAAAACACCGAACCGGCGCAACTGCTGGAAGAGGAGCGCCTGCGAAAAGAGATCGCCGAACTGCGGGCGAAGATCGACCGGGTGCCGTTTATCGACACGTTCGACCTGCGCTACAAGAACTACGAAAAACGGCCGGAGCCTTCCAGCCAGGCGGTGATGTTCTGCCTGATGGACGTGTCAGGTTCAATGGATCAGGCCACCAAGGATATGGCTAAGCGTTTTTATATTCTGCTCTATCTGTTCCTGAGCAGAACGTATAAGAACGTGGAGGTGGTCTACATCCGCCATCACACTCAGGCGAAAGAGGTGGATGAACATGAGTTCTTTTACTCGCAGGAGACCGGCGGCACCATCGTGTCGAGCGCCCTGAAGCTGATGGACGAGGTGGTGAAGGAGCGCTACGATCCGGCGCAGTGGAATATCTACGCCGCGCAGGCATCGGATGGCGATAACTGGGCGGATGACTCGCCGCTGTGTCATGAAATTCTGGCGAAGAAGATCCTGCCGGTGGTGCGTTACTACAGCTACATTGAAATTACCCGTCGCGCCCACCAGACGCTGTGGCGTGAGTATGAGCATCTGCAAGCGATGTTCGATAACTTTGCGATGCAGCACATTCGTGACCAGGATGACATCTACCCGGTCTTCCGGGAACTGTTCCAGAAACAGTCGTCCACCAGCAACGCATGACCCAACAGCCAGCGCACCCGCTGGCTGTTTTCTTTCAGCCCTCTCCGTCCCGTGCTAATGTAGCAAGCTACGTATTGGCAAATCACAGGTGAAATCGTTATGTCTGATGACGTGACCGGGACGACGACCCATCAGCAGCTAATCAGCTTATTAACCGAGCAGGAGGCGCGCTTTCGCGTGGTGGCGCATGAGGCCGTTGGGAAATGCGAAGCGGTCAGTGAAATTCGCGGGACCGATCTCCGACAGGGTGCAAAAGCACTGGTCTGCAAGGTAAAAGGCAACGGCGTTAAGAAACATATTCTGGCAATCCTCGCCGCCGATCGGCAGGCCGATCTGAGCCTGCTGGCCAGTCATTTCGGTGGGCTAAAGGCCTCGCTCGCCAGTCCGGCTGAAGTGGATGCGCTTACCGGCTGCGTTTTCGGCGCCATTCCCCCCTTCAGCTTTCACCCGGATCTGACGCTGGTCGCCGATCCGCTGCTGTTTGAGCGCTTCGACGAGATCGCGTTTAACGCCGGCCTGCTGGAAAAATCGGTGATTATGGATACCCAGGACTATCTGCGTATCGCTCGTCCTGAACTGGTGACGTTCCGTAAACAGTAAATACAGCGGCTGGCTAACGGTCAGCCGTTTTCCAGCAGCAGCACGGAAGCAATCAAAATAATCGCGATGATAAAAAACGATGAGGAGATAATCAGCGTTTCGACAAACATAGGATCGTTCATGATGCCCTCTGCTTTGCCCATTTGCCTCTTTTTTACCCCCGCACAATGACAGTTAAATGACAATGACGCGTCCGCGAAATAACTATTTTTCCGCTGAAACGATTCGCTGTTAACTATCCTTCCCCCGTATAAAGTCACTGTTTAAATACTTTATTTGTTACCGGTATCACGAAAAGAAATTTACGTAACCCCAATGCCAGATCTCGCAATTGTTAACCTTTTCATCCTGGTTAAACCTGTTTACGGAGCACCTCATAAATAAACCTTACAATGGCAAGGTGAATACAATGACCGAAATAATTACCCGTAAAGAAAAAATCAGTTATGGGTTAGGCGATATGGCGAGCCATATTGGGCTGGATAACGTCATTATTTTTCTGACGTTTTACTATACGGACGTGGTGGGGCTACCTGCCGCATTCGTGGGCACCATGTTTCTTCTGGCGAGAACCGCCGATGCCATAATAGACCCGGCGATGGGCTATATCGCAGACAGGACGCGCACGCGCTGGGGCAAATTCCGCCCCTGGATGCTGTGGCTGGCGCTGCCCTTTGGCGCAAGTTGTCTGCTGACCTACGCTGTGCCGGCATCGCTCGATCTGCACGGTAAAATGATTTTCGCCACCGTCAGCTATACCCTGATGATGCTGATGTATACCGCAATCAATATTCCCTATTGCTCCATGGGCGCGGTGATTACGCCCGACAACGATGCGCGAATTTCCCTCCAGTCTTATCGCTTTTTCCTGGCCACGCTAGGCGGCGCGCTGTCGACATTCTTTATGATGCCGCTGGCAGAGTTTTTAGGCGGCGATGATAAATTACTGGGCTACCGCTGGGCGATGGCCATTATGGCGACCGTCGCGGTCATCATGTTCTGGATCTGCTTCGCCAATACGCGTGAACGTATTAAGGCTCCCGCTACCCACAATAATTATCTTGCGGAACTGCGGGATTTATTACGAAACGACCAATGGCGGGTTGTCGCCGTCCTGGTATTAACCAACATTGGTTTTGGCGTTATTCGCCTTGGCGCAATGATGTATTTCGTGACTTATTATCTCGGTAGCGCGAGCTATTTTATGTGGATGCTCGGGGCGCATATTCTCGGGAAAGCCGCAGGCAGCGCGCTGGCCAAACGTCTGACGCAGAACGTCAGCAAAGTGCAGATGTTTGGATACTGTTCCGTACTGGCGGGGGTACTCAGCATCGCCCTGTTCTTTGCGCCGAAGTCAGTGCTTATTCTGGTGCCCATGACGTTTATCGTCTCCACCCTTTACCAGGCCACCACCACGCTGATGTGGGTAATGATGGCGGACGTCGCCGATTACGGCGAATGGAAACAGGGCAAACGCATGGACGGCGTGATCTTCTCCACCTTCCTCGCCGTACTCAAGCTGGGGATGGCGATCAGCGGCGCGATTGTTGGCTGGACGCTGGGCTTAAGCGGCTATGTCGCCAATGCCCCGGAACAGACCACCACGGCCATGTACTGCATCATCGCCCTCTTCACCGTCGTGCCTGGCGTCTTGTCACTCTGCGCGTTTGCCACGCTGCGCTGGTACAAGCTCGACGACAGCACAATGCAATCCATCCATCTTGCCAAACACCCTGTTTAGAAGGACGCGTTATCCATGAGTGAGCTGATCCAACATTCCAACAGCATCGAATGGCGTTTTGAACGCCAGATCCTGCGTATTGAACCGTGGGGGGAAAACAGCCTGCGCGTCAGGGCCACCTGCTCTCCGGCTTTTGATGACGCTTTACAGGCACTGTTGCCCGCCGCCCCTTGCCAGGCTGAGATTGTCGCCGAAGCGGAAAGCCTGACGCTGCGCAACGGCAATATTACCGCGACGCTGAACCTTAAAGGTCAGCTGGCCTTCTACAATCAGCGCGGCGAACTGCTGCTGGAGGAGATGTGGCGCCAGCGCTCAACGGTGGGTATCGGTGCCAGCGAGAAAAGTCAGGATAAATATGTCAGCGCCCTGAAGCTGGATGGCCGCGAATTTAAGCCGCTAATGGGGGGGAAATATCAGCTCACCGTCCGGTTTGAATCGCGTCCGGATGAACGCATCTATGGCATGGGTCAGTATCAACAGCCGTGGCTGGATCTGAAAGGCTGTACGCTGGAACTGGCGCAGCGCAACTCCCAGGCCAGCGTGCCCTTTATGCAGTCCAGCCTTGGCTATGGCCTGCTTTGGAACAATCCGGCGATTGGTGAAGCAAGCTTTGCAAAAAATCAGACGGAATGGCGCGCCCGCGTCACAGGAGAAATGGACTACTGGATCACCGCCGCTGATACGGTGGCGGATATCACCCGCCAGTATGTGAAAGCCACCGGTACTCCGCCCTCCGCCCCGGCGTTTATCAGCGGGCTGTGGCAGTGCAAATTACGCTACCGCACCCAGCAGGAGGTGCTGGAGGTTGCGCGGGAGTATCGCCGCCGTAATCTGCCGCTGTCGGTGATGGTCATCGACTTTTTCCACTGGCCGAATCAGGGCACCTGGTGCTTCGACCCCGTAGACTGGCCCGATCCTGAAGGGATGGTCGACGAGCTGCGCGAAATGGGTATTGCGCTGATGGTGTCGGTGTGGCCAACGGTAGAGGCGCGCAGCCCTCTCTACCCGCTGATGAAAGCCAAAGGCTGGCTGGTCAGCAGTGAACGTGGCGTGCAGGTCAACCTCGATTTTATGGGCAATACCACCTTCTTTGATGCGACCCATCCTGAGGCGCGGAAATTCGTCTGGGATACGGTGAAGAAAAATTACTACGACATGGGCATTAAGCTGTTCTGGCTGGACGAAGCCGAACCGGAATACCGCGCCTATGATTTTGACAACTATCGCTACCACGCCGGTCCGGTGCTGGAAGTGGGTAATCGCTACCCGCGTGACTTTGCGCAGGGCTTTTACGATGGGCTCCAGGCAAATGGTGAAACCGACATTGTTAACCTGGTACGCTGCGCCTGGGCAGGCAGCCAGCGCTTCGGCGTGCTGGCGTGGTCGGGTGATGTCCACTCCTCGTTCCATGCTTTTCGCAATCAACTCGCCGCGGGACTGAATATGGGGCTGGCGGGGATCCCATGGTGGACAACCGATATCGGTGGCTTCCAGGGAGGGAACGTTAACGACCCGGCGTTCCACGAATTGCTGATCCGTTGGTTCCAGTGGGCGGTGTTTACACCGGTTCTGCGCATGCACGGCTATCGCGAACCGCAGATCCAGCCCCCGGAGCGCTACCGTGACGGCATTCCTCAGTGTAACAGCGGTTCGCCTAATGAGCTGTGGAGTTACGGAGAAGAGAATTACGCCATCATGCAGCACTGGCTTACCGTGCGCGAAACCCTGCGCCCCTATATTGACGCGTTGTACCAGCAGGCTCATCTGCACGGAGACCCTCTCATGCGTCCGCTGTTCTGGCACTATCCGCAGGATAAGCAGAGCTGGACGTGTGAAGATCAGTATCTGTTTGGCGAAGATCTTCTGGTGGCGCCGGTTATGCAGGCCGGTCAGCGTGAGCGCGATGTCTGGCTGCCGACGGGCAATAGCTGGATCGCTCTCAACGGTGAGCGCTACGCCGGTGGGGAGCATATCCGGGTGCCTGCGGCGCTGGAAACCATCCCGGTGTTTATCCGCGAAGGAAGTCCACTTATCCAGCAGCTGGTGGACTGACGTCAGGCAAGTGCCCAAAAATAGACAATTTTTTCAGTAAAGCCTGCCTGCCGTCGCGTTTGCGCGTAAAGTAAGCAGGCTTACTATTTTTGGCAAGGATCCCGTCATGTTCGACCCTACTCTGCTCATACTTCTGGCCCTGGCTGCTCTGGGTTTTGTCAGCCACAACACCACCGTCGCGATTTCCATTCTGGTCCTGATCATCGTTCGCGTCACACCGTTGAATACCTTCTTCCCGTGGATAGAAAAACAGGGGCTTACCATCGGGATCATTATTTTGACCATCGGCGTGATGGCCCCGATTGCCAGCGGAACGCTACCGGCCTCAACGCTGCTGCACTCCTTTGTAAACTGGAAATCGCTGGTGGCGATTGCGGTGGGCGTTTTTGTCTCATGGCTTGGCGGGCGCGGCGTGACGCTGATGAGCAGCCAGCCTTCACTGGTGGCCGGGCTGCTGGTGGGCACAGTGTTAGGCGTGGCGCTGTTTCGTGGCGTGCCGGTTGGCCCGCTGATTGCTGCCGGACTGGTTTCGCTGTTTATCGGGAAGTCGTAGTCAGGCTGGCGATATAGCGGGCGGGCGTCTGTCCCAGTCCTTTCTTAAACATGGTGATGAAGGCGGTGGTGGAGTCATACCCCAGCGCCTGCGCCGCCTGCTGAACCGACTTTCCGCCGATCAAAAACTGCAATGCGACAATCAGCTGGAGCTGGTGCCGCCAGCGGCGAAAGCTTAAGCCGGTCTCTTTCACCACCAGCCGCGCCAGATTGCGTTCGCTCATGGCAAAGTGGCTGGCCCACTGCGCCAGCGTCTGCCAGGCGGCAGGTTCGTTTGCCATGGTCTCGCTCATCAGGCGAATTTTTGGATGCGGAGATACCGGCAGCTGTAGATGCTCCTGCGGTTGCAGGGGCAGTTCATCAAACAGGACGTCAACCAGCCTTCCGGTAGCGGGAAGAGGCAGTTCCTCCCGTGACCTGTCCGCAAGCGCCAGCACCAGCTCCCGCACCAGGGGCGATATTTTCAGCGTACAGGTACGCGTCGGCAATTCGAGCGCACCGGGTTCAATAAACAGCAGACAGAGCTGCGCGCCGGGCGTCGCCTTGTTGCTGTGCGGCGTTTGTCCCGGGATCCACACCGCATACTGGGGCGGCACCATCAGCATCGCGTTCTCCACTTCACAGGTGATCGCTCCCCCCAGCGCCATAATCAGCTGCCCTTTGCGGTGCTGATGCAGCGGAATATATTGTTCCTGTGCCACCACGCGGATGCGAAAGGCCACCGCCGCGTCGTGCTGGCTATCGGGATCGTAGCCATCGAGCCCCAGTCCGTACATAAAGTTGTCCGATATTAGCGATAAACTGTCATTTTAGCCTGATTTCAACCACGACTTAAATCGGTATGGTATGCGCTCGCCTGAACGTAAGAGACAATAATGACTACTGCTATTCAACCTTCCGGGAAACAGGGTGCGCTGCTGATTGCAGGCATCCTGATGATTGCCACGACGCTGCGCGTCACCTTTACCGGTGTCGCCCCCCTGCTCGATACCATCCGACAGGACTATGGCTTAAGCACGGCGCAAACCGGCCTGCTCACGACGCTGCCTCTGCTGGCCTTCGCCTTTATCTCTCCCCTTGCCGCAGGCGTCGCCCGGCGCCTGGGCATGGAGCGCAGCCTTTTTATCGCTCTGCTGCTGATTTGCATCGGGATTGGCGTACGTTCGCTGCCGTCGGCCTCGCTGCTGTTTATCGGTACGGCGATCGTGGGCTGTGGGATTGCGCTGGGCAATGTCCTGCTACCTGGCTTAATCAAACGTGATTTTCCGGGCCAGGTCGCAAAACTGACGGGGGCTTATTCGCTGACGATGGGAGCCGCTGCTGCCGCAGGGTCGGCGCTGATCGTCCCGCTGTCGCTGGGGAGTGGTGGCTGGCACGGGGCGCTGTTGATGCTGATGTTCTTCCCGCTGGTGGCGCTGCTGCTGTGGTTACCGCAATGGCGCCAGAAGCCGGCCGCCACCCTGACCGGAGCGGGCGCGCTGCACAATCGGGCTATCTGGCGCTCGGCGCTCGCCTGGCAGGTGACGCTTTTTCTGGGCATTAACTCGCTGATTTACTACGTCATTATCGGCTGGTTACCCGCGATTTTGCTTAGCCATGGCTACAGCGAAACGCAGGCTGGCTCCATGCACGGGCTTCTCCAGCTGGCAACCGCGGTTCCCGGTCTCGCCATTCCGCTGATCCTGCACCGACTTAACGATCAGCGTGGCATTGCCGGGCTAGTCGCCCTGATGTGCGCCGTCAGCGCGGCCGGGTTCTGGTTCGCGCCGGGGCTGGCCGTCGTCTGGACGCTGGTGTTTGGCTTTGGATCCGGCGCCACCATGATCCTCGGCCTGACGTTTATCGGGCTGCGCGCCAGCTCGGCCCATCAGGCCGCGGCGCTCTCCGGCATGGCACAGTCGATTGGCTATCTTCTGGCGGCCTGTGGCCCACCGCTGATGGGGAAAATTCACGATACCGCCGGAGACTGGCGCATTCCGCTGCTCGCCTGCGCGCTGGCCGCGGTGGTGATGGCATTATGCGGTATGCTTGCCGGGCGTGACCGGGAGATCACACCCCGCTGACATTCAAGGCAGACCCGGAGGTCTGCTTTTTTTATCCCTGCGCCGCCCGCAGCATGGCCTGTACCAGCACGACCGGGCGCCCTTGCAGCGCGGCCCGCTCATGCTGGAACAGCGTGAGGACAAAGAAAGGATGGGTTACCAGCTCTGCCGCGCGGATCTCGCCCTGCTCGTCCCAGCCCGTTACGCGCATGTCGCCCCGCTCAAGCTGGTCGGCAAACTCAGGTGAGACGCCGTAATTGCAGTGATACCCCTCCTGAATTTCCGGCTTGCCATACGCTTTAGCAATCAACGTGTTATTCCGCAGCTCGATCGCGTCGGTTTTTTCCACCAGCGAGCAGGTCAGCGGCGCAATTACCATCCTTCCCTCGGTGTCGGTTTCGGCATGGCCTGCATCGTGCCAGCCCAGTACATTACGCGCATACTCAATCAGCGCATGCTGGAACCCGCCGCAGGTGCCGAGAAAGGGGATGCTGTTCTCACGCGCGTAACGGGCCGCAATAAACGCCGCCTCGGTGTTTTTATACGGGCTTGCCGGTACCAGCCAGATGGCATCGTACCCGACCAGGTCTTCGGCGCTGGTCAGCTCAGGCGTGGCGAGCCAGTCATAATCAGCGGTGAGATCCAGAACCGCAGCGGCGTCGTCAATCGCCAGCGGGATCGCCTGGTGCGCAATAACATCGGGATTGTAATCACCAACCAGCGCAATGCGCAGCGTCGTTTTAACCGGGGAGAGTTCCATCAGAGATTCCTTATGCCGGAGGCTTTTCAGATAACATAAGGAACCTCAGACTACCGATCTTTTGCAATTATCACAATATTTTAAATTGGGTGGATAAAAGCCGGGTGCTATAGTGTTCTTGCAGAACGTCGTAAGGAAATGAGGAGGACCCATGATTCAATGTAAACGCGTTTATGAGCAGGCGACCTCAAAAGACGGTTACCGGATCCTGGTCGACAGACTCTGGCCGCGAGGGATAAAAAAGACCGACCTCGTCTGTGATGAGTGGTGTAAAGCGCTAACGCCGTCCAGCGAACTGCGAAAAGCTTTTCACAGTGAAACGATAGATTTCACCGCGTTCAGTGAAGCCTATCGTAAAGAGCTGGCGCAGCATCCGGATGAAGGCAAACGCCTGGCGGCTCTCGCCAAACAGCAGACCGTGACGCTACTCTATGGGGCGAAAAATACGGAGCAGAATCACGCGCAGGTACTGGCGGACTGGCTGCGTAAACTGTGATTAACCGATCGCCAGCTCATCCACGTTGTGTGGCATCTCGTCGGGAGTAAGCGGCATCAGATGTTCCGGGCGAACAAACGCAAAGCCGTGCTGATTATCAAAGGCGTAAACATCACCGGTGACCAGCCACAGCGCACGCGCTGACGTGGCGGGTAATTGCGTCATGACGCCGTTAACCGGGTTCACAAAACGCTGGCCCGGCTGACAAAGTCCAAACAGCTCGACGGATTTACCGATATTTCGACGGCCTGCCGCCGTACGCGCACCCACGATCATCGCCATGCTGCCCGGTTTTAACTGAAACATACTTCTTCTCGCAAACGTACTGCCAGAAACTGGCTAAGAATAATCCTAAAGAGAAGTGTATCGCAGTTTTATTGCCGTTGTCATCTGGTCGGTTGCGGGTGATCGCGGCGGTAGAGATCCCATTCATCGATCACTTCCCCGCCTGGCAATTTGCACTCGGTACGTACGCCCTGCGGGCTTTGAACAGGGATTTGCTCTCCCCCTTTCTCCAGACAGTACACTGACGCCGGGTTTGCCATACCAATAGCGTGCGGCGGTTGAGGCGCATCAGGAGGGGTTGTCTTTGTTGAGCAGGCGGCCAGCGGTAAAACCAGCGCCAGGAGAAGATATTTCATTATCATGATCCTTCAGGGTGTAAAAACGTCAGAGTAACGGGTCATCGCCGTTTTCTCCATGATTTCTCCATTAAACCTGCACGATTCCCCCTTATAGTGATGCCTGTTCTCACACTGACCAGAGAACATCATTCCGTAATCAAGATGTTTTGCCCCGATCTCAACCTCGGGGCTTTTTTTTAGCCTCTCCCTCATCCGCTTCCAGAAGAATCTATAAAATTAATCCTGTTCATGTTTTACTATGACCGGAGTCTATATTTTCAGCATAACATGCAGATACAGAGGTCTTCTGCATGGGAGTCATCCTGCCTCATGTCAGATATCATTCTTGCCCGTGTTTCAGAAACCCTCTCCACTGAGCAATCTCTCGACAGTCTGGTGCGTCAGCTACTGGAAATGCTGGAAATTGTGACGGATATGGAATCAACCTACCTGACGAAAGTCGATATCAATGCGCGTTTGCAGCACATTTTATATGCCCGTAACAGCAAGCAAATGCAGATCCCGGAAGGGTTCAGCGTGCCCTGGGACGAAACACTGTGTAAGCGCGCCATCGACAGCGACACGTTGTTCAGTAACGAGGTGCCCGACCGCTGGCCGGAGTGTGAAGCGGCCAAAGCACTGGGCATTACAACCTATATGAGCGTGCCGGTTCACCTGGCTGACGGTTCTCTGTATGGCACGCTTTGCGCTGCCAGCACCGCACAGAAACAGTTCAGCGAGCGTGGCGAGCAGGTGATCAGACTCTTTGCCGGGTTAATTGGTCAGTACATTCAGAAAGAGTCGCTTGTGCTTCAGCTTCGCGAAGCAAATGCGGCGCTCATTGCTCACTCTTACACCGACGCCCTCACCGGCCTGCCGAATCGTCGCGCCATTTTTGAAAACCTTACCACCCTGTTCTCACTGGCGCGCCATCTTAACCGCAACGTCATGATGGCTTTTATTGACCTCGATGATTTCAAGCGAATCAATGACCAGTACGGGCATGAGGCGGGCGATCGCTTCCTCGTACAGGTTGGCAAGCGGCTGACTCACGAGCAAACGCAGGATGAGATTATTGGCCGGCTCGGCGGCGATGAATTTCTGGTTGCCAGCCTGAGTCACAGCGATGATGGCGACGCCAGTACAGAGGTCAACGCAATCAAAACCCGCCTCAATGGTCTTATTGCGGGCGAATACGGGTTAGGCAATGCCACTATTCTTTATCCCGGCGCAAGCCTTGGCGTCGTTATTGTTGATCCTCACAGCACGGATGAAGATAGCGCCCTGCGCACCGCAGACCTCGTGATGTATCAGGATAAAAAAGGAAAAAGCAAAACAGGCTTTGTCGCGTTAGATTAAAACCGTACACTCTACGGCCTTATACAAACTCAAACAGGTGATGGCATGAGAATAGGGATCCTCTTTCCGGTGGTTATTTTTATCACAGCGGTGGTGTTTTTAGGCTGGTTTTTCCTTGGCGGTTACGCCGCGCCGGGGGCTTAAATGAGAAAAACGACCATCATCATGTTGATTGTCGCCATCGTGGCCGTCGCCGGTACGCAGTTGGGCTGGTGGTAACGCCCAAAGTAAAAAGGCCGCCGTCAGGCAGCCTTTTTTAACACAGGTCAGATTTAGCTTTTGATTTTTCTGTAGATAAACAGAACAACCAGCGCGCCAATCACCGCGACGACAAAGCTGCCGAAGTTGAAGCCATCAACTCTGCCAAAGCCGAACAGGGTACTGATCCAGCCACCGACGACTGCACCCACAATCCCCAGAATGATCGTGACGATGAAACCGCCGCCATCTTTGCCCGGCATAATCCACTTCGCCAGGATCCCCGCAATCAGCCCAAAGATAATCCAGGATAAAATTCCCATAGCTTTCCTCTCTGTATGGTTTTTGTCATTAAATCAACGACACAGAAAAGGATAGCACAGGATCTGAGAAAGGAAATTTGTGATAAGAATCACACGGTTCGTTTGATTAAAATATGAGCAGTAAAAAAATGCCGTTCCACACTCATCGTGGGGTTGCATCTTTTACTGAGAAAGATTATCTTTCTCATTACTGAATAGTTGAGCAAATCACTCAGGTATTCAGTACGACATTGCTCACATTGCTTCCAGTATTTCTTGCCCACTCTTGAGTGGGCTTTTTTTTGCCCGAACCCACCAAAATCTGGCGTTTCTTCAGTGGAGGTGAAACGCTATTCTCTGTGGCTACTGAACAACAAAAACGTTGATAACATGAACGTATCAAGCAAGTTTGTCATCTGCCTTAATCTTGTTTCTGCCAGTACGTTACTGCTACTGCTCTCAACACGGTTTGAGTGGTTCTGAGATGAAAGGAGCCTGGCATGGTGGCTTTCCTTTCGATTCCGTGCAGCCTCAACTCTCGTACTTGTAGCTTTTATGACCTGTGTTAAGATCCCTGCACCTCAGGACGTGGTGGGACAACAGGAAAATGAAGAAGGCCATTGCCGTTGCTATCATCTCAACCTTTATGGTCGTCCTGTCGCTGTATGCGGTTAACGCCATTATCGCTGAGCAGCAAAAGAACCGGCAGAGGGAGATCTCCCACACGCTCTTAAGCTATTCTGAAGAGTTAACGCAAAATATCGCCAGTACGCTTAAAAATACCTCCGCGCAGGGATGCGATAGCGCCAGTCTGAACGTCTACCGAAAATTAAAGATGCGAAGTCTCTATTTCGCCGATGTGGGGTTTATTGAAAAGGGGAAAATCACCTGCACCGCGTTTTGGGGCAAGCTGGCAAATCCCATCGCCCTTCCCTCTGAGCTGCATAATACCCAGAACGGATTCAGCCTGGCGCAGTTTTCGCAGAAAGATTTCTTTGTCGGCAATGCGACAATCTATAACCACCTTATTATCTTCACCTCCCGTTCAGCCTACGATAAATTTGCCCCCGTTACCGCCAACTATTCGCTTCGTTCTTCCACTAAAGATTTCGGCCGCACCTTTTTCACCGTTACGCCGCCATCAGAAAACTTCAGCCGCTTACAGTCTCTGTTATTTACGCTGGCTGTGACAGAGTGCAGTACACGCTGGGATTTGTGCGTTACCGTCACACACCATGATGCCGGACTGGCTTCGCTCTCCCACGTAGTGATGGTGCTTCTGTGCTTGTTTTTATACTTTATCTGGGTATCCCTGACGCTGTTTTCTCTTCGACTTTATGAAGACCGACGTTCTCTGGAACGAACGCTGGTCAAAGCGGTAAAAGCGAATACCATCAGCGTTCATTTTCAGCCTGTTATTCGGGTTGCTGATAAGAAAATCGTCGGGGTTGAAGTGTTATCAAGATGGCAGGATAACAATCACAAAGAGGTTTCTCCTGAGCTGTTTATCCCGTTAATTAAAAAAATTGGCCTGTATAACGTTTATTATCAGAACATGATAAAGAAATCCCTGGCGGAAATTGCCGCGCTGGCCGCTGAACATCAGTTAATGATTTCACTGAACGTTGGCCGGACGGAAATTGAAGACGGCAAATTCCTGGCGGTATTACGTCATGAATGCTCAGAGAACGCGATTCCCTTATCGTTAATCAAAGTTGAGTTATCCGAAAATGGCGTTTCCACCGCGGCCATCCTTGAAGAGTTTTGTGAGGAGCTTAAATCGGCAGGCGTCAAAATTTCAATAGACGATTTTGGTGTGCAAAACTCTAATCTGGCCAGGCTATCAAATCTCAAATATGACGAAATCAAGGTGGATAAGTCGTTAGTGGACGGCATCAGCGAGCACTATAAACAGGATATCCTGGTGATCTTCAGCGACGCGCTCGCTAAACTGCACAAAACCCTGGTTTTTGAAGGGGTTGAAAGCGAAACGCAATATCAGTTCATCGCGCAGAGATACCCCGATGCCCTCGTACAAGGCTGGTACTTTTCAAAGTCGCTAACCCGGCACGACCTCGCCAGGCTGTTGGCAGACTCAGCGCGATGACGCGTTATTCATTGCCCCACTGATTCAGGAAGTTCGCAATATCGTCAATGCGCGCTTCGTCTATCTCCGCCTGGACAGCCATCTCCCGCTGCGCCTCTTCACTGATTTCCTCATTGTTGTATAAGCGAGTGAGCAGCAGCTGGAAATAGTGTGCCAGCGGCGTACGTTCTGCCTCTTGTACCGGTTTCGCCGTTTCAGTCGCATACTCGTCGACGATGTCATAATACTTGAGCGGGATATCATGGTTCATAGCGTTGTTTCCGTCTTGTGTGCATAAAAAACGGGAACCCTCAGGCTCCCGTTGTCATTTAACCCAGCGAGTGGATTACATGTTCGCGATAATCGCGTCGCCAAACTCTGAGCATTTCAGCAGTTTAGCGCCTTCCATCAGACGTTCAAAGTCATAGGTGACGGTTTTCGCGTTAATCGCGCCTTCCATACCCTTAACGATCAGGTCTGCGGCTTCGAACCATTCCATATGACGCAGCATCATCTCTGCGGACAGAATGATAGAGCCCGGGTTGACTTTGTCCTGGCCTGCGTATTTAGGTGCAGTACCGTGAGTTGCTTCGAACAGGGCGCACTCGTCACCGATGTTCGCGCCCGGGGCGATACCGATACCACCCACCTGTGCTGCCAGCGCATCGGAGATGTAGTCACCATTCAGGTTCATACAGGCGATCACGTCATACTCAGCAGGTCGCAGCAGGATCTGTTGCAGGAACGCATCGGCAATCACATCTTTAATGATGATCTCTTTACCGGTGTTCGGGTTCTTAATTTTCTGCCATGGGCCGCCGTCGATCAGTTCACCGCCGAACTCTTCGGTCGCCAGCTGGTAGCCCCAGTCTTTGAACGCGCCTTCGGTGAACTTCATGATGTTGCCTTTGTGAACCAGGGTCACAGAGTCACGATCGTTGGTGATAGCGTATTCGATGGCGGCACGCACCAGACGCTTGGTCCCTTCTTCGGAGCATGGCTTGATGCCGATGCCGCAATGCTCAGGGAAGCGAATTTTCTTCACGCCCATCTCTTCGCGCAGGAATTTAATCACTTTTTCTGCATCAGCAGAGTCCGCTTTCCATTCGATACCGGCGTAGATGTCTTCTGAGTTTTCACGGAAGATAACCATGTCGGTCAGTTCCGGGTGCTTAACCGGGCTTGGGGTGCCCTGGTAGTAACGCACCGGACGCAGACACACATATAGATCCAGTTCCTGACGCAGCGCCACGTTCAGGGAGCGAATGCCGCCGCCAACTGGCGTGGTCAGAGGGCCTTTGATAGCAACGCGATAGTCGCGGATCAGGTCCAGCGTTTCGGCTGGCAGCCAGACGTCCTGGCCATAAACTTGAGTCGATTTTTCACCGGTGTAAATTTCCATCCAGGAAATTTTACGCTCGCCTTTGTAGGCTTTCTCAACAGCGGCATCAACCACTTTCAGCATTGCCGGGGTAACGTCTACGCCGATACCGTCGCCTTCAATGAACGGGATAATCGGGTTGTGAGGAACGTTAATCTTGCCGTTTTGCAGGGTGATCTTTTTACCTTCCGCCGGAACAACTACTTTGCTTTCCATTAACCTCTCCTTCGAGCGCTTCTGGTTGTTACTGATCTTATGTTAATAAATTGTAATGAGCCTTCCGATAGTACCTGATTGTCCGACGCCATGAAAGGTCTTCGTTATTAGGCTATAATGCGGCAATTGATAACGCCTGAAAATACCATGACGAAAACTTCTTTTAGAAAACACCGGGTTGAGCGATTCAGCTCACGACAAGCCACCAGAAGAACGCCAGAACCCCAGCCAACGCGGGTCATACTGTTCAATAAACCCTACGATGTATTGCCACAGTTTACCGACGAGGCCGGGCGCAGCACGCTGAAGGACTTTATTCCCGTTCAGGGAGTGTACGCGGCGGGACGTCTGGATCGTGACAGCGAAGGGTTGCTGGTGCTCACCAATGACGGCGTGCTCCAGGCCAGGCTCACTCAGCCGGGCAAGCGTACCGGGAAAATTTACTTTGTGCAGGTTGAAGGCGAGCCGGACGACGCGTCGCTGGCAAAACTGCGTAACGGCGTAACGCTGAACGACGGTCCCACCCTGCCGGCTGGTATTGAGCGCGTGAATGAACCCGAGTGGCTATGGCCGCGCAACCCGCCGATTCGTGAGCGGAAATCCATTCCCACCAGCTGGCTTAAAATCACCCTTTATGAAGGCCGCAACCGACAGGTCAGGCGCATGACTGCGCATGTGGGCTTCCCTACCCTGCGACTCATTCGCTATGCCATGGGCAGCTACACGCTGGACTCGCTGGCAAACGGGGAATGGCGGGATGTTACCCCTAAGGAGAACTGATGTTTAAACCTCATGTTACGGTCGCCTGCGTGGTCCATGCGCAGGGGAAATTCCTGGTGGTGGAAGAGACCATCAACGGCAAAGCGCTGTGGAACCAGCCTGCCGGGCATCTTGAAGCCAATGAAACCTTACGCCAGGCGGCAGCCCGTGAGCTGTGGGAGGAGACGGGTATCCGCGCCGAACCGCAGCATTTTATCCGTATGCATCAGTGGATAGCGCCTGACCAGACGCCTTTCCTGCGCTTCTTATTCGCCGTTGAACTTAACGAAACGTGCGCCACTGAACCGCACGACGACGATATCGATCGCTGCCTGTGGGTGACTGCCGAGGAGATCCTGAACGCGCCAAACCTGCGTTCGCCGCTGGTGGCGGAAAGCATCCGCTGCTGGCAGTCTGCGGCGCGCCTGCCGCTGGATATCATTGCAGAGTTTAACTGGCCGTTTACAGAGGGTGTCAATGGTGGGGGGGCGTGATAGAATACGCCGCCTTGAAGTTCAATGTCGTGAGTATTCCATGTCAGATAACAGCCAGAAAAAAGTAATCGTCGGCATGTCCGGCGGTGTCGATTCCTCCGTTTCCGCCTACCTGTTGCAGCAACAGGGCTATAAGGTGGAGGGCCTGTTCATGAAGAACTGGGAGGAAGACGATGGCGAGGAATACTGCACTGCCGCTGCGGATCTCGCCGATGCGCAGGCCGTGTGCGATAAGCTCGGCATCGAACTGCACACCGTTAACTTTGCCGCAGAATACTGGGACAACGTTTTTGAACTCTTCCTCGAAGAGTACAAAGCGGGCCGCACGCCAAACCCGGATATCCTGTGCAACAAAGAGATCAAATTCAAAGCCTTCCTGGAATTCGCCGCGGAAGACCTGGGCGCAGACTACATTGCGACCGGCCACTACGTGCGTCGCGCGGATGTGAATGGCAAAAGCCAGCTGCTGCGCGGCCTGGACGGCAACAAAGATCAGAGCTACTTCCTCTATACGCTGAGCCACGAACAGATTGCCCAGAGCCTGTTCCCGGTCGGCGAGCTGGAAAAGCCGGAAGTGCGTAAGATTGCTGAAGATCTGGATCTGATCACCGCGAAGAAAAAAGACTCCACCGGTATTTGTTTTATCGGCGAGCGTAAATTCCGCGAGTTCCTGGGGCGCTACCTGCCTGCACAGCCGGGCAAAATCGTCACCGTTGACGGCGATGAGATTGGTCAGCACCAGGGGCTGATGTACCACACTCTCGGCCAGCGTAAAGGTCTGGGTATCGGCGGCACCAAAGAGGGCAGCGAAGATCCGTGGTACGTGGTCGACAAAGACGTCGAAAACAATATTCTGGTTGTGGCTCAGGGTCACGACCACCCGCGCCTGATGTCCGTTGGACTGATCGCGCAACAGCTGCACTGGGTCGATCGCGAGCCGCTGAAAGGCACGCTACGCTGCACAGTGAAAACGCGCTACCGCCAGACGGACATCCCTTGCACCGTAACCGCACTGGATGACGATCGCATTGACGTGCGTTTCGACGAGCCGGTTTCCGCCGTTACCCCTGGCCAGTCTGCTGTTTTCTACAGCGGCGAAATTTGCCTCGGCGGTGGGATCATTGAACAGCGCCTGCCGCTGCCTGCTGTTTAAACCGTTTGCACACATAAAGGAGACCGTGTGGCGAAGAACTATTATGACATCACCCTGGCGCTGGCGGGAATTTGCCAGTCAGCCCGTCTGGTGCAACAGCTGGCGCATCAGGGTCATTGCGACGCTGATGCCCTGCACGTTTCACTCAACAGCGTTATCGATCTTAACCCAGGCTCCACGCTGGGCGTCTTTGGCGGCAGTGAAACCAATCTTCGTCTCGGTCTTGAAACTCTGCTCGGCGTGCTCAACGCCAGCAACCGTCAGGGGTTGAACGCGGAACTGACCCGCTACACCTTAAGCCTGATGGTGCTGGAACGTAAGCTTAATGCGGCAAAAGGCGCAATGAATACCCTGGGCGACCGCATCGCCGGGCTACAGCGCCAGCTCGACCACTTTGACCTCCAGTCTGAGACCCTGCTCAGCGCGATGGCCGGTATCTACGTTGACGTGATTAGCCCGCTCGGCCCGCGTATTCAGGTCACCGGTTCGCCTGCCGTATTGCAAAGCCCACAGGTACAGGCGAAGGTACGCGCTTCGCTGCTGGCAGGCATCCGTGCCGCCGTGCTGTGGCAACAGGTCGGCGGTGGCCGCCTACAGTTAATGTTTTCTCGTCATCGCCTGACGACTCAGGCAAAACAAATTCTTGCTCATTGTTAACCTCCCGGAGTTGCGAATTATGGAATTATCCTCACTGACCGCCGTATCCCCTGTCGATGGACGCTACGGCGATAAAGTCAGCGCGCTGCGCGGGATCTTCAGCGAATATGGCCTGCTGAAGTTCCGTGTTCAGGTTGAAGTACGCTGGCTGCAAAAGCTGGCCGCCCAGACAGCAATCAAGGAAGTTCCTGCTTTTGACGCAAAGGCAAACGATTACCTTGATAAAATCGTTGCTGAGTTCAGCGAAGAAGATGCCGCGCGCATTAAAACCATCGAACGCACCACCAACCACGACGTGAAAGCGGTTGAATACTTCCTGAAAGAGAAAGTGGCAAGCGTCCCTGCCCTGCACGCGGTATCTGAATTTATTCACTTCGCCTGTACGTCTGAAGATATTAACAACCTGTCTCACGCACTGATGCTCTCTACCGCGCGGAAAGAGGTAGTACTCCCTTACTGGCGTAAAATCATTGATGCGGTGAAAGCGCTGTCCGTGGAATACCGCGACATTCCGCTGCTGTCCCGTACTCACGGCCAGCCAGCAACCCCATCCACCATGGGTAAAGAGATGGCGAACGTGGCGTACCGCATGGAACGCCAGTATCGTCAGCTGGAGCAGGTTGAGATCCTCGGCAAAATCAACGGCGCGGTGGGTAACTACAACGCCCACATCGCCGCGTACCCGGAAGTGGACTGGCACCAGTTCAGCGAAGAGTTTGTGACCTCTCTGGGGATCCAGTGGAACCCGTACACCACCCAGATTGAGCCGCACGACTACATCGCCGAGCTGTTTGACTGCATTGCGCGCTTCAACACCATCCTGATCGACTTCGATCGTGATGTATGGGGTTACATCGCCCTGAACCACTTCAAGCAGAAGACCATCGCCGGGGAAATCGGTTCGTCCACCATGCCGCACAAAGTGAACCCAATCGACTTTGAAAACTCCGAAGGTAACCTGGGTCTGGCGAATGCCGTGTTGCAGCATATGGCGAGCAAGCTGCCGGTATCTCGCTGGCAGCGTGATCTGACTGACTCCACGGTGCTGCGTAACCTGGGCGTAGGTATTGGCTACGCGCTGATCGCCTACCAGTCCACCCTGAAAGGTGTGAGCAAACTGGAAGTTAACCGCGACCGTCTGCTGGACGAGCTGGATCACAACTGGGAAGTGCTGGCGGAGCCGATTCAGACCGTGATGCGTCGTTACGGCATCGAAAAACCGTACGAGAAACTCAAAGAGCTGACCCGCGGTAAACGCGTTGATGCTGAAGGTATGAAACAGTTTATCGACGGTCTGGCGCTGCCAGAAGAAGAAAAAGCGCGCCTGAAAGAGATGACCCCGGCAAACTATATTGGCCGTGCCATCGCTATGGTTGACGAGCTGAAGTAATCGCCCTTCCCCCTTTCCACCCGGAAAGGGGGCTGCTTTTCATCATCGAGCCGACATTTCACGTCACATTATCTGTTTTGCCGGGATTAGAGCCTGCCGTCAGGCTGATTGTTATTTTTTGCCGTGGAATAACTTTCCGGAATATACCGTTTTAAGCCGAACGGGCACAGTTTGAACTGGCACGGGGTTTCAGCCGTGCACAGGCGATCCATCTCCTGTCGGTTGCCTGGACACGCGTTTTTCTGTTTGAACCCCATCCAGCCTATTGATGTAAAGGGCATTGCCTGCGCTATCCATACTCTACGCCGCCGATCGTTAATCAGGATCCCCTGGTTTGAAGTGGTGATGATTTCACCTGTACGAACGTAATAATCTCCCTTTAACCACAGGATATAATTCAGGCCATACTGTGTTTCAACTTTGCAAAAGATGGTTCCGCTTTCCGGGCTCGCAATAGTCTCAACAACCTTCCATTCCATAAAGTCCTCTTTACTCGCTATATTGCTGTTTTGTTGTGTAAAAATGCTGCTTTTCTGGCACATCTTATGCAAATCTAATTTCGCACCATAAAATAAGCGTAGACAAAGCCAGGCATAGTGAGAACATCCTTACAAAAAAAAGGGCAATATTTACAAAACTGGCGTGCCCGTGCTGTCCAAAAAGCGACTCGCCTTCAACAGTTCATAAACGGATGGCTGTTTTATCGGGATTGCGAAAGCTTGCGAAAACAAGTCAGTTTATATTACCCGCGCCTGCTGGGGGCGCATGAGGCTTACGTGAGTTGGGTGGGTGATATGAACCAGGCTCAGGTCAACATACTTAATAATCAGGTGCCTGGCGTAATGCCTCCCTGTGTTCGGGAGCATGAAAAAAATCATTTAATTTCATTGCGCTGGTGTCAACCTGAATAATCAGCGTTAAACTATTCATACCATTTATAAAGGGAGAAGTGATGATGCGCGTACTGGTTGTTGAGGATAACGCATTGCTACGTCATCACCTGAAAGTTCAACTTCAGGAGATGGGTCATCAGGTGGATGATGCTGAAGACGCAAAAGAGGCGGATTATTATCTCAATGAACACCTGCCGGACATCGCCATTGTCGATTTAGGGCTGCCGGATGAAGACGGATTGTCCCTTATCCGCCGCTGGCGTAGCCATGACGTTTCCCTGCCGGTGCTGGTGCTGACTGCCCGCGAAGGCTGGCAGGACAAGGTTGAAGTCCTGAGCGCTGGCGCGGATGACTACGTGACCAAACCCTTCCATATTGAAGAAGTCGCCGCGCGTATGCAGGCGCTGCTGCGCCGCAACAGCGGGCTGGCGTCACAGGTTATCTCTCTGCCGCCGTTCCAGGTGGACCTCTCTCGCCGCGAATTTTCTATTAATGATGAAGTGATCAAGCTGACCGCATTCGAATACACCATCATGGAAACGCTGATCCGTAACAATGGTAAAGTGGTGAGCAAAGATTCCCTTATGCTTCAGCTCTATCCGGATGCCGAGCTGCGCGAAAGCCACACCATTGACGTACTGATGGGTCGCCTGCGTAAAAAAATTCAGGCGCAGTACCCGCATGACGTGATCACCACCGTGCGTGGTCAGGGCTACCTGTTCGAATTACGCTAAATGAAAGGGATATTGCGCCACATTTTACCCCTTTCGCTGCGGGTTCGCTTTTTGCTGGCAACCGCCGCCGTCGTGCTGGTGCTGTCGCTCTCTTACGGGATGGTGGCGTTGGTCGGTTATAGCGTGAGCTTCGATAAAACCACCTTCCGCCTGCTTCGCGGCGAAAGTAACCTGTTTTATACCCTGGCGAAGTGGGAGAACAACCGAATCACCGTCGAGATGCCGGAAAACCTGAATCAGCAGAGCCCGACGCTGGCGCTGATCTATGATGAAAAAGGGAAATTGCTTTGGGCCCAGCGCGATGTCCCGTGGTTGAAAAAGCGCATCCGTCCGGAATGGCTGAAAACCAACGGTTTTCATGAAATAGAAGCCGACCTCAACTCCACCAGCAGCCTGCTGCGTGACGATCGCGCCTTACAGATTAAGCTTAATGAGATCCGGGCCGAAGATGACGACACGGAGATGACCCACTCTGTGGCCATCAACCTTTACCCCGCCACCCTGAACATGCCGCAGTTAACCATTGTGGTGATCGATACCATACCGGTTGAGCTGAAACGCTCGTATATGGTCTGGAACTGGTTTGTGTATGTTCTGGCTGCCAACCTGCTGCTGGTGATCCCTCTCCTGTGGGTTGCTGCGTGGTGGAGCCTCCGCCCGATTGAATCCCTTGCCAAAGAGGTGCGCGAGCTGGAGGAACATCACCGCGAGAAGCTAAACCCGGAGACCACGCGTGAGCTGACCAGCCTGGTGCGCAACCTCAACCGCCTGCTGAAAAGCGAACGTGAACGCTACGACAAGTATCGCACGACGCTCACCGACCTTACGCACAGCCTGAAAACCCCGCTGGCCGTGATGCAGAGTACCCTGCGTTCCATGCGCAGTTCGAAAATGAGCGTGGATGACGCCGAGCCGGTGATGCTGGAACAAATCAGCCGTATTTCACAGCAGATCGGCTATTACCTGCACCGCGCGAGCATGCGTTCCGGAAGCGCCCTGTTGAGCCGTGAACTGCACCCGGTAGCCCCGCTGCTGGATAACCTCACCTCTGCGCTGAATAAGGTGTACCAGCGTAAAGGGGTCAACATCAGTCTGGATATCTCACCGGAAATTAGCTTTGTCGGTGAGAAAAATGACTTTATGGAAGTGATGGGAAACCTGCTCGATAACGCCTGCAAATATTGTCTGGAGTTTGTCGAGGTGTCCGCGCGGGTAACGGATAACGAACTGCATATTATCGTTGAGGATGATGGTCCTGGCATTCCCTGTAATAAACGCGAAGTGGTGTTCGATCGCGGCCAGCGCGCCGATACGCTGCGGCCAGGCCAGGGCGTCGGATTATCCGTCGCCAGGGAAATCGTCGATCAGTACGAGGGCAAGATTGAAACCGGTGAAAGTTTGCTGGGCGGTGCCCGTATGGAAGTCATTTTTGGCCGCCAGCATCCCGTATCGAACGATAGTTGACCCGAAATGTGAAAAATACGCGGATCTCGCAGTCAGGGGGCGGTGCTTCCGTTATAATCCGTCTCAGTAAGAGCCTGCGGAATACAAAAATATGGATTATCAATTAACGCTTAACTGGCCCGAATTTATTGAACGTTACTGGCAAAAACGCCCGGTCGTTCTTAAACGCGGGATCAGCAATTTTATCGACCCTATTTCTCCTGACGAACTCGCTGGTCTGGCGATGGAAAACGAGGTAGACAGCCGTCTGGTGAGCCACCAGGACGGGAAATGGCAGGTCAGCCACGGTCCCTTTGAAAGCTACGATCATCTGGGCGAAAACAACTGGTCTTTACTGGTGCAGGCGGTCAACAACTGGCACGAACCCACCGCAGCCTTAATGCGTCCCTTCCGCGCCCTGCCAGACTGGCGAATGGACGATCTGATGATCTCCTTCTCCGTTCCCGGTGGCGGCGTGGGTCCGCATCTGGATCAGTACGACGTGTTTATCATTCAGGGTACCGGGCGCCGTCGCTGGCGCGTGGGCGAAAAAGTGCCAATGAAGCAGCACTGCCCGCACCCGGATCTGCTTCAGGTTGATCCGTTTGAAGGGATCATTGATGAAGAGCTGGAACCAGGTGACATTCTTTATATCCCACCGGGCTTCCCGCATGAAGGTTATTCCCTGGAGAACTCGCTGAACTATTCGGTTGGTTTCCGCGCGCCAAGCGGGCGCGAGATGATCAGCGGATTTGCTGACTATGTTTTACAGCGTGAGCTGGGCAGCTACCGTTACAGCGATCCGGACGTTCCGGCGCGTGAACACCCGGCGGATATTCTGCCAGAGGAGCTGGATAAGCTGCGCGGGATGATGCTGGATCTGATCAACGAACCGGAGCACTTCAGACAGTGGTTTGGCGAGTTTATCAGCCAGTCGCGTCACGAACTGGACGTCGCACCGCCAGAGCCGCCGTATCAGGCAGATGAAATTTATGATGCGCTCCAGCAGGGCGATAAGCTGGTTCGTCTGGGCGGATTACGCGTACTGCGCATTGGCGAAGAGGTATTCGTCAACGGCGAGCGCCTGGACTCTCCGCATCGCCCGGCGCTGGAAGCGATTGCCAGCCATATGGTGCTGACTGCGGATACCTTTGGCGACGCACTGGACGATCCCTCCTTCCTCGCCATGCTGGCCGCGCTGGTGAACAGCGGGTACTGGTTTTTTGAGGACTGAGCCGCTTTAATGCCCGGTGACGCTGCGCTTACCGGGCCTACGATCGAAATGTAGGCCGGGTAAGGCGTAGCCGCCACCCGGCTTTGTTTTACTTCCGCTCCCCCGCCGCAAAATCCTCAATCTCACCCGCCCAGTCTGCCGGATATAACCCTTCCCGCACGTCCCGATGAAACGTTGAATATGGCCAGTCGACGACTTTCCCGACATAGCCATGCTTCAGCGGATTGATGTAGACGTAATCCATATGCCGCCGATAATCCTGCTCATTGCGAATAGTGTGCTCCCAGAAACGCGGTTGCCAGACGTGGCGCATTTCAATGTTGCGGCTAAACGTTTTTTTGATGTCGCGCCAGCGCGCTGAAAAGTCACTGTCCCCTTCCGGCAGGGTCCAGATACAGTGCATATGTTCAGGCAGGATAACCCAGGCGTTAATGGTAAAGGGCTTCGCACGCTTAACCGTGGCGGTAGCGGAACGCAGGCTGTCGATGTGGCGAGTAAGTAAATCGCTCTGGCGGTTTTGCAGATTGACGGTGAAAAACCAGGTCCCACCGGGGATGTAGTGGCGGCGGTAGTTTGACATTGGCACTCCTTGCCCATTGCCCGGTGGCGCTGCGCTTACCGGGCCTACGATCGAAATGTAGGCCCGGTAAGGCGTAGCCGCCACCCGGCATAAAATATTACCGCTTCGCGGTTAACTCCGCTATCCGCACGATCACCTGCACCGCTTTCTCCATCCCTTCCAGCGTCACGAATTCATGCTTGCCGTGGTAGTTATATCCACCGGTAAACAGGTTCGGGCACGGCAGACCCATAAACGACAGCTGTGAACCATCGGTACCGCCACGGATCGGTTTCATCACCGGCTCGATGTCACAATCGCGCATCGCCTGCTGGGCGATATCAAGAATATGCGGATGCTCCATCACCTTATCGCGCATATTGTAATAGCTGTCTTCGATGATGAGTTCAATATAGCAATCCGGATGTAGCCCCTTGCCGACCTTTTTCGCGATCTCCATCATCTTACGTTTGCGTGCTTCAAAGGCTTTGCGGTCGAAATCGCGGACAATATAGTGCATCTGCGCGCTGTCCACGGTCCCCTTGATGCTGGTCAGATGATAAAAACCCTCATACCCTTCCGTCATCTCCGGGCTCTCTTCGGCGGGCACTTCCGCATGAATACGCGCAGCCAGCGACAGCGCATTCACCATCACCCCTTTCGCAGACCCCGGGTGCACGTTGTTCCCAACGATTTTGATCGTCACCGATGCCGCGTTAAAGTTTTCATACTCCAGTTCACCCACGCCGCCACCGTCGACGGTGTAGGCCCACTGCGCGTTAAACGCCTCAACGTCAAAGTGTTTCGCGCCTTTTCCAACCTCTTCATCCGGCGTGAAGGCCACGCGGATATCGCCATGTGGGATATTTTTGCCCTTCAGCACCGCCAGCGCCGTCATAATCTCGGCGATGCCCGCTTTGTCATCGGCCCCCAGCAAGGTTTTGCCGTCAGTGGTGATTAACGTCTGCCCCAGCAGCTGATGCAGTACCGGGAACATCACCGGCGACAGCACTTCGTCGCCAATGCCCAGCGCAATATCACCGCCGCGATAGTTTTCAACAATCTGCGGGTTTACGTGTTTACCGCTAAAATCAGGTGAGGTATCGACATGAGAAATAAAGCCAATTGCCGGGATATCGCCGTCAATATTCGCCGGCAGCGTTCCCATCACGGTCCCTTTTTCGCTGAGCGTGACATCAACCAGCCCCATGGCCTCCAGCTGCTCTTTCAGCAGATTTAGCAGCTTCCACTGGCCTTCGGTGCTTGGCACCTGTCGGACCCCCGGCTTAGATTGGGTATCCAGCGAAACGTAATGTAAGAAACGCTCAAGTAGTTTATCCATGCAGTCACCCTCACTTTTTGTGACAACATTATCATTAAGCAGCAAAACGCAAATATTGCGTCAGGTCACTTTTATCCCGCAAACGAGAACTTTTTACGTTTATATCGTTGTGCGTTAATAAATGTAGCTTATGAATAAGTGAGAAGGATTGGCGATTCAATGGGTTTGCCGTAGAATGTCCGCCCTCATTACGAGTCACCAAGGTGGTTACACACAAACCCCGCTTCAGTCTGCTGCCTGAGGCGTCTATATGGGACAGCGCGAAAATTGAATACACAACCCCGTTCCCTTTCACCGCTGGTGCAACTGGAACGAATTCGTAAAAGTTTCGATGGCAAAGATGTCATTTCCGACCTTAATCTGACCATCAATGACGGTGAGTTTCTCACGCTGCTCGGCCCCTCCGGCTGCGGCAAAACCACCGTCCTGCGCCTTATCGCCGGGCTGGAAAGCGTCGATAACGGCCATATCCATCTTGAGAACCAGGACATAACCCAGGTTCCAGCCGAAGATCGCCACGTCAATACCGTCTTTCAGAGCTATGCCCTGTTCCCGCACATGACCGTGTTTGAGAACGTGGCGTTTGGCCTGCGGATGCAAAAAACACCGGCCAGCGAGATCCCACCTCGGGTTACCGAAGCCCTGCGCATGGTACAGCTGGAGGCGTTCGCCCAGCGCAAGCCGCATCAACTTTCCGGTGGTCAGCAGCAGCGTGTGGCCATTGCCCGCGCCGTGGTCAACAAACCTCGCCTGCTCCTGCTGGATGAATCCCTCTCCGCGCTGGACTACAAGCTGCGCAAGCAGATGCAGAACGAGCTGAAAGCGCTTCAGCGTAAGCTCGGCATCACGTTCGTGTTTGTTACGCACGATCAGGAAGAAGCCCTGACCATGTCAGACCGTATCGTGGTGATGCGCGACGGCAAGATTGAGCAGGATGGCACCCCGCGTGAAATTTACGAAGAGCCGAAAAACCTGTTCGTCGCCAGCTTTATAGGCGAAATCAATATTTTCAACGCCACGGTGATTGAGCGTCTGGACGAGCAGCGCGTTCGCGCGAACGTGGAAGGCCGCGAATGCAATATTACCGTCAACTTTGCCGTCGAGAAGGGGCAAAAGCTCAACGTCCTGCTGCGCCCGGAAGATCTCCGCGTTGATGAGATCCACGACACGGCTGACGTCGAAGGTCTGATCGGTTACGTTCGCGAACGCAACTACAAAGGGATGACCCTCGAATCCGTTGTGGAACTGGAAAATGGCAAAATGGTGATGGTCAGCGAGTTCTTTAACGAGGACGATCCGGACTTCGACCACTCGCTGGATCAGAAAATGGTCATCAACTGGGTAGAAAGCTGGGAGGTTGTACTGGCTGATGAAGAACACAAGTAAGTTCCAGAATGTGGTGATTGCCACGATCGTCGGTTGGCTTGTGTTGTTTGTCTTTCTACCCAACCTGATGATCATCGTAACCAGCTTCCTGACCCGCGACGACGCGAACTTCGTCGCGATGGTCTTTACGCTGGACAACTACGCACGCCTGCTCGATCCGCTCTATTTTGACGTGCTGCTGCACTCGCTCAATATGGCGCTGATTGCTACCCTCGCCTGTCTGGTGCTGGGGTATCCATTCGCCTGGTTCCTGGCCCGCCTGCCGCAAAAAGTACGGCCGCTGCTGCTGTTTTTACTGATTGTACCCTTCTGGACCAACTCGTTAATCCGCATCTACGGGCTGAAAATCTTCCTCAGCACCAAAGGTTATCTGAACGAGTTTCTGCTGTGGCTGGGGGTGATCGAGACGCCGATCCGCATCATGTTCACCCCGGGCGCGGTGATTGTCGGCCTGGTCTATATCCTGCTGCCGTTTATGGTGATGCCGCTCTACTCCAGCATTGAAAAGCTCGATAAGCCGCTGCTGGAAGCGGCGAAAGACCTGGGCGCCAGTAAGTTACAAACTTTTGTCCGCATCATTATTCCGCTGACCATGCCGGGTATTATCGCCGGCTGTCTGCTGGTCATGCTGCCTGCGATGGGCCTGTTCTACGTCTCGGACCTGATGGGCGGGGCGAAAAACCTGCTGATCGGTAACGTGATTAAGAGCCAGTTCCTGAATATCCGCGACTGGCCGTTCGGCTCGGCCACCAGCATAACGCTGACGGTGGTGATGGGACTGATGCTGCTGGTTTACTGGCGTGCATCACGCCTGCTGAATAAGAAGGTGGAGCTGGAATGATCGGTCGACTGCTTCGCGGCGGTTTTATGACCGCCATTTATGCGTATCTCTATATTCCGATAATCATTTTGATCGTGAACTCCTTTAACAGCTCACGCTTCGGGATCAACTGGCAAGGGTTTACCACCAAATGGTATGGCCTGCTGATGAACAATGACAGCCTGCTACAGGCCGCTCAGCACTCGCTGACGATGGCGGTATTTTCTGCCACCTTCGCGACGCTGATTGGCTCACTGACCGCCGTGGCGCTGTACCGCTACCGTTTTCGCGGTAAGCCGTTCGTCAGTGGCATGCTGTTTGTGGTGATGATGTCCCCGGATATCGTGATGGCCATTTCACTGCTGGTGCTGTTTATGCTGCTGGGCGTCCAGCTCGGTTTCTGGTCGCTGCTGTTCTCGCATATCACCTTCTGTCTGCCGTTTGTGGTGGTAACCGTCTACGCGCGTCTGAAAGGGTTCGACGTACGCATGCTGGAAGCGGCGAAAGATCTGGGTGCGAGCGAGATGACCATTCTGCGCAAAATCATTCTGCCGCTGGCGATGCCCGCCGTGGCAGCAGGATGGCTGCTCAGCTTTACCCTGTCGATGGACGACGTGGTCGTGTCCTCCTTCGTCACCGGGCCGAGCTATGAAATTCTGCCGTTGAAGATCTACTCAATGGTTAAAGTCGGTGTTTCACCCGAAGTGAACGCGCTGGCGACTATTCTGTTGGTGTTATCGCTGGTTCTGGTAATTGCCAGCCAGGTTATTGCTCGTGATAAAACAAAATCTCAGGGGACACAGAAATGAAAAAAATGCTTGCCGCTGCGGCACTGGTGCTCGGAATGGGCGCCGCGCATGCTGATGACAGCAAAACGCTCTATTTCTACAACTGGACCGAGTATGTGCCGCCGGGCCTGCTGGAGCAGTTCACCAAAGAGACGGGCATCAAGGTGATCTATTCGACCTACGAGTCGAATGAAACCATGTACGCCAAGCTCAAAACCTATAAAGATGGCGCGTATGACCTGGTGGTGCCGTCGACCTATTTCGTCGACAAGATGCGCAAAGAAGGCATGATCCAGAAGATCGACAAAACGAAGCTAACCAATTTTTCAAACCTCGATCCTGAGATGCTAAACAAGCCGTTCGACCCGAACAACGACTACTCCATTCCGTACATCTGGGGCGCGACGGCAATTGGCGTCAACAGCGATGCCATTGATCCAAAAACGGTTTCATCCTGGGCTGACCTGTGGAAGCCGGAATACAAAAGCAGCCTGCTGTTAACCGACGATGCGCGCGAAGTGTTCCAGGTTGCGCTGCGTAAACTCGGCTATTCCGGTAACACCACCGATCCGAAAGAGATCGAAGCGGCGTATAACGAACTGAAAAAGCTGATGCCAAACGTGGCGGCGTTCAACTCGGATAACCCGGCTAACCCGTATATGGAAGGTGAAGTGAATCTGGGTATGGTCTGGAACGGCTCTGCGTTTGTGGCGCGTCAGGCCGGGACGCCGCTGGAGGTGGTCTGGCCGAAGGAGGGCGGCATCTTCTGGATGGACAGCCTCGCGATCCCGGCGAATGCGAAAAACGTCGAGGGCGCCCTGAAGCTGATCAATTTCCTGCTGCGCCCGGATGTGGCAAAAGAGGTGGCGGAAACCATCGGCTACCCGACGCCAAACCTGGCCGCGCGGAAGCTGCTCAGCCCTGAAGTGGCAAATGATAAATCGCTTTATCCGGACGCTGAAACCATCAGCAAAGGGGAATGGCAGAACGACGTCGGTGACGCGAGCCGCCTGTATGAAGAGTATTATCAGAAGCTAAAAGCAGGCCGTTAATGCACAACGGGCGACGCAATGTCGCCCGTTACTCTTACAGCCCCTTCAGGAGTTTATCCACAAAGGCTGGCACCACCTCGCTCGCCAGACCGTAATGTTTCTCTTCAAACTCGCTCCCGACCTGGCTTGGCTCCAGATTAAGCTCCACCGTATGGGCACCTTGCAGTCGCGCTTCGTGAACAAATCCTGCCGCCGGATAGACATGTCCCGAAGTACCAATGGCGATAAAGACGTCCGCCATAGCCAGGGCGCTGTAGATCTCATCCATTCCCAGCGGCATTTCGCCAAACCAGACCACATGCGGACGCAGACGCGAAGGGAACTGACAGCAGTGGCAGCGGTCTTCGTCCAGCACGTCCTCTTTCCAGTCCAGCACCTGACCACTCCATGCGCACCGCACCTTGAGCAGTTCGCCGTGCATGTGGATGATGTTGTGGTTTCCGGCCCTTTCGTGAAGATTGTCGATGTTCTGCGTGACCAGCAGAAAACGATCCCCCAGCGCTTCCTCCAGCTTTGCCAGCGCCAGGTGCGCCGCATTCGGCGCAATCTCCGGCTGCTGAAGCTGGCGACGGCGGGCGTTGTAGAACGCCTGCACCAGCGCCGGATCGCGGGCGAAACCTTCCGGCGTCGCCACATCTTCAACTCGGTGTTCTTCCCACAGTCCGTCCGCCGCGCGGAAGGTCTGAATACCGGATTCGGCGGAGATCCCCGCCCCGGTCAACACCACCACTCTGGGTTTATCCATCGCTTCTGGCATCATCCTGTCTCTGAAAAAGATCCGCTGACGCAGGCGTTCACGTAAGCGGCGTTTATTTTTGCGAAAACGGCTGAGTCGACCCTGGCGACGCGACAGCATAATAACCTCGTAAACTAATCGGTGAGATGAAGGAATGCGGCTCCGCGCATGCCTCCTGCGTCCCCGTGTCGCGCGCGTTCAATGCGCGGCACGCGGGCGACCGGCAATAAATGTCGGGGCAGACGCCCGGACAACTGTTCCGTAATCGCAGTGAAATTTGACAGCCCTCCCCCGATCACCAGCAGATCCGGGTCGACGATGGTCAGGATATTCCCCAGGCACACGGCCAGCAGGTCGAGATAGCGTTCAACGTGCTCTCGCGCCTGCGCATCCCCTTGTTCCCACAGGGTAATGATTTGGGGGGCGTCATCTTTCTGATGATAGAAGTGTTCATAAAGCCATGCAAACCCACGGCCTGAAAGGTAACTCTCAATACAGCCGTGCTGACCACAACCGCAGCGGATCAACGGGAAATCACGTCCGACAACATCCAGCGCATCCACCGGCAGACGGATATGACCAAATTCGCCGGTAATGTAGCTGCGCCCGGTAATGGGCTTACCGTTAATGACTATCCCGCCCCCCACGCCGGTTCCGAGGATCAGCCCCATAACCAGCGGATAGCGACGAAACTCGTCGTCCCAGGCCTCTGAGAGAGCAAAACAGTTGGCATCGTTGTCTAAGCGCACGTCGCGCTCAAGGAGAGCAGAAAGATCGGCACGCAGCGGTTTGCCGCTGGCAGCAGGAACGTTGGCGGCATACAGCGTGCCATCGTCGGTTTCGGGCATACCCGGAATACCAATGCCGACGCTGCCTTTGACGCCAAAGCGTTCATCCGCTTGCGCCACCAGCGCGGCAATGGCGGTTAAAAATTCATCGTAGCTTTCGCGCGGCGTGGGTACGCGGGTTTCCCATTGTAGCTTAAGGTCTTTATCGAACACGCCGAGCGCAATCTTGGTGCCGCCAATATCAAATCCGTAATACATGATGCATTCCTCTGTTTGATTCAGCGGCCAAAAGACCGCTAAACCATGACGAAATTACTGGCCACTTAATACCCTCGCCGGATCAATTCGGCTTGCGCGACGCGCCGGATACCAGCTTGCCAGCAGACTCAGTAAAAGTGCTGTAACCAGCACATAAATAACGTCCAGCCAGTGCAGTTCAGACGGCAGGAAGTCAATAAAATAGATATCGCCTGACAGGAACTGATGGCCAATAAGCGCTTCAATTCCGTTAATAATCGGCGTCAGCTGAAGGGAAACCACCACGCCGATCGCCACACCGCAAAGGCTGCCAAACAGCCCCGCCAGCAAACCGTACCAGACGAAGATGGCGCGAATAAGACCGTCTTTCGCCCCTAAGGTACGCAGCACGGCGATGTCGCCGCTCTTATCCTTAACGGCCATGACCAGCGTCGAGACGATATTAAAACACGCCACCCCAATCACCAGCACCATCGCCAGATACATAATCGCGCGGATCATCTGGATATCACGGTACATATACCCGTAAGTGCCGATCCAGCTTTTGATGTAGACATAGTTATTGGTCACGCTGCCAGCGTCACGCACCAGTTTATTGGCGTTGAAGACGTCGTTAACCTTAATGGCAATGCCCGTCACGCTGTCGCTCATATCCAGATACTGGCGCGCATCTTCCAGCGGCACCATCGCGAAGCTGTGATCGAGCTGGCCGCTCAGCTGCAAAATACCGGTGACGTGCAGACGTACGCGCTTAGGCTGCTGCAATTTGTGATCAGCGCTGGCGTTCGGGATCATGATCGAGACCCAGTCGCCCTGCTTCACCTTCAGCGCATCGGCAACGCCTTTGCCCATGATGATCTGCTGCTCGCCAGCCTTAAAGTTTGCCCATGCGCCATTTTGCACATAGCGCGGCAGCGCGCTCAGACGCTCTTCTTGACGAGGATTTACCCCTTTCACCTGAATGGCGCGCAGGTTTACCCCGCTCTCTACCAGCCCGGTAAAGTTGATGTAAGGTGCAGCCGCCGCAATGCCGGGCACCTTTTCCACTTTGTTAAGGGCATCACGCCAGTTGGACCACGGCTGGTTAGCCGGCTCGATTTCACCGTGGGGGACAACGGCCAGAATGCGGTTATTCAGTTCACGCTCAAAGCCGTTCATGGCGCTTAAGCCCACGATCAACACCGCCACGCCCAGGGCGATACCGATGGTGGAGATCACGGAGATAAGGGATACCATCCCGCTCCGGCGACGACCGCGGCTAAAGCGTAACCCGATGAGTAACGATAACGGTGAAGCCATTACTCCGCTCCCATCAGCGTCAGTTCAGCATTCAGACGACCGTCACGCATTTCCAGCTGACGCCCCATCCGCTTAGCCAGTTGTAAATCGTGGGTGACCACCAGAAACGCGGTTCCCTGCGCGGCGTTCAGTTCGCCGAGAAGCTGGAAAATGCTGTCTGCGTTACGCGCATCGAGGTTACCTGTCGGTTCATCCGCCAGCACCAGGCGCGGGTTGTTGACCAGCGCACGGGCGATGGCCACACGCTGACGCTCACCGCCGGAAAGCTCAGACGGACGGTGATTTCCGCGATGACCCAGCCCTACCGCTTTTAGCATGTCGCTGGCGCGGGCATTAATTTCCGCGGGTTTCTTTTTACCAATCAGCAGCGGCATTGCGACGTTTTCCAGCGCCGTAAAGTCCGGCAGCAGATGGTGGAACTGATAGATAAAGCCCAGCTCGCGGTTACGCAGCTCGGCTTTCGCCGTAGACGACATTTTACTCAGCGGCTGACCGGAGAAGATCACATCGCCTTCGGTTGGCGTGTCCAGCCCGCCAAGCAGATGCAGCAACGTACTTTTACCGGAACCGGAGCTGCCGACAATCGCCATCATCTCGCCTTCACCCACGCTAAAACTCACATTGTGCAACACGTCGGTCTGCACAGTGCCTTCCTGATAGCGTTTGGACAGGTTGTCGCACTGCAACAGGATCTTATTCATAACGTAAAGCCTCAGCGGGTTGAGTGGCGGCAGCCCGCCAGGAAGGATAAAGCGTAGAAAGCAGCGCAATGGCCATCGCGGCCAGCGCAATACCGACCACCTGGAGCGGCTCGATAGCCACCGGCAGCGCCGCGCCATCAAGCAGCGCGCCAATAATCGGCATGAGATTGTTGAGCTGGCTGGCGAGCAGCGCCCCCAGCGCCGCGCCGAGCAGCGCGCCAATGATGCCAGCGCTGGCACCCTGGACCATAAATACCGCCATGATCTGGCGCGGAGTCAGCCCCTGGGTTTGCAGAATGGCGACTTCGCCTTGCTTCTCCATTACCATCAGCCCGAGCGAGGTGATGATATTAAACGCGGCAACGGCCACGATCAGGCTCAGCAGCAGCCCCATCATGTTTTTCTCCATGCGCACGGCCTGGAACAGTTCGCCCTTCCGGTCGCGCCAGTCCTGCCATTTCGTCCCTTCCGGTAGCGTCTGCTGGCTAAGGGTATCCACCTTCAGCGGCGCATCAAGCCACAGACGCCAGCCGGTGATATTTCCCGCCGGGTAGCGCATCAGACGCGAGGCGTCCTGAATGTTAACCAGCATCTGGTAACCATCAACTTCGCTGTTCGCCGCAAACGTGCCAATCACGTTGAACAGGCGCTGGCTTGGCAGACGCCCCATCGGCGTAAACTGACTGGCTGACGGCACCATCACGCGCAGCTGATCGCCACGGTTGACCCCGAGCTGCCCGGCAAGCTGCTCGCCGAGGATGACGTTGTATTTACCCGCTTCCAGGTCGGTTTGTTTCACATTGACCAGGAACGGCGTCAGCGGATCTTTTTGCGCCGGATCGATACCCAGCATCACCCCGACCGCCACGCTACGGGCGCTTTGCAGCACCACATCGCCCGTCGTGAGCGGCGCAACGCGCGTGACACCCTGTAACTTCACCGCGCTTTCCGGCAGCTGTTGCGGATTAAGGGAACCCTGAGTGGAAGAGAGAACGGCCTGCGGCATCAGCCCCAGGATATTGTTTTGCAGCTCGCGCTCGAAGCCGTTCATGACGGAAAGCACCGTCACCAGTGCCATCACGCCAAGCGTAATGCCAATAGTCGAAAGCCAGGAGACAAAGCGACCGAAGCGGTCCGCGGCGCGCCCACGCATGTAACGTAAGCCTATAAAGAGTGCGACAGGTTGATACATGAAATCCGTCTGTTTGCTGATAGCAGACCCACGAGTATATAAGCGAATCCGCTAAGCGTAAATGACTGAAACCGTAAGATTCGGTAATCATTTTTCCGAAAAATTCAGATAAATCATCATGCTACTGACTGAACTTCCGCCAGACAGCCTCCACCTTTTCCGAAAATCGTCCTGATACAGACTGTTACCCGTTACATCAGGGTTTCATTTTACAACAATCGTCCTTTCGTTTATGGCAACAAGGTCGTCACGCACAATGAAACAAAAAGCATTATGGATTAACCAGATAAAAGGTCTGTGCATCTGCCTGGTGGTGATTTACCACTCGGTGATCACCTTTTATCCTCACCTGGACGGGCTACAGCATCCGTTATCGGGCCTGCTCGCCAAATGCTGGGTCTACTTTAATCTTTACCTTGCCCCGTTCCGTATGCCGGTGTTTTTCTTTATCTCCGGCTATTTGATCCGTCGATATATTGACGAGGTGAACTGGCGCACCAGTCTCGACAAGCGGATCTGGAGCATTGTCTGGGTTTTGGCCCTGTGGGGCGTCCTGCAATGGCAGGCGCTGACTCATCTGAATGCCTGGCTCGCCCCCGAGCGAGAGCTGGCGACAGCATCCAATGCGGCCTACGCCGATTCCGTTTCAGGGTTTGTACGGGGAATGCTCACGGCCAGCACCAGCCTATGGTATTTGTACGCCTTAGTGGTCTACTTTACGCTCTGTAAGCTGCTGAGCCGCTGGAAACTGCCGATGCTGGGGCTTCTGGCGCTGGCAAGCATCGCCATCAACTTCCTGCCGTTACCGTGGTGGGGAATGAACAGCGTGGTGCGCAACATGGTCTACTACAGCCTCGGCGCATGGTACGGCGCGCAGTTGATGGCGTGGATGAAAGGGATGAATTTGCGCCGCAGCTGGCTGATCCTCATCGCCTCTGGTGCGGTGTCGGTGGTGCTGTGGTTCGCTAACGTCCCTCTGCCGCTCTCTCTGCTGTCAATCGTGGTTATCATGAAGCTCTTTTACAGCTTCGAGCAGCGTTATGCCGTTCATCCCAATAATCTGCTGAACGTCATCGGTTCAAACACCATCGCGATATATACCACCCACCGCATTTTAATCGAGGCATTTAGCCTGCTCCTGATCCGCGAAATGAATGCGGCGTACTGGCCGATCTGGGCGGAGTTAACGCTGATTCTGGTTTATCCATTTATCAGCCTGCTCGTCTGCACGCTGGTTGGGCTGGGGGCACGTAAGCTCTCGACCGCCCTCTTTGGCGATCTTTTCTTCTCCCCTCCCGCGCGGCTTTCGCCCGTGCCCACGACCCGCTAACTAACCCTGTCCCATACGGGCTACAAAATAAGGCCTGCACAGACGGCTCCCTCTCCCTATGGGAGAGGGCTGGGGTGAGGGTGAACATACAGCTGTGGTGCTCGTTCCGTTCACCTTATGTTCCTTGCTATTCTATAACCGCACGAGCGGTGAACGTGCCAGGGTGGCTCAGTCGCCACCACCCTGGCAACCCGGGCTCCCGGCGGTAAATCGTCGCTTCGCGATACCCTCGGCTTATTCCTTCCGGCTATCGGGTCGTGCATGAGCCTGCATCCATGCAGGCCACGCCCTCTCGGCGCATCCCTGCGCCTCGCCCCGGCCTTCAGGAAACGCCTCAGCGATTTACAGCCGGACCAGGGCATCGCTGAAAGCCCTCAGTTAGTCTGAAGACAACGTTATTGCTTCTGCTTTCAAATTACTGAGGAACCCTCTACCCATCCGGGGGCACTTTCCCTCTTGTGCGGTTACGATTTGCTTATGTAAAACGATCGAGGATAATAAAGACATTGCGTATCAGTGATATGCCCCAATACTGTTGGTATATCCCCAAGAGACTCTGACATAGCCATGCCTGAACACTATCGTTACTCCTTGCCTGTCAAAGCGGGCGACCAGCGCCAGCTGGGCGAACTCACGGGCGCGGCCTGCGCCACCCTGGTGGCGGAAATTGCTGAGCGGCATCCTGGGCCGGTGGTGCTGGTTGCCCCGGACATGCAAAACGCTCTGCGCCTGCACGACGAAATTCGTCAGTTCACCGATAGCCTGGTGTTCAGCCTGGCCGACTGGGAAACGCTTCCCTACGACAGTTTTTCTCCGCACCAGGAGATCATCTCTTCGCGCCTGTCGACGCTGTATCAGCTTCCCACCATGCAGCGCGGCGTGCTGATTGTACCGGTGAACACCCTGATGCAGCGCGTCTGTCCGCACAGCTATTTGCACGGCCATGCGCTGGTGATGAAAAAAGGCCAGCGCCTGTCGCGCGATGCCCTGCGCGTGCAGCTGGACGGAGCCGGCTATCGACATGTCGACCAGGTGATGGAGCACGGCGAATACGCGACGCGCGGTGCGCTGCTGGATCTCTATCCGATGGGCAGCGATCGGCCATATCGTCTGGATTTCTTTGATGATGAGATCGACAGCCTGCGCGTGTTCGACGCTGACACCCAGCGCACGCTGGAGGAAGTGGACTCCATTAACCTACTGCCCGCCCATGAGTTCCCGACGGATAAAACCGCCATCGAGCTGTTCCGCAGCCAGTGGCGCGACAGGTTCGACGTGAAGCGCGATGCCGAACATATCTACCAGCAAGTCAGCAAGGGCACCCTTCCGGCCGGGATCGAGTACTGGCAGCCCCTGTTCTTTAACGAACCGCTGCCGGCGCTGTTCAGCTACTTCCCGGCGAATACGCTGATTGTTAACACCGGGGATATCGACGCCAGTGCCAGCCGCTTTGAAAGCGAAACGCGCGCCCGCTTTGAAAACCGGGGCGTTGACCCGATGCGTCCGCTGCTGCCGCCGGAAATGCTGTGGCTACGTACCGACGAGCTCAACGCCGAGCTGAAACGCTGGCCGCGCATGCAGCTCAAAACCGACGCGCTTGCCGAGAAGGCGGCGAACACCAATCTCGCGTTCCGGACGCTGCCTGACCTGGCCGTTCAGGCGCAGCAGAAATCCCCCCTTGATAATCTGCGTAAGTTTCTTGAGTCCTTCACCGGGCCGGTGGTCTTCTCCGTTGAAAGTGAGGGTCGCCGTGAAGCGCTGGGCGAACTGCTGGGACGGATCAAAGTTGCGCCGAAGCGCATTCTTCGTCTGAGCGAAGCGACCGGAAATGGCCGTTACCTGATGATCGGCGCCGCCGAGCACGGATTCATTGATACGCTCAATAACCTGGCGTTGATTTGTGAAAGCGACCTGCTGGGCGAGCGCGTCGCGCGCCGTCGTCAGGACAGCCGTCGCACCATCAACCCGGACACCCTGATCCGTAACCTGGCCGAACTGCACCCCGGTCAGCCGATCGTTCACCTTGAACACGGGGTGGGTCGCTATCAGGGGATGACCACCCTCGAAGCAGGCGGCATCAAAGGTGAATACCTGATGCTGACCTACGCCAACGACGCCAAACTGTACGTGCCGGTGTCGTCCCTGCACCTGATCAGTCGCTACGCTGGGGGCGCGGAAGACAACGCGCCGCTGCATAAGCTGGGCGGCGATGCCTGGGCGCGCGCGCGCCAGAAGGCGGCGGAAAAAGTACGCGACGTGGCCGCCGAGCTGCTGGATATTTACGCCCAGCGTGCGGCCAAAGAGGGCTATGCGTTTAAGCATGATAAAGAGCAGTATCAGCTGTTCTGCGACAGCTTCCCGTTTGAAACTACGCCGGATCAGGCCCAGGCCATTAACGCCGTGCTGAGCGACATGTGCCAGCCGCTGGCCATGGACCGCTTGGTCTGCGGTGACGTGGGCTTCGGCAAAACCGAAGTGGCGATGCGTGCCGCCTTTTTGGCGGTGGAAAACAACAAGCAGGTGGCGGTGCTGGTGCCGACTACCCTCCTCGCCCAGCAGCACTTCGACAACTTCCGCGACCGCTTCGCCAACTGGCCGGTGCGCATTGAGATGCTGTCGCGTTTTCGCAGCGCCAAAGAGCAGACGCAAATCCTGGAACAGGCAAGCGAAGGCAAAATTGATATTCTGATCGGCACTCACAAGCTGCTGCAAAGCGACGTGAAGTGGAAAGATCTGGGGCTGCTGATCGTGGATGAAGAGCACCGCTTCGGGGTGCGCCATAAAGAGCGCATCAAAGCGATGCGCGCCGACGTCGACATTCTGACCCTGACCGCAACGCCGATCCCGCGCACCCTGAACATGGCGATGAGCGGCATGCGCGATCTGTCGATAATCGCCACCCCACCGGCGCGCCGTCTGGCGGTGAAAACCTTTGTTCGCGAGTACGACAATCTGGTGGTGCGCGAGGCGATCCTGCGCGAAGTGCTGCGCGGCGGCCAGGTGTATTACCTGTATAACGACGTTGAAAATATTCAGAAAGCCGCCGACAGGCTGGCAGAACTGGTACCGGAAGCGCGCATCGCCATTGGTCACGGCCAGATGCGCGAGCGCGAGCTGGAGCGGGTGATGAACGATTTCCACCACCAGCGTTTCAACGTGCTGGTGTGTACCACCATCATTGAGACCGGGATCGACATTCCGACGGCGAACACCATCATCATCGAACGTGCGGATCACTTCGGCCTGGCCCAGCTGCACCAGCTGCGCGGGCGCGTCGGGCGCTCGCACCATCAGGCCTACGCCTGGCTGCTGACGCCGCATCCGAAGGCGATGACCACCGACGCGCAAAAGCGTCTGGAAGCTATCGCCTCACTGGAAGATCTGGGTGCTGGCTTTGCGCTGGCGACCCACGACCTGGAGATCCGCGGCGCCGGTGAGCTGCTGGGTGAAGACCAGAGCGGCTCCATGGAAACCATCGGTTTCTCGCTGTATATGGAGCTGCTGGAAAATGCCGTCGACGCGCTTAAAGCCGGACGTGAACCGTCTCTGGAAGATCTCACCAGCCAGCAGACCGAAGTGGAACTGCGCATGCCTTCTCTGCTGCCGGATGATTTTATTCCTGACGTGAATACCCGTCTGTCGTTCTACAAACGCATTGCCAGCGCGAAAAGCGAAGGCGAGCTGGAAGAGATCAAAGTCGAACTGATTGACCGTTTTGGGATATTGCCCGATGCGGCGCGCAACCTGCTGGATATTGCCCGCCTGCGTCAGCAGGCGCAGAAGCTGGGCATTCGCAAGCTTGAAGGCAATGAGAAAGGCGGCGTCATTGAGTTTGCCGAGAAGAACCACGTCGATCCGATGTGGCTGATTGGCCTCCTGCAAAAACAGCCGCAGCATTTCCGTCTTGATGGCCCGACGCGTCTGAAATTCACTCAGGATCTGACGGAACGTAAAACCCGCATGGACTGGGTGCGTAACTTTATGCGTCAGCTGGAAGAGAACGCCATCGCATAACGGTTTCCCCCGCCAGCGCCCGGCTGGCGGGGGGACAATTTACAAACTCTTTGCACTTCGCCCGAACTTCCCGACTATACATTCGCCATAATTATCATTAACGCCTTATAAAACAATAACCTTATCATTTGTATGGATTATGATAATGATGATTTCTTCGCGTTTTACCCGCTGGTTAACTCTGTTTGCGCTGGCCGCGACGGTTGCCGTCGCGCTCCCTGCTCGCGCCAATACCTGGCCTCTTCCGCCTGCCGGCAGCAACGTCGTAGGTGAAAACCGCTTTCACGTGGTTGAAAACGATGGCGGTTCGCTGGAAGCGATTGCCAAAAAATATAACGTCGGGTTCCTGGCGCTGTTGCAGGCCAACCCGGGCGTAGATCCATACGTGCCCCGGGCAGGCAGCGTACTGACGATTCCGCTGCAAACCATCCTGCCGGACGCTCCGCGTCAGGGCATTGTGATTAACCTCGCCGAGCTGCGTCTGTATTACTACCCGCCGGACAAGAACGAAGTGACCGTCTACCCTATCGGTATTGGTCAGCTGGGGGGCGATACGCTCACGCCTACCATGATCACCACCGTCTCTGATAAGCGCGCTAATCCAACCTGGACCCCGACGGCAAACATTCGCGCCCGTTATAAAGCTCAAGGTATCGACCTGCCTGCCGTGGTGCCTGCTGGCCCGGATAATCCGATGGGGCACCATGCGATTCGCCTGGCGGCATACGGTGGGGTTTATCTTCTGCACGGAACGAATGCGGATTTCGGGATCGGGATGCGCGTCAGCTCCGGCTGCATTCGCCTGCGCGATGACGATATCAAAACGCTCTACCGCGTGATCGCCCCTGGCACGAAAGTGAATATCATTAATACGCCGATTAAAGTGTCTGAAGAGCCGGGTGGCGTCCGTCTGGTTGAGATCCACCAGCCGCTATCGAAAAACATCAATGACGATCCGCAGACGCTGCCGATTAATCTGAATGCCTCGATGGTGAGCTTTAAAACGAATGCCAATACCGATGGCGCGGTGATGGAGCGGGCGATGGAAGCGCGCTCGGGGATGCCAACCGATGTCACGCGGCATCATGAGGTTGCTCAGCAATCAATGTAAAGCAGTAATAACGACAAACGCCCTGCATCAGCAGGGCGTTTTTTATTGCAGTGGCATAACGGAGGGTTGCGTTACGCTTATTTGTAGATAACAGCGGTACCGTGCAGGGTGTTAGGACCGGTCACAGAGGTGATGCGGAATGATTTCGCACCCATTTCGTCAGCTTTTTGTGCCAGCTGATCTTCCAGAGAGCCCAGATTAGTCCCGGCAGTGGCAGAGATGGTACCGACTTTCTGCTGGTCTGCTGGCGTGGATTGCACTTCAACAGCAGCGAAGCTTGCGAAAGAGAGTGAACTCAGAACGGCGGCAGCGATGAGGGTTTTAACGTTTTTCATGATTTTATACCTTTAGGCAGATGATGTAGTGGTCGTTAGTTATTTAGTTAACGATCGATAGGTAAATAATAGATGTGATCCAGGTCACACGTCAACCCATTTTTATAATGGTCGTTAAATTAATTTCATTTGCCTTATATTTCATAAAGATAAAATTAAATTATTTTTCAGAAATCACCGCTGGTCGTTGCAGACGTTTATTTTTATAATGACTATTCAACAAAACAACAGAGGACCAACGGCACATGACAACCGATGTCACGCGTTGCGCGAAGAAAAGCCGTGGCCGACCAAAAGTGTTCGACAGGGATGCGGCGCTCGATAAGGCCATGACGCTCTTCTGGCAGCATGGGTATGAAGCCACGTCGCTTTCCGATCTCGTGGAAGCAACGGGCGCGAAAGCCCCTACCCTGTACGCAGAGTTCACCAACAAAGAAGGCTTATTCCGGGCCGTTCTGGACAGATACATCGCGCGCTTCGCGGCAAAACATGAAGCCCAGCTGTTCTGCGAAGAAAAAACGGTTGAGCAGGCATTGCAGGATTATTTCACGGCAATCGCGACCTGCTATACCAGCAAGGACACGCCTGCGGGCTGTTTTATGATCAACACCTCCGCGACCCTCGCGGCATCGTCTAAAGAGATTGCCAACACGGTCAAATCGCGACATGCGATGCAGGAGGAGACGCTCAGCACGTTTCTGGCTCAGCGTCAGCAGCGCGGCGAAATACCGGCGCATTGCCGTCCGCAGGAGCTTTCCCAGTATCTGAGCTGTATTTTACAGGGGATGTCCATCAGCGCCCGTGAAGGCGCGACGCTGGAAAAATTGCAGGGGATTACGCAAACAACGCTGCGCCTGTGGCCTGAACTTCTTAAACTCTGACGCAAAAAAAAAGCTCCTCAGCCTGAGCGCATGAGGAGCTAAGTTCAGAGAACATCTTTTTTACACTTTGTTATTCAGTATCAGCTGACCGTTGCTGTCGAGAGGGATCTGCGTGCCAGGATCTTTATCCATGCGGATTTTGCCCTGCTGATCGCCAATTTTGTAGGTTACGTCGTAGCCCAACATTTTTTCAGACTTGTCATACACGGTTTTACAGCGCTGCTGCGTTGTGGTGTAGGTATCATTTTCCTGCATCGCGCCCTGTACCTGGTTACCGGCATAACCGCCACCCAGCGCACCAACCACCGTCGCGACATCCTTACCACGGCCGCCACCAAACTGATGACCAATCACCCCACCAGCAACCGCGCCCAGCACGGAGCCAGCGATACGGTTTTCATCCTGAACCGGACGACGGTGGGTGACAGAAACATTACGGCACTCCTGACGAGGCGTCTTGACCGTCTCTTTGATCGGTGTAGCGGAAACCACCTGCGCATACTGCGGGCCACGATCAAGTACGTTCAGACTGGCAACGGCAGCCACACCTAACGCAGCTGCGACGCCAATCCCTATACCCGCCAACATTGATTTATTCACGGGACTTCCTCCTTTGTTGCAATTGGTAGCAATTTTGCAGCGCAATAAACGCTTCGCCAATAAGATAAAGGATCAAAATCAGGGCTGTTGACCGGGACAACGTGGGTTTAAGAGAACTCTTAAGCGTCAGGAGGGAAATGCACAGCATGATGTGCTAAGAATTCCCTCCGGAGGGCCCGGAGGGAGAGAGAAATTAGTGCAGCTTCAGGCGTGGACGGATCACGCGGTTGATGCGGCCAACCAGCATCATCAGGCCGGTTTTGAAGTAGCCGTGCAGCGCAATCTGGTGCATACGGTACAGAGAAATGTACACGAAGCGGGCGATGCGCCCTTCCACCATCATGGAGCCGCGCATCAGGTTACCCATCAGGCTGCCCACGGTGGAGAAGTTTGAGAGCGACACCAGAGAGCCGTGGTCTTTGTAGACATAGGCTTTCATCGGTTTGCCTTTCATCTGCGCCAGGATGTTATGCAGCACGAGGCTTGCCATCTGGTGCGCGGCCTGGGCGCGAGGCGGTACAAATCCGCCTTCCGGACGTGCGCAGGAGGCACAGTCGCCAATGGCGAAGATGTCCGGATCGCGCGTGGTTTGCAGCGTCGGCTCTGTCACCAGCTGGTTAATGCGGTTCGTCTCCAGCCCACCGATATCTTTCATGAAATCAGGCGCTTTGATCCCCGCAGCCCAAACCATCAGGTCGGCCTGGATATATTCGCCGTCTTTGGTATGCAGGCCGCCCTCATCCGCGCTGGTCACCATGGTCTGGGTCAGCACGCGCACGCCCAGTTTGGTCAGCTCGTTGTGCGCCGCGCCGGAAATACGCGGCGGCAGCGCAGGCAGAATACGTTCACCTGCTTCCACCAGCGTCACATTCAGCGCTTCGTTAGTCAGCCCTTTGTAGCCGTAGCTGTGCAGCTGTTTGACCGCATTGTGCAACTCCGCCGATAATTCAACGCCCGTTGCGCCGCCGCCCACGATAGCAATGTTGACCTTGCCGTTAGCACCCATGTTATTGGTGTACTTCAGGAACAGGTTAAGCATCTCCTGATGGAAACGACGCGCCTGATGCGGGTTATCCAGGAAGATGCAGTGCTCTTTTACGCCTGGGGTGTTGAAATCATTGGAGGTACTGCCCAGGGCCATCACCAGCGTGTCATAGGCCAGCTTGCGCTCAGGAACCAGCAACTCGCCTTTATCATCACGCAGCTCAGCCAGCGTGATGGTTTTGTTTTCACGATTGATATCCACCACCGAACCCAGCTGGAACTGGAAGTGGTGGTTACGCGCATGCGCCAGATAGCTCAGCGCATCCACGCCCTCATCCAGCGACCCGGTCGCCACTTCGTGCAGTAACGGCTTCCACAGATGACTGTGGTTACGATCCACCAGCGTGATTTTGGCTTTCTTACCGCGACCCAGCTTCTTACCCAGCTGTGTCGCCAGCTCCAGTCCGCCAGCACCACCGCCGACAATCACTATCTTTTTCAATGGCGTAGTCAACGTGACCCCCTCAAATTATTAACCAATTGTTAATTAAAAGTTATATAAATAACCCTTAATTAACAACAGGTTACTGCGCTGAAACCATTCAGATTCATTGAGAATAGCACGTCAGGCGCATTGGTCATACCAAAATTGATATGTATCAAGTTTTGATGGTTTAAAAGTAGACAACTCTGACAAAAAAGAGGCCCGGTACGCTTTCACGTACCGGGCCTTTATCAGGTTCAGGGAGATCAGCCCAGCGTTTTAAAGGCTTTAATACGCTGCAAGTGCGGGGAAATGTTTTTGAACTTGTGGGTCTGCTCTTCGTCCCAGACAATTTCGTAGTAATGGTGCAGAAGCTCGGCGGCGCGGGAGCTGTTCAGCGCTTCATCGTTGCGGGAGAGGATCACCAGACACCGATCGCGGTTCTTTTCACGGAAATTGCTCACGCATTTAGTTGCGATGTCGGCGTACTCCTCCGGGCGATCGATTTTGCCTTCCATGTTTTCGTTCGGAAAGAGGTTAGGATTAAAAATGACCTGACGGATATCGCACAAAAAACCGATGCGCTCTGCCCAGTATCCTCCTAACCCCACGCCGCAGATCAGCGGGCGATCGTCGATATTGAGCTGCAACATTTTATCCACTTCTTTAAGCAGATGCTGCATGTCATGCTTCGGATGACGTGTGCTGTAACTGATCAGCCGGACATCCGGATCGATAAACTGCAATTGCAGCACTTTCTCATGATTACCAGGACTGTTTGAGTCAAAACCGTGTAAATAAATGATCATCGTCTCACCACGCTACGCCTTCCGGGATGAATTAAAGGGCTGCTTTATGTGCCTGCCAGCGCTCGTTCAGGGCTTCAAGCCGGGCGTTTACCGTTTTCCAGCGCGCCGAGTCCATCAGCTCCTGACGACTAAATGAACCTTTATGATACAATTGTGTAACACGTTCAGCATTGATCGGCGACAGGTTATCCAGCACGCTCACCGCCCCTTTACGATTATTGCAGACGAGGATCATATCGCAACCCGCATCCAGCGAAGCCTGCCCACGTTCGGCATAGCTACCCATAATTGCCGCCCCCTCCATGGATAAATCGTCAGAGAAAATTACGCCATTGAAGCCTAATTCCTGACGCAGTACGGTTTTCAGCCAGTGCGGAGAGCCGCTGGCCGGACGCGGATCGATCTCACTGTAGATGACGTGCGCAGGCATGATGGCATCCAGCTTGTTATCAGCGATCAGCGAGCGGAAAACCGACATGTCTTTAGCGCGAATGTCTGCTTCCGGGCGCGGATCGCGCGGGGTTTCTTTATGGGAATCCGCCGTCACCGCCCCGTGGCCCGGGAAATGTTTGCCGGTGGTTTTCATGCCCGCAGCGTGCATACCGTCGATGAAGCGCGTCGCCATCGCCAGCGCAATACGCGGATCGTCATGATACGAACGCTCACCAATTGCCGCGCTAATGTGTCCTACGTCCAGCACCGGGGCGAAGCTGATGTCGATATCCATGGCGATCATCTCGCTGGCCATCAGCCAGCCGGCGTCCTGCGCCAGTTGACCGCCCTCTTCGATCCCCAGCAGCGCAGCAAAAGATTGCGCGGCGGGTAAACGGGTAAACCCTTCGCGGAAACGCTGCACACGCCCACCTTCCTGGTCTACGGCCACCACCAGGTGATTGCGCGACGCCGCACGGATCTGGCGAACCAGCTCACGCAACTGCTCCGGATCATGATAATTGCGGGTGAAAAGAATCAGCCCCCCTACCAGCGGATGCGCCAGAATTTCGCGCTCTTCCGCATCCAGCTCAAACCCTTCGACATCCAACATTACTGGACCCACACCTACCTCTCTTATCCTTTCGTTTGTAACTGACGCCAGGCATCATTTGCCAGCGCAATAAATTGTTTGTCATCTGTCTGCTGAAGGCGCATTTCAAACCATCCCGCCATCAGCATCAACACCCACGGACGCCAGCGCGCGACCTGCCGCGCAAGGGTGAGCGCATTGATGTTGGCGTTTCGGGCATAGGCGGTTATCAGCTGCTCGCGCGACGCCTCATCAGGCATCCAGACCGCAGCGAGTTCGAGCGCCACGTCACCGTCTCCGGCATATTCCCAGTCGATAAGTTTCTCGCCTGCCGTGGTATGAACGATATTACCCGCGTGGACATCCATATGCAGCGGCGCCAGACGTAACGCCTGCGGCTCTCCCGCTCTGCGTAGCCGCTTAAGCTGCGCCAGCCAGTAGGGCGTGCGTCGTCCAGGCGCAGCCTGCTGCCAGTAGTGATCCAGCAAAGGAAGTAACGTTACCCGCCAGCCCAGACGCGGCTGGCGATGCAGATGATACAGCATGGCTGCAAGCGCAGGCGTATCGGGAAGCTCGCTTTTGATCTCACCCGTAATAAACGCCACCGCCATCCAGTCTCTGATAAAGAGATGAGGTTGTGGCGCAAGGTCGGCGGGCAGGCGCTTCAGGGCGCGGAACTGGCGACGAAAATGGGAGGCAGGCGCGGCGGCATCGTGATGCTGACGTAAAACCAGCCGATGGTCGCCACGCTCAATAATGCAACTCGCGCCGCCAAGCCCGGCGGGGGGTTGCGGCGCGATAACACGGTACTGAGGGAAATAACGCGTCAGGACGTCATGACGCGTGCGCTTATTGTTGCGTAACGGCACCTTTACCTGACCAGATAATTTCGCCGGTCTGAACCAGCATTAACTGCATCTGCAACGACGGCGTGTTCACGTTGCCTGTCGCGTTAGAATAAAGGACATACTGCGCGCCAACGTTGCGGGCAATACCCATCGCTTTACTGCGCGAACCCAGGCTGTCCTGAGGCGACAGACCAAGCTGCTGCTTGGCGACCGCGAGCTGCTGAGCTGAGACCAGCGTAAATTTACCGTTGTTTGCCAGCGCGTTGCGCAGGGTTTCCGTCGCTTCTCCCGCATTCAGGGAACCGTTTGTACGGTTGTTCACGCTGTCCACCAGCAGCACGCTGCCGGGCGTAACGCCCTGTGCCTGCAACATTTTGCCCACCATCGGCTGCATCGCGCCGTTCCAGTCATAGTGGCGTACTCGCGGCGCAGGCTGTGCGGTGTCGTCCGGATGTTCGATCGGGCCAGGCTGCGCCGGAATGGTCGGTACAGACGGCACGGTTGGAACAGGCTGCGCTGGTGTTGTTGGCTGTTCCGTTCCCGGCTTCGCCTGATCTACCGGTGCTGGTTCTTCCGTTCGCGTCACACAACCCGCCAGAAAGAGTGCAAAAGCACTCAGGAGCGCATAACGGCTCATTGTTTTAATCAAGGTTCACTCCTTACAAATAAAGATAAAGTCTCACCTTATGTGCACCCAGATAGCTGGCGCTGCCGTAGAGCGTGACTGACGATCTTGCCGGGATGGTCACGCTGCGCGGCGCCTCAAGCGGGTGCATCTCAAGACCTCTCACGTCATACCAGTAGAAGCGATAATGCACCGTCACTGGCTCTTGCCTTTCGTTATAGAGCGTAGAGGAGGCTGAAGACTGGATTTCGCTTATGGTCAGCGAAGGTTTCTCCGCCGTGATGCCCGCAGCAAGCACTGAGGACTCCATCACCAGCGTCTGTTCTTCACTGACCGGGATGGCGGGACGCGCGCTGCACCCAACCATTACCAGCGTCACGATCAGCGCTGCAATACGCCCAGTTAACATATTAAAGACCTTTATGTGCCAGCATCGGTCCCAGTGGACGTCCACCCAGCAGATGCATATGAATATGATAGACTTCCTGGCCGCCATGGCGATTACAGTTCATGATCAGACGGTATCCGTCTTCAGCAATCCCTTCCTGCTCTGCGATTTTCGCGGCTACCGTAAGCATACGGCCCAGCGCCACTTCATGCTCGGTTTTAACGTCATTGACGGTCGGGATCAGAAGATTGGGAATAATAAGGATGTGCGTCGGCGCCTGGGGAGAAATGTCGCGGAAAGCCGTGACCAGTTCATCCTGATAGACAATATCCGACGGAATTTCGCGGCGGATAATTTTACTGAAAATCGTTTCTTCAGCCATGACCTTTTCCTTTTAAGTTTAATCTGGCGTCGTGCGTCCGTTGTTAACACACATTGTCTGATTTACTGCGTGACACAAGACAAGAGTATGAGCGAGTTTCTCCTGTCCTTTCAACCTTCTCCCGTGATTTCTTTCCTGATTGTCCGCCATCTGGCTTAAGAGGCATCGCTTTAGGACATTTCTTTTCAGAAACCTTATTTCAGTTCATCCCGAAACATCTGTTTACAGCGTTAATCACAATGCGTATATTTCGCATTTGCATTTTCATGCGCATTTTTAACATAGAAAACGACGTCAGCCCGTGCTAGCGGGACTGTCGCGAATTACCTTCACCATTCACTAAGGGTTTGATGATGTCTTTCATTAATCACACCAGGGATGGGCAACATCAGCCTGCCGCAACACCTTCGTTGCTGGCCGCCTGCATTGCTATGGCATTGACGCCAACCGCTGCTTTCGCTGCTTCAACCACCGAAGATACCGTCGTCGTAGACGGGGGTTTTGACAACACACAGGATCTTTCTGCCAGCCAGGATCAGGATTACAGCGTAAAAACCACCACCACCGGCACCAAACTGTTGCTGGTTCCCCGCGACATCCCACAGTCCGTCAGCGTTATCAGCCAGCAACGTATGGCTGACCAGAATCTGCAATCCATCGGACAGGTGCTGACGAATACCACGGGCATTACGGCCCAGGTGCAGGACAGCGACCGTACCGTGTTTTACTCACGCGGCTTTTTCGTCAGCAACTACGCCTATGACGACCTGCCAACCTCCATCAGTGAAGTGTGGAACTTTGGTGATACCGCCGCGGATACCGCGATTTATGACCGCATCGAAGTGGTTCGCGGCGCCACCGGCCTGATGTCCGGCACGGGCAACCCGGCGGCGTACGTTAATATGGTGCGTAAGCACGCGGACAGCCCGGAATTTAAAGGTAACGTCTCCGCCAGTTACGGCAGCTGGGACAAGCAGCGCTACGTGCTGGATCTCCAGGCGCCGCTGGTAGAGTCAGGTAAGGTACGAGGCCGTCTGATCACCGGTTATCAGGACAACGACAGCTTCGTGGATAACTACCACTACCGGAAGAAATTCCTCTACGGCGTGATGGACGCGGATGTCACCGACAGCACCACCCTCTCGGTAGGGTATGAATATCAGGAAAGCCATACCGCCGACCCGACCTGGGGCGGGCTGCCGACCTGGTACAGCGACGGAAGTAAGACCCACTACAATCGTAGCCAGACTGTCGCACCTGACTGGGCTTATTCAGATAAAGACAGCACCCGCATCTTCGCTAACCTGACTCAGCGTTTCGATAATGGCTGGGAAGCGCACATCAACGGCATGCATGCTGAAACCAATTTCGACTCCAAACTGATGTATATGTCCGGCTATCCGGATAAAGAGACCGGTGCGGGCCTGGTAGGTTACGGCGGCTGGAACCGTGGGGAACGTAAACAGGATGCGGTTGACGCCTTCCTGCGCGGCGGCTTCGATCTCTTTGGCCGTCAGCACGAAATGATGTTCGGCGGCAGCTTCAGCCGTCAGCGTAACCATTACGACAACTCCATGCCGGATGCGGTATACGGCATGGTTGATGTCGGCAACTTTAAGAACTGGAACGGGAACATCGCCGATCCCCAGTGGACGCCGTGGAAACTCTACAGCAAGGATGATATTCGCCAGTCTTCAGCCTATTCGTCGGCTCGTTTCTCGCTGGCCGATCCGCTGCACCTGATCCTGGGCGCGCGCTACACCCAATATAACATTCGTTATAACCCGGCAGGATCGCCGAATACCCGTCTGGAAAGCACCAAAGATGATGTCACGCCGTACGCCGGCCTGGTGTATGACATCAATGAGGACTGGTCGACCTACGTCAGCTATACCTCTATCTTCCAGCCGCAGGATAAGCGCGATGCCAGCGGACGTTATCTTGACCCTACCACGGGTAAAAGCTACGAAGCCGGGGTGAAGGCGGACTGGTTTAATACCCGCCTCACCACCTCGCTGGCGATTTTCCGCATTGAGCAGGATAACGTCGCCAGCAACACCTATACCTACATGCCGAGCGGTGAGTCGATCTATGAATCGCTGGACGGGGTGGTCAGCAAAGGGGTCGAGTTCGAGCTCAACGGTGCCCTGACCGATAACTGGCAGCTGACCTTTGGCGCGACGCGTTACATCGCAGAAGATAAGAATGGCAACGCCGTCAGCTCCGATCAGCCGCGCACAACCATGAAGCTCTTCACCCGCTATCAGTTGCCAATGCTGCCGGAACTGACCGTGGGCGGTGGCGTAAACTGGCAGAACAAAGTGTGGACGGACGTGGAAGGCGGCCCGGCAGGACGTTCCCGCGCGGATCAAGGCAGCTATGGGCTGGTGAACCTGTTCAGCCGTTATCAGGTCACCAAAGATTTTGCGGTGCAGGCTAACGTCAACAACCTGTTCGACAAAGAGTATTACGATTACGTCGGCTCTTATGTAGTGTATGGCGCGCCGCTGAACGTCTCGGTGAGCGCGAGCTACGATTTCTGAGTGACAGAAGCCCGGTGGCGCTGCGCTTACCGGCCCTACCCATCACGTAGGCCGGGTAAGACGCAGCCGCCACCCGGCACCACAAACCGCAGTAATAAAAAAGGCAGCCATTCGGCTGCCTTAGTCTCCCCAGGTCACAGCTTAGTTGTTGCGGATGTACTCATCCATTTCGGTTTTCAGGTTATCGGATTTCGTACCGAAGATTGCCTGAACACCAGAACCTGCAACAACGACGCCCGCTGCGCCCAGTTTTTTCAGACCCGGCTGGTCTACTTTCGCAACGTCGGCAACGCTCACACGCAGACGAGTGATACACGCGTCCAGGTTAGTGATGTTCTCTTTACCACCGAAGGCAGCTACCAGAGCAGGCGCCATTTCGCTGGTCACACCGGCTTTGCTGTCTTCCGTAGCATCTTCACGACCCGGCGTTTTCAGGTCCAGTGCTTTGATCAGCACGCGGAAGACGGTGTAGTACACCACTGCGTAGCCCGCACCCACAATTGGGAACAGCCACAGCTTGCTGCTGTTACCGGACAGAACGATGAAGTCGATCAGACCGTGAGAGAAGGACGTACCGTCACGCATACCCAGCAGGATACAGATTGGGAATGCCAGACCTGCCAGTACCGCGTGGATGATGTACAGGATCGGCGCAACGAACATGAAGGAGAACTCGATCGGCTCGGTGATACCGGTCAGGAACGAGGTCAGCGCTGCGGAGATCATGATACCGCCCACTTTTGCACGGTTCTCTGGTTTAGCAGAGTGCCAGATCGCAATTGCGGCGGCCGGCAGACCGTACATTTTGAACAGGAAGCCACCAGACAGTTTACCTGCCGTTGGGTCACCCGCCATGTAGCGTGGGATGTCGCCGTGGAACACCTGGCCTGCTGCGTTGGTGTATTCACCAATCTGCATCTGGAATGGAACGTTCCAGATGTGGTGCAGACCAAATGGTACCAGGCAGCGCTCAATGAAGCCGTAGATACCGAACGCCACAACCGGGTTCTGGTAAGCCGCCCACTGAGAGAAGGTCTGGATTGCTGTACCGATTGGTGGCCAGATGAAAGACAGAACCACACCGGTGAAAATCGCGGCCAGACCAGAAATGATCGGCACAAAACGTTTACCCGCGAAGAAGCCCAGATACTCAGGCAGCTTGATGCGATAGAAGCGGTTAAACATATACGCTGCAATCGCACCGGAGATGATACCACCGAGAACACCGGTGTCCGCCAGATGCTTAGCGGCAATCTCTTCAGCAGGTAAGTGCAGTACCAGCGGCGCAACCACAGCCATGGTTTTCACCATGATGCCGTAAGCAACAACGGACGCCAGCGCGGATACACCGTCGTTATTGGTGAAGCCCAGAGCAACACCGATAGCGAAGATCAGCGGCATGTTAGCAAAAACAGAACCGCCTGCTTCGGCCATCACGTGGGAAACTACGGCTGGCAGCCAGCTGAAGTTTGCAGAACCGACACCCAGCAGGATACCTGCGATAGGCAGTACGGATACTGGCAGCATCAGCGATTTACCGACCTTTTGCAGGTTAGCAAATGCATTCTTAAACATAATTGAGAGTGCTCCTGAGTATTTGTGCTTTTTTTACGTTTTCACGCATTGGCCCGGGGGGAGTACCGCGCCGTGGACAGGACATCTAAGCGCCCTTTATTTATTACACAGAGTAAAATAATTCCCTCTGAGTTTGTTTGACGGCTATCACGTTTCAGTTCAAGACGGCCAAAAAACTTGCAGATATTTACATAAAGCATGTCTGGATGTGTCTAAAAACGCCATCACCGCCCCAAATGAGGCGGTGAACTTTACTCGTTTTACTTATTAATTACGAGCCTAAAAATAACAGGCGTATCAGACAGATTGCAGGTGGGCGGGGTCGATATGGAACAGACTGGCGAAGTTTTCCGTTGTCACGCGAGCCAGCTCTTCAATACTGACACCTTTCAGAACGGCCATATACTCAGCGACATCCCGGGTCATCGCTGGCTGATTTTCTTTGCCGCGATGAGGCACCGGTGCCAGGTACGGGGAATCGGTTTCCACCAGAATACGATCCAGCGGAACATATCGCGCCGCATCACGCAGTTGCTCAGCATTCCGGAACGTTACAATCCCCGAGAACGAGATATAAAAGCCTAAATCAAGCAGCTTACCCGCCGTTTCTCTGCCTTCAGTGAAACAGTGTAGTACGCCACCGCAATCCGTCACCTTTTCTTCCCGCAGGATCGCCAGCGTGTCGGCGCGCGCATCGCGGGTATGAACGATAACAGGCTTATTCAGTTCACGGCCAATACGGATGTGGTTGCGGAAGGATTCCTGCTGGCGAGGTTTCGTTTCCGGGGTGTAGAAATAGTCGAGACCGGTCTCGCCCATCGCCACTACGCCCTCTTCTGCGGCAAGACGGCGTAAATCCTCAACGTCGTACGCTTCATCCTGATTCAGCGGATGCACGCCGCAGGAGAAGACGACATTATCGCGCTCGCCTACCAGTTCACGCATGGCGCGGTAACCCGGCAACGTGGTCGCCACGGCCAGGCAAAATTTCACATCGCGCGCGGCGGCTTTCGCCAGCACGTCGTCCACATTTTTATGCAGGGACTGATAATCCAGGCCATCGAGATGGCAGTGTGAGTCGACTAAAAACATAATGTCTCTCTCAGAGGTGGGAAACCGGCGGTATGACGCCCGGTTGCAGGTAGTGTTCGATACGCAGTAACTGGTCGGTCAGTAAAAGCTCGCGATTGAGACCGGTCACTGTCAAAAGTTGTTCACGGCTCTGGCAGATATCATGAAGGATAGCGTGCAGCGACTGCCCTGACAGGCGATTCGCCAGCGTGGTGACCAGCGCCCACACGTCAGGGTTAGTCAGAAGCGTCGCCCCCTGCTGGATTTTGAGCGCATCCAGCAGCAGTGCGGCCAGCCAGTGCAGCCGTTCCGGTGCCTGATCGCTGTTCAGCGCTGGCAGCACGCTCAGCCAGTCATGGCTATCGAGGGCTGATTCAACCGCACGACATAGCGTTTCACGCTGGGACCACACCTCCGGCTGCAATAAGGCCAGCGCAGCCGCAGGCGCACCGCTGCACAGGCGCAACGCCGAGCGCGCCGCATCTTGTGACACCGTCACTTCTCGCTCAAGCCAGGCGAGCGCCCAGGATTCCTGAGGGACAGCGAGGTGGTGAAGAAGGCAGCGACTGCGCAGCGTCGCCAGCAAGCGTTCCGGCTCGCGGCAGGAGAGGAAAAACCAGGTATTCTCTGGCGGCTCTTCCAGGGTTTTTAACAGGGCGTTGGCTGCGGCTTCCGTGAGTAGCGCGGCGTCATTCAGCCACACCACTTTCGCCCCCCCCAGACGCGCATATTCGTACAGTTTCTCACTGACCTCACGCACCGCGTCGATACCGAGCGTATTTTTGCCCTTCTCGGGTTCGAGGGTGTAATAGTCAGGATGCGTGCCCGCCTGCATGAGCTGGCAACCCCGGCATTTACCGCAGCTTTTATGTCCTTCCGGCTGTTGGCACATCAGAAAGCGGGTGATGGCGTAAATCAACGCATCATCACCCATTCCCGGCAGCGCCTGGATCAGTAACGCATGATGCCCCCGACCAACCTGATAGCTGCCGATCAGCTGTTCAAAGTGTGGGCGCAACCATGGATACCATTTCATGCCTGCTGCTCCTGTAGCCACTGCGTAACGGTCTGCTGAATATCACGCGTAACGTCTTCAAGGGATTGCGTCGCATCGATGGTACGAATGGTCTTGTCCTGCCCGGCCAGTTCCAGATAACGCGCACGGGTGCGGTTAAAGAAATCAAAAGACTCCTGTTCAATGCGGTCCAGTTCGCCGCGGGCACGGGCGCGCTTCAGGCCCACCTCAGGAGTTACGTCCAGATACAGCGTCAGGTCAGGACGGAAATCGCCCAGAACCGCGTCGCGAAGCGTAGCCAGCATGGCCTGATCGATACCCCGGCCCCCGCCCTGATACGCCTGGGTTGAGAGATCGTGGCGATCGCCAATCACCCATTTCCCTTCTGCCAGAGCGGGTTTGATCACCGTCTCCACCAGCTGAACGCGCGCAGCATAGAACATCAGCACTTCCGCTTTGTCGGTAATAACTTCATCGCCAACGGATTTGATATCCAGAACCAGGCTGCGCAGTTTTTCCGCCAGCTGCGTACCGCCCGGCTCGCGGGTAAAGACCATGTCGGCAACGCCAAGCGACGTAAGCGTATCCACCACCACGTTACGGGCAGTTGTTTTGCCCGCCCCTTCGAGTCCCTCAATGACAATGTATTTACTGCGCATTTTTTTCCTTAAGTGCCTTCAGATAGTCCTGAACGGAGCGATTGTGGCTGGCCAGGTTGGTATTAAACGTATGCCCCCCTTTTCCGTCAGCCACAAAATAGAGATACGGCGTTTTGGCCGGGTGCGCGGCGGCCTTCAACGATGCTTCACTCGGCGTCGCGATCGGTCCAGGCGGCAGGCCGCTAATCACGTAGGTATTATACGCCGTTGGCGTCTCCAGATCTTTTCTGGAAATCCTGCCGTTGTAGTTTTCGCCCATGCCGTAGATGACGGTAGGATCGGTTTGCAAACGCATGCCGATGCGCAGACGGTTAATAAACACCGAGGCAACCTGGTCACGTTCGGCAGCAACGGCCGTCTCTTTCTCGATGATCGAGGCCATCGTCATGAACTGGTTTTGATCTTTATAAGGCAGGCCCTCTGCTCGCCCTTTCCAGGCAGCGTCTACCGCCGCGACCATTTTGTTGTGCGCGCGCTTCAGAATGGCCACATCCGTCGTGCCTGCCGTATACATCCACGTATCGGGCCAGAACCAGCCTTCCACCCACTCGGGATGTTCGAATTTTAAGGCGTCTGCCACGGTCTGGTAGCGGTCATCTTTCAGCGTATGCTTAATGTATGGCGCGTCCCGCAGCTGCCTGAGGTAATCGCTCAGACGCATACCTTCCACAAAACGCAGCGGGAACTGGGCTTCTTTACCACTCTCCAGCAGTTGCAGCATCTCGCGCACGGTCATGCCAGGGGTAAAGCGATAGGTGCCGGCCTTGAAATGGGACAGGTCCGGTTCAATACGCAGCAGCCACTGGAATACGCGTGGGCGATTGATAATTTTGTCGTCATACAGCTGCTGACCAAGCGCCTGCCGCCCGGTACCCGCTTTCAGGGTAAAAATCGTCTCGTCTTTAATCAGGATCTGACTCTCCGCCAGCTGACGGACTTTCCACACTCCCGCTCCGCCAGCGATACCGAACGCAACGATAAGAAGGAGGACAAAGCGTAACATTTTCTTCATGACTACCTGGTTTGCTCACATAACGGGGCCAGAAACTGGAACAGCTCGCGGGATGACCAGCATTTGCGGCCATAAGCGCGAACGGGGACAACGGGCATCAGCGCATTGCAGATAACAACTTCATCGGCAGACAGCAGCGCCTCTTCCTTAGCGTTGACTTCGACAACGCGAAAGCCTGCACGTGCCAGCTGGTGCATACAAAACTGCCGCATAATGCCGTTGACGCCGGCCTGCTCCAGCGAAGGCGTGAACACATCACTGCCCTTCCGCCAGAGTAAATTAGCCGCACAGCATTCCGTAATGTACCCTTCGCTGTCAAGAACCAGCGCCTCCCCGGCCTCCGTCTGCTCAAGATGAGTACGAATAAGCACCTGTTCAAGGCGGTTGAGATGTTTTATGCCAGCGAGCATCGGGTTTCGCCCCAGACGTACCGGACTTAACGCCAGGGCTACGCCCTCTTCACGCCAGTGCGCATAATGGGAAGGATAATCTGAAACGGAAAGGATCCGCGTAGGATGCAGACAGGCAGAACCGCTATAGCCCCGGCCACCGCTCCCGCGGCTAATAATGACTTTCAGGACGCCGCTTGCTTTATCTGACGCCAGCCGACGCATTTCACTTTCAAGAATGTCCCACTGCGAGAAGGGGATCAGTAATGCTTCGCAGGCTTTTTGTAAACGAAGGATATGGGCCCCGAGCAGACACACGCCACCGTCGAGAATACGCGCAGTCGTGAAACAGCCATCGCCAAACTGGGTCGCCCTGTCGCTTGCCGGCAGCGTGTCTTGCTCAAGGCCATTAATTAAAAACATGGTGGCTCCTTATGCGTGGAGGCTCAGTCTGGCAGGATGTGGACAGCCGGACAAGGGGATTTCACCTAATAAAAAAGGCCCGGCAAGCGGACCTTTTTTATCGTCAGCGACTAACCAGACTCAGACCTTTTTGAAGATCAGAGAACCGTTAGTCCCACCGAAGCCGAAGGAGTTACACAGGGTATACTCCATACCGCTAACCTGGCGTGCTTCGTGAGGAACGAAGTCCAGATCGCAACCTTCATCCGGATTATCCAGGTTGATGGTTGGCGGTACCGCCTGATCGCGCAGCGCGAGAATTGAGTAGATCGACTCTACCGCCCCCGCAGCACCCAGCAGGTGACCGGTCATGGATTTCGTGGAGCTTACCATTACGCGGCTGGCAGATTCGCCGAAGATAGACTTAACAGCCTGCGCTTCTGCTTTATCGCCCGCAGGTGTAGACGTCCCATGCGCGTTAACGTAGCCAATCTGTGCCGGCGTAATGCCCGCATCGCGAATGGCGTTTTCCATCGCCAGCGCAGCGCCTGCGCCGTTCTCTGGAGGAGACGTCATGTGATAAGCATCGCTGCTCATGCCAAAGCCAACAACTTCAGCATAAATTTTCGCGCCACGTTTTTTCGCGTGTTCGTACTCTTCCAGTACGATCATACCTGCACCGTCACCCAGCACGAAACCATCACGGTCTTTATCCCACGGACGGCTCGCCGCCTGAGGATTATCGTTTCGGGTAGAGAGCGCACGCGCTGCACCGAAGCCACCGACGCCCAGCGGGGTACTGGCTTTTTCAGCGCCGCCCGCAACCATAGCATCTGCATCGCCGTACGCAATGATACGCGCGGCCTGGCCGATGTTATGCACGCCAGACGTACAGGCTGTCGCGATTGAGATGCTTGGGCCACGCAGGCCGAACATAATGGTCAGGTGACCTGCCACCATGTTGACAATCGTAGACGGAACGAAGAACGGGCTGATTTTACGCGGGCCGCCATTCATCAGAGATGTATGGTTTTCTTCAATCAGACCAAGACCGCCAATCCCGGAGCCGATAGCGGCGCCGATACGGGTCGCGTTCTCTTCCGTAATCTCAAGGCCAGAATCCTGCATGGCCTGAACGCCAGCGACAATTCCATATTGAATGAAGGCATCCATCTTGCGCTGTTCTTTGCGCGAGATGATCTCTTCACAGTTAAAATCCTTTACTAAGCCAGCAAATTTCGTTGCATAGGCGCTAGTATCGAAATGGTCGATTAGGCTGATGCCGCTCTGACCGGCAAGGAGAGCTTTCCAGGTGGACTCTACGGTATTGCCGACAGGAGACAACATGCCAAGTCCGGTCACAACTACACGACGCTTAGACACGCTTGTCCTCCAGGGAGGGATAAAAAAAGAGATTCGTGGGACAACAAAAGATAAAACTCAGGCGGTCGAATGACCGCCTGGAGATGTTCACTTACGCCTGGTGACCGTTGATGTAATCAATGGCAGCCTGAACGGTGGTGATTTTCTCAGCTTCTTCGTCCGGAATCTCAGTATCAAACTCTTCTTCCAGAGCCATTACCAGCTCAACGGTGTCAAGAGAATCTGCGCCCAGGTCTTCAACAAAGGAAGCGGAGTTCACAACTTCTTCCTGCTTAACGCCCAGCTGTTCGCCGATAATTTTCTTAACGCGTTCTTCGATAGTGCTCATACTCTTAAATTTCCTATCAAAACTCGCTTTCGCGATGGTTTTCGTAGTGTATAAAATGTTGAAAAATTTGCAACTAAATCCCGGCAGGTCTTACCACGATTTTACGTTATTTTGAGGCCATTTGCCCAAATAACGCAAATATTTTCGATCGTGATTAAACCATGTACATCCCGCCGTTGACGTGGAGGGTTTCACCAGTGATGTAACCCGCTTCGTCAGAGGCTAAAAATGCAACCGCGCTGGCGATTTCTTTAGGGTCGCCAAGACGACCCGCCGGAACTGCCGCCAGCGTACCCGCACGCTGCTCATCAGTCAGCGCACGCGTCATGTCCGTTTCAATAAAGCCCGGAGCAACAACGTTTACAGTAATTCCGCGGGACGCGACTTCACGCGCCAGCGACTTACTGAAACCGATCAGACCTGCTTTCGCCGCAGCGTAGTTAGCCTGACCAGCATTTCCCATGGTACCAACCACAGAACCTACAGTGATAATACGACCATGACGCTTTTTCATCATAGCGCGCATTACCGCTTTTGACAGACGGAATACAGATGACAGGTTGGTTTCGATAATATCGTTCCACTCGTCGTCTTTCATTCGCATCAGCAGGTTGTCGCGAGTGATCCCGGCATTATTGACCAGAATATCCACTTCGCCAAACTCTGCGCGAATATTTTCCAGAACAGATTCGATAGATGCTGGTTCAGTCACATTCAGTACCAGACCTTTACCGTTCGCACCCAGATAGTCGCTGATGGCCTGTGCGCCATTCTCACTGGTCGCAGTCCCGATCACCGTCGCGCCGCGCGCAACCAGTGTTTCAGCAATAGCGCGCCCAATACCGCGGCTTGCGCCGGTCACCAGGGCAATTTTTCCTTCAAAACTCATGGTATTCCTCTTTTATTGCGAGAGTGCCGCTTTCATGGCTTCCGGCTCGTTAATCGCCGAGGCAGTCAGGGTGTCTACAATACGTTTTGTCAGACCGGTAAGTACCTTACCTGGACCAACTTCATACAGATGTTCAACGCCCTGAGACGCCATAAATTCAACGGTTTTAGTCCACTGAACCGGGCTGTAGAGCTGGCGAACCAGCGCGTTACGGATAGCCTCCGGCGCGGTTTCGCACTGCACATCGACGTTATTCACAACGGAAATCGTCGGTGCGTTAAAGGTCATTTTTTCCAGCTCAACCGCCAGCTTATCGGCAGCGGGCTTCATCAGCGCGCAGTGAGACGGTACGCTCACCGGCAGGGGCAGTGCACGTTTTGCGCCCGCAGCTTTACAGGCAGCACCTGCACGCTCAACCGCTTCTTTATGACCCGCGATAACCACCTGACCTGGCGAGTTATAGTTTACCGGAGAAACGACCTGACCTTCAGCAGATTCTTCACAGGCTTTAGCGATAGACGCATCATCCAGACCGATGATGGCAGACATGCCGCCCGTGCCCTCTGGCACCGCTTCCTGCATGAATTTACCACGCAATTCAACCAGGCGTACCGCGTCAGCGAAGGCAATCACCCCTGCGCAGACCAGCGCAGAGTATTCACCCAGGCTATGACCCGCCATCAGCGTCGGCGCTTTGCCGCCCTGCTGCTGCCATACGCGCCACAATGCGACGGAGGCTGCCAGCAGTGCCGGTTGAGTCTGCCAGGTTTTGTTCAGCTCTTCAGCGGGGCCCTGTTGGGTCAGCGCCCACAGATCATAACCCAGCGCGTCAGAGGCTTCACGGAAAGTCTCTTCAATAACCGGATAATTTGCTGCCATTTCAGACAACATCCCAACAGTTTGCGAGCCCTGTCCCGGGAACACAAAAGCAAATTGCGTCATTTTTTAATCCTTATCCTAGAAACGAACCAGCGCGGAACCCCAGGTGAACCCGCCACCAAAGGCTTCAAGCAAGACCAGTTGGCCCCGTTTAATTCGTCCATCGCGTACCGCTTCGTCAAATGCGCACGGTACCGATGCCGCAGAGGTGTTGCCGTGGCGATCAAGCGTCACCACAACGTTATCCATAGACATGCCCAGCTTCTTCGCCGTCGCGCTGATGATACGCAGGTTCGCCTGATGCGGCACCAGCCAGTCGAGTGCGGTGCGTTCAAGGTTATTGGCTTCCAGCGTCTCATCGACAATATGCGCAAGCTCAGTCACCGCCACCTTGAATACTTCATTACCTGCCATGGTGAGGTAAATGGAGTTATCAGGATTAACGCGATCGGCGTTAGGCAGCGTTAACAGCTCGCCGTAGCGGCCATCGGCATGCAAGTGCGTGGAGATGATGCCCGGCTCTTCGGACTGCCCCAGCAGCACCGCGCCCGCGCCATCGCCAAAAATAATGATCGTGCCGCGATCGGTTGGATCGCAGGTACGCGCCAGCACATCAGCGCCGATCACCAGCGCATATTTTACGGCGCCCGATTTTACATACTGATCGGCGATGCTCAGCGCATAGGTGAAACCCGCGCACGCTGCTGCAACATCAAATGCCGGGCAGCCTTTGATGCCGAGCATGTTCTGCACCTGGCACGCTGCGCTTGGGAAGGCATGCGTGGCAGAGGTTGTCGCCACCACAATAAGCCCGATCTGTTCTTTATCAATGCCAGCCATCTCAAGCGCTCGCTGAGCGGCTTCGTAGCCCATGGTGGACACAGTTTCGTCTGGCGCGGCGATACGACGTTCACGGATACCTGTGCGCGTGACAATCCACTCGTCAGACGTATCTACCATTTTTTCAAGATCGGCGTTGGTACGCACTTGTTTTGGCAGGTAGCTGCCGGTACCTAAAATCTTCGTATACATGTACGCTCAGTCACTTTTAGCTAATACAGATCCCAGGCGAGCGGCAATCCTCTGAGGGACTTGTCGCTGCACCGCCTGCACTGCCTGTTCAATCGCGACGGTAAATGCTCGCTGATTGGCGGCGCCATGACTCTTAATCACGATGCCGCGCAATCCTAACAGACAGGCGCCATTATACTGGTCGGGGTTGAGGTGACTGAATCGCCGCGTCAGGCTTTTTTGTAACCAACGCTTTAATAAAATCAGCCACCAGGACCTTTTTTTACCTTCTCCCTGCGATTTCAGCAGAGAAAGGAACATTCGTACGACCCCTTCCATGGTCTTCAACGTCACGTTTCCGGTGAAGCCATCACACACTAATACATCCGTTTTGCCCGTCAGCAACTCATTGGCTTCGAGATAACCAATATAGTTGATGGAGGGGACCTGTTTGAGTATTTCCGCAGCGTCGCGGATACTGTCCAGGCCTTTAGTCTCTTCTTCACCAATATTCAGTAAAGCAACGCGGGGATTGTTAATCCCGACCACGTCTTCAGCCAGCACCGACCCCATAACGGCAAACTGAGCCAGCATTGTACTATCACAATCCACGTTAGCGCCCAGATCCAGCACCACCGTTTTGCCCTTCTGCTGATGCGGTAATACCGTCACCAGCGCCGGACGCTCAATGCCCTCAATCGGCTTGAGCAATAATTTCGACAGCCCCATCAGCGCGCCAGTATTTCCCGCGCTGACGCAAGCCTGCGCTCGCCCTTCTTTCACCAGCTCCAGCGCCATTCGCATAGAGCTGCCACGGCTATTACGAATAGCCTGCGATGGCCGGGCATCACTGGCAATAACTGACTGCGCAGGAATAATCTGCAGACGCGAACGTTGTTCAAAGTCAGCTTTTGCAAGTAATGGCGTGATTGTGTCGGGATTACCGACTAAAAGAAGTGTGAGTTGCGAATTAGAATTCAGTGCCTGCAATGCTGCAGGCACTGTCACGGTAGGGCCAAAATCTCCCCCCATGACATCTAACGCCAGGGTTAGACGTGTCAAGGTATCGTCGCAGCCTGGTTCGGTAAACTCCCCGTTTGCACGGGGAAGTTCCTCACTAAGCCTAATCACGCTGACGCGTGATTACTTAGTGATAACCTTGCGGCCGCGGTAGAAACCGTCAGCGGTGATGTGGTGACGCAGGTGTTTCTCACCAGAAGTCTTGTCTACAGACAGGCTGGTAACTGCGGTCAGCGCGTCATGGGAACGACGCATGCCACGTTTGGAACGGGTTGGTTTATTCTGTTGTACGGCCATGGACCTTACTCCTCAATTACTTACGCTTTAAGCTGGCTAATACGGCAAATGGGTTTGGTTTTTGCGCTTCATCAGGCAGTTCCCCAAAGACCATGTCCGCCTCGGACACTTCACAGTGTTCAGAATCATGCACCGGAACGACTGGCAGGGAGAGGATGACTTCATCTTCAACCAGCGCCAGAAGATCGATTTCACCGAATTCGTTAACCTCAATCGGCTCATACGCTTCCGGGAGTGCTTCAGCCTGTTCGTCAGAACGAACCGGACTAAAACAATACGTTGTGTGAACATGCTGTACAAACGGTTTCCCGCAACGCTGACATTCGAGCGTTACCGTCACCTTTGCATCACCGGTTAACACGGCGAGACGCTGGTTGTCGATAGCGAACGACATGGAGCATTCTACATCACTGTCCACACTGACTACAGATTCGGCAATACGCTCAGCCTGATCGGAAGAATAGATTCCTTCGTAATCGAGGCGTTTTTGAGCCGTACGAACCGGATCAAGAGTCAGGGGTAATTTTACCTTTTGCATAGGGCGCGCATATTAACTTTGTAACGTCATAGAGTCAAAGAAAAAGGCAACCAGAGCTGCCTTTTGCCAATTATTCGCACACATTGCGGCCTGTAGTTTAAAATGGCTGGCATCGATACGCTATATCTGGTGATAAAAATATGCCAAATCTCGTCCTTGCTTCCACTTCACCTTATCGCCGAATGCTGCTGGAAAAGCTCGGGATCCCGTTTGAATGCGCTGCGCCGGAGGTGGATGAAACGCCACAGCCGGGCGAGTCACCGCGTCATCTGGTTACCCGTCTCGCGAAAGAGAAAGCACAGTCGCTGGCCGTACGCTACCCCGCACATCTGATTATAGGCTCCGATCAGGTTTGTGTGCTGGACGGCGAAATTACCGGCAAACCGCATACGGAAGAAAACGCCTGCCAGCAGCTTTTGCGTGCGCGTGGCAGTATCGTGACCTTTTATACCGGCCTGGCGCTTTATAATTCGGCTTCCGGTCATCTGCAAACCGAGTGCGAGCCGTTTGATGTGCACTTCCGTCATCTTAGCGAGCAAGAGATTATGGATTATGTTCGTCGGGAACGTCCGCTGAACTGTGCAGGGAGCTTTAAAAGTGAAGGACTAGGGATTGCGTTGTTCGACAAGCTCGATGGCCGCGATCCCAACACGCTGGTGGGGTTGCCGCTGATTGCGCTGTGTCAGATGTTAAGGCGAGAAGAGTGTAATCCGCTGACGATGTGACCGTTGCGGCCTGATGCCCACAGGGAGAGGGAGAAAAACATGTAGGCCGGGTAAGCGCAGCGCCACCCGGCACAAAATCAGCCGCGCAGAACTTTCAGACAGCGTTTGAGCTGCTCATCCAGCGGCGCTTCAATACGGATAACTTCGCCGGTATTAGGATGGGTAAATTTCAGCGCTGCCGCGTGCAGGAACAGACGCGACAGCCCTGTTCCCGCCAGCTGCTTATCAAATTCGCGATCGCCATAGCGGTCATCAAACGCAATCGGATGGCCCGCAAACTGGGTATGGACGCGAATCTGGTGGGTACGCCCCGTCACCGGACTACAGCGCACCAGCGTGGCGAATTCGTAGCGCTCTTCAACTTTAAAGCGCGTCTCAGACGGTTTCCCTTCCTGATTAACACGAACAATGCGCTCGCCGCTTTGCAGAATATTTTTCAGCAGCGGCGCCTGCACCACTTTCACGTGGGACTGCCACTGGCCGCGCACCAGCGCCAGGTAATCTTTCTGCATCCCTTTTTCGCGCAGCTGTTCATGCAGTGAACGCAGCGCAGAACGTTTTTTCGCCACCAGCAGCACGCCAGAGGTATCGCGGTCAAGACGGTGAACCAGTTCGAGGAAACGCGCTTCCGGGCGCAGCGCGCGTAACCCTTCAATCACGCCGAAGCTCAGACCGCTCCCCCCGTGTACCGCCGTTCCGGACGGTTTATTCAGCACCAGAATGTGGTCGTCCTCATAAAGGATAACGTCGCTCAGGGCCGCGACTTTTTGCAGCTTCGGAGAAACGACCTCTTCTTCACGCTCTGCAACACGTACCGGTGGGATCCGGACTTCATCGCCCGCCTCGAGCTTATACTCTGGCTTCACGCGTTTTTTGTTCACCCGCACCTCGCCCTTACGCAAGATGCGATAAATCATACTTTTTGGCACGCCCTTCAACTGGGTGCGCAAAAAATTATCGATACGTTGCCCCGCCTCGTCGTCGGCGATGGCAACCATTTTTACGGCTGGAGTCTCTGTTTTCATGGTTGGCGATTCTAAATAGCGTCAGACATTAGCGCCACTCATTTTTCTATGCTTATATTTACTTTTATCCGGACCACTCCCCTTTCGCGCAATCGATTTGGTGGTTATTAAACCAATCACCCCGTTGAAGTGAAGAAACTGTGAGTAACCGGGTGATAATTGGTAAAAGTCATCTTGCTATAACCCGGCGAGCAGTGGAATAATGAATCCGTTTTCCGCGTTAAATCCGGGTTTTGTAAGGATGTCGACGGAATGACCAATTTTGTCTGACCGATCATCCACGCAGCAATGGCGTAAGACGTATTGATCTTTCAGGCAGTTAGCGGGCTGCGGGTTGCAGTACTTCCCGGTATAAGGATTGTTCTCTGGAGAGTTTTCCCAGGCAATTCCCCTGATAATTGCGCTGTGTTTCCGTATGAAACACAGGCAACCGACACTCTGCGCCTCTTAAGCGAGCGACAACCGTGAGGTTGGCGACGTGAATAGACACGAGGCCATCGGTTCATACCCCGGAAAGCGTCACCTTGCCCGCAGCTTTGTCGTCAATGTAAGAATAACGAGTAAGTTACGATGAAAAGAATGTTAATCAACGCAACTCAGCAAGAAGAGTTGCGTGTCGCCCTTGTGGATGGGCAGCGCCTGTACGATCTGGATATCGAAAGTCCTGGACACGAACAGAAAAAAGCGAACATTTACAAAGGCAAAATCACCCGCATTGAACCAAGCCTTGAAGCTGCATTTGTCGATTACGGTGCTGAGCGTCACGGTTTCCTTCCTCTCAAAGAAATCGCCCGCGAATATTTTCCTGCAAACTACAACTCCCATGGCCGTCCGAACATTAAAGATGTTCTGCGTGAAGGTCAGGAAGTTATCGTCCAGATCGATAAAGAAGAGCGTGGCAACAAAGGTGCCGCACTGACCACCTTTATCAGCCTGGCAGGAAGCTATCTGGTATTGATGCCAAACAACCCGCGTGCGGGTGGCATCTCTCGCCGTATCGAAGGCGATGACCGTACCGAGCTGAAAGAAGCGCTGGCAAGTCTCGAGCTGCCAGACGGCATGGGCCTTATCGTGCGCACCGCAGGCGTCGGCAAATCTGCCGAAGCGTTGCAGTGGGACCTGAGCTTCCGTCTGAAGCACTGGGAAGCCATCAAGAAAGCGGCTGAGAGCCGTCCTGCTCCGTTCCTGATCCACCAGGAAAGCAACGTTATTGTGCGTGCCTTCCGTGATTATCTACGTCAGGACATCGGTGAAATTCTGATTGATAACCCGAAAGTGCTTGAGCTGGCTCGCCAGCACATCGCCGCGCTGGGTCGCCCGGATTTCACCAGCAAAATTAAACTGTACACCGGTGAAATCCCGCTGTTCAGCCACTATCAGATTGAATCCCAGATCGAGTCTGCCTTCCAGCGTGAAGTGCGTCTGCCGTCCGGCGGTTCTATCGTAATTGATACCACCGAAGCGCTGACCGCTATCGACATCAACTCCGCGCGTGCAACCCGTGGCGGCGACATCGAAGAGACCGCCTTCAACACCAACCTTGAAGCCGCTGATGAAATCGCCCGCCAGCTCCGCCTGCGCGACCTGGGTGGTCTGATTGTTATCGACTTCATCGACATGACCCCGGTTCGCCATCAGCGTGCGGTTGAAAACCGTCTGCGTGAAGCGGTGCGCCAGGATCGCGCACGTATCCAGATTAGCCATATCTCGCGCTTCGGCCTGCTGGAAATGTCCCGTCAGCGTCTGAGCCCGTCACTCGGCGAGTCCAGCCATCACGTCTGCCCGCGCTGTTCCGGTACGGGTACCGTGCGTGACAATGAATCGCTCTCCCTCTCTATTCTGCGTCTGATTGAAGAAGAAGCGCTGAAAGAGAACACCAAAGAGGTTCACGCCATCGTTCCGGTGCCGATTGCCTCCTACCTGCTGAACGAAAAACGTGCAGCGGTAAGCGCAATCGAAGCGCGTCAGGGCGGCGTTCGCTGCATCATCGTGCCAAACGACGAGATGCAAACCCCGCACTATCACGTGCTGCGCGTGCGTAAAGGCGAAGAGACAAGCACCCTCAGCTACCTGCTACCGAAGCTGCATGAAGAAGAAATGGCGCTGCCATCGGATGAAGAGCCTGCCGAGCGTAAACTGCCTGAGCAGCCTGCATTAGCAACCTTCATCATGCCGGAAGCCCCGCCGGAAGCGACGCTGGAAAAACCAGCGGCAAAACCTGCCGTGCAAAAGGCGGCCCCTGCCGCGCCAAAAGCGCAGCCTGAGCAGCCGGGTCTCCTGAGCCGCATCTTCGGCGCGCTGAAAAAAATGTTTGCTGGCGAAGAAGTTCAGCCTGAGCAGCCGAAAGAAGCGCCAAAAGAAGCGAAACCAGAGCGTCAGCAGGACCGTCGTAAGCGTCAGAACAATCGTCGCGATCGTAATGACCGCAACGACCGTAGCGATCGTAACGAGCGCCGTGATAATCGTTCCGAGAACAACGAAGGTCGTGAACAACGCGAGGACAACCGTCGCAACCGTCGCGAGAAGCAACAGCAGAACGTTGAAGATCGTGAAATTCGCCAGCAGGCGGGCGATGAGTCCGAGAAGAGCAAACAGCGTGACGAGCAGCAACCTCGCCGCGAGCGTAACCGTCGTCGTAACGACGAGAAACGCCAGGCCCAGCAGGAAGTCAAAAACCTGAACCGCGAAGCGCCTGTTGAACAGCAGGACACGGAGCAGGAAGAGCGTACTCAGGTTATGCCGCGTCGTAAGCAGCGTCAGCTGACCCAGAAAGTACGTGTGGGTGCTGTTCAGACGGAAGAAAACGATGTTATCGCGGTTGAAGCAGCAGAAAGCACAACGGGTACCCAGGTTGCAAAAGTTGACCTGCCAGCCGTAGTGGAAAATCAGGTTGAGCAGGACGAAAGCAGCGAAAACCGTGACAACGCAGGTATGCCGCGTCGCTCCCGTCGTTCTCCGCGTCATCTGCGCGTGAGCGGTCAGCGTCGTCGTCGTTACCGTGACGAGCGTTACCCGACTCAGTCGCCAATGCCGCTGACTGTGGCGTGCGCCTCACCTGAGATGGCATCCGGTAAAGTCTGGATCCGTTATCCGGTTGCTCGCCCGGAGCAGGCTGTTGAAGAACAGGCTGTGACCGAAGAGGTGATTGCACCGGTAGCAGCGGTGGAAGACGTCGTGACTGAAGCGGCAACCGTGGTTGAACCGCAGGTTGTTGACACGGTGGCACCGCAGGCTGTGGAAGTGGAAACGACCCATCCTGAAGTGATTGCTGCGCCGGTTGATGCCGCCCCGCAGATCATTGCCGAAGAAGATACCGTGGTGGCTGAAGAAGTCGCGGAGGAAGCTGAACCAGTCTCCGCAGCAGAAGAGCCCGCAGACGTTGCCGTCGAAACGGTGACGGAAGAGGTTGTTCAGGACGTCGAGATTCAGGTTGAGCCTGTTGTCGAAGAGGTCAATGAGGCTGAAGTGAAATCCGAGCCGGTTGAGGTCGTTGCCGCTCCAGCGCCTGCTCACGTTGCTACCGCGCCGATGACTCGCGCCCCGGCACCTGAGTATGTACCTGAAGCGCCACGCCATAGCGACTGGGTTCGTCCGGCATTCAACTTCGAAGGCAAAGGTGCTGCCGGTGGTCACAGTGCAACGCACATGGCTACTGCGCCAGCGACCCGTCCTCAGCCTGTTGAATAACGCACGCTAAGACTGAAAGCCGACCTTCGGGTCGGCTTTTTTATGGCTGTTGCAGGGGCTTTCTCATCCCGGTGACCTCCGGCATTATCTGCCGCATCAGCTCCAGAAAACGCCGCAAGCGCGCCGGATAATAACGAGACCAGGGGTAAACCAGATGTACCGGTAACGCTGCCGGCAGCCACTCTGGCAGTAGATGCACCAGTCTTCCTTCCTGAATATCATCCTGTACCGTCCAGCTGGATACCACCGCCACGCCAAGCCCGGTGAGTGCCGTATTGCGCGCCACATACAGGCTGTCTGTACTCAGCCGTGGCGTAATGGTAACCCGCGCCGGGGCGGATGATGCATCGTGGAAAAGCTCCACATGGCGTTGATAAAAAGAGCTGATGGCGATCCAGGGAAGCTGCTGCAAATCTTCCGGCGTTTTAACCGCGGGATAACGGGCCAGTAATTCCGGTGAAGCCACCACCGAGCGCGGCACTTCAGCCAGCAGCACGGACACGGTTGCCGGATCGACTTCCACACCCACCCGAATAGCACAGTCAAGGTTGTCGCCGAGGAAATCAACCGAGCGATCGTTGAGCATCCACTCAACAGAAAGCTGGGGATAGCGCTGTAAAAATTCGGTTAACGGTTTCAGAAGCTGATCCTGGCCAAACGCGTGCGGGGCGCGCACCCTCAGCACCCCAACCGGTTCATCTTCCGTCTGCCCTACCTCGTCTTCCAGCGCCAGCCAGCTGTCAATCACCCGTCGGGCATGCTGATAGCAGCGTTCGCCGTCATCGGTCAGCCGGGTCGTATGGGTTGTGCGCAGCATCAGGCGTACTCCCAGCATGGTCTCAAGCGACTGCAACCGTCGGCTCACCGTGGCCTGGGTTGTTGCCAGCTGACGTGCCGCCGCAGAAAGAGACCCCGCCTCCACAATGCGAACAAACGTTCGCATCAGTTCTACCCGATCTATACGCTCAGACCTTTTCATACCATTTTTACCCATACGCCACACGTATAAGCGTTTTACCACCGCGCCCGCTACCGTCGCAAGGCGTACTGATAAAAAATAGCCGCACACGACGAATGAGGAACATCTTATGAACACAACCACCACCCGGGCCGTAAGCCGCTGGGTAATCTTAATGCTGGCGCTCGGTGCGGGCTTTAGCGTGGCATCCATCTATTATGCCCAGCCTCTGCTGCCGCTGATGGGCTCAGACCTGCATCTGAGCATCGAAGGCATGGGCATGGTCCCGACGCTCACCCAGGCGGGTTATGCCCTGGGCATCCTGTTTCTGCTCCCGCTCGGCGATCGTCATGACCGCAGAACGCTGATCCTGATAAAAAGTGCGGCCCTGGCGCTGTTCCTGCTGGGTTGTAGCCTGACCGGACAACTGCACTCCCTGCTGCTCACCAGCCTGCTGATTGGCATGGCCGCCACCATGGCGCAGGATATTGTCCCGGCCGCAGCGATCCTCGCGCCGGAAGGTAAACAGGGAAAAACGGTCGGCACGGTGATGACCGGCCTGCTGCTGGGGATTTTGCTCTCCAGAACCGTCAGCGGCGTGGTCGGTGAAGCCTTTGGCTGGCGGGTGATGTATCAGCTGGCTGCTGCAAGCATTGCCTTTGTCGGCGTGGTGATGTGGGCCGTACTCCCACGTTTTGCTATTCACTCCACGCTGAGCTATCCCGCGCTGATGCGTTCCATGGAGCACCTGTGGCGTCGTTACCCGGCACTGCGTCGCGCGGCGCTGGCTCAGGGTTTTCTGTCGATTGCCTTTAGCGCATTCTGGTCAACGCTGGCGGTCATGCTGCTGGAACGGTATCACCTTGGCAGCGCCGTAGCGGGTGGATTTGGTATTGCCGGAGCCGCTGGTGCGCTGGCTGCACCGCTGGCAGGGGGTCTGGCAGATAAGCTGGGCGCCGGTAAAGTGACCCAGCTGGGTGCCGCGCTGGTGACCCTCTCGTTTGCCCTGATGTTCATGATGCCGGCACTGGGTGTACACGGTCAGTTGATCCTGATTGCCCTCTCCGCGGTCGGTTTCGATCTCGGCTTGCAGTCCAGCCTCGTGGCCCACCAGAACCTGGTCTACAGCCTTGAGCCGCAGGCCCGCGGACGCCTGAACGCCCTGCTGTTTACCGTCATTTTCATCGGAATGGCGCTGGGTTCGGCATTAGGCAGCAATATCTATACGCTGGCAGGCTGGTCTGGCGTGCTGGCTCTGGCAACCCTGTGTGGTGCCATTGCGCTGGCTATCAGAGTGATTGAAAGCGCCCGGGTGCTGTCCGCACAGGCAGAAAGTGTGTAAAAAAAATGCCCAACCCGGACGGGTTGGGCAGTCAAAACATGCCCAGTTTCAAGACATGTCAAACAGGTCAGAGTCTTATTTGTTCATCTGGAACAAAGACATACCCTGCATATCGCTAAAGGCTTTATACGAGGCCTGCAACGCCGCCTGCTGCATGGTGTAGGACGAAATCACCGAGTTCCAGTCCACGTCAACCAGGTTACTCATCTGCTGCGTCTGACCCAGCGCGCGGTCTTCACCCAGAGCGTCCAGCTTGCCCAGCTCATCCAGCTTGATGCCGAGGTCGGCGCGCACGGTCAGCACGTTGTTGAGGGAGTTGCTCAGGCCACGGTTGGCTTTATCAATAGCCGCCGTAAACGCCTCGGCTTTCGTTTCGTCCTCCCCAATCGGCGTATTCAACGCTTCAATTGCGGAGTCGAGGATCTTAAACAAATTCGTTTCCGGCGCACTACCATCTGGCTCTGGCTTGGCATTGCTGGTGAAGCTATCGAAAACTTCAGTGCCCGTATGGCTAATTTGCATCGTGCGCGCGGAGTCAACCTGCTGGCTGATTGGCGTTCCGCCGCCCTTATAATCACCCGTCGCCTGGTCGAAAGCCGCCGCTTCGGTCTTGTAACCGGAAAAAATATAGCGACCGTTACCGTCCGTGCTGTTAGCCAGGTTCATGAGCTGATCGCGAATACCTTGCAGGTTTGTGGCCAGCGAAGCGCGGTCATCGTCACTTAACGTACCGTTGCCCGCATTGACAATCTTTTCCTGAGCAGCCTGGATGGCGGTTGTCACTTGCGATAACACGTTCTCTTCCAGCGAGACTTTCGTCGTAGCGAAAGAACGTGCCAGCGCATACTGGCTGTTTTGCGTTTGGGCCTGAGAGAGCACAACGGCCTGCGAGGCGGCAATCGGATCGTCAGACGGACGGTTGATACGCTTCCCCGTAGACATCTGCTCGCCGTAGCTGAGCCAGAGACTTTGGGAGTTCGTCACGCCGCGCATGCTTTGCTCATACATCATTTGAGTACTAATACGCATTTTTTATGCCTCAGCCTTAGCGGATATTGATCAATGCATCAAACAGCGTGCTCGCCGTTTGCAGCACCTGCGCATTCGCCAGATAGTACTGCTGATAGCGTTGCAGGTTGCCATACTCTTCATCCAGGTTAACCCCGGAGATTGACTGCTGTTGTTTGGTCAGCTGCGTCACCACGTTAACTTTGGTTTCGCTGCTGGTTTTCAGCGACGCCGTGGTGCTGCCCACCGTACTGACCAGCGCGGCATAAGCATCGTTAAAGGTTTTGTTCCCTCCCACCAATTTGGCGCTCTGTAAATCCAGCAGCTTCTGGCCATTGGTATTGTCGCTTTCGCCGCTTCCTTTCGCGGAGGCCATCGCCAGTTTGGATTCGTCGCTGATCGCTACGTCCATATTCACAATGACGTCATTCACCGGTTTGACGATGAAACTGTCTTTATTATCGGCTGAGCCGCTAATCTTAACGTTGAGACCATCAAACGACAGATTACCGCTGGCGTCAGGCTTGGCCGTGAAGCTGGTGTTGTCCGACAGACGCGTGATTGTCCAGTCAGTACCGTTGTACTCGACTTTATAGTTTGTCGCCTGGACCTTTGTACTGTCCGTCATCGTGGCCGTAACGGACGCGCTTCCGGTGTTTTTACCGTTACTCAGCACTGCCGGCGAGCCAAAATCAAACAGCTTGCCGCCTGCATCCCCGTTGGCATCAAAGCCAGCCTGGTGCTGGGTATTCATGGCATCCGCAAACGCCAGCGCCATCTGGTTAAGGGTGTTTCGCGCCTGATCCAGATCCTGAGAACGGAACGTTAACAGCCCCCCAAGCGACCCCGTGGTGATCTGTTTTTCTGAGATCTCCACGTTGCCCGCTGCGGTATCCACATACGCAATTGTTGTACGCGCTGGGTCCGCACTGGATTTCACCGCCGCCAGCTGGCTGGCGTTGCTGCCCTGTACCAGGGTGTAACCGTTGGCGATAGAGATGTTGTAGGTGCCGCTGTCCTGTACGGTGACGTCCACACCGACAATCTTGTTCAGTTCACTCACCAGCTGATCGCGCTGATCGAGCAGTTCATTCGGGGATGCGCCCGCACCGACGCCAGTCAGCCGGGAGATCTGATCGTTAAGATTGGCAATCTGTTTCGCGTAGTTATTGATCTGATCGACGCTGGTAGAAATCGCCGTATTGACCTGCGCATCCTGATCGCGGAGATATTGATCGTTGGTTTTAAACTGGTTTACCAGACCATCCGCCTTCCCGAGTACCGTCTGGCGAGCAGCCGGATCTTCTGCGTTACTCACCAGCGTTTGCAGGCTTTTAAAGAAATCCTGGAGGTTGGCAGAAAGCGAGTTCGTGGTATCAGAAAGCACGTCGTCAATTTTTGACATCTGCTGGTAGCGCGTGGTCAGCCCACTGCTCTGGTTCTGCGCCGCGCGCAGCTGGTTGGTGATAAACGCATCATATTCACGCTGAACACCGGAGACATAGACCCCGTTACCCACCCAGCCACCGCCGGTCAGGGTGCTGTTTGATGCCCCCAGAATGGTGGTCTGGCGGGTATAACCTGCCACGTTGTAGCTTGAAATATTATTACTGACGGTATTGAGTGCCGACTGCGCAGCACTGAGGCCACTCATGGCGCTGTTAATCAAACTGGACATGGGGGTTCCTTTTATACGTTCAGACACGAGTCCTGATGAAGGTTATCGGCAACCTCCACCGGGACTTGAGAACTTTCAGAACAGATTTTCGAGATCTGTGCTATACGCTTTGCTGACCTTCTCAGACATGGATTTCAGCTGCTGGATCATGCTGGTCAGCTTGCGCGCATAGTTTGGATCGGTCGCGTAGCCAGCATTCTGCAATGCCTGAGCGCCCTGCTCTGGCGTGGCGGCCTGGGTCACGGCGGTGTAGCGCGGATTCCGGCTCAGCAGCCCGACATAATCCGACAACGCTTCCAGATACGAGCTGTAGACGCGGAATTTGGCTTTCACCTTCACTGCCGCACCGTTCTCATATTCGGTGGTGGTGATCTCGGTGGTCGGCCCTTTCCAGCTGGAGGTGGCCTTCACGCCAAAGATGTTGAAGCTCGGCTCACCGTTCTCCCTGCGGATCTGACGTTGCCCCCAGCCCGACTCCAGCGCCGCCTGCGCCAGAATCAGATGGTGCGGCACGCCGCTCTCTTCACTGGCAAGACGCGCCGGCAGGGAGAGCTGCGCCAGGAAGTCTTTGCTGTCGCCGGAGAGCGGCTCGTCACGCGTTTCTGCCGGCTTCGGCATCGCCTTACGCACCATCTGCGTCAGCGCCTGATTTTGATAACTGGTCACCTTTTCCAGATCAAACTTCAGCGGCACCTGCGGCGGGGCCTCTTCAGGCGGGAGCCCCTGAGCGGCTGCGGTCTGCTTCACAATCATGTCCGCCAGGCCGAGCCCCTTTCCGGCGGTCATTTGCTGGGCAATCTGCTGATCGTACATGCTGGTGTAAAGCCGCGTGGAATCGCTGCTGAACATGCCATCTTTCGGCAGGGTTTCACGCATGCTTTTCAACATCATTTGTACGAACATGCCTTCCACCTGACGGGCCACCGGGCGGATATTCGCCGCCGGATCCTTGCCCGCTTTGGTTTTCAGCTCGTTGAGCGACTGGGCATCCCAGGCGGCACTGGTCAACAGTTTGCTATCGGTCAGCATTTAGATGATTTCCAGTCTGGCGCGCAGGCAGCCTGCACTTTGCATGGATTGCAGAATGGACATCAGATCCATTGGCGTTGCACCCAGCGCATTCAGAGCACGCACCACGCTGTTCAGGTTGGCGCTGGAGCGCACGCTCTGCAACGAACCGCCGCTCTGTCGTAAATCAATCTGCGTTTGCGGGGTCACTACCGTCTGACCGCCACCAAACGGGGTATCCGGCTGGCTGACGTTGGCCGAGCGGTTAACCGTGACGGAGAGATTGCCCTGCGCCACGGCGCAGCTGTCCAGCGTCACTTCGCGGTTCATCACCACCGAGCCGGTACGGGAGTTGATAATGACTTTCGCATCCTGCACCGGCACGTTCACTTCCATATTCTGGATATCGGCCAGCAACCGCACCTGGTTGCTGCTGCCGGTTGACGTGCGGATCTGCACGGTACGGGCATCCAGCGCGGTGGCGCTGCCGTAGCCCCGGCTGCGGTTGATGGTGTCAGCGATCTGCTGCGCCATCGTAAAGTCTTCGTTATTCAGTTGCAGGTTAATGGTGTTGCCGGTGCCGAACTGGGTCGGCAGCTCACGTTCGATGATCGCGCCGTTGGTAATACGTCCCCCGTTCAGCTGGTTCACCTGCACGCTGCTGCCGCCCGCCGACGCGCCTGCTCCGCCAACCAGAATGTTGCCCTGCGCCAGAGCATACACCTGGCTGTCGACCCCTTTCAGCGGCGTCATCAGCAACGTACCGCCGCGCAGGCTTTTGGCGTTACCCATCGACGAGACAACCACGTCGATGGTCTGCCCCTGACGCGCAAAGGCCGGATAAGACGCGGTCACCATCACGGCCGCCACGTTTTTCAGCTGCATGTTGGTCCCGGCCGGTACGGTAATACCGAGCTGCGAGAGCATATTGTTCAGGCTCTGGGTGGTGAACGGCGTCTGGGTCGTCTGGTCACCCGTCCCATCCAGCCCCACCACCAGGCCGTAGCCAATCAGCGAGTTTTCGCGCACGCCCTGCACGCTGGTGAGATCGCGTATGCGATCGGCCTGCGCAACGGTAGCGACCAGCGACAGCGCCACGGCGAAGAGAAATTTATACATAGGTCACCTCGCTTACATCGGCGATAAGTTAAGGAAGAAGCGTTGCAGCCAGCCCATATTTTGCGCTTCGTTAATGTAGCCGTTGCCGACGTACTCAATGCGCGCATCCGCCACCTGGGTGGACGGTACGGTGTTGGTGCCGCTGATAGTGCGAGGGTTAACCACACCGGAGAAGCGAATGAATTCCGTACCCTGGTTAATGGCGATCTGTTTTTCGCCCACCACGTGCAGGTTGCCGTTCACCAGAACCTGGTCAACCGTAACCGTCAGCGTTCCGCTGAAGGTGTTGCTGGCGTTCGCACCACCTTTACCGTTAAAGGTGTTGCCGCCGGAGGCTTCCACATCCGCACGGGCGTTGCCGAACAGCCCTTGCAGATAGCGCGGCACGGTGTCGAAGCCAAAATTGGTTTTGCCGTCGCGGCTGGCGTTCGCCGACGAGCTCTTACTCGCACTGACGTTTTCCTGCAACACAATGGTCAGCGTATCGCCAACGTTACGCGGACGACGGTCTTCAAACAGCGGCTGATAACCGTAGTTAATCGGCTGCGCGGTCTGGAAAATAGAGCCGTTCACCACCGGCGCGGGGCCGGGAACGGGTTGGGCGGTAGTCGCACCCTGTACCAATGGTTTAGACGGGATCCAGGCACACCCGCTGAGGGTGACGGCCAGAACAGTCAGGATCGGATAACGAAACGCCGCGTTTTTTTGCATTGCCTTCATCTTCGAAAACAGGGAGCCGGTGCGACGTTTACCGCACCGGGCTACACCTTAGAGTTGCGTCAGTTTTTGCAGCATCTGGTCGGTCGTCGACACTGCTTTACTGTTAATTTCATAGGCGCGCTGGACCTGGATCATATTCACCAGCTCTTCCGCCACGTTAACGTTCGAGGTTTCCACATACCCCTGATACAGCAGCCCCGCCCCGTTCAGGCCCGGGGTACTTTCATTTGGCGTGCCGGAAGACTGCGTTTCGGTGTAGAGGTTCTCGCCGATGCTTTCCAGTCCGGTATCGTTCATGAAGGTGGTCAGGTTGAGCTGTCCAACCTGGACCGGCGCGGCCTGACCTTGCTGAGTGACGCTGACGATACCGTCACGACCAATGGTGATACTCAGCGCGTTCGCCGGTATGGTGATCGCAGGCTGAACCTGGAAACCGCCCGCCGTCACCAGCTGGCCGTTCTGATCCACCTGGAACGAACCATCGCGGGTATAGGCGGAGGTCCCGTCAGGCAGCTGCACCTGGAAGAAACCCTGACCTTTAATGGCAACGTCTTTACTGTTGTTGGTCTGGGACAGGTTGCCCTGGCTGTGCAGACGCTCGGTGGCGACCGGGCGCACGCCGGTACCAATTTGCAGACCGGACGGCAGCGTGGTTTGCTCAGAAGACTGCGCCCCTGGCTGACGAATCGTTTGATAAAGCAAATCTTCGAAAACCGCACGCTGGCGCTTGAAACCATTGGTGCTGACGTTTGCCAGGTTGTTGGCAATCACATCCATATTGGTTTGCTGTGCGTCCAGACCGGTTTTCGCGATCCATAAAGAACTGATCATAGGGAGTCCTGTTAACTCATAGCCAGAAGTTGGTTAGCCTTGCCTGCGTTTTCATCGACGCTGCTGATGATTTTCATCTGCATTTCGAAGCGGCGGGCGCTGGCGATCATGTCGGTCATGGCTTCCACCGGTTTGACGTTACTGCCTTCCAGCACGCCGGACATCACGCGGATGGTCGGGTCGGCCTGTAACGTGGCGCCACGCGTGGCCTGCGCCGCCTGGGTCAGACGGAACATCCCGTCATCGCCACGCTGCACTTCGTTGCCTTCCGCTTTCACCAGCTTCAGACGACCGACAGGCGCAACGGTGTTCGCCGGGTCGCCCGGGTTTAACGCCGAGATCGTCCCGTCTGCCGCAATGGTCAGCTCTGACCCTTCCGGCACCGTCAACGGACCGGCTTCGCCCATAACCGGATGCCCCTGAATCGTCAGCTGCCCGGTGGCGCTCACCTGGATATTACCGTTGCGGGTATACCCTTCCCCGCCGTCAGCCGTTTGCACCGCCAGCCAGCCGTCCTGCTGAAGGGCAACGTCCAGCGGACGCGCGGTGTAATCCATCTGACCTGGCGTCATGTCGGCGCCCGGCGTGGAGGCGGTGACCAGCGTACGCGTGGGCAATGACAGCCCTTCTACCGGCACCGCACGCAGCGCGTTGAGCTGCGCACGAAAACCTGGCGTGGAAGCGTTCGCAAGGTTGCTGGCGGTAACAGCTTGCTGATTGAGCGTCTGGCTTGCTGCGCCCATCGCTGTATATATTGCGTGATCCATTGCGCTTTCCCGTCAGCTGCTTAACGCAGGTTAACCAGCGTGTTGAGGATCTGATCCTGGGTTTTGATGGTCTGCGCGTTGGACTGGTAGTTACGTTGCGCGACGATCATGTTCACCAGCTCTTTACTCAGATCGACGTTGGAGGCTTCCAGCGCACCGTTAGTCAGCGTGCCGAAGTTACCGGAACCCGCGGTTCCCAGCAGGGCAACCCCGGAAGACTGCGTGGCAGACCAGACGTTATCCCCTTCGGATTTCAGGCCTTCGTTGTTGGCGAAGTTTGCCAGCACGATCTGGCCCAGCACCTGGGTCTGTTCGTTCGAATAGTTACCGACAACGGTACCGTCATCGTTGATCTGGTAGCTCACCAGATCGCCCGGCTTATAGCCGTTCTGGCTCGTCGCCACGATGTTGTTCGCACCGGTGTTTTGCTGCATGGAGTTGGCGAAACTCATGTCAAACGTGGCTGGCGTCGCGCCCGGAACGGTGCCCGTTGTGATCTTGATATCATCGCCACCCGTCAGCACACCACTCTCGTTAAAGGTCAGCGTGGTTGCCAGTTTCGCTGCATCTCCCGCTACGCTGCCGTCCTGCGAATACACTTTCCAGGAGTTAGCTGGCGTCTCGTTTTTGACATAAAACAGGTTCATGTTGTGCGCATTACCCTGGCTGTCAAACACCGTCACGGTGCCTTTCTTGTTGTAAGAGTCAGGGTTGGACGGATCGAAGGCGACGGTTGGCGCGGTATCGGTGGAGTTCAGGTTGATCTGCTGAGAGGCCGTGGTGGTGGACTTCGCCGCCATCAGCGTCGTTGGGATGGAGATCGCCTGCGGATTCGCACCGGTTTGCACCGTAGGCGGCGTGCCGGCAACCGGATAACCGGTTAACTGAAGCCCCTGCATGTTCACCAGGTTACGGTTTTCATCCAGCTTGAACTGGCCGTTGCGGCTGTAGAACACGGAACCGTTGGCATCCACCATACGGAAGAAACCGTTCTGGCTGATGGCGACGTCCAGACCGCGACCGGTGTTGGTGGTCGTCCCGTCGGTGAAGTCTTGGGTGATACCCGCAACCTTCACGCCCAGGCCCACTTTAGAGCCTGCAAACATATCTGCAAAAGACGCAGAACCGGATTTAAAACCATAGGTCGCGGAGTTGGCGATGTTGTTGCCAATGACGTCCAGGTTGGTGGCCGCAGCATTCAGGCCGCTGACCGCTTGAGAAAAGGCCATGACTTACTCCTGATAAGTATGAAGGCTTAGATAATCTGCCGAACTTCGTCGAGTGTGGTGGTACCGGAGGTACCCAAATCCAGTTTGTTGCCATCGCTACCCTTGATGACGCCCTGAACCAGGGCAAACTGTAGCGGCTGAGCCACCAGCTGAGTGGTGCCGTTGCTGGCGCTAATCGCAACCTGATACGAGCCGTTAGGCGCTTTAGTGCCGTCGGTCAGGCTGCCATCCCAGGTAAAGGTATGAACGCCCGCTTTAAGCTCGCCAATCTCAATCGTGCGCACCACGTTGCCGCTGGCGTCTTTGATTGTGGCGGTGACTTTGTCGGCCGGCTGCTGCAACTCAACGCCAAACGGCGTCGTGGTGGTGGTGGACGTGCCATCGGTAGTGCTGGTGCCCGCCAGAATCGTGGTCCCCGGGATCATCACCCCGTGACCGATCAGGTTGGCGGCCTGCAAGGACTGGCTGTTATCGATTTGACCGGAGACCGAGCCGAGCGTGGTGTTCAGTTTCTCAATGCCGCTGACGGTACTGATCTGCGCAAGCTGCGTGGTCAGTTCGTTGTTCTGCATCGGATTGGTCGGGTCCTGATTTTTCAGTTGTGCCACCAGCAGGGTCAGAAAGCTGCTCTGTAAATCGGAGGCATTGCTCCCGGTGAGAGAGCTGGAACCGGTCGCACTGCTGGTGCTGTTGACGCCGGTATTTGTCGGGTCATTCACGTTTACGGCGATGGACATGCGTGTCTCCTTTACTGGCCGAGAGTGAGTGTTTTGAGCATCATGCTCTTCACGGTATTAAGCACTTCGACGTTTGCCTGGTAGCTACGCGACGCGGACATGGAGTTCACCATCTCCCCGACCACATCCACGTTCGGCATTTTCACGTAGCCGCTGGCATCCGCGAGCGGGTTGCCAGGCTCGTAAACCAGCTTGTCGGGTGCCTGGCTCTCAACCACGTCCGCCACTTTTACGCCGCCCGTTGCCGCACCCGGTGCAGCATCAACCTGGAAGACAACCTGTTTAGCGCGATACGGTTGCCCGTCAGGGCCGGTCACGCTGTCGACGTTGGCCAGGTTACTGGCGGCCACGTTCAGTCGTTTGGACTGCGCCGTTAATGCCGAACCGGCGATATCAAAAATATTCAGCAAGGCCATTTACTAATTGCCCCCCTGTAGAACGGTCATCATGCCTTTAATTTGCCCGCCGAGTAGCGTCAGACCTGTCTGGTATTGCAGGCTGTTATCGGCAAACTGTGTGCGCTCCCGGTCCATGTCGACGGTGTTACCATCAAGTGAGGGCTGATCGGGAATACGGTAAAGCAGGTCGGTCGTTGGCGCGGTCATCGCCTGAGCGGGAATATGACGTGAGGATGTCAGGGCCAGTGAGACACCCGTTCCTTCGGCACGTCCACGCTCCATCACTTTTTTGAGTTCACTGGAAAAATCAATATCGCGCGCCTGATACCCGGGGGTATCCGCGTTGGCGATATTGGCGGCTAAAATCTCCTGCCGCTGGGCGCGTAAATTGAGCGCTTCCTGCTGAAAACGTAACGCGGCGTCGAGTTTATCGAGCATGTCTCCTCCGCTGATGAGAAAATTTCAGTTCACAGCTTAAATCTCACCCCGTCTCCCCTATCGACGGAATAAGCGCAAAATGCGTCGCTATTTGTTGCGTTGATGGAAAACCACTGCGGGTAGAATTTGCTAAATTCTGGACATGGTGGAACGTGCGATGCGGACTTTTAAACGTGGCCTGGCGGCGACCCTACTGCTTTTAAGCCCTCTGGTGCAGGCTGAGGGGTTAGAGGACCAGCTCAATGCATTCTTTGCGCAGAAGCTGGCCGGTTTCAGCGATGACGTACGCGTGACCGTGCGCACCCCGCCTAACCTTTACCCTTCCTGCGAAGCCCCGTCATTTAGCGTGACCGGCAGCACCCGCTTATGGGGCAACGTGAACGTGCTGGCGCGTTGCGCCAATGAAAAGCGCTACTTACAGGTTGCGGTTCAGGCGACGGGCAATTATGTTGTCGCCGCCGTTCCCATTCCCCGGGGCAGCCTGCTGCAACCTGACAGCGTAACGCTGAAGCGAGGCCGTCTGGATCAGCTTCCACCGCGGACGATGCTGGATATCAACCAGGCTCAGGAGGCGGTCAGCCTGCGCGATGTCGCTCCTGGACAGGCGATACAGCTATCCATGCTGCGCCAGGCGTGGCGGGTGAAAGCGGGACAACAGGTGATGGTGGTCGCCAATGGCGAAGGCTTTAGTATCAACAGTGAAGGAAAAGCGCTGAATAATGCCGCAGTGGCGCAAAATGCCCGGGTCAGAATGTCCTCAGGCCAGGTGGTCAGCGGCACGGTCGGTCCTGATGGGAATATTCTGATTAACCTGTAATCTTTTTAAAGATTTCGCGGCGACTGCCGATAAATATTCAACAAATGATGATGTCAGGCGCAAACGCCGCGAACCCTCGATGAGGACAACACTATGAGCATTGATCGTACATCAGCCCTGAAGCCGGTTAGCACTGTACAACCTCGCGAAACGAATGAGGCTGCCCCGCAAAAAACGCGTCTGGAAAAAACGTCGACGGCTAACAGCACCAGCGTCACGCTGAGCGATGCGCAGTCGAAGCTGATGCAGCCAGGCAGCAGCGATATCAATATGGAACGTGTTGAAGCGCTGAAAACGGCTATCCGTAACGGCGAACTGAAAATGGATACCAGCAAAATCGCTGATGCGCTGATTCAGGACGCACAGAGTTTCCTCCAGAGTAACTAACCGTATGAGTCGACTGTCAGAAATACTGGATCAGATGACGGTGGTCCTGAACGACCTGAAAACGGTGATGGATGCAGAACAGCACCACCTCTCTTCTGGTCAAATCAACGGCAGCGCGTTGCAACGCATAACTGAAGATAAAAGCTCGCTGCTGGCGACCCTGGATTATCTGGAAAAACAGCGACGCGCTGAGCAAGACGCGAAACGCAGCGCCAATGATGAGATCAACGAACGCTGGCAGACCATTACAGAAAAAACCCAGCATCTTCGCGATCTCAACCAGCATAACGGCTGGCTGCTGGAAGGACAGATTATCCGTAATCAGCAGGCGCTTGAAGTGTTAAAGCCCTATAAAGAGCCGGGGCTGTACGGTGCGGATGGTCAGACGGCCACGGCACGTATCACGGGTGGGAAAAAGATTTCGATTTGACGCAGTAGCGGCACGTCATGAAGCGGGGAGCACCTTCTGGTGAACTCCCCTTTTGGCGTTTATACCGTGCGGCGGGTGAACTCTTTCACTTTGAAGCCAAGCACTGCCAGCGTGGCAAAGTACGCCACCACACCGACCACCACCACGGCCATCAGACGCATCAGGCGGTAAGGCATGGTGCCCTGCGCCCACTCAGGCATGACATACAACATGCCAACCAGCGCGGCCGCCATCACCACTACCGCAATCGCCAGACGCAGCAGGAAGCTTGCCCAGCCCGGCTGCGGTGTGAAGATATCCTGCTTGCGCAGCTGCCAGTACAGCAGCCCGGCGTTCAGACAGGCCGCCAGACCAATCGACAATGACAGCCCCGCGTGTTTCAGCGGTCCAATAAACGCCAGGTTCATCAGCTGCGTCATGATCAGCGTCACAATGGCAATCTTAACCGGCGTTTTGATGTCCTGACGTGAATAGAAACCGGGCGCAAGCACCTTCACGACAATCAGCCCCATCAGCCCCACCGAGTAGGCTACGAGCGCACGCTGGGTCATGGCGGCATCAAAGGCGGTGAATTTTCCATACTGGAACAATGAAACCGTCAGCGGTTTTGCCAGGATCCCCAGCGCCACCGCGCTTGGCAGCGCCAGCAGAAAACAGAGACGCAGGCCCCAGTCCATCAGGCGGCAGTATTCATCGTGGTTGCCGCTGGCGAAACTTTTCGACAGCGACGGCAGCAGAATAGTCCCCAGCGCCACGCCCAGCACCCCGGATGGAAACTCCATCAGACGATCGGCGTAGTACATCCAGGACACCGAGCCCGACACCAGGAAAGAGGCGAAGATGGTATTGATGATCAGCGAGATCTGGCTAACGGACACGCCGAGTATCGCCGGTCCCATCTGTTTGATAACGCGCATTGCGCCCGCATCTTTGAAATTAATGCGCGGCAGAACCAGCATGCCGATTTTTTTCAGGTGCGGAAGCTGGTAAGCAAGCTGTAACACGCCGCCGACGGTCACGGCCCAGGCCAGCGCCAGCACCGGTGGGTTAAAATGCGGCGCGGCGAACAGCGCAAAGCCAATCATGCTGACGTTGAGGAACGTGGGGGCAAAGGCCGGAACGGAGAAGCGGTTCCAGGTATTCAGGATGGCACCCACCAGCGACGCCAGCGAAATCAGCAGAATATAGGGGAAGGTTATACGCAGCAGTTGGGTGGTCAGGGTAAATTTATCCGCTGTGTCAGCAAAACCCGGCGCCGTCACCATGATCACCCAGGGCGCTGCCAGCATCCCCAGGACGGTCACGATCGCCAGCGCCAGCGTCAGTAATCCGGAAACGTAGGCCACAAAGACGCGGGTGGCATCTTCGCCCTGTTTGCTTTTATATTCTGCGAGGATCGGAACAAATGCCTGTGAAAAGGCCCCTTCGGCAAAAATACGGCGCAGCAGGTTCGGCAGCTTAAAGGCGACGAAAAAGGCGTCAGTCGCCATCCCGGCGCCAAAGACCCTTGCCACAATGGCGTCGCGCGCAAAGCCAAGCACGCGGGAAAACATGGTCATCGAGCTGACGGCCGCCAGCGATTTTAATAAGTTCATTAACGTGAAGTTCCACAACCCTACGGATTTCCAGGACGGGCAAGCGTTAGCGCCACCCGGCAAAGCCAACAAGCGGCGCTTAGTCTAACCGGATTTCAACGAATTACTATGGGCAGATGTTACAACGCGTTATTCCGACATGGCTTCGCGCCAGAGTCGTTCCACAATGCGCTGCGCCAGAATAGCCTGCTCCCCGGACGTTTCAGGAACCGTCTGATTCTGCACGCAGGTGATGAAGTGACGCGCGCAGCCCACAAAGCCACGCTGCTCCAGGGTGCTTTGCCAGCCGGGAACCGGTAACGCGACCACGCCATTGCCCTTCTCTTCCCGCCACTCTCGCATATCGGTGACGTCATACAGCGCGCCATCCGTAACGGCCTGCACGGACTCGCGCTGGCTGCCCGCCCGACGATGCATGCTGGTCGTCACCTGCAAATGCTCAACGGCAAAATGATGTTCGGCGTAAACCATCTCACCCTGCTCGTTGGTCAGCAGCGTGCCGCTTTGCAGTTGGGCTTTTCCGTTACTCAGCCACAGGGCCGTATCCACGACGTGGAGATAATCATCCAGCAGCGTGAAGCGCAGATCGTTAGGCCCCACGCTGTCGGTACGGTGCTTATCCATACGCAGAGAGGCGAACGAGCCGGACTGCGCTTTAAGCTGCTGATAGAGCGGCGCAAAACGGCGGTTGAAGCCGACCATCAGCGTCAGCTTTTTACGCGCGGCCAGCTCAATCAGTCGTTCAGCATCCTGTACATTTTCCGCCAGGGGTTTATCCACGCAGACGTGAACGCCTGCGTTCAGCAACTCGCTCACCACCTGGTAGTGCGTCGCGGTTGAGGTATGCACAAATACCGCATCACATTCACGGGCTAAATCCTGTAGCGAACCGGCATAAGGGATGCGCCAGGTTTTGCAGATGCGCTCTGCTTTCTCGCGGGTGGGCGACCACGCCCCTTGCAGCGTCCAGTCGGACGCGGCGCCTAAAACGGGCAGCCAGGCTTTTTGCGCGATCCCTCCCAGCCCCACAACACCAATGCGTAATGTTGTCACGATTAATCTCCCAGATGTGCGAGTAACGCATCCAGACGCTGCTTCAGCCCGGCAACCTCGTCTTCCAGGGCCGCCACGCGCGCGTTCAGGCTGTCGTTTGATGCTGGCGTGTCGGATTCTACGGCCAGCGCAGAGGGCTCAACGTCGCCGCTAAAAAGGTGCATGTAGCGGCTTTCACGCTTGCCCGGCTCGCGTGGCAGACGCACCACGTAAGGACCGTCCTCGCGTGAGGCTAATCGCTCCAGCGTCTGTTCAACGTCCTGCATATCCTGAAACTCATGCATGCGGGAGGCGCGCGTGCGCAGTTCACCCGGCGTCTGCGCCCCGCGCAGCAGCAGCGTGGTGATCACTGCCACTTCCGCGGCACTGAGTTTTAAATCGCCAAATTCGGAATTACAAAAGCGCTGTTCATATTTAGTGACGCGATTACCGAAGCCGCTGACGGTGCGCAGGTAGTGGCGCTTCACCAGCTCATCAAGGATATCCTGCACCTCGTGCTCGCCAAGGTTCATCACCGGCTCACGGTTCGTCTTCTGGTTGCAGGCCATCGTGACGGCATTCACGGACAGAGGATACTGTTCCGGCGTGGTGACCTGCTTTTCCAGAAGGCAGCCGACCACGCGCGCTTCGGCGCCATTTAACTGATATTTCATTTTTTCTCCTTAACGACCCGCGGTCCACTCCTGGGTGGTGAGCGCGGTGAGCACATGGTCCCGCCACTCGCCGTCAATCAGCAGATAATCTTTGGCATAGCCCTCTTTCTCAAACCCCAGGCGGGCCAGCAGATCGCCGCTGCGCTTATTGTGCGGCATGTAGTTGGCCATAATGCGATGGATATGTTGCGTGCGCTGCATGTAGCGAATCGCCGCCGTCAGCGCCTCAAACATGAGCCCCTGCCCCTGCCATTTCTGACCGATGGAATACCCGAGGTAACAGGCGTGAAACGACCCGCGTACCACGTTTGAAAAATTGGCAATGCCAACGATCTCTTTCTCTTCCGGATCGAGAAGCGCGAAATAAAACGCACTTCCCTGTTTATGAAATTCCGCAATCATACTGAGGCGCGCCTGCCAGCCAGAGGGGTAGCAGTGGCTCTCGTCCCGAACGGGTTCCCAGGGTTTTAAAAACTGGCGATTCTCGGCGTAATAATCCGCCAGACGCCAGGCATCACGCTCATGCACCAGACGAACGACCAGCCTGTCCGTCGTCAGACGCACTTTTGGCACATTACTGCGATAGCCAAACATCGTTACCACTCCTTCCCGTCGCTTCTGCTCTGCCTGTTAGCTTTACTATACCTGCGCCTGTGCCTTCTGTGAAAACAGTGACATACCATTTTGATCGCTTTTCACATTTTTCGATGAGAACTCTCTATCAAAGCACCTTTTTGATAAAAAAATATTGTCGCCAGCGGGTATGGGAAAAAGCCCGGCGACACCGCAGAATGTTAGCGTGCTCACCTTTTATTTTCCCTGGAGGGAAAATGTCCCGCGTATCACAGGCCAGGAGCCTGGGTAAATATTTCCTGCTCGTCGATAACATGCTGGTCGTGCTCGGCTTTTTTGTCGTTTTTCCGCTTATATCGATTCGTTTTGTCGATCAAATGGGCTGGGCGGCATTGATGGTCGGGATCGCGCTGGGTCTACGCCAGTTTGTACAACAGGGTCTGGGCGTGTTTGGCGGCGCAATAGCCGACCGCTTCGGCGCGAAACCGATGATCGTCACCGGCATGCTGTTACGTGCGGCGGGATTCGCCACCATGGCAATCGCTCATGAACCCTGGCTGCTGTGGTTCTCCTGTTTCCTTTCCGGGATTGGCGGCACCCTTTTCGACCCACCGCGTACCGCGCTGGTGGTTAAGCTTATCCGTCCGCAACACCGGGGGCGCTTCTTTTCGATTTTGATGATGCAGGACAGCGCTGGCGCGGTGGTGGGCGCCCTGCTGGGAAGCTGGCTGCTGCAATACGATTTCCGCCTGGTCTGCGCCACCGGCGCGGTGTTGTTTATTCTCTGCGCGCTGTTTAACGGTCTGTTTCTGCCCGCGTGGAAGCTGTCGACGGTGAAGGCGCCTGTGCGGGAAGGGCTTGACCGCGTGCTGAGCGATAAACGCTTCGTCACCTATGTGTTAACCCTGACCGGCTACTACATGCTCGCCGTGCAGGTCATGCTGATGCTGCCCATTATGGTTAACGATATTGCCGGCACGCCGGCAGCGGTGAAATGGATGTATGCCATTGAGGCCAGCCTCTCTCTGACGCTGCTCTATCCGATTGCCCGCTGGAGCGAGCGCCGTTTCCGGCTTGAGCACCGTCTGATGGCCGGGCTGTTGCTGATGACGCTGAGCATGATGCCCATCGGCCTGGTGAGTTCGCTTCAGCAACTGTTTATGCTCATCTGCACCTTCTATATTGGCTCAATCATTGCCGAGCCAGCCCGTGAAACGCTGAGCGCGTCACTTGCCGACGCCCGGGCCCGCGGCAGCTACATGGGCTTCAGCCGTCTCGGGCTGGCGCTTGGCGGCGCACTGGGTTACACCGGTGGCGGCTGGCTGTTTGATGCCGGAAAAGCGCTCCATCAGCCGGAGCTGCCGTGGGTCATGCTCGGCATGGTCGGCTTTATGACGCTGATTGCCCTCTGGTGGCAGTTCAGTGATAAACGCAGCACCCGCGGGATGCTGGAGCCTGGCGCCTGACCCTCTTTCACTATCAGTTTTTTCTGCTGGTTTCTGTTGGATCACCCTGACATACTGGCGTATCAGGACAGATGCGCCGATTTTATGTTGAGGAACGCCATGAAAAAGATCGTTATTGCCGCTGCGTTAATTGTCAGTGGTCTGCTGGTGGGATGTAACCAGCTTACGCAGTACACCGTCAGTGAGCAGGAAATTAATCAGGCGCTGGAAAAACATAATAACTTTTCAAAAGATATCGGCGTGCCCGGCCTTGCGGATGCGCATATCGTCCTGACGAATCTCGCCAGCCAGATTGGGCGCGAGGAGCCTAACAAAGTCACCCTTTCCGGCGATGCCAGCCTCGATATGACCTCGCTCTTCGGCAATCAGAAAGCGGATATCAAGCTGAAGCTCAAGGCGCTGCCGGTCTTTAATAAAGAGAAAGGGGCAATTTTCCTGCAAGAGATGGAAATCGTCGATGCGGTTGTGACGCCGGAAAAAATGAAACCGGTGCTGCAAACGCTGATGCCGTATCTCAACCAGTCGTTGCAGAACTACTTTAACCAACAGCCTGCCTATGTTCTGAGCGAAGACAAGAGCAAAGGCGAATCTCTGGCGAAAAAATATGCCAAAGGGATAGAGGTGAAACCGGGTGAAATCATCATCCCTTTCACCGACTAAACACTCCGGGCGCTCAGGCGCCCGTTTTTTTTAACGGAATAGTGTGCAAACGAAAACGTTTCCGCTTATGATTTGTGTCCGGCAAAAACAGCCCTCTTATGACTGATCTCTTTCAAGCCGGAGCTTCCATGACTGTACAATCCCAGGTTCTCAAAATCCGCCGCCCAGACGACTGGCATATCCATCTTCGTGATGGCGACATGCTGAAAACCGTCGTGCCGTATACCAGCGAAATTTATGGCCGTGCGATTGTTATGCCTAACCTGGTTCCGCCAGTCACTACCGTCGAGGCCGCGATTGCCTATCGCCAGCGTATCCTTGACGCCGTTCCGGCCGGACACGATTTTACCCCATTGATGACCTGCTACCTGACGGACTCGCTGGATCCGAATGAAGTTGAGCGCGGGTTTAACGAAGGTGTATTCACCGCCGCGAAGCTCTACCCGGCGAATGCCACCACTAACTCCAGCCATGGGGTGACCAGTATTGATGCCATCATGCCTGTTCTGGAGCGTATGCAAAAACTGGGCATGCCGCTGCTGGTGCACGGGGAAGTGACCCACGCTGACATTGATATTTTCGATCGCGAAGCACGTTTTATCGAAACGGTCATGGAGCCGCTGCGCCAGCGTCTTCCGGGGCTGAAAGTGGTGTTTGAACACATTACGACTAAAGATGCCGCAGAGTATGTCCGGGATGGAAACGAGCTGATTGCCGCCACCATCACCCCGCAGCACCTGATGTTTAACCGTAACCACATGCTGGTGGGCGGCGTTCGCCCACATCTGTATTGTCTGCCGATCCTCAAGCGCAACATCCACCAGCAGGCGCTACGTGAGCTGGTCGCCAGCGGCTTCCCGCGCGCGTTCCTCGGCACGGATTCCGCCCCGCATGCCCGTCACCGTAAAGAGGCGAGCTGCGGCTGTGCAGGCTGTTTTAACGCCCCGACCGCCCTGGCAAGTTACGCAACCGTGTTTGAAGAGATGAATGCGTTAGACCATTTCGAAGCCTTCTGCTCCCTTAACGGCCCGCGTTTCTACGGTCTGCCGGTTAATGACACGTTCATTGAGCTGGAGCGCAAAGAAAGCCAGGTTGAAGCGTCGATTGCGCTCACCGACGATACGCTGATCCCCTTCCTGGCCGGTGAAACCGTAAACTGGACGGTAAAACGCTAAAAAAATCGCGCCCCCTGTTGTCAAACCGACAATATAACTGTATAAATAAACAGTATATTACACAGGGGGCATTTATGCGTATCGAAGTCACCATAGCCAAATCCACCGTCCTGCCTGCTGGCGCACTCGACGCTCTGGCGGGTGAACTATCCCGACGTATTAACAGCACTTTTCCTGAAAACGATGGTGCCGTAACGGTACGTTATGCGACAGCAAACCATCTTTCCGTCATCGGCGGCGCGAAAGAAGACAAAGAACGCATCAGCGAAATTTTGCAGGAAACATGGGAAAGCGCCGACGACTGGTTCATCACTGATTAAAATTTGCTCCCTCATTGTGTTTTTTTGCCGGGTCGCCCCGGCTTTTTTTCGTTTCGTCTCCTGAAAGTTCAAAATATTTCAGCATCTTCTTAGAAAATCGTGAACAAGATGGCGTTTTATTGTTCGAACAATCCTAAAAAGCATAAAAATGTGTTGCTACCCGTTTATTTTTTCCTTCTGAACCCTTATTAATTGATATACTGAAATTGCTTTCAGAAAAACATGCATTGAACCTCAAAGTCGTTGTCTTCTAACACGCATTAAGGGGGTTATAATGGAAAAGAATAGTGAAGTCATCCAGACCCATCCGCTTGTTGGCTGGGATATCAGCACCGTAGACAGCTACGATGCGCTGATGCTGCGTTTGCACTACCAGACCCCAAATCAGCAAAACCGTGATGAAGCGGAAGTTGGACAGACGCTGTGGCTTACAACAGACGTCGCCCGTCAGTTTATCTCTATTTTAGAAGCAGGCATCGCAAAAATAGAATCTGGCGACTATCAGGAAAATGAGTATAAACGGCATTGACCTTATGCCCCTTTTCACTCAACAGGCACCCTCGCGGTGCCTTATTTATTTCGCTCTTGTATAAGCCCACTTAGTTAATTACTCTGCTAACAAAGCGTTAGTAAAGAGAAGCCTATGAAATACGATTTAATCATTATCGGAAGCGGCTCCGTAGGATCTGCCGCCGGTTATTACGCCACGCAGGCGGGTCTGAAAGTGCTGATGATTGACGCCCACCTTCCCCCCCACTCTGAAGGAAGCCATCACGGCGATACCCGTCTGATCCGTCACGCTTACGGTGAAGGTGAACGTTATGTACCGCTGGTGCTTCGGGCTCAGACGCTGTGGGATGAGCTGGCCGCCCTCACCGTAGATCGCATTTTTGAGCGCACCGGGGTCGTTAACCTGGGGCCAGCCAGCTCCACGTTTCTGGCGACCGTCGAGGAGAGCGCGAAAGCCTACCGCCTGGACGTCGAGCGTCTGGATGCAAACGGCATCATGGCGCGCTGGCCGGAAATTTCTGTTCCTGAAGACTACATTGGATTGTTTGAAGCCAATTCCGGGGTACTGCACAGCGAAACGGCCATTAAGACCTGGATTGATCTCGCCGCCAAAGCGGGCTGCGCGCAGTTGTTCAACTGTCCGGTCACGGGCATCACCCACCATGCAGAGGGTTCAACCGTCACCACCTCTGAAGGTGAATATACCGCCACGCGTCTGCTGGTGAGTGCGGGAACGTGGGTGACGAAACTGCTGCCGGACCTACCCATCCAGCCGGTGCGAAAAGTCTTCTCCTGGTTCCAGTCTGACGGGCGTTACAGCAGCCAGAACAAATTCCCGGCGTTTACAGGCGAGTTACCCAATGGCGACCAGTTCTACGGTTTCCCCTCGGAAAAAGACGCGCTCAAGATTGGCAAACATAACGGCGGACAGGTAATTTCCTCTGCGGAAGAACGCAAGCCTTACGGTGCTTATCCGCAGGATGGTTCCGAAGCCTTCACGTTCCTGCGTAATATCCTGCCGGGCGTAGGCGGGTTGCTTTACGGCGCAGCGTGCACCTACGACAACACCCCGGATGAAGATTTTATCATCGACACCCTTCCGGGACACGATAACACCCTGCTCGTAACCGGACTCAGCGGTCACGGGTTTAAATTTGCCTCTGTGTTAGGTGAAATCGCCGCCCAGTTTGCGCAGGGGATCGCGCCTTCGTTTGATCTCAAGCCCTTCGCGCTCTCGCGCTTTAACCGATAATACCTCTACAGGCTCCGAATAACCGGGGCCTGTTTAGCGATAGAGGCATGATGCGCAGACTGGTGAATTACCTTATCAATAACATCCGCGAGCATTTTATGCTCTACATTGTTCTTTGGTCGCTGCTGGCGATCATTGACGTTATCTATATTGTATTCTTCTGAAAATTCTCGCTGACGTTTATTGACACTCCTTTAAATTTATTTAACTTAAATTTTTTAAAAAACGTCACCTCAAATTTATTGAACGAAGCGATTGAAATACATTGCGGAAACACATTCAAATTCGCTGAAATAAATTAAATAAAAAACATTATTCATTTTTTTCAGTTGCATTATTTATTTAACCCGTCCATTTTTATTGCTCAGTCATTTGAGAACGGAAATTCATATGCAATGGCGTAACTCCTCCCGTCGCTACGGAATAATATCCATGTGTTTACACTGGCTATTTGCACTTGCCGTCTATGCCATGTTTGGTCTCGGCCTCTGGATGGTGACATTAAGCTATTATGACGGTTGGTATCATCAGGCCCCCGAATTGCACAAAAGCATTGGTGTTCTGCTGATGATGGGTCTGGTTTTTCGCGTGATCTGGCGACATATCTCTCCGCCCCCTCCAGCACCCAAAAGCCATGGCCGACTTACCCGCATAAGCGCTGTTGGCGCACATATCGCACTCTATGCCCTGCTGTTTGCCATTCTGATCAGCGGCTATCTTATTTCGACCGCAGACGGTAAACCGATCAGCGTGTTTGGGCTTTTTGACGTCCCAGCCACGCTGGCTGACGCCGGTTCACAGGCTGACACCGCAGGTGTGGTTCATCTGTGGCTGGCATGGAGCGTGGTGATCCTGTCTGTCCTGCATGGCCTTGCGGCCCTGAAACATCACTTTATTGATAAAGACGATACGCTGAAGCGCATGCTTGGCCGTTCGTCAGTTGACTCTGGAGCATAAAATGAAAAAACGCCTGTTGGGTATCGCATTAGGTTCGCTGCTATTTACCACCGGTTCGGCCATTGCCGCTGACTATAAAATTGATAAGGAGGGCCAGCATGCCTTTGTCAATTTCCGTATTCAGCATCTGGGTTACAGCTGGTTATATGGCACATTCAATGATTTCGATGGCACATTTACTTTCGACGAGAAAAACCCTGCTGCCGATAAAGTGAACGTCACCATTAATACCAACAGCGTCGACACTAATCACGCCGAGCGTGATAAACATCTGCGCAGCGCTGAATTTCTGAACGTGGGCAAATTCCCGCAAGCTACTTTCGCGTCGACAGAGGTGAAGAAAGACGGTGATAAGCTCGCTATTACCGGTAATCTGACGCTGAACGGCGTAACAAAACCGGTCACACTGGATGCCAAATTAATTGGACAGGGCGACGATCCGTGGGGTGGCAAACGTGCTGGCTTTGAAGCCGCAGGCAAAATTCATCTGAAAGATTTTAATATCACCACGGATTTAGGCCCGGCATCGCAGGATGTTGAGTTGATTATTTCGGTGGAAGGCGTTCAGCAGAAGTCATAAACAGGCCCGGCAGGCTTTCGCGCCGCCGGGCAGTGTTTTACTCCGGGTCCGGAATACCCAGTTTGGTATTCAGTCGGCCCCGGGATTTATTAAAGATCTTATTCCCGTTCTCGCGTCCGGCACGGCGACGACGTTGCTCTTCTTCAGGCAAGATACTCTCTTCACTGCACAGCTCGCTACAGCAGCCATTAAACTTCTCGGCACATGCAGGGCACTGAATAAACAGCAGATGACATCCGTCGTTTTTGCAGTTGGTATGCGTATCGCACGGCGTACCGCACTGGTGGCAGTGCGCGATCACGTCCTCTGAAATTCGCTCGCCCATACGCTCGTCAAACACAAAGTTCTTACCGATAAAACGCACCGGTAAACCCTGCTCACGGGCGCGACGGGCATACTCAATGATCCCACCCTCAATGTGCCAGACTTTATTAAACCCGTTGTGCTTCATCCAGGCGCTGGCTTTTTCACAGCGGATCCCCCCGGTGCAGTACATAACGATCTTTTTGTCTTTATGCTCCTGCATCATCTCAACGGCTTTTGGCAGTTGCTCGCGGAAGGTGTCGGCAGGAATTTCCATCGCATTCTCGAAGTGCCCCACTTCATATTCGTAGTGGTTACGCATATCAATGAACACCGCATCCGGATCGTCGAGCATCGCGTTCACTTCAGCGGCCTTCAGGTACTCCCCCACATTAGCGGCATTGAAGCTCGGATCGTCAATGCCATCCGCCACAATACGCTCGCGCACCTTCATGCGCAGCACCCAGAATGATTTACCGTCATCATCCAGCGCAATGTTCAGGCGTAAGCCGTTAAGCGCCGGATCAAACCCGTAAAGGAGGTCGCGGAAGGCGCTGACCTTGCTTTCCGGCACGCTGATCTGCGCGTTAATCCCCTCACGCGCCAGATAGACGCGACCAAACACGTTCAGGGCGGTAAAAGCCTGGTAAAGCGCATCGCGGGTCGCCTGGGGATCATCGATGGTGAAATACTTATAGAAAGAGATCGTTGTGCGCGGTTCGGTTTCGGCCAACATACGCGCTTTCAACATCTCATTCGAAACGCGGTTGTGTAACACTGGCATGGTGTACAAGTCCTGCAATCGTTGAGAAATAAAAATCGGTCGGCATGATATAGCAAACAAAGACAATTTACATCCACACAATTTACGCTACATTTCAGTCAACCTGATTAATCAGACTTAACATTTGCATATTCTTTCATGTTTCGATGACAGACATTTTGGCTATGCCTTAAAAAATGAGACAATATCCTTTCAGGACGTTAGAACACAGGACAGACATGACCCAGTTACCGAAATTTACTGCCGCGCTTTTGCATCCCCGCTATTGGTTAACATGGTCAGGCATTGGCTTGTTGTGGCTAATTGTACAGCTGCCTTATCCCGTCATTTTCCGCATGGGTAAAGGACTGGGCCGCATTGCTCAGCAGTTTATGAAGCGTCGCGCCAGGATCGCGTATCGTAACCTTGAGCTTTGTTTTCCTCAGATGAGTGAATCTGAGCGCCACGACATGGTGATTAAAAACTTCGAATCTGTCGGCATGGGGCTGATGGAGACCGGTATGGCCTGGTTCTGGTCGGATAAACGCATGGCGCGCTGGACGGAAGTGGCCGGGACCGGCATGGAGCCGGTGCATACTCTTCAGGCCAACCAGACTGGCGTCCTGCTGATTGGCGTTCATTTCCTGACGCTCGAAATTGGCGCGCGCATGTTCGGCATGCAGGCGCCGGGTATAGGCGTTTATCGTCCTAACGATAATCCGGTGATCGATTTGATCCAGACCAACGGACGCATGCGCTCCAATAAAAGCATGATCGATCGCAAAGACCTGAAAGGGATGATCCGCGCCCTGAAAGCAGGTGAAGTGGTCTGGTATGCCCCGGATCATGACTATGGCCCGCAATCCAGCGTGTTTGTCCCGTTCTTTGCGGTGGAAGATGCAGCGACGACCACCGGGACCTGGATGCTGGCGCGGATGTCCAAAGCGGCTATCGTGCCGTTTGTGCCGCGCCGTAAACCAGACGGTTCAGGCTATCAGCTCATCATGCTGGAGCCGGAACTCGCGCCACCGCTGATTGATGCAGAAACCACCGCCCGCTGGATGAACGGCGTTGTCGAGAAATGCATTATGCTCGCGCCGGAGCAGTACATGTGGCTGCATCGCCGCTTTAAAACCCGGCCTCAGGGCGTCCCTTCCCGGTATTAACCTGCGTGCGGCCTTCCGGGCCGCATGTTGTTTTAGCTTTAAAAGCTCCCCGTCATTGCGGCAATCATACCCCGGGCGCATAATTAGCAGGCTTATTACCTCACTGTTCACGGTGCCCTGCACCTCATTATGCGGATAGTTATGTCCCCCACAGATGCTCCCATAAACTGGAAACGTAACCTGACGGTTGCGTGGCTGGGTTGTTTTCTTACTGGCGCCGCCTTTAGCCTGGTGATGCCCTTCCTGCCCCTCTACGTTGAACAGCTCGGCGTCACCGGACATAGCGCCCTGAATATGTGGTCCGGCCTGGTGTTCAGCATTACGTTCCTGTTCTCCGCCATTGCGTCGCCTTTCTGGGGTGGGCTGGCGGATCGCAAAGGCCGCAAAATTATGCTGCTGCGCTCCGCGCTCGGCATGGCGATCATTATGCTGCTGATGGGGGTGGCGCAGAATGTCTGGCAGTTCCTGATACTACGCGCGCTTCTGGGCCTGCTCGGGGGATTTATCCCTAACGCCAACGCCCTGATCGCCACCCAAATCCCGCGCCAGAAAAGCGGCTGGGCGTTGGGCACGCTATCCACTGGCGGCGTAAGCGGCGCACTGCTGGGCCCACTGGCGGGCGGGCTGCTGGCCGACCACTACGGACTGCGGCCGGTATTCTTCATTACCGCCAGCGTGCTGTTCCTCTGCTTCCTGGTGACGCTTATCTGTATCCGCGAGAATTTCACGCCCGTGGCCAAAAAAGAGATGCTGCACGCCCGGGATGTGCTGGCCTCGCTGAAAAACCCAAAGCTGGTGCTGAGCCTGTTTGTAACCACCATGATTATCCAGGTGGCCACCGGTTCAATCGCGCCTATACTGACGCTCTACGTACGCGACCTGGCGGGAAACGTCAGCAATATCGCCTTTATCAGCGGCCTAATCGCCTCTGTTCCCGGCGTGGCGGCGCTACTGAGCGCGCCGAGGCTCGGCAAGCTGGGAGACCGTATCGGCCCGGAAAAGATCCTGATCTGCGCCCTGATCGTCTCCGTCCTGCTGCTGATCCCCATGGCGTTGGTGCAGTCTCCGTGGCAGCTCGGCGTCCTGCGCTTCCTGCTGGGGGCTGCGGATGGTGCGCTACTCCCGGCTGTACAGACGCTGCTGGTCTATAACTCCACCAACCAGATAGCCGGTCGTATTTTCAGCTATAACCAGTCGTTTCGCGATCTGGGTAACGTCACCGGACCGCTGGTCGGCGCGGGGATTTCGGCCAGCTTCGGTTTCCGGGCGGTCTTTATCGTGACGGCAGGCGTCGTGCTGTTCAACGCCGTTTATTCGTGGCTCAGCTTATCCCGGGCGCTACGCCCGGCGCGAATAAGACAACATCGTGACGGCTAATTTTCGCATTCATACTTGCAAAATCACATAATCAGCTATTCTTTCCCTGAATACCTTCACGAAAAACAGGGAGACACCAATGACCATGTACGCCACGCTGGAAGAAGCAATTGATGCCGCTCGCGAAGAGTTCCTCGCCGATAATCCCGGCATTGAGGAAGAAGATGCTGACGTGCAACAACTCAATATCCAAAAATACGTCCTACAGGACGGCGATATTATGTGGCAGGCCGAATTCTTTGCTGATGAAGGTGAAGACGGTGAATGTCTGCCGATACTCAGTGGTGAAGGTGCACAGGCGGTATTCGACGGCGACTATGACGAAATTGAGTTACGTCAGGAGTGGCTGGAAGAAAATACGCTGCACGAATGGGACGAAGGTGAGTTTCAGCTCGAACCGCCGCTGGATACCGAAGAGGGTCAGGCCGCAGCGGACGAATGGGACGAGCGATAAGTCACCGCTACTCGTAGGGGCCGTGGCTGGCATCGATGGGCAGCAGTAGCGTGTCGAAAATCAGAGAAAACGGCAGATCGAGCACGGTGAGATAGCGCCATGCGGAATCACGGACATCCCACTGTACGCCGGGGTAGTACTGATTCCCGTGGCCCTGCCCGGGGATGGTGCGGCTGATAATGCTGCCGCAACCGCTGAGCAGGCATGCCATCATGACGACAATGATTACTTTCATTTCTGACCTCTAAAAAAATACCGGCGATTAAGCCGGTATTTTATTTGGCGGGTGGCGCTTCGCTTACCCGCCCTACTTAACAACTTACTTCGCCTTCAGGGCCAGCGGATTGAGCTTCACGTCCTTGTAGTAGTTCACCCACGAAGAGTATCTCTCCGGAGAGGACCACACGCGGTAGTGAAGCCGTGCCATCGTCACCGGATCGCTCAACAACACCAGACGACGGTCGCGGTTAAGCTTTTCTGGCGTCTCGTTCAGCGCCTGCTCAACGTGGCGATCGCGGGCGATCTCCAGCACCTGGCTGGCGCGGTGACGCGCCGTCGCCATCGCGGTTGCCAGCGCGTTGAATGACGGGTTAAACACGGCGTGCATAAAGCCATCATCCAGCGTGCGTTTGCGGTTCTGCTCCAGATAGGTATCGGTATCCACCAGCACCTGCGGCGGAGAATACTCTTCCGGGATCAGGAACAGCTTCCAGCGTTTGGTACGCAGGCCCACCGTGGAACGGCTGGAGATCACCGATACAAACGGCGACAGGATCAGCGAGAACACAATCGGCGCAAGCCAGAACAGGAAACGCAGATCCAGCCAGGCCATACCAACGGCCCACACCAGGCCCAGCAGCAGCTGAGAGCCGTGGCGCATAAAGGCTTCACTCCACGGCGTAGAGTCATCGTCACGCTGCGGTGAATTCCACACCACTTCCCATCCCAGGAACGCGCTCACCACAAACACCGTATGGAACAGCATACGCACCGGCGCCAGCAGGACCGAGAACAGCACTTCCAGCAGCAGTGAAAGGGTCACGCGGCAGAAACCACCGTACTCCTTCGAACCTTTGCACCAGATCAGAATGATACTGAGCAGCTTAGGCAGGAACAGCAGCACCATGGTCGACGCGAACAGCGCGATCGCAAGCTCCGGACGCCACTGCGGCCACACCGGGAACAGCTGGCGCGGTTGCAGGAAATACTGCGGCTCCGTCAGGGCATGCACAACCTGCAACGCGGTTGAGAGCGCCAGGAACATAAACCACAGCGGCGCAGACAGATAGGACATAACGCCCGTCAGGAACACCGCACGGTGAACAGGGTGCATCCCTTTCACCAGGAACAGGCGGAAGTTCATCAGGTTACCGTGACACCAGCGGCGGTCGCGTTTGAGCTCATCCAGCAGGTTCGGCGGCAGCTCTTCATACGAGCCAGGCAGATCGTAGGCAATCCAGACTCCCCACCCTGCACGACGCATCAGCGCGGCTTCCACAAAGTCATGCGACAGAATGGACCCGGCAAACGACCCTTCACCCGGCAGCGGCGCCAGGGCGCAGTGCTCGATGAATGGCTTCACGCGGATAATGGCGTTGTGGCCCCAGTAGTGGGATTCACCCAACTGCCAGAAGTGCAGACCGGCAGTAAACAGCGGCCCGTAGACGCGGGTCGCAAACTGCTGGCAGCGCGCATACAGCGTGTCCATACCGGACGCTTTTGGCGAGGACTGAATAATTCCCGCGTTCGGGTTGGCTTCCATCAGACGGACCAGCCCGCTCAGGCAGTCGCCGCTCATCACGGAGTCTGCATCCAGTACCACCATGTAGCTGTACTGGTTACCCCAGCGACGACAGAAGTCATCAATGTTTCCGCTCTTACGCTTAACACGACGACGACGACGACGGTAGAAGATCTGCCCTTCGCCCTGCACCTCGGCAATCAGTTCCATCCAGGCTTTTTGCTCCGCCACGCAGATATCCGGATTGTAGCTGTCGCTCAGGATATAGACGTCGAAATGCGCCGCGTTACCGGTCGCCTTCACGGACTCCCAGGTAGCACGCAGCCCGGCGAATACGCGGTCAACGTCTTCGTTACAGATAGGCATGATCAGCGCGGTACGATGCTCAGGATTGAGGGGCTCATCCCCGACCGTCGACGCGGAAATGCTGTATTTGTCACGCCCCATCAGCAGTTGCAGGAAGCCCATCAGCGCCGTCCAGAACCCGGCGGAGACCCAACAGAACAGCACCGCGAACAGCAGAAGAATGCCGCTCTGTAAAATATACGGCAGCAGTTGCATGAAGGAGACCCAGATATCCTGGCCAATCATGTCAGCAGGGTTAATCAACGCCCAGCCCTGGTACGGCAGAATGGTTTTCATGTACCAGGTGGCGACAACCGTCTGCGCCAGCGTCAGCAGCAGCAGAATGTAACGACGAATCGTTCCCACGGTACGCCATTTCTGCTCGGATGCCTGCTGTTCTTTGGTCAGACGTGACAGATAGCGCGGCGTCACGTCACGCCCACGCAGGCGATCCCAGAAGCGGCCCACCGGGTTGGTGCGCCACGGATCGGGGAACATGGAGGAACGCGTGGCCTTCGGCATCGCCTGTAGCTGGTCACGCCCTTCGTCATCCTTGATTAGCTGCCCTTCTGCCAGCGAGTCCGGCCATGCCTGCTCCAGACGTGCCTTCACTGACCCCAGCGGCGTATCATCATCACGGGAAAAGTGACGATGTTCACCATCCAGCGCGGTGTGAACCGCGCGGATGTCGCTCGCAGGGAGTGCCGCTTTTTCAATGTCCGTCAGCGGCATGGCATCAATATATTCAGATGTATTATTCATTGGCAGGTAGCTGATAGCTCCAGGTTTCACTCAGCGGCTTATCGTTACTGACCAGCGCGGCGCGCATTTCAGTGGTCTGTTTCGGATCTTTCACCTTCACGCGCAGGGTCAAACGCCACCCTTTGGTGACCGGGTTGTAACGCACGGCGTTCTCAACGATTTCACCGTTATCGCCAATGCTGGCCTGTGCCGTCACGGCAGTATCCGGCGCCAGTTTTTTCATATCCTGGCCGGTGAAGTCCACGATAAACGCCAGCGTGCCATCCGGCTGACGAATCAGGTTGGACTGCTTCACGTCACCCGTCGAACGACGCGTCTGCATAACATACGCGTTATCCGGTGCGTGCAGTTTGTCTTCGTCACGGCTGAAGGTGATCGCATACTTGAAGTTCATCTCTTTACCGGCTTCCGGCAGCTGATCCGGTGTCCAGTACGCCACAATGTTATCGTTGGTTTCATCGTTAGTTGGAATTTCAACCAGCTCAACCTTGCCTTTACCCCAGTCGCCTTTCGGCGTTACCCAGGCGCTTGGACGCAGATCGTAGCGGTCATCCAGATCTTCAAAGCGGGAGAACTGACGGCCACGTTGCAGCAGACCAAAGCCCTGCGGGTTTTCCATCGCAAAGCTGCTGACGGCGAGGTGTTTCGGGTTGTTCAGCGGACGCCAGATCCACTCGCCGTTACCCGCATGAATGGAGAGGCCGTTGGAATCATGCAGTTCAGGACGGAAATTGGTCGCCGGAGAGGGCTGGTTCGGCCCGAACAGGAACATGCTGGTCAGCGGCGCGACGCCCAGTTTGCCCACTTTATCGCGCAGGTAAACTTTAGACTGTACGTCAACCACCGTGTCACGCCCTGGCATGATCACGAAGCGATAAGCGCCTGTCGCACGAGGGGAGTCCAGCAGCGCATAAATTGTCAGACGTTTGTCGGTTGGTTTTGGACGTTCGATCCAGAACTCGCGAAAACGTGGAAATTCTTCACCTGATGGCAGCGCGGTATCAATTGCCAGACCGCGCGCAGAAAGCCCGTACACCTGCCCCGCGCCAATCACGCGGAAGTAGCTGGCGCCAAGCATGCTGACGATTTCGTCGTTTTTATCTTTGCTGTTAATCGGGTAAAGCACCTTGAAGCCTGCGAAGCCGAGGTCTTTTACCGTGTCTTTATCGTGTTGCACATCGCCAAAATTGAAATAATCCGGGCTGTACTTGATTTTGCGTACCGCGGTCGCCGTCACTTCGTTGATGGCAACCGGCGTGTCGAAGTACATACCCTGGTGGTAAAATTCAAGCTTGAACGGGGTTTTAATATTGTTCCAGTACGCTTTATCGTGATTGAACTGGATCTGCTGATAGTCCGCGTATTTCATGTCGCGGAAAACGGAGGGCAGGTTACTTTTTGGCGCTTCGTAGCTCTTGCCCGCCATCGATTTAGCCTGTTTTGCGACATCATCGATGTTAAAGGCCAGTGCAGATGAGGTATACAGTGACAACAGCACTGCTACACCCAACCAACGCATTTTCATCATTTGTGGTTTATGTTTCATAATAAGTAAGCACTTCCCCCTTTGTGTGCTTATATCGATCCGATCCATTTTAATGGAAACTCAGGCAATCCGACAACATTATCACTGCTTTGTTCAGCTCGCTGGCTCATGGATTAAGCAAATGAAAGAACCCGCTTTTCACTTTGCGTGCTTATCCTGGAGACAGGGTGTCGGTCTTGGTGTAGGGTTGGCTCCGAATGTAACCATTATGAGCCTTAGGGATAAGGCGAAAAGTCTGAGAATGCGCAAAGTTATATGAGCACAACCCCTGTACAACGTGAATATTTCCTCGACTCGATCCGCGCATGGCTCATGCTATTGGGGATCCCTTTTCATATTTCACTGATCTATTCCAGCCACACCTGGCACGTGAACAGCCAGATGCCCTCCTGGTGGCTGACGCTGTTTAATGATTTTATCCATGCCTTCCGCATGCAGGTGTTTTTTGTCATTTCCGGTTATTTCTCTTACATGCTCTTCTTGCGCTATCCCCTCAAACGATGGTGGAAAGTGCGCGTGGAGCGCGTGGGCATACCGATGTTGACGGCCATTCCGCTGCTGACGCTGCCGCAGTTCATCATGTTGCAGCATGTTAAAGGCAAGGCGGAAAACTGGCCGAATCTCTCCTTCTATGAGAAATACAACACCCTGGTCTGGGAGCTGATTTCCCACCTCTGGTTCCTGCTGGTACTGGTGGTGCTAACCACGGTGAGTTTGCTGATCTTCAGCCAGCTGCGCCAGCGCGCGAGCACCGCATCCTCGACCTTCTTCGCCAACATCACCCTGGGCAAGCTGTCGCTGCTGTTTCTTGCGCTGGGGGTCGCGTATGCCGCCGTCAGGCGTACCCTGCTCATTGTCTACCCTCCCATTCTGAGCGATGGGCTGTTTAATTTCGTGGTGATGCAGACCCTGTTCTACATTCCCTTCTTCCTGATCGGGGCGCTGGCATTTATTCATCCCCGGCTTAAAGCGCTGTTTACCACCCCCTCCCCCTGGTGTGCGGTGGGTGCTGCGCTGGCCTTTGCCGCCTATCTTCTCAATCAGCGCTATGGCAGCGGGGACGCGTGGATGTATGAGACAGAGAGCGTGATAACGATGCTGATGGGCCTGTGGATGGTTAACGTGGTGTTCGCCCTTGGCCATCGTCTGCTGAATTTTAAATCCAGCCGCGTCACCTATTTCGTTAATGCTTCGCTGTTTATCTACCTGGTTCACCATCCGCTGACGCTGTTTTTCGGGGCGTACATTACGCCGCATATCGCCTCGAATGCGCTGGGCTTCTTCACCGGCCTGGTCTTTGTGGTTGGCATTGCCATCGTGTTGTATGAAATCCACCTGCGGATCCCGCTTTTGCGTTTCCTGTTCTCAGGCAAACCTCAGGTTAAAGCGGGATAACAAAACGGCGCCTCCAGGGCGCCGTTTTTGCATTTCAGACATCAAAAAGCCTGGCTGCGCGCGGTCAAAATCCGCTGATACAGGTCGGCGGTGTGCTCATCGAAGCAGACAAAAATGACTTTTTCCGGCATGGGTTTAAGGGAAAGGTAGTGATAAACGGTATTCACGGCGATTGTAGCTGCCGCTTCCTTTGGATAACCGTATACCCCGGTGCTAATGGCGGGGAACGCCATGGTCTTATACCCGTTATCCGCCGCAAGCCGCAGGCAGTTACGATACGCCTGCTCCAGAATCTCAGCCTCATGGCGGTCGCCACCGTGCCAGACGGGTCCAACGGTATGGATCACCGCTTTGGCCGGGAGATCGCCTGCAAGCGTAATAACAGCATGCCCCGGCGGGCACTCTCCCTGCTGCTGACGCACGGTTTTGCATGCTTCAAGGAGCTGAGGGCCTGCGGCCCGGTGAATGGCACCGTCCACCCCGCCCCCACCCATCAGGGAGGAATTGGCTGCGTTGACGATCACGTCAACGTGTACCGTCGTGATATCGCCATGAATAACGTCGATTTGCGGTCTCATAAACACCCTCTGCAACCCGCCTTTTTCATCAGTGTATCGCAGAGGGAGAAGGAGAAAAACTGCCGTGAAAAAAACGTCGGTTAGCGGTAATCCACCTGAACGACCGCAAGCGTTTTCTGTTCATTCAGGTATTTCATGCTGACAGCGGCCAGAGCTGAATGAGGATGATGGCCCCGGAGCGCCTCGTCATAACTGATGGTATGCGTTTTCATACGGTTATTTTCCGGACAGGAGATCGCAAACTGCTGATGCCGGGGCGTGACTTCGCACGGGTCAGCGACCACCGCGCCACGAAAATGAATCACCCCACCATTTTCTATAGTTGCTGAATAAGCCGGAGATAAAAAAGAGGACAGGATCAGTCCCAGACCAGAAATAATACACGCTGCGGATTTGAACATTATTTGTACTCCTCAATGAAATTCGTCCTTGAGGGGTAAAAACGCTCCGTTATGACGTATCAATTTAAGCAACCCGATGACTGGGTTCTTGATATCAGCATAGCTTACCTGTGCAGCGCCGCCACTTTATTAAATCATTGATTTCATGAATTATTAAAGCGTACTTGCCGGTGCGTTCCACTGCTGTGATAAATGAAGCGATTTTCCATCGGAAACGGTGACGATTATTTTTACCGCATCCCCTGAACGAATATTTAAACTGATTCGCGTTAAATCAATCGGCTGATTAGCGGGTATAAAAAGAGTATTTTTCTGCCGCGATGTACTTTGTCCCGCTTGCCCCTGTCGGACAGATAACACCTCAACCTGACATTCGCAGGCGTCTGCCAGCGTGACCTGAGGAATAATGGTTGTCATATTTGCCTGCTGTGAGGTGCTGAACGTTATCTGGCTGGCAAGCGCAGCAAGGAGAATGAAGGTGCTCATGAGATCCTCCCGAAAAAAAACAGGGCACATGCCCTGTTTTTTGGTACAGAATTGAATCAGTACTGATGTGCGGTCGCGTTGTTGCCAAAGCCAACCTGGTGCACAGTCACCGTTGAGCCGGACGCTGTCTGGTCTACCGCCGCGCCGTTGCCGCCGCCGAACTGTTTCACGTTGATAACAGAGTCTTTGCTATTCCACTGGTCGATGGTGGCGCTGTTACCAAAGCCTTTTTGCAGCAGATCGATAGAACTGTCATCAGAGCCCTGACCAACATCTGCGCCGTTACCGCCACCGTGCTGGGTAATGGTCAATTCAGAATCTCGGGCGTCCGTCTGCAAAGCAAGCGCGGAGTTACCGCCGCCGTACTGGTAAATGCTCAGGGTTGAGTCAGGGCCGTTATTGCCGCCACCCCAGCCACCTCCGTGGCCGCCGCCAAATTGTGGTACCGCACCTGCGAAAGCACTGCCAGAAACTACGATTGCTGCAATAACTGCCACTTTGAAAAGTTTCATGGTAAACCCCCATCGGATTGATTAAGGCGTCACACATCGCTAGCGTTGAATAACGCGAATAGCCATTTGCGACTGTCTCTGTACTACAACTGCTGTTTTCTGCGTACCATACTGCGTTATATTCGCCCTGTTACCCGAGCCTTTCTGGATAATCATGGCGGTGTTGCCAAAAGCGCCCTGCTTAATACTCGCATCGTTGCCGTTACCGGTCTGATCGATATAAGCAAGGTTATACGTCCCTGACTGATCAACATGCGCGCGGTTATTCCCGCCCTCCTGGGAAATAATGGACAGCAATTTAGAACCGCCCTGGCGTACATCAGCATTATTACCTGAGCCCTGTTGACCAATAATGGCTGCCTGATTGTATGAAGCTTTACTTAATTCATTTATCGCAAAATTATATTCAGAACTGGCTAAATCTGAATCACCTGCGATTACAAACCCAGGCGCACCCAGTAATGTAAACATCATAAACAACATTTTGTTTTTCATGCTGTCACCCTGGACCTGGCTATAAAATAGGTATGTCTTTACCCGTTAACGCGATTCGTTTTGTTAACGCCGCGTTACGGAAAAGAGTATGTCTGCCGAAACATATTTAATATCTCACCCGTGTGCCTTATTTTTATATGCTCATTCACCTCAAAGTCGTAAATCTCGCCTGAAACGACGCGACACACCACTAATGCAGAAATAAATTCTTGTCTGAGCGTCTGGACAACAGCGAGACAGGCTGTCCAACCTGTACCGGCTTCTACAGACAAACATGGCAATGTCTTTTGCCAGGTGCGTGACACGAAGCAAGTTTTCTTAAGAAAAATTTCCAGCTTAGAGAAGTCTTAACTTTTTAGCTGAGTTCATACTTTTTACCGGCTGGCTTACAATAATTAAAAGCTCAATAATTCAATTCTTTATAATATATTGTATGACTTTCAAAATCTGTGCACGTTTATACACCTGTACAACTTTCCCCTTATCTTAAAATCTATTCACCCTGCAAAATACACAACTTAATATCGAATTTTACATTCTGTTACATGATTAACACTTGCTTTAACGTTTGCAATAGCTAGATTGAAAACAGCAGTACGTTATTTGTTTTTAATTTTACCGCCTCCTTTGGAGGAAGGTTTTTTAACTACACACAGCAGTGCCACACCTGTCAGTACTTCTGGTGCCTTTTTCAATAATACGAGGGCAGCTGCCGGGTGTCATAAATAACGTGGGGTTTCATCATGTTTAATGAAGTCCATAGCTTACCCGGTCATACATTATTGTTGATCACAAAACCTTCCCTACAAGCGACAGCGTTATTGCAGCATTTAAAACAATGCCTCTCGCTTAACGGGAAACTGCATAATATTCAACGTTCTTTTGATGATATCGCTCCTGGCAGCATCATTCTTCTCGATATGATGGAAGCGGATAAAAAACTGGTCCATTACTGGCAGGATAATTTAAGTAGGAAAAACAATAACATCCGCGTATTGTTATTAAATACGCCTGATGAGTATCCTTTCCGCGATATTGAGAGCTGGCCGCATATTAACGGCGTGTTTTACGTCACTGAAGAAGAAAACCGTGTCGTGGAGGGTTTGCAGGGCATATTGCGGGGGGAGTGTTATTTCTCGCAAAAACTGGCCAGCTACCTCATTACCCACTCCGGAAATTATCGCTATAACAGTTCAGAATCTGCACTTCTGACGCACCGTGAGAAAGAGATCCTGAACAAACTGCGTATTGGTGCTTCAAATATTGAAATCGCCCGTTCGTTATTTATCAGCGAAAATACGGTTAAGACGCATCTTTATAATCTTTTCAAAAAGATAGCTGTTAAAAATCGCACGCAGGCGGTGTCGTGGGCAAACGATAACCTCAGGCGTTAATAGCATGAAACGCACCCTAAGTTGGATTGCCGCCGCAGGCATTATGCTTGCTGCCGGAAACCTTCAGGCTGTTGAGGTGGAAGTTCCCGGACTGTTGACCGACCACACCGTCACCTCTGTCGGACACGATTTTTATCGTGCCTTCAGCGATAAGTGGGAAAGCGATTATCCGGGTAACTTAACCATCAACGAACGGCCCAGTGCGCGGTGGGGAAGCTGGATCACAATAACCGCTAATCAGGACGTTATTTACCAGACTTTTTTATTCCCAACGAAAAGAGACTTCGATCAGAACGTCGCTTTCGCGCTGGCACAAACAGAAGAAGCTATTAACCGCCTACAGTTAGACAAAGCCCTTTTGAGCACAGGCGATTTAGCAAAAGATGAGTTCTAGGGAAGGTGCGAACAAGTTCCTGATATGAGATCATCATATTCATCCGGAGCGCATCCCAGAGGGACATCATGAGCCATCAACTCACCTTCGCCGATAGTGAATTCAGCACTAAGCGCCGTCAGACCCGAAAAGAGATTTTCCTCTCCCGCATGGAGCAGATTCTGCCATGGCAGAATATGACCGCTGTCATCAAGCCGTTTTATCCCAAGGCGGGCAATGGCCGACGGCCCTATCCGCTGGAGACCATGCTGCGTATTCACTGCATGCAGCATTGGTACAACCTGAGCGACGGTGCCATGGAAGATGCCCTGTACGAAATCGCCTCCATGCGTCTGTTTGCCCGGTTATCCCTGGATAGCGCCTTGCCGGACCGCACCACCATCATGAATTTCCGCCACCTGCTGGAGCAGCATCAACTGGCCCGCCAATTGTTCAAGACCATCAATCGCTGGCTGGCCGAAGCAGGCGTCATGATGACTCAAGGCACCTTGGTCGATGCCACCATCATTGAGGCACCCAGCTCGACCAAGAACAAAGAGCAGCAACGCGATCCGGAGATGCATCAGACCAAGAAAGGAAATCAGTGGCACTTTGGCATGAAGGCCCACATTGGTGTCGATGCCAAGAGTGGCCTGACCCACAGCCTAGTCACCACCGCGGCCAACGAGCATGACCTCAATCAGCTGGGTAATCTGCTGCATGGAGAGGAGCAATTTGTCTCAGCCGATGCCGGCTACCAAGGGGCGCCACAGCGCGAGGAGCTGGCCGAGGTGGATGTGGACTGGCTGATCGCCGAGCGCCCCGGCAAGGTAAGAACCTTGAAACAGCATCCACGCAAGAACAAAACGGCCATCAACATCGAATACATGAAAGCCAGCATCCGGGCCAAGGTGGAGCACCCATTTCGCATCATCAAGCGACAGTTCGGCTTCGTGAAAGCCAGATACAAGGGGTTGCTGAAAAACGATAACCAACTGGCGATGTTATTCACGCTGGCCAACCTGTTTCGGGCGGACCAAATGATACGTCAGTGGGAGAGATCTCACTAAAAACTGGGGATAACGCCTTAAATGGCGAAGAAACGGTCTAAATAGGCTGATTCAAGGCATTTACGGGAGAAAAAATCGGCTCAAACATGAAGAAATGAAATGACTGAGTCAGCCGAGAAGAATTTCCCCGCTTATTCGCACCTTCCCTAGCAACGACACCTATTTCGGAGGCTGTAATGCGTCTCGCACACACAGTGATTTCGTTAATGCTCATTGCGCCGTTGAGCTGGGCCGGAAATATGACATTCCAGTTCCGCAACCCTAATTTTGGCGGCAACCCGAATAACGGAGCCTTTATGCTTAACCAGGCTCAGGCTCAAAACTCCTATAAAGACCCCAGCTATGACGATGATTTCGGTATCGAGACCCCGTCGGCCCTGGATAATTTCACTCAGGCCATCCAGTCGCAAATATTAGGTGGCTTATTAACCAACATTAATACCGGAAAACCCGGCCGGATGGTCACTAACGACTTTATCGTCGATATTGCCAATAAAGATGGGCAGCTTCAGTTAAATGTGACAGACCGAAAAACCGGTAAAACGTCGACAATCCAGGTTTCCGGTTTGCAGACCAGTTCAACTGATTTCTAAACAACCCCGAAATAAGGACAATTATTATGCAGCGCTTTTTTATTTTAGTTGCAGTGTGCTTATTAAGCGGTTGTTTAACTGCCCCGCCAAAAGAAGCCGCTAAACCCACCCTGATGCCCCGTGCCCAGAGCTACCGGGATCTGACGCATCTGCCGGTCCCTACCGGGAAGATATTCGTCTCGGTCTATAACATTCAGGATGAGACGGGCCAGTTCAAACCGTATCCGGCCAGTAACTTCTCGACGGCCGTACCGCAGAGCGCCACCGCGATGCTGGTCACCGCCCTGAAAGATTCTCGCTGGTTTATCCCGCTGGAACGTCAGGGGCTGCAAAACCTGCTTAACGAACGAAAAATCATTCGTGCCGCGCAGGAGAATGGTACCGTTGGCGTCAATAACCGCATGCCGCTACAGTCTCTCACCGCAGCCAATATCATGGTGGAAGGCTCGATTATCGGCTACGAAAGTAACGTGAAATCGGGCGGCGCGGGTGCGCGTTACTTTGGCATCGGGGCCGACACGCAGTATCAGCTGGATCAGATTGCCGTCAACCTGCGCGTGGTTAACGTGAGCACGGGTGAGATATTATCCTCCGTGACCACCAGCAAAACGATTCTCTCTTATGAAGTGCAGGCCGGGGTGTTCCGCTTTATCGATTACCAGCGTCTGCTGGAGGGTGAAATTGGCTATACCTCTAACGAGCCGGTCATGCTGTGTCTGATGTCGGCCATCGAAACCGGCGTGATTTTCCTGATTAATGACGGTATCGATCGCGGCTTGTGGGATCTTCAGAATAAAAGTGACGTGAGTAATGCGGTTCTGGTGAAATACCGAGAGATGTCGGTGCCGCCGGAGTCATAATCGGCGGCGCATAAAAAAGGCGAGATTTCCGTCTCGCCTTTTTTTATTTACTTACCGCAGGAACGCTCTGGCTCTTCTCGCGTCGGGCCGCAAGCCAGAGGCCGCTGTTCTTCATGGCGTAGCCAAACAGTAATCCCAGCATGAGCGAAGGGACCACCAGCTTCCAGTCCCCCTGCCCCGCAAAGGTCGCGCAGGCACCCATGAACGTGCCGGGCACAAAGGACAACAGCAGATGTTTTGCCTGAACGCACATCAGGAAGGCCACAATGCCGGTGATGGCGTACCCCAGGATTTCCACCTGCGGCGCCAGCGCGCTGCCTTTCATAATGACCAGCGCCCAAATCACACCGCTCATCAGAGTACAGCCGGAGATGAAGAGCCCTTTGAGACCACCCTGCGGGCAGGCGAAATAGGCCGTGCAGCCAAGAAAACCAGCCCAGCTCAACAAGCCGAGAGAGACAGCCACCCAACCCCAGAGGCCGGAGAGGATGCCAGTCGTGATTGCAATACAAAGTAGTATGTTCATGGTGCGCATCTTAGCAGATGCGCACCATAGAAATGAGATCAGAAGCACATTACGTGCAAGTTGAAATGTATCGTTGCAGGATTTTTGTGATTCAAATCACTCTTCGTTCTCTTCTTCCAGCTCGTCCCACATGGCAGCGATGGCGTCACGCGTCAGCGGAGCCAGCGCTCTCCAGAACGGCGAGGTGGCATGGGCTTCAACTTTACCCAGGAAGGTGCCAACCCACGGAAGCAAATACGTTTCGAACAGGGTTTCAATCGCCTCGTTCTCATCATCATCTGCATTATCTTCAATCCAGGAGGCCGCCAGCAGCAGGGTACCGATATGATCGGCAGGCATATCCGTCAGCGGCATGCCGCGTTCTGAAAGAAACGCCCGAACTTCCGCTTCGGTCGCACCTTCCTGCCAGGCAGAACGATACGGCGACACGCGACACTCTTCCCCCACAAACAGCGCGTTGTAATCCGTTGAAATCTGCTGCATATCGCAGCTTTTTTGCAAGCGTTCCAGCAACTCATCCTGTTCCAGCGGCCAGCTCTGCGCCAGTTTACCTTCACGAATCAGGGTAAACAGCGGAACCAGCAGCGGATCCTGCGGCTGGCGGTAATATAAGGTGCCCAGCACGCGGCAAAGGATGGAAAACTCATTCATGTTTTTATTCCGTTATTAATTAAAGATCGGCAAATTCATCAATCGGCGCCATGCCGCGCGACTCAAGGAAGTCGAGCATACGACGCGGCGTGACGTTCAGGATCTGTTCTTCCGGGAAATTCACGTCCCGCAATATTTTCAGGCACTCGCTAAAATCACCCAGCGTGAAGGCCGTGTGTGAATCAGAGCCCAGCGCCACCATGCCGCCCGCGTCACGCACGGCCGCCGCCACTTCGCGGCAGTTGGCTTCACTGCCCTTACGCGAGTGAACAAAGGAGGAGTTGTTAATCTCCAGCGCCACACGGTGCTTCGCTGCCGCCTGCGCCACGGCCTGAATATCAATCGGGTATTTCGGATTTCCCGGGTGGCTAATAATGTGCACGTTGCCGCTGGCAATAGTGGCAATCATCGCTGCGGTGTTGGTCTCTTTATCCTGGGGCGCAAAGACCGGCTCGTGGAAGCCGGCGAGGATCAGATCTAACGAGGTCAGCATCGGGCCGGTGCAGTCAATCTCACCGTCAGTATTTTTGATGTTCGCTTCGATGCCGCGCAGTATCCCGATACCGTCCACCAGGCGTGGCCAGATACGCATATTCACAAAATGCCAGTAGTGCGGCGCATCCGCCATATCCGGACCGTGATCGGTTATCGCAAACAGTTTAATGCCTTTCAGCTTCGCCTGAGCGATATAATCATGGAGGTTACTGTAAGCGTGGGTACTGGCGACGGTGTGCATATGCAGGTCAACGGGATACATCTTTCTCTCCTCTGCGGTTTTTCCAAAGGATAGCAGTTATCAGCGGCGAATATTAGCAAAAACCCGGCGAACGCCGGGTTTCTCTCAGTAGCCTCGCTGTCTGTCGACCTGTCCGGTCACCGCGTTGCCCTTCTCTATTTCGCTGATGGTATGCGAGATGTACGCCACGGCCTCCACCGGTCGCGTCACGGCCGCAATATGAGGCGTCATCGCCACGCGCGGATGTGCCCAGAGCGGGCTGTCTTTTGGCAGCGGTTCGCGGCTATACACATCCAGCATTGCGCCTTTCAGTTTACCGCTATCCAGCGCTTTCAGCAGATCGTCTTCCACAACGTGTACCCCGCGCGCCAGGTTCATTAAGTAGCTGTCTTCTGCCAACTGGTTGAGGAGCGTGCCATTGATAATGCCGACCGTTTCCGCCGTATTCGGCAGCAGGTTAATGAGGACGCGAGTCCCTTTCAGGAACGCCGGGAGTTCGTCCGTTCCGGCAAAGCTCTCGACGCCTGGATAATCCTTACGGCTCCGGCTCCAGCAGCGCAGTGGGAAGCCCCACGGCGCGAGCGCTTCGGCGACTTTCGAACCCAGTACACCCGCGCCGAGGATGCCGATGATGAAATCTTCATGCTGATAATCCGGAAGCGGTTCCCAGTGGGATTGCTGTTTGAACGCCTGATAATCGTCGAAACGTCGGAACCAGTGCAGCACCTGGCTCACGGCATATTCCTGCATCTGTTGCCCCATACCGGTATCTTCCAGACGAAACAGGGGAATATCCTCCGGCAGCATTTCAGGGTGTGCCTTCAGCTTACTGAGAATGGAATCCACACCCGCACCAAGAGCAAACACCGCCTTCAAACGGCGTCCCTGAAGCATTTCGACCGGGGGATGCCAGACCAGCGCGTAGTCAGCATGTTCATTATCGCCCTGTTTCCATTCGCGAACGCGTGCGCCAGGCAGTGCCGCCGTGAGCGCGTTAATCCAGTAAGCCGTATCAAAAGTGGGGTGATAGAAGATAATATCCATAGTCATTGCCTTTTATTGCGCTGTTTTATTTTCATTTTCAACTGGCTTGCCAGCATAACAAATTTATCGCTAAACCGCGTTGCTGATAAAAGAGGCGTATTTCGCACATTTCGGAATCAGGTTGCCTGAAGTTTGTCTAAACACGCTAAATTACTGAAAAAGTGGGTTGACGGCAGTACGGCTTTTCCTTACATTAGCGCCCGTCCCGACAACAACGGGATGACAATATGGTGAGGTGTCCGAGTGGCTGAAGGAGCACGCCTGGAAAGTGTGTATACGGCAACGTATCGGGGGTTCGAATCCCCCCCTCACCGCCATATTCAAGACAAGAGCTCGTACGAAAGTACGGGCTTTTTTCTTTTATATTCTCCGTAAGGAGATTCGCTCCCTGCGTTCTTTATGTCGGGTGGCGCTACGCTTACCCGACCTACAAAAAGCTAGTCTTCAACCATCTTTGCATACTCTTCGGTGAGAAAATCCACCAGCGTCCTGACCGATGGCAGCAGGCCGCGCCGGGATGGATACACCGCGTGGATCACTTCCCGTCTGGGTTCCCAGGCATTCAGCACCCGAACAAGTTCACCTGAAGCCAGCTGATCCTTCACCATCAAAATGGGCAGCTGTACCACGCCCACGCCCACCATCGCCGCCTCCCGCAGCGCCAGCATGTCGGTAGTCACCAGGCGCGGCGTGAAGTGAATTTCTGCCTTTGCGCCCTCCGGCCCGCTCAATTCCCACTTATGCAGGTGCTTGCCCGCCCCCATACTTAACCCCGGCCACTCGCTGAGTTCAGAGGGCATCGCCGGGTTGCCCATCCGTTCAATCAGTGCCGGCCCGGCAACCAGACAGTGCCCCCTGTCCGCCAGCACCCTTAATACCAGATCGCTGTCATCAAACGGGCGCGGACGAACGCGGATCGCCACATCCACCCCCTCCGCCACCAGATCGACCCGGCGGTTGGTGGCTTCAAGCTGGAGGTTGATCCCTGGATAGCGCGCCATAAACCGTGCCAGCATGGGCCCCACGTGAACGTGCAGCAAGGTGACAGGACAGGTGATCCGGACCATACCGCGCGGCTCAGCCTGTAAAGCAGCCACCGCCTCCTCCGCAGCTTCAGCTTCCACCAGCATGGCTTTACAGTGCTGATAGAATGTCTGCCCCACCTCCGTCACCGCAAACTGCCGCGTGGTACGTTGTATCAACCGAACGCCCAGGCGTTCTTCCAGCTGCGCAATCCGACGGCTCAGTTTCGACTTAGGCTGATCGAGCGCCCGCCCCGCCGCCGCAAAGCCGCCATGCTCCACCACCTTCACAAACCATACGAAATCATTGAGATCCTGCATACGCCTCCATTGTTCCATTTAAGGAACAGTGAATGTCATTTTTGCTATCTACCGGGATATTAGCCCTGAATATAAGCTAATTCCATCAACAGGACATCAGGAGTTAATCATGAAAAACGTAACAGGCGTGTATACCGCACCTCGTCCGCACTGGGTCGGTGACGGTTTTCCGGTTCGTTCGATGTTTTCTTACCAGACGCACGGCGAGCCCCTGAGCCCGTTCCTGCTGCTGGACTACGCCGGACCACATACCTTCCCGGCGGACGGCGCGAAACGCGGCGTGGGCGAGCATCCTCATCGCGGTTTTGAAACGGTGACCATCGTCTACTCAGGCGAAGTGGAGCACCGTGATTCCACTGGCAGAGGCGGCGTTATTGGCCCAGGCGATGTGCAGTGGATGACGGCAGGCGCAGGCATTTTGCACGAGGAGTTCCACTCCAGCGCGTTTTCGCAGAAAGGCGGTGAACTGAAAATGATGCAGCTGTGGGTCAACCTGCCCGCTAAAGACAAAATGGCGACGCCTGGCTACCAGAGCATCACTCAGTCGGATATCCCGGTGGTCACCCTGCCGGATAACAGCGGAACATTGCGCGTGATTGCTGGCCGTTTTGGAGAGGTAACCGGCCCGGCGCATACCTTCTCACCGCTGAACGTGTGGGATCTCGCGCTGCGCCAGGGTAGCCATCTGACGCTCAATCAGCCCGAAGGCTGGAGCACGGCGCTGGTTGTCGTTGAAGGCAGCGTGACGGTGAACGGCACCACGCCTGCCGGTGAGGCGCAACTGGTCGTGCTGAGTCAGAGCGGTGACAAACTGCATCTCGAAGCCAGCAGCGATGCCAAAGTGCTGCTGATGGCCGGGGAGCCGCTGAATGAACCCATCGTGGGCTATGGCCCGTTTGTGATGAACAGTAAAACCGAAATTGCCGAGGCTATTCGCGATTTCAACTCCGGCCGCTTTGGCCAAATCTAAACGTAATAAGGAGCGCATTATGTCTACCCCTGCAAACTTCAACGGTGCACGTCCCGTTATTGACGTAAACGATGCCGTTATGCTGCTTATCGATCACCAGAGCGGGCTGTTCCAGACCGTAGGAGACATGCCAATGCCTGAGCTGCGCGCCCGTGCAGCAGCGCTGGCAAAAATCGCCTCGCTGGCGAAGATCCCGGTGATCACCACGGCGTCGGTTCCACAGGGACCGAACGGCCCGCTTATCCCGGAGATCCACGCCAACGCGCCGCACGCACAGTATGTGGCACGCAAGGGTGAGATCAACGCCTGGGATAACCCGGAGTTCGTGGCGGCGGTGAAAGCCACCGGGCGCAAAACGCTGATTATCGCGGGGACGATCACCAGCGTCTGCATGGCCTTCCCGTCCATCAGCGCGGTGGCGGACGGATATAAAGTGTTTGCGGTGATTGATGCCTCCGGCACCTACAGCAAAATGGCGCAGGAGATCACCCTGGCGCGCGTGGTGCAGGCAGGCGTGGTGCCGATGGACACGGCTGCTGTTGCTTCCGAAATTCAGCGCACGTGGAACCGTGAAGATGCGGGTGAATGGGCTGAGGTGTACACACACATCTTCCCGGCCTACCAGCTGCTGATCGAAAGCTACAGCAAAGCGCAGGACGTGGTGAAAAATAGCGAAGTGCTCGATTCGCAGCGTTAATCCTGCGCGCTGCGACATAAGCTGATTAAGGCTTAACCGAACAAGCACGAATGCTGAAAATCTGCTTGACCGTTTTAGCGCAACTCCCTATAGTAGCGCCCCGTTGCCCCCCAAGCGGTCAGGCAGCAAAACAATATGGTGAGGTGTCCGAGTGGCTGAAGGAGCACGCCTGGAAAGTGTGTATACGGCAACGTATCGGGGGTTCGAATCCCCCCCTCACCGCCATATTTGAAGAAGAGCTCGCATGAAAATGCGGGCTTTTTTTTTCGCATGTTGCACGCCTTTGGGGGGGATGAGAACCCCCGACCGGGGTTCGACAACTGGCGGCAGCCAGTTGGACAGACTGAGAGCATAGCGAACAGGCTGCCCGCAGGGCGAGCGAAGCGAGTCAATCCCCCCCGGTGCGACACGAGCTGCCTCACCTACAAAAAAAAGCCCGTACAAAAGCACGGGCCTGTCTCAACCATTCCTCAGCTATTCAGCTTTCCAGCCGGTTGCTTTCCCTCGGGAGCAAGTCTCTGGCCAATATTCAAACCCGCTTCATCCTTACGCTCCTCCAGCCAGTAATCCGCATTTTTAATCCCCAGCCGAACCGGGTCAAAGTGTGGATCCAACCCCTGTGCATTCTGGATTTCATAATCCTTCAGGCTGGCAAACGCTTTTTTATGCAACAGAACGATGGCAATAATGTTGAGCCATGCCATCAGCCCTACGCCGATATCCCCTAATCCCCAGGCCAGATCCGCGGTGCGTACCGTGCCATATACCGTCGAAGCCATCAGACACAGCTTGAGCAGGAACGTCAGCCACGGGCGATGAATCTTACGGTTGATGTAGGCGATATTCGTTTCAGCGATGTAGTAGTAAGCAATGATCGTGGTGAAGGCAAAGAAGAACAGCGCGATGGCAACAAAGTAATTACCGAAGCCCGGCATCATACTTTCCATTGCCGTCTGGACATATCCCGGTCCTGCGGCCACGCCTGCTATTCCGGTATAGAGCGCTGCGCCGTCGACGCCCTGCACGTTATACAGCCCGGTGATCAACAGCATAAACCCGGTCGCGGAGCAGACAAACAGCGTGTCGATGTACACGGAGAACGCCTGAACCAGCCCCTGTTTCACCGGATGGCTTACGGCCGCCGCCGAGGAGGCATGTGGCCCGGTACCCTGCGCCGCCTCGTTGGAATAGACGCCACGCTTCACGCCCCACATGATGGCCTGGCCCAGAATAGCGCCAAACCCAGCTTCAAGGCCAAAAGCACTTTTCCAGATCAGCAATATAACTGAAGGAAGCTGATCAATATTGATAGCGATAATCACGCACGCGACAATAATATAGCCGAGCGCCATAAACGGAACCACCATGCTGCTAAAGCTGGCAATCCTTTTTACGCCGCCAAAAATAATAAAACTCAACAGCACAGCAAGTAACGCCGCCGTGACATTTGGGCTCAGACCAAAGGCAATATCCAGGCTCGCACCAATAGAGTTTGCCTGCACACCTGGCAGTAATAATCCGCAGGAGAAAATCGTTACGATGGCAAATAACCATGCGTACCACTTCACGCCTAACCCTTTCTCAATATAAAAGGCAGGACCACCACGATATTCGCCGTTAATTTTCTCTTTATAAACCTGACCTAACGTGGATTCGACAAAAGCAGAGCTTGCCCCCAAAAATGCCACTATCCACATCCAGAAAAGCGCACCGGGTCCACCAAAGGTAATGGCGGTCGCTACACCGGCAATATTCCCTGTCCCCACGCGGCCCGCCAGCGTCATCGTCAGCGCCTGAAACGACGACACGCCTGCCTCGGTAGGACGCCCCTGAAACATCAGGGTAATCATAAGTTTTATATGCCGTAATTGCAGAAAGCGACTACGCAGCGAGAAATAGAGGCCGACACCCAGACATAAAAATATTAACGCCGGGCTCCAGATAACACCATTAATTGCACTAACCAGTTCGTTCATGTATGACCCTTAGCGTGATGTTCCAGAGGAAACGATCCCCTGGCGAGTTTCTTTTTAGAATTTTGTCTGAACAAGTACGAAACATAGATAATTACCCAAAAGACACCAACTTAATTTTTACTGCTTAGTCATGTTCTGTGACAACATTCACGTTTAATTTTAAACCAATAATTAGCATGATCATTATATTCATAGATATTTTGTGGGTATTATAAATACATATCACATTTTCGTGACCTGTATAAAAAGCGTTCGCAGCAAATTAACAGTAATATTATTATTACCGCAAAACGGGGCGTAAATCCTGTTGAATGCTATAGGAAATAAATATGATTTAAAAAAGCCACGCGTGCAGAGGGAATAAAGGAAGCTTCCCGGCATAACGCCGGGAAGAAATGACTTAAAATGTGAAATGATCTTAGTCGGAGTACACTTCCAGCGTTCGTTGGCACAGCGCTGAGCGGACGCAGTCCTCTTTTGTGAAGCGGACCACCCCTATCATCTCATCTTCCTCAAAACGTGACATGGCATCGCTCAGGCCGGACTTCACGCCCGACGGCAGGTCACACTGGGTAATATCGCCGTTGACGATAACCGTCACGTTCTCCCCGAGGCGCGTTAAAAACATCTTCATTTGCGCAGCGGTCACATTCTGAGCCTCGTCAAGAATAACGACCGCATTTTCAAATGTACGTCCGCGCATATAGGCGAACGGCGCGATTTCCACCTTGCCAATCTCTGGTCGCAGGCAGTACTGCATAAAGGAAGCGCCCAACCGCTTCACCAGCACGTCATAGACGGGCCTGAAGTACGGGGCAAACTTCTCGGAAATATCGCCGGGCAGGAAGCCCAGATCTTCATCCGCTTGCAGTACCGGACGGGTAACGATGATCCTTTCCACGTCCTTATGAATCAGCGCCTCCGCCGCTTTGGCGGCGCTGATCCAGGTTTTCCCGCATCCGGCTTCCCCGGTTGCAAAGATGAGCTGTTTACTCTCGATAGCATTCAGGTAGTGCGCCTGAGCTTCATTCCGCGCCACAATTGGCGATGCATCGCGGCTGTCCCGCGCCATGCCAATGGATTCTACGCCGCTCATCTGCACAAGCGAGGTGACCGATTCTTCTTCACGCTGCTTATGGCTACGTGAATCCCGTCTCAGCACACGTTTTGCTTCACGACGAGCTTTGATCACTGCTTTCTGTCTTCCCATGGATAGCACCTTGAGTTGTTGGTATTCATCACACGCGCCAGCATCGGCACGATTATGCGCACGAACATCAGAGGGTTGGCTTCCTTGTAAGCCATTGCTTGCATTACCGGATGACGATATACAACGGCTACGCGCACCGTTATGCACGTCGGTAGAAAAAGGTTCTTGAGGTGAAGGAGAGAATTTGGTGGTGAAGAAATCGCTGCCGGAGTCTGAGCCTCCGCGCCGGGTACTGCGGTTGATGTGTTTACCTTGTCCAGTACAGGACGCAACCATTCGCGATCTCCATAGTGAGTTAGCATCACTGCCGGGAACTACCGCTGTCTTCTCTTAAGTACATCAGGAATTATCATAAATGCAACATTTATTTTACCTGAATGCAACTTTTAGGACTGCCCCTACATGGAAAATCAGTCTTATATAGAAATATTACAGAAATATAACAATAAGATAGTCCTTCGAAAAAATAATGTCCCCGCGAACTGTCGCAGGGACGATTATCAGGCTTCTATCAGACCCTGAGCGAGCCAGGCGTTCGCGTTACGCGCGCCGGGCAGGGCAAAGAAATAGCCGCCGCCGATGGGCTTAATATATTCCTCCAGCGCTTCGCCGTTGAGCCGCTTCTGCACGGTGAGGAATCCCTTCTCCAGATCGTGCTGATAGCAGACAAACAGCAGTCCCATATCAAGCTGACCGGAGTTGGTCACCCCCAGCGAGTAGCTGTAGCCCCTGCGCATCATGAGGCTGGATTGCGTCTCTTTGGTGCGAGGATTGGCGAGGCGAATATGGCTGTCCAGCGCGATGACATCCCCGTTCGGATCGCGGGCGTAGTTGGGTTCATCGTGCTCGTGCTTCATGCCGAGCGGTGCGCCGGTTTGCTTATCGCGACCGAAGATAGTTTGCTGCTCTTTCAGCGGCGTGCGGTCCCAGAACTCCACGTGGAACTGAATGATACGCACCGCCTGATAGGTGCCTCCGACCGCCCAAGCCGGTTCGCCCTGATCCGCCGTCACCCATACCACGTTCTTCATCAACGCGGTATTGCTGCTGTCCGGGTTGGCGGTGCCGTCTTTGAAGCCCAGCAGGTTGACCGGCGTCTCTTTCCCTTTACTGCGCGCGGCGTGGTCAGAGATAAAACCTTCCCGCTTCCAGCGCACGCTCAGCAGATCCGGGGTGTGCTTGATAATATCGCGCAGGGCATGGATCACCGTATCCTGGGTATTAGCGCAGATCTGCAACAGCAGATCGCCGTGGCACAGCGCCGCGTCAAGAGAATCATTCGGGAATCGCGTCATTTTTTGCAGCGCTTTCGGCTTCTGCTTCGCCAGTCCGTAGCGATCATCAAACAGCGATTCCCCCACCGACACGGTGATGGTCAGATTATCGGGAGCGATAAACGCGCCGAGGATGCCGGAATCCATCGGCGGCAGGCGCGGATTCGGTGTTTCCGGTGCGGGACCGCCGGCGGTGAGGAAGGCAATACGCGTGGTCAACAGCCTGAACAGACGCTCAAGGTCGGCTTTATCACTCGCCAGCGAATCGAAAGCCACCAGCATCATCGAGGCCTGCTGCGGCGTCAGGATCCCCGCCTGGTGCTCACCATAAAACGGCTGCGTTTCCATACGCGCATCCGGGGAGAGCGTGCCAGGGGCGCTTTGCGGTTTTGCCGCATGCGCCACCGGACAGCCTCCCGCCAGGGCAAACGCGCCGCCCAGCGCCCCTACCCCTTTTAACAACCGACGTCGGGAAGGTTCCGCCACGTCGTATTCGTCATGCTTGTTCATCGCTTAATCCAGACCCAGTACGCCACGCAGCAGGGAGAGATCTTCCGCCAGGGTGGTTATCGGGCCTTTCAGCGCGTTACGGTCAGCATCGGTCAGCTTGTCGTAGGTTTCGAACCCGTCTTTGGTGCGGTATTTCGCCAGGATAGCGTCAACTTTCTTAAAGTTGGCATCCACTTTCGCCAGCAGCTCGCCGTTCTCTTTTTGCAGCTGAGGCCGCAGCAGATCGACAATTTTCTGTGCGCCGTCGACGTTCGCCTGGAAGTCCCACAGGTCGGTGTGGCTGTAACGATCTTCTTCACCGCTGATTTTGCTGGCGGCCACTTCTTCAATCAGGCCCGCTGCGCCACCCACCACTTTCGACGGTGGGAATGCCAGCTCGCTGATGCGTTTTTGCAGCTCCAGCACGTCGCTGTTGAGCTGCTCGGCGTATTTCTCCATCCCACTGGTGGAGTTATCGCCAAACAGGGCTTTTTCCAGACGGTGGAAGCCGGTGAATTTCGGATCGGCGGCCTTCTGCTCGTAGTCGTCTTCACGGGCGTCAATGCTGCCATCGAGGTCAGAGAACAGTTCGGCAATCGGCTCAATGCGCTCGTAGTGCTGACGGGTAGGCGCATACAGGGATTTCGCTTTTTCGATGTCGCCCGCTTTCACCGCGTCGGTAAAGGCTTTGGTGCCTGCCACCAGGTCCGCTGTCTCTTTGGTGACGTAGGCTTTATAGGCGGTAATGGCGTCGCCGAGGCTCAGCAGCGCCGTGCCTTTGGCCGCATCCGCCGTCGCTGCGCCTTTGACGATCAGCTTACCTTTCGGGTTAGTCAGCAGGCCGCAGGTCATGTCATATTCCCCGGGCTGAAGATTTGCGGTCATCTTCTGGCTGAAGCCCGGCGCGATATTCTCGCGCTCTTCCACCACCATCACGCCTTTCAGGATTTCCCACTCCAGCGCCTTCTGGCTGTGGTTCTGAATAATAAACTGCGTTTTACCGCTGTTAACCGTGATGGTCATCGGCTCGCACTGTTTATCGTTGACGGTGACTTTTACCTGCGGAATATCTGCCGCCTGAGCGGTGAAGGCAGACACGAACAGCGCGGCAATGCCTGCGCATAACGCACTACGACGGAACTGAATGGCCATGACTCTTCCCTTTAAAAGTATGTTGTAACTAAAACAGCACTTACGGCGCTACGCGCGACGTCTGCGAGCCGGTACGCGGCGGCATAGCGAACAGGATCAGCGCCGGAACCAGATAGATAAAGTACATCGCCACTTCGCTGACGCTCGGCGTTTCCTGGTAGCCGAAGATCCCTTCGAGCAGGGTACCGGTCAGTGAATGGGTCGACAGGACGTTGCTGAGATCGAACGCCACGTCCTGGAAGTGGTTCCACAGACCCGCTTCGTGGAAGGCGCGGATCGCCCCTGCCGCCAGCCCTGCGGCCACCAGCAGAATAAACAGGCTGGTCCACTTGAAGAACGCGCCCAGGTTAAGACGAATGCCGCCCCAGTAGAGCAGGAAGCCAAGCACAACCGCCGTGGCCAGCCCGAGCACCGCGCCCAGCGGCGGCCAGATGCCCACGTCCTGCTGAAAAGCCGCGAGCAGGAAGAACACAGACTCCAGGCCTTCACGCGCCACGGCGAAAAAGACCATCATGATCAGCGCCCAGCCGTGGTGGTTGCCTTTTTGCAGGGCGTTATCCACCGCCTGCTCAAGCTGTACCTTCACGTTACGGGAGACCTTGCGCATCCAGAACACCATCCAGGTGAGGATCACCACCGCAATCACGGCGACGATCCCTTCAAACAGCTCCTGCTCTTTCTGCGGGAACTCCCCGGTGGTTTCGTTGATGAGGATACCGAGGCCCAGGCAGAGCGCCGCAGCAAGGAAAACCCCAACCCACATGACGCCAATCCAGCGTCCGCGCTGGGTACGCTTCAGATAACTGGCGATAAGGCTAACAATCAGGGCCGCTTCAAGGCCTTCACGTAACATAATGAGAAAAGGAACAAACATGCCGACACCTTAAATGTTTATCGCGGTCAACTGATGCAAAGAAAGGTAAATTCTTGTGATAGTGATTATCATTACGGCAACAAGAAAAACAAGCGAAATGTGTTGCGTTTTGATGACCAGATGTAAACGCATTGCGGAGTAATAATTGCCTGAGTAACCGTTACGTTTATAAGGTATAACGAAAATGCCCATTTACGGTTAACCGGGGCTGTGGCTAAATGTCCCCCTCGAAAACCAACTGAAAATAAGCCATGTTTAAAATTGTCCATTTCCTGCTGGCGCTGGTGATTATTCTTGCGCTCGCCTGGCTGGTGAGTTTCGACCGCCGAAAAATTCGTATTCGTTTCGTTTTACAGCTGATCGTGATCGAAATCGCGCTGGCGTTCTTTTTCCTCCACGCAGAAAGCGGCCTGTTTATTATTAAATACGTCTCCGGTTTCTTTGAGTCGCTGCTTAAATTCGCTGCCGAAGGGACGAATTTTGTCTTTGGCGGGATGGGGGAAAAAGGGCTGGCGTTCATTTTCCTTGGCGTGCTCTGCCCCATTATTTTTATCTCGGCACTGATTGGTATTCTTCAGCACTGGCGTATTCTGCCGATCTTTATTCGGGTGATCGGGACGCTGCTGTCAAAACTGAACGGCATGGGCAAGCTGGAATCCTTTAACGCGGTGAGTTCGCTGATCCTCGGTCAGTCGGAAAACTTCATTGCCTACAAAGGCGTGCTGGGCGATCTCTCCTCGCGTCGTCTGTTTACGATGGCTGCCACGGCCATGTCGACGGTTTCGCTGTCGATTGTCGGGGCCTATATGACTATGCTCGACGCCAGGTTTGTCGTCGCGGCGCTGATCCTGAACATGTTCAGCACCTTTATTATTCTTTCGGTCATTAACCCGGTCCGCCCGGAAGCGGAGCCGGATATCAGGCTGGAAAAACTGCACGAATCCCAGAGCTTCTTTGAAATGCTGGGCGAGTATATTCTGGCCGGTTTTAAGGTGGCGATGATTATTCTGGCGATGCTGATTGGCTTTATCGCCCTTATTAGCGCCATTAACGCCCTCTTCTCCGGCATATTTGGCATGAGCTTCCAGCAGATTCTGGGTTATGTGTTTTATCCGCTGGCGTGGCTTATTGGTATTCCGCTGAGCGATGCCTTAAGCGCGGGGAGCATTATGGCAACTAAACTGGTGGCGAATGAATTTGTGGCGATGATCGAGCTGCAAAAAATAGCCCATCAAATGTCACCGCGCGGGCTGGGGATTTTGTCCGTGTTCCTGGTATCGTTCGCTAACTTCGCTTCCATTGGCATTGTGGCGGGGGCAATAAAAGGTCTGAATGAGCAACAGGGTAACGTGGTGTCACGGTTTGGTTTACGCCTTGTATACGGGGCAACGCTGGTAAGCCTGCTGTCGGCGAGCTTTGCGGGGTTGGTGCTGTAAGTTTTGTGCCCGGCGGCGCTTCGCTTGCACGGGCCTACGATACAACAACGGCGGGTTATCCCGCCGTTTTCATTAAAACTGCACGCACACCGGCTGGTCGACCCGCATCACCGACTCCTGCGCGAAGCGTGATTTATAAATTCCGCGCAACGCTTCGATGTTCTTCTCGCTCTGCGCATCTTTACCGTGGATCAGCATCAATGCCTTGCTCGGCTCGCGCGCCACTTTTCCATCATTCCCCAGCCACTGACCGCGCGCATCAAATACCGTTAAACCATCGCGAAAGCGTGGCGTCACGTCCTGGTCGACAAACTGCTGCCATTCGTTGCCTGTGATTTGCGCCCCGGCAGGACGGTTTAAGCCGAAATAAAGCGTGGTCTGCTGCATCTGATTTTCTGCTTTGCAGGTTTCCACCGCCGCGTGCTGTGCGGGTGCGCTACAGCCCGCCAGCATCACGAATGCTGCCACCATTAACCCTGTTTTAATTCTCATTGATGAAGACTCACATAGATGAAAGGACTATCCCCTCTCCCCACCGGGGAGAGGGTTAGGATGAGGGGTAAATTACTCAGCCTGGAGCTTAGACGGCGGCGCTGAGTGATAGTGCGCGTCCGCCTCCGCAAAGCGTTTCTGCATAGACGCAGACGGCGCTTTACCCAGCAGGCTAAACACCACGATACCGAGGCTGCCGAAGATGAAGCCCGGAATGATTTCGTACAGGCCCAGCCACGCGAACTGTTTCCAGACGATAACGGTTACCGCACCGATAATCATCCCCCCCAGCGCGCCGTTGCGGGTCATGCGTGACCACAGTACAGAGAACAGCACCACCGGACCAAATGCCGCACCGAAGCCCGCCCAGGCGTAGCTCACCAGCCCCAGGACGCGGTTTTCCGGGTTTGCCGCCAGCGCAATCGCCACCAGCGCAACCACCAGCACCATAAAGCGCCCTACCCACACCAGCTCTTTCTGGCTCGCGCCCTTACGCAGGAACGCTTTGTAGAGGTCTTCGGTGATGGCGCTGGAGCACACCAGCAGCTGACAGCTCAGGGTGGACATCACCGCCGCGAGGATCGCGGAGAGCAGAATACCGGCAATCCACGGGTTGAACAGGATCTGCGCCAGCTCGATGAATACGCGCTCGGCGTTCTGGTTCACCGCGCCCGCCTGCGCCGGGTTGTTGTTGAAGTACGCGATACCGAAGAAGCCGACCGCACACGCCCCCGCCAGACACAGGATCATCCACGTCATGCTGATGCGACGCGCGTGAACGATGGTGTGGTGAGAATCCGCCGCCATGAAGCGCGCCAGAATGTGCGGCTGGCCGAAGTAGCCCAGGCCCCAGCCCATCAGAGAGACGATGGCGACGAAGTTCAACCCTTTCAGCATATCGACGTTTTCGATGCTCTTCTGCTTGATCACTTCCAGCGATTCGCCAAAGCCGCCGACGGTGAAAATGACAATCACCGGAGTCAGGATCAGGGCGAAGATCATCAGGCTCGCCTGCACGGTATCGGTCCAGCTTACCGCCAGGAATCCGCCCACGAAGGTATAGAGGATGGTTGCTGCGGCGCCGGCCCACAGGGCGGTTTCATAGCTCATGCCGAAGGTGCTTTCGAACAGGCGCGCGCCCGCCACGATGCCGGAGGCACAGTAGATGGTGAAGAACAGCAGGATCACCACCGCGGAGATAATGCGCAGGATACGGCTGTTATCTTCAAAGCGTCCGGTGAAGTAGTCCGGCAGCGTCAGGGCGTTGTTGTTGGCTTCGGTGTGCACGCGCAGACGGCCTGCCACCAGCTTCCAGTTAATCCACGCGCCAACGGTCAGGCCGATGGCGATCCAGCTTTCGGAGATACCGGAGATGAAAATCGCGCCCGGCAGCCCCATCAGCAGCCAGCCGCTCATGTCGGAAGCGCCCGCAGAGAGTGCGGTGACCATCGGGCCTAAGCTGCGCCCGCCGAGGATGTAGTCGTCAAAGTTTTTAGTGGAACGCCATGCCAAAAACCCTATCAGGATCATGCCAAAAATATAAACGAGAAATGTCACCAGCATCGGTGTGCTAATAGCCATTCAAATTCTCCAAAATGTCGAGCGACAACCGTCCGGGTTGCCTTGTTATGTCATCACCGGAACGTAGTGATGTGTGTATGTGTTTCCGTTGGGCGCGCTATCCTGCCGTATACGCATCCCACTGACAAACGATTTAACACTGCATTTACATGAATTTCATCCCTGGTTTTATACGTCTTTCCTATAGGTTGCACTCGCTCACGCTTTTACGGGTTGCACCTTTAAAAAGTGTTAAGCACCGCATAAAAACTGGGCTCAGAAACCGCCGCACGTTCTTTTTCACAGCTAACTAATCGTTAACAATCCATTCATTTTCCAGCTTGCAGACCAGGTCACATTTAACACGGTTGCACAAAGTTGCAACATGGTGGATATTTCACGCTATCAACAGAACGCTATTACAGAACAACAGGAGTTTTGGCATGGGGATGACCACCATGGGGGTTAAGCTGGATGACGCTACCCGCGAACGGATTAAAACCGCTGCGACCCGCATCGACCGCACACCGCACTGGTTAATCAAGCAGGCGATTTTTAACTATCTGGAAAGACTGGAGAGTGAAGAAGGTCTGCCGGAGCTGCCTGCCCTGCTGGCGGGTGCAGCGAACGAAAGCGAAGAGGCCGCGACGGCCGTTGAAGAGAACCACCAGCCGTTCCTGGAATTTGCCGAGCAGATCCTGCCGCAGTCCGTCAGCCGTGCCGCCATTACCGGCGCCTACCGCCGTGCCGAAACCGACGCCGTGCCGATGCTCCTGGAGCAGGCGCGCCTGCCGGAAGCCGTTGCCGCTCAGGCGCACAGCCTCGCGTATCAGCTCGCCGACAAGCTGCGTAACCAGAAAACCGCCAGCGGACGCGCCGGTATGGTGCAGGGTCTGTTGCAGGAGTTCTCCCTCTCCTCGCAGGAAGGCGTGGCGCTGATGTGTCTGGCGGAAGCGCTGCTGCGTATTCCGGATAAAGCCACCCGCGATGCCCTGATCCGCGACAAAATCAGTAACGGCAACTGGCACTCCCACATTGGCCGCAGTCCGTCCCTGTTCGTTAACGCCGCCACCTGGGGCCTGCTGTTTACCGGCAAGCTGGTCTCCACCCATAACGAAGCCAACCTGTCGCGCTCTCTGAACCGCATCATCGGCAAGAGCGGCGAGCCGCTGATCCGCAAGGGTGTGGACATGGCGATGCGCCTGATGGGCGAGCAGTTCGTCACCGGGGAAACCATTGCCGAAGCGCTGGCGAACGCCCGCAAGCTGGAAGACAAAGGCTTCCGCTACTCCTACGACATGCTGGGTGAAGCGGCGCTGACCGCCGCCGACGCGCAGGCCTACATGGTCTCTTACCAGCAGGCGATCCACGCCATCGGTAAAGCGTCCAACGGTCGCGGTATTTATGAAGGTCCGGGCATCTCTATCAAGCTTTCCGCCCTGCACCCGCGCTACAGCCGTGCGCAGTACGACCGGGTGATGGAAGAACTCTACCCGCGCCTGAAGTCCCTGACCCTGCTGGCGCGCCAGTATGACATCGGCATCAACATCGACGCCGAAGAGGCGGACCGTCTGGAGATCTCCCTCGACCTGCTGGAAAAACTGTGCTTCGAGCCGGAGCTGGCGGGCTGGAACGGGATTGGTTTCGTTATCCAGGCCTACCAGAAACGCTGTCCGTTCGTCATTGACTACCTGATTGACCTGGCCAGCCGCAGCCGTCGCCGCCTGATGATCCGTCTGGTGAAGGGCGCCTACTGGGACAGCGAAATCAAACGCGCCCAGATGGAAGGTCTGGAAGGTTATCCGGTCTATACCCGCAAGGTCTATACCGACGTCTCTTACCTCGCCTGCGCGAAAAAACTGCTCGGCGTGCCGAACCTGATTTATCCGCAGTTCGCCACCCACAACGCCCACACTCTGGCGGCGATCTACAGCCTCGCGGGTCAGAACTACTATCCGGGCCAGTACGAGTTCCAGTGCCTGCACGGCATGGGTGAACCGCTGTACGAGCAAGTGACCGGTAAAGTGGCCGACGGCAAGCTGAACCGTCCGTGCCGAATCTATGCCCCGGTAGGTACCCACGAGACCCTGCTGGCCTACCTGGTGCGTCGTCTGCTGGAGAACGGGGCGAACACCTCCTTCGTTAACCGCATCGCCGATACCACCCTGCCGCTGGACGAACTGGTGGCCGATCCGGTGCAGGCCGTTGAGAAGCTGGCGGCGCAGGAAGGCCAGATTGGTCTGCCGCATCCGAAAATTGCCCTGCCGCGCGAGCTGTACGGCGCGGGCCGCGTCAACTCGGCGGGTCTGGATCTGGCGAACGAACACCGTCTGGCGTCGCTCTCTTCCGCCCTGCTTAACAGCGCATTGCAGAAGTGGCAGGCCAGGCCGATCCTTGAGCAGTCCGTTGAGGACGGTGAAATGCAGCCGGTGATCAACCCGGCAGAGCCGAAGGACATCGTCGGCTACGTGCGCGAGGCCACGGAAGCGGAAGTGGAGCAGGCCCTGGAGAGCGCGGTGAACAACGCGCCAATCTGGTTTGCCACCCCGCCGCAGGAGCGTGCCGCCATTCTGGAACGCGCGGCGGTGCTGATGGAAGATCAGATGCAGCAGCTTATCGGCATTCTGGTGCGTGAAGCGGGTAAAACCTTCAGCAACGCCATCGCCGAAGTGCGCGAGGCGGTCGACTTCCTGCACTACTACGCCGGTCAGGTGCGCGATGATTTCGACAACGAAACCCACCGTCCGCTCGGCCCGGTGGTGTGTATCAGCCCGTGGAACTTCCCGCTGGCGATCTTCACCGGCCAGATTGCCGCGGCGCTGGCCGCAGGCAACAGCGTGCTGGCGAAACCGGCAGAGCAGACCCCGCTGATCGCCGCCCAGGGCATTAACATTCTGCTGGAAGCGGGCGTACCGGCGGGCGTGGTGCAGCTGCTGCCAGGGCGCGGTGAAACGGTCGGGGCCAAACTGACCTCCGATAACCGCGTACGCGGCGTGATGTTTACCGGTTCTACCGAAGTGGCCTCCCTGCTACAACGCAACATCGCCACCCGTCTGGATGCGCAGGGCCGTCCTACCCCGCTGATCGCTGAAACCGGCGGCATGAACGCCATGATCGTGGACTCCTCCGCGCTCACCGAGCAGGTCGTCGTTGACGTGCTGGCCTCTGCCTTCGACAGCGCGGGCCAACGCTGTTCCGCCCTGCGCGTACTGTGCTTACAGGATGACGTGGCTGACCACACGCTGAAGATGCTGCGCGGTGCGATGGCGGAATGCCGCATGGGCAACCCGGGCCGTCTCACCACCGACATCGGGCCGGTCATCGACGCGGAAGCCAAAGCCAACATTGAAAACCACATTCAGACCATGCGTGCCAAAGGCCGTCCGGTGTTCCAGGCGGTGCGCGAGAACAGCGAAGATGCCCGCGAGTGGCAGACCGGCACCTTCGTGCCGCCAACGCTGATTGAGCTGGCAAGCTTCGACGAGCTGAAAAAAGAGGTCTTCGGTCCGGTACTGCACGTGGTGCGCTACAACCGTAACAACCTCAACGAGCTGATCGATCAGATCAACGCCTCGGGTTACGGCCTGACGCTTGGCGTGCATACCCGTATCGACGAAACCATTGCCCAGGTGACCGGCAATGCTAAAGTCGGCAACCTGTACGTCAACCGCAACATGGTTGGCGCGGTCGTGGGCGTGCAGCCGTTCGGCGGTGAAGGTCTCTCCGGCACCGGCCCGAAAGCGGGCGGTCCGCTCTATCTGTACCGCCTGCTGGCAAACCGTCCGGAAAATGCGCTGGGCGTGACGCTGGCGCGTCAGGACGCGGAATATCCGGTGGATGCGCAGGTGAAAGCCGTGCTGACCCAGCCGCTGGACGCGCTGATTAAGTGGGCTGAAAATCGTCCCGAGCTGCATGCGATTGCACAGCAGTACGGCGAGCTGGCGCAGGCGGGAACACAGCGTCTGCTGCCGGGTCCTACCGGTGAGCGCAACACCTGGACGCTGATGCCGCGCGAGCGTGTGCTGTGCGTGGCGGATAACGAGCAGGACGCGCTGGTGCAGCTGGCAGCCGCAACGGCAACGGGCTGTGAGGTGCTGTGGCCGGAAGATGCCCTGCATCGCGACCTCGCCAAACAGCTGCCAAAAGCGGTCTCGGCCCGCATTCGCTTTGCGAAAGCCGATGCCCTGCTGACCCAGCCGTTTGACGCGGTGATCTACCACGGTGATTCTGACCAGCTGCGCGAACTGTGCGAGCAGGTGGCGGCCCGCAGCGGCGCGATTGTCTCGGTGCAGGGCTTCGCCCGCGGGGAGACCAACCTGCTGCTGGAGCGCCTGTACGTTGAGCGCTCGCTCAGCGTTAACACCGCGGCGGCGGGCGGTAACGCCAGCCTGATGACAATCGGTTAATCGTGTAAACTCTCCCCGGTGACGCTACGCTTACCGGGGCGACAAAATAGCCCAGGCCGGATAAGCACAGCGTATCCGGCTTTTTTACATGGAGGGGATGATGAAAAGAGTATTTCTCGCAGGTGCAGCCCTGCTCATGAGCGCCAGCGCGCTGGCCGACGAGTGCGATAACGCGACCACCCAGCTTGAACTGAACACCTGTAGCGCGCAGCAGTACCAGGCCGCCGATAAAAAGCTCAACGAGACGTATCAGGCCGCCATCAAACGTGCGGCAGCGCCTCAGCGCGATCTCCTGAAAAAGGCGCAGCAGGCGTGGATTAGCCTGCGCGACGCGGACTGTGCGTTTATCGGTTCGGGTACGGAAGGCGGGAGCGTTCAGCCAATGATTGTTAACCAGTGTCTGGCGGAGAAAACCGCGGAGCGCGAAGCGTTTCTGGCCACGCTGATGCAGTGTGAAGAGGGCGACTTAAGCTGTCCTCTTCCGCCGGGAAACTAGCGCACGCGGATCCCTTCGATAATCATCCGCTGTACGTTTTCCAGGGTGCTCTGGAAAAACGCCTCGTCCTGGAGCGTTTTACCGGTCACCGCCTCGACCTGGGCCGCGAAGTCAGCGTAGTGCTGGGTTGAGGCCCAAATCATGAAGATCAGATGATGCGGATCGACGGGCGCCAGTTTTCCGCTGGCGACCCATCCGGCAATAATGGCCGATTTATCGTCCACCAGCTGCTTTAGATCTCCCGTCAGCTCCGCCTGCAACAGCGGCGCGCCCTGCAACATCTCCAGGCAGAACAGCCTTGATGCCTGCGGGTAATCACGCGATACCTCCAGCTTCAGGCGTATGTACTCCTCTATCGCCACCAGCGGGGCCAGCTCTTCGCGAAATGCTTTAAGTGGTGCGAGCCAGATATCGAGGATCTGCTGCATCACCGCCACATACAGCGCCTCTTTCGAAGGGTAGTAGTAGAGCAGATTGGTCTTGGACACCCCGGCCTGCTCCGCCACCTGCTCAAGGCGCGTACCGTGAATACCAAACTGCGAAAATGTCTCCAGCGCAGCGCTGAGGATCGCCTGTTTCTTGGCGCTCACCGCCTGCGAACGTTTACCGGGTGTTTTCACTGCGCCTTGTGTCATTTTCGCTCTCCATTTTCTGTCCTGCGCTCAGCATAGCAAAACCCCCGTCTCGCCACGACCTTCTGCACCCTCAGCGCGCATGAGTGCCTGTTTTCTGTGCAATGATTTTGACCATCCAGTCCACATTTTCGCTGTTAATTTTAACAAGCATCATTTAACACATTAATAACAAAGTGATTTTCAAAACTGGCACTGCCTTTGCAAAAACATCGTGACACCTGCGACGTAATGAAGAGAGGTTCGTGATGAAAATTGGCGTATTTGTACCGATCGGCAACAACGGCTGGCTTATCTCGACCACTGCCCCGCAATACATGCCGACCTTTGAGCTGAATAAAGCCATCGTGCAGAAAGCGGAGCACTACCACTTCGACTTTGCACTCTCGATGATCAAGCTGCGCGGTTTCGGCGGTAAGACCGAATTCTGGGACCACAACCTGGAGTCTTTCACCCTGATGGCGGGCCTGGCGGCGGTAACCTCGCGCATCCAGATTTACGCCACCGCCGCCACCCTTACCCTTCCCCCGGCAATCGTGGCGCGGATGGCCTCCACCATCGACTCCATCTCCGGCGGGCGCTTTGGCGTTAACCTGGTCACCGGCTGGCAAAAGCCGGAGTACGAGCAGATGGGGATCTGGCCGGGGGACGATTACTTCTCCCGTCGCTACGACTACCTGACTGAATATGTGCAGGTGCTGCGCGATCTATGGGGCACCGGCAAAAGCGATTTCAAAGGCGACTTCTTTACCATGAACGACTGCCGCGTCAGCCCGCAACCGTCGGTGCCGATGAAGGTGATATGCGCCGGACAGAGCGACGCGGGAATGGAATTCTCGGCGAAATACGCCGACTTCAACTTCTGCTTCGGCAAAGGCGTTAACACCCCGGCCGCCTTCGCGCCCACCGCGGCACGCATGAAAGCGGCCGCCGACAAAACCGGGCGCGACGTGGGCTCCTACGTGCTGTTTATGGTGATTGCCGACGAAACCGACGACGCCGCGCGCGCCAAATGGGAACGATACAAGGACGGCGCGGATGACGAAGCGCTGAGCTGGCTTACCGAGCAGAGCCAGAAGGATACCCGCTCCGGCGCGGACACCAACGTTCGCCAGATGGCCGACCCGACGTCTGCCGTCAATATCAACATGGGCACCCTGGTTGGCTCGTATGCCAGCGTCGCCAGAATGCTCGACGAAGTGGCTGCCGTGCCCGGCGCCGAAGGCGTGCTGCTGACCTTCGATGATTTTCTCACCGGCGTGGAAACTTTCGGCGAGCGCATTCAGCCGCTGATGCAGTGCCGCGCCCACATCCCTGCCGTGACGAAGGAGGTGGCGTAATGACGACCCTCAACGCTCGCCCGGAAACCATTACCTTTGACGCGCAGCGCAGCGCGCTGATCGTGGTGGATATGCAAAACGCCTATGCCAGTAAAGGCGGGTATCTGGATCTGGCCGGGTTTGACGTCTCCACCACGCAGCCGGTGATTGAGAACATCAAAACCGCCGTGAGCGCCGCGCGTGCTGCGGGCATGCTGATCGTCTGGTTCCAGAACGGCTGGGACGACCAGTACGTCGAGGCTGGCGGTCCCGGCTCACCCAACTTTCACAAATCCAACGCCCTGAAAACCATGCGCCAACGGCCCGAACTCCAGGGCACGCTGCTGGCGAAAGGCGGCTGGGATTATCAGCTGGTGGATGAGCTGGTACCGGAGGCCGGCGATATCGTGCTGCCGAAACCGCGCTACAGCGGCTTTTTTAATACCCCGCTTGACAGCCTGCTGCGCAGCCGGGGCATTCGTCATCTGGTCTTTACGGGCATAGCCACCAACGTGTGCGTGGAGTCGACCCTGCGCGACGGCTTTTTCCTCGAGTATTTTGGGGTGGTGCTGGAGGATGCCACCCATCAGGCCGGGCCGGATTTTGCCCAGAAAGCCGCCCTGTTCAATATCGAAACCTTTTTTGGCTGGGTCAGTAACGTCAATGATTTCTGCGACGCGCTGGATCCCCCGCTCGCCCGCATCGCCTGAGGAGAACCGCTATGCCGAAATCCGTGATTATTCCGCCGGGCACCAGCACCCCGATTGCCCCGTTTGTCCCCGGCACCCTCGCCGACGGCGTGGTGTATGTCTCGGGCACGCTGCCGTTTGATAAAGACAACAACGTGGTGTTTATCGATGACCCAAAGGCGCAAACCCGCCACGTGCTGGAGACGATCAAAACCGTGATCGAAACGGCGGGTGGCACTATGGAGGACGTGACCTTCAACAGCATCTTTATCACCGACTGGAAAAACTACGCCGCGATTAACGAGATTTACGCGGAGTTTTTCCCCGGCGATAAACCGGCGCGGTTTTGCATCCAGTGCGGGCTGGTAAAGCCCGAAGCGCTGGTTGAAATTGCCACCGTTGCGCACATCGCGAAGTGAGGCGGCCATGAAACTGTCCATTTCACCGCCCCCCTTTGCGGGCGCGCCCGTGGTGGTGCTGATTGCCGGGCTCGGCGGCAGCGGCAGCTACTGGCTGCCCCAGCTCGCCGTGCTGGGGCAGGAGTATCAGGTGGTGTGCTACGACCAGCGGGGCACGGGGAATAACCCGGATACCCTGCCGGAAGACTACACCCTCGCACACATGGCCGACGAGCTTGCGCTGGCGTTAGCCGAGGCCGGGATCGCCCGTTACTGCGTGGTCGGCCACGCGCTGGGGGCGCTGGTCGGCCTGCGGCTGGCCATCGATAAGCCCGACGCCCTCACCGCGCTGGTCTGCGTCAACGGCTGGCTGACCCTCAATGCCCATACCCGCCGCTGTTTTGACGTTCGCGAACGTCTGCTGCATGCGGGCGGCGCGCAGGCGTGGGTAGAGGCACAGCCGTTGTTCCTCTACCCGGCAGACTGGATGGCCGCCCGCGCCCCGCGGCTGGAGGCCGAGCACGCGCTGGCGCTGGCCCATTTTCAGGGCAAAGCCAATCTGCTGCGCAGGCTGCATGCCCTGAAACAGGCCGATTTCAGCCGCCACGCTGCACGCGTTCGCTGCCCCGTACAGATTATCTGTTCCACCGACGATCTGCTGGTGCCGTCCGTCTGCTCCGCTGAACTGCACGCCGCCCTCCCGCACGCCCGCAAAACGGTCATGCGCCAGGGCGGGCATGCCTGCAATGTGACCGCGCCGGACATCTTTAACACTCTGCTGCTGAACGGGCTTGCCAGCCTGCTGCACAGCCCAGAACCCGCTTTGTAAGGAGCTTGAATGAGCGAAGCCATCACGCCCGCCGCGCTGGAAACGCTGTTTACCGGCGCACGTACCCATAACGGCTGGCTGGATATACCGGTCAGTGACGAGACGCTGCGCGAGATTTATGACCTGATGAAATGGGGGCCGACGTCCGCCAACTGCTCCCCGGCGCGCATTGTGTTTGTGCGAAGCCCGGAAGGAAAAGAGAAGCTGCGCCCGGCGCTCTCCAGCGGCAACCTTGAGAAAACGCTCACTGCCCCGGTCACGGCGATTGTCGCCTGGGACAGCGAGTTTTATGAGCGCCTGCCTGAACTGTTCCCACATGGCGATGCCAGAAGCTGGTTTACCTCCAGCCCCGCGCTGGCGGAAGAGACCGCCTTTCGCAACAGCTCAATGCAGGCCGCGTACCTGATTTTCGCCTGCCGCGCGCTCGGGCTGGACACCGGGCCGATGTCGGGTTTTGACCGGGAAAAAGTGGACGCGGCCTTTTTCACGGGCACGCTACTCAAAAGCAATCTGCTGATTAACATCGGCTATGGCGATACGACCAAACTGTACGGACGCCTGCCGCGTCTGGCCTTTGACGATGCCTGCGGGCTGGCGTAAGGAGCGAACGTGATGACACCGGATAAACAAACCTTTCGCGACGCTATGGCCTGCGTCGGCGCAGCGGTCAATATCATTACCACCGACGGCCCGGCGGGAAAAGCGGGCTTCACCGCCAGCGCGGTATGCAGCGTAACCGATTCCCCGCCCACTCTGCTGGTTTGCCTCAACCGTGGCGCGTCCGTCTGGTCGACGTTTAGCGAAAACCGCACCCTGTGCGTTAACACACTGAGTGCCGGACAGGAGCCTTTATCCAACCTGTTTGGCGGGAAAACGCCGATGGCGGACCGCTTTGCCGCTGCCCGCTGGCAGACAGGCGACACGGGCTGCCCGCGTCTGGAAAATGCGCTGGCCTCGTTCGACTGCCGCATCAGCCAGGTGGTGAGCGTTGGCACTCACGACATTCTGTTTTGCGACATCGTATCCATCGTACGCCACCCGGCGCCGCAAGGGCTGGTGTGGTTCGACCGCGGCTATCACGCACTTATGCGACCCGCCTGTTAATCCGCATTCAGGAGACAGATCATGTTCGGACTTCCCCACTGGCAGTTGAAATCGACCTCCACAGAAGAAGGCGTGGTCGCGCCGGATGAAAGGCTCCCGCTCGGGCAGACCATGGTGATGGGCGTGCAGCATGCGGTCGCGATGTTTGGTGCGACGGTGCTGATGCCCATGCTGATGGGGCTGGATCCTAACCTCGCCATTTTGATGTCGGGTATGGGTACCCTGCTGTTCTTTTTTGTCACCGGCGGGCGTGTGCCCAGCTATCTGGGCTCCAGCGCCGCCTTCGTGGGGGTGGTCATTGCAGCGACCGGGTTTAACGGTCAGGGTATTAACCCCAACCTGAGCGTGGCCCTCGGCGGCATTATCGCCTGTGGGCTGGTCTACACCCTGACCGGTCTGGTGGTGATGAAAGTCGGCACGCGCTGGATCGAGCGGATGATGCCCCCCGTCGTCACCGGGGCGGTGGTGATGGCGATAGGCCTGAACCTCGCGCCGATTGCGGTGAAGAGCGTTTCCGGCTCACCATTTGAAAGCTGGATGGCGGTGATAACGGTGCTGTGCATCGGCGTGGTGGCGGTCTTTACGCGCGGCATGATCCAACGGCTGCTGATCCTGGTCGGGCTGATTGCGGCCTGTCTGGTCTACGCGCTGCTGGCGAACGTGTTCGGTCTCGGCAAACCGGTTGATTTCACACTGATTCACCAGGCCGCCTGGTTCGGCCTGCCGCAGATAACCTCACCCACCTTTAACGCTCAGGCGATGATGCTCATCGCGCCTGTCGCGGTGATTCTGGTGGCTGAAAACCTGGGCCACCTGAAAGCCGTAGCGGGAATGACCGGGCGCAATATGGATCCGTATATGGGGCGGGCGTTTGTGGGAGACGGTCTGGCGACCATGCTCTCCGGCTCGGTCGGCGGCAGCGGCGTGACGACCTACGCGGAAAACATCGGCGTGATGGCAGTGACCAAAGTCTATTCGACGCTGGTCTTCGTGGCGGCGGCGGTGATGGCGATGCTGCTCGGCTTTTCCCCGAAATTCGGCGCATTGATCCACACCATCCCGGCCCCCGTGATTGGCGGCGCCTCGATTGTGGTATTTGGTCTGATTGCCGTCGCGGGGGCACGTATCTGGGTGCAGAATCATGTTGATCTGAGCCAGAACGGTAACCTGATCATGGTGGCGGTAACGCTGGTGTTGGGGGCGGGTGATTTCGCCCTGACGCTGGGCGGATTTACGGTGGGCGGGATTGGCACGGCGACCTTCGGCGCGATCCTGCTCAACGCCCTGCTGAGCCGCCGGGTGGCTGCCGCGCCGCAGGGCGCCGTGGCGACTCAGGATCCATGAAATCTACACGTCGGGTGACGGCGACGCCTTACCCGACGTGCATGTTCCTTAAGAGCGATCACGCCTGCTCAAACAGTCGTTCGATAGATTGCGTGGGGAAGAACAGCGAACTGCTGTTTTCACCTGCCAGCGGGATAAACCCCAGCTTCAGATAAAATCGTTTGGCCCGTTCGTTAAGCGCATCCACAAAAATTCCGTGGACGCCAACAGCCTGCGACGCCAGATAAACCACGCGCATAGCGTGTGTGACAAGCGTTGTTCCCCACTCGTTTCCCTGTAGTTCTTTATGGACAGCCAGACGCCCCAGCGTCACGCTGGGGACGTTGCTGTATGGGATGCGGCGCTGCTGAGTCTTTGAAGGAAGCATCGCTTTTTCAAAGCAACTTCCCGAAAGTGTGTAATAGCCCAGGACACGCGGATGGTCGCGTTCTTTAAGCAGGTAGCCGCGTAAAATACGCCCGCCGTGCTGACGTATCAGGTGCTCGGTAAGGAAGGCATTTAGCGAGGGTTCACCACAATCGAAATCGCCGAAATCGTAATCGGTTCCCTCTGATAACATTTCGATCGTGAGATTTGCCACGACGCTTCACTCCATGTTTCGAAGACGTTTCGCCGCTCGCTTCAGGCGTTCATTTGGCTCTGGTGGATTGTCGATGGCATCCATAACGGCATTCCATGAGGCTTCGTTTAATACGAGACGCCGATGCTGTTCGATGACTTCGGCAGCACGCTCTGACGCACTGTTCACCATAAACTGGGTGATCGTTTGGTTGGTCATCGCTGCCGCTTCTTCAATCATTGTTTTGTCTTCGTCCGACAGGCGAAGATCGATACGCTGTTTTTTGAGTGCTGGCATGGTTTCATTTATCGTGTACGGTTTTCATCCGTACACATCGTAGTTAAACCTGCCCTTTATTTCAATCAAAAGCTTATTCGGCCGTTAAATCGTTCACCGCATTCCGACGCTTTCTGAGTTTTAACTCACTCACCAGCACGCCGAGAACAATAAACGCCGCGCCCACCAGCGCCAGCAGGGGCAGACGCTCCCCGGCGAGTCGCCCGAAAATACCCGCCCACACCGGTTCACCGGTATAAATGACCGTCGCCCGTGTCGGGGATACGCTGCGCTGCGCCCAGTTCATGGTGACCTGGATAATGGCGCTGAAAATGCCCAGCCCCAGCGCCACGACGATAAGCCCGGTAGACATCGGCGGGACGGACTCCCCTGCCGGCACCATCGTCGCGAACGCCACCAGCGACGCGGTGGCAAGCTGCACCACCGTCACCCGCTTGACGTCCACTTTTCCTGCCCAGGCGCTAATCAGGATAATTTCTGCCGCAATGGCGACGGCCCCCACCAGAGTGATGATCTCCCCCGGCCCCAGCGCCAGCAGATTATTTTCCGGCCCGGCTAATAAAATAAGGCCGATGAACGCCAGCACGATGCCAATGCACGACATCAGCCCCGGCATTCTGCCGAGGCACAGCCACTGCAACAGCGGCACCAGCGGTACGTACATGGCGGTGATGAAGGCAGATTTACTGCTGGAGATAGACTGGAGCCCCCACGTTTGCAGGCTGTAGCCCATGGCAATCGCTACGCCAATGGCGACACCCGCCTTAAGCTCTCTCAGGGTCAACCCGCGCAGGGTTTTCAGCGAAATAAGCGCCACGGCAATCGCCGCGGTTGCAAAGCGCAGCCCCACGAAGAAAAACGGATCGCTCATCGTGACCGCGTACTGAACGGCAAGAAAGGTTCCGCCCCAGAACATGGTGATCAAAATCAGGATCGCTTCCTGAGGCTTAATGGAGAAGGTAAAACGGGAAACGGACATGGGACACCAGCACGAAGAATCAATCCTGTAGTGTGCGATGCCTTTGATGACAGTTCAATGTAGCAGACATAAAAAAACCGCCGGGAAACCCGGCGGCAGGGAGTTAACCCGGCGTACTACTTGTTGCTGCCGTGGCTATTTTTACCCCCTTTTTTACCAGCCTCTGATGCGCGCTGAGGGTCGTTTTTAAAGTTGCCCCCGCTAGACTGGCCACCTTTACGACCTGCTTCTGATGCTCTTTCACGGTCTTCAGCGAAATTACCTGAACCACCACGATGGTTTGCCATCTCTAACCTCCAGAGTGTGAAACATTAGACATCATATTGCATTCAGTAAAAGAGGATTCTTTCACCTCGCGGCTCAAGGGCAGTGCCTTTATCTGTGCCGCGTGAAACTAAGCTTAGTGTAATGCGGCTATCCGGCAAGCGAGAGGTAATATTCTGCAACATGATCTCAGCCTTTCGTATGTAATATCGGGGAAGTCATTCATAAGCCATTCTTATATTTTGAAAATCCGCGCCGCGAAAGTTGTTTCATTTTGCTACAAGGCACGTAACTAAAAGATATTGTTATATATCAAAGAAATGCCGTTCATTTTTGCAGTCTGGCTGTGATGTCATATCTTTAAAGGAACGCAGCGATCCGCTGTAAGAAAAACCAACGAGGAGTGATGCAAAATGGCAAAAGTTCTGGTGCTCTATTATTCCATGTATGGACACATTGAAACCATGGCTCACGCAGTAGCAGAAGGCGCAAACAGAGTAGACGGCGTTGAGGTCGTGGTTAAACGCGTACCGGAAACCATGCAGGCGGAAGCCTTCGCCAAAGCCGGGGGGAAAACACAAAACGCCCCGGTCGCCACCCCGCAGGAGCTCGCGGACTATGATGCCATTATCTTCGGCACCCCGACCCGCTTCGGCAATATGTCCGGCCAGATGCGCACCTTCCTCGACCAGACGGGCGGGCTCTGGGCCTCCGGCGCGTTATACGGCAAGCTGGCCAGCGTGTTCAGCTCTACCGGCACGGGCGGCGGCCAGGAGCAGACGATCACCTCCACCTGGACTACTCTTGCCCATCATGGGATGGTGATTGTGCCGATTGGCTACGGCGCGCAGGAACTGTTCGATGTTTCTCAGGTTCGTGGCGGGACACCGTATGGCGCGACAACCATTGCCGGTGGGGACGGTTCACGTCAGCCAAGTAATGAAGAACTTTCAATCGCCCGCTATCAGGGTGAATACGTCGCGGGTCTTGCCAAAAAACTGAACGGCTAACCCAACAGGAGGACAAGTATGCCAACTCAAGAATCCAAAGCTCACCACGTGGGCGAATGGGCAAGTTTACGCAATACCTCTCCGGAGATTGCCGAAGCCATCTTTGAAGTCGCCAATTATGACGAAAAGCTGGCTGAGCAGATTTGGGAAGAAGGCAACGATGAAGTGCTGGTTCGCGCCTTCGAAAAAACCGATAAAGACTCGCTGTTCTGGGGCGAGCAAACCATCGAACGTAAAAACGTCTGAACGTTCCCCCCGCCCGCGCGGGGGTCTCCTATACACTCATCCTCCAGCGCTATTGCCGGAGGATTTTTGCATCTTCCCCCGTTTGGTTCTTTCTGTTTGGTATTTGCTTAATTCTGATGTTTTGCTGCATATGGGCGGCTAAAGAGATGAAAATTATACTGCTCATCATTGAGTCACCAACTTCGGCAACAGCTACACATGCGGACAGGCATCACCCGCAGTTCTTTGACGCCAGTACGTCGTCCTGAAGTACCGTATCGGTCTTGCGAAGCAAGGTCGGGTAATCAGCGGCATCTACCGCTTTGCGATCCCTGAGCAGCCAGACCTCACTATCAATTGCGGCCTGCGAACAGGTTTAACACTAAATAGAGGCCGATAACATATTCTTTGTAGAAAAGCAACAATTAATACTGCGATAAAAAAGCACTGAAAACTCGCTTCATCATAAAACAACCATCATTTTTGGGTTTTTACTATTCAATAAAAAAATGAGTAAAAAACACTCCACCATTTTTTCTTTTTGACGGGGATTGTGTAACCTTCGGTAAAATCATTTACCCCGTTAAGATATAATGACTTATCTTCTCCATCAGTATCATCAGGGAAAAGTATATCATTTCCAAAAATAGTATATTGGTCTGTAAACCAAAATGGTGAACTTTGGCCTAAATAATTATTATCCGCATCATACAGTACCAAAAAAACATCACCTTCGAAAGCCCATTGAAAAAAAGATACTGGGGTAGTGGGCAGGACATAATAAGCCACAATTTTGTATTTTCCATCTTCACTAATTTTTTCGTGTGTTTTGTTGAAATCTCCAGTGAAGGCTGTTGGTGATAAAATCATCCACAATATAAAAAATGGTGTGAATAATAGACATAATTTCAACCTTTTCATTTTATTCATAGAATCACCAAACGGTCTTTATCTAATGGTGGCAGCCAAAGCAAATCAGAAAAAACTATATAGTCTCCACCAGTGTTATGTTTTTTTTGCCATTTCCTGAAGTCGGAATTAAACACTGGCACAAAGCCGGGAAATATTTCAACTAAAAGTCCAAATGCACCTGATCCGTAGGATGACATATACGAAAGTGTTTCCACTTTATTTAGAATTCGTTCTTTCCCCCAAATGCCTAATGACTCTGGTATATCGATACCAAATTTATGATTATCCAGAAAGTCGTATGTATCTTTAATATAAAACCCTAAAGACTCAATAGTCAGAGTAAGTATATCATTAAGTAGATTGACTGTCCCACGGACGCATACTTTTAAATTACAATTACCAATTGCGCCATACCAATCATTTATCGTATCGAATTTATCGCCAATTATAAGAAAATTAGCCTGAGCTGTCGCATCTAATTCTTTCACATCATCTGAAAACCCAAACTTAATAGTTTCCCCTTCAGAGATATCTAACTTGGATATATGCTTTTTTAATATCTTTCGGCTATTTATGGTGTGCCACGTTGACCTAAGCTCATTAATACCATTTTTAACCTGGGGATACTGATTCGCCCATGCCATTTTAACAATGTTATCATTCACCTTAGATGGAGGGATGCTTCTTGCATCGCAGTTTAAAAGTTCCGTTTTTGATTCTTTATTAAATGAGTAAGCTGGGAAAATACTGAACCAATGCTCCATTAATTTGGGTGCCATTTCCCAGCCCATCTTTCTCATTGCATTGGGAATCATATCAATGTGAAAGAAATCAACACTGACCTTCTTTTCCTGCTGCTCCTGCTCTTTTGTGGTTGTTGTTGATGAAACTGCCATTACCTTGTCCCCGCTCTGATCTGGAAAACATAGACCAGGTTTACGTTTTCTTCTGTATCTGAATTTACTACATGCGTCAGGGCTGAATCCGTTCTTCCTGCCGCTGTACCGGTAGATGTCTGTAATTGATATGCAAACTCAATATTTTCAGATCCTGTTAAGGAATCCAGGACCCTGAAATACGCTGTATTTGGACCACATGATAAATTTGGTAATGGAGCGGGCATTTCAGTCGGACGCTGCTCCAGGGTAATGCTTCCCGCCGCCATCGTCCTTTTCACCTTTCGCAGGTATATTGCTGTCGTGCCGTATTCAACCTTCCCCGCCTCAAGTTTCAGGTAACTGCCGCCACCAATCAGCGTGATACGTTTTTTCCCGGCTAGGGAGATGTCACCCGCCGAGCTCATCGTTAGCTTCTTCTCCGCAAACAGCCGCAGGCTGGCGTTCTGCGCCTGCACCTCCACCGGCCCTTCCCCTGACTTGACGCTCAGTTGACCTGTCCGGGCAAACAGTCCCAGCTTCTCCCCGGTAAGCAGCGTCAGATTGCCCATTGTTCCGGCGCTGATATCGCCCCCGGCGTTAACGGCAACGTTTTTTGTGGCTGTCATTTGCAGATGCTCCCCGCTGGTCAGCGCCATCCCTTCCGGAGCGGACATCAGCAGCACCTCATTGAGAGGCTTCAACCGCTGCTCAAACATCTGTATCTGGCTGTCGACATCCGCCTTCAGCGCCTGCGCCTGTTCTGCCGCCATTTCCAGCTGTTGCAGTTGCTGGTTAAGCCGACCGATTTCCTTCAGTGCGGCATCCATGTCCAGTGCAGCACCCTGCGCTTTCGCCTGCGCATCCGCACTGACAAACAACCCCTTCCCTGCTCTCAGGGTTCCCCACTCATCGGTGCGCAGCTCCGTTCCCTGACCGCGGGCTTTTCCCTGAGCGTCCACCAGGTGACCAGTGTTAAGCTGCGTTTTGCCATATTCCGTCGCGAGCTTGACATGCTCCTCACCGCGCTTATCCTCCATCCGCAGCTTGTTGTTCGCCGGAGTGCGCAGCACGTTGCGGGTGTGGTTGTCGCGGGTCACGGGGTCAGGATGTTCCGAGTCGTGCAGCGCATACGCGATGTACGGCAGGTCGATGTCGCCGTTGCTGTACGCAATCGCCACTTCGGTCCCGTCGGTCAGTGGCGTATGCCAGCCGTACGTCTCTCCGGCATACGGTTTCGCCATCCGCAGCCACAGGTATGCGAATCCCTGTTCTGCATCGTTCCGGTCAAAGTCCAGCCTGACGCGGTAGCGTCCGTGCTCATCCAGATGGGCGTAAATGTCATTTTTCTCACGGCTCTCAATCCGCGCCGGAAGCGTGCCGTGAATTTCCGGGCGCGGGCTATCCGCCGGGCGGAAACAGTAGCGCTCAGTGTAGGGCATTCCCCGGACCGACACATGCAGGCGGGAATCCCGCGCTCCCCGGAAGGTCACCAGCGTGAGGATGACCCCCTCTTTCAGGGCATCAATGACATCGCCCTGCGGCTCCAGCACCTGACCGGGCGCGAGGAGTGAGGCATTGCTGAACAGGTGAATGCGGGCTGATTTATTGAGTTCCCGCTCGTGATGAAGCCGGGCATAAAAGGCACCGGACTCGGTTTCCGGCTCCGGGTCGCTGTCGTCCCCTGCCGTGCGGTACGGCGCGGCGTAGCGGTAGTGCTCGCCCGTCGTCACCGCATTACTGCGCACGCTGACCGTCGCATCCATCGGCGTGGTGGCTGTCCGGTAGTTGTAATCCCGCGTGGCGACGGTGCCGGTGACTACCCTGTGCCAGGTCCGCACATCCCAGACTGACTCCGCCGCACCGTCAAACAGACCCGATGGCTCACGGTACGGCAGGCGCACGTCAAACCGGTAGTTAAGCTGGCTGTCGGCAAAAATGTACGTATCCAGACCGCGCACATCATCCATCTCCGTACGCCAGTAAATCCCCACCTCTGACAGAATGCGCTGGATAAACTGTAAATCCGTCTCCCGCCACTGGGTGATAAGTTCACGCGCCGGATAGCTGCGCTCCAGACGAAACTCAAAGTCCGGCCCTTCCAGCCCGTGCTGACGCAGAACCTGCTCCACCACCTCCGGTACGGACTGGTTCTGGAAAATGCGGCACTGGCGGGTGCGGCTGAGCAGCGCCAGACGGGAGCTCAGCTCCACCCGGTAATGCGACTGGTCGGCGGTGATGGAAAGCCACTCCAGACGGGTGATGATGCCGTGCACCGCCCTGCCGCTGCGCATGCGCAGGGTGGCGTGTTTCATCAGCACCTGTTCCGGGGGAATGTTCGCCTGCACGGAGGTGAACTCAATGTCCCAGCGGAAGGGCTCGCTCAGGGCTTCCCTGCCGCGAAAACGCAGGACATCCGGCTTCACTGTACTGTCATTAATGTCCAGAAAGTATCGGGTCTGTCCGTCAAAAAGCGCTGACCAGTTATCCATACCAGAAACCACGCTAATAGAATGGGTAAAGTGAAAAGTTTACATAATTCAAATTTGTTGTAAATATCTGATCTTTGAGAGGGAAATAACAGTATTGAATATAAATGGAGGAGATAAATAATTAGACCTGCTAAGGATACAAATTATTTATATAATTACTCACGTTTTGCTGGCCGAGTACAGTTTCACCGCTCAGGTCGTCGACACGGAAACGATCTGAAAAGAAGCCTGGCTCAAACATCAGGGATATTGTTTATAAGAGACAGGCTTGTGCAGCGGGAACTCTCTTCTATTTCGCCGCGTTGTTCATCACCGCATTGAATTTATCGACAGGACAGAAGCCGTTGCCATCCACCGGACAGCCCTTCAGCTCCAGCGTCACGCGCTGCGCAGGGGATTGCAGCGACAGTACGCTGGCGTTACGCAGTTGATCTGAACTCTGGTAGACATACTCAATTTTCATCAGCTCCTGATTAGTGTTTTTGTCATGCCAGCGCTGGAAGACAATTTTACCGCCAATCGGGGTTCTTTCCTGCTGGTCGTGCAGCTGATAAGGCCTGAAGTCCAGCGCGGTCAGCAGCGAGGCGATGTTGGAGTCGTGCCCCACCAGCAGGGTGATTTTTGGCGCTTTTGCCTGGTCGGTCACCAGCGCTTTATCAATGTACTTCACCAGCGGTTTAGCCACGTTCTGCGCCACCTCCGTCGACGTAAACAGCGAGTCCTGATAGCCGTTTTTCAGCTTCGACAGCACGCGCCACTGCTGATCGGTTTTGATTTCCCCCCAGGCCACCTGGTCTGTCGGGAATCCTTCGTAATACTGTAGCGTGAACGCATCCACCAGCGAGTTACTCACCTTCAGCGGCCCGGAGACGCCCGGCTCTTTTTCATAATCGGCGCTGAACGTATCTTTCGCCTCCGTCAGGGAGCAGACTTTTTTCTCCTTGCAGGACGGCGAGTCGCTGTAGTTTGTCAGCTGTTCCAGCAGTTTGTAGCTTTCATCCAGCTGCATTTTCTGCCGTTCCGTCTCCATCGCTTTCAGCGCTTTCTCGCGAAACTCAGGGGAGTTATCGGTAATGACCGGATTGAAGGTGGGGTCCATGGTGCCCATTTTTTCCTGGTGATGCACAGGAACATCGCACCCGGGGAACGCGCCGGTGATAAAGAACTGCGCGGTCGCCACGGTGCGCTGGAGGCTGTTGGCGTAGGCATAGACGGTATCCGCTGGCGGGCATTCACCCGTCTTCACCATCCCCTGCTCTGCCAGCCACTCGCGCATATAGTGACCCATATACACTTCCAGTACGCCACCTTTGGTGGTGAGCTGTCCACCCGGGACGTCCCACTCCGGCCACTGCTTCGGCGTGGACTGCTCCAGCACGCTGCCGTTATTGGCAAGCGGCGCGCGCAGGTTGTGGCGGCTCATGATGAGCACCTGTTCCAGCTGATAGCCGTCCGGCGTGTCCTGCGCCTGTGCGCCAAAGGTCACGGAAAGGGTACCTGCCACGGCAACTGCGAGTAGTGCTTTTCTCATCCCTAATTCCTCACACGTTTTTAATGTCGCCCTGAGTGTGACAGATCCGTGACAGGTTTTTCGGGAAGCATTTCTCAAACTGATGATTAACGTGCTTACGGCGTGTGCCGATGAGTTTTATAAAAAAACCATACCCCACCGGAGAATTCGCTGTGAAACGTACCCGCCTTGAAGAGAGCACCTGCCCCGTCGCCCGTTCGCTGGATATTATCGGCGACTGGTGGTCGCTGCTGATTGTTCGCGACGCGCGCTACGGGGTCGCAGTCGATATTCTGGTGGCCAATCTCACCGATGAAGCGGGGATCCGCGCTACGTAAAACAGTAGCCTAACGCTGAAGCTGGTCGCCGTATTCGCTCATCCAGGCGGCCAGCGGCGAGAGTGCGTCCTGAAGGGTTAGCCCCAGCTCGGTGATCTGATACTCCACGCGCGGCGGGATCTCCGGGTAGACCGTTCGCGTCACCAGCCCGCGCTGCTCAAACAGGCGCAGCTGCTTCGTCAGCTCTTTCTGGGTGATGGGGGCAGCGGCACGCAGCAGATCGCCAAAGCGAACGGGCGTATTGAACACAATCAGGCGATAGAGAATGGGGATCGCCCACTTACCGGAAATCAGGTTCACAAACTGCGTCATCGGGCAGGTATACGCCTCAGATTTTTTTTCGCAGCACGCTTCCAGCAGCTCTGCCATTTCACACCTCTTGCCTCGTTAGTATCCATTTGGTACCTGGTTTCCTTTCGATACTAACGTTTCTATAGTGCTTTCTCCAGAGACATTTCAGGAGAAGAACATGGGTCGTTTAACCGATAAGTATACGTTGATTACCGGCGGCACCAGCGGTATCGGTCTCGCCACCGCGCAGGTGTTTATCGCCGAAGGGGCCCGCGTCGCCGTAACCGGACGCAACCCGGATACCCTCGCCGAAGCAGAGCGCATTCTGGGCGATAAGGCCTGGGTGATCCCAACCGACGCAGGCGATATTTCGTCGCAAAAAGCGCTGGCGGAGACCCTCACCGCCCGCTGGCCACGCCTGGATGCGGTCTTTCTCAACGCCGGTGACGTAACGCACGCGCCGCTGGAAGCCTGGCAGGAAGAGGCCTGGGACCGTCTGATGAACATCAACCTGAAGGGACCGTTCTTTTTAATTCAGGCGCTGCTGCCGCTGCTGAATAACCCATCCTCGGTGATCCTCTGCGGCTCCGTGAGCGCGCGCATCGGCCTGCCCACCAGTAGCGCGTATGCCGCGAGCAAGGCCGCCGTGCTGTCGCTGGCGCGTACACTGTCGGCGGAGCTGCTGCCGCGCGGGATCCGCGTCAACGGTCTGAGTCCCGGTCCGGTGGAAACCCCGGCGTTTACGAAAACGGGCTTAAGCGACGAGGCGCTTAACGCGATGATGGCAGAGGTCATTAAGCTGGTGCCGCTGGGCAGAATGGGCTCGACGACCGAGCTGGCAAAAGCCGCACTCTATCTGGCCTCCGACGAGTCGAGCTACACGGTGGGAACGGAACTGCTGGTGGACGGCGGAATGGGGAGCCTGTAATTCAAAAGGCGCTGATGCCGGTGACCGCGCCGACATACAGCGCCGCCCACGCACAGGCGGAAAGCAGGCTGACGGCGTAGACCTTGACGGCGTTCAGCCTGAGCATCCCGGCCGCCAGCGGGACGATGTAACGCAACACCGCCAGGAAGCGCGACGTAAAAAGCACGATGACCCCGTTCTTTTGCAGCTGATGCTGGACCCGCAGGAACTTATTGGCATGCTTTGAGGTGAAGCGCGTGACCATCCGGGTATGCCCCATCAGTTGGCCGATATGGTAATTCAGCACCGAACCCGCCGTTGCCCCCATCACCACGGCGAGCCACGTCAGCGCAGGATGCATGCTCCCCTGGCTGACGGTAATGCCCGCCAGCAGCATCACCGACGCGGGCGGCAGCACGGAGGAGATCAGCACCGTCGATTTGCTCAGCGCCATCACGAATAACAGCACAAACAGATGTGCCGGATATAGCGCAAAATGATTCAGCAGGTTATCAAACCATGTCATTTTCCCCTCCCCCGTTAATAATTTAATTGTCCATTTAAAATGAATAACCTTAAATAAACCCTCAACATTTTATTAATAAGATTTACCTAAACCGTTCTTAAACATTATTTAATTTTCTGAGCACTAAATTTAAACAGGCGTATTATCCCTCTCGTTTTACAACGATCTCGTTATGGCGAGGCTCCTGTACAAATACACGTTATCGCTCTGGTGGGTTCGAGAGAACCGGCACAGGGTAAAACAGGCACTGTCGAATCAAGGCTTTGTCAGTATAACTTCCCTTGTGGGATACGGTGTACAGTGCTGAACCCAGGACGTGGGGATCTCCTTTCCGACATGCCCTGTCTTGCTCGCCCCTGAGAGATTTTATTATTCAAAGGGAATTTACTATGTCTTACGCTATTCACAACCAAAATCTGGCTTTTAATGACAGCGCCATCGCGCAATATATGAATACCGATTTTATCGTTATCGATATTTCATTATGCGTAGCTCTGGCACGCGAGCAGTTCTTTGAAAAATTAAAAGATGATGATATTCCGTCGCATATTTTTATCGAAGATAACGGTCGCCTCGCGGGTTTAATCGCCGTACGCAAATTATTGCAGGCCACGGACACCGTGCAGCCTGTTAAGGGGTTGATGATATCGGATTTTATTCAGCTCAAACCGGAAGATGAGCGGGCGGATGTCGCCGGGCTGCTGGCGCACGCGGGTGCGGATGTAGTGCCGGTGGTGACCCACGGCAAGCTGGTGGGCTGCCTTAACGAGCGTGAAATCGCCCATCTGCTGGAAGATGACGTTACTGAAGATGCCCAGCTTCAGGGGGCGACGCTGCCCCTGGAGAAGCCCTATCTGGAAACCAGCGCCTTCAGCCTGTGGAAAAAACGCTCCGTCTGGCTGCTGCTGCTGTTTGTTGCGGAAGCGTATACCAGTTCGGTGATCCAGCATTTTGAAGAGGCGCTGGAATCTGCCATCGCGCTGGCGTTCTTTATTCCGCTGCTGATTGGCACCGGCGGAAACAGCGGGACGCAGATCACCTCGACGCTGGTGCGCGCCATGGCGCTGGGTGAAGTCCACCTTCGCGATGTGGGTCGCGTGCTGCGCAAAGAGATCAGCACCTCGTTAATGATTGCCGCCACGCTGGGTCTGGCGGGCTGCGTTCGCGCCTGGATGATGGGTATTGGGATGGAAATCACGCTCATCGTCAGCCTGACGCTGGTCTGCATTACACTGTGGAGCGCCATCGTCTCGTCGGTGATCCCGATGGTACTGAAACGCTGCAAAATCGATCCGGCGGTGGTCTCCGCACCGTTTATCGCCACGCTAATCGACGGGACCGGGCTGATTATCTACTTCAAAATCGCGCAGTATACGCTGGGGCTGGAATAACGAAAAAACCCTGCGATATTGCTATCGCAGGGTTTTCGAATTTGGCGGAAGCGTAGAGATTCGAACTCTAGAACCCTTTCGGGTCGCCGGTTTTCAAGACCGGTGCCTTCAACCGCTCGGCCACGCTTCCAAAGTGAGGCGCACTATAAACATCTCTGAGCATGATGTAAAGCACGAAATTGCATAACATTACACGTCTTCCGTCCTCCCCTTCCGTCCCGCTGATTTCTTCGCCATCGACTGGCTAAAATGTAAACATTTATTTTTACATTCATAACGTTTATTAGATTCGCGGGTGGTCATTTAGACTCTTTTTCGCACAACACCCATTAACCGTGGATCACTGCGATAAGAGATTAGCCATGACTTTATTTAACGACGATTATGAATTTTTTATTTATCAGTGATAACTATTACCTTTGCCATGGTGTATCAAGCTCCCTGACATCAACCCATTTGATTCGCGATGACGCGGATATTCACGATCTTGATGGGGTCGATCAGGCGATGGATTTTATCATTGCGATTGAACAGGATAAGTTACGCAATAAAACCATTCGGCAGGTCAAAAAAGTTAAGCGTGATTACATTGTCCTGATGCATGAGATAGAAGCCAACCGCGCAGTGAGAATCGATAATATTATCTATTCGTCGATGCATTTTACTGCTCACCCTTTTCAGCAGCTGATGCGCTTTTACCGGGCGCTCAGGACACACTCCTTTACGCGACGCGAATATGACGTGCTGAAGCTGTTTCATTTGGAAAACCATGAGATCGCGAAAAAGCTGCAACTGTCACAAAAAACGACCAGCACCTACCGCGTGAGGATCCTCGAGAAATTAAATATGCGCTCAAAAAACATTCTGGCGATGACCCGTGTAAAATCGGCGATCGTCGATTAAAAGCTGTAACATATTGCCTTGCCACAAAAAAACCGGGCCGTCACGTTTCGCCCTGAGGGGGTTTGGCTGGCGCGGTATACCAGTTCTCTTTGGTAACCATTACGCTGCCCTCTGGCTGCATAACAAAATTCGGGGACATGATCTGCACGTTAAATTCGTTAAACACATCCTGTATCTGGCTATGCAGTTCATTGCGGGCAACCGCGAGGGACTGTTCGGGCAGCAGACGGACCTGCAATTCGTAAGCGATATACCAGTCCATTAACCCTAACTGGCGTACCAGCGGCGGCTCGGAAAGGTCAATCCCTTTTGCCCGTTTCGCGGCCAGCTCCAGCATGGCATGCACCTGACGCCATGGGGTGTCATAACCGATCGTGACGCTGACCGTCAGATTGAGGCTGCCATCGGGCTGTAGCGCGCTCAGATTGGTGATCTTACCGCTCACCACCACCGCGTTGGGCACGGTAACGACATAATTTTCCCGGGTAATAATTTTGGTCGCCAGCATGCCAATTTCACTGACCTTGCCTTCGTTATCCGCCACCCGAATGACATCGCCTTTGCGCAGAGCGCGGGAGTAAATCAGGACCAGACCGCTCATGGCATGGTTCATCACCCCTGCCGAGCCCAGCGTTAACATCAGGCCAAAGAAGACGCTAATACCTTTAAACGCCAGCGAGTTTGCACCGGGAAGAAACGGCCAGGCGGCGGAGAGAGCAAATAGCCAGACGGCAACGGAAATGAGCTTACGGGTAGCCCCCACGGTTTCCGGATGTACGCCGGGAAGTTGCAGACGACCAGCCTCCACCTGATTGAGCACCATCCTGAGAAGCTTCAGAATAAAAGCGGTAATGAGGAAAATGATCAGCACAATCGTCAGCCCCGGCAAGGCCGAGACAATCGCCAGGGCGATTTGCTGCACCACGCGAAGCGTCCAGTCTCCCAGCGACGTGCCCCACACCCGCGTCCACGGAAACAGACTGAATGCCCAGCTCAGCCAGACGTAAAAGCCGATCAACCCCAGCAGGAACATCAGCAAGGCGTAAAGCCGAATCTCAATGGCGCCAATGTATCGCCGCCAGCTTTGCGGCACCCGGCTGCGATTCTCCACAATACGCCGACGGTAGACGCGCCGGAACCAGCGCCAGGAACGCCACGCGCCATAGCAGAGCAGCAACAGCCCCAGCAGGCCAGCGGCAGTTTTTACCGTAGACAGCGCCAGCCAGCCGGTATCGTATTGATCGCGCAGCGCCATTCTCTGCGCTTCCATGCGCGCCAGCACGCGCTGTGCGGCCTGATCGAGGGTAAGATCGTCGCCTTCGTCCAAATCCCCTTCGGTCAGCAGCATCACAGGTTTACCGTTCATCACTATCAGCCGTCCCTGCTGGTTATAGCGGGTCACGGGGACGATGCTGAGCGGCTCACGCACATCCGCCTCGGTAAAATTGCGCAGGGTGTTGCGGATGCGTAAAACGCGCTCTTCCGGCGTGGTCAGGCCAAATTTCGCCTGTAGCATGACGATGGGCTGATGAAAGATATAGACCGTTCGGGCGCGCTCCTGCTCCGTAGGCGCCTGGCGGGGCTCTGCGGCATACGATGAGAAGGCGCTCAGGGCGGCAAAACAGAACGCAAACGCGAGCAGGATCTTTTTCATCCTTACTACCCCAGGTCAGAAATCTTGTTATTTTTCAGGCAACCCGCGAATGCCAGGTGGGTATGTTGAGAATAGTCCAGCCTTTCGTTTCTGCAACAAGCGACGGTGAGCGTGTTGCTCTCAGTCACAATATATGTATTATGTTATAACATAACAATTTCGGATTGCGTTCTATGTTACTTAAAAATAGGTTATTTCTGGCTTCACTGCTCTCCATGGCGCCTGCCGCTTTCGCCGCAACCACCTGGCCCCTCACGATTGAAAATTGCGGCGTTAAGCAGACCTTTACGCATGCTCCTCAGCGCGTCGTGACCGTGGGTCAGCATGAAACAGAATTACTGCTCGCACTTGGGCTGGAGAAAACGATCGCCGCGACGTCAGTCTGGTTCGGCAAGCTCCCACCCACGCTGGAGGATGCCGGGAAAAACCTCCCCCGGCTTGCGGATAATTCCCCCTCCTTTGAGGCCGTGGTAGGGCAGAAACCTGAACTCGTTCTCGCACAGTATCACTGGCACATTGGTCCGCAGGGAGAAGTGGGAACCCGTGAGCAGTTTGCGTCGCTGGGGATTAATACGTGGATCTCCCCTGCCGACTGCACGGATAAAACGGTAACGGAAACCTCAAACGCAGACGGAGCACGTAGCGCGCCGTTTTCACTGGCGGAAATTACACGGGAAGTGACAGATCTGGCGACGATTTTTGATGTTTCCGCGCGAGGTGAGCAGCTCAATCGTGCGCTGGCGGAGCGTATTAAAAAGGCCCAGGCGCGCGCCTCCGCGAAACCGCTTAGCGTTGTATTCTGGTTCTCCAGCAGCCGTCTGAATGGCGATCCCTGGGTGGCCGGGAATTACGGCGCGCCTGGCTGGATCAGCCGCACGCTGGGGTTGAAGAACATTATTGACTCTCACGACGAATGGCCCGCTGTAACGTGGGAACATATAGCCCGATCGCAGCCGGACGTGATTGTTATCGCCGGGATGTCCCGCAGGCTCTACCCTGCCGATGACGTTGAGGTAAAAAAAGCGTTCTTGCGCAGTGACCCGGTGACAAAGAACATGCCTGCGGTCAGGAACAACCACATCATCGTGGTGCCAGCGATGTCGTTAAACCCTTCATTGCGTAATGTCGATGCGGTTGAGCTTATCAGCGATCGGCTGGCTTCTTTCCAGGATGAACAATGAGTCATTTCGCTTTTGACCGCCGCCAGCAGGGTTTACTGGCAGCCGGTGCCATGGCGCTGCCGCTGATGCTGGTCTTTGCCGCCAGTATCGGTGATATGCCGGTGTCGTATGCCAGTACCGGGAAAGCGATCCTCAACGGACTGGGTTTGACCTCTTATGCGTTGCCGCAAACGGAGGAAGGTATCGTCTGGCAATATCGCATGAGCCGGGCAGTAATGGCCGCGTGCAGCGGCGGCGGCCTGGCGTTGTGCGGGCTGGTGTTGCAGTCGATCCTGCGTAACCCTCTGGCTGAGCCTTATCTGCTGGGGATTTCCGCGGGCGCATCGCTGGGGGCCGTCTGCGTGATGCTTCTCGGCATCGGGGGGAGCGTGATTGGCGTGAGCAGCGGTGCGTTTGTCGGCTCGTGCGCCGCCTTTGCGCTCATCATGGTGATTACAAACGGGATGAGTGAAAGCCCGTCGCGCATTTTACTGGCTGGCATTGCGGGCACCCAGCTCTTCAACGCCATGACCGCGTACGTCGTCAGCACGTCCGCCAATGCCGAGCAGTCCCGTAGCGTCATGTTCTGGCTGCTGGGAAGTCTGAGCGGCGTGCGCTGGCCTGACGCGCTGCTGGCGCTGGCCGTTACGCTTGCGGGTTTACTGGTGGTATTGCTCTTTTCACGGGCGCTGGACACCTTCACCTTCGGGGATGAGGTCTCCACCACGCTGGGGATCCCGGTTACCGCCGTGCGTATTGTCTTATTGCTGACCTGTGCCATTGTTACCGCAACGCTGGTGAGCGCCACGGGCGCAGTGGGGTTTGTCGGGCTGGTCATTCCCCATGTAACGTGCATGCTATGTGGGCCGGGCCATCGTCTATCTATCCCGCTGACGTTTCTTATCGGCGCCCACTTTATGATCCTCGCCGATATCGTCTCACGCACGCTGATTGTGCACCAGGTTCTGCCCATCGGGGTGGTGACTGCGCTGGTAGGCGCCCCCGTCTTTGTGGCGTTGCTTTATCAAAACCGAAAGGAGCATCCATGAATATTACTGTGGCCGGGTTAACCGTAACCCGACAAGCGCAGACGGTGCTTAAGGATATCGATCTCGACCTGCCATCCGGGCAGATTATCGGCCTGTTAGGGCCAAACGGCTCGGGCAAGTCGACGCTGCTGCGCTGTCTCGCCGGGCTGTTTCCACGACTCAGCGAACGCGTGGCGCTTAATGGCACCACGCTCGGCATGATGCCGCTGAAAAAACGCGCGCAGCACATGGCGTTTGTCCCGCAACATGCTGAGGTCGACGGAGAACTGACCGTTGAGGACATTGTCAGACTGGGGCGTACGCCCTACCGGAAAACATTCCAGAAAACCTCGCGCGACGATGAGGCTGCGGTTGAGCAGGCGATTGGCCTGATGCAGTTATGCCGCTTACGCCAGCGGCGATGGCACTCTTTGTCTGGCGGAGAGCGCCAGCGAAGCCAGATAGCCCGCGCGCTGGCCCAGCAGCCGCAGGTGCTGTTGCTCGATGAACCGACAAACCACCTGGACATTCAGCACCAGCTGGAGCTGATGCGGCTCGTTTCACAGCTGCCTCTTACGGTGGTGGTTGCACTGCACGATCTCAATCTTGCGGCCAATTATTGCCAGCGTCTGACCCTCCTGAAGGCCGGGCAGATCGCCGCCACGGGCGCGCCCGAAGCGGTTCTGACGCCGGCAAACATCGAGGACACCTGGTGCGTAAAAGCTCAGGTCTGCAAGGCCGACGCCGGGATCACGATAAGCTACAACATGGTGGCATGACGGAAGACTGGCGCAAAAACAAAAACCCCTGCGATATTGCTATCGCAGGGGTTTCGAATTTGGCGGAAGCGTAGAGATTCGAACTCTAGAACCCTTTCGGGTCGCCGGTTTTCAAGACCGGTGCCTTCAACCGCTCGGCCACGCTTCCTAAGTGAGGCGAACTATAAACACCTCACCGCGCGCTGTAAAGAGTGCGCGCATTCGTTCGCTTTAAAAATAGCCAAAATGCGTTTAATCGGTTGAATAGACGACAGATTGGCCGTTTTGGCAGCATAATATCCACCGCGGATCGTTAGTGCTTTTTGATGTACATATCTTTGGTGTAGTAGTACCCGAGCTTGTCTGGCGTGAACCCCCCTACCCACGGTTTCACCAGGTGCGTGCGCACGTAATGATAGACCGGGATCGCCGGTACATCCCGTCCCAGCAGATCTTCTGCCTGCTGGTAGAATTTACCGCGCTCCTCCGCCGTTTTCGATTTCGCCGCGTTCACCAGTGCCCGATCGTAGTCCGGATTGCTGTACTGAGTGGTGTTTTGGCTGTCCCCGGTACGGAAGTTGTTCAGGAAGGTTGCCGCATCGTCGTAATCGGCAATCCAGGCGTAGCGTACCGCGTCAAAGTTATGGGTGTGCATGGTATCAAGCATGGTTTTCCACTCCTGATTTTGCAGCTTCGCCTCCACGCCGAGGTTCTTCTTCCACATTGAGCTGGCGGCAATGGCAATACGCTGGTGCGATTCCGAAGTGTTATAGAGAAGATTAAAGCTGAGCGGATGGCTGTCGTTAAATCCGGCTTCGGCCAGCAGCTTTTTCGCCTCAGCAATGCGTTTATCCATCGGCCAGCTGGCGTAATCCGGGTTCTGAAGCTTGACGCCGCCAATATCCGGCTGGCTGATCAGCCATGCCGGGCGCTGGCCCTGCCCTAATACTTTCCCGGCGATGATGTCTTTATCCAGGGCCAGGTTCAGCGCCTTGCGCACGCGGGCGTCGTTGAACGGCGGCCGGGTGGTGTTGAACTGATAATAATAGGTGGCAAGCTGCGGTGAAACGTCCAGCTCGCTCCCCAGCGTTTTCTTCAGCTGAGCAAACTGGTTGATCGGCACCGTGTAGACAATGTCGATTTCGCCCGCTTTGTAGCGGTTGACGTCAGCAGCTTCAGAGGAAATGGGCAGATAGGTCACCTTGTTGATGACGGTATGTTCGTTATCCCAATATTTCGGGTTACGCACCGCGACAATGCGTTCGTTAACCACCCACTGTGACAGTTTATAAGCCCCGCTGCTGACGAAGTGCTCCGGTTTGGTCCACTTATCACCGAAACGGCCTACCAGGACTTTATCAATCGGCACCAGAGACGGGTGAGCCAGCATCGCCAGGAAAGCGGCGTTAGGTTGCGTGAGCGTAACTTCCAGCGTGCTGTCATTGATGGCTTTCACCCCCAGCGACTCGGGCGCTTTTTTGCCTTCTGCGATATCAGTGCCGTTGACGATACGCATACTACCGGGATAGCTGGCATACGGAGAGGCGGTTTTCGGGTCGACCAGCCGCTGCCAGCTCCAGACAATATCTTCCGCGGTGATGGGGGTTCCATCGCTCCAGGTAATGCCCGGACGCAGATGGAACGTCCAGACGGTGTTGTCTTTATTTTCCCATTTCTCCGCCAGGCGCGGCTGGATTTCACCTGCCGGAGAGACGCTGACCAGCCCGTCGAATAAATCGCTGATAATATTGAATTCGACATCGCTTTCGACTTTATGCGGGTCGAGCGAGGCGGGTTCACTGCCGTTGTTCCTGACCAGTTCCTGCTTTTCTGCCAGCTGGGTTCCTGCCGGCACGTTAGCCGCCCAGGTTGCCGTGCTGGCGCACAGGATCCCTGCGGTTAACAAAGAGAGTGTAAAGTGCGTGCGTGTTTGTGGTTTCATTTCCTTCGCCTTATTGTCTGTTTTTATGACGATCCGGAAATAACTCTTAGCGGCCTTAGGGAAATAACGCAATATTTTTCAGTGACCTATAAGAGGTTGATCTGAATACGCCCTACAAACCGCACTTCATTCTGAGTACAAAGGCTTTGCCAGAATAAAAAACCAGCATAATCCCTAAGGGGCTGAGTAAAGATGGGTAAAACCACTTTGCGTCTGCCGCGCCGTTTCCTATTCTTTGCGCTAATTACATCTGTCATAAGAGAGTGACTCATGGATCGTATAATTACTTCTTCACGCGACCGCACATCGCTACTCAGCACCCATAAGGTGCTGCGCAATACCTATTTCATGCTCAGCCTGACGCTGGCGTTTTCGGCGATCACCGCGACAGCCAGCACCGTACTGATGCTGCCTTCTCCGGGCCTGATCCTCACGCTGGTAGGTATGTACGGTCTGATGTTCCTGACCTACAAAACCGCGGATAAACCGGTGGGTATTCTCTCCGCGTTCGCCTTTACCGGCTTCCTGGGCTACATTCTGGGGCCAATCCTGAATGCCTATCTGTCTGCCGGAATGGGCGACGTAATTGGTATGGCGCTGGGCGGTACCGCGCTGGTGTTCTTCTGCTGCTCGGCCTACGTGCTGACCACCCGTAAGGACATGTCCTTCCTTGGCGGTATGCTGATGGCAGGTATCGTGATTGTGCTGGTCGGTATGCTGGCGAACATCTTCCTGCAATTGCCTGCGCTGCATCTGGCAATCAGCGCGGTGTTTATCCTGATTTCATCCGGCGCAATCCTGTATGAAACCAGCAACATCATTCACGGCGGTGAGACGAACTATATCCGCGCCACCGTGAGCCTGTATGTGTCGCTGTACAACATTTTTGTCAGCCTGCTGAGCATCCTGGGCTTCGCCAGCCGCGATTAACTCACCGTGCTGTGAACAGGGCCCCGCTTATGCGGGGCTTTGTTTTTTTGGTAGACTTAGGCGGTTTTTGACTAACGTGTGAATGAATATGTTGAGTTTTGAAGGCAAAGAGATCGAAACCGATAACGACGGTTATCTGAAAGAGAGCAGCCAGTGGAGCGAAGCGCTGGCGGAGAAAATTGCGGAAAACGAAGGAATCACCCTCTCTCCGGAACACTGGGAAGTGGTGCGCTTCGTGCGAGAATTTTACCTTGAATTCAACACCTCGCCGGCTATCCGCATGCTGGTCAAAGCCATGGCGAATAAATTTGGCGAAGAGAAAGGCAACAGCCGTTATCTGTATCGCCTGTTTCCGAAAGGCCCGGCTAAACAGGCGACTAAAATCGCCGGCCTGCCAAAGCCGGTAAAATGCATTTAATAGCGAATACTGAAGTCAGCGTATTCCCGGTCGGGTTGATGCGGTTCCGTTAGCACCTTATCAACCCGCGCGCTGCGCGGTCCGCCCGCTTTCAGCCACGCCACCAGCTTCTCTACCCGATCCGCCTCACCGCAGGCCACAACCTCCACGCTGCCATCATCCATGTTACGCGCATACCCTGTCAGCCCGAGCTGAAGGGCTTCGCGCTGGGTGCTGTAGCGGAATCCGACGCCCTGTACAAGGCCATGAACCCAGGCAATGGTGCAAACATTTGACATCATCCTTCTCCTTATCCGACTGGCGCGTTGCATTTCCTCACTGAAGTCGGGAAAATGGCGGCCATTTCATTGGAATCGACAGAATAGCAAATTATGAGTGTACGTTTAGTGTTAGCCAAAGGGCGCGAGAAGTCATTACTGCGCCGTCATCCCTGGGTCTTTTCCGGCGCGGTTGCCCGCATGGAAGGTAAAGCCAGCCTCGGTGAAACCATCGATATTGTTGACCATCAGGGGAAATGGTTAGCACGCGGCGCATACTCGCCAGCATCTCAGATCCGCGCGCGCGTCTGGACGTTCGATAAAGACGAAACCATCGATATCGACTTCTTTGTCCGTCGTTTGCAACAGGCGCAGCAGTGGCGCGAGTGGCTGGCAAAGCGTGACGGGCTGGACAGCTATCGTCTGATTGCCGGAGAGTCCGACGGGCTGCCGGGCGTGACCATTGACCGCTTCGGCAATTTCCTGGTGTTGCAGCTGCTGAGCGCCGGGGCGGAATACCAGCGTGCCGCGCTGATTAGCGCCCTGCAAACCCTGTTCCCGGAATGTGCCATTTACGACCGCAGCGACGTGGCGGTACGTAAAAAAGAGGGCATGGAGCTGACGCAAGGCCCGGTCACCGGCGAACTGCCGCCTGCCCTGCTGCCTATCGAAGAACATGGCATGAAGCTGCTGGTGGATATCCAGGGCGGCCATAAGACCGGTTATTACCTCGACCAGCGTGACAGCCGTCTGGCAACGCGCCAGTACGTTGCCGATAAACGCGTGCTGAACTGCTTCTCTTATACCGGCGGCTTTGCGGTCTCTGCCCTGATGGGCGGCTGTGCTCAGGTGGTGAGCGTCGACACCTCACAGGAAGCGCTGGACGTGGCGAAGCAGAACGTTGAGCTGAATAAGCTGGATCTGAGCAAAGCGGAGTTTGTGCGCGACGACGTATTCAAACTGCTGCGTAAATACCGCGACCAGGGCGAGAAATTTGACGTCATCGTGATGGACCCGCCGAAGTTTGTTGAAAACAAAAGCCAGCTGATGGGCGCCTGCCGTGGCTATAAAGACATCAACATGCTGGCGATCCAGCTGCTGAACCCGGGCGGCGTGCTGCTGACATTCTCCTGCTCTGGCCTGATGACGACAGATTTATTCCAAAAAATCATCGCCGATGCCGCAATAGATGCGGGTCGTGATGTACAATTTATAGAGCAGTTCCGTCAGGCCGCCGATCACCCGGTGATCGCTACCTACCCGGAAGGGCTGTATCTGAAAGGGTTTGCCTGTCGCGTCATGTAACTTGAAAAGAGAAATATTGCCCGCACATAGTGTGTATGTAATGTTTCCCGGGAGGTGACTATGATTGCCAGCAAATTCGGTATCGGCCAGCAGGTCCGCCACACCTTGCTTGGATATTTGGGTGTGGTCGTGGATATCGACCCGGAGTATTCCCTTGATGAACCGTCAGCAGACGATCTGGCCGTTGACGCAGAGCTTCGCGCCGCGCCCTGGTATCATGTGGTTATGGAGGGCGACGATGGTCAGCCTGTCCATACCTATCTTGCCGAAGCGCAGCTGAGTGGTGAACTACAGGATGAGCATCCGGAACAACCCACTATGGACGAGCTTGCTCAGACCATCCGCAAACAGTTACAGGCACCAAGACTGCGCAACTGAAGGTGTAAAAAAGCCCGTCAAACGGGCTTTTTTTATTTTGCCAGCCCCAGACGGGGAATATCGATTGCCGGACAGCGATCCATCACCACCTTCAGCCCGGCATCGCGCGCCAGCACGGCCGCCTGCTCATTAATCACGCCCAGCTGCATCCACAGCGTTTTCGCGCCGATGGCAATCGCCTCCTGCGCCACGCCCCAGGCCGCCTCTGAATTACGAAAAACGTCCACCATATCCACCTTTTCCGGCACGTCCGCGAGCGTCGCATAGCCCTGCTGGCCCAGCAGCGTTTTCCCCGCCACCTTCGGCGAGACCGGGATCACGTGATAACCCTGATCCAGAAGGTATTTCATGACCCGATAGCTTGGGCGATCCGGTTTATCGCTCGCGCCGACCAGCGCGATAGTACGCGTGGACGTCAGAATCTCGACAATGTCGTTCTCTTTCATGCTCTTCCTCCTGGCTTTTTTCAAAGTGTACGTCAAAGCGGACATCTCAACCACGCATCCCATACAGAAGTATGAGGGCAAAACGGCAGAATATGTCTATATGTTAGTAAACGTGTTTGTCGAAAACTTTTGATACATTCTTACCGGGTAGTTTGTCTACAGGAGTCTGCTATGAAAACCGACATTGCCTGGGCTATGGTTGCGTTAATCATGCCGGTTTGTGTTTTCGCAACCACCCTCAGACTCTCAACCGACATTGACCTGCTGGTGCTGGACGGGAAAAAAGTCTCCAGCTCCCTGCTGCGGGGTGCAGACAGTATCGAGCTGGATAACGGCCCGCACCAGGTGGTTTTTCGGGTGGAAAAGACCATTCGCCTCGCCGACAACGAACAGCAGGTGTACATTTCGCCTCCGCTGGTGGTCAGCTTTAATACCCAGCTTATCAGCCAGGTCAATTTTCGTCTCCCGCGCCTTGAGACAGAAAAGGAGTCACTGGCATTTGATGCCTCGCCGCGCATTGAACTGGTGGACGGGGACTCCATGCCCATCCCGGTAAAACTGGATATTCTGGCGCTGACAAAAAGGTCAAAGGGAACAGACTATGAAGCGGACACCGAGACCTACAACAGGGCCAGCAGGCGCGCCTCGCTGCCCCAGTTCGCCACCATGATGGCGGATGACAGTACCCTGCTTTCGGGCGTATCGGAGCTGGATGTACTCCCCCCTCAGTCGCAGACCCTTACTGAGCAACGCCTCAAGTTCTGGTTCCAGAATGCCGATCCGGACACGCGCGCCCGTTTTCTGCAATGGGCGAAGCAACAACCTTCGTCGTAAGCCACATTTTTTCGTCCTTTCTCTTGCAGCATCAGCCAGTTCCCGTCATCGTGTAACGAGGTAACCTCACGGATAAGATTATGGAACTGACAACACGCACACTTCCGGCGCGCAAGCACATTGCTCTGGTTGCGCACGATCACTGTAAACAAATGCTGCTTAACTGGGTTCGTCGCCATCAGCCTCTTTTACAGCATCATGCCCTTTCTGCCACGGGAACAACCGGCAACCTGATCCACCGCGAAACCGGTCTGGAAGTGAATGCCATGCTGAGCGGCCCGATGGGGGGTGACCAGCAGGTAGGTGCTCAGATTTCAGAAGGTAAAATTGACGTTCTGATTTTCTTCTGGGATCCGCTGAACGCGGTTCCGCATGATCCGGACGTTAAAGCGCTGCTGCGTCTGGCGACGGTGTGGAACATTCCGGTAGCCACCAATCTTTCAACGGCAGATTTCATCATTGAATCGCCGCAGTTTAACGATCCGGTGGAGATTTTGATCCCGGATTATCAGCGTTATCTTGCGGAGAGACTGAAGTAGTTTTTTGCCCGGTGGCGCTGCGCTTACCGGGCCTACAGAATTTGCCCGGCGCGTTACGGCTTTCTCGCCACCGGCACGTCAATACTTTTCAAAATATCGACAAACACCGACGGCTCCTCTTTGTTGAACAAGAGCCACACGCGATGGCGCGCGCGGGTTATCGCCACGTACAGTAAACGCCGCTCCTCTGCATCCGGGAAATCTTCCGGAACAGGTAATAACGCCTCTTCCATCACGGATTCCCGCGCCGGTGCAGGGAAACCGTCGCTCCCCTCTTTTAGCCCCACCACAATCACGTAGTCGGCCTGCTGCCCTTTACTGGCGTGAATGGTCATAAAATCGAGCTGAAGTTTTGGCCAGCGCGTCGCCGCTTTTTCCAGCGCCGTCGGCTTGAGGTGATGATAACGCGCCAGGACCAGAATGCGCTCATCCGGTTTCGCATAGCCGCTCAGTTTATCCAGCAGCGGTTCCAGCTGATCGTCCGCCAGCAGCGTGACGGCCTTTTTATCCCCCGACGTCAGGCTGTTAAGCGGTTTCGACAGCTGATGCGGGTTCTGCTGAATAAAACGGTTGGCTATTTCGCCAATCCGCGCGTTGAAGCGGTAGGTGGTGTCCAGATCGCTGCGATCGCCTTCCCCAAAATAGTGGTGGAAGGCCGTCGTGAGGGATAGTTGCGCCCCGCTGAAACGGTAGATAGCCTGCCAGTCATCGCCCACGGCAAACAGCGACGTGTGTTTATTCTGCGCCCGCAGCGCCGAAAGCAGCGCAGCGCGCTGCGGCGAGATATCCTGAAACTCATCCACCAGGATGTGTTTCCACGGGCTGACGAAGCGCCCTTTCTCCAGAATGATAATGGCCTGATGGATCAGCCCCGAAAAATCGACCGCGTTTTCGTCTTTCAGCGCGGTTTTCCACGCTTTCAGCATCGGCGCCATCAGCTTAACCCGTTTAGAAAACACAGCGCGGATCGACTCCGGTGCGCTTTCTATCATCTCCGCCTGAGAGCCGCCGTGCATGCGCATCAGGCTTACCCACCGGTCGAGACGAGAGCCCAGCCGGCGCGCCAGCTTTTCATCCTGCCAGAAGCTGCCCTCCGGCACCTCCCAGTTGAGTTCCTCTTCAAGCCACTGACGCCAGCCTTTCGCCTGCGCCTTTTTTTCACTGCACTGCTGACGCCATGCCTTGATAAACAGCGCCTGGCGAGCCTGAGCGTCGTTCTCCAGCTTGCTGACAACAGGAACTTTTTTGCTGCCCTGTTGAATGATGTGTAAAGCGAGGGAGTGGAACGTGCGTGCCGAGATATCCTGGGTATGCAAACGCGCCTGAATGCGCTCATCCATCTCCTGCGCAGCCTTGCGACCAAAGGCCAGCAGCAAAATCTGGTCTGCAACCGCCTCGCCCGTTGTCAGAAGCCAACCCGCGCGCGCCACCAGCACCGACGTTTTGCCGCTCCCGGCACCTGCCAGCACCAATAAAGACTGCTCGCCATTCACCACGGCGCGCGCCTGGGCAGGATTGAGGGGCGATGACTCCACCGTGCTGAAGAAGTCGGCATATTGCGTAAGCATCGCCTCAGTCCAGGCCTGGTTATGCGCCAGACGGCTTTTCTCGATATCGCTCAGCCAGGCCTGGCACTTTCGCCACGCGTCGCGGCAGTTATCAAATTCCTCAAGCCGCGCCACCGGTAAAGGCAATGCCGTCAGCGCCTGGGCGATTTTTTGCTGAAGCCCGGCGGTTTGCTGGCGCGTCAGCCACTTCTGCTGCGTATTGCTTAGCGCGATATCGTCCAGCACCTGTTGCAGAACCTGTGCGGCAATCACGCTCATCTCCTGGCTCCACTGCTGCCAGCGCGTGTTCAGATGATGGTGGAAGCGTTGGGTTTCCGCCCACTCGGTCCCGTGGAGTCGCACCACTTTGTCTGCCGGCAGGACGAACTCCAGCTCCCCCCATACCAGCCCTCGTTTACAATGAATGGCCAGTAGCTGATTAAACGGAATAAGGTATTCGTGGCGTTCACCGGAGACTTTCACTCCTGCATTGAGCAGGACAATCTTGTCGTAAGGGTGCTGCGCCAGGCGTTTGCCCATTGAAGTTGCTTTCAGTTCCATATCCTGCCGGATCCACGAGGTCATAATTTGTCAGACAGTTTAACTGCCAGTTTTAAGGTGCTCCAGCCCAAAAAAACGTTACAATCACCGGGCGTTAATCATATCGAAGGAAATGAGGGTTTATGCGTACCGTTCTGAATGTGTTGAATTTTGTCCTTGGCGGTTTTGCCACCACCCTTTCCTGGCTTTTTGCCACCCTGGTGAGCATCGTGCTCATCTTCACCCTTCCGCTGACGCGCTCCTGCTGGGAAATCACCAAACTGTCCCTCGTTCCTTATGGAAATGAAGCCGTACACGTGGATGAGCTGGAGCCGGAAAGAAAAAACGCCCTGATGAATACCGGCGGCACGCTGCTGAATATTTTATGGCTGATCTTCTTTGGCTGGTGGTTGTGTCTGATGCATATCTTCGCCGGTATCGCCCAGTGCATCACGATTATAGGCATTCCGGTTGGCATCGCTAATTTCAAAATTGCTACCATCGCCCTGTGGCCGGTAGGACGCCGTGTTGTCCCGGTCGAAGTCGCGCAAGCCGCGCGTGAAGCCAACGCCCGTCGCCGTTTTCAGTAATAAGGACTGGCCGCACTCATGCTAAGCCCCCTGCTTCGTCGCTATACGTGGAACAGTAACTGGCTGTATAACGTCAGGATCTTTATCGCCCTCTGCGGCACCGTCGCTCTGCCGTGGTGGCTAAATGACGTGAAGCTCACCATCCCCCTCACGCTTGGGGTGGTGGCCGGCGCGCTGGCGGATCTCGACGACCGCCTGGCCGGTCGTTTGCGTAATCTGGTCATTACGCTGGTCTGCTTCTTTATTGCTTCCGCCTCCGTTGAGCTGCTTTTCCCCTGGCCCTGGCTGTTTGCCTTAGGGCTGACGGTGTCCACCAGCGGCTTCATTTTGCTCGGCGGCCTCGGGCAACGCTACGCCACTATCGCGTTTGGCGCCCTGCTGATTGCCATTTACACCATGCTGGGCGTCTCTCTTTACGATCAGTGGTATCAGCAACCGGTCCTGCTGCTGTTGGGCGCTATCTGGTATAACCTGCTGACCTTAACCGGACATCTTATTTTTCCGGTTCGTGCCTTACAGGACAACATTGCCCGCAGTTACGAACAGCTGGCCCACTATCTGGAGCTGAAATCCCGGCTGTTTGATCCGGATATTGAAGAGGACAGCCAGGCGCCCCTGTACGATCTGGCGCTGGCAAATGGCCAGTTGGTCGCCACGCTGAATCAGACCAAAGCGTCTCTGCTCACCCGTCTGCGCGGCGATCGCGGTCAGCGCGGTACCCGGCGCACACTGCACTACTACTTTGTTGCCCAGGATATTCACGAGCGCGCCAGCTCCTCGCATGTGCAGTACGCTGACCTGCGCGAGAAATTCCGCTACAGCGACGTGATGTTCCGTTTCCAGCGCCTGCTGTCGATGCAGTCTCAGGCCTGCCAGCAACTTGCGCGCTCAATACTGCTGCGCACGCCCTATCAGCACGATCCTCGCTTTGAACGCGCATTCAGTCATCTGGATGCGGCCCTCGATCGCGTTCAGGCCAGTGGGACATCGCCGGAACAGTTCAAAGCCCTGGGATTCTTGCTCAACAACCTGAGAGCCATCGATGCTCAGCTCGCCACCATTGAGTCTGAACAGGCGATGGCAATGCCGGGCAATGACGCCGACAACCAACTTGCCGACGACAGTCTCAACGGTTTCAGCGATATGTGGCTGCGCCTGAGCCGTCATTTTACGCCGGAATCCGCCCTCTTTCGCCATGCGGTAAGGATGTCGCTGGTTCTGTGCGTCGGCTATGCATTTATCCAGATAACAGGATTGCACCACGGTTACTGGATCCTGCTGACCAGCCTGTTTGTCTGCCAGCCGAACTATAACGCTACCCGCCATCGGCTCGCGCTGCGTATTGTCGGGACATTAGTCGGGGTCGCCATCGGGCTGCCGGTGCTCTACTTTGTGCCATCCGTAGAAGGGCAACTGATCCTGATTGTGATTACCGGTGTACTGTTTTTCGCCTTCCGCAATGTGCAGTACGCCCACGCCACGATGTTCATCACGCTGCTGGTGCTGCTCTGCTTCAATCTGCTGGGTGAAGGCTTTGAAGTGGCCCTCCCCCGCGTTATCGACACGCTAATCGGCTGCGCCATTGCCTGGGCGGCGGTGAGCTTTATCTGGCCGGACTGGCGTTTTCGTAACTTACCGCGCGTGTCCGACAGAGCAATGATCGCCAACTGCCGCTATCTGGATGCTATTCTTGAGCAATACCATCAGGGTCGCGATAACCGTCTGGCCTATCGGATTGCCCGTCGCGATGCGCATAACACGGACGCAGAGCTGGCTTCCGTTGTCTCGAATATGTCAACTGAGCCGCGCGCCACGGCAGAAATCCGGGAGACAGCCTTCCGCCTGCTGTGTCTGAACCACACGTTCACCAGCTATATCTCTACCCTTGGCGCCCACCGTGAGAAACTGACAAATCCGGGCATCCTGGCGCTGCTGGACGACGCCATTTGCTACGTTGATGATGCGCTTCATCATCAACCTGCGGATGAGCCACGGGTTCACCAGGCACTGGATGAACTGGTGCAACGTATCGCACACCTTGATCCTGGCACCGACAACAAAGCTCCGCTGGTCCTACAGCAAATTGGCCTGCTTATCGCTTTGCTGCCGGAAATTTGTCGGCTGCGACAGAAGATCGCTACCTGGCGGAATGATGGCCCTGCGACTCAGGCAGCGCATTAAACCACTCCATAAGCTCCCGGCGAATATCCGCCGGGAGTGCCGCTTCATGTAACCCTTCGATGGCGCCTTCAAGCGCGAACAATACCCGGATACTCAGCGCTTTATTCTTAGAGCGCATTTTCAGCCAGCTCGTCTTCGCCCCCAACTGTCGTAGCGTCTCTTCATTGGTAATGCCCGCCTCCATAAGCAGGACCTCAATCTGAAAGGTCAGGTTCGGCAGATCCTTAAGCCGGTTACGCTGATGGCGCTGGTAGCGCTCTTTCCTGGCGGCATCGAGAGCAAACGAGGAGAGCTGAAGCAGCTTTTCCCTGTTTTGCCACAGACCTTCATCCACACGGTAGTAATTAAGCAGCACTGGCCGTCCTCGTTTCATCAGGGTCAGAAAAGAGGAGGCGTTTTTTACACAGTATTTTGCACTTTGCTCACAGGCGCGAAGGTACAGCTCGCCGTCAGACACCATCGCGAACACCGCTTCATCCACGGCCAGGGTATAACCGCCAAACAGGGCGCGATGATGAATTTCGCCCAGCGGAGAGAGGTATTCCTGAGATTGATAAATCCGATCATAAGATATCTTTTTCATGATAATTCCATTAAAAATCATACAGTAAACACGATATTTCTTACTAACGGATCCGTTAGCAGGAAAATAGGCAACTTATTGCCGTTGGGCAAGATGATTTTTTCAGGTTCACCAGGAATGGATGAAATTTGCGAGTCGCTTTCCGAAAATGAGGTTGATCTTTATGCACACAGGGGTTACTGTATATCCATACAGTAACTACAGGGCTGGAATGAATATGTACACTTCAGGCTATGCAAATCACTTAACACCTTCCACTTCTGCCGCAGGCAATGCTGCGCAGAATTCTATCGGGCGTGTATCGACAGGGCTTATCAGTGAAGTGGTTTACCGTGAAGACCAGCCGCTGTTAACACAACTCTTACTCCTGCCGCTTTTGCAGCAGCTCGGGCAACAGTCTCGCTGGCAGCTCTGGCTGACGCCACAGCAAAAATTAAGTCGTGAATGGGTTCAGTCGGCTGGCCTGCCGTTAGCGAAGGTGATGCAGATTAATCAACTCTCCCCTTGCGATACGGTCGAGTCGATGGTCCGGGCATTACGTACCGGGAACTATAGCGTCGTGATTGGGTGGTTGCCTGAGGATCTGTCGCAAGAGGAACATTTGCGTCTGACTGAAGCGGCTGAAGAAGGTAACGCGATGGGTTTCATCATGCGGCCGGTTCGTGGAGATTCCTATCGCAGAGGACAACATCCCGGGCTAAAAATTCACTCAAATGTGTACCATTGAGTCATTTTAAGAGTTTTCCTGGAATTTTTTTCGACCGCAGTATGCAAAAAAAGTTCAACGCGCCAAAACTGCGGCAAGGCTTGTCTGACGCGGTTCTCGTTAATTTTACTGCACAAAATTCGTTCAAAAATTGTTAAATATTAGGTATACGGAACTTTTTTTTTCATATGCCTGACGGACTTCACACTTGTAAGTTTTCAGCTACGTTGTAGACTTTACATCGCCAGGGGTGCTCGGCCTAAGCCGAAGATATCGGTAGGTTTATATTTGACCACGCCCCCCGGTGAAGGATTTAACCGTGATTCCTCCGATGGAGATATTCATGGCAAATTTTGGATGATAACGAGGCGCAAAAAATGAAAAAGACAGCTATCGCGATTGCAGTGGCACTGGCTGGCTTCGCTACCGTAGCGCAGGCCGCTCCGAAAGATAATACCTGGTATGCAGGTGGTAAACTGGGCTGGTCTCAGTTCCATGACACCGGTTGGTACAACAGCAGCCTGAACAACGATGGCCCTACTCACGAGAGCCAGCTGGGTGCAGGTGCGTTCGGTGGCTATCAGGTTAACCCGTATGTTGGCTTTGAAATGGGTTACGACTGGTTAGGTCGTATGCCTTACAAAGGCGACAACGTAAATGGCGCTTTCAAAGCTCAAGGCGTACAGCTGACCGCTAAACTGGGTTACCCAGTGACTGACGACCTGGACGTGTACACCCGTCTGGGCGGCATGGTATGGCGTGCAGACTCCAGCAACAGCATCGCTGGTGACGACCACGACACTGGTGTTTCCCCAGTATTCGCTGGTGGCGTTGAGTGGGCAATGACCCGTGACATCGCTACCCGTCTGGAATACCAGTGGGTTAACAACATCGGTGACGGTGCTACCGTTGGCGTTCGTCCAGACAACGGCATGCTGAGCGTTGGTGTTTCTTACCGTTTCGGTCAGCAGGAAGATGCGCCAGTCGTAGCTCCAGCTCCGGCTCCAGCTCCAGAAGTACAGACCAAGCACTTCACTCTGAAGTCTGACGTTCTGTTCAACTTCAACAAAGCTACCCTGAAACCAGAAGGTCAGCAGGCACTGGATCAGCTGTACACCCAGCTGAGCAACCTGGATCCTAAAGACGGTTCTGTAGTGGTTCTGGGCTTCACCGACCGTATCGGTTCTGACGCTTACAACCAGGGTCTGTCTGAGAAACGTGCTCAGTCTGTAGTTGATTACCTGGTATCTAAAGGTATCCCAGCTAACAAGATCTCCCCACGTGGTATGGGCGAATCTAACCCAGTTACCGGTTCTACCTGTGACAACGTGAAACCACGCGCTGCACTGATCGACTGCCTGGCACCAGATCGTCGCGTAGAGATCGAAGTTAAAGGTATCAAAGACGTTGTAACTCAGCCTGCGGCATAAGTTATCGTCTTATAAAAAAACCCCGCGATGCGGGGTTTTTTATTATCTGAAGAAAAGTAAAAAGCTTATTTTTTACCTAACAGTGCCTGTAGATCGTTCTTCAGCGTCGACATCTGGCTGGCATACTTCTCTTTGTGCTCGGCATCTTCAATCAGCTGCACCACCGTTTCCGACAGGGTTTTCCCGCGCCGCTGCGCAAGCCCGGCCAGACGCTGCCAGACCATGAACTCCAGGTCGATGGATTTCTTACGGGTGTGCTGATGCTCGGCATTGAAATGCCGTTTACGACGAGCACGGATAGTTTGCTTCATCCGGTTTAACAAGGCCGGATTAATGTGTTTCTCAATCCAGCCGTTGACCTGTACCGGTTCGTTTTCGAGGGTCAGCAACATATCCACAGCTTCTTGTGCCGCGCTGGCTTCGATGTAGCAGGTGATCAGCTCCCCTTCACGGTGCTTTTTGACCAGGTACTTCCATTTCCAGCCGCTTTCGAGGTTTTCCAGTTGTTGATATTTCATTGCGATCTCAGTGTTACCGTGTAACTCTGTTCAGAATATCAGTTTTTTGGCAATCTGCTGAAAAGAAATCATATCCTGTGAAACGCCGCAGGCGATCCGCATGACGAAAACCCGAATCCTGATTGGGCAGAGTGCTCCGCTTACGGTATACTCCACGGTTTTACTTCTGACTAAAAAACATCAACTTTGACCATTACGAAACTTGCATGGCGTGACCTGGTTCCGGATACCGAGAGCTATCAGGAGCTGTTTGCACAGCCAGACCTCACAAAAGAACACGAATTCATACTTAGCGATACACAACCGCGTTTGCATTACGCGCTGGAGCAGATGTCATCCCCATGGGCTACATCTCCTTTCATGCTGCTCAAAGCCCCGGAAGAAGCCGAGTATCTGACGCTTCTCGGTGATGCCATGCGCCAGTTGCATCCAAAAACGAATGCCGTTTTTGGTGGTCAGTATCATATTGCCGGACGTGACGTGACCTTCGAACCTGCCACGCAGGCAGACGGACAATTCGCTGCAAAAGGCGAAGTGATCACCGCCAACTGGGTGGAAGCAGAACAGCTGTTCGGCTGCCTTCGTCAGTTCAATGGCGATGTGTCACTGCAACCCGGTCTGGTACACCGCGCGAACGGCGGCGTGTTGCTCATCTCCCTTCGCACCCTGCTTGCACAGCCTCTCCTGTGGATGCGCCTGAAAACGGTGGTGACGCAGCAACGTTTTGACTGGGTAGGCTACGACGATTCACGTCCGCTGCCTATTTCCATTCCGTCTATGCCGCTGTCGCTGACCGTCGTGCTGACGGGTGACCGTGAATCTCTGGCTGATTTCCAGGAAATGGAGCCAGAACTCGCGGAGCAGGCGGTTTACAGCGAATTTGAAGACAATATTCAGATCGCCGATGCCGATGACATGGCGCAGTGGTGTCAGTGGGTTATGGCCGTGGCGGAACGTTTCGCGCTGCCCTCGCCTGCCGAGGATGCGTGGCCGGGCTTAATCCGCGAGGCCGTACGCTACACTGGCGATCAGGAAACCCTGCCGCTCTGCCCGCTCTGGATCGGTAAACAGCTGCGTGAAGTGGGCGTTATCAGCGGCAACGGTCCGTTTACCGGCGAGCAGCTTAGCCAGATGCTGGCCCAGCGTGAATGGCGTGAAGGTTATCTTGCTGACCGTATGCAGGATGAAATTCTGCTGGAACAGATTCTGGTGGAGACCGAAGGCGAACGTATCGGGCAAATCAACGCCTTGTCCGTCATCGAGTTCCCCGGACACCCACGCGCCTTTGGCGAGCCTTCCCGTATCAGCTGTGTCGTGCACATTGGCGACGGCGAATTTACCGATATCGAACGCAAGGCCGAACTGGGTGGAAACATTCATGCCAAAGGCATGATGATCATGCAGGCATTCCTGATGTCTGAACTTCAGCTGGAGCAGCAGATCCCCTTCTCTGCCTCGTTGACCTTTGAACAGTCCTACAGTGAAGTCGACGGCGATAGCGCCTCGATGGCGGAGCTGTGCGCCGTGATCAGCGCGCTTGCAGACGTACCGATTAATCAGAATATTGCGATTACCGGTTCCGTGGATCAGTTTGGTCGTGCCCAACCGGTGGGTGGACTGAATGAGAAAATCGAAGGCTTCTTCGCTATCTGCCAGCAGCGCGGTTTAAACGGCAAACAGGGCGTGATTATTCCGGCACCTAACGCTCGCCATTTGAGCCTGAGCCAGGCGATTCTGGATGCGGTAGAGCAGGAACAATTCGCCGTCTGGGCCATCGAAGGGGTTGAGGATGCTCTACCCTTACTGACAAACCTGGTCTGGGACGGCGAAGGCCAGACAACCCTGATGCAGACCATTCAGGAACGTATAGCTCAGGCGACACAGCAGGATGCTCGTCATCGTTATCCGTGGCCGTTACGCTGGTTAAGTTGGTTTAGTGCTAACTGATCGGACTTGTTCAGCGTACACGTGTTAGCTATCCTGCGTCCTTCACTAAAATAAGGCTTACTGAGAACATGGTAGATAAACGCGAATCCTATACTAAAGAAGACCTTCTTGCCTCTGGTCGCGGTGAACTGTTTGGTGCGAAAGGCCCGCAGTTACCGGCCCCAAATATGCTGATGATGGACCGTGTCGTGAAAATGACCGAAACCGGCGGCAACTTTGATAAGGGTTACGTAGAAGCAGAACTCGATATCAACCCGGACCTGTGGTTCTTCGGTTGCCACTTTATTGGCGATCCGGTAATGCCTGGCTGCCTGGGCCTCGATGCCATGTGGCAGCTGGTTGGCTTCTATCTGGGCTGGCTTGGCGGTGAAGGTAAAGGCCGTGCGCTGGGCGTAGGCGAAGTGAAATTCACCGGTCAGGTTCTGCCTACCGCGAAGAAAGTCACCTACCGTATCCATTTCAAACGCATCGTTAACCGCCGCCTGATTATGGGCCTGGCGGACGGTGAAGTGCTGGTAGATGGTCGTCTTATCTATACCGCGAACGACCTGAAAGTGGGTCTGTTCCAGGATACCTCTGCTTTCTGATAACGGCATTTAGCCCCTTCCAGAAAGGCGAAACCTCCGCATTGCGGAGGTTTCTTTTTAAAGAGACGGTATCAAGCAAGTACTGCCCTGTCTCCGATGGCTTCTCGCCAGCCCCCTAGCCATTGGGACCTTTGATTCAGGGCCTGATAGGGACACATTTCTTTTGAACGTCCGGCGATGCCAGCCTGATAACCACGTTGATGAGCCCTTTCCAGGCGATCTCGTTTCTGTCTCTTCATGCCTCGTTTCCCTCATTCTTTTGTCTGGTGGAAAGAAAACAGTGATTGCAATATGTGCAAGCACAGTTAACGAATACCCCGAATCGGCGTCAGCGTCAACGTTCAAAATTCATACGGGTGTCATATTTGTGAGCTACATGGAAGATCGTTTGTACAAAAAATGTGACGCGGGACAAGTAACAAACTGAACATAAAACGAAAAAAAAGCCGCAATCAGCAAGAAGCTGAGTGCGGCTTTCGTCGATGAATTTTACTTATGGCAGCCGGGAAATCTCTCTTGCGATAGCAGCCGACTCCTGTGCCCACCCCTGCGCAAGCACTTTCACCATTTCGTCATAGCCATCTTTCTGCTGCTTCAGTTCCAGATGGAAAGGACGCTTAATCAGCTGGCCCTGATGATTCAAGAGCCACTCCCCGCTGATAACAACCGCACCATCATAGCGGCCATGGAATCCCGTCACGTTAACATTCAGGGTATCCTGATCGCTTCCCAGAGGCTGCGAGGCGACTACCCAACCAGGGAGCTGGCTGCTCAGATTCGCCACCAGCGTATTGCGTAGCTGCTGATCCAGCGGGCTGGCCCACAGGTTATTGTTGGCGATAACGTACTGCACATCGCTGGTCTGGTAGACCACCCCGTTGCCCGCCAGATAATCTGGCACGGCAACCTGTTCAACCCACAGCAGACGGCTGCCCTGCGAGGTGCTACTCTGCGCACCGGATTGCGCGCTTAACGGCAACTGGTAGTAGCTTTTGTTATCGCTTCCAGAGCTACAGGCCGTTAATACCAGTGCGCCTGCGATGATTAGCCATTTTTTCATTGTTTCGCCCTCTTAGGCTCAGGATCCTTTTTGTCTTTCGCTTCAAACACCAGCGCGTTGCTCTTTTCATTGAGCGTTTTCAGAACGGGCTGTAGCTCGCGTAAAACCTGATCAAGACGTTGCATATCCGCCACCATCTTGTTGTAAGCCGCTGAGCCCGGCTGTAAGCCCTGCATACTGCGATTCAGTTCGCGCAACGTTTTCTGCATATCCTGCGGCAGCTGCTGCATGGACTGGTTGGCAGTGATCTTGTTGATATTATCCAGCGTGGTTTGCAGACGTTGCATCGTCGCCTGGCTCTGATGCAGTGATCCCGTCGCGGCCTCAAGCATTGGATTCAGCGGCAGATTGTTGATCTTATCCAGCGTTTCCATCAGGCGCTGTTGGATCTGCGCCAGGCCACTGCTGACCGTAGGAATAATTTTGTAGCCGCCAAATTCACGGATCCCCGTCATTGGTGGCGCTTTTGGATAGAAGTCCATATCGACATATAACGCCCCTGTGACCAGGTTGCCAGTTTTCAGCGAGCCACGCAGACCGCGATTCATCAGATCGCTGATATGCTCCCCAATATCCTGGTCCTCGCCTATCTGGTTAATCAAACGCTCAGGCTCAATGCGGATCAGCACCGGAATACGATAATCATCATCAAGCATCTGCTTGAGTCCCGGAACAAAGTAAGGCACTTGTCCCACGGTCCCCAGACGGATACCCCGGAACTCAACTGGCGCCCCAGGCTGCAAGCCGCGTACAGAGTCCTTAAAGAACATCAGGTAGTCGATGTGATCGGTATAGAGCGCATCCTGAATGCTTTTTTGATCGTCAAACAGCCTGAAGGCGGTTTTCTCCGCCACCGGTTGTCCCAGATCGATACCTTCCGGCACATCAAAACTGACGCCCCCACCAAACAGCGTGGTGAGTGAACCCATCTCAACGCGCATCCCCGCAGAGGTCAGATCCACCGCGATCCCGCTGTCTTTCCAGAAGCGAACGTTGCTGGTCACCAGGCGGTCATTAGGCGCATTGATAAAAAGCTGATAGCTGATGGTCCGTTTTTGCGGATCGAAGGTGCTTGTTTCAACCGAACCGACGCGATATCCACGGAACAGTACCGGATCGCCCGGCGAGAGCTGGCCCGCTTTTTTGCTGTCCAGAATAACGCGGATCCCTTTTGCATCCGGTGGCGCAAGCGGCGGTGAATCCAGCAGCTGATAGTTTGCTGGCTGGGCGCCTTTGTTGCCGGGCTGGAGTTCGATGTAGGCCCCTGACAATAGCGTTCCTAAGCCGCTGATCCCTTCTCTCCCGACCTGCGGTTTCACTACCCAAAAAACAGAATCTTCATGGAGCAGTTTTTCCATGCCGGCATTCAGGCGGGCCTTGATTTCAACATGGGTTAAATCATCCGTCAGGGTCGCGCTTTCCACGACACCCACATCCACGCTGCGGCTCTTGATGGTGGTTTTTCCGCCCTCAATCCCCTCTGCATTGGTGGTAATTAGCGTGACTTCCGGTCCCTGATGGCTGTAATGATAAAACAGGATCCATGCACCGATCAGCGCGGTCACGATAGGGAAAATCCACACCGGCGACCAGTTTCTGACCTTCTGCACTTTAGCCTCTCCACTCTTATTTTCCATGCTCTTACTCTTCCTCATGGCTTGAATCGGGCTCACGATCCCACGATAAACGAGGGTCGAAGGTCATGGCCGCAAACATGGTCATAATGACGACCAACGCAAACATCAGCGCCCCCATAGCGGGATAAATACTCATCAGCCCCCCCATACGCACCAGCGCTGAGAGAACCGCAATCACGAACACGTCAATCATCGACCAGCGGCCAACAAATTCCACGACCTCATAAATCAGATGCATACGCTCGCTGTCTCGCTTACCGTGCCCTTTTGCATCCCAGCAAAGCCAGGCAATGGCAATCATCTTTAAGGTCGGAACCATAATACTGGCGAGGAATATGACGCCTGCTACAGGGTAAGACCCCTCGCTCCACAGCAAAATCACCCCGGCCAGTATGGTCGAGGGCATTCTGTCGCCGAGCAGATCGGTGATCATGATCGGCAAGATATTGGCGGGCAGATAGAGCATGACAGAGGTCACCAGCAGCGCCATGGTCCATTGCAGGCTATTTTTACGCCGGACGTGACCTTTTGTTTCACAGCGCGGGCACACCTCGACATCCGCGGGCAGCACGGCGGTGCAGCACGAGCAGGAGCGAAGCCCCTGACGGATACCCGGTACGCCCACCTTTACCGTCTGCGAGAGCGTAGGCGCCGGGGCAATATCGTCCCAGGCCCAGCGTCGGTCCACGCACTGGAACGCGCGCAGTTGTAGCACGCAGTACAGACACCACGGAATAAAGCTGCTGCCAATCCCCACATCGCCGTAGGCCATCAGCTTCACGAAGCTGACCAGGATACCCGCGAGAAAAATTTCCGCCATCCCCCAGCTTTTCAACTGGAACAGGATCCGCGCGAGTTTGATTTTAAGGACAGTGGGCATCCTGACGCGGTTGACCAGCAGCAGAATGACGACCAGGCAAAAAGCCGGGACGATCTGCACGAAAAGAAGAAAGAAGGTGCCAAGGCTGGCGTAATCTTCCGAGAACATCACGCCTGGTATTTCCAGTAAATCCACCTGGCTGGTCATCCCGCCAACTTTCATATAGATGAAAGGGAAGAGATTGGAGAGCAGTAACATGAATAAGGCTGCCAGCGCATAAGCCGTAGGACGCTGCCTTGGCGCGTCCCACTCGGTCGTCAGCGTAGCGCCGCAGCGCGGGCAGGCAGCCTTATGTCCGTGACCAAGCTCTGGCAACGCCACGAGCATATCGCATTGCGAGCATAATATATGCCGATCGGCATGGTGCTGGTCACACATAGATTATCCCTGTTTATGCGCCGTTTTTCAGAGACTCAAGGTACTCCCAGCGCTCAAATGCCTCTTCCAGCGCCTGTTCAGCCTGGGAGAGTTCAGCCAATACTTTCTGAGTATAGTCGTGAGGCTGAGTAAAGAATGACGCATCAGCGACCTGGATTTGCAGTGCTTCCAGTGCAGCTTCCAGCTCTTCCAGACGCTGCGGCAGCCCTTCCAGCTCGCGCTGCAAGTTATAACTCATTTTAGCAGGAGACTTTTTGACAGTTTCTGCCTTTGCAACAACAGGTTCAGCGACATTTTTGGTCTTCGCCTGTTTTTGCGCCAGCGACTGCGATTGCTGTCCACGCGCGTCATGATAGCCGCCCACATATTGCCCGATGCGCCCTTTGCCTTCGAAGATCCAGCACTCGGTCACGGTGTTATCGACAAACTGACGATCGTGGCTGACCAGCATTACGGTTCCCTGATAACCATCAATCAACTCTTCCAGCAGTTCCAGCGTTTCGACATCCAGATCGTTAGTCGGTTCATCGAGAATCAATAAGTTACTGGGTTTCAGGAACAGACGCGCCAGCAAAAGACGGTTACGTTCTCCCCCGGACAGCGCGCGCACCGGCGTCATAGCGCGTTTCGGGTGGAACAGGAAGTCCTGAAGGTAGCCCAGCACGTGACGCGGCTTGCCATTAACCATGACCTCCTGTTTACCCTCGGCGAGGTTATCCATCACCGTACGGTCTGGATCCAGCTCGGCGCGGTGCTGGTCGAAGTACGCCACTTCCAGTTTGGTACCGCAGTGGATACGACCGCTGTCGGCCTGGAGCTGACCGAGCATCAGTTTCAGCAGTGTGGTTTTACCGCACCCGTTCGGGCCGATCAGCGCAATTTTGTCGCCGCGCTGAACCTGAGCGGAGAAATCGTTCACCAGCACTTTGCCGTCAACCGAATAATTCACGTTCTCCATTTCGAAGACAATCTTGCCCGAGCGGGACGCCTCTTCCACCTGCATTTTGGCGCTACCCATGACTTCGCGGCGTTCGCTACGTTCGCGGCGCATCGCCTTCAGGGCGCGAACGCGGCCTTCGTTACGGGTACGACGCGCTTTAATGCCCTGACGGATCCATACCTCTTCCTGGGCCAGCTTGCGGTCGAACTCGGCGTTTTGCAGCTCTTCCACGCGCAGGTTTTCTTCTTTCTCCAGCAGATAGGTATCGTAATCGCCCGGATAGGTCACCAGCTTGCCGCGATCGAGATCGACAATGCGCGTGGCCATGTTGCGGATGAACGAACGGTCGTGGGAGATGAAGATAATGGTGCCGTTAAAGGTTTTCAGGAACCCTTCCAGCCAGTCAATCGCTTCGATATCCAGGTGGTTCGTCGGTTCGTCCAGCAGCAGCACCTTAGGCCCGCTCACCAGGGCACGACCCAGCGCCGCTTTACGCAGCCAGCCGCCGGAGAGCGCCGACAGCTCCATATCCGCTTCCAGGCCAAGCTGGGCTAGCACTTCGTTAATGCGGTTTTCCAGCTGCCACAGGCCGTGGTGATCGAGCATCTCCTGCACTTTTGCCAGCTCGTTGAGATTCTTGTCGCTCGGGTCCGTCATCACCAGATGCGAAATCTCGTGGTAACGCTTGAGGTATTCCGCCTGCTCTGAAATCCCTTCGGCCACAAAATCGTACACGCTGCCGGTGACGTTACGCGGCGGATCCTGTTGCAGACGAGAGACGATCAGATCCTGCTCGTAAACAATACGGCCGTCATCCAGCCCCTGCTCACGGTTGAGGATTTTCATCAGCGTCGATTTACCTGCGCCGTTACGGCCCACCAGACAGACGCGCTCGTTATCTTCGATATGCAGCTCTGCATTATCGAGAAGCGGTGAGTCGCTGAAAGAGAGCCACGCGCCGTGCATACTAATTAAAGACATTTATTTTTCCTTTCAGACCGCGGAGATCAGCCAGCAGTTGTGGATTTGACGGTTACGGGCAAAGTCCTGAGACAGCGTTTTTTGGCTGATTTCTTGTGCTTTCAGTCCCAGTTCGGCCAGGCCGTCGTGATCCATGCGGAATCCGCGCTTGTTATTTGAGAACATAATGGTGCCGCCTTTACGCAGCAGACGCTTCAGGTCGGTCATCAGGCGCAGGTGATCGCGTTGAACATCAAAGCTATCCTCCATACGCTTGGAGTTAGAGAAGGTCGGCGGATCGATAAAGATCAGGTCAAACTGCTCGTCGGTATCGCGCAGCCAGCCCAGCACGTCGGCCTGTAACAGGCGATGCTGACGGCCGGTTAAGCCGTTAAGACGCAGGTTGCGCTCTGCCCACTCCAGATAAGTCCGGGACATATCTACCGTTGTGGTGCTACGCGCGCCGCCAAGCCCCGCATGAACGCTGGCGCTGCCGGTATAGGAGAACAGGTTCAGGAAGTCTTTGCCCTTGCTCATCTGGCCCAGCATGCGGCGGGCGATACGGTGATCGAGGAACAGGCCGGTATCAAGGTAGTCGGTCAGGTTAACCCACAGCCGCGCATTATATTCGCCCACTTCGATGAAGTCACCCTTCTCGCCCATCTTCTGATACTGGTTTTTGCCTTTCTGACGCTCACGTGTTTTCAGCACCAGCTTGTTTGGCGAAATGCCGAGTACGGCGATGGTGGCCGCAATCACATCCAGCATACGCTGACGCGCTTTTTGCGCATCGATAGTTTTCGGCGGGGCGTATTCCTGAACCACCACCCAGTCCGCATAGCGGTCAACCGCCACGTTGTACTCGGGCAGGTCAGCGTCGTACAGGCGATAACATTCGATGCCTTCTTGCTTCGCCCACTTCTCAAATTTCTTCAGGTTTTTGCGCAGGCGGTTGGCGTAATCTTCCGCCACGCCTGACGGTTTGCTATCCGCCGCTACCTCTGCCAGATGGTAGTTTTTCTGCACGCAGTCCAGCGGGCCGTTTTTCGCTTTGAACTGGCGATCGGCACGCAATTGCAGGCAGCTCAGCAGCTCCGGCGAGGCGCTAAACAGGGAGAGGTTCCAGCCGCCGAAATGCGCTTTCATGTTGCGGCCCAGCAGGCTGTGCAGTGCAATCAGCGCCGGCTCGCTGTCCAGACGCTCACCATACGGCGGGTTGCTGATCACCGTACCGTACGGGCCTTTTGGCAGCGGATTGGTCAGATTCGCCACGTCCTTCGCCTCGAAGGTCACCAGCTCGCCGATACCGGCACGACGGGCGTTGCTGCGCGCGCGTTCAATCACCCGTGCGTCGCTGTCCGAACCGTAAAAGTGAGAGGTGTACTCCGCCAGCCCTTTACGGGCGCGGGTCTGCGCATCGTCTTTGACCTCTTTCCAGATGGCTTCATCGTGCTGCGCCCAGCCTTTGAAGCCCCAGTGGCCGCGGTGCAGCCCTGGCGCACGGTCGGTGGCCAGCATCGCGGCTTCAATCAGCAGCGTACCGGAACCGCACATCGGATCGAGCAGCGGCGTACCTGGCTGCCATCCGGAGCGCATCACGATAGCGGCAGCCAGCGTTTCTTTGATCGGCGCCATCCCGGTGCGATCGCGATAGCCGCGCAGATGCAGGCCTGCGCCACTCAGATCCAGGGAAATACTGGCCGTATCGCCGTTCAGCCAGACGTTGATACGCAGATCCGGGTTTTCACGGTCAACGTTCGGACGTTCTTTATTGCGACGCGTGAAGCAGTCCACAATGGCATCCTTAACACGCAGGGCACCGTACTGGCTGTTGCGGATCTCATCGTTGACGCCGTTGAAATGCACCGCAAAGGTGGCGTCCGGGGTGAAGATCTCTGTCCAGTCGATCATCTGTACGCCGGTGTAGAGATCAAGATCGCTGTAGACCTTGCACTCTTTCATCGGCAGCATGATGCGCGACGCCAGACGGCTCCACATCAGGCTCTGGTAAATAAGCCGCGTGTCGCCCTCAAAATGGACACCACCCTGAACCACCCGGCACTCTTTCGCGCCCAGGGCTTCCAGTTCAGTTTTTAACAGCTCTTCCAGCCCACGGGCCGTACTGGCAAACAGAGAATTCATATCGTCACTTTTACTCATAGAAAATTGTCGCGCATTATAGCTAATATGGCGTGTATGTCATAAAGTTGAAGGCTTATTTTCTTTAGCGGGAGTGTGCAGTGGCGACGTTATCCAGGCTTTTTATTCATCCGGTGAAATCCATGCGCGGCATCGGCGTCTCTCACGCGCTGGCCGATATGAGCGGATTCGCCTTCGATCGTATTTTTATGGTCACCGAGCCTGACGGTACGTTTATCACCGCACGTCAGTTCCCGCAGATGGTTCGCTTTACCCCTTCCCCGCTTCATGACGGGCTGCATTTGACCGCGCCGGACGGTTCAAGCGTCGTGATCCGCTTTGCTGATTTTGCGCCGCTTGATGCGCCAACGGAAGTGTGGGGCAATCATTTTACCGCGCGTATCGCGCCGGATAACATTAACCAGTGGCTGAGCGGCTTTTTCTCCCGTGACGTTCAGCTGCGCTGGGTTGGGCCTGCGCTGACCCGTCGCGTGAAGCGCCACGATGCGGTTCCTCTCTCCTTCGCGGATGGTTTTCCCTTCCTGCTGACCAGCGAGGCCTCGCTGCGTGATTTACAAAATCGTTGCAAAGCCAGCGTGCAGATGGAGCAGTTTCGCCCGAATCTGGTGGTGACCGGAGCGAATGCCTGGGATGAAGATACCTGGAAAGTGATCCGCATCGGCAGCGTTATTTTTGATGTCGTGAAGCCGTGCAGCCGCTGTATTTTTACCACCGTCAGCCCGGAGAAAGGTCAGAAACACCCTTCCGGCGAACCGCTGAAAACCTTGCAGTCATTTCGTACCGCGCAGGATAACGGCGATGTCGACTTCGGCCAGAACCTGATCCCCCGCTCCAGCGGCGTGATCCGCGTGGGCGACGAGGTCGAAATTCTCACCCGCGGGCCTGCCAGGGTGTACGGCGCAGGTCAGGAAGAAGAGATGGTTGACGTTGTCACCAACGTCGCTTCCGCGGTGGATATTCACTGGGAAGGCAAAGTTATCCGTGGTAACAATCAGCAGGTGCTACTGGAACAGCTGGAGCAGGCAGGTATCCGCGTACCGTATTCCTGTCGCGCGGGGATTTGCGGATGCTGTCGCATTAAACTGGTCGATGGTGAAGTAAGTGCCCTGAAGAAATCTGCGATTGGCAGTGACGGCACGATCCTGTGCTGTAGCTGTGTCCCGAAAACATCCGTACAGCTGGAAGCTTAAACTGCCTGTTCAAGGCTGAAGGAATCAACGCGCAGCTGTGGCTTCAGCCTGTCATTCATCACTTTGATGGCATCACCTAACTGCATAACTCGCCCGGCAATGGTCACGCCGGGTTGGGCCAGCAAACAGAGCGCAGCGTTTTCACCGGGTTCAACCACCAGCAAATTCACCTCTTCTTCGGTATCGCTCAGATTGACGCTCGCCGCATCGCCGATAGCCGGGGTCCAGCACATGCCGTGGGCGAGAAAATGCCAGCTTTTCGGCATTTGCGGTTTCAGGAAACGGATCGCCACCAGCGCATTTAGTACCAGTTCAGCGCGCTGTTCTTTGGAGAGATCGAACTCGCGGCATTTTTCTTCAAAAGAGAAATAGAGTGCAGCGTCGTCAACGCAAAAGCCTGAGGGAGCAAACGCGTCTGGCGTTAACATTCGGCGCGCAAAACGAGAGCGAAACAACATGCCATTGGCTAAGTCGAGCATCATACGGTCATGCTCGTCACAAAAATACCAGCGCCAGTTATCGTCAGGTTTAATTCGCATGTTTCTCTCCCGTCCCCTAAACGTCCTGTACTAAAAATGTCCTGTTTGCCGCTTCGCTTATAACACTAGTAATAAAAGACTATAATGTTTAAATAAGCAACAATGACGGAATATAAAACAACCAGGGCTGGAAATAAAGCCCTGGTTGTCTGATTAAGAGAAAAGATTAGATATGCGTGACGATTTCTTTAATCAGCGGCGGCCCTTTAAAAATAAAGCCGGAATAAATTTGCACCAGCGATGCACCTGCCGCCATCTTCTCACGTGCAGCGATGACAGAGTCAATGCCACCCACGCCAATAATCGGCAGCTGACCTTTTAATTCTGCGGAGAGTGCGCGAATAATTTCGGTGCTTTTTAATTGTACCGGACGGCCACTTAATCCACCCGCTTCGTCACAGTTTTTCATTCCCTGAACGAGAGAGCGATCGAGTGTTGTATTGGTTGCAATCACACCATCAATATTATGGCGAACTAAACTGTCGGCAACCTGGATCAATTCTTCTGCCGAAAGATCCGGGGCGATCTTAACCGCGACCGGAACATATTTATGGTGGATCGCCTGTAGCGCCGTTTGTTTATTTTTAATGGCGCTAAGAAGATCGTCGAGCGCTTCGCCATATTGTAATGAACGCAGCCCTGGGGTGTTAGGCGAAGATATATTCACCGCAATATAACCGGCATAGGCATAGACTTTTTCCATACAAATCAGATAGTCATCTTTACCCTGCTCGACCGGCGTGTCTTTATTTTTGCCAATATTAATACCCAGCACGCCATCAAAATGGGCTTTCTTAACGTTCTCAACCAGATGATCGACGCCAAGGTTATTAAAGCCCATGCGGTTGATCAGCCCCTCGGCTTCAACCAGGCGAAACAGACGTGGCTTGTCATTTCCCGGCTGCGGACGCGGCGTCACCGTCCCGATTTCGATCGAGCCAAAGCCCATCGCACCGAGTGCATCAATGCATTCGCCATTTTTGTCCAGACCGGCCGCCAGGCCCAGTGGATTTTTGAAAGTCAGGCCCATGCACTGAACTGGTTTTTCCGGCACGTTTTGACGCACCAGCGCGGCCAGAGGCGTTCCTGTAATACGGCGTAACTGCTGAAATGTAAATTCATGAGCGCGCTCAGGATCGAGCTGGAAAAGGGCTTTACGAACGAAGGGGTAGTACATGAACTCTCCTGGATTCCCGGTGTGCAAACCGGGAGGGGATTATGTGCGATTCCGCCCGGAAAGGGAATTGACCTGTGGCAAAAAAAGCCACGTAAAACGCAATCGTTTACTTATCGGTTCGCTTCTTATGCATTTTTCTGCATTCATCCTGAGGATAAATCATTTAGTGGAATAACCACGCAATGTCACACTCCTGAAAATTGTTATGAATGTTAGATAAAAGCAAACAATTAGTTATAAGGAGCAACCATGCGCGTCATTACCCTGGCCGGAAGCCCCCGCTTCCCCTCTCGCTCCAGCGCACTGCTGGAATACGCTCGCGAAAAGCTTAATGCTCTGGATGTCGAAGTGTGTCACTGGAATTTGCACAATTTCGCGCCTGAAGATCTGCTCTACGCCCGTTTCGACAGCCCGGCGCTGAAAACCCTGATCGAACAACTTAAGAGTGCTGACGGGCTGGTCGTCGCGACACCGATTTATAAAGCCTCTTTTTCCGGCGCACTGAAAACGCTGCTCGATCTGCTGCCCGAACGCGCGCTGGACGGTAAGGTCGTCCTGCCGCTGGCCACAGGCGGTACGGTAGCCCATTTACTGGCGGTGGATTATGCCCTCAAGCCGGTTCTGAACGCGCTGAAAGCGCAGGAGATCCTGCATGGCGTCTTCGCTGACGACTCACAGGTAATCGACTACCAGCATAAACCCCATTTCACGCCGAATCTGCAAACCCGCCTCGACAGTGCACTCGAAACCTTCTGGCACGCCCTGAACCGTCGGGATCGCCACGCGGCAGCATTCCATCAATCACAAGGAGTGGCGCATGTTTAAAACAGTTACCCGTATCGGGCTGGCAGGTCTGCTGGCAGTGGCGTCGCTGGCTCAGGCGGCGGAGAAAGCGCCGGAGAGCCTGCGTATCGGTTATCAGAAAGGCAGCGTCAGCATGGTGTTGGCGAAAAGCCATGCGTTGCTTGAGAAGCGTTTCCCGGAGACCAAATTCTCATGGGTCGAGTTCCCTGCCGGACCACAGATGCTGGAGGCGCTGAACGTCGGGAGTATTGATTTAGGCAGCACCGGCGATACCCCGCCGATCTTTGCGCAGGCTGCCGGGGCGGATCTGGTTTACGTTGGCGTTGAGCCCGCCAAGCCGAAGGCAGAGGTTATTTTGGTGCCCGAAAACAGCGAGATCAAAAGCGTCGCCGGCCTCAAAGGCCATAAGGTTGCTTTCCAGAAAGGTTCAAGCTCGCACAACCTGCTGCTGCGCGCGTTGCAGGAGGCCGGCCTAAAATTCACCGATATCCAGCCCGTTTACCTGACGCCTGCCGATGCGCGCGCGGCGTTTCAGCAAAAAAATGTTGATGCCTGGGCTATCTGGGATCCGTACTACTCCGCCGCACTGTTGCAGGGCGGTGTGCGGGTGCTGAAAGACGGCACCACCCTGAAGCAGACCGGTTCGTTCTACCTGGCGGCACGTCCTTACGCTGAGAAAAATGGCGCATTTATTCAGCAGGTGCTGGATACCTTCTCTCAGGCCGATGCGCTGACCCAAAGCCAGCGTCAGCAGAGCATCACGCTGCTGGCAAAAACCATGGGCCTGCCTGAACCGGTGATCGCCACCTATCTTGACCACCGTCCTCCCACCACCATAGCACCGGTTGACGCCCACGTTGCCGCTCTCCAGCAGCAAACGGCAGACCTCTTTTATCAAAACCGCCTGGTTCCAAAGCAGGTGAATATTCGCGAACGCATCTGGCAACCCGCTGGCATTGAAGGAAAAAAATCATGAGTCTGAATCTTTTCTGGTTTTTACCCACCCACGGTGATGGACACTATCTTGGCACAGAAGAAGGCGCCCGCCCGGTCGATCACGGCTATCTACAGCAGATCGCCCAGGCGGCAGACCGCATCGGTTTTACCGGGGTACTGATCCCGACGGGCCGCTCGTGTGAGGATGCGTGGCTGGTTGCCGCGTCAATGATCCCCGTCACCCAGCGCCTGAAATTCCTGGTAGCCTTGCGCCCGAGCGTGGTGTCGCCAACCGTCGCGGCGCGTCAGGCGGCAACGCTGGACAGGCTTTCCAACGGCCGTGCGCTGTTCAACCTGGTGACGGGCAGCGATCCGCAGGAGCTGGCGGGCGATGGCGTCTTTCTCGATCATACCGAGCGCTATGAAGCCTCCGCAGAGTTCACCCGCGTCTGGCGACGTCTGCTGGAAGGGGAAACCGTCACCTTCGAAGGGAAACATATCCACGTTCGCGATGCGCAGCTCTACTTCCCGCCGGTACAGCAGCCGCGCCCTCCTCTCTATTTCGGCGGATCGTCGGACGTGGCGCAGGAACTGGCGGCTGAGCAGGTCGATCTCTATCTGACCTGGGGCGAGCCACCGGAGCTGGTGAAAGAGAAAATTGCTCAGGTACGCGCTAAAGCCGCAGAACATGGCCGTACGGTACGCTTCGGCATTCGCCTGCACGTGATCGTCCGCGAAACCAACGACGAGGCCTGGCAAGCCGCCGACCGTCTGATCGCTCATCTGGACGACGACACTATCGCTAAAGCACAGGCGGCGTTTGCCAAAACCGACTCCGTGGGCCAGCATCGGATGGCCTCCCTGCACAACGGCAAGCGTGAAAACCTTGAGATCAGCCCGAACCTGTGGGCCGGGGTAGGTCTGGTGCGCGGCGGCGCCGGCACGGCACTGGTCGGCGACGGTCCAACCGTAGCGGCACGCATTAATGAATACGCGGCGCTGGGGATCGACAGCTTTATCCTGTCTGGCTACCCACATCTGGAGGAGGCGTACAAGGTGGGTGAACTGCTGTTCCCGCACCTGGATGTCGCTATCCCGGAAATTCCGCAGCCACGTCAGCTTCAGTTGCAGGGCGAAGCCGTGGCGAACGCGTTTATCCCGAGAAAAGTCGCGCAAAGCTAAGGAGCCACCATGTCTGCAACCGCACAAAAATGGCTGCTGCGCGCCGCGCCGTGGTTTCTGCCCGTCGGCATTGTCCTCGTCTGGCAACTGGCGTCTTCAACTGGCTGGCTGTCGAGCCGCATTTTGCCCTCTCCGGAGGGCGTTGTGGAAGCGTTCTGGTCGCTAAGCGCCAGCGGTGAGCTGTGGCAACATCTTGCCATCAGCTCCTGGCGCGCGGTAATTGGCTTTTCGATAGGCGGAAGCATCGGCCTGACGCTGGGGCTGATCAGCGGCCTGTCACGCTGGGGTGAGCGGCTGCTGGATACCTCCGTTCAGATGCTGCGCAACGTGCCGCATCTGGCGCTTATTCCGCTGGTTATCCTGTGGTTTGGCATTGATGAGAGCGCCAAAATTTTCCTCGTGGCGCTGGGAACGTTATTCCCGATTTATATCAATACCTGGCATGGGATCCGTAATATCGATCGCGGTCTGGTGGAGATGGCCCGCAGCTATGGCCTGTCAGGTTTTGCCCTGTTTACCCATGTGATCCTGCCGGGCGCCCTGCCCTCCATTATGGTTGGGGTGCGTTTTGCGCTCGGCCTGATGTGGCTAACCCTGATCGTGGCGGAAACCATTTCGGCTAACTCCGGCATTGGTTATCTGGCGATGAACGCCCGCGAGTTCCTGCAAACGGACGTGGTGGTGGTTGCCATTATCCTTTATGCCCTGCTCGGCAAACTTGCGGACGTCAGCGCCCAGTGGCTGGAACGTAGCTGGCTGCGCTGGAACCCGGCCTACACCGCTCAGGAGGCGAAAGCATGAATACTGCACGACTGAACCAGGGAACACCGTTACTGCTGAACGGCGTGACCAAACGCTACGGCGACAACACCATTCTGAATGCACTGGATCTGCATATTCCTGCCGGACAGTTCGTGGCCGTTGTCGGCCGCAGCGGTGGCGGCAAGAGTACCCTGCTGCGTCTTTTAGCCGGGCTGGAAGCGCCAAACAGCGGTGACATTCTGGCAGGCACTACGCCGCTGGCCACGATTCAGGATGATACGCGCATGATGTTTCAGGACGCGCGTCTGCTGCCGTGGAAAACGGTGATGGATAACGTCGGGCTGGGCCTGAAGGGCAGCTGGCGGGAGGACGCCCGGCAGGCACTCGCAGCGGTAGGGCTGGAGAATCGCGCGGGAGAGTGGCCTGCGGCCCTGTCGGGTGGACAAAAGCAGCGCGTAGCGCTGGCACGCGCGCTGATTCACCGTCCCGGCCTGTTGCTGCTCGATGAACCGCTCGGCGCGCTTGATGCCCTGACGCGGATCGAGATGCAGGATCTGATTGAAACCCTCTGGCAGGCGCACGGCTTTACGGTACTGCTGGTGACGCATGATGTCAGTGAAGCCGTGGCAATGGCAGACAGGGTGCTGTTAATAGAAGAGGGCAAAATTGGTCTGGATCTGACGGTAGATATTCCACGTCCTCGCCGCGTGGGATCGGCCAGACTGGCGGAGCTGGAAGCCGAAGTACTGGATCGGGTGATGAAACGTGGGGAAGCGGAGATTCAGCGGATAAAGGCTAATGCCTGATGCCCTCACCCCCGGCCCTCTCCCACAGGGAGAGGGAGAAAACCGATGCCCCGCGACCCCACGTAGGCCCGGTAAGCGTAGCGCCACCGGGCTTTTTTACATCAGGCCAGCGCCTTAGCAATCTTCTCGTACAGATCGCCAGACAGATTGTCCAGCCCTTTCAGCTGCTCAAGCGCGGCGCGCATTTTCGCCTGACGCTGCGCATCGTAACGTTTCAGGCGGATCAGCGGCTCAATCAGACGAGACGCCACCTGCGGGTTACGGCTGTTAAGCTCGGTCAGCATTTCAACCATGAACTGATAACCGCTGCCGTCTTCGGCATGGAACGCGGCCGGGTTGCTGCTGGCGAAGGCACCAATCAGAGAGCGGACGCGGTTCGGGTTGCTCATGGTGAACGAACGGTGCTTCAGCAGGCTGCGTACTTTGCTGAGTACATCGGCTGCCGGGCTGGTGGCCTGAAGGATGAACCACTTGTCCATCACCAGACCATCCTGATGCCACTTGTCGTCGTACTCCTGCATCAGCGCATCGCGGCACGGTAGCTCGGCGGCAACGCTTGCGGCCAGCGCGGCCAGGGCATCCGTCATGTTATCGGCTTCGTGGTACTGCTTGCTGACCAGCGTGTTCGCCAGCTCTGCCTCACCAAACGCCAGATAGCGCAGGCAGGTATTGCGCAGGGAACGTTTACCGATATCCGCATGTTCCACCCGATACGCGTCCAGCTTGTTGGCGTTGTAAATGGCGAGGAACTCATCTGCCAGTTCGGTCGCCAGCGTGCGGGTCAGCGCTTCACGCACGGCGACGATGGCAATCGGGTCGATGATGTCAAACAGCTCGGCGATTTCAGTCGCAGACGGCAGCGTCAAAATTTCAGCCGCCAGCGCCGGGTCAATGTTCTCATCCAGCAGGATGGCACGGAACGCGTCTGCCACATGAACCGGCAGCGTCAGCGGCTGGCCCTGCTGGTAACGGTTGACGTTCAGCTTGATGTAGGTCGCCAGCAGGCTTTGTGCCGCATCCCAGCGCGAGAAATCGTTGCGCGCGTGACGCATCAGGAACGTCAGCTGCTGATCGCTCCACTTATATTCGAGTTTCACCGGCGCGGAGAATTCGCACAGCAGGGCAGGAACGGGCTGGAAATAGACGTTATCGAAGATAAAGGTCTGCTCTGCCTGGGTCACGTTCAGCACGTTATGCACCGGGTGGCCGCCCTTCTGTAACGGGATCACGTTGCCTTCGTTGTCGTACAGCTCAACGCTGAATGGAATGTGCAGCGGATGTTTCTCTTCCTGCTCGGCCGTTGGCGGCGTGCGCTGGCTGATGGTCAGCGTGTACTGCTCGGTTTCCGGGTTGTAGTCGTCTTTGACCGTCACAATCGGCGTACCGGCCTGGCTGTACCAGCGGCGGAAATGAGACAGATCGACGTTAGAGGCGTCTTCCATCGCCTGAACAAAATCGTCGCAGGTGGCCGCACTGCCGTCGTGACGCTCAAAGTAAAGCTGCATCCCTTTCTGGAAATTCTCTTCACCCAGCAGGGTGTGGATCATACGGATAATTTCAGCGCCTTTTTCATACACCGTCAGGGTGTAGAAGTTATTCATCTCAATGACTTTATCCGGGCGGATCGGGTGCGCCATTGGGCTGGCATCTTCTGCAAATTGCAGACCACGCATGGTGCGCACGTTGTTGATGCGGTTCACCGCCCGCGATCCCAGATCGGAGCTGAACTCCTGATCGCGGAAGACGGTTAAGCCCTCTTTCAGGCTCAGCTGGAACCAGTCGCGACAGGTGACGCGGTTCCCGGTCCAGTTATGGAAATATTCGTGGCCGATAACGCGTTCGATATCGAGGTAATCTTTATCCGTGGCGGTATCGGTACGCGCCAGCACGTATTTAGAGTTAAAGATGTTAAGGCCTTTATTCTCCATCGCGCCCATGTTGAAGAAATCGACCGCAACGATCATATAGATGTCGAGGTCATATTCGAGGCCAAAGCGCGTTTCATCCCACTTCATGGAGTTGATGAGGGAGGTCATTGCCCACGGTGCGCGGTCAAGGTTGCCACGGTCCACGAACAGCTCCAGCGCGACTTCACGGCCAGAGCGCGTTTTAAAGGTGTCGCGCAGGACATCGAAATCTCCCGCCACCAGCGCAAACAGATAGCAGGGTTTCGGGAACGGATCCTGCCACTGTACCCAGTGACGGCCATTCTCCAGTTCCCCTTCAGCAATCCGGTTGCCGTTGGAAAGCAGGTACGGGTACAGCGTTTTGTCGGCAATAATTTTGGTGGTAAAGCGCGCCAGGACGTCCGGGCGATCCAGATACCAGGTAATGTGGCGGAAACCTTCGGCTTCACACTGGGTACACAGGGCTACGCCTGACTGGTAAAGTCCTTCCAGCGCGGTATTGGCGGCAGGGCTAATTTCATTCACGATGCGCAGGGTAAAGCGTTCCGGCAGGTTGTCGATGACCAGCTGGTTGCCTTCTTCTTTATAGTCTGACCAGGCTTCATCGTTAATATGCAGGGAAACCAACGTCAGGTCTTCACCATCCAGACGCAGCGGCACGGCAGTCGCGCTCTGGCGCGTCACCTGGCTTATCGCCGTCACCACGGTTTTTGTGGCATCCAGGTCGAAAGTCAGATCGATATCGCTTATCAGGTATTCCGGCGCACGATAGTCGTGGCGGTATTTAGCTTGTGGCTGTTGTGTCATAGAAAACCTTATGCATCGTTTGTCGAGTAACGATTCAATATATTCCTGTTGTGTAAAACGCGCTATGCAGAATGTTCATCTTTTCAGGCACAACGCCCTTTTTAGCTACATTTTTATAACACGGGGCACGAAATGCTCTCGACCATAAAGTGTGCTTATGTTGTGATCGGGGTTCAATAAATCACTAAACAGGGTATACTCCGGAGTTGTTTATTGTACTAAACGCTCCCGTGAGAGGATGCTACAGCGCACCTATGACTCAATTCGCTTCTCCGGTTCTGCATACGTTGCTGGATACCGACGCGTACAAGCTGCATATGCAGCAAGCCGTGTTTCACCACTATCATGATGTCCATGTTGCGGCGGAATTTCGCTGCCGGGGTGACGACTTGCTGGGTATCTACGCAGATTCCATTCGTGAACAGGTCGAGGCCATGCAGCATCTGGCGCTCACCGATGACGAATATCAGTGGCTTTCAGGCCTGCCTTTCTTTAAAGCGGATTATCTGAACTGGCTGCGTGAGTTCCGCTATAACCCGGAACAGGTCACCGTCACCAATGATAACGGCAAGCTGGACATTCGTCTGACCGGCCCGTGGCGTGAGGTGATCATGTGGGAAGTGCCGCTTCTGGCCGTGATCAGCGAGCTGGCCCACCGCTATCGCTCCCCTGAAACCGGTGTGACGCAGGCGGTTACCGCTCTGGAGAATAAACTCGTTGAGTTTTCCAGACTGACCGAAGGGCTGGATATGTCCCGATTCCGTCTGATGGACTTTGGCACGCGCCGCCGCTTCTCTCGCGAGGTTCAGGAAGCCATTGTCAGACGTCTGCAACAGGAGCCGTGGTTCGTTGGCACCAGTAACTACGATCTGGCACGTCGCCTTGATTTAACGCCTATGGGCACCCAGGCGCACGAATGGTTCCAGGCGCACCAGCAGATCAGCCCTGACCTTGCCAACAGCCAGCGCGCCGCCCTCGCCGCGTGGCTAGAGGAATACCCGGATCGGCTGGGTATTGCCCTTACCGACTGCATTACCATGGACGCGTTCCTGCGCGACTTTGGCCCTGAGTTTGCCGAACGCTACCAGGGTTTGCGCCATGATTCCGGGGACCCGGTTGAATGGGGTGAGAAAGCCATCGCCCATTACGAAAAACTGGGCATCGACCCCATGAGTAAGGTGCTGGTCTTCTCCGATAACCTTGACCTGGCGAAAGCCGTCGACCTTTATCGCCATTTCTCATCGCGGGTGAACCTGAGTTTCGGGATTGGTACGCGGTTAACCTGTGATATTCCTCAGGTGAAACCGCTGAACATCGTCATAAAACTGGTGGAATGTAACGGTAAGCCGGTCGCGAAGCTCTCCGACAGTCCGGGCAAAACCATCTGCCATGACAAAGCGTTTGTCCGCGCATTACGTAAAGCCTTCGATTTGCCTCAGGTTAAAAAAGCCAGTTAACGGCTTCGGGGGAGCCTTCATGGCTCCCCTTCTCTTATTAATTTCTTATTTCTTCTCTTAAGACGGTGAAATTTACTTGTCTGATAGCGGATGGCAGGTAACATAGATATCCCCCCTATAAGGGCGGACAAGTGTTTATTTTTTCCGACTATTAACAGAGAGAATATTATGAGCGTTGTGCCTGTAGCCGACGTACTCCAGGGCCGTGTCGCCGTTGACCAGGAGGTCACCGTGCGCGGATGGGTGCGTACTCGCCGAGATTCTAAAGCTGGCATCTCCTTCCTCGCCGTCTATGACGGTTCCTGCTTTGATCCTGTACAGGCCGTCATTAATAATTCTCTGCCCAATTACAATGATGACGTTCTGCACCTGACAACCGGCTGTTCCGTGATCGTCACCGGTGTTGTGGTGGCCTCTCCGGGCCAGGGTCAGAGCTACGAAATTCAGGCGACCTCGGTGGAAGTGACCGGCTGGGTTGAAGATCCTGACACCTACCCGATGGCTGCAAAGCGTCACAGCATCGAATATCTGCGTGAAGTCGCGCACCTGCGTCCGCGCACCAACCTGATTGGTGCGGTTGCCCGCGTGCGTCATACGCTGGCGCAGGCGCTGCATCGTTTCTTTGACGAGCAGGGTTACTTCTGGGTTTCTACTCCGCTGATCACGGCTTCCGATACCGAAGGCGCAGGTGAAATGTTCCGCGTTTCAACGCTGGATATGGAAAACCTGCCGCGTACGCCGGAAGGTAAAGTCGATTACGACAAAGACTTCTTTGGTAAAGAAGCCTTCCTGACGGTTTCCGGCCAGCTCAACGGTGAAACCTACGCCTGTGCGCTGTCTAAGATCTATACCTTCGGCCCAACCTTCCGTGCGGAAAACTCCAACACCAGCCGTCACCTGGCGGAATTCTGGATGCTGGAGCCGGAAGTGGCCTTTGCCGATCTGAATGACGCGGCAGCCCTGGCAGAAGCGATGCTGAAATACGTGTTTAAAGCCGTTCTCGAAGAGCGCGCAGACGACATGAAATTCTTCGCTGAGCGTGTCGATAACGACGCCATCGCCCGTCTTGAGCGCTTCGTCTCCGCAGACTTCGCGCAGGTGGATTACACCGACGCGGTCGCAATCCTGGAAAAATGCGGTGAGAAATTCGAAAACCCGGTTTACTGGGGCGTGGATCTCTCCTCCGAGCACGAACGTTATCTGGCAGAGAAGCACTTTAAAGCACCGGTTGTGGTGAAAAACTATCCGAAAGACATTAAGGCGTTCTATATGCGCCTTAACGAAGACGGTAAAACCGTTGCCGCGATGGATGTCCTGGCGCCGGGCATTGGTGAGATCATCGGTGGCTCCCAGCGTGAAGAGCGCCTGGATGTGCTGGACGCGCGTATGCAGGAGATGGGCCTTAACCCGGCGGACTACAGCTGGTATCGCGATCTCCGTCGCTACGGCACCGTTCCACACTCCGGCTTTGGCCTGGGCTTCGAACGTCTGATTGCTTACGTAACAGGTGTTCAGAACGTACGTGATGTGATTCCGTTCCCACGCACACCGCGTAACGCAAGTTTCTAACCGACCAAATCATTAATGGCCAGCAAATGCTGGCCATTATTTTATCCTGCAATGTCAGTTTTCGTCAGTCAGAAGTAAGCGTCTTTAAACCACAACCCCGCTATTACCTCTACCTGTTACGTTTTGTTTCCACGAAATATCCTGAGACAAAAAAATAACCCCATTCTTATTGCGCTTAAAACAATCCTTACGCATTAGCATAAAAAACAACCAATTTCACAGCCATCTGGATGGCTTTTATCGATCATAAGAAAAAATGAGCCGTTTAACTTCTGTTTATACGAAAGGCCTTTAGCTAAATTAAACATAAGGAAATCATATATATAAGAATAAAGCGGATGTTTAATTCGCCAGGTGGCACTGAAATTTGAGGTGCTTCACAAAGTTCCCAAAAATACATATTTAGTTACACATATTTTCTTTTGGTAACTGAATCTTGAAGATTGTAGCACTTTCAGTGTAGCGAAACGATTCTATGAATGGAAAGATGCCTGTCAGACACATAAAGACACCTAACTCTCATCAATAGTTCCGGAAATATTTATTGACAGAATTTATTGGCGGCAGTGGCGAGTGTCATAAAAAAACCAATGAGGGTAATAAATAATGATGAAGCGCAATATCCTGGCAGTGGTAGTCCCTGCCCTGCTGGTAGCCGGTGCAGCAAACGCTGCTGAAATCTATAACAAAGACGGCAACAAATTAGATCTTTACGGGAAAGCAGTTGGCCTGCATTACTTCTCTGATTACGCGGGCAACGATGGCGACAACACTTACGCGCGTCTGGGCTTCAAAGGTGAAACTCAGATCAACGATCAGCTGACTGGTTACGGTCAGTGGGAATACAACTTCCAAGGTAACAACTCTGAAGGTGGCGATGCACAGAACGGCAACAAAACCCGTCTGGCATTCGCAGGTCTGAAATTTGGTGACGCAGGCTCCTTCGACTACGGTCGTAACTACGGTCTGGTCTATGACGCAATCGGCATCACCGATATGCTGCCTGAGTTCGGCGGCGACACCGGCGCGAGCGATAACTTCTTCGCAGGCCGTACGGGTGGTCTGGCGACTTACCGTAACAGCAACTTCTTCGGCCTGGTTGACGGTCTGAACTTTGGTGTTCAGTACCTGGGCAAAAATGAACGTGATGACGCAGTACGTTCCAACGGTGACGGCTGGGCAACTTCTCTGAGCTATGATTTCGACGGTTTCGGCATTGTGGGTGCTTATGGTGCAGCTGACCGTACCAACAACCAGCAGACGCTGGATTGGGGTAAAGGCGACAAAGCTGAGCAGTGGGCAACCGGCCTGAAATATGACGCGAACAACATCTACCTGGCAGCTATTTATGGCGAGATGCGTAACGCAGCGCGTCTGGGCAGCCGTGGTTTCGCTAACAAGTCTCAGGACTTCTCTGTCGTCGCTCAGTACCAGTTCGACTTCGGTCTGCGTCCATCCATCGCTTACTACAAATCTAAAGCGAAAGACGTAGAAGGTATCGGTGACGAAGACTACATCAACTACATCGACGTTGGTGCGACATACTACTTCAACAAAAACATGTCTACCTATGTTGACTATCAGATCAACCAGCTGAAAGACGACAACAAGCTGGGCATCAACAACGACGATATCGTGGCTCTGGGTCTGGTTTACCAGTTCTAATCAGCACACCTCGTTGTTATATGCTTAATGAACAGGGCTTCGGCCCTGTTTTTTTATTCCTGAGAGAAAATAATAGCGACTTTTGAAAAGCCGCACGCTTTTCGTCGCAAACGGTTGGCATTTTGTAAATCTACCGTTAACCTGATAGCGGATTTCACTTCTGTAATCACAATGGAACTTCGTCATGTTTGAGAACATTACTGCCGCTCCTGCCGACCCAATTCTGGGCCTGGCCGATCTGTTTCGTGCCGACGACCGCCCTGGCAAAATCAACCTGGGTATTGGTGTATATAAAGATGAAACCGGCAAAACTCCGGTACTGACCAGCGTCAAAAAAGCTGAGCAGTATCTGCTGGAAAACGAAACCACCAAAAACTACCTCGGTATTGATGGTATCCCTGAATTTGGTCGCTGCACCCAGGAGCTGCTGTTCGGCAAAGGCAGCACCATTGTGAGCGAAAAACGCGCCCGCACGGCGCAGACCCCAGGCGGTACCGGCGCACTGCGCGTGGCGGCAGATTTCCTGGCGAAAAACACCTCTGTGAAGCGTGTGTGGGTAAGCAATCCAAGCTGGCCGAACCACAAGAGCGTTTTTAATTCTGCGGGTCTGGAAGTGCGTGAATACGCCTACTACGACGCGGCAAACCACGCGCTGGATTTCGACGGTCTGCTGGCCAGCCTGAGCGAAGCCCAGGCGGGCGATGTGGTGCTGTTCCACGGCTGCTGCCATAACCCAACCGGTATCGATCCTACGCTTGAACAGTGGGAACAGCTGGCTAAGCTGTCCGTTGAAAAAGGCTGGCTGCCGCTGTTTGACTTCGCTTACCAGGGCTTTGCCCGTGGTCTGGAAGAAGATGCTGAAGGTCTGCGCGCATTCGCCGCCGTCCATCAGGAGCTGATTGTCGCAAGCTCCTATTCCAAGAACTTTGGTCTGTATAACGAGCGTGTCGGCGCCTGTACGCTGGTGGCTGCTGACGAAGCAACCGTCGATCGCGCATTCAGCCAGATGAAGTCCGTGATCCGCGCTAACTACTCTAACCCACCGGCACACGGTGCGTCTGTGGTCGCGACGATCCTGAGCAACGATGCGCTGCGCGCAATCTGGGAACAAGAGCTGAACGATATGCGTCAGCGCATTCAGCGCATGCGTCTGCTGTTTGTGAACACGCTGGCTGAGAAAGGCGCTGACCGTGACTTCAGCTTCATCATCAAGCAGAACGGCATGTTCTCCTTCAGCGGCCTGACCAAAGAGCAGGTGCTGCGCCTGCGTGAAGAGTTTGGCGTGTATGCCGTTGCCTCTGGCCGCGTGAACGTTGCAGGTATGACGCCTGACAACATGGCGCCGCTGTGCGAAGCCATTGTCGCGGTGCTGTAACCTGCACCCATAAAAAAAGCCTGCATCGCGCAGGCTTTTTTATTTTACCGGGTTTACCAGACAGGCATTTCATCCTGAAGGAACGGGTTATGCAACCGCTCATCGCCCAGCGTCGACATTGGTCCGTGTCCAGGGATAAACGTCACATCATCACCTAACGGCAATAACTTCTGCTTAATCGACTGAATCAGTTGACCGTGATCGCCGCGTGGGAAATCGCTGCGTCCTACGCCCCCTTTGAAAATCACGTCACCGGAAATCAGCAGGCGCGACACGTCATCAAAGAAGACGATATGGCCGGGCGTATGCCCTGGGCAATGCAACACCTGTAAAGTTACATTCCCTACGTTAACGCGATCGCCTTCGTTCAGCCAGCGGTCCGGTGTCAGTGGCTGACAGTCATCCAGACCAAACATGCGGCTTTGGGCAGGTAGCCCCTGAAGCCAGAACTCATCTTCTTTTTCCGGGCCGATAATCGGCACACCGTAGTGTTCAGCCAGTTCTGCCGCTGCACCCACATGGTCGAGATGGCCATGGGTGAGTAAAATCTGCATCAGCGTTACACCGCTGGCAGCGACTTCCTGCTTGATTGTCCCTGCGTCTCCACCGGGATCGACAAGCGCGGCCAGTTTAGTTTGTTCACACCAGATCAATGAACAGTTCTGTGAGAACGCGGTAACCGGAATAATACGATAGTTCATACTGCTCCTGTGTTTCGTTATTACCAGTGCCGAACCGGCCCGGTATCAATATGCACAAAGTTGCTACGTGGGTAGTATCCTACACCACCTGCGCGCATAGATAACGCCGCTTTGCGAATATTGGCTAACGAAACGCCTTCAATATGGAAATCCATCGCCTGCCCTTTAGTGTGATAGCTTTTTTTCGCTACCCCACGGCTGTGGGCGCGCAGTTCATTGTTGGTATCCAGAGAGCGATAGCCAGAAATGAGTTGCACCGGCCTTTTGGTCCCCAGCAGTCCCTGCAAGCGGTAAAGCTGATCGAATAATCCAGGGTCGATGGCTTTGATTTTATTCGCGCGGAAATCACGGAAAAAATGGTTGAGTCTTGCTAATTCATCCTGAATATAGCCTCTGCCATCGAAAAATTCCGCTTTAAGCGTCTCACCAGTATGCAGATTGTTGAGCGTTAAAATACGCGGACGAGGTGTCGAGAGGGTGGCAAATGCTGGCGTCGGAAGGATGGCTGCTGCGCCCAGCGCAACGCCACCTAACGCCAGCAATTTGCGGCGATTAGCGTCAAATTTGTCCATGATAATCAGGTCTACAGGTAAAAGAAATTGTCAATATGCTTAGCGCACGAAGGGCACCATAACTGGCAAAGCCTGCTACGTCAAGGCACCCAACCCCAGTGAATACGCGGCTTGCAGACAGATCGCCTCATATTCACCATAACTTACGACAATCATTTTTACCGAACTACTTCATTTACCTGATTAATTGTTCCGCTTTTGGCAAAATTTGTGCGCCGGATCGCGCTGTCAGATCATAATTGTAAATATCTGTACGATACTGGGTGCGTCCGTCCGCGCCTACAAACGCCGTCAGATAGTAAAGATTGACCGGAATATTGTGGCGAATATTGACGTAACGCGTATCCCCCTGCTTCAGGGCATCTGATATCCGCGCATCGTTCCAGCCTGCATCCTGCAACAGCATATTCGCCAGCTCGGAGGCCTTGTTCACCCGAACACAGCCCGAGCTGAGCGCGCGTGCATCTTTCTGGAACAGATTATGGTTCGGGGTATCATGCAGGTAGATAGCGTCCGAACTTGGCATATTGAATTTGTAACGTCCCAGCGAGTTATGGGCGCCCGGTGCCTGCTGGAAACGGAACGGCAGGTTCGATGGCGTAATCGTTGACCAGTCGACCATCCAGGGATCAATCGCTTCTTTGCTGTTCCAGCCCCGCATCACCGTATAGTTATGTCGCTCCAGATAACCCGGGTCATTCCATACCTTAGGCAGGATATCTTTGCGCGCCAGCGTCGGCGGCACGTTCCACGGCGGGTTAACCACCACGTTATTCAGCGCGCTGCTCATCATTGGCGTTTTACGGTCAGGTCGGCCGACAATCACGCGGGACGCCAGCACTTCGCTACCGTCCTGATAGTAGACCAGGGAGTACGCCGGAATGTTGACCATAATGCCGGTGGATAACGTGCCCGGCAGCAAGCGCAAGCGCTGGATATTCAACGCCAGCACCCCTGCCCGCTGGGCCGGAGAGACGTTCAGCCAGTCGCGAGTAGATGGACCAATCACGCCGTCAGCGCCAAGCCCCTGCCCAGCCTGGAACTGCTTCACTGCGGCGACCAGCTCGCGATCGTAAGCGGCGGGCTTATTGCTCAACGCAACGGCCGTTTTCTTTTTTACCGGCGCCGACGGGCTGACGACCGCATTTTGCGTCTCGTCACCGGGCAGCGCAATTTTAGGGCCGCTGTCGAGAATGCCGGAGCGTTTCATAATTTCGCGGATCGCAGGCACATCGCTGCTCCACTGCCCCGGACGCAGCGTTGTGGTGCCACGCAGCTGAGGCCACGGGCGGGAATCCGCAACCAGCTCAAGAAGCGACTGATGCATCGTGGCATATTGCGGATGGGCAGGCGCAAGGCTTGCGATAAAGCGCGGCAGTTCGCCGTTATCCAGCGACAGCTGCCACTGATTAATGACGGACAGCGCAGGCGTCGCCAGCTTGTACGGTTTACTGCTGTATAACCAGCGGTTGCCGTTCACCGAAATCCCCGCCACAAACTGTAAGTAGCCCATCATGGCATCAGACAGCACCACGTCACGCGCCTGTCCGGTAACGGCAGGGTCGGTCAGGAGCTCAACCCAGGTCGTGAACTGCGGCTGAAAACCTGCAATCGCCACTTCAGCCAGTTGCTGCTGGAAGGCACGTACCGCCTCGCGATTTTCCCACATCGGTTTCATATCGCGCGCAGCGTAAAGCAGCGTGAGCTGGTTAATATAAGCGGGAGTATAGCCCGAGGGCAGGCCGGTCATAAGCTGCTGGCGTAATGATTCAGTATCGATGCCTTCCGGCAGCGGTTTAATGCCGGCCATGATGGCCGTCGCCGGAGACTGATCCAGCGGTTGTGACAGCGACGTCGGCTGCGCGCCCATCGTCGCGGAGCTGTCAGTCGGTACAATTTCAGGCTCATCGGCCTGAGCGGTAAACAGTGGAGCAAACATCACTGTCAGGCACAAACTCAGCGCAGACAGCTGACGACCACGATTTTTCTTAAGCAACATCCCTTGCCCCCTGTTTTTCACGACATGCCCATTATTCTGGAGCTTTCCTTCAGTATAGAAAGGCATACTCGCTGCTGCCTTACCTTATGTAAAGAAGTTTAAAGATAACGCAGCCCTGAACACAAGTTAAGTGAATAAAAAAAGCGGCGCATGAGCGCCGCTATTTGTCGCACCCCGGGTTAAGAGGCGTCAGCCGTGCCCGGTAATGACTCCGGTGGCTGCGGGGCGAAACCACGCAGGCCCACGACGTGTACGTGTTCACTGTTCTGAAACACCTTACGCACCAGCTTATAGGTTGTCCCTTTTTCCGGACTGATGTTTTCCGGCGCCGCGATGATGAGCTGCATATCGAGTCGCTCGCAAAGCTCAAACAGCGTGGCGATGGAGCGGGCGTCGAGACGCGCGGCTTCATCGAGGAACAGCAGACGGCATGGCGAGATGTCTTTGCCGCGCAGACGACGCGCTTCATCTTCCCAGCTCTGCACCACCATCACCAGAATCGACATACCGGTACCGATGGCTTCACCGGTAGAGAGCGCACCGGATTCCGCGCGCAGCCAGCCGTCTGAGCCACGGTTAACCTCAACTTCCATTTCCAGATAGTTGCGGTAGTCCAGCAGCTCCTCGCCGATGGTTTGCGGCGTACGCTGGCCCATGTCAATCTGCGGATTCAGACGCTGATATAGCTTCGCCAGCGCTTCGGAGAAGGTCAGGCGGTTACTGTTGAACAGATCCTGATGCTGTTCGTGCTGTTCAGACAACACGTCCAGCAGCGTGGAGTGCGCCTCACGCACGTTCACGTTCAGCCGCACGCTGTTGACCTGGCCAAACGACACGCTTTGCAGGCCCTGGTTCAGCTGACGGATACGGTTCTGCTCGCGCTGAATGGTTTTACGAATAATATTCGCCACGCTGCGGGAGCTGATTGCCAGCTTCTGCTCGCGGGAGGTCAGCTCCTCCGTCAGTCGGCCCAGCTCGATCTCCATCTGTTCGATCGCTTCCACCGGATCGTCGGTACGGATGATGTCCTGACGAATACGCTCGCGTAAGTGCTGATAAACCGCCACGAAGAACTGAATTTTGCGCTCAGGACGCTTCGGATCTTCGGACATACGCAGCACGTCGCGCAGGTGTTCGTTATCCGCCACCGCCAGACGCAGCGCCCCCAGCGCCTTATCCGACATAGAGCGCAGTTCATCGGCTGACAGGTACGCCAGCTCGCGACGATGCAGACGACGCTCCACGTTGTTATCTTTCACCATGCGCATCACCGCGCACCACCCCGCCTTCGCGGTCACAACCTGTTCACGCATCTCATGATAGTCACGCTCCAGCTTGCGCAGGCGTCGCGTCAGGTTGTCCATCTCTGCTTCACAGAAGGTCAGCGCTTTTTCCAGCTGATTACGACGCGCGCGGTTGTTACTGAGCTGAGCATGCAGCTCATCGCGGCGAATACGCGCCCGCTCTTCTGCACCGCTGTCGGCGCGCACGCCGATGTCCTGCAACTCTTTATGCAGATCGTTTAACAGCTCTTTCTTGGTGTCGAAGGAGCTTTTCAGCGAGGCCATGACCTGGCTGTACTGGCTCAGCTGTGCGGCGTGAGTACGCATCGCTTCACGGGCGCGCGTACGCTCTGCTTCGGCCTGCTCAAGACGCTCGCGCAGCTTTTCATTAAGATCACTGTTCCCGCTCAGCATTTCTGCTGAATCGGAGTAGCCGAAGTGTGCGCGACGTTGCACCACTTCCGTCAGGGCAAACGCCTGCTGACGCGCTTCGCGCTGCACCTGCTGTGACCAGGCGTAATCTTCTTTTAACTGCTCAAACTGTTCCGGGTCGCTCTGGAGAACGGAAACCATCGGCTCCAGTTTTGCCAGCTGATTGCCGTGCTGCTGCACAAAGCGCGCCGCTTCCTGCGCTTCGTCCAGACGTTCCTGAATTTCGTCCACGCGGTCGGCGAGCGTATCGTCCGCCAGCAGGTTCAGGCGCGGCAGGATGCGGTTAAGGGCCGCAACGCCCTCTTTCGCCTGCTCGAACTGCACGCGGCTTTGCTGGTTGTCATTTTCATGGCTGGCAAGCGCACGCTCCAGCTCTCCACGACGGGTGTTGAGCTTGCGAATTTCAGCTTCCGGATCGGGCTCAAAGGCAACGCCCAGGTGGCTGCCGATAAAGCGGCTGAACGCCTGATGCAGACGCTGCGTTTTTTGAACATCAAACGACAGGGTTGCAAAACGTTCAGAAAGCGTTTCGCGCTCAGCGTGCAGGCTTTCAATACGGTTTTCACGCGCGGCGCGGCCAAACAGCGGCAGTTCCGGGAAGCGCGAATAGCGCCACTGGCGATCGGCGATTTTCACCACCACCGCTTTTTCCAGCTCGTCGACGCTGAATACGCTGTCATCAAACGACTGCGGATCCCCTTCGATGAGGTAGAGATCTTCCGGGCAGTCTTCCAGCCCTGCAAGCTGGTCCGAAATCAGCGACAGATCAGGCACCACAATCGCGTTACGGGATGGACCGTACAGCGCGGAGAAGTACGGCGCATCGTCCAGGCCGACATCGTCGTAAATTTCAGACAGCAGCACGCCGCCGAAACGCTCGGCTAAGGCATTCAGGCGCGGATCTTCTGAGCCGCCAGGCTGGCTTAAACGCTCGATCTCTTCATCGACGTCACGCTTGCGCGCACCCACTTCGTCACGCTCAACAATCGCTTCACGCTCGCGCTCCAGCAGCTGTTGCATGTATTCGGTGACGTCCTGGCTGGAGGCAAACTCCTGGCCACACTGTTCGCTGAGCTGGTTCAGGCTGCTTTGTGCAGCCAGCCAGATCGGCGCACGCTGTAAGAGCGTCTTCGAACGCGACTGAAGCTGTTCCAGCTCCTGACGCAGCGTCATGCGCTGTTCGCTGGCGTTCGATACGGTATCCGACAGGGCCGCAATACGCGCTTCCAGCTCCTGGTGCAGGGCCTCAAGCTCGTCGAAATCGTAATTTTTACCCTGACGCTTGCAGAATTCCGCCAGCAGACGCTCGGCTTCCTGCTGTTCACGCAGACGCTGTTCCAGCTCGTTCAGGCGCATGCGCAGCGGCTGCACCTGTTCGGCCAGATGGCGTTGATTGACGCCGTCGCGCAGCAGCTCACGGGCAACGTCCCACGCTTCGTTACGCGCCAGCGGACCGTTAATCGCCACCACCAGCTGGTACGCCTGCTCAAACTGGCTATGCGCCGTTTGCGCCACGCTCATTTTCTGATCGAGAGAAAGCAGTTTCTCAGTGGCTTCCTGCTCTTTGGCCTGGAAGGTATCCAGCCATTCGTCAGCGCTTTCCGGGGTCAGGTCCGGCAGATGGCACAGCTCTTTGGCACGCTGCAACGCCTGCAACGCCTGGTTGTACTGAATCGCACGCGTCTGCTGCACGTCCAGCGCCTGCTGGTAATCAGCAAGCTGGCTTTTCAGCTCATCCACTTCCAGCTCGGCGGCTTCCGCGCGGGCTTCGTTCTCTTCCTGCAATTCGGCAGCTTCGGCCACCACTTCATTTTGCTCTTCAAGACGAATTTGCAGCTCATCCAGATCGGCTTCATAGCGCTCGATTTTTTCCTGCTGACGCAGCGCGGTCTGCACCAGGTTCAGGTGATCGCTGGCCGCCTGGTAATCGGCTTCCAGATCCCCTTCCGCACCGTTGTGCTCGCCCAGTTCGCGCGCCATTTCGACATGCTTATACTGCTCAGCCACCAGCTGTTTGCGGGAGGTAAACAGCTCGCGGCGATACTCCAGCGCCTGGTCGAGATGAATACGGCGCTCGTTGGCGTGGCGCATATAGTCCGCCGCCACGTAGTTGGTGGCTTCGCTGATCAGATGCTTAAACAGGTCGCGATCAGACTGTGTGACGCGAATCGCTTCCAGCGTCATGCGGTTTTCACGCAGCGCGGCTTCCATATCCTGGAAGGCCTTACGCACGCCGCTGTTTTCCGGCAGCAGGTAGTCGCGCAGGGAGCGAGTAATGGCGCTGGAGATACCGCCGTACAGGGAGGCTTCAATCAGACGGTAGTATTTACTACGATCTGACGCGCTGCGCAGACGACGGGCTACCACACCGAGATCGAACATCAGAGAGTGGTAGTCGGTAATGGAGTTAAACTGCTTAAACTGCACGCCTTCGATAGCTTCCAGCTTGTCTTTCAGCTCCTGGAGCGTGAGGACGCGCGCCTGACGTTCATTCAGGGTTTCCGTCAGCAGCGCGGTCGGCTGTACGGAGGTTGGTAGTCCCTGGATCGCAAACGGTTTGATATCTACTTTACGGTCGCGGCCAGCAACCTGTTGCAGACGCACGCCTACAACCACGCGCTGATGACGGGAGTTGATCACGTCCAGTACGGAATAACAGACGCCCGCTTTCAGCTTACCGTGCAGACCTTTATCTCGGGAGCCGCTCGTGGCGCCCGCTTCGGTGGTGTTACGGAAGTGCAGCAGGGTCAGGTCAGGGATCAGCGCCGTCACGAAGGCCGCCATGGTGGTGGATTTACCCGCCCCGTTACCGCCGGAGAGCGTTGTCACCAGCTCATCCAGATCGAATGTTCGGGCAAAGAAGCCGTTCCAGTTGATCAGCGTTAGTGAGCGAAATTTACCGCGTTCAATCATTACTCTTCCTCCCCGCTATCCGGCTGATTCTCTTCGTGCTCGTCATTGAGCTGCAAATGGTTTTCCACCGGCATCGCTTCACCGTCACGGATCATGCGCAGCTGCGCTTCACGCGCATCGTCACCCGCACGCACATCGGCGCCAAAACGGAAGACCGATTCGGTAATACGGAACTTGCTGCTGTCGTGACCCATGAACCAGACCATTCCCAGACGGCGCAGACGGTTCAGGGAAGAGCGAACTTTTTCCTGTAATTTCTGACGGTCCAGATCGGACCCCGTTGAGCGGTTATTCACCAGCTTGAGCAGCTTGCTTTCATCCGCCAGCGACAGCAGCTCATCGTAAAGCTCCTGCTGGGTGAAGATCCCTTCATTCGCCAGACGTTCCGGGCTGAGATAGAGGTAGCAGAGAATTTTGCCGACCATCATATCCAGTTCGGAAAGCACCGAGCGCGGAATAAGCGTGGTAGAGCGCGGACGCAGGTAGAAAAAACCTTCCGGCGCGCGGATCAGCTCAACGTTATAGCGAGCGTAAAACTCTTCCAGGTACTCCTGAAAGTCCATCAAAAAGGCGTGATTATCCAGCTCGTCAAGGCCAATGTGACGACCGGCACGCAGCTGGCTATCCAGCGCCGGAAACAACGGATTCGCCAGCGCCTGTGCCAGCTTAACTGGCATCACGTGTTCAATATTTGTCAATGACATGCGCCTGTACCTTGGCTCCGTAATCGTTAATCGGCTGCCACTTCGGCGGCAGTCCGGTGAAATCGGCTTGTGCGATGCCCAGGCGCACCGCCTGGTCTACAACAATGCGGGCAACATCGAAGTGGCGCGCGCGCGGATACTGCGCCAGATAGTCGCGTACCACGAGGCCAAGATCCAGCGGTGCTTGTCTGGTTTTGTAGACAGCGAGCTGTTCTTCGATCATCGCCGCAAGCTGCTCGCGAATTTCGTTAAATTCTTCGTATTCCAGATCCGGCGGCAGTTCACCGGTGACCTCTTCATCACGCAGCGCCATCTCTTCGTCGCGCATATCCAGCAGACGATCGGCGTTGGCGTAGGTCAGCGCCCACGGCGCATCGAAGTAGGTCTGTACCGACTGGCGCAGACGTTGAGCAAAGACGCGATTCTTATCCATATCGATGGCGGTACGGATAAATTTATGCACGTGGCGGTCGTAACCGATCCACAGGTCGATCGACTGCTGGCCCCAGCTGATAATGCGGTCAAGCTTGCTCTGCAAATCAAACACCAGACGGTCGATAAAATGCAGATCGTCGTGCGCCATCGTCGCGTCCTGGATGCGCAGCAGATTGGCCTGTAGCTTATCTCCCGCCGCCTCCAGCGTATCCTGCAACTCACGCAGCGTACCCGACGTTTCTGACAGCAAGAGTTCACAGCTGGAGATGGCCGCACGCCAGTCTTTATTAAGCAGTTGAGCGATATCGTCTTTCACCTGCTGCTGCTGTTCGTCCATCAGACGTTGAGTCAGATCGATACTGTCGAAAATCTCGGCAACCGAATATTTCAGCGGCGCGTAAACGTTGCGATGCCAGTGGAATTCATCACCGTTTTCATCAGCCGCGTCGGCGGCACGCTTCAGCTCACCTGCAACAATAGAGAGCTGCATGGAGAGACGCAGCGTGGAAAATTCGCGCTGGCGGATGTAATAGTCGGTAATGCCAATGCCCAGTGGCGTAAGACGATAGATGGCGTTTCCTTCCGCCTGCTCGCTGGTAAAGCGGTTCAGCAGACGTTGACGCACCATATCATTGATTGCGTTGTTGGCACGCACGCTAATGGTTTCGCTGGTTTGCTCAAACGCATCACTGACGTGGCGGAACGCATCCACCAGTTCGCCTTCACTCATTTCGCCATCCAGGCGTTCGCCGTTTAGCGTCGCAACCGCCAGCAGGAATGAGAGTCTGTCTACCGGCAGCGAGATGGAGAAATCATTTTTCCTGGCCCAGGCAACCAGTTCGGGGACTGTCTGGGAAAATTCACTCATAGATTATCCTTGCATCTGCGGCTTGCGCGCGGTGACGTGTATATAGCGGCCAAGGCTCAGATAAGGCTCCTGGCGGCAGTACCGCGTCTCTATTTCTGTTAAGGCGTCTAAACAGTCATCCTGTTTTTGTTTATCACGCAGATAATCATGAAACACCCTCACGCCGGTTTTGCCGGTAATTTCCCAACCGATCTCCTCCAGCCAGCCATAGACCTGCTGCGGTTCACGAGGGAAATCCGGTGAAAGCGTGCGTCGTTTCTTTTTATACATGCCCTGCTGTACATAGCCAAAATTGCCGACCAGCACGTTTCGCATTAGCAGGCCGTTGGCATTGTAAAACATCAGCGATAACGCACCGCCCGGGCGCAACATCGACCACAGCGTTTTTAACATCGCTTGTGGTTCGGCGATCCATTCGAGCACAGCATGAAACAATATCAGATCAACCTGCGTTTCCAAATGCTGCGGAATGTCCTGAGCGGCGCAATGTATAAAATGCATGTTGTCGCTCACACCTTTCTCTTCTGCCGCTCGCCCTGCGCGCGCAACCATCTCGGCAGAAAGATCGCAAAGCGTGACGTGATGTCCCCGCTGCGCCATCAGAATTGCAGTCTGACCTTCCCCACCGCCAGCATCCAGCACGCGCAACGGTCGGTCACCGAATTCAGCCAGCAGCTTGTCCAGATCCTGCCAGAGGATCGTCTGACGAAGCTGACCTTTGGTGGTGCCATAAATGTTGCGCGAAAACTTTTCCGCGATGTCATCAAAATTGCGATCCCGCATTGGGAGGGTTCCACTCACTACAAAACCGCTATTTTGTCACACCCGCGCGGAGAATGAACCACTCTGGTGTAATATCACCGACAATCGCCTGCTGTATGGTTAAAAAAGGAACCAAAAAGGATGCTTTTTACCCTAAAAAAATATATCGGAGGCATGATGCTTCCCCTTCCCCTGCTGTTGCTTCTCATCGCGCTGGGGCTGGCATTGATATGGTTTAGCCGCTTTCAGAAAAGCGGTAAATCCCTCGTTACCGTGGGCTGGCTGGCGCTGCTGTTACTCAGCCTGCAACCGGTCGCTGACGGTTTATTACGTCCGATTGAAAACACCTACCCGACATGGCAGGGAAATCAGAAGGTGGGCTATATCGTGGTGCTGGGCGGCGGGTATACCTGGGATCCGAACTGGGCGCCCAGCTCGAACCTGATCAACAACAGCCTGCCTCGCCTGAACGAGGGGATCCGCCTGTGGCTGGCCAATCCGGAATCGAAGATGATCTTCACGGGCGCTGCGGCAAAAACCAACCCGGTCAGTACCGCTGAAGCAGGAGCAAGAGTGGCTGAATCGCTTGGCGTACCACGTTCCGCCATCATCACGCTGGATAGCCCAAAAGATACCGAAGAAGAGGCGGCGGCGGTGAAACAGGCCATCGGTGATGTACCGTTCCTGCTGGTGACCTCTGCTTCACACCTGCCGCGCGCAATGATTTTCTTTGAGAAGCAGGGCCTGCATCCGCTTCCTGCTCCGGCAAACCAGATGGCTATTGACGCCCCGCTCAATCCGTGGGAACGGATAATCCCGTCCCCGGTATGGCTGATGCACAGCGATCGCGTCGGCTACGAGACGCTTGGCCGCCTCTGGCAGTGGCTCAAAGGTTCGTCAGGCAAGCCAGGGCAGGAGTGATTTTGCGGCCAGATCGAAACTGGCGCGATTAAAGCGCCCGGTGTTGACCAGCTGCGCCACCTCATCCCAGAGAAGATAGAGCCAGCGTCGCCAGAGAAAGGCCTCCGCAACAGGGGCGCGCTGAAGATAGTGCCAGAGCAAATCTTCCGCCGCCCCGCCCTCGCTCAGCCTGAACAGTTCGTACTCGCGCGGCGCCCAGAGCATGATCCCCGGCCCGACCATCGCCAGCAGCTGGTCGCTGCGCGAGTCTTTAAGCATACTGCGCAGCGTGAAATTGCCGTGAACCAGCACGCAGTTGTCGTTAAAGCCCTCAAACAGCGTCGGCAGACACTCCCGGGTGCGGAATAAAATACGTTTGTCCTGCATCGTTAAACCGGTGTTGTTGAACTGGTTCAGCGTGCCCCACAGCACTTCAACACGCTGGCGATACCACAGCGGCCACAGGTTTTCCTGCGTGCTGTCCACCGCGCCAACAAGACCCCGGCTGTCCTGCCGATGCCAGGCAAGCAGAGCCTCGACAATCTGATCTTTCAGCTGTTCCCAGCGCTCCGGTGTACGCGTCGGGGCTTCAACAGAAACCCCGCGTAAACGCTCGATAAGCAGAACATCCGGGCCGGGATGCTCCTCATGGGTCATCACGCCGTAGACCGTCGGCATGCGGACAGTCCCTTCCCGCGCCAGCATCGACATTTTCCAGGCCAGCTGTCTGGCGACGCCCGGCGAGGTAAAACTTCTGGCCATCAGCGGCATGGGGTTTCCCTGACTGTCGTACAACGACCAGAGTGCGGTGTCGGCCTTTTCATTCACGCATTCCACCCGGCTTAGCTTTTCGCCAAGGAGATGGCTGAGTTCAGCACGCAGCTGTTCCATATGAGATTACCCCCATTAAGACTACTGCTTTTATAATGAGCGCGCGAAACCCGGATGTCACCCGGTAGAGATCAATAATGAAAAAGAAAAGGAAAATAGCCTGGCGGGAGAGCATCCCCCCAGACGAGGGGATGCCAGCGAATTAACGCATTTCGACGCGTACGCGCTCGAGATCTTCAGGGGTATCCACGCCGGTGCCAGGGATTTCCTGGGCAACCGCAACGTGAATTTTCTCGCCGTACCACAGCACGCGAAGCTGTTCGAGCATTTCAATATGCTCCAGCGGGCTTGGTGCCCAGGCGACGTAGCGACGAATAAAGCCGGCGCGGTAGCCGTAAATACCGATGTGGCGCAGGAAGGTTTCGCCGATTGTCTCTTTCGATTGCGCAAAACGATCGCGATCCCACGGAATGGTAGCGCGGGAGAAATAGAGCGCGTAGCCCTCTGCGTCCATGACCACTTTCACCGCATTCGGATTGAACGCCTCTTCAGCGTGGTGAATCGGCACCGCGAGGGTCGCCATCCCGACCTGACGCTGTGCCAGGTTGTCGGCCACCTGACGGATAATCGCCGCCGGGATCATCGGCTCATCACCCTGCACATTCACAATCACCGTCTCGTCGCTGAAACCGCATTTTTCGACGACTTCCGCCAGGCGCTCGGTGCCTGACTGATGATCGGCACGGGTCATGCACACTTCCCCACCCGCGGCCTCAACCGCGCGCGCAACATCCGGGTGATCGGTGGCGACGATGACGCGTCCGGCGCCCGATTCGCGTGCCCGTTCAAGAACATGCACAATCATCGGTTTGCCATTGATATCCACCAGCGGTTTACCTGGCAGGCGCGTTGAAGCATAACGCGCAGGGATAATGACAACAAAACTCATGGTTTGATCTCTTCTGCCACCAGGGAACGGGCTTCATTTTCCAGCAGTACCGGAATACCGTCACGCAGCGGGAACGCCAGGCTGTCCAGTTTGCAAATCAGCTCTTGTTTATCCTGGCTGTAATACAGTTTGCCGTTGCACACCGGGCAGGCAATAATTTCAAGTAAACGGTGATCCATAGTTCCTCCGTATGGGTAATCGCTAAAGCTTATCACATTCCCTTTTCAGGGAGTGCCTGTTTCCCAGCCACCTCGACAGGTCGTAAACAGCCCCGCAGGCACGCGACCGAGTACAATTTCATGCGCCCCCTGCCAGCGGGCAAATTCACCGAGCGCAGTCGTTAACCCTTTTTCCAGGCCAGCCGTCACCTTTATGCCCTCTTCAAGCCAGAGCGCGATAATTTCAAGCATGCCGGTTTTACGGTGCATTTTAGCGTCCATGCGCCCGACTAGCTGGCCTTTGTGCAGCAGCGGCAAAACAAAATAACCATACTGCCGCCTGGGCGCCGGAGTGTAGCATTCCAGACGGTAGCTGAAATTAAACAACTGCCCGGCCCGCTTTCTGTCCCAGACAACGGGGTCGAACGGCGACAGCACGGCACTGTGGGTCGCCTGGAGTTTGCCCTCCTGCGCCTGCGCCAGCAGAGGGAACAAATCCGCATGCAACCACATTTCACCTAACGACTCTACCGAGACCGGCATGACGCGCTGTTCGCGCTGCCACGATTCCAGCAGTGGTTTTAGCTGCGGCTGACGCAGACGATAATAATCCGCCAGCCACTGTGGACGGAAGATGCCAAGGCTGCGGGCGCTATTCCCGAGCATGATGGCTTCGGCAGCGTCCTGAGACAGCAGGTCACGCGTATCGTCCCAGTGAGGCATAACGCGGTGTGTGAGGTCATAGACGCGCTGAAAGTTGCGACGCTCGACCACCATCACTTTGCCCGACGTAAACAGCCCTTCAAGATGGCGTTTGTGCGGTTTCCACTCCCACCATCCGCTTGCGCCTTTTCGCGGGTGTTCAAAATCCGCGGAGCGTACCGGCCCGTTTTCCTGAATATGGGCAATCAGTTGCTCTATTTCATCCGCGTGTTCCACCATCCACTCCTGACGGTATTTCCAGCCCATTTTGTCCGGGGCGAGCATGCGGTGACGCACCAGTGCAAAATCGCTGCGCGGGAGAAAACAGGCTTCGTGCGCCCAGTATTCCATCAGTTCGCCCTGACTTAGCGCATTATCCAGCCACTGCGGAGGATAGTTTCCCAGGCGGCTAAACAGGACCAGATACGGGCTACGCGCCACGATGTTAATGGTGTCGATTTGCAGCAACGACATGCGTTGCACGGTAGAGAGGATATCCGCTGGCTGCGCGCGGCGACGGGGCTTTTTCAGAAGCCCCTGGGCGGCAAGATGCAAGTTTCGTGCGGCTGCAAGTGAGAGTTGCGGTAGAGACATGCGTTTTCCTGTCAGTCAAAGCGCCACCGGAACCGCGTAGAAGTTACTGCACTAACGCGAGCAGTTCCTTGAGCAAATGTTCCGGCTGTTCGCCGCTGAGTTCAGCGTCAACCGGCAGATACCACCAGTTTTCTTTCGCAAAGGCCCGGCATTTTACCGCGTCTTTTTCCGTCATGATCAGCGTCTGTCCCGGCGCTGCCAGCCTTTCAACCTCTTCGGCAACTAACGCCTGGTGATCGGCGAGCGGCACCCGTTTATCAAGCTTTGCGCCGCACTGCTCCAGCGTTGCGAAGAAACGCGGCGGATGACCTATACCGGCCATCGCAACCAGATGTTCCAGTTGCGCGACGTCTTTACGCACGCCGGTCAACATATTCACGGCCTGTCCGGGACGAAGATGCATCGGGATTTCGCCCGCTCTGGCTTCACCACCGTTTACAATCACAGCATCGACGCTCTTCAGGCGCGACGCACGCTCACGCATTGGACCGGCTGGCAGCCACCAGCCGTTGCCAAAACGCCGCACGCCGTCAATGACCACGATCTCTTTGTCACGCGCCAGCGCGTAATGCTGCAAACCATCATCGGTAATAACGATTTGTACGTCATGCTCCGCAAGCAGTGCCTTCACGGCATCACTGCGCACCGGCGATACCGCAACCGGCGCGCCGGTACGCTGGTAAATGAGTACCGGCTCATCACCGGCTTCAGCGGTTGTCGTAGCTGGGCTCAGCACCAGTGGATACTGCGCCGCTTTACCACCGTAACCGCGTGAGACAACTCCCGGGCGGATACCGCGCCTCTGGAGCTGTTCTACCAGCCAGATCACCACCGGGGTTTTGCCGTTTCCACCCGCCGTCAGGTTGCCGACCACCACCACAGGTACCGGTGCGCGCCAGGCGCGCTTGATCCCGAGGCGGTAAAGCAGACGAATAGCATCGCTCACCAGGCCATACAGCCAGGAGAGCGGGAGAAGCAGCACCCACAGAGGGGATTCACCCGACCAGATGCGTGCAATCATTGACCGAACTGCATTTTATGAAGCTGCGCGTAAACACCACGCTGTTCCAGCAGGTCCGCATGGCTGCCGCGTTCAACGATCACGCCATCTTCCACCACCACGATTTCGTCAGCCTGTTCGATGGTCGACAGACGGTGCGCGATAACCAGCGAGGTACGGTTTTTCTGTAATTCATCCAGAGCAGACTGGATAGCGCGTTCAGATTCCGTATCCAGTGCGGACGTTGCTTCATCGAGGATCAGAATCGGGCTGTTGCGCAGCAGCGCACGGGCAATCGCGATACGCTGACGCTGACCACCGGAGAGCAGCACCCCGTTTTCGCCAATGATCGTATCCAGACCGTTATCCATTTTGTTAATGAAGTCCATCGCATAGGCCATACGCGCCGCATTCTCAATCTCTTCACGGCTGTACTCTTCGGTACGGGCATACGCAATGTTGTTCGCCACCGTATCGTTGAACAGATGCACGTTCTGCGAGACCAGCGCGACCTGGTTACGCAGCGACTGGAGGGTATATTCCCGCAGGTCGTGACCATCAAGCAGGATCTCGCCCTGGTCGATATCGTAGAAACGGGTAATCAGGCTGGCAATGGTCGACTTGCCCGAACCGGAACGACCGACCAGCGCAACGGTTTTACCCGCCGGGATGGACAGGCTGATATCACGCAGCGCCGGCACTTCACGGCCTGGATAGGTAAAGGTGACGTTACGGAATTCCAGGTCGCCTTTAGCGCGCTCGATCACGCGTGTACCTTCATCTTTTTCCTGTTCGGAATCGAGGATGCTGAACAGCGTCTGACAGGCTGCCATCCCGCGCTGGAACTGGGCGTTGACGTTAGTCAGCGATTTCAGCGGACGCATCAGCGCAATCATGGATGAGAACACCACCGTAATGGTACCCGCAGTCAGGGTTTCCATGACGCTCGGGAAACTGGCGGCATACAGGACGAAGGCCAGGGCCAGAGAGGCAATCAGCTGAATGATCGGATCGGAAATCGACGAGGCCGATACCATTTTCATTCCTTGCAGGCGCATTCTGTTGCTGACCTTGTCAAAGCGTTTGGTTTCGACTTCCTGACCGCCGAAAATCAACACTTCCTTATGGCCTTTCAGCATCTGCTCGGCGCTGGTAGTCACCTGCCCCATCGTATTCTGCATATTTTTACTGATGTTGCGAAAACGCTTTGATACCACGCGGATCGCGATGGAGACAATCGGCGCCAGCACAATAAGGATCAGCGACAGTTGCCAGCTGTAATAGAACATCATCGCGAACAGGCCGATGATGGATGCGCCTTCACGCACAACGGTAATCAGTGCGCTGGAAGAGGACGACGCCACCTGCTCTGAATCGTAGGTAATACGCGACAGCAGGGTGCCGGTTGACTGTTTGTCAAAGAATGAGACCGGCATCCCCATCATATGGCTGAACAGCCGGCGGCGCATGGTCATCACCACTTTACCGGATACCCAGGAGATGCAGTAGCTGGATACATAGCTGGAGATTCCGCGTAAGATCATCAGCCCAATAACCACCAGCGGCATCCATAGCAGCACTGAACGATCCGTTTTACCGAAACCGTCATCCAGTAACGGTTTGAGAAGCGATAACATAAACGTATCGCTGGCTGCGTTGAGGATTAACGCTACGCCCGCCACGATCAAGCCTGCTTTGAAAGGAGCAATCATCGGCCAGAGCCGGCGGAACGTTTGCCACGTGGAGAGATCTTTGTCGTTATGCATTCAAAAAACCAGCATTTGTTGAAATAGCCGCATATTCTACCCGTTATCTACGGGCGCGCCAAACCACTGATGATACCAACGCGGTAAATAGTGTTCGCGTAAGCGACGAATTTGCCGACTATGGTGCGAAAAGGTCACAGATATCTGCCCGGAATGCGGGGTATCAAGCCAGAGATATCCCTCCGTTCGATAGCGCCGGACCACTTTAATAGAAGGGAAACGCCACGCGTTATAGCGAGCCGTCGAGGCCAGCGAAACCTGCCCCTCTACGCGCTGTAGCAACGGTGTTGAAGATGACGTGTTACTTCCATGATGTGGCACCTGGATCAGTGTAGACGCAAGCTGACGCCAGCGATGGCTTAGCATTGCCAGTTCTGCCTGCGCTTCAATGTCTCCGGTCAGTAAAACGCTCTGTTCGCCGTCATCGATTTTTACCACACAGGAGCGGTTGTTACCTTTCGCCGAGGTGTTTTCGGGTGGCCAGTGCACGGAGAACGTTAAACCCTGCCACTGCCATCGCTGTCCTCGAAAGCACGGAAGATGTCCGGACCAGGATAAGGGGCTCCTGATCCACATTGCGGGCCAGGCAGCTTTTAGCGATGCCAGTCCCCCCGCGTGGTCGAGATGTTCATGGCTCAGGATCACCCCTTCCGGTCTCAGATGATGCCAGCGTAGCCAGGGGATAATCAGCTGTTGCGCACTGTCCCCACCGGGCCATGCCAGCCCGGTGTCGTACAGAATGGCCTTGCCGTGACGCTCAATGACCATCGCCAGCCCCTGCCCTACATCCAGCATATGCAGGGACCAGCTGTCTGTTTTAACCCTGTGCCAGAGGGGAAAGGCCAGCACCATGCTGCCTGCCAGACAGACTGCGGGTGCTGCGCTGAAGGCCCTGAATCGCCAGCCAATGACCAGCAGCCACGGCAGTAACGTCAGGTATTGCCAGCGTTCATCAACGTCCTGCCAGCCATTCGGTAAACGCATCAATAGCCAGAAAAGCCCTGCCAGAGATTTATCAGTAGCCAGCCAGACGATACTTTCCAGCACAGCGACCGGAAACAGATGCAGAAACATGCCGAGCAGGATCAGCGGAACTGAGATAAACGTGACCAGAGGAACGGCAAACAGGTTCGCTACCAGCGAGGAGAGGCTGAAACCATGGAAAATCAGGACCTGAAGCGGCAACAGAAGCAGCAGCATTCCGACCTGCAAATACACTAGCGTCGCCAGCGGCCGCAGGCACCGGCCACGTTGCCAGTGCGGGAGAGGCAACCACTGATACCAAAAAATAAGCGCGGCGACCGCAAACGCTGACAACGCCAGGCTTTGTGACAGGACCGCCAGTGGATCGAAAACCAAGATCGCCGCCACGCAGGTAAGCCATACCTGCCAGGGCGACCACTGGCGACCACTCATTTTTAATGCAGCCAGTACCACAAGCGCGATAACCGTGCGCAGCGCGGGCGGCTGCAAGCCCGTTAGCCATGCGTAAAACGCGGCAAAAATCAGCCCTGCCAGCAAGGGGATTTGCCAGATAATCCAGCGGCCCGGCAGGAAGAGCTGGATGCCCCGCGCCAGAAACCAGATGACAGAAGCGGCCAGCGCAATATGTAATCCCGAGATTGCCATCAGATGCATCGTTCCGGTATCACGCATCAGGTTTTTTATCTCCCGCGAGACCGACAGCCGCTCCCCCATCCCCAGCCCCAGGATCACGGGTCCCCACTGATATGCTGAAAGAGTATTCTGTAGTGATGTCAGGTATTGCGCACGCAGACTACAGCCTTCGTCAACGAGCGCCGCATGGGTAAACCGTCCACTCAGCGTCTGGTGTCGGGCAAAGGCATTTTTCTGTGAATCATAGCCGCCATCGTTGAGTTCTCCGTGTACCGCCCTGAGCCGCAGGGTCATTGCCCAGCGTTGACCCACGCAGACGTTATGCGGCAAATAGTTGCCATACAGCGCCACGCCCATGGCAGCCCACACGCGTTCTCCATTGAGGCTGACAATCCTTCCCTGATGCATCGTTGCGCCGTCCGTTGCGGTAATGACCACCTCGGCCTGCTGCGGTGCTTGCGTTAAATAGTTCATCTGCCACACGCTTTCCTGAGCGGCCAGGATCCCCCAGCACATAAAAAGCAATGCGAGGCCTGAAAACCTGAGCCATTTTCTCTGCTGTACGGATAACGCAATTCCTGCGGCAATCAGCAACCAGACAATATGCAAATCAGGCAAAACGGCTAACCAATAGAGCGGGATTATGGCCAGAATGGCGCACATACTGATAACGTGGATCCCCATCTTCACCTCCATGTTTCAGGCGATTATGCGGCGGGACTGATGCGTCGTCAGACAGAAAAAACGTGATTTACAGCGGGCGCTGCAACGTTTTAAGCGCTTACAGCAAAGAGAAAATTTAAATGCGGCGCGTATTCAGAAATGCAGGGGCGGGATACAAAAAAAGCACCCTAAGGTGCTTTCTTTAAACTCAGTTTAACCCTGATGATTAAACTCAGTTACCGTAAATATTGGCGCGATCGCGCAGTTCTTTACCCGGCTTAAAGTGCGGAACATACTTTCCTTCCAGCTCCACTTTATCGCCAGTCTTCGGGTTACGCCCGGTACGTGGTGCACGATAGTGCAGAGAAAAACTACCGAAACCGCGGATTTCAATGCGCTCGCCCTGGGCAAGAGTGGTAGCCATATGCTCCAGCATCTCTTTAACGGCATCTTCCACAGCCTTGGCAGGGATATGCGGTTGCTGACTGGCAAGTCTTTCAATCAATTCTGACTTGGTCATGATTCCTCCGGTTCCTTTCAAACCCATTAGCTGAACAGCTTATTAAACAAGGGCGGCCGTAGCCGCCCTTTGTTATTGATTACAGGACGAATCCTGCAATCTGTCAAGTCTGCTCTCCATCCTTCGCGCTGTAAATGCGTTACAGCTCAAATGATGGTGCGAACCTGAACTTACTCGCCTTTAGCTGCTTTGAAAGCTTCAGCCATTGCGTTGTTAGAGAAGTTTGCATCTTCCTGTTTGTTCACAGTTGCGATTGCATCTTTCTCATCAGCTTCGTCTTTAGCACGAACAGACAGGCTGATTGCACGGTTCTTACGGTCAACACCGGTGAACTTAGCTTCAACGTCGTCACCAACGCTCAGAACCAGAGTTGCATCTTCAACGCGGTCACGTGAAGCTTCGGAAGCGCGCAGGTAACCTTCAACGCCGTCAGCCAGTTCTACGGTTGCGCCTTTAGCGTCAACAGCAGTCACTTTACCGTTTACGATTGCGCCTTTCTTGTTCAGTGCAACCCAGTTGTTGAACGGATCTTCTGCGAGCTGTTTAACGCCCAGGGAGATACGCTCACGCTCTGCGTCAACTTGCAGAACAACTGCTGCGATTTCGTCGCCTTTTTTGTATTCACGAACTGCTTCTTCGCCTGCAACGTTCCAGGAGATGTCAGACAGGTGAACCAGGCCATCGATGCCGCCGTCCAGGCCGATGAAGATACCGAAGTCAGTGATAGACTTGATTTTACCTTCAACACGGTCGCCCTTGTTGTGGGTTTCCGCGAACTGCTGCCATGGGTTGTTTTTGCACTGCTTCAGGCCCAGGGAGATACGACGACGTTCTTCGTCGATATCCAGAACCATCACTTCCACTACATCACCAACGTTAACAACTTTGGATGGGTGGATGTTTTTGTTGGTCCAGTCCATTTCGGAAACGTGCACCAGACCTTCAACGCCTTCTTCGATTTCAACGAAGCAGCCGTAGTCAGTCAGGTTGGTAACGCGACCAGTCAGTTTAGTACCTTCTGGGTAACGCTTAGCGATAGCTACCCATGGATCTTCGCCCAGCTGTTTCAGGCCGAGGGATACACGAGTACGCTCGCGGTCGAACTTCAGCACTTTAACAGTGATTTCGTCGCCCACGTTCACGATTTCGCTTGGGTGCTTAACGCGTTTCCACGCCATGTCGGTGATGTGCAGCAGGCCATCAACGCCGCCCAGGTCAACGAATGCGCCGTAGTCAGTGAGGTTCTTAACGATACCTTTGACTTCCATGCCTTCCTGCAGGTTTTCCAGCAGCTGATCGCGTTCTGCGCTGTTTTCGGATTCGATAACGGCACGACGGGAAACAACAACGTTGTTACGCTTCTGGTCCAGCTTGATTACTTTGAACTCAAGCTCTTTGCCTTCGAGGTGCAGGGTGTCACGGACTGGACGAACGTCTACCAGAGAACCTGGCAGGAACGCACGAATACCATTCAGCTCAACAGTGAAGCCACCTTTAACTTTGCCGTTGATAACACCGACCACAGTTTCAGCTTCTTCGTAAGCTTTTTCCAGCGTGATCCATGCTTCGTGACGTTTAGCTTTCTCACGAGACAGCAGGGTTTCGCCGAAGCCGTCTTCTACTGCGTCCAGAGCAACGTCAACTTCGTCACCAACCTGGATTTCCAGCTCGCCCTGGGCGTTTTTGAACTGCTCAGCCGGGATGGCAGACTCAGATTTCAGACCGGCGTCAACCAGTACAACGTCTTTGTCGATAGCAACAACAACGCCACGAACGATGGAACCCGGACGGGTTTCGATTTCTTTTAAGGATTCTTCAAACAGTTGAGCAAAAGATTCAGTCATGTTTAATCTTCAGGTTAATATTAACGTCCACCTGGCTCCGTGCCGGATGGGGTTGTTTCACATACCCGCCGTCAATCCATTGCAGCGGGGGTACTGCTAAATCGGTCGCGATTACGCGAGTGCCAGTTTTTGGCGCGCATATTGTAGCGCTTTTTCAATCACTTGCTCAATAGTTAAACTGGTTGAATCCAGCACTAATGCGTCTTGCGCGGGAACAAGTGGTGCGACGGCGCGGTTACGATCGCGGTCATCGCGCTCTTTTATCTCGGATAAAAGGCGATCAAAGTTAACACTAAACCCCTTTTCCTGCAACTGAAGCATGCGGCGTTGAGCACGTTCTTCTGAAGAGGCGTCAAGGAAAATTTTCACTGGCGCATCGGGGAATACCACGGTTCCCATGTCGCGGCCGTCGGCGATCAGCCCCGGCGCTTCACGGAAACCGCGCTGGCGACGTAACAGCGCTTCACGAACGCGTGGGAAAGCCGCCACCTGAGAGGCCGCATTGGCCACTTCTTGCGTACGGATTTCACCGCTGACATCTTCCCCTTCCAGGATCACTTCAAGGTTGCCATCGGTCGAGACAAAGCGCACATCCAGATGCGCAGCCAACGGTACCAGCGCTTCTTCAGACGCAACATCCACATGATGATGCAGCGCAGCCAGCGCCAGCACGCGATAGATTGCTCCCGAATCTAAAAGATGCCATTGCAATGCTTCCGCCATCGCTTTGCACAGAGTACCTTTCCCTGCGCCACTTGGCCCATCAATGGTGATTACCGGGGCAATTGCCGTCATCTTTTTCTCCTTAATTAAGGCATACCGTTTACATGAACGCCGCGCATTATACGCGCCAACGTGCGCAACTGTTACCTTTGCGTGCAAATTACGGAATGATTGAAGCAGAGTGTAGAAGAAATGAAAGAGGATGAGTGTCAGAAAGCGTAAGGAAATGCCGCATCAGGTGATGCGGCATACGATCATCAGGCCAGGGTGCTAATGCGCGCCAGCTGTTCGAAGTAGTCCGGGAACGTTTTTGCCGTACACTTCGGATCAAGGATAGTGACTGGCGTATCTGACAACGCCACCAGCGAGAAACACATCGCCATGCGGTGATCGTTGTAGGTGCCAATTTCTGCAAATTGCAGTTTTGCCGGCGGCGTGACGCGAATGTAGTCTTCGCCCTCTTCTACCTCGGCCCCCACTTTACGCAGCTCGGTTGCCATCGCGAACAGGCGGTCCGTCTCTTTCACACGCCAGTTGTAAATGTTTCGCAGCGTGGTGGTGCCTTTCGCAAACAGCGCAGCGGTGGCAATGGTCATCGCCGCATCCGGAATATGGTTCATATCCATATCGATGGCGTTCAGCTCACCGTGGGTGCAGGAGATGAAGTCATCGCCCCAGGTCACCACCGCGCCCATTTTTTCCAGCACGTCAGCAAAACGGATATCGCCCTGCACGCTGTTGCGGCCAATGCCCGTCACTTTTACCGTACCGCCTTTAATCGCACCTGCGGCAAGGAAATAGGAGGCGGATGAAGCATCGCCTTCAACCAGGTAGTGGCCCGGGGACTGATACTGCTGCGCTCCGCGCACCACGAAACGCTGATAAGACTGGTTTTCCACCTCAACACCAAAGGTGTTCATCAGGTGCAGGGTGATATCAATGTACGGCTTAGAAACCAGGTCGCCTTTAATGTTGATGACGGTGTCCTGTGGTGCCAGCGGTGCGGTCATCAGCAGCGCGGTCAGGAACTGGCTGGAAACGCTACCGTCAACCTCAACATTGCCGCCAGTGAATCCCCCGCGCAGACGCAGGGGCGGGTAATTTTCCTGCTCAAGATAATCAATCTGCGCGCCGCCCTGACGCAGGGCATCCACCAGATGGCCGATCGGACGCTCTTTCATTCGCGGCTCACCGGTCAGCACAATATCGTTACTCCCCAGACACAGCGCAGCGGCCAGAGGACGCATCGCGGTACCGGCGTTACCCAGGAAAAGCTCCAGCGCTTCAGCAGAATGTAACGCGCCGCCGTTACCGGTGACTTCACAACGGGTACGATCGTCAGACAGCGCGTACTGAACGCCCAACGCTTTCAGTGCATTGAGCATATGGCGCACGTCATCGCTGTCCAGCAGATTAGTGAGGACGGTGGTGCCGTTTGCCAGAGCTGCCAGCAGCAGAGCGCGGTTCGAGACACTTTTTGAACCAGGCAGATTAATGGTGCCATCTACCCGCGCGATAGGTTGTAACGTCAGGGATTCCATGAAACTCAACTCTCAACTCAACATAATAAAAACCCCGCAGGAACGCTGCGGGGGTGAAAAACAGCCAATTAACCGTGACGACGTTCGAAGTCGATCATGAAATCAGTCAGGGCTTTAACGCCTTCCAGTGGCATGGCGTTATAGATAGAGGCGCGCATTCCGCCTACCACACGGTGGCCTTTCAGCGCATGCAGACCCGCCGCGAAGGACTCTTCCAGGAACACGTTATCCAGGTTGCTGTCCGCCAGCTGGAACGGCACGTTCATGCGCGAACGGTTAGTTTTGGCGACATCGTTACGGTAGAAATCGCTCTTGTCGATCACGCCGTACAGCAGTTCAGCCTTTTGCTGATTGATCTTATCCATCTGCGCCACACCGCCTTTTTGCTTCAGCCATTTGAAGACCAGGCCGGAGAGATACCAGGCAAACGTTGGTGGGGTGTTGAACATGGAATCGTTGTCGTTCAGGACGGTGTAATCCAGAATTGACGGGCAAGACTTATGGGCTTTCCCCAGCAGGTCTTCACGCACAATAACGATAGTCAGACCCGCAGGACCGATGTTTTTCTGGGCACCCGCGTAGATGACGCCGTAGCGGCTGACATCCAGCGGGGTGGACAGAATGGTTGAAGAGAGATCCGCCGTCACAATGACATTTTCGCCAAAGTCTGGCTCTTCGTGAATGGCAATACCGTCGATGGTTTCGTTCGGGCAGTAGTGAAGATACGCGGCGTTGTCAGAAAGCTGCCACTCACTCATCGGCTTCACGGCGCGCAGACCGTCAACGGTCACTTTGGCATCGATGACATTCGGCGTGCAATATTTGTGCGCTTCTTTTACCGCACTGGCCGCCCAGTAGCCGGCATCAACGTAATCAGCGGTGGTTTTGTCGCCCAGCAGATTGAGCGGGATACCCGCAAACTGGCCGCGTCCACCGCCGTGACAGAACAATACTTTGTAGTTCGAGGGAATATTCAGCAGATCGCGAAAATCCTTTTCTGCTTCTTCCGCCACCTGAATAAACGCTTTACCCCGGTGGCTGACTTCCATCACCGACGTACCCAGACCGTTCCAGTCACACAGCTCCTGTTGAGCCTGTTTGATCACGTCTGCCGGTAACATTGCCGGACCTGAACTGAAATTAAAGACTTGAGCCATTTCCCCTCACCACGCTAAAAGCCATAAGTTATAACTGTGGATATCGGTTTTATCATTCAGTGACACGCGCCGCAATGTCTAAAACTGATGGCCGAAGAAATGTGCCCCTCGTCACACAATACAATCTGCCGTACCGTTGTCACAAAACCGACAAAATCGCTGTCAGGTGTTACGTTTAGCCCGGCTAACCTTCGTCCATTCTGGATTCGTACAGCGGGGGCATAATTGATGTTCGCCCGCCTGCATAACCACGACATGACTACATTTTATGCAGGCGTACTCGCCCGCTTCAGGTACAGTTTTGTATCGCTCGATGAGCATATCCGGCAGGATGCACAGGCCGGGCTTCACCTCATCGTCGGAATAGTAATAGACGCTGATTTGACCATTCGTTTCCATAATCGCCAGACGCACCTGCCCCAGTTGCTCAACGCTGCTCAAACGGAGTTCCATAAAGAACTCAAACTCCGTCATATTGGCGCTTTGCACATTCTCCCAGGCCAGTTGACCATCTTCGACAATCACCACCGGCTTCCCTTCGAGCAGATCTTCCAGTTTCTCACTTTTCGACATCAGCCACATGACCAGCCGGTACAGCAGTGCAAGCGTCACGAAGACGATAAAGACCGGCACCATCGGCACATCGTCATAAAAGGCAACGTCCCCTGCCGCCGACCCCAGCGTCAGGATGATCAGCACTTCAAACAGCGACATCTGCCGCACGCCGCGACGTCCGGTGATTTTCAGAAACAGGAAAACGAGTACAAAGGTGTACAGGCTGCGCAGCGCTACTTCGCCTAAAAACTCAGGAGGGACTTTATCAAACGCCATCCGCTGGAGATCGAAAGCTTTCATTTTTCTATGCCTTAACAGTAGGTTACTGCTTATAAGCATAGTCCAGCCATTTATTTTCGCCGGAGATAGCACCCGTCACGCAAAACCCGTATCATTGCGCGCTTTACGTACGATAAAAGTGAACGCCATGACTCAAACGTTTATCCCCGGCAAAGACGCCGCTCTGGAAGATTCCATCGCTCGCTTCCAGCAGAAACTGACCGACCTGGGCTTTAATATCGAAGAAGCCTCCTGGCTGAATCCGGTGCCTCACGTCTGGTCCGTGCATATTCGCGACAAAGACTGTGCGCTGTGCTTTACCAACGGTAAAGGCGCGACCAAAAAAGCGGCGCTGGCCTCTGCACTGGGTGAGTATTTTGAGCGTCTGTCCACCAACTACTTCTTCGCCGACTTCTGGCTGGGCGAAACTATTGCCAACGGTCCGTTCGTTCACTATCCGAACGAAAAATGGTTCCCGCTGACCGAAAACGATGAACTGCCGGAAGGCATTCTCGATGCCCGCCTGCGCGCGTTCTACGATCCGGAAAACGAACTGACCGGCAGCATGTTGATCGACCTGCAATCCGGCAATGAGGATCGTGGGATCTGCGCCCTGCCGTTCACCCGTCAGTCTGACGAGCAGACCGTTTATATCCCGATGAACATCGTCGGCAACCTGTATGTGTCTAACGGCATGTCTGCCGGTAATACCCGCAACGAAGCGCGCGTGCAGGGATTGTCTGAAGTTTTCGAGCGTCATATCAAAAACCGCATTATTGCTGAATCCATCAGCCTGCCGGAGATCCCGGCTGACGTGCTGGCGCGCTACCCGGGCGTGGTGGAATCCATCGCCAAACTGGAAGCAGAAGGTTTCCCAATCTTTGCTTATGACGGCTCTCTGGGCGGCAAATATCCGGTTATCTGCGTGGTACTGTTCAACCCGGCAAATGGCACCTGCTTCGCCTCCTTCGGCGCGCACCCGGACTTCGGCGTGGCGCTGGAGCGTACCGTAACCGAACTGCTGCAAGGTCGTAGCCTGAAAGATCTCGATGTCTTTACTCCGCCAACCTTTGATGACGAAGAAGTCGCCGAGCACACCAACCTCGAAACACACTTCATCGACTCCAGCGGTTTGATCTCCTGGGATATGTTCAAACAGGACGCGGACTATCCGTTCGTGGACTGGAGCTTTGCCGGTACGACGGAAGAAGAATTCGCCACCCTGATGGCGATCTTCAACGCGGAAGATCAGGAAGTTTACATTGCCGACTATGAACACCTCGGTGTTTACGCGTGCCGTATTATTGTGCCAGGTATGTCGGACATTTATCCGGCAGAAGATCTGTGGCTGGCGAACAACAGCATGGGCGCGCATCTGCGTGAAACCCTGCTGGCCCTGCCAGGCAGCGAGTGGGATAAAGAAGATTATCTGAACCTGATCGCCCAGCTGGACGAAGAAGGACACGATGATTTCACCCGCGTGCGCGAACTGCTGGGTCTGGCGGCCGGAAAAGATAACGGCTGGTACACCCTGCGCATCGGCGAGCTGAAAGCGATGCTGGCGCTGGCGGGCGGCGATCTGGATCAGGCTTTGGCCTGGACCGAGTGGACGATGGAGTTTAACCAGTCCGTCTTCTCCGCCGAGCGCACAAACTATTACCGTTGCCTGCAAACGCTGCTCCTGCTTTCTCAGGAAGACGACCGCGAGCCATTGCAGTATCTGAACGCATTTGTACGTATGTACGGTGCGGATGCCGTTGAAGCTGCCAGCGCGGCGCTGAGCGGTGAAGAACCATTCTACGGCCTGCAAGCGGTTGACAGCGATCTGAAAGCCTTCCCGGCGCATCAGTCACTGCTGAATGCGTATGAAAAATTGCAGAAGGCAAAAGCCGCTTACTGGTCAAAATAAGCGCATATAACATTAATGGCTGTAGGCGTATTCAATCGCCTGAGCTATATTACGGGGCAATTTCATTGCCCCTTTTTTTTATTTTTCCGCAATGACGTTTAATTGTAATAATTAAGTTAACCACGGGTAAATATAAAAACGCTTACCTGAGCTTTACTGTTACTAATTATAATAAATACTCCATTTTAATTAACTGTTCCACGGGAGGCTGAAGGAAAAAATTCAACTCTTTTCATAACTTTTAAAATTTATTTTTACACGGATAATCAAATACTTACTCCGCTTTTGCTGTAAAACCATACACACTGCGGGCCTATAAGCCAGGCGAGATATGATCTATATCAATTTCTCTTCTATAATGCTTTGTTAGTATCTCGTCGCCGACTTAATAAAGAGAGAGTTAGTGTGAAAGCTGACAACCCTTTTGATCTATTACTCCCCGCTGCGATGGCGAAAGTTGCCGAAGAAGCGGGTGTCTACAAAGCCACGAAACATCCGATGACGACGTTCTTTCTGGCCATTACGGCTGGGGTGTTCATCTCCATCGCTTTCGTCTTCTATATCACAGCCACCACCGGCACTGCCGGGATGCCTTTCGGCATAGCGAAACTGATTGGTGGTATTTGCTTCTCACTGGGCCTGATTCTCTGCGTCATCTGCGGCGCCGACCTCTTCACCTCAACGGTGCTGATTGTGGTGGCAAAAGCCAGCGGAAGAATTACCTGGGGTCAACTGGGGCGCAACTGGCTCAACGTTTACGTTGGCAACCTGATTGGCTGTCTGCTCTTTGTTCTGTTGATGTGGCTCTCTGGCGAGTATATGACCGCCAACGGCGGCTGGGGGCTTAACGTCCTGCAAACCGCCGACCACAAAATGCACCATACATTTATCGAAGCTGTTGCTCTCGGCATCCTCGCAAACCTGATGGTCTGCCTGGCGGTCTGGATGAGCTACTCTGGTCGTAGCCTGATGGATAAAGCCATGATTATGGTTCTGCCGGTTGCGATGTTTGTTGCCAGCGGCTTTGAGCACAGTATTGCGAATATGTTCATGATCCCGATGGGTATTGTTATCCGCAACTTTGCAAGCCCGGAGTTCTGGACTGCTGTAGGTTCAACCCCGGAAAGTTTTTCACACCTGACTATTATGAACTTCATTACTGATAACCTGATCCCCGTCACTATCGGGAACATTATCGGTGGGGGTCTGTTAGTTGGGTTGACATACTGGGTCATTTACCTGCGTGGCGGCGATCATCATTAATGGTTGTCTCAGGCAGTAAATAAAAAATCCACTTAAGAAGGTAGGTGTTACATGTCCGAGCTTAATGAAAAGTTAGCCACAGCCTGGGAAGGTTTTACGAAAGGTGACTGGCAGAATGAAGTCAACGTCCGTGACTTCATTCAGAAAAACTATACCCCGTATGAAGGTGACGAATCCTTCCTGGCTGGTGCGACTGACGCAACCACCAAGCTGTGGGACAGCGTGATGGAAGGCGTTAAACTGGAAAACCGCACTCACGCGCCAGTTGATTTTGACACCTCCGTTGCTTCTACCATCACTTCTCACGATGCTGGCTACATCAACAAAGCCCTTGAGAAAATCGTCGGTCTGCAAACTGAAGCACCACTGAAACGCGCAATCATCCCGTTCGGTGGTATCAAAATGGTTGAAGGTTCCTGCAAAGCGTATAACCGCGAGCTGGACCCAATGCTGAAAAAAATCTTCACCGAATACCGCAAAACCCATAACCAGGGCGTATTCGATGTTTACACCAAAGACATTCTGAACTGCCGTAAATCTGGCGTTCTGACCGGTCTGCCAGATGCCTATGGCCGTGGCCGTATCATCGGTGACTACCGTCGCGTTGCGCTGTACGGTATCGACTTCCTGATGAAAGACAAATACGCGCAGTTCGTCTCTCTCCAGTCTGACCTGGAAAACGGCGTAAACCTGGAAGCGACTATCCGTCTGCGTGAAGAGATCGCTGAACAGCACCGTGCGCTGGGTCAGATCAAAGAGATGGCGGCTAAATACGGCTGCGATATCTCTGGTCCTGCTACCAACGCTCAGGAAGCTATCCAGTGGACCTACTTCGGCTACCTGGCCGCTGTTAAGTCTCAGAACGGTGCAGCAATGTCCTTCGGCCGCGTATCCACCTTCCTGGATGCGTACATCGAACGTGACCTGAAAGCAGGCAAAATCACTGAACAAGACGCTCAGGAAATGATTGACCACCTGGTCATGAAACTGCGTATGGTTCGCTTCCTGCGTACCCCAGAATATGATGAGCTGTTCTCTGGTGACCCAATCTGGGCAACCGAATCTATCGGCGGTATGGGCGTAGATGGTCGTACTCTGGTAACCAAAAACAGCTTCCGCTTCCTGAACACCCTGTACACCATGGGTCCTTCTCCGGAGCCGAACATCACCGTTCTGTGGTCTGAAAAACTGCCTCTGAACTTCAAGAAATTCGCCGCTAAAGTGTCCATCGACACCTCTTCTCTGCAATATGAGAACGATGACCTGATGCGTCCTGACTTCAACAACGATGACTACGCTATCGCTTGCTGCGTAAGTCCAATGGTTGTTGGTAAGCAAATGCAGTTCTTCGGTGCGCGTGCAAACCTGGCGAAAACCATGCTGTACGCAATCAACGGCGGCGTTGATGAAAAACTGAAAATGCAGGTTGGTCCTAAGTCTGAACCGATCAAAGGCGACGTGCTGAACTATGACGAAGTCATGGACCGCATGGACCACTTCATGGACTGGCTGGCTAAACAGTACGTGACCGCGCTGAACGTTATCCACTACATGCACGACAAGTACAGCTACGAAGCCTCTCTGATGGCGCTGCACGACCGTGACGTCGTTCGCACCATGGCGTGTGGTATCGCAGGTCTGTCCGTTGCGGCTGACTCCCTGTCTGCAATCAAATATGCGAAAGTTAAACCAATTCGTGACGAAGATGGTCTGGCTATCGACTTCGAAATCGAAGGCGAATATCCGCAGTTTGGTAACAACGACGCTCGCGTTGATGACATGGCGGTTGACCTGGTAGAACGTTTCATGAAGAAAATTCAGAAACTCACTACCTATCGTAACGCTATCCCGACTCAGTCTGTTCTGACCATCACCTCTAACGTTGTGTATGGTAAGAAAACCGGTAACACCCCAGACGGTCGTCGTGCTGGCGCGCCATTCGGCCCAGGTGCTAACCCAATGCACGGTCGTGACCAGAAAGGTGCGGTTGCCTCTCTGACCTCCGTTGCTAAACTGCCGTTTGCTTACGCGAAAGATGGTATCTCTTACACCTTCTCTATCGTGCCAAACGCGCTGGGTAAAGACGACGAAGTGCGTAAAACTAACCTGGCGGGTCTGATGGATGGTTACTTCCACCACGAAGCGTCCATCGAAGGTGGTCAGCACCTGAACGTGAACGTGATGAACCGTGAAATGCTGCTCGACGCGATGGAACATCCTGAGAAATATCCTCAGCTGACCATCCGCGTATCTGGCTACGCAGTACGTTTTAACTCCCTGACGAAAGAACAGCAGCAGGACGTTATTACCCGTACTTTCACTCAGTCCATGTAAGTGGAATTGACTGAAATCACGCGTTAAAAAGCGTACAATAAAGGCTCCACGCAAGTGGGGCCTTTTTAACACCCTCGCTTCATCAGTCTCTTTTGTCCGCTATCTATACTTAATGGATAACAGCCAAAACAGACTCGACATAGCCTTTGAGCTGTGCATCTACATAGGCCCCCGGATGGGCCAAATTCGGAGATATCACCGCAATGTCAATTATTGGTCGCATTCACTCCTTTGAATCCTGTGGCACCGTCGATGGCCCGGGGATCCGCTTTATCACTTTCTTCCAGGGCTGCCTGATGCGCTGCCTGTACTGCCATAACCGTGACACCTGGGACACCCATGGCGGTAAAGAAGTCACCGTTGAAGATCTGATGAAAGAGGTGGTGACCTATCGCCACTTCATGAACGCGTCCGGCGGTGGCGTGACGGCATCCGGCGGTGAAGCCATTCTTCAGGCTGAGTTTGTGCGCGACTGGTTCCGCGCCTGCCACAAAGAAGGCATTCATACCTGCCTCGACACCAACGGCTTTGTGCGCCGTTACGATCCGGTTATTGATGAACTGCTTGAAGTGACCGATCTGGTCATGCTCGATCTCAAGCAGATGAACGATGAGATCCACCAGAATCTGGTTGGCGTTTCAAACCACCGTACCCTGGAATTTGCCAAATACATTGCCAACAAAGGCGTCAAGACCTGGATCCGCTACGTGGTGGTGCCGGGCTGGTCAGATGATGATGACTCTGCACATCGTCTGGGTGAATTTACCCGGGATATGGGTAACGTGGAGAAAATTGAACTCCTGCCCTATCACGAGCTGGGTAAACATAAATGGGTGGCGATGGGTGAAGAGTACAAACTCGATGGCGTGAAGCCGCCGAAAAAAGAGACGATGGAGCGCGTCAAAGGTATTCTTGAGCAGTATGGCCACAAGGTCATGTATTAACGAAAAGGCCCGGTGAAAACCGGGCCTTTTTATATTCTATTTAAAGACGCCATTAATAACGGAAGTCACAATCGCCGTACTCAGCGCAATTAAGACCAGGTCGTCACCTACTACGCGCCATTCATAGCCCGGATAGGAAGGAAGCTGACCCAGCATATCGGCTGGCACGGTTTTCTTCGCAATGCCCGGAGGCAGTGGCTTACCGCGCGCCAGGTTTTTCGCAATTCCCGGAGGCAGAGAGTCGTAGCCCGTTAAGCCGTAATTCAGTGCCAGATGGCGGGCATGATCGAAGCTCACGCGAGCATCCACATCATTACCGACATCTTTGCTGTTTTTAAAGCTCTTATCCGATTTCCCAGGGTTATCCTGACCGTTATTGTGTTTATTACCATGGTTACCAGCGTTCCCGTTACCATGATTGCCGCTATTACCTTGTCCGCCACCGTTTCCGTGACCACCACCATTCCCGTTTCCAGGATTAGCCATGGCCGGAGCCGTTGCAAACGTTAAAGCCAACACTACGGCAAGTGCGGTAGTGGAAAAACGACGAGTAGACATGATTGCTGCCTTTTAGTGGTAAACTCATTTGAATTATCGCCAGGCAGTAAAAACTCACAATAAGTAAAAGTCTTATATGTGACAGGGACAAAAAAGCCTGTCATCGACAGGCTTTTAATAAGTCATGCATGGGCCACTGGCGTTGGATGTTCGCCCACTTTGCGCAGCAGCATTAACAGATAAATAAACGACACGCTGGCGATCATAATAAACAGCAGATTGTCAGAATAATTTTGCATGAGCATAGCGGTAAACGTCGGACCCAGTAAACTGCCGATGGTGTAACTCAGCAACAAAGCCTGGTTCATTGCAACCAGCTGGTGATGCTCAACTTTCTCACAGGCCCAGGCCATCGCGACCGGATAGAGCGTAAAGCCCGCAGCTCCCAGAATGAACAGCGCAGGCGCCATTGCGGCGTTGCTGAGCATGGCGAGACAGCCCATGATGACCACGAAAACCTGGACGCGCAGCACCAGCAGACGACCAAAGCGGTCCGCCAGGCGGCCAATCGGCCACTGGCCGACAATCCCCGCGCTGACCATCACCGCCATCCAGAAACCGATCCCGGAATCACTGACGCCCTGATGGTTAAGATAGAGCGGCATCAGGCCATAGAGCGAGCCCAGCACAATCCCGGAAATAATGCAGCCGTTAACCCCCAGACGCGCCTGGCGCAGTCTCAGCATCGGCCAGACGTGGGTAGCTTCCTGATGCTCGCTGTTTTGATTCACAATGCGGGTAAAGAGCAGCGGCAGGATCGCCGCCAGAACCATGCCCGTCACCCACGGCAGCACGCTCATCAGGTCTGTTGGCAGTTTGCTGACCATCAGCTGTCCCAGAACGGTACCGACGTAGTAAACCATCATATAGGCCGCCAGAAGACGCCCGCGATTACGGGACGTTCCGCTGCACATTAGCGCACTTTCAACCACCACCCAGATCATGGCGCAGCCGACGCCCGCAATAAAGCGCCAGACCATCCAGCTCCAGAAGCCGACCATGAGGCCTAAACCGGCGCAGCCGACGGCAAAGATCAGCGACGCCAGATAATAACTGCGGTTAAAACCAAAGCGCTTAATAAGGCTGCCCGTTAATAAGGTGCCCAGCAGATTGCCCGTAAAAAAGGACGAGCTAACCATACCCACCTGCCAGGTCGGTAAGTTTTCATGGGCGAGCCATAGCGGGACGAGTGTGTTTAACACCGCGATCGCCAGGGTCAGCAAAAGCAGGCCACAGAGCAACAAAAGCACCGGGCGGGTATAGGTGGTCATGGATTAAAAACCGTGAGGAAGTTCAGATTTCGTGCGCATCATGCCACTGGCAAAAACAAAGTCAATCCACCGGTTCAGGCGTCACGCACGTTATGCGCCTTGTCGATTTAAAAAACTCATCCTGCTAATGCAAAGCCTGCTACTGATATTAATTATCTATTTGTTTTTATTTATTTCCGGGAATTTTTACAACGAAACATCAGTCGAAAAATTTCATGAATGAAAAAAGAAAAGCCGGGCGCTATGTCCCGGCTTTTTATAACAAAATCTAAAAATTAGCTGGCGATAGCCATACCGACCGTCATATGCAGACCGTAAAATACGCCGCGACCAATTAACTCCCCTGCCAGCACCAGCACAAAGGCCAGGGACAGTAACGGCAGCGCAGGCGAGTAACCTTTAAGCTGAGGGGCAATCCAGCACACCAGCGCCGCCGTCAGCAGCACCACACGCCAGGCCATCAGCGAACCGTAATCCGGCACCAACGCCGAAGCCTGCTGGATAGAGCTGTGAATGGTCGCCAGCTCCGCTCCCTGCATGAGCGCGACAACGGTACTGATTACCAGCGCCAGCAGCGAGACCGCGGGCAGCAGGCGCATCGCCCAACCATTAATGCCAGCCACACGCAGCAGCAGATAACCCAGCAGCGGCCCGCCAATAAACATGGTCAGGAAGAAGCTCATCGGCGTCCAGACGCTGTACCAGGTCGGAACGGTATCGATGGTGTTGTACACCCGGACCATCATCCAGACGAAGACAACGCCCAGTACCATGGTGACGATGAGCCACAACGCGCGTAACCCTGACGGCAGCTTTTTCACCGCTGCCAGTAACCACCCCAGCCCGCCAACGGCAAAGAAGATTGCCCCGCTGGCAATCTCGTTACTCAGCGAAGAGGCACCTACGCGGTTCAGGGAGTTGAACGCGCGCATCGGTGAGCCCAGGTGCAGCGTAGAGGCGATAAACCCAATGCCCATCAACACCCACAGGCCAAACATGCTTAACACCAAACGCTGCTGCTGTTCAGCATTGAGGTTCCCTTTTAACAGCGCCAGCGCAAGGACGATAAACCCGCCCGCCACGCACTGCCCAAAGACCGTGAAGATCATTAGCGGCCATTCATGCCATCCACTTCCCATCTCACACCTCCTTCGGGTTTGCCAGGTAGCCGGTGGTGTCACCCGTCGGACGGCTGTTGGCGTTAGGTTTAATCACAATACTCGGCTTCGTGAAGTGCGCAGACGGCAGCGGCGCGACGGCAGCAAGCTGACCGTGTTTTTTGCGCAGCTCTTCAATCGGGCCAAAGTCCAGCGCGCGCAGCGGGCAGGATTCGACGCAGATGGGCTTTTTGCCGTCCGCCACGCGGCTATGGCAGCCGTCGCACTTGGTCATGTGGCCTTTGGCGGCATTGTACTGCGGCGCGCCGTACGGGCAGGCCATGTGGCAGTAGCGACAGCCGATGCAGACATCCTCGTCCACCACCACAAAACCGTCGTCGCGCTTGTGCATTGCCCCGCTCGGGCAGACCTTGGTGCAGGCCGGATCTTCGCAGTGGTTGCAGGCAATCGACAGGTAATAGGCGAAGACATCCTGATGCCAGACGCCGTTGTCCTCCTGCCAGTCGCCGCCCGCGTATTCATAAATACGACGGAAGCTAACGTCCGGGGTCAGATCTTTGTAATCCTTGCAGGCCAGCTCGCAGGTTTTGCACCCGGTGCAGCGGCTGGAATCAATAAAAAATCCATACTGGGTTGTCATCGGTTACTCCTTACGCCTTTTCAACCTGAACGAGGTTTGTGTGGGATGGGTTGCCCTTCGCCAGCGGCGACGGACGCTGCGTAGTGAGAACGTTGATGCAGCCCGCCTGATCGATACGGTTCGCATCCGGGTTATACCAGGCCCCTTCCCCCAGCGCGACAACGCCAGGCATCATACGCGGAGTCACTTTAGCTTCGATATGCACTTCGCCACGTCCGTTGAAGATACGTACGCGATCGCCATTACTGATGCCGCGCGCTTTCGCATCCATCGGGTTGATCCACATCCCCTGTCGGCAGGCCGCTTTCAGTACGTCAACGTTGCCGTAGGTGGAGTGAACACGCGCTTTGTAGTGGAAACCGGTCAACTGAAGCGGGAATTTCGCCGTCAGCGGATCGTTGTAGTTTTCGAAGCCTGGCGTATAAATCGGCAGCGGATCGATAACATCCCCTTCCGGCAATTCCCACGTTGCAGCAATTTTTGCCAGCTCTTCGGAGTAGATCTCGATTTTGCCCGACGGCGTGGTCAGCGGATTGGCCTGCGGATCGTCGCGGAAGGCTTTATACGCCACGTGATGCCCTTCGGGATCGCGCTGCTTGTACATGCCCTGCTTGCGGAAGGTATCGAAGTCCGGCAGGTCAGGAATGGCTTTGCGTGAGAGCTCGTGCAGATGGCGCATCCACCCTTCCTGAGTACGTCCTTCAGTGAACTGCTGCTCAACGCCAAGACGTTTCGCCAGCTCGGAAGTCATCTCATAAATGGTTTTGCACTCGAAGCGCGGTTTGATGGCCTGGTCAGTGAAGATCACATAGGACATGTTGCCGCAGGAGGCGTCCAGCGCGAAATCCATCTGCTCAGACGCGGTGCAGTCTGGAAGCAGAATATCGGCATACTTCGCCGATGAGGTCATGTGGCAGTCGATCACCACAATCATTTCGCACTTCTTGTCGTCCTGCAAAATTTCATGGGTGCGGTTGATTTCAGAGTGCTGGTTGATCAGGCAGTTACCGGCGTAGTTCCAGATCATTTTGATTGGCACGTCCAGCTTATCTTTGCCCCGAACACCGTCACGCAGCGCGGTCATTTCCGGGCCGCGCTCGATCGCGTCCGTCCACATAAACATGGAGATGCTGGTCTGAACCGGGTTATCCAGCGTTGGCATACGTTCAAACGGGACTTCATACGAGCCTTCACGCGCCCCGCTATTACCGCCGTGAATACCAACGTTGCCAGTCAGAATCGAGAGCATAGAAATAGCGCGGGTGGCAATTTCGCCGTTCGCGTGACGCTGTGGTCCCCATCCCTGGCTGATATAAGCCGGTTTTGCTGAACCAATTTCACGGGCCAGCTGAACAATACGCTCGACTGGAATGCCGGTAATGGTGGATGCCCACTCAGGGGTTTTCGCTACCCCGTCGCTGCCCTGACCAAGAATGTACGCTTTGTAATGCCCGTTAGCCGGTGCGCTGGCTGGCAGGGTCTTCTCGTCATAACCAACGCAGTATTTATCAAGGAACGGCTGATCGACGAGGTTTTCAGTGATCATCACATACGCCAGCGCATTGACCAGCGCCGCATCGGTACCAGGGCGAATAGGGATCCACTCGTCTTCACGTCCCGCGCCGGTATCGGTATAGCGCGGATCGACGATGATCATACGTGCGTTGGATTTGGCGCGCGCCTGCTCAAGATAATAGGTTACCCCACCGCCGCTCATCCGGGTTTCGCCTGGGTTGTTACCGAACAACACCACCAGTTTACTGTTTTCGATATCCGACGGGCTGTTACCGTCTGCCCAGCCGCCGTAGGTGTAGTTCAGACCCGCAGCAATCTGTGCGGAAGAGTAGTCGCCGTAATGATTGAGATAGCCGCCGCAGCAGTTCATCAGGCGCGCCACCAGCGTTTTACCCGGCGGCCAGGAGCGGGTCATGGTACCGCCCAGCGTCCCGGTGCCGTAGTTGAGGTAGATGGATTCGTTGCCATACTCTTTGATCAGGCGCTGCATGTTAGTCGCGATAATATCGTAGGCTTCGTCCCAGCTAATACGCTCGAACTTCCCTTCCCCACGCTTACCGACGCGCTTCATTGGGTATTTCAGACGATCCGGGTTATAAACGCGACGGCGCATTGAACGGCCACGCAGACAGGCACGAACCTGATGTAACCCTTCGTAGTTATCATCTCCGGTATTGTCTGTTTCGACATATTTGATTTCACCGTCCACAACATGCATACGCAGAGGACAACGGCTACCACAGTTAACGGTACAGGCACTCCACACCACTTTTTCCGGGGCTGAAGCGGGAGACAGAGCCTCCGCCGCCGACGCCAGACGGGTAAAAGGGAGCGTAAAGGCGCTGCTGGCAACCGCCAGACCGCCTATTGCCGTGGTTTTCATCAACCCACGGCGAGTGACCTCGGCAGCCATTAACGCTTCAGGCGCTTTGATTTTCATAAAGACTCACTTTGGTTGCTCACAAAGAAATAAAGGGCGGCATACACCGCTATATAGTTTTATGTATAACGATATTTTTGGTTATCAGTGTTTTATGCTGACTTTCGTTCGGAGGAGTATTACTACTTTAGAGGGAGGGGTTATTGCTTCGTATCAAATCAGAGGCATAAAAAAAGCGCCCTGAGGCGCTTTTTTGTCTTAGAGCAAATAATTAGCCGATGAACTGCTGGCCTTTCATGTAAGGGCGCAGCACTTCAGGGATCTCAATGCGTCCGTCAGCCTGCTGGTAGTTTTCCAGCACAGCAACCAGCGTACGGCCTACTGCCAGACCAGAACCGTTCAGGGTATGAACCAGACGGGTTTTCTTGTCAGATTTGCTGCGGCAACGCGCCTGCATACGACGCGCCTGGAAATCCCAGACGTTGGAGCAGGAGGAGATTTCACGGTAGGTGTTCTGCGCAGGCACCCAGACTTCAAGGTCGAAGGTTTTGCAGGCACCGAAGCCCATGTCGCCGGTGCACAGCGCCATACGGCGGTACGGCAGGCCCAGCAGTTCCAGCACTTTCTCAGCATGACCGGTCATCTCTTCCAGCGCGTCCATAGACTCTTCCGGACGAACGATCTGCACCATCTCAACTTTATCGAACTGGTGCATACGGATCAGACCGCGCGTATCGCGACCGTAAGAACCGGCTTCAGAACGGAAACATGGAGAGTGCGCGGTCAGTTTGATTGGCAGATCGTCTTCGTCGATGATCTCATCACGCACGAGGTTGGTCAGCGGCACTTCCGCGGTTGGGATCAGCGCGTAGTTGCTGCTGTCTGCTTCCTCGTCCAGCGGACGGGTGTGGAACAGATCGCCGGCAAATTTCGGCAACTGGCCGGTACCGTACAGCGTATCGTGGTTAACCAGATACGGAACGTAGGTTTCGCTGTAGCCGTGCTGCTCGGTGTGCAGATCCAGCATGAACTGCGCCAGAGCGCGGTGCAGATGGGCAATTTGACCTTTCATGACCACAAAGCGAGAACCCGTCAGCTTAACCGCAGCCGCAAAGTCCAGGCCCGCGTGCATTTCGCCCAGCGTGACGTGATCGCGCACCTCAAAGTCAAACTCGCGAGGCGTGCCCCAGCGTTTCACTTCAACGTTGTCGTTTTCGTCTTTGCCGACAGGCACGCTGTCGTCAGGAATGTTCGGGATCGCCAGAGCGATATCACGAATTTCAGCCTGAAGAACGTCAAGTTCAGCTTTCGCCTGATCCAGCTCTTCACCCAGTTTATTCACTTCCAGGCGTAATGGCTCAATATCTTCCCCGCGCGCTTTCGCCTGGCCAATGGATTTCGATCGAGAATTACGCTCTGCTTGCAGATTTTCAGTTTGTACCTGCAAAACTTTACGACGCTCTTCAAGAGCGCGCAGCTTATCTACATCCAGCTTAAAGCCCCGGCGTGCCAGTTTTTCAGCGACTGCGTCTGGCTCATTACGCAGCAGATTGGGATCGAGCATGCTTATCCTGTGCTTATCGAATTAAAAAAGGAAAAAGTGACCACAGCCTGCGGCCACAGAGATATATTGCCAACATTACCGCAACGATTGAACTAACGGTAGCGTTTTATAGGGCTATTTTGATCCTGTCCGGCAAGCCAGGCGAGCTTTTCGCCAATCTTACCCTCAAGACCTCTGTTTGTGGGGTGATAATAGCGGGTTTGTGCCATCTCCTGCGGGAAATACTCCTCGCCGGCGGCGTAGGCATTGGGTTCATCATGGGCGTAGCGATACTCCTGCCCGTAACCCACCTCTTTCATCAATTTGGTTGGCGCATTGCGCAGATGAACCGGCACATCGTAGTCCGGACGTTCACGTGCATCTGACATCGCCGCTTTGAAGGCGGTATACACCGCGTTACTTTTCGGCGCGCAGGCCAGATAGACAATTGCCTGCGCAATGGCACGCTCACCTTCCGCGGGTCCGACGCGGGTAAAGCAGTCCCAGGCGGAAATAGCAACCTGCATGGCGCGTGGATCGGCATTACCGACATCTTCTGACGCGATGGCCAGGCAGCGACGCGCGACATATAACGGATCGCCACCGGCGGTAATTATACGCGCGTACCAGTAGAGCGCCGCATCCGGGGCGCTGCCGCGCACGGACTTATGTAATGCAGAGATCAGGTCGTAAAAACGATCGCCTTTATTATCGAAGCGTGCGCTGCGCTCACCGGCTATTTCGGTCAGCAGCTCCTGCTTTAGCACCCGCTTTCCGGCATCATCCACTTCGGCCATATCGGCCATCATTTCCAACGTATTCAGCGCCCGACGCGCATCGCCGTTGACCAGTTCAGCGATCGCACGACGCGTGTCGTCCGGCAGAACGATATCCTGTCCGCCGTAACCCCGCGCTTTGTCCTCCATCGCCTGGGTCAGAACCTTTTCGATATCCTCTGTGGTCAGGGATTTAAGCAGGTAAACGCGGGCGCGGGAAAGGAGCGCAGAGTTCAGCTCAAACGACGGGTTTTCCGTGGTTGCGCCGATGAAGAAAATCGTGCCGTCTTCAATGTGCGGCAGAAACGCATCCTGTTGGCTCTTGTTGAAGCGGTGGACTTCATCGACAAACAGAATGGTGCGGCGCCCGGCATTACGGTTTTGCCGCGCGCGCTCGATCGCCTCACGAATCTCCTTTACGCCGGAGGTAACCGCCGAGATGCGCTCAACGTCCGCGTTAGCATAGCGGGCGATCACTTCAGCGAGGGTAGTTTTACCGGTTCCAGGTGGGCCCCAGAGGATCATGGAGTGCAGATGCCCCGCCTCAATAGCGCGCGGCAAGGGTTTCCCCGCAGCAAGCAGGTGTTGCTGGCCGATGTACTGCGCTAAATTTTCTGGCCGCATACGGGCGGCCAGAGGTTGAAACGCATTATCTGAAAAATCGAGCGACAGGTTGCTCACTCATGCCTCTTACTTATTACGTTGGTCGTCCACCGTTACGCCCTGCGGCGGGGTAAAGGTGAATTTCGAAGCATCTACAGCGCCGTTTTGCTGAGACTTAAGCTGATAGCTACTGCGCTGATCGTCCTGCTCAACCGCACCGAACTGATTAATGGTACCGTTGCTGCTCACGTTAATGGTGAACTGCTTCAGGTTACCGTTGCTGCCTTTTGGCGTCAGGACGAACTCATCTCCGTTTTGTTTAATGTTGTACTGCTGCCAGTCGCTGGACTGGTTACGGGCAATGAGCATAAACGGCGTATTACTGGTCGCATCTTTCAGCCAGGTGGCGGTCGCCTGCTCAACAAACGGGTTGTAGAACCATAAGGTTTTCCCGTCGGACACCAGCACGCTTTCATCCGGCTGGGTCATGTGCCAGTTGAAGAGATTCGGGCGTTTCACCCACAAATCCCCCTGACCTTCCTGCACCGCGTTGCCACTGCCGTCAGTCACTTTTTGCGTGAAGCTGGCGTGGAAGCTGCTCACTTTATCCAGTCGGCTTTTAAGGTCGCTGGCTGCATCAGCCCAGACGCTGCTGGCAACAAAACTGGAGAGTAATGCACAGGCGATGGCGATTTTTTTCATTGTTATTCCTTAAAATACGTCTTCCCGATATGGGGGTTCCGTTTCTATTCTGGACCTGCCCGAAGGCAGGCGACAGAAGAATATGCTTAATTTTTGCTGATTTACCCTTCTTTGCAATCGCTGAAGGTTAATCAAACGGCGGTGGCGCCAGCACCTCACGGTTACCGTTATGCCCCTGTTCGCTCACAATACCCTGGGCTTCCATCTGCTCGATAATACGCGCCGCGCGGTTGTAGCCAATACGGAACTGGCGCTGGACGCCGGAGATGGACGCCTTACGTTTTTCGGTAACGAAATTAACCGCCTGGTCAAATAACGGATCCAGCTCTTCGCCGCCGTCAAAACCACCGCCGCCACCTTCGCTTTCACTGTCGGAGGTGATGCCGTCAACGTATTGCGGCCGACCGCGCGCTTTCCAGTCCTGCACCACCGCATGCACTTCCTGGTCGCGAACAAACGCACCGTGTACGCGCACCGGCGAGGTGGAGTTCGGGCCGGAATAGAGCATATCACCCATACCCAGCAGCGACTCTGCACCGCCCTGGTCAAGGATAGTACGCGAGTCAATTTTACTCGACACGGTAAACGCGATACGGGTCGGGATGTTTGCCTTAATAAGACCGGTGATAACGTCTACGGACGGACGCTGCGTTGCCAGCACCAGGTGGATCCCCGCCGCACGCGCTTTCTGTGCCAGACGCGCAATCAGCTCTTCCACTTTCTTGCCAACGGTCATCATCAGGTCGGCGAACTCATCCACCAGCACCACGATGTAAGGCAGTTTTTCCAGCACCGGATGCTGGGTATCCATGCTGTCCCCCGGCTTCCAGTATGGGTCCGGAATCGGACGGCCCATACGTGCCGCCTCAGCGATTTTCTCGTTATAACCGGCCAGGTTACGCACGCCCAGCGCAGACATCAGCTTGTAGCGACGCTCCATTTCATTGACGCTCCAGCGCAATGCGTTGGCGGCGTCCTTCATGTCGGTCACTACTTCCGTTAACAGGTGCGGAATGCCTTCGTAGACGGACAGTTCAAGCATTTTCGGGTCGATCATGATGAAACGCACATCTTCAGGCTGCGCTTTGTAGAGCATACTGAGGATCATGGCGTTCACCCCGACCGATTTACCGGAGCCGGTGGTACCCGCAACCAGCAGGTGCGGCATCTTCGCGAGATCGGCAACCACCGGATCGCCAGCGATATCTTTACCCAACACCACGGTCAGAGGGGACGGGTTGTCGCGGAATTTGGTGTTATCCAGAACTTCACGCAGATAAACGGTCTGGCGTTTCTTGTTTGGCAGCTCAAGGCCAACGTAAGGCTTACCAGGGATCACTTCCACCACGCGTACCGCCACGGTCGACAGAGAACGCGCCAGGTCACGGGACAGGTTAGAAATACGCGCCGCTTTTACGCCTGGCGCCAGGTTCAGTTCGAAACGAGTGATCACCGGGCCAGGGGAGTAGTTCACCACGTCCGCTTTAATACGGAAGTCAGCCAGACGCGCTTCCACCAGACGGGCCATCTGCTCAAGAGCAAAAGTATCCACCGGTTCGACTTCCGCTGGCGGCGGCGTTAACAGATCCAGCGACGGCAACGGCGTACTTGGTCGTTGCAGCGGACGGCTGTCTCCGTTACGCATCAGCAGCGGGTGAATCAGGCTTTCCTGCGGCTGTGGTGCTGGCTGCTGGAACTGCGGCTGCGGCGGTTGGGCCGGCGGTGTATGCGGCTGCGCATAAGCCTGCGGCGCTGGCTGTTGTGGCTGCGCATTAACCTGCGGCGCTGGCGCCTGACGCACCGGTTCCGCTTCTGGCATCACGCTCGGCGTGAACAGCGGTTCGCTCGGACCGTCATCCACCAGATCTTTCATCGGTGAAAATTCAAAATCCGAGAGCGAGAACGGGTTTGCCCCCGAAGGCTGCTCACCGGAATAACGTTGCTGTTGCGTGGCCGCAAACTGACGCGCTAATTCCGCTTCGGCAGCATCATCTTCATCCTGCTGAGAATGAACATCGTGTTGGTACTCATTCCCGTAGCGTTGAGTCTGCTGGGCGGCAAACTGACGCGCCAGCTCATCCTGATGCAGTTCGTCGGCATCATCTTCGTAGTCGGACTCACGGGCTTTCTCTTCCGCCATACGCTGGGAAGGCAGTTTAATGCCATAAGAGGCCAGCTCCCGGCGCGTCGGTACGCGCACGCGATTAGGACGCGGCAATTGTGGACCAATGCCCTCTTTTACCTGAGGACGCGGCGCACCATCGGTTGCCGGGCTGAATAGCGGAGCGGACGCGGCAGCGGCTGCCGTTGCCTGCTTCACGGTTTCCGCTCTCGACGCAACGGCTGGCGCTGGGTCTACAGGTGCAACGCTCGCAGAAGGCGCTTTTACAACAGGCTCCTGCACCGGCTCAGGCACGGGCTGATACCAGGCGGCAAGCTGCTCGCGCTCTCGGGCACGGCGCTCTTCCACCTCTTCAAAATAGTACAATGGCGGACGGGATGGCTTCGCTTCCTCCACCATTTCGGGTTCAGACACCGGCGCAACGTATGGCTGTTCAGGCTCAGCAGGTTCGGGCGTATAGGCCTGATACGGCTGTTGCGGCTCGCTGGCAGGCTCAGGCGGCTGATACGGTTGCTGCCACTGTTCCTGCTGCACAGGAATATAGCTTTCAGGCTCCGGCGCAATGGTCGGTTCAGGCGTATGGACGCCTGGCGCAGTCTGCCAGTCCACCTGCGGTTGCTGGATCGCGGACTCCGGTGCCGGAACAGGCGAGGACGGCATCACGGCTTCAACAGGCGCAACATGGGCCTGCGCAGCCGTCGTTGCGGCAGCAGCAGCGGCTACCGGTTCAGTCACGGAATGACCATGCAACAGCGGATCGTATTCGTCATACTCACCCGGCGTAGCTCGATGACCAGAGAACAACACATCATCAGGATCGACGGCCGCGCCGCGATACTCAATCTGCTCCTCTTCATCCATACGTTTGCCGGAGAAAAGCGCGGCATCCGTTTTACGGCCTAACGGGTTAGCGAATTTTTCAGCAACGCGCTGGCGGCGCGCCAGAGCACCGCGCAGAATACGGGCACGGCGGGATTCACGACGCTGCACGGGTGCCTCGTCTTCCTCTTCGTACTCATCTTCATATTCATCTTCATCGACCCACGTATCGTCACGACGGGTGCGATTGCTGGCAAACGTCAGCAGAGTCAGAATAAAGCTGCCGATTTTTTCGGCAATGCTCACCCAGGACCAGCCGGTAAACAGCGTCAGGCCCGCTGCCCAGATACAAAGCAGCGCCAGCGTGCCGCCGCTGCTGTGAAGCATCGGTTGCAGCGCGGAGCTCAACAGGCTGCCAATCACCCCGCCGGAGGCGAAGTACCAGATGTCATCGGCGTTGATCGCCGCCAGTCCGCAGGAGGTGAGGATCAGCGCCAGGGCGCCAATCAGGCGCAGCGAAACGGCAAAATAATCGATGTAGTCGTCGTTCTGTCGATGACGCCAGGCAAACCAGCATCCGCCAATAATGATGACGGGAAGGGTATAGGCCATCACACCGAAAATGAAGAAGAGTGTGTCCGCAAGCCAGGCACCGGGAACGCCACCTAAATTATGGATAGGCTCATGCCATGCGGTTTGCGACCAGCTGGGGTCTGAGGGGTTGAAACTGAGTAAGGCAGCCATCAGCCAGACGGCAAAAAGGGCAATAACAATCAGTAACGCCTCAAGGAGACGACGTCCGCTGCTTAGCTTAGATAATGTGACTTCTTTGTCTTCAGTGTATTCCTGGCTCAAGAAAGGCTCTCCAGGTATCAGGCATGTCCTGCCTGTGTGCTAAAACGGACAACAGCGCCGGGACTCCCCGGCACTGTTGCTGTATGGATTAACAGGAGTGTAATCAAACTACACTGATTTTGCACCTGTTCCGTGTTAGCGCGTCTTAATAACCAGACGATTGCTCTGTTTGACCTCTTCCATCACCACATAAGTACGGGTGTCGTTCACGCCTGGCAGACGCAGCAGGGTTTCACCCAGCAGCTTACGGTAGGCGGACATATCAGGCACACGGGTTTTCAACAGGTAGTCAAAATCACCGGAAACCAGATGACACTCTTGAATTTCTTCAAGTTTTTGTACAGCGGCGTTAAATTGCTCAAACACATCTGGTGCACCACGATTCAGAGTAATCTCAACAAATACCAGAAGTGAGGCATCCAGATAATGCGGGTTCAGCAGAGCCGTATAGCCCTGAATAAAACCCTGTCTTTCCAGTCGACGCACACGCTCAAGGCACGGCGTCGGGGAAAGTCCCACACGTTTTGAAAGCTCGACGTTGGAAATACGCCCATCCTTTTGCAATTCATTAAGAATGTTACGATCGATACGGTCGAGATCTTTGCCAGGGCGCTTCTTGCTATCTACCATTATTATTGTCTCTCTGTATTCCTTCCCTACTCCTGCCTGGACCCTGTGCACATCACTGTTCAGAGCCTGGACCCGTTATTCATCACATCGCCTGGTTATGTATTAGACGCGATGTAGATTCGGGTTCTGCGGTAAGAAGACCGTTGCCCGAAAGCAGTCACAGACATCACGTATGGCGTCTGTCCACACCATGCGTAGATTTCACTGACCCGGTAAAAATGGCATTTCCGTGCATGTCTATGCGGCATGCAGTTCGTGCGTCTTTTTTTCTTCCTTGAATGTTTTCGCAAAAGCGCAGGGGATTGTCAAAGCAAAACATCGATTTTTAGTACAACATGCCGGATATTCATTACGGAGGGGTATTAATCCTCATTTTATTGCCTTATAAACGCGCGGTTTTCAGTAGCAGAAGTGATGTGACCGCCTCTGACCTATAGGGCGCGTCTATTGCATATATCGGAAGCAAAACTCTCCTGCTCTTTTTTTACGGCAACAAATTCCCTACAATCCAGCCCATTGCCTGCCAACAACAATGGGGATCTCATGGGCACGACCAAACACAGTAAGCTGCTAATCCTTGGTTCTGGACCTGCGGGATATACCGCAGCGGTCTATGCTGCACGCGCTAACCTGCAACCGGTACTGATCACCGGGATGGAAAAAGGCGGTCAGCTGACCACCACCACGGAAGTGGAAAACTGGCCTGGCGACCCGAACGACCTGACCGGGCCGCTGCTGATGGAGCGCATGCACGAGCATGCCGCCAAATTCGAAACCGAAATCCTGTTCGACCACATCAATAAAGTGGATTTGCAGAACCGTCCGTTCCGCCTGACGGGTGACAGCGGCGAATACACCTGCGATGCGCTGATCATCGCCACCGGCGCCTCTGCCCGTTACCTTGGTCTGCCATCTGAAGAAGCGTTCAAAGGCCGAGGCGTATCTGCCTGCGCTACCTGCGACGGTTTCTTCTATCGCAATCAGAAAGTCGCCGTGATCGGCGGCGGTAACACCGCAGTGGAAGAAGCGCTCTACCTGGCAAACATCGCCTCTGAAGTACACCTGATTCACCGTCGCGACACCTTCCGCGCGGAGAAGATCCTGATTAAACGCCTGATGGACAAAGTGGCGAGCGGCAACATTGTGCTGCATACCAACCGTACGCTGGAAGAAGTGACTGGCGATCAGATGGGCGTGGCGGGACTGCGTATCCGTGATACCCAGAACACCGATAACGTCGAAACGCTGGAAGTGGCAGGCCTGTTTGTGGCAATCGGTCACAGCCCGAACACGGCTATCTTTGAAGGCCAGCTGGAGCTGGAGAACGGCTACATCAAAGTGCAGTCTGGCATTCACGGCAACGCCACCCAGACCAGCGTTCCGGGTGTCTTCGCAGCTGGCGACGTGATGGACCATATTTATCGTCAGGCGATCACCTCTGCGGGCACCGGTTGTATGGCCGCGCTGGACGCAGAACGCTACCTGGACGGGCTGGCTGAACAAGGCAAATAATCTTTACAAGTCAGTAACAAACGTAAATAAAGGCGGCCACTGGTCGCCTTTATTTTTGCTCGCGTGTAACATGCAGAGGTCTAATTTCTTATAACGTCACCTGCAAAGTACGCAATGGAAAAAACCCGTCAACAAGAGTTAACCCGCTGGCTGAAACAGCAAAGCGTTCTGTCCCGCCGCTGGCTTATGATTTCCCGCGTTCTGGGATTCATCAGCGGTCTGTTGATTGTTGCCCAGGCATGGCTGCTGGCCCGCATTCTCAACCATATGATTATGGAGAACATCCCGCGCGAAGCGCTGCTGTTGCCGTTTATCGTTCTGGTGCTGGTTTTCGTTCTGCGTGCGTGGGTGGTCTGGCTGCGCGAGCGGGTTGGGTTCCACGCCGGGCAGCACATCCGCTATGAGATTCGCCGCAAGGTGCTCGATCGGCTTTCGGAAGCCGGGCCTGCGTGGATCCAGGGTAAGCCAGCCGGCAGCTGGGCGACGCTGATCCTTGAGCAAATCGACGATATGCACGATTACTACGCGCGTTATCTTCCCCAGATGGCGCTGGCGGTGTTTGTGCCCCTGATGATTGTTATCGCCATCTTCCCTGTTAACTGGGTGGCGGCGTTGATCCTGCTAGGCACCGCCCCGCTCATCCCGCTGTTTATGGCGATGGTCGGCATGGGTGCGGCAGATGCTAACCGTCGTAACTTCCTGGCGTTGGGTCGGTTGAGCGGTCATTTCCTGGACCGTCTGCGCGGAATGGAAACCCTGCGGATCTTCGGTCGTGGTGAAGCGGAAACCGAAAACATTCGCCTGGCGTCGCAGGATTTTCGTCAGCGCACCATGGAAGTGTTGCGCATGGCCTTTCTCTCATCTGGCGTGCTCGAATTTTTCACCTCCCTGTCGATTGCGCTGGTGGCGGTTTACTTTGGCTTCTCCTACCTCGGCGCGCTGGACTTTGGCCACTACGGTACGGCGGTCACGCTTTCCGCCGGGTTCCTGGCGCTGATCCTGGCCCCGGAATTTTTCCAGCCGCTTCGCGATCTCGGCACCTTTTACCATGCCAAAGCGCAGGCGGTGGGTGCTGCCGACAGCCTGAAAACCTTCATGGAAACGCCGCTGGCGAATCCGGAGCGTGGTGAGGTAACGCTGAATACGAACGATCCGGTGACCATTGAAGCACAGGATTTTTCTGTTCTGTCGCCTGAAGGCAAAGTGCTGGCCGGTCCGCTGAACTTTACCCTGCCTGCCGGGCAACGTGTGGTGCTGGTGGGTACCAGCGGCTCAGGTAAAAGCTCATTGTTGAATGCGCTGTCAGGTTTTATGGCGTACACCGGATCGCTGCGTATCAACAAAACGGAGCTGCGCGAGCTCGATCCTGATGCCTGGCGTAAACAGCTGAGTTGGGTGGGGCAAAACCCTCAGCTGCCAGCTCCGACGCTGCGCGAGAATGTGCTGCTGGCACGCCCGGATGCGCGTGAAGATGAGCTGCAATCGGTCCTCGACCGCGCCTGGGTCAGCGAGTTTCTGCCGCTGCTTGCGCAGGGTGTCGATACCGTCATTGGCGATCAGTCTGCCGGGCTGTCAGTTGGCCAGGCACAGCGCGTCGCGGTCGCCCGTGCGCTACTGAATCCCTCTTCGCTAATGCTGCTGGACGAACCTGCGGCCAGCCTGGACGCTCACAGCGAGCAGCGCGTGATGGATGCGCTTAACGCAGCCTCACGCCAGCAAACCACCCTGATGGTGACTCACCAGCTGGAAGGTATTGCCGACTGGGATCAGATCTGGGTGATGGAAAACGGACACATTGTTGAACAAGGCGATTACGCCTCGCTTGTTGCCGCGCAGGGGCCGTTTGCGACCCTGCTGGCGAACCGTCAGGAGGATATCTGATGCGCGCCCTGCTTCCGTATCTTGCACTGTATAAACGCCACAAATGGATGCTGACGCTCGGGATCGTGCTGGCGATCGTTACTCTGCTGGCCAGCATCGGTCTGCTTACGCTTTCCGGCTGGTTCCTCTCCGCGTCTGCGGCCGCAGGCTTTGCCGGGCTGTACAGCTTTAACTACATGCTGCCTGCCGCCGGGGTGCGCGGCACGGCCATTACGCGAACTGCCGGACGCTACTTCGAACGTCTGGTCAGCCACGACGCGACCTTCCGCGTGCTGCAACACCTGCGTATTTACACCTTCAGCAAACTGCTGCCCCTCTCCCCTGCCGGGCTGGCACGTTTTCGACAGGGCGAATTACTCAACCGCGTGGTCGCAGATGTGGATACGCTGGATCACCTCTATCTGCGCGTCATTTCACCTATGGTGGGCGCGTTTGTAGTGATTGTCGTGGTCACGCTGGGGTTGAGTTTCCTGGATGTTCCCATCGCACTGACGCTCGGCGGCATCATGCTGATGACGCTGATTATTCTGCCGCCCCTGTTTTATCGTGCAGGTAAAACCACCGGGGAAAACCTGACGCGCCTGCGAGGGGAATATCGCCAGCAGCTCACCGCCTGGTTGCAGGGACAGGCCGAGCTCACCCTTTTTGGTGCCAGCAAACGGTACCGCGCCCGCATGGAAAATACGGAGCTGAACTGGCATGAAGCCCAGCGGCGCCAGTCTGAACTGACCGCGTTCTCCCAGGCGCTGATGATGTTAATTGGTGGGATTGCCGTTATCGCCATGCTCTGGATGGCCTCCGGTGGCGTGGGCGGTAACGCGCAGCCTGGCCCGCTGATTGCGCTGTTTGTTTTCTGTGCCCTGGCAGCCTTTGAAGCCTTAGCCCCGGTCACGGGCGCCTTTCAGCATCTCGGCCAGGTGATTGCCTCTGCGCTGCGCATTACGGATATTGCCGAGCAGGAGCCGGAAGTGAAGTTCAGCGCGGGTCAAACCGCTGTGCCAGAGCAGGTCGCGCTGACGCTCAGCAATGTCACTTTCGCCTACGACAAGCAGGCGCAAAACGCGCTGGAAGACATCACCCTTTCTGTTGATGCCGGGCAGCGCATTGCGATCCTTGGCCGTACGGGATGTGGGAAATCGACACTTCTGCAACTTCTCACGCGCGCGTGGGATCCACAGCAGGGCGAGATTCGGTTTAACGACGTTCCGCTGTCTGGTTTTAGCGAAGCGGCCTTGCGTAAAACGGTCAGCGTCGTGCCCCAGCGGGTGCATCTGTTCAGCGCTACGCTGCGCGATAATCTTCTTCTGGCGGCACCAGACGCCTCCGACGATACGCTGCGGGCAATGCTGGAGCAGGTTGGGCTGCACAAGCTGCTTGAAGACGACGGGTTGAACAGCTGGCTGGGTGAAGGGGGTCGACAGCTTTCCGGCGGCGAACTGCGTCGTCTGGCCATTGCGCGTGCGCTGCTGCACGATGCGCCGCTGATGCTGCTGGATGAACCGACAGAAGGACTGGATGCCACGACAGAGAGCCAAATCCTTGATTTACTGGCGAATGTGATGAAAGGTAAAACCGTGCTGATGGTCACGCACCGTCTGCGCGGGCTGGTGAATTTCGATCAGATAATTGTGATGGACAACGGACACATAATTGAGCAAGGTAGTCACGCAGAGCTGCTGGCAAAACAAGGTCGCTACTACCAGTTTAAACAGCGCCTGTAGACTATATTTGTAGCGTCCTCTCTCGCGTACTGGAGTTCTGTTGTCATGCGCCTGGTGCAGCTTTCTCGCCATAATATTGCGTTCCCTTCTCCGGAGGGGGCGCTGCGTGAACCTAACGGCTTGCTGGCTCTGGGCGGCGATCTCAGCCCGGCACGGCTCTTAATGGCTTACCAGCGCGGCATCTTTCCGTGGTTTTCTCCTGGCGACCCGATCTTATGGTGGTCTCCTGACCCGCGAGCCGTACTGTGGCCTGGGCAGTTTCACCTGAGCCGCAGCATGAAGCGTTTTCATGCAAAATCACCCTTTCGCGTCACGCTTAATCACGCCTTCGGCCAGGTTATCGAAGGCTGCGCTGAAGATCGTCTAGAAGGCACCTGGATAACCCGCGATATCATTATCGCCTATCACCAGCTTCATGAGCTGGGTTACGCGCATTCGATCGAAGTGTGGAGCGGCGACGACCTCGTCGGTGGCATGTACGGCGTGGCGCAGGGTACGCTGTTCTGCGGCGAGTCGATGTTCTCCCGCTCCACGAATGCGTCGAAAACCGCGCTGCTGGTTTTTAGCCAGGAATTTGCCCGACGTGGAGGACAGTTAATGGATTGTCAGGTGCTGAATGAGCATACCGCCTCGCTCGGCGCCGTTGAAATCCCCCGCCGACACTATATCGAACACCTGGAACAGTGCCGAAAGGAGACCCTACCACGCGATTTTTGGGTTCCCAGAACGCTCTTTATACCCAATGCCTAAATGTTTTCCGCATATTTTTTATGAGGGTGTTATAATTACGCCGCAGAGTAGCTTCTGCCTGTTGCCCCGCCGCCGTTTGGGACCCTCGCTTCAGATAACGTCCTTACGTTTATCCTGTCGTCTCCCCTTTACGAATGCGCTTTCCGTTCGGTTGTACCGTGACGCTTGGGCAATACGCTGAGACTGTTTTGCTGCGTTTTAAACGCGCAATTCTTTACTTAATTGAGGAATTTCGGCATTATCTTGCCGGTTCAAAACTTGGTAGTGATACCCCAGAGGATTAGATGGCCAAAGAAGACAATATTGAAATGCAGGGTACCGTACTTGATACGTTGCCTAATACCATGTTTCGCGTAGAACTGGAAAACGGTCACGTGGTAACTGCGCACATCTCCGGTAAAATGCGCAAAAACTATATCCGCATTTTGACGGGCGACAAAGTGACTGTTGAGCTGACCCCGTACGACCTGAGCAAAGGCCGCATTGTCTTCCGTAGTCGCTAATTGTTTTCGCCTGTAATGGCAGATGAATATTAAATAAGGCCGGGATATTCCCGGCCTTATTTTTTTGTTAGTACAGTCGATTATTTGAACGATTGGTTGGGTTGTTTCGGCTTTTGTGTTGGTTGTACGGTGGTGCACACAATAAAATCACACAGCCTCATACTCGATGATTTCTAAGCTGCCTGTATGGCAGTGCACGGGCTTGGGTTTGGTACTCAGATCGTTAATAATTTCTAAGCTGCCTGTACGGCAGTGAACTGGAAGAAATCTTCGCCATCTTATTGTTCGAAAAGAAATTAATCAACATATCTACTTCAAACCCTTTTTTCTGCGGCCTTTATTCGCATAATAAAAATCAATAACTTAAAGAACCACTCGAAAAAAGGGTTTCGCCATACCGCGCCGGATCTCCTCCCCCGACGCGCGACACTAAACTTAATTAATGATATGAATTACAGGCTTTCCACATTCAGGTGCAGCCACGTCTGCCGCCATCGAATGTGTAATGTCATGCAGCAATCCTGTCAGATGGGGCAGCATCTCGCGGTCAAAATGCGACACCAGCAGCACGTTGTTTAATGCCCGGCAGTAATCGCACTTGGTTTCAGTATCTTCCAGAAGCCACTCTTTTTCCTTCGGCCGTTCCGCCTCGTCGTCAAATTCAACCACCCGGAAATCACACATTGATTCTGCGAGTTCGGTTTTGACTACGTCCAGATAAGCACCGAGACAACGGCAAACGGGCTGCGTTTGCGGGAGCGAATTGCAGTCCAGCAGGATTTCCGTGAGCAGATTACAGCGCTCGACGAGGGTTGGGAGATCGGGATTGAGAGAAAGTTCGCTATAGAACTGGGAGAAATTGATTTCTGTATTCATTGGGTAATTCCTTCACACACATGAATTTACCACCGCAGGAAACGCCAGATTCGCTGGCGGCGGACGAAAAGGAATTGGCGTACCAGTGTGTGCACCTGGCGCTTCAAAAGAAGCTTCCGATTCGCCCGCCAGATGCAGAATTATACCCTTTTCCTTAGGGCGAACGAAGCCTACAGCAATACTGCTGGTCACACACTTTCAGGACGCCAATCCCGACACCTGATTTTGCAGGTGCGCCGCCATTTTAATACTGTGGTTTTATCCAGCAACAGACATCGAAAGAAACTGGAAAGCGCCTCGCAAAATTTCATTGCGGCCTGATGCCCTCACCCCAGCCCTCTCCCTCAAGGGAGAGGGGGCCGTCTGTGCAGGCATTATTTTGTGGGGATCCCTCAGCCCACAGGGAGAGGAAGAAAGGCACGCATAAAAAAACCGGGCATTTGCCCGGTTTTTTAGCCTAACGTTCAGCTTAGTGAGCCGCTTCCGGCTTGTGCTTCGCCGCACTCTGGAAATCGTACGTCAGTTCGTTCTTCGCCTGATCCAGCCCCACCGTTACCTGGCCGCCGTCCACCAGCGAGCCAAACAGCAGCTCGTTCGCCAGCGGTTTCTTCAGGTTGTCCTGAATCACGCGCGCCATCGGACGGGCGCCCATCGCACGGTCGTAGCCTTTCTCAGCCAGCCAGTTGCGGGCCTCCTGGCTCACTTCCAGCGACACGCCTTTCTGATCCAGCTGAACCTGCAACTCGACGATGAACTTGTCCACCACCTGATGAATCACCTCGGTAGACAGGTGATCGAACCAGATAATGTTGTCCAGACGGTTACGGAACTCCGGCGTGAAGATCTTCTTGATCTCTTCCATCGCATCGGTGCTGTTATCCTGGTGGATCAGGCCGATGGATTTACGCTCGGTTTCCCGCACCCCGGCGTTGGTGGTCATCACCAGCACCACGTTGCGGAAATCGGCCTTGCGCCCGTTGTTATCGGTCAGCGTCCCGTTGTCCATCACCTGCAACAGGATGTTGAATACGTCCGGGTGCGCTTTCTCGATTTCATCGAGCAGCAGTACCGCGTGCGGGTGCTTGATAACCGCGTCCGTAAGCAGGCCGCCCTGGTCAAAGCCCACGTATCCCGGAGGCGCACCAATCAAACGGCTGACGGTATGACGCTCCATATACTCGGACATATCAAAGCGCAGCAGCTCAATGCCCAGCGCTTTGGAGAGCTGAACCGTCACCTCGGTTTTACCCACCCCGGTCGGGCCGGCGAACAGGAAGGAACCGACAGGCTTGTGGTCATGCCCAAGACCAGCACGGGCCATCTTGATCGCTTCGGTTAAGGCCTCAATGGCTTTATCCTGACCAAAGACCAGCATTTTCAGGCGATTGCCGAGGGTGCGCAGCGTATCACGGTCGCTCTGAGAAACGCTCTTCTCAGGAATACGCGCGATGCGGGCCACCACGGACTCGATATCCGCCACGTTCACAGTTTTCTTACGCTTGCTGGCTGGCATCAGGCGTGCACGCGCACCCGCCTCATCAATCACGTCGATCGCTTTATCCGGCAGATGACGATCGTTGATGTATTTCACCGCCAGTTCCACCGCCGCACGGACCGCTTTCGCGGTGTAACGCACGTCGTGGTGTGCTTCGTACTTGGTTTTCAGGCCGTTGATGATCTGCACCGTTTCGTCAACCGACGGCTCGGTAACGTCGATTTTCTGGAAACGACGCGCCAGCGCACGATCCTTCTCAAAGATGTTGCTGAACTCCTGGTACGTCGTGGAGCCCATCACGCGGATCTTGCCGCTGGAGAGCAGCGGTTTGATCAGGTTAGCGGCATCCACCTGGCCACCGGAGGCCGCACCTGCGCCGATGATGGTGTGGATCTCATCGATAAACAGGATGCTGTTGGTGTCCTGCTCCAGCTGTTTTAACAGCGCTTTGAAACGTTTTTCGAAATCACCGCGGTATTTGGTGCCCGCCAGCAGCGAGCCAATATCCAGCGAGTAGATGGTACAGTCGGCAATCACTTCCGGCACGTCGCCCTGCACAATGCGCCAGGCCAGCCCTTCGGCAATCGCGGTTTTACCCACGCCAGATTCCCCCACCAGCAGCGGGTTGTTCTTACGGCGACGGCACAGCACCTGGATGGCACGCTCCAGCTCTTTGTCGCGGCCAATCAGCGGGTCGATACCGCCAACGCGAGCAAGCTGGTTAAGGTTGGTGGTGAAGTTTTCCATACGATCCTCCCCGCCTGCTTGCTCTTCATTGCTGTTGATCTGTCCGCTGGGATCCGATGCCTGGTTAGGCTCGTCTTTTCGCGTTCCGTGAGAGATGAAGTTGACCACGTCGAGCCGGCTGACTTCGTGTTTACGCAGCAGGTAGGCCGCCTGGGACTCCTGCTCGCTGAAGATGGCGACCAGGACATTGGCACCAGTCACTTCGCTACGTCCGGAAGACTGGACGTGGAAAACCGCGCGCTGCAACACGCGCTGGAAGCTGAGCGTCGGCTGCGTGTCGCGCTCTTCTTCACTGGCTGGCAGCACCGGTGTAGTTTGTTCGATGAAGGCTTCGAGTTCCTGACGTAGCGCCACCAGATCCACGGAGCAGGCTTCCAGCGCTTCGCGGGCAGATGGGTTGCTAAGCAGTGCGAGCAGCAGGTGCTCGACGGTCATAAACTCATGTCGGTGCTCACGCGCTCTGGCGAAAGCCATGTTTAAACTGAGTTCCAGTTCTTGATTGAGCATAGGCACCTCCCCCAATTTTATGCCTTATCAGGCCTTTTCCAGCGTACACAGCAACGGATGCTCGTTCTCCCTTGCATAGTCGTTCACCATCGCTACTTTGGTTTCCGCAACCTCGGCAGTAAAGATGCCGCAGATCGCTTTGCCACGATAATGAACGGTAAGCATCAGTTGCGTTGCACGTTCAACATCATAAGAAAAGAACTTTTGTAGCACGTCAATAACAAATTCCATCGGCGTGTAATCATCGTTCATTAACATAACTTTATACATAGATGGCGGTTTTAGCGCGTCGCGCACTTTATCTTCCGCCAGCTGGTCAAAATCCAGCCAATCGTTGGTCTTACCCATTATGCATAACCACTTTGAATCTACCTCAGATGTTAGATAACAATCATCTATTACTGTCATCCGCGATGTCTGTCACAAACTGTTGCAATAGCGTTAACTGCCTCAAATTTTGGTTGATTATTGTCCCAACTCCAGCGCCAAACGCTTGACGGCTTCTTCCGTTTCTCTAAATTGTACAAGCGTGAGTTGGCGAGGTTTTGAACAGCCCCCACTCCACCACCGGTTCATTCCATCTTAATTTATAAGATTTACGAAGGATGTCGAAGCATGGAAATGGGTACTGTTAAGTGGTTCAACAACGCCAAGGGGTTTGGCTTCATTTGCCCCGAAGGCGGCGGCGAGGATATCTTCGCTCACTATTCCACCATTCAGATGGATGGTTACAGGACGCTCAAAGCCGGGCAGTCCGTCCGGTTCGATGTACACCAGGGGCCAAAAGGCAATCACGCCAGTCTTATCGTGCCCGTTGAAGCAGAAACGGTTGCATAGCTCTCTGATTCATTGTGTACACCCCGCAGGCAAAATGCCAGCCCGATCGGCTGGCATTTTTATTTTCGGGTTATTCCCGCGCCAGCGCATCCACCGGATCCAGCCGCGCCGCGTTTCGTGCCGGCAGCCAGCCAAACAAAATGCCGGTAAAGGTGGAGCACAAAAACGCGGTGAGGATCGCCATCGGTGAGAAGCCAATCTCCCACCCCGGTAAAAAGAGCTGGAGCGCGAAGGCGATCATCATCGAGAGCGCAATCCCCATTGCGCCTCCCACCAGACACACCAGCACCGCTTCAATCAAAAATTGCTGGAGCACATCGCTGGCTCTGGCCCCGACCGCCATGCGAATGCCGATCTCCCGCGTACGTTCGGTCACCGACACCAGCATAATGTTCATCACCCCTATCCCGCCGACGACCAGCGAAATCACCGCCACCAGCGTCAGGAACAGCTGAAGAGTACGTGTGGTCTTTTCGGCCGTTTTCAAGAGGCCGTCCATGTTCCAGGTGAAGAAATCCTTTTTCCCGTGGCGCAACGTTAACAGCCGCTCGAGCTGCTGTTCCGCCAGCGCGCTGTCGTAGCCCTCTTTCACTCGCACGGTAATGGAGTTGAGCCAGGACTGTCCCATAATGCGCCCGGAAATGGTGCTGTACGGCAGCCAGACGCGCAGGATCTTGCTGCTGCCAAACATGGACTGTTTCTCTTCCGCCACACCAATCACCGTGGCGGGCATGTTACCCACCAGGATCACTTCCCCCACCACACGGGTTTTATTGGGGAAAAGCTGTCTGCGCGAGTTAGCGTCTAACACCACCACCTGCGCCCTGCCCGCCAGCTGTTCCGCGTTGAAGGTCGCCCCTTCGCTGAAGGTCATGCCGTAGACGTTGAAGTAATCTCCGCTGACGCCGTTAGCGCTGGCCGCCACGTCGATGTTGCCGTAGCGCAGACGCAGGTTTTGCGACACGGCAGGCGTGGCGGAGTTCACCCACGGCTGCTTCTGAATAGCCGCCAGATCGTCGTATTTCAGCGCCTGCTGATACTGCGGCTCGTCGTCGCCAAAATCTTTGCCGGGGTAAACGTCGATGGTGTTAGTCCCGATGGCGCGAATATCCGCCAGCACCAGCTGTTTCGCCGCATCGCCCACCACCACAATCGACACCACCGAGGCAATACCGATAATGATGCCGAGCATGGTCAGCAGGGTGCGCATTTTGTTGGCCGCCATCGCCAGCCAGGCCATGGTCAGCGCTTCACGAAAGCCGCTGGAGAACTGTCCCCAGCCGGTGGACGCAGGTAAGGCTTCTTTCGGCGCCGCCGCTCTGGACTGACGTGGCGGCGGGTTGCTGACCAGCTCGCCGTCGTGGATCTCAATGATGCGTTCCGCCTGCGCTGCCACCTGCGGATCGTGGGTGACAATAATCACCGTATGCCCCTGATCGCGCAGCTGATGCAGGATCGCCATCACCTCTTCACCGGAATGGCTGTCGAGCGCACCGGTTGGCTCATCAGCGAGGATCACCTGTCCGCCGTTCATCAGCGCACGGGAAATACTCACGCGCTGCTGCTGACCGCCGGAAAGCTGCGAAGGCTGATAATCAACACGCTCCGCCAGCCCAAGACGCGTTAACAGCGCCTTCGCGCGTTCAAGGCGTTTTTTGCGCTCGACGCCCGCATACACCGCCGGGACCTCCACGTTCTGCGCCGCGCTCAGGTGTGAAAGCAGATGGTAACGCTGAAAAATAAAGCCAAAATGCTCGCGACGCAGCTTCGCCAGCGCGTCGCCGTCCAGGGTGGAAACATCCGTCCCGGCCACGCGATAGGTGCCGCTGGTGGGCTTATCCAGACAGCCAAGAATGTTCATCAGCGTTGATTTACCCGAGCCCGACGCCCCGACAATCGCCACCATTTCACCGGCTTCAACGCGCAGGGAGATGCCCTTCAGCACCTCCACCGGCCCGTCGCCGGACGGATAGCTGCGACGAATGTCATTCAGCTCAAGCAGCGCCGTCATTGCGCGGCTCCGGGCAGGGTTTCGCTGGTGACCACTTCCTCACCCTCTTCCAGCCCTTTTACCACCACCACATCGGTGTCGTTACGTGCGCCAATCACCACTTCCCGCTCGCGGGTTTCGCCGTTGCGCAGCACTTTCACCTTGTAGCGATTGTCCCCGGCGGATTCACCCAGCGCGGAGAGCGGAACCGTCAGCACGTTTTTCACGCCGGTCAGCTGGATATGCACCTGAGCGGTCATGTCCAGACGCAGCACGCCCTGCGGGTTTGGCACCTCAAAACGCGCATAATAGAAGATGGCGTCGTTGACCTTCTCCGGCGTCGGCAGGATATCTTTCAGCACCCCTTCATAGCGGGTTTGCGGATCGCCCAGCACCGTAAACCAGGCTTTCTGCCCCGGCTTAAGGTGAATGACGTCCGCTTCGGATACCTGGGCTTTAACCAGCATGGTGCTCATATCCGCCAGGGTCAGAATGTTCGGCGCCTGCTGCGCGGCGATGACCGTCTGGCCTTGCAGGGTGGTTATCTGCGTCACTTCCCCGGCCATTGGCGCAACGATTTGCGTGTAATCGAGGTTGGTTTTTGCCGTATCCAGCGAGGCCTGATTCCGTTTGATTTGCGCATCGATGGTGCCAATCTGCGCCTGCTTCACCGCCAGCTCCGTGGCGGCTGTGTCCAGATCCTGTTTCGAGATAGCCTGCGTTTTCGCCAGCGCCTGCTGGCGCGTCAGGGTGACCTGAGCGAGATTACGCTCCGCCTGAGCCTGCGTGCGCTGGGCGCGGAGCTCCATCAGCGTCGCTTCCACTTCGCGGATCTGGTTTTGCGCCTGCTCAGGATCGATCACGCCCAGCAGTTGGCCTTTTTTAACCTTATCGCCAATCTCAACTGACAGGGTTTTAAGCTGACCGCTGACCTGTGCGCCCACGTCAACCTTACGCAGGGCATCCAGTTTCCCCGTCGCCAGCACGTTTTGTTGCAGTTCACCCGGACGAACAATCAGCGTTTGATACTGTGGTACCGGCGCGTTCAGGACCTTCCATAACCAGAATCCGCCCGCTAACACCACTACCGCCAGCAGCAGAAACAGCTTTCTGCGTTTTCCCTTCAGGTTCATAAATATTCCAAATAATTGTTCTGGCTATCATCACCGTTGATTTTATCTAAACCACTCCTCAACGAAACCCCCGATCCCCGTAATCGTCGGGAATTGTTTACCCGATGTTGATAAAGCGCCTGCTGAAATAGCGATATTCCACCAGAAGCAGGATCTAAAATGTCTTCCATCGTCGATACACCTTATTCAACGCTGCCCCAGCCTAAATCGGGCTGGCAACTGTTTAAAAGCCTGGCCTCGGGTTCCCTCACGCCGGGGCTGGCGTGGCAAAATCCGGCCTATCGACGTAAGTTTATGTTGCGCTCGCTGGCAACGCCGTTCATCACTGCGCGCCTGCTCGGAAACCTTGCAAAACAGCCCCGTCTGATGCAGATCCTGCGCGTGCAGCCCGGCCTGCCGTGCCGCCTGCACCGGCCGTGGCTGACCGTCAATATGGGCCGTCAGACTACGCTGGACGCATTGAACGATCACTATGAGATGATGAGCCACCATCTTCCGGCGTCGCTGCTGAACGGTTACCTCTCCAGCCAGGGCATTATGCTGGTGACGTTAACGGGCAAAGAGGAGCAGCAGTTTAGCGTTCGCCTGAGCGCGGATGCGTTTCTGGACAAAGAAGGGGAAGCGACCCTCACTTTTTGCGACCACCAGAACACGGTGCTGGCCGAGCTGACCTTTACGCTGTGCACATACCAGGGCAAGCCAACGCTCTTCATCGGCGGAATGCAGGGGGCGAAAGCGCATGTCCCGCACGAGCACATTCAGCTGGCGACCAAAGCCTGTCACGGACTGTTCCCAAAACGTCTGCTGGTTGAAGCGGTCATGACGCTGGCAGGCGCCTTCCCGGTCGAGCAGATCCTCGCGGTGAGTAACGCCACCCACATCTACCGCAGCTGGCGCTATCGCAAGAAAAAAGAGGGAAAATTGCTGGCTGACTATGACAGCTTCTGGCGCTCCCTTGGCGGACAGCAGCAGGATAACGGCAACTTTGCCCTGCCGCTGACCATGCCACGCAAACCGATGGAAGAGATTGCGAGTAAAAAACGGTCCGAATACCGCCGCCGCTATGCCCTGCTTGATAGCCTGATCCAACAGGTTTCGCAGGCGACTGCCCGTTAATCGGCCCTCCCGCGAGCCAGCCAGAGGACGCGGGAGAACATTTTACGCAGCAGCGTGGGCACCGACTCCACGCCTCGCCTGCCCGCTTCCGTCGCAACTTCAATGGCCAAATCCGGTTTTGACGACCGATGGATAGCTTTGGCAATCACCCGGCGCATATTCATGGGCACATCTACCGGGATCATCGCTACGCGGTGAAAGACGTCGTCAAATCCCTGGCGGTACATAAAGTGCTCCATGTCCATCGCAGGCAGCGCGGTCAGATGTTCCCGCTCCTCTTCACGATCGTTATTGAGCAGGCTGCGCACGGTCGCCGCATATTTTTTACCCGCCTCATCGCCATCCACCAGTACGTGCCACTCTATCCCCATCCGGCGCGCAAATTTGATCAGCGGTTTTAAGCCAGACTGAGCAAATTCGATCACTTTGATCCCTTCGGCGTCAAAGTGGTGTCCGCACTGGCGAGCCAGCTCGTTTATCACCCAGGTTTCCGTTTCCCCTTCCACCAGCAACCAGCAGCGGGCAAACAGGGAAGAGGCACGGTTAAAACGGATATGAAACGCAATTCGTCGGCCATCTTCGGCATTTAACCCGCCGGGCCCGAGCCGGTAAGCGGTGACCCGCGACGATTCACGCACCAGGCGGCAGACATACTCCACCGGCGTCAGAGAGAGCAGCTCTCCGGAATTCGTGGTGGTGACTCGCTGCAACGGCAGCAAATTAAGAAGATGCCACGCCACGGAAAGCATAATCGGGTGCAGCCGCGTTTCCGGATCTTCCACCAGCAGCAGCGGGCGCGCGTCCCGATCCAGGCGCACCGTCCCTTTCGCCTGTAAAAGCGTGGAGAATAATCCCAGCAGGATCACCCGATGCGTGCGCCCGCCGGGGCGGTCGATCATGCGGTTGATAATATCGAGATAGCGCCAGCTTCGTTGTTCATCGTGCGAGCGGCGACGCATCAGACGGTGGCGCGCCTGCCCCGTTCCCTGCTCGGAGAAATAGTGCTCCAGCAGTTGCACCATGGCAGACAGTCCCTGACGGATCTGGCCGTCGGTGAGGTTCTGCGGCCGTGAGACCAGTTCACGGGCGAGGAAATCCAGTTCGCGGGCGGTCACCTCCACCTCGGGCATATTCGGCACGGTGCCGTTACGGATCCGCCGCATAAAGCGCGCGTCTCGTAAGCGCAGCACGGGGGAGAGGCGGATAAGATGGCGGGCAAGCTCGTCAATATTATCGAGCGGGATCGGATTTCCCTTCTCATCAAGAAATTCACGCAGGGTTAACACCCCGTCGTTTTGCGCCATTTCGCCCTCAAGGCGATAGAAAATACGCTGGAAACCATCTTCACAGGGCACCCAGCAGGGCGACATAGGGCGAAAACGACGCACGCGATGGCGGCCGGGCTCGGATTCGCGGAAGGTCAGAATGATATGCAGGTGTTTCTCGCGTCCGTTGACATCCCCTGGCGGAAACCAGAAGTCATCATGAACGAAGTGGTACAAGTTCTCTTCGGGCGAAAGTAGCAGCGTCAGGGCATCCAGCAGGCTGGATTTACCCCAGGCATTTTCGCCTATCAGGACGTTGTTCTGTTCCAGTTGCAGCGACAGGCGGTTAATCCCGCGAAACCCGACAATCTCCACACGTTCGAGTAGCATACATCCCCCGCAATTCGGCCACTTTTTCCTTCAAGTTATCAGCAGTATAGCGGCAGGCTGTGGGTCACGACAGCAGAATATACGCCCCCTTAATTATTGGGCTATGCTCTTATTACCTCCGATCTGAACAAGGATTGACATCACATTGCCTTAAATCAAATTTAGTGAATTTATTTGAGTGGCGAAGGGATGTTGATGGTTTCAAAATACTGGCTCTTTGAGTCGTCATCCCTTTATGGCGATATAACCCGCGCGCAGGAATGGGCGCGGACGTTTATTATTGAGGTGGTTATGTTCAGAAAATTAGCGGCAGAATGCTTTGGTACATTCTGGCTGGTGTTTGGTGGCTGCGGTAGCGCAGTACTGGCAGCCGCATTTCCGGAATTAGGTATTGGCTTTGTCGGCGTCGCGCTGGCATTCGGCTTAACTGTATTAACCATGGCATTCGCCGTGGGGCATATTTCCGGCGGTCATTTCAACCCGGCCGTCACATTAGGATTATGGGCGGGCGGACGTTTTCCGGCGAAAGATATTATTGGCTATATTATTGCCCAGGTTATTGGCGGTATTATTGCCGCGGCGGTGCTGTACGTAATTGCCAGCGGAAAAGCCGGGTTTGACGCCGCGGCCAGCGGATTTGCGTCGAACGGCTTCGGCGAACACTCTCCAGGCGGCTACTCGATGCTGTCTGCCATCGTGATTGAAATTGTGCTCACCGCAGGCTTCCTGTTGGTGATCCACGGCGCAACGGACAAATACGCGCCTGCGGGCTTTGCCCCCATCGCTATTGGTCTGGCGTTGACGCTGATCCACCTCATCTCCATTCCGGTGACCAACACCTCCGTTAACCCGGCGCGCAGCACCGCGGTGGCTATTTTCCAGGGCGGCTGGGCGCTTGAACAGCTGTGGCTGTTCTGGGTGATGCCTATTATCGGCGGTATTCTGGGCGGCGTGCTGTATCGCACCCTGCTGGAAAAACGCGATTAATTAAGTGCGGCCTGTAATGTCGGGTGGCGCTAAAGCTTACCCGACCTACGTTAGTGTGCACTTTGTAGGCCGGGTAAGGCGCAGCCGCCACCCGGCTTTTTTTGTAGCTTTACCTCACAGCCTTTATTGGGTAGTGTCTCTGGCGCTTAACTGATACTCAAAAGGACCGGCTGTTCATGTTCTCAGGACTCCTCATCATTCTTCTGCCCCTGATTGTGGGCTACCTTATTCCGCTGCGTCATGAATCGGCCTTAAAGCTTATTAATCGTTTTCTCAGCTGGATTGTTTACGTCATTCTGTTCTTTATGGGGATCAGCCTGGCCTTCCTGGATAATCTGGCGACGAACTTGCTTTCCATCCTGCATTATTCTGCGGTTACGGTAGTGGTTATTCTGCTGTGCAATATTGCTGCGCTGTTCTGGCTGGAACGCACTATTCCCTGGAAAAATCACCACCATCAGGAAAAGCTTCCCTCCCGTATTGCGATGGCGCTGGAATCATTAAAACTGTGCGGCGTGGTGGTACTCGGTTTTTTACTGGGTCTGACCGGCTGGGCATTTTTACAGCACGCAACGGAGGCCAGCGAATATACGCTTATTTTCCTGCTCTTCCTGATTGGTATTCAGCTGCGAAATAATGGGATGACGCTGAAACAGATTGTCCTTAACCGCCGGGGCATGATGGTTGCCGTTATCGTTGTGGCCAGCTCACTGGCGGGGGGAGTGATTAACGCCTTTATTCTCGATCTGCCGCTGAAAACCAGCCTGGCGATGGCGTCCGGTTTCGGCTGGTATTCGCTCTCCGGTATTCTGCTGACCGAATCGTTTGGTCCGGTGATCGGCAGCGCCGCCTTCTTTAACGATCTGGCGCGCGAGCTGATAGCCATCATGCTGATCCCCGGCCTGGTACGCCGCAGCCGCTCTACCGCGCTGGGCCTGTGCGGGGCCACCTCAATGGACTTTACCCTGCCGGTGTTACAGCGCTCGGGAGGACTGGAGATGGTTCCTGCCGCCATCGTACACGGCTTTATTCTGAGCCTGCTGGTCCCCATTCTGATGGCGTTCTTCTCAGCCTGATACTGCTTTGGCGGTAGTGAACCTGCCGCCAAAATTGCGCTAAATCAATAACCCTCCACTTAGTATAAGAAAGCACTTTTCTCTGCTGTGGCACAGGCATAACCTTAAACATGTATCTCAAATATAACTTTAACAGGTGTGATTATGTTTTGTGTGCAATGTGAACAAACCATCCGTACCCCAGCAGGCAACGGCTGCTCTTACGCGCAGGGTATGTGCGGCAAAACCGCAGAAACATCCGATCTCCAGGATCTGCTGATTGCGGCGCTGCAAGGCTTGTCCGCCTGGGCCTTCAAAGCCCGTGAATATGGCATTGTTGATCACTATGTCGACAGCTTTGCGCCGCGCGCATTTTTCTCCACGCTGACCAACGTTAACTTCGATTCTCCACGCATTGTGGGCTATGCCCGCGAAGCGATTGCCCTGCGTGAAGCCCTGAAAGCGCAGTGCCTGAATGCCGACGCCAGCGCCCGCGTGGACAACCCGATGGCGGAGCTACAGCTGGTGAGCGACGACCTGGGCGAGCTACAGCGTCAGGCCGCAGAATTTACTCCCAATAAAGACAAAGCGGCGATTGGCGAAAACATCCTCGGCCTGCGCCTGCTGTGCCTGTACGGTCTGAAAGGTGCTGCGGCCTATATGGAACACGCGCACGTACTCGGCCAGTACGACAACGCTATTTACGCCCAGTACCACAAAATCATGGCCTGGCTGGGCACCTGGCCTTCCGATATGAACGCCCTGCTGGAATGCTCGATGGAAATCGGCCAGATGAACTTCAAAGTGATGAGCATTCTGGATGCCGGTGAAACCAGCACCTACGGCCACCCAACGCCAACGCAGGTCAACGTCAAAGCGACCGAAGGCAAATGCATCCTGATCTCCGGTCATGACCTGAAAGATCTCTACAACCTGCTGAAGCAGACCGAAGGCACCGGCGTTAACGTTTATACCCACGGCGAAATGCTGCCCGCGCACGGTTACCCGGAGCTGCGTAAATTTAAGCATCTGATCGGTAACTACGGCAGCGGCTGGCAGAACCAGCAGGTGGAGTTCGCCCGCTTCCCTGGCCCAATCGTCATGACCTCTAACTGCATCATCGACCCGACCGTCGGCGCGTATGACGACCGTATCTGGACCCGCAGCATCGTCGGCTGGCCGGGCGTGAGCCACCTTGAAGGCGACGATTTCGGTCCGGTTATCGCTCAGGCGCAGCAGATGGCAGGCTTCCCGTACAGCGAAATTCCGCACCTCATCACCGTCGGTTTTGGTCGTGAAACCCTGCTGGGTGCGGCGGATTCCCTGATTGACCTCGTCAGCCGTGAAAAACTGCGTCACATCTTCCTGATCGGCGGCTGTGACGGCGCGCGCGGGGAACGTAACTACTTCACCGATTTCGCCACCCGCGTACCGGAAGACTGTCTGATCCTGACCCTGGCCTGCGGTAAGTACCGTTTCAACAAGCTGGACTTCGGCAACATCGAAGGTTTGCCGCGCCTGGTGGATGCGGGTCAGTGTAACGATGCATATTCAGCCATCATTCTGGCGGTCACGCTGGCAGAGAAACTGGGCTGCGGCGTGAACGATCTGCCGCTGTCGCTGGTGCTCTCCTGGTTCGAGCAGAAAGCGATCGTTATCCTGTTGACCCTGCTCTCTCTCGGCGTGACCAACATCGTCACCGGGCCGACCGCGCCAGGCTTCCTGACGCCGGACCTGCTGGCCATCCTGAACGAGAAATTTGGTCTGCGTTCTGTGACCAACGTTGAAGATGATATGAAGCAACTGCTGAGCGCGTAAGGAGTAACTCATGACCATGCCAACCTCACAATGTCCGTGGCGGATGCAGGTTCATCACATCCGTCAGGAGACGCCGGATGTGTGGACGCTGTCGCTGCTGTGCCATGACTATTATCCGTACCGCGCGGGCCAGTATGCGCTGGTGAGCGTGCGTAATTCGGCGGATACTCTGCGCGCCTACACGATCTCCTCCACGCCGGGCGTGAGCGAGTACATTACGCTCACCGTTCGTCGTATTGATGACGGCGCAGGATCCGAGTGGCTGACCCGGGACGTGAAGCGCGGGGATTACATCTGGCTGTCTGACGCGCAGGGCGAGTTTACCTGTGACGACAAGACGGAAGATAAATTCCTGCTGCTGGCGGCGGGTTGTGGCGTGACGCCGATTATGTCGATGCGTCGCTGGCTGGCGAAATACCGACCTCAGGCCAACGTGCAGGTGATTTTCAGCGTTCGTTCCCCGGAAGATGTGATTTTTGCCGAAGAATGGCGCAACTATCCGGTGACGCTGGTGGCCGAGCACAACGCGACGCACGGTTTTGTCGCGGGGCGCCTGAGCCGCGAGCTGCTGCAAAGCGTGCCGGATATTGCGAACCGCATCGTGATGACCTGCGGCCCGGCGCCGTACATGGAGATCGTGGAGAAAGAAGTGAAAGCGCTCGGCGTGACCCGCTTCTTCAAAGAGCAGTTCTTCACGCCTGTAGCGGAAGCGGCGACCAGCGGGATGAAGTTCACGAAGCTGCAACCGGCGCAGACCTTCTTTGGGCGGGTGGGCACCACGCTGCTTGAAGCGCTGGAAAGCAACAACGTACCGGTGGCGGCGGCCTGTCGCGCCGGGGTGTGCGGATGTTGCAAGACCAAAGTGGTTTCCGGTGAGTACACGGTCACCAGCACCATGACGCTGACCGACGCAGAAATCGCAGAGGGCTATGTGCTGGCATGTTCGTGCCATCCGCAGGGCGATCTTGTGCTCGCATAATCTGTCGCGGTTCACCTGTAGGCCCGGTAAGCATCAGCGCCACCGGGCTTTTTGCCCATGCAGGCCAGCGCATTTGCCTTTGGAACCCTGTAGGCCCGGTAAGCGTCAGCGCCACCGGGCTTTTTGCCCATGCAGGCCAGCGCATTTGCCTTTGGAACCTCTGTAGGCCCGGTAAGCGTCAGCGCCACCGGGCTTTTTGCCCATGCAGG
>NZ_KI973212.1:684985-1884973 GCF_000534535.1 Enterobacter sp. MGH 33 | reverse complement strand
CAGCGCCACCGGGCTTTTTGCCCATGCAGGCCAGCGCATTTGCCTTTGGAACCTCTGTAGGCCCGGTAAGCGTCAGCGCCACCGGGCTTTTTGCCGGGTGGCACTACGTTTACCCGGCCTACATTGTGCCTACGGCCTGTACGGCAGTGAACCGTGGCTAAAGGCATGAGCAAATCAGGCAAGATTTCTAAGCTGCCTGCCCGGCAGTGAACAAAACACGCTGGCGCGTGTCGGTGTCGCCGTATTTCTAAGCTGCCTGCCCGGCAGTGAACTGAAGCAATCTACATCTATCCCTTTGTCTGATAAACCAATACCTCAAAAACTCCCTCCAACCCCTTTTTTATTCCCCTTCAGCCTAACCATATAAAATCAACAACTTATGCACCATCAGGAAAAAAGGGTCTGCAAACCCGCTTCCTCCCGCCCCAACCTCAGCCCGCTGGCGGCGCGTCGCGCAGAAAAACCATCTGGACTTAAAGAATACTGAGCAGGCAATACAGCGACTTTCTTCTAAGCTTGTAAGCGATATCACAAAAAGGAGACGGACAACCATGAAACAAACTGTGGCTGCATACATAGCGAAAACCCTTGAGCAGGCTGGCGTAAAGCGTATCTGGGGCGTCACTGGCGATTCTCTGAACGGACTCAGCGATAGCCTTAACAAGATGAAAACTATTGAGTGGATGCCCACCCGCCATGAAGAAGTCGCCGCCTTTGCCGCCGGTGCCGAAGCGCAGCTTACGGGTGAACTCGCCGTCTGTGCAGGTTCCTGCGGACCGGGAAACCTGCACCTCATCAACGGTCTGTTCGACTGTCACCGCAACCATGTTCCGGTGCTGGCGATTGCGGCTCACATTCCGTCATCTGAAATCGGTAGCGGCTATTTTCAGGAGACGCATCCGCAGGAGCTGTTCCGTGAATGCAGCCACTATTGCGAGCTGGTCTCATCGCCGGAGCAGATCCCACAGGTGCTGGCGATAGCCATGCGTAAGGCGATCCTGAATCGCGGGGTTTCGGTGGTTGTGCTGCCGGGGGACGTGGCGCTGAAGGCCGCACCTGAAACCGCCACCACCCACTGGTACTCTGCGCCCCAGCCAACCATTACCCCTGCCGATGAAGAGCTGAAAAAGCTGGCGCAGCTGCTGCGATACTCCAGCAATATCGCCCTGATGTGCGGCAGCGGCTGCGCCGGCGCGCATAAAGAGCTGGTGGAATTTGCCGGTAAGCTGAAGGCGCCAGTTGTGCACGCCCTGCGCGGGAAAGAGCACGTTGAATACGATAACCCGTACGATGTCGGCATGACCGGGCTGATCGGTTTTTCCAGCGGCTTCCACACCATGATGAACGCCGACACGCTGATCCTGCTCGGCACCCAGTTCCCGTACCGCGCGTTCTACCCGACGGATGCCAAAATTATCCAGATCGACATTAATCCCGGCAGCATCGGCGCGCACAGCAAGGTGGATATGGCGCTTATCGGCGATATCAAATCCACCCTCGCCGCCCTGCTGCCGCTACTGGAAGAAAAAACGGACCGCAAATTCCTCGATAAAGCCCTGAGCGATTATCGCGATGCGCGCAAGGGGCTGGACGATCTCGCCAAACCGAGCGAAAAAGCGATCCACCCGCAGTATCTGGCGCAGCAGATCAGCCACTTCGCCGACGACGATGCCATCTTCACCTGCGACGTAGGAACGCCCACCGTCTGGGCCGCGCGCTATCTGAAAATGAACGGCAAACGTCGCCTGCTTGGGTCGTTCAACCATGGATCAATGGCCAACGCCATGCCGCAGGCGCTGGGCGCAAAGGCGACGGCACCGGAACGTCAGGTGGTGGCGATGTGCGGCGACGGCGGGTTCAGTATGCTGATGGGGGATTTCCTGTCGGTGGCGCAGATGAAGCTTCCGCTGAAAATCGTGGTCTTTAACAACAGCGTTCTGGGCTTCGTGGCGATGGAGATGAAGGCCGGAGGCTACCTCACGGACGGCACCGAACTGCACGACACCAACTTCGCCCGCATCGCCGAAGCCTGCGGTATCACCGGTATCCGGGTGGAGAAAGCCTCAGAGGTGGACGACGCCCTGCAACGCGCCTTCGCCATCGACGGCCCGGTGCTGGTGGATGTGGTGGTCGCCAAAGAAGAGCTGGCGATCCCGCCTCAAATCAAGCTGGAACAGGCCAAAGGTTTTAGCCTCTACATGCTGCGCGCCATCATCAGCGGGCGCGGTGACGAAGTGATCGAACTGGCAAAAACCAACTGGCTCAGGTAAAACATTTCACAAGACCTCTTAAATTAAAGGGATGTGAAATGATTGATTTACGTAGTGATACCGTTACCCGTCCGGGCCGCGCCATGCTCGAAGAGATGATGGCCGCCCCGGTCGGGGACGACGTCTACGGCGATGACCCGACGGTCAACGAACTCCAGCGCTATGCGGCAGAGCTGAGCGGTAAAGAGGCTGCCCTGTTCCTGCCCACCGGCACGCAGGCTAACCTGGTGGCGCTGCTCAGCCACTGCGAGCGCGGCGAAGAGTATATCGTCGGCCAGGGGGCGCATAACTACCTGTACGAAGCCGGCGGTGCGGCGGTGCTTGGCAGCATCCAGCCGCAGCCGATCGATGCCGCGCCGGACGGTACGCTGCCGCTGGACAAAGTCGCGGCCAAAATCAAAGCCGACGATATTCACTTCGCCCGCACTAAACTGCTGAGCCTCGAAAACACCCATAACGGTAAAGTCCTGCCGCGCGAATACCTGAAAGCGGCATGGGACTTTACCCGCGAGCGTAAGCTCGGCCTGCACGTTGACGGCGCACGTATCTTCAACGCCGTGGTGGAGTACGGCTGCGAGCTGAAAGCGATCACCCAATATTGCGACTCGTTCACCATTTGCCTCTCTAAAGGGCTGGGTACGCCGGTAGGTTCTCTGCTGGTTGGCAGCGCGGACTACATCAGGCGCGCCAACCGCTGGCGCAAAATGACCGGCGGCGGGATGCGTCAGGCGGGTATTCTGGCGGCTGCCGGACTGTACGCCCTGAAAAATAACGTGTCACGCCTGAAAGACGATCACGACAATGCGGCGTGGATGGCAGCGCAGCTGCGTGAAATCGGCGCTGATGTCATGCGTCACGACACTAACATGCTGTTTGTCCGCGTCGGCGATGAGCATGCTGCCGCGCTGGGCGACTTTATGAAAGCCCGAGGCGTGCTGATTAACGCCTCCCCGGTCGTACGGCTGGTGATGCACCTTGACGTTAACCGCGAGCAGCTGACCGAGGTGGTGAAACACTGGCAGGCGTTTTTACAGCGTTAAGGAGCATACCGTGCCGCAACGTATTCTGGTGCTCGGCGCCAGCGGGTATATCGGTCAGCATCTGACCACTGCGTTAAGCCAGCAGGGGCACCAGGTGCTGGCAGCGGCACGCAACACGGAACGTCTGCAAAAGCTACATTTGCCTGGCGTGACGTGTCACAACGTTGACCTTAGCTGGCCGAAAGCGCTTCCTGCGCTGCTGGAAGGGGTCGATACGCTTTACTACCTTGTCCACAGCATGGGCGAAGGCGGCGATTTTATCGCCCACGAGCGTCAGGTGGCGATGAACGTTCGTGATGCGCTGCTGCAAACGCCGGTGAAGCAGGTGATTTTTTTAAGCTCGCTCCAGGCGCCTGAGCACGAGCAGTCAGACCATCTGCGCGCCCGACAGCTGACGGCAGAAATGCTGCGGAGCGCCCGTATCCCCGTTACCGAACTGCGGGCAGGGATCATCGTCGGCGCGGGTTCCGCCGCGTTCGAAGTGATGCGCGATATGGTCTACAACCTGCCTGTGCTGACGCCGCCGCGCTGGGTACGCTCGCGCACCACGCCCATTGCGCTGGAGAATTTACTCCATTATCTGGTGGCATTGCTGGCTCACCCGGCGGAGCAGCATCGCGTGCTGGAGGCGGCAGGTCCGGAAGTGCTGAGCTATCAGGCGCAGTTCGAACATTTTATGCGGGTGAGTGGCCGCCACCGCTGGCTGATCCCCATCCCCTTCCCGACCCGCTGGATATCGGTGTGGTTTTTGAATGTGATCACCTCCGTGCCGCCGACGACCGCCAAAGCGCTTATCCAGGGGTTGAAGCACGATCTGCTGGCGGACGATCGCGCGCTGCGCGCCTTAATTCCCCAGGAACTCATCCGCTTTGACGACGCGGTGCGCAACACGCTGAAAGAGGAAGAGAAGCTGGTGAACTCCAGCGACTGGGGTTATGACGCGCAGGCGTTTGCCCGCTGGCGGCCCGAGTACGGCTATTATCCGAAACAGGCGGGCTGTACGGTAAAAACCACGGCCAGCCTGGCAGCGCTGTGGGAAGTTGTGAACCAGATCGGCGGCAAAGAGCGCTATTTCTTCGGCAATATTCTGTGGCAAACGCGCGGCGCGCTGGATCTGCTGGTCGGTCACCGGCTGGCAAAAGGCCGCCCTGCCCATCCCTGGCTGAAGGTGGGCGATACCGTCGACAGCTGGAAAGTGATTATTGTTGAGCCGGAAAAACAGCTGGCGCTGCTGTTTGGCATGAAGGCGCCGGGGCTGGGGCGGCTCTGCTTCACCCTCAAGGACAACGGCGACCATCGTGAACTGGACGTTCGGGCATGGTGGCATCCGCACGGAATGCCGGGTCTGTTTTACTGGTTGCTGATGATCCCGGCACACCTGTTTATCTTCCGCGGAATGGCGAAACGGATTGCGCAACTGGCAGAAGAAAAGCGGGAAAATAACTAAATAAAACTCTTAATCTTTCACCTTTCCCATTGCAACACATCGTAATTCACGAAAGAATGCGCACGAAATTCTTTTCAACACAGTGGATTGTTATGAAGGTACTGGTTACCGGGGCGACCAGCGGCTTAGGCCGAAATGCGGTCGAGTTTCTGCGCAACAAAGGCATCAGCGTGAGGGCCACCGGTCGCAACGAGGCGATGGGTAAGCTCCTGCAAAAAATGGGCGCTGAATTTGTCCATGCCGATCTGACGGAGCTGGTCTCCTCTCAGGCCAAGGTGATGCTCGCCGGTATCGATACGCTGTGGCACTGCTCCAGTTTTACCTCTCCGTGGGGTACCCAGGAAGCCTTTGATCTCGCCAACGTGCGCGCCACGCGTCGTCTGGGCGAATGGGCCGTCGCCTGGGGCGTGCGTAACTTTATTCATATCTCCTCCCCGTCGCTCTATTTCGACTATCACCACCATCGTGATATTCAGGAAGATTTCCGCCCGGCGCGCTTCGCCTGTGAGTTTGCCCGCAGTAAAGCGGCGGGCGAAGAGGTGATCGACCTGCTGGCCCAGTCAAACCCGCACACCCGCTTTACCGTGCTGCGTCCGCAGAGCCTGTTTGGGCCGCACGACAAAGTCTTTATCCCGCGACTGGCCCAGATGATGCACCACTACGGCAGCGTGCTGTTACCGCGCGGCGGCGATGCGCTGGTGGACATGACCTATTACGAAAATGCCGTTCACGCCATGTGGCTGGCGAGCCAGCCGGAATGCGATAAGCTGGTGTCGGGCCGCGCGTACAACATCACCAACGGCGAACCCTGTACCTTGCGCAGCATTGTGCAAAGGCTGATTGACGAGTTAAAGATCGACTGCCGGATCCGTTCCGTTCCCTACCCGATGCTGGACATGATCGCCCGCAGCATGGAACGCTTTGGCAGTAAATCGGCGAAAGAGCCTGCGCTGACGCATTACGGTGTGTCGAAGCTCAACTTTGATTTTACGCTGGATATTTCGCGGGCGGAGAACGAGCTGGGATATAAACCGATTGTATCGCTGGATGAAGGGATAGTGCGTACGGCGGCGTGGTTACGGGATCACGGGAAACTTCATCGTTAGCCTTTTGCCCGGTGGCGGCTGCGCCTTACCGGGCCTACAACTGCACCGTACTGTCCCCTCGCCCCCCTGGGGAGAGGGTTAGGGTGAGGGGAAAGAGCAGACACTAAAACGGCAACCCTGGGGGTTGCCGTTTGCTGTTTATAATGCCGTCCAGGCTTCAGCCCATGCCAGACCTGCGCCAGGTTCATAGTACGTCGGCGCATTGTTACACCAGCCGCTGTACGGGAACGGTTTGCACTGGAACAGTTTACCGTGGTTGTTCACGATATCACCGGCGTTGTACTTGCTGTTCGCGCTCCATGCCGGGTAAGACGTATCTTCTCCGGATGGCGTTGCCGCTTTCGCTTTCACGTTCAGCAGGTAAGACGTGGTGCTGCTCAGTTCGCCATCGCTGACGGTCAGGCTCACTTCATACTGCTGCGCCGTCGCAGACTCTGGCGCTGTAAAGGTCACAACCGCTTTGTCCTGACCGGTAACAGTCTGACCATCCTGGGAACGCCAGGTATACGTCAGCGTGTTACCATCTGGATCGGTAGAGCCTTCGGCGCTCAGAGAAACCTGCGCACCCGCTTCCACTGCACCGATCGGACCGGCAATCTGCGCAACCGGCGCGTGGTTCACCACAACCGGCGTTTCATCCGGCGTTGGGGTTGGTGCCGGCGTTTCATCGTCGGATGGCGTCGGTGTTGGCGTGACCGGCGTTTCGTCCGGGGTCTCGGAAGAACCCTCGTCGTTAACAATTTTCACGTTAAAGAAGTGCTGCACGCACTTGCTGTAGTCACCGTCTTTAAATGCGCTGAACGGGGTCTGGTAACCCACCAGCTGGCAAGAGTAGGTTTTGCCGTCCGGAGTATCCGCGCTCCATCCCCAGTCCTGTTCCCAGTAAATCTTCAGGGCGCCTGCGCCACCTTCGTCGAACTGCTTCATGTTGGCGCAACCCAACACTTCGTTCGCCGGAACAGGCACTTTCAGGTAGTTCGCGAACTCTTTGTAGTACTTGATACGGTTTTGAGACTGCGCAATTTCAGTCGGGCCGCCGCACTCAACGCCGCCGTTGATGATTTGGGTGGTCACACCAAAGCCCGGAACCAGACCGTTGGCTTTATCGTGATCGTTCGGCTGCCATGTACCGTCGATCACCTGCAACATGCTTGGTTTTGGCGGCTGCGGATAGGCGAAGAAGAAGATCGCACTCGCCAGGTTCAGCCAGGTGTCCGCCACCAGCTCAGGTTTGTCGAGCAGCGTACGCACGTCGCCGTACATCGCTTCAGAGAATGGACCGTAGTTGTAATTGTAGGACAACTGTTTCGCACCACGACCGAAGTAGCTCAGGAAATCGCCGTCTTTATCTTTACCGCAAGGCCAGGTCTGCCCCTGCCAGACGTCCGGGTTACATTCGCCGTTATAACCGCCCTTCTGCCCTTCGCTCCAGCCCATTTCACGTACGTGGACCAGCGCCTGACGCCATTCGGCTTCCGGACGCCAGCTTTCGTGGCCGCCGGTCTCCTGGGCAAAGTGGGCAAACATGGTGGCCAGCTCTTTGCGGCAGATGGCGTCGCTGTCACGACCGTCATTGTAGGTCTTACACAGCGCCGGGAATTTACCCACGGCTTTCAGGAAGTTGCTGTAGGTATAGGCCTGCGCGCGCAGCGGGAAGAGATATTCCCAGTCGCTGGCTTTCACAATCCCTTCAACGCGCTTAACGTTGTCCGGGTTCGCCGCCCGGCCTGGCTCAATCAGTTCGACCTGCGCGTTATCCAGCGTCTGGATGGTTTCTTTAACCGAAGCCATCAGCGGGAAGTCCGTCAGTTCCTTCTCTTTCTTCGCCAGATCGCTGGCTTTGATGGTGTACGGCTCACTGCTGGTCTCCTTCAGGTTAGCAGCCTGAGCCATGAGTGGCGCCACGCAGGCTCCCGCAATGAGTACACTCAGTAACGTCCTTTTGTTCATTTCAGTTTTCCTGTTCGTTTAAAATTAAATGTTAAAATCCCGGCTTAGGTATTACTCCGTTAATACATAAACCACATTCAGCTGTTTTCACTTTTCGAAGAACACCTTCAGGAATTCTTCAAAAATAAAAAACGTTAATAACGTGCTGCTAATTTCAGTTGCTGATATTTGGCCCAGACCTTATGGGCATATTTCATCCTCTGCGGATAATTTTCTTTTTTCAGTCCGGCGTTATACGCGCCAACGGCTTCCCAGTTATAGCCATACACCCTGATCATCCCGGCAAGGATAGAAGCCCCGACCATGATCGAGGTACACGGCTCCGTGATTAACCGGTATTCGTCGATTCCTCTGCTTTCCAGCGCGGTAAAATGCGAACTGTTGATTTGCATCAGCCCGACATCCCGCGTGCCATCGCGGTTTTGCCCAACCGCATACGGGTTCATTCCGGATTCCACATTCGCTATCGCGTACAGTAAATAAGGGTCGACATGATAATAATGCGCCGCTTTATTCCAACAGTTTGCCAGAGCGCTTTGGCTTATTATCAATAACAACAAAATCAACTTTTTCATTTTTACCTGCTGACAGTTTCGGTTATTTCTCCTTACCAACATCCTGTAAAATGAATTTTGAATCACTCCCCCTCTAAAAGGGGGAGTCATTAATGGGTTAGATTATTTGCAGTCTGTTGATGCGCCTTCTTTTACCCATACGTCGCTGTTGGCTGGATTATCACCACGGGTCCACCATTTCGCACGGTAAACGTTTCCTTCATAGGTGGTGGTGTCGCCGCCGTTGTAGACCAGGTCAGAACGCCAGTTCATCTTCACGTTGCTTACCAGCTCCCATGCATCCACACCGAAGCCAGGCTGATTGCCCTGAGTCCAGTACTTCGCTTTCCACACCAGATGGTCGAAGCTTACGGTATCGCCACCGTTGTAGATTTTGCTGGATTCCCACGCCGCATATTTGCTGGCGTTAGCATCCACAGGTGCATCGCAGCTCCCTTTGTCAGACGGTGGAGTCACATCATCAGCCGGAGGGGTAACGTCATCCGCCGGGTTAGTGTCTTCGTCATCTGGCACAGGTGCAGGCGCCGCTTTCGGATTCACGGTGACCTGGACGTTAGACTGCACGCTGGTCTTACCGTCGCTCACCACCACGCTCAGGGTGTAGGTAGACGTCGAGCTCACTTCCGGCGCAGTGATGTTCACGTTCGCGGAGTCAGTCCCGGTAGCGTGCATATCTGCTGGTACACTCCAGGCGTAGGTCAACGCATCTCCGTCTGGATCCGCGGCCTGGGCATGCAGCGCATAGGTTTCACCTGATTCAAGCGTGATCGCTTCCATTGGGTTTAAAACCGGTGCCTGGTTAGCTTTCGGCGCCTTGTTCACCACCTGGACATCAATCGCGTTGCTCAGGCCTTTTGCATCGGTCACCGTCAGGCGGAACACCATGGTCTGGGCGGACGTCGCGGCGGCAACGTTAAAGGTCGCTTTCGCTTTGGTGCTATTGGTGATGGTGACCGACGGACCAGAGACCTGAGTCCATTTGTAGGTAATCGCATCGCCATCAGGATCGCTTGAAGCAGAGCCATCGAGCGTGACGGTTATCGGGCCAGACACGTTCTGGTCGGCAGAGGACGCGATTGGCGCGTGGTTGGTGACCACCGGATCAACCGGCGTAGCGTCGCCGCCCAGCAGGCTTTCGTTCATCGCGTTCAGGATGTCACCGGTGTCAGAGTCGATAGACCATGCGAACAGGCCACCCAGTTTATTCGCCAGAACATACTTACCTTTCGCCGTAGTTGAACGCGCATCTTCATACGTGATCAGGTCGCCGGTAGTTTTGTTGAAGACGTAAGGGGCTTCCGCATCAGCGTCGTAGCCGTATTCCCAGCCTGGTTTGCCTTTGTATTCGTTAACGATCTGACGATAGTCAACCACGCCGGGTTCCCAGGTCCCTTTCACCATACCTGTAGCGGTGCCGGTGAATGGATTGTTGCCGGTGTAGCCATGCACGCCGGTCCAGCCGCGGCCATACATGCCCGCACCCACCACGATCTTGCCTGGTTGTACGCCCTGGGAAAGCAGCGCGTTAACGCCATTTTCAGTGGTGTAGTCAGTGTCCGGACGCCATGCTGGCGCGCGCAGCGCCGCCTGGTGGCCGAGAACGGTGTTGCTCCAGCCGCCGTAGAAGTCATAGCTCATCAGGAAGATGTGGTCGAGGTACTGCTGAGCGGCAGTGTAATCCACGTCTTCGATCTTATCGCGGCCTGCACCGATGGCGCTGGTCAGTTCATAGGTACGGCCCGTCTGTGCAGACAGCTCGTTCAGCATGGTGCGCAGGTCGTGCATCAGCGCGGTATAGGTCGCTTTATCCTGCTGCGGATTGCCCAGGTTTTCGCTCACACCGCCGCCGCCAGGGAATTCCCAGTCGATATCCACGCCGTCAAAGAATTTCCAGGTCTGGAGGAACTCTTTCACAGAAGAGACAAAGCGTGCGCGGATAGCCGGGTCACCCATGTGGAAGAAGGGATCGGAGAGCGTCCAGCCGCCGATAGATGGCAGCACTTTCAGGTCCGGATGCGCTTTTTTCAGCGCCATCAGCTGGCCAAAGTTACCTTTATACGGGTCGTCCCAGCCGGAGACGCCAGCCTGTGGTTTTTGCAGCGCAGCCCATGGGTCGTGGATCGCCACGGTATAGTCAGGTCGGCCCTTACAGTCGTTCTGGAGCACGCGGAAGCTGTTGCCGCCTTCAATGGTTTTCAGGCCGTCGTTGATGCCGTCACCGCCACAGATTGGAATGAAGCCGTACAGAATGTGGTTGAGGTTTGCCGCAGGGATCTTATCAACCGGGAAGTTACGGTCATAAACGCCCCACTCCGGGAAGTAGGCCGCAACCACTTTATCGGTATGCTTCGCAAACGCTTTGTTATTCTCTTTGAGAGACGTATTCAGCGGCAGCAGGTGGCTACCGTCGGTGTCTGCCACAATAATCAGCTTGCTGGCGCTTTTCGCACAGCCGCTGGCGTTACAGACTTCAACCTGCTCCTGATAACGCCCGCCTTTTTTCACTTTAAATGTTGCAGAGCCCGTCGCGCCGGCTGCGCCGGTCCATACGGTCTGTCCGTCCAGCAGAACTTTCGCAGAAGTTGGCGCATCACCACTCCAGACGTTCCACTCAACTTTTACATCCACGCCATCGTTATGCACTTTGACAAGATTGTTATAATCCTGGGCAGCCTGATCCACTTCCACCAGGGCAAATTTGTCATTGCCATAGCCGATCGTCGGTGCACCTGGCGCTGCTGCAAATGCGGAGCTGGTTGCCGCCGCAATAAAGAGCGCCAGATATTTTGGCTTCATAAATTTCATTTTTATTTCCTGATAAATTTATTCGTAACGTAATAACCCATGTCTTCCGTGAGATCATGGATGCGTTTCGCGTAATGCGTATTTAACCAACGTGAGTGTCGTGAACAAGAAAAATTGTTGCTGCGTTGTATTCCTCCATTAAAAGATACAAGCCCAAATTCCTTGTAGCTTATATCTCTTACGATACACTGAGCGTAAAGGGTCGTCCTTCCCTTCCTCCATCAAAAAGATTTATAAAAAATCTTGACCTGTATATTTAAAATGTGAAAGCAAATTGCTGGCTCATAAACACCCCTATTCCAGCAAAGGCGAGATAAGGACCAAAAGAAATAGTGAGGTTATTTTTATTTAAATTATTTACGGCGAAATAACCGACAATACCGCTTAACGCTGCCGCCAGTTCAATGGAGGGCAACGCCTGCCAGCCGCACCAGGCGCCCAGCGCCGCCAGTAGCTTAAAATCCCCGTAACCCAGACCTTCTCGTCCCGTGATCAGACGAAAAGCCCAGTAGAGCAGCCAGAGCGACAGATAGCCCGCCACTGCGCCGAACAGCGCATCGCGTAGCGGCAACGTGTGGTCAAACGCATGGAGCACTAACCCCGCCCACAGCAGCGGCTGGGTCAGGCAGTCCGGAAGCAGCTGATGCTGCCAGTCGATCATGGCCAGCGGCAGTAAAAAAGCCGCCAGTAACCACAAAGAGAACAGCGCCTGAACGTCCGGCATGCACCAGGCCGTGATGCCAAAAAGCAAGGCGGAGATCAGTTCGACCAGAAAGAGTCGCAGCGGGATCGCGCTGCCGCACTGGTGGCAGCGTCCCCGTAATAACAGCCAGCTGAGCAGCGGGATGTTTTCCCACGCGGCAAGTGCGTGCTGGCACACCGGACAGTGCGAGGCCGGAAAGAGCAGATTGCCACTCCCCTCCTCATCCATCACCATCCCCGGTACGCGCTCGGCGACAACGCCAAGAAAACTGCCCACAATGCCGCCCAGGATCGCACTCATTATCGGGAACCCTACCGGAAAGGCGTCCCGCATCAGCGAAAAGGTATTCATGCGTTTTTTGACCAGGTGAGCTGCACCTGCGCTTTCACGTCGCTGAGGTGGTCCACCGGCGTGAGGTTTATTTTTTGCAGTCTCACGCCGGAGGTCTGATTAATTTCACGCAGCCAGCTTCTTAATTCATACACATTCACCCGATTCAACACGAACGATAAAGTTTGCCCCTCCTGGCGCATATCCGTCAGTGAAAGGTTAATCTCATGGGCGCTATTCTCGACCACCGTACGCGGATTATTCGTTTTGACTATCTGGACCTGAAGATGATTTTTATCAATTTCACTGCGCATCCAGTTAAGGGTCTCTTTTTGTCTTTTAAGCGTCGATTTACTATTTTGAATCATATTATCCAGGGGGATCACTCCTGTGTAATACACCGCTGCCCCCACAATAGCAACGGCACATATTTTTAAAATAATTTTTTCCCGGGTGCTGTAATTCTGATAGCGTGACTTCAGCTGCGCGATTCGCTCTTTCATTTATGTTTCCCTGCGATCATGGCGGTATACGGTTCGGTTGTTGAAACAGGCTGTAAGGTAAAATCAAAATTCTCACTGGTCTGGTTAACAAACGCCTGCAACGAGGGCTGGTTTTGCGCGCTGACGCTCAGCGTCAGGGTGTTTTGCTGCGCATCGTATTCCAGCAGCTCGATCTCCATCGCAGGGACTGACTGCCGGGCTTTCTCCAGCTCATCAAGCTGAAGAAAGAATCCCTTGCTCTGTTTTTTCAGGCTTTGACCAAAGTGATATTTGATATTGGTCTGCTGGCGCATGCTGGGGAAATGGTGCTGATAAACCTGGACGATCTCCTCCTGCACCCGATTTTCCTGCTGCACAAGCATCCAGGCCATTGCAATGCGTGGCCCCAGCAGCAGAGCAACAGACAGCACGCCCGCCGCCACCATCGCGGCTTTCATACTTTTCGCCGCCCGCCCATTACCGGCCTTAAGGCTGAATTCACCGTGAAGCAGGTTAACGCGGCAGGTTTGCCACTGCGGCTGGATCAGCGCCAGCGGATGCTGCCAGGCATGCTGCACGTCAACGTGCACCTTCGCAGGCGCATCGCCGTAACACCACACTTCCCCGACCCCGGCTTTCTGCATTAACAGCGGCAACAGGGTTGCCTCCATTTCACCCGCCACATGGGGCGATAAACGCAGCCAGTAGCTATCATCCTGTGCGACCAGCGTGCTGCCCCCTGTCGTCACGGGCAGCAGCCAGGCATCAGGCAGGGCCTGAATCACGTTTAATCCGGCCTCCTGACAGCGGGTTAATGCCGCGCGCAGGCGGTCGGCGTCAATGGCCACGGCGTCGACGTCGGCCCCTTTTTTGTGGAGTACCGTCCAGTGGAGGTTGTCCACGTCGCCAATCAGCGTCTCTTCCGCCATCCACGAGAAGGCCATCGCCTGAGAAGCCACCTTTTTCGGCAGCGTAAAATGGCGGAAAATCATGTCGCTGGCGGGCAACAGGAGACAAACGCGCGTAGCCAGGGGGTGTTCGGCCAGCATCTCCAGGCTGTCGACCACCTCGACGCGCTCGCTGCCGGACTCACACCACATTATTTTTCCGCCCTCGCGGCTGTCGGGACGAACAAAAAGTACCTGTTTCATAACGTTCTGCTTTGCTTATTCAATCATTCGGTAACGACGCTGCCACGTCACGATCTCACCGGCTTCGTTATTCACCTGAAGCTGGCTGACCACGCGAAGCGTTAATTCATCGGTATTGCCGGTGTAATTCACGCGGAAGTACCGGCTGTTTATAGAAAATTGATCCGCCACCTGCGGGAGATCGTCTTTTAACTGCGGGAAGGCCTGCTCCAGCGCTTTGCTGAACGCTTCCATATTTTCCCAGCCCGATTCCGGACGCGCATCCAGCAGGCGAACGGCGTCATCCCGCGTCAGTTTTCCGGGGAACATGGCCGCCAGCACGGCGGCCTGTTCCGGTTGCAGGGTGTTGACATCGACCTTGCTGGCAGCGTCCGGCAGCGCGCATAACAGCTTGCTCACCTTCGGATACGCCGTAACAGGGAACGCCGGCAGCAGTTTGATTTCCGCGATGCTGCGCATCATCTGATTTGCCGGTTGCCGCGCGGGCACGACGCCAGCCCACGCATCGCTTTCGGCCCCCTCCTTCGCCGTGGTGCTGTCACCATCGAGATAATCCACCAGCTGGAAATAGACCGCCTCCGCCGTGCCCGGGCTGAGGCCGCTTTCCGTCAGAAGTTGTTCAACAATCCGCGCTTTACGCGGTGTTTCCGCCACCGCGGGAGCGCTTTGCCCCTGGGGTGCGATGTCGGCGGCCAACAGGTTATTGACGTTAAAGCAGTCCTGCGCATCTTCCACCTGGCTCACGACCGTATAGTCTTCACCCTGCGTCTCCAGCGGCTGATGCCAGTCGCCGTCCAGGGCCAGCGGCTTGCTCTCGCCGCTGGCGTCGGTCTGTAACCGGTCCTTCACCACTTTTTCCTGGGTCTGCATCGCCCAGCGCAGCTGCTGCTGGCTTACCTGATAATGCGTTTTCTGCAAATTACGGCAGAACTGCTGGCTGATTTTGGCGGCCAGCGCCGACATCATCACCAGCAAAATCAGCACCACCAGCAGGGCGACGCCCTGTTGTTGACGGATCCGTTTCATGGTCTGGTCTCCGGCGAAGGCGCTGGCGCAGGGGCTGCGTCCGGGGTCGGCGCAGGCGCGTCGGCGGCTTTCTCTGGCGCTGCGGCAGCGGCCACCTCCGGCATATCACCCGGTGTAGTGAACACCCAGCGCCAGGTATCCCCGCTTTCCATCGTCAACGTAACCTCCACGCCGTCCGGCAGATGGGCGGCGTCGTGCCAGGCGGTCAGCCAGCCCTGACGATAAAACCGCCACTGCAATGATTTTACGCCGCTGACAATCGGCACCTCGTCAGGCTTAACGTCCGCCGGGCCGTCAATGACCGGCCAGACGTCGCGATACAAACGCCCCTCTTCCAGCCGCCAGCGCACGCGCTCCAGCTGGACCGTTCCGCTCACGCCATTCAGGGTGGTCAGTTCAAGAGCATCGCCCTCCTGACGAAACAGCTCCGGCTCATTACGCGGGGCGCGCGCCTGAAGCTGGAAAAAATCACGCTCCATCAGACTCCAGGCGCGCTGAAGCTGGTTGAGCTTTGCGGCGCTGGCATCGGTGGCCGAGCTGGTACGCATCGCGCCGTCCAGAATTTGCCAGGCCAGGGTGCTGATCACCGCGAAGATAGTCAGCGCAATCATGATCTCCAGCAGGGTAAATCCGCGCTGGCGTCGCGTTTTCTTCACTTGCTCTCTCCCGGCGGAATGATGCGCAGGGAGATAACCGGCTGGCTCTCATCGCTTTCCGCATATACGCGTAGGGTATTCGCCCAGACGTTGTCGGCGGTTTTCACCCGCTGCTTACGCCAGTTCCAGCTGCGCCCGCCCATGATTTCCGTCCCCTGCTGTTCAGCATCCGGGAAGTCGGTTCGGGTGAGCTGTGCTTCCGCCAGCTGATTTTCCGCCACCCAACTGGCCTGCAAGGTATCGGCCAGGCCATGGGTAAAACGCACGTTCAGGGAGACCGAGTTCATCAGTGCCAGCGCGGCGGTGGAGAAAATCACCAGAGCGACCATCACCTCCAGCAGCGTCATCCCCTTTTGCTTTTTGTTGCCGTTAGCCATCGTTTTCTACCGATACCGGCGCCGCACCGTGCGACACCACGCGGAAATGGTGCTGTTTGTCGTAACTTTGCAGCGTCAGCGTAAAGCGGCTGATTTCACCGTCCGGTAGAAAGATCACCTGCGGCTCGGACGCCACCGTCGCGGCCAGGCGCTGCGGCGAAAGCGACACGTGCATCTCTTCCGGAAAATCACCTTTGGTGGTAATACGTCCGGCAGATAATGGCATCCAGTGCCGCTCGCCATTTTTATCGGCGATCGTCACCAGCTGATATTTATCGGTGGCGATCACCAGCCCGACAATATTTCCGTCCATCACCGCACGGTCTGAACCATAATCAACGAGCGCTTTTAATTGCTGGCCAAATATATCCGCGCCGCTGCGCGAAGGAATGGTGGACACCACCATCATGGCGCAGCTGGCAAATATCACCAGCGCCAGAATAATTTCCAGCAACGTAAAGCCGCGTTGATTTTTCATTATTTCTCTTTCTTATCGAGAGACCAGTTGGTAATGTCATCGGCGGTATTGGCTTCGCCGTCCGGACCGGCTGAGAAGACGTCCACCGCGCCGTGTTCACCCGGGCTCACCAGAAGATAATCATTGCCCCAGGGGTCCTGCGGCAGGCGACGGATATAGCCGTCCGTGCGGTAGCCGTTCGGGATTGGCGCGATTTCAGGTTTGGTCACCAGCGCCTGCAAACCCTGCTCTGTGGTCGGGTAGCGGTGGTTATCCAGCTTGTACATATCCAGCGAGCCTTCGAGCGCGACAATATCGCTGGTTGCTTTTTGCGTATCGGCTTTTTCCTTATTGCCCATTAAATTTGGCACCACCATACTCGCCAGTACGCCGAGAATAACAATGACCACCATTAATTCGAGCAATGTAAAGCCCGCCTGGCGAGCCAGGTTTTTACGTTTTAAAGCCATGATTTAACCTACCATATTATTAAGTTGCAGAAGCGGTTGTAATATTGACAGCACGATGAATAAAACAATCGTCGCCATGGATACCACCAGCGCCGGTTCAAAGACCGACAGCGTTAATGTAATTCGATGTTGTAAGGCCGATTCCTGATTTTCCGCCGCGCGATCCATTAAATTACCTAATTCTCCGCTCTCTTCACCGGAGGCAATCATATACAGCATGGTGGGCGGGAATAATTTCGCCTGTTCCAGCGCCGCATACAGCGACGCCCCCTGGCGCACGGTGTCGGCGGCCTGCTCCAGCACCTGCCGGGCATAGCGGTTTTCAATACCGTCCATCGCGATATACATTCCCTCCAGCAGCGGCACGCTACTGGCCTGCAAAATGCTCAGGGTACGGATATAGCGGGCACTGTTGATGGCGCAGACCAGCTTTTTAATCGGCGAGCCGTTCACCAGCCAGCTGTGCCAGCGAAAACGGTTTTTGGCATTCCTCAGCCAGGTTTTGAAGCCGATAAAGCCGCCCCCCAGAATGCCCACAATATAAATGCCCCAGGCTTGCAGGAAATCACTTACCGCAATCAGCGTCCGGGTGGTGATCGGCAGCTGCTGCTTCATGTGGGTAAACTGCTCGATCACCTGCGGCACCACCGCCACCAGCAGGATGCTGATGACCGCGATGGCGACCACGGTGAGGGTTATCGGGTAGACCATTGCCTGCGTCAGCTTGCTTTTCATCTTCTGGCGCTGCTCGTTGTACTCCGCCAGCTTTTCCAGCACGTCGCCCAGGTGACCGGTTTTCTCCCCGGCCATCACCAGCGTGCAGTAAAGCTTGTCGAAGGTGCGCGGAAACTGGCTGAAGGCATCGAACAGGGTGTGGCCTTCCACCACCTTCTCGCGGATCTCCACCACCATCGCCGCCAGCTTTTTGTCTTCCGTCTGCTTCGAGATCGCTTTCAGCGCGCTCTCCAGCGGCAGCGCGGCGTTGACCAGCGTCGAAAGCTGACGGGTAAACATCGACAGCACCGGAGTAGAGAGCTTCACCCCGGTTTTCGCTTTCCCGCCAGCCGCCGTTTCGCGGGTTTCGGTGATGCTGACGGGCATCAGCTTTTGCTCGCGAAGCCACTGGCGAACCTGCTTCTGCCCCTCGGTCTGTAACGTCCCGCGCTGTGTTTTCCCCGCGGCATCCGTTGCCGTCCAGGCGTAGAAAGCCATTACGCATCCCCCCCACGTTCGGCGGTGACGCGCATGACCTCTTCCAGAGACGTCACGCCGCCGATCACCTTCAGCAGCCCGTTTTCACGCAGGCTGTAGGCATGCTTAAAAAGCTGCGTTTCGAGGGACATTTCGTCCTTATCTTCATGGATGGCGCGACGCATGGCGCTGTCCACCACCAGGAATTCATGGATACCGGCGCGGCCCTGATAGCCGCTCTGACGGCAGTGTTCGCACCCCACCGCGCGGTAAATCGCGTCTGGCGGCGCGGCCATAAAGCTGAACAGCGCTTTTTCATTGGCGTCCAGCGGACTGGTGGTCCGGCAGTGCGTACACAGCCGACGCACCAGACGCTGGGCAATGACACCGAGCAGAGATGAACCGATTAAGAAGGACTCCAGCCCCATATCCCGCAGACGGGTTATCGCCCCTGCGGCACTGTTGGTGTGCAGCGTCGACATCACCAGGTGACCGGTCAGCGACGCCTGCACCGCAATCTGGGCGGTCTCACCGTCGCGAATTTCCCCGATCATCACCACGTCCGGGTCCTGACGCAGAATGGCGCGCAGCCCGCGGGCAAAGGTCATGTCCACGCGCGGGTTAACCTGCGTCTGCCCCACCCCTTCCAGCTCGTACTCAATCGGATCTTCCACGGTCAGAATGTTGCGTTCGTGGCCGTTCAGCGCCGAAAGAATGGCGTACAGCGTGGTACTTTTACCGGAACCCGTCGGGCCGGTAACGAGGATGATCCCGTGCGGGCGGTCGATCAGCCCTTTCAGCTTCTCCAGCTCTTCATCAATCAGCCCCAGCTTGTTGATGTCGGGCTTGAGATTGCTTTTATCGAGCAGGCGCATCACCACGCGCTCGCCGTACTGGGACGGAATGGTCGAGACGCGCACGTCGATGGCCTTGCGACCGATGCGCAGGGAGATACGGCCATCCTGCGGGAGGCGTTTCTCGGCGATGTCGAGTTTCGACATCACCTTGATACGCGACACCAGCAGCGGGGCGAGCTTACGCGCCGGTTGCAGCACCGGGCGCAGCACGCCGTCAACGCGAAAGCGTATGCTCAGGGTGCGCTCGAAGGTTTCGATATGAATATCCGACGCGCCGTCCTTCACCGCCTCGCCGAGAATGGCGTTGATCAGGCGGATCACCGGCGAGTTTTCATCGTTATCGAGCAGATCTTCGTTATCCGGAATCTCCTCGGTTAACGCCATCAGATCGATATCCGCGTCCATGTCGTCCACCAGCTGCTGCGACACGCCGCTGCTCTGCTGCCAGATTTTGGCCAGCATCTCGTCAAACGCTTCCGGCGCCAGGGTAACCGGGACAAACGCGCATCCCAGCACCCGGCGCACCTCCAGCAGCGCTAACGCCGGGGTGTCCTCACGGATATAGACGTCATTGTTGTAAAGCAGAACGCCGTTTTCTTTTGCGTAGTTGCTGCTACACAGGGTTTTAGTCAGTTCGTCCACGTTTCCCCTCCGCCTTACTCTTTAAACGGATTGCGTGCCGCGTGGGTTTTCACGGGTGCAGTGCTGGCGGCAGGAAACGCTGGCAGTACGGCGTTGTCGCTCGGCTCGACAATACCGAGCTTTTTCTCTTCCACGCGCTGCATCTGGCGCACCCGGATCTGATCATATTTCTCTTTCGAGGCTGCGCTGTAGTTGTCGTCGTCACGCAGGACGGTGGTATGAATAAACACCATCAGGTTGCGTTTGGAAGTATCCTGCGAGGTGTAGCGGAACAGCTGCCCGACCAGCGGGATATCGCCGAGCAGCGGCACTTTGGAGACCGACTGTTTGGTCACATTTTCCATCAGGCCGCCGAGCACCACCGTCTGGCCACTGTGGACCATCACTTCGTTATTGATCGTGCGCGTGTTGAAGGTTGGGCCGAGGCTGGAATCTTCCGTTGCGCTGTTGTCGACGCTGGATACTTCCTGCTCAATCTTCAGGTGGATCATGTCGCCATCGTTGATTTGCGGCACAATCTTCAGCTTGGTCCCCACGGTTTTACGCTCAACCGAGTTAAAGACGTTGTCGCCGCTGGTGGTTTGCGAACCGGAAAGCACCGGCACATCCTGACCGACGTTGAACGACGCTTCTTTATTATCCAGCGTGACCACGCTTGGCGTGGAGAGGATGTCGTTTTTACCGTCGGTGGAGAGCGCGGTCACCAGCGCACCGAAATCACCGTTAAAGAAGCCGGTCGCAAGGCCCGTGAAGCTCGCCCCTTTCATGGTGCCATTTTTAATCTGGCTGATTGGCAGGCCGGTAGCGCCAAACTGCACGCCGCCGTGCTTGCTGGTCCACTGCACGCCAAGATCCAGGCCGTTGCCGTCCTGCACTTCGGCAATGATCGCTTCCACCAGCACCTGCGGACGGCGAATATCCAGCTTGTCGATCACCTTCTCCAGGGAGTTCATCACGTTAGGCTGCGCGGTGATCACCAGGGAGTTGGTCGACTCGTCGGCGGTAATATTCAGGTCGGTTGAGGCGCTCGCGGTTTTCGCTTTGGCCGCGCCCGGCTTGTCTTTCAGCTGCTCGCCAATCCCCGTCAGCACCGGTACCACTTTGGTGGCGCTGGCATATTTGAGGTAGAAGACGCGGGTGTTCCCCTCGTTATTCTGCTCGCGATCCAGCTGATGGATAAGGGAACGGGTACGCGCCCGCGCATCTTCCGAGCCGCTGATCACCAGACTATTGGTTTCGTCATCCGCCACCACCTTGGTCGCCAGCTGCGGCGCGTTCTGCCCTTTCTGCTCTTCGTTGTTGAGGTTGTTCAACATATCCGAAAGCTCTTTGGCAGAGGCAAAGCGTAGCGGGACGATTTCGCGGCGCTGAATACCGTCTTTATCGACGCGCTGCACCAGATCCACCAGTCGATTCACCACCGAGGCTTTACCGGTTAACAGCAGGACGTTGGACGGCTCAAAGTGGACCACATTCCCGATGCCGGTGGCATCGTTGAGCTGGCGCAGCAGCGGGGCCAGCTCGCGAACGGGTACGTTTTCCATGCGCACCACGCGGGTGATAATCTCGTCACCTTTGCCCGGGTTTTTGCTGTCTGCCAGCGGCGCACCGGCGGTACGCGCTACGCTTGAGCGCACCACTTTGACCATTCCGTTGTCCATCGGGATCACCGACAGGCCGTAGAGATCCAGCACGCTCAGGAAGAACTGGTAATACTCATCCTCCGTCAGCACGTTGTAGGTTCTGACCGAGACGGTTCCCTGGACGGACGGATCGACCAGAATAGTTTTGTTGAGATTGCGACCTACCGTATCGATAAACTCGCGAATATCAGTATTTTTAAAACTTGCGCTAAAGTTAGCTGCAAGCAGCGAACTGGAATATAACGACAATGCGGTCAGTGCCACGCACGCCCAGGGAAATTTTTTCATGTCTGCACACTTATTAATTGTTTAGAACATTAACCCGAATATTTTCAAGGTGAGCGTGACGTCGTACGATGACCTCCGCTTCTTTCATTTTCGACCAGTTGGCAATAATGCTTTTCGCTTTTGCTTCATCGGTCATATCGACAGAGTTAACCTGAATCGCCACATCGCCTTTTTCCAGACCTGACTGACTGTAAAAGGCGGAGGCATTCCTTGGGTTTATCCAGTAGCCTTCCAGCCGGCCTTTTTCAATGATGGGTTTTAACACCAGATAATCATCAAGATGCACACTCTCTGCGCCAGCATCTTTCGTCGTTTTTGTAACCGGGCCGCTCTCCACGCCCCCCTTAAAATAGTCCGGTTTATTTAACGCCAGTACCTGCGTAGCACCTTCATAATTAACCACCACATTATCTTTGTTTATTTCCTGAATAAATGCGTCGTTAAACCCGGCGAGCGGTTCACCCTCGCGGTAGCTTCGCTGGCCGCCCGGGGTTTTGATGACAGCGAAGGAGAGCCAGGCGTCATCACTGCGCACAATGCCTTCAATCTCCGCCGCCAGCGGGGGTTTTGCCGCAGCCGATAAGTTCTCCTGACGGACGGCAGCCGTAAAAAGCGTGAAGGGTTTGTCTTCGCGCGGTTTTTTCAGCGGCTGTAGGTCAGAATTAGCAAACTTATTCGTAACTTTTTTATAATCTTTAAAGGTGAGATAGCCTTGCTGGCCGCAAAAAATGAGCAGCAAAAACGTAATACAAGGCGTTATCCACCGTGACAGAAATGAGAACCTCATTTTTTATCCGGCCTATAGCAAAGCAAAAATAAGCAGCGTCATACTGCGCCAATATGGAGGAAAATAGTAATAAGCTGCTGCAAACGCGACCACTGACTTCGCCACCAACTTTCATAAAGAAAAATATTGACCGTATAAATTCCAGATGTTAGGCGCAGCCGGCTGGATATTTTTACTCTGTCTGCAAATTGACCGCTCAGGGGCATTACCTTACTTTCTGCTGCTGTTGCTATTCCTAATCAGAGACGGTAAGTCGTTATGTATCAGAGCCACTTTAATTTTAACAATCCGCCATTCAGGACAATCACTCGTTTATCCGGTGATTTTCTGGTGCCTTATCATCAGGACGTGTTCAACCTGCTGAAAGAGAAAACCCAGCTGGCGGGAATTATCGGGCTTTTTTGCGACGACGCTCCGCTTCTGGGTCAGTTCATCGACGCGCTTAAAGCCAGCAACCATACCGTTCTTGCCATCAACGCGTTTCCCAAACTGAGTGCCAGTAGCCTGCTGTACAAACTCAACCCGGGAACGAAAGCGATTAAAGATCGCATGCAGGCGGTGGATGCCGTCCTGCGCCAGTGGCAGGAGGGGAAAGCGAAATCCAGAGTAGTGACGATCGCCCATTCCGAAGCCATGAAGGAGAGCTGCCGTGAAGTCCTGGGAACGCTGCTTACGCGCGCCCAGGAGCTGAACTTCCGGCTAGCCGTGGTACTGACGGGCACTGCGGATCAGGAGATCCTGCTAAAGCAACCTGAACTGCGCGAATATACGCACACGCATCATGCCCTGCGCCCCCTGACCTGCCGTGAATACCTGAGCTATGTTCAGGCCCAGTGCGAAGAACACGGCTGCGAAAACTCGCCGTTGCCGCCTGCCCGCGTGCGCAAAATGCACACGCTAACCAAAGGCAACTTCAGCAAACTGAACGCGCTGGCGCACCTGTCAATGCTCGCCGCCTGGACGGAACGCGTGGCCCAGGTCAGCCCACGTCATTTACGTCTTGCGGCGGGAGAGATCCTGCCCGCCCAAAAACACGGTAAGCGCCTGGCGACCGTGGGGCTGTTTGCGTCCGTGCTGTTTGCCGCCTGCGGCTGGTATTTGACCTCATCGATCGGCGCACGCCTGCCGATCCAGCTGCCGGTGCCCGTCAGCTGGAAACAGCAATCGCTAAAAATCGAAGCGCCCGTAGTGCCGGTTATCGACAACGAAATAGTTAATCAGCCGGATGCGATGCATCAGTTGTATCTCATGTGGGGGTATGACGCCTCGGCCGAAGATGCGCTGTGCCAGAACGCCGCCAAAGTAAACCTGATGTGTAAACAGGGGAACGCGTCGCCGGAGACGCTGGCGCAGGAAGGGTATCCGTGGGTCAGTGAACTGAAAACCAGCGGCCATCTTAACTATGCGGTGGTCGCCAGGGTCGGGGACACGTCCATTGACCTGTTAATGAATAACCGGACCTGGCAGGTGAGCCGCAGCTGGTTTAACCTGCACGCGACCGGCAACTTCACCCAGCTGCACCGCCTGACACCGGAAGGTAAAGACGCGATCGGCGCGGCCAGCGACAGCAAAGATATGGCCTGGCTGGATCAGCAATTAAGCCTGGCGCTGAGCCAGCCCGAAACACATGCCCGGATCTGGACCACAGAGATGATGAAACGCACCCGCGAATTCCAGCAAAAAATGCATCTGCACGTGGATGGTATCCCCGGGGAAGATACGCTGATGCAGCTGATGCGCGTGACCAACAGCACGCCGGGCGTACTGATTCAGGCCACCCGCACCACCCCGGACGCGAAAATGCAGGAGAAGAAAGCCTAATGTCGACCATCTGTCTTGCGGCCCAGCGCAGCTATACAACCGGGGAAGCGGTCTGGTTTTCGTACCGTCTCCCCAGCCTGAAAAACGTATTCGGCAAAACAGCGTTATGGCTGGTCGGGCTTTGCGTCATGCTGGTTGTCGGCCTGTATATGCACGTCTACTGGAACCTGCACCACCCGGCGCCTGAACCGGTCAACGCCAGCGTTGCGAAACCGGAAACGCAGCTTTCGGATATGCATTACGTGTACGTGAGTAAACCGTTCCCGCATCCGCAGCCTAAAGCTGCGCCAGTGCCAGTTGATGTTCCATCGATGCAGGATCTGCCGATCAACAGTGATGACGGCGACTGGCAGCAGGCGCCCGACGGCGCGGTGCCACACGACGCCTCGCGGGATACCTTACCCGGGACCGAAGCGCATGAGCACGATAACGCTCCCGCCAGCACGGGCAGTGAAGAGTCATCATTAACAGAATTATTTAAGCAGGCGCTAAAAGAGCAGGAGCAGGATTATTCTCAAGGAAAAATTCCCGCGCCGCCGGTTGACGAAACGCAGGATAATTCACAAGCCAGTGTAAAAAACAGTGGAAATAGCCGTTCTCCTTTCAGTGAAAAAGGAGACGGCGGGAGCAGGTATTAATATTTTTCAGGCAGTGCGGTAAGGTTAAGCAGTCGACCTTTTTCCACCACAATATATTGACCCTTTTTCAGATCGGAGAGGATTTTAATAATAGTGCTACGTGCCAGGTTAGTGTATTCCTGAATGTAATCATAAACGTTAATATCACGCTGTTGTTGAACAATCAGGTCGTTAATCTCATATAAAAATTCGCGGACAACGGAATACGCACTGCGGGCAACCAGAACATCATCACGTTTGCTCAGCATGCAGATGTACCAGGAAAGGACTTTGGTCAGTTCTGGCCACAGATTTTTTTCGGTCATCAGCTGGGCGAAGACCTCTTTCTTGATCGAGCGAACAACCGTATTCGTCCGAACAAGGCCGTACATATGGGTGGCGTTGTAATACATTGACGACAGGCCGAAAATGCATTGCCCGGTGACGGTGAACATGCACAGTTCGTCAGATTCACGTCGAAATTCGACTTCACCGCTGACGATAATATGAATATAGCCGGAATCAGAGGTGGAAATTTTCTGCCATTTTTTTAACGTTCTTTCTTCAACGCCTGAGGTTGCAGAAATGATCTTTTCCATTTCATGTTGCGGACGTAATTTTTTTCCATAGATGCTTAACATTGTTATACCCGATTTAAGATGTGATTTTTAAAAAGAATGGCCACGGTGTTGTTACCGAGCCATAAATATTTTTCCTGATGAAAACGTCAAGAATAAACAAAAAAAGAGTGAAGCTTTTTATTAATTCGCCAAATTACTTAGCGCGCTATGTGTCCATCTTAAATCCGGATAATTTTAAGTCAATTAACTAAAAATGAAATGAGTTTGTACTTAGGATTAATCTGATAGGAACTTACGAAAATATACTCATTCGGGGGTAGTCCGAAGGTTTACCCCTGCCCGTATTTCTCTAAAAGTGCTTCGGCAATCGCCATGGTTTCCACATCCGCTACGCCATTCCATAACTGCGGACGGAAATGCATCTGGAAAACCATGATGATGCGTTTTTGCTGTTCGGGCGTACTGTTTTCTGGCACCTCGTAACCGTAGCGCGCCAGCAAATCGAGCAGTGCTGCGGTATCAACCTGCTGATAATGCGGTCGCCCGTTGATATAAAAATTCACGCGCCCCGGATCGGGCCAGGCTCCGATACCCTGCTGCGCCAGTTCGCGCCACGGAAACAGCGGGCCAGGATCGTCTTTACGCTGCGGGGCGATATCCGAGTGTGCCACCACGTTCTGCGGTTTAATGTCGTAGCGGGCGATGATATCTCTGGCAAGCGGGATCAGCGCCGCAATTTGCCCCGGTTCGAAGGGGGTAAAGGTTTTCACGCCATCGGTTTTCCGCCAGCCGCGGTTTTCCAGCTCAATGCCGACGGAGGTATCATTTATGCGGTTGGTGCCACGCCAGAAGCTGATGCCCGCATGCCAGGCCAGTTCGCTCTCCGGGACCAGCTGCCAGATACGCGGTTTGCCCTGCGGAGCTGGCGGCTTTGCGGGGATGAGATAGTGAGAGCTGACGTTTTTATCGGTCAGGGTCGCAAGCGAGGTGTCGAAATCATCGGCGGTGTAGTGAATAACCAGCACCTTTATACGCGGGTAGGCCGCCTGCGCCTGATGGCGCGTATCCAGCTCGTACGCGCCTTTATCAACAATGCCCTCTTCCGAGGCGCATCCTGCCAGCAACATCGCCAGCAGGAGGGTTGAGAGCGAACGCTTCATCGACGGGTCTTCACCGCCGTGCCGCTTACGCTCACCATCAGCATGCTGGCATCTTTCCCGACCGTTTCGTAGTCGATATCAATGCCCACCACCGCATCCGCGCCCAGCGCTTTGGCCTGCTCGCCCAGCTCCTTAAAAGCAATCTCGCGCGCCTTACGCAGCTCTTTCTCGTACGCGCCGGAACGACCCCCGACGATATCCCGAATGCCGGCAAAGAAATCGCGGAAAATGTTTGCGCCGAGAATCGCCTCACCGGTGACCACGCCGCAGTACTCGGTAATCGGTTGACCTTCCAGGGTTGGCGTTGTTGAAAATTGCATACTTTCTCTCCTTCTTTAGCGTTCAATGCGTTAGCGACAGCATTATCGGTTCGTTACGCTATGATTGAAAGGATAGTTAATAAATAAGGAAATCAACATGCGCTACTCTGCTTTAACGCTTTTAGTGCCATGCGCGCTGGTGCTCAGCGCCTGCACAACGCCGGTCACGCCAGCCTTTAAGGATATCGGAACCCGCAGCGGCCCTTGTATTGAGGGTGGCCCGGATGCCGTGGCGCAACAATTTTATGATTACCGTATTCAGCATCGCGGTAATGACCTGACCGCCCTGCGCCCGTACCTGAGCGATAATCTGGCGAAACTGCTCACCGACGCTTCGCGCGATCCGCAGCACAACGCCCTGCTGTCATCCGATCCGTTCTCCAGCCGCGCCACGCTGCCGGACAGCGCCGACGTTGCCAGCGCGTCCACCATACCGAATACCGACGCACGCAATATTCCCCTGCGCGTGAAGCTCACCCAGGGGACGCAAACATGGCAGGATGAGGTGCTGATGATCCGTGAAGGCCAGTGCTGGGCAATAGACGATGTGCGCTACATTGGCGGCAGCGTTCATGCCCCGGCGGGCACCCTTCGCCAGTCGATTGAGAACCGCTAACGCCTCCGTTAAATAAACGTTAACCCCGTAAAATGTCCGGCATTTCCTGCGGAATGCCGACATTTATACTCGCCCCCCATTCCCGTCGCTATTTTGTGCTATGTTTAAGAGTAAATACGGGTTATATTTAACTTTTAACGCAGAAATATTGCATAACTATTCTGTCAACGGTACTATCTGCGGCCTCAATTGCTATAGATTGCCTGGATGAGTAAAGACTGCCCCGATGAGTATTAAACTAAACGGCATTAACTGCTTCTACGGCGCACACCAGGCGCTGTTCGACATTACGCTGAGTTGCCCGGAGGGCGAAACGCTGGTTTTGCTCGGCCCAAGCGGCGCGGGAAAAAGCTCCCTTCTGCGTGTTCTTAATCTGCTTGAAATGCCCCGTTCGGGGACGCTGGCCATCGCCGGTAACCATTTTGACTTCGCGAAAACCCCGTCTGATAAAGCGATTCGTGAACTGCGTCAAAACGTGGGCATGGTTTTCCAGCAATACAATCTCTGGCCGCATCTGACGGTGGTGCAAAACCTGATTGAAGCCCCGTGCCGCGTGCTTGGCTTAAGCAAAGACCAGGCGATGGCGCGTGCGGAAAAGCTGCTGGAACGTCTGCGTCTGAAACCGTACAGCGACCGGTATCCTTTACATCTTTCTGGTGGTCAGCAACAGCGTGTGGCGATCGCCCGTGCGCTGATGATGGAGCCTGCGGTGCTGCTGTTTGACGAGCCGACCGCGGCGCTGGACCCGGAAATTACCGCCCAGATCGTGAGCATCATTCGTGAGCTGGCGGAAACTAACATTACCCAGGTCATCGTGACCCACGAGGTGGAAGTGGCGCGCAAAACCGCCAGCCGCGTGGTCTATATGGAAAACGGGTATATCGTTGAGCAGGGTGACGCGAGCTGCTTCACTAACCCGCAAACCGATGCCTTCAAAAACTACTTATCACACTAATGTGTTAGGGAAATTATAATGAAAAAAGTATTGATTGCCGCGCTGCTTGCTAGCGTCAGCCTTTCCGCTACCGCAGCCCAGACCATCCGTTTCGCCACTGAAGCGTCCTACCCTCCGTTTGAATCCATTGATGCGAACAACAAGATTGTTGGCTTCGACGTGGACCTGGCAAACGCCCTGTGTAAAGAAATCGACGCGACCTGTACCTTCAGCAACCAGGCGTTCGACAGCCTGATCCCAAGCCTGAAGTTCCGCCGTATCGACGCCGTAATGGCCGGAATGGACATCACTCCGGAGCGTGAAAAGCAGGTTCTGTTCACCACCCCTTACTATGACAACTCGGCCCTGTTCATCGGTCAGAAAGGTAAATACGCCTCCGTTGACCTGCTGAAAGGCAAGAAAGTCGGCGTGCAGAACGGCACCACGCACCAGAAATTCATCATGGATAAGCATCCGGAAATCACCACCGTGCCGTATGACAGCTACCAGAATGCGAAGCTGGACCTGCAAAACGGTCGTATCGATGCGGTGTTCGGGGACACGGCTGTCGTGACCGAATGGCTGAAAGCGAACGACAAGCTGGCCGCCGTGGGTGACAAGGTGACCGATAAAGACTACTTCGGTACAGGTCTGGGTATTGCCGTACGTCAGGGCAATACCGAGTTGCAGCAGAAATTCAACGCTGCGCTGGAAAAAGTGAAGAAAGACGGCACTTACGAAACCATCTACAAAAAATGGTTCCAGAAGTAATTCCTGATGAATGAAATTTTTCCTTTAGCAAGCGCCGCCGGGATGACCGTCGGCCTTGCCGTTTGTGCACTGATTATCGGCCTCGTACTGGCGATGTTCTTTGCGGTGTGGGAGTCCGTTAAGTGGCGCCCTGTCGCATGGCTCGGTTCAGCGCTGGTGACTGTGCTGCGTGGACTGCCGGAAATTCTGGTGGTCCTGTTTATCTATTTCGGCTCCTCACAGCTGCTGTTAACGCTGTCGGACGGCTTCACGATTAATCTCGGCTTTGCGCAGATCCCGGTGCAGATGCAGATTGAGAACTTCGACGTCAGCCCGTTCCTGTGCGGCGTGATTGCGCTCTCCCTGCTCTATTCGGCCTATGCGTCACAAACGCTGCGCGGCGCGCTGAAAGCGGTACCGCAGGGTCAATGGGAATCCGGCCAGGCGCTGGGTCTGTCGAAAGCGGCGATCTTCTTCCGCCTGGTGATGCCGCAGATGTGGCGTCATGCCCTGCCAGGGCTGGGTAACCAGTGGCTGGTACTGCTGAAAGATACCGCGCTGGTGAGCCTGATCAGCGTGAACGATTTGATGTTGCAAACCAAAAGTATCGCCACCCGTACGCAGGAGCCGTTTACCTGGTACATCGTCGCGGCGGCTATCTACCTGGTGATCACGTTGCTGAGCCAGTACGTTCTGAAGCGTATTGATCTGCGCGCAACGCGTTTTGAACGGAGACCAGGCTGATGCTGGATTATTTACCCGAACTGATGAAAGGGCTGCACACCAGCCTGACGCTGACCGTCGCGTCTATCATCGTGGCGCTGATCCTGGCGCTGATCTTCACCATCGTCCTGACGCTGAAAACGCCGGTGCTGGTGTGGATTGTACGTGGCTACATTACGCTCTTCACCGGAACGCCGCTGCTGGTGCAGATCTTCCTGATTTACTACGGCCCGGGCCAGTTCCCGTCGTTACAGGAATATCCGGTTATCTGGCATCTGCTCTCTGAGCCATGGCTCTGCGCCCTGATTGCCCTCTCCCTGAACAGCGCGGCCTATACCACGCAGCTGTTCTACGGCGCCATTCGCGCGATCCCGGAAGGCCAGTGGCAGTCCTGCGGGGCGCTGGGCATGAGCAAGAAGGATACGCTGGCGATCCTGCTGCCTTATGCCTTTAAGCGCGCCCTCTCTTCCTATTCCAACGAAGTCGTGCTGGTGTTCAAAAGTACCTCTCTGGCCTACACCATCACCCTGATGGAAGTGATGGGCCACGGGCAGCTGCTGTACGGACGCACCTACGACGTGATGGTGTTCGGTGCGGCGGGTCTGGTCTATCTGGTGGTCAACGGTCTGCTGACCCTGATGATGCGTCTTATCGAGCGTAAGGCGCTGGCGTTTGAGCGCAGAAATTAATCGACTTAATGCATAAAGCTGTTTTCGTAGTGCGGGTAACCTGATGGGTTACCCGCATTTTTTTATGCATTAAATAATATTTAATCATATTTATTGCATATAAATTCATTGAGTGGCATTGTACATCCATGCCGCAGACACGGCGCATAATGACAAGATTGACAGACGGGAGCATTACAATGAAAAAGTTAGTTCTGGCCGCATTACTCGCAACCTTCGCCGCTGGCGCATCCGCCGCCGATAAAATCAATTTCGGCGTTTCTGCCACCTATCCGCCGTTTGAATCGCTGGATGCCAGCAACCAGATCGTCGGCTTCGACATCGACCTGGCGAAAGCGCTGTGCAAGCAGATGCAGGCCGACTGCACCTTTACTAACCACGCATTTGACAGCCTGATCCCGTCCCTGAAATTTAAAAAGTACGACGCGGTGATCTCCGGCATGGACATCACGCCAGAGCGCAGCAAGCAGGTCGCGTTCACCGACCCGTACTACGCGAACTCTGCGGTGGTGATTGCGAAGAAAGGGGCTTATAAATCTTTCGACGAGCTGCAAGGCAAGCGCATCGGCATGGAGAACGGCACCACGCACCAGAAATACCTCCAGGACAAGCATCCTGAAGTGAAAACCGTGGCCTACGACAGCTACCAGAACGCCATTATCGACCTGAAAAATGGCCGTATTGATGGCGTATTTGGCGACACCGCGGTCGTGAATGAGTGGCTGAAAACCAACCCGCAGCTGGGTACAGCGACGGAGAAAGTGACCGATCCGCAGTATTTCGGCACTGGCCTCGGTATTGCCGTGCGTCCGGATAACAAGGCTCTGCTTGAGAAACTGAACGGCGCGCTGAAAGCGATCAAAGCTGACGGCACATACCAGAAAATCAGCGAGCAGTGGTTCCCGCAATAACCTTTTTTGCCGGGTGACCTGGCCTACGGGGGTGGTCTGTAGGCCGGGTAAGGCGAAGCCGCCACCCGGCAATTTCTTAAAGCGGCACAAAGAACCTGAACCGTGCCCCGCTCACGGACTCCATCAGCCTGATCCCCCCGCCGTGCAGCTCCAGCATTCTTTTCACGATTAACAGCCCTAACCCGCCCCGGTGCTCCCGCGAGGCCTGTGGATTTAACGCTGACGGACGCTGGAACAGATCGTCCCGTAATGCGGCATCAACACCCGTTCCGCTGTCGGCCACTTCAACCTGTAACCGGTCGTTCTCCTGCCACACCGCCAGACGAATGTCTCCACCTGCTGGGGTATGGCGTATCGCATTATCCAGCAGATTCGTCACCACCCGTTCAATCATGGAAACATCGGCCAACACCTGCGGCAGCGGACCCGGGACGTCAATGTGCAGATTTAACTCACGCGTGCGGGCAGCGAGTTCAAACTTTTGCGCCACGTCGGAAATCAGTTCAGCCATGGCAAAACGCTCGCGCTGGGGCTTGATGCCGCCGTGCTCAAGACGCGCCAGCTCGAACAGCTGCTGCGACAGATGGCGTACCTTTTGCCCCTGACGCAGCGCGGTAGCGAGGTACTGCTGATGCTCCTGCGGCGACAGCGTTGCGGATTTCAGCGACAGCGTTTCCAGATAACCCAGCAGCGACGTCAGCGGGGTGCGTAAGTCGTGCGAAATGTTGGCGATAAACTCCCGGCGCTGGCGGTCGCTGTCGGCCAGCCGATCCCACTGAGAGGTGATTTTGCGCGCCAGCTCGATAAAGGTATTGCGCAGGATCGCCACTTCATCCTGGCCGGCAGGCTCAAGCGGCTGGGCCGCCAGCTGCTTAATCGCGCTGATGCTGTCCTGCTCCAGCCCGGCCACGTCCAGCGTGAGCTCTTTAACCGGGCGCGTCACCCAGTACCAGAGCAGCAACCCCGCCAGCAGACCAAACAGCGCCACCAGCAGCATCGACCACAGCGCCGTACTCCAGAGCGCTTTGTGCCAGGCCATATCCGCCAGCGCGTTGGACTCCTCCCCCTGCAAAATAATGTACAGATACCCCTTCAGCTCACCGTCCTGCCGCAGCGGGGTGGCGCTGAAGACTTTCTTATTATGGCTTCGGGGATCGTCGCCAAACACCGGCATCACCGTCCCGCTGAGGAAATTCTGTATCGGCGCAAGGTCAATTTTTTGCCGCTGAATGTGCCCCGGCGGGGCGGCATCGGCCAGGATATCGCCATCTGGCGAGACAACATACAGCTCGACGCTCGGATTAAAGGTCATCAGCCGGTCGAACAGCGGTTTTAAGGCGCTGCGATCCACCCTGCCCTGCGCATCCAGAATCGCTTCCCGCTGCACAATCTGCTGCGCCAGCCCGCCGGAGAGCCGCTGCACCATCGCATTGCCGTACTGCATGCTACTGTAGAGCTGCACCGCACAGGCGACGGTGGCGCAGAGCAGCAGTAACGCCGTAAACAGCAGCGTCAGGCGCTGGCTCAGGCTAAAGCGACGCATCATGATTCTGCTCCGCAAATTTGTAGCCTTTGCCCCAGACGGTGCGAACGATCTCCGGCTCGGCGGCATCTTTCTCTATTTTAATGCGCAGGCGGTTAATGTGGGTATTGACGGTGTGTTCGTAGCCTTCGTGCTGATACCCCCATACCTGCTCCAGCAGTGCCAGCCGCGAAAAGACCTCTCCGGGATGGCGGGCAAAGAAATAGAGCAGTTCAAATTCGCGCGGGGTGAGATCGACGTGTTGGCCGTTAAGGCGCACGGTGCGCGCCAGCGGATCGATAGTCAGTCCGTGCGCCTGAATAATGCCGTCCGTCTGCGCCTGGCCCATCGCCTGCTGACGGCGAAACAGCGCCTTAATGCGGGCAATCAGCTCCTGCACCGAGAAAGGTTTTGCCAGATAATCATCCGCCCCTGTTTCCAGGCCAGTAATACGGTCAGTTTCACTGCTGCGGGCGCTAATGATGATAATGGGCAGGTAGCGGGTCATCTGGCGGATACGGCGGCAAATCTCCAGACCATCAACATTCGGCAGCATCAGATCGAGGATCACCGCGTCCCACGGCTGTGTTTCAAGACGCTGTAAGGCGTTGCCCCCGTCGGGCTCGTGGGTAATGGCGTAGCCTTCATCTTCCAGATTAAGACGCAGGAGTGCCGCGATATCGTGGTCGTCTTCTACCAGCAGGATCTGCTTCATGGGTAAGCCTTCAATCATTTGTTATGACGTAAGCTTACCTGATTTCGAGCGGGGGAAGAGTTCACATTTTGTTGAACATTGTGCGGGGTTTATGCCGGGTGGCGGCTTCGCCTTACCTGGCCTGCGCTTTGGTTAACAACGTCAACACTTCATAATGGGCGGTATGCGGGAACATATCGAAAAGCTGCACGCGTTCAATGCGGTAGCCCGGTAGATGAGCGATATCCTTCGCCATGGTCTGCGCGTTACAGCTGGAGTAGACAATGTACTCCGGCGCCATCTGGCTCAGGTAGTCGCAGAGCGCCTGGCCGATACCCCGGCGCGGCGGGTTCACCAGCACCAGCTCCGGCACGTTGCCCTGTCCGGTGGCGAACCGGGTCGAGTCCAGCGCCTGGAAGTGCAGATTCGTCAGCCCCAGCTCCGCGGCGGACTGCTTCGCGCAGGCAATCGCTTCGGCGGAGATCTCAATGCCGGTGAGCTGCATGTCTGGCGTGGCACAGTGCAGGCCAAAGCCGCCGACGCCGCAGAACAGATCCCACATGTGATGAACCTGTAACGCACGCACCCAGTCGCGCGCGGTGGCGTACAGCGCGCTGGCGACGGTGGGGTTAGTCTGAAAGAAGCTTTGCGGACGGATCCACAGCGGCACGCCGTTAAAGCTCTCCGCCAGCGCATGCTGTTCGGTGAAGAAAATCTCTTTCTCCCCTTCCATGATCGCCATATGCACCGGCTGAATATTCGCGGTGATAACCTTGAGCTGCGGAAGCTGTTCCTGCAACCCCGGAAGCGCCGCGCGCAGCTGCTCCAGCTTGTTTTCCGAACGCAGCACAAAGCGCAGCATCATCCCGCCGTCGATCTGGCTTTCGGTCAGCAAAAGGTATTTCAGCTCGCCGCGCCTGCGGGCAACGTTATAGGGCGTTAACCCCGCCCGGGCGATAAACGGTTTCAGCGCGCTAAACACCGGCTCAAACGAGGCGGGATATAGCGGGCAGTCGGTTAAATCTTCCGGGGTGCCGTCGCGGTGCAGCATCCCCAGCAGCGGCTTTTCAACGCTGCCGCTGACCACCATTTTGGCTTTATTGCGAAAGCCCTGTTCCGGGCCACTGACGGGTGCGCACCACTCGCCCACCGCATGTGCTGTCAGCAGCTGTTGCAGGTCGGCCATTTTGGCGGTGAGTTGTTGAGAGACCGGCTGTTCTATCCACTGACAGGAGCGGCAGCGTCCGGCGTCATAGAGTGCGCACTGCATATGAAAACCTTAAGAAACACGAGGGCTGCGATTATACACATTATTGCAGGCGGAAGAACCGCCGACTGGAAGCCGGGAGATAAAGCAGGCAGAGCACCAGCATATCCGGCAGTTTTTGCATCACCAGTGAATGGAAAATCTCGCGTCGCGACTCACCGGGTATGCTGAACAGCTCCGGATAGCCATAGCCCAGCGAGGCGGCCCACAGGTAGCCTGCGGCGGTGATCTGCGTAAGCAGATACACCCAGCGCGCCCAGTTACGTCCTTTCACCAGCGAGAACGCACAGTAGATCTCAATAAACACCAGCATCAGGCTGCTGAGAAACACCAGCGTCAGATTCCACGTCTGCGCGCTGCGGTGAATAAATTCCCCCATTCCGCGCGGACCCAGCGTGTTCATTATCATCAGCACATCCAGGCAGCGGATCATAATAATGGCGAGCGCCGCCACCTGCACCAGTGCAGGGACGTTCGGACGAGCGTGCGAATGACGTGTTTTTTGTAAGAATCCCAATGTTTTTACTTCCCTGAAAAACAGTGCCGCGTCATACGCGGCACATCACTGGAAATAGTAATTCCTTCAGCCGCGTCTTGCACGCTGGATATCGCGCACACGCTGTTTTTCCGCGCGCGCCATCAAATACCAGGCGATAAATCCGACAATTCCGACCACGCCAAGGATGATGGACGCCAGGGCGTTGATCTCCGGATTCACCCCCATCCGCACGCTGGAGAAGACCAGCATCGGCAGCGTCGTCGCGCCCGGTCCCGACACAAAGCTGGCGATAACCAGATCGTCGAGCGAGAGCGTGAACGCCAGCAGCCAGCCGGAGATCACCGCCGGCATAATCATCGGCAGCGTGATGATGAAAAAGACCTTCAGCGGCGTTGCGCCGAGATCCATCGCCGCCTCTTCAATGGAGCGATCCAGCTCGCGCAGCCGCGAGGAGATCACCACCGCCACATACGCCGTACAGAAGGTGACATGTGCCAGCCAGATGGTGAGCATCCCGCGATCCGCTGGCCAGCCGATGGCGTGCGCCAGCGCGACAAACAGCAGCAGTAGCGACAGGCCGGTGATGACGTCCGGCATAACCAGCGGGGCGGTGATCATAAACGCGAAACCATTCGCCCCGCGGAAACGGCCAAAGCGCACCATCACCAGCGCGGCGATAGTGCCCAGCACGCAGGCCATCGTCGCCGCCAGCGCCGCAATGGTCAGGCTCAGCCCCACCGCGCTCATCATCGCATCATCGTGGAACAGCTCGCTGTACCAGCGCGTGGACCAGCCCGCCCAGACGGTGACCAGCTTAGAGCTGTTGAACGAGTAGATCACCAGCATCAGCATTGGCGCATACAGGAAGGTAAAGCCGATAATCAGGATCGCAATTCGCCACGGGGAGCGTACTACCGGTAAGTTGTTCATCCGTGGTCTCCCATCTGTTTCTGCTGATGTTTGTGGAACCACATGATCGGCACGATCAGCAGCAGTAACATGACGATCGCCACCGCCGAGGCCACCGGCCAGTCGCGGTTATTGAAGAACTCCTGCCACAGCACGCGGCCAATCATGATGCTGTCCGGGCCGCCGAGCAGCTCCGGGATCACAAACTCCCCGACCGCCGGGATAAACACCAGCATCGATCCGGCGATGATCCCGCCTTTGGTGAGCGGCACAATGACGCTGAAGAAAGTCTTCAACGGGCGTGCGCCGAGATCCAGCGAGGCTTCCACCAGCGAGTAATCGATTCGCGTCAGCGCCGTATAGATTGGCAGCACCATAAACGGCAGATAGGCATAGACAATCCCGATATACACCGCAAGGTTGGTGTGCAGGATCGTCAGCGGCTGGTCGATGACCCCAAGCCACAGCAGGAAGTTATTCAGTATGCCGTTATTCTTCAGGATCCCCATCCACGCGTACACGCGGATCAGGAACGACGTCCACGACGGTAAAATGACCAACAGCAGTAAAATATTTCGCGTCGACGGCTTGCTGTGCGCCACTGCCCACGCCAGCGGGTAGCCCATCAACAAGCAGCAAATCGTAGAAATAGCCGCAACCTGTAACGACTGCAAATAGGCTTCGAAATAGAGCGGATCGTCGGTCAGTTGCAGGAAATTACCGAGGTTTAAGGTCAGCGTCAGCTGCCCGTCGGCCCACTCCCACAGATCGGTATACGGTGGGATCGCCCGCGCCATCTCCGCCAGGCTGATCTTAAAGACGATCAGGAACGGCAGCAGAAACAGCAGGATCAGCCAGATATAGGGCATGGCGATGACCAGCTTGCGGCCATGCGCCATCTGCATGCGCGCCAGCCAGAGCGCGAAACCGCCCGGTTTTTTGACGCGGGCTGGAGGTTCAAGTGTGCTCATGACCGCTCCTTATACCGTCAGGACTACGCAACTGTCCGCATCCCAGCAGAGGCTCACTTCGTCGCCCCAGGTTGGCTGCCCCTTGCGATACCGGTGTTCGTTCTGTAACTGGGCGCTGAGCATCTGGCCGCTTTTCAGGCGCACATGGTAAATCGACAGATCGCCGAGATAGGCAATGTGCACCACTTCGCCCACGGCAAAGTTATAGCCATCGGCGGGCGGCTCATCGCAAAGCATGATTTTTTCCGGGCGCAGGGCAACGTAAACCGGCACGTTGTCCACCACGGAGTTATCAGAATCAACCTTCAGCGGGTGCACCAGCCCCGGCGATTCAATCACCAGACCGTCGTCCTGGCGTTCCTTCAGTAGCCCTTCGAAGACGTTTACCGAGCCGATGAACTCCGCGCTGTAGCGGGTTGTCGGGTGTTCATAGATCTCTTCCGGCTCGCCGATCTGCACGAACTTACCGCGATTCATGATCGCAATGCGCCCGGCCATGGTCATCGCCTCTTCCTGGTCATGAGTCACCATCACGCAGGTCACCCCCACGCGCTCGAGGATATCCACCACTTCCAGCTGCATCCGGTCGCGCAGCTTTTTATCCAGCGCGCCCATCGGCTCGTCGAGCAGTAATAATTTTGGACGCTTCGCCAGACTTCTTGCCAGCGCCACGCGCTGACGCTGGCCGCCGGAAAGCTGATGCGGCTTACGCTTCGCAAACTCCTGCATATGCACCAGGCTCAGCATCTCTGCCACGCGCGCGGTGATTTCGGCTTTCGGCAGTTTGTCCTGCTTCAGGCCGAAGGCGATGTTCTGCTCAACGGTCATGTGCGGGAACAGGGCATAGGACTGGAACATCATGTTTATGGGCCGCTGGTACGGCGGCACGCTGGAGAGGTCTACCCCATCCAGCACGATCTGCCCGGCGGTAGGCTGTTCAAAGCCTGCCAGCATACGCAGCAGTGTGGATTTGCCGCAGCCAGATGCACCGAGCAAAGCAAAAATTTCACCTTTGTAGATCGTCAGGCTGACATCGTCCACGGCATGCTGGCCGTCGAAGGATTTGGTGAGGTTACGAATTTCAAGAAGCGGGGTCAGCGCTTTACGGACTTTCGCCTGCGGGCGGGGGATCGCGTCATTCACGGGGTGTTCTCCGGCATAGATCAACACTGGTGCAAACGCACCGTCAGGGTGCGCATCGCCGGGCGGCGCTAACGCTTGCCCGGCCTACGGGATTTGTCGGCCCGGTAAGCGACAGCGCTACCGGGCAACGATATCAAACGCCGTTACTTACCGCTTTTCACCTTGGTCCACGCGCGGGTACGCACACGGTCAATTTTCGGTTCCTGCACTTTCAGGGTGAAGAGCTTGGCAAACACATCGGCTGGCGGATAGATCGCCGGATTATTGCGGATTTCTTCGCTCACCAGCGGCACGGAGGCCTTGTTACCGTTGGCGTAGTAGACATGGTCGCTGATGTGGGCAATCACCTCCGGACGCATCAGGTAGTTGAGGAACTGATACGCTTCCTCTTTATTTTTCGCATCAGCCGGCATCGCGAAGACGTCGAAGAACGCCAGCGCCCCCTCCTTCGGAATGAAGTAGGAAACATTCACACCGTTTTTGGCCTCTTTCGCGCGGTTCGCCGCCTGCCAGACATCGCCCGCCCAGCCGATGGCCACGCAGATATCCCCGTTAGCCAGGTCGTTGATGTACTGAGAGGAGTGGAAGTAGCGAATATTCGGACGCAGCTTCAGTAGCAGGTCGGTCGCCGGACCGGTGTAGTCGTCGGCCTTGCTGCTGTTTGGATCTTTGCCTAGATAGTTAAGCACGGTGGCGAAAATCTCTTCCGGCGCATCGAGGAAAGAGACGCCGCAGCTTTTCAGCTTCTCGAGGTTTTCCGGCTTCAGCACCACGTCCCAGCTGTCCAGCTTGACGTCCGGGCCCAGCGCCGCTTTGACTTTATCCACGTTATAGCCAATACCGGTGGTCGCCCACAGGTAAGGCATCGCGTATTTATTCTCCGGATCGTGCTTCGCCACCAGCTTCAGCACGTCCGGATCGAGGTTTTTCCAGTTCGGTAATTTGCTCTTGTCCAGCGGCTGGAAGACACCGGCGGTCAGCTGACGCTCCAGGAAGCTTGCCGACGGCACCACCAGATCGAAACCGGTGCTGCCCGCCATCAGTTTGCCTTCCAGCACTTCGTTGGAATCGAATACGTCGTAGACAACCTTAATGCCGGTCTCTTTTTCAAAATTCGCGACGGTGTCCGGCGCAATATAGTCAGACCAGTTAAGACGTGCAGCGTTTTTTGTTCCGCAGCGAGCGTGCCGGCAGAGACGGCCATCAGAGCACCCGCAACCAGACCCGATAACCATTTTTTATTCAAGGCGATCATATTGTTATTCCTTCTGAAAGTTCGTTAACAAACGAACCAAAACTGTGCAGCCTGAAGATATGCAATAATCATGCATAGTTTGTCGCTCTGCCCGAAATAAAATACCCCCCTCTTCCCGGCAGGTTCCGCTCGCTTTTTTAAGCACCGCAAGAATAACTGTAGCCCGTGTCTCCGGCTATAGCCCAGACGAAAAAACGCCTTTTATCAATTTTTTATGCAGATTATGTCTACGTGATAAGCCGAAACGGCCGGAGAGGAGGTGAAAAACTCTTTAAAGAAAGGTTAAAAGCAGCAGAAAAAATGGTGTTATGCAGCCGCTCTGGCAGCGACTGCGCAAAAGTCAGACAGGCTTAGTGGAGAAAATTGGGAGATGCATCATTATTCTCGGCATCATCTTCCGCGCTATACAGCAGGTGATGTGCGTTGGCTTCCATCATTACCATGGAAATTTGCTCTTCGCTCAGGCGCATAAACCAGGCGAACTGCTTGAAGGAGAGCCCCGCGCCGGAGAATAAAGACTGGCAAACCACCAGCTTTGGCAGATTATCATCCTGTATGTCGAGAAACGCTTTCACCGTCAAAGAACTGGCGTTGATCGCTGACAGATCAGACGCCAGCGCCAGCAGCGCAGAAGGCTTTACTTCAGCCAGCGCCGAGAACAGGATCACGTCGTTGATCAAATCGATTTTGGCATCGAAAATGCCATCGAAATTTTGCATGTGAGGCAGATGCAGCGCCTGGCAGGAGTCGCATTCGAAGAAAGTAATACCGGCATCATCGAGCCATTGACGTAACGTATCCAGTGTAGGTACGACCTGTAAATCCATCGCTGTGCAGCCTCTTAAATAAAAACGTTGTCCAGATTACGCAAAAAGTGCGCGCCGATCCATTTAACCGCCCGTTTTCAGGCAAAATCCCGGCGTCGCATGGCGTTCAATCCATGCGATCATTTTACCTGCAATATCGACGCCTGTGGTTTTTTCCACCCCTTCCAGCCCCGGCGAGGCGTTGACTTCCATCACCAGCGGCCCGCGCCCGGCACGCAGCAGATCGACCCCCGCCACGTCCAGGCCCAGCGTCTGCGCTGCTTTCACAGCAATCTCGCGCTCGCGCTCGCTAATAAGGGCCACCCGCGCGATACCGCCGCGGTGTAGGTTAGAGCGGAAGTCGCCCTCTTTTGCCTGCCGCTCTATGGCGGCCACCACCTCATCGCCCACCACAAAGCAGCGGATGTCGCACCCGTTGGCCTCTTTAATATACTCCTGCACCAGAATATGGGCATTCAGACCGCGAAACGCGTCGATCACGCTTTCCGCCGCCTGACGCGTCTCCGCCAGTACCACCCCAATACCCTGCGTACCTTCCACCAGCTTAATAACCAGCGGCGCACCGCCCACCATGTCGATTAAATCGCTGGTGTCGTCCGGGGAGTGGGCAATCCCGGTGACGGGCAGATCGATCCCCTGGCGCGCCAGCAGTTGCAGCGAGCGCAGCTTATCGCGGGCGCGGGAGATCGCCACGGACTCGTTGAGCGGATAGCTTCCCAGCATTTCAAACTGGCGCAGCGCAGCCGTGCCGTAATAGGTTATCTGGGAGCCAATGCGGGGGATCACCGCATCAAAATGCGGGAGTTTGCGGCCTTTGTAATGAATCGACGACGCCGCAGGGTCGATGTTCATATAGCAGGACATCGGATCGAGGATTTCAATCTGATGTCCGCGTTTCGCCGCCGCTTCTCGCAGGCGTTTACATGAATAGAGCGTTCCATCCCGGGACAATATGGCAATTTTCACCCTGCACCTCTCTAAAGACATGGTAAAAGCCTGCCTATCATACACGAGGCGCAGGAGGAATGGACTACCGCGTTGCCCAGCCCTGTTTGTGCAGGTAATCAAGAATGAACGGGCGGTTCTCCTTGATGATGGTGCGACGAATATGGTCGCTCCAGGTGTCGCGGCGGTTGTTGCTGTCGCGCGTCAGATAGTAGTTCGCCAGCTCTTCATCGTATTGATGCAGAACGTCCTGGTCGACCGGCTGGTAGTGGTTTTCATGCACCAGCATCGCAGCAGGAATGCGCGGCTTCAGATCCGGGTTATCTGCCGGCCAGCCGAGGCACAGACCAAACAGCGGCAGCACGTGTTTCGGCAGCTTCAGCAGTTCCGTCACGCTTTCGATGTTGTTACGCAGCCCGCCAATATAGACGCCGCCAAGCCCCAGCGATTCCGCCGCCGTGAACGCGTTTTGCGCCATCAGCGCCGTATCCACCACGCCCAGCAGCAGCTGTTCCGCCAGCCCCAGCTCGGCCTCGGGGCAGATTTGCAGATGACGGTTAAAATCGGCGCAGAACACCCAGAACTCAGCCGCCTGGGCAACGTGCTTTTGTCCGCCCGTCAGCGTTACCAGCTGCTCACGCATCGCCGGATCGGTGATGCGGATAATGGAGCTGCACTGCAAAAAGCTGGAGCTGGAGGTGCCTCTTGCGCTGTCGATGATCGCTTCCCGCTGCGCCTGGGTAATCGGCTCATCGGTGAAATGGCGAATGGAACGGTGGGAACGAAGCAGGTCAATGGTTGGCGTCATTTTGTCTCTCTTTGTGTTGCGTAAAACGTATGGCAGCCAGTATAGGCAATGATCCACCTGATGTAATTGGCGAAACATAGCCTGACTGTATCAAAGTGACAGGTGAAACCTTCTTTCCATGACGGCAGGTTATCGTGCACTATAGGCGCCATTCGCCGTCAGGCTTGTTTTTTGAGGAGAGAGAAATGTTTGCAGTAATTTTTGGTCGTCCAGGATGCCCTTACTGTGTACGCGCGAAAGAGCTGGCAGAGAAACTGACTGAAGAACGTGATGATTTCAACTTCCGTTACGTGGATATCCACGCGGAAGGCATCACTAAAGCCGATCTGGAAAAAACCGTGGGTAAACCGGTTGAAACCGTGCCGCAGATCTTCCTCGATCAGAAACACATCGGCGGCTGCACCGATTTTGAGGCCTACGCCAAAGAACACCTGGGCCTGTTTGCGGCTCAGTAATGCGAAGACGCCCTCACCCTGAGGGCGTTTTTATTTACGGTGCTTCCGCTGTTGCAGCAGGCTGCGCGTAAATAAGAAACAGAGCGCGCCCAGCGCACACCAGAAAACGCCACTCAGTAGCCACGCCACTTCCTGCCAGACGCTTCTCGACGAGAGAAACAGCACGCGCATCAGAAGCAGGCAGAGCGGGGCCGCAAGCATTGCCCCAATAAGCGGCATCACCACCTCGCCTTTACGCGAGAGAAAACCAGCGACTACCCCCGGCAGGATGAAGAACAACAGGCCCAGCTCGGGATGACCGGACGCTCTGAAGGCGCCTTTCACGTTAAAAGCGAGCGACATGCAAACGACCGTAAACAGCAAAAAACAGCTGATTACGCCAGCCCAGTTTCGTTTAAAGTTCAAACTATCCTCCTGACTTATCTCTATCAAATACAAAAATCGTCCGGTGGACGCCCAGTCAGATAAAGCAATGCGGCAATCCTTGCCAAAGCACGCACAGAAGTCGTGCGATAATAGGTGGCTGTCGGTAGCTATTACGATTAAACTAACCGACTGCTAGTGTTTAGGGTATTTATCAGGAAGCAGGGAGATGCAAAGTGATTCCCTGACTCTGAAAACAGTAGCCCAAATAGTCCTTTCATTCAACAACTTACTGGTAAACAAGAAGTTAGCCTCCGTGAATATAAACGTCGCAGACTTGTTAAATGGGAATTACATCCTGTTATTATTTGTGGTACTGGCGCTGGGCCTTTGTCTGGGTAAATTACGCCTGGGTTCAGTTCAACTTGGTAATTCCATTGGCGTTTTAGTCGTCTCCCTGTTATTAGGTCAACAACATTTCAGTATTAACACGGACGCGCTTAACTTAGGTTTCATGCTGTTTATTTTTTGCGTAGGCGTGGAAGCCGGTCCGAACTTTTTTTCCATTTTCTTCCGAGACGGCAAAAATTACCTGATGCTGGCGCTGGTGATGGTCGGCAGCGCCCTGCTGATTGCGTTAGGGCTGGGCAAACTGTTTGGCTGGGACATCGGCTTAACGGCCGGTATGCTGGCAGGCTCGATGACCTCCACGCCGGTGCTTGTTGGCGCGGGGGATACGCTTCGTCATTCTGGCATGGCAGGCACGCAGCTTTCCTCCGCGCTGGACAACCTGAGTCTGGGCTATGCCCTGACCTATCTGATTGGTCTGGTGAGCCTGATTGTTGGCGCGCGCTATCTGCCAAAACTTCAGCATCAGGATCTCCAGACCAGCGCCCAGACCATCGCCCGCGAGCGCGGCCTGGACACGGACTCCAAACGTAAAGTTTACCTGCCGGTGATCCGCGCCTACCGCGTCGGGCCGGAGCTGGTTGCCTGGACCGACGGGAAAAACCTGCGCGAGCTGGGGATCTACCGTCAGACCGGCTGCTACATCGAACGTATCCGTCGTAACGGCATTCTTGCAAACCCGGACGGTGACGCGGTGCTCCAGATGGGCGATGACATCGCCCTTGTTGGCTACCCGGACGCCCACGCGCGTCTCGATCCGAGCTTCCGCAACGGGAAAGAGGTGTTTGACCGCGACCTGCTGGACATGCGTATCGTCACCGAAGAGATTGTGGTGAAAAACCACAACGCCGTGGGCCGCCGTCTGGCACAGCTGAAGCTGACCGACCACGGTTGTTTCCTCAACCGCGTGATCCGCAGCCAGATTGAAATGCCTATCGACGATAACGTGGTGCTCAATAAAGGCGATGTGTTGCAGGTCAGCGGCGATGCCCGACGGGTTAAAACCGTTGCCGACCGTATCGGCTTTATCTCGATCCACAGCCAGGTGACGGACCTGTTAGCCTTCTGCGCCTTCTTCATTGTCGGCCTGATGATCGGGATGATAACCTTCCAGTTCAGCAACTTTAGCTTCGGCATTGGTAACGCAGCCGGTCTGCTGTTCGCCGGGATCATGCTGGGCTTCCTGCGAGCGAACCATCCCACCTTCGGCTATATCCCTCAGGGGGCGCTGAACATGGTGAAAGAGTTCGGTCTGATGGTCTTTATGGCGGGTGTCGGCTTAAGCGCCGGGAGCGGCATTGGCAACGGCCTGGGCGCGGTCGGCTGGCAAATGTTGGTTTCCGGACTTATCGTCAGCCTGGTACCGGTGGTGATCTGTTTCCTGTTCGGTGCCTACGTGCTGCGCATGAACCGTGCCCTGCTCTTCGGCGCGATGATGGGCGCGCGCACCTGCGCACCGGCGATGGAGATCATCAGCGACACTGCGCGCAGCAATATCCCGGCGCTGGGCTATGCAGGCACGTACGCAATCGCCAACGTGCTGCTGACGCTGGCGGGTACGCTGATCATCATTATCTGGCCAGGACTCGGATAAATCTCAAGTTTGCGTGTGGCTGAAAAAATTTTCGTTACGCGCAGAACTTTTTACGCAGGGTGCAGTCATAACTAGTGCCACTGCTTTTCTTTGATGTCCCCAATTTGTGGAGCCCATCAACCCCGCCGTTTTGGTTCAAGGTTGATGGGTTTTTTGTTGCCTGAAACTTGCTCATTTTGCCATTTTCGCTTTCTCCTCGCTCTGCAAACATATATGATTTAACACATATGAATGTACGCAGGATCATCCGATGCTTCACCCCGTTCAGCTCTTCAAAACCCTCTCCGACGAAACGCGCCTCTCCATCGTCATGCTTCTGCGTGAAGCGGGCGAGCTGTGCGTCTGCGATCTCTGCTCCGCTACCAACGAGCCGCAGCCGAAAGTCTCCCGCCACATGGCCTTACTGCGCGAGGCCGGGCTGGCCATCGACCGTCGCGAGGGTAAGTGGATCTACTACCGTCTCTCTCCCAACATGCCTGCATGGGCGGCAACCGTTATCGACACCAGCTGGAACTGCCTGCGGGAAGAGACGCGTATGAAGCTGAAAAACCGACTTCCGGGCTCGTGCTGACCAAAACATATTCACAATAACAGATATAATGGAGTAAAAGATGTTTCTGGCAGGAGGGATTTTTTTATTCACACTGGTGCTGGTCATCTGGCAACCCAGAGGGCTCAGCATCGGCTGGAGCGCTACCATTGGCGCCGCGCTGGCGCTGATGAGCGGCGTTATCCACATTAACGATATCCCTGTGGTGTGGAATATCGTCTGGAATGCGACGGCAACGTTTATCGCGGTTATCGTTATCAGCCTGCTGCTGGATGAGTCCGGCTTTTTCGAGTGGGCCGCGCTGCACGTTGCCCGCTGGGGAAACGGTCGCGGGCGATTGCTGTTTACCTGGATCGTGCTGCTGGGCGCAGCCGTGGCGGCGCTGTTTGCCAATGACGGCGCGGCGCTGATCCTCACCCCTATCGTCATCGCTATGCTGCTGGCGCTGGGGTTCAGCAAGCAGGCTACGCTGGCGTTCGTGATGGCGGCGGGATTTATCGCCGATACCGCCAGCCTGCCGCTGATTGTCTCCAACCTGGTCAACATTGTGTCGGCGGACTTCTTTAAGCTGGGCTTCAGCGAATACGCCTCGGTGATGATCCCGGTTGATATCGCTGCGATTGCCGCAACGCTGGTGATGCTGCATCTGTTCTTCCGAAAAGAAATTCCCCCCGAATATGACCAGGCAAAACTCCGCGAGCCCGCACGGGCCATTCACGACCTGCCAACGTTCAGAACGGGCTGGATCGTGCTGCTGCTACTGCTTGTCGGTTTCTTTGTGCTTGAACCTCTGGGTATCCCGGTCAGCGCTATCGCAACAACTGGCGCGCTGATTTTGTTTGCCGTTGCTAAACGCGGGCACGCCATTAACACCGGAAAAGTGCTGCGCGGCGCGCCGTGGCAAATTGTTATCTTCTCGCTGGGGATGTATCTGGTGGTGTATGGCCTGCGCAACGCCGGGCTGACGGAGTCTCTTTCAGGCGTTCTTGATTACTTAGCCGGATACGGACTCTGGGTCACCACTCTGGGAACCGGATTTATCACCGCCTTCCTGTCATCCATAATGAACAATATGCCAACGGTGCTGATTGGCGCGCTCTCCATTGAGGGTAGTGCTGCAACAGGGTTAGTTAAAGAGGCGATGATTTACGCTAACGTGATTGGCTGCGATTTGGGGCCGAAAATTACCCCCATCGGAAGTCTGGCTACCCTGCTCTGGCTTCATGTGCTGGCACAGAAAAACATGACTATTACCTGGGGCTACTATTTCAGGACGGGCGTCATAATGACGCTGCCAGTTCTCTTTGTGACGCTCGCCGCGCTGGCGCTACGTCTCTCCTTCACACTGTAATGAGTAACGGATATGAGCCATATCATCCTCTACCACAACCCGGCCTGCGGCACGTCGCGCAATACGCTGGAGATGATCCGCAACAGCGGTACGGAACCAGAGATTGTCCTCTATCTGGAAAACCCGCCGTCACGCGATCAACTGACCAGGCTGATTGCAGACATGGGGATTTCCGTGTGCGATCTGCTGCGCAAAAACGTCGAGCCTTATGAGCAACTGGGCCTTGCCGGGGGAAATTTCACCGATGACCAGCTTATCGATTTCATGCTGCAATACCCCATCCTGATTAACCGTCCGATTGTGGTGACACCGCTGGGCACCCGTCTGTGCCGTCCTTCTGAAGTCGTTCTCGACATCCTTCCGGACGCGCAAAAAGGGGCATTTACAAAGGAAGATGGCGAAGTCGTCGTTGACGCCAGCGGGAAAAAAATCTCCCGACAGTAAGCGTAGCCGGGGCGAGTGCTATCAGACGGTATCCTCGCCTGCAATCCGCCCCACCATCACCCGGATCTCCTCCCGGGTTAACGGCGACCGATCGGTCACAAAATGCAGCGTCATCCCCTCGATAAACGCATCCAGCGCGCGGGCGGTGGCCGGATCAAACCACTGCTCCAGCGTAGCCTGGCTCATCTTCATCCAGTCCTGCATCACCGTTTTCAGCGCGGCGCTGCGGTGCATAAACGCGTATAACTGATACATCAGCGCCATATTGTGTGGCGTGGTCACGGCTGAACTGTGGATCAGCGTGGTAATCGCCTCGCACGCCCCGTAACCCCCGCGAAGAAATCCCGGTACTGCTGAGACATCTGCTGCGTAAACCACGTGAATGCCTCCTCCAGAAGCGACTCCATCCCGTCGAAATAGTAGGTCATCGACCCCAGCGGCACACCTGCGCAGGTGGCAATTTTGCGGTGCGTGACGGCATGAATACCGTGCTCAACAATGGTGTCCAGCGTCGCCTGGAGTATCTTCTCGCGGCGGTTAGGGTCGTTCGGTGGTCTGCTCATAAAATCCTCATCCGGTTTATGTACAAATGTACACAAAGTTGCTAGTGTTGTCGCTATTGTTGTACTTCTGGTGCTGATCCCAATGACGCTAACTTCTCCTCGCAAAGCCCTGCATCTGCGCATGTGGGCGCTATTTATGTTCTTCTTCATCCCCGGGCTGCTGATGGCTTCCTGGGCAACGCGCACCCCGGCAATCCGCGATACGCTATCCGTTTCGACGGCGGAGATGGGGATCGTGCTGTTTGGCCTGTCGATTGGCTCGATGAGCGGCATCCTCTGCTCGGCCTGGCTGGTGAAACGCTTTGGCACGCGCGCGGTGATCCGCACCACCATGTGCTGCGCAGTGGTAGGTATGCTCGGTCTGAGCGTGGCGCTGTGGTTCGCCTCGCCGCTGATGTTTGCCCTTGGCCTGATGGTATTTGGCGGCAGCTTTGGTGCGGCGGAAGTGGCCATTAACGTCGAGGGGGCCTCCGTTGAACAGGCGATGAACAAAACGGTGCTGCCGATGATGCATGGCTTTTACAGCCTCGGCACGCTGGCGGGTGCGGGCGTGGGGATGGCGCTGACGGCGCTGGGCATTGCGGCCAATGTGCACATTTTACTCGCGGCGCTCGTCTGTATTATCCCGATCCTCACCGGCATCAGGGCTATTCCCGCTGGCACAGGACAAAATTCCTCGGACGAACAGAAGTCTGCGGCAAAAGGGTTGCCCTTCTATCGCGATTTCCAGCTGATGCTGATTGGCGTGGTGGTACTGGCGATGGCGTTTGCTGAAGGCTCCGCCAACGACTGGCTACCGTTGCTGATGGTGGACGGGCACGGATTTAGCCCCACCTCCGGCTCGCTGATTTACGCCGGGTTTACGCTCGGCATGACCGTCGGACGCTTTACCGGGGGCTGGTTTATCGACCGTTACAGCCGCGTGGCTGTCGTCCGTGCCAGCGCCCTGCTGGGTGGGCTGGGCATCGCGATGATTATCTTTGTGGATGTGGACTGGATTGCCGGCGTGTCGGTGATCCTGTGGGGACTGGGCGCCTCCCTTGGCTTCCCGCTGACCATTTCCGCTGCCAGCGATACCGGCCCCGACGCGCCGACGCGCGTGAGCGTCGTGGCGACCACGGGCTACCTCGCTTTCCTGGTGGGCCCGCCGCTGCTTGGATTCCTCGGTGAGCACTACGGGTTACGCAGCGCGATGCTGGTGGTATTAGGGTTAGTCATTATTGCCGCCCTGGTGGCGCGAGCGGTGGCAAAACCGGAAGCAGAAACAACGTCAATGGAGAAGGGATATGAGCGTTAAACTGATTGCAGTCGACATGGATGGCTCCTTCCTGAGCGATGCGAAAACCTATAACCGCGCGCGTTTTCTGGCGCAGTACGCGCGCATGAAAGCGCAAGGCATCCGTTTTGTGGTCGCCAGCGGAAACCAGTACTACCAGCTGATCTCATTTTTCCCGGAGATCGCCCATGAAATTGCCTTCGTCGCCGAAAACGGCGGCTGGGTGGTGGATGCGGGCGAAGACGTGTTTAACGGCGAACTGTCGAAAGAGCATTTTCTGACCGTCGCCACCCTGTTAAACGACGTGCCCGGCATTGAGATAATTGCCTGCGGAAAAAACAGCGCCTACACGCTGAAAACGTATAACGACCTCTTCAAAGAGATTGCTGCGAAATACTATCACCGCCTTGAAAGCGTCAGCAGCTTTGACAACCTCAACGATATTTTCTTCAAATTCGGGCTAAACGTCTCTGACGACGAAATTCCGCGCATTCAGGCGCTGCTGCATGAGAAGCTTGGCGACATCATGGTGCCGGTGACCACGGGACACGGTAGTATCGACCTGATTATCCCCGGCGTACACAAAGCTAACGGCCTGCGGATCCTGCAAGCGCGCTGGGGCATTGAGGACAGTGAAGTGGTGGCCTTTGGCGACAGCGGTAACGACGTGGAGATGTTGCGCCAGGCTGGGTTTGGCTTCGCGATGGCCAATGCCAGACCGCACATTAAGGCGGTGGCCCGCTATGAAGCACCGAACAATAATGACGAAGGGGTGCTGGACGTAATTGATAGGGTGCTGGACGGGGAGGCGCCGTTTAATTGATTCCGTGCGCTCTGGTGCCCTCACCCTAACCCTCTCCCACAGGGAGAGGGGACTGTCCCGAGCTCGCCCACGGGGGAGAGGGAATAAGAATTACGGTTGCAGGGCGTTTCCGACGCGTTTGTCTTTCAGGAATACCACCATCAGGGCAATCCACAGCACGCCGTTGGCGAGGTTAAACAGGCTGAACAGTCCGTTACCGCCGAAAGCATAGGCATGCTTGCTCACCTCAATACCGACGGTGAAAATCAGCATTTGCAGCATCCCCATCGCGGCAGACACCGTGCCTTTACTCATTTCACTGGCGAACAGCGTCAGGCGCACCAGGCCGGCATTCGCCACGCCAATACCAAACGCATAAACGCTCAGCCCCGCCGTCATCCACAGGTACGCATGGGACGAGACTACGGTCGCCACCGCCGCGATAATCAGCCCTGCCGCTATGGGCCAGCCACCCATAATAATCAGCGAACGCACGGTACGGCGCGACGTCAGACGCGCCAGCACCAGGTTACCGATAATCAGCGCGCCAAAAATCGGCACCTGTAACAGGCCATACTCATAGCTGCTAAGCTGTTCGCCGCTGATGATAATGACCGGCGACTGGGCAATCCACGCCAGCAGCGGTAGGCTGACAAAGCCCGTCGCCAGCGCGCCCGCGACAAAACGACCGTTTTGCAGCACCGCCTTATAGTCACGCCCCAGCTCTTTAAGCGAGAGCTTTTCGCCCAGGCGGGTGGCGGTCTCCGGCATCGCACGGTGCAGCCCAAAGAAAGAGATGGCCGCAAGCGCGGCAAAGAGGACGAACATCCCTTCCCACGGCGCAACGTGGACCCATGCGGCTCCCACCAGCGGCCCCAGAAGCGGCGCAATCAGCGCCACGTTCGCCATCAGCGCGGTTATTTTGATACATACCGCCTCCTCAAACGACTCCTGAATAGCGGCGTAGCCCACGGCGCCAATAAAGCACAGGCTCACGCCCTGAAGGAAACGCAGCAGCGTGAATTGCTCAATGTTCTGCGCCAGCAGCGTGGCGAGACAGGTGACGATAAACCACACCACGCCCGTCAGCATCACCGGGCGGCGGCCAATACGATCCGACAGCGGCCCTAAAAGCCACTGTAAAAACATGCCGCCCGCCAGATAGGCGGTCATGGATGTAGGTACCCACTCAATACCTGCGTTGTACTGCTCAACCACAGCCAGCATGCCTGGCTGGATCATGTCGTTGCCGATGTAGGTAGAGAATTCGTAAAGCACCAGACACAGAGGAAAAAGTAACGCCTGACGACCCAGACGATTACCGGAAGAAGAACGGTTTATCATGCAATCTCTTTAGTATGAAAAAATCGCGATGAGTGTAATGAATTGCCGCTGTCTGAGATAGCATAATCACGTGAAAACACAGAAATAAGGCACTTATCGTTGTTGTTTAAGGTTTCCTTAAGTTGCCCTCCCTATGATAGTGCTATTTCACGTTATTGACCGAAACTATGACACACGCCGTCAGCCCTTCAGAATTATCTAAGTTACCGACAAATAAGACAAAAAGCCTTTACCGTTTTTCTGCCCGCTTTTATGGTTATCAGCTTTTCGGGCTGATCGTCCTTGCGCTGCTTTTTACCTGGCTTTCGCGCGATGAATCGCTTGACCGATGGATAACCGGCTTCTGGTATGACGCGGCGACGCACCATTTCCCGCTACAGCAAAACCCGCTGCTGGATCTGCTGAACCATCGGCTGGCGAAATATGTGACCATTGCGCTGGCTGCCGCATCGCTGATTTACGGCGCTTACAAACGCAATGCCCGGCTGGTGACGGCCGCGCTTCTGATGGGGCTGGGGGCGCTGGTAGTTGGGGTGCTGAAAAGCATAAGCCACCACAGCTGTCCGTGGGATCTGGTGGAGTATGGCGGCAAAGCCGTCTCGTATCCCCTGTTCAGCGCCGTTCCGGCAGACAGCGGACCGGGACGCTGCTTTCCCGGCGGACACGCCTCAAGCGGGTTTATGGTGATGGGGTTGTTTTTTGCCTTCTGGCGTGAACGTCCGCGCCTGGCATGGTCCTTTGTCGCGTTAGGCGTTGTTATGGGGCTGCTGATGGGATTCGGCCAGGTCATGCGCGGCGCGCATTTTTTCTCTCACAACCTGTGGGCCGGGTGGTGGGTCTGGTTTTCCCAGGTGCTGGTTTACGGGCTGGTTTCCACCTGGTTTGCTAAAGAGTAACGAGATTATGTTAGAAAATCTGAACTACGAACTGTTTTACCTGCTCAACGCCACGCCAGCATCACCGGAATGGATGATCGATCTCGCCACCTTCATTGCGAAAGATGTGATCAGCATTGTACCGGCGATGGCGGTGATCCTCTGGTTATGGGGACCTCGTACACAGGTCACCGCCCAGCGCCATCTGGTGATCAAAATGGCGATGGCGATCGGCGTGAGCGTGCTGGCAAGCTACGTGCTGGGCCACGCCTTTCCGCACGATCGTCCGTTTGTCGATCGCGTCGGCTACAACTTCCTGCACCATGCGCCGGATGACTCGTTCCCGAGCGATCACGGCACGGTGATCTTCACCTTTGCGCTGGCCTTCCTGTTCTGGCATCGCCTGTGGTCTGGCATGGTGCTGATGGGGGTGGCGGTCGCCATCGCCTGGTCCCGCGTCTACCTGGGCGTGCACTGGCCGCTGGATATGGTCGGCGGTTTCCTGGTGGGGCTGATGGGCTGCGTCAGCGCAGCCATCCTGTGGAGCCTCTTTGGTCCGGCGCTTTATCGTGGATTATCACAGGCCTATCGCGTTCTGTTTGCCCTTCCGATCCGCAAAGGCTGGATACGTGACTAACCCCGGTCCGTCAGGTTACACTTGAGCCCCCGCCCTGCGGGGGCTCACTTTTTTAGCCCGAGGATCTATGGAAACACGTCGCGATGACCGCATTGCTCAGCTACTTCAGGCGCTGAAGCGCAGCGATAAGCTGCATCTTAAGGAAGCCGCTACCCTGCTTGGCGTGTCTGAAATGACCATTCGTCGCGATCTGAACAGCGACAGCGCCCCCGTTGTGCTGCTTGGCGGGTATATTGTTCTGGAGCCGCGTAGCGCCAGCCATTATCTGTTAAGCGATCAAAAAACACGCCTGGTGGAAGAGAAGCGCAAAGCCGCGCGGCTCGCCGCCTCGCTGGTGCAGCCGCATCAAACGCTGTTTTTTGACTGCGGTACGACAACCCCGTGGATCATCGAGGCCATCGACAGCACCGTTCCCTTTACCGCCGTCTGTTATTCGCTAAACACCTTCCTGGCCTTGCAGGAGAAACCGGCGTGCCGGGTGATTTTGTGCGGCGGCGAGTTTCATGCCAGCAACGCCATCTTCAAACCGCTGAATATTCAGGACACGCTGAGCAATGTATGTCCGGATATCGCCTTTTACTCTGCGGCGGGTGTGAATGTGAAACAGGGGGCAACCTGTTTTAATCTTGAAGAGTTACCGGTGAAACAGTGGGCGCTCAACGCCGCACAGCAGCATGTGCTGGTGGTTGATCACAGTAAATTTGGCAAGGTTCGTCCGGCAAGGATGGGGGAACTGTCGCGCTTTGACGCCATCGTCAGTGATTGCCGCCCGGATGACGAGCTGGTGTCGTATGCAAAGGCGCAGCAGGTGAAGTTGATGTATTGAGGTTGTGCCGGGTGGCGGCTTCGCCTTACCCGGCCTACAACGGCTCAAACGAAGGCCGGGTAAGCGCAGCGCCACCCGGCAAAAACCTAGCTAAACCAGCTGCCAAACCAGCCGTGGAACTTCATTAATACAAAGTCCCACATCCGGCTGAAGAAGCCGCCCTCTTCCACCGCTTCCATCACCACCAGCGGACGCTGCTCAATGGATTTGCCGTTAAGCTGGAAATCTATCGTCCCGACCACCTGGCCTTTTTTCAACGGCGCGGTCAGCTGTGGCTCGGTCAGGGTATAGCTGGCTTTCAGGTTTTTCAGCTGACCGCGTGGAATGGTGACGGAACCCGCTTCACCTGCCCCCAGGTTCACTTCACTTTTATCCCCAAACCAGACGCGCTGGCTGACGAAGGTGGCGTCCGGCTTAATCGGCGTGACGGTTTCAAAGAAGCGGAAACCCCAGGTCAGCAGTTTTTCGGATTCATTAAAACGAATGCGGTCGGTTTTCGTCCCCAGCACCACCGAGATCAGGCGCATGTCGCCCTGCGTCGCAGAAGCCACCAGGTTGTATCCGGCCCCGGCGGTCGTCCCCGTTTTCATGCCGTCCACGTTAACGTTACTGCTCCAGAGCAGACGATTACGGTTAGGCTGGCGGATATTGTTGAAGGTAAACTCTTTCTCTTTATGGATGGCGTACTCATCCGGCACGTCATGGATCAGCGCTTTGCCCAGCAGCGCCATATCGCGCGCGGTACTGAACTGACCGGGCGCATCCAGGCCGTGAACGGTTTTAAAGGTGGTGTTGGTCAGACCCAGTTTTTGCGCGTAGCCATTCATCAACCCAATGAATGAGTCCTGACTGCCTGCGACGTAATCGGCCAGCGCAATACAGGCATCATTTCCCGACTGAATAATGACCCCTTTATTCAGATCGGAAACGGAGACCTGATCGCCGGGCTTCAGGAACATGACGGACGAGCCGCGCAGCGCCGGGTTACCCGTCGCCCAGGCATCTTTGCCGACGGTGACCATGTCATCCAGCTTGATCTTGCCCGCTTTCAACGCCTGGCCCACAACATAGCTGGTCATAATTTTCGTCAGGCTCGCCGGGTCGAGTTTTTCGTCGGCGTTACCTTCCGCCAGCACTTTCCCGCTGGCGTAATCCATCAGGATCCAGGCGCGCGCATCGACAGGCGGCGCTTCGGGCGCCGTCTGTTCCGCCGCATGGAGCGTTGGGGCAAAAAGGAAAAGCAGCGCCGATCCTGCCGCCAGGCTGCGCAGAGAAGAAGTTTTTTGCGTCATAAATGCCACCCGAGTGTCCATTCTAAAAATCACGTCACAATCACCGTGTCGCAAGAAGCGATGAGTAATAGCGCACTACAGCGTTCAAAGAAACCTGTTCCAGGTAAAGTTTTTAAAGTTTATGCAATAACATTCAGATACGCTTTGATTGCGGCGTTTTTTTTAGCATCTGTTGCGTAATTGTTAGGTTTATCTCACCATGGCGAAAAGCTGACTCGGATTCACATCTCATCGGGAGTAAATATGATTACGCTGTGGGGCAGGAACAATTCGACTAACGTGAAGAAAGTGCTCTGGACGCTGGAGGAGCTGGATTTACCGTTCAACCAAATCATGGCTGGCATGGCGTTCGGGGTGAATAAAGACGCCGACTATCTGGCGATGAACCCAAACGGACTGGTGCCGTTGCTGCGCGATGACGAGACAGACGCCACGCTGTGGGAGTCCAACACCATCGTGCGTTATCTCGCCGCGCAGTACGGCCAGGGTCGGCTGTGGGTTGAAAATCCAGCCCGCCGCGCGCAGGGCGAAAAATGGATGGACTGGGCAAACCAGACGCTTTCCCCCACGCACCGGGTGATCCTGATGGGGCTTGTCCGCACGCCGGAAGCCGAACGTGATTATCCCGCCATTCATGCCGCCCAGGACGCCTGCGAATCCCTGTTCGCGATGATGGACGACGAACTGGCGAAGCACGCCTGGTTCTCCGGCGACACCTTCGGCGTGGGCGATATCGCCGTCGCCCCCTTCGTCTGGAACCTCACTAACATGGGTCTTAGCTGGAGCCCGCGCCCTCACCTGGAGCGCTGGATCCAGCAGCTTAGCGAGCGCCCGGCGTATCGCAACGTGGTGATGATCCCGGTGACCTGATTACGACCTGGACGGGCTGACTTTCAGCAGTTGCCCGTCCGTCTCGTCAGTCAGCACGTACAGATAGCCATCCGGCCCGACGCGCACATCGCGAATACGCTGATCTTTATCGCCCAGAATGCGTCCGTCCTCCGTCACGCTATTGCCCTTCACGCTCAGCACGATGACGTCTTTCTCCTTCAGCGCGCCGATAAACAGCTTGTTTTTCCACTGCGGGAAGACGTCGCTGTTGTAGAACGCCATGCCGCTGACGGCGGGCGATACTTTCCAGACAAACAGCGGCTTTTCGGTGCCCTCAACGTGCTCGCCTTTCGCTTCCGGGATTTTCAGGCCGCTGTAATTGATCCCGTGCGTCGCCAGGGGCCAGCCGTAGTTTTTGCCCTTCTCAGGAATGTTAATCTCATCCCCACCGCGTGGTCCGTGTTCGTTGAGCCACAGCGTGTCGCTCCACGGATTCATCGCCATCCCCTGCGGGTTGCGAATGCCATAGGACCAGATTTCAGGGCGCGCACCGGCGGTGTTCACAAACGGATTATCCGGCGGCACTTTTCCGTCCTCCGTCAGGCGCACCACCTTGCCCTGAAGCTTGTCCAGCTCCTGCGCCGTCGGGCGCTGGTTGTTTTCACCCAGGCCAATAAAGAGATAGCCTTTGCCGTCGAACACCAGCCGTCCGCCAAAGTGGTTGCCGGTAGAGAGCTTCGGCATCTGTCGGAACACCACCTGGAAGCCCTCAATGCGCGAAAGGTCATCGCTCAACCGCCCGTAGCCCACGGCGGTACCCGCTTTGCCATCATTACCTGCCTCGGCGAAGCTGAGCCAGACCCGCCGTGACTGTGCAAAATCCGGGGCCAGCGCGACGTCCAGCAGTCCGCCCTGGCCGCTCGCCCACACTTTCGGCACGCCGACAATCGGATCGGAGAGCCCTTTTCCTGCCTGCCAGTGCTTAAGCTGCCCGTCTTTGAGCGTGATGAGCAGCCCCTTGTTATCTGGCAAAAACGCCAGCGACCAGGGGTGATCCAGTTTTGTCTGTAGCACGTCGACCTTAACCGTCTCAGGCGCTGCAAGCAGTGAAAGCGGGAATAACAAGACTGGAAGGAAAATCAGCGAGGATCGAGGCATAACGCACTCCTTTATCGACATATGGCTTAAAGATTAGCCACTGTTCCCGGGTGCGTTACCACTTTTACAAAAGCTTAATCAGAAGGGGGAGTCGCCTCCCCCGGGTTCAGTGCCGGGCAAGCGTTTCCGGCTTGTTCAGACACATGATGCAAAGCGCGAGCGTGGTCAGGCAGTTTTCAAGCTTCTCCGCGTTAACGGCAATAAAATTCGGGCAGTCGTGACGTCCGTTCATCAAACAGACCCCGGCGATGGAGAGCACCTCGGCGGCGCGGCGCAGCGCCACTAATTCGCTTTCAGCGTAGTGCGCTTTCAGGATGGGTGCTTTTTCACGCATGAAATTGCAAAGTTCAAAGAAGTTATCACGCAGATTTTCGCTTTCGCTGACTGACATATACCCTTTCGCCTTGCGGAGTTGCAGATATGCGGCCAGGTCGATTCGGGCGTTGATCAGCTTGTTAAGCAGATCGCGTTTCAGTCTGTCAACGGACATGCTACTTCCTCCCCTGTCAGCCATGTTACCTTATTAAGGATAAGGTCATTTTTTGTACAATGTAATGCCTGAGATCAATAAACGATAACTGATTAACATTCTTTACAATGTTACAACGATTGCCCGCCTCAACTGCGCCATCAAGAGTGTATAAATCCCCCGCGATACGCTGTAAAATCCCGCCCTGATAACTCCATAATTGATGAATTTTTAACCTATGAGCAATGTTACGCACCCGCCGAAAATCGGCTTTGTCTCCCTCGGCTGCCCGAAGAACCTGGTGGACTCCGAACGCATCCTGACTGAACTTCGCACTGAAGGCTATGACGTGGTGCCAAGCTACGACAACGCCGACATGGTGATCGTCAACACCTGCGGGTTCATTGACAGCGCGGTCCAGGAGTCACTGGAAGCCATTGGTGAAGCCCTGACGGAAAACGGCAAAGTGATTGTCACCGGCTGCCTGGGCGCGAAGGTGGATCAGATCCGCGAAGTGCACCCGAAAGTGCTGGAGATCACCGGCCCGCACAGCTACGAGCAGGTGCTGGAACATGTTCATCACTACGTCCCCAAACCAAAGCACAACCCGTTCCTGAGCCTGGTGCCGGAACAGGGCGTGAAGCTGACGCCGCGCCACTACGCCTACCTGAAAATTTCCGAAGGCTGCAACCATCGCTGTACCTTCTGCATCATACCGTCGATGCGTGGCGATCTGGTGAGCCGTCCGATTGGCGAGGTGCTGGCAGAAGCCAAACGCCTGGCCGACGCGGGCGTGAAGGAGCTGCTGGTCATCTCCCAGGACACCTCCGCCTACGGTGTGGACGTCAAACACCGCTCCGGTTTCCACAACGGCGAGCCGGTGAAAACCAGCATGGTCGGCCTGTGCGAGCAGCTGGCTAAGCTCGGGATCTGGACGCGCCTGCACTACGTCTACCCTTATCCGCACGTTGACGATGTGATCCCGCTGATGGCGGAAGGCAAAATCCTGCCGTATCTGGATATCCCGCTACAGCACGCCAGCCCGCGCATTCTGAAGCTGATGAAACGTCCTGGCTCCGTGGATCGCCAACTGGCGCGCATCAAGCAGTGGCGTGAGATCTGCCCGGATCTGACCCTGCGCTCCACCTTTATTGTCGGCTTCCCGGGTGAAACCGAAGAAGATTTCCAGATGCTGCTCGACTTCCTGAAAGAGGCGCGTCTGGATCGCGTCGGCTGCTTCAAGTACAGCCCGGTTGAAGGCGCAACGGCCAACGAGCTGGCGGACCAGGTACCGGAAGAGGTAAAAGAGGAGCGCTGGAACCGCTTTATGCAGCTGCAACAGCAGATCTCTGCTGAACGCTTGCAGGAGAAAGTGGGCCGCGAAATTCTGGTGATTATCGACGAAGTGGACGAAGAAGGCGCGATTGGCCGCAGCATGGCGGATGCACCGGAAATCGATGGCGCGGTGTACCTGAACGGCGAAACACAGGTTAAGCCGGGTGATATTATTCGCGTGAAGGTTGAAAACGCGGATGAGTATGACCTGTGGGGTAGCCGGGTTTAAACACCCTGCTTCCCTTTTGTAGGCCGGGTAAGGCGTAGCCGCCACCCGGCACATTCCACAGCACTACCCTTTTATCCGCGGATCCAGCGCGTCGCGCAGCCCATCCCCCAGCAGGTTAAACGCCAGCACGGTCAGGAAAATCGCCAGGCTCGGGAAGATCGCCACGTGTGGCGCAATCACCATATCCGCCCGCGCCTCGTTCAGCATCGCGCCCCACTCCGGCGTCGGCGGCTGTGCCCCTAACCCCAGAAACGACAGGCTGGCCGCCGAGATAATCGACACGCCTATGCGCATGGTGAAATAGACCACGATAGACGAGACCGTTCCCGGCAGAATATGGCTGAACAGGATGGTGGCATCGCTGGCTCCCATGCTGCGCGCCGACTCGATAAAGGTCTGCTGCTTCAGCACCAGCGTGTTGCCACGTACCAGACGCGCGAAAGCGGGAATCGAGAATACCGCCACGGCGATAATGACGTTCGCCATGCCGCTGCCCATCACCGCCACCACGGCAATCGCCAGCAGAATACCGGGAAAGGCAAACAGCACGTCGCAGATACGCATGATGATGCGGTCCCACCAGCCTTCGTAGTACCCGGCCACCAGCCCCAGCACGGTGCCAATTGCTGCGCCCATCAGCACCGCGAAGACCCCGGCCGCCAGTGAGATCTGCGCCCCTACCAGCACGCGGCTGAATATATCGCGCCCGAGCGAGTCCACGCCAAACCAGCGCATCATCGACGGACCATCGTTCAGCCGGTCGTAGTCGAAGTAGTTTTCCGCATCAAACGGGGCTATCCAGGGGGCGATAATCGCCACCAGGATCAGCAGTAACACAAACAACCCGGCGACCATAGCGACGGGCTGACGACGGAATCGACGCCAGAACTCAACCCACGGGGTGCGAATATGGTCCGGCCTGATCCCCGGCATAGCGTTTAAAATGGCCTGGCGACGCCAGTTCAGTAATCGCATCTTACTTATACCTGATGGCCGGGTTAATGGCGGCGTAAAGCACATCCACCACTAAGTTGATAAGAATAAACTCCAGCGAGAAAAGCAGGACTTCAGCCTGAATAACCGGATAGTCACGCATATCGACCGAGTCGACCAGCAGGCGCCCCAGCCCCGGCCAGTTAAAGACCTTCTCAACCACGATAGAGCCCCCCAGCAGGAAGCCGAACTGTAGCCCCATCATCGTGACCACCGGGATCATCGCATTACGAAAACCATGCTTCAGAATGACCCATTTCTCACTCACCCCTTTTGCCCGCGCGGTGCGAATGTAATCTTCGCTCAGCACGTCGACAAACGAGGCGCGGGTAAACCGGGCCATAACCGCCGCAACGGCCGCGCCTAGCGTCATAGAGGGCAGAATGTAGTGCTTCCAGGTGTCGGCCCCGACGGTCGGCAACCAGCCCAGCTCGACGGAGAAAATCTGCATCAGCAGCATGCCCAGCGCAAACGCCGGGAAAGAGATGCCGGTGACCGCCAGCGCCATACCGAGCTTATCCGGCCAGCGGTTGCGCCAGACGGCGGCGACAATCCCCGCCCCCAGGCCAAAGACAACCGCCCAGCTCATACTGGCAATCGTTAACCAGAAGGTAGGCATAAAGCGGCTGGCAATCTCCTCCGACACCGGACGACGCGACACCATTGAGATGCCGAAATCGCCCTGAAGGACATTGCCAATGTAACGCAGAAATTGCCTGTACAGCGGTTGGTCAAGACCGAGCTGTTTACGCACCAGTTCAATAACCGTCGCATCCGCTTCCGGTCCGGCAATCAAACGCGCCGGATCGCCGGGCAGCATATGGACAAACAAAAACACCAGCACGGCCACAATCAGCAGCGTCGGGATAAGCCCCAGCAGGCGTTTACACACATAATTCAGCATGAGTTTTATTTCAAATCCGCGTCATCAAAGCTAAAGCCCGTATCCGGCATGATGTAAAAACCGGTCAGCGCTTTGTTGTGGGCTGAGACCAGTTTTTCCACCACCAGCGGCACCCACGGCGACTCTTTCCAGATAATGTCCTGCGCCTCTTTGTACAGGCGTGCTTTCTCTTCCGGTTTGGTGGTTTTTAGGGCATCGGCCAGATCTTTATCCACCTGCGGATTACTGTAGAACGCGGTATTGAACAGCGTTGGCGGCCAGTTCTGGGAAGCAAACAGCGGCGACAGGGACCAGTCCGCTTCTCCGGTTGAAGCCGTCCAGCCGGTGTAGAACATCCGCACTCCGCTCTCTTTCTGTCCTTTGCCTTCCACTTCCGCCGCTCGCTGTCCGGCATCCATCGCCGTAACCCTGGCTTTAATGCCCACCTGCGCCAGCTGCTGCTGGGTAAATTGCAGCACCTTCTGCGCGGTACTGTGGTTATGCGACGACCACAGCGTAGTGCTAAAGCCGTTCGGATAGCCCGCCTCTTTCAGCAGTTCCCGCGCTTTCGCCGGATCGTAAGGCCACGGCTGATAGCTTTGCGCGTACTCAATGGTTGGCGGCATCACGCCCGTCGCCGGGGTGGCGTAGCCGGCAAAGGCCACCTTCACCAGCGCCTGGCGGTTAATGGCGTAGTTGATGGCTTCACGCACCTTCGGGTTATCAAACGGTTTCTGCGTGACGTTCATGCTGATGTAGCGCTGCATAATCGACGGGCTGGCCACCAGTTCCAGCTTGCTGTTTTTCGCCAGCAGCGCCGCCTGTTCGTACGGGATCGGGAAGGCAAACTGCGCTTCGCCGGTTTGCAGCATTGCGGCGCGGGTGTTGTTGTCCACTACCGGCCGCCAGGTGATGGTATCCAGCTTCGGCAGCCCCTGCTGCCAGTATCCGGCGAATTTTTTCACCTTCACAAAATCGGTCTGGTTCCAGGTGAGCAGTTCGTACGGTCCGGTCCCCACCGGGTGGAAGCCAATCTCTTTGCCGTATTTTTTCAGGGCGGCGGGGGAAATCATCGCCGTCGCGGGATGCGCCAGGATATTGATGAACGCCGAGAACGGCTCTTTGAGGGTGATCTTCACCGTCGCCGGATCAACCACCTCGGTTTGGGCGATATTTTTATACAGGTTGTAGCGTTTAAGACCGTTTTCCGGATTGCTGGCACGATCCAGGTTGACCTTAACCGCCTCGGCGTTGAAGTCGGTGCCATCCTGGAACTTCACGCCGGTACGGAGCTTAACGGTATAGACCAGCCCGTCGTCCGACACGGTATAGCCTTCCGCCAGCACGTTTTTCAGCTTCATTTCGCGGTCCAGGCCGAACAGCCCCTGGTAGAAGGATTTTGCCACCGCCTGAGAAAGAGTGTCGTTGGCATCATACGGATCCAGGGTCGTGAAGTTAGACCCCACAGCCACCACCACATCTTTCGCCGCGAACGCGGGGGCGGCGGCCAGCGCAGCCGTCACGCTCGCGGCCAGCAGCCATTTACGAGCAACAAAAGGAACCATTGTGTTCTCCTGCCTGTTGTAAGTTATAACCGCGAGAATGCATTGCCCTGACGCGGTGGTGCGACAAAATGACCGGGTCCCACCTCACGCAGCGCCACGCGCTCCAGGGTTTCGCCCCGTTTACGAATATTGCTCGGCATTTCGTCCTGCAACAGCACGCGCTGGGCGTGACGATGCTCAGGATCGGCAACCGGTACGGCAGCCATCAGCTTGCGGGTGTACGGATGCTGCGGGTTTTCAAACACCGCCCGACGGGGGCCGATTTCAACAATTTGCCCCATGTACATCACTGCCACGCGATGGCTGATCCGCTCCACCACCGCCATATCGTGGGAGATAAACAGAAACGCAATGCCCAAATCCCGCTGTAAATCGAGCAGGAGATTGATGATTTGCGCGCGGATAGAGACATCCAGCGCTGACACGGACTCATCCGCAATCACCACTTTCGGATTGAGGGCCAATGCCCTCGCAATGCAGATACGCTGACGCTGACCGCCAGAAAATTCGTGCGGATAACGCCAGGCATGCTCCGGCTTCAGGCCCACGCGCTCCAGCAGCCATGCGACGCGGCGCTGCGCGGCTTCACCGTCGAGCAGGTTATGCACCCGCAGTGGCTCCATAATCGAGTACCCCACCGTATGGCGCGGATCGAGCGACGCATAAGGATCCTGGAATATAAACTGAATATCCCGGCGCACCGCCTGCAATTTACTGTTAGGGAGCGTGTCGATGCGCTCACCGTTGAAGGTGATGCTCCCCTCCTGCGACGCCACCAGCCTGAGCAGCGCCCGCCCGGTGGTGGATTTACCGCAGCCGGACTCCCCCACCAGCGCCAGCGTTTCGCCCGGCCAGAGATCAAAACTGACGTTTTCAACCGCATGCACTTCGCGCTTCACGCGATTGAGGATCCCGCTACGCAGCGGGAAACGGGTCACCAGGTCACGCACTTCGAGGATTGGCCTGCCGGGAACCACCGTATCCTGCTCGGTTTCGTCTTCCTGCTGGCCCTGTTCGGTCTGTGAGAACAGCGGAAAACGGCGCGGAAAATCACTGCCATTCATGGCCCCCAGACGCGGGACCGCCGCCAGCAGCGCTTTGGTATAAGGATGCACCGGCGCATGAAAGACCTGCTCCACCGTGCCGGTTTCCACGGCATTGCCCTGATGCATAACCAGCACCCGATCGGCAATATCCGCCACCACCCCCATATCGTGGGTGATGAAAATCACCCCCATCTCCATCTCCTGCTGCAATACCTTAATCAGTTGCAGGATCTGGGCCTGAATGGTGACATCCAGCGCCGTGGTGGGTTCGTCCGCAATGAGCACCGCCGGACGGCACGACAGCGCCATCGCAATCATCACCCGCTGGCGCATGCCGCCGGAAAGCTGATGCGGATAGCGGGACAAAATCGCGTGCGCCTCAGGGATACGCACCAGCTCCAGCATCCGTTTTGCTTCGTTGAGCGCCTCATCACCGCTCAGTCCCTGATGCAGGCGGATAGATTCGGCAATCTGCTCACCCACCGGAAAAACCGGGTTCAGGGAGGTCATCGGCTCCTGAAAAATCATCGCAATATCTGCCCCGCGCACCCCCTGCATCTGGGACGCACTCAGCTCGTTGAGATCGATAACCTGACGGTTGCGACGGCGCAACAGCATCCGCTCGCTGGTGACCTGCCCGCCCGTCTGCTCAAGCAGACGCATCAGCGCCAGCGCGGTAACGGATTTACCGGAACCTGATTCGCCAACAATCGCCAGCGTCTCGCCGCGCCTGAGCGAAAACGATAAATTCTGTACTGCGGGGATGAACTGCCGCTCTTCCTGAAACGCAATATTCAGTTGGTGGACAGCCAGCACTTCGCAGTTGTCCAGCTCTTCACGGTGCGGCACGCAATGCCCCCTTATTCACGATAAATGCCTGTGCTGGGCGCATCGCCGGCATACCCCCACGCCCGGTACATCCCTTCACTGTTGAACGGCAGAGCCACGTTGCCCTCCCGATCCACCGCAATTAAGCCGCCAATCCCGCCCAGCGCCGGCAGTTTCTCCATCACTACCCGCTCGCAGGCCTCACTCAGGCTTAATCCGCCGTAATCCATTAGCGCGGTAATGTCGTAGGCCGCCAGCGCGCGGATAAACACTTCGCCGGTGCCGGTGCATGACACCGCCGCGGTGGCGTTATTGGCGTAACACCCGGCCCCCGGCAGCGGGCTGTCGCCGACGCGACCGGGAAGTTTGTTGGTCATACCGCCTGTCGACGTCGCGGCGGCGAGGTTACCGGCTTTATCCAGCGCCACCGCGCCTACCGTGCCCATTTTGCTGCGTTCATCGAGCGGCGCGGCATGGTCCAGCTGCGTCATCCCCGCTGTACGGGCGTCCACCAGTTGCCGGTAACGCTCCTCGGTGGAGAAAAGATCGGGCGAGATCGTGTCCATCCCGTGCTCGACGGCAAATTTTTCCGCCCCCGCCCCGGCCAGCAGCACATGCGGGCTTTGTTCCATCACCAGACGCGCGGCCAGCACCGGATTACGCAGACGGCTGACGCCTGCTACCGCGCCCGCCTTCAGGGTGACGCCGTCCATCACGCAGGCATCCAGCTCGTGCGTTTCATCGCGCGTAAAGACCGAGCCAATACCGGCATTAAACAGCGGGCACTCCTCCAGCAGACGTACTGCTTCGGTCACCACGTCCAGCGCGCTGTCGCCCACTTCCAGCATCCGCTGGCCTGTTTCCACAATGGCGTTCAGCGCATCAATATAACGCTTCTCCTGCTCGGGACTGAGCTGTGCACGGGTGATTGCCCCGGCACCGCCATGAATTGCGATAACCGCTTTACTCATTTCGCATCACCCATCAGCCTGGCTGGCTGCTTTTTCTATAAATATCATTATCGTCGACGAATCTTCAGATGATTTTTGAATATAGAAAGACGCAACTGTGATGTAAAGCGTACACCCATCGGGTCATACAGTTAGCCGCACTTTTCTGCCATAATGAGCGCTTTCGTTGTTACTCCGCAGGAGCCCACCATGGATTTTACCGCCGGACTGATGCCGCTTGAGACGGCACTCTCGCAGATGCTTGACCGCATTACTCCACTGCACGACGTTGAGACACTGCCGCTTGTGCGCTGTTTTGGCCGTATTGCCGCGCGCGATATCGTCTCGCCGCTGAACGTGCCGGGGTTCGATAACGCGGCGATGGACGGCTATGCCGTACGTCTGGCGGATCTGCAAACGGGTCAGCCGCTGCCGGTGGCAGGTAAAGCGTTTGCCGGGCAGCCGTTCAACGGTGAGTGGCCAGCGGGCACCTGCGTGCGCATTATGACCGGCGCACCGGTGCCAAAGGGCTGTGAAGCCGTGGTGATGCAGGAAGAGACCGAACAAACGGACGAAGGCGTGCGCTTTACCGCCAGCGTCAAAGCGGGACAAAATATCCGCCACATCGGGGAAGACATTACCCTGGGCGCAACGGTCTTTGCCGCCGGGCAAAAGCTGACGGTCGCCGAACTGCCGGTGCTGGCATCGCTTGGCATCGCGGAGATTGACGTGGTCCGCAAAGTGCGCGTGGCGGTGTTCTCCACGGGAGACGAGCTACAGCTTCCGGGTCAGCCGCTGAACGAGGGGCAGATTTACGACACCAACCGTCTGGCGGTGCACCTGATGCTTGAGCAGCTGGGCTGTGAGGTGATTAACCTCGGTATCATTCCTGACGATCCGCAAAAACTGCGCGCGGCGTTTATCGACGCTGACGCCTCTGCCGACGTGGTGATCAGCTCCGGCGGCGTATCGGTTGGCGAAGCGGATTACACCAAAACCCTGCTTGAAGAGCTGGGCGAAATCGCCTTCTGGAAACTGGCGATTAAACCGGGCAAACCGTTCGCGTTTGGCAAACTTCCGCACAGCTGGTTCTGTGGCCTGCCGGGTAACCCGGTCTCTGCCGCGCTGACCTTCTACCAGCTGGTGATCCCGCTGCTGGCGAAGCTTTCAGGCAACAATGCCAGCCCGCTGCCGGAGCGTGTGCGCGTGCGGGCGGCAACGCGCCTCAAAAAATCACCGGGCCGTCTCGATTTCCAGCGCGGCATTCTGGCGCGCAACGCCGACGGCGAGCTGGAGGTGAGCACCACCGGGCATCAGGGTTCGCACATCTTTAGCTCCTTCAGTCAGGGGAACTGCTTTATCGTACTGGAGCGCGATCGCGGCCACGTTGAGGCGGGCGAATGGGTTGAAGTGGAACGCTTTAACCACCTGTTCGGAGGCTGACATGACGGTGGAACTGAGCGACCCGGAGATGATGCGCTATAACCGCCAGATCGTGCTGCGCGGGTTTGATTTCGAGGGCCAGGAAGCGCTCAAGGCGGCCAGCGTGCTGGTTGTGGGCCTGGGCGGGCTGGGCTGCGCGGCGGCGCAATACCTGGCTGCGGCGGGCGTCGGCAGCATGACGCTGCTGGATTTCGACACCGTGTCGGTGTCCAACCTGCAACGCCAGACGCTGCACAGCGACGCGACGGTCGGTCAGCCTAAAGTGGAATCAGCACGCACGGCGCTGGCGCGCATTAACCCCAACGTTCAGTTCACCCTGATTGACGCGATGCTGGATGACGACGCGCTGTTTGCGCAGATTGCACGGCATGACCTGGTGCTGGACTGCACCGATAACGTCGCCATTCGCAACCAGCTCAATGCGGGTTGCTTTGCCCATAAAACGCCGCTGATTTCCGGCGCGGCCATCCGCATGGAGGGGCAAATCACCGTCTTCACCTACGCTGAAGGAGAGCCCTGCTACCGCTGCCTGAGCCGTCTGTTTGGCGAGAATGCGCTGACCTGCGTCGAGGCGGGCGTGATGGCGCCACTGGTTGGCGTTATCGGTTCCTTGCAGGCGATGGAGGCGATCAAAGTGCTGGCACACTACGGCACGCCCGCAGCGGGTAAAATCGTGATGTATGACGCGATGACCTGCCAGTTCCGCGAGATGAAGCTGATGCGTAACCCGGGGTGTGAGGTGTGCAGCAAGTAAAAAAGTCGGGTGGCGGCTTCGCCTTACCCGACCTACAACGGCTCAAACGGCGCCACCCGGCAACAGCGATGCAAACGTAGGCCGGGTAAGCGTTAGCGCCACCCGGCAACCGCATCAGACAGACGTCCGCCCAAACGCCCCCTGCCAGTCCTGCTCAAACTTCACAATTGCCGCATCCACGGCCGGAGAGGTAATAAACTGCTGCGCCACGTCCAGCGGCAGCGTGATGGACTCGCACCCTGCCAGCAGGCAGTCCAGCGCCTGGCGCGGGGTTTTAAAGCTCGCCGCCAGCACTTTTGACTGCGGGGCATGCAGGGTCAGCAGCTGTTGCAGTTCAACCACCGTCTGGATCCCGTCCCCGCCCTGTGCGTCCACGCGATTTACATAAGGAGCCACATACTCAGCCCCCGCCAGTGCGGAGAGCATCCCCTGTGCTGCGCCATACACCGCCGTACCCAGCGTCGGGATCCCTTCTGCTTTCAGCATTTTGATCGCCGCCAGTCCTTCAGCGGTCACGGGCACTTTCACCACCAGGTCATTGATTATCGCGCGCAGCTTACGTGCGTCTTCCACCATTCCCTCGGCGGTCTTCGCCATCACCTGAGCGAACAGCCGGCCCTTGCCGCCCAGCGCGTCGTGCAGCGCGGGCAGCAGCTCTTCCAGAGGCGTTTTACCCGCCGCCACAATGCTTGGGTTAGTGGTCACGCCCGCCAGCGGGAAGATACGCGCCAGCTTTTTGACTGCCGCAACGTCAGATGTGTCGAGATAAAGTTCCATGATGTCACCCTCAAAATTAGCCTGCACTTACCCTATCACAGCAAAACCTGCTCAGGAATTGACCCATATCAAGATAACTTTCATTCGAAAGTAATTTAATCTTCATATGTAATTCGAGGGCAAGAAAATGATCTTCAATATACAGCGTTACTCCACCCACGACGGTCCCGGTATTCGAACCGTGGTATTCCTGAAAGGCTGCTCGCTGGGCTGTCGCTGGTGTCAGAACCCGGAAAGCCGCTCCCGCACGCGGGACGTCCTGTTTGATGCCCGCCTGTGCCTGGACGGCTGTGACCTGTGTCAGCAGGCCGCGCCGGGGTGTGTTGAACGCGCGCTGAACGGGCTGGTCATTCATCGTGAGAAGCTTAACGACGAGACGCTCACTGCCCTTACCGACTGTTGCCCGACCCAGGCGCTTACCGTCTGCGGTGAAGAGAAGCAGGTGGAGGAGATTATGGCCACCGTGCTGCGCGACAAGCCCTTCTACGACCGCAGCGGCGGCGGGATCACCCTCTCCGGCGGCGAGCCGTTCATGAACCCGGCGCTGGCACACGCCCTGTTTAAAGCCAGCCATGAACAAGGCATTCATACCGCCGTTGAAACCTGCCTTCACGTCCCCTGGCATTATATCGAGCCGTCACTGCCGTATGTCGATCTGTTCCTGGCGGACCTGAAGCATGTGGACAGTGACGTATTCAAACAGTGGACCGATGGCTCAGCCAGACGGATCCTGGACAACCTGAAGCGCCTGGCTGCCGCCGGGAAAAAAATCACCATTCGCGTGCCGCTGATCCAGGGCTTTAACGCCGATGAAGCGTCGGTTACCGCCATTACCAATTTCGCCGCCGACGAACTCGGCGTTCACGATATTCATTTTCTGCCGTATCACACGCTGGGCATGAACAAATACACCCTGCTCGGCCAACCCTACTCTGCCCCTGACAAACCGCTGGATAACCCTGCCCTGCTGGACTTCGCACAGCAGTATGCCTGCCAGAAAGGGTTAACCGCGACCTTACGAGGATAAACTTATGACCACCCTGAATCTCAACACCCTCAGCGAGCGCATCAAGGCGCACAAAACGGCGCTGGTACATATCGTTAAGCCGCCGGTCTGTACCGAGCGCGCGCAGCACTATACCGAAATGTATCAGCAGCATCTGGACAAGCCGATCCCGGTACGTCGCGCGCTGGCGCTGGCGCATCACCTGGCAAAACGCACCATCTGGATCAAACACGACGAGCTGATTATCGGTAACCAGGCAAGCGAAGTGCGCGCCGCGCCGATTTTCCCGGAATATACCGTCTCCTGGATTGAGAAAGAGATTGACGATCTGGCGGACCGTCCGGGCGCGGGCTTTGCGGTGAGCGAAGAGAACAAGCGCGTCCTGCATGCGATCTGCCCGTGGTGGCGCGGCCAGACGGTGCAGGATCGCTGCTACGGCATGTTTACCGACGAGCAGAAAGGCCTGCTGGAAACCGGCATCATCAAAGCGGAAGGCAACATGACCTCCGGTGACGCACACCTGGCGGTGAATTTCCCGCTGGTGCTGGAGAAAGGTCTCGACGGCCTGCGCGCGAAAGTGGCCGAGCGCCGGTCGCGCATCAACCTGACGGTGCTGGACGATCTGCACGGCGACCAGTTCCTGAAAGCCATTGATATCGTGCTGGAAGCCGTAAGCCTGCACATCAAACGCTTTGCCGACCTGGCGCGTGAAATGGCCGCGACAGAAACCCGCGACAGCCGCCGCGACGAGCTGCTGGCCATGGCGGAAAACTGCGACATCATCGCCCACCAACCGCCAAAAACCTTCTGGCAGGCGCTACAGCTGTGCTACTTCATTCAGCTGATCCTGCAAATTGAGTCCAACGGTCACTCCGTCTCCTTTGCCCGTATGGACCAGTACCTTTACCCGTACTACCGCCGCGACGTGGAGCTGGACCAGAGTCTGGATCGCGAGCACGCCATTGAGCTGCTGCACAGCTGCTGGCTGAAGCTGCTGGAAGTGAACAAAATCCGCTCCGGCTCGCACTCCAAAGCCTCTGCGGGCAGCCCGCTGTATCAGAACGTTACCATCGGCGGCCAGAAGCTGGTCAACGGTGAGCCGATGGACGCGGTCAACCCGCTCTCGTACGCGATTCTGGAGTCCTGCGGTCGCCTGCGCTCCACCCAACCGAACCTGAGCGTGCGTTACCATGCGGGAATGAGCAACGACTTCCTCGACGCCTGCGTGCAGGTGATCCGCTGCGGCTTCGGGATGCCGGCGTTTAACAACGATGAAATCGTCATCCCGGAATTTATCAAGCTCGGCGTGGAACGCGACGATGCCTATGACTATGCGGCGATTGGCTGCATCGAAACCGCCGTCGGCGGCAAGTGGGGCTATCGCTGCACCGGAATGAGCTTCATCAACTTCGCCCGCGTAATGCTGGCGGCGCTGGAAGGTGGTCGCGACGCCACCAGCGGCCAGGTGTTCCTGCCGCAGGAAAAAGCGCTTTCTGCCGGTAACTTCGGCAATTTCGATGAGGTCATGGCGGCGTGGGATAACCAGATCCGCTACTACACCCGCAAATCCATTGAGATCGAGTACGTGGTGGACACCATGCTGGAAGAGAACGTCCACGATATTCTCTGCTCGGCGCTGGTGGACGACTGTATCGAACGCGCGAAAAGCATTAAGCAGGGCGGCGCGAAGTATGACTGGGTTTCCGGCCTACAGGTGGGGATCGCCAACCTCGGCAACAGCCTGGCAGCGGTGAAGAAGCTGGTGTTTGACCAGGGCGTTATCGGTCAGCAACAGCTGGCGGCGGCGCTGGCGGATGACTTCGAGGGGCTGACCCACGAGCAGCTGCGCCAGCGCCTGATCAACGGCGCGCCGAAGTACGGCAACGACGACGACAGCGTGGACCTGCTGCTTACCCGTGCCTACGAAACCTACATTGAAGAGCTGAAGCAGTACCATAACCCACGCTACGGCCGCGGCCCGATTGGGGGTAACTACTATGCGGGCACGTCGTCTATCTCCGCAAACGTGCCGTTTGGCGCAGCAACCATGGCAACGCCGGACGGCCGTAAAGCCCACACCCCGCTGGCGGAAGGGGCAAGCCCGGCCTCCGGTACCGACCACCTCGGCCCGACGGCGGTGATTGGCTCCGTGGGTAAACTGCCGACGGAAGCGATTCTCGGCGGCGTGCTGCTAAACCAGAAGCTGAACCCGTCGACGCTGGAAAACGACAGCGATCGCCAGAAGCTGATGGTGCTGCTGCGCACCTTCTTCGAGGTGCATAAAGGCTGGCACATTCAGTACAACATCGTCTCGCGCGAAACGCTGCTGGAAGCGAAGAAACACCCGGATCAGTATCGTGACCTGGTGGTGCGCGTCGCGGGTTACTCGGCGTTCTTCACCGCCCTGTCGCCGGATGCGCAGGACGATATTATTGCCCGTACTGAGCATATGCTGTAACGGTTTATCCCCTCTCCCTTGAGGGAGAGGGTTAGGGTGAGGGGGAAATGCGCACGCTGATGCCCTCACCCCGGCCCTCTCCCACGGGGAGAGGGAGAAAACACTAAAAACGGCAACTTCGGTTGCCGTTTTGCTTTGACTTTCGAATGAAATTAAATTTGTGCTCCCCGTCACCTTGTTATTAGAATGTTTCAAACGCAGTGACCCAGGAGCACAGTATGACCGTAAAAGTTATCGTCACCGATATGGACGGAACTTTCCTTGATGATGCCAAGCAGTACGATCGTGACCGCTTCCAGGCACAGTTTGAGCAGCTTAAAGCCCGCGACATTGAATTTGTTGTCGCCAGCGGCAACCAGTATTACCAGCTCATCTCCTTCTTCCCGGAGCTGAAAGATCAGATCTCCTTCGTCGCGGAAAACGGCGCGCTGGTCTTCGATCACGGCGAACAGATTTTCCACGGCGAACTGACGCGTCATGAGTCGCAAATCGTCATTGGCGAGTTGCTGAAAGACAAAGGGCTGAACTTTGTGGCCTGCGGGCTGGAGAGCGCGTACGTCAGCGATAAAGCACCAGAAGCGTTCGTGAAGCTGATGTCGAAACACTACCATCGCTTAAAACCCATCAGCGATTACCGCGAAATTGACGACGTGCTGTTTAAATTCTCCCTGAACCTGCCGGACAGCGATATCCCGAATCTGGTTGATAAACTGCATGTCTCCCTGGACGGCATCATGAAGCCGGTCACCAGCGGCTTCGGTTTTGTCGATTTGATTATCCCCGGCCTGCACAAGGCCAACGGCATCAGCCGCCTGCTTAAACGCTGGAAAGTCTCACCTCAGGCGTGCGTCGGCATTGGCGACAGCGGCAACGATGCGGAAATGCTGAAGCTGGTGAAATACTCCTTTGCGATGGGCAACGCGGCGGACAGCATTAAAGAGGTCAGCCGTTACACTACCGACGATAACAACCATCAGGGCGCGCTGAATGTGATTCAGGCCGTGCTCGACGCGCACTCCCTGTTCGACGCCTGATCCCCCTACCTGCCGGAGCCTCGCTCCGGCCTCTCACTCTTTTCCCATCCTGTGGCACCCGTCAAGGTTTTAAACTTGCATTAACTTTTTTTTAACTTAAAGTATCACTTGTAGACACTTTTACTTTCGAATGAAAGATACGAGGCAGTTATGACCTTTACCAGCGAAACGTTGCCAGCGGACCATAAAGCGGCAATCCGTCAGATGAAACGTGAATTACGCGCGCAGATCGGCGACGTGCAGGCGATGTTCGACCGGCTCAGCGATAAAATCGCCACCCGCGTGGCGGAAATCAACGCTCTCAAAAACAAAGGCGAAACCGTCTGGCCAGTGATCCCTTTTGCCGACGTGAAAAACGGCACGATCACCGCCGAACAGCGCGAAGCCGTTAAACGTCGCGGCTGCGCGGTGATCAAAGGCCACTTCCCGCGCGAGCAGGCGCTGGCGTGGGATCAGTCGATGCTCGACTACCTCGATCTGAACAAATTTGACGAGGTGTACAAAGGACCCGGCGATAACTTCTTCGGCACCTTAACGGCCTCTCGTCCGGAGATTTATCCGATCTACTGGTCTCAGGCGCAAATGCAGGCGCGCCAGAGTGAAGAGATGGCGCAGGTACAGTCATTCCTGAACCGTTTATGGACATTTGAGAGCAACGGTAAACAGTGGTTCGACCCGGACGTGAGCGTGATTTATCCTGACCGCATCCGCCGCCGCCCGCCGGGAACCACCTCGAAAGGACTTGGCGCACACACCGATTCTGGCGCGCTGGAGCGCTGGCTGCTGCCCGCTTATCAGCAGGTCTTTGCCCGCGTGTTTGACGGCAACGTCGAGAAATACGATCCGTGGAATGCCGCGCATCGTACCGAAGTGGAAGAGTACACCGTCGATAACACCACCAAATGCTCGGTGTTCCGCACCTTCCAGGGCTGGACGGCGCTGTCGGACATGATCCCCGGACAGGGCTTGCTGCACGTGGTGCCGATCCCGGAGGCAATGGCCTATATTCTGCTGCGTCCGCTGCTGGACGACGTGCCGGAAGACGAGCTGTGCGGCGTGGCGCCGGGACGCGTGCTGCCGATTTCTGAGAAGTGGCATCCGCTGCTGATCGAAGCGTTAACCAGCATTCCGGCGCTGGAAGCCGGTGATTCCGTGTGGTGGCACTGCGATGTGATCCACTCCGTCGCGCCGGTGGAAAATCAGCAGGGCTGGGGCAACGTGATGTATATTCCTGCCGCGCCAATGTGCGAGAAGAATCTCGCCTATGCGAAAAAGGTCAAGGAAGCGCTGGAAACCGGCGCGTCACCGGGCGATTTCCCACGCGAGGATTATGAGAAAAGCTGGCAGGGCCGCTTTACCGTGGCCGATCTCAACATCCACGGCAGGCGCGCGCTGGGCATGGCTTAACCGTCGTATAGCCCTTCCCGCTCTACGGCGGTACGTCGTTTCCCCTGACGTATCCGCCGGACCGACTCCCGCACGGTCAGCGTGCCGTTTAGCAGCAATGTTCCTACCGGCGCATCCGGGCGCATCAGCCGCTGCTGGAGCATATGCACCGCTTCCGTTCCCAGCTCATCGCGCGGGACATGCACCGCCGTTAAGGGCACATCCTGAATCGCGGCCAGATTAAACCCGTCGATGCTCATCACCGAGACATCATGCGGCACGCGCAGACCGTGGTTTTGCAGCGCGCTGATGGTCCCCGCCGCCATAAAATCGCCACCAACCAGGAACGCCGTCGGCAGGTCCTTCCCTTTCTGCTGGTGAAGCCACTCGCTCACCAGCTGCTCCGTCTCTCTGGCGCTGAAGCTGGACACCATCAGCAGGTCGCGCCTGTCGCTGAACCTGAGGTTATGACCGTGCCACGCGTCGCGGATCCCGGACAGGCGCAGCTCCATGGTGTAGCGACGCAGGCACAGCACGTTCATCACCTCCCGGTGCCCCATCTCGAACAGGTACTCTGCCGCCCGCTCGCCAATCGCGCGATGATCCGGCGCGACGGCGGGCAGGCGCATGTGGCGGTCCCGGCAGTTAATCAGCATACAGGGTTTGCCCACGTCTACCGCCAGATCGTGGATATGCGGATCGTCGATACCAAGGAGGATCGCCGCCTGAGTGTCCGCTTCGTTCATGCGGGCCAGAAACAGCTGGGCATCGCTGTCGTTCTCCTCCAGCGCACAGTAACGCAGGCGAACCTCGTGCGAGGCCAGCCCTTTGCTCACGCTCTGGATGACGCGGTAGTAAAAGATGTCGGACCGCTCGTCAAACGCCCGCTGCGGGGCAAACACCACCAGGCTGTTAAGCAGCAGACGCCCCGCCGCCATGCCGTCCATTACCCCCAGCTCCCGCGCGCACGCCAGCACCTTTGCCCGTGCTTTTTCGCTGGTGTTTGCCTTCCCCGCCAGCACGCGAGAAACGGTGCTGATGGAGAGCTGCGTCCGGGCGGCGATTTCGGTGATTTTAAGCCTTTTGTCCATTTTGTGATCTGGCTCCGGATGTGAAATGAAAAAATTTTCACAACTTGTTTATCAGGTAATAACTTGCAAGAAGGCCATAATGCCGAAAATTAAACCTCGGTTATGAAAAGTTTGCACAAAATACACTATTCCCTGCCCAATTTCTTTCTTAAGGTGAACCTGTCACACAACTTCCATACTAGTTGTATAGCAGCTTAGCGCTCTAAAACAGATAACTTTCAAACGCCTGACGCTGTGTGACACCTGAACCTTTGTCCCCTTACCGTCCGTCTTGTGGAGAAGAAAATGAGTCAGGACATCAATAACACCGTAGCGACAAGCAAAACACGTCGCGTCATCAGGAACCTGCGCTGGTACGTACTGGTGCTGTTTCTTCTCGGCGTGACCGTTAACTACATCACCCGTAACTCGTTAGGTATTCTCGCCCCTGAACTAAAAGAGAGCCTCGGGATCACCACCGAGCAGTACTCCTGGATCGTCGGCGCGTTCCAGATCGCCTACACCATTTTCCAGCCCCTGTGCGGCTGGCTGATTGACGTTATCGGCCTGAAAATCGGCTTTATGGTCTGCGCCGGGATCTGGGCGCTGATGTGTATCTTCCACGCGGGTGCCGGAAGCTGGCTGCACCTGGCGATTCTGCGCTTCTTTATGGGTGCGTCCGAAGCCGCCGCCACGCCAGCGAACGCCAAAACCATCGGTGAATGGTTCCCGAAATCAGAGCGCCCTGTTGCCGCAGGCTGGGCGGGGGTAGGCTTCTCCATTGGGGCCATGCTGGCCCCGCCTATCATCTACTTTGCTCACGCGTCGTTCGGCTGGCAGGGTGCGTTTATGTTTACCGGCGTGCTGGCGCTGCTGTGGGTGATCCTGTGGTGGGCGTTTTATCACAACCCGGAACAGCACCCAAACCTGAGCCGCGATGAGCTGGCGTTTATCAAGCAGGATAACGAACCTGCACCGGTCAAACTGCCCTTCCTGACCGCGCTGAAAACCGTCTCGAAGAACAAACGGTTCTACGGTATCGCCATCCCGGCCTTTATGGCGGAACCGGCCTGGGCCGTGCTGAGCTTCTGGGTGCCGCTGTACCTCGCCAAAGAGCACGGTATGGATTTGAAACAGATCGCGATGTTCGCCTGGCTGCCGTTCCTGGCCGCCGACCTCGGCAGCGTGGCGAGCGGCTACCTGACCCGGCTCTACACCCGCTGGTTTGGCTGCACCCGCGTTAACTCGGTGGTAGCCAGCTCCGTCACCGGCGCGTTTCTGATGATTTCTCTGGCCGTCGTGGCCGTGACCCGCGACCCGTATATCACCATCGTGCTGATCTCCATCGGCGGCTTCGGGCACCAGATCATCTCCTGCATGCTTAGCGCGCTGGTCGTGGAGTCGTTCGACAAAGGCCAGATGGCGACGGTCAACGGCATGCGCGGCTCGGCGGCGTGGATCGCCAGCTTCCTGTTCTCCCTTTTGATTGGGGTGACCGCCGACAAAATCGGCTTCAACCCGCTCTTTATCGCCATGGGCTTCTTTGACCTGCTTGGCGCTGTTTTCCTGGTGGCATTTATTGCTGAACGTCGCGCCAAGCGCGCCTGATTGTGGATGTATTGCATATGAAAACCCTGAAAAACTGGACCGTCGGTACGCAGTCGGCGAATCATCTGGAACTGCTGATCGATAACCAGCACCGCCTGTGCCTGTATGTGCTGGAAGAGAATCTGTTCCGCGTGCTGATCAAACGTAAAGGCGAGCTGGCGCTGAACCGCACCTGGAGCATCGCGCCGGAACAAGATGTGCCGTGGGAAGGCCGCCGTCGTGACGATGTCAGCGGCTTCACCTGCCCTGCCTGGACGCTGACGCAGCAGGACGACACGTTAACCGTAGCGACTGAACAGCTGCGCGTCACCGTCCACCAGCCGCTGTGGCTGGAGTGGCACTACCGCAATGAGGCGGGCGAGTGGCAGCCGCTGGTCAATGACCGCCCGACCAGCGCCTACCTGCTGAACGCCCACGGTGACGGCGCGGCGCACTATCTTAGCCGTCGTAAGGATGAACGTTTTTACGGTCTGGGTGAGAAAGCGGGTGATTTACAGCGCAACGGCAAACGCTATGAGATGCGTAACCTGGATGCGATGGGCTATAACGCGGCCAGCACCGACCCGCTTTACAAGCACATCCCGTTCACCCTCACCCGCCGCGATGACGTGAGCTACGGTCTGTTCTACGATAACCTGAGCAGTTGCTGGCTGGATCTGGGTAACGAGATCGACAACTATCACACTGCCTACCGCCGCTGGCAGGCGGAAGCGGGCGATATTGACTACTACCTCTTCACCGGCAAGCGCGTGCTGGACGTGACCAAAGCCTTCGTGCGCCTGACGGGAAAAACGCTGTTCGGACCGAAATGGAGCCTGGGCTACAGCGGCTCGACCATGCACTACACCGACGCGCCGGACGCGCAAAACCAGCTGATGAACTTCATCCGCCTGTGCGATGAGCATGCCATTCCGTGCGACTCGTTCCAGCTCTCCTCCGGCTATACCTCGATTAACGGCAAGCGCTACGTCTTTAACTGGAACTACGACAAAGTGCCGCAGCCGAAGGTGATGAGCCAGGCGTTCCACGACGCGGGGCTGCGGCTTGCGGCCAACATCAAGCCGTGTCTGTTGCAGGATCATCCCCGCTACAGCGAAGTGGCGGAACGCGGCCTGTTCATTCGTGATTCAGAAACCGATGCGCCTGAACGTTCCAGCTTCTGGGATGACGAAGGATCGCATCTCGACTTCACCAACCCGCAGACGGTGCAGTGGTGGCAGAACGGCGTGACCACGCAGCTGCTGGAGATGGGCATCGACTCCACCTGGAACGACAACAACGAGTATGAAGTGTGGGACGGGGAAGCGCGCTGCTATGGCTTCGGTCAGGAGATCGCCATCAAGCACATTCGCCCGGTGATGCCGCTGCTGATGATGCGCGCCTCGCTGGAAGCGCAGCAGCGCTTTGCGCCGGAAAAGCGTCCGTATCTCATCTCCCGCTCCGGCTGCGCCGGGATGCAGCGCTACGTCCAGACCTGGAGCGGCGATAACCGCACCAACTGGGACACCCTGCGCTATAACATCCGCATGGGGTTAGGCATGAGCCTGTCCGGACTGTTCAACGTCGGTCACGACGTCGGCGGTTTCTCCGGCGACAAGCCGGATGCCGAGCTGTTCGTGCGCTGGGTACAGAACGGCGTGATGCACCCGCGCTTTACCATCCATTCGTGGAACGATGATCACACGGTGAACGAGCCGTGGATGTACCCGGGCGTCACGCCTGCGATTCGCAGCGCCATTGAACTGCGCTACCGCCTGCTGCCGTATCTCTACACCCTGCTCTGGCAGGCGCACGCCGACGACGAGCCGATGCTGCGCCCGACCTTCCTCGATCATGAGCACGATGCGCAGACGTTTGAAGAGTGCGACGACTTCCTGCTGGGCCGTGACCTGCTGGTGGCCAGCGTCGTCGAAGCCGGGCAGCGCGAGCGCCGCGTCTGGCTGCCGGATAACGAAACCGGCTGGTACGATTTTTACACTCACGCGTGGTATGCGGGCGGCCAGGCGATCGTCCGTGATGCGCCGCTGGAAAAGCTGCCGCTGCTGGTACGCGCCGGGGCCGGTTTGCCGCTCAGCGAACGCATCCGTCACGTGAGCGCCGATAAAGACGATACCCGTGAGCTGAAACTGTTCCCGGTGAAAGGCGTCGGCACCACCGCCGGGCTGCTGTTTGAGGATGACGGCGAAAGCTGGGGCTACCAGAACGGCAATGCGCTGTGGGTGGAATGGGAGATGGAGTGCGACGGCGCAAGTATCAACCTGAAGGTGAATGCGCGCGGCGACTATCGTCCGGCATGGAAGGCGCTGAAGGTGTCATTACCGGCGGGGGAAAAACGTACGCTGCGGGTGAACGGAGTTGAAGGGGGCGAGTGGGTGCTCTGAACAATGCCGGGTGGCGGCTTCGCCTTACCCGGCCTACAAACTGATCCGTAGGCCCGGTAAGCGAAGCGCCACCGGGCTTTTTTTTAGCCGTCGATACCTTTACTGCGCAGGTAATCTTCGTAGTTACCGGTGAAGTCCACCACGCGCTCTGGCGTAATTTCGATCACGCGGGTCGCCAGCGAGCTAACGAACTCCCGGTCGTGAGAGACGAAGATCAGGGTGCCCTGATACATCTCCAGCGCCATGTTCAGCGACTCAATAGATTCCATATCCAGGTGGTTGGTCGGTTCGTCCATCACCAGAATATTCGGTTTTTCCATCATCAGCTTGCCGAACAGCATACGGCCCTTTTCACCACCGGAGAGCACTTTGGCGGGCTTTTTGATATCGTCCTGGCTGAACAGCAGACGCCCCAGAATGCTGCGTACCGCCTGCTCGTCGTCGCCTTCCTGCTTCCACTGGCTCATCCAGTCGAAGACGGTCAGATCGTTTTCAAACTCATATTCATGGTCCTGCGCGTAGTAACCAATCTGCGCGTTTTCAGACCATTTCACGGTACCGTTATCCGGTTGCAGTTCACCCACCAGGGTTTTCAGCATAGTGGATTTACCCACGCCGTTGGCGCCGAGGATGGCAATCTTCTCGCCCACTTCCAGCAGCAGGTTGAAGTTTTTGAACAGCGGGCCTTCATCGAAGCCTTTGGTGAGGGCTTCCACTTCCAGCGCGTTACGGAACAGCTTCTTGTCCTGCTCGAAGCGGATGAACGGGTTCTGACGGCTGGAGGCTTTAACCTCTTCCAGCTTGATTTTGTCGATCTGACGTGCACGCGACGTTGCCTGGCGCGATTTAGAGGCGTTGGCGCTGAAGCGGCTGACGAAGGATTGCAGGTCAGCAATCTGCGCTTTCTTCTTGGCGTTGTCGGCCAGCAGACGCTCGCGCGCCTGGGTGGCAGCCGTCATGTATTCGTCGTAGTTGCCCGGGTAAACGCGCAGCTCGCCGTAGTCCAGATCCGCCATGTGGGTACACACCATGTTCAGGAAGTGACGGTCGTGCGAGATGATGATCATGGTGCTGTCGCGATCGTTCAGCGTCTGCTCCAGCCAGCGGATGGTGTCGATGTCCAGGTTGTTCGTCGGTTCGTCGAGCAGCAGGATGTCCGGGTTAGAGAACAGCGCCTGTGCCAGCAGCACACGCAGCTTCCAGCCTGGCGCGACTTCGCTCATCGGGCCGTAATGCTGTTCAACCGGAATACCGACGCCCAGCAGCAGTTCGCCCGCACGCGCTTCCGCAGAGTAGCCGTCCATTTCGCCGTATTGCGTTTCCAGGTCGGCCACTTTGTAACCATCTTCTTCGCTCATCTCAGCGAGACCGTAGATACGATCGCGCTCCTGCTTCACTTCCCACAGCTCCGCGTGCCCCATGATCACGGTGTCGAGCACGGTGAACTCTTCGAAGGCGAACTGATCCTGACGCAGCTTACCGATGCGCTCGTTAGGGTCGAGCGACACGTTACCGAGCGTTGGCTCCAGGTCACCGCCGAGGATCTTCATAAAGGTGGATTTTCCGCTACCGTTGGCACCAATCAGGCCGTAACGGTTGCCGCCGCCAAATTTGACGGAAATGTTTTCGAACAGCGGCTTACTGCCAAACTGCATAGTGACGTTGCTGGTAACTAACACGGAGAGATTCCTGCGAAAAGTGTGATAAACGCGGCATTATGCCACAATTCCGAATTGAGATCCCGTGTTGCGGTAATCCACTAAACTTTAACAAAATCGAAAAAAATGTGATTTCGTACACATCTGAATTCCCAGTTAACGGGAATGCACATATAATGCGCTCCCATTACCGATTCAGACTTATCAACTCATCGCCAGAATGGCTTAGATACCTCGCATAACATGAACATGAAATTAACAACGCTTTTTGCGGCGGCGTTAGCCGTAGTAGGTTTTTGTAAGACCGCGTCTGCGGTGACGTATCCCCTGCCGACAGACGGAAGCCGTCTGGTGGGTGAAAACCAGGTGGTGACGGTGCCGGAAGGTAACACGCAGCCGCTGGAATACTTCGCGGCGCAGTATCAGCTCGGCCTGTCGAACATGCTGGAAGCGAACCCGGGCGTTGACCCTTATCTGCCGAAAGCGGGTACCGTACTCAACATTCCACAGCAGCTGATCCTGCCGGATACCGTGCACGAAGGTATCGTGATTAACAGCGCCGAAATGCGTCTGTATTACTACCCGAAAGGCACCAACACCGTGATCGTGCTGCCTATCGGTATCGGTCAGTTGGGTAAAGACACCCCGCTGAACTGGACCACCAAAGTGGAGCGTAAGAAAGCGGGCCCAACCTGGACGCCGACCGCCAAAATGCACGCTGAGTACATTGCTGCCGGCGAACCGCTGCCGGCCGTTGTGCCTGCTGGCCCGGATAACCCGATGGGTCTGTACGCGCTGTACATTGGTCGTCTGTATGCCATCCACGGTACTAACGCCAACTTCGGTATCGGCCTGCGCGTAAGCCACGGCTGCGTGCGTCTGCGTAATGAAGACATCAAATTCCTGTTCGATAACGTGCCGGTCGGTACGCGCGTGCAGTTCATTAACGAACCGGTGAAAGCGACGTCAGAGCCGGACGGCAGCCGTTACATTGAAGTGCATAACCCGCTGTCCACCAGCGAAGATCAGATCAACAACAACGAAATCGTACCGATTAAGCTGACCAGCGCGGTGCAGTCCGTCACCTCTCAGGCGGATGTTGACACGACCATCGTTGACCAGGCGATTCAGAACCGTTCCGGTATGCCGGTGCGTCTGAACTAATCGTGAGAATTAAAAAAGCGGGCCGCGGGGCCCGCTTTTTTTATCCGTTATTCACGATAACGATGCCGCCATGGTCATAGCGATAGTGACAATGGGCGTACTCCAGCGGCGTACCATCTTCAAGATAGATCACCTGCTCTACCTCCAGCACCGGGTCGGTTGGCTCGCAGACAAGGTGTTGCATATCCAGCGCACTGGGCTTCAGCGCCCTCACCACCCGATACGATCCCATGATCTTCAGCCCCAGCGTCTCCTGTACATACCGGAATACCGAACTTTCAAGATGGGTTTTGTTCAGACCGGGCACCAGATTGAGCGGCATTACCGTGGCGTCCAGAGACATCGGCTCACCGTTCAGTAAACGCAGACGGATAAAGTCATAGATCGGCGTATCCGGATTTATCATCAGCGATGCCTGCTCTTTCTCGTTCGGGAAGCGCAGTTCGAAGTGCACCACCTGGCTCGTCACCGTGCCTAAATGTTCCCAGGTTTTGGTCGCCCCGAAGTAGTCGCTGCCGGAGAGATCCCACTGGGAAAGCTGGAGGAAATTTTTGCGGATGAACGTGCCCTGCCCCTGTCGGGTATAGACCAGCCCTTCTACGATCAGCTGACGCATCGCCTGCTGAATGGTCATCCGGCTGGTGCTGAACTCCGCCGCCAGCGCGAACTGGTCCGGCAGAGGTTCATTGGCGGCGTACTGCTGGGTGATAATGCGTTTCTTAATTTCCCGCGCTATGGTGATGTACTTCGCCGCCATCGTCCTTCCTTAAATTAGTGTTCTGTCCCGCTGTTTTTCAACGCCACTCGCTCGGCAACTTTGAGGAAAGGCAGGTAGAAGAATACACCAAATACGATGATTGCCAACTGCACCACCACCGCCCGCCAGTCCCCCGCCGTCGCCAGCCAGGCGCTGAGGATCGGCGGGGTCGTCCACGGGATCATCACCACGCAGCGCGACATGAGCCCCAGCGTGGTACAGAGCCACGCAAAGTAAATCCCGATAGCGGGCAGCAGCACAAACGGGATCATCAGCGGCAGGTTAAAGACTATCGGCAGGCCGAAAATCACCGGCTCGTTGATGTTAAACAGACCCGGCGCCAGCGACAGACGCGCCACCTGCTTCGCTGATTTCTGTCTTGAGAAGATGAAGATAGCAATCAGCAATGAGATTGTGCTGCCCGTCCCGCCCACCATGCCAAAGGTCGGCACAAAGATGTTGTTGATGATGTGCGGGATCGGCTGGCCGTTGGCAAAGGCCAGCATATTCTCATTGGTATTGATCAGCAGGAATGGCTCCAGCACCACGCTGTTGACCACCGACTGATGAATACCGAGCGTGAACAGGAAGTTACCGAAGCTGTAAATGAAGATCGTCCCGGGCAGGCTGGTGTTGATCAGCCGCAGCGGCTGCTGAATAAATGTCGTAATGAGATGGATCAGATCCGTGTGCAGCACGTTCGCCAGTATAGCCGCCAGCACCGCAAACAGGGAGAGCGTGAGGATCGTCGGGATCAGCGCGGTAAAGGATTTGCTCACCGCTGGCGGTACGTTCTCTCCCAGCGAAATGTGCAGCGCCTTCAGCCGTGAAATGGCGATAAACAGCTCGCTTGAGAGCAGCCCAATCAGCACCCCGGCGAAAATCCCGGTGGAGCCGATATTGGCGAACGTCAGCACCTGGGTAACGTTTACCGTGGCGTCGCTGCCGACGGGAGTAATCTGTAAGCGCATCGGCATCATGATGATGAAACTGCTGACGGCGATAACCACTGCCGAGACCGGATTGTCGAAATCTTTGTTGCGCGCCAGCGACCAGGCGATCATCGGCGCCAGCAGCAGCGCGGCGATGTTCAGCGTGCCGTTGATGATCGCCTCGCCCCACACCTTAAACTGCGTGAGCGTGTCGCCCTCTAAGATCCAGGGGAACACCACGTTGTTCACCAGCACCGCCAGACCGGCAAGGATGAAAATCGGCATTACCGTGGCGAAGGCATCGCGCAGGGAGCGAAGATGCACCTGGTTTGCCAGGCGCGCCGAGAACTCAACAAATTTATCGACAAAAGACTGCATGTGCGGTGTTATTTTTGTTTCAGACATAGCGGATAGTTCCCATCAATCAGTCACAAAAACGGCCCGGCAGCGTACGGCTTACATCTCGCGTCCGTTGGTATGGATAACCTGTTTTAACCACGCATAGCTCTTCTTCGGCACGCGCTTCAGGTCTTTCAGGTCGTGATTTTCACGGTTGACGTAGACCACGCCGTAGCGCTTGCGCATGTCACCCTGCGAGCTGAGAATGTCAATCAACCCCCAGCCGAGATAGCCCAATACCTCTGCCCCGTCCTCGAACATCGCCTCTTTCATGGCCTCGATATGCGCCCGGTGGTAGTCGATGCGGTAGGTATCCTCTATGGGGTTTACGCCATCCCAGGACTCAATCACCCCAATGCCGTTCTCAATCGGGAATACTGGCATCCGCCAGTCGTTGGCATAGCGGGTGATGATGGTGCGAAAGCCCAGCGGATCGATCTGCCAGTTCCACTCGGTGGCCTTCAGGTACGGATTGTTTTTCTCGCCGTGCAGCAGGTAATAGTTCACCGGCGTGCCTTCCGGGATGGCATCGCTGTCCAGCGTTTTGCTGGCGTAGTAGCTGAAGGCCATAAAGTCGTTCTTCGTGCGCGCAAACAGCGCGAGATCGTCTGCGCGGTAGATATCGCCGAAGCCTTCCTGCTCCACCACCGCCATCACCGCCGGGCTGTAGCCCTGGCCCGCGAAGACGCGCAGCAGGTTCTGGTTGAGGAATTCGTCGTACTGCTGGGCGCAGAAGATGTCACGCGGTTTGCAGGTGGCCGGATAAATCAGCTGGTGCGCCAGCATGCCGCCCATCAGCTTGCCCGGCTTAGTCTGGTGCAGGTACTCGGTCAGCGCCATGTGCGCCACCATGGTGTGATGCTGCACTTCGTACAGCTCGCGCAGGGTTTCCTCCCCCTTCATATAGCCGGAGATGCGAAAGGCTATCGGCATGTGGAAAATATTCTGCTCGTTAAAGGTCAGCCAGTACTTCACCCGGTCACCAAAGCAGTCGATCATCTTTTTGCCGTAGCGGATAAACGCCTCCACCACGCGACGATCGTTAAATCCGTTGTACTCCTGTGCCAGCGCCAGCGGCATATCGAAGTGGTAGAGGCAGACCATCGGCTCGATACCGCGGGCGATCAGATCGTCGATAAAACGGTCATAAAACGCGATGCCTTCGGCGTTGAACTCGCCGTCACCCTGCGGGCAGACGCGGCTCCAGGAGATCTGGAAGCGGTAGCAGTTCATGCCCAGATCCTGCATCAGGTCGAAATCTTCCCGGTAGCGGTGGTAGGAGTCGGTGGCCACTTTCCAGTCAGAGATATTTTCACCGGCTTCGCGAATGTCATACACCGACATCCCCTTTCCGCCCTCATTCCAGGCCCCTTCCGTCTGCATGCTCGACACCGAGTTGCCCCATAAGAAGTTGGCTGGCAGTGATTGATTCATGGTTGCCTCCTATATGACTAGTCATTTAAATGATATGACTAGTCATATAGCCGGAGATGAAATTTCGATCAAAGGGGAGGAACGATTTTTGTGAGATGGGTTTGAATAATGACGAGGGATGTCTTGCGAACTGCGCCCTGGCAGCAAGTCATATTGCTGCCAGACGTAAATGAGTCTGCGCAATTCAGGGGAAAGATACCGAACCGCCGAACTCCATATAGATTTTTGCCAGATTATTTAACTGGTTAAAGCGATTTTCATACAGTGCCAGTTCGGCCTGTCGGCGTTTCTCCTGAGCATCAAGCCAGAAAGAAATTCGCACCGCGCCCTGGCGATAGCGAACTTCGTTTAACCTCTCTGATTTTTTCGCCAGTTCCAGGCCTTCACGTAGAAGCGTCTCCTGCTCCAGGAGTTGATGACGCAAAGCAAGCGCATCTTCTATGCTACTCATCGCCTTGTAAAGTTCCTGTTTAAACTCCAGAACCCGTTGCTCGTAGTCGTTGCGGGCAATCTTCACGTCCATGCCCCTTTCTCTCCATTCCAGGAACGGCAGGGTCAGGTTTGCTCCAACAGAGCCTACAGGATTTTCCATGAAGGCCATAAGGCTGCTGCTGCTGGTGCCAAGCGAGCCGGTCAGACTAAACGCTGGATAAAATGCAGTACGCTGGACATCAACGGTGGCCAATGCTTCCCGTACCCGCCACTCTTTAGCGCTGATATCGGGTCGATGCCGCAGCACGTTGACCGGGATCTTTCCACTGACCTGCGGCAGTGGTCCCATTGGTAACGTTTTCGGCTCGACTATCGCGCTGCCCGGCGCGGTTCCAAGCAAAACGGCTTGCTGATTGAGCGCCTGTAAACGTTCATTCTTCAACGCCGCCAGCCTGTTTTCCTGCGAAAGCACGCCCTGCTGAGCATCCACAACATCCAGAGAGGAGGCACCGCCCGCGGCATAGCGCGCGTTAGCCAGGCGCAGCGTCTCTTTTGCATAGTTGATGCTTTGTTGCAGGACAGACAGCTGCTGGTTAATAAAGCCTAAGCGCCAGTAATTATTACTGGCATTTGAAAGCAGCGTCAGGCGTGCAGAACGCAGATCCTCTTCCGAGGCAAAACGTGCCCACGCCTTCGCATCGCGCTGCCGCGCTATTTTGCCCCACAGATCCAGCTCATAGCTGGTATTAATACTGGCAACGCTGCCCCTGCTCCAGTGGGCTGAGCTGTTCAGCTGTTTTTTACCGTCAAGCGCGAGCGAACCTTTTAGTCCCGGATCGTTTGTGATGCCAATCCGCTCTTCTTCCAGGCGGGCGCGATAAACACGCAATACCGCTCCAGCGACATCGTTATTGCGCACCATCACCTGCCGCAGCCAGCCGTCGAGGTCTGGATCGTTAAAGGCCTGCCAGTCGAACGGCATCCTCTCCTCCGCAGCATCCGCCTGATACCAGTTGGCAGGGTATTTCACCTCAGGAGGCTGATAGTCGCTTTTCAGAGAGTCGGCGCAGCCAGCACTAAGCAGGACAGCAAGGCATACCGTTAAAGGGGATAATATTTTCATGGGTTACTCGCTGGCCAGTGAAACGACCGGATCCATCCTTGCTGCCTTGCGGGCAGGGAGATAACCAAAGATCATGCCGATTAAAGTTGAGCAGAAGAATGCGGCAGCAGCGGCCTGCCACGAATAAATGGCGGTGAAAATGCCCCCTGCCAGCGCGGTGAACAGCGCTCCGGCGGCATACGACAGTGCAATACCTAACACTCCGCCTATTAGACATACCAGCACAGCCTCAATCATAAACTGCTGCATGATATCGCCCTGACGCGCACCGACCGCCATTCGTACGCCAATCTCATGGGTCCGTTCCGTGACCGACACCAGCATGATATTCATCACCCCAATGCTGCCGATCATCAGCGAGATGCAGGCCACCATCAGAATCAGGATGCTAAAGGTCATTGAGGTCCGTTCGATTGATTGTCGAATCTGCTCGAAATTATAAAGCTGGAAGTCTTTCACGCCGTGGCGTTGAGTGAGAAGCTGAGAAATAGCGCTGACCGCTGCCTCGTTGGCAACATCATCCTTAAGCCTTACGCTGATGCTGGTCAACACCGGTTTTCCTGTCATTCGATACATCACCGTGCTGTAAGGCATCCAGACGTTAATGCGATTAGGCGCATAGCTTCGGCTGTTCCCTTTGGCGATGCCGACAACCCGTGCAGGCACGGAACCCAGAAAAACGATTTGCCCAAGTGCCTTGAGTCCCGCATCGTCAAATAACGCCTTGCGGGCGTTTTCATCAATGATGACTTCCTGCGAGGCATTTCGATCGTCCTGGAAAGTTGATCCCTGCAACAGTTCAATACCGTTTACGCGAAAATGATCGCGCCCAACGCCATTGATCGTGGCGGTAGCGGATTTACCCAGAAAGCGAATGTTGTCGGAAGCGTTAACTTCGGGGCTGACGCTGTCAACAAACCCCTGCTTTGCTAATGCTTCGGCGTCTGCCGGGACCAGTGTACGAATGGCTTCAGTGCTGTCGTCAAAGAAATCCCTTCCCGGGTAGATGCTCACCACGTTGGTTCCAAGCTCCTTGATATTATCAAGGGTTCGCTGTTTCGCGCCTTCTCCCAGTGCCACCACCGTAACAACCGCGGCGATACCAAAAATAATGCCCGTCATGGTTAACGTCGTGCGCAGGCGATGCGCATTCATCGCTTTTAACGCCATGTGCAGGGATTCACGGGTACGGTCAACAATACTTTGCCACCAGCTTTGCTGAACGCTGTCAGGTCGTTTAAGGGCAACCCCGGAGGTAACACGACTGCCGGTATCAGAAATAATTTCACCGTCACGCAGCTCAATAATACGGTTAGCATGCTGCGCTACCTTCATATCATGTGTCACCATAACCACGGTATGGCCACGCTGATTCAGTTCACTGAGTATTGACAGTACCTCCTGACCGGACTGCGTATCCAGCGCGCCGGTGGGTTCATCCGCCAGAATGATTTCACCGCCGTTAATCAGCGAGCGGGCAATACTCACACGCTGCTGCTGGCCGCCTGAAAGCTCTCCCGGCTTATGATGTTCACGACCTTCCAGCCCGAGTCTTCCAAGCAATGTCGCCGCGCGCAGACGGCGCTTTTCGCGCTCACTATTGGCATAAATCGCCGGAATTTCAACGTTACTTAACGCGCTCAGGTCGGGCATTAAATGATAACGCTGGAAGATAAAACCGATGTGCTCACGGCGGATCCTTGCCAGATCGTCAGGTGAAAGCTGGGCGGCATTTTGACCGCTGATAAAGTAATCGCCACAATCAGGGACATCGAGACAGCCCATAATATTCATCAGGGTTGACTTACCGGAACCGGAGGCGCCGATGATCGCGACCATCTCCCCAGCAGCGATAGTCAAATCAATCCCTTTAAGCACGGTGAGATCCTGTCCACCGTTCCTGTAGGTGCGGCTGATGCCCTTGAGTTCTATGATATTACTCAAGATACAAACCCTTCCCCGGGCGCTTTTTCACCCGGCTGCGATAACACAACATGTTCCCCGACTTTTACACCGTCCAGGATCTGGATATCCACACTGTTAGTAATGCCGGTTTTGACCTCACGGGTTTCCAGCCGGTTATCACTGGTCAATATCTGCACCTGCTGTTTGTTGCCACTCACCTTGTGCACAGCCTGAATCGGCACCAGTAACGTATTTTTAGCTTCTCCAGCCAGCAAGGTCACCTGTGCTGTCATGGCAATTCGCAGCCGATTTTCTGGATTGGGGACATCCAGCAGCGCGTTGTAGTACACCGAAGCATTTGACGTGCCTGACCCTGAGGCTGAGCTACTGCTGGCAAGGCTATCATCTTTCATAACCGACTCAGGTGCCAGTTCAACGGTACGTAACGTGGCGTCATAATGCTTATCCGGCTCAGAGAAAATGGTGAATCTGGCTTTCTGTCCCGGTGAAATTCGCGTGATATCCGCCTCAGAGATCTGGGCTTTAATTGTCATCACGTCCAGACGTGCGAGTTTGATAATGGTCGGCGCACTTTGGCTGGAGTTAACCGTTTGGCCCTGTTGGGTGACAACGGCAATAACAATGCCGTCCATGGGAGCAACAACTTTTGTATAACCCAAATCGACCTTTTTCTTGTCGACATCAATTTGCGCCTGGACGAGTTTGGCGTTCAGTGCCGATAGCTCAGCGCGGGTACTGGCCAGCGTGGTTTCAGCCGTTTCGAAATCTTCTCTCGAGCTGGCATCCTCATTTAACATCTGGCGCTGGCGCTTAAAACGCAATGAGGCTTGCTTCAACTGCGCCTGCTTAGCCTGAAGGTCCGCTTTTACCACGTTGAGAGCAGCTTCTGCGTTGCGTAAATCATTCCGCTGCGGCACGTCATCAATTTCAGCGATGAGCTGTCCTTTAGTGACACGATCGCCTAACTTCACCTTCAGCGACTTAACCTGGCCAGAAACCTGTGCCCCAACGTTGACCCGCTCAATCGCATCAATTCGACCGGTAGCAAGTACGGCGTTTTCAATATCGCCGATGCGTACTGGAGCGGTAACATACTCAGGAACCTCGGGGCTTCTCAGGAAGAAGAACAAGGCGATGCTAAAAATAATTAGCAGAGCCGCAGAACAGGTCATTACGCGTCGGGGAGGGAATTTTGTTAACATTACGCAGGTTTTCCATAACGATAAACAGCAGTGAATCAGGCATCATAGTAACATCGCCAGTATTTACGGGAGGTAAACCCGCGCTATTTGGTGAAGTAGCGTCATCGTAGACCCCCGCCATCAATTACACAGAATCACCAGGTCCGCCTGTAAACCGCCGCAAGCGTGGGATTTTGTGCCTAAATCCACAGAGTCCCCTTTTGCTGAGCCCCACCTGCGATTTTTCCCATAATCGATTCATTGTGCATTAAGTGCTTAATTATAGTTGCAACCCACACATGATAATAGTAATTATTATCATTAGCATTTGCACTGATGGTTTATCTGGCAAGGTATACAGAGGTATCAGGAAACAAGCCTCTCCAGGTTTGTTGAACGGTCTCACACTCAACAAATGCATCTGAACACCGCGGCGTGGCAGCACGACGCCGCCTGGGCTGTTCAAAAGGACAACGGCGCGTAAGCGTTAATGGAAGCCGGGACAAGGAATTCCCGATTCACCAGCCTACGTCACGGAATAGTCAGCGACAGGACCGTTCGTAAGGCTGGTGAAACTCAAAAAGGACGCAGCGTCTGTCAAAGCAGGCTTAACGAAAATTAACGTCCTGCTGCTGGCATATGACTGCGTCGACTTCCTGATTTAGTTCGTCAAGCGGAGAGGGATTTTCTCATGCGTATTTTGTTTGTAGGCCCGCCTCTCTATGGGCTGCTGTATCCTGTGCTGTCTCTGGCACAGGCGTTTCGCGTTAACGGCCATGAAGTGCTGATCGCCAGCGGAGGAAAATTCGCCCAAAAAGCGGCAGAAGCAGGGCTGGTGGTATTTGACGCCGCACCCGGTTTTGATTCTGAAGCTGACTATCGCCGCCGCGAGGCACAGCGAAAAGAAAGCAACATCGGCACAAAAATGGGCAACTTCTCATTCTTCAGCGAAGAGATGGCCGACCACCTGGTGGAGTTTGCCGGACACTGGCGGCCCGATCTCATCATCTACCCGCCGCTCGGGGTCATCGGGCCTCTGATTGCCGCCAAATACGATATACCGGTCGTAATGCAAACCGTCGGCTTCGGCCATACGCCCTGGCATATCAAAGGCGTAACGCGTTCGCTCGCGGACGCCTATCATCGCCACGGCGTTGGGGCCGCACCGCGCGATATGGCCTGGATCGACGTAACACCACCGAGCATGAGCATTCTTGAAAACGACGGAGAACCCATTATTCCCATGCAGTACGTCCCGTACAACGGCGGCGCGGTGTGGGAACCGTGGTGGGAGAGGACGCCCGACCGTAAACGTCTGCTGGTGAGTCTCGGTACCGTCAAACCGATGGTCGACGGCCTTGACCTGATCGCCTGGGTGATGGATTCCGCCAGTGAAGTCGATGCCGAGATCATCCTGCATCTTTCGGCCAATGCGCGGTCGGATCTGCGCTCACTGCCCTCAAATGTTCGCCTGGTCGACTGGATACCCATGGGAGCCTTCCTGAACGGCGCAGATGGCTTCATTCATCATGGTGGCGCGGGCAATACCCTGACGGCGCTGCACGCCGGTATTCCACAGATCGTCTTCGGCCAGGGTGCCGATCGCCCGGTAAATGCCCGCGCTGTTGTCGAACGCGGCTGCGGGATCATCCCCGGCGACAACGGCCTGTCGAGCAGCATGATCAATGCTTTCCTCGACAATCGCGCGCTTCGCGACGCCTCTGAAGAGGTAGCGGCGGAAATGGCAGCGCAACCCTGTCCGAGCGAGGTGGCGAAAAGCCTGATCGCGAGGGTACAGAAAGGGTAGCCACTACGCTGTCATGACGATCATACGCCAGCACGCATCCAGGAGATACGCCCGTAACAATGCGGGACCGGATCGGGCTGGCGCTTTTTTTTGCACAGCGATCCGACTTGGATCCTATTGTTTACAGACGGAGGAGGCTTAATGCCTGCGACTCACTCTCCCACTCCTGCGCGGTCCTGGATAGTTCGACTGGCACGCGTGTGCTGGGAACGTAAGAAACTTAGCATCATCGTAGTGGTAGCGTCGGTCTCGACCATTCTGCTGGCCGCGCTGACGCCGTTGCTGACAAGGCAAGCGGTGAACGACGCGCTGGCGGGCAATCCGACTCGTCTGCCGTGGCTGGCCTGCGGGCTATTGCTGATTGCCTTTTTTGATTTCATCGGTAACTACGTGCGCCGCGGTTATGCCGGGGAGCTCTCGCTATGGGTGCAGCACACCCTGCGAGGACGGGCATTCGACAGTATTCAAAAACTTGACGGCGCAGGCCAGGACGCACTGCGCACCGGGCAGGTGATTTCACGGACCAACAGCGATCTGCAGCAGGTACATACCCTGCTACAGATGTGCCCGGTGCCGCTGGCGGTGTTCACTTATTACATTGCCGGCATTGCCGTGATGCTGTGGATGTCACCCGCCATGACGCTCATCGTCGTGTGCGTACTGGCATGCCTGGCTATCACTGCGCTGCGTGCTCGTCGCCGGGTCTTCGCGCAAACCGGGCTGGCCTCGGACCGACTGGCAAATCTCACCGAACATATGCGCGAGGTGCTGGCGCAGATCTCAGTGGTAAAATCCTGCGTGGCGGAGCTGCGTGAAACGCGCTGGCTGGATCGCCAGTCGCGGCAGATGGTGCGGGTACGCATCGGCGCGGCCATCTCGCAGGCGATGCCAGGCGCCACCATGCTGGCGCTACCGGTGCTCGGGCAAATCGTCCTGCTGTGCTACGGCGGCTGGTCGGTTATGCACGGGCGCATCGATCTCGGCACCTTCGTGGCGTTTGCCAGCTTCCTCGCGATGCTGACCGGGCCAACCCGTGTACTGGCATCGTTTCTGGTTATCGCCCAGCGCACCCAGGCGTCCGTGGAGCGAGTGTTTGCTCTGATCGACACCCGTTCGCAGATGGAAGACGGGACGGAGGCGGTTAACGGTCAGGTTATCGGGCTGCAACTGGAGAATGTGAGCTTCGAGTACCGTGGCGGCAGACGCATCCTCAGCGATGTCTCCTTTTCCCTGCACGCCGGTGAAACGGTGGCGGTAGTGGGCGCATCGGGTTCCGGGAAATCCACGCTGCTGATGCTGCTGGCGCGTTTTTACGATCCCAGCGCCGGAGAGATATGGCTCAACACCAGCGCAGGCCGACAGAACCTCCGCGATCTCAGGCTGGAGGCGCTTCGTCGTCGGGTAGGCGTTGTGTTTGAGGATGCTTTTCTGTTTGCCGGTACGGTGGCGGAAAATATCGCCTACGGGCACCCTCAGGCAACGGCGGACGACATTCGCCTCGCGGCGAGGGCAGCAGGAGCCAGCGATTTTATCAACGCCCTGCCGAAAGGTTTCGATACCCAATTAACCGAACGCGGTACGAATCTTTCCGGCGGACAGAGGCAGCGAATCGCGCTGGCACGGGCGCTCATTACCGCGCCGGAAGTGTTGATCCTCGATGACACCACCTCGGCGGTCGATGCCGGTACTGAAGCGGAGATCAACACCGCGCTGAGTCGCTATGCTGACGAAAAGCATATGCTGCTGGTGATTGCCCGACGCCGTTCGACGCTTCAGTTAGCCAGCCGGATTGTGGTGCTGGATAAGGGCCGGGTGGTGGACACCGGAACCCAGGCAGAACTTGAAGCGCGCTGTCCGGCGTTCCGCGCGCTGATGACCGGCGACGGCGATTTCCTCGCGCCTTCCCACAGTGGGCCTAACGGATTGTGGCCGACCGTACCAGCGGCACAAGACGATGCGGCGCAGACGGGGGATAAAGGCTTTGTCGCCCGTATGACGCGCGTGCCGGAAAATGCAGTACAGCAGGCGCTGGCTGGTAAAGGCCGCAAAGTCACGTCGCTGCTGAAGCCCGTGGCGTGGATGTTCGTCATCGCCGCCCTGCTGATCGCCCTCGATTCGGCGGCAGGCGTCGGGGTACTTATACTGCTGCAGCGCGGCATTGACTCCGGCGTTGCCACAGGCGATATGTCGACTATCGGCCTCTGTGCCCTATTCGCCCTGTGCCTGGTGGCCGTGAGCTGGTGCTGTTATTCACTACAGACTGTCTTCGCCGCCAGAGCGGCAGAGTCAGTCCAGCATACGGTGCGCTTGCGCAGCTTCGGCCATATGCTGCGTCTTGGTCTCCCCTGGCATGAAAAGCATGTCGATTCACGTCTGACCCGCATGACCGTAGATGTGGACTCTCTCGCCCGCTTTCTGCAAAACGGCCTTGCCGGTGCAGCCACCAGCCTGGTGACAATGTTCGCCATCGCCGCCGCCATGTTCTGGCTCGACCCGCTCCTGGCGCTGACGGCATTAAGCGCGGTGCCAGTGGTCGCACTGGCAACCTGGATTTATCGCCGCCTCAGCTCCCCTGCTTATGCGCAGGCGCGGCTGGAAATAGGCAAAGTCAACAGCACCCTGCAGGAGAAAGTCTCCGGCTTGCGCGTTGTGCAATCGCATGGCCAGCAGGAACAGGAAGCCGCCCGGCTGCGCGCGTTATCGGATCGGTTCCGTGCGACCCGCGTACGTGCGCAAAAATACCTTGCCGTCTATTTCCCGTTCCTGACCTTCTGCACCGAGGCCTCCTATGCCGCCGTTCTTCTGGTGGGTGCATCGCGAGTCGCCGAAGGCGAAATGACCGCCGGGGTGCTGGCGGCTTTCTTCCTGCTGCTGGGGCAATTCTATGGGCCAGTGCAGCAGTTATCAGGAATTGTCGACGCCTGGCAGCAGGCGACGGCCAGCGGCAAACATATCAATGAACTGCTGGCGACCGAAGGCACAGAGAACATCGAGCCCTCTTCCGCACCGCCCGCCACCGGCGCGCTGCATCTTGATGAGGTCACGTTCAGTTATCCCGACAGCCCTGAACCCGCGCTGAACAAACTTACCCTGACAATCTCTGAGGGAAGGGTCGTCGCGGTCGTTGGTCGCAGCGGTGCGGGTAAGTCAACGCTGATTAAGCTGATCGCCGGATTGTATTCCCCCACCCACGGCAGGATCAGCATTGGCGATCGGATAATTGATGATGCCTCGCTTGCCGATTACCGTCGCCAGATTGGGCTGGTCGATCAGGATGTGGCGTTGTTTAGTGGTGATATCGCGGAAAACATTCGTTATTCACGGCCATCCAGTACCAATGACGACGTTGAGATTGCCTCTCAACAGGCAGGGCTGTATGAGACGGTGCGCAATCTGCCGCAGGGATTCCGCACACCGGTGAATAACGGCGGTGCCGATCTGTCCGCAGGTCAGCGCCAGCTGATTGCGCTGGCCCGCGCACAACTGGCGAATGCTCACATCCTGCTGCTCGATGAAGCCACGTCACGCCTGGATCGCACATCCGAAGAGCGATTGATGTCATCGTTAACAGACGTCGCGCACGCCGGGAAGCACCTGGCGCTGATTGTGGCGCACCGTCTGACCACCGCGCAGCGCTGCGATCTGATTGCCGTTATCGATAAGGGGCAGCTTGCGGAATACGGCACCCACGAACAGCTGTTAGCGGCCGGCGGCCTCTACACCCGCTTGTGGCATGACAGCGTCGGCAGCTCTGTTCCCCATCGCCAGCACGACATCACGGGGGAAATCGTGGAAGAGTAATTGCGCACGTAAGACATTACAAAACACGCGCTAAAGCGGCTGTTCCCGGAATAGCCGCTTTAGCTATTTATACTGACACCCTTCATATTCAAAGAGAGTGAATGCTGAACATGCAACAACATCCCTCTGCTATCGCCAGGCTGCGCAGCCAGCTGGCAGCAGGCCACATTGCTAACCTTTCTGACTTCTGGCGAGACGCTGAGTCGCTAAATGTACCGCTGGTGACGCCAGTCGACGGAGCGAAAGACGAGCGTGATGTGACATTTCTGTGGCGCGCCAGGCACCCTCTACAGGGCGTTTATCTGCGTCTGAATCGGGTGACGGATAAAGAGCACGTGGCGAAAGGGATGATGACCGCCCTTCCCGCGACGGATATCTGGACTCTGACACTGCGTTTACCCGCAAGCTACTGCGGCTCCTATTCGCTGGTGGAAATCCCCCCCGGCACCCCGGCCGAGACGATTGCACAGTCCGGAGGCCGCTTTGCTACCCTCGTCGGGCACGTCGATCCGCTAAACAAAACGCCGGGGATCAACGTTCGGGGAAGCACACAGGAGTCGGTGCTGGCGCTTGATAAAGCCCCCGCCCAGTCCGAATGGCGCGGCGGGTCACCCAGCGGGCAATTGCTTACCTCGGCGCGCACTCTCGCCGGGGAATCGCGCCGGGTTCGGCTCTATCTGCCGGACGTTGATGTTTCGCAGCCCCTCGGCCTGGTGGTACTGCCCGATGGTGAAACCTGGTTCGATCACCTTGGCGTATGCGCGGCAATTGACGCCGCCATAAACAACGGACGCATCGTGCCTGTGGCTGTACTTGGCATCGACAATATCGATGAACACGAGCGAACTGCGATACTCGGCGGGCGCAGCGAGCTGATAAAGGATATCGCCGACCAGTTGTTGCCGACGATCCGCGCCGAACACCCGCAGCGGCGGTGGGCAGACCGTTCGCGCACCGTGCTGGCCGGACAGAGCCTCGGCGGGGTCAGCGCGCTCATGGCCGCTCGTTACGCACCGGAAACGTTCGGGCTGGCGCTCAGCCACTCCCCTTCGATGTGGTGGACGCCAGAGGGTGCCAGCCGGCCAAACGTGTTCAGCGAAACCGATACGTCATGGGTGAGCGAACATCTGCTTTCTGCCCCGCCGCAGGGTGTGCGCATCCGCCTGTGCGTGGGATCGCTGGAAGGTTCGACGGTACCCCACGTTCAGCGGCTGCATCAGCAGTTGCTTACCGCTGGCGTCGACAGCCATTGCGCAATGTACACCGGGGGTCACGATTACGCATGGTGGCGCGGCGCACTGATTGACGGGCTTGGTTTACTCCAGGGTTGACTTGACCCGCGAACACTTTCAGGCAACTGTACAGGCTTCCTGAATAAAGAAAATGTCACCTGCGGAAAAGGAATAAACATCAGATGTATGCCCGCGAGTATCGCCCAACACACTCACGCAAGGCGCTTGTCACTCTTCTTTCTGGTCTCACCCTTATCTGGAATGCGCACGCTTTCGCAAAGCCGGATATGCAGCCACTGGGGCCGAATATCGCCGATAAAGGCTCTGCGTTTTACCATTTCAGCGTCAACTCGTTCGACTCCGACGATGGCAGCCGCCATTATCGGGTATGGACGGCCGTGCCAAATAAATCCGCACCGGCGTCGGGCTACCCGATTTTATATATGCTCGACGGCAACGCAGTTATGGACCGCCTGAACGACGACCTGCTCAAACAGCTGGCAGAAAAATCACCGCCGGTGATTGTGGCTGTCGGGTATCAGACCAACCTCCCCTTCGATCTCAACGGCAGGGCCTACGACTATACGCCAGCAGCAGAAAGCGGCAAAACGGATACCCGCAACGGGCGTTTTAGCCGTAAGAGTGGGGGTAGCAACGACTTCCGCCAGTTACTGGAAACGCGTATAGCGCCAAAGGTGGAACAGGGATTGAATATCGATCGGCAGCGTCGCGGCCTGTGGGGGCACTCCTACGGCGGCCTGTTCGTGCTGGATGCATGGCTGTCTTCCCCTTATTTCCGGACGTATTACAGCGCCAGCCCGTCGTTGGGCAGAGGCCATGATGCGCTACTGAGCCGCATCACGGCGGTTGAGCCGTCGCAATACTGCGCCAGGCGCCTGATGATAATGGAAGGTTCGGCGACACCGGGCGATAACCGGGAAACGCATGCTGCCGGAGTGCTGACGAAAATTCATGCCACCCTCGCCACGCTGGAAGATAAAGGCGTCAATGCCGCCTTTTGGGATTTCCCAAACCTGGGACACGGGCCGATGTTCAACGCCTCCTTCCGCGGAGCGCTGTTAGATATCAGTGGTGAAAACGCAGGTAACACAGCAGGCTGTCATTCATTAAGCCGCTAAACACTGCCCGCCTTGACGCGGGCAGTACACCTGTAACACTACGATCAAAATGACGCGGTAACACCGGCATAATAAGCCCGGCCAGGCTCGTTATAGGTATTCGCCCCTTCGGAAGATCGGTAAATCTGTTTATCTAAGATATTGCTGACACCAACGTTAAGACGCAGATTTTTATTAATATCGTAATTGAAGTTCGTCCCCACCAGCGAATAAGCGCCCAGCTCTTTACCTGACAGACCGCCAGTATCTTCACTACGAGTTTCCGAATGAGTACGCGGTTTTTGTCTGCCGTATAACGTCCAGTTGACGCTGGCAGAGAACGCCTGGGTGATGGTCCAGTCAAGCGAGTTATTAATGGTGTATTTCGGGATGATCGACAGCGGATTACCGGTGTCTTTTTGCTCCGAGGTGATCATCCAGGTGGCATTGGTATTCCAGTTCAGACGATCTTTCACCAGCGGGAACGCCATGCTGGCTTCGATACCGTCCACCAGCGCTTTCCCGCCGTTCTGCCACTGGAGAATATATGCGCCGGAAGCGGTTTGCCCGATAACATTATCGCCGGCCACGATCTTATTCTGGTAGTCATTGCGGAAGTAGGTCACGCTGGCATGGTAATCTTCCCAGGCGAACTCCAGCCCAATTTCTTTATTGATGCTAATTTCCGGATCGAGATCTTTATTACCGATCAGGTAGCAGCCGCCCGATGTAATATCTTTTGGACAACCGTTGCCTTTCGAGTAGAGCAGATAACCTTCGCTGGATTGATACAGGTTTGGTGCTTTAAAGGTTCGGGCAATCCCCGCTTTGACTTTGAAGTAATCCCCCAATTCCTGCGAGAGGTTCAGGCTGGGGCTGAAGTTACCGCCGGACTCGTTGAGATAATCAAAGCGCAGGCCGGGAATGATATTCGTGCCGGGAACCGGCTCAATATTATCTTCAATATACAGCGCACTGATTTGGGAATGGTTTTTACTGCTGCGATCCGCAGCCGAGCCAGAAATGCCGCCGATATCACTGTCATCCACGGTCAGGCTGGTAGAGGAAGGATCGTCGAGCTCATCGCGGCTCCACTCCGCACCCACGGTCAGCGTTTGATCGACCAGCGCATTCAGCGGAATATTAAGCTCGCCGCTGGTTCGCCAGGAGCTCAGGCGATTGGTCGTGAACTTTTCATCCGCCGAAATACGCCCTTCACCGCCTCCGGATAATCCTTCATTCATGCGGGTGTTATTGGTTTTCTCGTAATAGACACCAAAACGGCTTTGACCCCAGTCCCAGATACCATTATGTGTAATGCCATAATTCTGCCGGTACAGGCGGTTCGTCTCTTCGCCGGATTTCGCCAGGCTTTCAGTGACGGCACTGGAAGAACTGTTTTGCGTATCGCCCGCATAGATATTCCCCTGGCGGCTATATCCGGCTTCGAAATCGATAATTTGCTGCGGATTTAATTTCCACGAGACAACGCCGTTAATATCTTTGTTGCGCACCCCTTCATGCCCGGCCGCGTTTTTCGTACCGGCCGAGGAGTTAATATCCCAGCTGTCGGCATCGGTTTTATTCAGGTTTCCGTACAGGCGCATGGTCAGCGCATCGCCAGCCAGCGGCCCGCTAAGGCTGAAGTTGGCGCGACGCGTAGCGCCTTCGTCGCTGCTTTCCGGCTGGTTGGTGTATAACGACAGCGAACCGTGCCAGTCGTTGGTAGGGCGTTTGGTAATGATGTTCACCACCCCGCCCGCTGCGCCCGAACCGTAGCGTGCCGCCGCAGGGCCGCGGATCACTTCAATACGCTCAACCTGTTCCGGTGGCACCCAGTTGGTGTCGCCGCGGGTATCACGCTCTCCACGCCAGCTATAACGCACGGCGTTGCGCGACGTCACCGGCACACCATCAATTAAAATTAAGGTGTTCTCCGGCCCCATGCCGCGAATGTCGATCTGGCGGTTATTACCACGTGTACCCGAGGCGCTGTTGCCGGTCAGATTGACACCGGGCATTTTGCGAATAATATCGGAGAGATCGTTGACCGGAGGGTTCTTTTTAATATCTTCGCTGGTAATAATCGACACGCCCGGCTGCTGTTTGAGTACCTGCTCAGCGGTGGCTTCCACCACCAGGGTCTCGTCGTTATCATCGGAGGATTTTGCCAGTGATACCTGACTGTTCAACCCTGCCAGGAGCGCAGTGAGCGGCCAGAAGATCTTGATAATTCTCATACCCATTCCCTAATACATGCCTAACGCAAAAGTGATCGATCGTTAAGCTCACATCCTTGCCAGATATTTTAAACTGCCATTATTTTTATAATAAGAATGATAACTAATATCATTTGGAGAGGATTAAGGCAATCCTTAATACACGGATGCGCGCATTAATGAAACGCACGCATTGGCCCGGAGTGATTCTTCCCGGGTACCGCCCTGTGCGTTCGTAAAGCTGGCATACTGAAACAGCGGAAGAAGAGAACAGCCCATTGGTATTTCGTGTAGTGACATAACGTTAATATGTCATTACAAGGGAACGCAGCCCCGGTAAGCGCAAGCGCCACCGGGGAAAGAAAGGTTATTGTTGCGCTAACTGATTGCGACGGTACTCGCCCTGGCGCTCCAGCATCCAGCCAGGATACTCGCGCGGCAGCGCGCTGACCGCATCCAGCTGTTTCAGCTCATCATCGCTCAGCTGAATGCCGGTTGCGGCAATGTTGTCATCCAACTGATCGACCCGTTTCGCCCCGATGATGACGCTGGTCACCGCCTTCTGGTGCAGCAGCCACGCCAGCGCGATTTGCGCCACGGAAACGCCTTTACTTTCAGCGATGGTACGCATCACGTCCACGCAGTCGAAGGCGCGATCTTTATTCACTGGCGGGAAGTCGAACGCCAGGCGACGACTACCGGCCGCGCTCTGCCCGTCGCGATCGTATTTTCCGCTCAGCAGACCACCCGCCAGCGGGCTCCATACCATCAACCCGACGCCTTCGCTCTGCATCATCGGCACCAGTTCGCGCTCAAGGTCGCGCCCGGCGATGGTGTAGTACGCCTGCAATGAGGCAAAACGCGCCAGCCCCAGACGCTCAGAGATGCCGAGCGCTTTGGCAATCTGCCATGCCGCCCAGTTCGAGACGCCGATATAGCGTACGTGACCGTGCTGCACAAGATTATCCAGCGCGTAAAGCGTCTCCTCGATGGGGGTCGCGGGGTCGAAACCGTGTAGCTGATAGAGATCGATATGATCCAGCTGCAAGCGACGCAGGCTCTCCTTCACGCCGCTGATGATGTGATAGCGCGAGCTACCGCGCGAGTTCACCCCCGCTGTGCCGGTTTCACCGAACACCTTGGTGGCAACGACCACGTTTTCGCGCGGAATTTTCAGGTTCTTCAGCGCCTGCCCGGTGATCTCCTCTGAACGCCCTTCCGAGTAGACATCTGCCGTGTCGATAAAATTGATCCCGGCGTCCAGCGCGCGGCCCACCAGCTGCTCGGCGTCGCTTTGCTGAAGCTGACCAATTTTGCCCCACATGCCGCCTTCACCGCCGAAGGTCATGGTGCCGAGGCAGAGTTCAGAAACAAACAGTCCGGTATTGCCCAGTTTTTGATAACGCATAACGCTTTCCTCGCATGTCGATTGGGTGTCTGTTAGTTATACCCGCCCCCCAGCCATCGCGAATGTGGCGTTCCTGTCCGTTTCTTGCCCAATCCTCTGAATCTATCCGCGCGGGGCGTCGCCAAAGACGCTGTAGTCTGGCAGCCGTACCTGCTGATACGGCTCCCAGCCGCCGCCGAGGGCTTTGTAGAGCGCCACCAGGTCAAGCGCGCTCTGCACCTGCGCCTGCGCCCGCTGCTGTTCGGCCTGAGCGAGCTGACGCTGGGCGTCCAGCACGTCAATAAAGCTGGCGATCCCCTGCCGGTAGCTGTCGCTGGCGAGATCAAAGGCGTTTTGCAGCGCGTCGATGGTTTTCGCCAGGCCCGCTTCACGCTGCTGGTCGGTGCGATAGCTCACCAGCGCGTTTTCAACGTCGCCGAGCGCCGTCAGTACCGTCTGGCGATAGTCCAGCACTGCCGCCCCCTGCTGCGCGCGCGCCACCTTGACGCTGGAGACCAGCCGACCGCCCTGGAAAATCGGTATGGAAACCTGCGGGCCAAAGCTGTAGAAGTGGCTGCTCCAGTCGGTCAGCCAGTTAGATTCACTGTTGCGCAGGCCAAACTGTCCGGAGAGGGTAAAGCTCGGGAACAGTTCTGCCACCGAGACGCCAATCTGCGCCGTGGCGGCATGGAGATTCGCCTCGGCTTCGCGCACGTCCGGGCGGCGGCGGGCCAGCGTCGACGGAATACCGGTCTGCACAATATCCGGCAGCGCGGGCATCGGCTGCACGGATTGCAGTTCGGCATCCAGCGCGCCCGGCGGCTTACCAAGGAGGATCGCCAGCCCGTTCATCGCCTGGCGTTCCTGCGCCTGATACTGCGGCAGCTGCGCTTCAAGATTGCCCAGCTGCGCCCGGGCATTTTCCACGTCCATCTGCGGCGACAGCCCGCCCCGCTGGCGGCTTTCGGTCAGATCCAGCGTCTGCTGTGCGCTTTCAATTTGCGTATTAAGCGTGGCAATGATGATCTGCGCCCCACGCAGCTGTAGCCACGCCCGCGCCACTTCGGCTTCCAGCGAGACCAGCGCATCGTTACGCTGCTCGATCGCCGCCCGCTGCTGCGCCTCAGCCGCTTCTACCTGACGGCGCACCTTGCCCCACAGGTCGATTTCCCACTGGGCGTCGAAGCTGCCCTGATAGAGGTTTATCGGCTGCGTCAGCGGGCCTAACGCGCCCCGCAGTTCAGGATCGACATTTTTCAACTGGTCATACACGCCGTGGGATTTCAGCTCCCCTTCCAGCCCAAGCTGCTGGCGCGTCGCCTGCACATTGCCATTCACCGACGGGAAAAACGCCCCGCCGGCCTGGTTAATCTGTTCGCGCGCGCCGGCAATGCGTAATACCGTTTGCTGTAGCGTCAGATTCCCGGCGATGGCGCGTTCAATCAGGCTGTCGAGCTGCGGCGAGCCGAAGGTTTTCCACCAGCGCGGGTTAGTGGCCGCGGAGGAAGTTTGCGATTTCACCGCGCTGTCGCCCTTATCGTTCCAGTGCGTGGTGGCGGGCGGTGCTGGCTGTTGGTAGTCCGGCCCGACGGCGCAGCCCACCAGCAGCATCATTATCATCAGGGGGTGTAAACGTCTGTGTATCATCAGTGTGCTCCTGCACTCCCCTCGCTCTTAACCGGCGAGAGCAACAAACAAAACGGAATCAGTAATAGGGCCACCGCGCTCAGAATGGTGAAGACGTCGATGTAGGCCAGAAAGCGCGACTGCTCGATCATCGTCTGGTACATCCGCCCGGTGGCAATGCCGGTCGGATCGCCCACCTGAGTGGTGAAGTTCTGGATCGCCTGGGCGCTTTCGCGAATCGCCAGCTGGAACTGCTCGTTAAACGGCGAAGCGTGGTAAGCCAGATGCGCGCTGTGCGCCTGCGAGCGCTCGGTGATCGCCGCCGTCGAGAGAGAAATCCCAATCGAGCCGGCCACGTTGCGGAACATGGTAAACAGCGCCGCCGCGTCGGCGTTAAGCCGCCTCGGGATCGAGATAAAGGCGATGGTGGTCAGCGGCACAAACAGGAACCCCAGCCCTATCGACTGCGCGCTGCGGAACAGCACCAGCGTTTCGAAGTCGATATCCGGCGTCAGCGTGCGGGACCAGAAGAACGACACCGCCAGGCAGGTAAAGCCGAAGGCGATGATCCAGCGCGTCTGCACCACCGGCATCAGCTTCAGCACCAGCGGGATGGTCAGCACAATCAGCACCGCGCCGGGCGAGAGCACCAGCCCGGACCAGGTGGCGGTATAGCCCAAATCCTGCTGCGCCAGCTGCGGAATAACCACCGAACTGCCGTACAGGATCATCGCCATCCCCGCCATCAGCAGGCTGGAGATCGCAAAGTTGCGGTCCTTCATACAGTGCAGATCCACCACCGGCTTTCTGGCATACATCAGCCAGTAGATCGCGCCGATAATGCCGACCAGCGTCAGTACTGCGAAGGTGCGGATAAAGTTCGAATAGAACCAGTCATCATCTTCGCCCCGGTCGAGCATCACCTGCAAACAGCCAAGACCGAGGGCGATCAGGCCGATCCCCGTCCAGTCGACGGTGAGCTTCTCTTCCGACTTTTTCTCCCACGGCGGATCTTCCAGCAGCTGATAGATGGCCAGCACCGTCACAATCCCTACCGGGATATTGATAAAGAACACCCAGCGCCAGGAGTAGTTATCGGTGATCCACCCCCCCAGCGTGGGGCCGAGTACCGGCGCGACGATAATGGCAATGGATGAAAGGCCAAAGGCTTTGCCCCTGTCCTCCGGCTTAAAGTAGTCGAGTAGCACCGACTGCTGGGTAGGCTGCAACCCGCCGCCAAAGAACCCCTGCATCACGCGGAAGAGGATGATTTGCCATAGCTCGGTGGCGATGCCGCACAGGAACGAGCAGATGGTGAACATCACAATGCAGATCAGGAAGAACTGCTTGCGACCAAACAGGCGGCTCAGAAAGGCCGAAATCGGCAGCACGATGCCGTTCGCCACCAGGTAGCTGGTGAGCACCCAGGTGGATTCGTCATAGCTGGCCGAGAGCGACCCCGCGACGTGGGGCAACGCCACGTTGACGATGGTGGTGTCCAGAATTTCCATAAACACCGCCAGGGTGACCACAATCGCCACCGCCCACGGGTTACTGGCGGGCTTCCAGTTATCGTGGCTGTGATCCGTCATTCCACGGTGACCTTCGGTTCAACCGACAGCCCCAGCGGCAGCGGCTTGTTCGGATCCAGCCCTTTATCAATGACGATTTTCACCGGCACGCGCTGAACGATCTTCACAAAGTTACCGGTGGCGTTTTCCGACGGGAAGGCGGAGAAGCGCGAGCCGCTGCCCTGCTGGATGCTGTCGATATGGCCTTCCAGCTCCATATCCGGCCAGGCATCGACGGACACGGTCACTTTGTCGCCCGGCTTCATGCGCTCAAGCTGCGACTCCTTGAAGTTCGCCACCACCCACACGTTCGGGGAAACCAGCGAGAACAGCGCCGTACCTGCCTGCACCAGCGTACCGGGCTGGACGTTGCGTTTGGTGACAAAACCGTCGAACGGGGCGCGGACTTCGGTATAAGAGAGGTTCAGGTTGGCGGTTTCCAGCTGCGCTCTGGCCTGATCGACCTGCCGTTCGCGGGCTTCGACGTTGGTCTCCTGCTGGCGGATTTGCAGCTGCACCTGCTCCGCCACTTCCAGCTGCGCCTGCGCGCTGGCCAGACCCGCCTGGGCACTCCGCAGTTGAGCGTTCGCGGCATCGATACTTTGTTGCGTGGTCGCGCGCGGGTCAACGCCGCGCTGACGGCGGTACTCCGCCTGCGCGTTGGCCATATCCGCCTGGGCTTTCAGTACCTGGGCTTTGGCTTCATCGCGCTGAGCGGGATATTGCACCTTCGAGAGCGCCAGCTGCGCCTGCGCCTGATGCAACTGCGCAATCGCCAGCCCAAGCTGGGCCTGGGCCTGATCGCGCTGGGCGGTGGTATCACGCGGATCGATCACCACCAGCACATCCCCTTTCTTCACGCGCTGGTTATCCCGCACGCGAAGTTCGGTGACGTAGCCTGCCGTTTTTGGGGCAATGGTCACTACGTCGCCGTCGGTGAAGGCGTCGTCGGTGGTCTCTTCGTTACGGGTTAAAAACCACCAGACCAGCGCCACAATCACCATCACGATGACCACGATGCCAAGGATAATTAACGGTTTTTTCCCCGGGCGCTTGCGCTCGTTATTGTTTTGATCCTGCTCGTCAGCAGGTGGGTTTTGATCTTCTGCCATAGTTCAGCAACAGTCCTGTCAGTGAGCGGCATCACACTATGCCGTTCACTAAAGCTAGGACGTTGCTATACATTTGCCAGGAAAAACTGACAAATTGCGCACTATATGAGAAGGAATAGTCCGAAACCGACCGCCGCTGACCAGAGCAGCATCGGGATTGACCATAAATGGAAGCGCCACCAGATGCGGCGATCGTTGGCCATCCGCAGGGCGATGAGGTTGGCCAGCGAGCCAGGCAGCAGCCCAAAGCCGCCGACGTTGACCGCCCACGCCAGCAGTACCGTTGGGGGAACATAGTTAAGCAGCAAAATGGTGGACGGCACGTTACTGATCACCTGCGAAAGACCAATCGCCGTCAGCCATAATCCCGGCTGTGACAGACCGCTGACGCTATGGAGAACGTTCTGCAATACAGGCAGCTGGATCAGGAGATGGACGTCAATAAACATCGCCATAAACACCAGCAGCAGCGTCCAGTCAACGCTCACCAGCACCCGCCGGGCGAGGAACAGGAAGCCGCACGCCACCAGCAGCGCGCCCGCCAGCGCCTGGTTTAACTCCAGCGCGATAAGGAAAACGATATACAGCCCCAGGCAGCTCCAGACGAGACGCGGCTGCCACTGGGGGCCGGTTGTACCGCTGTGGTACTGCAACGATTTATTCGGGAAAGCAAACCAGCCCACCGCCAGCAGCGACGCCACGATCGCCAGCGCCAGCGGCGCCATCTGCCCGGTAAACGCGGTAAACGACAGGCCGGAGCGTCCCCACAGCAGAATGTTCTGCGGGTTACCGATAGGCGTGAGCAGCGAGCCCGCATTGACGGCCAGCGCTTCAAAGATAATCAGACGGGTAACCGGTATTTCGCACAGCTTACGCAGCGTGAGCGTAAGCGGCACCACGATAAAAAGCGCCACGTCATTAGTGAGAAACGTCGACAACAGCGCCGCCGAAAAGACCATAAACAGGGCCAGCTTGCGCTCGGTGGCGAAGCGGCGCACCATTTTGCGCCCCAGCACGTCAAAATAGCCGCTCAGCTCCACGCCTTTGGTGAGCATCATCAAACCGCTCAGAGTAATAATGGTGCGCCAGTCTATGGCCGCCGGCCAGGTGTGCGGCGTGAAGGGCACAAAGACGCTGAGCCCAACGCCAGTGATCAGTAAAAGATGGAAAAAGCGATCGCGTTTCAGGGCCTGCAAGCCGGGGATGTTCATTCAGCGGAGGGACCGTATTTGAGCGTAAACTCGCGGAACTTCAACAGCGTCTCTTCACTGACGTGGTGTTCCATACCTTCGGCATCCCGACGGGCAATTTCCGGGCTGACGCCCAGCACCAGTAAAAAATTCTCGACGATCTGGTGGCGCTCGCGGCTCTCCTGCGCCAGCTTTTCGCCCTCAGCGGTGAGAAACACCCCGCGCCAGGGGATCATCTCGATCAGCCCGACCGACGCCAGACGTTTTAACATTTTTGCAACGGTTGGCTGCGACACCCCAAGGCGTGCGGCCATATCCACCTGGCGCGCTTCTCCAACCTCACGGATCAGATCAGAGATCAGTTCGACATAATCATCAATCAGCTCCCGGCGGTGCGCCTCACGCACCTGGCGGAAGCCTTCCACATGCTCTTCAACGTTCACCAGTTGCGTCGTTTTTTTTGTTGTTGGCTTACCTGCGCGACGGTTCATTGTGCTTCCTCAATGGGGTTGACGCTTCCAGCGCCCTGTAACGGAGCGCACATTGTAAACCATAGCTCTACAAGCACAAAAAATTAACGAATTAGCCATAGCTATACAATATAGCCTGTGCTATATCTGTATGTAATGCAGTCACCCTTCACGGATCGAAGGGATCATGAATCAGGAGGTCTTATGAATGAATTCAAGAGGTGTATGAACGTGTTTACCCACTCTCCTTTTAAAGTGCGCCTGATGCTGTTGAACATGCTGTGCGATATGTTTAACGCCAAACCGCAGCAGGACGACAATTCTTCCCACTAAGCGGCGTCGCGGTACGCCGCTTCATTTTCCCGTCACACTTACGTTGTAAACTGGCCTGTTCCCGATTATTTTTGCGGATTTGCAGCCCCCTTCGCAAAACATCTGTTTAGCAACTGTTGACCTTAATTCACGCTCGCACTATCTTCTTGCAGCCCTGCACAATTTGCGGCTCGCTGAAGCGGACCTCTCATTCCCTTTCCACGCACTGTCCGGCAGGCTTTGACCCTTGACGCCAGGGTGAGCACATGGCGTTTTCGTGATAGTGATCTATGAACGTAACCCTGATTGATACACTTGTTACCCGCAGCCGGGCCTTAAGCCCGTGGACGGGATTCTATTTTTTGCAATCGCTGTTGATTAACTTTGCTCTTGGCTACCCCTTTAGCCTGCTTTATGCCGTCGGATTCACCTGTATTCTTCACCTGCTCTGGCGAAGCGCACCGCGCGTGCAGAAAGTGCTTATCGGGATCTGTTCTCTGATTGCTGCCGCCTATTTCCCGTTTGGCCAGGCCTATGGCGCGCCGAACTTTAATACTCTGCTGGCGCTCCACTCCACCAATATGGAAGAGTCCACAGAGATCCTGACGATCTTTCCGTGGTACAACTACGTGGTTGGCCTTTTCATTTTTGCCCTCGGCGTGATTGCGGTTCGTCGTAAGCCCGTCGGGAAAAAGGCATGGGGTAAAATTGAAAGCCTGTGCCTGGCCTTTAGCGTGGTGACGTTTTTTGTTGCACCGGTACAAAATCTGGCCTGGGGCGGCGTGTTTAAGCTTAAAGATACCGGGTATCCGGTGTTTCGCTTCGTCAAAGACGTGGTGGTGAATAACGAGGAAGTGCTCGACGAGCAGGCGCGTATGGCCGAGCTTTCCACCATGAAAGATACCTGGAACGTGCTGGCGGTGAAACCGAAGTATCACACTTACGTGGTGGTGATCGGGGAAAGCGCGCGTCGCGATGCGCTCGGCGCGTTTGGCGGTCACTGGGATAACACGCCGTTTGCCAGCTCCGTTAACGGTACGCTGTTTACCGACTACGTGGCGGCCAGCGGCTCGACGCAGAAATCACTCGGTCTGACGCTCAACCGCGTGGTGGATGGAAAACCGCAGTTTCAGGATAATTTTGTCACCCTGGCCAACCGGGCAGGTTTTCAGACATGGTGGTTCTCTAACCAGGGACAGATCGGCGAGTATGATACCGCCATCGCCAGCATCGCGAAGCGTGCCGACGAGGTACAGTTCCTGAAAAGCGGTGATTTCGAAGCCGATAAAAACACAAAAGATGAAGCGTTGCTAAAAATGACGGCGCAGGTCTTTGCTACTCAGCGCACCCAGCCGCAGCTGATTGTCCTGCACCTGATGGGGTCACACCCGCAGGCATGCGATCGTACCGGGGGAAAATATGCGGAGTTTGTGCAATCCAAAGAGACCTCGTGTTATCTCTACACCATGACGCAAACCGACGATCTGCTCAGCAAGCTGTACGCACAGCTGCGCAACAGCGGCGACAGCTTCTCGATGGTCTATTTCTCTGACCACGGTCTGGCATTTAAGGAGCGCGGTAAACAGGTGCAGTATCTGGCACACGATGACAAGTTCCAGCAAAACTTCCAGGTACCGTTTATGGTGCTGTCGAGTGATGACAAAACGCATCGCATCATCAAAGCGCGCCGTTCCGCGAACGATTTCCTGAAATTCTTCTCACAATGGACGGGGATTAAGGCGAAAGAGATAAAAAATGATTACCCGTTTATCTCCGGGAAGAAGGGCCCGCCAGTTTACATTACCAACTTTAAGTTACAGAAAGTCGACTATAACCATCTTGGGACGGATATTTTCGATATTAAGAGTAAGTAATTTCTGCCGTTTCGTGCGGGCTGATGCCCTCACCGGCCCTCTCCCACGGGGAGAGGGTACAAACAAAAAAAATCCGCCACATTGGGCGGATTTTTTACTGGCTCACCGAAGTGATTAGAAGCGGTAACCTACGCCCGCGATCCAGGTGCCAACGTCAACGTTGCGGATACGGCTCTGCTCATAGGAGAAGTCCAGAGCAACGTTTTCGATTGGGTTGAACTGCATACCTGCGCCATAGGAGAAACCATAGTCGCTGTTGCTTGCAGTACGGTTCAGACCCTGGTTTTCGGTCTGCTGGAATTTACCGTAGCCAACACCTACAACACCGTAGATGCTTGCCCAGTCATTCAGGCGGTAAGCAGGACCCGCGGTGATGCCGTAGTACTGACCTTTATTGTAAGAGCCATTTTCAGTACGATCTTTCTCGGTGTAAGTGAAAGAACCGATCACACCCAGCGGGTTGTTGTCTTGCTCGTAACGGTACTTCAGGTTGAAACCGTTGGTTTTGTTCATCACGCCCTGCATATCGCTCTGAGCGTAACCACCGGTTACAGTAGAAGTTGCCGCTACAGCGGTACCTGCGGAAACAGCCAGAACAGCTGCCAGTGCTGAAAGACATGCAATTTTTTTCATAACCACCTCAAATGTGCTTCAAGTAAGTCCGTAAGTTTTAAATATATCAAAAAATTCTGTGAAACTCTTTGTCATTCACGATGTCTAATGCGACCTTTCCTGTAACAGAACATTTCCAGCACCAGCTATCTCGTTCAAATAACTCCAGATTTTCACCTGTAAATGCTAATAGTGCGCGTCATCGCCATTTAGTTCATCCAGATTATTCCTAATCTTTCAGGCGATAAAATCATCAACGTTTTCTCATTTTACGGATTTTCCCTGGATTTTTTTCAACAGTAGCTCAACCGTTGCAGCTTATTTCCATTACACTGCGACTTTTACCTCATTTGACATAAATTGACAGGAGAAAGGATGCCAGGTTTACCTCGTAAATCGTCGGTCTGGATGCCGGTGGCAGTCATACTTATCGCGATGATGTCCATACAAAGCGGCGCGTCGCTGGCAAAATCGCTGTTTCCGCTGGTTGGTGCGCCCGGCGTCACGGCGCTGCGTATCGCATTAGGCACCCTGATCCTCGTGGTTGTTTTTAAACCCTGGCGGCTACGGTTTAAAAAGGAGCAGCGACTGCCACTGCTTTTTTATGGGCTGGCGCTGGGAGGGATGAACTACATGTTCTATCTCTCTATTCAGACGATCCCGCTGGGGATCGCGGTCGCGCTTGAATTTACCGGCCCGCTGGCGGTTGCCCTCTTCTCTTCTCGTCGTCCGGTAGACTTTATCTGGGTCGTACTGGCCGTGCTGGGGCTATGGTTCCTGCTGCCGCTCGGGCAAAGCGTTTCACAAATCGATCTGACAGGGGCAGCTCTGGCGCTGGGCGCGGGGGCATGCTGGGCGGTGTATATTCTCACTGGCCAGCGTGCGGGGGAAGAGCACGGCCCCGCGACGGTCGCCTTAGGCTCGCTGATTGCCGCCGTTATCTTTGTCCCGATTGGAATGGCACAAGCGACAGACTCAATATGGCAATGGTCAATCCTGCCGGTTGGGCTGGCGGTTGCCATTCTCTCCACGGCGCTGCCCTACTCTCTGGAGATGATCGCCCTGACGCGCCTGCCCACACGCATTTTTGGTACGCTCATGAGCATGGAGCCCGCGCTGGCCGCCATCTCAGGAATGATTTTCCTCGGTGAAACCCTGACCCTGGTACAAACGCTGGCGCTCTGTTCCATTATCGCGGCGTCAATGGGCTCCACCCTGACCATGCGTCCGGAACCTAAAGTGGAAAAAATAGACCTCAACTAAGCCTTAAATTCTGCATGGCTAACCCGCCATGCAGAATATACGCCACGTCAGTAGCTCAAATAATTTCTTACAAACTCTCTCATATTGCCAAAATATTTCACCTGCTCGCCTTCCTGGAGAGTGGATTAAGATTGATCTGTATCAATTTAAATAAACTAATTATTTTTCAAATAGTTGATAATACAACCTTCCTTTCGCTATTAAACCGATAGGCAGAGCCAAACCGCAGAGAAAAAATCCGGTGCTATACTTAGTCCCGTAATTACCTGGGACACAAACATCAAGAGGATATGAGATTATGAGTACCGCTAAACTGGTGAAAACGAAAGCGTCTAATCTGCTTTATACCCGTAACGATGTATCGGATAGCGATAAAAAAGCGACCATCGAGTTGCTGAATCGCCAGGTGGTCCAGTTCATCGATCTTTCGCTGATCACCAAACAGGCCCACTGGAATATGCGCGGTGCAAACTTTATTGCCGTTCATGAGATGCTGGATGGCTTCCGCACAGCACTGGTGACTCACCTGGATACCATGGCCGAACGCGCCGTACAGCTGGGTGGCGTGGCACTGGGTACCACACAGGTGATCAACAGCAAAACGCCACTGAAAAGCTATCCGCTGGATATCCATACCGTTCAGGATCACCTGAAAGAGCTGGCGGATCGTTATGCGATTGTGGCGAATGATGTTCGTAAAGCGATTGGCGAAGCCAAAGATGAAGATACCGCTGATATCTTCACTGCCGCATCACGCGACCTGGATCAGTTCCTGTGGTTCATTGAGTCCAACATCGAATAATCCCTGCGGATTGTCCGAATAACCCTCGCCCCTGGCGGGGGTTTTGCACATTTATGGTGCGCACTTTTGCCCGCAATGGCCGCAAAAGTGAATAAAATGTAATAATCACCTCACACAACCGTTAACGGAAGATTGTTTTTTCGTCAGATTCTGCGCTAAATATCCCCTTGTCATAAGACCTTAACGAAGCGCACCAAAACGGTGCTCCATTCTGGTGCAACCTGGCAAAATTGCCACGCTTTTTGTGCAATGCGTGACATCATCCCCTTTGCAAAACAACAGCTTGTAAAATTGGCACGATTTTTTCATTGTGCCTGAGGTTCTCGCAGGGGATCGCCCCGTGGATATAAAAGGAAATGCTATGAAGTCTGTATTAAAAGTTTCACTGGCTGCACTTACCCTGGCGTTTGCGGTGTCCTCGCAGGCTGCCGACAAACTGGTTGTGGCGACTGACACGGCGTTCGTACCGTTTGAATTCAAACAGGGTGATAAATACGTTGGTTTTGACGTGGATCTGTGGGCCGCTGTCGCAAAAGAACTCAAACTGGATTACACCCTGAAGCCAATGGATTTCAGCGGCATTATCCCGGCACTGCAAACCAAAAACGTTGACCTGGCGCTGGCAGGCATCACCATTACCGAAGAGCGTAAAAAAGCCATCGACTTCTCTGACGGCTACTACAAAAGCGGCCTGCTGGTGATGGTGAAAGCGGATAACAACGACGTGAAAAGCGTGAAAGATCTCGACGGTAAAGTGGTCGCCGTGAAGAGCGGCACCGGCTCCGTTGATTACGCGAAAGCCAACATCAAAACCAAAGACCTGCGTCAGTTCCCGAACATCGACAACGCTTACATGGAACTGGGCACCAACCGCGCTGACGCGGTGCTGCACGACACGCCTAACATCCTTTACTTCATCAAAACCGCCGGTAATGGCAAGTTCAAAGCGGTAGGTGATTCCCTGGAAGCTCAGCAGTACGGTATTGCGTTCCCGAAAGGCAGCGACGACCTGCGTAACAAAGTTAACGGCGCGCTGAAAACCCTGAAAGAGAACGGCACCTATAACGAAATCTACAAAAAATGGTTCGGTACCGAGCCTAAATAATTTCACCTGACTTCAGGTTTGTAACGCCCGGTGGCGCTTCCGCTTACCGGGCCTACGTTTTTTGTTTTTCACCACGGTATACAGGAATACATCATGCAGTTTGACTGGAGCGCCATCTGGCCTGCCATTCCTCTCTTGCTTGAAGGCGCTAAAATGACCCTGTGGATTTCGGTCCTCGGTCTGGTTGGCGGGTTGATTATCGGTCTGGTGGCCGGTTTCGCCCGCACCTACGGCGGCTGGATTGCAAACCACATCGCACTGGTTTTCATCGAAGTGATCCGCGGCACCCCCATTGTGGTGCAGGTCATGTTCATCTACTTCGCCCTGCCGATGGCCTTCACCGACCTGCGCATCGACCCGTTCAGCGCCGCCGTTGTCACCATCATGATCAACTCCGGCGCCTACATTGCGGAAATTACCCGCGGTGCGGTGCTGTCGATTCATAAAGGCTTCAGCGAAGCCGGCCTGGCGTTAGGTCTTTCCCGTCGCGAAACCATTCGTCACGTGATCCTGCCGTTGGCGCTGCGCCGCATGCTGCCGCCGCTGGGTAACCAGTGGATCATCAGCATTAAAGACACCTCGCTGTTTATTGTTATCGGCGTGGCCGAACTGACCCGTCAGGGCCAGGAGATCATCGCGGGTAACTTCCGCGCTCTGGAAATCTGGAGTGCGGTCGCCGTTGTCTATCTGATTATCACGCTTGTCCTGAGCTTTGTTCTGCGTCGTCTTGAAAGAAGGATGAAAATCCTGTGATTGAATTTAAAAACGTTTCCAAGCACTTTGGCCCAACCCAGGTGCTGCACAATATCGATTTGAACATCAGGCAGGGCGAAGTGGTGGTGATCATCGGGCCGTCCGGTTCCGGCAAATCCACCCTGCTGCGCTGCATTAACAAGCTTGAGGAGATTACCAGCGGCGATTTGATCGTCGATGGTCTGAAGGTTAACGATCCGAAAGTGGACGAGCGCCTGATCCGCCAGGAAGCGGGCATGGTGTTCCAGCAGTTCTACCTGTTCCCGCACCTCACGGCGCTGGAAAACGTGATGTTTGGTCCTCTGCGCGTGCGCGGGGCCAGCAAAGCGGCAGCGGAAGCGCTGGCAAAAGATCTGCTGGCGAAGGTTGGTCTGGCGGAGCGTGCCCACCACTATCCTTCCGAGCTTTCCGGCGGCCAGCAGCAGCGCGTGGCCATTGCCCGTGCGCTGGCGGTGAAGCCAAAGATGATGCTGTTCGATGAGCCAACGTCGGCACTCGACCCGGAGCTGCGTCACGAAGTGCTGAAAGTTATGCAGGATCTGGCGGAAGAAGGCATGACGATGGTGATCGTTACCCACGAAATCGGCTTTGCCCAAAAGGTGGCGTCCCGTCTGATCTTCATTGATAAGGGCCGTATCGCGGAGGACGGGAATCCGCAGGCGCTGATTGCGAACCCACCAAGCCAGCGCCTCCAGGAGTTCCTGCAACACGTCTCCTGATAGCCACACCCAGAGCCGGGCATGCCCGGCTTTTTTACGCCGGATTGTTCCCAAAAACTCCCCTCCGCTCCCCACGCTCTATACTTATCATTTTGCACGATATTTTTGTCGGAGGACGCCGTGCCGTGGATCCTGTTGCTACTGTTTAGCCTGTTTAGCGCGCCATCACTTGCTGTAACCCTTCCCGGCGTTACCACCGGAGCCACCGCCACCCAGCAAAATGCGCCGCCAGAGCCAGACGCTGAAAAGAAAAAAGCCGCCTACGGCGCGCTGGCCGACGTGCTTGAGAACGACACGTCCCGACAGGAGTTGATCGATCAGCTGAGGAAGGTGGCCGCCACGCCGCCTCAGGATCCGGTTCCTGCTATTGCGCCGCCGGAAGCCGAAGAAGAAAAAACGGTGCTGGAAAACGTCACCGACATCAGTCGCCGCTACGGGGAAGCCCTGTCGTCGCGTTTTGCCCAGCTCTATCGCAACCTGGTTGGCACCTCACATAAGCCTTTTAATCCTCACACCTTTTCCGCAGCCGCCACCCAGTTTGCTATTCTGGCTGGCGCCGTCTTCATTTTTTACTGGCTGTTGCGCCTGTCTGTCTGGCCGCTTTACCGGAAAATGGGCCAGTGGGGACGCAAAAAGAATCAGCATAAAAGCAGCTGGCTGCATCTTCCGGCAATGATTACCGGGGCGTTTGTCATCGATTTGCTGCTGCTGGCCCTGACGCTGTTTGTCGGCCAGATGCTGGCCGACCGACTTAATACCGGAAACAAAACCATCGCGTTTCAGCAGGGACTGTTCCTCAATGCCTTTGCCCTGATTGAGTTCTTTAAAGCCCTCCTGCGGTTGATCTTCTGCCCGCGCGTGCCGGACCTTCGCCCCTTCGCCATTTCGGATCAGAGCGCCAAATACTGGGCGGTGCGGCTCAGCGTGCTGAGCGGGTTGATCGGTTATGGCCTGCTGGTTGCCGTGCCGATTATTTCCAACCAGGTTAACGTGCAGTTCGGGGCGCTGGCGAACGTGCTGATCATGCTGTGCATTACCGTCTGGGCGCTGTACCTCATCTTCCACAATAAAAAAGCGATCACCGACAGCCTGCTGCACCTGGCCGATCGCTCCCTCTCCTTTTTCAGCCTCTTTATTCGCGCCTTTGCGCTGGTGTGGCACTGGCTGGCCAGCGCCTATTTTATTGTGCTCTGTTTCTTCTCCCTGTTCGATCCAGGCAATAGCCTGAAATTTATGATGGGGGCGACGTTCAAAAGCCTGGCGATTATCGGCATTGCGGCCTTTGTCTCTGGCCTGCTCTCCCGCTGGCTGTCGAAAACGATCACCTTGTCGCCGCAGGTTCAGCGTAACTACCCGGAACTGCAAAAGCGGGTAAATGGCTGGATGACGGTATCCCTGAAGGTGGCGCGTATTCTGACGGTCTGCGTGGCAATTATGCTGCTGCTGAACGCGTGGGGGCTGTTTGATTTCTGGAACTGGCTGCATAACGGCGCGGGGGAAAAGACCGTTGATATTCTTATTCGTATCGCGCTGATCCTGTTCTTCTCCGCCGTCGGCTGGACGCTGCTGGCAAGCCTTATCGAAAACCGTCTGGTGTCGGATGTCCACGGCAGGCCGCTGCCGAGCGCCCGCGCCCGCACGCTGCTGACCCTGTGCCGCAACGCGCTGGCGGTTATCATCAGCACCATCACCATCATGATTGTGCTGTCGGAAATCGGCGTGAATATCGCCCCGCTGCTGGCGGGTGCCGGTGCGCTTGGGCTGGCGATCTCCTTTGGTTCGCAGACGCTGGTGAAGGATATTATCACCGGCGTTTTTATCCAGTTCGAGAACGGGATGAACACCGGGGATCTGGTGACCATCGGACCGCTCACCGGCACGGTGGAGAGGATGTCCATTCGCTCCGTCGGCGTACGTCAGGATACCGGCGCGTACCACATTATTCCGTGGTCATCGATCACCACCTTTGCCAACTTTGTGCGCGGCATTGGTTCGGTGGTGGCGAATTATGATGTCGATCGTCATGAGGATGCAGATAAGGCGAAGCAGGCGCTGCGGGATGCGGTGAGCGAACTGATGGAGATGGAGGACATTCGCGGGCTGGTGATTGGTGAACCGTCGTTCGCGGGTATCGTCGGGCTGACGAACACTGCCTTTACCCTGCGCGTGTCGTTCACCACCCAGCCCCTTAAGCAGTGGACGGTGCGCTTCGCCCTCGACAGCATGGTGAAAAAACACTTCGATCTGGCGAACGTGAGAGCGCCGGTGCAGACGTATCAGGTATTGTCGCCGCCCGCTTCGCCGCTGCCTCCGCAGGAGCCGACGCTGTAACTGAGCCGGGTGGCGGCTTCGCCTTACCCGGCCTGCGATGGGGGGCTATTTGCGGCGTTTGTTATCGTCCATAAAGGTCCAGGCGATAAAGCGGCTCTGCTTCTGACCCTGCGCCATCTCTTTTTTGACTACCTTCACCGCGCCGACGTCGGTCAGCGCGCGGTAAAGCGGCGGCAGGTTATCGCCGCGGGAGACCAGCGTGGTAAACCATTTCACCTGACGACCGAAGCCCTTACTCTCGGCAATCATGCGCAGAATAAATGCCACTTCCCCGCCCTCGCACCATAGCTCCTGCTGCTGGCCGCCAAAGTTCAGCGCGCCGTCTTCAGCCTGGCCCAGGTTACGCCGCTTGCGTTCACTTCCCGCACGTGCGGAGGCGGCGGAGTCATGGAAGGGCGGGTTGCACAGGGTGGCATCATATTGTTCGTTCTTGTGAATAATGCCGTTGAAAATAGCAGCGGGATCCTTTTGACGACGCAAACGAACGGCCCGGCTTAACCCTGGGTTAGCGTTGATAATGGCCTGTGCGCTGGCGAAGGCTTCGGCGCCGATCTCGCTGCCGGTAAACCGCCACTGGTACTCATGTGCGCCTATCAGGGGGTAGATCAGGTTCGCGCCCGTACCGATATCAAGCACGGTGGCCTGTTTCGGCACCACGCCGCCATTATCATCCGCCAGCAGATCGGCAAGATGATGGACATAATCCGCACGTCCTGGCACCGGTGGGCAGAGAAAGCCATCCGGGATGTCCCAGTGCGTAACGCCATAAAAATGGGCCAGCAGCGCTTTGTTCAGCGTCTTAACCGCCAGCGGATCGGCAAAGTTTACCGACGGTTCACCGGCTGGTGTCTGAACAATAAAATCCTGCAATTCCGGGCAGCTCAGGCACAGGGCTTTCATGTCGTAGCGGCTACGGTGGCGGTTACGCGGGTGCAATCCCGGCTTTTGGGAAGTCATGGCATTCTCCTTTAGACAGCCGCGTAAGATACCCTGTGACGGCGCGGGGGTAAATATCTGTCTGCGCTACACAAAAAACCGACGAAAATCAGCAACCTGTATGTCTATGATCTGTCAGCAAATTGTCAGAATTTATCGTTCAAAAAATAAGCAGATCATCATCAAATTTTTGCGCTAAATCACACGCGTCAGGCTTCTAAACTTAAGAGGAATCACCTGTTGTTTCCCCCTGAGGATGTGATTATGAAAAAGTATCTGACCTTTATTATTGCGGGTGCGCTGGCAGGCGCATCGTTCTCAGCCTGGTCCGTTCAACCTCTGACCGACAGCAACGACACCAGCCAGCTACGTGCGGCCGGGACGGTCTCTGTCAGCCGGGCAAGCAACCTTGATGACCTTCAGGACAAGCTGGCCGAAAAAGCGCGTCAGGAAGGGGCTAAAGGCTTCGTGGTGAACGCCGCCGGTGGCGATAACCATATGTACGGCACCGCGACCATCTATAAATAACGCCCTCTCTTCCCACACTGCATCTGCCAGGCAGATGCAGTTCTCATTTCCTTCCTTCGCCTTGACTGTGCGTTTTTTAACCCCATATTAAGATGAATGGCTTAAACAGATCAGGAGAACATGATGGCTTCCGGCTGGGCGAATGACGACGCCGTTAACGAACAGATCAACAGTACCATTGAAGATGCGGTCGCGCGTGCTCGCGGTGAAATTCCGCGCGGCGAAAGTTTGACGGAATGCGAAGAGTGCGGGGATCCGATTCCTGAAGCACGGCGTAAAGCCATTCCTGGCGTACGGCTATGTATTGCCTGTCAGCAGGAGAAAGATTCAAAAAATGCGGCACATTCAGGATATAATCGCAGAGGATCGAAAGACAGCCAGTTACGTTGACTTTCCTTTACCGAAGTTAACCGCGCCAGCCGTTTACTTTACGCTCACGACTTTTAGCGAAACGCGTAGCAAAACGTGCCCTTCCGATGGCTTCTGTAAAGCGCATCCCCAAGAAATGTCAATTGCGCTTCTGAATTTATTAATAATCAATAAGTTATTTGTCATTCAATTTTTTTGAGCAACCACGTCAATTCTCTTCGATTTTATCTTCCACTAAAAACCGTGATACTTATCACATCGACGGAACATCGTCCCCTTAACAGAATAACCTGCGAGAATTGACCTATGAAAACAATCAAATATGCTGTTGCCGCTGTTGCCCTGTCCGCTCTGTCTTTCGGCGCTTTCGCCGTAGAGCCAGTCTCCTCTACTCAGGCACAGGATCTGAATAAAATCGGGGTGGTGAGTGCTGAAGGCGCGACCACGCTGGACGGTCTGGAAGCCAAACTGGCGGAAAAAGCTGCCGCTGCCGGCGCAAGTGGATACACCATCACCTCCACTAACGGTAATAACAAACTGAGCGGTACTGCGGTTATCTACAAGTAATCGAACGAATTATGCTCCACCCTCACCCTACCCTCTGGTGAGATGCTCCAACCCTCATTGACCCTGTTGTTGTTACCCTTGTTTGCCCGTCCGCCACTGGACGGGCTTTTTTTTGCTTAAAAAGACTGCGCCACGCGCTGCAACCCGGCGTCCACAGACGCCACTTCCCCTGCCGCCAGCAGACAGCAGGCCATTTGCAGCTTGATAGACTGCGGAACCGGCACCTTTCCGGCCAGACACTGTACGATCCAGTGCGCGGTGACTTGCGGATCTTTCGACTCAGGCAGGATCACATCGCTGTTCTCTTCCCCACGTTCCAGCACGACCCGCGTCCCGGCAGGCTCAATCAGCATCAGCTGTGGACAACGCTGCGGGTTGGCGTAAACCTCCCCTTCAGTCCCGTGCATCAGCAGCGCTCGCCCGCCGATTTTGGCAAAGAATTGACCGACCCGCGTCACGTACTCCGGATGGGAGACGCTGGAAAGACGCAGCGCGGCGTCTTCGGCAAACGGCGTCGCCAGCTTCGCCAGGGTGTGGGCGCTGTTACGCACCCCCATGCGCCAGCGCATGTCCAGCTGCTTTTCCAGCGGCGGGCAGAGCGCGCGCACGGGAATATAGACCGGCTGGTTCCCCTCCAGTTTGGCCTGCGCCTGGCCAGCATGGAGAGTAGGTTCGATGCCTAATAATTCCAGAATGGTCTCTGTCAGCACGCGCGTTGGATCTTCGCTCACGCCATGCACCACCACCGGGAAACCGAGTTTCTGCAACAGAATAGCCAGCAGCGGCGTGAGGTTTGCCTGCTTACGCGCGCCATTGTAGGTCGGGATCACAATCGGCATCGGCTTCGTGACGGGCGGGGTTAAACGCATCGTCTGCGACTGCATGGCCTCATAAAAACCGCGCATCTCCGCCTCACCTTCCCCTTTGATGCGCAGCGCAATCAGAATGCCGCCCATTTCCAGATCCGGCACGTCGCCATTCAGCATATGCGTGTACAACGCACGGGCCGTTTCCTGATCCAGATCGCGAGCATGGTTTTTCCCACGCCCTACCTCTTTGATAATTTTGCGGTAATCCACGACATTTCTCCTGACAGCATCATCTTGTTAACAATATAGCCCGATGAACACGCACCCGATAGTGTTTTGTGATCATTATCAACCTGCTGTTTTCAGGTAAAAAAATAAACTCAAGCACTATTTGCATTATTTGTGATTGGAACTAAAGATTCGTACCTGTCCTTTTTTTGATTAAATAAACATCGGAAAGTTATTAAGGGTCAACGGTAAAAACGTCCAGGCAACGTTTTTGCCAGAAACACATTGGGATTTACTATGAACAAGGTTGCATTAGGGTTGTTTATCGCCACAACGGTGGGGTGTTCTGCATCCGCATTTGCGGAAACCAACGGTGAAGGGCAGATTAATTTCACCGGAGAAATTATCGATTCTGCTTGCCAGGTCGTGAATGGATTAAGTAATCCATTAGATGTTCAGTTAGGAAAAGTATCTAAAACGGTATTTACCGGCGCAGGCTCTACCAGCACACTCACGAAGTTTGATATTAAGTTAACCAATTGTCCGGAAACCGTAACCTCGGCTGCGATTAACTTCGGTGGTACCCCGGATGCGGATAATAATGCCACGCTGGCATTAACGCCCGATACCGATGCGGCTACTGGTGTAGCTATTCAGCTAATGGACGCTTCCGGGCAGCCTGTCACTCTGTATACCCCTTCGAAGCAATATCCTTTAGCCTCCGGAACGGAGGTTAACGACCTGGAGTTCGGTGCGCGTTATATTCAAACTCAGGCGGCAGTTACTGCGGGCCCTGCTAACTCTGTATCGACCTTCACCGTTATTTATAACTGATCTTATCAATCCTGAGATATTAATGCTCTTGCGGGCATTAATATCTCATCTTTTTATTGAGAAATCTTTATGCGCCACGGTTATTTACTGAGCACTCTTTTACTGGTAGCAGCCTCGGCACAGGCGGGTGTCGTGATCAATGGCACCCGTCTGGTCTATCAGGGAGATAAAAAGGAATCATCTCTTGGTCTTTCAAACCCAGATACCACGGATTATCTGGTGCAGTCCTGGGTCGATTCCGGCGGTAAAAACCTGGCCAAAGCCCCGTTCCTGATCACCCCCCGCTTTTCCGACTGGATGCGAAAGAAGATAACGTACTACGCGTAGTGCGTACGGGAGGAAATTTACCGGAAGACAGGGAATCTCTGTACTGGCTGAATATTAAAGCGATCCCTTCCTCAAAGCAGGTTGAAGGCGTAAATACGCTGCAAATTGCCATTAACACCCGAATTAAATTGCTCTATCGCCCGTCAGCGGTAAAAGGCAAACCAGAAGATATGGCCGATAAACTTGAATGGCATCGCGAAGGGAATGATTTAGTGGTGAACAATCCCACGCCTTTCTATATGAATTTTCAGGCCGTCACCCTGAATGGTCAGAAAATCACGAAAGCCACCTGGGCTGTGCCAAAAACTGAAACGCATTTTGCTTTACCTGGCAATGTCGGAGGCTCGACCGTCGTGTATTCCATTATTACGGATTACGGCAGCATCAGCCAGACATGGTCTAAACCCGTTCATTAATAATATTGCCCGGTAATAAAATCATCATGTACAGCCATAAAAAGCCGTTCACCTGCCGATTTTCGTCATTGCTGATGACTTTTTGTTGCCTGGCAATGGCGATCTTTGCGCAGCAGGTTTTGGCTGATGATTATTTTAACCCTGCCCTGCTGGACATTGATAACCCGCAGCAGGAAAAGACCGATCTGTCTGTCTATGAAAAAGGTCCCGGTCAGGCGCCAGGTAAATATCAGGTCGCGGTATTTATCAATAACAATAAAATTGATACCCGTGACGTGACCTTTAACGTAGTTAAAGATCCGCAGGGCACCAGCACGCTTCAGCCCTGTTTTACACTGGACGAATTAAAGAGCCTCGGGGTCAAAACCCAAAAATATCCGCAGCTGAGGGCAGAAGGTCAGTGCGCCGATCTACACGCCATCCCTTCGGCATCCGCGACCTTTCGCGTGCGCAATCAGCAGCTGCTGCTGAGTATTCCGCAAAAGGCGCTCGGACAGGTGCCACGCGGTTACATCGACCCGAAAGAGTTTGACGAAGGGATCAACGCGGGCCTGCTTAATTACAGCGTCAACGCCAGCCAGAGCCATGCGCGCCAGCAGGGTGAAGAGGATAGCAGCAGCCAGTACGTTAACCTGCGTCCCGGCTTCAACCTCGGGGCATGGCGCGTTCGTAACTACTCCACCTGGAATCGCAGCACCACGGGCCACGAGGAGGAACAGAAATTCACCTCCGTTTATACCTATGCGCAACGCGATATTGTGGCGATGAAAAGTGACGTGACGGTGGGCCAAAGCACCTCACCTTCCGACGTTTTTGACAGCGTCCCCTACACCGGCGTGGAGCTGAAATCCGACAACGACATGCTGCCGGACAGCGAAAAAGGCTATGCCCCTATTATTCGCGGCACCGCCCACAGCAACGCGCTGGTGATGGTCCGCCAGAACGGGTACGTGATTTATCAGAACACGGTCGCGCCGGGTGCGTTCGAGATTAACGACCTCTACCCCACCGGCAGCAGCGGCGACCTCCAGGTTACGGTGAAAGAAACAGACGGCAGCGAGAGCCATTTCGTGGTGCCGTTTGCCTCCGTGCCGGTATTGCAGCGTGAAAAAAACCTGCGCTACAGCGTAACCGCCGGGCGTTATCGCTCTTATGACAAAGACGTTGAAAAGACCCCGTTTGCCCAGGGAAGCGCCATCTACGGTTTACCCTACGGCTTCACGGCCTACGGCGGCGTGCAGCAGAGCAGCCATTATCAGTCACAGGCGATAGGCGCCGGGAAAAACATGGGCGATCTGGGGGCGTTCTCCATTGATGTGACCCGCGCCAGAGCCCTGCTTAAAAAACAGCAGTCCAGCAAGGGCCAGTCGTGGCGCGTACGCTACAGCAAAGATTTCGCCGGTTCAGGCACCAACTTTTCGCTTGCGGGCTATCGCTATAACAGCAAGGGGTTTTACACCCTGGACGACACCATGGAGTCGTATACCCGCGCCGACGACTGGTCTGCTCCCCAGCAGCGCCGCGCCCGTACCGAAGCCACCGTTGACCAGACGCTGCCAGAAGGCTGGGGGTCGGTCACGCTGAGCATGGTGAAGGAAACTTACTGGAGCCAGAGCCAGAACATGACCTCCCTGAGCGTCAGCTACAACAACAGCTGGCACGGCGTGAGCTACAGCCTCAGCTACAGCATGAACAAAAACACCCACGACAGCGATGAAGACGGTAATGAGGTAACAAACGACAACCAGTTCTCGCTGAGCGTTTCGGTTCCGCTGGATCGCTGGATGCATAATACCTGGGCCACGTACAACCTGAACAACACCAAAGATGGCACCACGCAGAACATCGGTCTTAACGGTACGGCCCTGAAAGAAGACAACCTGAACTGGAATATCCAGGAAGGGCTCAGCAGCACCGGCAGCGGTAACTCCACCAGCATCAACACCGATTACAAAGCGACCTACGGCGAAGTGAGCGCAGGCGTCAGTCAGGATAAGTATCAGCAGACCCTGAACGTCGGTTTGCAGGGCGGCGTGGTGGCCCACGCTAACGGGATAACCCTGAGCCAGCCGCTCGGTGAAACCATCGCGCTGGTGAAAGCGCCAGGTACGCACGGCACCCATATCACCAACCAGACAGGCGTGGAGACTGACTTCCGTGGCTATACCGTCGTGCCGTTCGTGACCGCGTATCGCCATAACACCATCGCACTGGATACCGAAACGCTGCCGGAGGATGCCGACGTCACCCACGCGGCGCAAATTGTGACGCCGACCCGAGGGGCCGTGGTGCGCGCCAGCTTTACTACCCGCGTGGGTAATCGCGTCCTGATGACGCTTACACAAAATGGTAAACCGCTGCCCTTCGGCGCAACGGTCACCACCGGGGATAAGGACAGCGAATTTATTGTCGGAAATGACGGCCAGACTTACCTCTCGGGTCTGCCACAGCAAGGGCATCTCAACGTTTCCTGGGGACAGGAGGCGAGCGAGCACTGCGTCGCTGACTATGCGCTAACGGATGAGAAAGAGAAAACCAGCATCATTAACGCTGCCGCGCAGTGTCATTGATTACCGTTCAGGCTAACGATTATGCAAATGATTAAACAGTGCTTTTTCTTACTGGTTCTGGGAACCGCCGCGTTATTTATGCCGCATGCGAAGGCGACCTGCACCACGCCGGATCTGCCCAAAATGATTAACGTGGCCTCCATCTCTGTCCCGACGACGCTGGCCGTTGGCGCAACTATCCCGGGTACAGAGCAAAGCGTTCATGTTGCCGGGCACTGCGATCAGAGTATTGACAGCGGTCTGGAAATTGTTTCCTGCTACTACGGCACCGGCGCGGAAATTCCTGGGCTCAGGGGCGTTTATGATTCCGGCGTACCGGGGATTGGGGTCGCACTAATGAACGATCAGGGTCAGCGAATCAGCGGAGCAGGCGGAGTACAGTGCGATTCACGCGGAACGCCTGTTGCCTATGTTTCTACCGATGGCACACAGTCGTTTAACTTTGACGTCACGCTTGAACTGGTGAAAACAAGCGACGCCGTGACATCCGGCACGCTGGTGCAGTCTCAGACCGAATTCGGCATTGGCGTTTTTGGCCATGAAGGGATCGGCAGCCCTAATCATATTGCGTATGCAGGTAACGTCATTTTGCATCAGGTCACCTGCTCTGTTTCGCCAAAAAATCTCACCGTTAATTTGGGCGATTTTCCCGTCAGTGATTTTATGAGCGTGGGGTTTTTATCCAGCCCCGCTCAGACGTTTAATATCACCGTTAACTGTGACACAACCGTTCAGCCTGAGCTAAAAATCACCAGTGCAAACGGGTACGAAACGGCATTTGAGGGAGTGATCAAACTGACGAAGCAGACGGGCATGGCAAGGGGCGTCGGGGTAAGAATGCTGTTTGATGACCATATCGCGACCTTTGACTCCTACGTCAACACCCAAAGCCAGGCCGTTGCCAATGAAACGCTGGATATCCCCTTTCAGGTTCGCTACGAGCAGACCAGCGATGTGGTGACGCCCGGCCCCGCCAACACCGTAGCAACCATCACTCTCGCCTATAAGTGACAAACATGAAAAAGACAATCGCGTTTCTGGCGGTGGGCTTACTGGCCCAGGCTCACGCAGACGACATTCAGATCCAGATGACGGGAAATATTTACGCCAATACCTGCGTCATTGACAGCGCCAGCCGCAACCTGACGGTGGACTTAGGCCAGGCGGTGTCGGGCAGTTTTAGAGACGTGGGGGATACCGGCGAGTGGAAAGACTTTTCCCTGTCAGTATCGCACTGCCCAGCCACGCTGGCGCTTGCCACGGCCTTTTTCTATGGCCAGGCAGACAGCGTGCATCCGACCAAATTTGCCAATATCGGTAGCGCAAAGGGACTGGCGCTGGAGCTGGCAGACCGACAGGACAAAATACTGATTGCCCCGCAGGCCGCCTTTAACGCCGCCATCAATCCGAGCGACCACACGGCAACCTTTCCTCTGTCCGCACGCTACTACGCCACCTCAATGCCCGTCACTGCCGGGACGTTCAGCAGCGTGATTCAGGTGACATTCACTTACCAGTAGGACCGCGCCTCTTTGCACGGATGCTTTTTGTACGCCCGGCAGAGGGTTTTGCCGGGCGTTTTTTTACCTCCGGCACTTCTGGCTGCTCAATCGGGAAGATCGGCAGCGCATTCAGCAGCCGCTGGCCATAGTTTTTGGTAAGCAGGCGTTTGTCATAAATCACCACCTCGCCCCAGCAGCCGTGGCTACGGATCAAGCGCCCGACCTGCTGGATCAGGTTAAACGACGCCGCAGGCAGGCTTTGCACTTCAAACGGATAACGGTTAAGGCTTTTCAGCCATTCGCCTTCGGTGATCACCACCGGGCTGTCGATGGGCGGGAAGGCAATTTTATGGATATGCACCTGCGTCAGGTAGTCGCCTTTTAAATCCAGCCCTTCCGCAAAGGACTGTAGCCCCACCAGCACGCTACGCTCGCCGTTATCAATGCGTTTACGGTGCGTTTCCACCAGCCGATAGCGCGGCTGATCGCCCTGCACCAGCAGGAGTAAGCGCAGATCGGTGACGTGCTCCAGGAAGCGTTGCATCGCGCGGCCGCTGGCAAACAGCACCAGCATACCGGGGTATTTTTTACTCTCAACCTGCTCGCGGAAGTAGGCCGCCATTTCCGCAATATGCTGCTCTTCGTTATCGATAAGCGGCTCATAGTTCATGCGCGGGATCACCAGCTTGCCCTGCTCACAGTGGTTGAACGGCGAGTCCAGGGCCACAAAACGGTCCCCCGCTTTCTCTTTCAGGCCGCTCATTTCCTGTAACCTTGAGAAGCTGTTCAGTGAACGCAGGGTTGCGGACGTCACTACCACGTGCGGCACGCTGCGCCAGATCAGCTTTTCCAGCTGATCGGCCACGCGGATGCCCACGCAGTGGAAGAACAGATGTACCTGCCCGTCTCGCACTTCGCGGGTGGCCCACTTTGTCACTGGCGCCCCGGACGCCTGCGCCATCGAGGCCAGCCGCCAGAGTTTGCTCTGCGCCTCAAACATGCCCAGCGCGCGGTTCATTTGCAGCAGAATGCGGTGCAAGCGCACCACGTCATGGGTACCGGTTTTCTCGCTGAGATCGTTGAGGAACATCTCCGCCAGCCCGCGCAGCTTTTCAAGGTGCTTCGCCAGCTGCTGGCAAATCTCCATCACTTCCTGTGGCAACTCACCCATCGCAAAGCGGTGTTCCGCTTCCTGGGTGGCGGAGAGATACAGGTTGAGAATGTTATTCAGCGAGGCGATGAGGCCGTACACCTCTTCACAGTGCTCGCTCAACCGCTCCGGGACCGCCAGCGGCGGCGTGGTTTTCGGGCGGAACTGCTCCATGCAGGTTGCCACCAGCTTGCAGAACAGATCGAGTTGCAGGCGAAACCACGGGGCGGTAATTTCCGCACTCATCTCCAGCGCATCCCGCGCCACGTCGGGCAGATGATGACCTTCATCCAGCACCAGCAGCAGGTTTTTGGGCTCCGGCAGGACCGCTTCACTCTCCAGGGCAGCCATCACCAGCGCATGGTTGGCGACAACCACCTCCGCTTCCTGAATCTCACGCCGGGCGACAAAGAACGGGCACTCGCGATAGTAATGACAGTTGCGGTTCAGGCAGCTCGCTTTATCGGTGCTGAGCCTGCGCCACAGGTCGTCGCCGATCGCCTGGCTGGTGTGATCCCGCAGGCCGTCCCACCTGTAGCCGTCGAGATCGGCCTTTAGCTTTGCGCACTGCTCCTGCTCCGCCTTGTTGTTTGGCGTCAGCTCGTCATCAAGAAACGCGAGCAGATCCTGCTGGGAGGGTTCACTGCTGGCCAGCGCCGCCAGATTGCGCGGGCAGACGTAACGCCCGCGACCAAAGGCGGCGGTGAAGCGTAAATCCGGGATAATTTTGCGCAGCAGCGGCAAATCTTTGCTGAAGATCTGATCCTGCAAGGCCACGTTAGCGGTACTGACCACCAGCGTTTTGTCTTCTTCCCGCGCGATGGCAATGCCGGGAATGAGATACGACAGGGTTTTCCCGACGCCGGTCGGGGCTTCAATCGCCAGATGTCGTCCGTCGTCCCCGGCGAGCGTTTTTGCCACGTCGGCAATCATCTGCCGCTGCGGGGCTCGGGGGATAAAGTCGGGGATCTGCTGTTGTAGCGCCTTATACCATGCGCCAATTTGCGCCTTGAGCGCAGCGGTTAAAGCCATCGGAAAACCTGAAATACTGTATAAACAGCCACTATTGTGGCACTTTCTCTCCGCTGCCGCAAAAAGAAAAGCCCGGCTTTACGACCGGGCTTCCAGATTACTGCGGGTTAGCAGGTTTACGCGGGCGGCGTCGGCGCTGCCCCTCGCCTGCCGGTTTCCCTTCGCCGCTACGCCACGGGTTTTCACCGGCTGGTTTGCTGTCGTTATTACGACGCGGCGGTTTGCCCGAAGATTTCGGCGCGCCACCTTCGGCACGACGCGGCTGCTGACCGCGACCGCCGCCGCCCTGACCGCGACCGCCGCCCTGACGACCGTTCTGAATTGGCTCGGCTTTGATCGACGGATCCACTTCATAACCCGGGGTCTCAATGCGCGGGATCTCTTTCTTCAGCAGGCGTTCGATGTCGCGCAGCAGCTTGTGTTCATCCACGCAGACCAGAGAGAGCGCTTCCCCGGTTGCCGCCGCACGGCCGGTACGGCCGATACGGTGCACGTAGTCTTCCGGCACGTTTGGCAGCTCGTAGTTCACCACGTGCGGCAGCTCTTCAATGTCCAGGCCACGGGCGGCGATGTCGGTTGCCACCAGCACACGTATGTCGCCGGATTTAAAATCAGCCAGCGCGCGGGTACGCGCACCCTGACTCTTGTTGCCGTGGATCGCCGCGCTGCGAATACCGTCTTTATTGAGCTGTTCCGCCAGGTGGTTAGCGCCGTGCTTGGTGCGGGTAAAGACCAGTACCTGCTGCCAGTTGCCCTGGCCGATCATCTGGGAGAGCAGTTCCCGCTTGCGCTTCTTATCCACAAAGTGCACGTGCTGCGTCACCTGCTCGGAGGCGGTATTGCGGCGCGCGACTTCCACTTCCAGCGGGTTATGCAGCAGCTTTTCCGCCAGTGCCTTGATCTCGTCGGAGAAAGTCGCGGAGAAGAGCAGGTTCTGACGACGCGTCGGCAGCTTCGCCAGCACGCGGCGAATGTCGTGGATGAAGCCCATATCCAGCATACGGTCGGCTTCGTCCAGCACCAGAATTTCGATGTTATCGAGCTTCACCGCGTTCTGGTGTTCCAGATCCAGCAGACGCCCCGGCGTTGCCACCAGCACGTCCACGCCGCCGCGCAGCTTCATCATCTGTGGGTTAATGCTTACCCCGCCGAAAACCACCAGCGAACGAATGTTGAGGTAGCGGCTGTATTCACGCACGTTCTCGCCAATCTGGGCCGCCAGTTCGCGGGTTGGGGTGAGGATCAGCGCACGCACCGGACGACGGCCTTTGGCGTGCGGCTGGTTTTTTACCAACAGCTCCAGCAGCGGCAGGGTAAAGCCTGCGGTCTTACCGGTACCGGTCTGCGCGCTTGCCATCAGGTCACGGCCCTGCAAAACGGCCGGAATGGCCTGCTGCTGGATAGGGGTTGGCTCAACGTAGCCCTGCTCTGCGATGGCGCGCAGAATTTCCGGGTTCAGACCAAGGGAATCAAAAGACATAAAAACTCCGAACCGCCCCGACCATCACAGGTGTAGTTTTCAGGGAGATATAACGAATAGAAGGACAAAAACCACAATGTCGCGAAGGAGCGGAGTGTAGCAGCTTTTGTGACGTGGCGCATAAAATATCCCCGGCGATGACTCGACGTTTGCGCAAATCAGGCATAATCTTAATCAATCGATTGATTAATTTTTAATGCTGCTATGAATACAACCCCAACGACAACCAAAGGCGAACAGGCGAAAAGTCAGCTTATCGCCGCCGCGCTGGCGCAGTTTGGCGAGTATGGTCTGCATGCCACCACACGGATATCGCCGCTCAGGCCGGACAGAATATTGCGGCCATCACCTACTATTTTGGCTCAAAAGAGGATTTATACCTTGCCTGCGCCCAGTGGATCGCGGATTTTATCGGCACCAGCTTTCGCCCGCACGTGGAAGAAGCCACCGCGCTGTTCAGCCAGCCAGAGCCTGACCGGGCTGCCATCCGCCAGCTGATCCTTAACGCCTGTCACAACATGATCCGCCTGCTGACGCACGACGATACGCTGAACCTGAGCAAATTTATCTCCCGCGAGCAGCTCTCCCCCACTGCCGCGTACCAGCTGGTGCACGATCAGGTGATCGCCCCGATGCACAGCCATCTGACCCGGCTGATCGCCGCCTATACCGGACGGGACGCCAGCGATACCGACACCATTTTGCATACCCACGCCCTGCTGGGCGAAGTGCTCGCCTTCCGTCTGGGGCGTGAGACCATCCTGTTACGTACGGGCTGGACACAATTCGATGAGGATAAAGCCGCGCAAATTAGCCAGGTCATTACCTGTCACGTTGATCTGATCCTGCAAGGCTTAACGCAAAGGAGCCAGAAGTCATGAAAAAACCTGTCGCCATCATTCTGGTGGTTGTTGTGTTACTTGCTGCGGGAATCGGTGGCTGGCTGTGGTATCAGAGCCAGCAGGATCGTGGCCTGACGCTGTACGGCAACGTGGATATCCGCACCGTGAACATGAGCTTCCGCGTCGGCGGGCGGCTGGCCTCGCTGAACGTTGACGAAGGCGATGCCATCAAAGCCGGGCAGACGCTGGGAATGCTGGACAAAGCCCCGTTTGAGAACGCGCTGATGCAGGCAAAAGCAGGCGTCTCCGTCGCACAGGCGCAATACGACCTGATGCTGGCGGGCTACCGTGACGAAGAGATCTCCCAGGCGGCCGCTGCCGTTAAGCAGGCAAAAGCCGCCTATGACTATGCGCAGAATTTCTATAACCGTCAGCAAGGCTTATGGAAAAGCCGTACTATTTCCGCCAACGACCTGGAAAACGCGCGCTCATCCCGCGACCAGGCACAGGCGACGCTGAAATCTGCCCAGGATAAGCTAAGCCAGTACCGCACCGGTAACCGTGCGCAGGACATTGCCCAGGCGAAGGCCAGCCTTGAGCAGGCGCAGGCGCAGTTAGCCCAGGCGGAGCTGGATCTGCACGACACCACGTTAGTCGCCCCGTCTGACGGCACGCTGATGACCCGCGCCGTGGAGCCGGGCAGCATGCTCAGCGCGGGCAGCACCGTGTTAACGCTCTCCTTAACCCGTCCGGTGTGGGTGCGCGCTTACATTGATGAGCCAAATCTTGGCCAGATGCAGCCGGGCCGCGAACTGCTGCTCTATACCGACGGTCGCCCGGACAAGCCGTATCACGGCAAAGTGGGCTTCGTCTCCCCTACCGCCGAGTTCACGCCAAAAACCGTTGAAACCCCGGACCTGCGTACCGACCTGGTGTACCGCCTGCGCATCATCGTCACCGATGCGGACGACGCGCTGCGTCAGGGCATGCCTGTTACCGTGACCTTAAACGACGGGGAACGACATGAATGATGCGGTTATCCAGCTCAACAATCTGGTCAAACGCTTCCCGGGAATGGCCAAACCGGCAGTCGCACCACTGAATTGTACGATTCAGAAAGGCTATGTGACCGGGCTGGTGGGGCCGGACGGCGCGGGTAAAACCACGCTGATGCGGATGCTGGCGGGATTGCTGAAGCCGGATGAAGGCAGTGCCAGCGTGCTTGGCCTCGATCCGATCAAAGACGACGCGGCGCTCCACGGCATGCTCGGCTATATGCCGCAGAAGTTTGGTCTGTACGAAGATCTGACGGTAATGGAAAACCTCAACCTGTATGCCGATCTGCGCAGCGTTACCGGCGAAACCCGGCAGAAAACCTTCCAGCGTCTGCTGGCGTTTACCTCCCTCGGCCCGTTCACCGACCGGCTGGCGGGCAAACTTTCCGGCGGGATGAAGCAGAAGCTGGGGCTGGCCTGCACGCTGGTGGGCGAACCGAAGGTGCTATTGCTGGATGAACCCGGCGTGGGCGTGGACCCGATTTCCCGCCGCGAGCTGTGGCAGATGGTGCACGAGCTGGCGGGTGACGGCATGCTGATCCTCTGGAGTACCTCTTACCTTGATGAAGCAGAGCAGTGCCGCGACGTGCTGCTGATGAATGAAGGCGAACTGCTCTATCAGGGCGAACCCACCGAGCTGACGCAAACCATGGCCGGGCGCAGTTTTCTGCTGCACAGCGCGCAGGAGTCCAACCGCAAGCTGCTGCAACGGGTACTGAAGCTGCCGCAGGTGAGCGACGGGATGATTCAGGGCCGTTCGGTGCGCGTGATCCTCAAAAAAGAGACTACCGCCGACGATATCCGCCGTGCGCAGGGTATGCCTGAGATCGACATGACAGAGACCGCGCCGCGCTTTGAAGATGCGTTTATCGATCTGCTGGGCGGGGCGGGAACCTCAGAATCACCGCTTGGCGCCATCCTGCACACGGTGGAAGGCACGCCGGGCGAAACGGTCATTGAAGCAAAATCGCTCACCAAAAAATTCGGCGATTTCGCCGCCACCGATAACGTCAATTTTGCCGTGAAGCGCGGCGAGATATTTGGCCTGCTCGGGCCGAACGGCGCGGGGAAATCCACCACCTTTAAGATGATGTGCGGCCTGCTGGTGCCGACGTCCGGCAAGGCACTGGTGCTGGATATGGATCTGAAAGTCAGCTCCGGCAAGGCGCGCCAGCACCTGGGCTATATGGCGCAGAAGTTTTCGCTCTACGGCAACCTGACGGTGGAGCAAAATCTGCGATTTTTCTCCGGCGTCTACGGCCTGCGGGGACGGGCGCAGAACGAGAAGATCGGCCGCATGTGCGACGCCTTCGGCCTGACCGATATCGCCTCACACGCTACCGACGCGCTGCCGCTTGGCTTCAAACAGCGGCTGGCGCTGGCCTGCTCACTGATGCACGAGCCGGATATCCTGTTTCTTGATGAACCGACTTCAGGCGTGGACCCCCTCACCCGCCGCGAATTCTGGCTGCATATCAATAGTATGGTGGAAAAAGGCGTGACCGTGATGGTCACCACCCACTTTATGGACGAGGCAGAGTATTGCGACCGCATCGGGCTGGTCTATCGCGGCAAGCTGATTGCCCACGGCACGCCGGATGACCTGAAAGCGCAGGCCGCCGACGACGCGCAGCCAGACCCGACCATGGAGCAGGCGTTTATCACCCTCATCCACGACTGGGATAAGGAGAATACTCATGCGCAGTAACACCCTTTCCTGGCGCCGGGTGCGCGCCCTGTGCGTCAAAGAGACGCGGCAGATTGTGCGTGACCCCAGCAGTTGGCTGATTGCGGTGGTGATCCCCCTGCTGCTGCTGTTTATTTTCGGCTACGGGATTAACCTCGACTCCAGCAAGCTGCGGGTCGGGATTTTGCTGGAGCAGCAGAGCGAAGAGGCGCTGGACTTCACCCACGCCATGACCGGCTCGCCCTACATCGATGCCACCATCAGCGACAACCGGCAGGAACTGATCCAGAAAATGCAGGCCGGAAAAATTCGCGGTCTGATCGTCATTCCGGTCGATTTTGCCGCCAATATGGCACGCCCGGGCGCCGATGCGCCAATTCAGGTGATCACCGACGGCAGCGAGCCGAACACCGCCAACTTCGTGCAGGGCTACGCGGAGGGTATCTGGCAGCTCTGGCAGATGCAGCGCGCCGAAGACCGGGGGGAGGAGTTTGAACCGCTGATTGACGTGCAGACGCGCTACTGGTTTAACCCCGCCGCCATCAGCCAGCATTTTATTATTCCGGGGGCGGTCACCATCATCATGACGGTGATTGGCGCGATCCTCACCTCGCTGGTGATCGCCCGCGAATGGGAGCGCGGCACCATGGAGGCGCTGCTCTCGACCGAAGTAACGCGCGTCGAGCTGCTGCTCTGCAAGCTGATCCCCTACTACTTCCTCGGCATGCTGGCGATGCTGCTGTGTATGCTGGTCTCGGTATTTATTCTTGGCGTGCCGTACCGCGGCTCGCTGGTGCTGCTGTTCTTTATTACCAGCCTGTTTTTGCTCAGCACGCTGGGGATGGGACTGTTAATTTCCACCATCACCCGCAACCAGTTTAACGCCGCGCAGGTGGCGCTTAATGCCGCCTTCCTGCCGTCGATTATGCTCTCCGGCTTTATCTTCCAGATAGACAGTATGCCGGCGGTGATCCGCGCCGTGACGTACATCATTCCGGCGCGCTACTTTGTGAGCACCCTGCAAAGCCTGTTCCTGGCGGGAAATATTCCGGTGGTGCTGATTATCAACACCCTGTTTTTGCTGGCGTCGGCGGTGATGTTTATCGGGCTGACGTGGATGAAAACGAAAAGAAGATTAGATTAGCCATCGGATTTTGTAGGTCGGGTAAGCGCAAGCGCCACCCGACAGGAGGACGACGCGATGTTTCACCGTTTATGGACATTGATCCGCAAAGAGCTGCAATCCTTGCTGCGCGAGCCGCAGACCCGCGCCATTCTGGTGCTGCCGGTGCTGCTTCAGGTTGTACTGTTTCCGTTTGCCGCCACGCTGGAGGTCACCAACGCCACCATCGCCATTTACAACGAAGACAACGGCAAGCATTCCGTCGAGTTGACGCAGCGTTTCGCCCGCGCCAAAGCCTTTACCCATGTCCTGCTTCTGGAAAGCCCGCAGGCGATCCAGCCCACCATCGACACGCAAAAAGCATTATTGCTGGTACGCTTCCCGGCGGACTTCTCCCGCAACCTGGACACATTCCAGACCGCGCCGATGCAGCTGATCCTCGACGGACGTAACTCCAACAGCGCCCAGATTGCGGCGAACTATTTGCAACAGGTGGTGAAGGATTACCAGCAGGAGCTGATGGCGGGCAAACCCAAACCCAACAACAGCAAGCTGGTGGTGCGCAACTGGTACAACCCGAACCTGGACTACAAATGGTTTGTGGTGCCGTCGCTGATCGCCATGATCACCACCATTGGCGTGATGATTGTCACCTCGCTGTCCGTGGCGCGCGAACGTGAGCAAGGTACGCTGGATCAGCTGCTGGTCTCACCGCTCGCCACCTGGCAGATATTTGTCGGCAAGGCGGTGCCGGCACTGATTGTCGCGACGTTCCAGGCCACCATCGTGCTGGGGGTGGGAATATGGGCGTACCAGATCCCGTTTGCCGGATCGCTGGCGCTGTTTTACTTCACGATGGTGATTTACGGCCTGTCGCTGGTGGGGTTTGGGCTGCTGATTTCCGCGCTCTGCTCAACGCAGCAGCAGGCGTTTATCGGGGTGTTTGTCTTTATGATGCCGGCGATCTTGCTTTCAGGGTACGTTTCGCCAGTGGAGAACATGCCGGTGTGGTTACAGGATTTGACGTGGATAAACCCGATTCGTCACTTCACGGATATCACCAAGCAAATCTATCTGAAGGATGCGAGTCTGGATATTGTATGGGGAAGTTTGTGGCCGCTACTGGTCATCGCGGCCACAACGGGCTCAGTGGCCTATGCGATGTTTAGACGAAACATCGCGTAGTTTTTTCTCTTTGGTGAGCAATGACACCACCGCAGGCCCTGCGAGGATAGCCAGACCCGCCAGGGCCAGCAGCAGGTTGTTTTGCAGCACGCGTGACAACAGCCACAGGACGATCATTGCCGCACCAAAATACCAGGTGGTGGTGAGCTCTTCGAGCACATCACCCACTTCACGCCAGCGCGCGTCGTGGTGACGCTGTAAAAACAGCATCGACAGCACGGTCACGCCGTAAACCACGCATAACCCTAAGCCGACACGCACCAGCGTGCCGCTCATCCAGCCCATCACCAGTACGGCCACGACCAGTAAATGCAACATTATCTGCCAGCAACTCAAACCGGTTGCGACACGAACGCGTTGTTGCCACTTCATGGCTTCTCTCCTGAAGGATTTTTCTCTGCTAATTCAGACTACCGCACTTTACGGAAAATTCCGTAACGCCGCATCTTTTTGTGACGCCTACTACACTTTATTTTCATCGGGATAGTCACCCAGGAAGGTGTTTATGAGCAAAAAAACGCAGCATTTCTCGCTTAATGTGCTGACGATAAACATTCATAAGGGCTTCACAGCATTTAACCGCCGCTTCATTTTACCGGAGCTGCGCGACGCGGTGCGCACCGTCAGCGCCGATATTGTCTGCCTCCAGGAGGTCATGGGCGCGCACGAAGTGCACCCTATGCATTTCGAAAACTGGCCCGACACGCCCCACTACGAGTTTCTGGCGGATACCATGTGGAGCGATTACGCCTACGGGCGCAATGCGGTCTACCCGGAGGGGCATCACGGTAACGCGGTGCTGTCGCGTTTTCCTATCGAGCATTATGAGAACCGCGACGTCTCCGTTGGCGAGAGCGAAAAACGCGGGCTGTTATACTGTCGTATCACCCCCCCGGCGCTCGATTTTCCCATTCATGTGGGCTGTGTTCATCTTGGCCTGCGTGAAGCCCACCGTCAGGCCCAGCTACAGATGCTGGCAGACTGGACCAATGCGCTGCCGGAGGGCGAGCCCGTCGTGGTGGCCGGTGATTTCAACGACTGGCGACAGCGGGCCAACCATCCGCTGAAGGTGAAGGCGGGGCTGGAGGAGATCTTTACCCGCTCACGCGGTCGTCCCGCGCGGACGTTTCCGGTGCGCTTCCCCCTACTGCGCCTTGACCGCATTTACGTAAAAAATGCCCACGCCAGCAGCCCGACTGCGCTGGCTTTACTCAACTGGCGACATCTCTCCGACCATGCCCCACTCAGCGCGGAGATTCACTTATGAAATGCACATGGCAGGAAGGTAACCGTATTACGCTGCTGGAAAATGGCGATAACTTTTATCCGGCGGTTTTTGAGGCGATTAGCCACGCACAGCAGAAAGTCTTTCTCGAAACGTTTATCTGGTTTGAAGACGATGTGGGCAGGCAGTTGCACAGCGCACTGCTGCATGCCGCCCGTCGCGGTGTAAAAATCGAGGTTCTGCTCGACGGATATGGTTCGCCGGATCTCAGCGACGAATTTGTTAACGAGCTCACCGCCGCAGGTGTGGTGTTCCGCTATTACGATCCCGGCCCGCGTCTGTTCGGCATGCGCACCAACCTGTTCCGCCGAATGCACCGCAAAATTGTGGTGGTGGATGAAACGGTGGCCTTCGTTGGCGGCATTAACTACTCCGCCGAGCATATGTCGGATTACGGTCCCGAAGCTAAACAGGACTACGCGATCCGTATCGAAGGACCGGTGGTTCAGGACATCCAGCTGTTCGTGCTGGAAAACTTACCCGGCAAAGAGGCCGCTCGCCGCTGGTGGCGACGCCGTCATCGCCCGGAAGAGAACCGCAAGCCCGGCGAGGCGCAGGCGCTGTTCGTCTGGCGGGATAACGAGGAGCACCGGGACGATATCGAGCGTCATTACCTGAAGATGCTGGCGAATGCGAAGCGTGAGGTGATTATCGCCAACGCCTATTTCTTCCCCGGTTACCGGATTTTGCACGCCATGCGCAACGCGGCCCGACGCGGCGTGAGCGTGAAGCTTATCGTGCAGGGTGAGCCCGATATGCCGATTGTGAAGGTCGGCGCGCGTCTGCTCTATCGCTATCTGGTCAAAAGCGGCGTGCAGATCTATGAATATCGCCGCCGCCCGCTGCACGGCAAAGTCGCCGTGATGGATGACCACTGGGCGACCGTTGGCTCCAGCAACCTCGATCCGCTGAGCTTATCGCTCAATCTGGAAGCGAACCTGATCATCCACGATCGCCAGTTTAATCAGACCCTGCGCGATAACCTTCAGGGACTTATCAATAAAGACTGCGTGCGTGTGGATGAGTCTATGGTGCCAAAACGGAGCTGGTGGAACGTGGGCATCGGCGTGGTGGTGTTCCACTTCCTGCGCCACTTCCCGGCCATGGTGGGCTGGCTGCCCGCGCATACGCCGAAACTGGCGCTGGTGGATCCGCCTGTGCAACCCGAAATGGAAACCCAGGACCGCGTAGAGGCGGAAGATGGAGGGAAAACCTGATGTCGAAATCTCATCCTCGCTGGCGGCTGGCGAAAAAAATCCTGACCTGGCTGTTCTTCATTGCCGTCGCGGTCCTGCTGGTGGTGTATGCCCAAAAGGTGGACTGGGAAGAGGTGTGGAAAGTTATTCGCAACTACAACCGGACAGTCCTGCTGGGGGCCGTTGGGCTGGTGATTGTGAGCTACCTGATGTACGGCTGCTATGACCTGCTGGGACGTGCCTACTGCGGACATAAGCTTGCCAAACGGCAGGTTATGCTGGTGTCATTCATCTGCTATGCCTTTAACCTGACGCTGAGCACCTGGGTGGGCGGGATTGGTATGCGCTATCGCCTGTACTCCCGCCTTGGCTTACCGGGCGGCACCATCACGCGTATTTTCTCCTTAAGCATCACCACCAACTGGCTGGGGTATATCCTGCTGGGCGGGGTGATTTTCACCATCGGCGTGGTGCAGCTGCCTGCGCACTGGTACATCGATGAGGCTACCCTGCGCATCCTGGGCATCGTACTGCTGCTGATCATCGCCGCCTACCTGTGGGCCTGCGCCTTTGCCAAACGTCGTCATATGACCATTAAAGGCCAGAAGCTGGTGCTGCCGTCATGGAAGTTTGCCGTCCTGCAAATGGTGGTTTCCAGCGCTAACTGGATGGCGATGGGGGCCATTATCTGGCTGTTGATTGGCGAAGATGTGAACTACTTCTTCGTGCTGGGCGTGCTGCTGGTAAGCAGTATTGCCGGGGTGATTGTGCATATTCCGGCGGGTATTGGCGTACTGGAGGCGGTGTTTATCGCGCTGCTTGCGGGGGAGCATGTGTCTCACGGGACGATTATCGCCGCCCTGCTCGCGTACCGCATGATCTACTACTTCCTGCCGCTGGCGCTGGCAACGGTCTGTTATCTGGTGCTGGAGAGTCGGGCGAAGAAGCTGCGCGCGAAGAACGAGAGGATGTTGGCGAAGTGAGTTGTGTCGGGTAGCGCTGCGGTCTGATGCCCTCACCCCGGCCCTCTCCCACGGGGAGAGGGAGAAAAGCCCGCACCGTGCAATCCCCTCTCCCTGAGGGAGAGGGTTAGGGTGAGGGGGAAATAACTAGCGACGGTTGCCGAAGATACGCAGCAGCATCAGGAACAGGTTGATGAAGTCCAGATAAAGCGTCAGCGCGCCCAGAATCGAGTATTTGCGCAGGTTTGAACTGTCGCGAACATCAATTTGTTCACCGATGTTTTTCAGCTTCTGGGTGTCGTAAGCGGTTAAGCCCACGAAGATCACCACCCCGATATAGGTCACCGCCCACATCAGCGCGTCACTCTTCAGCCACAGGTTCACCAGCGACGCCAGCACAATCCCAATCAGCCCCATAAACAGCATGTTGCCGAAGCCGCTCAGGTCACGTTTGGTGGTGTAACCGTACAGGCTCATCACACCGAACATCCCGCCGGTCACCACAAACGTGCTGGCGATGGAAGAGTAGGTGTAAACGATGAAAATACTGGAAAGCGTCAGCCCGGTCAGCGCCGAATAGAGCATAAACAGCGTGGTCGCCATACCCGCACTGAGCTTGTGCACCAGCCCGGAGAGCACGAACACCAGCGCCAGTTGCGCAATAATCAGCCCAAAGAAGGTGATTTTGCTTGAGAAGATAAACATCATCAGTTCAGGCGTGTTTGCCGCATACCACGCGATAAACGCGGTAAGCAGCAGGCCAACCGTCATCCAGCCATACACCTGAGCCATGTAGGTTTGCAGCCCGCTACGGGTCTGCTGAACTATCGAATCGGAACGCGGAAATCGGTCCATGATTCACTCCTGATTAAGTAAACACACACGTTAAGAGTAACACATCCGCGTAAACCAACTACCAACGGCTGGCGGCATGTTTATCGCTGTCGCGTGATTCCACCCAGCGCTCACCTTCCGGCGTCGCTTCACGCTTCCAGAACGGCGCTTTGGTTTTAAGGTAATCCATGATGAACTCCCCCGCCGCAAAAGCACTCCCGCGATGGGCGCTGGTGACGCCGACAAACACAATCTCTTCGCCGGGCCACATTTCGCCGATGCGATGGATAACCGTAACGCGCCCTAGTGGCCAGCGGCCTCGCGCCTCTTCCACAATGGCCGCCAGCGATTTTTCGGTCATTCCCGGATAGTGCTCCAGCGTCAGCGCTTTTACGCTGTCCCCGAGATTATGATTACGCACTTTCCCGGTAAACGTCACGACCGCGCCGTCTTCGTCGCGCCCGGCCAGCCAGTCATATTCCGTGCCCACGTTAAAACGCTCATGGCCGACCAGAATTCGGGTTTCCGTCATCTTAACCCCCTGTGACCGGCGGGAAGAAGGCCACTTCGTCCCCATCGGCCAGCGGGTGGGTTAACTCCACCAGCGTCTGGTTCACGGCGGCCAACAGTTTGCCTTCGTCCAGCGCCAGCGCCCAGCGGTCGCCTTGCGCCGCCAGATGCGCACGCAGGGCGGCGACATTTTCGAAAGAGCCGTCCAGCGTCAGGCTGTCGGTATTGACCAGCTCACGGACCTGGGCAAAAAAGAGCACCTTAATCATGGCTTTCCACCTTAAAATCACCGGATTTGCCGCCGCTTTTTGCCAGCAGACGCACCGGGCCAATCACCATATCTTTCTGCACCGCTTTACACATGTCGTAGATGGTCAGCGCCGCCACGGAGGCCGCCGTCAACGCCTCCATCTCCACGCCGGTTTTCCCGGTCAAGCGGCACAGGGACTCGATACGCACGCGGTTATGCTCCGGCTGCGCCTGCAAATTTACCTCCACTTTGCTGAGCATCAGCGGATGGCAGAGCGGGATGAGGTCCCAGGTACGTTTAGCGGCCTGAATACCGGCGATGCGGGCGGTGGCAAATACATCACCCTTGTGATGGCTACCGTCGATAATCATCGCCAGCGTCTCCGGCAGCATGGTGACGAACGCTTCAGCACGCGCCTCGCGCACCGTTTCGGCTTTGGCGGAGACATCCACCATATGCGCTTCGCCAGCGGCGTTAATGTGGGTCAGTTGTGACATAGCTTATTTCTTTAAATGGGGATGGAAATTACATGGACGGGTACGGGCATCCAGCTGCGGGGCAATAATGTTTTCCCACGCGGTGCGGCAGGCTTTGGTCGACCCCGGCATGGCGAAGATCAGCGTCTTATTCGCCACCCCCGCGACGGCACGGGACTGAAGCGTAGAGGTGCCAATCTCTTCAAAGGAGAGCATGCGGAACACTTCGCCGAAGCCTTCCACTTCGCGATCGAACAGCGGGAGCAGCGCTTCCGGCGCCTGGTCGCCTGCGGTAAAGCCGGTGCCGCCAGTGATCAGCACAACCTGGACGTCATCGCCCGCAATCCACTGTGAGACCTGAGCGCGAATGGCGTAACGGTTTTCTTTGACGATCGCTTTATCAACAATCTGGTGTCCGGCTTCGTGTGCCGCCTCGCGCAGCCAGTGGCCAGAGGTATCATCCTCTTCACCACGACGTTCGGAAACGGTAAGAATAGCAATGCGTGTCGGGATAAATTCCGCGCTTACCTGACTCATCTTCTGGTTCCTTCTAAAGCCTGATTACCCGCCGATATAGGACAGGTTCTGAGTAATGCCGGTGTTGCCCTGATGCAGGAAATGGGTCTGCTTTTTGTGCGTCAGCGCCTCGGAAATACGTGCTTCAAGCGCGTCCTGCTGGGCGTCATCTTCCAGCAAATCGCGTAGATCGACGCCGCCATCCCCGAACAGGCAAAGATGGAGCTTGCCGACGGAGGAGACGCGCAGGCGGTTGCAGCTGGCACAGAAGTCTTTTTCATAGGGCATGATCAGGCCGATTTCGCCCTCATAATCCGGATGACAAAAGACCTGCGCCGGGCCATCGCTGCGCTGGCGGATCTGGTGGATCCAGCCGCGTTTCAGCAGTTCGTCGCGCAGAACCATGCCGGAGATATGATGGCGACGGAACAGCTCGCTGCCCTCCCCGGTCTCCATCAGCTCAATAAAACGCAGTTGAATGCGGCGCGGTTTGATCCACGCCAGGAAAGTGTCCAGCTGATGGTGGTTCACATCACGCATCAACACGGTATTGACTTTGACCTTGTCGAAACCGGTGGTGAACGCGGCATCGATGCCGTCCATCACCTGCTGGAACTTATCCTGGCCGGTAATGGCGTGGAACTGACGGGCGTCCAGGCTATCGACGCTGACGTTGATCGCCGTCAGCCCCGCATCGCGCCAGTTCGCCACGTCACGCGCCATGCGGTAACCGTTGGTGGTCACCGCGATCTGGCGGATACGTTCGTTTTCACGCACGGCGGCAATGATGTCAGGGAAATCACGGCGCAGGGAGGGCTCTCCCCCGGTAAGACGCACTTTTTCCGTGCCAAGTTCAGAGAACGCGCGCGTGACGCGGCGTACTTCATCCACGGAGAGAAAGCCGTTATTGGTGACGCTGCCCGGCTTGTAGCCATCGGGCAGGCAGTAGGTGCAACGGAAGTTACACACGTCGGTAATCGACAAACGTAAGTAGAAAAACTTACGCGCGAAAGCATCAGTAAGTTGTGAAGCCATGTACACCTTTCCAGATCGGGAGGCACAGTCATTTCTTTCTGTACCCTGGTGGCAAATCCGCCACGGCCAGGGCGCCATATCTCTCGACACAGGCGCCAGGGCTAGAGTGTATGTTTTCAGTTTTGAAAACGTGGTTATGGCGATAGTAGCGTGGAAATCGCCACTTCGCCATTGTCGCTTTTCGCTATATAAATTTATATATAACGATGTTATCGTGCATTTTCACTACAGAATACGCAAAAACAGCGCTTTCGCATTGATATACGTCATTATGGTTTGTGAGAGGCATCGTCTTTTAGGAGTAGTTGCGTTACTGTGACGCAAGCTTAACAGGATAAGGAATAGGTATGCGCAATCGCACTTTTGCGGATCTGGACCGCGTGGTCGCTCTTGGCGGAGGTCACGGTCTGGGACGAGTGATGTCGTCGTTATCGTCACTGGGCTCGCGCCTGACGGGCATCGTGACAACAACGGACAACGGCGGCTCAACCGGGCGGATCCGACGCGCTGAAGGCGGGATTGCCTGGGGTGACATGCGCAATTGCCTCAACCAGCTTATCACGGAGCCTAGCGTGGCCTCGGCGATGTTTGAGTACCGTTTTGGCGGAAATGGTGAACTTTCAGGCCATAACCTTGGAAATCTGATGTTAAAGGCGCTGGATCACCTGAGCGTGCGTCCTCTGGAAGCGATCAATTTAATTCGTAACCTGTTAAAGGTGGATGCATTCCTGATCCCGATGTCTGAACAGCCGGTGGATTTAATGGCGATCGATGCCGACGATCACGAAGTGTATGGTGAAGTGAATATCGACCAGCTTCTTCTTCCGCCAAAAGAGCTGATGACCTACCCCAGCGTACCCGCAACGCGTGAAGCGGTAGAAGCAATTGGCGAGGCCGATCTGATCCTGATTGGGCCGGGAAGTTTTTATACCAGCCTGATGCCGATCCTGCTGGTGAAAGAGCTGGCGCAGGCGCTGCGCAGAACGCCTGCGCCCATGGTCTATATCGGTAATTTAGGCCGCGAACTCAGCCCGGCGGCGGCAAGCCTGTCGCTGGCGGATAAGCTGGACCTGATGGAACAGTACGTTGGTAAGAAAATTATCGATGGTGTCGTGGTCGGGCCGAAAGTGGATGTATCGGGGATTGGCGATCGCGTGGTGGTGCAGGAGCCGCTGGAAGCCAGCGATATTAAATATCGCCACGACCGCCATTTGCTGCGCGAGGCGCTGGAGAAGGCGATTCAGGCATTAGGTTAGGTTCGTTTTGTGCGGCCTGATGCCCTCACCCCGGCCCTCTCCCACAGGGAGAGGGAGAAAACGCCACCGGGCAAAAAACTACGATGCCGCAATAAACAGATCCCGCAGCTGATGCAGCTGATCGCGGATTTGCGCGGCCTCTTCGAACTCCAGGTTCTGCGCGTGCTGCATCATCTGCCCCTCCAGCTCGTGGATCTTCTGCTGCAACGCTTTCGGCGTCAGCGCGACGGTATCCTCTTCCACCACGGAACGGGCCTTGCCGCGGCCTTTCGCTTTGGTCTTCGCAATGTTCTGACCCAGCGCCAGGATATCCACCACCTTCTTGTTCAGCCCCTGCGGCGTGATGCCGTGCTCTTCGTTGTAGCGCTGCTGCTTCTCGCGACGACGTTCCGTTTCGCCAATCGCTTTGGCCATCGACGGGGTGATTTTATCCCCGTACAGGATCGCCTTCCCGTTGACGTTACGCGCGGCGCGGCCAATGGTCTGGATCAGCGAGCGCTCGGAACGCAGGAAGCCCTCTTTGTCCGCGTCCAGAATCGCCACCAGCGACACCTCAGGCATATCCAGCCCTTCTCGCAGAAGGTTAATACCGACCAGCACGTCGAACTCGCCCAGACGCAGATCGCGGATGATCTCCATACGCTCCACGGTATCGATATCCGAGTGCAGATACCGCACCTTCTCGCCGTGTTCTTCCAGATACTCCGTCAAATCTTCCGCCATACGTTTGGTGAGCGTGGTAACCAGCACGCGCTCGTTGATGGCGGAGCGGGCACGTATTTCCGAGAGCAGATCGTCCACCTGCGTCGCCACCGGACGCACCTCGATAATCGGATCCAGCAGCCCGGTCGGACGCACCACCTGGTCCACCACGTCATCACCGGATTTTTCCAGCTCGTAGTTGCCCGGCGTGGCCGATACGTAGATGGTCTGCGGAGCAAGCGCCTCAAATTCTTCAAACTTCATCGGACGGTTGTCCAGCGCTGACGGCAGTCGGAACCCGTACTCCACCAGCGTCTCTTTACGCGCGCGGTCACCGCGGTACATCCCGCCGATCTGGGGGATCGTAACGTGGGATTCGTCGATCACCAGCAGGCCGTCCGCCGGAAGGTAGTCAAACAGCGTCGGCGGCGCTTCGCCCGGCCCGCGCCCGGAGAGGTAGCGCGAGTAGTTTTCGATGCCGGAGCAGTAGCCCAGCTCGTTCATCATCTCCAGATCGAACTGGGTACGCTGGCTCAGGCGCTGCTCTTCCAGCAGCTTATTGTTCGCCAGCAGCACCTTGCGGCGGTCCGCCAGCTCGGTTTTGATCTCTTCCATCGCCTGCACAATACGCTCGCGCGGCGTTACATAGTGCGTTTTCGGGTAGATGGTGAAGCGCTGGATCACCGACTCGACGTGACCGGTCAACGGATCGAACAGCGACAGGCGTTCAACCTCTTCGTCGAACAGCTCCACGCGCAGCGCCATATCGTCCGACTCCGCCGGGAAGATATCAATCACCTCGCCGCGCACGCGGAAGGTCCCGCGCTGGAACGCCTGATCGTTACGGGTGTACTGCAACTCCGCCAGACGGCGCAAAATCGCACGCTGATCGATGATCATCCCCTGCGTCAGGTGCAGCATCATCTTGAGATAGAGATCCGGATCGCCCAGGCCGTAGATCGCCGACACCGAGGCCACCACCACCACATCACGACGCTCCAGCAGCGCCTTGGTCGCCGACAAACGCATCTGCTCGATATGTTCGTTCACCGAGGCATCTTTCTCGATAAACGTGTCGGAGCTGGGAACGTAGGCTTCCGGCTGGTAGTAGTCGTAGTAGGAGACGAAATACTCCACCGCGTTTTCCGGGAAGAACTCTTTCATCTCACCATACAGCTGCGCCGCCAGCGTTTTGTTCGGCGCGAGAACCATCGTCGGACGCTGGAGATCGGCAATGACGTTGGCAATGGTGAAGGTTTTGCCCGAACCGGTAACCCCCAGCAGGGTCTGGTGCGCCAGCCCGTCCTCCAGCCCCTCTTCCAGGCGACGAATAGCCTCGGGCTGATCCCCGGAAGGACGGAAAGCAGAATTCAGTTTAAACGGTTTACTCATGGGCGACGACCTGATGACAGAATAAGCGGCAGGTGAGTAATTTTACTCGTTGTGGCCAGGATTGCCAGTAAAAAACACTGGATGAAAAACCAGTATCGTGTCAGGATATTTAGCGTAGCGCAGAGAGGATTAGTGCGTTCGCGAGCCAAATTTCGACTGTGACAAAATAAAACACCAGCCTCAGGGGGTTATCCCCAGAACTATTACTTTTTTAACATTTGTCAAGGGCGGTTATGAAAGTTTTATGGCAACAGGTCTCGCTGGCGTTGAGGGAATTGCTTTTATCTAATTCGTTAAAAAATAAAGACTAATTTATTAAGCCGCGTTTCGCATCAATTTGGTTGTAACCCGCGTATTCTCTCGCTTATCGCGGGTTTTCTAACTCTAATGCACAAGGTTATCCACAGGAATAGTGGATAACTGCCTCCAGCCCGTACAGCATGCACTCCAGCAAATTCCCGGTTTTTCCCACGAAGCGGCAGTAAAAAATTTTTATCACTCTTTTTTGCCTGGAAAACGTTCATTTTTTCATAAGCGACTGGCGAGATCTTAATCACAATTCTGTCATTTCTCCTGCACCACAATTCGACATACGCAGCACCGGGAGTGTGCAATTCGTATAAACGTTCAGCTTTTGATAGTGAGTTATTCCTAAAAATGGCCTTTTTTTAATCATTATGAAGTTCCTGGCAGGCGTTTTGCAGACATCACTCTGTGCATCACCCCACACATTTTTAAGGAGAGAAAGATGTTGAGTCTGCGTGCTGTAAATCAGTTTTACGGAAGCCAACATACGCTATGGAACGTGAATATCGATTTCCCGCAAGGCATCTGTACGGGCATTGTTGGCCTGCCTGGCATGGGCAAATCCACGCTTATGAACTGCATTACCGGAAAGGTGCCCGTCGAGAGCGGCACCATCATCTGGCATGAGGCTGGCGCGCCGCCGCATAACTTGCTCAACCCTGCGTCAGCATTCCCGGCGCCGCCGACGATAGGCTACGTCCCGCAGGATCGGCGGATATTTTCCCAGCTGACCGTCGATGAAAATCTGCATATCGCTATGCGGGCGACGGGGAAACCCGATCCGGCATCAAAAAGTGACGTGTATGCCCTGTTTCCGGAGCTCTATCCGCTGCGACAGAGCCGTGCCTCTGCGCTGTCCCCTGACGACCAGTATCAGCTGGCCCTCGCCAGTGCGCTGGTTAATCGTCCGCGCGTGTTGATTCTGGATGAGCCCATGCATGGCGCAGGGCACGGTTTCGCGCGCAGGCTGGGGCAGTTGCTGGTGCGGTTGAATCGGGAGCTGGGAATGACGGTGCTGTTAGCGGAGCAACAGCTGTCGTTTATCCGCCGGGTAGCGGAGCGTTTCTGCATGCTCTATCGCGGACGTAACGTGGCACAGGGCCACGTTAACGAGCTGGATGACGACCTTATTGCGCACTGGATGGCGCGGGACATAAGGCGCTGAGGTCGAGATAGCGTCCGGTTTCCGCCTGCTCTGCGCCGTCGGCAAGCCACAGGATCTCGCCGAGAAACGGCGCAGGCAGCACCCGCTTCAGCGTCGCCAGATACTCAGCATGACGTTTACCCGGCGCTACCACGTCATTGGCAATCCACCCTGCCAGACGCAACCCGGCCTGCTGCACGGCCTGGGCGGTCAGCATGGCGTGATTGATACAGCCAAGCTTCACACCAACCACCAGAATGACCGGAAGCTGCTCGGCCTGCACCCAGTCAGCAAATGTCTGCTCGTCGGACAGCGGGGTAAACCAGCCGCCAGCCCCCTCCACCAGCACCCAGTCGGCCTGCGTTTCCAGGACGCGTAACCCGGAAGAGAGCACCGAAAAATCAATCGGACGATCTTCATCGACGCTGACGATGTGCGGCGAGGTGGGTTCAGCAAAGGTATAGGGGTTCACCGCAGAATAGGCCAGCGTAAGGCTGCTGTTACGCTGTAGCGCCAGCGCATCGGTATTACGTAAGCCTTCCGGCGTCATCTCGCTGCCGGAGGCTACGGGCTTATACCCGGCCGTTGTTTTCCCCAGCAGACGCGCCGCCTGCAACAGCGCGGCGCTGGCAACCGTTTTACCGACTTCAGTGTCAGTGCCGGTAACAAAATAACGTTCAGTCACGTTCAATAATCCCATGAAAAAGATGATAAGAGAGCGGGAACCGGCCCCGCTCCTGCGGCCAGGCCAGCTCGAGACGCTGGAGTTGGCCACGGGTAAGGGGTTTCTTCTCCCGTCCGGCGTGCAGGTGCGTCGCGCCTATGCCCTTAAGCGATCGCATGGCGCTTAACGCATCGCTAAATTCGAGGGTGACGGTCTGGACCACGCTGCGATAGCGCCAGCCTGCCAGCGCCTGAGTGACCTGTTGGTGCGAGAGAAACCGGTTGGCGTGCGGCTGCGCATCCACTGCCCTCCACGCCTGATTCAGCTCTGGCAACGAACTTTCCAGCAGGGTGGTAAAGGCCACCGCTCCGCCGGGCCGCGCCACGCGGTATAGCTCGCGTAGGGCCTGCGGCAGGCTGGCGCACCACTGCACCGCCAGATGGCTCCAGACGAGGTCAAACAGCGCATCCTCCAGCGGGATGGCCTCGATATCGGCCACCAGATAACGGTCTGCTGACTGCTGCTGGCGGGCCTCATCCAGCATCTGCACGGATAAATCCAGCGCCGTGACGTGGCTACCCGTTGCGCGCCAGTAGCGGCTATTGCCGCCAGGCCCGCAGCCAGCGTCGAGCACCTGCGCAAAACGCCCCTCACCGAGCGCGGCCAGCAGCCCGCGGGCGCTCAGGCGTTGCAGCTCATCGTGCTGTGAATAGCTTTGCGCTGCCCGGCCAAACGCGGCGGCAACGGCCTGTTTATTGACAGGAGACATACAGTGCCTCCAGAAGCGTATCGATATCCTGCGGCTCGTGCGCTGCCGTGAGCGTCAGACGCAAGCGCGCGGTGCCTGGCGGCACGGTGGGTGGGCGGATCGCCGTGACCCACTGCCCGCGTTCTCGTAGCGCCTGTGCCAGCATCAGCGCCCGATGGTTTTCACCCACAATCACGGGCTGAATGGCGCTGTGCGAGTCGGTAAGCCGGTAAGGCAGTGCGCTTACCCCCCGGCGAAAACGCTGAATATGGTCGGCCAGGCGCGCCCGGCGTTCAGCGCCGTCTTCGCCGCGGATCACCGCAAGCGACGCAGAGAGCGCCACGGCCTGCGCCGGGGGCATGCTGGTGCTGTAGATCAGGTGCCGGGCGAACTGCACCAGGTAATCGGCCACCGGCTCGCTGCACAACACCGCGGCGCCGCTGACGCCAAAGCCTTTGCCGAAAGTGACTACCAGCAGTTCCGGCCTGACGCGTTGCTGGTGCGCGCTTCCGCGCCCCTCCTCGCCGGTGACGCCAATGCCGTGGGCATCGTCGACCAGCAGCCAGGCGTTCTGCTGTTTTGCGACGTCATGCAAGGTGGCAAGCGGCGCGCTGTCGCCGTCCATGCTGAATACCCCTTCCGTCACCGCCAGCTGAAGCCCTGAACAGGGTTTACCCAGCAGGACGTTCAGCTGAGAGGCATCGTTATGGGCAAAACGCCGCAGCTGCGCCGGGCTGAGACTGGCCGCTTCAAGCAGGGACGCGTGGCTCAGGCGGTCCGCGGTGATGCGGTCGTCTTTGCCCATCAGGGCGGCAATCACCGCCTGATTCGCGGCAAAACCGGAGATAAACAGCAGCGCCCGCGGGTAGCCCAGCCAGTCGGCCAGCTCTTCCTCCAGCGCCTGATGCGCCGTGGTGTAGCCGCTGACGTGCCCGGAGCCACCGCTGCCCACGCCGTAACGATCCGCGCCCTGCTGCCAGGCGCGAACGATCTGCGGGTGCTGGCTCAGGCCCAGATAATCGTTGCTGGAGAAATTACAGAACCGCTCTCCTTCCCGGGAGAGAAAACGGCCTGCACCGTTTTCCACTACCCTGCGCACCCGAAACGCATCCGCCGCCCGCCGCTCGTCGAGCGCGGTCCTGATACGTGCCTGCCAGGTCATACGGCTGCCGCGTTGTAGAACTGGTCGGTGTCGGCGTTAAAAATCTGCTGCTCCAGCTGCTGCTGTTGCTCGTTATCCCCCGCCTGTACCTCGGTCTGGTGTGGGTTCAGCCCCAGCTTGCGGAACAGCTGGACATCTTTGTCCTCTTCCGGGTTTGGCGTGGTCAGCAGTTTGCAGCCGTAGAAGATAGAGTTGGCCCCGGCCATGAAGCACATCGCCTGGGTCTGCTCGCTCATCTGCTCGCGACCGGCAGAGAGGCGAACATAAGAGGTCGGCATCATGATGCGCGCCACCGCGATGGTGCGGATGAAATCGAAGGCATCCACGTCCTCGTTATCCGCCAGCGGCGTGCCTTTTACCTTCACCAGCATGTTGATGGGCACGCTTTCCGGCGGGGTCGGCAGGTTTGCCAGCTGTAACAGCAGGCCGGCACGATCTTTTACCGTCTCGCCCAGTCCCACGATCCCGCCGGAACAGACCTTGATCCCCGCATCACGCACTTTATCCAGCGTGTCCAGACGCTCCTGATAGGTGCGCGTGGTGATGATGTTGCCGTAGAATTCCGGCGAGGTATCGAGGTTGTGGTTATAGTAATCCAGCCCCGCCGCCGAGAGACGCTGCGCCTGCTCTTCGTTCAGCGTACCCAGGGTCATGCAGGCTTCAAGCCCCATCGCCTTCACCCCCTTCACCATCTGCTCCAGATAGGGCATGTCGCGGTCATGCGGATTTTTCCACGCCGCGCCCATGCAGAAGCGGGTCGAGCCAGCGTTTTTGGCCTTGCGCGCGGAGTCGAGCACTTGCTCGACTTCCATCAGGCGCTCGGATTCGAGACCGGTTTTATAGCGCGCGCTTTGCGGGCAATATTTGCAGTCTTCCGGGCAAGCCCCGGTTTTGATCGACAGCAGCGTGCTGACCTGAACATGACGCGGATCGAAGTGCTGGCGGTGCACCTGTTGCGCCTCAAACATCAGCTCTAGGAAAGGTTTGTTGAATAATTCAGTGACTTGCGACATCGTCCAGCGTGCGTGGTGAGCCATCGGGCTTCTCCAAAGGGTTTTGTTAATTGTCGGTTCGGTTTATACTTGTAAACCTAAAACTTTTCAAAATGGTTTACAAGTCGATTATGACCCAGGACGATCTCGCCTTCGACAAGCAGCATATCTGGCACCCTTACACCTCCACGACCCGCCCCCTTCCCGTCTATCCGGTAGCCTCGGCCCACGGCTGCGAGCTGCATCTTGCCAGCGGCGAGCGGCTTGTTGACGGGATGTCCTCCTGGTGGGCGGCGATCCATGGCTACAACCACCCGCGACTGAACGCGGCGATGAAAGCGCAGATTGACCAGATGTCACACGTGATGTTTGGCGGGATCACGCATCAGCCCGCGGTGGATTTATGCCGTCGCCTGGTAGCGATGACGCCTGAATCGCTGGAGTGCGTTTTCCTGGCCGACTCCGGCTCGGTGGCCGTGGAAGTGGCGATGAAAATGGCGTTGCAGTACTGGCATGCGAAGGGCGAAACGCGCCAGCGGTTCCTTACCTTCCGCAACGGCTATCACGGCGACACTTTCGGCGCGATGTCGGTATGTGATCCGGACAACTCCATGCACAGCCTGTGGAAAGGCTATCTGCCGGAAAACCTGTTTGCGCCAGCCCCGCAGAGCCGCTTCGACGGCGAATGGGACGAGATGGACATGGTGGGCTTCGCGCGGCTGATGGCGGCCCATCGCCACGAGATTGCCGCCGTTATTCTCGAACCGATTGTGCAGGGCGCGGGCGGAATGCGGATGTACCATCCCGAGTGGCTGAAGCGCATTCGGAAGATGTGCGACCGCGAAGGGATCCTGCTGATTGCCGATGAGATCGCCACCGGCTTTGGCCGCACCGGGAAATTGTTCGCCTGCGAGCATGCGGGGATCGCGCCGGATATTCTGTGCCTGGGGAAAGCGCTCACCGGCGGCACCATGACGCTCTCCGCCACGCTTACCACCCGCCAGGTTGCCGATACCATCAGCGACGGCGACGCGGGCTGCTTTATGCACGGCCCGACGTTTATGGGCAACCCGCTGGCCTGCGCCGTGGCAAGCGAAAGCCTCGCCATTCTGGAAAGCGGCGCATGGCAGACGCAGGTGGCGGCGATTGAGGCGCAGCTGAAGCAGCAGTTAAGCGCGGCGGCGGAGGCGGAATACGTCGCGGACGTCCGCGTACTGGGCGCCATCGGGGTAATCGAGACAACGCATCCGGTGAACATGGCCGCGTTGCAGCGCTTCTTCGTTGACCAGGGCGTGTGGGTGCGACCTTTCGGTAAGCTGATTTACCTCATGCCGCCGTACAGCATTTCTGCGGATCAGCTCCGCAAGCTGACCGGGGCAGTGGTTGAAGCCGTTAACACTTCAGCGCATTTCGCGATTTAACCCCATGCGTTACACTTTCTGAATGAGTGAGTAACGAGGGAAATCGGATGAAAATCATCAGTAAAGATTTGCGCGACGGCGAAAAGCTGCCGGAACGTCACGTGTTTAACGGGATGGGTTATCAGGGGGATAATATCTCTCCCCATCTGGCGTGGGACGATGTGCCAGCGGGAACCAAAAGTTTTGTCGTGACCTGCTACGATCCGGATGCGCCAACCGGGTCGGGCTGGTGGCACTGGATCGTGGCAAACCTGCCCGCCGACACGCGCGTGCTGCCGCAGGGCTCCGGTTCCGATCTGGTCGCTCTGCCTGACGGTGCGATTCAGACGCGCACTGACTTTGGCAAAGCGGGCTACGGCGGCGCGGCGCCGCCAAAAGGGGAAACGCACCGCTATATCTTCACCGTGCACGCGCTGGATGTGGACAAGATTGAGGTCGACGAAGGGGCGAGCGGCGCGATGGTAGGCTTTAACGTGCATTTCCATTCGCTGGGCAGCGCGTCGATTACGGCGATGTATTCGTAATCGTGCGGGCTGATGCCCTCACCCCGGCCCTCTCCCACAGGGAGAGGGAGAAAACCTAACAATTCCCTCTCCCTGTGGGAGAGGGTTAGGGTGAGGGTAAAAATCACAGCACCGAAGGTAACAGCCCCACCAGCCGTCCTTCCTCCAGAAGCTGCATCGCCTTATCAATATCCGGCGCAAAGAAGCGGTCGTCATCGTAGTGCGTAACGTGCTCGCGCAGTTCCTGGCGCGCCTGCTCCAGCAGCGGGCTGGATTTTAGCCCTTCGCGCAAATCAATACCCTGACACGCCGCCAGCCACTCCACCGCCAGCACGCCGCGGGTGTTAGAGGCCATCTCCCAGAGGCGACGCCCGGCAGCCGGGGCCATCGAAACGTGATCTTCCTGGTTGGCTGAGGTTGGCAGGCTGTCCACGCTGTGCGGATGCGACAGGGCTTTGTTCTCGCTTGCCAGTGCCGCGGCGGTGACCTGGGCTATCATGAAGCCCGAGTTCACGCCGCCGTTGCGCACCAGGAATGGCGGTAGCTGGGACATGTGCTTATCCATCATCAGCGCGATTCGACGCTCAGACAACGCCCCGATTTCGGCAATCGCCAGGGCGATATTATCTGCGGCCATCGCCACCGGCTCGGCGTGGAAGTTACCGCCAGAAACCACCTCGTTTTCCTGAGCAAATACCAGTGGGTTATCGGACACCGCATTGGCCTCCACCAGCAGCACTTCTGCCGCCTGGCGCAGCTGCGTCAGGCATGCGCCCATCACCTGCGGCTGGCAGCGCAGGGAATACGGATCCTGCACCTTCTCACAGTTGTGATGCGAATCGGCAATGTCGCTGGTATCGGTAAGTACGTGGCGGTACATGGCAGCGGCATCAATCTGCCCGCGCTGGCCGCGCACCTCGTGGATGCGGGCATCGAACGGACGACGCGAGCCGAGCACCGCCTCAGTGGTCAGTGCACCGCACACCACCGCCGAGGCGAACAGATCTTCCGCTTCAAACAGACCGCGCAGCGCGAAAGCGGTCGACGCCTGCGTGCCGTTGAGCAGCGCCAGCCCCTCTTTTGCCGCGAGGGTGATCGGCGTTAAGCCAGCTTTTTTCAGCGCCTCTTTCGCAGGCAGCCACTCCCCTTGCCAGCGCGCCTGGCCTTCACCCAGCAGGAGCAGCGACATATGCGCCAGCGGCGCCAGATCGCCGGAGGCGCCGACGGAGCCCTTCGCCGGGATCCACGGATAAACTTCCGCATTGACCAGCGCCATCAGCGCCTGGATCACGTTCAGACGAATGCCGGAAAACCCACGCGCCAGGCTGTTGATTTTCAACACCATCATCAGGCGGACGATCTCATCGTCCAGCGGCTGGCCAACCCCCGCCGCGTGCGACAGCACCAGCGAACGCTGTAAATTCTCCAGATCGTGCGTGGCGATGCGGGTCTGCGCCAGCAGGCCAAACCCGGTGTTGATGCCGTAGGCGGTGCGCCCCTCCGCCACAATCGCCTCCACGCAGGCCACGCTGTCGTTAATGGCACGGTGGGCGCTTTCATCAAGGGAGAGTGTCACCGGATGACGCCAGACGTGACGCAGCTGTTTGAGCGTCAGCGAGCCGGGAGTAAGTGTTAACGCGTTCATGCAGGCTTTCCTTGTGTGGCGGAGATCATCGGCAGGTTCAGGCCCTGCTCTTTGGCACAATCAATGGCAATCTCGTAACCCGCATCCGCGTGACGCATCACGCCGGTTGCCGGGTCGTTGTGCAGCACGCGAGCGATACGCGCGGCCGCTTCATCAGTTCCGTCACAGACGATGACCATCCCGGAGTGCTGGGAGAAGCCCATCCCGACGCCGCCGCCGTGGTGCAGCGACACCCAGGTCGCGCCGCTGGCGGTGTTCAGCAGGGCATTCAGCAGCGGCCAGTCGGAGACCGCATCCGAGCCGTCGCGCATGGCTTCAGTTTCACGGTTCGGACTGGCGACAGAGCCGGAGTCCAGGTGGTCGCGGCCAATGACGATCGGCGCGGAGACTTCGCCGCTGCGCACCATTTCGTTAAAGGCGAGGCCGAGTTTTTGCCGCCACTCCAGCCCGACCCAGCAGATACGCGCCGGCAGGCCCTGGAAGTTAATGCGCTCGCGCGCCATATCCAGCCAGCGATGCAGGTGTTCGTCATCGGCGACAATCTCTTTCACTCTGGCGTCGGTTTTGTAGATATCCTCCGGGTCGCCGGACAGGGCAACCCAGCGGAACGGCCCAATGCCGCGGCAGAACAGAGGACGAATATAGGCGGGCACGAAGCCGGGGAAGTCAAAGGCGTTATTCACCCCCATCTCTTTCGCCATCTGGCGGATGTTATTCCCGTAATCAAAGGTCGGAATACCCATCTTACTGAAGGCCAGCATCGCGGAGACGTGTTCCGCCATGGCGCGTTTGGCCGCCAGTACCGTGCCCTCAGGATCGGTTTCCGCTTTTTGCTGGTAGTCTTCCCACGTCCAGCCTTTTGGCAGATAGCCGTGGAGCGGATCGTGAGCGCTGGTCTGGTCGGTGACCAGATCCGGACGCACGCCGCGCGCCACCAGTTCCGGCAGAATATCCGCCGCGTTGCCGCACAGGGCAACCGACACGGCTTTGCCTTCAGCGGTGTACTTTTTGATGCGCGCCAGCGCGTCATCGAGGTTGTCGGCCTGCTCATCAACATAGCGGGTACGCAGACGGAAATCGATGCGGCTCTGCTGGCACTCAATGTTCAGGGAGCACGCGCCCGCCAGCGTCGCGGCCAGCGGCTGCGCGCCGCCCATGCCGCCCAGTCCGGCGGTGAGCACCCAGCGGCCTTTCAGTGATCCGTTATAGTGCTGACGGCCCGCTTCCACGAAGGTTTCATACGTGCCCTGCACAATCCCCTGGCTGCCGATGTAGATCCAGCTACCCGCGGTCATCTGGCCGTACATGGCCAGCCCTTTTGCGTCCAGTTCGTTGAAGTGTTCCCACGTCGCCCAGTGCGGCACCAGGTTGGAGTTGGCAATCAGCACGCGGGGCGCATTTTTATGGGTTTTGAATACGCCAACCGGTTTGCCGGATTGCACCAGCAGCGTTTCGTCGTTTTCGAGATTCGTCAAAGACTCGACAATCGCGTCATAGCACGCCCAGTTGCGCGCGGCGCGGCCAATGCCGCCGTAGACCACCAGCTCGTGGGGATTTTCTGCTACCTCAGGATCAAGGTTGTTCATCAACATGCGCAGCGGTGCTTCGGTGAGCCAGCTTTTTGCGGTGAGCGTGGTGCCGCGCGCGGCGCGGACATCCTGCTTGCGGTATTTATCTGACGACATTGTGTGTTCCTCATAAGGGACAGGTGATGCATTTAGATATACTTGTATAGACAAGCACACACAAGGTCGGGTTTAACAAAAAAGATACAATTTTGCTATATTGCGTTAGCGATCACGCTTATAAAACTTATGACATAAAGTGGCCCTGCAACCGGTAGCGATTCCCCGGGAATAGCAGCTTCGCATGCGACACAATTTGCGAGGACGACCAGGTACGACGGCGGATCAGCAGACAGGGATCGTGCTCTTTAATACGCAACAGCTCGCACTCCTGCGGCGTGGCGCGCACGGCTTCCACGATATGCTCCCCTTCCGTCAGCGGGGCGACGAGCGAGAGATACGCATGCGGTGTGGTTTGGGTGTAATCCTGGCTCAGGTAGTCCGGTATCCGCTCCGCGTTGACGCAGCGATCTTCAATCTGGACCGGAATGTCGTTCTCATAATGCACCATCACCGAATGGAAAATCCGGGTGCCCTCGGTAACGTTCAGCTCGATGGCCTGTTCGGTGCTGGCCTGCGTCTCCTCAAGCACCAGCACCTCGCAGTGGTGCTGATGGTTGCGGGCGGCAATTTCATCGGCAATGCTGCGGATTTCAAACAGCGCCGACTGTCCTTTTGGCTCGGCGACAAAGGTTCCGACACCCTGCAAACGCACCAGCAACCCTTCATCGGTCAGTTCACGCAGTGCGCGGTTGATGGTCATTCGGCTAAAGCCAAACTGCGCCACCAGCTCGGCCTCGGACGGAATGCGGTCGTGCGGGCGCCAGACGCCGGCGGCGATTTTTTCGCTGATCGCCTGCTTCACCTTTTCGTAAAAAGGCGCGGGAGGGCTCGGCTGCGGCAGGGGCGAGCGTGAAAACATCATGACTCCTTGAATGTTGTTATGCCCACCAGTGAGCAATTTGCCAGGCCAGTCGGGCGGCGAGCTTAGCGCCCTGTCCGTCCCGATCGTAGTGCGGATTAAATTCCACCAGATCCGCCGCCTGTAGTTTACCGCTTCGGCAGATACGCTCAATCACCGGGAACAGATCCAGCGCCGGGATCCCCAACGCCGCAGGGGCGGACACGGCGGGCATTTCTGCGGCAGGCAGCACATCAAGGTCAACGGTGAGATAAACCCGGTCTGCCTGCGCAAGCACGCTATCCAGCACGGATAGCGCATCCCGGCGAAAATCGAGATCTTCAACCAGCGTCACGTTCAACCGCTCAGCTTCCTCCCACAGCGCCTGAGTATTCGCCGCACAGCTTACCCCCAGGCAGGCGTAGTGAAACACCCGCGACTGAGACGCGCAGTAGTGCGCCAGCTGGCGGAACGGCGTGCCGGACGTTGCCCGTTCGGCCTTGCGTAAATCGAGGTGCGCATCCAGGTTGATCACCGCAAGGCGATCGTTCGGAAAGGCGTCCAGCACGCCGCGCCCGTGCGCCCAGGCGGTTTCATGTCCACCGCCGAAAACCAGAGTACGCATCCCGGATTGCTGGCACGCGGTTATGGCCTCGCTCAGCGCCTGCTGTGCCGCCTCCAGCGCGTGGCCTTCAACATAAATAGCGCCCATATCCACGAGGCGCGCATGACCCTGATGGCTCGCCATATTCGCCAGCGCGCCACGCAACACATCGGGCGCCTGTGCAGCACCGGGCCTGCCCTGGTTACGCTTAACCCCTTCATCACATTCAAAGCCCAGCAGGGCGATGCCTGACGGCGCGGGAGAAAAGTGTTCGCGCTGTTGTATGGTCTGGAAGAGACGTTTCGCGGTGCTGGACTCGGCGCTGTCGTCACGACCCTGCCAGACCTGCGGAGAGACGGGATGCCACAGTTTCATGCTACCTGCCCCCGAAACACGCGTTGATACATAGGATTCCGCCCCGGCTCGTAAACCATCTCAACCGGATGATTCGCCTCCCAGACGACGAAATCAGCCACATAACCGGGCTTTAACTGCCCGTGCGTCGCACCACGTCCTAGCGCCTGCGCCGCATGCCGCGTCACGCCAGCCCAGGCCTCTTCCGGCGTGAGGCCAAACTGGACGCAGGCCATGTTCATTGCCAGATGCAGGCTGGCAAACGGGCTGGTGCCCGGATTGTAGTCGGTAGCCACCGCCATCGGCACGCCCTGCTCTCTCAGCTGCGCCACCGGCGGACGCTGGCGCTCCTGAAGAAAATAGAACGCGCCGGGGAGCAATACCGCCACCGTGCCGCTTTGCGCCATCGCCTGAATACCTGAATCATCGAGATACTCAATATGATCGGCCGACAGCCCTTTATACTGGCTGACCAGCGCCGCGCCGCCGAGATTCGACAGTTGTTCTACATGCCCTTTTACCGGGATCCCGAGCGCGGCGGCGGCCCGGAACAGGCGCTCGGTTTGCGCCGGGGTAAAGCCGACGTTTTCACAAAACACGTCCACCGCTTCAAATAACTCTTTTTGCCACAGCGTGGGCATGATCTGCTCACAGACCAGCGCCAGATAGGCATCCGGATCCTGTCGGTACTCGGCAGGAACGGCGTGCGCGGCCAGCAGCGTCGGGCTGATATCGACCAGATTATTCAGGCTGAGCTGGCGGGCAACCAGCAGCATTTTCTCTTCGGCTTCGGCATTCAGTCCGTATCCCGATTTGATTTCAACGGTCGTTACGCCTTCATTCATCAGCCGCTGGAGTCGCTGCTGCGCCACCGTCAGGAGCGTTTCCGGCGAACTGTTGCGGGTGGCCGTGACCGTGGCGTTAATTCCGCCGCCCTGCGCGCTAATGGTCTGATATGACACGCCGTTAAGCCGTTGCTCCCATTCCGCTGCGCGATCGCCGCCGAACACCAGATGGGTGTGGCAATCGATCAGGCCGGGGGTAACCAGACGCCCGTCGAGATCGACACACTGACGATGCCCGGAGGGGATCTCGGATTCAGGAATAATGGCCAGAATCGTCTGGCCGCGCACAACGAGGGCATGTTGTTCTCTCAGGCCGTAGGGGTCCGCCTCACCTGTCGCCAGGGTTGCCAGTCGCGCATTTCGCCATATCACATCATCGGGATGAAGCTGCTGCATGTGCCTTCCACTTGTCATGGGTTGTATAGACATTTATTTTCATCTGCCGCCTGCTGTCAACCGCATTGGGGGAAAATGTTATTTATTTGTGATGACTTTCCCGTCGCCTGCGGGCAAAAATGCAACTTTTCCGGTTTTTATCTTCCCGTTTCGCTCAACTTAGTATAAAAAAGCAGGCTATTTCGTCTATCCAGATAAGACTTGCATACCCAGGAGCATTACCTTGAATATTTCCAGGATTTCCCGTCTGGCGTTGGCACTCGCCTTTGGCGTGACTTTATCCGCTTGCAGTTCAACACCACCGGATCAGCAACCTTCTGAGCAGGTTGCTCCGGGCACCGCTTCCCGTCCGATCCTGTCAGCGGCTGAAGCGAAGAACTTCACCCGTGCGCACTATTTCTCGGCGATGGATCCCAATGCAGCCCCGTGGACGCCTTCTTCTATTAACCTGCCGAAACAGCCAGACTTCGTTGTCGGCCCGGCCGGGGCAGAGGGCGTTACACACACCTCTATTCAGGCAGCCGTTGATGCCGCAATTACCAAACACAGCGCATCTCGTCAGTACATTGCCATCCTGCCGGGTGAATACGAAGGAACCGTTTATGTTCCGGCGGCACCGGGAAGCATTACGCTTTACGGCCTGGGCGAAAAAGCGGTCGACGTAAAAATTGGCCTGGCGATTGATTCAGAGATCGACAGCACCACCTGGCGCCATCTGGTGAACCCGGCCGGTAAATACATGCCAGGTAAACCGGCGTGGTATATGTTTGATAACTGCCAGCGCAAGCGTGCCGCCACCATTGGCGTGATGTGTTCGGCGGTATTCTGGTCACAGAACAATGGCCTGCAATTGCAGAACCTGACCATTCAGAACACCCTGGGCGACAGCGTTGACGCAGGTAATCATCAGGCCGTGGCGCTGCGTAGCGATGGCGACAAGGTACAGATTAACAACGTCAATATCCTGGGCCGCCAGAACACCTTCTTCGTGACCAACAGCGGCGTGCAGAATACCCTTCAGAACAACCGTCTGACGCGTACTCTGGTCACCAACAGCTACATTGAAGGCGACGTGGATATGGTCTCTGGCCGCGGCGCGGTGGTATTTGATAACACCGACTTCCGCGTGGTGAATTCACGTACGCAGCAGGAAGGTTACGTCTTTGCCCCGGCCACGCAGTCTAACCTGTTCTATGGCTTCCTGGCCGTGAATAGCCGCTTTACTGCTGCTGGCGATGGCGTGGCGCAGCTTGGTCGCTCTCTGGACGTGGACTCCGCCACTAACGGCCAGGTCGTGATCCGCGACAGCGTGATTAACGAAGGCTTTAACATGGCAAAACCGTGGGCGGATGCGGCGATCTCGAAACGTCCTTTCTCCGGCAACACCGGCACGGTGGATGAGAAAGACAACGTGCAGCGTAACCTGAATGACGCTAACTTTAACCGTATGTGGGAATATAACAACCGCGGTCTGGGTAGCAAAGTGGTTGCTGAGCCGAAGCAGTAAAATGCCTGCTGCCGGGTGGCGGCTGCGCCTTACCCGGCCTACCTCATGCATTAACCGCGCATAAAAAAACCTCGCATTTGCGAGGTTTTTTTTCGTCTACGGATCAATGAGCGTTAATCACAACCCACATCGGCCCTTGTCCGACCGCATAGCGTCCTTTCTCTTCCAGTAGACCCTGCACGCCCTGGATTTCATAGAGCGCAATGTGGTGGGATTTCTGCCCCGCCGCAATCAGGTATTTGCCGCTGTGATCGACATTAAAGCCGCGCGGCTGGGTTTCTGTCGGCTGGAAGCCTTCAACTGCCAGAACGCTGCCGTCTTCAGAGACGCTGAAGATGGTGATCAGACTGGAGGTACGGTCACAGGCATAGAGGTGACGGCCATCCGGCGTAATGTGAATGTCTGCCGCCCAGCGTGTGTCGGAGAAATCAGATGGCATCATGTCCAGCGTCTGTACGCACTCGATCTGTCCATTAGGATCGTTCAGTTCCCACACGTCTACCGAGCTGTTCAGCTCGTTAACGACATAGGCATACTGCTGATTCGGGTGGAAGACCATGTGGCGCGGGCCTGCGCCTTCCACGGTGGTGACTTCCGCCGGGCTCTGCGCGACCAGATGGCCGTCATCGCTCAGGGTGAACAGGCAGATGCGGTCCTGCTTAAGCGCTGGCACCCACAGCGTGCGGTTATCCGGCGAAATGTTGGCGGAGTGGCAACCTTCTAGCCCTTCTACCACGTCGACGGTTTCAACGGGAATACCGTCTTCCAGGCGGGTGACGCTCACGCAGCCTGCATTGTAGGAGCCGCTGAAGATAAAGTTGCCTTTATGGTCAGTGGAAATATGGGTCGGGCTGCCCGGCAGCGGGGCTTCTGCGGTATAGGTCAGCGCGCCGTCATCCGGGGAGATACGGTATGCCAGTACGCGGAATTCCGGGCGTACGCCGACATAAAGAAAACGTTTATCCGGGCTGACGACCATCGGCTGCACCTGGCCTGGCACATCAACAACCTGAACCAGCGTAAGCGAACCTTCTGTATTCAAACGCCAGACATGGATCTGCTGACTTTCAGGACTGGCGGTATAAACGGTTTGTTTCATGAATACTCCTGATTATTTTTAACGGTGAATGCTGAATTGTAGTCCGGGATTTTGCAGGGTTCCGCTCTCGGTGTACCATCCCGACAGACCTTAAATTCAACATTAACCCGGAAGAAAAAATGACCTCGCGAGTGATTGCCCTGGATTTAGACGGAACACTGCTTACCCCTCAGAAAACCCTGCTCCCCTCTTCTCTTGAGGCCCTCAAACGAGCCCAGGAAGCGGGGTATCAACTTCTCATCGTAACGGGTCGACATCACGTAGCCATTCATCCTTTTTATCAGGCACTGGGCTTAGATACACCTGCAATTTGTTGTAATGGCACCTATTTGTATGATTATCAGGCAAAAAAGGTTTTAGCCTCCGATCCGCTTCCCGTTACGCAGGCGCTGCAATTGATTGATTTACTGGATGAGCATGCCATTCACGGCCTGATGTATGTGGACAACGCCATGGTGTATGAACGCCCTACCGGCCATGTGATCCGCACCAGCAACTGGGCTCTGTCTCTGCCGGAAGCGCAGCGTCCGGTGTTCACTCAGGTTTCCTCCCTGCGCCAGGCGGCGGAAGACGTCGACGCAATCTGGAAATTTGCCCTGACCGATGAAGACACCGCCAAACTGAATACTTTCGCAAAACATGTCGAGCATACGCTGGGTCTGGAATGTGAATGGTCCTGGCACGATCAGGTGGATATCGCCCGCAAAGGCAACAGCAAAGGAAAGCGTCTGACCCAGTTCGTCGAATCGCAGGGCGGATCAATGCAGGACGTAATTGCCTTCGGCGATAACTATAACGACATCAGCATGCTGGAAGCGTCCGGAACGGGCGTGGCGATGGGTAATGCCGATGACGCGGTGAAAGCGCGCGCTGACGTGGTGATTGGCGATAACACCACCGACAGCATCGCGCAGTATATTTATACCCACCTGCTGTAATCAGGCGGTGATAGAAACGCTCTTGATTTGCGCGTAAAGCCACAGGCCAGGCTTGATGCCTAGCTCATCCCTGGCCCACGGGCTGATGCGCGCCCACAGCGTTCTGTTGCCTACTTCCAGCTGCACTTCCACCTGGCCGTTATCATCAAAACACTGCGCCACTTTTGCGCGCAAAATATTGCGGATACTGGTTTGCAGCGGCGGTTGCAGGACCAGGGAGACATCCGACGCCTGAATGCGGATCCGTAACGTGGACTGAATCGGCGTATCGATTTTATTCACCCACAAATGCTGATCGCCCAGCGCCAGCGCGGTCATCGTGTAGTGCGGATGGTGCTCCAGCACGCTCACCTTCAGAATGCTGCTCTGCTGCTCCTTTGGCAGCCATGGATGCATAACGCTGCTGCCCCACACCTCCTCCAGATTGCCGAATGCCTTCACCCTGCCCGCTTCCAGCACCAGCACTTTGTCGGCCAGATGTAAAATCTCATCCAGCGAATGGCTGACGTAGAGCATTGGCACATTGATTTCCCGCGCCAGACGTTGCAGATACGGCAGCAGCTCGCGCTTGCGCGGAATATCCAGCGAGGCCAGCGGCTCATCCAGCAGCAACAGTTCCGGCGCGGTTAACAGGGCGCGGCCAATCGCCACGCGCTGTTTTTCACCACCCGACAGCGACGACGGCAGACGATCCAGCAGCGGTTCGATGCCCAGCAGCGCCACCAGCTTATCGAACTGTCCGGCCATGTTTTTTGCCATGCCGTAACGCAGGTTCCCGCGAACGCTGTAGTGCGGAAACAGGCGCGCATCCTGAAACACATAGCCGATACGGCGTTTGTCCGGTGACAGGCAGACCTTCTTCTCCGCGTCATTCAAGACGCGGTTATTTAACACAATACGGCCAGACTGGGGACGCGTCAGGCCGCTAATCGCATTAATCAGCGACGTTTTCCCCGCCCCGGACACGCCAAAAATGGCGGTGATACCGCTGGCAGGCAGCGTTTCGTTCAGCGTCAGGGTGTGGCTGCCCAGGGTTTGCGTAAAGTTGAGTTCCAGCATCACGATTTCCCCATCCGTTCACGGCTGAGGCGCGCCAGCCACTCAGACACCAGCAGCGAGACCAGAGCGAGCACAATCGAAATAATACACAGCCGGGCCGCCGCACCTTCGCCGCCCGGGGTCTGAATCAGGGTATACATGGCCGACGGGATGGTCCGCGTCTCGCCGGGAATGTTCGACACAAAGGTGATGGTCGCGCCAAACTCACCCAACGAGCGGGCGAAGGCTAACACCGTACCGACAATAATGCCCGGTAACGTGAGAGGAAGCGTAATGGTCAGGAATACCCGCCAGCGGCCTGCGCCCAGCGTGCGGGCGGCCTGTTCTAACCGGATATCCACCCCTTCCAGCGCCAGGCGGATAGCGCGCACCATCAGCGGGAAGGACATTACTGCCGCGGCCAGAACCGCGCCGCGCCAGCTGAAAGCAAAGGTCAGTCCGAACCAGTCGTACAGCCATTCGCCGATAAAACCGCGTCGCCCCATGGAGATCAGCAGCAGATATCCGACCACCACAGGCGGTAAGACAAGCGGAAGATGGAGAACACTGTCGAGCAGGGCTTTGCCTGGAAACTTCACGCGAACCAGTAACCAGGCAAAGAACACCCCAAAGGGCAAACTCAGCGCAACCGCCAGGGAAGAGACTTTCAGGCTCAGCAGCACGGCCTGCCATTCAGGTTCGGTCAATATCATTCGTGAGTCGTAAATCCGTAACGTTTAAAGATCGCGGACGCTTCCGGCCCCTTCAGGTAGTCAACAAAGGCCGTCACGGTCGCATTTTTATGTCCATCAACTATCGCAACAGGATATTCTACTTTCTTATGCGAGTCTTCCGGGAAGGTGCCCACCACCTTCACACCTTTACTGGCGACGGCATCGGAGCCGTAAACGATCCCGAGTGGCGCTTCGTTACGCTCCACCAGCGCCAGCGCGCCACGCACATCTTCTGCGGGAGCCAGCTTCGGCGATAAGGTCTCCCATGCACCCAGTTTTTGTAGCGCTTCTTTCGCATAAATCCCGGCAGGAACATGCTCCGGATCGCCTACCGCCAGACGGCCACCGTTGAGCAGACGGGTCCAGTCCGTCTGTTTGTTGATGGCGATGTCGTCCTGCTTGCTGTTTGTGGGCGCGACCACCACCAGGCTATTTCCCAGCAGCGTTTCGCGGGTAGCCGTATCAACAGATTTTTTCTCCACCGCGTAATCCATCCATTTCTGATCGGCAGAGATGAACAGATCCGCGGGTGCCCCCGCTTCAATCTGGCGGGCCAGCGTGGACGAGGAGGCAAACGACGAGACCACCTCGACGTTTTTCTCTTTTTTGTATACCGCAGCAATATCCTGCATCGCGTTAGTCAGCGACGCCGCCGCAAAGACCGTGATTTTTCCTTCATCCGCCAGTGCGTGGGCGGTGAGTGAGAGAGTCAGCGTTGCCCCTGCGAAAAGGCGTACCCATGAACGTGCCATTTGAAGCTCCTGTGCGTGTCGTTATATACAAATAAATATAACGACATATCGCAGGCGTTCCTAGCGCTAAATCGTACCCATTAATGCGTAAACTCAAGGAACGTTGTAAAAGATATCGGCGGGAAAGGAATAAACTTGAGAGCAAAACGCCCGGGCTGGCCGGGCGTTTTGGAGGAAATCATTGCTGCTTTTTAGGCTGGTCACGACGATGACCAATGTTCGAAAAGACGTTGAACACTTCACCCAGGCCGTAGATGGCACCGAGGATGATAGCCATCACTACTGGCACCATGATTACCGCGAATACCAGACTTTTCAACAACTCTAACATGGTTTTCTCCAGATCTTGTGAACGGCTTATTCTACCCTGAAAAGTAAGAAAAACATCCCCTTTTGTGCGGTGCGCTTTCCGCCCCCGGGCATTTGGGTCACAATAGCCTTTTTACCGGGACACTGTTATGCAGGCCGAAATTCTCCTCACCCTACGACTTCAGCAGAAGCTTTTCGCCGATCCGCGACGCATCGCCCTGTTAAAACAAATAGAACAAACTGGCTCGATTAGCCAGGGCGCCAAAAACGCCGGTATCAGCTATAAAAGCGCCTGGGATGCGATTAACGACATGAACACCCTGAGCGAACACACGCTGGTTGAGCGCGCCACCGGCGGGAAAGGCGGCGGCGGCGCCGTGTTGACGCGTTACGGGCAACGTCTGATCCAGCTCTACGATTTACTGGCGCAGATCCAGCAAAAAGCATTTGATGTGCTGAGCGATGACGACAACCTGCCGCTTGACAGCCTGCTGGGCGCCATCTCCCGTTTCTCTTTGCAGACCAGCGCCCGCAACCAGTGGTTTGGTACGGTGACGGGGCGCGATCATTCGCAGGTGCAGGAGCATATAGAGATCCTGCTTGCGGACGGTGCGACGCGCCTGAAAGCCGCCATCACCGCGCAAAGTGGTCAACGCCTTGGGCTGAACGAAGGACAGGAGGTGCTGGTATTACTCAAAGCGCCCTGGATCAGCATCGCACTCAACCCTGAGCAGGCCGCAGAGGCCGACAACCAGCTACGCGGGTGTATCAGCCACATCGAGCGCGGCGCAGAACAATGTGAAGTGCTGATGACCCTGCCGGATGGACAGTTGCTCTGCGCCACCGTTCCGGTGAACGACGCGACCGAATTAGACGAAGGTGCTGTGGTGACCGCATATTTCAATGCAGACAGGGTAATTATCGCCACATTGTGCTAAGCGCATTGACAACCCTGCTTACACTGAGTATCCCTGACATCTGTTGCTGCAAAAAATGGGATAACACATGTCATCATTGCATATTTCGCAAGGCACGTTTCGTCTTAGCGATACCCGTACCTTATCGCTGCCAGAGTTAACCCTTCGCGCCGGAGAAAGCTGGGCGTTTGTGGGCACGAATGGCAGCGGAAAATCCGCGCTGGCCCGCGCTCTGGCAGGCGAATTAACCCAACTGAAGGGTGAACGTCGGTGCACCTTTACCCGGCTGACGCGCCTTTCCTTCGAACAGCTGCAAAAGCTGGTCAGCGATGAGTGGCAGCGTAACAATACCGATTTGCTCAGCCCCGGCGAAGAAGATACCGGCCGCATGACGGCGGAAATTATCCAGGATGAGATAAAAGATCCTGCCCGCTGTCAGCAGCTGGCGGAGCAATTTGGCATTACCGCCCTGCTTAATCGCCGCTTTAAATACCTTTCAACCGGTGAAACGCGCAAAACGCTGCTGTGTCAGGCGCTGATGAGCGAGCCGGAACTCCTGATCCTGGATGAACCGTTTGACGGACTGGATGTGCAATCCCGCGCGCAGCTGGCAGCGTTGCTGGCGTCGCTTAACCAGCAGGGATACACGCTTGTGCTGGTTCTTAACCGCTTTGATGAAATCCCGGATTTCGTACAGTATGCGGGCGTGCTGGCGGACTGTAGCCTGACCGAAACCGGCGAGAAAGCCGTACTGCTTCGGCAGGCGCTGATTGCGCAGCTGGCGCACAGCGAGAAACTGGACGGTATTGCCCTGCCGGAGCCGGATGCGCCTTCAGCACGCCACGGGCTGGACCCTGACCAGCCGCGCATTGTGCTGCGCGATGGGGTGGTTGCTTACGACGATCGCCCTATTCTTAATCACCTCAGCTGGACGGTTAATCCTGGTGAGCACTGGCAGATCGTCGGCCCCAACGGAGCGGGTAAATCCACGCTGCTGAGCCTGATCACCGGGGATCACCCGCAGGGATACAGCAACGATCTCACCCTGTTCGGCCGTCGCCGCGGCAGCGGGGAAACCATCTGGGATATCAAAAAGCACATCGGCTATGTCAGCAGCAGCCTGCATCTGGACTACCGGGTGAGCACCACGGTGCGAAACGTGATCCTCTCTGGCTTCTTCGACTCCATTGGTATTTATCAGGCGGTATCCGACAAGCAGCACAAGCTGGCGCAGCAGTGGCTGGATATTCTGGGTATGGATAACCGGGTCGCCGATGCGCCATTCCACAGCCTGTCGTGGGGGCAGCAGCGGCTGGCATTGATCGTCCGCGCGCTGGTCAAGCATCCTACGCTGCTGATTCTTGACGAACCGTTGCAGGGGCTGGATCCGCTCAACCGTCAGCTGATCCGCCGCTTTGTGGATGTCCTGATTAGCGAAGGTGAAACCCAGCTGCTGTTTGTGTCCCACCATGCTGAAGATGCCCCGTCCTGCATCACCCATCGGCTGGAATTTGTCCCTGACCGCGAGCAATACCGCTACCTGCTGAGCAAAATCGATTAACGCGTGGAGGGCGCTGCCCTCCGCTTTTCAGACAACCTGCAACAATACATCTCTATCTCTTTGATCTACAATGCTCTCAGTCTGAGAAAAAGCGCGTGTGAAAACCAGTGTAAACGATACCAATATTTTATCCCATGTCACACTTTTCGCGTCTCTGATATGCTATGGTTAATTCATACCATAAGCCTAATGGAGCGAAATATGCGAGTTCTGGTAACAGGTGGTAGCGGTTACATAGGAAGTCATACCTGTGTGCAACTGCTGCAAAGCGGCCACGATGTCGTCATTCTTGATAACCTGTGCAACAGTAAGCGCAGCGTGCTGCCGGTCATTGAACGTCTTTCGGGCAAACAGCCGACTTTCGTGGAAGGCGACATCCGCAATGAAGCGTTGATGACTGAAATCCTTCACGATCACGCGATTGAAACCGTTATCCACTTCGCTGGCCTGAAAGCGGTTGGCGAATCGGTGGCAAAACCGCTTGAGTACTATGACAACAACGTCAACGGTACCCTGCGTCTGATCTCCGCCATGCGTGCGGCCAACGTTAAAAACTTTATCTTCAGCTCCTCCGCGACCGTCTACGGCGATCAGCCAAAAATTCCTTACGTTGAAAGCTTCCCGACCGGTACGCCGCAAAGCCCGTATGGCAAAAGCAAGCTGATGGTAGAGCAGATCCTGACCGACCTGCAAAAAGCCCAGCCTGAATGGAGCATCGCATTGCTGCGCTACTTCAACCCGGTTGGCGCGCATCCGTCAGGGGATATGGGCGAAGATCCGCAGGGCATTCCTAATAACCTGATGCCGTATATCGCGCAGGTTGCCGTAGGGCGCCGCGATTCCCTGGCGATTTTTGGTAACGATTATCCCACCGAAGATGGCACCGGCGTGCGCGATTACATTCACGTCATGGATCTGGCCGACGGCCACGTGGCGGCGATGCAGCAGCTGGCGGATAAACCGGGCGTGCATATTTACAACCTCGGCGCCGGGATCGGCAGCAGCGTGCTGGACGTGGTGAATGCCTTCAGTAAAGCCTGCGGCAAGCCGGTGAAGTATCACTTCGCTCCCCGCCGGGATGGCGACCTCCCGGCTTACTGGGCCGATGCCACCAAAGCGGATAAAGAGCTTAACTGGCGTGTCACCCGCACGCTTGATGAAATGGCACAGGATACCTGGCACTGGCAGTCGCGCCATCCGCAAGGCTATCCAGATTAAGGATTTGTCATGACGCAATTCAATCCCGTCGATCACCCGCATCGTCGTTTTAACCCGCTCAGCGGGCAATGGATATTAGTTTCACCGCATCGCGCCAAGCGCCCCTGGCAGGGGGCGCAAGAGACGCCGGCTAAACAGACGCTGCCGCAGCATGATCCGGACTGTTTCCTCTGCCCGGGCAATACGCGCGTGACGGGCGATAAAAACCCGGACTACCAAGGCACCTTCGTGTTTACTAACGACTTTGCCGCGCTGATGACCGATACGCCGGACGCGCCGGAAAGCCATGACCCGCTGATGCGCTGCGAAAGCGCCCGCGGCACCAGCCGCGTGATCTGCTTCTCGCCCGATCACAGCAAAACGCTGCCGGAGCTGAGCGTGGAGGCGCTGAAAGAGGTGGTCAGCACCTGGCAGGCGCAAACCGCAGAGCTGGGGCAGAGCTATCCCTGGGTGCAGGTGTTCGAAAACAAAGGCGCGGCGATGGGCTGCTCCAACCCGCATCCGCACGGTCAGATCTGGGCGAACAGCTTCCTGCCGAATGAAGCCGAGCGTGAGGACCGACTGCAAAAAGCGTATTTCGCCCAGAACGGTTCGCCGATGCTGGTGGATTACACCCAGCGTGAGCTGGCGGATGGCAGCCGTACCGTGGTGGAAACCGAGCACTGGCTTGCGGTGGTCCCTTACTGGGCGGCGTGGCCGTTTGAGACGCTGCTGCTGCCTAAAGCCCATGTTCAGCGCATTACCGAACTCAGCGACGCCCAGCGTGACGACCTAGCGCTGGCGCTGAAAAAACTGACCAGCCGCTACGACAACCTCTTCCAGTGCTCCTTCCCCTACTCCATGGGCTGGCACGGCGCGCCGTTTAACGGCGAAGAGAATCAACACTGGCAGTTACATGCACACTTCTACCCGCCCCTGCTGCGTTCTGCGACGGTACGTAAATTCATGGTGGGCTATGAAATGCTGGCGGAAACCCAGCGCGACCTGACGGCGGAACAGGCGGCAGAACGTCTGCGTGCCGTTAGCGACGTCCATTACCGCGAATCAGGAGTCTAAAAATGAGTCTGAAAGATAAAACACAATCCCTGTTTGCTGAAAAATTTGGCTACCCTGCCACCCATGTTATCCAGGCGCCTGGCCGCGTTAATCTGATCGGCGAGCACACCGACTATAACGACGGTTTTGTCCTGCCGTGTGCCATCGACTACCAGACGGTGATCAGCTGCGCGAAACGCGACGATCGTCATGTGCGAGTGATCGCCGCGGATTACGGCAACGAAATTGACGAATTTTCCCTCGATGCGCCGATCGTGACCCACGACAGCCAGCAGTGGTCGAACTATGTTCGCGGCGTGGTGAAGCACCTGCAAAAGCGTAACAAGAATTTCGGCGGGGCCGATCTGGTGATCAGCGGCAACGTGCCGCAGGGGGCGGGATTAAGCTCTTCCGCATCGCTGGAAGTGGCGGTCGGCACCGTGTTCCAGCAGCTTTATCATCTGCCGCTGGACGGGGCGCAAATCGCCCTCAACGGTCAGGAAGCGGAAAACCAGTTCGTAGGCTGCAACTGCGGCATTATGGATCAGCTGATTTCCGCGCTGGGCAAGAAAGAACATGCTTTGCTGATTGACTGCCGCTCCCTCGGGACCAAAGCGGTTCCGCTGCCTAAAGGGGCGGCTGTGGTGATCATCAACAGCAACTTCAAACGCACCCTGGTGGGCAGCGAGTACAACACCCGTCGCGAACAGTGCGAAACCGGCGCGCGCTTCTTCCAGCAGCCAGCCCTGCGTGATGTCTCACTTGATGAATTTAACAAGGTTGTCCACGAGCTGGACCCGGTTGTCACGAAGCGCGTGCGTCATATACTGACGGAAAATGCCCGTACCGTAGAAGCCGCCTCCGCGCTGGCAAAAGGTGACCTGAAGCGGATGGGCGAGCTGATGGCCGAATCGCATGCCTCCATGCGTGACGATTTCGAAATCACCGTGCCGCAAATCGACACCCTGGTTGAAATCGTGAAAGCCACGATTGGCGACAAAGGCGGCGTGCGTATGACCGGCGGCGGATTCGGCGGGTGCGTCGTCGCCCTGGTGCCGGAAGAGCTGGTCCCTGCCATTCAGGACGCGGTGGCTAAACAGTACGAAGCCAAAACGGGCATCAAAGAAACTTTCTATGTCTGTAAAGCATCACAAGGAGCCGGACAGTGCTAAACGAAACACCGACACTCGCACCGGATGGTCTGCCGTATCGCCTGTTAACCCTGCGCAACAGCGCCGGGATGGTGGTTACGCTGATGGACTGGGGCGCAACGTTACTTTCTGCCCGCGTACCGATGCCTGACGGCAGCGTGCGCGAAACCCTGCTTGGCTGCGCATCGCCGGAGCAGTATATCGAGCAGACTGCTTTTCTGGGCGCATCCATAGGCCGCTACGCTAACCGCATCGCCAGAAGCCGGTTTACGCTGGACGGCGTAACGTATTCCCTGCTTGCCAGCCAGGGCGAAAATCAGCTGCACGGCGGCCCGGAAGGGTTTGATAAACGTCGCTGGAAGATTGTGCAGCAAAATGACGGTGAGGTCTGGTTCTCTCTGGACTCCCTCGATGGAGACCAGGGCTTCCCGGGCAATCTCACCGCAACCGCGCGCTTCACCCTGACCGAAGATAATCGCATCGCCATTGAGTACCGCGCGACCGTCGATAAGCCGTGCCCGGTCAACCTGACTAACCACGCCTATTTCAACCTTGACGGTAATCAGACCGATGTCCGCAGCCACAAACTCCAGATCCTGGCGGATGAGTATCTGCCGGTCGATGAGATGGGTATCCCTTATCAGGGGCTGAAACCGGTAAGCGGAAATAGCTTTGATTTCCGTCAGCCGAAAACCATTGCTCAGGATTTCCTGAGTGATGACGATCAGCGCAAGGTGAAAGGCTACGACCACGCGTTCCTGTTGCAGGCAAAAGGCGATCTTTCTCAACCTGCCGCACAGGTCTGGTCTGCTGATGAGAAGTTACAGATGACGGTCTACACCACCGCCCCCGCCCTACAGTTCTACTCCGGTAACTATCTGGAGGGTACCACGGCGCGTGAACATGACGCCTACGGCGCCTGGCAAGGACTGGCGCTGGAGAGCGAGTTCCTTCCGGACACGCCTAACCATCCTGAATGGCCGCAGCCGGACTGCGTGCTACGTCCGGGTGAAGAGTACGTAAGCGTCACCGAGTATCATTTCATTCCGCGCGCTTAATGTCCGGCGGCGCACGGGCCTACGAATATAGGCCTGATAAGCGAAGCGCCATCCGGCAAAAAAGACTGGCCCTCATCGCGAGGGCTTTTTTATCTCCGCCTTGCTGAAAATAGCGGCGATCGCAGACAAAATCATAACCCTGGATTCACATGCATCTTACACTCTCGAACTATTTTCGCTATGGTTAGGGTTAAGCGTTGCTGCTGGCACAGTCACGGCAATATAATGAGAATTGTTATCATTCAAAATGCTTGAGGAGTAAGAAATGGCTAATACTAAGCTTGTCCTGGTGCGCCACGGCGAAAGCCAGTGGAACAACGAAAACCGCTTCACCGGTTGGTATGACGTTGATCTGTCCGAGAAAGGCGTGAGCGAAGCAAAAGCGGCAGGTAAACTGCTGAAAGAAGAAGGCTTCACCTTTGACTTTGCTTACACCTCTGTGCTGAAACGTGCCATCCATACCCTGTGGAACGTTCTGGACGAGCTGGATCAGGCCTGGCTGCCGGTTGAGAAATCCTGGAAACTGAACGAGCGTCACTACGGTGCGCTGCAAGGTCTGAACAAAGCGGAAACCGCAGAAAAATACGGTGACGAGCAGGTTAAGCAGTGGCGTCGTGGTTTTGCGGTCACGCCTCCAGAGCTGAGCAAAGATGACGAGCGCTACCCGGGCCACGATCCGCGTTACGCGAAGCTGACTGAGGCTGAACTGCCGCAGACCGAAAGCCTGGCGCTGACCATTGACCGCGTTGTGCCTTACTGGAACGAAACCATTCTGCCACGCCTGAAAAGCGGCGAGCGCGTCATTATCGCTGCTCACGGTAACTCCCTGCGTGCGCTGGTGAAATACCTGGACAACATGGGTGAAGATGAAATCCTCGAGCTGAATATCCCTACCGGCGTGCCGCTGGTGTACGAGTTCGACGAAAACTTCAAGCCAGTTAAACATTACTACCTGGGTAACGCCGACGAAATCGCTGCAAAAGCGGCGGCCGTGGCGAACCAGGGTAAAGCGAAGTAATATTCCCCGGACATAAAAAAAGCGTGGAGCAATCCACGCTTTTTTATTGCCCGGGACAAACTTAGCCGCGACGCGCTTTAACCGCATCCGCCAACTGACGCAGGATCGCATCGGTATCGTCCCAGCCAATGCAGGCATCCGTCACGCTCTTACCGTAGACCAGCGGCTCACTGCCCTCCAGGTTCTGGTTGCCTTCCACCAGATGGCTCTCAATCATCACCCCAATCACTGCGCGTTCACCGCTGGCGATTTGCTGACACACATCTGCGCCGACTTCCATCTGCTTTTTAAACTGTTTGCTGGAGTTGGCATGGCTGAAATCGATCATCACCTGCGGTGCCAGACCCGCTTTCTCCAGCCCTGCTTTTACCTCCGCTACGTGTTTAGCACTGTAGTTAGGCTCTTTACCGCCGCGCAGTATAATATGGCAATCGCCATTACCGCTGGTATTCACGATAGCGGAGTGGCCCCACTTGGTCACCGACAGGAAGCAGTGCGGCGCGCCAGCCGCATTAATGGCGTCAATAGCGACTTTAATGGTGCCATCAGTGCCATTTTTGAAACCCACCGGGCATGACAGGCCAGACGCCAGCTCACGGTGAACCTGAGATTCCGTCGTACGCGCGCCAATAGCGCCCCAGCTCATCAGGTCAGCCAGATACTGCGGGGTGATCATATCGAGGAATTCTCCGGCAGCAGGCAGCCCGCTGTCGTTGATCTCCAGCAGCAGCTTACGCGCAATGCGCAGGCCGTCGTTAATCTGGAAACTGTTGTCCATATGCGGATCGTTGATCAACCCTTTCCAGCCCACGGTGGTACGCGGTTTTTCGAAATAAACGCGCATCACGATTTCCAGTTCGCCTTTCAGCTCTTCACGCAGGGCGAGCAGACGCGACGCATACTCTTTGGCCGCAGCAGGATCGTGAATGGAGCACGGCCCAATGACTACCAGAAGACGATCGTCGCTACCTTTCAGGATCTTGTGGATCGCCTTGCGGGCATGAGACACCGTGTTGGCGGCATTTTCGGTGGCGGGGAATTTTTCAAGGAGCGCTACGGGAGGTAATAACTCATTGATCTCGTTAATGCGTAAATCGTCGTTCTGATAATTCATCTTCTTTCCGGCTCTGCCATATCTTTAGTAATGAAAGCAATCCTTTCAATCTAACTTGTCGGCCACGAAGTGTAAACGGGCTTTTACACTTCGCGCAGATAATTCCTGGAATTCGCCTAAAATACACAACAAAATAGCGAAAAATGAGATCTCGCCTAAGCTTTTTACTTGTAACGACTGTTTTTAAATATTTATACGCGATTCCATCCTGACATAAATCAGGAAACTGGGATCTTTCGCCACTGAACAAGATGCACTGTTGGAGAATGTTATCCAGCGTAACGATAAGAACAGGAGCACCATGATGAAAATGACGAAACTGACTACGCTTTTCCTGACGGCAACCCTTACTCTGGCAAGCGGTAGCGTACTGGCTGCTGACGCAGGCTCATCCGGCAGCAACGGCGACGCGAATGCCGCTGCCGAAGCAGGCCAGGTTGCGCCGGATGCAAAACAGAATATTGCGCCAAACAATGTTGATAACAGTAATATCAACACGGGCAATACCAACACCGGCGGGACGAACACAGGCACGATGAACCATGAGGGTATGACTACCGACGAGGTTCATAAAAACTCAGTGTGTAAAGACGGGAAATGCCCGGACCCGAATGACAAAGTAGGCAGCGATGCCAATACCAAAACGGACGGTACTACCCAGTAACCTTCCGTAAGGTAAAACAGGGAGAGCGAATGCTCTCCTTTTTTATTTAAGCTCTTAAAAACGCTAAACTAAAAATAATAATAAATCAGGAACGATACCATGGCGCACTCCCACTCCCATTCCCACTCCACTGGCGATGAAAATGCCAAACGGCTTCTGCTGGCTTTTGGCGTCACTGCCACCTTTATGATAATTGAGGTAATAGGCGGGCTGATATCCGGATCGCTGGCGCTGCTGGCCGATGCCGGGCATATGCTGACCGACGCTGCCGCGCTCCTGTTTGCTCTGCTGGCCGTGCAGTTTGCCCGTCGCCCTCCCAATACCCGCCACACCTTTGGCTGGCTCAGACTGACCACGCTTGCCGCCTTTGTGAATGCGATTGCACTGGTGGTGATTACTCTTCTTATCGTCTGGGAGGCTTTTCAGCGCTTTCGGCATCCACAACCGATAGCCGGGACGACAATGATGGTTATCGCCATTGCCGGGTTGGTCGCCAATATTCTGGCGTTCTGGATATTGCACCGCGGCAGCAGTGAAAAAAATCTGAACGTACGGGCCGCGGCGCTTCATGTGCTGGGCGATCTGCTGGGTTCCGTAGGGGCCATCGTAGCCGCGCTGATCATTATGGGCACGGGCTGGACTCCCATCGACCCGATTCTTTCCGTGCTGGTATCGTGCCTTGTATTACGCAGTGCCTGGCGGCTGTTGAAAGAGAGCGTCAATGAGCTGCTGGAAGGCGCTCCCACGTCGCTGGATATTGGCGAGCTAAAACGCAATCTGTGTCGTTCCATTCCTGAAGTCCGTAACGTTCACCACGTTCACGTCTGGCTGGTGGGTGAGAAACCGCTTATGACGCTGCACGTTCAGGTTATTCCGCCCCACGATCACGATGCGTTGCTTGAACGTATTCGGCACTTCCTTGAGCATCACTACGAAATTGCGCACGCCACCATCCAGATGGAGTATCAGCCATGTAACGGGCCAGACTGTCACCTGAACGAGGCGCAGTCCGGCCACTCACACGCCCATCACCATTAACGGGAAAGCGCGCGCGAGCCACGCTCACGCGCGCTGTTAATCCACATGCGACTGCCGTTCAGGGCAATGACCGTCAGCAGCATGTACTCCAGCGACATGGCATAAACACCCTGGCGGGCAAAAATCACCACGCTAATGACGTTGATGACCACCCACAGCAGCCAGTTCTCAACGTATTTACGGGTCATCAGGATCATTGCGGCAATCGACAACACCATCATGCAGGAATCCCAGAACGGGAAGGCATCCGGCTGAAGCTCAGGCATCGTCACATTTAATCCCAGACCCGACATGACCGAGACCGCCACGCGCGTCAGGAAGGCAAATACCGGATCAATAAAGACGGTCATAAAGCCGATAGCCACCACGCAGGCCGCGAACCAGGCGATGGCTTTTGGCAACGGCAGCCAGCGGATTTGCAGTTCCGCCTCCTGCTGACTGTTTTGCCGAGACCAGGCGTACCAGCCATAGATATTGGCTGCGAAGAAGAACAGCTGTAGAAGCAGGCTGGCGTAGAGCTGGATCTGGAAGAAGATGATCGCAAACAGCGTGACGTTTATCAGCCCGAACGCATAGTTGCTGATCTTCTCAAGGCTGGCCAGCCAGATACAGAGTAAACCGGCCAGCGTACCCACCGCTTCAATCCACGACAGGTCATAGCCGCCCGCACCAATCGGGATATGAACCAGGATGTTCTGTGTGCTAAAAAAATCCATTTTTTCTCCGGGGCGTAATAAGTTAAGTACGTAGTGTAGCCGCAAAATCCAGCATACGGTTAAGTGGAATTAACGCGCCTTCACGCAGAGCGGCATCCACATGGATCTCATGCGCTTCGCCACCGTTCTCCAGGCCCTCCGCAATCGCTTTGAGCCCATTCATCGCCATCCACGGGCAATGCGCGCAGCTTCGGCAGGTCGCCCCTTCTCCGGCGGTCGGCGCTTCGAGCAACGTTTTTTCCGGCACGGCCTGCTGCATCTTGTAGAAGATACCGCGATCGGTCGCCACAATGAGCTGCTTGTGTGACAGGGTTTTCGCAGCATGAATGAGCTGGCTGGTTGACCCGACGGCATCCGCCATGTCGACGATGGACTGCGGGGATTCCGGGTGCACCAGAATCGCGGCGTCCGGATATAACCCTCTCATGCGCGTCAGGGCCTGGGTCTTAAACTCGTCGTGAACGATACAGGCGCCCTGCCAGCACAGCACATCCGCACCGGTTTGTTTTTGTACATAGTTTCCCAGGTGACGATCGGGCGCCCAGATGATTTTCTCCCCCAGGCTGTCCAGATGCTCAATCAGCTCAACGGCGATACTGGAGGTCACTACCCAGTCTGCCCGGGCTTTCACCGCCGCAGACGTGTTGGCATAGACCACCACGGTACGATCAGGGTGGGCATCACAGAAGGCGGTGAACTCATCAATCGGGCAACCGAGGTCAAGGGAGCATTCGGCATTCAGCGTCGGCATCAGTATGGTTTTTTCCGGGCTGAGAATTTTTGCCGTTTCGCCCATGAAGCGCACACCTGCAACCAGCAGCGTGGAGGCAGGATGTTTTGCACCGAAACGCGCCATTTCCAGGGAGTCTGAGATACAGCCGCCCGTCTCTTCTGCCAGCTGCTGAATTTCCGGGTCGGTGTAGTAATGCGCCACCATCACCGCATCACGCTCTTTAAGCAGGCGCTTAATTTTTTCACGATAGAACTGTTTTTCATCCCGGCTTAGCGGAGCGGGCTTCGGCGGGAAGGGATAGATTGCGGTTTCGGGATCAAACATCACACTCATTATGGCTTCTCGTTTTACTGGCTTAACAATATTGCCTTTGTTTTGCATGAGATAACAAAAATGAGGCAATGGTGTTTTGTATACTAAACAAGATAGCGAATTTGAGGAAGAATGTCATCGGGAATTGATGCCGGTAGCATCTGTCGGGTGGCGGCTTCGCCTTACCCGACCTACAAGGCACTGGCGAACGACAGATAGCAAAAAGGCGCCTTTAGGGCGCCTTTCAACACTGGTGGGTCGTGCAGGATTCGAACCTGCGACCAATTGATTAAAAGTCAACTGCTCTACCAACTGAGCTAACGACCCGAGTGGTGGGTGATGACGGGCTCGAACCGCCGACCCCCTCCGTGTAAAGGAGATGCTCTACCAACTGAGCTAATCACCCACTCTGTACTGCCAGAACTGCTTTAAGTGGTGGGTCGTGCAGGATTCGAACCTGCGACCAATTGATTAAAAGTCAACTGCTCTACCAACTGAGCTAACGACCCACTTTTGCGCTGCTTTCACGTTGTTTGATATCCCGTGGCAACGGCGGCATATATTACTGATTTAAGAATTCTGCGCAACAAAAATTTCGATGAAGATCACTTAACTGCTTAGGAATCATGCTGCACGACCAGAAATGACGCGATTTCTGGTCATGCGATAATCAACCCATCGAACTCAAACGTTTTTGCGCTTGTTTGGCGCCGTCTGTACCCGGGAATTTTGCAACCACCTGCTGATAAACCGCTTTGGCTTTTGCAGTGTCGCCTTTGTCCTGCATGATCACGCCGACTTTATACATCGCATCAGGCGCTTTCGGTGATTTCGGGTAATTTTTCACCACAGAGGCAAAATAAAACGCCGCATCATCCTTTTTACCCTTGTTGTAATTCAACTGACCCAGCCAGTAGTTCGCATTTGGCTGGTAAGTGGAATCAGGGTACTTCTTAACGAAGTTCTGAAACGCAACGATAGCATCGTCCTGGCGCGATTTGTCCTGCACCAGGGCAATGGCCGCGTTGTAGTCCGTATTCGCGTCACCGCTCTGTACAGGCGCACCAGACGACGCGGAGGCATCTGCCGCAGGTGCAGGCGTTGCCGCACCGCTTTGATCGCCTGCTGCTGGCTGTGCTGCTGCTCCGCCGCTGTTCAGGCTATCCATCTGCAACAAAATTTGCTTCTGGCGCTCCACAACCTGATTAAGCTGATACTGACTCTCCTGGATCTGACCACGAAGGGAATCAATATCATTCTGGTTATCGGAAAGCTGCTGCTGGAGTTGAGTTAAAAGCTGGCTGTGAGCGTTAGAAATACGCTCGAGTTGAGTGACCCGGTCTTCTACCGAGCCTGAGCCGACACTACTGATTGGTGCCTGAGCAAAAGCGGCCCAGGGGGCCGCTATTCCAACCAGTAACGACAGACTCATCAGATGATGTCTGAAGTTACTGCTCATGCAATTCTCTTAGTAAACGAGTACGGCACGACGGTTTTTGGAGTAAGCCGCTTCGTCGTGACCCAGTACTGCTGGTTTTTCTTTACCGTAAGAAACGATGGAGATCTGGTCAGCAGAAACGCCTTTACCCTGGAGGTACATTTTAACAGCGTTTGCACGACGTTCACCCAGGGAGATGTTGTACTCTGGAGTACCACGTTCGTCCGCATGACCTTCTACGGTGACTTTGTAAGACGGGTTGCTACGCAGGAAGTTTGCGTGCGCATCCAGCATTGCAGCGAAGTCAGAACGGATGTCGTATTTATCCAGATCGAAGTAAACGATGTTGTTCTGCTGTAACTGCTGCATCTGAAGACGCGCTTGCTCTTCAGAAGACATATTGCCATTGCCGTTAGCGTCCATACCGGTGCCGGCACCCATCATGCCTTCGCCGCTCTGGTCATTGCTTGCATTCTTGTTAGAAGAACACGCTGCGATTGCCATAACAGGCAGAGCGATCATCAGCCCCTTCAGCACTTTGTTCAGTTGCATTTCTAAGATTCCTTTAGTAATCAATTAATTATTATTACAGATACGGCGACCAGGCAGGTGATTTTACCTGTCCATCAGTTGCCGGAAGACGCGCTTTGAAACGCCCATCTGTAGAAACCAGATTCAGCACGGATCCCATCCCCTGAGAAGAGCTGTAGATTACCATGGTGCCGTTAGGTGCCAGACTTGGCGTTTCATCCAGGAACGTTGACGACAGTACTTGTACGCCCCCCGTTACCAGATCTTGTTTGGCAATGTGCTGCTGACCACCCGCAGTACTGACCATTACCATCGTTTTACCATCGGCACTGACGTCAGCATCCTGGTTCTGAGAACCTTCCCAGGTAATACGCTGCGCTGCTCCGCCGTTGATATTCACTTTATAAACTTGTGGACGACCTGCCTGGTCAGACGTAAAGGCCAGATTCTGGCTGTCCGGGAACCAGGTTGGCTCAGTGTTGTTGCTACGACCATCCGTGACCTGACGGATCTGACCAGAACCAATATCCATCACGTACAGGTTCAGGCTACCGGTTTTAGACAGGGCAAACGCCAGTTTGGTACCGTCCGGAGAGAACGCAGGCGCACCGTTGTGACGCGGGAATGACGCAACCTGACGCACAGCACCGTTAGAGAGCGTCTGGATAACCAGCGCGGAACGGCCGCTTTCGAAGGTCACGTACGCCAGCTTAGAGCCGTCCGGAGACCATGCCGGAGACATCAGCGGCTGTGGTGAACGGTGTACGGTGAACTGGTTGTAGCCATCGTAATCAGAGACGCGCAGCTCATAAGGGAACTGGCCGCCGTTGGTCTGTACTACGTACGCGATACGAGTACGGAACGCACCTTTAATACCGCTCAGCTTCTCAAACACTTCGTCACTCGCCGTATGGCCTGCGTAACGCAGCCACTGCTTGTTCACCTTATACGTGTTTTGAGCCAGAACGGTACCCGGCGCACCGCCGGTATCCACCAGCTGATAAGCAACGTTATAGCCGCCGTCTGGCGCAGGAGTAACCTGTCCGACAACCACGGCATCAATGCCCAGTGCAGACCATGCAGCAGGTTGAACTTCCTGAGCGGTACCCGGCTGCTGCGGCAGACGAGAACGATCTAAGGGGTTAAATTTACCGCTGTTACGCAGGTCAGCTGCAACAATGCCGCCAATATCTTCAGGCGCAGCGCCCGGGCCTGCCCACTGGAACGGAACGACACCGATTGGACGCGCTGAGTCGTTCCAGTCGGTAATGTCGATGCTTACTGTGGCATGCACTGCTGACGTCAACAGTACTAAAAAACCAAAAGCTAATCGTAATGCCTGCTTCATCATATCTCCCTTATCCGAACAATAAGTCCTGGATAATTTAGCAGAAGGTTAACAAACTCAAATACACAAAACTATCAGAACCCGATAACCGCAGCTCTGCTTATGGCTTAAAGTTCAGCGAAGCGTCTTTGAACACTTCATAGACAGCCTGTGACGGAGGTTTTGGCAGTTTTGCCTGATTCACTGCCACAAGTGCAGCCTGGCATAATGCGTCATCGCCTCCTTCAGACTCAACGCTCAGCACGGTACCATCAGTATGCAGTTTAATATGCAGTCTGCATGTTTTCCCTGTATACAATGATTTATCGTTAAGCCTGCTGGATATAGCCGCAGCAATCTGATTCTTATAGTCGTTGATCTCAGCGCCAGAAGCACCGTTGTTCTTAGTGTTACCACTTCCTGCCGGTGCTGCGTTACTTCCTTTCGCCCCACCGCCCGTTTTCGGTGCATTCTTACCAGAACTCAGGTCGCCAATGATATCGTCAGCGGTGGCTGCTTCAGCGGCAGCTTTTTCAGCAGCGGCCTTCCTGGCAGCGGCTTTTTCAGCGGCAGCTTTCTTGTCGGCTGCGGCTTTTTCGGCAGCAGCTTTTTTAGCTGCGGCAGCTTTCTCGGCAGCCGCTTTTTTATCAGCCGCAGCTTTTTCAGCGGCAGCCGCTTTTTCAGCCGCAGCCTTCTCGGCAGCAGCCGCTTTCTTCGCAGCATCGGCAGCAGCTTTCTTCTCTGCTTCCTGAGCGGCTTTCTTCGCGGCTTCTGCTTCCGCTTTCTTCTGGGCATCAGCAGCGGCTTTCTTCGCAGCTTCTGCTTCCGCTTTTTTCTGAGCATCAGCAGCGGCTTTCTTCGCCGCGTCAGCCGCTAATTTCGCCTGTGCGTCAGCCTGCGCTTTTGCATCAGCCGCGGCTTTGGCTGCCGCCTCTTCCGCCTGCTTCTGCTGTTCCTGCGCCTTCTTCGCTGCGGCTTCAGCCTGTTTCTGCTGCTCCGCCTGCTCTTTAGCGGCTTCCTGCGCCTGCAAACGCTCTTTCTCAAGCTGCTTCAGACGTTCCTGCTCGGCGGCCTGCTTTTCACGCAGCTCTTCCGCCTGCTGTTGCGCCTGTTTTTCACGCTGTTCTTCCGCGCGTTTTGCGCTCGCCTGCTGCTGTTGCTGGCGATTATAGTTCTGCACTACCGCACCGGGATCCACCATGACGGCGTCGATGGACGAGCCCCCACCGCCGCCTGATGCATCAAGGTGCTCATCGAACGAACTCCAGATCAGCGCTGCAAAAAGAATTACGTGCAGCACTGCGGAGACGATTATCGCTCGCTTAAGCTTGTCGTTCTGTTCGGTTGCCTTTGACACTATCGGTTCCCAAAAACTACGCAGATGATCAAATAGGCTGAGTCATTAAGCCAACTGACTTAACGCCCGCGCTATGTAGCAAGTTCAGCGCTTTGATAATTTCATCATATGGTACGTCTTTCGCACCACCGATTAAGAAGACCGTCTTCGGATTTGACTCCAGGCGTCGTTGCGCTTCAGCAATAACCTGCTCTGGCGGAAGCTGATCCATACGATCTTTCTCTACCACCACGCTGTACTGCCCTACGCCGGAAACCTCAATGATGACCGGAGGATCGTCATTGGTGCTTACCGCCTGTGATTCTGTCGCATCCGGCAGATCAACTTCCACGCTCTGGGTGATGATGGGCGCCGTCGCCATAAAGATCAGCAGCAGCACCAGCAGCACGTCCAGTAACGGAACGATATTGATTTCGGACTTGAGCTCGCGACGACCTCGTCCACGCGATCTGGCCATGGTTTACCCCTTGTTGCTCTCGGTGCTGGTAAACGCCTGACGATGCAGAATCGCGGTGAACTCTTCCATAAAGTTGTCGTAGTTCAGTTCCAGTTTGTTCACGCGCTGGTTCAGACGGTTGTACGCCATTACCGCCGGAATTGCGGCGAACAGACCGATTGCGGTCGCGATCAGTGCTTCTGCGATACCCGGCGCAACCATCTGCAACGTTGCCTGCTTCACCGCCCCAAGGGCGATAAAGGCGTGCATGATCCCCCACACCGTACCAAACAGGCCGATATACGGGCTGATGGAGCCAACGGTTCCGAGGAAAGGAATATGCGTTTCAAGATTTTCCAGTTCGCGGTTCATGGAGATGCGCATCGCACGCGACGCCCCTTCTACCACGGCTTCCGGCGCATGGCTGTTAGCGCGATGTAAGCGAGCGAACTCTTTGAAACCGCTATAGAAAATTTGTTCGGAGCCTGAAAGGTTATCACGGCGTCCCTGGCTTTCCTGGTACAGACGCGAAAGCTCAATACCCGACCAGAACTTATCTTCAAACGCTTCGGCTTCGCGGCCAGCGGCATTGAGGATACGCGTTCTCTGGATGATGATGGCCCAGGATGCGATTGAAAAACCAATCAAAATCAACATGATAAGTTTAACCAGAAGGCTTGCCTTCAGGAACAAATCAAGGATATTCATGTCAGTCACTGCTTAAACTCCGCGACAATAGACTTAGGAAGCGCACGAGGCTTCATTATGGTTGGATCAACACAGACAATCAGGACTTCAGCTGAGTTCAGTACCGTGTTCTCTGCATTGACTATCCGCTGCGTGAAAACCAGTGAAGTTCCGCGCATTGATGTAATTTCTGTTTGGACTTCGAGCATATCGTCGAGTCTGGCAGGCGCAAAATACTCAAGCGTCATCTTGCGTACCACGAAGGCAACTCGCTCAGCCAACAGCACCTGTTGACTAAAGTGATGATGGCGCAGCATCTCTGTGCGTGCCCGTTCATAAAAAGCAACGTAGCTGGCGTGGTAGACCACACCACCGGCATCGGTATCTTCGTAATAGACACGTACCGGCCATCGAAACAGCGTTGTATTCACTTTACATCCCGGTAATACAAGAAAAGTTGGAGCTTTCAAACTTCGCTACTATACGCGCGGGAATGATGGTTTGGAATGGGAGAAAGTAAACGGAGAGTAAATTTTTATGGGCCAGGGTAAGCCCATAACGTTAACGGACATTTCTTATTCAGAAGAAGAAGAAAATCAAACCGGCGAGGAGAACCAGATCGGCAATCATTGGGCAGAAGATGCCCTGCCAGTGTAGCGCTTTCGGACGAAAGCCGACACCGTGAATCACGCCTGCGCACACCGCCCACATAATCAGGAAGCCGTGCCAGATTTCAAGCTCGCTGGTTTTCGCCGCGAAGCGCGACGGGTCCCAGAAGATACAGCCTGCCAGCAGTAATGCCATAATGAGGGAAAGCGCCCTCAAAGGGCGCTTATCCATTACCGCATATAACGTTGCGATAATATTCATTAGTGCTTTTCTTCACCTGCTTTGGTCGCTTCTACATGCTCAAGCGCCAGGGCAGTGATGACACCAAACGCACAGGCAAGAAGCGTCCCTAAAATCCATGCGAAATACCACATATTCAGCTCCTTACTTAGTACATAGAGTGGGTGTTGCTTTCGATATGTTCTTTAGTGATACGACCGAACATTTTCCAGTAACACCAGATGGTGTAAGCCAGAACAATCGGAACGAACACGCAAGCCACATAGGTCATTAAGTTCAGCGTCATATGGCTGGACGTTGCATCCCACATGGTCAGGCTGGCATTCATCATGGTGCTGGATGGCATCACGAACGGGAACATCGCAATACCGGCCGTCAGGATGATGCACGCCAGCGTCAGGGAAGAGAATACGAACGCCAGAGCGCCTTTCTCCAGACGAGACGTCAGCACGGTCAGCAGTGGCAGCAGCACACCCAGAGCCGGGATAGCCCACAGCACAGGGGTATTGTTGAAGTTCACCAGCCATGCACCGGCCTGACGCGCCACTTCTTTGGTCAGCGGGTTAGACGGTGCAGCATGGTTGATAGCGGACGTCACCACGTATCCATCAATACCATACACCACCCACACGCCTGCCAGAGCGAAGCAGACCAGCGTCACCAGCGCTGCCACCTGAGCGGTAGCGCGGGAACGCAGATGCAGTTCACCTACGGTACGCATCTGGAGATAGGTTGCCCCCTGGGTGATGATCATCGCCACGCTCACCACGCCTGCCAGCAGACCAAACGGATTCAGCAGCTGGAAGAAGTTACCGGTGTAGAACAGACGCATATATTCGTCGACGTGGAACGGTACGCCCTGCAACAGGTTACCGAACGCCACACCAATGACCAGCGGTGGAACGAAGCTACCGATGAAGATGCCCCAGTCCCACATGTTACGCCAGCGGGTGTCTTCAATCTTGGAACGGTAGTCGAAACCCACCGGACGGAAGAATAAAGAAGCCAGCACCAGAATCATCGCCACATAGAAGCCGGAGAACGCAGCCGCGTAGACCATCGGCCAGGCAGCGAACAGCGCGCCGCCTGCGGTGATCAGCCACACCTGGTTACCGTCCCAGTGCGGGGCGATGGAGTTGATCATGATTCGACGCTCGGTGTCATTACGACCGAGGAAACGGGTGAGCATGCCCACGCCCATGTCGAAACCATCGGTGACCGCGAAACCAATCAGCAGAACACCGATCAGCAGCCACCAGATAAAACGCAATACTTCATAATCGATCATTTGATGACTCCTGTCTTAGCGTGCCGGCTGAGTAGTCGCAACAGACTGCTCGTAGTGGTAGCGACCGGTTTTCAGGCTGCTTGGGCCAAGGCGCGCGAACTTGAACATCAGGAACAGTTCAGCCACCAGGAACAGGGTGTACAGACCGCAAATGAGCAGCATGGAGAAGATCAGGTCGCCTGCGGTCAGGGAGGAGTTCGCTACCGCTGTTGGCAGCACCTCACCGATCGCCCACGGCTGACGGCCATATTCCGCAACAAACCAGCCGGACTCGATAGCAATCCATGGCAGTGGGATACCGTACAGCGCGGTGCGCAGCAGCCATTTTTTCTCACCGATACGGTTACGAATGACTGACCAGAACGAGGCCGCGATGATCAGCAGCATGATAATGCCGCAACCCACCATGATGCGGAACGCGAAGTACAGCGGCGCAACGCGTGGAATAGAGTCTTTGGTTGCCATCTGAATCTGCGCTTCCGTCGCGTCGGAGACGTTCGGGGTATAGCGTTTCAGCAGCAGACCGTAACCGAGGTCTTTCTTCACGTCGTTAAATTGATCGCGAACGGCCTGGTCGGTAGAGCCGGCGCGCAGCTGTTCCAGCAGCGAGTAGGCTTTCATCCCGTTACGGATACGCTCTTCATGCTGCACCATCAGATCTTTCAGGCCAGTCACCTGTTTGTCGACGGAGCGCGTGGCGATAATACCCAGAGCGTAAGGAATTTGAATGGCGAAGCGGTTTTCCTGCGCTTCCTGGTCAGGCACGCCGAACAGGGTAAACGCTGCCGGTGCCGGCTGGGTTTCCCATTCAGCTTCAATTGCGGCGAGTTTGGTTTTCTGCACGTCGCCCATTTCGTAACCGGATTCATCACCCAGAACAATCACGGACAGAATCGCGGCCATACCGAAGCTTGCTGCGATAGCAAAAGAACGCTTGGCGAACGCGAAGTCACGGCCGCGCAGCATATAGTAGGAGCTGATGCCCAGCACGAACATCGCGCCGCACACATAGCCAGACGCCACGGTGTGAACGAATTTAACCTGGGCAACCGGGTTCAGGACCAGCTCAGCGAAGCTGACCATCTCCATACGCATGGTTTCGAAGTTGAAATCAGATGCGATTGGGTTTTGCATCCAGCCGTTCGCCACCAGGATCCACAGTGCGGACAAGTTGGAGCCTAATGCCACCAGCCAGGTTACCGCCATATGCTGGACTTTACCCAGACGGTCCCAACCGAAGAAGAACAGACCTACAAAGGTGGATTCGAGGAAGAAGGCCATCAGACCTTCAATGGCCAGCGGCGCACCGAAAATATCCCCTACATAGTGGGAATAGTAAGACCAGTTTGTCCCGAACTGGAACTCCATGGTCAGACCGGTTGCCACGCCCAGCGCAAAGTTGATACCAAACAACTTGCCCCAGAACTTGGTCATATCTTTATAAATCTGTTTGCCGGAGAGGACGTAAACCGTTTCCATGATGGCCAGCAGGAACGCCATACCGAGCGTCAGCGGCACAAACAGGAAGTGGTACATCGCGGTCAAGGCAAACTGTAAGCGCGACAGTTCGACTACGTCTAACATTATGACTCCTTGCTCATCGCATGAAGACTCCGAGAGTGAACCCCGTTAGATAAGGATCCACACGCATGCCCCAATACAAAGTTATCTGCTTCCCTTCTTCGTTGCTTATTCTCTTCAGGAGGAAAAAGCAATGATGAAAGGTTACAAATACGTTAAGAAAAAACCAAATTGATCCCGTAAATATAATACGCTGCAAAACCCTTACAATAAACAGGTTTTTATTCGAACAGATTTACGTTTTTCGACGGCGATCAATTTATAGCAAAATTACCACTTTTCGGCCATTTTGATCGGGAACAATTTAACGCCTTTCGGAGGCTTTTTCCAAGGATTAAACATTGATTTAAATCAAAAACAGTCAGAGCTGTTAATGATGTTTCTTTGTGGTGCGGATAGTAAAAACCTTGTTAACAATATGTATATTTAAAGGCGTTATTGGTTATAAAAGCCAGAAGATAATATAAACAGTTGTGATTTTTATTAACGCGCAAGAAAAAACGCATTTTGCCGGAAGATAAACATATAATGTTATCTGCTTCACAGTATTTTTCTTTCGCTTTGCTACCCGCCGAAAAGATTACATTTCATTCACCTTTAATAATCTTAAAATTAACACCCTTTCGTGACTATTTGATGAAATAAAGGCCGCAGGAATGCGGCCTTTATTTTGTTCGGAGGATTACCTTTCAATTTTTATGCTAAAGGTGCGTGACTGGCCTGGCCGGAAAGACCCCGTAATGGCTGAACCCTCCTCCCCTTGCGCCTTGCGCACCTCATTCATGTCCGTTTCGCAACAGGCCTGGACCTCACGGTTCACAGACAAAGCCACATCACCGGAGCAGGTCTCCGCAGGGTTGTACAGACGAAGAATCATCTCGTCACGATCCTCCGCTTTTTTCAGCGCACTGAGTACGCATCCGTTAGGCGCCAGCGTTAACAGGCTATAGCTACAAGGGGTGGTGAAAGAGGCGCGGTTAAGCTTCATCGCATCCCACGGGATTTTGTTATAGCAGTGCACTGGCGTTAACCACGACTTCGCCTGCTGCGCAACGCCAGCACTGACGGGCGTACCATTAAAACTGAACAGGCTAAAGCGACAGGTTAACTGGCCCCGCATCTGCGAATCAGGCACCGGCATTTTGATCCCGGACGGTCTGCCGGGGCGCAGCAGTAAATCTTCCTTCCCAAGCACCCCCACGCCGCGAAGCAACGTCAGGGCAAACGTTTTTTGACGCTCGCCAGTTACTTCAAATTCGCGTAACCCTTCGGTAAACAGCGCCATCCCGTTACGCCGTTCCTGGAGCACAGCGTAGTTAAGCAGATTCCACACCGGCAGCGGCGCTTCCTTCCAGCCCTCCTCCTGCCAGTTCGCCATCGCTTCATCCTGTACAGGACGCGTCAGCGAACCGAACTGGGTATCGGCTAACACCGTGTCTGTGGTAAATGGCGTCGGGATCAGCACCCGCACACGGTGGTCATCCGCGTGATTTCCGAGACGCGCCTCAACGTCGATACGTCGGCTGTTATGGCTGAGCGTGACCGTGAGCTCTGCCTCAAGCGTTCCCGTCTGCTGACGCGCAGAACGTTCGGCGAGATCCGCCGGCACCGCCATGCGATGGCGGATCACCGCCCTGCTCTGCCAGGCCTCGTGGATCACCTCAACCTCATGCTCGCCCTGAGCGGAAGTGAGTCTCCACTCTTCCCGTGAAGGCGAGTAGTCGTACTCATCGCCATCATCCGAGCTCTCTTCTATTTCCAGCGCGCGGTCATAGATAAGCCCGGACGCTTTATCGAGCAGACGCAGGGTGCCGTCGTCGTTTAACGTTATTTCCCAGAAAGCATTTTCCAGCAACGCCTCCGACGATTTTTCTGCCGCCAGCAGCTTGCCGGCCACGTGCGGCTCGATATAGAGCGTGCGGTAACCCATTGATGGCAGGATCTGATTGAGCTGGATATCAAACTCCATAAAGGGATCGTAGTTGCCGTAATGCACAATTTGCCGGTCAATCAAGCCGGGGTCGATTTCACGCGCGCTGCGCGGGCAGTAAGGGATTTCATTCCCCCTATCGTCCAGCAGGCGGAACTGGCTGGCGCGCAGACGTATCGTGGTGTTAATCACTTCCTCACGCGGCCAGGGCGTGAGGTTAAACATCACTAGTTTGTCTTCCTCGCTCTGCGGCATGTTGTCAACAATCTTGCGCATATAGAAGCACGTCAGGTTATCGGCCATGTCTTCCGCCAGCTCGAAGCGGGACATCACCTCACGATGCACTTTGTCACTACAGCAGCAGCCGATACTGTCATGGGCGTGATTCTTGAGGATCTCTTTCCACATTTTTTCCAGCAAGCCGTGGTGATACTCAAAGCCCAGCGTCCAGGCAAGCGTGGCCAGCGGCTCAAGGACGTTGACGATTTTATTCTCTATCCGGGCGTGGGCGATTTTGATATCCATCCGCGTGGAGCCTATCGTCCGGTGCACCCGCATATATTTACCGTCAATAAACTCCCCTTTCAGCGTCGCCAGTTCATCGCGGTGCGCGTCAATGTGGTCAAACACCTCCTCGAAGCGGCTCATCACAAACTGACGCTGCGGATAGATTTCGCGCAGCTTATCCATCACCGCAAAGATGTTCTGCTGGAGCGGCATCTGATCATGGCCGTTAGGCAGCAAAATTTCTTTCGTCACGGAGGCTTTTTCCAGCACCTCGAAGTACGTGTCGAGCCGTTTGCGTAGCCCGGCCTCATCCTCCGGTAAGTACTTACCAATCGCGTAGCCCAGCGGCAGCACCTGTGCCGTCACTTCGCTGCCGTCCAGGCTTTGCCAGAGAAATTCGGTTTTATCGGTACCGTGCCGCTCGGAACACCCGCGCCAGAACATGGTGCGCGTGATGCCAAAACCGTTGTAAATGTGCGGCAACTGGGAGGACATGCCGAAGGAGTCCGGCAGATAGCCAATTTTCATGGGCTCGCCAAAGGCCAGACAGTCGCGTATACCGTACATCAGATTTCGGACAATCGACTCGCCGGAAACAAGGGTGGTATCCGTCTGGGTATACCACGGCCCGATAATCAGCTTCCTGGCCGCCACCAGTGCCTTCACGCGTGGCCTGTTTTCCGGTTTCACGGCAAAATAATCTTCCAGCACCGCCGTCTGGCCGTCGAGTACGTAGTATTTATACTCTGCGTCCTGCTCAAGACGAGTGAGGATCTCTTCCATATTATTGACCAGAAGAATACGTGACGCTTCGGTGGTGAAGTACCACTCCCGGTCCCAGTGCATATGTGGCGTGATATGAACGCGAGATACAGCTTTCATCTTCGTTTCCTGTCAGTGCGTGTTTACGATGGTATGTCTTCAGTCACGTAGGTGCCGCTCTTCACGGCCTGGCGTCGCCAGAGCAGTAAAATGAGCGTAGAGATTGCGGCGCCAGCCAGCGCGGCGCCAAACCAGCCGACAGCGGCCATCACGCCGCCCAGCCCGGCATCATGCAGTAAGAAGAGCGAGAAAATGCCCGCGCCGGGGGTGGATAGCCCAATCCCCATCGCCCCGACAATCGCTCCGGTCACCATTGACCCCAGAACAAATGAGCCAATGACCCGCAACGGATCCTCGATAGCCATCGGAATTGCCCCTTCGGTGATGCCCGCCAGCCCCAGCAGCCAGGTGGACTTGCCGGTTTCAATTTCGAACTGTTTGAACAGGTTCGGAGCCAGCATCGTTGATGCCGTCACGGTAAAGGCCGATACCATTTTGACGGAGGCAAAAATCGCATAAGGCCCGTATACGCCATTGGCCATCGCTCCCAGACAGAACGCGTAAGAGGCTTTGTTGACCGGACCGCCCAGATCGAACGAGCACATAAAGCCCAGGATCGCCCCCAGCAGCAGCGCATTCGCGCCGGACAGACCGTTAAGCCAGGCGGTCAGGGCGTTATTGATCCAGGCCACCGGTTCGCCGATCACAAACAGCATCAGGCTGCCTGCGCCCAGCACGCCAATCACCGGATAGAGATAAAAGGTCAGAAAGCCGTTGTAGCGGCTACTCAGCCGGATGTGGTTTTTCACCCAGCGCATCAGGTAGCCCGCAATCAGCCCGCCGACGATGGCCCCGAGAAAACCAGAGCCGATCATATTGGCGGCAAGACCCGCCGCAAAGCCCGGCGTTAGCGCAGGTTTATCCGCCAGCGAGTAAGCGGTATAGGCCGCCAGAACAGGCACCATCAGAATACCGAGCATCCCGCCGCCCAGTTTGCGGTACATCCACAGCCACGAGTTTTCCTGATCGAACAGATGCTGCAAGCCCAGGATTTGCGCCAGCAGTACCGACACCGCCAGCACCGTACCGCCGGCGACAATCAGCGGTACCGCAAAGGAGATACCGCTGAGCAGCGCCTGCTTGAGTTCGGTTTTAACGCACTTTTTCGCGTCCGTGTCGACGTGCGCAGGACGCGCATCGGATACAGGCTGTAGCGCCAGCGCACGCTCAATGAGCGCTTCCGCATGGCGTAAGGGTTCCGCGACGGGCACGGAAATGGCGGGCATCCCCTGAAAACGCTCACGCTCTTTGATCGCCACTTCCGCCGCGAAGATACACGCTTTTGCCTCCTGCAACTGCTGCGCGGTGATGCGCCCCTCAATACCATTTGCCCCCTGCTTTTCGACCACCACATTGACGCCGAGCTTACGTCCCGCTTTTTCGAGATACTCCGCTGCCATGTAGGTATGGGCGATCCCGGCCGGACAGGCGGTAACGCAGACGATCGTCGGGGCATTCTCCGCAACGGCGGTTTCTTGTGCGTCAGGCGCCGTTTCCAGCGCCGCAAGCACCGCTTCCGCGCTGGTCGCCGTCATCACGCGCGCCCTGAGCTCGTCATCCGCCAGGCGAGACGTCAGTTCCGTCAGGACCTGAATATGCGTTGATCCCGCTTGTGCGGGAGGAATGGCGAGCAGAAAAATTAGCTCGACCTCCTCCGGTCCGTCCACACCTTCCCAGGCCAGCGGCTCACGCAGTGTGGCCACGGCAAAAGCCGCTTCGTTTACCGCCACTGATTTACCATGAGGTACGGCCAGCCCCTCGCCCAGCGCCGTCGGGCCAAGCGATTCCCGATGGAAAACGTCTGCCAGAAACGTATCGGCGTCGGCTATTTTGCCCAACGCCACCAGCCGCGTCGCAAGCTGACGGATTGCCTCATCACGGCTGGTAAACTGCGCCTGCACGCAGACAGCACGGGGGTCGGTCAGAGTCGTCAGGTTCATAAGATCCTCACCTATCCAAAGTTATTGTCTGGGCAGGATTGTGGCAGACCGGATAATACATTTATGTGATCATTTTCACTAACACCGATATTTGTATCTTATTTGTATTATTTACAAATTTACCACTGAAGGCATAATTCCCTGAAAACGTATTAAAAAGGCGCGACACAATGGGCAATAAACCGATGTACCGGCAGATCGCCGATGCGTTCCGCGAGAAAATTAATGCTGGTGAGTTAAAACCTGGCGACGCGCTGCCGACGGAATCCAGCCTTCAGGAGGCGTTTAGCGTCAGCCGGGTCACCGTGCGGCAGGCTTTGAAGCTGCTCGCCGACGAGCAGATCATCGAAAGTATTCAGGGCAGCGGCTCGTATGTAAAAGAGGAGCGGGTGAATTACGATATTTATCAGCTCACCGGCTTTTACGAAAAGTTAGCGGATCGCAACGTCGATACGCACAGCGACGTCAGCGTCTTCGAAGTGGTGAAAGCCGATGAGCGGCTCGCGGCAAAACTTGCGCTCAATCCGGATGATAAGGTCTGGCACGTCAAGCGCGTACGCTTCATCAGGGAAAAGCCGGTGAATCTGGAAGAGACATGGATGCCGCTGGCGATGTTCCCCGACCTCACCTGGGAAGTGATGGAACAGTCGAAATACCATTACATTGAGCAGATCAAAAAGATGGTGATCGATCGCAGCGAGCAGGAGCTGGTGCCAGTCATGCCATCGGATGAGGCGATTGCCGCCCTGGCGCTCGATCCGGCAAAACCGATTCTGGAAAAAGTCTCTCGTGGCTTTCTGAAAGACGGCCGGGTATTTGAATACAGTCGCAACGTGTTTAACACCGACGACTATAAATTCACTCTGGTGGCTAAACGCAGGCAATAAAAAAAGGCCGCTTTACAGCGGCCAACCATGTCGAAACGGACATTTTTTTATACTTCAACGCGCCCCATTCGGGGAGCAGAGAGGACTTACTTAATGATGGATTTCAGTGCTTCACCGATATCCGCCAGGCTGCGAACGGTTTTCACGCCTGCGGCTTCCAGTGCTGCGAATTTCTCATCAGCCGTACCTTTACCGCCTGCGATAATCGCGCCCGCGTGACCCATACGTTTGCCTTTCGGCGCGGTCACACCCGCGATGTAACCCACCACCGGCTTGGTCACATGATCTTTGATGTAAGCAGCCGCTTCTTCTTCCGCGCTACCACCGATCTCACCGATCATCACGATCGCTTCGGTCTGTGGATCTTCCTGGAACAGCTTCAGGATGTCGATGAAGTTAGAGCCCGGGATCGGGTCACCGCCGATGCCCACGCAGGTGGACTGGCCGAAACCGTAGTCGGTGGTCTGCTTAACCGCTTCATAGGTCAGGGTACCGGAACGGGACACGATACCCACTTTGCCTGGGCGATGAATGTGGCCCGGCATGATGCCGATTTTGCATTCGCCTGGAGTGATAACGCCTGGGCAGTTCGGGCCGATCATGCGCACGCCTGCTTCGTCCAGCTTCACCTTCACGGTCAGCATATCAAGCGTCGGGATGCCTTCGGTGATGGTGATGATCAGCTTAATGCCTGCGTCGATCGCTTCCAGAATAGAGTCTTTGCAGAACGGCGCCGGTACGTAGATCACGGTCGCGGTTGCGCCCGTCGCTTCTACCGCTTCACGCACGGTGTTGAACACCGGCAGGCCCAGGTGCGTGGTGCCGCCTTTACCTGGCGTTACGCCGCCAACCATCTGCGTACCGTAGGCAATCGCCTGTTCGGAGTGGAAAGTCCCCTGGCTACCGGTGAAGCCCTGGCAGATAACCTTGGTATCTTTATTAATTAAAACGGACATTATTTCCCCTCCACTGCGGCAACAACCTGCTGAGCTGCATCCGTCAGACTTTTCGCTGCAATAATATTCAGGCCGCTGTCAGCCAGTTTTTTCGCGCCGAGTTCAGCGTTGTTCCCTTCCAGACGTACAACAACCGGAACGTTAACGCCCACTTCTTCTACCGCGCCGATGATACCGTCGGCGATCAGGTCGCAACGTACGATACCGCCGAAGATGTTCACCAGAACCGCTTTCACGTTGCTGTCAGAGAGAATGATTTTGAACGCTTCGGTTACGCGCTCTTTAGTTGCGCCACCGCCCACGTCGAGGAAGTTCGCTGGCTCACCGCCGTGCAGCTTAACGATGTCCATGGTGCCCATTGCCAGGCCCGCACCGTTAACCATGCAGCCGATGTTGCCATCCAGCGCGACGTAGTTCAGCTCCCACTGTGCAGCCTGTGCTTCACGCGGATCTTCCTGAGACTGATCGCGCATTTCACGCAGATCGGACTGGCGGAACAGCGCGTTGCCGTCAGCGCCCAGCTTGCCGTCGAGGCAGATCAGGTCGCCCTGGGTGGTGATCACCAGCGGGTTGATCTCGATCAGCGCCAAATCGCGCTCCAGGAAAATGGTCGCCAGACCCATGAAGATCTTGGTGAACTGCTGAACCAGCTTGCCTTCCAGACCCAGTTTGAATGCCAGCTCACGACCCTGGTAAGGCATTGGGCCCGCCAGCGGATCGATAGCCACTTTGTGGATCAGGTGCGGGGTTTCTTCCGCCACTTTTTCGATTTCCACGCCGCCTTCGGTAGACGCCATGAACACCACGCGACGGGAGCTACGGTCTACGACTGCGCCGAGGTACAGTTCTTTCGCGATGTCGGTTGCCGCTTCCACCAGGATCTGGTTAACCGGCTGGCCGTTCGCATCTGTCTGGTAGGTTACCAGACGCTTGCCGAGCCAATGTTCAGCAAACGCACGGATCTCTTCTTTGCTCTTAACAACCTTCACACCGCCCGCTTTACCACGGCCACCAGCGTGAACCTGACATTTAACTACCCACGGGCCGGAACCGATTTTAGACGCGGCTTCTTCTGCTTCACGCGGGGTAGTACAGGCATAACCCACCGGAGCCGGTAAGCCATACCGGGCAAACAGCTGTTTGGCCTGATATTCATGTAAGTTCATGTGTTCTATCCATCCTTCAGGTAATCGTTAGGTAGTGCTTTTGTAGGCCCGGCAAGCAACGCGCCGCCGGGCAAGACTGCAAAAACTAGACGTCCAGCAGCAGACGCGTTGGATCTTCCAGCAGCTCTTTAATGGCAACCAGGAAGCCTACGGACTCGCGGCCGTCGATCAGGCGGTGATCGTAAGAGAGCGCCAGGTACATCATCGGCAGGATCTCAACTTTACCGACTACCGCCATTGGACGATCTTTAATGGCGTGCATACCCAGGATCGCGCTCTGCGGCGGGTTGATGATCGGGGTAGACATCAGCGAGCCGAACACACCACCGTTGGTAATGGTGAAGTTACCGCCAGTCAGGTCCTCAACGGTCAGCTTGCCGTCGCGGCCTTTCACGGCCAGCTCTTTGATTTTCTTCTCGATGTCAGCCATACCCAGGGTATCCACGTCACGCAGAACCGGGGTAACCAGGCCGCGTGGGGTAGAAACCGCCATGCTGACGTCGAAGTAGTTGTGGTAAACCACGTCATCGCCATCGATAGACGCGTTCACTTCCGGGTAGCGTTTCAGCGCTTCAACTACCGCTTTCACGTAGAAGGACATGAAGCCCAGACGGATACCGTGACGTTTTTCAAACGCGTCACCGTACTGCTTGCGCAGGTCCATGATTGGCTTCATGTTGACTTCGTTAAAGGTGGTCAGCATCGCGGTGGAGTTTTTCGCTTCCAGCAGACGCTCGGCCACGCGCTTACGCAGGCGGGTCATAGGCACGCGTTTTTCGCTACGTGCGCCCAGAGCTGGCTGTGCCGCTGGTGCTGCCGCAGGGGCTTTCGCTTCCGCTTTCGCCTCAGAAGGCGCTTTTGCCAGATGCTTGTCGATGTCTTCGCGCGTCAGACGGCCACCCACGCCGGTGCCTTTGATGGCTGCCGGATCGAGGCTGTGCTCAGCCAGCAGGCGACGGATCGCCGGGCTGAGCGCGTCATTGGTCTGATCGGACAGAGACGCCTGCTGGCGCTGGGCCGGAGTAGACGCTTTCTCTTCAGATTTGGCGCTGGACTCTTTGCCCGCGCTATTGCCTTCACGCAGGCGACCCAGGATCTGGCGAGAAGTGACGGTCGTACCTTCATCTTCCAGGACTGCATCCAGAATGCCATCCGCTGAAGCCGGTACTTCCAGTACCACTTTGTCAGTTTCGATTTCTACCAGCACTTCGTCACGGGTTACCGCGTCGCCTGGTTTTTTGTGCCAGGTGGCGACGGTTGCATCTGCTACTGACTCAGGCAGGTCGGGAACAAGAATATCTACGCTACTCATTATGTATCCTTTAATTAATCGACGTTCAGCGCGTCATTGACCAGATCTTGTTGCTGCTTCTGGTGAACGGACATATACCCTACCGCCGGAGAGGCGGAGGCCGGGCGACCTGCATAACGCAGAGCAGACCCAAATGGAATCACTTCACGGAAATGATGCTGGCTGCAATACCATGCGCCCTGGTTGAGCGGCTCTTCCTGGCACCAGACAAAATCATGAACGTGAGCGTACTGTTTCAGCACTTCCTGCATCGCCTGATGCGGGAACGGATAAAGCTGTTCGATACGCACGATGGCGACATCTTTCTGATCGTTCTTACGGCGCTGTTCCAGCAGGTCGTAATAAACCTTACCAGAACACATTACGACACGCTTAACGGCCTGCGGATCCAGCTCGTCAATTTCACCGATGGCCGGCAGGAAGGTGCCGTTTGCCAGCTCTTCCAGGCTGGAGACCGCCAGTGGATGGCGCAGCAGGGATTTTGGTGACATGACTACCAGCGGACGGCGCATACCGCGCAGCGCCTGACGACGCAGCATGTGGTAAACCTGAGCCGGAGTGGACGGCACGCAAACCTGCATATTCTGCTCGGCGCAGAGTTGCAGATAACGCTCCAGACGCGCGGAGGAGTGCTCCGGCCCCTGTCCTTCGTAGCCGTGCGGCAGCAGCATCACCAGACCGCACATACGGCCCCACTTCTGCTCACCGGAGGAGATGAACTGGTCGATGACGACCTGCGCACCGTTGGCGAAGTCACCGAACTGCGCTTCCCAGATGGTCAGGGTGCGGGGTTCTGCGGTGGCGTAGCCGTATTCGAAGGCCAGAACTGCTTCTTCTGACAGCACGGAGTCCCAGACCTTGAACTGGCCCTGACCGTTATGCACGTGCTGAAGCGGAGTGTACGTTGAACCGTTAGACTGGTTGTGCACAACCGCATGACGGTGGAAGAAGGTGCCACGACCCGCATCTTCACCGGACAGACGAACCGGAATACCTTCGTCAACCAGCGTCGCATAGGCCAGCGTTTCCGCGCCGCCCCAGTCGAACAGCTTCTCACCCGCCGCCATTGCCTGGCGATCGCCATAGATCTTGGCCACGCGGGACTGCATCTCGATCGCTTCCGGCACGGTGCTGATGCGTTTAGCCAGCTCCTGCAAACGCTTCATCTCAACCTTGTTCGGGTAGCTCTCGTCCCACTCGTGGTTGAGGTACGGCGACCAGGTGAAGGAGTGCATGTTCATTGGACGCAGCTCTTTCACTACGCATTCACCCGCATCCAGCGCGTCGCGGTAGAGGTTGACCATCTCGGTCGCATCTTCCAGCGTCGCCACTTTTTCGCTTTCCAGCTTGTCAGCGTAGATTTTACGCGGCGTCGGGTGTTTTTTGATTTTCTGGTACATCAGCGGCTGGGTTGCACTTGGCTCATCCGCTTCGTTGTGGCCGTGACGGCGGTAGCAGAAGAGGTCAATGAACACATCGCGCTTGAAGGTGTTACGGAAGTCCAGCGCCAGACGGGTAACGAAAGCAACGGCTTCAGGGTCATCCGCGTTAACGTGGAAAATTGGCGCCTGAACCATTTTACCGATGTCGGTGCAGTACGGGGTGGAACGCGCATCCAGCGGGTTAGAGGTGGTGAAGCCCACCTGGTTGTTGATTACGATGCGAACGGTACCGCCCACTTCATAACCACGCGCTTTCGACATGTTCAGGGTTTCCTGAACCACGCCCTGCCCTGTGACCGCCGCATCACCGTGAATGGTGATTGGCAGCACTTTATTGCTGCTCGGCTCGTCCAGACGATCCAGACGCGCACGCACGGAACCGATAACCACCGGGCTGACGATTTCCAGGTGCGACGGGTTAAACGCCAGCGCCAGGTGAACCTGACCGCCCTCGGTTTCGATATCCGACGAGAAGCCCATGTGGTACTTCACGTCACCGGTGCCGAGGTGCTCTTTATGTTTACCCGCAAATTCGTCGAACAGATCCTGCGGCTTTTTACCCAGCACGTTAACCAGCACGTTCAGGCGACCACGGTGCGCCATGCCCAGCACCACTTCGCGCGTGCCGCTCTTACCGGCATGACGAATCAGCTCTTTCAGCATCGGGACTAACGCATCGCCGCCCTCCAGTGAGAAGCGTTTTGCGCCAGGGAATTTCGCGCCCAGATAGCGCTCAAGGCCTTCCGCTGCGGTCAGTTCGCTGAGGAAACGTTTTTTCTCTTCTGCTGAGAAATTCGCGTGGCCTGCCACGGATTCGATACGCTGCTGGATCCAGCGTTTCTCTTCGGTGGAGGTAATGTGCATATATTCCGCGCCGATGGAGCCGCAGTAGGTTTGCTTGAGCGCGTCAATCAGATCGCCCAGCTTCATCGTGTCTTTGCCGATGGCAAAGGAACCTACGTTAAAGCTTTCCTGGAAATCGGCCTCGGTCAGATCGTGATAAGCCGGATCGAGATCCGCTACACGTTCCTGCTGCCACAGTCCCAGCGGATCGAGATTCGCATGCTGGTGACCACGGAAGCGATAAGCGTTGATAAGTTGCAGGACTTTAACCTGCTTCGCATTGGTGTCAGGGTCGGAAATCGCAGAAGAGTAACGTGAGGCATCCTTCGCCAGACGACGGAAATAATCACGTGTTTTTGAATGGAATTGATCCGGTTTGACCCCTGTACCAGGCAACTGCTGGAACATGGAACGCCAGTTTGCGTCCACTGAGTCAGGATCGGTTAAGAAGTCTTCATAGAGCTGTTCTATCCAGCTCTGGTTTGAACCAGAGAGGTAAGAAGAGTCCAGCCAGGCTTTCATTGCGCCGTTCTGCATCGTGATCCCTTAAGCATTTTTATGCTTACTTTCGCCGTAGAAACTACCACGCACACCACGTGTACGTGCCGGGGTTCACCTGCGAGCTCTTTTCATTTGGCCCGCGAAGGAACCTTTAGAAACTGTCTAAACTTCAGGGCAGTTTTTAAAGGTTTCTGCAATTTGCCCGGTGACGCTACGCTTACCGGGCCTACTGTTACGTAGGCCGGATAAGCGCAGCGCCATCCGGCGTTGTTACTTACGCACTGCGCTGCAACAACATCGACTTAATATGGCCGATGGCGCGCGTCGGGTTCAGCCCCTTAGGACACACACTGACGCAGTTCATGATGCTATGGCAGCGGAATACGCTGAAAGCGTCACTTAGCCCTTCCAGACGATTCTCGGTTTCGGTATCGCGGCTGTCGATCAGGAAGCGGTAGGCAGCCAGCAGACCCGCAGGGCCGATAAATTTATCCGGGTTCCACCAGAATGACGGGCATGACGTTGAACAGCATGCACAGAGAATACACTCGTACAACCCATCGAGTTTTTCACGCTGCTCAGGAGACTGTAAGTGCTCGCGAGCGGGTGGATTTTGCCCATTATTCAATAAGTAAGGCTTAATCTTCTCATATTGTGCATAGAATTGCCCCATGTCCACCACCAAATCACGCACGACCGGCAGGCCAGGCAGAGGACGGATCACAATTTTCTGGCCAGAACGCTGTAGCGCTGAAATTGGCGTGATACAGGCCAGACCGTTTTTGCCGTTCATGTTTACACCGTCAGAGCCACACACCCCTTCACGGCAGGAGCGGCGGAACGACAGCGTAGGATCTTTCTCTTTCAGCTGGATTAAGGCATCCAGCAGCATCATGTCACGACCTTCTTCCGCTTCGAGGGTGTAATCCTGCATACGCGGAGCATCGTCTACATCCGGGTTATAACGATAAACTGAGAATTCGAGTTTCATTATCCTGTCTCCGCATTAGTAAGTACGAATCTTCGGCGGGAACGCCGGACGCAGTTTCGGTTCCATGTTAACGCTACGACGCGTCATGGTTTCCGACTCTGGCAGATACAGGGAATGGCACAGCCAGTTTTCGTCATCACGATCCGGGAAGTCGAAGCGGCTATGGGCGCCACGGCTTTCGGTACGGAAGTTTGCCGACATCGCAGTGGCGAACGCGGTTTCCATCAGGTTATCCAGCTCCAGGCACTCCACGCGCTGGGTGTTGAACTCGCTGGAGGTATCATCCAGACGGGCATTCTTCAGACGCTCGCGGATCGCTTTCAGCTGCTCAAGCCCTTTGGCCATCGCGTCACCTTCGCGGAATACCGAGAAGTTGTGCTGCATACACTCTTGCAGCGCTTTACGAATTTCCACCGGATCTTCGCCGTTACGGTTGCCGTTCCAGCGGTTGAGGCGCTCAAGAGAGGCATCGATTTCGTCGTCGGTCGCATCACGCAGCGCGCCCTGCTCGGCAATAGACTCCTGGAGATGCAGACCCACCGCACGACCAAAGACCACCAGGTCCAGCAGGGAGTTGCCGCCCAGACGGTTTGCGCCGTGCACGGATACGCAGGCAATTTCGCCTACCGCGAACAGGCCAGGGATGACTACGTCTTCGCCCTGCTCGTTCACGGTCAGCGCCTGACCGGTCACTTTGGTCGGAATACCGCCCATCATATAGTGACAGGTTGGGATAACCGGAATTGGCTCTTTCACCGGGTCGACGTGAGCGAAGGTGCGGGACAGTTCCAGAATGCCCGGCAGACGGGATTCCAGCACGTCTTTACCCAGATGGTCGAGTTTCAGCTTCGCGTGTGGACCCCAAGGGCCGTCACAGCCGCGGCCTTCACGGATTTCGATCATGATGGAACGCGCCACCACGTCACGGCCCGCAAGGTCTTTTGCGTTTGGCGCATAACGCTCCATGAAGCGCTCGCCATGTTTGTTCAGCAGGTAACCACCTTCACCACGGCAGCCTTCTGTCACCAGTACGCCCGCACCGGCGATACCGGTTGGGTGGAACTGCCACATCTCCATGTCCTGCACCGGCACGCCAGCGCGGATCGCCATCCCAACGCCGTCACCGGTGTTGATATGGGCGTTGGTAGTGGACTGATAGATACGGCCTGCGCCGCCGGTCGCCAGAACGGTTGCGCGGGCTTTGAAGTAGACCACCTCACCGGTTTCGATGCACAGGGCGGTACAACCCACCACGGCGCCATCGGCGTTTTTCACCAGATCCAGCGCATACCACTCGGAGAAAATTGTGGTGTGGTTTTTCAGGTTCTGCTGATACAGCGTGTGCAGCAGCGCGTGGCCGGTACGGTCAGCCGCCGCTGCGGTTCGTGCCGCCTGCTCGCCGCCGAAGTTTTTCGACTGGCCGCCAAACGGACGCTGATAGATGGTGCCATTTTCCAGACGAGAGAACGGCAGACCCATGTGGTCCAGCTCCAGAATCGCTTCCGGGCCGGTTTTACACATATATTCGATGGCATCCTGGTCACCGATGTAATCGGAACCTTTTACCGTATCGTACATATGCCATTCCCAGTTATCTTCATGGGAATTACCCAGCGCAACGGTGATACCGCCCTGCGCAGACACAGTGTGGGAACGGGTCGGGAATACTTTAGAGAGCAGCGCACAGGTCTGGCCGCTCTGGGAAATTTGTAGTGCGGCACGCATACCTGCGCCACCCGCACCAATCACAACAGCATCAAATTCTCTGACTGGCAGTTTCATTACACACCCCACACCACAACAAATCCATAAATGACGTAAACCAGCAGAGCAACAACAATAATCAGTTGCAGCGGAAGGCGAATCGCCAGCGGTTTAACGTAATCGGTCAACACCTGCCACATGCCGATCCAGGCATGAATAAGGATGGAGAACAGAGCCAGCAGGGTGAACACTTTGGTGAAGGCCGATCCGAAGAAACCACTCCAGATTTCCCACGTCAGCGTGCCGCTGGTCGCGAAGAAACCGATCATATAGATGATGTAAAGGGTGAGAACGATGGCGGTAGCACGGACCAGGATGAAGTCATGTACGCCGTTGCGTCCTAATGCGGAGGCGTTGCTTACCATACGAGAACTCCTGCGAGAAGTGAAAGCACGACAGTGATCACAAATGAAATGTTAGCGGTACGTTTACCGGCCTCGAACGTCTCTTCCAGGTAGCCAAAGTCCATCAGCATATGGCGAACGCCGCCAACCACGTGATAGGCCAGCGCGGTCAGAATGCCCCACATGATAAATTTCACGAAGAAGCTGTTCATAATGGCTGAGGCCTGGAGGAATCCTTCAGGGGATGAGAGGCTGGTTCCCAGTAACCACAGCAAGATACCGACCGCCACAAACGTAATCACACCAGAAACACGGTGCAGAATGGACGCTATTGCTGTTACAGGGAATCGGATCGTTTTCAGATCCAGATTGACAGGTCTTTGTTTTTTCACATTTCTTATCATGAATAACGCCCACATGCTGTTCTTATTGTTTCCTTCCTCCGGACTGCGATGCGGGTCAGACAGCGTTCCTTTTCTATAACTGCGCGTCATGCAAAACATTGCTTCCAAATGCTAAAACGACACGTTACAACGCTGGGTGGCTCGGGATTGCAGGGTGTTCCGGAGACCTGGCGGCAGTATAGGCCGTTCACAAAATCATTACAATTAACCTACATACAGTTTGTTGGGTTTTCTCTGGAACAGTGATCGGGGTCACGATAACAACATCTTTTTAATTTTTAATCATCTGATTTGACAAATGTTAAACAATATTGTTACAAACGTCATCAGAAAAGGCATATAATGCGCAAAAGTTATGAGGTCTCTCTTTCACCTGACAAATAGTTATGTAACAGTGTGATGGTATTGACCGAAGTTATCAGGACAGTTATTAGTGATATACAGGTTTGAATAATTCGGACTGCAAAAACGCTGATTTGCTGTTGTTTCACTGATATTTCATTCGTTTACCTGCAAGGCGCCATAGCTCTGTACCCTGGTTTCTCCTCGTGAGCTGAGCGGTAAGCCAAATAACAATCTGGTAACGATGATTAACAGCTGAAAGCAAATCCGGTAAAGCGCAGTCTTAAGCATAAGGCGCTAAGGAGACCGTAAATGGCTGATACAAAGGCAAAACTCACCCTAAATGGTGATGATGCTATTGAACTGGATGTGCTAAAAGGCACGCTCGGTCAGGATGTTATTGATATCCGTACGCTGGGTTCCAAAGGGGTATTCACCTTTGACCCTGGATTCACCTCCACCGCATCTTGCGAATCCAAAATCACCTACATTGACGGTGACGAAGGTATCCTGCTCCATCGCGGCTTCCCCATCGATCAGTTAGCCACCGAATCCAACTATCTGGAAGTGTGCTACATCCTGCTGAACGGCGAAAAACCGACGCAGGCCCAGTACGATGAATTTAAAACCACCGTGACCCGTCACACCATGATCCATGAGCAGATTACCCGTCTGTTCCATGCGTTCCGTCGTGACTCTCATCCGATGGCGGTCATGTGCGGTATTACCGGTGCGCTGGCGGCGTTCTACCACGATTCTCTGGACGTGAATAACCCACGTCACCGTGATATCGCGGCGTTCCGTCTGCTGTCTAAAATGCCTACCATGGCGGCGATGTGTTACAAATACTCTATCGGTCAGCCGTTTGTGTACCCACGCAACGACCTCTCCTACGCGGGTAACTTCCTGCGTATGATGTTCTCCACGCCGTGCGAAGAGTACGAAGTGAACCCGGTGCTGGAACGCGCGATGGACCGTATTCTGATCCTGCACGCTGACCACGAACAAAACGCCTCGACCTCTACCGTCCGTACCGCGGGCTCTTCCGGCGCGAACCCGTTCGCCTGTATCGCTGCGGGCATCGCCTCCCTGTGGGGACCGGCGCACGGCGGCGCGAACGAAGCGGCACTGAAGATGCTGGAAGAGATCAGCTCCGTTGAGCACATTCCTGAGTTCGTGCGCCGCGCGAAAGACAAGAATGACTCCTTCCGTCTGATGGGCTTCGGTCACCGTGTTTACAAAAACTACGACCCGCGCGCGACCGTCATGCGTGAGACCTGCCACGAAGTGCTGAAAGAGCTGGGCACCAAAGATGATCTGCTGGAAGTGGCGATGGAGCTGGAACACATCGCGCTGAACGACCCGTACTTCATCGAGAAGAAACTCTACCCGAACGTCGATTTCTACTCTGGCATTATTCTGAAAGCGATGGGCATTCCGTCTTCCATGTTCACCGTAATCTTCGCCATGGCGCGTACCGTGGGCTGGATTGCGCACTGGAACGAAATGCACAGCGAAGGCATGAAAATCGCGCGTCCTCGTCAGCTGTATACCGGCTACGAGCAGCGTGATTTTAAGTCTGACATTAAGCGCTAAAAAACACGCCCGGCGGCGCTTCGCTTGCCGGGCCTACAAGTGCGAGATGTAGGCCGGGTAAGGCGTAGCCACCACCCGGCTTTTTTACATCTGGCACCCAGGGCACCAGTAAAACGGTCTGGAAGAGATGGTCGCCTTCTCAATCACCCCGCCACACCGCTCGCACTTTTTACCCGCCCGATGAAACACCCTGAAGCGGAACAGCGCCCCGTGATGCTTGTTCTCATCCATCACGCCGCGCGTGTTGTACGACAGCCGTGGAATATCCAGTAACGCGTGCGACAGCGCCTCCAGCTGTTCATCGCTCAGCTGCGACGCTTTGTGCTGCGGCGCCAGCCCCACTTCCCAGAGGATCTCCACCCGCAGGTAGTTTCCCAGCCCCGCCAGAAATGCCTGATCGAGCAACAGCCCGGAAAACTGCCGGTTGCGGAATGTGGGGGATAACAACCGGGCTTTCACATCGCTTGCCGTCAGACGCATGTCGAGCACGTCCGGCCCGACCCGCTGTAAGAACGGATGCGTCAGCAGTTGCTCCGGCGTTAACATTTCGATATCAGAGGCGCTGTAGAGCAGGATCGCCTTATCCGCCGTTTGTAGCCGCACGCGCAGCACGCGGGTCGTTTGCGGCTGCTCGTCCGCCTCCACCACCCGCCAGACACCGTAAAGCTGATTATGGCTGTATAACGTCAGGTTATGGGAAAAGTGGGTGAGTAACGCCTTGCCGCGCGTTTCAATGTGGGTCACCGTCTGCCCCACCAGCTGCGATTCAAACGGCTTGAGTTGAGGAAAGGCAAACCAGACGTGTTTCAGAGGTTTGCCCTTTATCGCCGCCTCCAGGCTATCCGCCGCGCGGCGGATCTCCGGACCTTCTGGCATGTTATTGTCCTTTCATGATTATTCTGCGCTGACAACAATGCCCTCTTCCGAGAACGCCGCCCGCAGGCGTCGCGCAAACTGGAGCGCATGCTCGCCGTCACCGTGCAAGCACACCGTATCAGCCTGAACGTTTGCCGTTGTACCCTCCGTTGAGGTTACTCGCCCGAAGCGCACCATCTCCAGCGTCTGCGCCAGTGCTTTACCTTCGTCGGTGATCAGCGCACCGGCCTGCGTACGCGGAACCAGACTACCGTCCGGCAGGTATCCCCGATCGGCAAACACTTCCTGCCGCGTAGTCAGCCCCAGCCGTTCTCCGGCACGAATAAGCTCGCTGCCCGCCAGGCCTACCAGAATCAGTTGCGGATTACAGTCCCGCACCGCACGGGCAATGGCATCCGCCAACACCGGATCTTTCGCCGCCTGGTTATAGAGCATGCCGTGCGGCTTGACGTGGCGCAACACGCCATTCTCAGCGCGCACTATCGCCTCCAGCGCGCCGATCTGGTAGAGCATTTGCGCGTAAACCGTCTCAGGCGGCAGATCCATCGCTGTGCGACCAAAGTTTTCCCGGTCGGGAAAGCTGGGGTGAGCGCCAATCGCCACGCCGTTTTTCATGGCATTGCGCACGCTTGCCAGCATGGTCTGCGCATCGCCGGCATGAAACCCGCAGGCGATATTCACCGAGGAGACCAGCGTCATCAGCGCCGCATCGGCGTTGCTGCCCTCCCCCAGATCGGCGTTTAAATCAATCTTTACCATCGAGCCTCCACGCCAGCTGTTCGAGATAACGCTGCTGATCCTGCCGGGCTTTCAGCGCCTCCTCCAGCGAACACTGCACAAAATGAATGGGCTGACCGAGAGGAATTTGCGCCAGATGGTAGCGATCCGCTTCGATAATGCAGGCAATACGCGGATATCCCCCCGTGGTTTGCGCATCGTTCATCAGTACGATGGGCTGCCCGTTGCCCGGCACCTGAATCACCCCGGGCAACAGACCATGGGAAAGCAGCTCCCGGTCAGTCGTGCGGATCAGCGGCTGCCCCTGAAGCCGGTAACCCATGCGGTTACTCTGCGGGCTGATCTTCCACGGCGAGCGCCAGAAAGACTCTTTCGCGGCTTCATCAAACTCATGGTATTCCGGTCCTGGTAAGGCGCGGATCACGTTCCCCCACAGCAGCTGTTTCACGCCCTGCGTGGTGGTGAAATGGCGCGTTGAGGTCTTTATTCGCAGACGATCGCCGTCACGCAGCAGCCGTCCTTCATGGCCGCCCATTCCCGCTTTCTGGTCGGTGCTGGATGAGCCCAACACCTCCGGCACGTCGATCCCCCCCGCCACCGCAAGATAGCTGCGCACGCCGTGCAGAGGACGCTTGAGCGTCAGACGCTGCCCGGCCTTCGCCCGCAGGCGCCAGCCGGTCCACACCGCTTTGCCGTCCAGCGTCGCATCACAGCCCGCGCCGGTTAAGGCAAACCAGGTTTCCTGACCAAACTCAATCACGCACTGACCCAGCGTAATTTCTAACGCCGCCGTGCTGCCTGCGTTACCTACCAGCAGGTTGGCAATCTCCAGCGAAGGGCGATCGAGCGCACCGCAGTAGCTCACGCCCGACTGACGCAGCCCAAAACGCCCGGCATCCTGTACCGAGGTGTAAAGCCCTGCGCGAATAAGCGTTAACATACCCCCTCCTTCTGCGGGATAAAGCGCAGGGTATCCCCCGGACGCAGGAGTATGGGCGCATCCTGGCCTGGTTCAAATAACGGCGTGGACGTGTGCCCAATCAGCTGCCAGCCTCCCGGTGAGGCGAGCGGATAAATTCCCGTTTGCTCGCCACCAATCGCCACGCTGCCCGCCGGTACGCTCAGGCGCGGCTCAGCCCGGCGCGGCGTATGCAGCTGGGGCGATAAGCCGCCCAGATAGGGGAAACCCGGCTGAAATCCCAAAAACCAGACAACATAGTCGACTGAGCTATGCAGCTCCACAACCTGCTTCTCCGTTAATCCACAGTGTTCGGCCACCACGCCAAGGTCGGGGCCTCCCTTGCCGCCATAGACAACCGGGATCTCAATCGTCCGCGATTCCGGCTCCAGCGCCTCGCTCTCCTCCCACCAGCGTTGCAGACGCTCAATGGCATCCAGCGCCCCCGTGTGCGGATCACGCAGCACCACGGTGATATTATTCATACCCGGAATAGCTTCAACCACGCCGGGTAGCTCGGGCAGTCGCTGAGCCAGACGCCAGATACGCTTTTGCGTGGCAAGCGTCACCGGAGGCTCAAGCTCCAGAACTACTGCGGTTTCACCCAGAAGATAACAACGCGCTCGCTGCACTTAACTACCTCTCATCAGGCCGGATTAGGGATATCAATAAACGTCACATCCAGATCGGTATTTTCCGTCAGCCACTCGCTGAGGGCGCGGATGCCGCCACGCTCGGTGGCGTGATGGCCCGCCGCGTAAAAATGCAGGCCTTGTTCACGGGCTGAGTGAATGGTCTGCTCGGAGACTTCGCCGGTAATGAAGGCGTCGACACCAAAACGCGCCGCGCTGTCAATAAAGCCCTGGCCGCCGCCGGTGCACCATGCCACGCGCTTCACGGTATCCGGCCCGGTGTCGCCGCACCACAGCGGACGACGCCCCAGGCGCGCTTCGATCCACGAAGCCAGCTCCAGACCCGGAACCGGCATCGACAGTTCGCCCCACGGCACCAGAGGTTCAATTTCACCCATCACGGTAATCCCCAGCAGCTGCGCAAGCTGAACGTTATTTCCCAGTTCAGGATGCGCATCGAGCGGCAGGTGATAGCCGTACAGATTGATGTCATTCGCCAGCAGCGTTTTAAGTCGGTTGCGCTTCATGCCGCGAATAATCGGTGATTCGTTTTTCCAGAAATAACCGTGGTGGACAATCACCGCATCGGCTTCCTGACGCACCGCCTCATCCAGCAGCGCCTGGCTTGCCGTTACGCCGGTGATGATTTTTTGCACCGCCTCGCGCCCCTCCACCTGCAAGCCATTCGGCCCGTAGTCGCTAAACGAAGCCGTGTTGAGTTTTTCGTTAATCAGGCGTTCCAGTTCACTGTTTTTCATCATCATTCTCTCAAACTTTTCGGGCGGCTTCGTACGCCGCCAGCGTGGCGACGCGCGCCTGTTTATGGTCGACAATGGGACGGGGATAGTTCAGGGTAACACGCTGTTTATCCGCCCATACCCAGGGTTCATGAATGGCTTTGGCCGGGACATCATTAAGCTCCGGCAGCCAGCGACGGATAAACTCGCCGTCGGCGTCAAATCGTTGTCCCTGCGTGGTCGGATTGAAGATCCGAAAATAGGGAGCCGCATCCGTTCCGGTGGAGGCCGCCCACTGCCAGCCACCGTTATTCGCCGCCAGATCGCCATCGATCAGCTGAGAGATAAAATAACGCTCTCCGGTTCGCCAGTCGATAAGCAGATCCTTCACCAGGAAGCTGGCGGTAATCATACGCAGACGGTTATGCATCCACCCGGTTTCATTGAGCTGCCGCATAGCCGCATCAACAATCGGGAAGCCGGTGAGCCCACACTGCCATGCTTTAAGCAGCTTCTCATTCGACTGCCACTGTACCTGTTCGGTCCAACGAATAAAGGGCCGATGTTTACACAAATCAGGATGATACGTCATCAGATGGCGATAAAACTCACGCCAGATCAGTTCGTTCAGCCACACTGCGCCCGCCCCCCCTTCTAAGGCCTGAGGCTGTTCCGCCAGCAGGCGATGTAAACACTGGCGCGGAGAGAGCGCCCCCAGCGCTAAACAGGCCGACAAGCGGCTGGTGCCTTCAGTCGCTGGAAAATCCCGACGCGCCTCGTACTCCGCCGCCCCCTGCGTGCAGAACTGACGCAACCGGTCAATAGCTGCTTTCTCACTGGCGGGGAATACCGTTTCATCGAACGACTGCTGGGGATAATTCAGCCTGATCGCCGGCAGATCCGTTATCGTTTCCCCTCTCACGGTCGGGGCGGTAACGCACTCAGGTAGTCCCTCTTTCAGGCGTTTGATAAAGGCATTTTTAAACGGCGTGAAAACTTTATACATTTCGTGGCTACCGGTCATTGCGCTGCCCGGCGCGAGCATCACGCTGTCATCAAAGCCTTCACAGACCACGCCCGCAAGGGTTTTCTCCAGCTGACGATCCCGCTGTTGCTCGTTGAATTCATACTGATAGTTGTAATAAAGATGCGTTACTGCGTGCTGCTGGCAGATTGCCTGCACCGTCTGGCGCTGCGCGGCAAAATCATGGGCCTCTTTATAGATCAGCGGAATGCCTTTTTCAGCCAGTGAATGTTGCAGGTCATTCAGATACGCGCTGAGTAGTGCCGCTTGCCGGGGCGCCATGTCGTGCTGCCGCCACTGTTCAGGCGTGGCGATAAACAGGGCCAGCACATTCGCGTCTTTAGCGCGGCAGGCCGCCGCGAGAGCGAAGTTGTCGTGAATGCGTAAATCCGCGCGAAACCAAACCAGATGGGTGGGCATAAAACTCCAGGCAATTGTCCATTATGTCCGTAAGGGCATGCCGTAAAAGGAAAAAGGCATGCATTGAACTACTTTGCCATGAAGTGTAGACGGGATGAAATAAAAAAGGCCGCCCGAGGCGGCCTTAACGCTACTTGTCCTGCGCTATCAGGGTAAAGGCAATAAACACATCCGGTTTATCACTCTTTACAACGAGTGCGCTGGCGACAATGAACGCGATGCATAAATAGCGTTTCACTATGCGGTCCCTGCTGCTAACCGCTCCACCTATCACCACCGGTGATAAATCGGTGGACACAAGCTCTGTGTGGAGCCTGACTCACGGTTGTGGTAACACCTTTCCCGGGACCGGTGCCCATTTGCGAGATGGCGGAAAGGGACGCTGCATAGTAGGCATCACGTGAGCAAAACGTCATCCATTGAACCTGTTTTTAAGAATTTATTTAGGAGTGAAGCGTTTGCTTATTAAACCAGCAGAAGTATGCTTGTAAGCCTCTGTGTGAGAGCTTGAAAACTACCCAACGGACCGCGAATCCCGAGGGACAAAAAAACCGCCACATTGCTGTAGGCGGTTTTTTTATGGCTACGATGTCACACCGTATCAGTAGAAATCGCAGGTCGCTTTCTCGGCCTGATCCATCCACACCGGCTTCTCGCTGGTTTTCGCCCAGACGCGGTGCAGGTAACTGTAGAAACGTGCGCGATCTTTCCAGAACAGCATCACCGGCAGGGCCAGCACGCCAGCCACTACGGCGAAAGTGCGACGCATGAAAATGATATGAGCCGGAAACTCTTTATAAAGATCCATAATTTTCTCCCCTGTAGTTGGCCGGAAACCGTCTCCGGAAAATGTGAAATCTGTGACCTGGTTAAAATAATACCGCTTTGTTTGTAATTTTACTACTCATCCGACCACTTATTTTCATTCATTTCGTGAATATTTACATTCCCGCCTGTAATTAAGTTACAAAAAAGTTAACGATTTACTTACCAATAGTTAAATTGTGGTCTTTCCCTTTTTATACTTTTTTTACACCTGCCCTTCTGATTTTTGCGAAATCTTTGCGCCATAAATCCTACCGTTTGTACAACAACAAAAGTCACCCGGAGGTGGATTGTGAGTGCAGGTCTGATTGCCGGCATCGTGCTGGTGTTCCTGTTATTGGGTTATCTGATTTATGCCCTGATTAATGCGGAGGCATTCTGATGGCTGCTCAGGCGTTTTTGCTTATTGCCAGCTTTTTACTGGTGCTGTTTGTGCTCGCCAGGCCGCTGGGAACAGCGCTGGCGCGTCTGATAAACAACGTGCCATTGCCGGGCACGCGAAATATTGAAAACGTGCTCTGGCGCATTTCAGGTATCAGCGATCGGGAAATGAACTGGCGCCAGTACCTAATGGCGATACTGCTTCTGAATATCCTGGGGCTTATTGCCCTCTTTACGCTGCTGATGCTCCAGGGCAGTCTGCCGTTGAACCCGCAGCAGTTACCGGGTTTATCCTGGCATCTGGCGCTGAACACGGCGGTCAGCTTTGTCACCAACACCAACTGGCAGTCTTACGCTGGTGAAACCACGCTCAGCTACTTCAGCCAGATGGCCGGGTTAACCGTGCAAAACTTTCTTTCTGCGGCCAGCGGTATCGCGGTGATCTTCGCCCTGACGCGCGCGTTTGCCCGTCAGAATGTCAGCACCCTCGGCAACGCCTGGGTTGATGTCACGCGCATCACCCTTTGGATCCTGGTGCCTGTTGCGCTGATTATTGCCCTGTTCTTTATTCAGCAAGGCACTCTGCAAAACCTGCTGCCTTATACCCCTTACACCTCGCTTGAAGGGGCCAGGGAACTCCTTCCTATGGGGCCGGTGGCGTCGCAGGAAGCGATCAAGATGCTGGGCACCAACGGCGGCGGCTTCTTCAACGCCAACTCATCGCATCCGTTTGAAAACCCAACGGCATTAACCAATTTTGTACAGATGCTGGCGATCTTCCTGATCCCCGCCGCGCTCTGCTTCGCCTTTGGCGATGTGGTTAACGATCGCCGCCAGGGACGTACGCTGCTGTGGGCGATGTCGTTGATCTTCGTGGTCTGCGTAGCACTGGTGATGTGGGCCGAATGGAACGGCAACAGCCACTTCATGCTGCTGGGGGCTAACAGCAATATCAACCTGGAAGGCAAAGAGAGCCGCTTCGGCATTCTTGCCAGCAGCCTCTATGCGGTGGTCACCACGGCAGCCTCCTGCGGGGCAGTGAACGCCATGCACGACTCTTTTACCGCGCTCGGCGGCATGATCCCGATGTGGCTGATGCAGATTGGCGAGGTAGTTTTCGGTGGGGTCGGTTCGGGGCTGTACGGCATGCTGTTGTTCGTTCTGCTCGCCGTGTTTATCGCCGGGCTAATGATCGGTCGCACGCCGGAGTATCTCGGCAAAAAAATCGACGTCCGCGAAATGAAATTAACCGCGCTGGCAATTCTGGTCACCCCCACCCTTGTGCTGCTCGGTACCGCGCTGGCGCTGATGACCGACGCCGGGCGCAACGGCATCTTTAACCCAGGCATTCACGGCTTTAGCGAAGTGCTTTACGCCGTTTCGTCTGCCGCCAACAACAACGGCAGCGCCTTTGCAGGATTAAGCGCCAACTCGCCGTTCTGGAACTGTTTGCTGGCGTTCTGCATGTTCATCGGACGTTTCGGCGTGATTATTCCCGTCATGGCGATCGCTGGAACACTGGTGAATAAGAAGATCCAGCCGACCACCACCGGTACGTTACCGACTCACGGCGCGCTGTTCGTCGGCCTGCTGATTGGCACCGTTTTGCTGGTGGGTGCCCTGACCTTTATCCCCGCCCTCGCGTTAGGCCCGGTTGCGGAATATCTCTCTTTACGCTGATTTTGCGGAGAATTTGTCATGAGTCGTAAACAACTGGCCCTGCTCGAACCGACGTTAGTTCGTCAGGCCCTCATGGATGCGGTAAAAAAACTGAGCCCGCGCGTGCAGTGGCACAACCCGGTGATGTTTATTGTCTGGACTGGAAGTTTACTCACCACCGCACTGGCGATTGCCATGGGAACGGGACACCTTTCAGGGAATGCAACCTTTACCGCCGCCATCAGCCTGTGGCTGTGGTTTACCGTGCTGTTCGCCAACTTCGCCGAAGCGTTAGCGGAAGGCCGCAGTAAGGCACAGGCCAACAGCCTGAAAGGGGTAAAAAAGACCGCCTTTGCGCGTAAATTACGCGAACCTAAATACGGCGCGCAGATGGACCACGTTCCGGCGGATGAACTGCGCAAAGGTGACGTGGTGCTGGTGGAAGCTGGCGACATCATCCCCTGCGACGGTGAGGTTATTGAGGGCGGCGCGTCGGTAGACGAAAGCGCCATTACCGGGGAATCCGCACCGGTGATCCGTGAGTCGGGCGGAGATTTCGCCTCAGTTACCGGCGGAACGCGCATTCTTTCCGACTGGCTGGTGATCCAGTGCAGCGTTAACCCGGGCGAAACCTTTCTCGACCGGATGATCGCCATGGTGGAAGGCGCACAGCGTCGTAAAACGCCGAACGAGATCGCCCTGACCATTCTGCTGGTGGCGCTCACCATTGTTTTCCTGCTGGCAACGGCGACCCTGTGGCCTTTCTCCGCCTACGGCGGTACAGCGGTTAGCATCACCGTACTGATCGCCCTGCTCGTCTGTCTGATCCCCACCACTATCGGCGGCCTGCTTTCCGCGATTGGCGTGGCGGGGATGAGCCGGATGCTGGGCGCGAACGTCATCGCCACCAGCGGACGCGCCGTTGAAGCGGCGGGTGACGTAGACGTGCTGCTGCTGGATAAAACCGGGACCATCACCCTGGGCAATCGTCAGGCCTCTGACTTTCTACCTGCTCCCGGCGTGGATGAAAAAACGCTGGCTGACGCGGCGCAGCTTTCCTCGCTGGCCGATGAAACGCCGGAAGGCCGCAGTATCGTGATCCTCGCCAAGCAGCGCTTTAACCTGCGCCAGCGCGACGTTCAGAGCCTGCACGCCACGTTCGTGCCCTTCACAGCGCAAACCCGAATGAGCGGAATTAACATTCAGGACCGGATGATCCGTAAAGGGTCCGTTGATGCCATTCGCCGTCATATTGAAGCCAATAATGGACACTTCCCCCCGGAAGTCGACAACCTGGTGGAAAGCGTGGCGCGTCAGGGAGCAACCCCGCTGGTGGTGGCGGAAGGTGCAAGCGTTCTGGGGGTTATCGCCCTGAAGGATATCGTTAAAGGCGGTATTAAAGAGCGTTTCGCCCAGATGCGTAAGATGGGCATTAAAACAGTGATGATCACCGGGGATAACCGTCTGACTGCGGCGGCCATTGCCGCCGAAGCGGGCGTGGATGATTTCCTTTCCGAAGCGACGCCGGAAGCGAAGCTGGCACTCATTCGCCAGTATCAGGCGGAAGGCCGTCTGGTGGCGATGACCGGCGACGGCACCAACGACGCCCCAGCGCTGGCGCAGGCCGACGTGGCGGTGGCGATGAACTCCGGTACCCAGGCGGCAAAAGAGGCGGGCAACATGGTGGATCTCGACTCGAACCCGACCAAGCTGATCGAAGTGGTACATATCGGGAAGCAGATGCTGATGACGCGCGGCTCGCTGACCACGTTCAGTATCGCCAACGACGTGGCGAAGTATTTCGCCATCATTCCGGCGGCTTTTGCGGCAACCTACCCGCAGCTGAATGCCCTGAACGTGATGCACCTGCACTCTCCGGCCTCGGCCATTTTGAGCGCGGTGATCTTCAACGCGCTGATTATTGTCTTTCTTATTCCGCTGGCGCTAAAAGGGGTGAGCTATAAGCCGCTGACGGCCGCCGCCATGCTGCGCCGTAACCTGTGGATTTACGGTCTGGGTGGGCTAGTGGTGCCCTTTATTGGGATCAAGGTTATCGACATGCTGTTAACGCTGTTCGGGCTGGTTTAAAAGGTGGATCCAATGACGATGTTACGTCCCGCTATACTGTTGTTTATTCTGCTGTCTCTGATTACCGGCGGGCTTTACCCGCTGATGACTACCGCGCTGGGCCAGTGGTGGTTTAAAGATCAGGCCAACGGCTCGCTGATTATCCAGAACGGTGAAAACCGCGGCTCGCGTCTGATTGGGCAGAACTTTACGGACCCGCGCTACTTCCAGGGACGCCCTTCCGCCACTGCGGAAAGCCCGTATAATCCAATGGCCTCCGGCGGCAGCAATCTGGCTGGCAGTAATCCTGACCTGGACAAAGCCGTTGCTGAACGCGTTGCCGCCCTGCGCGCCGCGAATCCGCAGGCCAGCCGTGAGGTGCCGGTTGAGCTGATCACCGCTTCCGCGAGCGGGCTGGATTACAGCCTGACGCCGGATGCGGTGGTGTGGCAGATCCCACGCGTGGCAGCCGCCCGTCAGCTGACCGTCGAGCAGGTGAGCCAGCTGGTCGCAGAACATACGCAAAAGCCGCTGGTCAGCTTCATCGGCATGCCGATAGTGAACATTGTTGAGCTGAATCTGGCGCTGGACGCGCTAAGGAAGAACTAAATGACCGACGAGCCCATGCGCCCGGATCCGGACAAGCTGCTTGAACAGACGGCTGAAGCCCACCGCGGCAAGCTGAAAATTTTCTTCGGCGCCTGCGCGGGCGTCGGGAAAACCTTCGCCATGCTGACGGAAGCCCAGCGGCTTCGGGCGCAGGGGCTTGACATTCTCATCGGCGTGGTGGAAACCCACGGCCGCAAAGAGACGGCTGCGCTGCTGACGGGGCTGGCGACGCAGCCGCCCCAGCGTATCAGCCATCGCGGGCGGCTGGTCACGGAGTTTGATCTTGATGCCGCCCTCGCCCGCCGCCCTGCCCTGATCCTGATGGACGAACTGGCGCACAGCAATGCGCCAGGCTCCCGCCATCCGAAGCGCTGGCAGGATGTTGAGGAGCTGCTTGAGGCAGGCATTGACGTCTTCACCACGGTGAATGTTCAGCATCTGGAAAGCCTGAACGACGTAGTGAGCGGCGTAACCGGTATCCAGGTGCGGGAAACCGTCCCCGATCCGTTTTTTGATTCTGCCGATGAAGTCGTACTGGTTGACCTGCCACCGGACGATCTGCGCCAGCGCCTGCACGAAGGCAAAGTGTATATTGCCGGCCAGGCCGAACGCGCCATCGAACATTTTTTCCGCAAAGGAAACCTGATTGCCCTGCGCGAGCTGGCCCTGCGCCGCACCGCCGATCGCGTTGATGACCAGATGCGCGCCTGGCGAGACCTACAGGGACAAGAGCGCGTCTGGCACACGCGGGACGCCATTCTGTTATGCATTGGTCACGGCAGCGGCAACGAAAAACTGGTTCGCACCGCCGCCCGGCTGGCAGCGAAATTTGGCAGCGTCTGGCACGCGGTCTACGTCGAAACGCCGCAGCTGCATGGTCTGCCAGAAAATCAGCGTCGCGCCATTTTGAGCGCGCTGCGGCTGGCGCAGGAGCTGGGTGCCGAAACCGCCACCCTTTCCGAACCGCAGGAAGATAAAGCCATTCTGCGCTACGCGCGCGAGCACAACCTGGGCAAGATTGTCATTGGTCGTCGACAGCATCGCCGTTGGTTTAGCCGCGAATCTTTTGCCGACAGGCTGGCCCGCCGCGCGCCGGATCTTGATTTAGTCATCGTCGCGCTGGATGACAAGCCCGCCCCTCTGCCCAACCGTACGCCGGATGCTCGCACCTTTGGCGATAAATGGCGCATTCAGATCCGGGGTTGCCTGGTGGCCGTGGTCCTTTGCGCCCTGATTACGGTGATTGCCAGCCAGTGGCTCATCGCCTTCGACGCCGCCAATCTGGTCATGATTTATCTGCTCGGCGTCGTTGTGGTCGCGCTCTTTTATGGCCGCTGGCCGTCGGTGCTGGCAACGGTGATCAACGTCATCAGCTTCGACCTTTTTTTTATCGCTCCGCGCGGGACGCTTGCTGTCTCGGACGTGCAGTACATTCTGACCTTTGCCGTGATGCTTACCGTCGGGCTGGTGATCGGGAATCTGACGGCAGGCGTACGCTACCAGGCACGCATTGCCCGCTATCGCGAGCAGCGCACGCGCCATCTGTATGAAATGTCAAAATCGCTGGCGGTTGGCCGCACGCAGCGGGATATCGTGCAGACCAGCGAGCAGTTTATCCGTTCGACCTTTCATGCCAGTAACCTGATTTTGCTCCCCGACGAACAGGGGCGCCTTCGCCCGCTGACCTCCCCTTCGGGGATGACGCCCTGGGATGAAGCGATTGCCCGCTGGAGTTTCGATAAGGGGTTACCTGCCGGCGCCGGCACCGACACTCTGCCCGGCGTGCCTTACCAGATCCTGCCGCTGCGCAGCGCGGATAAAAATCACGGGCTGGTCATCGTCGAGCCGTCTAACCTGCGTCAGCTGATGATCCCAGAGCAGCAGCGCCTGCTGGAAACCTTCACCCTGCTGGTCGCCAGCGCCCTTGAACGGCTGGCGCTCACCGCCAGCGAAGAGCAGGCGCGGCTGGCAAGCGAGCGCGAAAGTATTCGCAATTCGCTGCTGGCAGCGCTGTCTCACGATTTGCGCACCCCGCTTACCGTGCTGTTTGGCCAGTCCGAAATTCTGACGCTGGATCTGGCGGCGGAAGGATCAAAGCACGCGATGCAGGCCAGCGAAATTCGCCAGCACGTGCTGAATACCACGCGCCTGGTGAACAACCTGCTGGACATGGCGCGCATTCAGTCCGGCGGGTTTAACCTCAAAAAAGAGTGGCTCACCCTTGAGGAGGTTGTCGGCAGTGCGCTGAAGATGCTGGAGCCGGGTCTCGGCGGGCGCCATATTGAGCTGGACATGCCGGAACCCCTGACGTTAATCCATGTGGATGGCCCGCTGTTTGAGCGCGTGCTGATTAATCTGCTGGAAAACGCGGCTAAATACGCCGGGACAAAGGCCCGGCTGGGGATTGCTGCCAGGGTGGATAAACGTGTGCTGCGGCTCGACGTCTGGGATAACGGGCCGGGTATTCCGGCCGGTCAGGAGCGCGCCATATTCGAAAAATTTGCGCGCGGTAATAAGGAATCCGCCATTCCGGGCGTTGGGCTGGGTCTGGCGATCTGCCAGGCGATTGTCGACGTGCATGGTGGCACCATTTCCGCAGAGAACCGCCCGGAAGGTGGGGCACGCTTTTGTGTTACACTTCCTCTTGAAACCCCACCAGAACTTGATGAATTACCAGAGGATTTGTGATTAACGTTCTGATTGTTGAAGATGAGCTCGCTATCAGCCGATTTCTGCGTACCGCGCTGGAAGGCGACGGCTTGCGCGTGCATGAAGCCGGTACGCTTCAACGGGGGTTAATTGAAGCCGCCACCCGCAAGCCAGATCTGGTGATCCTGGATCTGGGACTTCCGGATGGCGACGGCATCGATTTTATTCGTGAGGTGCGTCAGTGGAGCCAGATGCCCATTCTGGTGCTCTCTGCCCGCACCGAAGAGACGGATAAAATCGCCGCGCTGGATGCCGGAGCGGATGATTATCTGATCAAACCGTTTGGCATTGGCGAGTTACAGGCCCGGCTTCGTGTGGCGCTGCGTCGACACAGTGCCACGTCCCCTTCCGATCCGGTGTACGCCTTTGGCGATATCCGCGTCGATCTTGCTGCCCGCCGTATCGTGCGGGGGGAAGAAGAGATCCACCTTACGCCTATCGAATTTCGTCTGCTGGCCGTGCTGCTCAATAACCACGGAAAAGTGTTAACGCAGCGGCAGCTGTTAAGCCAGGTCTGGGGACCGAATGCTGTCGAACATAGTCACTATTTGCGCATTTATATGGGACACCTTCGCCAGAAACTTGAAGCCGATCCTGCGCGTCCTCGTCATTTATTAACAGAAACCGGTATCGGATATCGGTTTATGATCTGAATAAGTATTCACTTTAATTTTAAATAAATAACATACCAGCCTGAATATAGCCATGAAAATAACGATGAGAGTATTTTCATGGCTATATTCGCCTACCTTAAACACAAATAAAACATCAATTTAACACCATACCAACAAAACAGCATTTTGATCTGCGTTATTCACTCAAAACGACTAATTATTTCTGAAATGATCGGTTATTGGTGATCTGTTTCACAGTTAATCCCTTTTTCCTGGATAAAATGACCATGCTTTCAATTACTGAAAGGAAACTGAACATGGAAAACAATAATCGTTTAATGCCCCATATAAGGCGGACAACACATATCATGATGTTTGCCCACCGTAACTGTTTTGACTTTCATCTCTTTAACGCCCGGTAGTCCTTCGACTTCTGGCGCATCTGCTTACAGGTTATCCTGAAAAACGCTATTTTACAGGCTGTTGCCTGTGAACACCTGCGCTCATTCCTTGTGATTCAGATTCTCCGCAACCGGGCGGACTGAATTCTACTCAGCAAAAAAGCAATTAACTGATTTCGTATCAGCGGACACGCTTTGCTTTTTTTTCCGGAAATAATCGATTTCTTTACCGCAAGAAGTCGAGGGCCCCATATTGCCTGAAATAAAGAGATAAAGATGAAAACGTTAAAAATTGCCGTCAGCCGTGCCTGCCCTGAATGCTTTACCACTTCGCGCGACATCGTGGATATCACCGCATCAGATTATATTGATGTGGCAGCCGTGGTTCTGGCCGTCAGCGATATTTTCAATGGCGCCATAGAAGAAATAGAAGCCACGGGATTCGGCATCCCGGTGTTTATTGCCACGCATAAAGAAGAAAGGGTTCCGGCTGAATTTCTGTCGCGTATTCACGGCGTTTTTGAGTACTCCGACACCAGCAATGCGTACTACGGACGCCAGCTTGAAGCGGCTGCGCAGAAGTACGAAACCCAGCTCCGCCCGCCGTTCTTCCGCGCGCTGGTCGATTACGTCCAGCAGGGGAACAGCGCGTTTGACTGCCCCGGACATCAGGGAGGCCAGTTCTTCCGCCGCCATCCGGCCGGAAACCAGTTTGTCGATTTCTTTGGCGAAACGCTTTTCCGCGCCGATCTGTGCAATGCCGACGTGGCAATGGGCGATCTGCTGATCCACGAAGGCGCGCCATGCATCGCCCAGCAGCATGCGGCAAAAGTCTTTAATGCGGATAAAACCTACTTCGTGCTGAACGGCACCTCCTCTTCCAACAAGGTGGTGCTCAATGCCCTGCTCACGCCAGGCGATCTGGTGCTGTTCGATCGCAATAACCATAAATCTAATCACCACGGGGCGCTGTTACAGGCGGGCGCGACGCCGGTGTATCTGGAAACGGCGCGCAACCCGTACGGATTTATCGGCGGTATCGACGCACACTGTTTCGACGAGAGCTACCTGCGGGAGCTGGTGTCAGAGGTCGCGCCTGGCCGTGCGCGGGATGAACGTCCGTTCCGTCTGGCGGTGATCCAGCTGGGCACCTACGACGGTACCATTTATAACGCCCGTCAGGTGGTGGATAAGATTGGTCACCTGTGCGATTACATTCTGTTTGACTCCGCCTGGGTGGGTTACGAGCAGTTTATCCCGATGATGGCCGACTGCTCGCCGCTGCTGCTGGAGCTGAACGAAAACGATCCGGGCATTCTGGTGACCCAGTCGGTGCATAAGCAGCAGGCGGGCTTCTCGCAAACCTCGCAAATCCATAAGAAGGACAGCCACATAAAAGGCCAGCCGCGCTATGTCCCGCATAAACGCCTCAACAACGCCTTTATGATGCACGCCTCCACCAGCCCGTTTTATCCGCTGTTTGCCGCCCTGGATATCAACGCCCGCATGCACGAGGGGCAAAGTGGGCGCAACATGTGGATGGACTGCGTGGTGACGGGTATTGAAGCGCGGAAACTGATCCTTCAGAACTGTCAGTTTATTCGTCCGTTCGTGCCGGAGACGGTGGATGGCCGTCCATGGGAAAGCTGGGATACGGCAGAGATTGCTACCGATCTGCGCTTCTTCCATTTCGTTCCGGGCGAACGCTGGCACGCCTTTGAGGGATATGCCGAGCATCAGTATTTTATCGATCCCTGCAAACTGCTGCTGACTACGCCGGGCATCAACGCCCGCACCGGTGAGTACGATGATTTCGGCGTGCCCGCCACCATCCTCGCCAACTTCCTGCGTGAAAACGGTATCGTGCCGGAAAAATGCGACCTCAATTCCATTCTGTTCCTGCTCACCCCGGCGGAGGACATGGGCAAATTGCAGCAGCTCGTCGCCCAGCTGGTGCGCTTCGAAAAACTGCTCCAGAGCGATGTGCCGCTGAAAGAGGTTCTGCCCTCTCTTTATAAGCAACATCCGGAACGTTATGCGGATTATACCCTGCGTCAGATTTGTCAGGAGATGCATGACCTCTACGCCCGCCATAACGTGAAGCAACTGCAAAAAGAGATGTTCCGCAAGTCTCACTTCCCACGCGTCATGATGAACCCGCAGGAGGCGAACTATGCCTATCTGCGCGGTGAGGTCGAGCTGGTGTCCCTGCGCGACGCGGAAGGACGTATCGCCGCGGAAGGCGCGCTGCCTTACCCACCGGGGGTGTTGTGCGTGGTGCCGGGAGAAGTCTGGGGCGGTTCCGTGCTGCGCTATTTCGCCGCGCTGGAAGACGGGATCAATCTGCTGCCGGGTTTTGCGCCGGAGTTACAGGGGGTTTACGTCGAGGAGTGTGACGGTCGCAAACAGGTGCGCTGCTACGTCATCAAACAACCTGCCGCTCAGCCATCGCTGCTGAAAGGAGAAAAATTATGAGTAAGGCCAACAAGATGGGCGTGGTGCAACTCACTATTCTCACCATGGTGAATATGATGGGTTCGGGGATCATCATGCTCCCCACCAAGCTCGCTGAAGTGGGGACGATTTCGATTATCTCCTGGCTTGTTACCGCCGTGGGTTCGATGGCGCTGGCGTGGGCGTTTGCCAAGTGCGGCATGTTTAGCCGCAAGTCCGGCGGGATGGGTGGCTATGCCGAATATGCGTTTGGTAAGTCCGGTAACTTTATGGCGAACTATACCTATGGCGTGTCGCTGCTGATCGCCAATGTGGCGATTGCCATTTCCGCTGTCGGTTACGGCACAGAGCTGTTTGGCGCGACGCTGACCCCGGTGCAAATTGGGCTGGCGACCATCGGCGTGCTCTGGATCTGCACCGTCGCTAACTTTGGCGGCGCGCGCATCACCGGACAGCTCAGCAGCATCACCGTCTGGGGCGTCATCATCCCGGTTGTCGGCCTGTGCATCATCGGCTGGTTCTGGTTCAGCCCGTCGCTGTACGCCAATTCCTGGAATCCGCATCACGTACCGTTCTTCACCGCCGTGGGATCGTCCATCGCCATGACGCTGTGGGCCTTCCTCGGGCTGGAGTCGGCCTGTGCGAATGCGGAAGTGGTGGAAAACCCGGAGAAAAATGTGCCGATCGCGGTACTCGGCGGGACGCTGGGGGCGGCGGTGATCTATATCGTCTCAACCAACGTGATTGCGGGAATTGTGCCCAACATGGATCTGGCTAACTCCACGGCGCCGTTCGGACTGGCGTTTGCGCAGATGTTTACGCCGGAGGTAGGGAAAGTGATCATGGGACTGATGGTGATGTCCTGCTGCGGCTCGCTGCTGGGCTGGCAGTTCACCATCGCCCAGGTATTCAAATCTTCCGCTGACGAAGGTTATTTCCCGAAAATCTTCTCCCGCGTCACCAAAGCGGATGCACCGGTGCAGGGTATGCTGGCGATTGTCATCTTCCAGAGCGGATTGTCGCTGATGACCATTAGCCCGTCGCTGAACAGCCAGTTTAACGTGCTGGTCAACCTGGCGGTGGTGACGAACATCATTCCGTACATTCTGTCGATGGCGGCGCTGGTGATTATTCAGAAGGTGGCGAAGGTGGATCCGCGCAAAGCCCGGGCGGCCAATATCGTGGCGCTGATTGGGGCGATTTACAGCTTCTATGCGCTCTACTCGTCCGGTCAGGAGGCGATGCTGTATGGGGCGATGGTGACATTCATGGGCTGGACGCTGTACGGTCTGGTGTCGCCGAGATTTGAATTGAAGAACAAACATAGCTAAAAAAAGCCCGGTGGCGCTAACGCTTACCGGGCCTACGATCGCTGTTGTAGGCCGGGCAAACGCAGTGCCGCCCGGCACACAAACCGCACTTACGCGTTTTTCAGCACTTCGCTGACAATCTCTACCGCTTCTTTCTCAATCTGCTGACGGTGCTCAGCGCCGAGGAAACTTTCGCAATAGATTTTGTACGCATCTTCCGTACCGGATGGACGCGCGGCGAACCAGCCGTTTTCGGTCATCACTTTCAGGCCGCCGATGGATGCGCCGTTACCCGGCGCCGCCGTCAGACGCGCGGTGATCGGGTCACCTGCCAGGGTACTGGCACTGACCATCTCCGGAGAGAGTTTTGACAGAGCTGCTTTTTGCGCAGACGTGGCGCTAGCCTGAATACGGTTATAGCTTGGCGCACCAAAACGTTCCGCCAGCTCGTTGTAATGTTCCTGCGGGTTCTTACCGGTGACCGCGGTGATTTCCGCCGCCAGCAGGCACATGATGATGCCGTCTTTATCGGTTGACCATGGGGTGCCGTCGAAGCGCAGGAAGGATGCCCCCGCGCTCTCTTCACCGCCAAAGCCGAAGCTGCCGTCGTGCAGACCATCAACAAACCACTTAAAGCCCACCGGCACTTCCACCAGCTTGCGACCCAGCGCGTCGACCACACGGTCAATCATAGCGGAAGAGACCAGCGTTTTACCCACCGCGACCTCTTTGCCCCACTGCGGACGGTGCTGGAAGAGATAATTGATTGCAACAGCCAGGTAGTGGTTCGGGTTCATCAGCCCTGCCGGGGTGACGATACCGTGGCGGTCGTAGTCCGGGTCGTTGGCAAACGCCAGATCGAACTTGTCGCGCAGCGCCAGCAGGCCAGCCATTGCGCATTCGGAGGAGCAGTCCATACGGATCGCGCCGTCTTTGTCCAGGTGCATAAAGCGGAAGGTCTGATCGACGTGATCGTTCACGATGGTCAGATCCAGCTTGTAGTGCTCGGCAATGCGTTTCCAGTATTCAATACCGGAGCCGCCCAGTGGATCCACGCCCAGCTTCAGACCGGCTTTCTGGATAGCGGCCATATCGACGATATCCGCCAGCCCTTCCACGAACGGCTGCACCAGATCCTGCTCTTTCACGTGGCCGGAGGCCATGGCTTCATCCAGCGAGATGCGTTTCACACCGTTCAGACCGTTAGCCAGTAACGCGTTGGCACGATCTTCCACCACTTTCGTGACGTTGGTATCCGCCGGGCCACCGTTAGGTGGGTTGTACTTGATGCCGCCATCTTCCGGTGGGTTGTGGGACGGGGTGATCACAATGCCGTCAGCCTGCGCGCCACCTTTTTTGTTGTGTACCAGAATAGCGTTAGAAACCGCTGGCGTTGGCGTAAAACCGTTGTTCTCCTGAACAATCACGTCTACGCCGTTCGCCGCCAGCACTTCCAGCACGGAGATAAAAGCAGGTTCAGACAGGGCGTGGGTATCTTTCCCTACATAGCACGGACCGGTGACGCCATTTTTGGCGCGCTCTTCCGCGATGGCCTGAGCAATGGCCAGAATGTGCGGTTCGTTAAAGCTGTGGCGCGCCGCACTACCGCGGTGGCCAGATGTACCAAACTTCACTGCGTGTTCTGCGTTGCCCACCACCGGCTTCAGCACGTAGTACTGCGCGGTCAGTTGAGCGACGTTAATCAAATCGCGTTGTTGTGCAGGTTGTCCTGCACGGCTGTGATTTGCCATTGCCTGGTCCTTCTGATGCAAGGGTTAAATTGTACCGCAAACCTTTTCGATCAATTCCGCCGGGAACTGCATGGACTGCATGATATGTTCGATCATGCTGCACTTACGGCCCGTATTGGTGTTGGTGATCACCCAGTATGGTGTACCGGGAACGTGTTTGGGTTTGGTTTGGTTGCCATTTTGCAGCAGGGTCTGCTCGTCGCCTGCGAAGTAAACGCGCGTGCGACCGTGCAGCGACTCTGTCGCTTCTGCAAATGCGTTGTTATCCAGTGAGTAAAGTGTAGACAGCACCAGCATAAAGCGGTTAACCGCCTTTTTCTGCTCGGCATATTCATCGGACAGCAGCAGCTCGCGCATCGCTCGCACTTTGTCTTTTGCCGGCATGACGGCAGGTTTTACTTGTGCAACAACGCTCGGCTGAGACACGACATCTTTAGTGACAGGAGTGGGCTGTGAGGCGGCGGAAATTTTGAGCATGCGCCGTAAAATGTCGGACGCGCTCTCCCCAATATGCCGCGTCTGGCTGGCAATATACTGATAGAGTTCGTCATCAACTTCGATTGTTTTCATCTTAATCCAGTGCGATATCTTATCTGAATACAAGTCGTTGAGATTATAAGGTCAAATCCCAACAGCGGATAGCGTCAAACCAGGTTGGCGGCAAAAGTCAGATTAAACTGGATCCTTGCCCCCGGGCGGCAGAATGGTCAACATGATACCCTAACCTGACAAACCTAAAAAAAGAACTTTGCCATGAAATTGAATACCCGAGCGCAAACTGCACAATCGCCGAACAATAATTCTCCCATCGTACTGGTTCACGGCCTGTTTGGTAGCCTGGATAATCTGGGTGTGCTTGCGCGCGATTTAGTGGCCGATCACGCGATCCTCCAGGTTGATATGCGCAATCACGGTCTTTCTGGGCGCTCGGAGGAGATGACCTACGCAGCCATGGCGCAGGATCTGCGGGACACCCTCGATGCGAATAATATCCAGAAAGCGACGCTTATCGGGCATTCAATGGGCGGCAAAGCGGTGATGGCGCTCACTGCGCTGGCCCCTGAGCGAATTTCCGGGCTGGTGGTCATCGACGTTGCGCCCGTCAATTACGACGTTCGCCGTCACGATGAGATTTTTGCCGCCATCAATGCGGTCACCGAAGCGGGTGTCGCAACCCGCCAGCAGGCGGCTGCCGTTATGCGTGAGCATCTTGATGAGGAAGGCGTGGTCCAGTTCCTGCTGAAATCGTTTGTTGACGGACAATGGCGCTTTAACGTCCCGGTATTGTGGGATCAGTATTCGCATATTGTGGGCTGGGAAACCGTCCCCGCCTGGCCGCACCCTACCCTTTTTATTCGCGGCGGCAACTCCCCTTACGTCACTGATGCATACCGTGACACGCTGCTGGCGCAATTCCCGCAGGCTCGCGCTCACGTTATTGCGGGTGCCGGGCACTGGGTACACGCGGAAAAACCGGATGCCGTCCTGCGCGCCATTCGCCGCTATCTTACTGATACAGCGAATTGATTAAAAAGCCAGCGACCGGAAGACGACGGGCTTCCAGTCGTTGGCGTGTGGATTTGGGTGATGTATGATGGCGCGCTTATCGCCCGGGCATTAGCAGGGCGGCGTGTTTCCCCCGAAGTCTCAGAATCATGGCCAAAGAACAAACGGACCGTACGACACTAGATCTGTTCGCGAATGAGCGTCGACCGGGACGACCGAAAACGAATCCGCTTTCGCGCGATGAACAGCTGCGTATCAATAAACGCAACCAGCTTAAACGCGATAAAAATCGTGGGCTTAAGCGTGTCGAACTGAAGCTGAATGCCGATGCCGTCGATGCGCTTAACGAGTTAGCTGACGCGCGCAACATCAGCCGCAGCGAACTGATCGAAGAGATGCTGATCGCCCAGCTTGAGACGTTACGCGGCAAGGCGTGAGTCAGAAAATCCCCAATATTACCTTTTTCATGTAGCACAGAGTGCAGTCCTGCGTGATAGCTGTTTCCGCAGGGTTGCCTGTTCTGCTATTATTGCCCTTATCCGTGGACAATTTGCGCCACCATACCATTAAGTTTCAAGAGGTTATTTTACTCATGGCAATCATCGGCATTTTCTTTGGCAGTGATACCGGCAATACTGAAAATATCGCAAAAAACATTCAAAAACAGCTCGGTAAAGACGTTGCTGATGTGCATGACATCGCCAAGAGCAGCAAAGAAGATCTCGAGGGCTATGACATCCTGCTGCTGGGCATCCCGACCTGGTACTACGGTGAAGCACAGTGTGACTGGGACGATTTCTTCCCGACGCTGGAAGAAGTAGACTTCAACGGCAAGCTGGTTGCCCTGTTTGGCTGTGGCGATCAGGAAGACTATGCTGAGTATTTCTGTGATGCGCTGGGCACTATTCGCGACATCATTGAGCCACGCGGTGCGGCGATCGTCGGTCACTGGCCAACGGCGGGTTACCATTTCGAAGCGTCCAAAGGTCTGGCAGATGACGATCACTTCGTTGGCCTGGCCATTGATGAAGACCGTCAGCCAGAGCTGACCGCTGAGCGTGTAGAAAAATGGGTTAAGCAGGTTCGTGAAGAGCTGAACCTGGACGATATCCTTAACGCCTGATATCCCTGCGGCGCAACTCCGGTTGCGCCCGTTTTCCAGGTAAAACCGATTAAATTAATTGCTACAAACTTTTAACTTTTTCGCCCAGACCTGTACAATATCCCCCTGGTAAAAAGTGGGTGCCATCGAACAAGTTTGTTGGTGATACCACGTTTTTATAAGCATACTTTGCTTGAGACTTGCAGTTTTCATTTAGCCATGGCAGTTCTATAATGAGACGCATTATCCCAAGTGCATTTTCTGTCACTTCTTCTTTTGAAGTGAATCGTTTAGCAACAGGACAGATTCCGCATGACTGACAACAATACCGCATTAAAGAAAGCTGGCCTGAAAGTAACGCTTCCTCGGTTAAAAATCCTTGAAGTGCTTCAGGGGCCAGACAATCACCATGTCAGTGCGGAAGACCTTTATAAGCGTCTTATCGATATGGGTGAAGAGATTGGGCTGGCAACCGTCTATCGTGTGCTGAACCAGTTTGATGACGCGGGCATTGTTACTCGTCATAATTTCGAAGGCGGTAAATCCGTGTTCGAGCTGACTCAGCAGCATCACCACGATCACCTGATCTGCCTCGACTGTGGCAAGGTCATTGAATTTAGCGATGATTCCATTGAATCACGCCAGCGTGAAATCGCCGCCCGTCATGGCATCCGCCTGACCAACCACAGCCTGTACCTGTACGGTCACTGCGCTGAAGGCGATTGCCGCGAAGACGACCACGCGCACGACGCGAAATAATATCGTGTTCATACTCTGAGCCAGCCGTAAGGTTGGCTTTTTTTTGCCTGAAAAAAGTCCGGTGGCGCTGCGCTTACCGGGCCTACGGGCTGTGACACCGTTGTAGGCCCGGTAAGCGCAGCGCCACCGGGCATAAAGCAACTTATTTATTGTTATTGCGAATCTCGTCCCAGATCTTATCGCAACGCTTCGCCACTTCCTGATCGTTACCGCTTTTCCGCGCCTGGATACAGGCCTGGTAATCCATCACGCGAACATTTTCCTGCGTCGCAAACTGCTCATGCGCTTTCTCTTTTTTCAGCACATTCAGCACGCTCTGGCAGGCTTCAATCTTCTCTGGCGATCCTTGTGCTGTATTGATGCAGGCGCTATACGCCTCCTTCAGACGGGAGTCTTCTTTCTGCGCCTGATCCTGCGCACACGCCACCAGCCCCGATGCCAGCAGCGCAACGATTACCATTTTTTTCATCATATGCAGTCTCCATGCAGGCGGGATTTCGCCCGCCTGCGTATTCATCAGAAGATTGTGAATGGCGCAATGACCATGAATTTCACGTCACGTTCATCCTGGAAGATGTTGCCGTAACCGCCCGCGTAGCTCGGGATATCGGAGTGGTTGTCATACTGGGTGAAGTGCAGTTTGAACATCGTGCCTTTCGCACGGCCCTCCTGAAGGGTGTAAATCGCATCCAGACTGTATGAAGACTCTTTCAGACGGTAATTCGGATCGTAGTAGGCGTCTGGCGTAGCCATATCTGCTGGCTTCGCGTCCCAGGCGTACGCGTAGGACGCACCCACTGCCCAGCCAGGCAGGTTCCAGTTCTTCAGGTCATACATTGCGCCGAAGAAGACCGCCTTTTCGCCGTCGGCGTTGAAGTCAGAGCGGTTATCCCACCAGATATCCAGACGACCATTGGAAGAGGCGTAGGTTGGCGTCATACGTTGCAGGAAGTAGCCCTGCTGCCCTTCTGCCTTGACCCATGTTCCCTCCAGACGTAAATCAACCTGACCTACCTTGTAGCCGAAGGTCAACGCCTGTAACCACGCGGTGCCGTCATAGATATCATTTACGCTGCCATCACTGACTTTGTCGCGCGTACCGTAGAACTGATAGCTGGTGCTCAGCGGGCTACCCGCGATATCAAATTTGTAGCTGGCTTTAGCAAAGTACTGATCGATATAGCCTTCAGCCTGACCAAAAGCAGCTTCCAGCACCAGATCGTTTTTGAAGTCGTACTTCGCCCCCAGCGAGTGGAGATAATCAACTTTGGTTTTTTTATCATTCTGATAGAACTTGTCCATCTCAATGTGCCACGGCGCTTTGTACTCGTTGGTCCACATATAGGAGAAGCTCAACGCCCCCGCATCGCCGTAGTCAAAATTAGCACCGGCTTCCGCACCCTGATAGGTACCTGGCATAAAGCTCCAGTGCGGTGCTAACAGCGTCTGGCCGGTTGGCTGGATATAACCTCCACGCGCCCAGACCGGACCATATTTGAATTTTGCAGCCGCTTTATACAGGCTGATTCCGCTTTTATCGCCGGACCAGTCTTCGTCGTAGGCTTTATTGCTGGAGGAGAACGCAATTTCGTTCGGATGGCCGCTGTCGCCATTTTCGGCCATTTCAATTGCGGTGAACGCTGCAATATCGATCCCGAACATATCGGCGGCATATCCCGACTGGAAATCAAGGTTAGCGTTCCAGGTCGAGTGAGAAAGGTTGGTTTTGTATTTATCTTCAGTGACGTCTTTACGGTCACGCTCACGCTGCCAGTAATAAATACCGCCCGTGAGGGTGGAATCTTCGATGAAACCTGCTGCTTTTGCCTCTGGCGCAACCACCAGGCCCGACATTGCTGTCACACCGGCGATAGCCAGCGCCAGCGCACTACGTTTGCCACTGAACGTACGCATAGATTATTCCTCTTTGACGAATTAAAACGCCTTAAACGGCGAAAAACAGAAAAGACCAAGTGGTCAGGGGTAGTCAGAAATACCCTCGAATTAACTACCGTCTTTAGGTTATTTTTCGCGACGCGAATTATCAATGCTTTTAATCAGGCAAAAGTCAGGATTATGACGAAGAGCACATATTTCGTAGTGCTTTGTAACATTTACCGGGAAGCAAGTACTGGCGGGGGAATACGCTAATTTTCAGTAAGTAACATTGATATTGTGAATATATTTTTCAGCGTTTCTGTTTTTGGAAAACAACAAACTTTTTTAAATAAAATAAGTAGCACCACATTGACCTGGAATGTTGGCTTTAATTCATCATCCCGATGCTTAACGACATGATCGTTAAATAAAAAAACGCCGCATTATGCGGCGTTTGTTTCTCATTGACCATGCCAGCGTGATTATTCGCCGATCTTAGTCCAGGTATCACGCAGACCGACGGTACGGTTAAATACCGGTTTTTCCGCCGTGCTGTAACGGCTGTCCAGGCAGAAGTAACCCTCACGTTCAAACTGGAACGCTTTACCGGCTTCAGCGGCTTTCAGAGACGGCTCGGCATACCCCTGCTTGATAATCAGCGACTCAGGGTTGATAACCGCCAGGAAGTCCTCCGCAGCGCCTGGGTTAGGTACGCTGAACAGACGATCGTAGAGACGGATCTCAACCGGCAGCGCATGCTGCGCGCTCACCCAGTGGATCACACCTTTCACTTTACGGCCATCCGCCGGATCTTTACTCAGCGTCTCTGCGTCGTACGTACAGAAGATGGTCGTGATGTTACCTTCCGCATCTTTCTCTACGCGCTCGGCTTTGATCACATAGGCGTTACGCAGACGCACTTCTTTGCCCAGCACCAGACGCTTGTACTGCTTGTTCGCTTCTTCGCGGAAGTCGGCGCGATCGATCCAGATTTCACCGCTGAACGGCACGTCGCGGGTGCCCATTTCCGGTTTGTTCGGATGGTTAGGCATCGAGACCAGTTCGCTTCCACCCTGCGGATAGTTTTCGATGACCAGTTTCACTGGATCGATCACTGCCATCGCGCGCGGCGCGTTTTCGTTCAGGTCTTCGCGAATGCAGGATTCCAGAGACGCCATTTCGATGGTGTTGTCCTGCTTGGTAACGCCAATACGTTTGCAGAACTCACGAATGGACGCCGAGGTGTAGCCACGACGACGCAGGCCAGAGATGGTCGGCATACGCGGGTCGTCCCAGCCTTCAACGTGCTTGTCGGTGACCAGCAGGTTCAGCTTACGCTTGGACATCACGGTGTATTCCAGGTTCAGACGAGAGAACTCGTACTGACGCGGATGAACAGGAATGGTGATGTTATCCAGCACCCAGTCGTACAGACGACGGTTGTCCTGGAATTCCAGCGTGCACAGAGAGTGCGTAATGCCTTCCAGCGCATCGCTGATGCAGTGGGTGAAGTCGTACATCGGGTAGATGCACCACTTGTTACCGGTCTGGTGGTGTTCAGCGAACTTAATGCGGTACAGCACCGGATCGCGCATCACGATGAAAGGAGACGCCATATCGATTTTGGCACGCAGACACGCTTTACCTTCTTCGAAGCCACCGGCACGCATTTTTTCAAACAGCGCCAGGTTCTCTTCCACGCTACGATCGCGGAACGGGCTGTTTTTACCAGGCTGAGTCAGCGTACCGCGGTATTCACGGATTTCGTCAGCAGACAATTCGTCGACGTATGCCAGACCTTTGTTAATCAGTTCAACCGCATAGGCATACAGCTGATCGAAATAGTCTGAGGAGTAGCAGATATCGCCAGACCAGTTGAAGCCCAGCCATTGCACGTCGTTTTTAATCGACTCAACGTATTCGATGTCTTCTTTTACTGGGTTGGTGTCATCGAAACGCAGGTTGCACTGCCCCTGGTAATCTTGCGCAATACCAAAGTTCAGGCAGATCGATTTGGCGTGACCAATGTGCAGGTAGCCATTTGGCTCCGGCGGGAAACGCGTGTGGACTGTGGTGTGCTTACCACTGGCCAGATCTTCATCGATGATCTGACGAATAAAGTTACTCGGGCGGGCTTCTGCCTCACTCATCGTGGATTCCTCAAAGCGTAAACAACGTATAACGGCATATGATCTTATAAGCCGGACGTAGTGACAACCCTTAAAACGTCCCGGAAGAAAATAATGGGGGCAATTGCTGCAAAAAAAAGCGGCGGAGGATATCCCCCGCCGCTAAAGGCATAACTCTACTCAGGAGCGATTACTTGCCTTTAATCTCATACAGTGGCGTCTGGCCTGCAACCACCTGACCCTGCGCCTGGATCACCAGACCGCTGAAGTCGTCGATGTTGCTGCACACGACCGGGCTTATCATGGAGCGCGCGTTGGCATTCAGGAAGTCCAGATCCATTTCCAGAATCGGCTGACCTGCCGCCACTTCAGCACCCTCTTCCACCAGACGAGTAAAGCCCTGACCGTTCAGCGCAACGGTATCGATACCCATATGGACAACGATCTCCGCGCCTTTTTCCGTTTCCAGGCAGAACGCGTGGTTGGTGTTGAAGATTTTCACGATAGTACCGGCAGCCGGAGAGACCACGGTTTTGTCCGTTGGTTTCACCGCCACGCCGTCACCGACCGCTTTGCTGGCGAACGCTTCGTCAGGCACCTGCTCAAGCGCAACAACGTCACCTGTCACCGGAGAAACCAGCGCAGCGATGGTCACCGCGTTTGGCACAGCCTGCGGTTTTGCAACCGGCGCGTCAGCCACTGCCGCGTTATCCGTTGAGGCGGCAGCGACCGGCCCACGGGCAACCACTTTTTTCATTTCATCGCCGATAGATTCGGCTTTCGCACCCACGATAACCTGGATGGTTTGTTTGTTCAGTTTCACCACACCAGACGCACCCAGGCGTTTGCACATTGCATCGCTCACGCGCGCGGAGTCACCTACGGTCAGACGCAGACGGGTAATACAGGCATCGATCGCTTTCAGGTTGTCGGTGCCACCCACAGCGGCAATGTAGTTGGTTGCCAGCTGGGTTAAACCCTCTTCGGTATTGCTGTTGGCTTCACTGGTCACAACATCATCTTTCGTATCTTCGCGGCCCGGCGTCTTCAGGTTAAACATACGAATAACCGCGCTGAACAGAACGAAGTAGATAACGAAGAAGATCAGGCCCATCACCATCAGGATCCAGACGTTGCTGCTTGCCGCCGGCAGGTTGTACATCAACACATAGTCGATGGCGCCTGCGGAGAAGGAGAAGCCAGCATGGATACCCAGAAGGGTGGCGACGAACAGGCTGATACCGGTCAGGATCGCGTGCATCAGATACAGCAGCGGAGCCAGGAACATGAACAGGAATTCCAGTGGCTCGGTCACGCCGGTCAGGAAGGCGGTGATCGCAACGGACAGCAGCATCCCGCCAACCATTGGGCGACGCGCTTTCGGCGCAGCCAGGTACATTGCCAGCGCCGCGCCAGGCAGACCAAACATCATGATTGGGAAGAAGCCAGACATGAACATGCCCGCGGTGCCGTCGCCTGCGTAGAAGCGGTTGATATCACCGTGGAATACCGCGCCGGCCGCGTTGGTGAACTCACCAATCTGGAACCAGGCGATGGTGTTCAGTACCTGATGCAGACCGGTTGGGATCAGCAGACGGTTAATGAAACCGAAGATGCCCGCGCCCATTGCGCCCGCAGACACGATCCACTCGCCACCCGCATGGATAGCATGCTGCACCGGTGGCCAAACGTAGCCAAAGATGGCGGCGAGGATCAGACAGAAAAAGCCCGTCGCAATCGGCACAAAACGTTTACCGCCGAAGAAGCTCAGGAAGTCAGGAAGTTTGATACCTGCCCAACGGTTGTACACGGCGCCACCCACCAGGCCGGTAATGATACCTGCCAGCACACCCATATTGATTTCAGGGTTGATGGTTACCATCGCTTTCGTGAGGATGAAGTAACCGACAGCCCCTGCCAGTGCCGCGGCACCAGCGCTGTCTTTTGACCAGCTTGACGCCACACCGATGGCGAAAATCAGCGCCAGGTTGTCAAAAATTGCGCCGCCTGCCTGGGCGATAAACGGCACGTTAAGAAGATCGGGTTGCCCGAATCGCAGCAGCAACGCTGCAACCGGTAGCACGGCGATAGGGAGCTGCAAAGCCCTACCGAGGCGCTGGAAAAAACCTAAAATATTCATCCTATTCCCCCTACGAGACCCTTTGTTAAGACTCGCGCATAAACTATGTTTTTATTGTGTCACGAACGATAGATACAGTTGATGATTCACTGGCAGTGTGAGTGTGTGAAAAATTAATTCGTATCGCAAATTAAACACCTATTTTTTGTGATTATTGTCACCAAATATCGTATTAAACCCTCCCTTTCACTGGCTAACGACGAAAACTTATTTTATCATTCAAAAAATCAAGACGGATTGATCCGGCCTGAAAGGTTCCAGGTTACGCTTAGTTCAGGTTGCACTAATCATCCGCCCACTTTTACTTAAACTTTAGAGGTGAATAATGAGACTGATTCCCCTGGCAACAGCTGAACAAGTCGGAAAATGGGCTGCTCGTCATATCGTTAACCGCATCAACGCGTTCAAACCAACAGCCGATCGTCCTTTCGTTCTCGGTCTTCCAACCGGTGGCACGCCCCTGACCGCGTATAAAGCTCTGGTTGAAATGCACAAAGCGGGCCAGGTTAGCTTTAAACACGTTGTGACCTTCAACATGGACGAATATGTCGGCCTGCCGAAGGAACATCCGGAAAGTTACCACAGCTTTATGCACCGTAATTTCTTCGATCACGTTGATATTCCGGCTGAAAACATTAACCTGCTGAATGGAAACGCGCCTGATATTGACGCAGAATGCCGTCAGTATGAAGAAAAAATCCGTTCCTACGGTAAAATCCACCTGTTTATGGGCGGCGTAGGCAACGATGGTCATATCGCGTTCAACGAACCGGCATCTTCACTGGCTTCCCGTACCCGTATTAAAACGCTGACCCATGATACGCGCGTGGCTAACTCCCGCTTCTTTGACGGCGACGTCAATCAGGTGCCTAAATACGCGCTGACCGTAGGCGTGGGCACGCTGCTGGATGCCGAAGAAGTGATGATTCTGGTGCTGGGCGCGGTGAAAGCGCAAGCGCTTCAGGCTGCCGTTGAAGGCAACGTGAACCATATGTGGACGATCAGCTGCTTACAGCTGCATCCAAAAGCGGTTGTCGTGTGTGACGAACCGTCCACCATGGAGCTGAAAGTGAAAACGCTGAAATACTTCAACGAGCTGGAAGCTGAGAACATCAAAGGTCTGTAATTGAATAACCGCCTCTTTTATCCGAGGCGGTCGCTTTTTTTAACCGGGGGTCGATATGTACGCTTTAACCCACGGTCGGATTTATACCGGCCATGAAATTCTGGATGACCATGCGATTGTAATCGCCAATGGCCTGATTGAACGTGTTTGCCCGCTGGCGGAACTGCCGCCGGAGATCGAACAGCGTTCCCTCAATGGAGCAGTAATCTCCCCCGGTTTCATCGACGTACAGCTTAACGGCTGCGGCGGTGTCCAGTTTAACGATACCGCAGAGGCGGTATCGGTTGAAACGCTGGAAATCATGCAAAAAGCCAACGAGAAATCGGGCTGCACCAGCTATCTGCCAACGCTGATCACCAGCAGCGATGACCTGATGAAACAGGGTATCCGCGTCATGCGCGAATACCTGGCAAAACATCCGAATCAGGCGCTGGGCCTGCACCTGGAAGGACCATGGCTGAATATGGTCAAGAAAGGCACCCATAACCCAAACTACGTGCGCAAACCGGATGCCGAGCTGGTGGATTACATGTGCGCCAATGCCGATGTGATCACCAAAGTAACGCTGGCCCCGGAAATGACCGGCACGGACGTTATCAGCAAACTGGCCGCCGCCGGGATTGTGGTGTCTGCGGGCCATTCGAACGCGACGCTGAAAGAGGCGAAGGCCGGTTTCCGCGCAGGCATTACGTTTGCCACACACCTTTATAACGCGATGCCCTATATTACTGGCCGCGAACCGGGACTGGTTGGCGCCATTCTGGATGAACCAGACGTCTACTGCGGCATTATCGCCGACGGCTTGCATGTCGATTACACCAACATCCGCAACGCCAAACGCCTGAAAGGCGACAAGCTCTGCCTTGTGACGGATGCTACCGCTCCGGCAGGGGCGAATATTGACCAGTTCATTTTTGCTGGTAAAACAATATACTACCGGAATGGACTGTGTGTGGATGAGAACGGCACGCTGAGCGGTTCTTCTCTGACGATGATCGAAGGGGTACGTAACCTCGTTGAACATTGCGGCATCGCGCTTGAGGAAGTGCTGCGCATGGCCACGCTTTATCCGGCGCGCGCCATTGGCGTCGATAAACAGCTCGGCGGTATTGCGCCAGGTATGGTTGCAAACCTGACGGCGTTCACACACGATTATAAAATTATTAAGACCATCGTTAATGGTAACGAGGTCGTCACTGAGTAAGTAAAAGTATGACACCAGGCGGACAAGCTCAAATCGGTAATGTCGATCTCGTTAAACAACTTAACAGCGCGGCGGTTTATCGCCTGATTGACCAGCACGGGCCAATCTCACGCATTCAGATAGCCGAACAAAGCCAGCTTGCTCCCGCCAGCGTGACAAAAATTACACGTCAGCTCATTGAGCGCGGCCTGATCAAAGAAGTCGATCAGCAGGCCTCCACCGGGGGCCGCCGCGCGATTTCCATCGTCACGGAAACCCGCAATTTTCAGGCCATTGGCGTTCGCTTAGGACGTCATGACACCACGCTTACGCTCTACGATCTGAGCAGCAAGGCCATTGCCGAAGAACACTACCCCCTTCCTGAGCGCACGCAGGAGACGCTTGAACACGCGTTGCTGAATACCATTGCGCATTTCATCGAAAGCTGTCAGCGCAAGATCCGTGAACTCATCGCCATCTCGGTGATTTTGCCCGGCCTGGTTGACCCGGAAAGCGGCGTTATTCGCTACATGCCGCATATTAAGGTAGAGAACTGGGGGCTGGTTGAGGCGCTGGAAAAGCGCTTCAAGCTGACCTGCTTTGTTGGTCACGATATTCGCTCGCTGGCGCTGGCGGAGCACTACTTTGGTGCGAGCCAGGACTGCGAAGACTCTATTCTGGTGCGCGTTCACCGTGGTACAGGTGCGGGCATCATCTCGAATGGCCGCATTTTTATTGGCCGTAACGGTAACGTAGGCGAGATTGGTCATATCCAGGTGGAACCGCTTGGCGAGCGCTGCCACTGCGGTAACTTTGGCTGTCTTGAAACCGTTGCCGCCAATGCCGCCATTGAACATCGCGTTCGCCATCTGCTGGAGCAGGGTTACCAGAGCCGCGTCACGCTGGAAGATTGTAAGATCGGCGCCATCTGCAAAGCGGCAAACAAAGGCGATGCGCTGGCCTGCGAAGTGATCGAACAGGTAGGACGCCACCTGGGTAAGACCATCGCCATTGCCATCAACCTGTTTAATCCGCAGAAAGTGGTGATTGCCGGCGAGATCGTTGAAGCCGAAAAAGTGTTACTGCCCGCCATTGAAGGCTGCATCAATACCCAGGCGCTGAAGGCATTTCGCCAGAATTTGCCGGTGGTGCGATCTACGCTCGATCACCGCTCGGCAATTGGCGCATTCGCCCTGGTAAAACGTGCCATGCTCAACGGGATCCTGCTGCAACATTTGCTGGAATCCTGATCGGACCTTATAGTAACGCCTTCTTTTTTTGATGTCGGATTGTCCATGACCATTAAGAATGTAATTTGTGATATCGACGGCGTGCTGATGCACGACAACGTTGCCGTGCCGGGTGCTGCGGAGTTTCTTCACCGCATCATCGACAAAGGAATGCCACTGGTTCTTCTCACGAACTACCCTTCACAGACTGGTCAGGATCTGGCAAACCGCTTTGCTACCGCAGGCGTCAACGTCCCGGACAGCGTGTTCTATACCTCTGCGATGGCGACCGCGGATTTCCTGAAGCGTCAGGAAGGCAAAAAAGCCTATGTCGTTGGTGAAGGTGCGCTGATCCACGAGCTGTATAAAGCGGGCTTCACCATCACCGACGTGAACCCGGACTTTGTCATCGTGGGCGAAACGCGCTCCTTTAACTGGGAGATGATGCATAAGGCAGCCTACTTTGTCGCCAACGGTGCGCGTTTTATCGCCACCAACCCGGACACGCACGGTCGTGGTTTTTATCCCGCCTGCGGTGCGCTGTGCGCCGGTATCGAAAAAATCTCGGGTCGTAAGCCGTTTGTTGTCGGTAAACCGAGCCCGTGGATCATCCGCGCCGCACTGAATACGATGCAGGCACACTCAGAAGAAACCGTCATCGTGGGCGACAACCTGCGTACCGATATTCTGGCTGGCTTCCAGGCGGGGCTTGAAACCATCCTGGTGCTTTCTGGCGTTTCACAGCTTGATGACATTGATACGATGCCGTTTCGGCCAAGCTGGATTTACCCCTCTGTCGACGAAATCGACGTTATTTGATTCAGAACCACGCCTCAGGGCGTGGTTTTTCATTTCTGCTGTCTGAAAACATCACTTCATCTCTGCTGTCTGAAAACATCACTTCATCTAACGAAATCAGCCCTTCATTGAGAAATCATCAATAATATCGCTTAACACATACTCTTTTTTTAAGATTCGGCAATTGCCATTGCACTTTTTACGTTTTCATCGGTAAAACGCTTGCGCCCCCTCCCCCTTTTGCGGCATTTTCATAAGCAAGCAACATCACAACGCAACAGGGTTAACGGAGAAGGTTATGTGTTCTATTTTTGGCGTACTGGATATTAAAACTGACGCGGGCGAACTGCGTAAAAAAGCACTCGAATTGTCCCGCCTGATGCGCCATCGCGGTCCGGACTGGTCAGGCGTATACGCCAGCGATAAAGCGATTCTGGCTCATGAACGTCTCTCCATTGTTGATGTTAACGCTGGCGCACAGCCGCTGTATAACGAGAAAAAAACGCACGCGCTGGCTGTTAACGGTGAAATTTACAACCATCAGGCGCTGCGCGCCGAGTACGGCGATCGCTACGCGTTTCAGACCGGCTCAGACTGCGAAGTGATCCTGGCGCTGTATCAGGAGAAAGGCCCGGAGTTCCTCGACGATCTGCAAGGTATGTTCGCCTTCGCGCTGTACGACAGCGAAAAAGACGCTTACCTGATTGGCCGCGACCATATTGGAATTATCCCGCTGTACATGGGACACGATGAGCACGGCAACTTCTACGTTGCCTCAGAGATGAAAGCCCTGGTGCCGGTGTGCCGCACCATCAAAGAGTTCCCGGCAGGTAGCTACCTGTGGAGTAAAGACGGCGAGATCCGCCCGTACTACCAGCGCGACTGGTTTGATTATGAGGCGGTGAAAGACAACGTGACGGACAAAGCCGAACTGCGTCAGGCCCTGGAAGAGTCAGTGAAAAGCCACCTGATGTCAGACGTACCTTACGGCGTACTGCTCTCCGGCGGTCTGGACTCCTCCGTGATCTCCGCGATCACCAAGAAATTCGCCGCACGTCGCGTGGAAGATCAGGAGCGCTCTGAAGCCTGGTGGCCGCAGCTGCACTCCTTTGCCGTGGGTCTGGAAGGGGCACCTGACCTGAAAGCCGCCCAGGAAGTGGCAAATCATCTCGGCACGGTGCACCATGAAATTCACTTCACCGTACAGGAAGGTCTGGATGCGATCCGCGATGTGATCTATCACATTGAAACCTATGATGTGACCACCATTCGCGCCTCCACGCCGATGTATTTGATGTCGCGGAAGATCAAAGCGATGGGCATCAAGATGGTGCTCTCCGGCGAGGGTTCTGACGAAGTGTTTGGCGGTTACCTCTATTTCCACAAAGCGCCAAACGCCAAAGAGCTGCATGAAGAAACGGTGCGTAAGCTACAGGCGCTGCACATGTTTGACTGCGCGCGCGCCAACAAAGCGATGTCCGCCTGGGGTGTGGAAGCCCGCGTGCCGTTCCTCGATAAGAAATTCCTTGATGTGGCGATGCGCATCAACCCGCAGGACAAAATGTGCGGCAACGGCAAAATGGAGAAACATATCCTGCGTGAATGTTTTGAATCCTACCTGCCGGCGAGCGTGGCGTGGCGTCAGAAAGAGCAGTTCTCGGATGGCGTGGGTTACAGCTGGATCGACACCCTGAAAGAGGTGGCGGCGAAACAGGTTTCTGATCAACAACTGGAAACTGCGAGCTTCCGTTTCCCGTACAACACGCCAGCCTCGAAAGAAGCGTATTTGTACCGTGAGATCTTTGAGGAGCTGTTCCCGGTTCCAAGCGCAGCAGAGTGCGTACCGGGTGGCCCATCGGTCGCCTGCTCTTCTGCTAAAGCCATTGAATGGGATGAATCATTCAAAGCGATGAACGATCCGTCAGGACGCGCGGTGGGCGTTCACCAGTCTGCCTATAAATAATGTTCAGAGTATCATCAGGCCCTCCGGGGCCTGATTTTTTTGCCTCTCTTTTCTCCGCATAAAATCGATTAATAACCAATAATTGTCGAATATTCGGCCTCGCTGTTCGCAACCTAACCAAACAGTCACATTCCGGCTATTTTCATTGAAAAAGGTGTTGACGCTGCAAGGGTCTATACGCATAATGCGCCCCGCAACGCCGATAAGGTAACGCGAAAAAAAGATGGCTACGTAGCTCAGTTGGTTAGAGCACATCACTCATAATGATGGGGTCACAGGTTCGAATCCCGTCGTAGCCACCATCTTTTTTGCGGGAGTGGCGAAATTGGTAGACGCACCAGATTTAGGTTCTGGCGCCGCAAGGTGTGCGAGTTCAAGTCTCGCCTCCCGCACCATTCCCAGGTAAGCGTTGCACGGATGGGGTATCGCCAAGCGGTAAGGCACCGGTTTTTGATACCGGCATTCCCTGGTTCGAATCCAGGTACCCCAGCCATATTTCTTCGATTATGCGGTTCTCCGCGGTATTGGGGTATCGCCAAGCGGTAAGGCACCGGTTTTTGATACCGGCATTCCCTGGTTCGAATCCAGGTACCCCAGCCATCGAAGATTGCAGTACTGGCTACGTAGCTCAGTTGGTTAGAGCACATCACTCATAATGATGGGGTCACAGGTTCGAATCCCGTCGTAGCCACCATATTTATGTTATCGAATACGATTCGGTAAACTGAACATTGTTGGGGTATCGCCAAGCGGTAAGGCACCGGATTCTGATTCCGGCATTCCGAGGTTCGAATCCTCGTACCCCAGCCACTTTAAAGTCGTTAAGCAGTTTGTTTAACGCAATTGGGGTGTCGCCAAGCGGTAAGGCTCTGGTTTCTGATACCAGCATTCCGGGGTTCGAATCCCTGCACCCCAGCCACTTAAAACAAACAAGCCCGCTCTGCGGGCTTTTTTGTTTTTGTTGTTCAGAATAGTGCGGCCTGATGCCCTCACCCTAACCCTCTCCCACGGGGAGAGGGAATAAAGATCAGAGTCCGAGGGCGTATTTCAGGGCCTGACGCTTCAGCCCACCGGCACGCTCCGCCGCCATCAATCCAATATTGCGCACTATACGCACCGGACCAACATCGTTGCTGAACCCGGCATAGAACAGATCCATCCCCGACTGCATAATGAAGTTATCCGCCATACGGCGCGTCTGGTAGCGCTTCAGTACCTGATGGCTGGCCCAGGCTTCCGCGTGGGCGCGAGCGTTACCCAGCACATCCAGTAACGCATCGACGTCACGGTATCCCAGATTCACCCCCTGCCCCGCCAGCGGATGAATGGTGTGCGCCGCGTCCCCCACCAGCACCAGTCCTTCACGGGCATACTGCAACGCATGGCGTCGCATCAGCGGGAATGCGCCGGCGGCAACCGGGGTCACGTTGCCCAGACGGCTCGGGAAGTGCTGGCGAATTTCGCGCTGCAACTGATCCATGGACAGACCCTGCAACTGTCGAATGCGCGCCGGTTTGTCGTACCACACCAGCGAAGCCCAGTTATCAAACAGCGGTAAGAATGCATGCGGGCCGTTCGGCGTAAAATGCTGCCACGTGCTCTCGCCCGGCGCGTTTTCTGACTGCACGGTGATCAACATGCAGGACTGCTGGTACTGCCAGGCATGGATCCCAATGCCTGCCATCTGCCTGACCTGCGAGTTCGCGCCATCCGCCCCCACCACCAGCTTCACGGCCAGCTCATCGTCGTTATCCAGCGTCAGGAGATACCCGCCCTCATGACGATGCAGGCCTTTCAGCGAGTCCGGAACGCGCAGCGTCACCTTAGGGTGCGCCTCCAGCGCCTGCCAGAGCGCCTGCTGGAGCACGTTGTTTTCCACCATATAGCCCAGGCGCGGCAGTTTCAGCTCGGCGGCATCAAACGACACGTGAGCATTTTCCCACTCCCAGGTTTCAAGACGGCTGTAAGGGTGCGCGCGCATCGCCAGCACCGCCTCCCAGACGCCCAGCCCGCGAAGCAGATCAACAGAGGCCGCGCTAATGGCGGAAATACGCACGTCCGGTTGGCTGGCAGGATCGAATGCTGGCGGAGCCGCCTGTTCAATAACGGTTACGTCAAATCCCTGCTGCGCCAGCCCCAGCGCCAGTGCGCCGCCGACCATACCGCCGCCAACAACGGCAACTTCGGTGTTCAGGAGTGTCATGGTCACTATTCCTTATTGGAGAATACCTTAAGTTTACCGGATTTTTGCGGCCCTGAGGTTGACAACCTTCATACTGGTCACAACCGCACCAAAGCATTACAATACGCGGCTTGCAATCCTGAGCTGAGCAAGTCGATGACTAAAAAACTCCATATAAAAACCTGGGGCTGTCAGATGAACGAATACGATTCATCGAAGATGGCCGATCTGCTGGATACCACCCACGGATACCAGCTGACTGAAAATGCGAAAGAAGCCGATGTGCTGCTGCTGAACACCTGTTCAATTCGTGAAAAAGCACAGGAAAAAGTCTTTCATGTGTTAGGCCGCTGGAAGCTTCTCAAACGGAAAAATCCGGACCTGATCATTGGCGTGGGTGGCTGCGTCGCATCGCAGGAAGGTAAGCTGATCCGCCAGAGAGCCCCCTATGTGGATATCGTTTTTGGCCCTCAGACCCTGCACCGCCTGCCAGAGATGATTAATCAGGTTCGCGGCAGCCGTAGCCCGGTGGTTGACGTGAGCTTCCCGGAGATCGAGAAATTTGACCGTCTGCCTGAGCCGCGCGCTGATGGCCCGACCGCCTTCGTCTCCATCATGGAAGGCTGCAACAAATACTGTACTTACTGCGTGGTGCCTTACACCCGCGGTGAAGAAGTGAGCCGCCCGGCAGACGATATCCTGTTTGAAATCGCGCAGCTTGCCGCGCAGGGCGTTCGTGAAGTGAACCTGCTGGGTCAGAACGTGAACGCCTGGCGCGGGGAAAACTACGACGGTACCACCGGCAGCTTTGCTGAACTGCTACGTCTGGTGGCGGCGATTGACGGCATCGACCGCATTCGCTTTACCACCAGCCATCCGATGGAATTTACCGACGACATTATTGACGTCTATCGCGATACGCCAGAGCTGGTGAGCTTCCTGCACCTGCCGATCCAGTGCGGTTCTGATCGCGTGCTGAACCTGATGGGTCGTCCACATACGGTGCTCGAGTATAAGTCCACCATCCGCAAGCTGCGTGAAGCGCGCCCGGATATCCAGATTAGCTCCGACTTTATCGTCGGCTTCCCTGGCGAAACCGCTGATGACTTTGAGCGCACCATGAAGCTCATCGGCGAGGTGAATTTCGACGTCAGCTACAGCTTTATCTTCTCTGCGCGCCCGGGCACCCCTGCGGCCGATATGGTTGACGATGTGCCGGAAGAAGAGAAAAAGCAGCGTCTGTATATTCTACAGGAGCGTATCAACCAGCAGGCCAACGCCTGGAGTCGTCGTATGCTCGGTACTGTCCAGCGTATTCTGGTGGAAGGCACCTCCCGTAAGAGCGTCATGGAACTGTCTGGTCGAACCGAAAATAACCGCGTGGTGAATTTTGAAGGCACCCCGGACATGATCGGTAAGTTTGTGGACGTCGAGATTGTCGAAGTACTCACGAACTCGCTGCGCGGGAAGGTGGTACGCACTGAGGACGAAATGGGTCTGCGTATTGCCGAGACGCCGGAATCCGTTATCTCTCGCACCCGCAAAGTCAACGACTCTGGCGTAGGTATTTACCAGCCTTGATCCTTCTGGCCTGCCTGTCCGGCAGGCCTTGTATTTCCTCTCATCACCCCCAATATCTACCGCAACGCTTGCGCCTTTATTCTGTGGCGTGAATAATTTCGGTAATGACCGTTTTATTACGCCGTGTGGCCACAGGTCAGTTAACCAATTAAAGAGGAACAGTTTGAACATAGATACGCGTGAAATTAGCCTTGAGCCCGCAGACAACGCTCGCCTGCTGAGCCTGTGCGGGCCGTTTGATGACAACATCAAACAACTGGAGCGACGTCTGGGTATCGAAATCAATCGTCGCGATAACCATTTCAAACTCACCGGACGCCCAATCTGCGTCAACGCCGCGGCAGATATTCTCCGCAGCCTGTATGTTGATACCGCCCCGATGCGCGGAGAGATCCAGGATATTGAACCTGAACAGATCCACCTGGCCATTAAAGAGGCGCGCGTGCTTGAGCAGAGCGCGGAAAGCGTGCCGGACTATGGCAAAGCCATCAACATCAAAACTAAACGCGGCGTGATTAAGCCTCGTACCCCGAACCAGGCGCAGTACATCGCCAACATTCTCGACCACGACATCACCTTCGGCGTAGGCCCGGCGGGTACGGGTAAAACCTATCTGGCCGTTGCCGCTGCGGTCGATGCGCTCGAGCGTCAGGAGATCCGCCGTATCCTGCTGACCCGCCCTGCTGTTGAAGCCGGTGAAAAACTGGGCTTCCTGCCGGGCGATTTGAGTCAGAAAGTAGATCCCTACCTGCGCCCGCTGTATGACGCGCTGTTCGAAATGCTCGGCTTCGAGAAAGTTGAAAAGCTCATCGAGCGTAACGTGATTGAAGTTGCTCCGCTGGCCTACATGCGTGGCCGTACGCTTAACGACGCGTTCATCATTCTGGATGAGAGCCAGAACACCACCATCGAACAGATGAAGATGTTCCTGACGCGTATTGGCTTTAACTCGAAAGCGGTTATCACCGGTGACGTCACCCAGATTGACCTGCCGCGTAACACCAAATCGGGTCTGCGTCACGCCATCGAAGTCCTGGCCGAGGTAGAGGAAATCAGCTTTAACTTCTTCCACAGTGAAGACGTGGTACGCCATCCCGTGGTCGCGCGTATCGTTAACGCTTATGAGGCCTGGGAAGAGGCAGATCAGAAGCGCAGGGCCGAACTGGCCGCAGAACGTAAGCGCGAAGCGCAGGAGCATGAACAGAAATGAGTCAGGTGATCCTCGATTTACAGCTGGCCTGTGATGATAATTCCGGCATGCCAGAAGAGGCACAGTTTCAGAAATGGCTGGATGCCGTTATCCCCCAGTTTCAGGAAGAATCAGAGGTCACGATTCGCCTGGTGGATGAAGCAGAAAGCCATGAGCTCAACCTGACCTACCGCGGGAAAGATAAGCCGACCAACGTGCTCTCTTTCCCGTTCGAAGCCCCTCCGGGCATTGAGATGCCGCTGCTGGGCGATCTGATCATCTGCCGTCAGGTGGTTGAGCAGGAAGCCAAAGAGCAGCAAAAGCCGCTGGAAGCGCACTGGGCACACATGGTGGTGCACGGTAGCCTGCATCTTCTGGGTTACGACCATATTGAAGATGACGAAGCGGAAGAGATGGAATCCCTCGAGACAGAGATAATGCTTGCTCTGGGCTATGAGGATCCGTACATTGCCGAGAAAGAATAGTCAGTCACTGACTACCATGCCGCCGCGCAGGGACATAGCGCGGCGGTTAACATTGAACTAACAAGAGAACCCTTAACAAACGCCATGAGCGACGACAATTCACACAGTAGCGACACGACAACCACTAAAAAGGGATTTTTCTCCCTCATTCTGAACCAGCTTTTCCACGGCGAACCGAAAAACCGTGATGAACTGCTGGAGCTGATTCGTGATTCCGGGCAGAACGACCTTATCGACGAAGATACGCGCGAAATGCTCGAAGGGGTGATGGACATCGCCGACCAGCGCGTCCGCGACATCATGATCCCCCGCTCGCAGATGATTACCCTGAAACGCAACCAGACGCTGGACGAGTGCCTCGATGTGATTATCGAATCGGCTCACTCACGTTTCCCGGTCATCAGCGAAGACAAAGATCACATTGAAGGGATTTTGATGGCGAAAGATCTGCTGCCGTTTATGCGCAGCGATGCCGAAGCCTTCAGTATGGAAAAGGTGTTACGCCCGGCCGTGGTTGTGCCGGAAAGTAAACGTGTGGATCGGATGCTGAAGGAGTTTCGCTCCCAGCGCTATCACATGGCGATTGTTATTGATGAATTTGGTGGCGTTTCCGGTCTGGTCACAATCGAAGACATCCTTGAGCTGATCGTGGGCGAAATCGAAGATGAGTATGACGAAGAAGAGGATATCGACTTCCGTCAGCTGAGCCGCCACACCTGGACCGTGCGCGCGCTGGCCTCCATTGAAGATTTCAACGATACCTTTGGCACCAGCTTCAGCGATGAAGAAGTGGACACCATTGGTGGCCTGGTGATGCAGGCCTTCGGCCATCTTCCGGCCCGCGGTGAAACCGTTGACATCGATGGTTACCAGTTCAAGGTCGCAATGGCTGACAGCCGACGTATTATTCAGGTTCACGTCAGAATGCCGGACGACTCACCGGTGCCAAAACTGGAAGATTAATGTAAATGGCATTTGCCCCACTCTTTGAACGCCAGCGCGTCCGTTTGCTGCTGGCGCTGTTACTCGGAGCCAGCGGTACGCTGGCTTTTTCTCCTTACGATATCTGGCCGGCCGCTATTCTCTCCCTGATGGGGCTACAGGGTCTTACCCTGAACCGCCGTCCGGTACAGGCCGCGGCCATTGGCTACTTCTGGGGGCTGGGGCTGTTCGGCTCTGGTATCAACTGGGTCTACGTCAGTATCGCGCAATTTGGCGGAATGCCGGGGCCGGTTAACGTCTTCCTGGTTGTGCTGCTCGCCGCCTATCTCTCGCTCTACACCGGCCTGTTCGCGGGCATCCTGTCTCGCCTGTGGCCAAAAACGACCTGGCTGCGCGTGGCGATAGCGGCACCCGTTGTCTGGCAAATCACCGAATTTCTGCGCGGCTGGGTACTGACCGGTTTCCCGTGGTTGCAGTTCGGCTATAGCCAGGTAGACGGCCCGCTGAAAGGCCTGGCCCCGGTCATGGGCGTGGAAGCCATCAATTTCCTGTTGATGATCGTCAGCGGCCTGCTGGTGCTGGCACTGATGACACGTAACTGGAAGCCGCTGGTTGCCTCGTTGATCCTGTTTGCCCTGCCCTTCCCGCTGCGTTATATCCAGTGGTTTACGCTGGAGCCCGCGCGCGCCACGCAGGTTTCACTGGTACAGGGCGATATCCCGCAGTCCCTGAAATGGGATGAGAATCAGCTGCTGAACACGCTGAAAATCTACGCCAACGCCACTGAAAAGGTGATGGGCAAATCGCAGCTCATCATCTGGCCTGAGTCTGCGATCCCGGACCTGGAGATCAATCAGCAGCCCTTCCTGAAGATGATGGACGATCTGCTGCGCGCGCGCGGCAGTACGCTGATCACCGGAATTGTGGATGCGCGTCTCAATCAGCAGAACCGCTATGACACGTACAACACGATCATTACGCTCGGTAAGGACAGCGAATACAGCTATACCTCCACCAATCGCTACAACAAAAACCACCTTGTACCGTTTGGCGAATTTGTTCCGCTGGAGTCTATTCTGCGCCCACTGGCACCGTTCTTTGATTTGCCGATGTCCTCATTCAGCCGGGGCCCTTACGTTCAGCCGCAGCTGCATGCGCACGGTTTTGCCCTGACGGCCGCCATTTGCTACGAGATTATCCTCGGCGAGCAGGTGCGCGATAATTTCCGCCCGGACACCGACTATCTGCTGACCATCTCAAACGATGCGTGGTTCGGTAAATCGATTGGCCCGTGGCAGCACTTCCAGATGGCGCGAATGCGTTCTCTGGAGCTGGCACGTCCGTTGCTGCGCAGCACCAATAACGGCATTACCGCCGTGATTGGTCCGCAGGGTGAAATCCAGGCCATGATCCCGCAATTTACCCGTGAGGTGCTGACTACTAACGTCACGCCAACTACCGGGCTTACGCCTTACGCGCGCACCGGGAACTGGCCGCTGTGGATCCTGACTACGCTGTTCGGCTTTGGCGCCGTACTGATGAGCCTGCGTCAGCGTCGTAAATAACCTTACCTTCTGTTGCCGGGTGGCGGCTACGCCTTACCCGGCCTACTCTCCAGCGCCGCCACCCGACAATTTCCTCCCAAACTTCAATTCTGGCACGCCTGTTGCTTTTTTTATTCACATCAACGCTGTCTGGCTTAACGTGCAACTTTGTCGCACCAGCGTAGATCATCGGTAGCACCGAAACGGTGCAACGAGGGATTATTGCCTCTGAATGGTGCGGCGCGCTTCGCAAAAATAAACAATAACGCAGCAAAATCTTTACATTAAGCCAGACTAAATGTTAACAAGCTTGCATAACACTGCACTCGCATTGCGCGAGATATAACAACATCACAATGGGTATCTATGCGTCACTGGCGCTGATAAGAAAGGAGTTGGGTATGCAATTACGTAAACTGGCCACAGCAATGCTGGTTATGGGAATGTCTGCGGGGGTTGTCCACGCTGAAGACGCTCCGGCAGCAGGAAGCACTCTCGACAAGATTGCCAAAAACGGCGTGATCGTGGTCGGCCACCGTGAATCTTCTGTCCCGTTCTCTTACTACGACAACACGCAAAAAGTCGTGGGCTATTCACAGGATTACTCCAACGCCATCGTTGAAGCCGTGAAGAAAAAGCTGAACAAACCTGACCTGCAAGTGAAGCTGATCCCCATCACTTCACAAAACCGTATTCCTCTGCTGCAAAACGGCACATTTGATTTTGAATGTGGCTCAACCACCAACAACCTTGAGCGTCAGAAACAGGCCGCTTTCTCGGACACCATCTTCGTTGTGGGCACCCGCCTGCTGACGAAGAAAGGCGGCGACATCAAAGATTTTGCTGACCTGAAAGGCAAAGCGGTTGTCGTGACCTCCGGTACCACGTCCGAAGTGCTGCTGCACAAGCTGAACGACGAGAAGAAAATGGACATGCGCATCATCAGCGCGAAAGACCATGGCGACTCCTTCCGTACCCTGGAAAGCGGCCGTGCTGTCGCGTTTATGATGGATGACGCCCTGCTGGCGGGCGAACGCGCGAAAGCGAAGAAACCAGACAACTGGGAAATCGTCGGTACCGCCCAGTCGAAAGAAGCCTACGGCTGTATGCTGCGTAAAGGTGACGAGGACTTCAAGAAACTGATCGATGACACCATCGCTCAGGCGCAAACCTCCGGCGAAGCGGCAAAATGGTTCGACAAATGGTTCAAGAACCCAATTCCACCAAAAAACCTGAACATGAACTTTGAACTGTCTGACGACATGAAAGCGCTGTTCAAATCACCAAACGACAAAGCTCTTAACTAATTAGAACGACAGGGGCGGGATCTCCTGCCCTCTCGATTGTCGGGAAGCATGGACAGACTATACGTTGAGTGGTCGTTCCCCACTCAGCGCAAAAATTGAGCTTCTCACCAATCTTCGAGGGTAGCGCTGCTACCCTTTTTTTTCTGGAGTTTACTATGTCAATTGACTGGAACTGGGGCATCTTTCTGCAACAAGCCCCGTTCGGCAACACCACCTATCTCGGCTGGCTGTGGAGCGGCTTTCAGGTTACCGTTGCGTTATCGATAACGGCGTGGATTATCGCGTTTCTTGTCGGTTCGCTGTTCGGTATTCTGCGTACCGTCCCTAACCGTTTTCTCTCTTCGATTGGCACGCTCTATGTGGAACTGTTCCGTAACGTTCCGCTGATCGTGCAGTTCTTTACCTGGTATCTGGTGATCCCGGAACTGCTGCCGGAAGATCTCGGCATGTGGTTTAAGGCCGAGCTGGATCCTAACGTACAATTTTTTGTCTCCTCTATGCTGTGTCTGGGGCTGTTCACCGCTGCGCGCGTCTGCGAGCAGGTACGTGCCGCCATACAGTCACTGCCGCGCGGGCAAAAGAATGCGGCACTGGCAATGGGCCTGACTCTGCCCCAGGCCTACCGTTACGTACTGCTGCCTAACGCTTACCGCGTCATCGTTCCGCCGATGACGTCCGAGATGATGAACCTGGTAAAAAACTCGGCTATCGCCTCAACCATCGGTCTGGTGGATATGGCGGCACAGGCGGGCAAACTGCTGGATTACTCCGCTCACGCCTGGGAATCCTTCACGGCGATCACGCTCGCCTATGTTCTGATTAACGCTTTCATCATGCTGGTGATGAACCTGGTTGAACGCAAAGTACGCCTGCCGGGCAATCTGGGGGGCAAATAAATGTACGATTTTGACTGGAGTTCCATTGTTCCCTCCATGCCCTATCTGCTGGATGGACTGGCAATCACCTTAAAGATCACCGTTATCGCCATTATCGTCGGTATTGTCTGGGGCACCCTGCTGGCAGTGATGCGCCTGTCGAGCTTTAAGCCGCTAGCCTGGTTTGCCACGGCCTACGTTAACGTATTCCGCTCCATTCCACTGGTCATGGTGCTGCTGTGGTTTTATCTGATTGTTCCCGGCTTTTTACAGAACGTACTGGGACTGTCGCCAAAGACCGATATCCGCCTGATCTCTGCCATGGTGGCGTTTTCCATGTTTGAAGCCGCCTACTACTCAGAGATCATCCGCGCAGGTATTCAGAGTATCTCTCGCGGGCAGTCCAGCGCTGCGCTGGCGCTCGGTATGACGCACTGGCAGTCCATGAAGCTCATTATTTTGCCGCAGGCGTTTCGCGCCATGGTTCCGCTGCTGCTGACGCAGGGCATCGTCCTGTTCCAGGATACCTCCCTGGTCTACGTGCTGAGTCTGGCAGACTTCTTCCGTACCGCCTCCACCATTGGCGAACGTGACGGAACGCAGGTTGAGATGATCCTCTTCGCGGGCGGGGTCTATTTTGTGATTAGTTTAAGCGCATCGCTGTTGGTCAGCTGGCTGAAGAAAAGGACGGTATAATGATTTCCCTGAAAAATGTTTCTAAATGGTATGGGCACTTTCAGGTGCTGACCGACTGCTCAACAGAAGTAAAAAAAGGCGATGTGGTAGTGGTATGCGGCCCGTCCGGTTCCGGTAAGTCCACGCTTATCAAAACCGTTAATGGGCTGGAACCTGTCCAGCAGGGCGAGATTGTCGTTAACGGCACCAAAGTAAATGACAGGAAAACCAACCTTGCCCAGCTTCGCTCCCACGTAGGGATGGTGTTCCAGCATTTTGAGCTGTTCCCTCACCTGTCCATCCTTGAGAACCTGACGCTGGCGCAGGTCAAAGTGCTGAAGCGCGACAAAAAAGCGGCGCGCGAAAAGGGGCTGAAGCTGCTGGAACGCGTCGGGCTGTCTGCGCATGCGAATAAGTTCCCGGCCCAGCTTTCGGGCGGCCAACAGCAGCGTGTGGCAATCGCGCGTGCGCTGTGCATGGATCCGGTGGCAATGCTGTTTGATGAGCCGACGTCCGCGCTCGACCCTGAGATGATCAACGAAGTGCTGGACGTCATGGTGGAGCTGGCGCACGAAGGGATGACCATGATGGTGGTGACGCACGAAATGGGCTTCGCCCGTAAAGTGGCCAACCGCGTGATCTTCATGGATGAAGGGAAAATTGTTGAAGACTCACCAAAAGAAGAGTTCTTCGCAAATCCTAAATCTGAACGTGCAAAAGACTTCCTCGCCAAAATCCTGCATTAATCTTTTTAGTGCGCAATCTGCGGATTGCGCACTGCTTCACGCTTTAGATCTCTTTTTCTATTCGGCGTCACATCGCAGCGTTAACCTTGTCACAAATAATGCTGAGAATGGAGAACGCTATGGCACAGCCAATTATTCTCGACTGCGATCCGGGTCATGATGACGCGATCGCACTCGTCCTTGCTCTTGCTTCCCCTGAACTGGACGTAAAAGCTGTCACCTCCTCCGCCGGGAACCAGACGCCGGATAAAACCTTGCGAAACGTGTTGCGCATGTTGACGCTGCTGAAACGCACCGATATTCCGGTCGCAGGTGGCGCCGTTAAGCCACTGATGCGCGAGCTGATCATTGCGGATAATGTTCACGGTGAAAGTGGGCTGGATGGCCCGGCGCTACCGGAGCCGAATTTCACACCGCAAAACTGCACTGCCGTCGAGCTCATGGCGAAGGTGCTGCGTGAGAGCGCAGAGCCCGTGACGTTGGTGGCGACCGGCCCGCAGACCAACGTAGCGCTGCTGCTGAACAGCCATCCTGAACTGCACAGCAACATCGCCCGTATCGTCATCATGGGCGGGGCAATGGGGCTGGGGAACTGGACGCCAGCAGCAGAGTTCAACATCTTCGTTGACCCGGAAGCCGCGGAAATCGTCTTCCAGTCGGGCCTGCCGATTGTGATGGCGGGGCTGGACGTGACGCATCGGGCACAGATTATGACAGACGATATTGAACGCTTCCGCGCCGTGGGCAACCCGGTTGCAACGACCGTGGCCGAGCTGCTCGACTTCTTTATGGAGTATCACAAAGCCGAGAAGTGGGGCTTCCACGGCGCCCCGCTGCATGACCCATGCACCATCGCCTGGCTGCTGAAGCCGGAAATGTTTACCACGGTCGAGCGTTGGGTTGGTGTGGAAACACAGGGGAAATATACCCAGGGAATGACGGTGGTGGACTATTACTCGCTGACGGGAAACAAGCCGAATACGACGGTAGTGGTGGATATCGATCGGGAAGCGTTTGTGGATTTGCTGGCGGAGCGGCTGGCTTATTATTCTGCGGCCTGATGCCCTCACCCCGCCCCTCTCCCACAGGGAGAGGGTGCAAACAGTTTTGCTTTTACCTACGGCTCAAATGGCCGACGCTGGAACTGGTCGTGCCCGCACTTCGGACACAGCGACAGCACCTCCGGCGTATAAACGGCGATATGGTGGTGGCACTTCTCACACACCAGGTTCCCCAACCCCACTACTTCGCCGCTGTGATAGACACCGTGGTGGTTTAAATCCTGAAACACCTCACGCCATTCCAGCTGAGTTTTATCGGTAATATCCGCCAGCTCCTGCCACAGGCTCTCTTTGATGACCCGCATAAAAACGCTGTCGGCGATCTCGTCCTGGCTCTCTTCATAGCTTCGCGCGAACTCCTCCAGGTCACGGCGCACGGCGCGCGTCACCTCTTCCACTTCGGTTCGCGTTAACTCACCCGTTTGCGTCACGCGTGCGCGTGCCTGTTCGACCAGCGCGTCGATATCACGCTCGCCGTTACGCAGTCGTTCCGTCAGAGTCGCTACCAGTTCACGGTAAAATTGAGCAACCTTGTTCATCATTTTGCCTCTCGGGTAAGTAACTGTCTCTAATAATAGACCTTATTTCGCCGCCGCTTTGTCAGGTGAAGCACAGACCCGGTAAATTCCTGCAAAGTGCATTTGCGTGAAAGGCTGTTTTGACGCGGGCGTTTGGGCTATGCTATGCGGATCTGAATTACCACATCCATTGGCTACATTTGTAGCTGTATTGAACACAGGACCACTGGCTGCCATGCAAGAGCAATACCGCCCGGAAGAGATAGAATCAAAAGTCCAGCAACACTGGGACGAGAAGCGCACCTTTGAAGTAACCGAAGACGAGAGCAAAGAGAAGTATTACTGCCTGTCGATGCTTCCCTATCCTTCTGGTCGACTACACATGGGCCACGTGCGTAACTACACCATCGGTGACGTGATTGCGCGCTACCAGCGTATGCTGGGCAAAAACGTTCTTCAGCCTATCGGCTGGGATGCATTCGGCCTGCCTGCTGAAGGCGCGGCGGTGAAAAACAACACGGCACCGGCGCCGTGGACGTACGACAACATCGCGTACATGAAAAACCAGCTGAAAATGCTGGGCTTTGGCTATGACTGGAGTCGCGAGCTGGCAACCTGTACCCCGGAATACTACCGCTGGGAGCAGAAATTCTTTACCGAGCTGTATAAAAAAGGCCTGGTGTACAAGAAGACCTCTGCCGTTAACTGGTGCCCGAATGACCAGACCGTTCTCGCGAACGAACAGGTTATCGACGGCTGCTGCTGGCGCTGCGACACCAAAGTAGAGCGTAAAGAGATCCCGCAGTGGTTTATCAAAATCACCGCCTACGCTGACGAACTGCTGAACGATCTGGATAATCTGGACCACTGGCCAGATACCGTTAAGACCATGCAGCGCAACTGGATCGGCCGTTCCGAAGGTGTGGAAATTACCTTCAACGTTGAGAACTACGACCAGACCCTGACCGTCTATACCACCCGTCCGGACACCTTCATGGGCGCGACCTACCTGGCCGTGGCCGCAGGTCACCCGCTGGCGCAGAAAGCGGCAGAAAACAATCCGGAACTGGCGACCTTCATCGACGAATGCCGCAATACTAAAGTGGCCGAAGCCGACATGGCGACGATGGAGAAAAAAGGCGTTGATACCGGCTTTAAAGCCATTCACCCGCTGACGGGCGAAGCGATCCCTGTCTGGGCAGCCAACTTCGTACTGATGGAATACGGCACAGGCGCCGTGATGGCCGTGCCGGGTCACGACCAGCGCGACTACGAATTTGCCACCAAATACGGCCTGACCATCAAGCCTGTTATTCTTGCTGCTGACGGCTCTGAGCCCGATCTCTCTGAGCAAGCGCTGACTGAAAAAGGCACCCTGTTTAACTCCGGTGAGTTCAGCGGCCTGAGCTTCGAAGAGGGCTTCAACGCCATCGCCGACAAGCTGGCCTCCCTGGGCGTGGGCGAGCGTAAAGTGAACTACCGTCTGCGCGACTGGGGCGTTTCCCGTCAGCGTTACTGGGGTGCGCCAATCCCAATGGTGACTCTGGAAGATGGCACCGTGATGCCAACGCCGGAAGATCAGCTGCCGGTGATCCTGCCGGAAGACGTGGTCATGGACGGCATCACCAGCCCGATCAAAGCCGATCCTGAGTGGGCGAAAACCACCGTCAACGGTCAGCCAGCGCTGCGTGAAACCGACACCTTCGACACCTTTATGGAATCCTCCTGGTACTATGCGCGCTACACCTGCCCGCAGTACAAAGAAGGCATGCTGGATTCCGATGCAGCAAACTACTGGCTGCCGGTAGACATCTACATCGGTGGCATTGAACACGCCATCATGCACCTGCTCTACTTCCGCTTCTTCCACAAACTGATGCGTGACGCAGGCCTCGTCAACTCCGACGAGCCGGCAAAACAGCTGCTGTGTCAGGGTATGGTGCTGGCAGATGCGTTCTACTACGTTGGCGCGAACGGCGAGCGTAACTGGGTTTCTCCGGTTGATGCGATTGTGGAGCGCGACGAGAAAGGCCGTATCGTGAAGGCGAAAGACGCCGAAGGTCATGAACTGGTGTATACCGGCATGAGCAAGATGTCCAAGTCGAAAAATAACGGTATCGACCCGCAGGTAATGGTTGAGCGTTACGGCGCTGACACCGTGCGTCTGTTCATGATGTTCGCCTCCCCGGCAGATATGACGCTGGAATGGCAGGAATCCGGCGTTGAAGGGGCAAACCGCTTCCTGAAACGCGTCTGGAAACTGGTGTACGAGCACACCTCTCAGGGTGATGCGCCAGCGCTGAACGTGGCTGCACTGAGCGAAGATCAGCAGGCGCTGCGTCGTGATGTTCATAAAACCATTGCGAAAGTCACCGATGATATTGGTCGTCGTCAGACCTTCAATACCGCAATTGCGGCTATTATGGAACTGATGAACAAGCTGGCGAAAGCCCCGCAGGACGGCGAGCAGGATCGCGCGTTAATGCGTGAAGCGCTGCTGGCGGTCGTTCGCATGCTGAACCCGTTCACGCCGCACGTTAGCTTCACCCTGTGGCAGGAGCTGAAAGGCGAAGGCGATATCGACAACGCGCCGTGGCCAGTGGCGGATGAATCCGCTATGGTGGAAAACACCACGCTGGTGGTGGTGCAGGTTAACGGTAAAGTGCGCGGTAAAATTACCGTCGCGGTCGACGCAACCGAAGAACAGGTTCGCGAGCGCGCAGGCCAGGAGCATCTGGTCGCGAAATACCTTGAGGGCGTTACCGTACGTAAAGTGATCTACGTACCTGGTAAACTGCTGAATCTGGTCGTTGGCTAAGCGCGGGAGGAAACGTGCGACAACTGGCAACAATACTCTTATCTCTGGCGGTGCTGGTCACCGCTGGCTGCGGCTGGCACCTGCGCAACACCACGGCAGTGCCTGCTCAGATGAAAACGATGATCTTCGACTCATCCGATCCGAACGGACCGCTAAGCCGGGCCATTCGTAACCAGCTGCGTTTGAACGATGTTGAGCTGATCGAGAAGGGAACCCTGCGTCAGGATGTTCCTTCGCTTCGCGTCCTGAAATCAACGCTGTCACAAGATACGGCCTCGATCTTCCAGGATGGGCGGACGGCGGAATATCAGATGGTGCTTACCGTTGATGCGGCCGTCTTGATGCCAGGTAAAGATATTTACCCTATCAATACCAAAGTCTACCGCTCGTTCTTCGATAACCCGCAGACGGCGCTGGCAAAAGACGCCGAACAGCAGATTATCATCAAAGAGATGTACGATAAGGCCGCGGAACAGCTGATCCGCAGACTGCCTGCCATTGCCGCGTCGACGAAAAAAGGCGCTGACGTCATCGAAACACCGGATACCAGCACGCCGGATATGCCAACGTCGCTGGGTAACTGATGATCAGGTTGTATCCTGAACAACTCCGCGCGCAGCTCAACGAAGGGCTGCGCGCGGCCTATCTGCTACTCGGCAATGACCCCCTGTTACTTCAGGAAAGCCTTGATGCGGTTCGCCATGCGGCAGCCGCGCAGGGTTTCGATGAACATCATACGTTCCAGATCGATAACAGTACCGACTGGAACGCTATCTTCTCGCTTTGTCAGGCCATGAGCCTGTTTGCCTCTCGTCAGACAATCCAGATCCTGCTGCCGGAGAATGGTCCTAACGCTGCCATCAATGAACAGCTGGCTATGCTGGTGAGTTTGTTACACAGCGATCTGCTGCTTATCGTACGCGGCAACAAACTCACAAAAGCGCAGGAAAACGCGGCCTGGTTTACCCGGCTAGCCCCCAGTGCGGTGCTGGTCACCTGCCAGACGCCAGAGCAGGCGCATCTGCCAAAATGGGTTGCCGCGCGAGCAAAGCAGCACAATTTGCAGCTGGATGAGGCCGCCAGTCAGCTCCTGTGCTACTGCTACGAAGGCAACCTTCTGGCACTGGCGCAGGCGCTGGACAGGCTCGCCCTGCTGTGGCCCGATGGTAAGCTGACGCTGCCGCGCGTGGAACAGGCGGTGAATGATGCCGCGCACTTTACCCCCTTCCACTGGGTTGATGCGCTGCTGTCGGCGAAAAGTAAGCGTGCTCTGCACATCCTGCAACAGCTGCGCCTGGAAGGGAGTGAGCCGGTCATTCTGCTCCGTACGCTCCAGCGCGAATTACTGCTGCTGAACAACCTTAAACGCCAGTCAGCACACACACCCCTGCGCGCCTTATTCGACAAACATCGCGTCTGGCAAAACCGTCGGGCGATGACCACGGAGGCGATAAACCGCCTGAGCCAGGAGCAGTTGCGTCAGGCAGTACAACTTCTGATGCGCGCCGAACTGACGTTAAAACAGGATTACGGCCAGTCTGTCTGGGCGGAGCTGGAGAGCCTCTCTTTGCTGCTCTGCCATAAGGCGCTGGCAGACGTATTTATCGATGGGTGATATGCATTCTTTACAGGCAATGTATGGCGGGACCTTCGACCCGGTACACTATGGGCATCTTAAGCCGGTAGAAATCCTCGCGAATTTGATTGGGTTGCAGCGGGTAATCATCATGCCCAACAATGTTCCGCCGCACCGTCCTCAGCCAGAAGCAACCAGCGAGCAGCGTAAAGCGATGCTCGCGCTGGCTATCGCCGATAAGCCTCTCTTCACGCTGGATGAGCGTGAACTGCGCAGAGATACCCCTTCCTGGACATCGCAAACGCTGCGGGAGTGGCGCGCTGAGCAAGGGCCCATGAAACCGCTGGCGTTTATCATCGGCCAGGATTCCTTGCTCAACTTTCCCAGCTGGTACCAGTACGAAACCATTCTGGAAAACAGTCATCTGCTGGTCTGCCGCCGTCCGGGCTACCCGCTGACCATGCGCGACGCACAGCATCAGCAGTGGCTTGACGCACATCTGACGGACAATATAGAAGACCTGCACAGTCTCCCCGCCGGGAAAATTTACCTCGCTGAAACGCCGTGGTTTGATATTTCCGCAACCCTCATCCGCGAGCGTCTCCAGCAGGGTTTAGACTGTGACGATCTCCTCCCCTCGCCCGTGCTGGCCTATATCCATGCGCACGGTCTGTATCAGAAAAGTACAGATGTCTGAGCATCGCCGGCGAAATTGTCCGTTAATGATTATCCTGCCTTGACAGGCTAAGCCATACTGATATCCTCCGCTGCCAGACTTTCCCGCCGATCGCTGCTTTACAGAAATTGTTTTACAAAAATGGCGATGCAATATCAGGCGGAGGGTGGGATGATACCCGCCTTCAAAAGCCGGGCGGTGACATTTGTCCCGCGACTGGCGTCAGTTCAGGTATACTGACTGACCACGAATTCATAGTTGTACAATCTCATTCACCCAGGGGGAAAACTTGCAGGGTAAAGCACTCCAGGATTTTGTTATCGACAAAATTGATGACCTGAAAGGTCAGGACATCATCGCTATCGACGTTAAGGGTAAATCCAGCATCACCGACTGCATGATCATCTGCACCGGGACCTCAACTCGTCACGTTGTTTCGATTGCTGACCATGTTGTTCAGGAATCGCGCGCGGCAGGGCTGCTTCCGCTGGGCGTTGAAGGTGAAGCGACCGCTGACTGGGTGGTTGTCGATCTCGGCGATGTGATTGTCCACGTCATGCAGGAAGAGAGCCGTCGCCTGTATGAGCTGGAAAAACTCTGGGGTTAATGCGTGAAGTTGCAACTGGTCGCCGTCGGCACCAAAATGCCGGACTGGGTACAAACCGGTTTTACTGAGTATCTGCGTCGTTTCCCAAAAGATATGCCGTTCGAACTGGTGGAGATCCCAGCAGGAAAGCGCGGCAAGAACGCAGATATCAAACGTATTCTCGATAAAGAGGGAGAGCTGATGCTGGCTGCCGCAGGCAAAAACCGCATCGTGACCCTCGATATCCCGGGCAAACCCTGGGATACGCCGCAGCTGGCGCACGAACTGGAGCGCTGGAAGCAGGATGGTCGGGACGTCAGTCTGTTGATTGGCGGACCAGAGGGGTTATCTCCCGCCTGCAAAGCGGCAGCAGAACAAAGTTGGTCACTCTCGGCGCTGACGCTGCCCCACCCGCTTGTACGGGTTCTCGTGGCAGAAAGTTTGTATCGCGCATGGAGCATCACTACCAACCACCCTTATCACCGCGAGTAATGACTGACCAGGGTAATTTAAGCAGCGGATGAAACTACAGAATTCTTTTCGCGACTATACGGCTGAGTCCGCGCTGTTTGTGCGCCGGGCGCTGGTCGCCTTTACGGGGATTTTGCTGCTTACCGGCGTGCTGATCGCCAACCTCTATAATCTGCAAATTGTCCGCTATACCGATTACCAGACCCGCTCAAACGAAAACCGTATCAAGCTGGTGCCCATCGCGCCCAGCCGCGGCATTATCTACGATCGTAACGGCACGCCGCTGGCGCTTAATCGCACCATCTACCAGATAGAGATGATGCCCGAGAAAGTGGATAACGTGCAGGATACGCTGAACGCGCTGAGAAGCGTTGTCGACCTGACTGATGACGATATCGCTGCGTTCAAAAAAGAGCGCGCACGTTCTCACCGCTTCACCTCCATTCCGGTAAAAACCAACCTGACGGAAGTGCAGGTCGCCCGTTTTGCCGTTAACCAGTACCGTTTCCCCGGTGTGGAGGTCAAAGGCTATAAACGCCGCTACTATCCTTACGGCTCCGCGCTGACGCACGTCATTGGTTACGTCTCCAAAATCAACGATAAAGACGTCGAACGCCTTGATAAAGACGGCAAGCTGGCTAACTACGCCGCAACCCATGATATTGGCAAGCTGGGGATCGAACGTTATTACGAAGACGTGCTGCACGGTCAGACCGGGTATGAAGAGGTTGAAGTTAACAACCGTGGCCGCGTGATCCGTCAGCTGAAAGAGGTTCCCCCGCAGGCGGGGCATGACGTCTATCTGACGCTCGACCTGAAGCTACAGCAGTATATCGAGACGCTGCTGGCGGGTAGCCGTGCTGCGGTTATTGTGACCGACCCGCGTACCGGCGGCATTCTGGCGATGGTTTCGATGCCAAGCTACGATCCGAACCTGTTCGTGGATGGTATCTCCAGCAAGGATTACTCCGGCCTGCTCAACGATCCAAACACGCCGCTGGTGAATCGCGCGACGCAGGGGGTTTATCCTCCAGCTTCAACGGTTAAACCGTATGTCGCCGTGTCTGCGCTGAGCGCGGGCGTCATCACCCGCAATACCAGTCTGTTTGACCCCGGCTGGTGGCAGTTGCCTGGCTCTGAGAAACGCTACCGCGACTGGAAAAAATGGGGCCACGGCCATCTGAACGTGACCAAATCACTGGAGGAGTCGGCGGATACCTTCTTCTATCAGGTCGCCTACGACATGGGTATTGACCGTCTGTCTGAATGGATGAGCAAATTCGGCTACGGGCATTACACCGGTATAGATTTGGCTGAAGAGCGTTCCGGCAACATGCCAACCCGCGAATGGAAGCTGAAGCGCTTTAAAAAACCCTGGTATCAGGGTGACACCATTCCGGTAGGGATCGGCCAGGGCTACTGGACGGCAACGCCGCTGCAAATGAACAAGGCGATGATGATCCTCATTAACGATGGCGTTGTGAAAGTGCCGCACCTGCTGCAAAGCACCGTTGAAGACGGCAAAAAAGTGCCGTGGATACAGCCGCACGAGCCGCCGGTGGGTGACATTCATTCCGGCTACTGGGAAATCGCGAAAGACGGCATGTACGGTGTAGCCAACCGTCCTAACGGGACGGCGCACAAATATTTCGCCGGCGCACCGTATAAGGTTGCCGCGAAATCAGGTACGGCTCAGGTCTTCGGTCTGAAAGCGAATGAAACTTATAACGCACATAAAATTGCCGAACGTCTGCGTGACCACAAGCTCATGACGGCGTTTGCCCCTTATGATAACCCGCAGGTTGCGGTGGCGATGATTCTTGAGAACGGCGGCGCAGGCCCGGCGGTGGGTACCATCATGCGTCAAATCCTCGACCACATCATGCTGGGTGACAACAACACCGAACTGCCAGCTGAAAACCCGGCAGCCGCTGCGGCGGAGGACCAATAATCATGACGGATAATCCGAATAAAAAATCGCTGTGGGACAAGATCCACATCGACCCTGCCATGCTGCTGATCCTGCTGGCTCTGCTGGTCTACAGCGCCCTCGTTATCTGGAGCGCCAGCGGCCAGGATATCGGCATGATGGAGCGTAAAATCGGCCAGATCGCCATGGGTCTGGTCATTATGGTGGTGATGGCGCAAATACCGCCGCGCGTGTACGAGGGCTGGGCGCCCTATCTCTATATTTTCTGTATTATTTTGTTGGTGGCAGTAGATGCTTTCGGCGCCATCTCGAAAGGGGCGCAACGCTGGCTGGATCTGGGGATTGTCCGCTTCCAGCCGTCGGAAATCGCCAAAATCGCCGTCCCGCTGATGGTGGCGCGCTTTATTAACCGCGACGTCTGCCCGCCGTCGTTGAAAAATACCGCCATTGCGCTGGTGCTGATTTTCCTGCCGACGCTGCTCGTGGCCGCACAGCCGGACCTCGGTACTTCAATTCTTATCGCGCTCTCCGGCCTGTTCGTCCTGTTCCTGTCCGGCCTGAGCTGGCGTCTGATTGGTATCGCCGTGGTGCTGGTTGCCGCGTTTATCCCTATCCTCTGGTTCTTCCTGATGCATGATTACCAGCGTCAGCGCGTTATGATGCTGCTCGATCCCGAGACCGATCCGCTGGGCGCAGGCTATCATATTATTCAGTCGAAGATTGCGATTGGCTCCGGAGGCCTGCGTGGTAAAGGCTGGCTGCACGGTACGCAGTCGCAGCTCGAATTTTTACCGGAACGCCACACCGACTTTATCTTTGCCGTTCTGGCTGAGGAGTTAGGGCTGGTTGGCATCCTGGTGCTGCTTGCACTCTACGTGCTGCTGATCATGCGAGGTTTGTGGATTGCCGCGCGCGCGCAAACCACCTTTGGTCGCGTGATGGCAGGCGGATTAATGTTGATTTTGTTCGTTTATGTCTTCGTAAATATTGGTATGGTGAGTGGTATTCTGCCGGTTGTTGGCGTACCGCTGCCGCTGGTGAGTTACGGGGGCTCGGCACTGATCGTGTTGATGGCCGGGTTTGGTATCGTCATGTCGATCCATACCCACAGGAAAATGTTGTCCAAAAGCGTATAAAAATAAGGGGATCGCAATGCGTAAGCAGTGGCTGGGGATCTGTATCGCAGCAAGTTTACTTGCCGCCTGTACAAGTGATGATGGTCAGCAACAGGCAACCGTCGCGCCGCCGCAGCCTGCGGTCTGTAATGGCCCGATTGTTGAGATTAGCGGTGCCGATCCCGTTTATGAACCGCTGAACGCCAGCGTGAATCAGGATTATCAGCGCGACGGTAAAAGCTATAAAATCGTTCAGGATCCTTCCCGTTTCAGCCAGGCTGGCTTTGCTGCCATCTATGACGCTGAGCCCGGCAGCAATCTGACCGCGTCGGGTGAAACCTTCGATCCGATGCAGATCACGGCGGCACACCCGACGTTGCCTGTCCCGAGCTATGCACGCATCACTAACCTGGCGAATGGCCGAATGATCGTGGTGCGTATCAACGATCGCGGTCCTTACGGCACCGATCGCGTGATCTCCCTGTCCCGCGCGGCTGCCGACCGTCTGAACACCTCAAACAATACTAAAGTGCGTATCGACCCGATTATCGTGGCGCAGGATGGTTCACTGTCTGGTCCGGGCACGGCCTGTACCACGGTCGCGAAACAGACCTATGCCCTGCCCGCTCGCCCGGATCTGAGCGGTGGTATGGGGGGGGCTTCAACGCCGGCAGAGCCCGCACAGCCGCAGGGTGAAGTGCGTGCTATCAGCAACGATACGCTGCAAAGTGAAGACGCGACCGGCGCCCCGGTGAAAAGCAGTGGTTTCCTTGGCGCACCCACCACGTTAGCGCCGGGCGTGATTGAATCAAATGAACCTGCCCCAGCGCCTGCGCCCGTCGCTGCTGCACCCGCTACACAAGCCGCCCCGGTGACCGCGCCTGCTGCTACGCAGACTGCGGCGCCTGCGACGGCGAGCGGCAGCTACGTGGTTCAGGTTGGCGCCGTCAGCGATCGGACCCGTGCAGAGCAATATCAGCAGCGTTTAAGCAAGCAGTTTGGCGTGCCAGGCCGCGTTGAGCAAAACGGTGCGGTATGGCGTATCCAGATGGGTCCGTTTGCCAGCAAATCGCAGGCAGCGTCCCTGCAACAGCGTTTGCAGAGCGAGGCGCAGCTCCAGTCGTTTATCGCTGTTGCAAAATAATTATTCGGTGGTATCCGAAATGTCAGTTTGTGTAAAGCACGTTAACACTCTCATGATGAAAGTCGGATGCCTGCCCGTATAGCATTTGCTATAGTAAGGCACTTTTTTAATTCCATCACGGATGTCGTAGTTCTGACCATGAAGACCACTTTTTCTGCTCGTTTTGTGCAGCGCATGGCGCTGACCACGGCCCTTTGCGCTGCTGCGTTCTCCGCAGCTCACGCGGACGACCTGAACATCAAGACCATGATCCCTGGCGTTCCGCAGATCGACGCGGAATCCTACATCCTGATTGATTACAACTCCGGCAAAGTTCTGGCAGAACAGAACGCCGATGCCCGCCGCGATCCGGCCAGCCTGACCAAAATGATGACCAGCTATGTTATCGGCCAGGCCATGAAAGCAGGCAAATTCAAAGAAACCGACCTGGTGATCATCGGTAACGATGCGTGGGCAACCGGCAACCCGGTGTTCAAAGGTTCATCGCTGATGTTCCTGAAGCCAGGCATGCAGGTTCCGGTCTCTCAGCTTATCCGTGGCATCAACTTGCAGTCCGGTAACGACGCCTGCGTGGCCATGGCCGATTTTGCAGCGGGCAGCCAGGACGCATTTGTGGGCCTGATGAACAGCTACGTCTCCGCCCTGGGCCTGAAAAACAGCCACTTCCAGACCGTTCACGGCCTGGACGCCGAGGGTCAGTACAGCTCCGCGCGTGACATGGCGCTGATCGGTCAGGCGCTGATCCGCGATGTGCCAAACGAGTACTCTATCTACAAAGAGAAAGAGTTCACCTTCAACGGCATTCGTCAGACCAACCGTAACGGCCTGCTGTGGGACAACAGCCTGAACGTCGACGGCATCAAAACTGGCCACACCGATAAAGCCGGCTATAACCTGGTGGCCTCCGCCACTGAAGGCCAGATGCGTCTGATCTCTGCCGTGATGGGGGGACGTACGTTTAAAGGCCGCGAAACGGAAAGCAAAAAGCTGCTGACCTGGGGCTTCCGCTTCTTCGAAACCGTGAACCCGCTGAAAGCCGGTAAAGAATTTGCCTCTGAACCTGTCTGGTTTGGCGATAACGATCGCGCTTCCCTGGGCGTGGACAAAGATCTCTATCTGACGATCCCACGCGGTCGTATGAAAGATCTGAAAGCCAGCTACGTGCTGAATACCACCGAGCTGCACGCCCCGCTGCAAAAGAATCAGGTCGTGGGTACGATTAACTTCCAGCTGGATGGCAAAACCATCGATCAGCGCCCGCTGGTGGTGCTGGAGGAAATTCCTGAAGGCAATTTCTTCGGCAAAATCATTGATTATATTAAGCTGATGTTCCATCACTGGTTTGGTTAAAAATCGAACACTTGAAAGTGTGATTTTGATCCCCATATACTACGTATCAGTAAAACTCCCGCCCCGTGGCGGGAGTTATTATTTTTTATACACACGCCGGAGCTGACATGAAAACCAAACTTAACGAACTGCTTGAATTCCCTACCCCTTTTACTTACAAAGTAATGGGTCTGGCGAAACCTGAGCTGGTTGATCAGGTGGTTGAAGTGGTACAGCGCCATGCGCCGGGTGACTACTCTCCATCAGTCAAACCGAGCAGCAAAGGTAACTACCACTCGGTCTCAATCACCATCACTGCGACACACATTGAGCAGGTTGAGACGCTTTACGAAGAGCTCGGCAATATCGAAATTGTTCGTATGGTGCTGTAGTCCCTCTGCGGTTACCCGGTTTGCCGGGTAACCCACTTCCCCGCTGTGATATAATCCCCGTTACCTATTCTCCCTTGTCTTCGGAGACGTCCTTTTGTACCAGGATAAAATTCTTGTCCGCCATCTTGGGCTACAGCCTTACGAGCCAGTCTCTCAGGCTATGCATGACTTTACCGATATGCGCGATGACACCACCCCTGATGAAATCTGGCTGGTTGAACACTTGCCGGTGTTTACTCAAGGCCAGGCAGGAAAAGCCGAACATTTATTGATGACGGGTGATATCCCGGTGATCCAGAGCGATCGCGGTGGACAGGTAACCTACCACGGCCCGGGCCAGCAGGTAATGTATGTCCTGCTTAACCTGAAACGCAGAAAGCTGGGCGTGCGTGAGCTCGTGACCTTACTGGAACAAACCGTGGTGAACACGCTCGCTGAGTACGGTATCGATGCTCACCCTCGCGCCGATGCCCCGGGCGTCTACGTGGGAGAGATGAAGATCTGTTCGCTGGGGCTGCGTATCCGTAAAGGCTGCTCGTTCCACGGGCTGGCGCTGAATATCAATATGGATCTGACCCCTTTCCAGCGCATCAACCCATGCGGGTATGCCGGTATGGAAATGACGCAAATGCGCCAGTGGGTCGATACCGCCACCCCTGAGAATATCCGCCCCGTGCTTCTGAAGAAGTTTTTAGCGCTGCTTAACAATCCTGACTACGAATATATTGCTGCTTAACACACTTCCGGCAGTGGTTCGGTTATTTGACCAGCCACTGCTTAATTGCCGCATTTACGCTTTACAATAAACCGCATATTCTATATTTTCGAGTCGCCCATATATTAGCGTCCCATATTAATTAGAACCTTAATAGTACCATCACCGGGTATCGTGTAACGTGCGTGATAATCACCCAACTGCTTGTTTTCGATAAACAAGGGAAGCTTACGAAACACTTTACGAATCTCTGCAAGCATAATAAATAAATTCAACTATCATTCATATTGTGAATGGATACGGAGTAAGAGCGTGGAGCCTACTAATTTACCAGCCAAACGCCTGAATGAAACCAGCGGCGAAGATAAGCCGCAAATTTTCCGGACTTTACGTAATATTGATCTCAATTTATTGACTATTTTTGAGGCGGTATATGTCCACAAAGGTATCGTTAATGCTGCGAAAATTCTTAATCTCACGCCCTCCGCTATTAGCCAGTCAATTCAAAAATTGCGCGCGATATTTCCCGATCCCTTATTTATTCGTAAAGGCCAGGGCGTAACCCCCACCGCGTACGCCACCCATCTGCATGAGTACATCAGCCAGGGTCTGGAATCGATTCTGGGCGCGCTGGATCTCACCGGCAGTTACGATAAGCAACGAACCATCACCATAGGCACCTCTCCCTCTGTGGGCGTTCTGGTCATGCCCGCTATTTACCAGGCTGTTAAACAGCATGCGCCACAGCTGCTGATCCGCAACGTGCCCGTTAACGATCCGGAAACTCAGCTGGCACAATTCCAGACGGACCTGATCATCGATAGCAACAGCTTCGCGGCCAGGGCATTAGGGCATAACGTTCTCTATACCGACTCTCTGGCGCTCGTATGTCGTCAGAGTCATCCTGCTTTGGGCGCAGCTTTGACGCCTGAAAATTTGCGTCATTACGAACATGCAACCTTTATGTCCGAGGGGCAGGGTCCGGATCCGCTGCGCCAGCGTATTGACGAACTGTTCCCGGACCGTCTGATCAGCTTCAGCAGTTACAATATGTTTACCCTTGCGGCCCTGATTGGCAGCAGCGATTTGCTCTGTATTATGCCTGTGCGTCTCTTCACTCTGCTTCAAAAATGCTGGCCGCTGGAGAGCATTCCATTGAGTCAACTTACGACGGAATCTGTTGAAATCTCACTGCATTACAACAAGCTAAGCCTGCGCGATCCGGTGCTGGAAAACGTCATTAACGTGATCCGCCAGGCGTTCTGATCCCGCCTTTCAGCACAAGCCCCTGCCGCAAGCGGGGCAAAAGGCACAAAACAACAACTATTTTACAAATTGGCGACCTGGCAGGCTGCTTTATCGTCCCTTTAAATGATATACTGCCTGTCGTTCGTTCAAAAATAGTTGATAATTACAACATTCCCTTGAATTGAAACGCTTTCCTTCGATATTCGCAACTGGAACACGCACGCTATGAGTAAACCCATTGTGATGGAACGCGGTGTTAAATACCGCGATGCCGATAAAATGGCCCTTATCCCGGTTAAAAACGTGGCTACAGAGCGCGAGGCGCTGTTAAGAAAACCGGAATGGATGAAAATCAAACTTCCGGCCGACTCTTCGCGTATCCAGGGGATCAAAGCGGCGATGCGCAAAAATGGCCTTCACTCTGTCTGTGAAGAGGCCTCCTGCCCTAACCTTGCTGAATGTTTCAATCACGGTACCGCGACGTTTATGATTCTGGGTGCCATCTGCACCCGCCGCTGTCCGTTCTGTGACGTTGCCCATGGCCGTCCTGTTGCGCCTGACGCTAACGAACCGCAAAAACTGGCGCAGACGATTGCCGATATGGCGCTGCGTTATGTTGTTATCACCTCCGTTGACCGTGACGATCTGCGCGATGGCGGTGCTCAGCATTTCGCTGACTGTATTACCGCCATCCGCGAAAAAAGCCCGAACATTAAGATTGAGACGCTGGTGCCGGACTTCCGTGGCCGTATGGATCGCGCACTCGATATCCTCACCGCGACGCCACCAGACGTGTTCAACCACAACCTGGAGAACGTACCGCGAATCTACCGTCAGGTACGTCCCGGTGCAGACTACAACTGGTCGCTGAAGCTGCTGGAGCGCTTTAAAGAAGCCCATCCGCATATTCCAACCAAGTCTGGCCTGATGGTCGGCTTGGGTGAAACCAACGCTGAGATCATTGAAGTGATGCGCGATCTGCGCCGCCACGGCGTCACCATGCTGACGCTGGGCCAGTACCTCCAGCCAAGCCGTCACCACCTGCCTGTACAGCGTTACGTGAGCCCGGATGAGTTCGATGAAATGAAAGCCGAAGCGATGGCGATGGGCTTTACCCATGCCGCGTGCGGTCCGTTTGTTCGCTCCTCTTATCACGCCGATATGCAGGCGAAGGGCGAAGAAGTGAAATAAAGCTGTAAAATTTATTTACAGTAAAACAAAAAACCGGCCTCGTGAGCCGGTTTTTTTATGCAAGCCTTGCAGCATTGCCATTACTCTTTGTGTGAAAGCTTCTGTGCAGTGATGTCATCTTCGGCGCTTTTCTTTGCTGCCGCGTCGTCATCGTTCATTGCTTTCTTAAAGCCCTTAATGGCAGCACCCAGGTCTCCACCCAGCGTGCGTAACTTCTTGGTACCGAACAGCAGGACGACCAGTGCGGCAACCACCAGCAGTTTGGTAATACTAATCTCACCCATAAATACCTTCTTTACATGAAACAGGCTGCATTCCGCCAAAAAACCTGAACGTATTAACGGTCATTTGGCGCGTGCACACAATAGCAATCTGTAACAAGGTGAATCAAGCATTGTTGAAAAAAACATCACATTAATTGCGGTGGCGCAAACCTGCGGTTGCGCAGAACAGGTAATTGCTGACGCGCAAGCGCTATTCGGGCGGAAATTATCTCCGTCAGCAATAACGCAGGCGTCTCCGCTGCTGCCGCAACCGTCACCCCCAGCGGATCGACAACCCTGCTCTGCCCGATATTTTTGTTACCACATTCACCCGCGGCTACCACGTAACAGGTGGTATCCAGCGCACGTGCTGCCAGCAGCGTCGCCCAGTGATGCTCCTTAAGCGGTCCTTTGACCCACGCGGCGGGCAGAACCAGCACCTCTGCCCCCTGCAATGCCAGGTTCAGCGCCAGCTCGGGAAAACGGATATCGTAGCAGGTCATCAGGCCAATCTTAAAACCCTCGACCTCAATCAGCGGCGGAATTACACTCCCCGGATCGACCAGGCGCGACTCCTGAACGCTGAACGCATCATACAGATGAAGTTTGGCGTAGCTCGCGACGATGGCACCCTCACGTATCGCCACCAGCGTGTTTACCGCGCGCCCCGGCGAGGACGGAACATGGACCGTCAATATGGTGGTGAGCGTGTTGCCAACGCTTTCGGCCAGCAGTCGTTTCAGAAACGCCCCTTCCAGCGTTTGCGCAGACTTTACCGACAGGTCTGGATCGCCATCATCACGGGCCAGTAACGCCTCGGGAAGTACCAGCAACGACGCCCCCTTTTGCTTCGCCTGATGCATCAGGGAGACGCATTTTTCCGCGTTTTCATTCCAGTCCGGCGTCACCGCGAACTGCCCTACTGCAACATACATAATTGTCTCCCGGTTAAAAACAGCGTTACACTCGACGCACTTACACAGCAAATAGCAGGTATTGACAGTGTTACAACTACTTATAGCCGTTTTTATTGGTGGAGGCACGGGTAGCGTTGCGCGGTGGCTCTTAAGCATGCGGTTTAACCCCCTGCATCAGGCCATTCCGATGGGGACACTGGCGGCAAATCTGATCGGGGCGTTTATTATTGGGATGGGGCTGGCCTGGTTTAATCGCATGACCAACATCGACCCTATGTGGAAGGTTCTGATTACAACTGGTTTCTGCGGCGGCTTAACAACGTTTTCTACCTTCTCTGCGGAGGTAGTATTTCTGTTTCAGGAAGGCCGGATGGGCTGGGCGCTGACCAACATTGCCGTTAACATGCTTGGCTCGTTTGCGATGACTGCGATCGCATTCTGGTTATTTTCCTCCGCCAGCGGACATTAAGCGCGGCAACCTTAATGTTGGCTTAATTTTTCTCTGTCACTCTTGGCTCAATATTGAACGAGGGTGATAGCATGAAAGAAACTCTGTCAGGCGTGGGTATGGTATTGCTAAGCGTCGCGATCGTCGCCAGCTTCCTGAAGATCTATCTTATTGGTTGATTCAGAACGAAAAAAACCCGCTCATTGAGCGGGTTTTGAAATTCTTGCTGACGCGTCTGAATTACAGAGCGATTACGTTAGCAGCAGAAGGGCCTTTGGCACCGTTAGTGATTTCGAACTCTACGCGCTGACCTTCAGCCAGAGTTTTGAAACCATTAGACTGGATTGCAGAGAAGTGTACGAACACGTCTTTGCTGCCATCTTCAGGAGTAATGAAACCGAATCCTTTGGACTCATTAAACCACTTAACGTTACCTTTAATCTTAGACATCAAAATTACCTTTACATTAAAAAACGACACAAATGCTGTGTCGGGTATCAGTACAACAATTGTGAGGCGTTTTGTCCAGCGGATCTTTGATAAAAAGTGACAAAAGTCGCGTTAATTTTCGCTGTTCGATTTTTATCCTTTACATTTCAATGCCTGTGCGTTTTTTGGCCGATTTAGCAGAAAAATTCAGTTAAAACTGAAACCGCATCCAGGCAAAGTAAACGTTACCGTTGTTATAGGTACCCGGTATGTAGGTCATCTGAAACGTTGCCGGACCATAGCCGATGGAGGCAAGCGGCAGCAGTACCGGAACAGGAATGTATTTCCAGTTATCACGCGCCGTGAACCCTGCCGTATAGCCCAGCCCCAGACGGAAGTTGTCGTCTGATAACGGGCGCCAGGTTTTTTCCCAGCCGTAGCCACCAATAGGCTCCCATTTATTGTAGGAGTCCTTAAACGCCATCAGGTACAGGCCATGCCAGTTACCTTTTTCATCCCAGCGAGACTGACCGAAGCCGGCCCCCCACGGACGCTCGTTATAACGGTCAGTTTTTTCTTTATCGTAGGCAAAACGTGCATGCCACGTAATGGCCGGAATATAGAGATCGTAATGCTCAGGTTCATTCCATGTTTGCGCGACGTTATCCGTGAAGGTGGTGAACCAGCCTTTATCCGCTGTATTGCTGTCTGCATTAACCGCAGACGCAAACGATAACTGCCCAATAATAAACAATAAAATCAGGGGAAATTTAATTCGTACAATCACAATGCCATTACCATATTTAGTATTCGGTGCAGACCTTAACACAGAATACTTGAATGAACGCTTAACAGCATGGGTGTTATTCCTAATTACCATCCCGTTCCTGGGAATAATCTGAGGATACATAAACTGCATGCCTCAATAAGCACATGCAGTTGACATATTTAACGTTGATGTAACAATTTGTAGAGTGCGGGAATAACTAACATCGACAATAACGGTGCCGTTACCATGCCACCAATCATCGGCGCGGCAATACGTTGCATCACCTCCGAGCCACTCCCACTCCCCCACATGATGGGCAGCAGTCCTGCCATAATAGTGGCGACCGTCATCACCTTCGGACGCACGCGCAGCACGGCACCTTCGTGGATCGCCCGCATCAGCACCGTATTTCCCCCTTCTGGCTCCAGCCTGTGATATTTATCGAGCGCATGATTCAAATAAAGAACCATAATTACGCCGAATTCTGCCGCCACTCCGGAAAGGGCGATAAAGCCAACGGCCCCCGCCACTGACAAATTATATTCAAGCAGCCACAGTAACCACACGCCCCCAATAAGCGCGAACGGCAATGTCCCCATTATTATCAGGACATTTGATATCCGCCTGAAGGTTAACCATAAAAGGACGAATATAATCATCAGCGTGACAGGTAAAACTATTTTGAGCGTCGCGGTCGCCCGTTCCAGATATTCAAACTGCCCGGACCAGGAGAGAGACACGCCCTGCGGCAATACCACCTTCTCCTCCACCCGTTTTTGCATTTCATCCACGGCGGACTTCAGATCGCGCCCGCGCAAGTCCACGTAGATCCAGCTGGAAAGGCGCGCGTTTTCACTTTTTAGCATCGGTGGGCCTTCCGTCACGACGATATCGGCCAATTCCCCCAGTGCCACCTGGCTACCGCTGGCGGTCACTACCGGCAACACCCGCAACGTGTCGACGTTATCACGCAAATCGCGGGGATAACGCAGGTTGATGGGATACCGCTCGCGTCCCTGGATCACCTCGCCAATGTTATCACCTCCGACCAGCGTGGAGACCAGGCTTTGCAGTTCATCGACGGAAACGCCGTAGCGCGCGGCTTTTTGCCGGTCGATACGTATATCCACGTAGCGCCCGCCTTCCAGACGCTCCGCCAGCGCAGAGGAGACGCCAGGAACATCCTTCACCACCTGCTCAATCTGCCGGGCCACGCGCTCAATGTCGGCAATATTATTGCCGTTCACCTTAATGCCGACAGGGCTTTTGATCCCGGTTGCCAGCATGTCCAGGCGGTTACGGACAGGCGGCACCCACACATTGGCAATACCCGGCAGCGACACGGTTTTATCAAGCTCCTCCACCAGCTTTTGCGGCGTCATTCCTGGCCGCCACTGCTCGCGGGGCTTAAAGTGAATGGTTGTTTCCAGCATGGTTAATGGCGCGGGATCGGTTGCCGACTCCGCGCGACCGGCTTTGCCAAACACGCTCGCGACCTCCGGTACGCTTTTGATCAAGCGGTCCGTCTGCTGAAGCAGCCGCGATGCCTCGCGAGCAGAGATCCCCGGCAGCGTGGAGGGCATATAGAGTAAATCCCCTTCATCCAGCGGCGGCATAAATTCGCTTCCCAGGCGGCTCAGCGGCCAGAGCGTGGCGATCAGCAGCAGACATGCCAGTGCCAGCGTCATTTTCGGGAAGGTCAGTACCTTGTCCAGCAGCGGTTCATACAGGCGGATCAGGAGGCGGTTGATCGGGTTTGCCTTCTCATCCGGGATTTTCCCGCGAATGAAAAAGCCCATTAGCACCGGCACCAGGGTGATCCCAAGCCCGGCGGCCACGGCCATCGACCAGGTTTTGGTGAACGCCAGCGGCGAGAACATTCGCCCCTCCTGCGCTTCCAGCGAAAAAACCGGTATAAATGACAGCGTGATGATTAACAGGCTGCAAAACAGCGCCGGTCCCACTTCAACCGCCGCCTTTTCCGCCAGACGCCAGTATTCCCCCGGCGCGGGCTCCTTGCCCGGATTATCATGCCGCCACTGCTCCAGCACCTTGTGCATGTTTTCAATCATCACAATTGCCGCATCCACCATCGCCCCTATGGCAATGGCGATCCCGCCGAGCGACATCATATTCGCGTTAATGCCCTGATAGTGCATCACCACAAAAGCACCGAGGATCCCCAGCGGCAGAGAGACCATCGCCACCAGCGCGGAGCGCAGGTGGAAAAGGAACAGCGCGCACACCAGTACCACCACGGCAAACTCTTCGAGCAGCTTGTGCGTCAGCGTTTTGACCGAGTCCTCAATCAGCGTGGAACGATCGTAGACCGGAACAATCTCGACGCCCTGCGGCAGCGTTTTTTGCAGCTCGCTCAGTTTCGCTTTTACCGCACGAAGCGTTTCCAGCGCATTCTGCCCGTAGCGCATCACGATCACGCCGCCAGCGACCTCCCCTTCACCGTTAAGCTCCGCCACGCCCCGGCGGATCTCCGGGCCAATGCCAATGGTGGCGACATCTTTCAGCAGGACAGGTACGCCATCGCGGGTGGCGATCACCACATTGCGAAAATCCTCCAGCGAGCGCAAATAGCCCGTTGTCCGCACCATATACTCCGCTTCGCCCATCTCCAGCAGGGCGCCGCCGCTCTCTTTATTGGCGGCCTGCACCGCGCCGGATAGCTGGCTGTGGGTAATATTCCGCGCGCGCATCTTCGCCGGGTCCGCCACGATCTGATACTGACGCACCATTCCGCCAATGCTTGCCACTTCAGATACATTCGGTACCGTCTTAAGCTCGAACTTAAGCGTCCAGTCCTGAAGGGCCCGCAGATCTGCCAGGCTGTGTTTTCCACTACGGTCGATCAGCGCATATTCGTAGATCCAGCCCACGCCCGTCGCATCTGGCCCCAGCGACACCTTCACGCCTGGCGGAAACTGCGCCTGTACCTGGCTTAAATATTCCAGCACCCGGGATCGCGCCCAGTAGAGATCGGTGCCATCCTCAAACAGCACATACACATAAGCGTCACCAAACATTGAAAAACCACGCACGGTTTTAGCTCCCGGCACAGACAACATGGAGGTTGTCAGGGGCCAGGTCACCTGATCTTCAATCACCTGCGGCGCTTTTCCGGGGTAACTCGCTTTGATAATGACCTGCACATCAGACAGATCGGGCAACGCGTCCAGCGGCGCGCGCTGCACCGCCCACCAGCCCCAGCCGGCCATCATCAGCGCGGCCAGGATCACCAGCAGGCGGTTACGCAACGAGGCGCGAATCACAGCGGCAATCATGGCGTCACCTCCGGCATCACGCTACGCAGGCTGGCTTCGGAATCAATGAGGAATTGCCCGGACGTCACCACCTTATCGCCCTCTTTGACCCCGGACAGGATCGCCGTCCAGCCCTGCGCCGTCAGGCCGGTTGTCACCGTCACAGGCTGGAAATAACCGTCCCCGGTGGCCAGCAGCAGACGCGCAGACTCTCCGCTGTTAATCACCGCCTCTTCCGGCACCGCCAGCACCGGCGGGCCTTTCATCTCTTCCGCACGCCTGACGGAGAGGTACATGCCTGGCTTCAGCTTATGTGCGGTATTTTCCAGCACGATACGGGCTTTCAGGGTTCGCGTGGTCGTCTCCATCTGCGGCAGCAATTCGCTGACCGTGCCGTGGAATTGCTCCCCCGGCCAGCTTTCTGACGTTGCTACCACGTTGCTGCCCACTGCCAGAGACTGCGCCTGCGTTTGCGGGTAGTCGACCACCAGCCAGACCGGATCGAGGCTGGCGATCTCAAACAGCGGCGCCGTTGCGGTGATTTGCGCCCCTTCCCGCACGTCCAGCTTCACCACATAGCCCGCCCGGTCAGCGCGCAGGGTGAGCGTGGTCTGCGGCTTACCGCTACGCTCCAGCAAACGAATGACCTCTTCCGGCATAAACTGCAACGCCAGCCGCTCGCGTGCGGCGCGGGTCAATGCGGCATCGCCAAGCTGACGAACCGCGAGGTACTCCTGCTGGGCGGTGGTCCATTGCGGGATCCACAGTTGCGCCAGCGCCTCTCCGGCTTTCACCTGCTGCTGTGGCGCATTAACAAACAATTTTGACACCACGCCATTGGCCGGGGCTGACACCACCGAGACGTTACGTTCATCCGTTGCAACCGTGGCAAAGGCCGAGAACGGCGAAACCAGCTGGCGCATCTCAACGTTGGCGGTTTTCATCCCCAGGTTTTGCTGCTGTTGACTGCTGATGGCCACGCCCGACGCCGCCTGTGCTTCATCGGCGTAGCGCGGGACCAGATCCATATCCATAAAGGGGGATTTACCCGGCTTATCGAAGCGCTGACCGGGCACCATAGGGTCGTACCAGTAAAGCACCTTACGTTCAGAGGGTTGTGCAGCCGCAGCCGGCTGATGCGTCTGCTTCTTTCCGACAAAATAGCCGCCAGCGGCAGATATCGCGATGGCAATCGCCATTAACGTTGTTTTTTTCATTGCGCCAGCTCCTGCGGGATCAGCCAGTTCACGGCAGCCCAGGTTCGCGCCATTTCGCGCTCCGCCTAGTTCACCGCCAGTTCTGTATCCAGTACGCCACGACGCGCCTCCAGCAGGGCCGGAAGCGCCGACTGTCCAGAGCGATATTGCGCCGTCAGTACCGCCAGCCGTTGACGCTGCAACGGTAGTACCTCGTCCCGCTGTCGCTGCCACACCGTTTGCGCAGCCTGATACTGCGCCACCAGCGTTTGCACCTGGGCAATGTGTTCACGTTTGAGCAGCGTCAGTTGATCCACCGCCTGCATTGAGCGGGAAACATCGGCGGCGTAATCCTTGTCCTGACGTTTTGACTGGAACAAAGGCAGATCCACGCTGAACATCACGCCAGCCATATCGTCATAGCCTTCGGCGCGGTGGGCGTAATAGACCTCCACATCCACATCGGGTATCGCCGCCACGGCAGATTGCGCTGAACGCGCTTTCGCGGTCTCGGCTTCACGTCGTGCGGCCTCCACTTCCGGGTGCCTGACGATCCCCTCCTGCAACGTTTTTTCATCGGCAGGAAGACGCTGATAGCGCGGCAGCGGACCGCGAACCGCCGTAATCGCGTGCCCCGTAAGCTCCAGCAGACGGCTTTGCGCCAGCTGCACATCCCGCTGCGCCAGCGTCTCTTTGTCGCGCATGGCGCTGAGGATCATTTGCAGGGCCAGTACGCTGTCCGGCGTGGCGCTTCCCGCCCCGACGCTCGCCTTCTGCACGCCCCGCTGGCGTTCCGTTTCGCGGACCAGCGTTCTGGCCGTGTTCAGCGCCTGCTGGGCCAGCGCCAGATCCAGCCAGGCCTGGGCGGTATCACGCTGAAGCGCGGCGCGGACGGCCTCGGATTTTGCCAGCACGCTTCGCGCCTGCGCCTGAAAGGTCTGCGCTTTACGTTCCCGCTTCTCTGAGCTGACGTAGCTTTGCATGATGCCAACCTTCTGCATGGTCATCCCTTCGCGCGTCAGCCGCCGATCGTTGCTGCCCTGTACCGGCACGTTTTCGATACCGAATTTCAGTTTTGGGTCAGGTAATTGCGTGGCGGAATCCGCCATCGCATCCAGCGCCTGCGCTTCGTTACGGCTGGCGGAGAGTTCTGCTGAGTAGCGCTGGGCTTCGGTGAGGGTGTGTTCGAGCGTCCACGGCTCCGCCTGCGCGGCGGAGGTTAACAGGCCGAACAACACCCCACCGAGCCACAGGCTCAGTGTGTGTTGTTTCATGGTGACCTCGCTTAGCGTGCTGGCGTCAGCGAGATAATCTGGAAACCGTCACCCGCACGCTCAAGCGTGAAGGTCACTTCATCCCCCGGTTTGGCGTCATTCAGCGTGGCGTCGGCAGATAAAGTAAACGGCATGGTCATTGCTGGCCATTTTAGTTCCGGTATGGCCTCGTGCCGGAGCATGACGGCGCCGTCAGAGATCGACTGAACCACGCCGCGGCCCTGCCAGGTCTGGTTTGCCTGAACGGTATAAGAAGCGAAAGAGACGGACGCGCCAACCAGCGCGGAAAGGAATATAGTACGCATGAAAAAAACTCCTGTTAAACGTTAAGTAAATAAAATCAACGAATTAACAGGTTTTTACTCCCGAAACCGGCAGTAGCGGATCGTTGCCGGCGGCCCCACAGCAGGGGGGGTAACGGACCACGCAGAATGGCTTGCAGACGAGCACTCTGGGGTCGTTAAGGTCAGAGTCATGGCGGCAGGCAGCGCCACCAGATGCGGCTGGGCAGGATCTTTTTGTACCTGATCCGGCACACAATGCTTTTCACACAGCGGTGAAGCACCGGCAGCATAATGCGGCCCCGGTTGCGCCATCATGTCCATATGCTGGATGGTGGCCACCTCACCGCGCAAATCCATTGAACATTGATGGGAGGCGACGGCAACCTGACTCTGGATCAACAGCCAGCCAAACGCCAGCAAAAACATCAGCAGATGTTTTTTGATAAAGCGCAGGCGATATGTCCAGCTGGCGTGCATATTCAGATCGTCGGATAGGGTAAAAGTGAACCGAGTATAAGCAGGCAAAAGAATGAAAGAGAAGTGGTTTTAAAGAGATTTACGTTTTAAATCGATTGTCGGCAAGTAATACTCAAAACCTTAACACTTTACCATCATTTTAATGACATATAATATCTATTCATCAGGTCAATAACGTCTTAATATAAATGACGCAGGGTTAGCGAAAATATCGTCATCAGTGCCTTTAGTAGTCTCTTTCTTGATTTTAATCAGCAAGGACTGGACATTTATTCGGCACATTTCAGCTTCTTTTTTATTGATTATTTGTCTCTCGGGCAGCAAGGATACAGGGGAAATCATGCTTACTTTTCTCGAACTCCTCATTGGAGTCGTGGTCATTGTTGGTGTAGCACGCTACATCATTAAAGGTTACTCAGCCACCGGCGTGCTATTTGTCGGCGGCCTGACGCTGCTGATCATTAGCGCGCTAATGGGTCATCAGGTTTTACCCGCCAGCGAAGCCAGCACCGGATATACCGCTACCGATATTGTGGAATATATAAAAATTCTGCTGATGAGCCGCGGCGGCGATCTGGGCATGATGATCATGATGCTCTGCGGATTTGCTGCCTATATGACCCATATCGGCGCGAATGATATGGTGGTAAAGCTGGCTTCTAAGCCGCTGCAATATATTAATTCCCCCTATCTGCTGATGGTCGCGGCCTATTTCCTGGCCTGTCTGATGTCATTAGCCGTTTCCTCAGCAACGGGCCTTGGCGTGCTGTTAATGGCAACGTTATTCCCGGTAATGGTTAACGTCGGGATCAGCCGTGGCGCAGCGGCGGCTATTTGCGCCTCTCCGGCGGCGATTATTCTCTCCCCTACTTCCGGTGACGTAGTGCTGGCCGCAAAAGCCGCGGAAATGTCGTTGATTGACTTCGCCTTCAAAACCACACTACCGATCTCCATCACCGCTATTCTCGGCATGGGCGTGGCGCATTTCTTCTGGCAGCGCTATCTCGATAAGAAAGAGAACGTCAGCCACGAAATGATGGACGTCAGCGAAATCACCACTACCGCCCCGGCGTTTTATTCCATCCTGCCCTTCACGCCGATTATTGGCGTGCTTATTTTCGACGGCAAATGGGGCCCGCAGCTGCACATCATCACTATCCTGGTGATCTGTATGCTGCTGGCGGCCATCCTGGAGTTCGTTCGTGGTTTTAATACCCAGAAAGTGTTCACGGGTCTGGAAGTTGCCTTCCGCGGTATGGCGGATGCCTTCGCGGGCGTGGTAATGCTGTTGGTTGCCGCGGGGGTGTTTGCCCAGGGGCTGAGCACCATCGGCTTTATTCAGAGCCTGATCTCTATCGCCACCTCGTTCGGCTCGGCCAGTATTATCCTGATGCTGGTGCTGGTGGTGCTGACCATGCTGGCGGCGATGACGACCGGCTCCGGTAACGCGCCGTTCTACGCCTTTGTTGAGATGATCCCTAAGCTGGCGCACTCCTCCGGCATCAACCCGGCTTACCTGTCCATTCCGATGCTTCAGGCCTCCAACCTGGGCCGTACCATTTCTCCGGTATCGGGCGTGGTGGTTGCGGTTGCGGGGATGGCGAAAATCTCTCCGTTTGAAGTGGTAAAACGCACGTCAGTGCCAGTGCTGGTTGGCCTGATTATCGTTATTATCGCCACCGAAGTACTGGTTCCCGGCGCTGCCTAAGCGAAATTCCTGATTTCCAAAAAGCGCCTGCGGGCGCTTTTTGTGCTTTAATAACCCCCAGAAATTAATCGCGCCCAACCAATCAGGAAAGCAAATGTTCAGGAAGGATATCGTTATCCCGTCTGGCGCAGTAGCGCTTGCACTCTGTGTCTTCTCAATTCAGGCAGATCCGCTTAAGCCAACCCAGTACGGCGATTTCGATCGCTACGTTCTGGCCCTTTCCTGGCAAACCGGATTTTGCCAGAGCATGGTCGAACGTAACCGTGACGAACCGGAAGAGTGTCGCCTGCAAAAAGAGAGCAGCAACAAAACCGATTTTCTGACCGTCCACGGCTTATGGCCCGCGCTGCCGAAATCTATTGCCGCTCGCGGAGTGGATGAACGCCGCTGGATGCGCTTCGGCTGTGCCACTCGTCCGGTTCCGAATATGCCGGAAGCAAAAGCCAGCCGCAAATGTGACGCCGCAGAGACCGGACTATCGCTAACCGGCGCGGCGAAGCTGAACAGCGTGATGCCCGGCGCGGGCGGCAACTCCTGCCTTGAACGTTATGAATACGCGAAACACGGCGTCTGCTTTGGTTTTGATCCCGACGCTTACTTCGGCACCATGGTGCGCATGAACCAGGAAGTGAAGCACAGCGCGGCAGGAAAATTTCTGGCGGAAAATTATGGCAAAACCGTCCGCCGCAGCGACTTCGATGCAGCCGTGGCCAAAAGCTGGGGGAAACAGAGCGTAAAAGCGTTCAAGCTTACCTGCCACGGCAATCCGGCTTATCTGACCGAGATGCAGATCTCGCTGAACGCCAGCACCATCAACAACCCGCTCTCTGCCGGCTCCTTTGCGCCACAGCCGCATCCGGGCAACTGCGGCAAACAGTTTGTCATTGATAAAGCCGGTTACTGATGCTGCGCCGGGCACCTTTTTGCCCGGTTTTTCATTGATTTCCGTGATATGACGATTAACCTCACACTTCCGCTCACACGCATCATTTTTCCAGCAAAAGCATTATTAATCCGGTAAACATCACTGAAACCTCCCCGCCATAATCATGGCGTTATCTACAGGAGGAATTTCACATGGCTAAAAAACTGATTGCACTGTGCGCCTGCCCGATGGGCCTGGCACATACCTTCATGGCAGCCCAGGCGCTGGAAGACGCGGCGACGGAAGCCGGTTATGAGGTAAAAATTGAAACCCAGGGCGCGGACGGGATCCAGAATCGCCTGACCCCACAGGATATTGCCGACGCTGACATTATTATCCACGCCATCGCGATCACCCCGGAAGACAATGAGCGCTTCGAAACGCGCGACGTGTATGAGATTACGCTTCAGGACGCTATTAAAAACGCGGCAGGCACCCTGAAAGAGATCGAAGAGATGATTGCAGCAGAACAATAATAATCCTCACACCCAGGGGTTTTCGTCATGGCTATTAAAAAACGCAGCGCGGTTCGCCCGGACAGTCACGAGGGTGACACACTTGCCATCAAATCCGCACCGGTTGCCGCCGGTGCGTCTTTCTGGAAAGAGCTTCCACAGCACATTATGTCGGGGATATCCCGCATGGTGCCAACGCTTATCATGGGCGGGGTTATCCTCGCCATTTCACAGCTCATCGCCTACGTCTGGCTGGAGATCCCGCCTGACACCGGTATTCTCGACGCGCTTAACTCAGGCAAATTCACCGGTTTCAATCTCTCGGTATTGAAATTTGGCTATCTGACCGAATCGTTCGGCGGGCTGCTGTTCAGCTTCGCCATCCCGATGTTTGCCGCCTTTGTCGCCAACTCTATCGGCGGAAAGCTGGCCTTCCCGGCCGGGTTTATCGGTGGCCTTGTCGCCACGCAGCCGACGCTGGTGCTGAACTTTGATGCGGAAAAACTGACCTGGCTTGCCACCAAACCCGTGCCCTCCACGTTTATTGGCGCGCTGATTATCGCCATAGCCGCAGGCTATCTGGTCAAATGGCTGAATAGCCGTATTAACGTACCGCAGTATCTGCTGGCCTTTAAAAGCACCTTTCTGATCCCAATCCTCTCGGCGCTGTTTGTGATGCTGGCGATGTATTACATCATCACGCCGATTGGCGGCTGGCTGAATGCAGGTATGCGGACCGTACTGCTGGCGGCGGGTCAGGCGGGCTCCATGATGTACGCCATCGGGATGGCGGCGGCCACGGCGATCGATCTTGGCGGCCCCATTAACAAAGCGGCGGGATTTGTTGGCCTGGGGCTGACAACCGATCATGTCCTGCCCATCACCTCCCGCGCCGTGGCGATTGTTATTCCGCCCATTGGTCTGGGGCTGGCCACGCTGATTGACCATCGTCTGACCGGCAAACGCCTGTTTAGTCCGCAGCTTTATCCGCAAGGCAAAACGGCCATGTTCCTCGCCTTTATGGGCATCAGTGAAGGGGCCATCCCGTTCCTGCTGGAAAATCCGCTTGCGACGCTGCCGGCGTATATGGCGGGTGCGATCGCGGGTGCGATGACCGCCACCGCGCTCGGTGCCGTGCAGTGGTTCCCTGAATCGGCGATCTGGGCGTGGCCGCTGGTCACCAATCTGGGGGCGTACATGCTCAGTATTGTGGTCGGGGCGGCGATCACCGCGCTGTTAGTCGTGATTATTCGTAACAGTCTGCACAAGCGCGGAAAACTCGCTATCGACACGCTGTAACGGGGTGAACCATGGAATTACTGAGAAGGCTTCGTGCCTGGCTGGCTGCGGAAAAACTGGACGGCGTGCTCATCTCTTCGCGCCAGAATAAACAGCCGCACCTGGGCATTTCAACCGGTTCGGGATATGTGCTGGTGACACAAACCGCGGCACATATCCTGGTGGATTTCCGTTACTACAGCGATATCGCTTCACGAGCGGCGGGCTATGAGATGCACCTCCTTAACACGGAGAACCCGTTTGCGCAGGCGGTGAATCAGATTATTGCGAAGGAAGATCTTACCCGTCTTGGCTTTGAGGGTGAATACGTGAGCTGGCAAACAGGCGTGCTGTGGCGCGATACGCTGAATACCACCCTTTGCAGCACCTCGCTCGACGCGCTGCGGCAGATAAAAAGCGCTGACGAAATCGACCGTATCCGTGCAGCATGCGGCATTGCCGACCGCGCCGCACAGCACATCCGGCGTTTCATTCAGCCCGGTATGCGCGAGCGTGAAGTCGCTGCCGAGCTGGAGTGGTTTATGAAGCAGGAGGGTGCGGACAAGCCCTCTTTCGACACCATTGTCGCCAGCGGGCCGCGCGGTGCGCTGCCCCACGGCAAAGCCTCTGACAAAGTGATTATGCCTGGCGAGATGATCACCCTTGATTTCGGCGCCCGACACCAGGGGTATTGCTCGGATATGACAAGGACCTTTCTTGTCGCCGGGCAAAACACGCCGCCGGAGGAGCACCCTCTCTATGCGGTGTACCAGATCGTTCTGGCGGCACAACAGGCGGCCATTGATGCCATCCGCCCCGGCGTTTCCTGTCATCAGATCGATAGCGCCGCACGTTCCGTGATTGAACGTGCAGGTTACGGCCCGCAGTTCGGGCATAACACCGGCCATGCCATTGGTATTGATGTCCATGAAAATCCACGTTTTTCCCCTACCGACCGCACCCCGTTGCAGCCCGGCATGGTGCTGACCGTTGAGCCGGGGATCTACCTTGAACACCAGGGCGGGGTACGAATTGAAGATGTGGTGCTGGTGACGGAAACGGGCGCCGAGGTGCTTTATACCCTCGACAAACGGCTATTGCTGACGGGAGAACAAGAGTGGACAGAGATTTACTGCGCGCCCTGAGCGAAGCAGACGCCATTGCGGCCTCAGAGCAAGAGGTGCGCGACATCCTGCTCAGTGAGGCGCAAAAATACCATAAAGAGGTTCAGTTTGATGGGCTGGGTTCCGTGCTTATCCGCGTCAACCAGAGCCGGGGCCCGAAGGTGATGGTCTGCGCCCATATGGATGAAGTCGGTTTTATGGTGCGTAGCGTCTCGCGCGAAGGGGCCATTGATGTCCTGCCCATCGGCAACGTGCGCATGATGGCCCGTACCCTTCAGCCGGTGCGCATCACCACGCGTAACGGGGAAAAAATACCGGGCCTGCTGGATGGAGATCTGAAAGGAGAAAACGTTGACAATTTACGTGTCGACATTGGCGCGACGTCGGCGGAGGAGGTGTTCGCCGCCGGTATCGACGCAGGCGACCGCGTGACGTTCGATACACCCTTTCAGACCCTTCCCCACAATCGGGTGATGGGTAAAGCCTTCGACGATCGTCTCGGCTGTTACCTGCTGATCGCGCTGCTGCGCGAGCTGCACCAGACGCCGCTCGACTGCGAGCTTTGGCTGGTGGCCAGCTCAAGTGAAGAGGTCGGCCTGCGCGGCGGCCAGACCGCCACGCGCGCCATTCATCCTGATATCGCGCTGGTGCTGGATACCGCCTGCTGGTCAAAAAATTTCGATTATGGCAGCGCCAACCATCGCCAGATCGGTGCGGGCCCGATGCTGGTGCTGTACGACAAAACGCTCATCGCCCCAGCCAAACTGATTGCGCTGGCTGAGACGATCGCGCGCTCGCAAGGGATCCCGCTGCAAAAAGACATGTTCAGCAACGGCGGAACGGACGGCGGGGCGATCCATCTCTCCGGCACTGGCGTGCCGACTCTTGTGCTTGGTCCCCCGACCCGACACGGGCACTGCGCGGCATCCATTGCCGACGAAAAAGACATTCATCACACCCAACAACTGCTTGTCGCGCTTGTGGCATGCATGAACCGTGAGACCGTGGATCATCTGACGGACTTCAGATGCTGATCTCACGCGGTCAGGAGGAAGTATGCTTTCAATTGAATTTTTCTGCCCACTGCCCAACGGCCTGCATGCGCGTCCGGCCTGGGCGTTAAAAGAGCAGTGCAGCGCATGGCGCAGCGACATCCGCTTTATCAACAGACGGCTTAACACTCACGCGGATGCCAAAAGCTCGCTGGCGCTGATCAGTACCGGTACACTGTTTAATGACAGCTGCGTGCTGGAAATTAATGGCAGCGACGAGGAGCAGGCCCGACGCGTGCTGGAGGCGTATCTCACCGGCGCGTTTATCGACAGCGACAGTATTCCCTCCGGCGACGCGCCGCACGTTGCGCATCCCCTGCCCCGCTCGCTTGTAAGGCTTGCTCCCCATCTTCAGCACGGCATTACGCTCGCCAGTGGCATCGGGGCTGGCACTCTGCGAGGCTGGCAGAGCGATAACCTCAAACGTTATTGTCAGATCCCCGCCTCGCCGGAAGATATTACCCGCCTGGAACACAGCCTGGCGACGCTGGCTGAACAGCTCAACCACCGCCTGCGCGGGCTGGACGGCGAGAGTAAAACCATTCTCAGCGCGCATCTTTCGCTGATCCAGGATGAGGAGTTTGGCGGCACCATACGCCGACTGATCGCCGAGGAGCGGCTAAGCCTTGCGGAGGCGATCATTCGTAATATGGAGCTGATCTGCGACAAGCTGTCGCTCTCCGCCAGCGACTACCTGCGTGAACGCGTCAGCGATATTCGCGACATCAGCGAGCAGCTTCTTACCATTACCTGGCCGGAGTTGCAGCAAACCTCCGCATTCACCCTCAGCGCCCCCACTATTCTGGTGGCGGAAGATCTGACGCCCAGCCAGTTTCTCAGCCTCGACACGCAGTACCTGAAAGGCATGGTGCTTGAAAAAACAGGCAGGACGTCGCATACGCTGATACTGGCACGCGCGGCCTCCGTGCCTGTGCTGAGTGGTTTAACGGTCGCCTCGCTGGCGCCGTTGATGGGAAAAGAGGTCATTCTGGACGGCATCTGTAGCGTGCTGGTCGTTGAACCCAACGACGCGGTGAATGATTACTATAGCGTGGCGCAGCGCCTTGCCGACCGACGCCACCAGCAGCAGATCAAAGATGCGGGTCTTCCAGCACTCACCCGCGACAACGTACCGGTAGAGATTGCCGCCAACATCGGCAGCGCGCTGGAAGCGCCCGGGGCGTTTACCTGCGGCGCGCAGGGTATCGGGCTGTTTCGCACTGAAATGCTGTATATGGACAGAGACTCCGCGCCGGACGAGCAGGAGCAATTCGAAGCCTATCAGCAGGTGCTGCTCTCCGCGCAGGGCAAGCCGGTCATCTTTCGCACAATGGACATCGGCGGCGATAAGCAGATCCCTTACCTGAACATTCCCCAGGAAGAAAACCCGTTCCTCGGCTATCGCGCCGTTCGTATTTATCCCGAATTTGCCGATCTCTTCCGCACCCAGCTGCGCGCGATCTTACGCGCAGGCGCCAGCGGCAATGCGCTGTTGATGATCCCGATGGTGCACAGTCTCGATCAGATTTTATGGATCAAACAGGAGCTGCAAAACGTTCGTGACGCCCTGGCCTCACAGGGGTTACGTCACACCGCACACCTGCCGCTGGGGATCATGGTTGAAGTGCCTTCAGTCTGCTTTATCATCGATCACTTCTGCGAAGAGGTGGATTTCTTCAGTATCGGCTCGAACGATATGACTCAGTATCTCTACGCTGTCGATCGCAACAACCCGCGCGTTTCGGGGCTGTATAACCCCATCACACCGTCTTTTTTACGCATGGTTCGCCAGATCGTCACCGCAGCGCATCGTCACGGGAAATGGGTCGGCATTTGCGGGGAACTTGGCGGAGAGCAGCGCTACCTCCCTCTTCTGCTTGGTCTGGGCTTAGATGAGTTCAGCATGAGCGGGCCGCGCATCCCTGCGGTAAAAACCCAGCTGCGTCAGCTGGACATGGCAACCTGCCGGGCGCTGGCGGAAAAGGCCTGCGACAGCCGCAGCGCAGAGGAGATTGAAGCCCTGCTGGCGGATTTCACACCGGAAACGCCGCCGCGTCCATTGCTGGCGCTGGAGACTATCGTGGTCAATGAGCCGCTGACCTCAAAAGAGCAGGTGCTTCAGTTCTTATGCGGAAATCTTGCGATTCATGGCAGGACCGAAAACCCGCTGGAGCTTGAAGAAGATCTCTGGCAGCGCGAAGAGATTGTCACCACCGCCGTCGGGTTTGGCGTGGCGATCCCTCACACCAAATCGCAATGGATACGCCACTCCAGCATCAGCATTGCACGCCTGGACAAGGCGATTGACTGGGAGTCGGATTTGGGCGACGTCGAGCTGGTGATCATGCTGACGCTCGGCGCTCAGGAAGGGATTAATCACGTGAAGGTCTTTTCCCAGCTGGCGCGGAAGCTGGTCAATAAAACGTTTCGCGAGTCGCTGTTTGCAGCAACGACGCCGCAAAGTATCCTGGATCTGCTGAACGCTGAAATCACGTTCTGACTGTCACTGAAAGCGTGCGCGATACTCCCCCGGCGTCAGGCCAAACTGGCGCCGGAACAGACGGCTAAAATAGTCGCTATCGGCATAGCCGCAGCGCTTCGCCACTTCCCCCACCGGCAGGTGGTATTTTTGCAGGATGGTTCTCGCCTTCGCCATACGCACCCAACGAACGTAATCCACAAAACTCATCGTCCCCTGTTGGGAGAACAGGCGTGACAGATGGTTAGCCGAAATATTAAAAAGCGCGGCGACGCTGTCCCGCGACAGGGATTCAGCATAGTTTTCCTGCACCCAGTTACAAATGCTCTGATAGAGGAAATCCCCGCGCGACAGTCCCGGTTCAGGCAGCGACGACACCACTTTCCGGCACCAATGCAGCAGGCTCAGCACCAGCGGTTGAATAATGGCCTGATCCTGCGGGGAAGCGCTCAGGTGCGTCAGGGCCATCAGCATCGCAGCACATTCGCCTCGTTCAGGATGAGGAAGCTCAACGTGTCGCTGCGCAGGCACGGAGCGCCCATGACGGGTATCATGAAACACCAGCCCCAGCCACGACGGCGCAAAAAGAATGCTCAGCAGCATGACCGGTCGTTCAAACACCGGGACGCTGGCGGCCTGGGCGGGAAGAAACAGCATTTCCCCCTGGCAGAGGGTCTGGTGCCCGGTAACCAGTCTGTTGCCATATTCCCCGCGAAGAACGACATCAAGCCGTGGCCAGTCGCGGCTCACGCTTCCGACAGCGTCAGACGCGCCACGTTGAGCAAACCAGACTCGCCCCAGCTGCTGTGGGTTGAGCACCAGGCCGCTCAACAGATCGGCAAAAAACTGCTGATCGGCGGGCAACAGGGTTGCGTGCATATCACCCCCTGCGCGCATCCGGGCGTACCAGATCGAAGCGATGGCTGTCACTGATGGCGTAGTAGGCCGTCGGTCCACCCGCACGCAGAATGGGCTGCGCTTTCGCGGTCTGGTAAATCCCCTCTTCCAGCAAACTCTCGGCGATATGGACGCCCACGACTTCGCCGAGCACCAGCCAGGTATCAATCGGTGTCCCATCCGCGCCGGTAAGCTGAATGCACTGTGACAATCGACACTCGAAATTCACCGGGCTTTCCGCCACGCGCGGCGAGCTCACAAGCTGGCTGGCTACGGGCGTCAGGCCGGCAAAGGTAAATTCATCCTCGCCATGAGGGAGCGTGGCGGAGGTTTCATTCATCGCCTCGGCCAGATCGCGCGTTGCGAGGTTCCAGACAAACTCCCCCGTTTCGGTAATATTCCGCACGCTATCCTTCCAGCCGTTGCTGGAAAAACCAATGATCGGTGGGCGATAGTTAAAGCAGTTAAAGAAGCTGTACGGGGCAAGGTTCAGTTGACCGGCCTTATCACAGGATGAGATCCAGCCAATCGGACGTGGACCGATAATGGCGTTCAGCGGGTCGTGCGGCAGGCCGTGCCCCTGAGATGGTTGGTAAAAGTACATATCGCTCTCTCTACGCTGGGGCTGCAACGCGCATTGCCCGGGTTCAGTCTTTCCAGCGTAACGAAATTTCCGTTCAGCGTGAATCGGGACGCCGGGTTTATTGCCAAAAATTCATATGGCGCATGATTGTGACCTTCATCACTTCAAACTTACGGTTTCAGACAGTATCATCAGATAAGTTAAACCCTCGCTGCCAGACGGCGAGGGTTTTCTTTTGGATTGGTTTCTGCGTTACACGCAGCATTAACGACATGGAGTAAAAATGTCCAGACCTACGATTATCATCAATGAACTCGACGCAGAACGTATTGACCGACTGTTGGAGAAACCAGAATTCGCCTCGCTGCCGGTAGCCGATGCGCTGAACGAAGAGCTCGACCGGGCGCAGATGTGTACGCCTGAGACCATGCCGCATGATGTGGTCACCATGAACAGCCAGGTGAAGTTCCGCAACCTGACCACCGGAGAGGAGCTCACCCGTACGCTGGTCTATCCGGCGCAGATGACCGACAGCAGCACGCAACTGTCGGTGCTGGCACCCGTGGGCGCAGCGCTGCTTGGACTGCGCACGGGCGATACCATCCACTGGGAACTCCCGGGCGGCGCCTCAGCTCACCTGGAAGTGCTTGAGCTGCTCTACCAGCCCGAAGCCGCTGGCGATTACCTGCGTTAATCCCTTCTGAACAAGCGACCCCGCTTTGCACAGAGGATGCACCCGCATCCTCTTTCCGCAAATTCACCCTATTGTGCTATACCGGACAAAAACCGCTTAATCCACGCTTAGTCTGTTGTAGTGCCGTGGGGACGGTCATGGGTGAGATACTTGTTATCACACTGGTTTTTCTCATCATCCTGGCGATCCTCGTCGTGGCGGTGCTGTATCTTGAGCGCCACTGGTGAGTGAGGAACCTCACACAACGCCGCCGGGGAAGGCATTCACCAGTCCCTTCACTTTCTGCTGCGCTGCCTCCGGGGTGTCTGCGCCAGGCACCAGGATCACCTTGCGGCACTCCTCCTCCCGTTTTTCGAAGATCTTATAGGCGCGTTCCGCATCAGCCAGCGGAAGATAGTGGGTCACAATATCTTCTGGGGTAAGCAGCCCTTTTTCGATGAGCGGCAGCAGCTCTCCCAGCCAGGCATGGACGTGGGTCTGCCCCATCTTAAAGCTCAGCCCTTTATCGAAGGCATCGCCAAACAGGAAGCCGTGAATAAAACCGGCGTACACGCCCGGCACGCTGACCACGCCGCCGCGCCGCACCGCAGCAATGCACTGGCGCAGGGCTTTGCCGCTGCTGCCTTCAATTTTCAGGTTACTGAGGATCGTTTCCGTGGTGCTGCCTTTGGCCTCAAACCCGACGGCATCAATCACCGCATCCACCCCTCGCTGTCCGGCCGTTTGCTCAATGATTTTCTCCGCCGCGTCGTTATCGTCATCAAAGTTAATCGGGATCGCGCCGTAGCGCTCCTGGGCAAACCGCAGTCGATAGGGATGATGGTCAACCACGAAAATCTGCTCTGCGCCGAGAAGCCGCGCGCAGGCAATGGTCAGTAACCCCACCGGCCCGGCCCCGAATACGGCGACGCTGGAGCCTTTCTGGATCTGCGCATTTTTTGCCGCCTGCCAGGCGGTAGGCAGAATATCTGACAGGAAAAGCGCTTTGTCGTCAGACAGCAGCTGGGGCACTTTAAACGGCCCCACGTTGCCTTTCGGGACGCGCACATACTCCGCCTGTCCGCCCGGCACGCCGCCGTAAAGATGGCTGTAGCCAAACAGCGCGGCAGGGGCGGGAATTTGCTTTTTGTTCAGCGCCGCGCCCTGCCCGCGGTTCGTGTTTTCGCAGGCCGCGTACTGTTGCATCTGGCAAAAGAAGCAGTCACCGCAGGCAATCACAAACGGGATCACCACCCGGTCACCTTTCTGCACGTTTTTCACTTCGCTCCCGCACTCCACCACCTCGCCCATAAATTCATGACCAAAGATATCGCCGTGCTGGACCTTGGGAATTTTTCCGCGATAAAGATGCAAATCAGAACCACAGATCGCCGTGGCCGTTACGCGCAGGATGATATCGTCAGGCTGTTCGATGCCCGGATCGGGGACATTATCGACCCGAACATGATGTGGACCGTGATAGGTGAGAGCTTTCATGCAACCTCCGAAAGGGTGTGGGTAAGCTTATAAAAGGGTAGCTACCTCTCGGGATCTGCCCCGGAATCCGGCTGTTTTGAGATTTATCCTGGCGAGATAAAAAAGTGCTGTCGGGATTACAGAAACCTTTTATATTTTGTGGTTGAATGATTTCAGCGTTTATAAACAAGGAGAAACGGTTATGTATCAAACAATCATTATGCCGGTTGATGTTTTCGAAATGGAACTGAGTGATAAGGCTGTACGTCACGCGGAATTTCTCGCGCAGCAGGACGGAGTTATTCATCTTCTGCATGTTTTACCGGGCTCTGCCAGCCTGAGCCTGCATCGTTTCGCTGCTGATGTGCGTCGTTTTGAAGAGCATTTACAGCATGAAGCCGAGACACGCCTGCAAACCATGGTCGGGCACTTCAGCATCGATCCTTCCCGCATCAAAACCCACGTCCGGTTCGGTAGCGTGCGCGACGCCGTTAATGAGCTGGCGGGGGAATTAAATGCCGACGTGGTAGTGATTGGTTCACGTAACCCTTCCATCACCACTCACCTGCTGGGGTCGAACGCCTCCAGCGTGATCCGCCACACCCACATTCCGGTGATGGTCGTGAGATAAAAAAAGAGGCCACCTTTTGGTGGCCTCTGGCATTGCAGGTGTCGTCTTGCTTTCTTTTATTATGCGGTTTTGGTGCGGATCAGATAATCAAACGAGCTCAGCGACGCTTTCGCACCTTCGCCAGTGGCGATGATGATCTGTTTGTACGGCACGGTGGTGCAGTCGCCCGCCGCAAATACGCCCTTCACGCTGGTTTCGCATTTCGCATCAATGATGATCTCGCCCATGCGGTTGCGCTCAATCGCGCCTTCCAGCCAGGTGGTGTTTGGCAGCAGGCCAATCTGAACAAAGATCCCTGCCAGCGCCACGCTGTGGATATCGCCACTCACGCGGTCACGGTATTCCAGACCGGTCACTTTGCTGCCGTCGCCTTTCACTTCTGTCGTCTGGGCATTGAGCACAATATCGACGTTATTCAGGCTACGCACCTTATCCTGCAACACCTGGTCCGCTTTCATCTCCGGGGCGAACTCCAGCAGGGTAACGTGTTCAACAATTCCCGCCAGATCGATAGCCGCTTCCACGCCGGAGTTACCGCCGCCGATCACCGCTACGCGTTTACCTTTGAACAACGGGCCGTCACAGTGCGGGCAATAGGTCACGCCTTTGGTGCGGTACTGATCTTCGCCCGGGACGTTCATGTTGCGCCATTTCGCGCCGGTGGCAATGATCACGCTGCGCGCCTTCAGCACCGCGCCGGACGCCGTTTCTATCTGGTGCAAACCACCCTCGACCGCGGCCGGAACCAGTTTGCTGGCGCTCTGGCTGTCAATGACATCCACGTCGTAGTCGCTGACGTGCGCTTTCAACGCCCCGGCCAGCTTCTGGCCTTCGGTTTTCGGCACGGAAATGTAGTTTTCAATGTCAACGGTATCCAGAACCTGACCACCGAAACGCTCGCCCATCAGACCGGTACGGATCCCTTTACGTGCGGAGTAGACCGCTGCCGCCGCGCCCGCCGGGCCGGAGCCAACAATCAGTACGTCGTACGCATCGCGTTGGTTCAACTCTTCCGCCGCACGTTTTTCTGCGCCGGTATCCACTTTGGCGACGATTTCGGTCAAGGTCATACGCCCCTGGCCGAACTCCTGACCATTCAGGTAAACCGCCGGAACGCCCATCACGTTGCGCTCGGTGATTTCGTTCTGGAACGTACCGCCGTCAATCGCCGTGTGCTTAATGCGTGGGTTGAGGACTGACATCAGGTTCAGCGCCTGCACCACGTCCGGACAGTTATGGCAGGAGAGTGAGTAATAGGTTTCAAACTCAAAATCACCGTCGATATCGCGGATCTGCTCCAGCAGCGCCTGCGCTTCTTTTGACGGATGACCACCGGTCCACAGCAGCGCCAGCACCAGGGACGTAAATTCGTGCCCCAGCGGAGAGCCCGCGAAACGCGGCCCCTGGTCAGACCCTGGGTTGGCGATCAGGAAAGAAGGCTTACGGACTGCCAGCGTGTTGTCTTCTTTGAAGGTCACCTTCGGCGACAGCTCAGCAATCTCTGTCAGCAGCGCTTTGATTTCTGCCGATTTCGCGCTGTCGTCCAGCGTGGCAATCAGCTCAACAGGTTTGGTCAGTTTCTCAAGGTAGGCCTTGAGCTGGGTTTTCATGTTAGCGTCGAGCATTATTCTTCCCTCTCTTAAAACGTCATCATGCAAGCCGCCTTATACGGGCTGCCTGAATGCAACTTGCATCATGGTGCTGGAATGAAATGGGCGCGGGGAGCGCCCATTGATTGCCGGGTGGCACTTCGTTTACCCGGCCTACGATACTGTAGGCCTGTGCAAGCGTAGCGCCGCCAGGCTTTACAGACTTAGATCTTGCCGACCAGGTCCAGAGATGGAGCCAGCGTCGCTTCGCCTTCTTTCCATTTCGCCGGGCACACTTCGCCTGGGTGAGAAGCAACGTACTGAGCCGCTTTCACTTTGCGCAGCAGGTCAGATGCATCACGGCCGATACCTTCAGCGGTAACTTCGATAGCCTGGATAATGCCCTGCGGGTCAACAACGAAGGTCGCGCGGTCTGCCAGACCTTCATCTTCACGCATGTTGTCGAAGTTACGGGTCAGGGCGCCAGTCGGGTCGCCGATCATCGCGTATTTGATTTTCGCGATAGTTTCAGAGCTGCTGTGCCACGCTTTGTGGGTGAAGTGGGTATCGGTAGAAACAGAGTAAACGTCTACGCCCAGCTTTTGCAGTTCTTCGTAGTGGTCTGCCACGTCGCCCAGTTCGGTCGGGCAAACGAAGGTGAAGTCAGCCGGATAGAAGAAGAACACGCTCCAGCGGCCTTCGGTATCTTTCTCAGTTACTTCGATGAACTCACCGTTTTTGAACGCCTGGTTTTTGAAAGGTTTAATTTTGGTGTTAATCAAGGACATCTGTACTTCCTCCGTGTTTTCGTTGAGATGTAAGGTAACCAACTTTGTTCATCGGGGCTAATGCGTATGCTTTATCAAATCAATCAGCCAAACCTTACAACAGCAACAAGACAGCAAGGTGAACCTTTTACAGGAAAGCCTGAAAGTAAAAAGGCCGCCTCAACGGGCGGCCCTGATACCTGAATTCCCCGCAGGTACATTCAGTGCCAGCCGAAGCTGGCGTTGCGTTGCGCTCTACATACCTTGTATCAAGGCCGTAACAGCGGTTTGATTACAGCATCCGTGCGCGCATTGAGCAATGCATAAGAGGGATAGTCCTGCCTATGGTTGTGATAGGCAGAATCGAACAGGTCTCAGAAACGTTATAAATTTAATTTCATTATAAATTTCGCGCTATATATAAATGCCAGTTGTCATTCAAATAATTCAATCACACTTTAAAGATAAAATTATCTTAATAAATCTTGAAGTTGTGTTTCAATAATCCAAAGCCGTGATATATTAAGATCACTTAATTTTTAAATTAAGCGAGTTACCCCCACGGATTGTTAAAGGTAACTTCCCTCTGTCGTACTCCATGATGTGATAACGACAGCAAACACAGCACACTCAGGACGAAACATGGCCAACCTCTACGACCTAAAAAAATTCGATCTCAATCTGTTAGTCATCTTCGAATGCATTTACCAACATCTCAGTATCAGTAAGGCTGCCGAGACACTTTATATCACGCCATCCGCCGTGAGCCAGTCGCTGCAACGTCTGCGTGGCCAGCTCAATGACCCCCTGTTCATCCGCTCAGGTAAGGGAATTACGCCGACCACGGTGGGCACCAACCTGCATCATCATCTTGAACAGAATCTCAACCAAATTGAGCAGACGATCAACATGATGCATCACTCGGACATCAAGAAAAAGTTCGTTATCTATTGCTCTCAAATGATGTCGCCCGGCTATATGCTCGAACCAATGAAGCTGCTAATGTCAGAGGAAAATTACGAGATAGAACAACGAGATATGCTTATCTCTCCGGAATCCGCAGAGGACCTGCTCGCCTACCGTAAAGCCGACCTGATCTTTACTATTGCCCCAATTAAGAATCGCTCTGTGGTGTGTTCTCACTTTGCCACGGTGCCAATAGCGTTAATCTGCCGAGAAAACCATCCAAGACTCGCCGATACGGTCAGTCTTGAAGCGTTATACCGGGAAAAATTCACCTTTTACCAGAGTGCGCACCCGGGCGTTAAAGAGTTCCAGAATCGCGCCAATGACCTTTTCCCGGAAAGAGATATTGCTTTTCGCACGGACTCCATCATTTCGCTTATCTCCATGGTCAGTTCATCTGATCTGTTAGGCTTTATACCCGTATCAATCTATGAAGCCTATAAAGAGACGTTAAAAATAAAACGGATCGCCGCCCCATTTGAATTGCCCGAAATACATGTCTATATGCTTTACAGCCGTTCATCGCTGAACAGCAGCGTTTTTTCAACGTTCATTGAGAAAATGCATAAACTCTGTCTTTCCGATCCGTCTGCGTAAAATCATTTATATGATGAATATAAAAATCGCAAACTGAAAAAATGATCCCGTGAAAATAATGAAAAATGATTTCATAATATCGTCTTAATTTTTTCCAGACATTTAACACGCAGGATGCGATTAACCATGTCGATCTATAAAATCCCTTTACAGGAAAATGTTTTAGACGCTTCAGCGGAACGCATAGACTGGACGCTAAACAATTTCTCCAGGGTATGCGTTTCCTTTTCCGGTGGAAAAGATTCTACCGTGATGCTGCATCTCGTTGCCCAGCAAGCACGGCAATTAAAGCGAAAAATAGATGTCATCTTTCTGGACTGGGAAGCGCAATTCTCCTCAACCATTCAGCATGTTGACACGATGAGAACGCTGTATCGGGATGTTATCCATCAGTTCTGGTGGGTAGCGCTTCCGCTCACGACCCAGAACGCCCTGTCACAGTTTCAACCTGAATGGCAGTGCTGGGAACCCGGGACAAACTGGGTTCGCCAGCCACCGGAAGATGCCATTACCGATTATCACTATTTCGATTTTTATCAGCAGGGAATGACGTTTGAAGTCTTCGTGCGAGAGTTTGCCGAATGGTATGCGCAAAAACGTCCTGCCGCCGTCATGGTGGGGATCCGCGCCGATGAATCCTACAACCGCTTTCTGGCTATCGCGTCGGCACGTAAGCAGCGCTTTTCTGACGATAAACCCTGGACGACCGTCGCACCGGGCGGGCACACCTGGTATATCTACCCTCTGTACGACTGGAAAACCGCCGACATCTGGACGTGGTTCGCGAAATCGAAATGTTGCTATAACCCGTTATACGACCTGATGTACAAGGCGGGGGTGCCGCCGCGTTATATGCGCATCTGCGAACCGTTTGGCCCGGAACAGCGTCAGGGCTTGTGGCTCTATCATGTCATTGAACCCGAACGCTGGGCGGCGATGTGTGAGCGTGCCTGCGGGGTGCGCAGCGGCGGTATTTATGCCGGGCACGATAACCATTTTTATGGCCACCGGAAGATCCTGAAACCAGACCATCTTGGCTGGCGCGAATACGCCATGCTGCTACTCGACAGCATGCCGCAAAATACGGCGGAACATTACCGCAATAAAATCGCGGTTTATCTCCACTGGTATCAAAAGCGAGGCATGAACGATATTCCCGATACGCAGGAGGGTGACATTGGTGCAAAAGATATCCCCTCCTGGCGACGCATTTGTAAGGTTTTACTCAACAATGACTATTGGTGCCGGGCACTTTCGTTTAGCCCAAATAAGCCCAAACACTATCAGCGCTACAGCGACAGAGTGAAAGCAAAACGCAAGGAATGGGGGATTTTATGCAACAACGAATAATCACCGAAATGGAAACGTACCTTCAGGCACTTTCTGAGGAAGAGCGAATAGCCGCTATTAATGCGTTTCGTCAGGCATTACATGAAATCAGCCCTTTTCGCGATCAGCCCGTCGATTGCGTATTGTGGATAAAAAAGACAAACATCAGCGCTAACGATTACAACCCAAATAACGTCGCGCCACCGGAAAAGCGGCTGCTCAGCAAGTCACTGGAGCTGGATGGATTCACACAGCCTATCGTGGTGACGGAAAATGCGCCACAGCACTACGAAATTGTCGATGGTTTTCACCGCCATGATATCGGCAGTAACCGGGCGCCCCTGAAGCGCCAGCTTAAGGGTTACCTTCCTGTCACCTGCCTGCGTAAAGCGCGGCAGGAAAAGTTCGACCGCATGGCTGCGACCATTCGCCACAACCGCGCGCGCGGACGCCACCAGATCAACGCCATGTCAGAAATCGTGCGCGAGCTGGTGCTTATGGGCTGGAGTGAGCAGAAAATTGGCCAGGAGTTGGGTATGGATAGCGACGAAGTGCTGCGCCTCAAACAAATCAACGGTCTGCTCGAACTCTTCGCAGACCGTCGTTTTTCTGAAGCCTGGACGGTGAAATAGTCAGAGCGCGTTTAACCGCGCTGCCGCTGCCAGCAGCGTCGATTCCTGCTTCGCAAAGCAAAGCCGGATCAGCTTATGCGGGAAGGGATCGGCGCAGAACACCGACAGCGGAATGGCCGCCACGCCCACCTCTTTCGTCAGCCACTGGCAGAAACTCACGTCGTCCAGATCGGAAATCGCGCTGTAGTCGGCCAGCAGGAAATAGGTCCCTTCACAGGGTAAAATCTCCAGACGGCTTTTGCTCAACGCAGCCACAAACCGATCCCGACGCGCACGGTAGAAATCCGGTAGCTCACGGTAGTGTCCGGGTTCGCTGCGCAGCATATCCGCCAGCGCCAGCTGAGCGGGTGTGTTCACCGCAAACGTCAGATACTGATGCACTTTACGCAGCTCAGCGCTGATGGCGGCGGGCGCCACGCAGTACCCGACCTTCCAGCCGGTCATATGGTAGGTTTTGCCAAATGACGATACCGCGATTGCACGCTCACGAAGCTGCGGATGCGCCAGCACGCTGGCATGCCCCTCTTCGGCAAAGCAGATATGCTCATACACCTCGTCGCTCAGAACATAGATTTCACGTTCGGCGATGGCCTGCCACAGGGCGGCAAAATCGCTCTTCTGCCACACCGTCGCCGATGGGTTGTGCGGCGTATTCAGGATCACCAGCCGGGTTTTATCGCTCAGCAGCGCGGCAAACGCCTGCCAGTCCGGACGAAAATGCGGCGGCTGGAGCGCCACGCGTTTCACTACGCCGCCGGCCAGTTCAATCGCCGGGGCGTAGCTATCGTAGCTCGGGTCAAAACAAATCACCTCATCGCCCGTACGCACCAGGGCGGTTATCGCCGCATACAGCGCTTCGGTCGCCCCTGCGGTTACCGTGATCTCGCTGTTCGCATCAGGTTTATAGCCATACAGCTCAGCCGTTTTATCCGCAATGGCTTCACGCAACGCCTGCACGCCGGTCATCGGCGCGTACTGGTTGGCTCCCTGCGCCACGTGGTACGCCAGACGCTCCTGCAAATATTTCGGCCCGTCAAAATCCGGAAAACCTTGTGAGAGGTTAATGGCGTTGTGCTGCTGCGCCAGGGCGCTCATCTGGGTAAAAATCGTCGTGCCGAGATTTGGAAGTTTACTCTGCGGGATCAACGGGTTATTGCTCATTGTAGTGTGCCTGCCTGTAATACTTATGTTGCTGACACTATAACACGATGTTAGTCTTTGGCAATCAAGACGCTTAGACGTCTAAACGATATAAATATTCCTGACCGAGAGGGTAAAAGGAAATGACAGACAACCTGCAACTCACACACCTGGTCGAGGCCTGCCGCTGGATTGGCGCTAAAGGCTGGGCGCCCGCTACCGGCGGCAATATGTCCGTGCGTCAGGATGAACACCTGTGCTGGCTGAGCGAATCCGGAAAAGATAAAGGCAGCCTGACCACCGCCGATTTTCTACAGGTTGAAATCGCCACCAACCGTGCGCCGTCTGGCCGTAAACCGTCGGCAGAGACCGGGCTGCATACCCTCATCTATCGCCTGTTTCCCGAGGCTAACGCCGTCCTGCACGTTCACACCGTCAATGCCACGGTGCTGTCGCGTCTGGTCAACGAGGCCGAGCTGAAGATCACCGGTTTCGAGATGCAAAAATCCCTTACCGGGCAGACCACGCACCAGGATACGGTGGCCATCCCGGTGTTTGATAACGACCAGGACATCGACGCCCTCGCCTCGCGCATCGCCCATTACGCGCAGGAACGCCCGCTTAATTATGGTTTTCTTCTGCGCGGTCATGGCTTAACCTGCTGGGGACGCGACGTGGCCGAAGCCCGCCGTCATCTGGAAGGTTTAGAATTCTTATTTGAATGCGAAATGCGTTTACGACAATGGGAGAGAGTATGATTCGCGCGATTGTGACGGATATTGAAGGGACCACCAGCGATATCCGTTTTGTCCATGATGTTTTGTTCCCCTACGCGCGTGAGCGGCTGGCGGCCTTCGTGACCGCGCAGCAGTACGCCGAGCCGGTCAAATCGATTCTGGACAACCTGCGCGATGAAATCAGCGCTCCGCATGCCAGCGTCAGCGATCTCATCAACGTACTGTTTACATTTATGGATGAAGACCGCAAATCGACGGCGCTCAAAGCCCTGCAAGGCATCATCTGGCAGGACGGTTACGTCAACGGTGACTTTACCGGACACCTCTATCCTGACGTACTGCCCGCGCTGGAAAAATGGAAGGCGCAAGGGATTGATCTCTATGTTTATTCCTCTGGCTCCGTCACCGCGCAGAAACTGTTATTTGGCTACAGCGACGAAGGTGATATTACTCATCTGTTCAGCGGCTATTTTGATACCCACATTGGCGCCAAGCGCGAGGTGCAGTCTTATCAAAATATTGCGGCGCAAACGGGCATTGCCCCGTCGCAGATCCTGTTTCTGTCGGATATTCATCAGGAGCTGGACGCGGCTGAACAGGCGGGTTTTCGTACCCTGCAACTGATTCGCGGTGAAGATGACGGCGCAAGCCATCATCATCAGATCCACCAGTTTGACGAGATTAATCCGGAGCAGATCCCTTCATGAGCGCATTGACCATTTATTCCGATAAAGACGCCAGTCAGCATCAGTGGCACAGCACCGACGCCGCCGAGATTGCCCAACAGCTGAACGCCAAAGGCGTGCGGTTTGAACGCTGGGCTGCGGATCGCGATTTAGGACACGATCCCGCACCAGAAGCCGTGATCGCGGCCTATCAGCATGCGATCGACAAGCTGGTGGCAGAGAAAGGTTACCAGAGCTGGGACGTGATTAGCCTGCGCGCCGACAATCCGCAGAAAGAGGCGCTGCGCGCGAAGTTTCTGAACGAACACACTCACGGGGAAGACGAAGTGCGCTTTTTCGTGGAAGGGGCGGGATTGTTCTGCCTGCACATCGGCGATGAGGTGTATCAGGTGCTGTGCGAGAAAAACGACCTGATTTCCGTTCCCGCGGGCACGCCGCACTGGTTTGATATGGGCTCAGAGCCGAACTTTACGGCGATTCGTATTTTCGATAACCCGGAGGGTTGGGTCGCACAGTTTACCGGGGATGCGATTGCGGATGCGTATCCACGCCTGGCATGATCTTTTCTCCCTCTCCCTTGTGGGAGAGGGCTGGGGTGAGAGGAAACATACGGCTCTGGTGGTCAGTTCCATATTCAGACATTAATCAAATACTGGCGATAATCCTCTGCACATCAGCGCCAACCAGCCTCGCCAGATGCACAAACTCCACCACGTCTAACCTGCGTTCACCACTTTCCACTTTAGCGATAAACGATTGGGGTTTCCCCAAAGCCTCCGCAAGCTGGGCCTGAGTAATCCCCTTCTCTTTACGAGCTTTCTTCAACGCATTGATAACAAGCTGGTATTCTTCTGAATAAACTGAGGCCATTGTTCCGATTCCATACAAATATCCTGAAATCGAATATCCACCTATTGCCTTTTTATCCCAAAACAGGTTAATTGAGTGCGTAACGCAAACCTGTAAGGAGTAAAGAATGCAACGTCAAAACTGGCATCCTGCCGATATTGTTGCGGCATTAAAGAAACAAGGAACAAGCCTGGCAGCGTTGTCACGCAAGGCCGGCCTTTCTTCATCCACATTAGCAAATACACTCTCGCGCCCGTGGCCAAAGGGCGAATTGATTATCGCTCAGGCGTTGAACATTCCACCGGATGTGATATGGCCGGAAAGATATTTTGGTAAAAATGGTGAACGCATATTCCGTCAGATGAGAGCGACCAGGAAAAAAACGTGTCTTTGACATGAACAGCGTTTTCCCCCCTTCGGGGAAGCCCATCAGTTCATGCTGCTCACGAATTTCCCTTTCGCTACCTCGTCCGGCGTGACCACGCCTGTATCCAGCACCCAGCCGCTAATCAGCGAGGCGGGGGTGACGTCAAACGCCGGGTTGTAGACTTGCGCGTTTTCCGGCGCCCACTGCACCACGCCAAAGCTCCCCGCCACGCCCGTCACTTCACTGGCCGCGCGCTGCTCAATCGGGATTGCGTCACCGTTCGGGCAGTCCGGGTCGAGGGTCGTTTGCGGGGCAGCGACGTAGAACGGAATGCCGTGAAACTTCGCCAGCACCGCCAGGGAATAGGTGCCGATTTTGTTCGCCACGTCGCCGTTGGCGGCAATGCGGTCTGCACCCACCCACACGGCGTCCACCTGCCCTTTTGCCATCAGGCTGGCGGCCATGGAGTCGGTAATCAGCTGATACGGTACGCCCAGCTCGCCGAGTTCCCACGCGGTCAGCCTGCCGCCCTGCAATAGCGGACGGGTTTCATCCACCCAGACGTTGCTTACCTTGCCTTCCTGATGCGCGCGGGCAATCACCCCCAGCGCGGTACCGACGCCCGCCGTCGCCAGCCCGCCGGTGTTGCAGTGGGTCAGCAGACGGCTGCCGCGCTTCACCAGCGCGCTGCCCGCACTGGCAATAGCGTCACAGAGCCGTTTGTCTTCGTCAATCAGCCGCAGCGCTTCAGCCACCAGCGCCGGAACATAATCTTCCTGCCACAGCGCCAGCTTCATGCGGTCGAGATTGTTCATCAGGTTCACCGCCGTCGGGCGGGAGGCGCGCAGGGTTTCCAGCGCCACCGCCAGCTCGTCGCGGCTTTTGCCGCTTTCCGCTAACAGCGCCAGCAACAGGCTTGCAGAGAGGCCAATCAGCGGCGCGCCGCGCACCCGCAGGGCGTGGATGTGCCCGACCAGCGCCTCGACCGTCGAGGCATCCAGCCAGCGTTTCTCCTGTGGAAGCGCCTGCTGGTCGAGAATAAAGAGCTGATTATCCGCCACCCACAGGCTGGTCGTCTGTAATGTCTGCATGTCGTTAATTCCCTGTTGCGTTGTTGTAGCACATTGTGTCAGGATGAAATCCAGATGTATAGACGTCTACATGTCTTAATTAGCAAAACTGAGGAGCAGGCCATGTCGCAATACCGTACCTTTACCGCTCAGGACGCCGTGGAGTATGCCAGGCAGTTTGGCGGACTTGACGATCCTTCATCGCTGGTAGAGGCGCAGGAAATCGGCGACGGCAACCTCAACCTGGTCTTTAAAATTTTCGACCGCGCGGGCGTGAGCCGCATCGTCGTTAAGCAGGCGCTGCCCTATGTACGCTGCGTCGGCGAATCCTGGCCGCTGACGCTGGATCGTGCCCGTCTTGAAGCGCAAACCCTGGTCGAGCATTACCAGCACAGCCCGCAGCACACGGTGAAAATCCACCACTTTGACCCGGAACTGGCGGTGATGGTGATGGAAGATCTCTCCAGTCATCGCATCTGGCGCGGAGAGCTGATTAACAACATTTACTACCCTCAGGCGGCGCGTCAGCTGGGGGAATATCTGGCTCACACCCTGTTCCACACCAGCGATTTTTATCTGCATCCGCACGATAAAAAAGCGCAGGTAGCGAAATTCATCAACCCGGAGATGTGCGAGATCACCGAAGATCTGTTCTTTAACGATCCGTACCAGATCCACGCGCGCAACAGCTACCCGGCCGAGCTGGAAAACGATGTTGCCGCCCTGCGCGACGACGCCCAGCTTAAAATCGCCGTGGCCTCCCTCAAGCACCGCTTTTTCTCGCACGCCGAAGCCCTGCTGCACGGAGACATTCACAGCGGTTCGATTTTTGTGGCCGACGGCAGCCTGAAGGCCATCGACGCTGAGTTCGGCTATTTTGGGCCGATTGGCTTTGACGTTGGCACCGCCATCGGCAACCTGCTGCTGAACTTCTGCGGCCTGCCTGGGCACCTCGGCATTCGCGATGCCGCCGCCGCGCGCGAGCAGCGCCTGAACGATATTCAGGAACTGTGGAACACCTTCGCGGAGCGCTTCCAGGCGCTGGCAAACGAGAAAGCCCGCGACGCCGCACTCAGCGCGCCGGGCTATGCCTCCGCGTTCCTGAAAAAGGTCTGGCATGACGCCATCGGGTTCTGCGGCACCGAGCTGATTCGCCGCAGCGTCGGGCTTTCACACGTGGCGGATATCGACACCATCCAGGATGAAGCCATGCGCCACGAATGCCTCCGCCATGCAATATCCCTCGGTAAAGCGCTGATTGTCATTGCCGACCGCATCGACAGCGCGGAAGAGCTGGTGGCGAGAGTGCGGCAGTACAGTTGAGAACGTTTGCCCGGTGGCACTGCGCTTACCGGGCCTACGGGTGCAAAATGTAGGCCGGGTAAGGCGAAGCTGCCACCCGGCAAAAACTCACCCCAGATACTCAATCACCGACATCCCGCCGTTATAGTCCGTGCTGTAAATAATCCCCTGCGCATCCACAAATACGTCACACGACTGGATCACCTGCGGGCGGTTGGGCCGCGTATCCATCATCCTCTCCGGCGCCGCGGGCACCAGCGCTCCCGTTTCTACCGGGCGATACGGATTGGAAATGTCATACGCGCGCACGCCCGCGTTCTGATAAGTCGCAAAAATTAGCGTTGAGCTGACGAAGCTCCCCGGCCGGTTTTCGTGCAGGTTGTGCGGGCCGAAATGCGCCCCTTTCGCCACGTAGTCAGTTTCATCCGGCTGCGGGAAGGTGGCAATACTTACCGGATTCGACGGCTCGCGGATATCAAACAGCCAGATCAGCTTTTCGCCGTCCTGCTGGTTATCCAGCACCGCCTCGTCCAGTACCACCAGCAGGTCGCGATCCGGCAGCGGCAGCGCGGTGTGCGTCCCACCGCCAAACGGCGGGCTCCAGTTGCGATGGCTAATCAGCTTCGGCTGCGCGCGGTCCTTCACGTCCAGCAGCGTCAGGCCGCCGTCGCGCCAGCTGCCATACGCGGTGTCGCCGGCAATAATCGCATGGTGCAGCGCGTAGCGTTTGCCTTCCGGCCAGCTCGGCTTCACACCTTCGGCCTGGTTCATCCCGGGCAGCCACCAGCGCCCCGCGACTTCAGGCTTACGCGGGTCCGCAAGATCGATGGTCAGAAAGATGTAATCGGTAAAGCCGTCGATCAGCGCTGAAACGTAGGCCCAGCGGCCGCCGACGTACCAGATGCGGTGAATGCCGATGCCACTCAGCGACAGAAAGCCGATTTCGCGTGGCCTGTCCGGCGTGGAGATATCAAAGACGCGAAGCCCGGCGCTCCAGCCTTTATCCTGCACGTCGCTGACGGTCTCCCCCACCTGGCGGGTGTAGTAGACCTTCTCATCGGCAAAACGCGCATCGGCAAACAGATCCCGGGCGTTAATCACCAGCAGCAAATCGTCGTGCGCCTGGAGGTGTACGTTCCAGGTACCCGGCGGCGCGGGCACGTAACCTGCGGCTTTTGGTTTTTTCGGATCGCGCACGTCGACAATGGAAAAGCCCTGCGACACCATATGACCGATATAGGCGAAACCACGGTGCACCATCAGCTGTACACCGTCCGGACGACCGCCCTGGTCGCTATGGCCAATCAGCCGCATATTGCGGCTGTATTCGGGAGGGGGTAATTGAGACACCTTATGCTCCTTACGCCCGGTGGCGCTACGCTTACCGGGCCTACGGGTGCGAAATGTAGGCCGGGTAAGGCGCAGCCGCCACCCGGCTTGGTTTACTTGTTTTTAGCGGCAAGCGTCGCAAACCACGGCGCGATAAAATCTTCCGTCTGGCCCCAGCCTGGAATGATTTTCCCCAGAGACGCCACGTTCACCGCGCCCGGCTGGGCGGTCAGCAGCGCCTGCGGAATAGCCGCCGCCTTGAAATCGTAGGTGGCAGGCGTCGCTTCTCCGGCAATCTTATTGGCGATCAGGCGTACGTTGGTCGCGCCAATCAGCTTCGGATCTACCGCCACGCTCACCTTCCACGGGCTACCCGGCTCGCGCATCAGCTGGAGATCCTGGTTGGAGATGTCGATGCTGTAGAGCTTGATCTCGGTGCGGCCGTTCTCTTTCAGCGCCTTATACGCGCCCTGACTGAAGGCATCCCAGGTCCCCCAGATGGCGTCGATTTTACCTTTCGGGTATTTCGCGAGGATCGCCCCCACCTTGTTGGCGGTGTCGCCCTGCACGTCAGAGGAGACCGCGCCGATGGACTCCAGCTCTTTAATCTCCGGATACTGCTTTTGCAGTTCTTTGTAGGCCGCCTGACGGCGCTCCATCGGCGGGAAGCCCGCGACCCACAGCTTGACGATATTGGCCTTGCCGTTGAAATCTTTCGCCAGTTGACCAAAAGAGAGGTTGGTCAGGGAGGCATCGTCCTGCTGGGTAACGGTTACGCCCGGGATCTCGCCGTTCACGGCGGTATCAAACACCGAAACTTTAATCCCGGCATCCACCGCCTTCTTTACCAGCGCGGTGGAGTACGGATCGCGCCCCTGAGAGAGAATAATCCCGTCGTATTTCTGGCTGATGGCCTGGTTCACGAAATCCTGGAATCTGGCGTCGTCCCCGTTACTTAAAAACGTGCTGACCTTAAAGCCGAGCTTTTTCCCTTCCTGAATCGCCCCAGCAACAAACTGCGTGGTGTTGTCGTCCGAGCCCAGGTTGCGGATCACCGCAATGCGAATGGGGCCGTCATGGCTGGCAATGGCGGCCGGAACCGGCGCGGGGGTAGCCGCCAGGCCCGGCAAAGAAGTGAGTAATCCAAGAGCTACCAAAGAGAGCGCAATCTTTTTCATTTATTATCCCGTTGTGTTGTCAGCGTTTTTGTATGTAAGTAATCGCCAGTGCCATCGCGAGCACCAGCCCTTTTATAATGTCCATGGCGTAATACGGCACGGAGAGCATCACCAGCCCGTTCGACAGCACGCCGAGGATCACCGCCCCCACCAGCGTGCCCAGCGCGTTCGGCTTGCCGGACCCGGCCAGCGAGAACCCGATCCACGCCGCCGCCACCGCATCCATCAGGTAGCCGCCCCCCGCATTCACCTGCGATGAACCGATACGCGAAGCCAGCAAAATTCCGCCCAGTCCCGCCAGCAGCGAGGCGATCACGTAGGCCGCCACCTTGTAGCGCGTGGTGCGAATACCGGAGAGACGCGCGGCTTCCGGGTTGCCGCCAATGGCGTACATCCGGCGTCCGTGGGTGGTCAGCGACAGGCCAAGCTGCGCCAGAATCGTCACCACCAGCATGACGATCACAATGGTCGGCACCTGCCCCAGCAGGCTGAACGCCGCCGGAATGGTCCCTTCCGCCATGTCGCCGCTCGGCAGCACCATGTTCTCGGTAATCGACCCGCCGTAGCTGTAGGTCATCGCCACGCCCTGGATGACAAACAGGCTGGCAAGGGTCGCGAGCATGTCCGGAATGCGCAGGATGACGATCAGAAAGGCGTTAAACAGGCCGACCAGCGTGCAGAGCGCAAGGGTAAGCAGAATCGACTCGGTGGTGCCGAAGCCGTGCCAGACGAAAAGCGAAATCACCAGCGCGTTCGCCAGCGACGCGGTTGACCCCACCGAGAGATCGAACCCGCCGACGGTCAGCGAAATCGAGACGCCGATGGCAATCACCGTCACGATGGCAATCGAGCGCAGAATGTTGATGATGTTGTTCGGATCGAGGAAGCTGTCCGACGCCAGGCCAAACACCGCCACCAGCGCGACGACGGTCAACAGCATGCCCCACCTGTAGAGAAAATCGAAAATCTGCTGACGGCCAGACGCCGCCGCGTTCACTGAAAGGGCCTTGCTCACGACGCCGTTCCTCCGGTTGAATAATAAAGTAGTGTCTCTTCCCGGGCCTCGGCTCCGGCGATTTCCGCCACGATGCGTCCGTCCCACAGCACGCAGATGCGGTCGCACAGCCCGACCAGCTCGGCGAACTCGCCCGAGGCGTAAATCACCCCTTTGCCCTCGCGCGCCAGGCCGTCGATCAGCTGAAACAGATCGGTTTTGGCCTTCACGTCCACGCCTTTGGTCGGCTCGTCGAATATCAGCACGCTGGCGTCATTGCGCAGCCATTTGCCGATGGCGACCTTCTGCTGGTTACCGCCGGAAAGCCGACGCAGCACCTGCCCCGGCCCGCGCGTGCGCACACCGACGCGGGCAATCACCTCTTCTGCCCAGCGCCACGCCTGACGATGACCAAACAGGCTCCAGCGCGAGAAGCTGTTATCGGCGCACACGGCAAGGTTCATGCTCACCGGCTCGTCGATAAAAATGCCCTCTTTGCGCCGCTCCTCCGGCACCAGCGCCAGACCGCGCAGTACCGAGTCTGCCGGATCGCGCGGTTTCCAGGCCTGATGGTTCAGCTCGCCGCGCGCGACGCGGCTTTTGCTGGCGCCAAACAGCGCCTTGCAGAGTTCCGTTTTCCCCGCCCCCGCCAGCCCGGCAATGCCGAGGATTTCACCTTTGCGCAGGTGCAGGGAGATATCTTTCAGCAGCGCATCGTCGTGCAGCCCTTCCACCCGCAGCAGCGTCTCCTCACCGTGCGGCGGGCGCGGGGGCGGATAGATATCGCTCAGCTCATGGCCGAGCATCTTCTCAACAATCGCTTCGCCGCTCAGATCCGCCATCGGGCCGGACTCAATCAGCCTGCCGTCGCGCAGCACCGTCAGGGTGTCGCAGATGGCCTTCAGCTCGTGAATGCGGTGAGAGATAAACACCACGCCGATACCCTGCTGTTGCAGACGTCTTACTACCGCAAACAGACGCTCACTCTCGTGCGCGTCCAGCGGCGCGGTGGGCTCATCAAGAATGAGAAAACGGCAGTGGTGCGAGAGCGCCCGCGCCAGCAAAATCTGCTGTTTTTCAGCCAGCGTGCAACTGTCGATGGAGCGGCGTACGTCGAGCGAAACATCCAGCTGCGCCAGCGCCTGCCGCGCCTGCTGGCGGATGTCGCGCCAGCTGTAGCGATGCCCCGGATGCGCCAGCTGGTCGAGCATGATGTTTTCGGCAATGCTTAACCCGGGAATGAGCGCAACATCCACCTCCTGCTGCACAAGGTGGATACCCAGCCGTTTGGCGTCCAGCGGCTCGCGGATACTTACCGGCTGGTTGTTAATGCAAATTTCGCCTTCATAACGATCGTGCGTCCCGCACAGCACCGCCATCAGCGTCGATTTCCCCGCGCCGTTGGCGCCGGTCAGCGCATGCACCGACCCGCCGTTCAGGGTGAAATCCACGCGCGACAGGGCCTGAAAGCCGGAAAAGGCCAGGCTGATACCGCGCATCTCAAGGCGACTGGAAACCATCCGCGTAAATCCTTCATTACTCTTCTGATTTAGCGAATTTTTCACAGCTCTTGTTGACTGACAACGACGTAAAAGGCATAAGTTAAAGCAAAATATTATTAGCCATCCGGATGTCCAGACATAACATCGGGTTAGCGCTTGCTAAAAAAGGACAACTTCATGAGCAACACCGATATCCGCGTCGTGCCCGGCCCGGCGAACTACTTCTCTCATCCGGGAAGCCTTGCCCACCTGGATGATTTCTTTACTCCGGAACAGCTTTCCCGCGCGGTGTGGATCTACGGCGAGCGGGCAATCGAGGGCGCACGCCCTTATCTGCCGCAGAGTTTTAACGCGACGGGGGCAAAACATCTGCTGTTTAAGGGCCATTGCAGCGAGAGTGACGTCACCCATCTGGTGAACGAGTCGGGTAGTGAAACCAGCGTGGTGATTGGCGTGGGCGGCGGTGCGGTAATGGATACCGTCAAGGCCGTGGCGCGTCGTCTGGGCGTGCCATTCGTAGGCATTCCCACTATCGCCGCCACCTGCGCGGCGTGGACCCCGCTCTCCGTCTGGTACAACGATGCCGGTCAGGCGCTACAGTTTGAGATTTTTGACGACGCCAACTTTCTGGTGCTGGTGGAGCCGCAGATCATCCTTAACGCCCCGGCGGAATATCTGCTGGCGGGCATCGGCGATACGCTGGCGAAGTGGTACGAAGCGGCGGTGCTCGCCCCTCAACCTGAGAGTCTGCCGCTGACCGTGCGTCTTGGCCTGAACGGTGCGCTGGCGATCCGCGACGTGCTGCTGGAACGCAGCGAAGAGGCGCTTGCGGATCAGCAGCGCGGCGAACAGACGCAGGCGTTCCGGGATGTGGTGGATGCGATTATTGCCGGAGGCGGAATGGTCGGCGGTCTGGGTGAGCGCTATACCCGCGTGGCGGCGGCGCACGCGGTGCACAACGGCTTAACCGTGCTGCCGCAGACGGAAAAATACCTGCACGGCACCAAGGTGGCCTACGGCATTCTGGTGCAGAGCGCCCTGCTCGGTCAGGACGACGTGCTGGCGCAGCTGGTGGCGGCGTACCAGCGCTTCAATCTGCCGACCACGCTTCGCGAGCTGGACGTCGATATTCACAACCGCGACGAGCTGGATAAGGTCATTGCCCACACCCTGCGCCCGGTGGAGTCGATTCACTATCTGCCGGTGACGTTAACGCCTGAGGTTCTGCGCGCCGCGTTTGAGAAGGTGGAATCCTTCAGCCGTTAATCGCGCCGACGGGCTATACCTAATGATGATTCTCTCCACTCTTGCAACGAGGTCATCATGCAGATCGATTTAACAGGTAAAAAGGCGCTGGTTACTGGCGCCAGTCGTGGGCTGGGGCTGCGGGGCAAATTTCCGGCACCGGTCTGGACGTGGACGTGGACGGCGGTTTGAACGCCTGATCGCATCTTTTTCTGCAAGCCTCTGTCGCCCGGCAGAGGCCTGTTCGAGGCGCCTCGACGATTCGCGTTTTGCCGCTTTCTCGCGGTTTTTCTCCGCTCTACAGTAACCCATAAGAAATTCGGAATTTATCTAATAGTCTTATTATTTCCTTATTTTTTGTGTGGGCGTACAGTGGAGGTACGGATGAAGATTGTCTGGTCAAAGACCGCTGAGAAGCAATTTTCTAAAATCGATACGCGATATCAGAACCGCATTAAATTCAGGCTGGAGAAGATGGATGATAAAACATCACCTGTCGCGGATATCAAGAAATTATCATCTCCCGAAAACCACTACAGGCTGCGATTAGGTGATTACAGGGTAATTTACACCTTCGGGGATCCGCCGGGTGATATCTGCTACGTAGTGGCGGTTAAACGCCGGACAACAACCACCTACCTTCATGAGGAGCATACGGAATATGACTGTTCAGTTCATAAAGGATAAAGAAGGGAAAAAACAGTATGTTGTCATTCCTTATAGTGAATATTTTCGCATGCGTTTAGCCACGCTTGAGTATGACGATGAGGATGAAAGCGACTGGGAAGACATCCCTTATGAATCAGATATCTACGATAACGTAGGTTTACCGGGGGAAGTGTGCGACGTCATGCATAACGAGAACGTCAGCCTACAGGCCGCCTGGCGCATTTTACGCGGCATGTCCCAGCAGGAGGTGGCGGAGAAGCTTGGCATCAGCCAGTCCGCCGTGTCACAGCTGGAAGCGCTGGACTCCCGACCGCAAAAGCGCACCCGCGAAAAGCTGGCGGCAATTTACGGCTGTAAACAGGAGCAGATCAGCCTCTATTTACCAAAAGAGGGTTAACAGCACTTCGCCCCGCCCTTGCCGCCGTAGCGGGCGTCCTGACGGTCGCGGAAAAATTCTTCGTAGGTCATGGGCGTCTGGTCCGGGTGGTTGACGCGCATATGCTCGACGTAGTTGTCGTAATCCGGCACGCCAATCATCATTTTAGCGGCCTGGCCCAGGTATTTACCTGCTTTGGAAAGGGTGTCGAACATAGTTCTGATCTCACAGGAAATGTAGGCCGGGTAAGGCGAAGCCGCCACCCGGCACACGGGTTAATGCGCCCCTTTCGCCTGGGTGACAATCTCGTCCAGGTTCTCAGGCATTGGCTCATACGGCGTCTCTTTCGCCGTCGGTGTGTCGACTTTCAGCGCCGCCAGCGCGGTTTTCAGAGAATACAACGCCAGCACCACAACCACCACCATAAAGAAGATGGTCAGCCCGGCGTCCAGACGGTTGTTAAACACCAGCTGCGACAGCTGCGACTCGGTGTACTGTGCCGGGATCTTACCGCTGTCGATCATCGCCTGGAACTTGTTGGCGATCGCCAGGAAGCCCACCTTATTGTCCGGGCTGAAGGCTTTCTGCCAGCCCGCGGTCAGGGTACAGATCAGCAGCCACGCCGTTGGCACCAGCGCCACCCATGCGTAACGCTGGCGCTTCATCTTGAACAGGACTACGGCACAGAGCATCAGGGCCATGCCCGCCAGCATCTGGTTGGCGATACCGAACAGCGGCCACAGGGTGTTAATCCCGCCCAGCGGATCGACCACGCCCTGATGCAGGAAGTAGCCCCACGCCAGCACGCACAGCGCCGTCGCCAGCAGGTTAGCCGGGAGTGAATCGGTACGCTTCAGGTTCGGGGAGATCACCCCCAGCAGATCCTGCAACATAAAGCGCGCCGCACGCGTACCGGCATCCACCGCCGTCAGAATAAACAGCGCCTCGAACAGAATGGCGAAGTGATACCAGAACGAGACATCCATCAGCCCGCCCAGCGCGCCGTGCAGAATGTAGGCCATGCCCACCGCCAGCGTTGGTGCCCCGCCTGCACGAGAGATAATCGACTGCTCGCCGACCTCATTAGCGATATGCGTCAACGTTTCAGGGGTAATCGCAAAGCCCCAGCCGCTGACCACCTGCGCGGCAGAGGCAACCACGTCAACGGTGCCGGCCGGTGCCAGTACCGCCATTGGGCTGTTCATCGCAAAGTAAACGCCCGGGTCAATAATACAGGCCGAAACCAGCGCCATAATCGCCACGAAGGATTCCATCAGCATGCCGCCGTAGCCAATCAGGCAGGCCTGATTTTCATTCGCCAGCATCTTCGGCGTGGTTCCGGAGGCGATCAGCGCGTGGAAGCCCGACACCGCCCCACAGGCGATGGTGATAAACAGGAACGGGAACAGGTTGCCGGTCCAGACCGGGCCGGTGCCGTCAATAAATTTGGTCAGCGCAGGCATGGTCAGGGTCGGGCGCATAATCAGAATGCCGATCGCCAGCCCGACGATGGTGCCGATTTTCAGGAAGGTAGAGAGGTAGTCACGCGGGGCCAGCAGCAGCCACACCGGCAGCACCGCCGCCACAAAGCCATAGCCCACCAGCATCCAGGTCAGCTGCACGCCGGTGAAGTCGAAGAACGGCGCCCAGGTCGGGCTTTCCGCTACCCAGCCGCCGGAGATAATGGCAAACACCAGGAACACCAGGCCAATAACTGAAACTTCACCAATGCGCCCCGGACGCAGATAGCGGATATAGATCCCCATAAACAGCGCCAGCGGAATGGTGAAGGCGACGGTATAGGTTCCCCACGGGCTGTGGGTCAAGGCTTTCACAACGATCATCGCCAGCACCGCGAGGATGATCACCATGATCATAAAGGTCGCCACCAGCGCAATCACCCCGGCGGTTGCGCCCATCTCCTCTTTCACCAGCTCACCCAGCGAACGACCGTCGCGGCGGGTGGAGACGAACAGCACCATGAAGTCCTGCACCGCGCCCGCCAGCACCACCCCCGCGAGGATCCAGATCATCCCTGGCAGGTAGCCCATCTGCGCGGCCAGTACCGGCCCCACCAGCGGGCCTGCCCCGGCAATCGCCGCGAAATGGTGACCGAACAGCACTTTTTTATCGGTCGGCACGTAGTCCAGACCGTCGTTATGACGCACGGCCGGCGTCATGCGCGTGCCGTCTACGCCCAGTACCGTCTTAGCGATATAGCGGCCATAAAAACGGTATGCGATCAGATAAATGCAGACGGAGGCGACGACGATCCACAGCGCGTTGATCTGCTCCCCCCGGTTGAGGGCGATATAGCCCAGGGCAAAGGCTCCCACCACGGAGAGCACCGCCCACGTAAGGTATTTCCCTGAGTTGTTCATAGTTGTTGTCCGTTGTTGTGAAACAGTGAGATGTTACATTTTGTTTCTAGAACAACGGATAAAATTTAACAACTTTGAAACGCAATAATGCGTGGTCAAACCAGAGATTTACACCACAGTGTTAAGCCGATCACTTTCAGCTGAATGACTTACCCCAACACCATCGTACTCAACCGACAGGTACAGCACCGCCGCCCCTGCTCGTCGAACACCACGATCTCCCAGCTCTGGCTGGAACGGCCCAGATGCAGCGGCTGACACACGCCGCGTACCTTACCGTGAGAGACCGCGCGGTGGTGCGTGGCATTCAGTTCCGTGCCCACCACGTTCTGCCCGTCACGGGTCATCAGAAAACCGGCCATTGAGCCCAGCGTTTCCGCCAGCGCCGCCGAGGCGCCGCCATGCAGCAGGCCAAACGGCTGGTGGGTGCGGGCATCTACCGGCATCTCTGCTTCCAGCGTATCGTCCCCGAGGCGGGTATAGACGATGCCAAGGTGCCCCACCATCGTATTCAGGCTGGTGGCGTTCAGCTCCTCGAGCGTTAAATGACGTTTCCAGATCATTACGCCCCCAGCGTGGAGCCGCCGTCCACCACGATATCCTGCAAGGTGATATGGCTGGCGGCATCGGATGCCAGGAACAGCACGGTCGCAGCAATCTCCTGTGGACGGGCAATTTTACCGAGCGGAATGCCGAGCTTGAACTGCTCGCCAAAGCCGCGAATGCGCCGCTGTTCCGCATCATCGCTGGTCCACAGGGTGCGCTGCATGTCGGTATCCGTTGAACCCGGCGACACCAGGTTACAGCGTACGCCGCTGCCCGCCAGCTCCAGCCCGACGGTCAGCGCCAGGCTTTTCAGCGCCGCTTTCGACGCGCCGTAGGCGCTCATGCCGATGCGCGGCGTGTGCGCCGCGTCAGAGGCCACCGTCACAATCGCCCCCCCCTGCTGATGACGGAACTGGCCCATCGTCTGCTGGAACAGGTTGAACGCGCCGCCGACGTTGACCGCAAAGGTCTGCTGCCAGTCCTCCTGCGAGAGCTGATCCGTCGCGCCCATACGCAGAATGCCCGCCGCGTTAACCAGCACATCGAGCCGCTCAAGGGTGCTGAGCAAACGCCCGCAGACGTCACTCGCCTGCGCCGCATCCGCCACGTCCAGCGTTTCGGTGGCAAACGGATATTCGCAGTGAGGGAAAGCCAGATCGAACCCGGTCACCTGCGCCCCGGCCTCCACAAATGCCAGCGCGGTCGCATAACCAATGCCCTTACCCGCGCCCGTCACCCAGACCGTTTTACCGGTGAAATCAAAAGCCATCACTTCACCTCGCGGGAGAGCAGCGCCCACCAGGCATCGAGGGTCGGATTTTTTGCCAGCATCACGAAATCAATGTCGCCGTGCACTTTGCGCCAGCGGGCGGCCAGCGCCATCATCCGCACTGAATCCAGACCGTAGTCGATCAGGTTTTCGTCATCCATCGGCTCGTCGGACTCGTCCAGCAGCGGCAGGATCAGCTCACGCAGCGCGGCTTTCGTTGCCGGAACGGACGGCAGCAGCTCGTCGGTCATCACCACGCGGCCCGAACGTCCTGCCACGTATTTCAGCGACATCAGGTGCTCGTCGCGGGTGAAATCCGCCAGCGCGTCGGCGATAAAGAACGGTTTGATGTCGCGCATAAAGGCGTCGGTGGCGGTGGTCATGCAGCCGATGTGGGCGTACACGCCGGTGATCAAAAGCTGGTTGCGCCCGGTCTCTTTAAGCATCTGCTCCAGCGGCGAGCGGTGAAACGCGCTGTAGCGCCACTTCACCAGCACGGTGTCCGCTTCGTCCGGGGTCAGCTCAGCGACGATGCGCTGCTGCTCCGGCGAGCGAGTCAGGCCCGGCCCCCACATATCGTTCAGCAGGGCGCGGTCTTCGTCGCTCTGATCTTTCGGCTGCGCGGTGTAGTACACCGGAATATTGTGCTCTTTGCAGTACGCGCGCAGTTTAGCGATGTTCGCCACTACCTGCTGCATCATGTCGCTATTTTCGCCCCAGAAGTTCAGGAAGTACTCCTGCATATCGTGGATCAACAGTGCGGCGCGCTCCGGCTCAAACGCCCAGTTCACTTTACTGGTCGGCAGTTCGGCGGCGGTTGGCAGCGCGTATGCGGTTAATTTTGGAATGGCCATTCTCTGTTCCTCAGCCCCGGGCGCGTTCAGCAAGCCACAGGCGCAACTGTTTCTTATCAACTTTGCCGACCGGCGTGAGCGGAAGCGCATCCACGCTCTCCACGCGGTCCGGCAGCTTAAATTCGGCGACGCCCTGCTCGCGCAGGAAGCGGCGCACCTCCACCGCGCGCAGGGGCTGTTTCACCACCAGGTACGCGCAGCTTTTTTCGCCCAGCAGGCTGTCCTCCATGCTCACCAGCGCGGCGTGGATCACCGCGTCGTGGCGCAGCAGCAGGTTTTCGATCTCTTCGGCGGCGATCTTCTCGCCGCCGCGGTTGATCTGATCTTTCTCGCGCCCCTGCACGGTGATGTAACCTTGCTCATCGATGGCGATCAGATCGCCCGAGCAGTAGAAACCGTTGGCATCAAAGGCGCTGGCGTTGTGTTCCGGGCTATTGAAATAGCCGCGGAAGGTGTAAGGGCCGCGCGTCATCAGACGCCCGACTTCCCCGCGCGGCAGCGGGTTGCCGTCCTCGTCCGCCACCCACACTTCATCGTCCGGGCACATCGGGCGGCCCTGGGTATTGATGATGCGCTCCGGCGCATCGTCGAGGGCGGTGTAGTTCACCAGCCCTTCCGCCATGCCAAACACCTGCTGAAGCTGGCAGCCAATTTCCGCCGGAATACGTGCCGCAAGCGTGGCGGAGAGACGTGCGCCGCCTACCTGGAGCAGTTCGAGGGATTTCAGCTGGGCGTTCCCCGCGCCGTCGGCAATCGCCTGCAACCACAGGCTGACCGCGGGCGGCACCAGTGAGGTGACGTTTATCTGATGCTGCTCAATCAGCGGGAAGCAGAGCGTGGCGCTCGGATCGTTAGCCAGCACCACGCAGCCGCCCGCCGTGAAAACGCCTAACGATCCCGGCGAGCTCATGGCGTAGTTATGCGCCGCAGGAAGCGCGTTCAGATAGCGGGTGTGCGCAGTGATACCGCAGATTTCGTTGCTGCGACGGATGCTGTAGTCGTAGTCGTTGTGCGTACGCGGGATCAGCTTCGGCGTGCCGGTGCTGCCGCCGGAGAGCTGGAAGAACGCCACTTCGTCGGCGGGCGTCGGGTTCGGGATGAAATTGTCCGCCGGGCGTGCAATCGCCGCCTCCAGCGCGTGTTCGCCCTTATCGCCGCGTAGCAGCACAACGCGTACAGAGCGATGCGCATCCACAAAGGTATTGAGAAAATCATCACCCGCGAACAGCGTGTGGTCGCGATCGGCAATCAGCACGGCGGGTTTGATCTGCTCCGCGTAGGCGTTGAGTTCGCTGCGCTGATGGCTAAAGAGCGCGTTGACCGGTGCGACGCCGATTTGCAGCAGCGCGAAGAAGGTGATGTAGAACTCGGCCACGTTGCCGAGCTGCACCAGCGCGGTCTCGCCGCGATGCAGCCCCTGCGCCTGAAGGACAGACGCCAGATTCGTCACCGCCTGATTAAACGCGCGGTAGGTGATGCGGCGATCGCCGTCAATTATCGCGACCGCATCGTTATCCGCATGGTCCGTCAGGATGTGGGTCAGCGGCAGATCCTGCCAGTAGCCTTTTTCACGGTAGCGGCGGGCAAAATCCTCAGGCCAGCGGGTAAAAGGGATGGTCATGAGTATTCCTTAGTGCAAACCAAACACGTTGAGCATGGTGGAGAGCTTCACGCCCGTCTCGCGCCACTCGCCCACCGGGGAGGAAGCAGGCACAATACCCGCGCCGGCAAACAGGCGAACGGTATTTTGATGCAGCCGCGCGCAGCGGATAGTTACCACCCACTCGCCATTACCTTCGCTGTCGCACCAGCCGACGATGCCGCCGAACAGCTCACGATCGAACGGCTCCAGCTCGGCAATCAGCTCTTTTGCCGCCTGATGCGGGAAGCCGCTTAGCGCTGGCGTCGGGTGCAGCAGGCAGGCCAGCGTCAGGGCGTTCTCGTTTTCACGCGCGTCACCTTCTACCGGCGTCGCCAGATGCCACAGCGTTGGGGTGGTGAGGAGCTGCGGGGAAGCCGGCATGGTCAGATGATGGCTGCGCGGTTCCAGAATGGTTTTCATCGCCTGCGTTACCAGGTCGTGCTCGTGACGGTCTTTTTCGGAGGCCAGCAGCTTAGTGCCCGCTTCGCGATCCAGCACATCGTCCGGCTGACGGCGCGCAGAGCCCGCCAGCGGCAGCGAGCTAAAGTGCGCGCCCTCTTTACGCAGCAGCAGTTCCGGGCTGGCGCCCAGCAGCACGCCGCCGTCTTCCAGCGGTACGTGGAAGTTAAAGCTAGCCGGGTTCTGGGCGATAAGACGCTCCATCAGCGCGCTGCTATCAATCTGTTTGTCGGTGGCGATATCAATCAGGCGCGACAGTACCACCTTATTCACCTGCGGCGTGGCGGTGAGCGACGCGGCGCGAGCGACCATCTCCTCGAAAACCGGCTGCGGCGGGATCTCGGTGCGTTGTTGCACGTTCAGCGTCTGCGCGCCGGAGGCGTAGCGTGCGGACTGCTGACGCGCCGGGCGGGAGAAGGTTTGCCAGCGTTGCGGAATAAACAGCGATGACGGTTTGTGGGTATCGAAGGGGATCGCCCCTACCATCACCGGATGGGCAATGCCGCTGTTTTTCGCATTCTGGAAAGCCTGAGCTAATTTCTGCTGAAAGGGGCCCGCCGGATCGTCACCGCCGACGGCGGGTTCAGAAAAACGGGCAAAACAGCCTGACGTGGTAAAACTGCGATAGGGCGACATAAAGAAAAAGCTGTCTGATTGCAGCGTGGTCGCGGTGTGCTGAAGGTCCTCAGCCAATGACGTATCCATATCATCCTCCTAAAATGATAAAAGCAGTAATAATGATTATCATTTATATTTTCGTCGGCTAACCTAATCCCACATCGCCCTGGTGTCAACCGCAGAGCAAACAACTTGTGCGACTAACGCTTGCATACCTTCCCCGCAATCATGAAAATGAGAAGCATTAACTTCAACAAAAACAGGATGCCGCTCTGTGAAACTCCCTGCCGTTTGCCGTAATGCCTTTCTTTTAACAGGACTTTTTGTTTTAGGACTAACCTCAGCGACGGCCGCCGACTGGCCGCGTCAGGTCACAGACAGCCGCGGCGTACATACGCTTGAGCGCAAACCGACGCGCATTATCTCCACCAGCGTGACCCTAACCGGCTCCCTGCTGGCCATTGACGCCCCGGTTATTGCCAGCGGAGCCACCACGCCAAACAACCGCGTGGCGGATGCACAGGGCTTTTTACGTCAGTGGGGCGATATCGCGAAACAGCGTAAGGTTGCCCGGCTGTACATCGGCGAGCCGAGCGCCGAAGCCGTCGCGGCCCAGATGCCGGACCTGATTTTGATCAGCGCCACCGGCGGGGATTCCGCGCTGGCACTCTACGATCAGCTTTCCGCCATCGCCCCGACGCTTATTATTAACTACGACGACAAAAGCTGGCAGGAACTGTTGACCCAGCTGGGGACGATCACCGGGCAGGAAACACAGGCCGCAGAGCGCATCGCTGCCTTCGATAAACAGCTCGCCCAGGTGAAGCAGCAGATGAAGCTGCCGCCGCAGCCGGTGAACGCCCTCGTCTACACCGCCGCGGCGCACACGGCGAACCTGTGGACGACAGACTCGGCTCAGGGCAAGCTGCTGCACCAGCTGGGCTTCACGCTGGCAGCGTTACCTGATGGATTGCACACCTCGAAAAGCCAGGGCAAGCGTCACGACATTATTCAGCTGGGCGGGGAAAACCTGGCGACGGGGCTGAACGGCGAAGGGCTGTTCGTGTTTGCCGGCGACCAGAAAGACGTGGACGCGATTTACGCCAATCCGCTGCTGGCGCATCTGCCGTCGGTCAAGAACAAGCGCGTCTGGGCGCTGGGAACGGAGACGTTCCGCCTGGATTATTACAGCGCGTTGTTGGTGTTGCAGCGTTTGAATTCAATTTTTAAATAAGTGGCACGTTTCCCGTAGGCCCGGTAAGCGCAGCGCCACCGGGCGTTTTGTCGGGTGGCGGCTACGCCTTACCCGACCTACAGGTTCTGCCTGAACCGACGCAACTCCACCAAAACCGCCAATAAAATTACGCCAACCACGGCTAACACAAACCCGCTGCTGCTCGCCGACGCCACCGGGGTCATTATCGCCCCCAGCCCGCCGAGGATCGCTGCGCCAATCGCATCGCCCGTGACGTTCTGCGCCGTCCACAGGCCGTTAATGCGCCCGAGCATCCCTTCCGGCGTCTGGGTCTGGATCAGGGTGTACTGTAAAAGAGAGCTGACCGCGCTCAGCCAGCCAAAAATCACCAGACACATCACCCCCAGCGCCCACACCGGCATCAGGCTGAAGAAACCAATCGCGATAAACGAGGCCAGCGTCGCCACCAGCATGATTAACCCCGGTCTCGCGCTCTGCGCCAGGTTTCCGCTGGTCAGCGCCCCGCACGCGGCGCCGAGCGGAATGGCGGCGTACAGCACGCCAATCTCTGAGGCGCTCATCTGCCACTCGCCCGCCAGCGCCGGGTACAACACGCGCACGGCGCTCGCCATCGTCAGCAGGCCGCCGAGCAGCGCAATGCCGCCAATCAGCGGGTTGCTGAACAGAAAACGAATCGCGGCCATCAGGGACTTCAGCGGATGCTCGCGCGGCTGCGGCGGCGGTGGCAGGAGCGGCAGACGCAGCAGCGTCAGGGTGGTGATAAAGGTTCCCGCCGCGGCAAGGCCGTAGTTCCACGCCACGTTGCCGGTCGCCAGAAGCAGGCCGCCGACCATCGGCGAAATCACCGATCCCAGACGCACGGTGAGCATGGTGATCGCCCCCGCCTGCATCAGGTTCTCGCGCCCGACCAGCGCGGGCGTGGCCGCCAGCAGCGCCGTCACGCCTAACGAGGCAAAAAAGCCGTCCCACAGGCCCAGGGCATAAATCGCCATCAGCGACGGCTCCGGCAGCATTGCGTTCAGACACAGCCCGACAAAGCCCACCCCGCAGGTGCCGCGCGCCAGCAGGATCAGTTTTTTACGCTCGTAGCGGTCCGCCAGTACGCCGCCCACCATCAGGCCGATAAACATCGCCCCGCCGGTTAAGGTGACGGATAACCCCACCAGCCAGCTGGAGTGGGTCATGGTCTGGATCTGTACCGGCACGGCGACCCCGAGCAGGCCGAGGGATAAAATGGAGATAAAGCGGGCGATAAAAACCGCTCGAAACGCCGGGTGCGTTTTCAGCAGGCTGAGGTTGAGCAGCCAGGATTTTTGATTCATGACAAGGCCTTGAGGTATCGGTCTACCATTTCCATGGGCGCACATGCTAACATAGCCAAATAAGATAGATAACGATAATTACTATCATTATCACATCATGGACGTTGCTATGTCGTTTTCCTCTTCCGCGGTGCGCGCCGTAGCCGTGCCCGTTTTATTGCTGCTGTTGATCCTTGCGATTGCACTCAGTTTGCTGGTTGGCGCGAAGCCGCTGCCCGCGTCCGTTATTGTCGATGCGCTCTCCGGTACCTGCCAGAGCGCCGACTGCATTATCGTGCTCGACGCCCGCCTGCCCCGCACCCTTGCCGGCCTGCTGGCCGGTGGCGCACTCGGGCTTGCCGGTGCCCTGATGCAAACCCTCACCCGCAACCCGCTGGCGGACCCTGGCATTCTCGGCGTGAACTCTGGTGCCAGTTTCGCCATTGTGCTCGGCGCGGCGCTGTTTGGTTTCACCTCTCCGTCTGAACAGCTGGTGATGGCCTTCTGCGGCGCGCTGGCCGCCTCGCTGGTGGTGGCCTTTACCGGCAGCCAGGGCGGCGGACAGCTCAGCCCGGTACGTCTGACACTGGCGGGCGTGGCGCTCGCGGCGGTGCTGGAAGGCTTATCGAACGGCATCGCCCTGCTCAACCCGGACGTGTATGACCAGCTGCGCTTCTGGCAGGCCGGTTCGCTGGATATCCGTACCCTTGATACCCTGAAAGTGGTGGCATTCCCGGTGTTTATCTCTGCCGCCGTAGCGCTGTGTTTAAGCCGGGCGCTCAACAGCCTGAGCCTCGGCAGCGACACCGCGACCGCCCTCGGCAACCGCGTGGCGCGCACGCAGCTGACGGGCCTGCTTGTCATCACCGTGCTGTGCGGCAGCGCGACCGCCGTCGTCGGGCCGATTGCCTTTATCGGCCTGATGATGCCGCACATGGCGCGCTGGCTGGTGGGGGCGGATCACCGCTGGTCACTGCCGGTCACGCTGCTGGCGACCCCTGCCCTGCTGCTGTTTGCCGACGTACTGGGCCGCCTGCTGGTGCCGGGTGAATTGCGCGTCTCGGTGGTCAGCGCCTTTATCGGCGCGCCGGTGCTGATCTTCCTGGTACGACGCAGACGCGGGGGTGGCGCATGATGGCCCCGTCCCGTCGATTACTCACCAGCGTCGCCCTGCTGGTCGTCGCCAGTCTGCTGCTGGCGGTCTGGAGCCTGCAAAGCGGTGCCGTAACGCTTGATTTCGCGCAGGTCTTTCATGCTCTCACCGGCAGCGCGCCACGTAACATCACCATGGTGGTCACCGAATGGCGACTGCCGCGTGTGGCGATGGCGATCCTGGTTGGCGCAGCGCTTGGCGTCAGCGGCGCAATATTCCAGTCGCTGATGCGTAACCCCCTCGGCAGCCCGGACGTGATGGGCCTGAATACCGGCGCGTGGAGCGGGGTGCTGGTGGCGATGGTGCTGTTCGGGCAGCATCTCACGGCCATTACCTTTACGGCGATGGCGGGCGGCATTCTCACCTCCCTGCTTATCTGGGCCCTGGCCTGGCGCAACGGCATCGACACCTTCCGCCTGATCATCATCGGGATCGGCATCCGCGCGATGCTGATGGCGTTTAACACCTGGCTTCTGCTACAGGCGTCGCTGGAAACCGCGCTCTCCGCCGGGCTGTGGTACGCCGGTTCCCTCAACGGTCTGACGTGGGGAAAAACCTGGCCCGCCGCGCCGCTGATTATCCTGATGTTTATTGGCGCGTTGCTGCTGGTCAGGCGCATGCGGCTGCTGGAGATGGGCGACGACAGCGCCTGCGCGCTGGGCGTGAGCGTAGAGCGCTCTCGCCTGATGCTGATGCTGGTGGCGGTCTTGCTGACCGCAGCGTCTACCGCCATCGCCGGGCCGATCTCATTTATTGCCCTTGTCGCGCCGCATATCGCGCGGCGACTTAGCGGCACCGCGCGCTGGGGATTAACCCAGGCAGCGCTGTGCGGCGCAGTATTACTGCTGGCCGCCGATCTCTGCGCTCAGCGGCTGTTTACGCCTTATCAACTGCCGGTGGGCGTGGTGACCGTCAGCCTCGGCGGGATTTACCTCATCGTCTTGCTCGTTCAGGAGTCACGCAAGAAATGACAGATTCAACACCCCGCTTGCGCGGCGAAAACTTGACCCTCGGCTACGGTAAAAAAATCATTGCCCGGGACTTATCCGTTGCCATTCCGGACGGCCACTTCACCGCCATCATCGGGCCAAACGGCTGCGGCAAATCGACATTGCTGCGCACGCTGAGCCGCCTGATGTCGCCGGTTGAGGGCAGCGTGTTCCTCGACGGGGAGCAGATCCAGCGCTTCGCCAGCAAAGAGGTGGCGCGCCGAATTGGGCTGCTGGCGCAAAACGCCACCACGCCGGGGGATATTACCGTGCAGGAGCTGGTCTCCCGCGGGCGCTATCCGCACCAGCCGCTGTTTACCCGCTGGCGCAAGGAGGACGACGAGGCCGTGAAGCGCGCGATGCAGGCGACGGGCATCACCGATCTGGCCCAGCAAAGCGTCGATACCCTCTCCGGCGGACAGCGCCAGCGCGCGTGGATCGCGATGGTGCTGGCACAGGAAACCTCGATCATGCTGCTGGACGAGCCGACGACCTGGCTGGATATCAGCCATCAGATAGACCTGCTGGAGCTGCTGAGCGAACTGAACCGTACGCAGGGGTATACCCTGGCGGCGGTGCTGCATGATTTAAACCAGGCGTGCCGCTACGCGACGCATCTGATTGCGCTGCGCGACGGCGAGATTGTGGCGCAGGGCGCGCCGAAAGAGATTGTGACGCCGGATCTGATCGCGCGGATCTACGGCATGCGCTGCATGATTATTGAGGATCCGGTGGCGGGTACGCCGTTGGTGGTGCCGTTGGGTCGGCGGTAATTGCCGGGTGGCGGCTACGCCTTACCCGGCCTACATTCAGCTCCCGTAGGCCCGGTAAGCGCAGCGCCACCGGGCATTTGCACTATCCAAAAATTTCCTTCAGTACCGGCCCAATCTTTTCAAACGCCTGCGGTGAAATGATATCCACGTGGGCGCAGTCCTGGCTGTACACCTCCAGCTCACCCACCCACGGCGCCCACGCGGCCTGCGGATCGAGGGTTCGCGTTCGCTCGGCGACAAACAGCGTCGCTTTACCGTCAAACCGCGCGCTATGTGCCGTGGTGAGCAGCCGCACCGCGTCCGCATAGTTGCCTTCAATGGCGTTAAACAACTCGCTGGAGCCCTGCCCCTGCTGGGCGGCAATAAACGCCTGGCGTTCGCGCTCAATTTCCGCCAGCACCTCCGGATCGAGGCCGTTGGCCTCTTTCTCCGCCCAGTTCTGGGTTTCCGGTGGCCAGGTATCCAGCAGGCCGAGGAACGCTACGTCTTCACCCTGCTCGCGCAGACGCGCCGCAATGCCCTGCGCCAGCGTGCCGCCGAGGGAATAGCCGAATAGATAATACGGCCCCTGCGGCTGTTGCTTACGCAACGTGTTCAGATGATGCTCGATCACCGCATCGAGATCCGTACACTGCTGCATCGGCCCGTCAGGCCGGGGAGACTGAATGCCGACGATTGACCAGCGCGGGCTGAGGTAGCGCGCCAGGACGCTAAACTGCCAGGCAAAGCCGGACGCCGGATGGAAGCAGAACAGCGTGGGGCCGTTGCTTTCACGCAGCGGGAGAACGGTTTCATACCCCAGACGCTGCGCCTGCTCGTCGCTCATCTGCGAGTCCAGCAGGGCGCTAAGCTTGCTCACCGTCGAGGCGACCATAATCTGCCCCGGCGTGACCTTGCGGCTGAACGCACGGCTGAGCTGAGCCGCAAGGCGCATCGCCAGCAGCGAGTGGCCGCCGAGGGCAAAGAAATCGGCCTCGATATCGTTCACCGCGCAGCCCAGCAGGGCAGAAAACGCCTGCGCCGCGGTGACTTCAGTTTGCGTCTCGGGCGCGCGACCGGAAGTTTTGCTGGTCAGCTCCGGCAGCGGCAGCGCCTTGCGATCCAGCTTGCCGTTGGCGCTTAACGGCAGCGCGCTGATTTGCAGCAGCACCACCGGCACCATATGCGGCGGCAGCTGGGCTTTGAGTGATGCAAGCAGCGCGTCGCGATCCAGCGGTAAGCCGGATTCAGAGACAACGTATCCCACCAGCTGGCGGGCATCGCCGCCCGTGGCAGCCGCCTGGTTGAACACGCAGGCGTGCGCCACCGCCTGGGCCACATCCGGCAGCGCGAGCATCGCCCGGTCGATTTCGCCCAGCTCGATGCGCTGGCCGCGGATTTTCAGCTGATCGTCGCTGCGGCCCAGATATTCCACCGCGCCGTTGTCCAGCCAGCGGGCAACGTCCCCGGTGCGGTACATTCGCTCGCCGGGGGCAAACGGATCGGCGATAAAGCGGCTGGCGGTAAGGTCGGGGCGTCCCAGATACCCCTGCGCCAGCTGGATGCCGGTGAGATAGAGATCCCCCGCCACGCCGAACGGCACCGGGCGCATCATCGCGTCCAGAATGCGCAGCCCCGTATTCCACACCGGGAAGCCGATCGGCACGCTGTTGCCTTCCACCGCCGCCAGCTCGGGGCCAAACGCCGGATACCAGCTCACATCCACCGCCGCTTCCGTTGGACCATAGAGGTTGTGCAGCGGCGCACGGGTCAGCAGTTCCCACTCGCGGCACAGCCCGGTCGGCAGCGCTTCGCCGCTACAGAACACCTGCTTAAGGGTTTTGCAGCACACAGCGTTTTCCGGGGTCAGAGAGGCGACAAAGGCCGCCAGCATCGACGGCACGAAGTGGGTGGTGGTTACGCCATATTCTGCGAAGAAGCCCTGCATCGCCTGCGGATCGCGGTGCGCGTCCGGCTCGGCCATCACCAGCTTCGCCCCGGCGATAAACGGCCACCAGAACTCCCACACCGACACGTCAAAGCTGCACGGCGTTTTCTGCGCCACCACATCATGCGCCGCCAGTGGATAATGATCCTGCATCCACTTCAGGCGGTTAACGATGGCGGTATGGCCGACCATCACCCCTTTTGGACGCCCCGTCGAACCGGAGGTAAAGATGATGTACGCGGTCTGCTCCGGCTTCGCCAGGCGCAGAGGTTCAGCATCGGTGGCGGGTAATAGTGTGTTGTAACTAAAGGTGGCGATCGGCAGATCGTTAAAGCGCGGAAGCTGCTCGTCGGTGGTAATGAGCAGCGACGGCTTCGCGTCCTCCAGCATCATCCGCAGACGGTCATCCGGGTAACCGGTATCCAGCGGCAGCCAGGCGGCGCCTGCTTCAACAATCCCGTGCAGCGCCAGGGTCAGGAACACCGAGCGCGGGAGCGCCACCGCCACGCTGTCGCCCGGCTTCACGCCGCGCGCGCGCAGCAGGTTTGCCAGCGCGACCACCTGCTCGCGCATCTGGCGATAGTTCAGTTCAGTATGGGCATCCGCCAGCGCGGGGGCGTCCGGCGTTTTGCTCGCCTGCTCCGCCACAAGATCCGCCAGCGTGGTGGACGGCAGCGCCAGCCCGGTATCGTTGATGCGCGCCAGCCGGGCGTACTCCTGCTCTGATACGGTTTCCACGTCGCCACAGCGCAGATCCGGATTGGCGGCAAACTGCATCAGCATTGCGTTCAGGCGCGCCGCGTGCCCCTTCAGCGTCGCCTCGTCGTAACGCTGCCCGTTGGCGAGGATCTCAATGCTCAGTCCGCCCTGCTCGTCCGGGAACAGCGCCAGCTCCAGATCGTTCACCGGGCCGGTTGCCAGCGTGTGGGTAATGGCCTCCACGCCGTCGATATTCAGCTGATAATCGAACACCTTGACGTTCAGCATCGGACCAAAAAGGGCTTCGTCGCCTGCGGCACGTCCGCTGTCGCGCACGATCTGCTCGGCGTCGTAACGCTGATGGCGGCGCATCTTTTTCAGCTGGTTCGCCAGGCGCAGCGCCAGTTCCGGCAGGCTCTCCTGCGGGCGAATATTCACCGCCAGCGGCAGGACGTTGAGCACCGGTCCGGTCGCGGTCAGCGCGGCGGAGCCCATGCGGCGCATAAAGATAAACCCGGCGGCGTAGTCCAGCCGTCCGGTCAGGCGGCCCAGCCACAGCGCCACCAGCGCAAGGGCCAGATCGGTACGCTGCGCCTGGCCTGCCTTCTGTGCAAGCTGGCTGAACGCACGGCTGTCCATCGCAATTTTCAGGCGCAGGATATCGGTGGTGGCGGCGCGTCCCGGCAGCGGCGCGGAAGAGAGCGAGACCGGAGAAGGAAGCTGTTTGCGTTGTTCGGCCCAGAAAGCACCGTCGCGCTGATACGCCTCGCTGTCGCGATAGCGCTGATACTCCTCCACCACCTCGGCGAACGGGGTGAACGGCGAGGCCGGCGTGGATTCACCTTTCTGCCACGCAGCGTAAATGGCGGTGATCTGACGGGTAATAGCAGGGAAGCTGAAGCCATCTACCACCAGATGATGATACCGCTGATACCAGTACCAGTGGCTTTCTCCCACCTGGATCAGCTGGTGAAACGCCAGCGGCTGACCGCTGTCGACGCGCAGGTTCTGGTTGAGATCGGCCTCCATCAGCGCCACGGCGGCGTCGTGGGAGTCAACGCGCACGATGGACGGCTCCGGCAGGAGCATGGCCTCATCGATCCACTGCCACACCTCACCGTTATCTTCGGCAAAACGCATCCTCAGGGTGTCGGCCTGCATCATGCCTTCAGCGATGGCTTTTGCCAGCAATGGCGCATCGATAGCGCCTTTCAGCTCGGTGTAGTGCGCGACGCTCCAGGCGTTTGGCAGGGAGGAAAGCTGCTCTGCCATCCAGATCCCCGGCTGGGCGGCGACAAGAGGGAGACGGTTCATGCGCGCTCCCCCGCAAAACATGACGGCTCAAGCGTCTGCCACTGTTCCGCCAGCCACTGCTGGCATGCCTCCTGAGATTGCGGTTCGCAGACCACGCGCCAGCCCGCGGGCAACTCGCACTGCTGCGGCCACAGGCTGTACTGCCCCTGGTCATTTTGCAAAATGGCGAACTGTCCCTGCGGATTATCGAAAGGATTGCTGAATTCCATACAGACTCCGTTATTGAATAAGCGGCTGCCAGAGGGTCATCAGCCCCTGCGTCAGCCCACCGCGCCAGCAAAGCGCATCGTGTCCGCCGTCAACCTGACGCCAGAAAACCGGTTGCTGAGTGTTTAGTTCGGCGAGGATCGCCTGGTTTGCGCGCAAAATAAGCGGCTCGTTGCGCCCGGCCTCAAGGACGATGCGCAGCCCGCGAGCGGTTTTGTCACCCGCTTTGAGTTGTTCGATGAGCAGCCCGTCCTGCTGCGCGCCGCGGTGCGGCCACCAGTAGGATCCGGACTGGCTGAGGATGCAGCCAAAACGCTGCGGCCAGTTGAGGCCCGCATAGAGGGAAGAGAGCCCGCCGAAGCTCTGACCCGCCACCACGGTATGGTCGGCGCGGTCGCTGAACGGGGCCATGCTTTTCACCTGCGGGAGAAGTTCGTCCTGCACCGCCAGCCAGAAATCAGGGTTACACGGCAGCTCGCGGCTGCGGTGTGCGGTGTCAATCACGTCGATTAAGACATAGACCGCAGGCGGCAGTTTGCCTTCATGGGTGAGCGACGCCAGCGCAGGCCAGACGGGCATGCTTTCGGCCCAGAACTGCCCGTCGAGCAGCACCGCCAGCGGGCGCTCGGGGTTTTCATCCCCGGTGGTAAAAATCCACACGCGGCGACGGTTCTTCAGACGCGCGCTGTGCCACTCAATGCAGACAGGCTTTTTGTAAGGGGTATCGGGATGGTTCCAGCCGGGCTGTACGGGCGCCTCCGGCATCTCCAGCGCCGAGACGGCGTGCCCGCGCCCGCCGCGCCAGCTCTGGGCGTTCAGCGGGTCGGACACCGCGTGCGGCAACAGTTTGCGCCAGCCTTCGCGCAGCGCCATGCGGTCCGGCTGATCGCCTTCAAACACTGCGCTGGCAAAATCGTTTTCATTGTCGGAGGGGATAAAACAGTAGCTGCCGCGCCATTCGGGGCTGAACTCGCCCTGCCACTGCCAGACGTCGGTATCCGGGATACGTTCAAGGGACTGCGGACGGGCATTTTGATGGTGATCGGTCACACCGGTGACGTAGAGCCAGACGCGTTTAACCGTCGACGTTTTCTGCGTTCCCGCCGGGTCCCGCCACCAGAATGTCACGCGATAGTTTTCCTGATGACGTTCCCGTTCCGGCCCGTCTTTCGCCTGCCACCACGCTTCACTTCCGGTTGTTAACGCCGTCACCCTTATAACCCCATGTTTAACAGTCTTTTTTGTTTCAGAGCAAATTTTATTGATAATATTATTGATAACTATTTGCATTTGCAATAGCGTAATGCCCGCGCTGTGGGAAGCGCGCTCATTAAATAACCATAAAAGCGGGACGTACAATGAATAAGAAGATTCACTCTCTGGCCTTGCTGGTCAATTTAGGGATTTATGGTGTCGCGCTGCCCGTCATGGCAGACGACAACACCGCCTCCGCGCAGCATGAAGACACCATGGTGATCACCGCCGCCGAGCAGAATTTGCAGGCGCCGGGCGTGTCGACCATCACCGCCGACGAGATCCGCAAAAACCCGCCCGCGCGGGACGTGGCGGAAATCATCCGCACCATGCCGGGCGTTAACCTGACCGGCAACTCCACCAGCGGCCAGCGCGGGAATAACCGTCAGATTGACATTCGCGGCATGGGCCCGGAAAACACCCTGATCCTGATCGACGGCAAGCCGGTCACCAGCCGCAACTCCATCCGTCTGGGCTGGCGCGGCGAGCGTGATACCCGCGGCGATACCGGCTGGGTCCCGCCGGAGATGATCGAGCGCATCGAAGTGATCCGTGGCCCGGCTGCTGCCCGCTACGGTAATGGTGCGGCGGGCGGCGTGGTGAACATCATCACCAAAAAATTTGACGACCAGTGGCACGGCTCCTGGAACACCTACCTGAACGCGCCAGAGCATAAAGACGAAGGTTCCACCAAACGCACTAACTTCAGCCTGAGCGGCCCGCTGGGCGGGGATTTCAGCTTCCGCATGTACGGTAACCTGGATAAAACCCAGGCCGACGCCTGGGACATTAACCAGGGCCATCAGTCTGACCGTACCGGCGCATATGCCGACACGCTGCCGGCAGGCCGTGAAGGGGTCGAGAATAAAGACATCAACGGCGTGGTGCGCTGGGACTTTGCGCCTATGCAGTCCCTGGAGTTTGAGGCGGGATACAGCCGCCAGAACAACCTTTACGCGGGCGATACCCAGAATACCAACAACGACAACAGCTCAAGCGGGCTGGTGAAGAAGAACTACGGTAAAGAGACTAACCGTATCTATCGTCAGAACTTCGCGGTGACCTGGAACGGCGGCTGGGATAACGGCATTACCACCAGCAACTGGGCGCAGTACGAGCACACCCGCAACTCGCGTCTGGGCGAAGGGCTGGCGGGCGGTCTGGAAGGATTGTTCAACAGCAATAAATTCACCGACACCGACCTGGCCGACGTGATGCTGCACAGCGAAATCAACCTGCCGATTGATTTCATTGTGAACCAGAACCTGACGCTCGGCACCGAATGGAACCAGCAGCGCATGAAGGACTCGACCTCCTTCACGCAAACCCAACAGGGGGGCACCATTCCGGGCATGAGCGAAGACCGTAGCCCGTACACTTCAGCGGAGATCTTCTCCCTGTTTGCCGAAAACAACATGGAGCTGACCGACAGCACCATGCTGACCCCTGCCCTGCGCTTCGACCACCACACCATTGTGGGTAATAACTGGAGCCCGTCCCTGAACCTGTCGCAGGGTCTGGGGGATGACTTCACCCTGAAGATGGGCATCGCGCGCGCCTATAAAGCGCCAAGCCTGTACCAGACCAACCCGAACTATCTGCTGTACAGTAAAGGCCAGGGCTGCTACGCAAGTTCCGACGGCGTGGGCTGCTACATGATGGGTAACGACGATCTGAAAGCGGAAACCAGCATCAACAAAGAGATTGGCCTGGAGTGGAAACGCGACGGCTGGCTGGCGGGCGTGACCTGGTTCCGCAACGACTACCGCAACAAGATTGAAGCGGGCTACGCGCCGATTGGCCAGACGTCCACCGGCAAAGTCACCACCGATATCTACCAGTGGGAAAACGTGCCGAAGGCGGTAGTGGAAGGTCTGGAAGGCTCCCTGAACGTGCCGGTCAGCGATACCATCAACTGGACCAATAACATCACCTACATGCTGCAAAGCAAGAACAAGGAGACCGGCGATCGTCTGTCGATCATTCCTGAGTACACGCTGAACTCAACCCTGAGCTGGCAGGTGCATCAGGACGTATCGCTCCAGTCGACCTTCACCTGGTACGGCAAGCAGCAGCCGAAGAAGTACAACTACAAAGGTCAGCCGGTGACCGGGTCTGAAAAAGACGAAGTCAGCCCGTACAGCATCGTTGGCCTGAGCGCGACCTGGGACGTGACCAAAAACGTCAGCCTGACCGGCGGCGTGGACAACGTCTTCGACAAGCGCCAGTGGCGTGCGGGTAACGCCCAGACCACGGGTAATACCACCACCGGCGCGTATATGTACGGTGCGGGCGCGTATACGTATAATGAACCGGGTCGTACCTGGTATATGAGCGTGAATACGCGTTTTTAAGGCACTGAAGTCAATCCTTCCCTCTCCCCTCCGGGGAGAGGGTCAGGGTGAGGGGAAAAACCATGCACACAACCCACAGCACATTTTCTCTCGCCGGCCACACCCTCCACCGCATCACTTTCGACCCCGCCACCTTTACCGACGCCGATCTCCTCTGGCTCCCCCATCACGCGCAGCTCGCTGACGCCGGACGCAAACGCAAGGCCGACCACCTGGCAGGCCGCATCGCCGCCGCGCACGCCTTACCTGACCACACCATGCCCGCCATCGGCCCCAGCGGGGAACCGCTCTGGCCGCAAGGTATTTCCGGCAGCATCACCCACAGCGGCACGCAGGCGATAGCCGTCGTCAAGCAATACCCGGCGCTTATCGGCATCGATTGTGAAACGATCCTCTTCGAAAACGAAGCCAGGGAAATCAAAGACGGCATTATTGATACGCAGGAAGAACCTGTGCTTTCCCGCCTGGGATACCCGTTCGCCCTCGCCCTGACGCTGGTCTTCAGCGCCAAAGAGAGCCTGTTTAAGGCCCTCTTTCCGCAGGTACAAGCCTGGATGGGTTTTGACAGCGCCCGCGTTACCATGCTCGACGATAAGACGCTCACGCTGGCGTTGACCCGTCAACTGGCAGGCTTTGAAGAAGGCACCGCCTTCCGCCTGCACTGGCAGCAGCACGGTGAACAGGTCATCACCCTGCTGTCACACGCTCCTGGCGACGAGCCTTCACGCTGGTCACCACAAACGTCACGATAAACACCATCGCGAACAGGACCACAATGGTCGGCGCAGGCGCGCTGTCGAGATAAAACGAGGCATAAACGCCGCTTACCGACACCAGCGCTGAAACGGCGACCGCCACCAGCAGCGCCATGTGAAAGCGTCGGGTAATCAGCACCGCCACGGCGCCGGGCGCAATCAGCAGGGAAATCGACAGAATGATCCCCACCGCTTTCAGCGTCGCGACGATGGTCAGCGAAACCATGCACAGTAAGCCGTAGTGCAGCCAGCGGGTGCGCAGGCCACTCGCCTGCGCCTGCTGATAGTCAAAGCAAAACAGCAGAAAATCGCGCCACTTCAGGCCAATCACCAGCGCAATCAGCCCCGCGACGAGACCGCTATGCAGAATGTCCATCACGTTAATACCCAGCATATCGCCGAACAGAATGTGGTCGAGATGCACCTCGGGTTTGACGGCGATATAGAGGATCAGCCCGGCGCCGAACATGCCGGAAAAGACGATCCCCATGACCGTATCCTGTTTGATGCGGCTGTTATCCTTCAGATATCCGGTGGCGACCGCGCAGAAAAGACCGGCTACGAACGCGCCCAGCGCCAGCGGCAGGCCCATCATCCAGGCCAGCACGACGCCGGGAAACACCGCGTGGCTCATGGCGTCGCCCATCAGCGCCCAGCCTTTCAGCACCAGAAAAACCGACAGCAGCGCGCAGGGCACGGCCACCATGAGTGAAATCAGCAGCGCGTTGTTCATAAACGCAAACTGGAACGGTTCGAGAAGCAGCGTCAACATGGGTGTGCCTCCCGCGCCCGACGTCGGCTGGCAAGCAGTCCGTGCTTCGGCGCAAAGACGAACGCCAGCAGGAACAGCAGTGTCTGGGCCACGACGATAATGCCGCCGGTGGCGCCGTCCAGGTAATAGCTGGCCCACGCGCCGAGGAAGCTGGTGATGCTGCCAATGGCGACGGCAATCATCAGCAGGCGCGGGAAGCGGTCGGTCAGCAGCCACGCGGTCGCGCCGGGCGTGACCACCAGACAGATCACCAGAAATGCGCCGACGGTTTGCAGCGCCGCCACGGTAGAGACCGCCAGCAGCGTGAAGAAGAGGATTTTCAGGCGTTCAGGACGCAGACCGATGGCGCGGGCGTGGTTCTCATCAAAAAAGGTCACCATCAGATCTTTCCATTTGAACAGCAGGATAACTATCGACACCACGCCGATAATCGCCAGCTGGACGATATCTTCCGGGGCGATAGCCAGAATATTGCCGAGGACGATGGTCTGAATGTTCACCGAGGTCGGGTTGAGCGAGACCATAAACAGCCCCAGCCCGAAAAACGAGGAGAAGATCAGACCGATAATGGCGTCCTCCTTCAGGCGGCTGCGCTGGTTGAGAAACAGCATGCTGCCCGCCGCCAGCCCGCCCGATAAAAACGCCCCCAGCGAGAACGGCAGCCCGAGCATGTAGGCCCCCGCTACGCCCGGCACGATGGAGTGCGACAGTGCATCGCCGATCAGCGACCAGCCTTTGAGCATCAGATAGCAGGAGAGAAACGCGCATAGCCCGCCCACCATCGCCGAGACCCACATCGCGTTGAGCATGTACTCGTAGCCGAAGGGTTCGAGAAGCACGTTCATTTGGCCTCCTGACGGTGCGTGACGAAGGGGCGTTCGTCGTCGGTAATAATGCGATCTTCCGAGCCGCTGAGCACCACGTGGCGCAGCACGCCGCTAAAGGCGCGCTCGAGATTCTCGGCGGTAAAGGTGGTTTCCGTCGGGCCGCTCGCCAGCACGGTGCCTTTGACCATCACCGTGTAATCGCAGAATTCCGTGACCGAGCCCAGGTTATGGGTCGAGACCAGCATCGTTTTACCCTCGTCGCGCAGCTCCCGCAGCAGGCTGATGATCCTGGCTTCGGTTTTGACGTCCACGCCGGTAAACGGCTCGTCGAGCAGGATCACCTCGCCCTGCTGGGCAATCGCCCGCGCCAGAAACACGCGCTTCTTCTGCCCGCCGGACAGCTCGCCAATCTGCCGATGGCGCAGCTCGAGCATATCTACACGCTTCAGGGCGTCGGTGACGATCTGCTTATCGCATTCTTTGGGACGACGCAGAAACCCCATATGCCCGTAGCGGCCCATCATCACCACGTCCTCGACGAGCACCGGAAACGACCAGTCGACCTCTTCCGACTGCGGCACGTAGGCGACCAGGTTCTGACGCAGAGCCCGGTGAGGCGGCAGCCCCAGAATGGAGATAGTGCCGCTCGCCGCCCGCACAAACCCCATCACCGCCTTAAACAGCGTGGACTTGCCGGAACCGTTCACCCCCACCAGGGCGGCAATCGATCCGCCCGGCACGCTGAACGATGCGTCGCGCAGCGCCGTGTGGCCGTTGCGGTAGGTCACGGTCACGTCGGTTACAACAATCCCCTCGTGCATGGTTACTCCTTCATGCCGTCACGGATGCCCTGCACCAGCGTGCGGGTGGTGACGTTCAGCAGATCGATATAGGTCGGCACCGGGCCGTTTTCCGCGCTCAGAGAGTCGACGTACAGCACGCCGCCGTAGTGGGTGTCGGTTTCCCGCGCCACCTGACGGGCGGGCTTATCAGAGACCGTACTTTCGCTAAACACCGCCGGAATGTGATGTTTTTTCACCATGTCGATAACCTTGCGCACCTGCTGCGGCGTGCCCTGCTGATCGGCGTTGATCGGCCACAGGTAAAGCTCCTTCAGGCCCAAATCCCGCGCCAGATAGGAGAACGCCCCTTCGCTGGTTACCATCCAGCGTTTGTCTTCAGGTATCTCCGCGACCTGCTTGCGCAGCGGTTCGAGAGTGGCGGTGATCTTCTGCTTGTAGGCTTCCGCATTGCGCTGATAGGTCTGTGCGTTGGCCGGATCGTACTTCACCAGCGCGTCGCGGATGTTATCGACGTAAATCAGGGCGTTATCCGGCGACATCCACGCGTGCGGATTGGGCTTGCCGTTATAGGGCCCTTCGCTGATGCCCATCGGGGTGATGCCTTTGGTGACAATCACCTCCGGCACGCCGTTCAGATGCTGATAAAAGCGCTGGAACCACAGCTCCAGATTCATGCCGTTCGCCAGGATCAGCTGTGCCTTCTGCGCGCGTTTGATATCGCCCGGGGTGGGCTGGTATTCGTGAATTTCCGCGCCCGGTTTGGTGATGGAGGTGACCTCTGCGGCATCCCCCGCCACGTTTTTCGCCATATCAGCAATAACGGTAAAAGTGGTGATGACCTGGAACTTTTCAGCCGCCAGCGCGCCGGTAGTGGTCGCGGTCATGAGCAGCGCGCCGAGCAACAGACGCTTCAATCCTTGCCGTGGATGCATCGCAGAAGTCTCCTGAGGTGATTAAATTCAAAGCAAAATTAGCCTGTGCTATAAGGTATAGCACAGGCTATGTTTAAATGAAAATAATTATCATTAAAGTTGTGTCAATGAAGGGCGTGCCTGATGGCGCTTCGCTTATCAGGCCTACGGAAAAGCAGTTTTGGAGTTTTGTAGGCCGGGTAAGCGCAGCGCCACCCGGCAAGAGGGCTGCCTACTGCCCGGCAAGGGCCTTATAAAATGCAGGATTCTCCCGAATCACGTTAAGTACCTTCGCCGCCAGCCCGGTTGGGTTGCGACGTTTGGACTCCCAGCTTTTTATCGTGTCAACGCTCGTGCCAAGCGCCTTCGCCATTTCGCATTGGGTAATATTGAGCTGTTCTCTGATTGCGCGAACATCTGCAACTTCATAGCGGGTTATTCTGGAAGCTGCTTTCCTTCCGCTGTGGATCTCAACCGCCTCTTCAAGCGAAGTTTTAAGTTCATCAAAGATGCTCATTTTATACCTCGGAACAACATAAAGGCGTACATAGTACACCTCTAGTAAAAGATATAATAAGCACTATTCGAAAAGTACAGGGCCAGATTCATAACAATCTGGCCCCTCAACTTTCATGCACTTTATTCAGATCAAACTTTAGGCATCCGGGAACATCACGCTATTCCCCGGCGCTTCCCTGTGCAGATGGATAAAGTTCAGGTGCCGTTCATACTGATCCAGAATGTCCGTGATCACCTGCTCCTTGCTGTAATCCATCAAATCGTTCCCCTGGCTGCCTTCCAGCAGGAAGGTCTCCAGCCGGTAGTAGGTCGACTTCCCGCTGCGCGCCCGGTAGGTAAAGCCGGGAACCGAATACTGCTGTGGCCAGATCTGATAGACAAAGTTCTGCTCGTCGCCCATGTGCACCAGCAGATCCAGGTGCCCCAGATTTTCGCCCTCTTCCGGGGGCAGGTTTTTCAGCTCCACGTAGGCGCCACGCAGCTTCAGCTCCTGGGCCACCTCTTCCATCGCAGGGAAACAGACCGTCTCCATCATCTGGCTGGTGTAGCGCGTGCCGGGGTAGTTCATCAGACGCGAGAGACGTTTTTTCCAGCTCAGCCTGTCCTGCGCGCCCAGCGGACGCGGGGCGGTGTCGCGGCTGGCGCTGACGCGGCGGTAGTCTTCCACCTTAAGCGATTTATACAGCCCGGCCATCACGAAGAAGATCACGAAGCTGAACGGCAGGCCCATGATCACCGTGGTGTTCTGCAACGCCGAGATACCGTTGGTCATCAGCATGCCGAGCGTCAGCAGGCCGATGGCGACGGACCAGAAGATGCGCAGCCAGTTCGGCGCGTCGCTGTTAATGTCCTTGAGCTTCGAGGTGAAGTTCCCCAGCACCAGCGCGCCGGAGTCCGCCGAGGTGACGTAGAACAGCAGGCCGGTAATGGTCGCTACGGACGCGCTAAAGGTAAACGCCGGATACTGCGCCAGCAGGCTGTAGAAGCCGCGCTCCGGGTGCGCCATCGCTTCCTGGGCAAAAGTCGCATTGCCGTGGATGATCTCGTGCAGCGCGCTGTTGCCGAAAATCGACAGCCACAGCAGGGTAAAGGTGAACGGGATGATCAGCGTGCCCATCACGAACTGACGGATGGTGCGCCCACGCGAAATACGCGCCAGGAACAGGCCGACAAACGGCGACCACGCCACCCACCACGCCCAGAAGAAGAGCGTCCAGTTGTTCATCCACTCTGTCGGACGGTCAAAGGCGAAGCTGTTCAGCGTCATTCCCATAAAGCGGTTCACGTAGTCACCCACGTTCAGCACTAACGCATTGAGCAGGAACGAGGTGTCGCCCATAAACAGCACGAACAGGATCAGCCCCAGCGCCAGCGCGACGTTCAGCTCGGAGAGCACGCGAATCCCTTTATCCACGCCGGAGGTCACCGAGATGGTGGCGATAATCACCGACAGCGCAATCAGCGCCGCCTTCGCCGCCATCGAATCCGGGATGTCAAACAGCACGCTCAGCCCGTAGTTAAGCTGCACTACGCCAATTCCGAGCGTTGTCGCGATACCAAAGATGGTGCCGATTACCGCCGCGATGTCTACCGTGTGCCCAATAGGGCCGTTGATCTTTTTGCCGAAAATCGGGTACAGCGCGGAGCGGATAGTGAGAGGCAAATTATAACGATAGCTAAAGTATCCAAGCGCCATGCCCATCAGGGCGTACATCGACCAGCCCGTCAGGCCGTAGTGGAAGAGCGTCCAGACCATCGCCTGGCGCGCGGCCTCCATCGTCTGCCCTGCCCCTTCCGGCGGCTGCATATACTGCGTGACCGGTTCCGCCACGGAGAAGAACATCAGGTCGATGCCGATGCCTGCGGCAAACAGCATTGCGGCCCAGCTCAGCAGGCTGAATTCGGGCTTAGACTGCTCTGGCCCGAGCTTCACCGAACCGAAGCGCGAGCAGGCAATGCAGACCACGAAGACAATATAGAGCGTCGCCGCCAGCAGATAGTACCAGCCGAAGGTCTTCGACACCCAGTTCAGGGTGCGCCCAATCCACTCGGCAGAAAAATCACGAAAGAAAATGGTCGTCAGGGAAAACAACAAAATCAGCCCGGCGGACGTATAAAAAACGACCGGGTTGATTTTGTCTTTTTCTCTGTCCTGTGAAAGGTCTGTCATCCAGTATCCCCACTGTTTTTGTAACTATTGAAATCCAAATCCGCAACAATTAAGACACATTTTATATTGAACGTCCAATCAAAAACCGCTTTAATAGTTAACCAACGCTGATGAATGGAGTGGCAAAAATGCCCAAAGTGGGGATGCAGCCGATCCGGCGCAGGCAGCTAATCGATGCCACGCTGGAAGCAATTAATGAAGTGGGAATGCATGACGCAACCATCGCGCAAATCGCCCGTCGGGCGGGCGTATCCACGGGGATCATCAGCCACTATTTCAAAGATAAAAACGGTCTGCTGGAAGCGACCATGCGTGACATCACCGGTCAGCTGCGCGACGCGGTATTAAGCCGTTTACGCGCCCTGCCGGACGGCAGCGCAGAGCAGCGATTGCAGGCGATTGTCGGCGGCAATTTTGATGAAACCCAGATCAGCGGCGCGGCGATGAAGGCCTGGCTGGCCTTCTGGGCCAGCAGCATGCATCAGCCGATGCTCTACCGTTTGCAGCAGGTCAGCAGCCGCCGATTGCTCTCAAACCTGGTGTACGAGTTCCGCCGCGAGCTGCCGCGTGAACAGGCTGAAGAGGCGGGCTACGGGCTTGCCGCACTGATTGACGGGCTATGGCTGCGCGCTGCGCTCAGCGGCAAACCGCTGGATAAAACCCTGGCCCAGTCGCTCACCAGCCACTTTATCAGCCAGCATTTACCGACCGATTAACCGAGGAGAATTTATGTCCCGAATGGCAGAACAGCAGCTTTATATCAATGGTGGTTACACATCGGCCACCAGCGGTCGCACCTTCGAGACCATCAACCCGGCGAACGGTGAAGTTCTGGCAACCGTGCAGGCCGCCGGGCGCGAAGACGTGGACCGCGCCGTGGAAAGCGCACAGCGCGGGCAGAAGATCTGGGCGGCGATGACCGCCATGGAGCGCTCGCGCATTTTGCGCCGCGCCGTCGATATCCTGCGCGAGCGCAACGACGAGCTGGCAACGCTGGAAACCCTCGACACCGGTAAAGCGTATTCCGAAACCTCGACCGTCGACATCGTTACCGGCGCGGACGTGCTGGAGTACTACGCGGGGCTGATCCCCGCGCTGGAAGGCAGCCAGATCCCGCTGCGCGACACCTCGTTCGTCTACACCCGCCGCGAGCCGCTGGGCGTGGTGGCGGGCATCGGCGCGTGGAACTACCCGATCCAGATCGCCCTGTGGAAATCGGCCCCGGCGCTGGCGGCGGGCAACGCGATGATCTTCAAGCCGAGCGAAGTGACTCCGCTTACCGCCCTGAAACTGGCGGAGATCTACACCGAAGCAGGCGTGCCGGACGGCGTGTTTAACGTCCTGCCGGGCGTGGGCGCAGAGACCGGCCAGTTCCTGACCGAGCATCCGGGCATCGCCAAAGTCTCCTTCACCGGTGGCGTGGCCAGCGGCAAAAAGGTGATGGCGAACTCGGCGGCCTCGTCCCTGAAAGAGGTGACGATGGAGCTGGGCGGTAAATCTCCGCTGATAGTGTTTGACGACGCGGATCTGGATCTCGCGGCAGATATCGCCATGATGGCGAACTTCTTCAGCTCCGGTCAGGTGTGCACCAACGGCACCCGCGTGTTCGTGCCCGCGAAGGTCAAAGCCGCGTTTGAGCAAAAAATCGTTGAGCGCGTGGGCCGCATCCGCGCGGGCGACCTGTTCGATGAAAACACCAACTTTGGCCCGATGGTCAGCTTCCCGCACCGCGACAGCGTGCTGCGCTACATCGCCAAAGGCAAAGAGGAAGGCGCGCGCGTGCTGTGCGGCGGCGACGTGCTGAAGGGTGACGGCTTTGACAACGGCGCGTGGGTGGCCCCGACCGTGTTCACCGACTGCACCGACGAAATGACCATCGTGCGCGAAGAGATCTTCGGCCCGGTGATGTCCATTCTTACCTATGACACTGACGAAGAGGCCATTCGCCGCGCCAATGATACCGACTACGGTCTGGCGGCGGGCATCGTCACCGCCGATCTGAACCGCGCCCACGGCGCTATTCATCAGCTCGAAGCGGGCATCTGCTGGATCAACACCTGGGGTGAATCCGCCGCAGAGATGCCGGTTGGCGGCTACAAACACTCCGGCATTGGCCGTGAGAACGGCGTCATGACGCTTCAGAGTTACACCCAGGTGAAGTCCATCCAGGTTGAGATGGGTAAATTCCAGTCCATATTTTAACCGGGAGGTTTATTTGCAATTTGACTACATCATTATCGGAGCCGGCTCTGCCGGCAACGTACTGGCAACACGACTGACTGAAGATCCGAACACCACCGTCCTGCTGCTTGAGGCGGGCGGGCCGGACTACCGCTTTGACTTCCGCACCCAGATGCCTGCCGCGCTGGCCTTCCCGTTGCAGGGCAAGCGCTACAACTGGGCGTATGAAACCGAGCCTGAGCCTTTCATGAACAATCGCCGCATGGAATGCGGACGGGGTAAAGGGCTGGGCGGCTCGTCGCTGATCAACGGCATGTGCTACGTGCGCGGTAACGCGATGGATCTGGACAACTGGGCGAAACAATCGGGTCTGGAGCACTGGAGCTACCTCAACTGCCTGCCCTACTACCGCAAGGCAGAGACCCGCGACGTGGGGCCGAACGACTACCACGGCGGCGACGGTCCGGTGAGCGTCACCACCTCTAAGCCGGGCGTGAACCCGCTGTTTGAAGCGATGGTAGAGGCGGGCGTGCAGGCGGGCTACCCGCGCACCGACGACCTTAACGGCTATCAGCAGGAAGGCTTTGGCCCGATGGACCGTACGGTCACGCCGCAGGGCCGACGCGCCAGCACCGCGCGCGGCTATCTGGACCAGGCCAAACCGCGCCCGAATCTGACCATCCGCACCCACGCCATGACCGATCACATTATCTTTGACGGCAAGCGCGCGGTGGGCGTCGAGTGGCTGGAAGGCGAAAGCACCATTCCGTCAAAAGCGACGGCGAAGAAAGAGGTGCTGCTGTGCGCGGGCGCCATCGCGTCTCCGCAGATCCTCCAGCGCTCCGGCGTGGGCAACGCTGAACTGCTGAAGCAGTTTGATATCCCGCTGGTACATGATTTACCCGGGGTGGGTGAAAACTTGCAGGATCACCTGGAGATGTACCTTCAGTATGAATGTAAGGAGCCGGTCTCCCTCTACCCTGCCCTGCAATGGTGGAACCAGCCGAAGATTGGCGCGGAGTGGCTGTTTGGCGGCACAGGCGTGGGCGCGAGCAACCACTTCGAAGCGGGCGGGTTTATCCGCAGCCGCGAGGAGTTCGAGTGGCCAAACATTCAGTATCACTTCCTGCCGGTGGCGATTAACTACAACGGCTCGAACGCGGTGAAAGAACATGGCTTCCAGTGCCACGTTGGCTCCATGCGCTCGCCGAGCCGCGGCCACGTGCGCATCAAGTCGCGCGATCCGCACCAGCATCCGGCGATCCTGTTCAACTACATGTCCCACGAGCAGGACTGGCAGGAGTTCCGCGACGCGATCCGCATCACCCGCGAGATCATGCACCAGCCTGCGCTGGACAAGTATCGCGGTCGTGAAATCAGCCCGGGCGTGGAATGCCAGACCGACGAACAGCTGGACGAGTTCGTGCGCAACCACGCTGAAACCGCCTTCCACCCGTGCGGCACCTGCAAGATGGGCTACGACGAAATGGCGGTGGTCGACGGCGAAGGCCGGGTTCACGGGCTGGAAGGGTTACGCGTAGTGGATGCGTCGATTATGCCGCAGATTATCACCGGCAACCTGAACGCCACCACCATCATGATTGGCGAAAAGATTGCCGACGCCATTCGCGGGCGCGAGCCGCTGGCGAAGAGCACGGCGGCGTATTATGTGGCGGATGGGGCGCCGGTTCGCCGCTGAGTGCGAACTTCTCCCCTCACCCCGGCCCTCTACTAAAGGGAGAGGGTGTCATCGTCCCCTCTCCCTCTGGGAGAGGGTTAGGGTGAGGGGAAATTATTGCCGAAATGCTTCAAGCCGCTTAACCTGCCGTCCTTCCCCGTCAAAATTCTCCGCCGCCAGCCAGGCGCGCAGCTCTGCATCGCGCTGCGGCCATTCGCCGTCAATAATCGAAAGCATATCGCTGTCGCGGTTGCGTCCTTTACGCACCAGCTTCTGGCGCAGGCGCCCTTCCCAGACAAACCCCAGCCGCTCCGCCGCGTTGCGTGAGGCGATGTTCATCGAATCGCACTTCCACTCCAGCCGGCGATATTGATGCTCAAAGGCATTTTTCAGCAGCAGCCACACCGCTTCGGTACCCACGCGGGTGCCCTTCATTCTGCGCGACCAGGTGACGTGGCCGATCTCAACCGAGCCCTGAAAGCGTTCTATCGCCATATAGCTGACCAGCCCTACCGCCTTTTCGGTGCGCAGATCGATAACGGCAAAGGGCACCAGGTCGTCATCCAGCACCTTTCCCAACACCCAGTGCGCAGTGGCCTCAACGCTCACAGGCTGGGTGCTGGCAAGCCACGTCCAGTCGCTGTCGTCACCCAGCGCATAGGCTTCAAACAAATCAGCCGAATGGCGGTCAGCATCCAGCGGCTCCAGGCGGCAATACTGCCCGGTGAGCAGGGTACGGGTTAACGCGCGGGCGCATTTCCAGTCCGGGACAATATCATTAACGGTTTGACCATGTTGATTGATTTCGGGCACGGCGGTGACTCCCTGAAAGGTAAGGAGTTTGTTATAGCAGGTTAAAAAGCGAACGAAAAGAGAGGTGACTCATAACCAGACCGAATGCGTTATTCCCGGAGGGCATAAGCAAAGCAGAATTTCGACTTTGAGGAAATCCTCAGCCAGCCTACCGTAACGGTGCATAAAACAATCACAATATATTTTCTTCAGGGATCGCTATGAATAAAAAACTGCTGCCTTTACTGGTGCTGGCTGCGCTCTCAAGCGCTGCTCACGCCGCTACCCCGCCCAACACGCTGGTTGTCGCCCAGGGTCTGGATGATATCGTGAGCCTTGACCCGGCCGAAGCCAACGAACTTTCCAGCATCCAGACCGTACCGAGTTTGTATCAGCGTCTGGTACAGCCGGACCGCGATAACCCGGAAAAAATCACCCCGGTTCTGGCCGAAAGCTGGGAAGCGGACGCGGCAGCAAAAACCCTGACCATCAAACTTAAGCCCGATGCAAAATTTGCCTCCGGGAACCTGCTGCGCCCGGAAGATGTGATCTTCTCATATACCCGCGCCGTGACGCTGAACAAATCCCCGGCGTTTATCCTCAACGTACTGGGCTGGGACGCCAGCAACATCGCCAGCCAGCTGAAGAAAGTGGACGACCATACCCTCACGCTTCGCTGGACGGCGGACGTCAGCCCGTCGGTAGCGCTGAATATACTCTCCACGCCGATTGCCTCCATCGTCGATGAAAAGCAGGTTGCGGCGAACGTGAAGGATAACGACTTCGGCAACGCGTGGTTAAAAATGCACTCTGCGGGCAGCGGCGCGTTCAAAATGCGCGTTTACCAGCCGCATCAGGCCATCGTGCTGGAAGCCAACGAATCCGCGCCCGGCGGCGCGCCGAAGCTTAAAAGCATCATCATTAAAAACGTCCCCGATCCCGCTTCCCGCCGCCTGCTGATCCAGCAGGGTGATGCGGACGTGGCGCGCGATCTGGGTGCAGACCAGATAAGCGCCCTCAGCGGCAAGCCGGGCGTGAGGGTGCTTAGCATCCCTTCTGCCGAGCAAAACTATCTGGTGTTTAACACCGGCAACAGCGCTAACCCGCTGCTGAATAATCCAGCGTTCTGGGAAGCCTCGCGCTGGCTGGTGGATTATGAAGGCATCACCAAGGACCTGCTGAAAGGCCAGTATTTTGTTCATCAGAGCTTCCTGCCGGTCGGCCTGCCGGGCGCGCTGGAGGACAATCCGTTCACGTTTGACCCGGCAAAAGCAAAAGCGATCCTCGCCAGGGCGGGCATCAAAGACGCGCATTTCACGCTGGACGTAGAGAATAAACCGCCGTTCATCACCATCGCGCAATCCATGCAGGCGAGCTTCGCTCAGGGCGGCGTGAAGGTGGATCTGCTGCCCGCGGCGGGTAGCCAGGTGTACGCCCGCGTGCGTGCGAAACAGCATCAGGCGGCCATACGTCTGTGGATCCCGGACTACTTCGATGCACACTCCAACGCCAGCGCCTTCGCATGGAATGACGGGAAATCCAGCACCGTGGCCGGGCTTAACGGCTGGAAAATTCCGGAGCTGAACAACGCTACGCTGGCGGCGGTTGCCGAGCCGGATCCGGCAAAACGTCTGGATCTGTATAAGAAGATGCAGGAACAGTTACAGCATAACTCGCCGTATGTGTTCGTTGACCAGGGCAAAACCCAGATCGTGGTGCGCGATAACGTGAAGGGGTATCAGCAGGGGCTGAACGCGGATATGGTCTGGTACGATCGCGTTACGAAGTAGCCCTTGTTGCCGGGTGGCGCTGCGCTAACCCGGCCTACGTTCCTGGTTTTTGTAGGCCGGGTAAGGCGAAGCCGCCACCCGGCATAAAGAGATTTCCCATGCCACATCTTTCCACCCGCGTGCTTCAGGGTCTGCTGACTCTCCTGCTCACGCTGTTCGGGCTACTGCTGGTCACGTTTGCGCTCTCTGCCTTTTCCCCGGTCGATCGCGTATTGCAGATCGTCGGCGATCACGCCAGCCAGTCCACTTACGATCAGGTTCGCCACCAGCTTGGGCTGGATCGGCCCCTGCCGGTGCAGTTCTTGCACTACCTGCAAAACCTCGCTCACGGGGATTTAGGCACCGCCAGCGCTACCGGTCAGCCGGTATTGCAGGACCTGCTGCACGCCTTTCCCGCCACGCTGGAACTGGCAACGCTGGCGCTAATTATCGGCACGGTACTCGGCGTGATTGCGGGTGTACTGTGCGCCCGCTACGCCGGTTCGCCACTGGACTTAGCGATCAGAACGCTCACCCTGCTCGGCAATTCGGTGCCAATATTCTGGCTCGGACTGCTGATGCTGGCTCTGTTCTACGCGAAACTACAGTGGAGCGCTGGCCCCGGCAGGCTGGACGACATCTGGCAATTCACCGTCGAGCCACGAACCGGATTTGCGCTGGTTGATACCTGGCTTTCCGGCGACCGCGAGGCGTTCCGCAACGCCATCAGCCACCTGGTGCTGCCGGTGCTGCTGCTGGCCTACTACTCGCTGGCAAGTATCACCCGCCTGACGCGCTCCGCCTGTCTGAGCGAGATGAACAAAGAGTACATATTGCTCGCCCGCGCCAAGGGCGCTGGAGAGATGACCATCCTGCTGCGTCACGTGCTGCCGAACATTCGGAGTACCCTGCTGACGGTGATTGCCCTGGCCTACACCAGCATGCTGGAGGGCGCGGTATTAACCGAAACCGTCTTCTCGTGGCCGGGCATCGGGCGCTACCTCACCACGGCCCTGTTCGCCGGTGACACCACCGCCGTGATGGGCGGCACGCTGCTGATTGGCGTCTGCTTTGTTCTGATCAATAACCTTACCGACCTGCTTGTGCGGGCGACCGATCCCAGGGTGCGCTAATGCCGTTTTATCTCTTCTTACGCCGCCTGCGCCGCTCCCCTGCCGCGTTTTGCGGGCTGATCGCCATCGCGCTGCTGGTGCTTATTGCCCTGTTCGCACCGTGGCTTGCGCCGCATGACCCCAACTGGCAGGACGCCGCCGCGCGTCTGCAACCGCCCAACGCGCAGCACTGGCTGGGTACCGATAGCTATGGGCGGGATCTGCTCTCCCGATTAATCTACGGCACCCGTCCGGCACTGGGGCTGGTGGCCTTAGTCACCGTTATTACCCTCCCCGCCGGTCTGCTGGTTGGGATTTTGTCAGGCTACTACGGCGGCTGGATGGAGCGCATCCTGATGCGCTTTACCGACGTGGTGATGTCGATGCCGCGCCTGATCCTCGCCTTCGCGTTTGTCGCGATGCTCGGCCCCGGTCTGGTGAACGGCGCGCTGGCGCTGGCCTTAACGACCTGGCCTGCCTATGCGCGCCAGGCGCGCAGTGAAATCCAGCGTCTGCGCCACAGCGATTATCTGGCCGCCGCGGAGATGATGGGCATTCGCGGCCCGCGCCTGCTGGTCGGCCATATTCTGCCCCTGTGCCTGCCCTCCGCGATTGTACGGCTGGCGCTGGATCTGGCCGGGATCATTCTGGCCGCCGCCGGGCTGGGCTTCCTTGGCCTGGGCGCACGTCCACCGATGGCGGAATGGGGCGCGATGATAGCCGACGGCATGCAGGTCATTTTTGACCAGTGGTGGATTGCCGCCATTCCAGGTGGGGCGATTCTGTTTGCCAGCCTGGCCTTTAACCTGCTGGGCGATGGCCTGCGCGACGTACTGGAGCCACAGCATGACTGAACACCGCGTCATTGTCGATGCGCTAAATATCGACTACCCCGCCGCGCGCGTGGTCAACAACCTGAGCTTTACGTTAGGCAACGAGCGGCTGGCGCTGGTGGGAGAATCCGGCTCCGGCAAGTCCATGTCTGCCCGCGCCCTGCTGGGGCTGGTGCGCAAGCCCGGCATCGTGAGCGCTAAGCGGCTTAACGTGCTTGGCAACGACCTGCTGACCCTGAACAGCCGCCGCTGGCAGGCGCTGCGCGGCAACGGCATTGCGATGGTTCTACAGGACCCGCGCTACGCGCTAAACCCGGTGAAAACCGTCGCCGCCCAGCTTGATGAGGCGCTGACCCTCCATCAGCGCCTGCCCCGCGCCGAACGCCTGGCGCGCATTCACGATATCATCCGCGCCGTGGGGCTGAACGAGCACGTGCTCCAGCGCTATCCCAGCGAACTCTCCGGCGGCATGGGCCAGCGCGTGATGATCGCCATTGCGCTCGTCAACAACCCGCAGGTGCTGATCGCCGACGAACCGACTTCCGCGCTGGACGCACGCCTGCGCAACCAGATCCTGGAGCTGCTGGTACAGCAGTGCGAGGCGCGGCAGATGGCGATGCTGTTAATCAGCCACGATTTGCCGCTCGTCGCGGAACACTGTGACCGCGTGCTGGTGATGTATCAGGGTGAGAAAGTTGATGAAATGGCGGCGAGCCAGTTGCCGCAGGCAACCCATCCTTACACGCGCACGCTCTGGACCTGCCGCCCGAACGCCGGGACGTTTGGCCAGATGCTGCCGACGCTCGACCGTTCGCAACCGTGGAAGGAGGCCGACAATGGCACTCGTTGAGGTTAACCAGCTCCGGGTGAGTTTTGGTGAAAAAACGGCGGTTTCCGCCGCCAGTTTTGCGATCGAAAAAGGCGAAACCTTCAGCCTGATCGGTGAATCCGGCTGCGGCAAATCGACTATTCTGCGCGTGCTGGCGGGGCTGCTGCGCGAGTGGAATGGCCACATTTCCGTCCTCGGGGAAAATTTACGGCCAGGACGACGTTTTGAAGGCGCGCTTCGACGTAACGTGCAGATGGTGTTCCAGGATCCGTGGGCGTCTTTGCACCCGAACCACACCATTGCCCGCACCCTGTCGGAGCCGTTAAACATCCACGGCGAACCCCAGGTTGCCGAAAAGGTGGCGGATGCGCTGCAACAGGTGGGTCTGGCTGCCGACGCCAGCAGGCGTTACCCGCATCAGCTTTCCGGCGGACAGCGTCAGCGCGTGGCCATTGCCCGCGCGCTGCTGCTGCGCCCGCAGCTTCTGCTGCTGGATGAACCGACCTCGGCGCTGGATATGTCGGTACAGGCGGAGATCCTGAACCTGCTCAACCGCCTGAAGGCGCAGCACGGCATGACCTACCTGCTGGTGAGCCACGATGCGGACGTGATTGCGCATATGTCCGACCGGGCGGCATTTATGGCGCACGGGAAGATCCAGCGGGTATTTGACCGTGAAGCAATGTTGCGGGGGGAGCACAGGATGGGGTAAACCGTGCGGCGGCGAGTGCCGCACGCATTTCGTAGGCCGGGTAAGGCGTAGCCGCCACCCGGCAAAACGTTACTTCAGCAGCTTCACCGTGGCATCGATGTCGATCTCATCTTCAGTGAAGATCAGCGTCGTGTTCTGGAAGGTAGTGATCGCCAGCTTCTTCACCGTGCGCATTTCGCCCGGCTTTTTCTCGGTTTTGGGTTTGATGCTGTTCATCAGCAGCCCCACCGACAGCACCGCATTCTCTTTGTCGATTTTGGTCTCAACGGGCTCTTCCTCGCTGAACACCACGAAGGATTTAATTGAGGTGAGCTTCACGCGCTCGCCCGCAATATAAAGATGCTTACTCTCCGGGATCACCTTCACCGCATACGCGGAAAGGCCTTTGCTGTTGGTGGTTGGCTCGAAGGTCACCGCCGCATCTTTCTTAATCAGATCAGGGTTGGCGACCTTAATCACATGAAAATAGCGGTTGTCGCCGTTTTCATCTTTGATAAATCCAAAGCCTTTATCTTTAAACCACGTTGTGATTGTACCGTTCATCGCTGTTACCGCCTGTCAGATCTCAAGACTAAAGTTTTGCAGCGCGCAGTGTAATGCACAATGGCTGACGAGACAAAAAAAAGCCCCTGCACGGGAGCAGGGGAAAGTTCATGTCAGAGCTTTTTGGTATTGTGTATTTAGTTGAACACCATCCCACCATCAATCAGCAGCGACTGACCGGTCATGTAGTCGGAATCCGGCCCGGCGAGGTAAGAGACGCAGGCGGCCACGTCTTCCGGTTCGGACAAACGGCCAAGCGTGATGCGTTTGGCAAAGGTTTCCGTCCCGTAGCCAAGCGGTTTACCCGCCGCCTCGGAGACCTGACGGTCGATTTCCGCCCACATCGGCGTTTTGACGATCCCCGGGCAGTAGGCGTTAACAGTGATCCCCAGCGGCGCGAGATCCCGCGCGGCGGTCTGGGTTAAGCCACGCACCGCGAACTTGCTGGAGCTGTAGACCGCCAGCTCCGGGTTGCCGGTGTGGCCCGCCTGAGAGCAGGCGTTGATAATTTTGCCGCCGTGCCCCTCTTTACGAAACGCGTCAATCGCGGCCTGAATGCCCCAGATCACCCCTTTCACGTTGATGTTGTAGACCTTGTCGACAATCTCCGGCGTGATGGATTCGATGGGCGTGGACGGCGCCACCCCGGCGTTATTGACGATGACGTTAAAACCGCCCAGCGCGGTGCGGGCTTTTTCCACCGCCGCGAACACCTGCTCGCGGTCAGAGACGTCCACCTTCACGGCGACGGCCTTCCCGCCGTTACGGGTGATCTCATCCGCGACCGCTTTCGCCGTCTCTTCGTTGTAATCCGCAATAGCAACGGCAAAACCATCCTTCACCAGGCGAAGCGCGATCGCTTTGCCAATCCCCTGACCGGAGCCGGTTACGAGAGCCACTTTTTGCATTTCTCTGTCCTTATATTGATTCACAAAATCTGGCTGAGATGGAGCTGGCCCATCAGCAGCGGGTTATCGCTGTAGTCGACGGGAATGGCCACCACGGCCGGGCCATCGACATCCATTGCCGCACGCAGCGTCGGCTCAAGCGCGTCCGCGCTCTCGACGGCAAAGCCTTTCGCACCGAACGCGTCGGCATAGGCTTTGAAATCGACCGGGCCGAACTCGACGCCGGAAAGCCTCTGGTATTTTTTCTCTTCCTGGATGGCCACCATGTTGTAGGCGTTATCCACCCAGATGATGTGCAGCACGTTGGCGTTCAGGCGTACGGCGGTTTCCAGCTCCATGCTCGACTGCAAAAAGCCGCCGTCCCCGGAGACCGAGACCACCTTGCGCCCCGGGTTGACCAGCCACGCGCCAATCGCCCACGGCAGCGCCACGCCCATGGTCTGCTGACCGTTGGAGATCATCACCTGACGCGCCCGGAAGCTGTAGAGGTAGCGGGCGATCCAGATGTGGAAGCTGCCCATGTCGACGGTGAGCGTTACGTCGTTATTCACGATGTCCTGCATGGCGCGCACAATGCGCAGCGGATGCAGGGCAAACTGGTTAAGCGATGCGCCGCGACGGTCGAGGAGGTCCCGCTGATGCTGGCGATCGACAAGAATTTCCGAGGCGCGCTGGCTGAGTTCAAGTTTGTGCTCGATTCGACTGGCAAGCAGATTCAGCGTGGCGGCAATATCCCCGACCAGTTCCAGATCGGGAACATACTTGCGCTCCTCATAAGCGGGCAGCACGTCAATGTGCACCAGCGTGGCGTCGCCGCTGTTCCACATGGACGGCTCGTACTCCACCGGGCTGTAGCCGATGCAGATAATCAGGTCCGCCAGATGCAGCAGCCGGTCGCCCGCCTGGTTGTTAAAGAGGCCGACGCGTCCGGCGAAGCGGGTGAAGTGTTCCTGATTCACCGCCCCGGCGGCCTGATAGGTGCTGGTGACCGGAATACGGCTTCTCTCCAGCAGCTTATGCAGCGCGGCGCTGTTGGCGGGCTGGCTGGCCATAAGGCCGAGTAAGATGACCGGGTTTTTGGCCTTCGCGATAAGCTTCGCCACGTCGTTGATGGCTGACTCCGGCGCCGGGCCCATCAGCGCCGCGGTGCTGGCGGGTAAAATCGCCCCCGTGGTGGGCTGGTCGACAATATCCTGCGGCAGGCTGACAAACGCCCCGCCCGGCCTGCCCTGCTCGGCAGCGCGAAACGCGTTCGACACCACCTCGGCAATCGCGTCCGGTGAATTAACTTCGACGGCGTATTTGGTGACCGGGCTGAACATGGCGACGGTATCCATGCTCTGGTGCACCAGTTTCGCTTTATCTGCCCGCTTCACCGCCCCGCCCAGCGCCACCACCGGGTCACCTTCGCTGTTGGCGGTGGCGATGCCGGTGATCAGGTTGGAGCAGCCCGGCCCGGAGGTGACCAGCGCGACCCCGGCCTTACCGGTTAGCCGCCCTACCGCTGCCGCCATAAACGCCGCGTTCGCCTCGTGACGCACCGGGATAATCTCGATGGAGGAGTCCAGCAGGGAGTCAAAGACCTTGTCGATTTTTGCGCCCGGTATGCCGAACACCTGCTTCACACCCTGCGCTTCCAGCTGGCCGACAACCATATCGGCGCCGTGCGCCCACTGACGTGACTGTTTCTCACTGTTCACGGTAGTTCTCCTGTTAGTTTTCGACGGCGCGGATAGCCGCATCAAGGTTGCTGGGGTGCAGGTTGGCCTGTAAAAACGCGCTGTCGGCGGGCAGGTCAATCATCAGCTTGTGGATTTCGCCGAAGGTGAGCACGCCGTTCTCCAGCTGATAGTCGAGCAGGTGGCCCCCGCCCTGACGGTCGTCGGTGATAAAGTGTTCGTGATAGCCCGCCACGTTAATGCCCTGCATATGCTGCGGGGTGCGGAACCCGACCAGTACGCCCTCGCGCTGGTTAAAGCGGAACACCGGCTGGTCATCCAGCACGTCGGTCATCGCCCGGTACGGCGGTGTCTGGCGCGGTACGGTGCGGGTGTGCGCGTGGCGGAAATTGCCGTCGATGCGCAGCGCGCAGAACAGGTTATCGGAGGGGATTTGCTTGTCGATCACGTCGTGGATCTGCTGACGGCTGACCGGCCCGTCGAAGGCCTTGCGGTACTGCGGCTGGAACCAGGTCATCACCGCGAACGGCGTTTTTTGCTCCGGCTTCGCGGCGCGGGCGCTGCCGTCGGCGCGCAGCTGGTACACCTGGCTGCTGAAGGCAATCATTTCACCGTCCAGCTCGTTAAAGGTACCGAGACCAAAATCACCGTGTGCCAGCAGGTCGGCGATGGTCGTCTCCCCTTCGTAGACGCCGCTTAGCAGGGCGCTCATTAGCGATGTCTGATAGATCACGCTGTCAGGATGCTGAGCCGAGAACCCACGCAGGGTCTCGCATAAACTCGCCTCACAGTCGCATGCAGATGAATGCATCATCATGCCCGTCCTCTTCAACTTTATTTATAAAGGTTAAATAAATGTTGACCCGATTCAGCAGAGAGTTCCAATATAGAATCCATGCTGGTTTGAGACGTTTTTGATATGGAACTTCGTTATCTGCGCTATTTTGTCGCGGTAGCACGCGAGCGACACTTCACCAGGGCGGCCAAAGCGCTGGGTATTTCACAGCCTCCTCTGAGTCAGCAGATCAAACGGCTCGAAGAGGAAGTGGGCACGCCGCTGTTCAGGCGCCTGACGCGGGGCGTGGAGCTGACCGAAGCGGGAGAGGCCTTCTATGAGGACGCCTGTAAGATCCTGGCGCTGAGCGATGCCGCGCTGGAGAAAGCCCGGGGCATCGCGCGCGGGCTGAACGGCAGCCTGTCGATTGGCATCACCAGTTCAGATGCTTTTCATCCCAAAATCTTCGCCCTGATTCGCCAGTTTCAGGTGCAGAACATGGCTGTGCAGGTTCACCAGGTGGAAGCCAATATGTCGTCGCTGACGACGATGCTGGCGGAGGGTGAGCTGGATATCGCCTTTGTGCGCCTGCCGTGCGAAAGCAGTAAGGTGTTCGAATTAAAAATCCTCGATCGGGAGCCGATGGTGGTGGCGCTGCATCGCGATCATCCTCTGGCGGCATGTGGCGATCTGGCGCTGGATGAGCTGCGGGATACGCCGGTGGTGCTGTTCCCCCAGGAGGTAGCACCGGGGCTGTATGACCGCGTTTACGGCAGCTGCGAGCGGGCCGGGATCGATATGCAACACACGCTGCAATCCTCACAACTTTCCTCTTCCCTGAGCATGGTCTCCGCTGGCGGCGGGTTCGCGCTGGTGCCGAAATCCATGGCCGCTATTTCTCCGCCGAATGTCACCTACCATGCGCTGCGCTCACCGGAGCTTTATACCGATATCGCGCTCTGCTGGCGGCGTTTTGAGCGTTCGCGGACGGTGAAGCGGTTTCTGGCGATGATGAGCGAGGGGTAGCTACGGTGTGGCTGTGCCCGGCGGCGCTGCGCTTGCGCGGGCCTACGGTTCGTGTCGCGGATAGGTTGGCTGGTTGGCGGTTTTGTAGGCCGGGTAAGGCGCAGCCGCCACCCGGCAATGCCCTTTGGAAGCCGCCTCGCAAACTTTTAAGCAACCTTATGTAATTCAGGGGCATCCCTTTTCATCCCTTCTCCGCGGTCGTAAAGTGCCTGCGTTGCGGCACATCCGTAACCGGGCGTAGGAACCCGTTAGCATGACATGACATTTTTTTTGGACAACGAGGATGCTAAATGGCGACTACCCCTGGATTTTCATACGTACACGCTGAAGAAAGCGCTGTTCATCACCTTCTTCACCTGCAACTTCCCGATTCTGCGGATCTCTTTGAACTGGCTGGCACCTGTGCGGCGTACGTGAGCGTACTGGTGGAAACGGACGATGCGGTGACATTTTCCACGCTCTGTAAGCAACTGCTGGCAGCGCTGAAGCGGCTGCGGGAATGCTGCGATGCCGAACTGCCTTCGTATCTGGTTGAACAGCTGATCGCAGGAGAAAAGAACGCCTCCTGCGTACCGGACTGCTGGCAGGATACGGCGTTGCAGGTGGACTATGCCATGGCGTTAACGCTGGCGGTGATGGGCGGGACGTTGCCTGTGAGCGTGGCGAAAGAACTCACCGGGCTGCTGCATGATATGGTCTGGCTGCTGGCGGAGTTTGTGAAGGAGCCTTATATAACGGCGCACTGAGGCGGGTGATGGGAGGCTGGAATACTGCTGGGTGATAAGCGGGATTTCGGCCTTTAGAAAATGCAATATTTCATTGTGAATGATTAGTTGATAATGAGAAGCAGAACTCTCTCTTATAACTCTAAGCTTGTTAATTTTATTTGTAGCGCCGCTATTTCTTGATTAATAACATTAAATCCCTCATCGATAGCACATCTAAGCTCTGCATCAATATTTTTTATTCCTTGCGCATAATCCACCATCACTTCAATTTTTGCAGCATGCAATCTTTCATACATATCTTTATCTTTATTATTATCAGCCATATCAAATAGAATTTTTTCGTAATCTACGACAAGCTGATTATTTCCTTTGAAGGACTGTATTAATGAGCGAGCATATGTGTAAATGTTAATTATTGAATCTCTTGCTTCATCATTCAGTTTTGCAATGATCTTTGCGTTTTGCTCGTAAAACGTAAAATTATCATCACCAACAGGGAAGTTAATAGGCAGTATTTTTCCCGGCCCAATGTTATCAATATGATTTTGCATTCTTTTATTATACAAAGTAATCAAAGTAAAAATCTCTCCTTTTATTCCTTTTAATACAGACAACTGCAACTCAAGGGAGTTCTTTTCAGCCTCTGCGCGAGTAATCTTTGCCTCGCGATCAACACCTCTAAGAGTAAACCAGCCTCCAACAACCGCGCCCATTAAAGCGATAATAAACGATGATAACCATTGAGGAAGGCTATTTAAAAAATCGCTAATCACGTTCAAAAAAGACATTATGGTTCATTCCTTAGTCTGTTTACGGTAAAATGGACATAATTATACATCAAAATAAATCTATAATTGAACTTAACTTTTTAAGTCTGTTGTAATAATGATAATAAAAGAAATTGAGCTCATCAGTTAATTCTACTACCAATCCACAATGTTTAAAGGACGCTTTTGGCATAAGCGACGTAACTATCATGGTATCTATCGTTAGCAAAAGAATAATCCACTACACTTTTTTTCAGCAAACAAATCCTGAATACGCTACGCAAATCACACAAATACTTCAGGCCAAGATACTTCTGGCACTTTAATGGCATACCACTCTAACTTAAAGTGCTCGCACTCAATGCAAAGCTCAATTGTCACGATCATGTAGAAACTGCATTTTCATCGAAGTTTCCGCATTGTCAACTCACCAACCACTATCTATAATGTTTCCATCTTGGCAACAAGGGGCAAGGATGCACATAGTCTCAAGAGCGCCTTTCGACACAGCGGCCAGACATTATCCCAATCAAGCACAAGCCCTGGACGATCTTTACCGGGTACTAAAAAAGGAACACTACCCCTCACCAGACGAGATGCGAAAGCGCTTTCCCAGCCTGGACCGGATGAAATACCGGGAAAAATGGTGGGTCATTGATGTGGGTGGCGGGCATCTAAGAGTAATGTTTTTTGCTGATTTTGAGCGGGGAAAGTTCTTCATCAAACACATCAGCACGCACGCAGAGTATGACAAGCTCACGGACTACTATCGGAGAACGAAAGAATGAATTATGCAGCAGCCATCAAAGCGGCAAACGCTCTGACAAACGAACTCCCTTTCCTGGGTTCAAGCCCGTCGCGGCAAGACTACGAGGATGCGCTGGCGCTGGTGGAGTATCTTATCGAGCACGACCCGGATAACCCGCTGGTAGAGATGCTTACTGCCAAAATCGATAAGTACGAAAACGAGTCCTCGGAGTTTGCAGAATTTAACGCGCGTATTGCCAGTATTCCGTCAGGCGTTGCGTTACTGCGAACGCTAATGGATCAGTACCAGCTCACTCAGAGCGACTTCGAGAACGAGATTGGTAAGAAGTCTCTGGTAAGTCGGATCCTGAACGGACAGCGCACGTTAACGCTGGATCATATGCGGGCGCTGGCGAAGCGTTTTGGTTTGCCGGTGAGCGCATTTGTGGGGAATTGATGCGAAAGCAGGCTCTATGTACCCAATCTGCGTTCTATTTGATTGATTAGCGATTAAAAATCTTAACAAACCAATCGCCCATATTTGCAAACCACGGTGAAATACTTCGGCTTTCATAATCCGCATCAACAAAAAAGTATCTATTTCATATCCCTGTTGCGCCAACATTGACGGCCTTTTTTATAAACGTTAACGTCCCGTCTGTTCTTTAACCGACTGTAATAGAAGAATTTATCAGGATTTTCTTAAAAGGAGTTTAAGCAAATGTCTATAACCGTTTATGTATGGTGCAAAAACGATGTCGGCGAGCGGGGAATAATGCGATGAAATATCCAATCGTCCTGCTGCTTTGTGCGCTCACCGTCCCAGCCATTGCAGCCAGCACTGACTGGCCATCAGCACTTCATGGAATCGCCTCAGGTGACACACACTGGATTGCGCAAGCCCCAACGCTGGCTGCCACGGCTGACGTCAGGCAGGCGCAACTGCTGGAGGATGCTTTGGCCGCAGCGCTCACAACAAACACCAGCGCCACACTGAAAGCGCTCCAGACCATTGACGCGGGAAAGTGGCCGCACATGGTTGGCAGCGATATCGTCTGCACGCCGCCTCTAGAGAAATCCCCCGCCGAAGTCGACGCGTTCTATCAGCGCACCCGCCGGGCGCTGCTGGATACGGTTGAGGGTGCTCAGTGCCTCTGGATCCTGGAAGCAACAATGGAAGAGCTAAAAGCAGAGAAAGCCCGTCAGGGTAAGTAAGAGAGTTACCCGGTGCACAACGGCCGGGTCTTTCCTTCTCGCCAGCCCCTGGCTCACCCCGGCCCCTCACTCCCCGCCGCCAGCAGCGGCACCACCACATCGCTGATGGGCACCGCAATCCCGTGCCTGCGGCCATAGCGCTGGATCACGCCGTTGCGGATATCCCACTCCATCGGGCGATCCGCCTGACGATCGGCAAGGATCGACGTGCCCAAATCCACTGGCGCGCGCTGGAAGTTCGCCAGGATCTCCTCCGCCACCGCATCATCCAGCTTCGCCCCTTCGGCGCGGGCGACGGTCAGCCCCTCGCGCAGGTAGGCCAGCGCCAGCTCGCTGATATCTTCGCGCCTGAACATTCCGGCGCGGCGATTGGCCAGCACCATCAGCCCGGCGACCGCGTTTTGCAGCAGCTTGCGCCAGGCGACGGTGGCGAAATCTGTCGAGAGCTCAACGTCACAGCGCGTCCCGCGAAGCGCCTCCACCACCCGCTGCGCCTGCGGCACGTCCGGTAACGTCAGGCGCGGTTTAGCCCGCAGCCAGACAGAGGCGTCCGGCTCGCGCTGCGCAGGGAACCACACCACCGACGGCAGCACCGTTGCGCCATTGACCAAAGGCGCAAGCTGGGCTTTCTGCTCCACGCCGTTTTGCAGCGCGCAGACTACGGTGTTTTCATCGCACAGGGCGCGCAGCCAACCGGCGCTGTCGGCATTTTGCGTCGTTTTTACCGCCAAAAAAACGAGGTCAACGGGGCGCGTAATGACGCTCGGATCGGTGAGTACCGGACCGGGCACCACAATTTCACCCTCATCGTGACGCAGGCGCAGTTCCGGATGCGCGGTGCGACCACACAGCAGCGGCGTGCGGCCCGCTTCATGCAGCACCGCGGCAATGGTGGTTCCAATCGCACCGGGTCCTGTCAGCGCAATGGTTGGATAGTCAGACATGGGTCACTCCCCTTTTGCTAAGCCTGCTATCAGTTATACCACCCTGAAAAGAGCGCGCCACGCCCATTGTCTATACTCAACACATAACAGACAACGGAGTGCGCCATGCCCTTACCCGATTTCAAGTCCTCTGAACCTTATACCCTCGGCATTGAGCTCGAACTCCAGGTGGTTAACCCGCCGGGTTACGATCTGAGCCAGGACTCCTCTGCCCTCATCGCCGCCGTCAAAGACGACATCAAAGGGGGCGAAGTCAAACACGACATTACCGAAAGCATGCTCGAAATCGCCACCGGCGTGTGCCAGACCATCGACCAGGCAGCGGCGCAGTTTTCAGTGATGCAGCAGAGCATCCTGCGCGCGGCGGAAGATCAGCATATCCAGATCTGCGGCGGTGGGACGCATCCGTTCCAGAAATGGCAGCGGCAGGAAGTGTGCGACGACGAGCGCTATAACGTCACGCTGGAGCGCTTTGGCTATCTGATTTTGCAGGCGACGGTGTTCGGCCAGCACGTACACGTCGGCTGTCGGACCGGGGACGACGCCATTTACCTGCTGCACGGCCTGTCGCGTTTTGTGCCGCACTTTATCGCCCTGGCCGCCGCATCACCGTATATGCAGGGCACGGACACGAAGTTCGCCTCATCGCGCCTCAACATCTTCTCGGGTTTCCCGGATAACGGCCAGATGCCGTGGGTCAACAGCTGGCAGGAGTTCGAGGGGCTGTTCCGCCGCCTGAGTTCCACCAGCATGATCGACAGCATTAAGGATCTGCACTGGGACATCCGCCCCAGCCCGCACTTCGGCACCGTCGAGGTGCGGGTGATGGATACGCCGCTGACGCTCGGCCATGCCATTAACATCGCCGGGCTTATTCAGGCGACGTCGCACTGGCTGCTGACCGCGCGGCCCTATAAGCATCAGGAACGAGATTTTCTGCTGTATCGTTTTAACCGTTTTCAGGCCTGTCGCTACGGGCTGGATGGCATTCTGACGGACGTGCATACCGGCGAGCACAAAACCGTGGCGGAAGATATCGCCTGGCTGCTGGAGCAGGTTGCGCCGTCGGCCGAGAAGCTCGGCGCGACAAGCGCAATCAATGAGATTGCCCTGCTGTTAAAGCAGGGCAAGAGCGAGGCGCAGCGCATGCGGGACTTTATTGCCGATGGCGGCTCGCTGATTTCTCTGGTGCAGAAGCACTGTGAGCTGTGGGCGACGAGTCCGTAAGGCCGTGGCCCCACTCGCGCAGGCGCTGGAACAGCACGAACAGCGCCGGGATGAACACTATCCCCACCACGGTCGCCACCAGCATGCCGCTGAACACGTAGTGCCGATGATGCGGCGGCTCTGGGCGCCCGCCCCGGTCGCCAGCATCATCGGCAGGACGCCGATAATGAACGACACGGCGGTCATCATTACCGCGCGGAAGCGGCGCGAGGCCCCCTCCCGTGCGGCATCGACAATCGCCATTCCATCCATGCGCCGGGCGCGGGCAAACTCCACGATAAGAATTGCGTTCTTGGCGGCGAGGGCTATCAGTAGCACCAGACCAATCTGCACATACACATCGTTGGCGTAGCCCGCCAGCCACAGCCAGACCAGCGCCCCGCCGATGGCGAACAGCACCGAGAGCATCACGCTCGCCGGGAGCGTCCAGCTCTCATACTGGGCGACGAGGAACAGCCACGCCATCACCACCGCCGCCAGCACGATCCATATCGCCTGATTGCCGGTCTGCTGCTCCTGATACGACATGCCGCTCCAGGCGTAGTCGTACCCGGCTGGCAGGTTTTCCGCCAGAATCTCGCCCATCGCCGCCATTGCGGTGCTACTGCTCACCCCTTCCGCTGCCGAGCCGCTCACCGATACCGACGGGAACTGGTTGTACTGCTGAATAAATGGCGCGCCGACGGTCGGCGTGATGGTGATGAGGTTGCTCAGACGCACCCGCTCGCCGCTGTTGCTGCGCACGAACAGCTCGCTGATTTGCTCCGCGCGCTCGCGCCACTGCATCTCGTTCTGCATCACTACGTGGTAGACGCGGTTGTTGACGCTGAAATCCCCGGCGCGCGTGCCGCCAAAGGCGGTTTGCAGGCTGCTGAAGATGCGTGACACCGGCACGTCGAGGCGGGCCGCGCGCTCGCGGTCAACGGTGAGCGTCATCTGTGGCACGTTGCTGCTCCAGGTGGTGAACACGCGGCTCAGCTGCGGGTTCTGGTTGGCTTTCGCCAGCACCTCACGCGTCACGCGCTCCAGCTCCGCCGGGCTTTGCCCCGCCTGCGCCTGAATGCGCAGGTCGAAGCCGGAGGCGTTGCCCAGCCCCGGCAGCGTCGGCGGCGCAAAGGTCATGATGGTGGCTTCCGGCAGGGCCAGCAGCTGGCGCTGAAGGGTGCCCATCACCTCATCCAGCGGCGGACGCTCGCTCCAGTCTTTGAGCATGATGGAGATAAACCCGCCGTTCGATGCGCTGGTGCCGTTGAGGATGTTAAACCCGGAGACCTGAATCACGTTTTCTACCGCCGGGTTGTTAGCGATCAGCTCGCGCGCGGTGGTCATCACCGCTTCGGTGCGCTCCAGCGAGGCTGCCTCCGGCAACTGGACGCTGGCAAAGAAGTAGCCCTGATCCTCCTGCGGCAGGAAGCCCTTTGGCATCGACATAAAGCTGAATACCACCACCGCCGCCGCGCCTGCGGTGGCCAGCAGCGCCAGCCACGGGCGCAGGTTTAAAACGTTCACGATGCGGGTGTAGAAACCGCGCGTGGCGTCCAGCCCGTGGTTAAAGGCGCGATAGAGTGCCGCAGGTTTCTCCGGTCGCGGGCGCAGCAACAGCTCGCACAGGGCGGGCGTAAGAGTCAACGCCACGAGGCTTGAGAGCGTCACGGCAGTCGAGAGCGTCACCGCGAACTGGCGGTACAGCTCGCCGACAATCCCCGGCAGGAGCGCCACCGGCACAAACACCGCCAGCAGCACCAGCGTGGTGGCAATCACTGGCCCGGCGATCTGGCGCAGCGCCAGCGCGGTCGCCGCCGTACGGCTCTGCCCTTCCGCCATCAGCGTTTCGACGCTCTCCACCACCACGATGGCGTCATCCACCACCATGGTCAGCGCCAGAATGATAGCGAACAGGCTCAGCGTATTGGCGGAGTAGCCGAGCGTATAGAGCACCGCGAAGGTGCCCACCAGCGACACCGGAATGGCAAGGGCAACAATCAGCGTCGCGCGCCAGCTTTGCAGGAACAGGGACACCACGACCACCACCGCCAGCATCGTCAGCGCCAGCGAGACGCCAATCTCTTTGATGGTGGCGGCCACAAACGAGGTGGTGTCGAATTTGACTTCATAGACCAGATCGTCCGGGAAGCGCGTGGATAACCGTTCCAGCTCCGCGCGCACCGCATCGGCCACGCGCAGGGCGTTAGCGGACGGCGTCGGGTAGATGCCGAGGTAGGCAGAGTCGTGCCCGTTCAGCTGCGCGCCAGAGCTGTAGCTGCGCGAGCCAAGCTCGATGGTGGCGACGTCCTTCAGGCGCACCAGCTGACCCATCTCCCCGGCGCGGATAATGATGTTGGCAAAGTCGTCGGCCTGATTTAAGCGCCCCAGCCCGTTTATGGTCAGGGTCTGCTGCTGGCCGTTAAACACCGGCGGCGTGCCGACCTGGCCTGCCGCCCCCTGCACGTTCTGCTCGCGCAGCGCCTGCGCCACGTCATCGCTGGTCACGTTCAGGGCGTTCATGCGGTCCGGGCGCAGCCAGATGCGCATGCTGTAGTCCCGTGCGCCAAACATCTGTACCTGCCCGACGCCCGGCAGACGCGACAGCGCCTCGCGCACCTGGGTGCTGGCGTAGTTGCTGACGAACAGCGGCGTGTGGGTGTTGTTCGGTGAGTAAAGGCTTACCCCCATCATCAGGTTGGTGGCGCGCTTGCGCACCTGCACGCCGTTTTGCTGTGCCTCGGTCGGCAGCTGCGCCACGGCCTGCGCCACGCGGTTCTGCACGTCGATGGCGGCGAGATCCGGGTCGGTGCCTGCCGCAAAGGTAATGTTCAGGCTATAGCTACCCTCGTCCGAACTGGTGGACTCCATATAGAGCATATGATCCACCCCGTTCAGCTGGGTTTCCAGCGGCGTGGCGATGGCCTCCGCCACGTCAGCCGAGCTGGCGCCCGGCCATGACGCTGACACATTCACGACCGGCGGGGTGATCTGCGGGTACTGCTCCACCGGAATAATCCTCAGCGCGATGGCCCCCAGCAGGGTGATGACCAGCGCAATCACCATCGCAAAGCGCGGGCGTTTGATGAAAAACGTCAGCATGATGGCTCCTTAATTCAGTATCTGGACGGCAACGCCTGGCTGCACGCGCTGCGCACCGTCAGTAATCGCTCGCTCACCGGGCTTCAGGCCGGAGGCAATCTGGAACTGCTGGCCGATCTGTCCGGCGACCTTCAGCGGACGCATTTCGGCTTTATCCTCGGCGTTAACCACCCATGCGAAGAATCCGTGGCCATTCTGCTGTACGGCAGCGGCGGGCAGAGTCAGCACTGGTTGCTCACTTGACGGACGCAGGTAGACGTTCACGTTGCCGCCGGGCAGCAGCTGATGGCGCGGGTTGGCGAACTCGGCGCGCAGCATCACGCTGGCGGTGCGCGGGTCGATGCGGTTGTCCACGGAGGTGAGTTCCCCGCTGATGCGCTGGCCGTTGCTGTCAATCAGCGCCTGCCAGGCCTGCTTCATGGCGCTGATATCCGCATGCTGTCCGGCTTTAGTGGCAAACGCGCCCTCTTCCAGCGCAAAGGCGATGCGGATGGGATCGAGCTGCACCACCTCCACCAGCACACCGCTGGCAGGATTCACCAGGCTGCCGACGTGAAAGTTGCTGTGCCCCACGCGCCCGTCAATCGGTGAGGTAATGCGCGTGTAGTTGAGGGTGACGCTGCGGGTGTCGAGACGGGCTTTCGCCTGCTCCAGCGCGGCGCTCGCTACGTCGCGCTGCATGCGGGCGTTGTCCACGTCGTGGCGGCTGATGGCGTTGCTGCTGCCCAGGCTTTCGAAGCGTGACAGCTGCTGCTGCGCCTGACGCAGCGTGGCTTCGGCGCTTCTCACTTCGGCCTGCGCCAGACGCAGGGCGGCGCGCGGCTCGGCGTCGTCCAGTTCGAACAACACGTCGCCTTTTTTCACGTACTGCCCGTCGCGGAAGTGGATTCTGGTGATGACGCCTTCCGTGCGGGCGCGCAGTTCAACGGTGTGGATAGCTTCAATGCGACCCGGGATCTGACGCTCGGCGGCGTGGGCGGTCTGCTCCACGGTGGCGACACGCACGGGAATGGCCGCGGCGAATGCGGGTGGCAGGGTGCAGGCGAGGAGCGCGAACAGGAGTGGGAATTTCATGGGAGTACCTCGGCGTTGTTTTCCCTCACCCCGGCCCTCTCCCACAGGGAGAGGGAGGTCAGAGTTCCCTCTCCCTGTTGGAGAGGGTTAGGGTGAGGGCAAAAGGTTATGCAGCCTTACGGAACCTGCGGGTCAGTCGCTTCTCGATTTCGACGACGAAGAACATCACGCCCGCCACCGCCAGCGTCACGAACCAGTAGCGCAGCGGCAGCGCTTCGGTGCCGAACAGCATCTGCATAAACGGCAGGTAGATGATCGCCGCCTGGAGCAGGAACAGTACGCCCGTTACCAGCCAGATCCCTTTGTTCGCCAGCAGGCCGCGGTTCAGGGAGAACCCGTCGGTGTTGCGGCAGTTAATCATGTAAACCCACTGGGCGCAGACCAGCATCTGCAACAGCACGGTGCGGATGAACTCCGCGCTGTGGCCGCGCGGGGCCAGCCAGGCTTCCAGCGCAAAGGCGGCGATGGCAATCATGGTGCCGACGAAGGCCACGCGCCAGACGGCGTAGGCGTCCATCACGTGCTGCCCGGTCTGACGCGGCGGGCGGCGCATAATGTTGCGCTCGGCGGCCTCGAAGGCCAGGCCGAAGGAGAGCGTGGCGGAGGTCGCCATGTTCATCCACAGGATCAGCACTGGCGTCAGCGGAATGATGTTCCCCGCCAGCAGCGCAATCACAATCAATAGCCCCTGCGCCAGGTTGGTCGGCATGATGAACAGGATGGTCTTCTTCAGGTTGTCGTAAACGCGACGCCCCTCTTTTACCGCGCTGGCGATGGTGGCGAAGTTATCGTCCGTCAGGACCATGTCCGCCGCCTCTTTGGTCACTTCCGTGCCTTTGATGCCCATCGCAATACCCACGTCCGCCTGGCGCAGCGCCGGGGCATCGTTCACGCCGTCACCGGTCATGCCGACGATTTCGCCTTTGTCCTGCAACGCTTTCACCAGGCGCAGCTTATGCTCCGGGCTGGTACGGGCGAAGATGTCATACTTCACCGCCGCTTCCGCCAGCTCGGCGTCGTCCATCTTCTCCAGCTGGTAGCCGGTAACCGCCTGCTCGCTGTTGGTGATCCCCAGCATCTGGCCGATGCTCATCGCCGTCTGTGGGTGATCCCCGGTGATCATCTTCACGCGGATCCCCGCCTGCTGGCAGGCGTTAATCGCCTCAATCGCTTCCGGACGCGGCGGATCCATCATCCCGGCAATGCCGAGGAAGATCAGACCGTGGCTCAGGTCGTCGTGAGTTAATGCCTGCTCGCCGTTCGCTGGCTTGAACGCCGCGGCGACCATGCGTAGCCCCTGACGCGCATAGCGCTCCATCTCCGTTTCCCAGTACGCGCGGTCAAAGGCTTGCGCACCGTTGCGGGTCTGCTGCTGCTCACACAGGGCGAAAATCACGTCCGGCGCGCCGGTAATCAAAATCTGCTCCTCACTGCCAATCTGGTAGTGGGTGCTCATGTACTTGTACTGAGAGTCGAACGGGATCTTGTTAACCAGCGTGGTCACGACCGGCTCGAGGTGGGCCTTGGCCGCCAGCACCTTCAGCGCGCCCTCGGTTGGCCCGCCGGTGATGCCCCACAGGCCACGCTCGTCCTGAATCAGCTGGCTGTCGTTACACAGGTCGATGGTGCGCAGGTACTGCTCCAGCACGGTGCCCGGCTGGATCTGCACCGGCTCGTCGCTGCCTTCGAGGTAGATGTTGCCCACCGGCTCGTAGCTGTTGCCGTCCACGCGATAGCAGGTGTCGGCGGTGATGATGGCTTTCACCGTCATCTCGTTCATGGTCAGGGTGCCGGTTTTATCCGAGCAGACCACGGTCATCGCGCCCAGGGTTTCAACCGTTGGCAGCTTGCGGATAATCGCCCGCTTGCGCGCCATCGCCTGCACGCCCAGGGAGAGGATGATGGAGATAATCGCCGGCAGACCTTCCGGTACGGACGCCACCGCCAGGCTAATCAGGGAGAGCAGCAGCTCGCCCATTGGAATTTCGCGGAACACCAGGCTGAAGACAAACAGCGCGGCCATCATGGCGAGGATAATGGCGAAGATCGCTTTGCCCAGCTTGTCCATCTGCACCAGCAGCGGCGTGCGGTGTTTTTCAATGCCCGCCATCATCTGGTTGATGTGGCCGAGTTCGGTCTCCTGGCCCGTGGCAATGACCACGCCAACGCCGCCGCCCGCGCTTACCGTCGTACCGGAAAAGACCAGGTTCGTGCGGTCGCCCAGCGGTAATTCGCCGTTCAGCGGGTTCGTGTGTTTATCCACCACGGTGGATTCACCGGTCAGAATTGCCTCTTCCACGCGTAAATTATGCGCTTCGATTAAGCGCATATCCGCCGGTATACGATCTCCTGCGCGCAACACAATAATATCGCCCGGGACGATTTCCGTCGTCGGGATAGTTTCATGGTTGCCGTTACGAATAACGCGCGCCTCGCTGGAGAGCATATTGCGAATACTCTTCAGGGATTTTTCCGCGTTACTTTCCTGAATGTGGCCAATTAAGGCATTGATTACCGCCACGCCCAGAATAACCAGCGTATCAACCCAGTGTCCCATTACTGCCGTTAATACGGCGGCTGCCAGCAGGACGTAAATCAGGACATCGTTAAAATGCGCGAGAAAACGCAGCCAGCCCGGCTTGCCTTTTTTCTCCGGCAGCGCGTTCGGGCCATGCTTCTGTAAACGCGCCTGCGCCTCGGCACGGTCCAGGCCATTAGCCTGGCTCTGCGCCTGAGCAAGCACCTGCTCTACGGTCTGCTGGTACGCCTGCCCGCCTGCGGGTGGCATATTCTGCGAGAAATTTTTTTTGGTCATGGTATTTTTCCTTCAATATCCGGTGGACGGAAGCCGGAATTCCTTTCTGGCTTTAAATAATTCATTTTTAAGTCTTGCGGGTTAAATTGATCTACCGCAATATATTGACTACCCGGTTATTCAAAACTGATTAAAATTATTTCGACGCGTTGATTTTTACAAAATATTTCTAAACCAACACTAAACGAGGAGGAAGCATGTTTGGTATTTATCGCGGACGGCGTCTGGCGTTATACATTGTCGCAGCCATTGTTATTGCGACGTTAATTGGATATAGCACCTATAGCTTTGTAAAATTATTTTCGTGAGAAAGACGTTTATTTACATAACGCGATATTAATTTAATCGCCCCGAAAATATTATCTATTTTCTGTTATTAATTCGCAGAATAACGGTGGCCTTTTACCCAATTTTGCCAGCGGGGATGATATTGCTTTACGTTTCAGGATGCCGGACAATGACATTTTTAACTGACGATTAACATTACGATGAAACACCCGTTAGAATCGCTGCTCACCGCAGGGGGCATTTTGCTGATGGCCCTGCTCTCCTGCCTGCTGTTACCCGCGCCGTCGCTGGGTCTGGTGCTGGCGCAGAAGCTGGTTCAGACCTTTCATATGGTCGATCTGAATCAGCTGTACACCATTCTGTTCTGTCTGTGGTTTTTGGTGCTCGGCGCCATCGAATTCTTTATCCTGCGTTTCATCTGGCGCCGCTGGTTTTCACTGGCGTCGTAAGCCAGTGAAATCGCGCATCCCGTGGATCAGCGCTTCACACCAGGCCGCGTAGTCGTGGCCGCTGGATGAGGGGTGGAAGCTGACGCGATAGCCTTTTTTCCTCAGCACCTGTTCAAAATCCTGCGTGGTGCGATAGATGCCGCCGCCCGGCCCCGTGGTTTCAAACTTCCCGGCCTGTAACCAGAAACGCACCGGATACGGTGGAGACTGTTGGTACTGGCGCGTCAGCCAGCCGGGAGCGTCACCTTCCGGCGCCCACCAGTAAGAACCGGAAAGGCTCAGCACGTTGCCAAACAGGCGCGGATAGCGCAGCGCCACCCATGAAGAGGCAATTCCCCCGTAGCTTGATCCTGCCAGTACGGTTTTCTGCCGCTGCATGCCGATGCCCTTCCCCCGCAGCCACGGCAGCAGCTCGTGCGCCATAAAGTCAGCAAAATCCGGGTTCGGCGGCAGCTCGTTGCCGCGACGGGCGTGATCGAGGCTGTCGATAAACACCACGTTAATCGGAGGCAGGTGATGTCGGGCAATCAGACCGTCCAGCACGTTGGCAAAATGGTATTCGTCCTGATAAACCTGTCCGTCGAAAAGGATGAGCGTCCAGCGTGCAGGCTGTGCGCCGCGCGGTTGGTAGATCATCACGTCGCGGGCATTGCCGAGGATGTTGCTGCTCAGCCTCTGGCGGCTCAACGTCCCGTGTAACAGCGGCTGTGCCGTAGCCCGAACGGAGCAGTAGCGCGCCGGGCTGAGATCGAGCAGAGAATAGCGATTCCAGCGATCGGTCTTCTGCTCCCCAAAGCTATTCGGGTTAAGCGGATCGGCCTGCGCGCTTACCAGGATGGCGCGGCGTTGATCGCGGGCAGAGCCTTCAACGATCGGCACATCGGGGGCGAGCTTGTACTGCATCACCGTATCAGCGGGGACCACGTAGCTGCGGAACCAGACGTCGCTGTTGCCCAGACGGAACAGCGGATCGTGATCCCCCGCCGGAGAGCCGAGAATGAAGACGTTATCCCGCGCGCCGCGCCACAGAAAGGTCACCCGCTTATGGCTCGCATCTACCGGCTCCACCATCGGCGTTCCCTGTCGACGCTGCGCCTGCCAGAACGCCTCGGTACTTCCACCGGCAGAAATGACGTTTGCCAGCGCCTTCAGCGTCGGGCTTTCTGGCGCCAGCATCTGCACGCGTGGTAACGGAGAGGTCTCTTTCATCCGCCACTGAAAACGCCACGGCTTGCCAGCTTCGCCGTGTAGCACCAGCGAGGTGTTCTGTTTCACCGGCAGGGCAAACAGCAGCGTGTGTTCCCCGTCCGCAGGACCGTTTTCGATCAGCGTGCGGATGCGACGGTTTTGCCCATCCAGCAGGCGCGCATCCGTCACGCCATGCAGCGTGGCGGAAACGTAATTTTCATCCAGCTCGGGCAGGGAGAAGCAGACTTCGCCGCTGGCATCAAACTTTCCCTGAACATCGCCCTGCCGGGACGACTGCTCGCACGTTGCCGCCACGGCGGGCAGCGCGCCGATCCCCAGCAGCAACCCACTCCATACCCTCTTCATTACCGCTTGTTCCCCAACGAAATTTGTTAACAACGCTAATGCAAATGGTAATAATTTGCAATATCATCAACGGCGTTTTACCGGTGTTTTTATGGCGATAGCAACCAAGGACGTTCAATAAAAATGTTTAAAAATAATAAGATAATGCAGCTCTGGCTGCTGAGTCTGGCGACGACCAGCGTCGCGGCTCAGGCAGAAACGAAAGAAGAAACGATTACGGTGACGCAGGGCGTGAGTGAAGAGCCCACTGCGCCCGTAAAAGGCATTGTGGCGACGAAAACGCTCTCCGCCACCAAGACCAGCGCGGAGATCGTGAAGACGCCGCAGTCGGTATCGGTGATCACCCGCGATCAGATGAACATGCAGGACGTCACCTCCGTTTCGCAGGCGCTGCGCTACTCGGCGGGCGTGTTTACCGAGTACCGGGGCTCGTCTAACCGTAACGACGAGGTGTTTGTGCGCGGCTTTAGCTACGTGCCGAAATTCCTCGACGGCTTAAGCTTTGGCGCAACGGCTTCCTCACAGACGGGCACAGTTGACCCGTGGCTGCTGGAGCGCGTGGAGCTGGTGCGCGGCCCGGCGTCGGTGCTGTTTGGACAGGTGAATCCGGGCGGATTAATCAGCATGACCAGCAAGCGCCCGACGGCGGAGGCCATTCACAACGTGCAGTTCCGCACCGGCAATAACGATCTCGCCGAAGGTGCGTTTGATTTCGGCGGCAAGCTGAGCGACGACGGCCGCGTGCTGTATCGCGTGAACGGTATCGCCCGTACGCAGCATAATCAGGTGGACGATTATAAAGAGACGCGGATGGCGATCGCCCCGGCGATCACCTGGTACCCGAACGATCAGACCCGCGTTACGCTGCTGACCAGCTACCAGAAAGATCCGGATGCCGGATACCGCAACTTCCTGCCCGCGTATGGCACGGTGAAAAGCGCCGACGGGAAGTACATCCCGCGCGACTTTAACGTCAGCGATCCGAATTACAATCAATCCTGGCGCGAGCAGACGATGATTGGCTACGAGCTGGAACACCAGTTCGCCGACAACCTCACCTTCCGCCAGAACGCCCGTTACGCCACCATCAAGCAGAAATATCATTATCTGGTTTACGCCAACAGCGCGGCCAACAGCACGGTGTTGACCCGTCGCGCCCAGCGTGAAGAGCGCACGACCAACGAATTTGGCCTTGATAACCAGCTGGAATATCTACTGGAGACCGGAAGCGTCAACCACACCCTGCTCGGCGGGTTTGATTACAAGACCAGTAAGGATAAACAGCTGCTGGCGCGCGGGAGCGGCTCACAGTATGACCTCGACTGGACAAACCCGGTTTACGGCGTGAACGTGGATGAAAGTACCTTCAAAACGGCCACCGACGAGCAGCAAAATCTCGACCAGATGGGCCTGTATCTTCAGGATCAGATGAGCTGGAACAACTGGGAGTGGCTGGTTTCCGGGCGCTACGACTGGAGCGAAGTGCGTACCAACGACTTTACCGATAACAGCTTTACGCAGCAGAACGACAGCAAATTTACCTGGCGCACTGGCCTGCTGTACGCGTTTGATTCTGGCCTGTCGCCGTACATCAGCTACAGCACCTCGTTTGAACCGAACCTGCAAACCAACCGTGCGCCGGGCGTTGCGCCATTCAGGCCTACTACCGGGGAGCAGACCGAGATTGGCGTGAAATATCAACCGGTCGACACCACGCTGATGACCCTGGCGCTGTACGATTTGACTCAGGACAACGTAGCGACCTATAACAGCGCTGAAGGCTGGTTCGAAAATGCGGGCAAGGTGCGTTCGAAAGGCGCCGAAGCGGAAATCCACGCCACGCTGATGGATAACATCAACCTGATTGGCTCCTACACTTACACCGATGCAAAAACCGAAAGCACCACGGTGGCGGGAACTGAAGGCAAAACGCCTGCGCGCATTCCAGCGCATATGGCATCGGCGTTCGCCAGCTATACCGTTCCGGGCGGAGCGCTGAAGAGCCTGACCGCTGGCGTGGGGATGCGCTACATCGGCACCAGCTACGGCGATGCGAAGAACACCTTCAAGGTGCCATCGGTGGATCTGTATGACGCGATGCTGCGCTACGATCTGGGCGAGATGAACCGCAGCCTGAAAGGGGCAAGCGTGCAGTTCAACGTCAATAACGTGGCAGACACGAAGTATGTGGCGTCATGCGCAAGCGATACGGCGTGCTTCTACGGGATTGGCCGGACGGTGACGGCGACGGTGAATTACAGCTGGTAAGCATGGTGCTGTCTGATCCCCTCACCCTAACCCTCTCCCTAAAGGGGAGAGGGCCGGGGTGAGGGGATGTTTTTCAGTGCGCCCGACCGTGGTTTTCTTTGCGATACGCCCCGGGCGGCTGGTTGAAGGTGCGGGTAAAGATGCGGGTAAACGTCTGCTGCGAGTCAAACCCGTAGCGCAGGCAGATATCGTACACGCGCTCGTCTGACTCACGCAGATCGCGCGCCGCCATCAGCAGCTTGCGTTCGCGGATGTAGCGCCCCAGACTTTCGCCTTTGTACTGCATAAACAGCCGCTGTAAATGCCATTTTGAGTAACCCACATGGCGGGCAATCTCTTCGATGCGTAACGGCTGGTGTAGATTGTCATCAATCCATTCGACAATCGTATCAATGACCTGAGCGGAAATCGTCATACTGCTCTCCCCCTCTGCTTCTCGCTTAAACATTATTCCCACCACTCGCGAAATTGTTGCGTGGTATCACTCACCCGCACGGGCTCGCCCAGCTCCGGCGTCAGCAGCCGGTAGTTTTTATCCTTACTGGCTTTCGCCAGCTGGATCAGTGGATCGTTCCAGGTATGTTTCGCCAGCACAAAACGCCCGTTATGTCCCGGTACGACCGCTTTGGCATTGAGATCTGCCGAGGCCTGCGCCGTTTCTGCCGGATGCATATGGATGTACTTCCAGTCCTGGTCGTACTGGCCGTTTTCCATGATGGCTAAGTCAACTCCGCCAAACTGCTCGCCAATCGCTTTGAAGTGCGGGCCGTAACCGGAGTCTCCGCTGTAGTAGACCTTTCGCTCTGGGGTGACAAACATAAAGCTGCCCCACAGGGTCTGGTTACGCTTAATGCCGCGCCCGGAAAAATGGCGCGCCGGCAGAACGTGCACCGTCAGCGTATCGCTGATATGCACCGACTGGTTCCAGTCCCGCTCGTCGATAATCTCCGGGTTCATCCCCCAGTAGCGCAGATGCGACCCCACGCCCAGCGGGGTGACCACGCGCTTAACCTTCGGCAGCAGCGCCTTGATGGTGGCGTAATCCAGATGGTCATAGTGATCGTGGGAGATAATCAGCAGGTCGATCTCCGGCATGCTCTCCGCACGCCACGGGTACTCCCCCGCAAACGCTTTATTGAGGAAGGAGAACGGTGCGGCGTAGCTACTCAGAACCGGATCGATCAGGATGCGTTTCCCCGCCAGCTGCATATACCAGGAGGAGTGGCCGAGCCACACCAGCGTGTCCTGTTCAGGCGACAGGCTCGCCAGATCGGTTTTCACCAGCGGCAGCGGCTGCGCAGGACGGGCGTTTTCGGTTTTACGGGTAAGGAACTGCCACCACGCCACCAGCTTATTTTGTTGCCCGGTAAAGCCCGGCGTAGGGAGCGTGTTATGGAATTGCCCGTCGCGATAGTGCGGAGAGGCTTCCACTTCAGAGAGCTGCGCACCCTGCGGTGGCTGGCCAAATCCGGCATTAAGTACAAACGGTAAACTGGCAGCTGAAGCAATAATCATGACTAACACCACGCAGATGAATAGAGGCTTTTTCATTTCCTGACCCGCCTACGCGCCCCATCCGATGGTTTGCGCGGGTGACACTTGATTATGAGTGAGTAAGCACTCATTATAGATAGGATGATTACGCCGTCAAGAAGGTTTTCGTTCTTTGACATTCCGCGTTGCAGCGTATCAAGGCTCGTGTTTCAATCAGGGCTTTTACAATTGACGGGAGGAAAAATTTAGTGGCACGTCCGAAGAGTGAAGATAAAAAACAGGCCTTACTGGAAGCAGCAACGGCTGCGTTTGCGCAGTCAGGTATTGCCGCCTCAACGGCGTTAATTGCCCGTAATGCGGGCGTCGCTGAAGGGACACTGTTTCGCTACTTTGCTACCAAAGACGATCTGCTGAATGCCCTCTACCTGCATCTGAAGCAGGATCTCTGCCAGACCATGCTGGCGAATCTCGATCGCACCATCACCGAGCCAAAAGAGCATACCCGCAATATCTGGAACAGCTATGTAGACTGGGGCATTCGTAACCCCCTGGCGCATGCGGCTATCCGCCAGATTGGCGTCAGTGAAAAGCTGAACGCCGAAACCGAGCAGGCGGTGAAAGACATGTTCCCGGAACTGCATGAACTATGTCGTCGTTCGATCCGCCCGGTGTTTATGTCTGACGAGTTTAAGACCTTCGGTGATGCAATGTTCTTATCGCTGGCTGAAACCACCATGGAGTTTGCCGCGCGCGATCCGTCCCGTGCCGTCGATTTTAAAGCGCTGGGCTTTGAAGCCATGTGGCGCGGGCTTGCTGAGGAAGATAACCATGGACAGTAAATCCTTGCAGGAACATGCCAGACGCGTCGCGCTGGAGATGCCTTTTACCGAACATTGCTGGCCGTTTGGCCCGGAGTATGACGTGTTTAAGGTGGGCGGGAAAATTTTTATGCTGATGGCGACCGCACACGGTCGGGCCCACGTCAGCCTGAAATCCGATCCGGAAAAATCGCTGCTCAATCAGCAGATCTACCGTGGCGTGGAGCCCGGTTACCATCTGAATAAAAAACACTGGATCTCACTTTATGGCACGGACGACATCACGCCTGAACTGGTCACCGACCTGATTACGGATTCGTGGAATCTGGTCGTTGATAAACTGCCGAAAAAAGATCAGAAGTGGATTCGGCCAGCCTGATTGTTCGTCTCAGACGAACAGAATAAGCGCTCGAATCGCACTTATCTTTTCCCGCTTCGCGCGGTAATCTGCTTTCCTTTCACGCCCGCCCGCGGGCGAATTTCATCACCAGGAGTTGTTATGGATATTATTTCTGTCGCCCTGAAACGCCACTCTACCAAGGCGTTCGACCCAACCAAAAAACTGACCGCAGAAGAAGCGGAAAAAATCAAAACGCTGCTGCAATACAGCCCGTCCAGCACCAACTCCCAGCCGTGGCACTTTATTGTTGCCAGCACTGAAGAGGGTAAAGCGCGCGTGGCAAAATCCGCGGCGGGCACCTATGTGTTTAACGAACGCAAAATGCTGGATGCCTCTCACGTGGTGGTGTTCTGCGCGAAAACCGCGATGGACGATGCCTGGCTTGAGCGCGTTGTCGATCAGGAAGAGGCTGACGGCCGTTTCGCCACGCCAGAAGCAAAAGCCGCGAACCACAAAGGCCGCTGCTATTTTGCCGACATGCACCGCGTGGATCTGAAAGATGACGACCAGTGGATGGCGAAGCAGGTTTACCTGAACGTCGGCAACTTCCTGCTGGGCGTGGCCGCGATGGGCCTGGATGCGGTACCCATCGAAGGGTTTGACGCCGCGATCCTCGACGAAGAGTTTGGCCTGAAAGAGAAAGGCTTCACCAGCCTGGTGGTGGTCCCGGTCGGGCATCACAGCGTGGAAGATTTCAACGCCACGCTGCCGAAATCTCGCCTGCCGCTGAGCACGATTGTGACTGAATGCTAAGCGCTTCTGGCACGCCGGCTATCGGCGTGCCCGTTTTCAGTAAAGCGTTATCTGCGGATGCTTTACCCCGCACACCAGCGCATAACGCGTTAATGTATCGAGACTCGCCCGGGTAATATTTGCTTCCATTCGTGATACCGTCGGTGCGCTGACGCCCATCCGCTCCGCCACCTGGGCGCGCGTCAGACCAGCATGATTGCGCCATTGCGCCAGCATCTCCCGCAGGCGTTCCTTGCGCTCTTCTGCATCAAAGGAAGCCTGAACTTCTGAATCGCTTAACAGTTCAGCTCTGAGTTCGTCCCAGTCAATAATCTTTTTGCTCATCCAACATCTCGTGTTGTCGTTTCAGTGCCAGACGGAGTTCAGCAGAGGGCGTTTTTTGCGTCTTCTTGATAAATATCCCCATCGCCGTCGGGTTAGCGAGAAATTTATCAAGCTGGCGGTCAGCTTCACCTGTACTCCTGAAGGCAGAAAAAGGCTCCCTGATATTAGCATATAAGGCAATTTGCATTAAAGGCTAAGTCACGCGTTGATTCCCTCAAAGCCCCTCGCAAAAAACTTATTTCCCCTGCTCCGCCAGCCACGCCATCGCCCTCTCCCCTGCCTCATCCACGGGTAAATAGACCAGCAGCCGCGATCCGTTTCGCGGGGCGGAGTACCAGTACATCTGCTGGAGATGAAAATCCCCCAGCTCGGGATGGGTGAACAGCTTGAGCTGGTTCTCCACGCCGCGCACGTCGTTACGCTGGTGCCACAGGGTTTTAAACTCTTCGGACACCGCAAAAAAACGCGCCAGCTTCGCTTCCCAGAGCGGGTCGCCACGGTGCTCAGCCATGGCCGCGCGGAAGTAGGAGACGAAAATCGGCAGCACGTCGTCACGTTTGCCGAGCCGCGCGCGCCACGCCGGATGGGTGAGGAACAGGTAAATACAGTTGCGATCTTCCGGCGGGATGGCGTTGAAATCGACGCCCATCAGGTGGCCGAAGCTGTCGTTCCACGCCACGATATCGAAATTGGGTTTCTGAATGCTGGCGGGTTTCGGCAGCAGGGTATCCAGCAGGCGACGCGTGCCTTCGCTGATCCCCTCGCAACACACCGCCTGCGGGGCTTCACCCGGCGGCAACCCGGCGAGAACAAAAAGATGACGGGCTTCGGTCGGGGTGCATTGCAGCGCTTTTGCGATGGCGGCCATCACCGCGCTGGACGGATTGACGTCCCGGCCCTGTTCCAGCCAGGTGTACCAGGTCACCCCGACATCCGCGAGCATCGCTACCTCCTCCCGGCGCAGGCCCGGCGTGCGGCGGCGGCCGCTGCGCGGCAAGCCGAGGCGCTGCGGATCAAGGCTTTCGCGCCGGGCACGCAAAAACGCGCCCAGCTGCTTGCGGGTGTCATCCTGGAGAGAGGTGACAGGTTCAGACATCAGCGCCATAACATCTCCTGCATGGTAGTGTCAGTACCAGTATAAGCAAGAACTGGTACCCGTTTATCAGATGGTTGATGCTACGACTCTACGCTGTTTGACGCAATGGAGTCACCATGAATACGTCAGTTGTTTCACCGGGTCGTGCGGGCCTGATACTGCTGTTAACCGGCCAGATGCTGCCGCTGATTGATACCTCAATCACCAACGTGGCGCTGGATTCCATCACCCATTCGTTACACGCCACCGCCACCGAACTGGAGCTGATCGTCGCCCTCTACGGCGTGGCCTTTGCCGTCTGCCTGGCCCCCGGCAGCAAGCTGGGCGATAACCTTGGCCGCCGTCGCCTGTTTATGTGGGGCGTGGCGTGTTTTGGCCTGGCCTCGCTGCTGTGCGGCATGGCAGGAAATATCGAACAGTTGCTTGGCGCGCGCATTATGCAGGGTGCGGGCGCCGCGCTGATCATGCCGCAAATTCTCGCGACGTTGCATGTGACGTTAAAAGGAACGGCACACGCCAGAGCGATCAGCCTGTTCGGGGGTATCGGCGGAATTGCGTTTATCGTCGGCCAGATGGGTGGCGGCTGGCTGGTGTCGGCGGACATCGCCGGGCTGGGCTGGCGCAACGCCTTCTTTATCAACGTGCCGATTTGTCTGGTGGTGCTGGCGCTGAGCCGTCGCTACGTGCCGGAAACCCGCCGCGACACGCCGTCGCGCATTGACTGGACCGGGACTGTCCTGCTGACGGTAATACTGTGCTGTCTGCTGTTCCCGATGGCGCTCGGCCCGCAGTGGCACTGGTCGTGGCCGCTGAAGGCCGCACTGCTGGCGATTGTGCCGCTGGCCTGTTTGATGGTGCTGAACGCGCGCAAAAAAGAGCGTGAGAATGCCCACCCGCTTATCGCGCCGCGCCTGTTGCAGCTGCGCAGCATCCGCTTTGGCGTGCTGATCGGGATACTCTTTTTCAGCGTCTGGTCCGGGTTCATGTTCTGTATGGCGCTGACCATGCAAAGCGGTCTGGGGATGGCGCCGTGGCAGTCCGGGAATAGCTTTATCGCGCTTGGCGTCACCTATTTTATTTCTGCCTGGTTCGCCCCACGCCTGATTGCCCGCTACAGCACCAGCGCCATCCTGCTGACCGGGCTTGCGATTCAGCTTGTCGGCCTGGTGGCGTTGATCGCCACGTTCCGTCACTGGGGAATGCAGAATACCGCGCTGACGCTGGCCCCGGCCACCGGGCTGGTGGGTTACGGGCAGGCGCTGATTGTAAACAGCTTCTACCGTATCGGGATGCGCGATATTCAGCCTGACGACGCGGGGGCCGCGAGCGCGATTTTAAGCACGCTGCAACAGGCTGCGCTGGGGCTTGGCCCGGCCATTTTCGGCGCGATTTTGCTGCACGGGCTGCAAAATCATCACGGAGATTACACCCAGGCGGTCAACGTCTTCCTGATGGTGGAAACGGCCATGATGGTGGTGCTGGCGCTGGTCACGCTGCGTATGCGCCATCGTCTGTGTTTACCGGTCGTCAAGGCCTGTCCGGCGACAAAATAAAACTGCCTGAATTTGCATAATAGATCCGCAGCCGCCATTATGGGGCTGCATCAATACAGGAGACGTTATGCAGGAATTAATTGCTCAGGTTGAAGAGTTAGGGATTGAAATTAATCACACCACCTCTTTAGTGATTATCTTTGGTATTATTTTTCTTACGGCCATTATCGTTCATTTTATTCTGCACAAAGTGGTGCTGCGCGCATTCGAGAAACGCGCCCAGGCCAGCAGCCATTTATGGTTGCAGATCATTACGCAGAACAAATTATTTCACCGTCTGGCGTTTACCCTCCAGGGGATAATCGTCAACGTTCAGGCGGTTCTGTGGCTGCAAAAAGGCAGCGAAGCGGCGGAATTACTCACCACCTGCGCGAAATTGTGGGTGATGGTTTATGCCCTGCTCTCCTTCTTCTCGTTGCTGGACGTGATTTTCAATCTGTCGCAGAAAATGGCTACCGCCTCGCAGCTGCCGCTGAAGGGGATATTCCAGGGCGTTAAGCTGGTGAGTGCCATTCTGGTGGGGATACTGATTATCTCCCTGCTGATCGGTCAGTCACCCGCCATTCTGATAAGCGGCCTGGGTGCGATGGCCGCCGTTCTGATGCTGGTCTTTAAAGACCCGATACTGGGCTTAGTGGCGGGCATTCAGCTCTCCGCCAACGACATGCTCAAGCTCGGCGACTGGCTGGAGATGCCGAAGTACGGCGCCAACGGCACGGTGACCGACATCGGCCTGACCACCGTTAAAGTGCGCAACTTCGATAACACCATCACCACCATCCCGACCTGGGCGCTGGTGTCCGATGCGTTCATCAACTGGAGCGGCATGTCCGCTTCCGGTGGTCGCCGCATCAAGCGTAGCCTGAATATCGATACCACCAGCATTCATTTCCTCGACGAGCAGGAGCAGCAGAAACTGATTCAGGCGAAACTGCTGAAGCCGTATCTGGCGGCGCGTCATGAGGAAATTAACCTGTGGAATCAGCAGAACGGCGAAGGGGAATCGGTATTAAACCTGCGCAAGATGACCAATATCGGCACCTTCCGTGCCTACCTGAATGAATATCTGCGTAACCACCCGCGCATTCGCAAAGATATGACGCTGATGGTGCGCCAGCTCGCGCCGGATGCCAACGGGCTGCCGATTGAAATATATGCCTTTACCAACACGGTGATCTGGGCGGAATACGAAGATATTCAGGCCGACATCTTCGATCATATTTTCGCGGTGGTAGATGAATTTGGCCTGCGTATTCACCAGTCGCCAACCGGAAACGATATTCGCTCGCTGGCTGGCGTCATCGCCAGATAATCAGGAGCTGGCGCGGGAAATAAAGCGCCAGTCCATCATGACCCTTTCCGTGGGCGCATCCGGGTTGTCGATCTTATTTAACAGCAGATTGACCGCCTTGCGCCCGATATCCCGCGACGGCTGTTCAATAGTGGTGAGTGAAATCATCTCCGCCAGCTCAGTGCCGTCAAAGCCGACCACCGCGATATCTTCTGGCACCCGCAGCCCTGCCTGCTGAATGGCGCGCAGCGCCCCCGCCGCCAGCGTATCGGAAACGGCAAACACCGCATCCGGCGGGTTTGCTTTTAACAGATTTTGCATCGCCGCCATGCCCGCACCAGAGCTGAGCTCACTGGCGTACTCCACCGCCTGATAATCCAGATCCCGCAGGTGTATGACGCTCTTATAGCCGCGCTCGCGCAGACGGGCATATTTGTAGCTGAGGTCGTGGTTGATGAGCGCAATGCGTTTGCGTCCCCCGTCGGCAAGCTGGCTGACAACGTGCTGGGAGGCATCAACATCATTAATCCCCACGCAGGAGACCGCGCCCGCATCGGCGTATTCAGCGCACTGCACCCACGGCGCGTTGCCAATCAGCGCGGCCAGCTCCGGCAGTTTCGAGAACGCATCCATGGTGATAATGCCGTCGACGATTTTGCCGGAGAGCAGGCTTAAGCCCGAGCGGGAGCGCTCAATATCCGAGCCGGAGTTGCACAGCAGAATGCGATAGCCGTTCTTTTCTGCCTCGGCTTCAATGCCCTTCACCACTTCGGCGCAGAACGGGTTGGCGATGTTCGAGACCATCACCAGGATCATATAGCTGCGGGCAGTGCGCAGCTGACGCGCCAGCAGATTGGGCTGATAGTTACTCTCCTGGATCGCCTGCAAAACGCGCTCGCGGTTTTTCGCCTTCACGGTATCGCTGTTATTCAGTACGCGGGAGACCGTTGCTACGGATACCCCGGCCAGTTGAGCGATTTTCTGAATTGACATAGCGACGATACATCCTGCGGTTAGCGTTTTGTGCAGGCTACCATAAATTGATTGCCCGGCGAACCGGGCAATGCGTCAGTATTCCACGCGCACCCAGCGCTGCTGCTGATGACTTTTCATAATCGCATCAATGATATACATCACACAGGCGCCATCGTGGAAGGTGGCAAACTGCGGATTATCCGGCATCGCGCCCGCCTGCACGGCACGGTAAAACTGCGCCATCATATTTTTAAAGGCATCCGGCCAGCCTTCAATGTGCCCGCCGGGGAAGTGGGCGCTGTCGGCCACGTCACGGTTCATCAGGCCCGGATCGTCGCAGAGTATCTGGTTTGCCCTGGCGCGATGGCCGACCCACAGCTGCTGCGGGATTTCCTGATCCCACGCCACCGACTGCTCGCTGCCGTTAATTTCAAAGGTCAGGCGATTTTTTCGCCCCGCGCTCACCTGCGAGACGCTAAAGCTGCCCTTGCTGCCGTCGTCAAAGCGGAACAGCACCGAGCCAAAGTCTTCGGTGGTGACCGGTTTGTCTTCATACTCCGCCTGCTCGTCATGGGAGAAGGTCTGATGACCGCCCGCGCTGGCCTTGCGCGTCGGCCAGACGGTGGATAAATCAGCCATCACCCCGGTAATACGCCTGCCGGTCACATACTGTACCGTATCGCACCAGTGGGAGCCGATATCCGCCACCGCCCGCGACGCGCCGCCGAGCGCGGCATCCACCCGCCAGTTGTAGTCGGTTTCCAGCAGCATCCAGTCCTGTAAATAGCTGCCGTGCGAAGCAAACAGCCGCCCGAGGCTGCCCGCACGCATCATGCTCGCCGCCTGGCGCACCATCGCAAACTGGCGATAGACAAAACTCACGCCATGCACCACGCCTGCCTGCTCCGCCAGCGCCACCAGCTCGCGCGCCTCGTCCGGCGTCATGCACAGCGGCTTTTCGGAAAACACGTGCTTGCCCGCACGCAGGATCTGGCAGTTAATCTCCGCGTGCAGGTGGTTCGGCGTGCAGTTGTGCACCGCGTGCAGATTAGGGAGCGCGAGCAGTTCCTCCACGCTGGCACAGGCGTGCGGCACATTGAGCTGGTGCGCCTTTTCCTGCGCCTTAACGAGCGAGCCGTCACAGAGCGCGACCACCTGCACAAACCCGAGACGCCTGAGCGCCTCGATATGCGCCGGGCCAATAAACCCGCTGCCGATAATCCCGACGTTAATCATGGCTGCCCCCTGCGGCGAAATCATCAAACGCCCGTCCGGAAACCGGGATGATATGACGGCGGATAAATTCACTGCCCTCACTCGCGCCGGTATCGCCATCCTTCAGGCAGCACTCCCACTCCAGCACCGCCCAGCCGTCGTAGTCGTACTGGGTCAGCTTGCTGAAAATGCCCTTAAAGTCGATCTGTCCGTCGCCGGGCGAGCGGAAGCGTCCGGCGCGGTTGATCCACGGCTGGTAGCCGCCGTAGACGCCGCTGCGCCCGCTGGGGCGGAACTCGGCGTCCTTCACGTGGAACGCTTTAATGCGCGCATGGTAGATATCAATAAAGGTCAGATAGTCCATCTGCTGGAGCAGCATATGGCTTGGATCGTAGAGAATATTACAGCGCGGATGGTTATCGACCAGCGCCAGAAAACGCTCGAAGGTGACGCCGTCGTGCAGATCTTCCCCCGGATGCAGCTCAAAGCAGACGTCCACGCCCTGCTCGTCGAAGGTATCCAGAATCGGCCGCCAGCGGGCTGCCAGCTCCCCGAATGCATCCTGAAAACGCTGCTCGTTGTGCGGCGGCCACGGGTAGAAAAACGGCCAGGCCAGCGATCCGGAGAAGGTGGCGTGTGCTTTCAGGCCTAATCGGGCCGAGGCAACCGCCGCCTGCTTCAGCTTCTCCGTCGCCCACGCCCGTCGCGCCGCATCGTTACCGCGCACGGAAGCAGGGGCGAAGTGGTCAAACGCCTCGCTGTAAACCGGGTTTACCGCAACAAGCTGCCCTTCCAGATGGGTCGACAGCTCGCTGATGACCAGCCCATGCGCGGCCAGCCTGGCGGTGATGTCGTCGCAGTAGGCCTGACTCTCTGCGGCTTTCTCCACATCAAAGATATGCGGATGGTTGCAGGGGATCTGCACCGCTTTGTAACCCTTCCCCGCCGCCCATCCTGCCAGCCCGTCGAGCGTGTTGAAGGGCGCTTCCCCGCCAATAAACTGCGACAGAAAAATGCCCGGTCCTTTCATTGTCCTCATACCACCTCCTGAACGTTACGCCTTGTCATCGTCATACTTAAACGTGAGAAGGAAAATTAGCGCGATCGCCGCGGCAGCCACCGCCGGGATCCACCAGAATGTGACCCACGCCTGCGGCACGGTCTGTCCTGCCACCAGGCGGTTGTAGAGCGCGCCGGAAATCTGAGAGCCGAGCAGCATGCCGATACCGTAGGTGAACATCACGATCATGCTCTGCGCCTGGCCTTTGACCTTTTCGCCCGCCACGCGGTCGGTGTAGATAAAGCCGACGACAAAGAAGAAATCGTAGCAGACGCCGTGGAGCAGAATGCCGAGATACAGCAGAATGCGCCCCTCCTCGCTGACGCCCAGCGCGAACATGGCATAACGCACGAACCACGCCAGCATGCCGATCAGCAGCATATATTTCACGCCCAGGCGGCGGAACAGCAGAGGAATAACCAGCATGAAGACGATCTCAGACATCTGCCCGAAGGACATGGCGGTGCTGACGTCGGCAATGCCGGCATCCGCCATATACGAGGCGGTGTAGGCGTAATAGGTGCCGAGCGGGACGGAGATCAGCATCGCGCAGACGGAGAAGACGAAGAAGTGGCGGGTTTTGAGCAGCGCGAAGGCGTCCGCGCAGAAGAGATCCCGCACCTTTACCGGCAGGCCTTTCGCCGGGGCGGGCGTGTGCGGCAGCGTCAGGCTGTAGATCGCCAGCAACACGGAGCTGACCGCCGCCACCTGGAAGATGGTGACGCTGGACGCCACGCCGGTGACGCCGATGCAAATGCCCGCCGCGATCCAGCCGATGGTGCCGAACACGCGCACTACCGGGAAGGTTTTATCCACGTTCGCCAGACTGTGAAACGCAATGTTGTTGGTCAGCGCCAGCGTCGGCATATAGCAGAGCGTGTAGCCAAACAGCAGGCCAATCAGCAGCGCGCCGTTCTCAGCAATCAACGCCCCCGGCACGAACCAGAGGATCGCCGCGCCCGCGAGGTGCATCACCGCCATCACCTTCTGCGAGGCAAAGAAGCGGTCCACCAGCATCCCGAGCACGAACGGCGAAAGAATGGAAGCGATGGGTCCGGCAGAGAACGCGTCGCCAATCAGCAAAGACATGTTGTGCTGAGTCATCACCAGGCCAAGCGTGACCGACCAGCTACCCCAGATAAAAAATTGCAGAAACATCATCAGCGACAGACGCGGCACCAGCAGCCGGTGTTGCGTTATCGCCTTTTCACTACTCTCAGTTGACACCATGATAAGCCTCACCCGGAAAAAGTAATCGATTACAAATTCGTTCAAATGAAAAGTAATCGATTACAAAACAAAGATCCTCTGGATCAAAACAGAATTGGGAGGGGAGTCACGATAACGGTGAAGGGGAGGTGCCGGGTGACGGCTGCGCCTTACCCGGCCTACTAAATAACGTCCCCGAACATGTAGGCCCGGTAAGCGCAGCGCCACCGGGCGTGAAGGCGGGTGCGGTCTGGTTTGGTGCGGTCTGGTGCCCTCACCCCGGCCCTCTCCCACAGGGAGAGGGAGAAAACCGCGCTACTTTTTGCGTGAAAGCTTAAACGCGATAAACAGGAACACCACCCACACCGGCAGCAGCATCGCTGACAGGCGCATCTCATCCATGGTGCACATCAGCACCAGAATCAGGCCGAGGAAGGCGATACAGAGGTAGTTCCCCGCCGGATAGAGCAGCGCTTTAAACTGGGTCTCGCGCCCCTTGCGTCGCATCGCCGCGCGGAAGCGAAGGTGCGCCAGGCAGATCATGATCCAGTTCAGCAGCAGCGTGGCGACAACCAGCGCCATCAGCAGGCCAAACGCCTCTTTCGGCAGCAGATAGTTAATCAGCACCACCAGCGAGGTGATAGCGCCAGAAAGGAACAGCGAATTGATCGGCACGCCGCGACGGCTGACGCGGGTGAGGAACTTCGGCGCGTTGCCCTGTACGGAGAGGCCAAACAGCATGCGGCTGTTGGAGTAAACCCCGCTGTTGTAAACCGACAATGACGCCACGAGAATGACGAAGTTGAGCGCCGAAGCCACCACGTTGCTGTTCAAATCGTGGAAGATCATCACGAACGGGCTACTGTCAGATTTCACTTCCACCCACGGATAGAGCGCCAGCAGCACCACCAGCGAGCCGATATAGAACAGCAGGATACGGTACACCACCTGGTTGACCGCTTTCGGAATGCTTTTGTGCGGATCGCGCGCTTCAGCCGCGGTGATGCCAATCAGCTCCAGCCCGCCGAAGGAGAACATAATGACCGCCAGCGACAGGATCAGCCCTTTCCAGCCGGTCGCCAGAAAGCCGCCGTGCTGCCACAGGTTGTCGATGCTTGCACGCTCGCCGCCGTGACCGGAGAACAGCAGCCACAGGCCAAAGCCGATCATGCCAATAATCGCCAGCACCTTGATCAGCGCAAACCAGAACTCGGTCTCGCCATACAGGCGCACGTTCACAAGGTTAACGGCGTTAATGATGATGAAGAAGGCCGCGGCCCAAATCCACGTCGGCACGTCCGGGAGCCAGTACTGCATATAGATGCCAGCGGCGGTCAGCTCTGCCATGCCCACCAGCACGAACATCACCCAGTAGTTCCAGCCGGAGAGGAAGCCTGCGAACGGCCCCCAGTATTTATAGGCAAAGTGTGCGAAGGAGCCGGACACCGGCTCTTCAACGACCATCTCGCCGAGCTGGCGCATGATCAGGAAGGCGATAATCCCGGCGATAGCGTAACCCAGCAGAACCGCCGGGCCAGCCATTTGAATGGCGGGGCCGATGCCGAGAAACAGCCCGGTACCGATCGCGCCGCCAAGGGCAATTAACTGAATATGTCGATTTTGCAAACCACGTTGCAGCGTCGGACTCTGATCCGACGAAGCTTCAGCGCTACCATGGCCTGAAGCGGATGACGCGTCTTTCACGCCCTACCCCTGTCTCTTTTTTAGAAGGGGCACGTTTTAACACTTCATGCTGGTGGTAGCAAGCTTAACGCCGGGCCAGCGCATGCGCCCGGCGGATAAACGTCACGACCCGATGATCCCGCCGTCCGCTTTGGTAATCACCACCGTTGACGATCGCGGACGCCCGTTCGGGCTGGCGTCTGGCCAGTTGGAAACAGCGCGCGGATTGGCCGGGTCGGTAATATCATCCCCGCCCTCCCCCGGATGCTGAATGTTGATAAATAGCGTGCGGTTGTCCGGCGTAAACGCAATGCCGGTGATTTCACATCCGCGCGGCCCGGTCAGAAAACGGCGATACTCGTTGGTGCCCGGAATGGTGGCGACCATCTGGTTATTGCCCATCCCCTCGTACGCTTTCTTATTGATGGTGCTGGAGGAGACGTCGGTCTGGATCCACAGGACGCCCTGGTGATCGAACGACAACCCATCAGGGCTGCCGAATGCCGCGCCCTGCATGGAGCCTTTGGCCTTCGGATCGTCGCCGTCGGTACGCCCGGCCATAACCAGAATATCCCACTTAAAGCGTGCGGCGGCAGGATCGGCACCCTCTTCGTGCCAGTGCATGATGTGACCAAACACGTTGTTGGCGCGCGGGTTAGCGGCATCGACCGGTGCCTTCCCCTCTTTACCGCGATCGCTGTTGTTGGTGAGCGTACAGTAGACGCTGCCGCTGGCGTGCGGATCGACGGCAATCCACTCGGGACGATCCATTTTCGTTGCCCCCACCGCGTCGGCCGCCAGGCGGGTTTTGATCAGCAGATCGCCCTGGCTTTCAAACCCGTTGCTTTTATCCAGGCCATTTTGCCCGAAGATCAGCGGCAGCCAGTCGCCGCTTCCGTCCTGGTTGAACCTGGCGACGTACAGCGTGCCGGACGTCAGCAGCTGCATATTGGCTTCCCGGTTCGCGGGATCGTATTTTTTGTCGGAGACAAACTTATAGATGTACTCAAACTTCTGGTCGTCGCCCATGTAGACCACCACGCGATTATCGGCGGCGAGCGTGACGGCGGCCCCCTCATGCTTGAAGCGGCCCAGCGCGGTGTGCTTGCGCGGGGTGGAGGTCGGGTTGTAGGGATCGATCTCCACCACCCAGCCGAAACGGTTGGGTTCGTTAGGGGTTTTATCGACGCTGAACCGCTCATCCACCTCGTTCCAGCGATAGGACTCATCGCTGTCGCTAATGCCGTAGCGTTTTTCCAGCGGATTGAGATCGGCTTTTTTCACAAAAATGTCCGACCAGTTCTCCTCGCAGGTGAGATAGGTGCCCCAAGGCGTGTGGCCGTTGGCGCAGTTCTGCATGGTGCCCAGAACGCGTTCCCCCTGCGGATCGGCGGCGGTTTTCATTAAATCCTGATGCCGCGCCGGGCCGGTAAGCTGCATCGGCGTATTGACGGTAATACGCCGGGCGAAGGAAGACGGACGCACCACCTCCCAGCCGCTGCCCGTTTTTTTCACTTCCACCACCGACACGCCCATCGCATTCTGCCCCTTGCGGGCTTTGTCGAGGCTCCAGTTCGCCGTGCCGTCGGTAAACAGCATCCCGTTATCAATGTATTCATGGTTCATCGCCAGCAGGCCATGCTCCGGATTTAGCCCCCCCTGCGGCAGGCTAAACCACGCCATGCCGTCGTGGTGCATGCCCGCCTGCACAGCCTGTTCGTCTGTGGTATTGCTGGCGTCCGGCTTAAATGCCGGCATGTTGTCTTTGATTCCCGTCGGATCACCCCAGCGATAGAACGGGCGGGCAATATAGCCTTCTGGCACCCTGACCGTGTCTTCCGTGGAGACGTCGATGCTGGTAAAGCCCAGGGAAACCGCTTTTGCCAGCGCGGAAGGCTTCGATACCGCGGCAATGGCATTTTCGGGTGTGATCAGATACGGGAATGATACGGCGGCCCCCGCTACGGCCCCCATCTGGAGAAAACGGCGGCGGGAGAGGAACACCTCTGCAACCTCGGAGAATACCGGGTTAGCGCTGCGGTTACTGATATCGTCGCGATGTTCTGTTTTAAATACGGATTTGAGGGGTCTGCCCATAGCGGCTTCCTGTCATTGGCCAAGAGGTAAGGATGTGGCGACCAGTGTAAGAAGCTTTTATTACAATTTTATAACACGACAACGAAGGGATTGGGGCGTCCCTGCCCCGGATAACGAGGTGGAACGCTTAGAACTCGTAGCCAACCGAGACCTTAAAGGTACGCGGCTCGCCCTGAGTGATGTAAGTACCGGAATCGTCCACGCTTGACCAGTAGTTCTCGTTAGTCACGTTGTCGATGCCTGCCCGCACGGTCATCTGGTTTTCATTGTGGTTCACCGCGAAGCGATAGCGCATGCCCAGATCCAGCGTGGTGTAGCTGTCCAGCTTTTTGGTGTTCGCAAGATCGGCATACTGCGTGCCGGAGTGGTTAACGCGTGCGGTCGCCGTCAGGCCTTCAATCGGCTTGATATCGTACTCTGCGCCCAGCACGGCGTAGAAGCTCGGAATACCGATCGCATCGTTGCCCTGATTGACGCCGTTTTTGGTTTTGGTCAGCTCGGCCTGCAACCAGGTGGCGCTGGCATTCAGACGCATCCCAAGCATTGGCTCGCCGAAGACGTTCAGCTCCACGCCGCGGTTACGTTGTTCTGCATCCAGGCCGTAGTGACCGCTGTCGTCAAGGATCGCCGACGGCATTTTGATCTCAAACAGCGCCAGGGAGCCGCCCACGCGGCCAAAGTCCGCCTTTACGCCCACTTCGTTCTGCTTAGAGTGCACGATACCGGTGCTCTGGCCGTAGTTAGTAGCAGTGTTCGGCGCAGTTTCACCGGGCTGTAACGCCTCGGTGTGGTTGGCGTAGAGGGAAATTTCCTCCCACGGTTTATAGACTACGCCGTAGGTTGGCATCCAGCGGCTGCCGTCGAAACCGTCCGCGTCGTTTTCCGCGCCGGTGATTTTGTTGTACCCGCGGATGACAACTTTCTGATGACGTGCGCCTGCGGTGAACAGCAGCTTGTCATCCAGCACGCCCAGGGTATCACTCAGCAGCCAGCCCTGCGTGCGGGTGCGCCCGCTGGTCAGCGGATCGCTGTATTTGCCGCCAGAGCCGCTGAAGTTGCTGCTGTCCGGCATAGCCACGCCGGTGTTGTGGTAGATGTTGGTGGTCGGATTATCCGCCGCGGCCGACATTTTCCACGCGATTTTTTCGTTTTTGGTCATCGCCGAATACCCGACGTTCACCTTGTGCGAGACGAAGCCGGTAGTGAAGTTACCGCGAATGCCCGCCATGCCGCTGACGGAATCGCTGATGCGGTTGGTATCAAGGCGGCTGACCGTCGCATTACCGCTCTTATCGAGGAGCTTCGGCGCGCTGTAGATCCCTTCTTCGTGCGCGTGCTGCGCGCCGAGACCGGTATATGCCGTCCAGCTATCGGTGATGTCATACTCGCTGCGCCACATCCCGAACTCGTTTTCGATATCGCTGTAGGCCCACTTCTGTGAGAAGTTACGATCGTTCTTCGGCGGTTCAGGCACAAAGTCCACCGCCGAGATGTTGACGCTGGTTGGGCTGCCGTGGAAGGTTTTTTTTTGGTAGCCCAGGTCCAGCGAGGTGCGGAAGCGGTCGCCTTTGTAATCCAGGCCGGTGGAGAGCAGCGTGGTGCGGCGGCGGTCGTTCGGCACGCCGGTTTCGCCTTCGCGATGCACGAGGTTCACGCGCGCGCCAAACTGGTCGTTATCACCAAAGCGACGACCCGCATCCAGCGTGGTGCCAATCTGGGAATCCGAGGTGTAGTCAACGCCCACTTTCGCCTGCGGGGTGTCGCCCGCGTGTTTGGGCTCAAGGTTGATCATCCCGCCCACGCCGGAGCTTGCGGCGCCGTTCATCAGGGAGTTGGCCCCTTTGAAGATCTCGATACGGTCGACCATCTGGGCATCCACCACCTGACGCGGCAGCACCCCGGACAATCCGCCAAAGGTCATATCGTCGCCGTCAAACTTCAGGCCGCGAATGCGGAAGGTTTCCGCGCTGTTGCCGTAACCCTGAACAAATTGCACGCCCGCGTCGTTGGCAACCACGTCAGCAATGGTTTTTGCCTGCTGATCTTCCACCAGCTTCGAGGTGTAGCTGATGATGTTGAACGGCACGTCCATGGCGTTCTGCTGACCGAGCATACCCATGCGCCCGCCGTTCGCCACCTGGCCGTCGAGGAAGGCTGGAAGCAGCTGGTCACCACCGGGTTTGAAATCACTCCCCGCCGTGGACTGGACCACGATGGTGTCCTCTTTTTTCTCATCCGCCGCAAAAGCGGAGTGTGTAACCGCGCCGATGGCAATCGCCAGCAGCGTTTTGTGCATTGTGGTGTTGTTCATAATGAGCTCTTAACGTGCGCTCAAAAATGACCCGTTGTCGGGCCTTAAAAGTTATTAAAAGAAATGCAAATGAGAACTATACGCATTATGAATGCGTAATCAAGTGTCAACGGACATCTCTGAGCGAGAAGAGACAAGAAACAAGGCTGGCGGGAGGTATGGCGCGCAACCACCCCGAAATAGGGGTGGTTGCTAAGGCATTATTTTTTCTTGAAAATATCGGCGGTACCGTGAATTTTGTTGTTGGTATTACCGGAAGTCAGCACCAGAACATCAGCACCTTCTTTATCGGCTTTCTCGATCAGCTCTTTTTTCGCGTCGTCTACCGAGACTTCATTGGAAGTGCTAACCGTACCGATTTTTTCATACTGTGATTCCACTTTCTCAAACTCGTTTTTCGTCAGCAGTTCAGCCGCAAAGGTATTGGTGGTAAACAGAAATGCAGTGCCCATCAAAATAGCAGTCGTTTTTTTCATAACCTTTTTCCTTGAGATTAATCAGCAACTACGAAAAGCCCCACGAGTAAGAGTGAGGTGATATGAGCATGGTAGAGGAATAGCAAAATTGCCATAGGGTAAGAAAAATACTGTTATAACAGTCAATTGTGCTGTGAAAAATGTGCGTTAACGCTACTTTCGCGAGGGGTATTTCATGGAGAAAATCAGCAGGACGTCGCGCAGGCGGCAATCTGTGAAATTTAATGGCACGCCCTGTAGGATTCGAACCTACGACCTACGGCTTAGAAGAACGTAGAGTACTGTTTAACACACTGTAATATCATTGGTTTTTCCGCGCTCGCACCGCGTTTGTGTCATAACGTGTCATTACTTGCTGTCGTATTTCCTTCTGATTCATCCATGCATGACACAACTGTGACACAGAGAGTACACAGCCATGCCTCATGGTATAGCTGTGTAATTTCCTTTCTACATCACCGGGCAATCATCAAACTCACCTGTCCGCGCATCGTTGATGATGTACGTGATTACCCCGAATATTGGTAGCGCCCCACTGATACCCTCGTCGTTACCAGGCAGCCTCTCCTTTCTCCCGTTCGCCACATTCTCCAGATGCGGATGCGGGTATGTGCGATACCTCTTTACTTTAAACTCACCGTTGCAGTCACAGATAAGCAGCGAGCCGTCACACGGCTTAAGCGACGAATCGATGACAAGGAGCGCATCTTTCATGATGCCGCATCTGTAGATAGTCTCACCCGCCCGCATGTAGTACGTAGCAGCAGGTTTCATGATAAGCGCCTCATCAAGTGACAGGCGACTTTCAACGTAATCAGCAGCCGGGCTCGGGAATCCCATACTCACCTCCGATAGTTACTGTATATGTATACAGTATTATCGATCGACGGTATCGATCAATAGTCTTTGTAGTGCTACACTTCAGACCTTTCAGAATTTACTGATTTATATCATGTTAAAGTTATTTGCCAGGTACACATCAATCGGCGTCATAAACACGCTCATTCACTGGGTTGTGTTCGCTATTTGCATATACGTGTTTCACACAGGTCAGGCGCTTGGTAACTTCGCCGGATTCGTCGTGGCAGTGTCTTTCAGCTTCTTTGCAAACGCCAGGTTCACCTTTAAGTCATCGACAACTACGATGCGCTACATGGTGTATGTAGGGTTTATGGGAACCCTGAGCGCAGCTGTTGGTTGGGCCGCAGATAAGTCCGGTATGGCTCCGATCGTGACTCTCATTCTTTTCTCCGCCATCAGCCTGGTGTGCGGGTTTATTTATTCAAAGTTCATTGTCTTTAGGGATGCGAAATGAAAATTTCTCTCGTCGTTCCCGTCTTCAACGAAGAAGACGCGATACCTATTTTTTATAAAACGGTTCGGGAATTTGAAGGGCTTCAGCAGCATGAAGTTGAGATAGTCTTCATCAATGACGGCAGCAAAGATGCTACAGAATCAATTATCAACGCGCTTGCTATTTCGGATCCGCTTGTGGTCCCGCTGTCATTCACAAGAAACTTCGGTAAAGAGCCCGCTCTGTTCGCCGGCCTTGACCACGCGACCGGTGAAGCGATTATCCCGATTGATGTAGATTTGCAGGACCCTATCGAAGTCATTCCTCATTTGATTGAGAAATGGCAGGCCGGGGCTGATATGGTTCTTGCTAAACGTTCTGACCGCTCAACAGATGGCCGACTGAAGCGCAAGACAGCTGAATGGTTCTATAAGCTCCATAACAAAATCAGCAACCCGCAGATCGAAGAAAACGTTGGTAACTTCCGCCTGATGTCGCGTGATGTTGTTGAAAATATTAAGCTCATGCCAGAGCGCAACCTTTTCATGAAGGGAGTGTTGAGCTGGGTTGGCGGCCGCACCGATGTCGTTGAATATGCACGCGCAGAACGCGTAGCAGGAAGTACGAAATTTAACGGTTGGAAGTTGTGGAATTTGGCACTTGAAGGGATCACCAGCTTCTCTACATTCCCTCTTCGTATGTGGACTTACATCGGCCTGCTCGTTGCTGGGGTGGCATTCATCTACGGGGCGTGGATGATTTTCGACACGTTGGTGTTCGGTAATTCTGTTAGTGGTTATCCATCTTTACTTGTATCTATTCTTTTCCTTGGTGGCATTCAGTTGATCGGTATTGGTGTGCTTGGGGAGTACATTGGAAGGATATACATTGAAGTGAAAATGAGACCTAGATACATAGTCAAGGATGGAGGAAAAATGAAATGATCAGCAAGTTGATAAAAGAAAACATTCTTTCCTTAGTTGTAATATGCACTGTCTTTATATTGATTTATTCATTGAATCATATGACGCTTTATGTTGCTGACGACTTTGTTTATAGATTTGTATACCAAACAAACCCATCTCCAAGCGCCGTTCCAATTAACGGTATCATTTCAATACTTTACTCTCAAATTCGACACTATGAGATATGGAATGGACGATTCGTGGCTCACTCGCTTGTTCAATTTTTCATGCAATTCGATAAATCAATATTCGATATTTTCAATACAATCGCTTTTATTACAATAGGTATACTAGTTTTAATGGTAGTAAAGTCAATTTCAAATATTAATGAAACTGGCTTTGCAGTTCTAATTACATTCATGACGTTATGGCTTATTGTTCCGGAATTTGGCTCATCGGTTCTTTGGGTTTCTGGGTCAATGAATTACTTGTGGATGTCTATTATTTACACAACATTCATACTGATAAGTATGCGTGAGAAGAGGCCTGGAGCATTAACACTTATTTTGTACCTAGCTTTGAGCTTCCTTGCTGGGGCTACAAATGAAAACAGTGGGCCAGCATCAGCCCTTATCGTCTTAATGATAGTATTTTTAGAATACATTAGAAATGGAAGGATTAGTTGGTGGAAATTGATCGGAACCGCTCTTTCAATTGCGGGATTTGCACTAATGATGAGCTCCCCTGGATCGCAAAAGAGAGGAGGCAGTCACTTCTCTTTAGAAATATTCGCCTCTCATTTTTATGATGTGTTGCAATCAAACATTTCTTTATTTTTGCCGTTTTATACGCTGTTTATATTACTATTTGTTGTATGCATATACAAAAATATAGTTTCCAAAAGAGATGTGGATTTCACCATAATATTTCTTACTGGGCATTTTGCATCAATATATAGTATGGTGGCTGCGCCGTCATTTCCTGAAAGAACTGCTTTTGGGGCAGCTATCATGCTTTCAATATTATTGATTCATTACATATGCAAGATTAGCCCTTCCTCTGTATTATTTAAAGCATTAGCATTTTCTTTATACACATCATTTGTTGCTACCTATACCTATGCAGCAACTGATATTTACAACACTTATAAAGAACTGATGATTCAGGTGAATGTAATACATGATTCCCAACCTGGTTCTGACATAGTTGTTCCGATGATTTCCAAACCTAAATCACAAGCTAACGCTTATAAAAATGCAATATACTTAACACATCGTAAAAATTCATGGATGAATATGTGGGCGGCTAGATTCTATAATATGAACTCAATATCAGGTAAGGACTAAATGAAGGCCCGAAAGGGCCTTTTTTTAGACTCCTGCGACAAATGCTGTGCAGTTAGTGAGACTGGCAGAGTTAATGTTTATTTGTACCTCCCCAGAAGCCAAGCATCTTAGGGCTACAGTGCCGTCTGAAATAGCCCCTTGCGTACCTATAACCTTGCCCTCCCAGAAAGCTATATTTCCAGCAGCTGCTGACAGATACGTAGATGCGTTAGTTAAAACCGGAACTGAAGCGCCATTCTTATTCAACTTGGCCCCTATAGTTCCGATTATTCCAGCGGATGCGTTAATGGTCTTCCTGGGAGCCAATTGTATCCTTAAATCAACGGACGTGAGACTATCGGAGTTAGTGTACAAAGTTACCCAGCTTGTTGAGTCATTAGCGTTAAAATCGATATCTACAGATCTAAGCCTCTGCAAACGGGAAGGATACGTCTTCAAATCACCTGTGATTGCCCCCCCCTGAAGGAGGACGAGACTAGTAAAGTCGTTGCGTTGCCCCGTCCCCATCTTGGTGACTGATGCAGATCGAATTAGCATGGTGTCGATGAAGGTGGGTGATACAAGAATAGTATTTCCAGAACCTGTGATTTCCATTTCAGGGATGTACGCATTTTCTGTCTCAATGCGATGATCCGCACTGGCATACCCACCATTATCATACTTAAGCAATCCGGAAAATGTAAGGAAGCCTCCTGATATATAGAATAGTGGGTAGTAATTAACAGTATATTTTCGCGTTACACTTAAATCACGAAGTTCATGCGCTCGTACAATAACAGTTTTTCCAGAAGCAACCTGAAGGTGAAAGAGTGAGCCAGTTGTAATAACGCCACGAAGAATAAGAGAGTCAATTGTGATATTTCCTGAATAAGCCCCCTCTACACCGTAAGTTGTGCGTTGGTAATCCAGGAACTGTGTACCATTGATTGCTTCAAACCCTTCTGTATTAAAGTCTGTACTTGCAGAACTAGCGCTACAGAAAATACGCGCAGGGTTAACACGCCCACCAAATAACTGGTTAGCTGTCTGCCCAGTTATAGTGTCAACCTGGTCACCGGACAGAGGAAGTGTTGATGTTCCTACGCAGGTAACTCTATCTAATATAACTTTACCGAATTTAGAGACGTTAGTTTGATTAGCATGATTAATATCTGCGTCAAAGTTACCACGCCTCCAGTATCCGTTTTGGAGAGTGACACGACCAGTACTGGTGTGCTGGATGCCAAGCTTTCCAAAGTCGTAGCAACCTTCAAATCTGAAGTTACGCATTGTGAAGTTGGCAGATCCAATTACGTAGATGCAATCAATGGTCATGCCAGTAATTTCCGTACCTTCCACGGTAACGTCCACATTTCGGCAAGTTAAGCCATATGTTTTGAATTCCTGCATCTTGCCACCAATTATCTTGGCTTTTCCAGACCCTCGGAACTCCAGGCCAGCCATACCAAATCTCCAGTTTCCAACCCACACGTTGCGCATGAGAGTACGGTTTTCAACAGGATTCAGAACTGTGATGGTATTTCCAGATATAGCTGTGATATAGTTGAATTGTCCATATGAGGATGAGTTACTCCATTTCCATGTATTAACATCACCATCTGGAATGAGGAATGATGTGGTTATCATATCCCCAACCTGGAATACACTTGCATCATCTACTGTGAATGAATTTGCGCCTACAGCAGCATCAGCCGTAACCAACGCTTTTTTCAGCCCCCCGTGCCAGATGCCGCCACCAATTAGATTTATAGTGAAATAATCCGTGACGTTGAAGATGCAGTTATAACCAATCTGGCGCACTTCTGAACCAGGGAGTATGGTTATCGTTTTACACCTTGCTGATGAAGGCATCTCAAAATCATCAACATAGTATATTCCACCGCTAAATACTAACTCATCAGCCTGATCGAACGCTGTCAAAAGCCTTGAGATATCTTGCCCGATACCAGTCTTGAAGCCGAAATATTCAACATTGAACGTATTTGTTCGCATATCAACGTATTGACGCGCAGTAGTATCACCTACGGACAGCCATGCACCCGGACCGATACCTCCAGTGTTTTCTGGAGTTGAGTTCGCAGGAACTACCTTTGGACCAGATAAAAATGACCCAGTCCATTTGTAATATTCACCGTCGGCAGTATTAAGCAGTACTTCATTAGGCTCGTTAATAGTTGTGCCAGTAGTAAACGTTTTACCTGTGAGGATAACGTAACCGAACGCTGCCATAGCCTGCTGAGAAAGATAATTGATACCTTCAACGGTGTAGTGTTGATTGCCGAAGCGATCGGTATAAGTCCATCCCATAGAGGTAACGAACTCGTCGATTTTGCCGGCATTGAACTTCAGATCGCGTGGTGATTCACTTGGCACTGGCAGGTTTGTAGGTGTAGTAGCCATATTAATTCCATAAAAAACCCGGCGCGAGGCCGGGTGTTGTTTGTTGGGATGGGGCTTATTCGTAGATGGCGTCGCTGTATTCCGCGACTGTCAGAGATACAGTGTTATCTGTGTTCGGTTTGATGCTGTTGACCGTCCATAGCTGACTGTCCAGTTCCTCCACCGTCGCTATGAGATAGCGAGACGGAAGCTGCACTTCATCCCCATCCCAGAAATTTAGGTCGATATCTGGAACAGAAGCGATAAATCCATAACTGGTATCAGGTCGAGGCGAGGCTGGATAACGCAGTGTCGGATTTCCTAGACTGTCAGTCACCAGCACAAACATCTCTCCTGAGAAAGTAATCGGCTCGCTGGTATCGAAATAATTACCAGTTCGCCCTTTCAGGTATCCTTGCTGCTGGTTGCTATCGTAGATGTCCGGCATCTGGATGACGCTCCCAACCTGGATAATCCCGTCCTCGAACACCTTTGCGTTCATCTTCACCCGGGAGTAGATCAGGCGCTTGGTTTCGCGTAATGCGCGCTCCCGGGCCTGATATTCATTACGGAAGCCGACTATTTCCAGCTTGTTCGGATTCTCCGCTTCCTGCTCAACGATGGCGCCGTTCAGCACGCGGTAGTTGATGTACGTCTTATTGTTCGTGGTCGGGTGGACGTAGGACACCTGTACGCCGTCGTAGCCGCCAGGAAGCGTGGCCTCGTACGTCATTTTGTACTCGTCCGTCTTCATGTTGGCCCGGTTGAATACGGCCGCCGGGTAGTCAACTTTCTGATCACGGGTAAATGTCAGTACGCCGTCATCCCAGTACGCCACAACAGATGCCGCATTGCAGATCGCCTGCACCCGGTCGCCCAGTGAGTCGTTCTCGTCGTCGAACGTATAGTCGAAGTAACCCAGTCGCTCATCAGGAAGGCTTTCAGCGATCGAATACAGCCCGTACAGGTCAATGCTGCTTACCGGCTGCTCGCCCATAATCAGCCAGGTATGCGCAACCGCATCAGCGAACGAGCGCGACGGCCGCAGTGTGTAATCCACTGCCTGCGTCTCCAGGTCGTAAGTGATGGTGTGGCGCGTCACCAGGGCGTTATATTTGCGCTCGCGGCTGCCCAGGGCATTCTCTGTCGCCCTGACTTTTACGCGCACCAGCGTGTCGGTCGGGTGGACGACATTCGTACGGATGTTAATGCTGTGGATCTCTTCGACCTTCAGAAGTGACGCGTCGCCAGAGTTGTCCGTGCGCTGGAAGCTGACCGCGTACTTCCCGAAGCCGCCCGTCGGTGTGATCTTGTCAGTGCGATAAAATACCTCACTCGTCGACTGGTGCGGCGTCGTCTGCCGGTACGTAAACGTCTGCTGCGTTCCCGGCACCTGGTTGTAGTCGTCGTCGATTTTCCAGATGACAACCTTCCAGTTCGTCTCTTTCTTCCCGCCCAGACTGGATTGCGTGTGCAGCCACAGCTGCGTCGACTCTACCGGGGAGAAGAACGGGCCGACCACCAGTGCCTCGTTATCGTTCAGGATGAACTTCGTTGTGTTGATCGTGGCGTTAGCCGGGATGTCCTGCGGCCCCTCCAGCTGGTTCATCGTAAACGTGTACCAGCGCACCGGGTTAACCACAGCGCCATCGTTTGTTTCAACGGCGGAAATCAACGTGCCGGAGAAATTTGCGTCAGTGGTGACGCTGCCTGATGCTGTGTTGTACGTAACGTTGATGGTAAAAGTCACAGCGTGCGGCAGCACCAGGCCCATAAAGTAATCGAACTCAGCTTGTTTCACGATTTTCATCGCTATCTGTCCGCCGGAATACGTTCCGCTGACCACCGTGTTTGCCGTTGCTGTTTCTATAGGGAAGTCGCTGGCTTCGTTCTGCCCTGGAACCTCTTGGCCGTCTACGTCATCGAACCCGTAACCTTCGACGATCTGCGGGATAACTTCGCCAGGCTGGAAGAACTGGAATTCGGCACCGGCCAGAGAGCCCAGGCTGGATTCTGAGTAGCGCACGGACTCGTAATCGTATTTGCCGATCCCGACGCACATCCACTCTGTAACGTACTTCAGGCCGCCGTCTGTAGACGTCTGGTGCACGTATTCAAATACCGACTCCTGAATCAGATCCGGGAAAGAACGAATCTGCCCGTAAATGTCCGGCTTGGCCTTGTAAACGCGCGCGGTGTTTGTCTGACCGGTCAGACTATTGTTGGGTGAGTCGACCGTATTGCCGCCGCTGTTTGCAATGGCCGGTTTCGGTGCCAGGAACGAAAATACTTGGCCAACTACTTTAAAGATCGGGCTTAGGATGTCGCCGACAATGCCTTTCGGCTGGTCGAATATCTGGATGTGGTCCAGCTCGCTCAACTCAAACGCCAGCTCATCATCTTCGCCCAGCTTAACTCCGTTGCGGACGATCATCAGATCACGATGAAATGTAGCGTCATTGGCCACCAGCCAGTCATGAAAAAGGGTGCCGTTTGGCACCCTGCAACGCAGCTTAGGCGTTCCTGGAAAATTCGATATCTCAACCAGCGCCATATTCGAAAAACTCCACTTTGGTGAATGCCCGCTGAATGACCAGCAACGAGTCCATGCGTACGCTTCCACTTTCGCCTCGCGAGTGCAGCGCCTGTCTGTTAAGCACCAGCCCAACATGCGCCGGTTGCACACCGCGGTATCCGACGAATATCCCGCCCTCTACTGGCTTGTCGACCTGGCGCCAGAAGACGACGTCGCCCTGATAGCAGGTGAAGAAGTCGGCCCCGGCTTCGTAGTCCGGTGTCTGGTGCAGCTCTATACCGAGAACGTGCCGGTAATACAGCACCACCAGCCCCCAGCAATCCACCTTTTCGAACGTACAGGCCCGGTTAGCCCACGGCACGCCGATCATCCTGCTGATAAAATCAGAGGTACTGAAGTCCCGTGTACTCGACTGGATCATAAAGGCGACCAATATTGTTATTCAGAGGGTTGGTGACGGAGAGCGTGACCGATGCGGCATCAGCATCGATATCCACCGTCTTGACGTAAAGCTGCCACGACTTAATCGGCACCGACACGTCGCCGCTGTCGAAGATCTGCCGCGTGGCCGTGATGGCAGTCAGCCTGGCCGCACCCTTCCACTGTTTCATCAGCGCTTTGATATCCGACGACAGCCGCCCAAGCTTCACCGTCGCGTCGATAACCGGAGTACCACTCTGCTGACTCTCTTCGATTTCAAAGCGCGCTGGCGTGTACGTCTGGCCGCCGAGCGTCTTCGGGAAGAACTGCTTATCGACCAGGCGGACGTAACCAAAGGAGGGGTGGTAGAACGTAATGGTGTCGTACAGTCCGCGCGTCGGGCGTTTCTGCTTGTACTCCCTGAAGCTCGGCATTACGGAACCCTCGGTAGTGATTCCGGATCGCGACCGTCCGGATAACCCGTGACAACGATATCCAGCCACGAATCCCATGGCGGCGGCAACTCAACAATGATGTCGTCAAACTCGTCGTCGGCGTTGTGCAGATGGTTGGCAATTACGGTTCCCGTCCAGGTTACCACCCCGCCGTCGATACTGGTTTGCACCGGCATCTGCGTGAAGTGAAGCTCCTGCAATTGCAGGCCACTGCCGCCAAGATTGATATTCATCCGGAACCAGTTCAAGCCCCGGTTGAGATAGTTTGGGCTGCGCAGCCACTGCTGGAATGCTCGCTCCTCAGCCAGAGTGAAGATCCACGTCAGCGACCAGGTCACTTTCAGGTCGTCGGTTTGATTCTCGAAGATAGCCGGGCCGACCGCTGGCTGATCGGTCTGGAACCCGGTATCGAGAGTCATGTTTTTGCTGGCTTTCTGCGCCAGCGGCAGCCAGTCGGGATAGTCGATAATTGGCATCAGCCCTGCCCTCTTGGCGTGCGTTTAACGTTCATGTTACTGGTAATGGCGTTGCTCGCCGGGCCACCGTTATTCATGTCAGCGATGAAAGCCTCAAGCGTCCATGAACCATCACCGTTCTGTGTAGCCTGAGCATCTACAGAGGCGGATGAGTAGTTGTAGATGTTGAGAACCGGAGCGCCACCCCCTACACCCGAAGTCATGTCCTTGTTGCTGATCACCCTGCCATTATCGCCCGGTATCATGTACTGCTTACCGGTACTGGCCTGGTAAATCTCCGGCATGCCGCCTTCGCCGACCTGATACATTCCGCCAGCCGACACAGGGCCGCCGTTCTTGCGTTTGCCTGACAGTGCCAGGATGCCAGCCATTGCGCCAAGACCAATAGCAACAGCACCACCGAATGAAGCCACGGATGACATGATGGCCGCAGGAGTCCATGCCGCCGTAGTAGCCGCTGCCGCTGCCGTCGAAGTCGCCGTCGTGGTTGCGATGCCTGCTGCCTGTGCCGTGGTGGATGCTGCAACCGCCGCGGTAGTGGCCGTCTGGCCCATAATGGCCGACTTCACCCACTCGACGCCCATCTGCACAAATGTGTTTACTAGGCTATTTAAAACAGTTCTTCCTAAAGATTTAGCTGCCTCTTCAGCGTCCATGCTTTTGGTGATAAGACCTGTCAGAGTGTTAGAGGCATTATTGCCGAATGCGGTAAATGCCGCCGCCGCTGCCTGAGTGGCCGCGTTCTGTTGCGCCCATTCTTCCCACATCGCAGCGTTACGCTGATCACGATACTGCTGCTCGATAGCTGCACGCGCTGCCTCAGCCTCCCCGATCTTCTGCGGGTAAAGCTGGGCGTAAAGCTGGATGTCAGCAATGTCTTTCTGATACTGACTATCCAGCCCGGCAGTTTTACTGGTTTTTCCCTGGATGGTGCTGAACTTATTGGCTGCCTCAGTGCGCTCCCGTTCAGCCTTGGCCTGCTCACGCAATGCGTTGGCATTGTCCCAGGCTTTTCCTGCCAGTTGCCCGGCCAGCAGAAGTTGTTCCTGCGTGGCTGTGTTACCGAGAGACTGTTGCGCATTAAGCACGGCCTGCGCTCTCGACAGTTCACCGACACTGCCAGCTGACAGCTCGGCCTTCTGCCTCAGTTCATCCAGCTTTTGATTAACAGTTTCTTGAGCTTTGGCGTATTGCTCAGCTTCTTTCTGTGCCGAAGACTTTCCGCCTTTCGCTTTGCCGCCTGTAGCTGAGGCGGTAGTTTTAATCTCGATCGGCTTTGTGTTAGCCGCGGTCTGCGATGCTTTGGAAACAGCGGCCAGGTCGCCAACCAGCATGGCGGCTTTATTACTCAGCCCGGCCAGCGCTTTGTTTTGCGCCTCCCAGCCATCAAGCCCAAGCCATGACCAGGTGCGCGCGCGGCGAGTAAACATTTCTGCGGTGCTGTTCAGATCCGATATCTGAGCATCTGCCGACGCCGCTTTACCCACCAGCCGGTCGAGTGCAGCAGTCATTGAATCGATGACTGCCACCAGGCCGTTACTCGCACCTGTTGCCTGGTTAACAGAGTCAATCATCGACAGGAATGAGTTTGTCAGCGCGGTATTAGCCTGTGAAAGCGTGCGCGGGAGTTTCTCGAACTCTGCATTCACTGAGCCGGTTTGCTTCTGAATGGCGTTGAGAGCATCTTCTGCCGTCAGTTTCCCGTCCAGCATCAGCTGACGAAGCTCTCCGATGCTTACACCCATCCCGGCGGCAATCTGGCGCGCCAGTTCCGGCATTTGCTCAAGGATGGAGTTGAACTCCTCCGCCCGAACCGTACCGGATGAAATTGACTGGCCGAACTGACGAAGAGCATTCGCCATTTCTTCGGAAGAGGATCCGCCAATGCGACCGATTTTCTGAAGCGTCTCGGTGAGTTGGATGATCTGGCCGTTCGTCGCGCCGGTATCGCGCAACGCCGTGCTGAGAGTCTCCCACAGCTTTGCTGTATCCTGTAGCGAACCACCCGTTGCCGAACTGATGCGCATCATATTCTGCATAGTTTGCGAGGCTGTCGCTGCGCTGCCAGTGAGCCTCTCTATACGCGCGTTTAACTGACTCATATTGTCAGCAGCAACGAGGAATGCACGCCCCCAGTCAACAACTATCGATGCAGCTATGGCCCCGGCAACTTTGTTTATGCTGGTCTGGAGTTGGTCAAATTTGCTGGCTGCCTTTGACGCTCCACCACTCATCTTCTCAAGGCGCTCATTTACTTTGCGCTGTGCCTCAATCAGATTCGCAACATCCATCTGCACCTGATAGACGATATTGCCTACTTGTTCCTCACCAGCCATTGATATTTCTCCTGTGGATTATCCCACGCAATAGCCGGGAGTTATTTTTTCGCTGCGGCCCTTCTTGCCGCCTGTTTAGCCAGAAAATCATCAGCAACTGCGCTGTATTCTTCTTTGGTTAGGCCTTTCTGATCCGGATATTTCTCTGACAGCAACGCCTGAAATTCAGTCATGGTCAGACGGCGCGCTTCATCCAGGCTTATACTGAAGTGGATCCTTGCTGCGTTGATGTATTCAATGGCGTTAAATTCTGTAGTGCCGCCAGACGATTCATGGCGCTGGAGTTTCCGAGTCTTCGCTTTACCTGTTACGCCATGCTGTAAAAGATGCTGAGCAAAGATGACAATATCTGACTGAGGCATGAGGCCGGGCGAATAAGAAAACTGTCCTTCAACCTCATCCCATTGGCCTACAATCGGCGTTAAATCTTCGTATGAGCACGCCTGTAAAACATCCATGGCTTTTGTTAGCAGGCGATCTGAAACCCTGCGCATCGCTGGCCCCATCCAGTCAGGTAAACCGCCAAAAGCATCTGCGCATGCTGCAATTAATAATTCCGCCTCGCGACCATGAATATCAGCGTATATCTCAACAATTTCATGCGGCTCACCGATCCTTGTGATTGCCTCGAAAGACGGTCGTAACAAGTAATCTTTTCCGCCTTCACGGCTGTCACTTATGCCTATTTCGCCAATTTCTCTCAAAGCAGTCATGGTATTCCCTGATCAACGGTCATTATCAAGGCTGCCAGCCGACAGCCTTTGTAATGTTCGCTATGCGGTAACAGTGAGAACGCAGGTAGTTGAGGTGATTTTATTTCCGTCGCTATCCGTGACCTCACAGCGATAGCTACCACTCGATGCGGTTGTAACTCCAAGCAGCAGGAGCGTGGCTGTTGCCGCCGTAGGGTTTGCAGTTGAATCGATCTGAGTGCTGCCAAGGAACCATTTGTAGCTGTAAGTTGGGCGACCGCCTGTTACGTCAACATCAAGAACGACGTCGTTGTCTGCATCGGCAGCTTTAGTCGCTGGCAAATCTTTGGAGAATGCCAACGGCGTTGAAGGCGTGGCGTCCGTATTAACAACCTGAACAGTAGTGCCATCAGATACTTTGAACTCAACGGTAAACGTGATGATGTCGTTACTTCCGCCATCTGCTGGCGTAAGGTTAGAAATCACCATATAGCCCGAAAACTCGATTGGACCGATAGCGATACGTGCCCATAGCGTCGGCTGGCGCTTGGCATTGATCTCATCGGTGAAGTACTTCACCAGATTGCCATAACCGAACTGGTCAAGTTTGTCGTGTTTCCGCACTTCACCATCAAAACTGATTGTCGCGTCTGCGTTGGTGATGATGTTTTCTACCCATCCCGCAGTATCGTCTGCATCAGAGGTGACAGAGTTTGGAGCGAAATCCAGCCCCTTACTGGTTCCCGCACCGAGAGCCTTCCAGTCGTCTTCTGTAGGCCGCGCGTCTGGGCAACCATAGGCCAGCTCCAGCACTGTTGCTGAGCCGAATACCCTTTCGTTGGAGTTTTGGCAATTAGCCATCTTTGACCTCTTTTATGTATAAAAAAAGGCCGCCAGATGGCGACCTTGTGTTGATGATTTTTTTCAGTCCCCGAAAGTGCAGGAAAACTGTAATCTCAGGACAATCCTCCCCTCCTCCGTCGTTACTGGAGTTGGATAAGCACCCATGTTTTCGATCTTACCCACGCATTCTTCTGCGTGAGGATTTGCCTGAACGTAATCAAGGATTGACTGAGCTGCCGTTGCCGCCGCCTGGTTTTTGTCCTTTGCGCCGATCACATCGACCAGGACATAGTTATCGTTCCCGAGGTCGTTTCTGATGGGGGTTCCGCCATTTGGCCTGAACACCATAATCGCTTTCGAAAGGTCATTCGGGTCATTGAAATTAAGAAGCTGAACCAGGAAACCGTTAGTAAGCCCGGCATCTCCAAACATGTTCCTGACTCGCTGATACATAGGAGGATTCATAGAGACATTTCCTTGGCGATCACAGCATCAATCTGTCGCTGCGTGTCTTCAAACCCTTTGGTTAAAAACTCCTTCCTGGCCGTCGCCCGGCGGAAGTTCTGAGGTACGCTTGGGTCATGGACGTATGCAGCATAGTTAGCTGAATAACCCACCCGGCCCGTCACGCGATTGCCATTTACAGTGATCTCGCGGAACTGGCTATTTATGAGGGTTGATGTATCGATCGGGGTATAGAGCGCAGCCTGAGATCCGCCAATAATCAAAGCTGATTGCATGGCTCTAACGACCTTTCTCCCCTGAATGTCACCAACCAGAGCATTAAGGTTTTTCTTCGCCTGGCTAATGCCCTTCACTTTGATGCCCATGGCTTTCTCCAGGCAATAAAAAACCTCGCCGGGGCGAGGCTTCTATCAGTTGAGTGTTTGTGTTTTTGATGAAGATGGTTATGAATAACGCTAAAAGGGTAACATCGCGCGCATTTCAGAATAAAAATCATGGAAAAATGGAATGTAGTCCAGAAACCATAACCCAAGTCCAATCATCGCGAAACTCATTGCGAAGTGACAAATCACACTAAACCAGTACTCCATTGGCTGCATGTTTTTGTGAATGTATTCTCTCCGCCTAGTCCCTTTGAATGTTTTAGTGTAAATCCCCCGCCTTACGTATGCGACAGCCTCCACTAAAGCAATCGGGCCGAACAGGAGCGAGCACCCTATTACCAGCCAGTAATCAAACCCCATCACACGCCATTCCGTTTAATGAATTTTGTCCATTATTACACAGGTTTATCAAATCCCAGTAATGACGGCATAATCATCAGCCAGGCGCTCGAACGTGTCGGCGTAACGGATAACCTGCCGCACCTCGTCGGCACCGGCCATAACCGGGTCGGGTTCTGTCGAAACGCCAATCATCAGGTAATCACCGGCGGCCGCCAGCGCGAACTCCGTCCAGACGGTATTCTTCACAACGATTTCAGCGCCAAGGCTGGCTAACTTCTTGCTGAGGCCGCCCTCATAATCACAGAGGATTTGCTCAGGTTCGGCATAGCCAAGCGGATCGCCGTATTCATCATTGCCTTCCAGCTTTCGCCAGATAGTCGCCGTGGCGGTATATGACCAGTTCGCTACCGATGACATCAGCCCTCCTTCCAGCGCAGCACCTTCGCGCCAGTCGCCCGGATGCGCGCGCAGTTGATATGCCACTCGCCATCCGATTTCACGTAGCCGGTAGTTTCCCGTCCGGTGTCGGTTTCAACCCATACGCGGGTAAACGAACGAGGTAGCCCGTGCTTAACTGATTTGTACGTCATCAGCAGCCTCCGACCACCATGAACAGGCCGACACTGTTTCCGGCGCTGATCGGCAACTCGCTGGCGCAATCGCTGGTATCGAGACGGGCCAGCGAGTCGCGCAGCCAGGTAATGCTGTCATCACCGTACTCAAACGAGCGGGACGCACCAGACGGCGCACCCTGCGATTTGATGCGGCGTGCGCCGGACGACGTAGCCATAAGTGCTGCTGCATACATCAGGATCAGCTTCGAGGTGCACTCGTCATGCCCTGCGCCGTCGAGGCACGGGATGATTTTGTTAACCACGCAGAGAATCGGCTCCAGCAGCGCGCCCGGGATGGAGTAACCCAACTCAGCGAGGAAGCCTTTAATTTCTTCTGGCGTAAGCGGGGTTGCCATGGTTATTTCGCCTTTTTTGATTTAGCGGTGGTTCCTGCCTGCTCTGCCTGCTCTGAAGGTTTATCGTCGGCACCTGGCGTGGCAACTTCAAGCTCTTGCTCTTCGACTTCGCCCACCACCGATACGCGACCAGCGAAAGCCGGTGGAACGTCAATCGCAACAAACTCATGACCTACTGGCAGTTGCTGGAATACGCCGTTAATTGTTCCCCAGCAGCCAGTCTTCTCGACCTTCAACTTTTTCATGCTCTCTCCCGTAGAGAAGGGGCCGAAGCCCCTTAACCCTGTGCGTTGAACACTTTAGAGCGACCGTTGAAATCGCGCTTGATTTGAAGACCGACAGCACTCCAGACCAGAGTGTTGTAGTTGTCGAACGGATTCTGACGCGGGATCATGAAGGTACCCACTGGCGCGGCGATGCGCGTCTTGATGTACTGCGAATTGCGTACGTAGGCAATGAAGTGGTTACCGGTCAGCTTAAAGGTCTGGTTGAACGACTCGATGCGACCGTAGCGCAGGATGTACTCCAGCACGGTGCCTTCTTTGAAGCCAGCGGCATCTGAATATGGTCGGTTCAGGTTGCGCATAATGTCAGGCGATGCCCACAGCTTAACCTTCTCCTGCACGTAGTTATCATCCAGAAGTTTGGCGAACGGGCCGGTGAAGAATGCCACTGATTCATCAGGAGTTGAGGTGGTCAGGTCAATATTCAGACCGGATGCACTCAGATCCACTTGGTTGGTATTGGCATGGTTGGTGATACCTGCGCCAACATAGCCTTTCACCTTCACTTTCGCGTCACCAGAAAGCATATAGTCGGCCATATCCTCACGGATGGCTGCAACGTGCGCTTCCTGGTCATCGGCCATTGCGTCAAGGTTTTCTGACTGCATGCCGTTCCACTCACGCCATTCACGGCTGTAGCCAGTGTTGAAGATCGGAATGGGGTCACCGGCTTCGTCGTAGATGACTTTATCCAGTTCTTCCGGAACGTGGCCCGTCAGTGTGCGATGAACCTTACCAGCATCACTGGAAACGCGATACAGTGCCGCAGTTTTGCCGATAGAGATCGGCGTACCGAGACCGAGCAGATCATCCAGCAGGCCGTTGCCTTCGTCATTACGGAAGACTCGGGTGGTGATGTTGTCCACTTCACGCCAGTAGTCTTTGGAGATCAGCGCGGCCTGGTTAACTTCCAGCGCGCCGCCGTACTGTGCAGCAATAGTTCCCTGATTGATATTGAAGGATTCACGCTGCATAAGCAGTTGATTCCATGCCTGCTTCACCTGGTTGTGCTCGGTGATCAGCTTTTTGTTGAATACGATCATGCTCATGCGGTTGCTTTCCCTGATTTGCGAACTTTCACGAGTTGAGCTTCAGCGCCAACGGTGATTTTTTCGCGTGAATAAAATAGGACCTGGTCGGTGGCTGGTGTGGTTGACTTGGCCAGCGTGCCGTCACCGGCAGAAATCAGTCCTTCATTTTCCAGCAGCACTTCCCCGGCTTTGACGCGCATGTGGTAGTCAACATCGTCTTCACACATGATCGCCGCGCCAGTATCACCAGCGGGAACCGCGTCTCGGATATCGCCGCCGCCGATATAGTTGTGCTGCATGGCAAGCGCCACACCAGGGCCGCCAGCAGTGGCGTGATAAATGAATTGCCCACTTGCATCAAGTTCAACAAGAGAGCCAGGGATAATGGCGACTTTGCAGATCGCCTCAATTACCTGCGGGTCATTCTTACGGGCCGGGCCCGCGATTACGGTATGAAAACGAGGTGCGAGAGCCATTATTCAGGTGCCTCCATGTTAAGGATTTCACTCTGAGCGCCATTTCCCTGGAATGCAGGGTTCAGACCGGTGCTGGTCTGGCACTGTGAGTACAGGTCGTTCAGCGCGTCACCTGACAGGGAGTTAACCGCTGCTTCGGTCATGAACGAGAATTTCGCTTTAACCGCATCGCGCTTGGTCTTTAGTTCGCTTTCGGCATTAGCTTGCAGCTGAGTTTCCAGCTTGCTCAGCTTTTCGTTCAGCGGGGTGAGCGCAGCATTAACAGCAGCAGTAATCACATCAGAGTTGATCTGAGCCTGGCCCGGGTCGCCGCCACCCTCTTTTTTCTGCATCTGCTGGTTGTAGGCATCCCAGACCTGATCGTCGGACAGCCCCTCGGTTTTAACGCCTGCGGCATTGAGCGCGGCGATCATCTTCTCTTTCATCGGGTTTGTATCTCCGTTGGTTTTGACTTCGTACTCAGTTGGTTTGCGCACGACTTCTACAGGCTCGCCGACCAGCGTCACTTCGCTGTCATCGATGAGATATTTTTGCTGGAAGAGTTTGTTGCCCTCTTCGTAGATGAATTTGTCCGGCCAGACTGTCACGACGTAGCGATAGACATCACTGCCGGATGGCGCGCGGATAGCCTCGCGCAGCATCTGGTATATTTCGTCGAATGAGGCGTCGGAGTTGTGGGCGAAGAAGAACTTCACCTTGTTCAGAAGGCCGTCTTTCATGCTGTTTGCAGCATCGATGAGGCTCGTCGCTTCAACATCGGCCTCCTGCCCGTCAGCGTTGACGAACATGCCGACGCCTTCATCCGGCGTACCGGCACCCGGCTCGTCGAGCAGGATTGCAATGTGGTCGAACTGCATGTTGTGAGCGACCCAGGAGTATTTCTTCTGCTTCGACTCACCGGCCTTTTGCTCCTTGTTCAGCAGCAGACCAGTAGAGACATGAATCGGGTCGGCGTTATTGCCGGAAATCATGTCGTCCAGGCGTTGGATAAGGCGCTTACCGTCAGGCTTGGTGTCTGCCACAGCCTTATTTACGTAAACGTCCATCACGACCTTGTCGTTGGCTTTGCTGACGTTCTGAGCCCACGCCCCGGCGTAGTAATCGTTGACTGCCTGCGGGTCGTTGGCGCTGACGTATTTGCCGTTCACCATCGGGTGGCCGATCGGCATTAACTTGCGCTCCATCGTCTGGTAGCTGTTGTTAATCTCCTCCGCCGGGTACAGGCCACCATTCATCACGATGTCATCGACGATCGGGACCGCACCACGAATGACGTAGTGTTCCTGGCCGTTGATGGTGGTCGTTGAGATGTTGGAGGCGTTGATGGCGAGGGATTTAACGTGGATGCTGGATAGCTTCACGTTACGTCCTCATTGGTGGATTTCAGGCATTAAAAAAGGCCGCCGTGGCGACCTTCTGTTGTTCATATTAACTGATTATAAAAATCGCTCTGTATCGACAGACTCTTCAATTTTTTTGACAATAAAATCAAAGGCATTGGTAAAATCTGTCTTATCCGTAACTTTCCTGCAACCAACGCTTTCCCCACAGATAACCATAGTGTAGCCATCGTCTTTCCCCCAGAAAAGACATTCAAATATCTCCGACTTCACATAAATTTCACTATTGTATTTTGAAAGGTTTATCTGAACAAAGAAACGTAAGCTGGGCTTTTGGCCATCTACTTTTTCAAAATTTCTTACTAATTCATCTTCAACTTCTTCGCCAACTTTGTTGCCAACCAAGACGATAGGGTACTTATTTTTATCATGATCATCACAAAGTTCCATACCTTCAACGCCAAGATAATCAATAAGTTTAGGCTTGAATAGAGTAAGGCGCGCCTTGAGATCGTCCCAGTAACGTTGTTCAGTTTCTTTGTATTCTGTTAACTTTTTTTGAACGCGATTATATAACGACATATTATTCTCCTGTGTGTAGGGCTTTAATATGTCTAGAAAAAAACATTGGTTCAACTACCATTTTTCCATTGTTTTCGCTCCTTCTCCAATTTCTCAGCAATCCCTTCGTTGAATATGCTGCCGTCGTCGTTGAGCAGTACCGGAATCTGACCGCAGTAGCAGTGGTATTTGTTACCATCGACTGCATACCAGTCGCGAACCTCTTGCACGGTTCTAACCTTTCCATGCCAGAATGCGTGCGTTGTCCTGGTGGTAGGCTTCAGCGCAGAAAGATGGAGAAGACCAGTGTTCAGCCCGAGCCTCTCGGAAGCCCAGTCCGTTTCATTCCATTGAGCTTCACGCAGAGCGCCGACCTGCTCAGTCTGAGCGATGGTCTTGGCCTTCGACATCGATACATCAAGGCGCTTGCTGATGACGCTGGCCGTGTCGCGAGGATTAACGCCGCGAGCTACCGCATCGGTGATGATGTTGGTCAAATCGCCGCGGGCGGTGTCGCTGATCACCTTCCAGTCACTGAACGTTGTCAGCCTGGTCGCCGCTATCTGATTCAGATAGCCGGGACTGCTTAAAAGCTGCTGTAGCGTCGTCTGGCTGGCGTAAACCTGCGACTGCTGCGAGAGGTTATTGAAAGCCTCCAGCGTGCCGCGCTGCGCTTCTGCGACGACGTAATCCATCGCCCACAGGTTTTGCTCGCCACCTTCCAGCAGGTAATCGTCGAGAACCGACTGCACCGCCTCCAGCAGGTCCGCCAGTTCCTGCGCCGACATGTCGTAGATGAACTTGCCGGCGTTTACCTGGTAGAGCCGCACATCCTCGCCGTGGTCATGGCAAAGGAAGTGCCAGTTATGGCTGTTTACCTCTCGCTCTCTCCCAGTCAGGCGCTGATCGAACAGAGCTTTAAGCGCCACCTTTATCGCGTAATACCGACCCTCAATGTCACGCTCCATCTTGCTAACGGACTTGCGCGACATCGTGGGGTCAACTTTCGACCGTGGTATCACCGGACTTTTCGGCTTCTGATTCTGGGTCGGCCAGTGGATCAGGTTTTGGCTGGTTGCCATCTGGCGGCACCTCATCATCAAGTTCAGGCAGGGCTTGCAGTTCGCCCGCCGCGCGTATCTCGTTTTCGGTGATTGCTGAGCGGCCAAACGCGTTCGTCGACTTCACGGCCACGTCCGCGAGCTTGTCCATGTTGGCAATCTTCTCTGCCTGGCTCGGCGCCAGTAGATCGGACCATCCCACTGTAACTTCTTCGCCGCTGGCTGGAGGAATGAAACCAAGCGTCCAGAAGCGGGTAACCACCTCAGTGATTGCTTCGGTCAGGAAGCCATTGCGTCGGCTCATACGGGTTTTTGCCCAGTCCTTCGCATCTTCCGTGCTGGCCCTTTCTCCTGTCTGCATGCCCACCAGCACCTTCACCGGGATCGGCACTGTGGAGCAGAACTCATTGAGCGCAGTCCGCCATGTTGGCTCCGGGTCGGCAACTGCCACGGAAAGCACGCTGGTATCGCCCTCCTGCATGATGACGGCGCTATCTGTGCTGTCATTCAGGCGACGAACCTGGTCATCCATCCCTTCAGAGAGTTGCGCCTCGCTAACGCCCAGTGCTCTTGCCAGCTGCGCAAAACTTGTCTTGGCGCTGAAGTTAAAATTGAGCTGCCGACTGGCATTCTTCAGGAACCCCTCCGCCGCGCCGCCTGATACCTTCTCAAGATCCATCAGCTTGTTGAAGCCCTCTTCCAGCAGAGACTCGCCGGAATCCAGTCTTCCATCATCTGAACCTTCCGCCAGGATGATGACGCGATCAGGATGAACGTTGATGATTCGCCCGGGCTGGCCACTGCGTTGCTGCTGAACCGGTATCTCGGTAAATGAGTACATGCTAACAGCACCGTAGTCCTCGCTGTTCTGGTCCTCGTTATAACTGACAGGGTCGAGCTGAGCCTCCCAGACCGGGATTAGCCTGACGAGCGCCCTTTCTTGGAGTCTGCCGACCATCGCCTTATCGACAGGTTCCCACCATGGCTTACTGTCTTTAACCTGGATGAGCAGAGCCGAGTAACGGCCCACTAGGTTACGTTTGTCAGCGCCCTTAATCTGCTTCCAGCAGCGTTTAAGCAGCTTATTGACCCGCTTATCCCAGTCTGTCTGCTGTGTGGCATCCTTAGTCTGGTCGCCTTCGTAAACGTCCGGGTAATCCTCCCAGCAACCATCAACCATGCGCGCCACTGCGGCGCCAGCGATGGCATTGCGGCGGTACGCCCGGTAAAAGTCATCGAAGCAGAGATCCTGCGGGTACCCAAACTCCTGATACAGGCGCTTGCGCTTGGTATTACTGGTGCCATTGAACAGTGCGTTGACGTAACGCATCCGCTCGCGGTCGATGCTGGCGTTCGTGGCGAGTTGTTTATTTTCGCTTTCGTTCACGGTGTCCTCCGTCAGCGCGAGCGCACCAACATGCCGGTTGATTGTGGTTCTGATAATTCGGTGAGTGCGTATACCGCGGCATCAAGCCGGTCAGGTGATTTCTTCGCTGTCGATGGAACGTACTCCATGAACTGGTTTTCAACCTCGTAGAGACTGCCACGGTGAGCGACCCGGCCCTGCGCATATAGCGCGGAGATGGGTTCTGCGCGAGCGTATTTGCCCTTGCTGGCATGCACCCGGATGATGCGTCCGCCGAAACCGGCGTTGCGGAGCGTGTCCTCTGCCATATCGCCACCTTGGTTGGTTTCAATGACGATCGCATCAGCTTCGTGCTGCTCATAAGCCTCAATGGCCTTAGTAGCCCAGCCGTTGGGTGAATACTTCCCACTGTAATCCGCATCGAGGCTGTACTGCCGTTCATCACCAGTACCGTAAACACTGGCGACGGCAATCCCTGATTCGTCACTCTCTTCGCTGTTGGTGGCCTGCGGGTCGATTGCCACTACCGTACGTGCCAACTCCTGAGTGATCCGCATCGCATGTGCGGCGCTGATCATCTCCTCGTTCCACAACGCTCCCTCCGCATTGAAGCGTTTCGGGTTCTGCATGTACTGAGCTTCGGCAGTGCGTCTGTGAGAGAACAGCGATACGCGGTGCGATTCATTGTGCTTAAACGGCCACAACCAGCCATCAGGCAGTCCATGGTCAATCGGTATAGCGTGCGAGTTTTCAGGATACTGCGCAGCGTATGGTTGGCTATTGTCGATAATCACCGGCAGATTCAGGTGATGCCACTTCTCACCACTCCCGCCCCGCAGCAGATAGCCGCTCAGGTCGTGGTAGTGGATCCGCTGCATGATGACAATCATCGGCGTCGTCTCGATCGCCAGTCGTGATTTGATTGTCTCGTTAAAACGGCTGTTTACCCCGTCTCGGACGATCTCTGAGTAAGCGTCATCTGGCTTAACCGGGTCATCGATAATCAGCGCGCCCTGCCAGCCAGGTTCCATGTGTCCGGCACGAAAGCCGGTAACCTGTCCAGCAGCTGACGACGCATAAACGCCGCCGCCGTGCTCAGTCCACCACATGGCCTTGCTGTCAGCGTCATCGCGCAGCGCCATCGGCCACATGGATTGGTATGCCTGCGACTTAATCATGCCGCGCGCTGTGGATGAGTTCAGCAGCGCCAAGTTATGCGAATAGGACAGGTGCATGAAACGGGCCCGGCAGTTCAGCGCCAGCCCTCGGCCCATCATATTGATGGTCGCCAGTTCCGTTTTCGTGTAGCCAGGCGGTACGTTGATGATCAGGCGTTGAATCTCACCATCAATGACGCGGTCCAACGTCTGCTGAATCACCTTGTGGTGAGGAGCGACAATCATCTTGCCGCCGGTGCGCTGCTTGAAGAAGTATCGAGCGTAATAGAGCCCGTCCTCTTCGCATTCAACCTTACGGGCAAATGCCCTTTGCTCAGCAGTCGTCATCCTCCAACATCTCCCGCCGGGCAGCCTTGTACTCTTCCTTGGTCAGCGTAGCCATTTCGATTGGCCCACCGTTCTTGCCTGTATGCTCATGAGTGGCCTGTTCTTTGAAAGCCATCACATCTATGTGCTTCCCGAGCAGTTCGAGGTTTTTGACTTTATCAGGCCACTTAATTTTCTTGAGCAGCCCGACCATCTCACGCTCCTCCCCACGGCCTTCAAACATCTCAGCCACATCGAAGCCGCTCAAATATCTTCGCCAGGATGAAGGCCACTCGCTTACTGGCTTCAGACTCATGTCGTCTTTGAGGATGTCGAGCACGTCCATCTGGTCAATCTCAACCAGACGATTCAGGACATATGTCGCATTTATGCCAACCAGATCATTGCGTTGCGCTTTAAGTTCGGCAATTCTGGACTGGATGTCAGGTTTTGACAGGTTTTCGGACGCAGTGCGGTTAGCTGTCTTTGCGCTGTACCCCGCCCGAATAGCCGCTTGCGTGGCGTTTAAATCGATGAGGTACTCGCGACAGAACATTTCTTGCTTGTCGGTGAGTGCCATTTATTATCCAAATATTAAGGTGCTATATGAACGAGCTAACTGTTGGTGATGTGATTTCAAGCCTTAAAGACTATCGTGCATATCTCGAAAAAAAAGCAGCAGACTTCAAGCAGGAGATTCATGATCACTGGCATGAGAGTAGACATTTGCAAACTCAGTTCCTGATTGAAATCAATGAGAATGAAGAAATCGCTTTTAGCATTCCTGCATTGCATTTTAAATGTTGGTCTAATTTTAGAATTGTCTTTCTAGAGAAGCTTCCTGTTGCAGAAGTTCGGTTCTCAAGTGAAGTTGATGAAAAGGCATTAGATATCGAGACATACTATTTGGATACTCAAGGTCACTTACATGTGGGTTTGCCTGGCACGAATAAACCAATTGATTTTGAGTTTGAAAGTATCGGAGCGACATTTTTTGGATCAATTGTTAAATCCGCCTCAGCGAAAAAACTGATTTCTTTATGATGAAAGTGTCTTGGGGTTTGGGTTATACCCACGCCCCATCATGCTCGATTCTTAATCAGTCCATGATTCAGGAGTAAGATTTCTATGTACCAATCCAGCAAGATAACTGGACGGCCTCCCAGTCCGGTTTGCTCATTCGTTACTCCGTTGCTTGTTCTTCTGGCTGTTCGGTCTGCTCTGCCGGTGCTGGCGTGAACTGCACGCGCTTCACATCAGCCGGAGCGAAATACAATCACTCGCCCGTCTCAGTCGCCAGCGGCACAAATCCGTTTACCAGCTCAGGCTGACGTCGTGACATCTTGCCCGTGAAGGTTTCGCCTGTTTGGGTGGTCAGGGTGATTTGGTAGATATCGGACATTGAGAGCCTCTTTATCCGCTTATGGGGATAATGCCATTACGATGAGGCTACTCATGGTGATGGCAATAAAAAACCACCCGAGGGTGGTTAGATTTATAAAACCTTTAGTTTTACATTTAGTGATTCGAGAATGCCTGCAAGGCGATTGGTATCGCCGCCCCTCATTATGTAATCTCGAAACTCACCTCGAAACTTATTCCATAAGACTTCGATCTCTGTTTCAGAGAAGAGATGTTCACACATGATCCATGCTTTGGTTGAGCCACTGAATGCATCCTTGAGAGCCATTTTATTGATGTATATCTGCGCAGGGTCAGCAACTCTATTTGCAACCTCAGGCGATGCTTGTAACCTTGCCCGAGCTAAATTGATCTGATGATAAGACCAATTTCTTGGCATAGAGTCCATAGCATAAATTAATTCAAGAATAGACCTCTTGAATTCCATCTTCAGCTTTAACATCTCTTGCTGACGCCAAGTATCCAAGGCGCTGAAAGCCATACCTAGAGTACCCAAGGAAATCAGAACACTGAATATAGTCGCAGCCATTGTCCACCACGCCCAATGTGCAGAGTCCTTAGCTGCCAACATAGCCTCTAATGCAATTTGTTTTTCGTCCATAATCACCCCTAATTTATCAAGGTGATTTTACTTGATTCAATCAATTTAAGCACTGCTCTTTGATGTATTCCTGCAAATAGCCGACCTGCTTCGTCACTGTGACGATTCGCTCTCTGAGGGTGAAATAATCCCGTTCAGCGGAGTCAGTAAGTCCGGGGCTGGAAGCATCGCCCAGGCTGCCGGTGCTGGTCGCTCCGTTCGCGGGACAGCTTGCGTTGAGCTGCAACCGACGTTTACCAGAAGCAACATCGCGCTCAAGCTGATCGATAGTGGCTTTGGCATCAGCCAGTTCTCCAGTGTATTTAGCATCCAGTGCAGTGACATCACGCTGGCGCGTCTGCATGTCTTTGATTGTGGCGCTCGCAAGGCTGAGCTGTTCGGTAGCCTTATCGCGCTGGTCTTTGTAGGTGATGGCATTATCGCGGTAGTGGTTCACGAAGAACACCAGCACGCCGATTACCGCCAACACCAGCAACTGCAACCAGTAACGCCTTAGCAGCGCGCCAATCACGACAGGAACAGAGCGCGCTCCGCCTCACGCCGACGGGTCAGACCGTTCAGGACTTTGCCACCGGCTTTATTCCAGCGCATGAACTCATCGGCAGCGCCAGCGTAATCTCCGGCGTTGAGTTTTCGCAGAAGAGTAGATGTCGACAGTGACCGGGCGCCGAGGTTGTACGTGAACGACACCAGGGCGTCGAATTGCCCCTGAGTCAGACCGACTTTAACCAGACGGGACACGTCATTTTCATAGCTGACCAGTCCGGTCTTCAGCAGGCGCTCAGCCGTTTCCTGCTTAATCGTCATCCCAGCGCGGATTGGTTTGCCGTCGACAGGCTGAGTCCAGCCATAGCCAATCGTCCACACTCCGACGCTGTCCTGGTACGCGGTGAGCTTGCAACCTTCGAACTGCTTGATCAGGTCAATGCCTTTATTACTGGTTTGCATTCTTCATCCCCGTCAGGCGTTCCCAGAAGTACGTCAGTGCCACGGAGCCCATTGCACCGCTAATGCCAGACGTAACTAGGATCATGTAAAGGCTCAGACCACTTTCAACGCTGATCAGGCCACCAATGAGACCGGTAAAGCCGGACACTGCAATTTGTGCCAGCGCGTTGATCCAGCTCCAGGTGGCTTTGTTCTGTTTAACGTCAATAAGGTATCGGACCAGGCCGCCCCAGCATGACAGAGCAAGGACAATCAGCCATGACACTCCGGCAATGCTTTCTTTATCTTGCATACGTTTAGCCATATCACCTCCGAAAGAACGGGGTGCTGTTTGTGTAGTGGGGAAAGGCCGTCAGACACGATAGCTACGTGGCATATGGAATTGATTGTCTGCGGCCTGAATAAAAAACCCGGCGACAGGCCGGGAAGATGAGGGTAAGGCAATGTCGGCTCTCTGGCCGTAAATACCTTGGCTGGTATTGGCTCGCCTGGCTGGATTCGAACCAGCGACCAACCGCTTAGAAGGCGGGTGCTCTTTCCTCTGAGCTACAGGCAATAAAAAAGGCCGCCTGAGCGACCTGTTTGTTGAGTTGCACATTCACCACATTTTGAGCCCACGCAAAAAGCCTCTTAGGCCTTCAGCGTGCCTCCTGTAATGCGATGTGCACTCATCGATAACATCATGAGCTGACACAAAGCGAAGCGACTTACAACCGACCTCTTTGTGCAACTTGTTTTTGACGTTGAATATTCGAACACTAAAAGCATCATCCACCTTTCTGATTTCGTAACGATAGGTGATGTTGTTAGTGCCGCCAACATAAAGCTGGAAGTTCTTCATGATGAGGCCTCTCTGTTTTCACTGGAGGCCATATTTTACATAAGTAAAAAAAGATTATTAACTTTTAAAGACCACTTGGTTTATATAAAGCACAAAAAACAAAGCCCCGCACGGTGGCGAGGCTCTTAATTCTTTGTCGACCTACGAAGCTATGGCGACGATATCAGATTTACATGAAATATATGCGTTTCAGTTCGGTTTAGCAAGACTTACATCTAAATTTGTCGCCTTTTGTTGTGAACGTGATCGCGTTACAGAGATAAGCGCACCGCTATCGAGTCGCTTAAAGTTGTTGCGCATAGCCAGCCAATGAGGCAAATACGTTTCTGTCCAAGTGGATTTAGCCACGCCCGCCAGTTCCGCCAGCGCTTGGTATTCATACGTTTCCCGCCCCGCCAGCTCTGCTTTCACGTCCTGCGCCGCCAGCCAGATAAGCTTCTTCAGGCGTTCCATCGTCTTGCCGGCCACTTTCTTCGTGCTGAGCTGTTCCCGGAACTCTTCCCACGCCCACTGCGTGATCGACACCTGGTATTCAAAGCGGGTGTTCTCGCTGTAGTTCCACAGTAGCCACGCTTTCTGATGTTCTTCCAGAGACAGGACAGCACGGCGCCAGGATGCCGTAACGAACTCCAACGGGCCCACCAGCGCGATGGATGATCCCTTAGCGCGGGACTGGTTGCCGCTCATCGGCGGGCCGTCAGGGTTAACTTTCCGGCCGGTGACCGGGTCGGTGATTTTCTTCCGGCCCCGGCTGCGCACCGTCGCGGTGAATTGCGCGTTCTCGGCGAAAGCTACCAGCTGCCCTTTCGTCGCCCCGCTCAGATCTGCGGTCGCCACCATGATCTGCTGACGTACGTATTCCAGTTGCTGACTGTTCATGCGGCTTCCTTATGTGGCTGGTTGGTTTTGGTATGGCTGTGCTTTGCTACTGGCGGCATGCTGGCGCGCTTAACGCTTTCGGCCTGGTACTTTTCGAAATCAGCTCTGGTCATGATTCCACCACTCCCGTGCTGACTTTCTGTATTCAGGGTTATCTGTCTGGCAGATAATTTCCGCTCGATCGCCGCTTATCAGCTCGCGGGCTTTCGCATACAGCCTTTCTCTTTTCGAAAGCTGCGTTGTTTCGTACCAGGTGCTGGCAACGAACCTTCTCGCTTCAACTGGAGTGAATGTCTTCACGCTGCCTCCTGCTGCTTCAGTGCGCGAAGATCTGCCCTGGCTTTGGCGCGGATGCCGTCCAGTTCTTCGCGGGTATATCGGTGGTTTTCGTTGTTGGATTCGAGGGCCAGTACGCGTTCTTCACCGATCAGTTCGACCAAGGCTGCACGATAGGCCTCGATGTTCCCTGATTTATGAACGTTGCAGACTGGACACTGTAACCACAAATTATCTGGGTTGAAGCGCAACTGAGGTGCAGCCGCCGTGGTGCGGTAATGTCCGGCATGCCATACAAAAGCGCTCTTAGTGCCGCATGAGATGCAGCCATAGCCGGCAGCAAGCAGCATTTCGCGACGCCAGTCGTTGAAGGCGCGCTGAGTCATCTGCACCCAGTGACGGAGCGGCTTCAGCTCATTACGCCGCGCAGCGCGCCGTTGGCGACCTGCCTTCTCGGCCTCTTTCTGCTCTTTGATGCGCTTAGCCGCGGCCTTCACCTTCTCTTTTTCGCGCTCTTCCATCGCGAGGATTGCGCCGTGCTCCGGGCAGCACCAGCGGATCCGGATATCGTGGAATTTCGGCACGAAGTATTCTCCGCATACTTTGCACTTACGGCGGGATGGTTTACGCATGGTTCCTCCGTGCCGCGAGACGCAGCCATTTCTGATCCACCAGGCGGGCGGTGTAGCCTTTCAGGGTCGGGATGTCGGACGGCTTAACCGCGGGCTTGCGCTGTCGGCGCGCCGGAACGCGGAAGATTTCGTTGGTAATGACGCGGGAAAGTGGAGTAGACATCAGGCCTCCTGCTTATCGCGCAGTTGCTGGTACTCGCAACTTTGGGGGATGGTCAGGTGACAGCCGATATTCATCGCCCAAGCTTCGACTTTGCACAGGAAGATGTACATCTCGCCGGTTTCCAGATCGGCGGTATGGCGGAGCGATTGAACCGTGGTCACCTCTCCGGACACGACGTCTACCCTGTCTTTGCTTTCGTATCCGAGATAGGTGTGCTTCATCGCGTCCTTGACCCACTCTGGCGTGGCGAAAGTCTTACCGCGAGCGATGAGGTAGCCGCTAATTTCGCCATACCACAAATGTGAAAGGCTGTTCTGCGACAGGCTGCGTTTCTCGCGCCACGGCTTAACCTGAAGGCGGAAACATTGTTCGGCATCGAGCAATGGCTGAATCTGCTGTCCGATGGCCGCGAAGTTGCCGCGATGGAGTTTGATACCGTCTACGGGCAGAGTCATGCGGCCTCCTTAACGGAAACCGCAGAATGCAGAAAATCGCAGGTGCCGCTAAGCATCTGTGACAAGGTGAGGAGTTCAGATTGTGGTCGCATTTAAGTCCCCTTAAATGCGCAGAAGTCACCGGAGTTGTTCAGGCTCCGATGACATGATTATGGCGGGTTGATTATCAAAAATCAAAGCTGCAAAGCTATTATTTTTTCTCGGCAGAGAGTGTGAAGATTGGGTATCCATCATGCATTCTGCCAGCGGTTGCGTCGTGGCTTATACTTCGAGGCTGAGGGTATTCCTGGCTGGTGATAACCTCTACCATTCTGTCAGCAACCTCGATTGCACTCTGGCCAGTGGTTATCTGGAAATCACTAACTACAACGTCATCATCTGTGGTCTGAATATATAAATAAAACTGCTCAGCAATGACTTGAATAAAATCTGGATCATCAATCTCGGTATATAAATCACTCACTTTCCATCCTCCTGTTTCAGGTAAACCGGATCGCTACCTCTCGGTAAAGTTATCGACTTTTCACGATAAAACTTCAGTCGCTCAAGGAAGTAATCCCGCAAATGCTCGGGCTGCTGACGCATCACCACTTAAGCGATAACCGGCATGTTCAGGCGCTCTTTGTACGCCACGCCAGAGGCTGCAAGATCAACGTTAACCTTGTCGCGATCATCCTGCGGCTTTGCTGCAATGTTCCAATCCGACATAAAAATCCCCTCGTTGACTTGAGGGGATTATAGGGCACTAATCAATGAAACCTAAAAAATTGTAACTAAGACTTCTGAACTGCCTACGCTTTCCATAAGCGCCCTCATTTCCAAGTGATTCAAGATAACGTTCCGCTTCAGGTGAAAGTGCAGCAATTAGTTCCTCGTCGCTAATTCTATCTCCTCGCTCAATTACAGTTTCGAAATCATATTGCTCTTCATCTGTAGAGATTATGACCAAGTATTTAGCTTTCATATCACCCTCGTTCATTGCTATGTGCGAGGATGAGTTTAGGAAAGTTTATGAACAAATATTTACCCTGATGGCGAATACTTTCACCGGTTCGGGACCAAAGTGCTTATGTGTGATCACCTTCACTTCGTATCCAGCATACGGGATGTCAATCCGACGCTCACAATCGTCTTTTCTTGGATAGCCTTTCGTGATGATCAATCGGTCAAAGCGCCGCGGTAACTGTTGATTATGGCCTTGAGATAGCCTGCGGCACCAGTACGGATTAACCAGGCGATACTCTTCAACCTTCTCCCCGCGCTTCATCTGGTCGAAGTATTCACCGTTAACTGCCAATTGCAGGTTAGCCATCACTTAACCTCCTGCTGCGGTGCTGCTGCGAGCATCGCCGCCCAGCACAATTTTGCACGGTGTGCCGCCTGCTGACATCCACTCATGGCGTCGTAAGCCTCCCACACTTTTGCATCGCTAAAGAACTCGTCTGGCTCAGACTCGAAGCCTTCGATTACCATCTTCTCCGTCGGCTCAACCGGCACCAGTGCGTACCCATCCGGAATCGCCGGAGAGTTGCCAGCGGCACCATGAAGCATGGCGGCGCGGCATGTATCTATCACCACTGCGAGACGCTTAGCGAAATGTGTTGCCTTTGGTGTTGGGCATGGAAGCATCAAAATCCAGTCGAGAATCGCCTCAAGCTCTTTCAAGTCAGGCAAAGTTACCGGCGCTGGCGGGGCGGTGTAGACCTCAATAACACCGTCATCAATGGGCCACTCGCCATCCTTGATGTAATCCGTGGTTCCGCCTACCTGCTGTTCAGAGATGTGGAAAGCTCCTATCGGCTCTGCTTCGAGCGATGCCAGCGCGATACGCGCCAGTTCACGCACAACTTCCGGCGGCGCGTAACGGTCATTAAGGTCATCCCACAGGCGGAGCATGTTATCGCTCTCAGGGTGAACATCCTCGTTAGTTCCGGCCAGCGCGGTAATAACCTCATCGGCTGCTTCAATAATTTTCTGAGCCTGTTCTCTGGTAATAGTGCTCATGGGTTAGTCCTCCCCATCAATGCGTTTGTACTCGGACCAGATAATTGGGTAAGTACCCACCACCCGGCGCTGCAATTTCCCACGCTGCTCGAGCCGTTCGCAGCGATACATGGGACGATTGAACGGAAGGTGCTCAGCCCTGAACCAGCCGGAAGGGAGCCTGTTTAGCGCTTCAATGTCTGCGTTGGTCAAGATAGGCATATCAATCTCCTTTACCGGCTGTGGCGGCGCGTTCAGCTTCGCTTTGTTCCCAGAACCACCGATGAAGAGCCATGAGTTCTTCGTCAAGCGGGCCATATTTCCGGTCGAAGTATGCCTGGGCATCTTTCTCCGCCTCGTCCGGCAGTTCGCCTGGCCCCCACAGCGTGTTATAAATCCATGCCAGTCCCTTTCTTGCATCACCAGTTCCCTGCCATTCGATAATGGCGGCCTGCATTACCAGCAGGTTCTTTCCGAACAGGAGATCAGATTCTATAAAGCGTTTTCGGATGTATTCGTTTTCACCAGCCAGCTCAGCAATCCGCTTCTCTGCGGCTTCCAGCTTGACGCGTAGCTTCTCGAAGTCATCAGCATGTACAACAGGAACATGCCCATAGCCGGGGTTTTTCGTGCTACCGAATGCCATCCGGTGGATGTAATAAGTTTTCACGCTTTCATCATCTGCGAGAGCCTGTTTGTCGATGTTGCTCATTGTGCGGCCTCCTGGGCAGGCATCAGCGCTTCACGCACGCATGACTTGTAGTAGTGATGGAAAGCGAACGTCAGCCCGAGCTTGGTTGGCCGCTCCTGTTTCCCGAGTAGGCCGAGGCGCGTGCAGATTGTCGTTGCGATCCATCCTGAGTGGTACCCGGCCGCGCGCTTCATGACTGTTTCAGCCAGGATGGTGCGGAAATCAGAGCGACCGAAATTCGTGTTTTCGAAAGCAGCATTGATCACTTCGTCTGAGAGATGCGCGTCGATAGCGTTGCTCATTGGGCGGCTCCTTCTGTGCGTACCGGGATGAAACGCGATGGTGACCAGTCGCAATATGTATCCGCCTCCGTGTGGCCGAACATGGCCTTACAGCGCCGGATGTGATGGCATTCACCGCAGCTCGAACCCTTTGGCAAACGCATTTTGTCCGGGTCAGTAGGGTCATAGTTTAGTGCTTTAGTGATTTCGCTCATGACTGCACTCCTTTGCTAAGGCCTGCTGCGAAAGCCACAGAGTCATTGGCATTTTGCTCAAGCCAATCAACAAGTGACTCCATGTCAGTTACGGCTGGGTTGTCCAGAATGCTTTCATACACCCGCTTAGATTCTTGCGCACGCACTTCAGCCAGGAAAGAGTCGGTGGCCGGGGCTTTTAGCCCATCTCGCAGCTTCGTGTACGCGCTTAGCATTGCCAGCTCCGGCACTTCATCAGCGCCCGCCTGATAAACATCAAGCGCCTCCATCATCAGCTTACTGAATGGTGCTGGCTCCGATTTTTTCAGAAGCGCATTCTCCGCAGCCAGCGCCGCGCATCTGGCTTCAAGTGCGGCGTAGTCTTCGTAATCAACCATATCGCCTTCAGCACTCTCTACCACGTCGCAATGGCACGCATGCTCATCACAGGCCACCCACTCATAACGTTTCACGTTCATACCCCTACCCTCCCCCAAACCATCAATACTCGCTTCATCGCCGCGCTGTTGCGGCACTCCTGAAATATTCCGTTGGTGCAGCTGCGCGCGGTACCACCCTGTTCTTCGGGTGTCGCCAGGCGATAAGTCACCGTTCGCCAGACCTTGCTCACCCGCACAATCTTCCGGGCCCGCTCCAGATCGAGCGCGTTCTTCGTGATGCAGTTGATGGTCATGCCGCACTCTGAGGCCACATCCTTCGCGGTGAAAGTCCGGTGCGTTTCGAGATAACGCAGAATTTCCTGTTTACCTTTCATCAGAAGCCCCCTTTATTTTTCGGCTGCTGCTCACGCCCGCGGCGTTCTGCGGCGGCGGACTGCTGGTCTGTGTCGTAAATTGCCCCGTTGAGCTGATTGCAATACACCGTTCCGGTGCTACCGTGGCGGTTTAGCCTAAGAAGCAGTTCTGTCTCTCCCGGCGGCACGCTGTCATCGAATGCGCCTTCCCGATGAATCCCGACCCAGTAATCGCAGTCCTGCTCAATCTGACCGGTATCGCGGGAGTCGCTCGGCAGCGGGCGTTTGTTTCCTCGCTCTTCAAGTTTTCGGTTCAACTGGGTAAGCAACACCACTACGCAGCCAAGCTCTTTAGCGAGATTCTTAAGCCCTTTGGTGATCATCCCGTACGCCAGGTCATTACGGTCTGCTTTTTCGGCAGTCATCAGCGTCAGGTAGTCAACCAAAATCATGCCTACGCAGCCTTTCTCGCGCTTAATTCGACGGCATTCGGTAACGATATGCGCCAGGGACAGGCCAGGAGTGTCGTCGATGTACAGCATGTCGATTTCACTTAGCCGACTGGCTGTGGCGATCGCCTTCTTAAAGTCGCCGTCGTAGTCGCCCTGGTACTGGTCATCGGCGTCATCCGTGGCGGGCATGTAAAAAATGCTCGGGTTAATGCCGGACTTCTGACCAACCAGTTTTTCAAGGATCTGGTCTCCCGGCATTTCCAGGCTGAACATCAGCGCTGGCTTTTTCTCACGAACCGCGCAGTTGATCGCCATCTGCCCGTACAGGGTTGTCTTGCCCATCTTTGGCCTTGCGCCAATCACGAATAGAGAGCCTTTAACCAGACCTTTCGGCGCCAGCAGTCGGTCTAGGGACGGGATACCTGTACTCATGCCGCGCTGTTCGCCTGCAGGATCAAATCGTTTCTCCAGATCCGCTACCCAGTCATCCATAACCTCGCCGAATGACCGCAACCCACGGCGACTACCGGTTTTTGAATGGTCTGCGAGTTGGGTGAAAATACCCTGAATGGCCTCGTACTTCTGCGTAGCGCTCATGCCGTTGCGGGAATACAGCAGCTCAGTAGCTTCGGTCAGGCGGATAATACCGTAGCGCTCCATAGCGGCTTCCCTGACTGAGGCAGCGTATGCCACGATGTTTGCGGCGCTGGGCGTATTTTTTGCGATCTGCGCGATGTAGGCGAAACCACCGATCTGCTCCGTAAGTCCTTTGCTTTCCAGAGCGTCGAACAGCGTCAACCCATCGACAGGCTTGTTAGCGCGGAACATGTCACGCAATTCAGCGAATACGATCTGATGAACCCGGATATAAAACGACTCAGGCTTGAGCATCGCCAGAACCTTCTGGACACGCTCGCTGTTGTCATCGTCCAGCAGCAGGCCACCGATAACGCTCTGCTCCGCTTCGAGGTTGTGAGGTACGGTCAGGATTTCAGAGGTCATCACAGGCCCCCTCGCGCGTCTTGGCATACACATCGACGTTCAGGAAGTATTCGAGAGCCTTGCGGCGCCATGTGCGACCGGTTCGCTGGTCTGGACGGTTCTCCAGCATCCAGCGGCAATTGGTGGCGATGTAGCTCAGATAGGATTCCCAGTCACTCAAAGTGAACTTATGGCCGTCCAGCTGCTGAGTTACTCTCCCGGCCTTCTGCCAGAAGGTGCGGATCAGAGCACGGCGCTTGTCAGTCAGTATCCTGATACTCTGAGCTTCAGGCAGTACGCGATGGTAAACCTCGACTACCTGCTCACAGCTGAGAGACGGTTTTTTCTGCTCTGGTTTTTCTGCTGCTGATGCACACTCTCTTACGTTAGTAAGAGAGTTATTTAATATATTGTTATCTGTGGACACTGGCTGGACATCTGCTGGACACTCCACCTCCACAGGCATTGGTACTACTGCGTTTGCGCTGGACACTGGCTGGACATCGGCTGGACAAAAATTTGACTGATATTCGTCGTATTTGACCACTTTTAGAACAGTAAAACGGTTGTTCGATTTGGTGGTGATCATGCCCAGATTCTGGAATTTACGGAGCAGTGATTTAACGCGATCAGCGGTTAAACCGGTTTCCATTGCCAGTGTGTTGCGCCCGGTAATGAACTCTCCGCGTTCGCAGATCACATCGCCGACATCAGTCGATACCATTGTCTGTTCGTGGTTAGCGCGCAGGAGAAGGTGAACCCATAAATGAGCCGCCTCAGCGTCCTTGTAGAACGGCACATCCATAATTTTACGGTGCAGCAAGGCAAACCCCTTACCGCCATTCGTACGCGGTTTCTGGAGCCTTCTGGCCTCTCTGGCTTCGGCTAAATTGGATATGTTACCCACGGCCACTCTCCTTACGTTTCATTTCTTCCAGGATGGCGCGCATCTTCTCTGCCACAATCGGGTTAACCGAGCGGATGAAGCGGTCGCGGGTTATGTTTTTATGTACAGCGGTATGGTAATAGCGTGGATTTTTTGCCATTATTCCTCCTGCAACTACTCTCGTTTTTGCACCAGAAAGTCGGTTCTGTTCGCGCAGACCGGCTTTCGCCATTTCTGTAGTTCTCACATAACCCCCAACATCGAAGTGACCATGGCCATCAGCGGCACGGTCAGGTCCGGGTCGACACGGAACATCTCTACAATCCCCTCACTGAGTTCCTTGAGCTTCTGGTGACGCGGGGCGTTCATCGCAACGGCAACTTTCGCCTCGCTCGTTTCCTTCTCAAGTCGAGCTAAGCGGGACATAAAGCTGTCTTCTGGAAGAAGGCGGTGGCGGTACTCCAGAGGCAGGACCGACATGATTGCCGGGGCCAGCTGGCGAATGTTGTTGGCGGCGTATTCGGTATCGCCATCAATCCAGCGGAATACCTTCTGCATCTGGCGGTGCGAGTCGGTCGGGATATCCAGACCGGTTCCGCCGGTTTCCCGCCACTCTTCTACAATCAGCGCTGCGACAAATTCACGGCTGCGGCAATCAGCAGCCCAGCCGCGAACAGCTGCGCGGATCCCATCGATGTTTAACGCCGTGGAATCAGGCTCCCGGCGATTCTGGTAAATCATCGCCGTTGGCGAAAATTTGTTACCTTGTTGATACGCAAGTGAATGCATTGCTTTCCCTTTCGTGGTTAGGGCCGCCGGTTAGGCGGCATGGTTCTCTGGGTGTGGAAACAGGTCGGGAAGATCAGGTCGAATTTCGTGTGCCTTAATCTCGCCACCAGTAGCGTTTACGATGGCTGTTACTTTTTCCGGAGATACGGAACCACCGTTAAGCCACTTGTGAACCGCTGGCTGGCTAACGCCGCAAATATCTGCAAGTCGCTTCTGGCTGCCAACGATTTCTAAAGCTCGTTGAATAACTTTGTTCATGGATTTTACCTATCCGATTACTGGATTAATGAAAAGATAACCCAAGTTATGGGTATTGTCCATAACCTTTGTTATTTTACTCTACATAACCTCGGTTATATATTGATAAGATGAAAACATTTGCAGAACGACTGAACGCGGCTATGTCGGCCGCTGACATATCTCAAGGACAGTTGGCTGATAAAGTCGGTATATCCCAGCCTGCAATTCAAAAGATGACGTCAGGTAAAACGAGCGGCAGCCGTAAGATGGTCGAGCTAGCTCATGCTCTGGGTGTAAGGCCGGAATGGCTTAGTTCTGGAGTGGGGGAAATGCGGATTGATGGTAATGTGCCATCGGCGGCCCAACCGGTCTCGGAAACAATTGATGTCTTTCGGGTTGATGTTTTAGACCTGAAAGTAAGCGCTGGTCCGGGGTCTTTTATGATTTCTGAATTTGTTGAGGTCCTGCATGCTATTGAGTTCACAACTGAGCATGCCAGATCTCTTTTCGGGAACCGCACTCAAAATGATGTGAAGGTGATGACCGTAGACGGTGACAGCATGTGCCCAACAATACAGTCAGGTGATCGTCTCTTCTTTGACGTTTCTGTTAGGAATTTCAAAGTTGACGGGGTGTACGCTTTTGTTTTCGGCCAACACTTCCATGTTAAACGCTTACAAATGCAAGGTTTGCAACTGGCTGTGCTATCTGACAATCCAGCTTACAAAGACTGGTATGTGACAGAAGAAAATCAGGACCAGCTGTACATCATGGGTAAGGCGCTGATCCATGAGTCCATTGCTTACAACAAGCTTTGACAGCTGGGGCTTCTGCAAGGTGTTCTGGTCGGCGCATAGCTGGTAAGCCAACTTTTCCCTGTGCTTTTTATGCAAATTAATCTAATGAATTTGAAAAGATTTTTACCTATTTTGTTGGTTCAGGAGAACATAAGTGAGCGATAAACAAGAAGTTGCCTTAGCACATATCAATGATGTACTGGAGTCCAAAAATTATATTGAAACTAATGCTGATGGGGTTGTAACCATCGGAACGGATAACAATGGCTACGAAGTTTTTAACTTCGTTTTTCTCAATAGCACCCCAGTCATCGGCCATATGAATGGCGAAATCGCAGTGGCAGGAATGCAACGCACTAAGGTTGCGTCCGTGACTTTAAGTAAACAGAAGGCCTTCGATTTCTATCAGTCCTTGAAAAGCATGTTCGAGGAATAAAAGCTGATGAATGCAGCTCAATCATCTTTGGATGAGGGAAAGCTAGTAATTGCTTACTCTGATAAGAATGGATCTACAGTAGGGCTGGAATTTTCTTCTGTAGCATCAAGCCAAGCAACGCTCTTGATGAAAGCTTGTTCTGTTGCTGCTTCAGATAAAGAAAAACGGATTGTCACATCGGTTGTGATGGATGATACTGAGATCATTCAAACAACAAGTGATGATGGAGGCGACGACATGGATAAGCGATTAGCAGTTCTTGAAGCTGAAGTTGCGCACATCAAGAGCAGCATGGCAGGAATTAAAGAGGATACCCGGAAAATATCTTCTGATTCTACTGACGCCAAAAGAGACACCGCTGTACTTTTACAGAAGAGCCTGGATTTTGATGCTTCACTATCTAAGAAACCATCGGTTGACTACTTTGAAGCTAAATTTTCCGCTTTGGAAACCAAGATAGCAGATGTAAAAGCATGGATGCTCGGTGTTCTCTTGGCCTCGCTTGCTATGCCAACTATATTTTTCCTATTAAACTTGTACCTTAAGAAAGGTCAGTAATTTAGCAAATCCGGCCACCGTGCCGGGTTTTTATTGCCCACCCATAAAGCTATCCGCCATTCTGCCGATAACTATTCAGCCTGAAGCTGATAACAATAACTATCGCAACACTACCTGCCCGCCCGTGCGGGCTTTTTTATTGCCCTTTCCGCACTATCTCCGCCGCATCCCTGTTCACTCCCTTCCCTGTCACGTTTCCTGTTTCCTTCCGGTACTGCTCCAGCTTGTCGATGATGTTTTGCTGGGTCATGGGTAATTCAGCCAGTGACAATTCCATCACCGCCCGCCCCATCGCCTGAATTTTCATGCTTATACGCTCTTCATCCAGAACCATGCACATCCCTCCTGCTGTTTTTTTAAGCATAGCACTCATGATTTACAAAAATAAATTCATTTAGTTATCATTAATTTATAACTTATGTGATTGATATTATAAATTAGGTTATTGCCATCACTCATAACTAAGGTTATCTTTAATCCATCGAAACGAAACATCGACAGCTGAGCGAAGTTAGCCAGCGGCGGACAGCAAGTCGCCTGCTCATTAAGAATTCAGTCAAGCAGCAAATCACCCGGAGCGCTCCTGGCAAATTGAAATGGCGCCCAATGGGATTGAGGCAGGTGTGTAACGCGTGGCGGGTATAGCACACGAAGAGGACTCCGCACCGGAATGGTTTGCTGCTCAGTTCCCGAACATCGGGGAAGCTTTACCAGCAGCTCTTTGCGAGGGGCTGACGGCAAATCTACTCCACTTATTTGAGGTGATGGTGATGGATATAAAAAACGATGAAGTAGCGATGTTTAAAAGCAACAATGGCGTAATTTTAGCAGCTGACGCAGCTTATGCTGCTGCTGAAGAAGCGGTTAAAGGGGCATCAGATGACCACTGGTATCGGCAGAATTTGATAAAGGCAGCACTGGAGACTGCCCTGGCATCAGTTATCGTTTTATAGCGATCCCAAAAGGCGTAGGTGCTTCTGCTTTGTACTTTTCCTTTGCTGCTTCACGACAGGCAGGAAGCAAATCAGCAATGCGCTCAATTAAAGCTTCTGGCGTGTTGGCGGATGGGTCTTTTACTGCAAGCGCCAGCGCTAAATCATATGCCACTGATTCCTCAGTTCTCTTTCCTGCAAATACATTCATGGACATAAAGAAATCCTTTTATTGACTGTGGAATATCCAGTCTACGGCATTCCTTTGACTGTGGAAAGTGAAGGAAATCACGCGCCGGGCGTGGCTAAACATCCCGGAACTCATTCAAGTTGAGGCTGCCAGGTAGGCGGCCTTTTTCATACCTGGAGTTATTTACGAGTGACTCAAGTTATGACAACCGGCGGCCATCCACCGCCCATTGAAACACTGAATAAATGCGTTGAAGTCTTGTATTAACCGTTCCGTTCGCCGCGATAAGGCCAAGAGGATTTATGAGCAACCCCATCACAGTAGGTTTTTCAGGCCTGACGAAGCGAATTTTCGCGGGTCGGTCAAAGCCAAGCAAATTGGCCCCCGGCGTTCGTGAATTCACAGGTGAGAAATTTGATGTCACAGACGAGGCGCTATTTGCAGTGGCCCATCTTCTCGCGGTTCGTGATGACATCCTTATATTCCCGACAGCTGATGGGAAAGAGATTCACCTGCGCGCCGACATCAAAGAAAAGCGGGAGGCATCATGACAGTCACCCACAACGGAAAGCAGTACACCGCCAAAAAGCTCAACGATAACGAGTGGCAACTGACGTCGGTATCGGCACCGCGTGACAAGCTGACGCTTAACCGCCAACAGATGAATATCGCTGGCCTCCTGAAACAGGTTGAGGTGAAGGCATGATCAATCATCACCTGCTGCGCGCAGCGCAGAGTAAAGCAGCCATTGCCCTGTTTATCGGTGATGGCGCCATGTGGATGGCAGCCTACGACGAAATGAAGGTCGCCATCGGTTATCCGTGGCATAGAAAAACAGCCTAACCCCCTATTCAACCGATCGGCCTGGCTTTTTGCGGGCGGGATCTGCACATCCAAATTTCAGGAGAAACCATGAGCGAAGTAACGGATTTAGTCGTCATTGAGAAACAGAACGCAATGGCGGTATTCACCACCAAAGAGCAGCTCGACCCTATTATTGAGGCGATCGAGAAAGAAGCTCGCAGCCTGGTACCGGATGTGTCGACCCGCAAAGGCCGCGACGCGATCGCATCCATGGCGCATAAGGTTGCCCGCTCCAAAACCTATATCGACAATGCCGGCAAGGATCTGGTTGCCGAGCTTAAAGCCCTGCCGAAGCAGATCGACGAAAGCCGCCGCATTGTGCGTGAGCGGCTGGACGCGCTGAAGGATGAAGTACGGCGCCCGCTCACAGAATGGGAAGCCGAGCAGGAACGCATTAAGGCTGAAGAAGCCATGAACGCGCTGCACGCCGAAGCGCTGGAAATGAACGAAGAGTTCAACCGCCAGCGTGCCGCGCAGATCGAGGCAGACCACGAAATGGCCTTGCTGATGAACAAGGATTTCGACCGTGACCGCGAAGAGCAGCGACGCCTGGCGGAACAGGCTCAACGTGAACGTGAAGAACGAATCAAGCAGGAAGCCGCTGACAAAGCCAAGCGCGAAGCCGAAGAGAGACATAAAGCTGAACTTGATGCTGCAGCGCGTCGCGAAGCTGAAGAGAAAGCTCGCGCTGATGCCGCTGAGCGTAAACGTAAAGAAGACGCTGACCGTGCAGAACGTGAGAAGCAGGACGCCATCGCAGAAGAAAAACGGAAAGCGCAGGAAGAAGCGGATCGCATCAAGCGTGAAGCTGAAGCGAAAGAAAAAGCCCGCCTGGCCGAAGAGCAGCGCAAAGCTGAAGAAGAAGCGCGCCGCGCCGCAGACAAAGAGCACCGCCGCACCGTCAACCGTCGCGTCATCGCCGACCTTATAGCTCAGGGCATCCCCGAAGAATTCGCGCAGAAAGCAATGCTGGCGCTCGCTGGCGGCAAAGTGCAGGACGCGCACATCAAATATTGAGGCAACCATGAACGCATACCTCACTTACGACCGCATCGAAGATCGGCGCTGGGCTGAACAGCAGCTCATCGACGAAAAAGAGAAGTGGATCGGCGACCGGGCGCGGGAAATCATCGACATGATGCCGAAAGAGCCGTCAGGCCTCTTCCACTTCTCAGTCCCAATTGACTCAAGCCCATACGAAGGACTTCGCAGCGATGACGCTGGCAAGGCCTTCAACGATTTCATTTCGGCAGTTGCTTACGCCCAGGCGGAATACGACTGGGAACACCGTACCGGCTGCCCGTTTTAATTTTTGAGGGATTTAACAATGAGTACTGCACTTTCCACCATGGCCGGGAAACTGGCCGCACGCCTCGGCATGGATGCCGGTACAGACCTGATGAATACGCTGAAGAATACAGCGTTCAAAGGTGGCAACGTCACGGACGAGCAATTCACAGCCCTGCTGATCGTAGCCAACCAGTATGGCCTGAACCCATGGACCAAAGAGATTTACGCATTCCCAGATAAAGGCGGGATTGTCCCAGTCGTCGGCGTTGATGGATGGGCTCGCATTATCAACGAACATCCTCAGTTTGACGGCATGGAGTTCTCTTACGACAAAGAGGAAGCCGCGTGCACCTGCAAGATTTACCGCAAAGACCGCAAGCACCCGACCATCGTCACCGAGTACATGGGAGAGTGTAAGCGCAACACTCAACCCTGGCAGTCCCATCCTACCCGCATGCTTCGCCACAAGACGCTTATCCAGTGCGCGCGCCTGGCCTTTGGTTTCGCTGGCATCTTCGACCAGGACGAGGCAGAGCGAGTGATTGAAGGAACAATGGCAGAGGTTCATGCGGGCCATGAATCAGATAGCCGTCGCCCGGATCTGATCGCAAAAGGTGAGTCCGCCGCGCGCCTTGGAACCGTTAAGTATCAGGAGTTCTGGGTTGCGCTGAGCGCTGAAGAGAAGCAGGTGATCGGCGCAGTTGAGAAGCGACGCATGTATGACATGAGTCTTGCTGTCGACAACGCCGAACCTGTCAATGTCGCAGATGCGGAGGCTGAATGATGGAGCAACGCACCCCTGAATGGTTTGCTGCTCGCTGCGGCAAGGTCACAGCCAGTCGCCTGGCTGATGTCATGGCCCGGACTAAGTCGGGCTACTCCACCAGCCGCCAGAACTACATGGCCGAACTGATTTGCCAACGGCTGACCGGGAAGCTGGAGGAAGGGTTTTCGAATGCCGCGATGATGCGCGGCACTGAACTTGAGCCAGTGGCACGCGAAATGTACGCGCTGAATGAGTTCGATGCGGAAATCACTGAAGTTGGACTCATCGATCACCCAACCATACCCGGATTCGCAGCCAGCCCGGACGGACTTGTTAACGACGACGGGCTTATCGAAATCAAATGCCCCAACACCTGGACCCATCTTGAAACACTGAAGACTGGCGAGCCAAAGCGCCAGTACATGCTGCAAATGCATGCGCAGATGATGTGCACCGGGCGGAAATGGTGTGATTTCGTTAGTTTCGATGATCGCCTGCCGCCTGACCTCGCCTATTTCAAGAAGCGCATTCATTTCGATGAAGAGCTGGCGCGCGAAATCGAGTCTGAGGTTAAGAGCTTCCTTGCAGATCTGGAATCTGAAATTCAGAAAATCACAGAGCGTGCAGCATGAAACGCACACCATTTTACCGCAGGCCCGGGCGAACCGGGCAATTCTCCGGCCTCCGTGAGCGCGTTATCTGGATGATTCAGACGCGCGGCCGCCCGGTCACCGGAAGCGAAATCGCTGAGAAGTTTGGCGTAACGCTCATCGAGTTTAACCGGGTCGCCAACGGCATTACCCGCGGCTCCGGACAGATAGCTCAGATCGTTGAGTCGGAAAAATGGATCAACGAGGACGGCATCTGCGACCGGAAATTCGACTTGGTCACGAAGCCAAAGGTCGTAACGCCGCAGGGCAAATCACGGCTGTTCACCCGGCGCGCCATTGAGCAATCGCAGGAAGGCAGACGGCAGGAGTGCATTGAACGTGCCGCCCGCCGTAGCCGCCTGATTGCTCAGGGCCTCTACATCGACGAAATGGAGTCAGTGCTATGAAAGCGTGGTCACTCGAAGAGCTTGCGCTGCTGTGGCGGCACTCAAACGCTGAAGTCGCAGAGATTACCGGCCGCAGCATTGAAGAGGTCGGAGATAAGCGGCTGCAAACCAATATTGAGCGTAATGGCTGGGATGTTAACGATCCGGAGCGGGAGGATGTATGACAGATTACACCGGCAGCAACACCCCAGCGGATCAGCGTGACCTATGGCGCACTCCACCAGCCTTCTTCGCTTCCCTTGATGCTGAGTTCTGCTTCCAGCTTGATGCCGCCGCTGCGTCGCATAACGCGCTGTGCCGGAAGTTCATCACCGCCGAGCAGAACACGCTGGAAACGCCGTGGGCTGATTACCTGAATGTGCCAGGCTACGTCTGGCTGAACCCGCCATACAGCGATATCACGCCGTTCGTTAAGAAGGCCGCTGCCGAGAGCGCCAATCAGATCGGGACTGTCATGCTGGTACCGGCAGACACTTCGGTTGGCTGGTTTAAGGAGGCTATCCAGACCGCCAGCGAGGTTCGCTTCATCACCGCCGGGCGGCTGGCATTTATCAACCCGGTCACCGGTAAGCCAGTCAGCGGAAATAATAAAGGCAGCATGCTCATTATCTGGCGACCGTACCCGCGTACACACTGCCACTTCGCAACTGTGGACCGGGACGAGCTGATGGCTTTCGGGGCGAAACTTCTCGCCCGCCGGGAGGCCGCATGACGCCAGAAACAGACAACGCCATCCGCGCAGCCTGCCGCCGCTGCACCGAAGAAATCCAGCAGGCCATGCGCAAGAAGCCAAAGCCTAACTGGAACGAAACGGTGCCTCCCATCATCAACAAGCATCACAAGAAAATTGAAGCTCTGGGAGTTAGTCTCCTGGAGTTCGTCGTCAAAACTGGCCGCCTTAACGGGCGGTTTGGAGTTGAATCGTGACCAAATACGCGAAACTGGATAGCGAAGTGTTAAGCGCTATCGGCGCTCAGCCTACCTCGTTTTCTGAACTATTTAGCCCTTCCGTCAGACAGGAGTGCCTCGTCATTGCTGAAGCAGAAGGAAAGCACCCGATGGACGTATTCCGCATCCTTGACCGCCGACTCCAGTCGCTCAGGAAGCTTGGTGTCATCCAGCACGTCAAAGGCAAGGGGTGGATACAGCCATGACATCCCAAATCACAAGGTCGCTAAAGCGGCCTTTTTTATTGCTGGCGTTCACCTTCAACCGAATTAACCGACAGTTCAGGGAGCATTGACCATGGCCGACATCATCGACACCGCAGCAGAGATTGAGGAGCTTCAGCGTAACGCTGCCCTTTCCGCTCACCGAGTAAACCGCAACGCCGTATCAGCTGAGCGTTGTGAAGAATGCGACGAACCAATTCCCGAGCCGCGGCGCGCTGCCGTTCCCGGCTGCCAGACATGCGCGGAGTGCCAGGGCTTGATCGAACTGAAGAATAAGCAGAGGGGGATGTGATGTGGCCTATATGCAAACACTGCGGCCGTATGTGCTGGAGTGAATGGTGTATTAAATGCGACAAGCGGGGGTGAAGTGATGGATTACAGCAAGCTAGGCGATTTTGAGATAAACAAACTGGTCGGCGATGTCGTTTTCAAAGGACTATGGTCATGCAGGCCGGGCACTGCGGGAAATAAAAGTGACTCATGGTATTACGGTAACGCGGATGCTTCGCTCAACCCGCTATCACCGCTTCCCGACTACTGCAACGATGCGTCTGCCGCATGGCCGATAATCACCGCAAATAAAATCAGCATTTACGCAATGAGCGACGCGGACAAAAGAGGCGGTTGGGGGGCCGAGGCTTTTCATCCCAACGATGCATATAGCTTTAACGATAACCCACTTCGTGCCGCAATGATTGTCTTCCTCATGATGCAGGAGTTAGCCAATGTTCAGGATAATCCAGCCTAATACCTGGTACGCCGATCCCCACGGCGCGCCCTGCAAGATAATCCGCGTTACCCACGAAGTCATCCACTACATCCGCAACGGTCGCACCTGCATCGCCAGCATGGGCCGCTTTAATCAGGATTTCGAGCCGCTGACCAAAGCACAGGCTGAGCGGATCGCCGAAGAAATAGAAACAGCAGAACACCTGAAGAAGCTGCGCGCCCAGCGCGCGGCATGAGGAGAGATTATGGGATTAGACATTACTGCGTACAGCAACATTAAGCGCCTGGACGCTCATCTGAATGATGATGGCGAGGCTGTCTATAACAGCAATGGAGAGGTGGTAGAAGCGTATTACTTTCACGTTTGGAAAAACCCAAGCTTCCCGGGTCGTGCGGATGAGCTGGTCGATGGGGCTGTTTATACATATGAAGACTGCACAGGTCACGGCGTAGGTTATGGCGGCTATTACTGGTGGCGTAACGAGCTTGCAGAAATTGCTGGCTACCCGGTTGGTGAATATGAGAGTGGACATGGAAAAGAAGCTAACCATTTTGGTGGTGTGCTCAACTCCGATAGCGGCCCATTCTATGAATTGATCAACTTCAGTGACTGCGAAGGATTTATTGGCACAGCTGTTGCGACGAAATTACTGGCTGATTTTAAAACCTTCCATGACAAGGCTGAAGAGATCGGCAGCCTCTTCTTCGAGCAATACAAGCACTGGCAGTCAGCCATGGAAATGGCCTCGAACAATGGCTGCATTAGCTTCCACTGACGCAACTGATAGCCAGTTATGAGCTGGCTATTGGGTGCGAAAGCGCCACCTCGTGATCCCTTTTGCCCGGCCCCGCGCCGGGTTCTTTTTTGCCTGGAGGAAATGCATGGTTGAGGCAAAAACACTGACAGCCAGACAGGCGGCCGAGCTACTAATCACCTCACCGAGAACTGTCTACCGTCTTATCGACTCGGGGCAGCTGGCCGGGAAGAAGATCGGGAACAAATACCGCACAACCGACGTTGCCTGTATTGCGTATTTACATGACCCGCGCGATCCTGTTTCCGCGAGCGCGGGTGAACATAAAGGAGAAATTTTATGTCAATCACCCTCAGAGGCGGCGTCTGGCACTGTCATTTCGTTACGCCGTCAGGGAAAAGAATTAGACGATCTCTTGGTACGGGGGACAAGAAACAAGCGCAGGAGTTGCACGACAAGCTGAAGGCAGAAGCGTGGCGGGTTGATAAAATTGGAGAGCTGCCGACGAGGACGTTTGAGGAATGTTGCATCAGGTGGATCCGCGAGAAGGAGCATAAGCGGTCACTCGATGACGATAAGACCAAAATCGAATATTTCCTGCGGCATTTCTCCGGCCGGGATATTTCAACCATCACGGCTGATCAGGTTCATGAGGCTGTTTCGAAGATGGTCAACCGTAAGCATATTCAGGTCTGGGAGTCGCGCAGGGACGCGGCTATACGCCGGGGGAAGGAACCGCCTCCGTATGTTGAGAAACCGGTAAGCCAGGCCACAAAGAGTCAGCACCTTTCGTTCATGCGATCTCTGTTCAAGGCTGCGGCTAATGACTGGGGCTGGATTAAAACGGCCCCGATTATAAAAACCAAAAAACCGATCAGCAAACGCATCCGATGGCTGACCAGGGACGAGGCAGAACGGCTTATTTCCTGCATGCCGGAGTCGATAAAGCCGGTGGTGATATTTGCACTGGCAACCGGCCTGCGCCGCTCCAACATCATTGATCTGGAGTGGCAGCAGGTCGATATGCAGAGAAAGGTTGCATGGGTAAATCCAGAGAACGCGAAGGCGGGCAAGGCTATCGGCGTGGCTCTGAATGATACCGCATGCAGGGTGTTAAGGGACCAGATCGGGAAAAGTTCCAGGTGGGTATTCGTTCACACGAAACCATCAACTCGCCCGGATAAAACCGTCACTCCGGCTGTCCGCAAAATGCGAGTGGATGACAATGTCGCCTGGCGCATTGGACTGGAAAGAGCTGGTATAGAGGACTTCCGTTTTCACGACCTTCGGCATACCTGGGCGAGCTGGTTAATTCAGTCCGGCGTGCCGCTGTCAGTTCTTCAGGAAATGGGAGGCTGGGAGTCAATCGAAATGGTCCGTCGTTATGCTCACCTGGCACCGAACCATTTAAGCGAACATGCACGGAAAATTGATGCCATTTTTGGCAACCATGACACAAATACGACACAAGGAGAAAATCAGGCTGGTTTGAAACTGGCGTAAGTGCCTGTTTTTAAATGGCACGCCCTGTAGGATTCGAACCTACGACCTACGGCTTAGAAGGCCGTTGCTCTATCCAACTGAGCTAAGGGCGCACGGAGAAGAGTGTACTTCGCGGTGGTGAAACGCCTGGAATTATACGGTCAATGCGTAGTGAGTCAATGCCTTTTCCGCCTTCTCTGGCGATAATGACTAGCTGATTGTAAATACGGCTGTTTTTTCAACATTTATCCCTCTTTTACGGGCTGCGAAAAGGCTTAGCCGCTTTTAAGTAACGCCTGCTGTTTTCCTGTTTACTTCACCTTCACACTGTCCAGCGGTAACCCGGCCGCCTGGAGGCTGGAAGTGAACAGGACGACGGAGTGACAGCGCCAGACCAGACAGGTTTTCCCTCGTGCGTGCAGCACATCTCACACGATATTACAGGCATTAAGCTTGAACCCATTGTCGCCCTCTCATCTTCGCGCACGGTGGGGGCCGAAGTGCTCAGCGTGCTGTCGCCGCATCAGCAAAACGAAAGCTTTTTCCAGGACTGGTCCGCCGCCCGGGCGCTTATGCTGCTGGAAGCACAGATCGCCGCGTTAAAAAACCCCTTCCCCTGTGACAACCTTTTCATAAATTTGCCGATAACCGTTCTGACCATACCGGAAATGTTCCAGCGTTTACTGCAACTTAACAGCCCACCGCTGAACATTGAACTCGTGGAGCCTGCCTCGTTCTTTACACTCTCAGACCCGGCGCGTCTGAGGGTGAGTTGTGCGCTTCAGCAGTTGACCGCGCGAGGACACCGGATCTGGCTGGATGATATTGATGAAGCGTCAGGACAAGCATTTTTATCCTGCCGCCTGCCATTAAGCGGAATAAAAATCGATAAGATCGCTTTCTGGCGTTTACGTGAAACGCAGGCGCTGACACAGCTGGTCACCCTTTGTTCAAAAATCGCTGCGAATGTGCTTATTGAAGGCATTGAAACAGAACGGGACCGTACTTGCGCGCTTCATGCTGGCGCGCGCTTCGGTCAGGGATATTATTGGCCATCCTGGAGATGGCAGGAGGACTGAACGGTCATCGCCAAGAGGGAAGCTATGCGAATGACAGTGCGCCGTTACCGGCGTCGTCGGACAGGAAGTGATTCACTGGGTTCTACGCACTCGCCTTTTGCTCTCCCATTTTTTGATCGTCTCGAATATTTGAGCCAGTCAATCAACCAGACCCGCAAAACCGATGCTCCCTTTATCATTCTGGTCACACAGGATAATTTTTTCCGTTCCGGTTTACTGAGCGGGCAGTCGCCCCTGAGCAATTGCTGCGACTATTCCACGCTGGAAGCCGCCCTCAGTGATTTAAATCACTGGCCTTCATCGCGTCTGGTAATAGACATTGAGAGCCGCGCCTCGCCGCTCATCGACCTGCTGGACCGATTACGCCGCCACAGCCTGTTCGCCCCCTACCTGACACCCTACCTGCTCGTCCGCGCCGATGATTATGATGCTCGCCTGTTTTGTAAAGCGGCTGGCCCTTTTCATGTGCTTGAACGCCAGCTAACGGCGCTGGCTATGCAACAAACCTTGCTGGAAGCACCGTCACCGGCCGGCAACCGCAAAGAGTGGTTTTCACGGGATGAATGGCCGATCTTACAGGCGCTGTCGCAGGGGAGCTCCTTGCGGCAGATCGCGCAGTTACAGAACCGCCCCTACAGCCGCATTATTTACCGTCTCAGCTGCATCCTGGCGAAACTTGGGCTGAATCATCGTCATGAGTTGCTACATCTTCTCAACAACCTCTCAGATTTCACGTATTAACGTATTCAGTAACTTCTTAATTCCTAAAGACCTTTAGGAAATTACTTAGGATGTATGTTAAATTTTTGTGTTTTTTAACAAAACTTTCGATTTTATAACTATTCCTAATTCCAGGTCTTAAACCATGCGAAATGCTGCCGGTACGCTCAACGAGAGTGATTTTATCCATGCGTTAAGGTTCTGGCGCTTCAGTTAACAGGATGATAATGGTGTAAAAACAAGCGATTCACCTGTAAAAGAATGCGATGAGAGGTGAAGAAAACAGCAGATAGTACTGTTCTGTTGTTGGGAACGGCAATTTGCCATGAGGCGTTTGAAACGGAGAGATGACGCACGAAATGGCGGATTTCAGGGATGGCAGGCAGGCGGGATACTGGTTGTCACAGCCCACTCGCTGTTAACATTCATTTAACATACAGTAAAATCGTTTATTTTTTGTTATTACATAAAGATGAAAGTGTGTGGTAAATGCAATATCAGGACATTTTTGCTAATTTTAAAAAGTTAGTGATTCAGATCCAGAACATAATAATCAGCAATATATGGATATTAATTTACAGGCTTTTCGGACAATACTTAAACGGTATAATAAGACGTGTTTGACACGCGAATAAGAAAAATCATTTTGCCATAACCAGCCTTATGAGATAACTGCGCTGAGGCATTGATATCACCACTACGTAAACAAGGATGCTTTCGCTCTTCCCAGGGACATTTACCGTACAAGGATCTGCGCAATTATCCTTCCGGCTTTTCGAGAGTTTTAACAAAACTCAGCATAACGCTTTTAACAATCTGAGGCATAAAAAATGAAACCGGCATCCGTTATCATTATGGACGAACACCCTATCGTCAGAATGTCGATAGAAGTCCTGCTACAGAAAAATAAAAACATCCAGGTCAAACTGAAGTCAGGCGACAGCCACGAGGTGCTTGACTGTATACGCAACCACCCCATTGACCTGGTCATTCTCGATATTGAAATGACGGGCACGGATGGGTTCGTATTACTGAAAAGAATCAGGAACTTAAATAAAGACATCAAGGTTCTTTTCCTCTCTTCGAAATCTGAAGCCTTCTACGCAGGACGCGCCATCCGCGCCGGGGCAAATGGTTTTGTCAGTAAGCGAAAAGATCTGGGGGAAATTTATAACGCGGTGGAAATGATCCTGACGGGCTATTCCTTCTTCCCCTCAGAAACATTGAGTTTTATAAACCATCTGGGCTCGCGGACGGGCGCCGCTGTGGATATGCCGTTATCGAATCGTGAAGTGACGGTTCTGCGATATCTGGCGAACGGATTATCTAATAAGGAGATTGCGGATCAATTATTACTTAGCAACAAAACAATTAGCGCTCATAAGTCTAATATCTTTTCCAAGCTGGGCGTGCAAAGTATCGTTGAATTAATTGATTACGCGAAAGCGCACGAATTACTATAATCCTACCCTCTCCCTGCAACATATAACCGTTACAGGGAGAGTGGATACGATTAATTATAATTAATCATGAAAGTTGCATCGGCGTCAGCCCGTCCCGGCTGCGGGTTATCCGCCGTGGCGATATAATTGGCATAAAACGACAGTTCGGCATTTCCCTGCGCATCTACCGCCACCGTCTGGCTGGCCTGCTGCAACGCGAGGCGCGTTTTATCCCGGTCGAGGATCTCCACGGCCACGTTGCTGGCCGCGCTGGCATCATTCAGCGCCAGCAGGCTGTTATCATGCCCGTCCATCTTCCCCGTAAATGTGACCGAAGCCGCCCCCGGCGGACATCCGGTCAGCTTCAGGGTGAACGGTACAGGCTGCGTCCGGCTCCCCGTTGTGCGAAGCTGTTTCGTGGGCCAGGTGCCGAGCGTGACGGTTTTATTGCTGTCGTCCCCCTCCGCCACGCAGGTAAAATCCACGATATTGCCGTAGAGCTGAATGTTAATTTCCCCAAGCGCCGTCTCTGCGTGTGCAGGGGAGCAAAGCGCAAAGAGAGCGACGGCTAAATACCGCATTCCGTTTCGCATACCTGCTCCTTAGTCGTAGTCGACGCGTAAATAGCCGCGAGAGGTAAAACGCCCCTCGGCAGGTTTTTTACCGGTTACGCTGACGGGCCACGCGCGGATCCCCACCTGCGCCTGAGCGCTGTCGTCCAGACGGAACGGGATTTTGCTGGTCAGGTTGTTGGGCGTCAGCGGCACGCCATTACTGTTGGCAATCACAAAACCCACATCCGCGTTATCGGAAACCAGCGTACTGCCTGAAACCTTCTCCGCTTCAACACGCATCGTGAGCATGGCGTTCGCCTCGACGTTGGTGCATTTGATGCCGATGGTTTTGCTTTGCGCTGAGATCCCCTCCGGCTTATTCCCGATGCCTGCTTTACTGAACAGGGAGGCGCCGATGTCTCCGAAATCGAACTCCACCACATTCCCGGCATTAATTTCACAGCTCTGAGGTACCTGAATAGTCCCGCTGTAGCTGATGGTATAAACCGGCGTGGTGAGCGGATCCGAGGAGGTCGTGGTGACGTAAACCCGGAACATGGTCGCCCGGGGGATCACCACCATATTGATAAAGCGTCGGGTCACTTTAAGCCGGAAGACGAGGCTGGAATCCTGTACGCCAAACGGTTTGTTTTTAGACACATTCGGGTGGCTCCCCATCTGAATGTAGCTTTTGGGCGGATAAAACGTGCCAGCGTAGCTGTCGGTGATTTTCATCGCCCCGTCCAGATAGTCGTTTAGCTTCAGATACTGGTAGCCATCGCTGGTGCCCGTAACAGGGAAATCGGTAACATAGCTGCGCTTGGTGGTGTTCCCGGACGTTCCCTTAGGGCAGACGGCGTTGACGCCCACCCACTGGGACTTCTCGCTGAGCGTGACAATCTGCCCCACCTGGTTATTGGAGCTGTTAAATTTATCCGTCAGGTCGTAATACACCTCCGTCGGCACGCCATTTTCATTGACGCAGACCGTGGCGAAGGCCTCAGATAGCGGAAAAAACGCCAGCAGGGATAGCCCCAGATAATGGATTTTATTCACAGCGGATCCCCTTAAGTGTGATCGCCTGTTGCAGGCTTTGTTCTGGCAGGCTGTAGGGCGCACGACACTGGGACTGTTTCCCGTCTCCCCACTGAATCAGCAGTTCTCCGCTCAGCGGCAGCCCGCTCAGGTAAATCTGACCGTCATCTCCCACCATGCTGGTTACGCCGCTCTGCGTCTCACGCACCACCGCCCCAAACGGTACAGGCTGGTTATCACGCTTCACGGTGAGCAGCGCACGCACGCCGATGCGGGTGTCAAAACTGGCGCGCACCAGCGCACCGTTCGTCGGCACGACGCTGGAAACGTTATTTTCAATGTCGGTGTTGTTGCTCATAGTGTTGGTGTCGAGCGCCACGCGGTTGTAACGGTACACCGTGGCGTACGGCATCACCGCATAGCCACGCCAGTCTGTTTTGACGCCGGTCTGGTTTTCGACGCTCACGCCTGACGCGCCCGGCGCTTTGATCAAGACGTTGGTATCGCCCAGCGGCTGACTGAATGTGATGCCGTCTGAATGCCCTACCACGCCGCCGGAGAGCTGCCAGTTGAGGTCGTGCTGATCCCGGGCGTAGTTGTAGCCCACGCCCAGCGTGCCGTACGTCGCCTGCCAGTTAGCGCTGGCGCTGCCGCTGGCACCGTTATTGCTGGTGTGACCCTGCGTGACGCTGTAGTTCAGGTTACGATCCTGGAGCAGCGTTCCGCTGATCCCGGTCTGCCAACTGGTATCACCATCGCTGTTACGGCTGGCAGAGGCTGTGGCATAGGCCCGGTCGATCGCGTTATCGCGACGGTAGCCGTGACGGGTGAACAGGCTGAACGGGACGGAGACGTTGAACGAGGCGATCCGGTCGGTTCCGTCAATGCCGACGGCCTTGTTCCACGACCAGGATAAGGCGTAGCTGACCCCTTTCACCCCGCCCGCGTAGCCAAGCTGATACCAGACGTTGGATTCGCTGGTGCCCCAGTAACTCTGCTGGCTGCCCGACACGTACACCGAGCCGTAATCGCCGAGAGACTGGGAGATATTGAGCTGGAAACGCCCTTTTTTATTCAGCGTCAGGTTGTGATAGCTCTGCACGTCCGGCACGCCGTCATCGTCCTGATCGTCGCCATACTGGTAGCCTTCCATTGTGCGCCAGGCCACATCGTCGAGGGTGTAGAAGCCTTTGGTCGAGTAGCGATAGCCCAGCAGCTGGAAGTTGGTGCCGAATCCGTTAAGGGATTTTGCGTACAGGAACCGCAGGGACTGCCCTTCATGGCGGCTGTCATCGGCAAGCTGGCTGCGGGCATGGGTGAGATCAAGTGAAACCGCCCCCCAGTCACCGAGGTTTTTACCCGCGCCAATGGCGATGGCGGCATAGCGCGAGGCCAGCTGCGTTCCGCCGTACAGCGTGTAGCCGTCGGCAAGACCCGCAATCATCGTACCCTGAGTAAAGAACGGCGTGTCCTGCTCGCTGTTGCCGCTGCGATAGTCCCCTGCCACCAGATCGTATTTCCAGCGTCCTTCACGCTGGAGCAGCGGAACGGTGGAATACGGGACGGTGTAGCGCTGCTGGCTGCCGTCCTTCTCTTCCACCGTCACCTCCAGGTCACCGCTTGAGGAGGTCGGGTTAAGATCAGTTATCGCAAAAGCCCCCGGCTGCACATAGCTCTGGTAAATCACGTATCCGTTCTGGCGGATCACCACTTTGGCAGGGGTGCGGGCGATTCCGCGCACGGTAGGCGCGTAACCTTGCAGGCTGTCCGGGTACATACTGTCGGACGAATAGAGGCGACCACCGCGAAAACCAACGCTGTCGAAGACATCGTTACCGGTGTTGCTGTCGCCAAGCACCAGCTCGCTTTTCAGCGGGATGATCGTACGCTGCGCCCAGGTACCAATATTTTGCCAGCTGCTGTGCCGCTGGCCGTTGCTTTCGGTATAACGCCACGCGCCGTTATTGCGTAATCGCCAGGCGCCATAGTTCAACCCGCTTTGCAGGTTCAGATAGTAGCTGTCGTCGTCGCTGCCCCGGTTGCCGGTAAAGCTGTAGTTCAGCAGCGCGGCGGGGATGCCTTCATCCCACTGTTCAGGTGGAATATACCCGCGGGCGCTGTTTTGCATCGCCACCTGAGGCAGGCTGACGTTCAGGCGCAACGAGGCGAAGTTGAACGCCGTTTCGCTGCCCGGAATAGCCGTGGTGAGCGGAACGCAGGTATCGCCCTGCACGTTGCTCAGTTCCGGGAAGGCGGCGATATTGACCCCAAAGCGATCGAGCATCGCGCGCGTAATGCACGGCGACAAACCGCCCGCGACCGGCGGCGTGTTGTCAGCTTGCTCAAACCGCACGTCCTGCGTGCCGATAAACTCATCGTTACGCCAGATATCGACGCGATAGACGCCCGGTGCCTGCTGGTGGCCTTTTTCAAAACGCGACAAATCCGCCACGTTCGCCGTGTCATCGGAGAGAAACGCCGGGTTAAAGTAGCTTTCGCCCCAGCCAGCGAGTGGCCAGAGCGTTGCCATCAGTGCCAGCGCAACCGGGCAGTAACGCCATTGAGTGTTCATCGCCCTGTCTCTGCTCACAGGCTGACGCTACGCGCCGGCGTAATGGCGCCATAGTCATTCACACTCTGCCAGGAGAGCGTGCCGCTCGCAGCGGCAGGCAGCACCTGCTGCGCCGAGCTTTTAGGGGCAACCATCAGGTTATCCAGCGTCTGACCGCCGAGCTTCAGATTGACCAGCGTGACGTAATACGGCGAGGCATTGCTCACCTTAAGATGGTTGCCGACGCGCTCAAAGCGCAGCTGTGAGAGCGCCTCTTCCGGCGGCATCGCCAGGTTAGCCGGGCGAACAAACAGCTTGATACGTGACAGAATAGCCAGTTGCAGGACGTTGTTGCCGTCCTGATGTTTTTTGCTGACGGAGGGAATCGCTTTGACGTTCATGTAAAAGAGTGATTCGCGATCGGCAGGCAGCGCCGGGCCTGCGTAGATAATGCGCAGGGTGTTTTCGCTGGCCGGCTCGCTGACAAACAGCGGCGGCGTGACGGCAAAGGTTTTTTCCTTTTGCCCGTTGGCATTTTCTATCCACGCGTTAATTAAATAGCGCTCTTGTTTATTGCTGTTGGTGATCGCCAGCGACGTTTGTTTGGCATCGGCCGGATAAATAACGCGCGTCGCGCCCAGCGCAATTCCGCCGGACGCATTCGCGCTGGCAGAAACCATCATCAAAATAAAAGCTAAAAACAGTCCAGGTTTAATCAGGGTGTTCATCACAACCGTACCTTTAATAATTAGTTCGCAGGCGTCAGGGATAAATCAACGTAAACCAGACATTCGACTGAATAGTGCCTGGTACAAGGTGTTCGGAAATTGCCCGGTAGCGGGCGCTGAAATGAAATACCAGCTCGCGGGTGTCAATGGGTAACCAGCTCACCGCCGTCGCGTTCGGGATGATCTGACGTTGCTGTTCGTCAAAAAGCGCCAGCCCGACACCGCTGCTGACCGCATTTTCCCCCGGCCGCGATGTCGCCAGGAAAACCTGCGGATCTTCTGCCGGTGTCACTCCCTGGAACTGGATCCCCACGGTGCGGGAGACGTCCACGCTGCAATCCAGCAGACGTACGGTGAAAGGCACATTAACCGTGGAAAAGCTGCCGACGCCGGAAAAGGCGTTTGTGCGGTATTGCCCCATATCCACGCGCATATTCTGGCTGTCCGGGGCCACGGCGCAGCCGCCGTTCACCAGCTCTCCCCTGAGGTGTACTTTGCCGCCGTCTATGACCACGGTATGTGCGTTTACCGCTGAGGCAATCGCAAGGGCACACAGCAGTATCCCAGTCCTTGTCATCCTTCGCTCCCGGTATAGGCGATCAAAAGACCTCTTCCCTGAGGCCAGCCACATCCCTGTACTCAGGCATTACTCGTATTTCATTACGAATGTTGCGTCCGCGTTTGCCTGGCCTGGCTCGGTGGTCGCCGCCGTGGCTTTATAGCGCGCGGTGAAGTTCAGGGTGTTAGTCCCTTCAATCAGGTTCTGCGCCGCAGAGAAGGTGGCGCCGTCCGGGGTCAGCGTGGAGGATTTGCTGTCGAGGATCTCAATACCCACGCCCTTCGCGGAGTTGTCGTTGTTACCGGAGCTTACCGCCAGCAGCGTTTTGTCGGTGGCGTCGATCTGGCCAGTAAACGCGACAGCAGCGGTTTTCGCTACCGCAGGATCGCAGTCGTTCAGTTCGATGGTGAACGGAATATTGGAGGTGGTGTCACCCACTTTAGTGAATTTCGCGGTACGGTACTGGCCAAGATTAACCGTCTGCTCTGAAGAGTCAGTATTCACTGAACACGCGGCATTCACTAATTCACCTTTAAAATGCACCGTACCACCGTTTACAGATACAGGCGCTACCGGATCTTCTGCGTGAGCGGCACCCGCGACCAGGGCCAGAGTTGCAATAACAGTAGAAGCAATGTTGCTGAGTTTCATGTCTATTCCTTTAAAATGTAAATAACCCTTCCCGCGCATATTCGGGAATAAGAAATACGATCAATTAAAAAATTGAAGGCTTATTTCGGAGAGGACAAAGTAGCTCAGGAATTTATTTTGTAATATGTCAAAACGCTGCCATTTTGCCAGGTCACATCCTAATCACCTCTAAGAAATTGACCATGCCCTGAGAAGGGATTTTGCGGGACATCGATGAAATCTCGTAAAGGGTGACTGACAGCGGCGCTCGCTTCTGACAAAATACAGGCAATCCCTCCTTTCTAACGTTACAGACGGAATCTTCTCTCTGATGGCAGCAAAGATTATTGACGGTAAAACGATTGCGCAGCAGGTGCGCTCTGAGGTTGCGGAAAAAGTGAAGGCGCGTAAAGCCGCCGGATTTCGCGCCCCCGGGCTGGCCGTTGTGCTGGTTGGCAGCAACCCAGCTTCGCAAATTTATGTCGGCAGCAAACGCAAAGCGTGTGAAGAGGTGGGGTTCGTCTCCCGCTCTTACGATCTGCCGGAAACCACCAGCGAAGCGGAACTGCTGGAACTGATCGACACTCTGAATGCCGATAAAGAGATCGACGGCATCCTGGTTCAGCTGCCGCTGCCTGCGGGCATTGACAACGTGAAGGTGCTGGAGCGCATCGCGCCGGACAAAGACGTTGACGGTTTCCATCCGTATAACGTAGGCCGACTGTGCCAGCGCGCGCCGCGCCTGCGTCCGTGCACCCCGCGCGGCATCGTGACGCTGCTGGAGCGTTATAACATCGATACCTATGGCCTCAACGCCGTGGTGATTGGTGCCTCCAACATCGTGGGCCGCCCGATGAGCATGGAGCTGCTGCTGGCGGGCTGTACCACCACCGTTACCCACCGCTTCACTAAAAACCTGCGTCACCACGTCGAAAATGCCGATCTGCTGATCGTTGCGGTCGGCAAGCCGGGCTTTATTCCAGGCGAGTGGATCAAAGAGGGCGCAATCGTCGTGGACGTGGGTATTAACCGTCTGGAAAACGGCAAAGTGGTCGGCGACGTGGTGTATGAAGATGCCGCAGCGCGCGCATCCTATATCACTCCGGTCCCGGGCGGCGTAGGCCCGATGACGGTAGCAACACTGATTCAGAATACCTTGCAGGCGTGCGAGGAGTATCACGACGTAGAGGACGCGTAATCATGGCAACTTTTTCTTTAGGTAAACACCCGCACGTTGAACTGTGCGATCTGCTGAAGCTGGAAGGCTGGAGCGAAAGCGGCGCGCAGGCGAAGATCGTCATCGCCGACGGGCAGGTAAAAGTAGACGGCGCGGTGGAAACCCGCAAGCGCTGCAAAATTGTCGCGGGTCAGACCGTGAGCTTTGCAGGACAGAGCGTGACCGTGACGGCCTGAGCTGTCTGATGGCCGGTGGCGCTGCGCTTACCGGGCCTACGTACTGTCTCCGTTTGTAGGCCGGGTAAGGCGAAGCCGCCACCCGGCAATTTCTCTCGCAATCCCCTCACACCCATCACGGTTAATTATCGATCAACTTCAAATAATCACTATTCCCTCTGGCGAAATGTGAAAATTAAGTTGCGCGATTTTCAGACTTTCCCCACGATAAGTAGAACGTTCTACTAAAACGTTCTACTTACAATAACAGCGTGAAAAAAGCGCTACTCGGGGGAAATCAGCATGAGCCTGATATCAGGGTTTGTTAAATCGCTGTCTAAGTTATCGATGATTGGTCGCGCCTTAATGCTGCCAATTTCACTGCTTCCCGCTGCGGGCCTGCTGCTGGCCTTCGGCGATAAGTTCCATCTGCCGCTGATGATGAACGCCGGCGGGGTTATCTTTGATAACCTGCCGATGCTGTTCGCCATCGGCTCTGCCGTCGGACTGGCTTCGGAATCCGGCATTGCCGCACTCTCTGCGGCGGTCTCCGTGTTTGTCACCAACATCACCATCAGCACCGTGCTGAACATCACGCCGGAAATGGCCTCTCAGGGCGGCAAATACGCCATGGTCGTTGGCATTCCGACGTTGCAGATGGGCGTCTTTGGCGGCCTGATCTGCGGTATTCTTGCGGCCTGGTGTTACAACCGCTTCCACACCATGCAGCTGCCGGAGTTCCTCGGCTTCTTCTCCGGCAAGCGCTTTGTGGCGATTGCGACGGCGTTTCTGTCGTTCCTGCTCGGCCTGCTGCTGCCGTACGTCTGGCAGCATATTCAGTCCGGGATCGACGCCCTGTCCGTGGTGGTGAACGGCGATAACCAGGCGGCCTCGACCTTTATCTTCGGGCTGGTGGAGCGCGCGTTGATCCCGCTCGGCCTGCACCATATCTGGTATCCCTCCTTCTGGTATTCCTTCGGGGATTACACTACCCAGGCGGGTCAGGTGATCCACGGCGACCAGACCATCTGGTTCAAGATGCTGGAAGAAGGGGTGAAATCCTTCAGCAGCGACACCTACCAGAACGCCGGGAAATTCATGCAGGGCGAGTTCCCGCTGATGCTGTTCGCGCTGCCTGCGGCGTGCCTGGCGATGTACCACGAAGCGCACACGAAGAATAAGAAAATCGCGGCCGGTATTCTGTTCTCTGCGGCGCTCACCTGTTTCCTGACGGGGATCACCGAGCCGGTGGAGTTTACCTTTATCTTCGTGGCGCCAATCCTTTACGTTTTCAACGCCATCATGGCGGGGCTGGCGTACATGACCATGTACCTGCTGCATGCGCACATCGCCAAATCGTTCTCGGCGGGCTTTATCGACTACCTGTCGTTCGGGATCCTGCCGTCGTTTAACGGCTATCAGACCAACTTCCTGAGCGCCATTATCATCGGCATTCCGATGGCATTGATCTACTACTTCACCTTCCGCTTCGTGATCCGTCGCTTCGACGTGAAAACGCCGGGCCGCACCGAAGTGACCGCCAGCGCGAATGACAAGTCCGATTCCGAACTTGCCACCGAAATCATCGGCCTGCTGGGCGGTGCGCAGAACATTGATTCCGTCGGCTCCTGCATCACGCGTCTGCGTCTGGAAGTGGCAAAGAGCGAAGCGGTGGACCGGGACGGGCTGAACGGGCTTGGCGCGCGCGGCGTGGTGTTCGTGGGCGACAACGGGATACAGGTGATTTTCGGGGCCAGAGCACAGTTTATCGCCCAGACCATGTCCACCATGATTGGCAAATAATAAGATGCCTGAAGGAGGCGTCTCCTGTACGCTGGGGAACGCCTCTTATCTGGCTGATAATCGGGAAATTTCAGGGAGCGGTTTTGAAGAAAGTCAGCATTATTGATGTCGCAAAGCATGCGGGCGTGTCGGTTTCTACCGTTTCGCTGGTGCTGCGCCAGAAAGGGAAGATCTCAGAGGCGACGATCGGGAAGGTCAATGCCGCCATCACAATGCTGGGCTATGTTCATAACGTCGCCGCTGCCAACCTTCGCGCCAACACCTCCAACCTAATCGGCCTGATCCTGCGCGACTTCAGCGACAGCTTTTCCATCAAGGTGATGGCGAGCATCGTTCAGGAGCTGGAGAAGCAGGGTTATATGGTTTTTCTCGGTCAGCCGCTGAACGACGGCGAACATCTTGAACGGACCCTGCTCTCGTTTAAGCAGCAGGGCGTGGCGGGCGTCATCTACCTGGCGTCGGACACCCGCGCCGCCTCTCTTCCGGAGCACATTCGTCACTGCCCGCTGCCGCTTGTGGCGGTTTCGCAGTCGTTGCTGGAAGAGAAATGCAACCTGGTAATGCGCGATAACCGCCAGGCGGCGAACCTGGCCGCGCGTTATCTTATCGAGCGCGGGCACCGCAACATCGCCTACATCGGCGGGCGCGACGGGTGCCGTATCCGCGAGCAGCGCCTGCTCGGTTTTCGCAGCGCGATGACGCAGAACGGCCTGGTCTGGCGTGAGGAATATTCACCCGCCTGCACCGATGACACGCAGGCGGCGGCCATGGCGACTCGTCAGCTGCTGGAGAAGAACAACACGATTACCGCCCTGCTCTGCCATTCACCGGACGCGATGATCGGTTCGATCTCCGGTATTCACCAGGTGGGGCGCACGGTGGGTAAAGACGTGTTTTTAACCCAGCAGGTGGCGCTGATCGGTTTTGAAGATATGCTCCACGTTAATCTCACGTCGCCGTCGCTGACTTACGTTTCGTCTGCCAGCGAAGAGACCGGCCGCCAGGCGGCAGGGCTGATGATCCGCAGGCTGAAAGAGCCGGATCTGCAAACGCAGCGCATTACCCTCTCCGGGCAGCTTATCGCGCGGGAATCGGCGTAAAATCAGAATTTAGCACAGGTTTGCTGCGGCGGATCTGCTGCTATATTCCCATGATTTGCCATGGATAAATGCAATGCCTACCGTTATCACCCACGCTGCCGTACCTCTGTGTCTGGGCTTAGGGCTCGGAACTAAAGTCGTCCCACCCCGCCTGCTGTTTGCCGGGATCGTCCTCGCCATGCTGCCCGATGCCGACGTACTGGCGTTTAAATTCGGTGTCGCCTACGGGAATATTTTCGGCCATCGCGGTTTCACTCATTCGCTACTGTTTGCCCTGGTGGTGCCGATACTCTGCGTGCTGGCAGGCCGACGATGGTTCAGGGCCAGCGTGATGCGCTGCTGGCTGTTTTTAACCGTGTCATTGCTGTCGCACAGCCTGCTGGATTCGATCACCACCGGCGGGAAAGGCGTCGGCTGGCTGTGGCCGTGGTCAGATGAGCGCTTCTTTGCGCCGTGGCAGGTGATTAAGGTCGCGCCGTTTGCGCTGTCGCGCTATACCACGCCGTACGGGCATCAGGTAATCATTTCAGAACTGCTGTGGGTGTGGCTGCCGGGGATGGTGCTGATGGGGTTGCTGTGGTGGCGACGGAGGTAAAAAAGCCGGGTGGCGGCTGCGCCTGACCCGGCCTACTTTCATCTGTAGGCCCGGTAAGCGTTAGCGCCACCGGGCGTTACGGACTTACTTACGACGCCAGGTGGTTCCCTGCGGGCCATCTTCCAGAATAATGCCCATCTCGGTCAGACGGTTACGCGCCGCATCCGCCGCCGCCCAGTCTTTCGCCTGACGCGCTTCGAAACGTGCTTTAATCAGTGCTTCAATTTCCGCCACTTCACCGTCGTCAGCCTGCGCGCCGCTTTGCAGGAACAGGTCCGGCTCCTGCTCCAGCAGGCCGAGCACGGAAGAGAGCTTACGCAGGTGAGATGCCAGCGCATTGGCCGCCGCCATATCTTCTGACTTCAGGCGGTTCACCTCACGCGCCATGTCGAACAGCACGGAGTAGGCTTCCGGGGTGTTGAAGTCGTCGTTCATCACCTCAACAAAGCGGGCTTCGAACGCATCGCCGCCTGCGGCCGGAACAGACTTGTCGGTGCCGCGCAGTGCGGTATACAGACGCTCCAGCGCAGCGCGCGCCTGCTTCAGGTTCTCTTCGCTGTAGTTCAGCTGGCTGCGATAGTGGCCAGACATCAGGAAGTAGCGCACGGTTTCCGCGTCGTAATACTTCAGCACGTCGCGCACGGTAAAGAAGTTGCCCAGCGATTTCGACATCTTCTCGCGGTCAACCATCACCATCCCGGAGTGCATCCAGTAGTTCACGTACTCGCCGCCGTGAGCACAGGTGGACTGCGCGATTTCGTTTTCGTGGTGCGGGAACATCAGATCCGAACCGCCGCCGTGGATGTCGAAATGGTTGCCCAGCTGTTTGCAGTTCATCGCGGAACATTCAATGTGCCAGCCCGGACGCCCTTCGCCCCACGGGGATGGCCAGCTCGGTTCGCCCGCTTTGGACATCTTCCACAGCACGAAGTCCATCGGATTACGCTTCACGTCAACCACGTCCACGCGCGCACCGGCCTGGAGCTGGTCCAGATCCTGGCGGGAAAGCGCACCGTAGGTTGGGTCCGTCGGCACCGAGAACATCACGTCGCCGTTGTCCGCCACATAGGCGTGACCACGCTCGATCAGCTTTTGGGTGATATCAATGATTTCATGGATATGGTGGGTCGCACGCGGCTCACTGTCCGGGCGCAGAATATTTAAGGCATCAAAATCCTTGTGCATTTCGGCGATCATGCGATCCACCAGCGCGACAAAGCTTTCGCCATTTTCATTAGCACGTTTAATGATTTTGTCGTCGATGTCGGTGATATTGCGCACGTACTTCAGGTTATAGCCCAGGAAGCGCAGGTAGCGTGACACCACGTCGAACGCGACAAAGGTACGGCCATGGCCGATATGACAGAGATCGTAAACCGTAATACCACACACGTACATGCCGACTTCCCCGGCATGGATAGGTTTAAATTCCTCTTTTTGGCGCGTCATTGTATTAAAGATTTTTAACATCGAAGATTCCATGTAAACACGTGTGTGGATTGTTTGTTCCTTATAATACCCATAATTCGGAGTACGGTCAGCACACAATGCAAGGTGATCGTGTCCTGTGGTTATGCTATAACAAGCCCCTATATGTGACCCGAGCACGGGTCGACGCACCACAATAACGGAACAGGATGCAAAAATGGTTACTTTCCACACTAATCATGGCGATATCGTAATCAAAACCTTTGATGACAAAGCGCCTGAAACAGTTAAAAACTTCCTGGACTACTGCCGCGAAGGTTTCTACAACAACACTATTTTCCACCGTGTGATCAACGGCTTTATGATCCAGGGCGGCGGTTTCGAGCCTGGCATGCGCCAGAAAGAGACGAAAGAAGCGATCAAAAACGAAGCGAACAACGGCCTGAAAAACACCCGTGGTACGCTGGCAATGGCCCGTACTCAGGCGCCACACTCTGCGACCGCACAGTTCTTCATCAACGTAGCGGACAACGACTTCCTGAACTTCTCTGGCGAAAGTCTGCAAGGCTGGGGCTACTGCGTATTCGCAGAAGTGGTTGAAGGGATGGACGTGGTCGACAAGATCAAAGCCGTTTCTACTGGCCGCAGCGGTATGCACCAGGACGTTCCTAAAGAAGACGTTGTGATCACAAGCGTGACCGTCAGCGAGTAATTCGTGGCGACACTCTTTATTGCGGATCTGCATCTGCAAACAGAAGAACCGGCGATAACCGCCGGTTTTCTGCGTTTTTTACGCGGTGAAGCGAAAAGCGCCGACGCGCTGTACATTCTGGGCGACCTGTTTGAGGCCTGGATTGGCGACGACGATCCGAACCCGCTGCACCGTGAGATGGCGGCGGCCATTAAAGCACTGGTGGATTCCGGCGTCCCCTGCTATTTCATTCACGGCAACCGTGATTTCCTGATCGGCCAGCGCTACGCCCGCGAGAGCGGTATGACGCTGCTGCCGGAAGAGCAGGTGCTCAACCTCTATGGCCGCAATATTCTGATCATGCACGGCGACACGCTCTGCACTGACGATACCGGCTACCTGGCGTTTCGCGCCAAAGTTCACACCCCGTGGATCCAGAAAGTGTTCCTCGCCCTGCCGCTGTTTATCCGCAACCGCATCGCCGCCAGAATGCGCGCGGGCAGCAAGGCCGCCAACAGCAGCAAATCGATGACCATCATGGACGTCAATCCGCAGGCGGTGGTGAAGGTGATGGAGAAGCATCGCGTTCAGTGGCTGATCCACGGCCATACCCATCGTCCCGATGTACATTCCCTTATCGCCAACGGCGAGCCCGCCCATCGCGTGGTTTTAGGCGCCTGGCACAGCGAAGGATCGATGGTCAAAGTCACGCCGGAAGGTGTTGAACTGATCGCCTTCCCGTTTTAACGCCTCCCCGTCTTTTCGCTCATTTCCCGACCACGCAACCGTTTTCCTTGCCGGTATTACATGCTATTCTCTGTGCCCTCGAAAGCAGTGTGTTCCGCACCACAGGAGTTTTAAGACGCATGTCTTCCCGCAATAATCCGGCGCGTGTCGCCATCGTGATGGGGTCCAAAAGCGACTGGGCTACCATGCAATTCGCCGCCGAAATCTTTGAAATCCTGAATGTTCCGCACCACGTCGAAGTGGTTTCCGCGCACCGTACGCCGGATAAACTGTTCAGCTTCGCCGAAAGCGCCGAAGAGAACGGTTACGAGGTGATCATTGCCGGTGCGGGCGGCGCAGCACATCTGCCGGGCATGATTGCCGCCAAAACGCTGGTGCCGGTACTGGGTGTTCCCGTGCAAAGCGCCGCGTTAAGCGGGGTGGATAGCCTTTACTCTATCGTCCAGATGCCGCGCGGTATTCCCGTCGGTACGCTGGCGATTGGTAAAGCGGGTGCGGCAAATGCCGCCCTGCTGGCCGCGCAGATCCTGGCGACGCATGATAAAGAGTTACATCAGCGTCTGGCGGAGTGGCGTAAAACCCAGACCGATGAGGTGCTGGATAACCCGGATCCGCGGGGTGCAGCATGAAGCAGGTTTGCGTTCTTGGTAATGGTCAGCTTGGCCGGATGCTGCGTCAGGCCGGTGAGCCGCTGGGTATTGCCGTCTGGCCCGTCGGGCTGGATGCCGAGCCGGAAGCCGTGCCGTTCCATCAGAGCGTGATCACCGCCGAAATTGAACGCTGGCCGGAAACCGCCCTGACCCGCGAGCTGGCGCGCCATAACGCCTTTGTGAACCGCGACGTCTTTCCGATCATTGCCGACCGTCTCACGCAAAAACAGCTTTTCGACAAGCTCGGCCTCGCGACCGCGCCGTGGCAGCTGCTTTCCGATAAGCGCGAGTGGGATGACGTCTTTGCGATGCTGGGAGACCTGGCGATTGTGAAGCGTCGCGTCGGCGGCTACGACGGCCGCGGGCAGTGGCGCCTGCGCGCGAACGACACCGCCGAGCTGCCGGACGACTGCTACGGCGAGTGCATTGTTGAGCAGGGCATTAACTTCAGCGGTGAAGTGTCGCTGGTTGGCGCGCGCGGGCATGACGGGCACACCGTTTTTTACCCGCTAACGCATAACCTGCATCAGGACGGCATTCTGCGCACCAGCGTCGCCTTCCCGCACGCCAATGCTGACCAGCAGACGCAGGCGGAAGAGATGCTGTCTGCCATTATGCATGAGCTGGGCTATGTGGGCGTGATGGCGATGGAGTGTTTCGTCACGCCGTCGGGTCTGCTGATCAACGAACTTGCGCCGCGCGTGCACAACAGCGGCCACTGGACGCAAAACGGCGCCTCCATCAGCCAGTTCGAGCTGCACCTGCGCGCCATCACCGATCTGCCGCTGCCGCAGCCGGTGGTGACCAGCCCCTCGGTGATGATCAACCTGATCGGCACCGATCTGAACTACAACTGGCTGAAGCTACCGCTGGTGCACCTGCACTGGTACGACAAAGAGGTGCGTCCGGGACGTAAGGTCGGCCACCTGAACCTGAACGATACCGACACGGACCGACTGAGCGCCACGCTGGAAGCGATTGTTCCCCTGCTGCCGCCAGAATATGCGAGCGGTATTGTCTGGGCGCAGTCAAAACTGAAGTAAGTATCCCTCGCCGGGGAGTTGACCTTCCCCTTCCCCGGCGTACAATCCCCGCCCATTGCTGCTCAGTTTTCTTCTGGAACCACCATGAACGATGGAACGGACTATCGCGCGATCCTCGCGTCCGATACCCCTTTAATCGACGTTCGCGCGCCGATCGAATTTGCCCAGGGTGCGATGCCCGCCGCACTCAACCGGCCATTAATGAACGACGATGAGCGTGCCGCCGTCGGCACCTGCTATAAACGCCAGGGTCCGGACGCCGCGCTGGCGCTCGGCCATAGCCTGGTCAACGGCGAGACGCGCGAGGCGCGCATCAGCGCCTGGCGGGAAGCCAGCCTTGCCCATCCTGAGGGCTACCTTTGCTGCGCGCGCGGTGGCCAGCGCTCACACATCTCCCAGGCCTGGCTGAAAGAGGCGGGCGTCGACTATCCGTTGATACGCGGCGGCTATAAGGCCCTGCGTCAGACGGCGATTCAGGTGACCATTGAGCAGTCACAAAAGCCGATGGTGCTTATCGGCGGCTGTACCGGTAACGGTAAAACGCTGCTGGTGAAGCAGCATGCACAGGGCATCGATCTGGAAGGGCTGGCGCACCATCGCGGCTCGTCGTTTGGTCGCACGCTCACCCCGCAGCTTTCTCAGGCGAGCTTCGAGAATCACCTTGCGGTTGAGCTATTGAAAAAAGACGCCACGCGCTGGGTGCTTGAAGACGAGGGCCGGATGATTGGCTCTAACCACCTGCCGGAGTGCCTGCGCGACCGCATGGCTGAAGCGCCTGTCGTAGTGGTCGAGGATCCGTTTGAGATCCGTCTTGAGCGCCTGCGCGAAGAGTATTTCGTCCACATGTGGGCCGACTTTTCTGCCGCCTACGGTGAAGAGGCGGGCTGGAAAGCGTACAGCGAATATCTGCATCACGGCCTGTACGCCATTCGTCGCCGTCTGGGGCTGCAACGCTTTGCGGAATTTACCGCCCTGCTGGATGCCGCGCTTGTCGAGCAACAGCGTACTGGCAGCACTGACGCGCACTTCAGCTGGCTTGTGCCGCTGCTGAAGGACTATTACGAACCGATGTACGGCTATCAGCTGGAGAAAAAGGCGGAGAAGATTGTGTATCGCGGGACGTACGAAGAAATTGCTGAGTGGCTCGATCGCTGAAAAAAGCCGGGTGGCGGCTACGCCTTACCCGGCCTACGCGTGCTTTTGTAGCCCCGGTAAGCGCAGCGCCACCGGGGAACAAACCACTTAGAAGTCGTAACGCAGACGCACCAGGTTCATATCGCCCAGGTTGTCGGTGCTGGAGGTGAACACGTGTTCGTAATCCACGCGGAAACCGTAATCCAGCTGGAAGCTGATACCCACACCGTTGTCGATGCGCTGGTAGTTACGGCCATTCACGTACTCAATACGGTCGCCCATGAAGTACGGCTGGATGGATTTCACCGCATACTGACCAACCGGGAACTTGTAACCCGCAAAGTATTCAATACCCCATGCATCACCGGCGAAGTAGTCGTTAACGGACACTTTTTTGGTGGTCAGGAAGTTCTGATACCAGCCGCCGCCTGCGGAGAAGGTCCAGTTATCCGGCGTCCAGCTCAGGGCGGTACCAAGGATGTTCTGGTCGTAGGATTTGCTGTCGCCGTTGTCCGGGTTACGCATGTCCGCGCGGGTGTAGTTCCACGCTGCGCCCCAGGTCAGATCGGTAGTCAGGTGATAATCGATACCCAGTGAACCGCCGCCTTTACGTTTGTAACGCAGGCCGTTGCCCGGCAGGTATTCGCTGTCTTCAAACAGGTAAGAGGCGTAGATGTCAGCATCGCCCACGGTTTTCTTGTACTTCAGCATCTGGCGTGAACGGTAAGAGCCGTCATAGTCGCCGTTGATCCCGTTACCTGGCGCCTGACCAATCATGTCGTAGTCCCAGATATCGGTTTTTGCGCCCACTACGTCATAGTACACGCTGTTCTGCTGGCCGAAGGTCAGCGTACCCCAGGTGTCGCTCTTCAGACCGGTGTAGAGCATACGACGAGAGGTGTCGTGCGCGCCGTCGGCGTAGTGATGATCCCAGTTGAACTGCGCCGGAATGTTCACACCCAGCTCGTAGTAGCTGATCCAGCTGATGTCATCGAACAGGTAGTAATCCGCAGCGAAACGGAAGCGGGTGCCGCCGTCAAAGCCGTTGCGCTTGTAGCTGTTTTGCCGTCATCACCGGTCATATTCTGGAACTGAGGACGAATACTGCCGCCAACGGTGAAGTTCAGGCGGCTCAGCGGGTTACCCGCCTGCGGATCCTGTTTCAGAAGGGTGATTTCCGCCTGAGATGCGAAAGAAGCCAATGCCACTGCTGCGCCGATCGTTGTCGCCAGCGCTGTTTTTCTTATAGTCATTCTTTTTCCTTGATAGACACGCTGCTAAATATTTAGCTGGTGAATATTAACCGGAAAAATTCGGGCTGTGTGGGCGGGTTTTTAATGTTTTGTGCTACTAAATGCAGGGGCATTAACGATTTGTGCCGTTAAGCGATGACGCACCAGCAGAAATGCCGGTGCGTCATCATCACGTCAGTAAACTAGCTGACAAACTGGCGGAATAGCGCTTTACCTTTCAACAGCCGGGTTCCGAGCCAGCCGCCGCACAGGGACAGCAGCACGGCGCCGCAGACGGGCAGCGTGAGCCACAGCCGCCAGTCGGGCTCCCACGGGAAGTCGAAGACTTTGCTCTGGAGTACCGCCAGCGCGGTTTCCGCCCCGATGGCCGCCACCAGGCCCGCCACCAGACCGAGCAGGGCAAATTCGCTCCACAGCGTGGCGCGCAGCAGCCGTTTACTGGCTCCCAGCGTGCGGTAGACCACCAGCTCCTGATGACGCTGACGCATGCCCACCTGCACCTGCGCCAGCAGCAACAGCACGCCGCAGACGGTCACCAGCACTACCATCACCTCCAGCGCGCGGCTCACCTGCTCCAGCACCTGCCCGACCTGTTTGAGGATCGCGCCGATATCCAGCAGGCTCACCGTCGGAAATTCCCGGTTAAGCTGCGTCAGCATGCCGTTGCCGTTTTCCCAGCGGAAGCTGGTGAGCCAGCTCTGGGGCTGTCCGTCCAGCGCACCCGGCGGGAAGATGAAGAAGAAGTTTGGTCGCAGGCTTTCCCAGTCCACTTTACGCAGGCTGGTAACTTTGGCGGTGAAATCCTGGGTATCACCGGTGAAGGTCACGCTGTCGCCGAGGTTCACGTTCAGGCGTGTCGCCAGCCCCTCCTCCATCGACACTTCCCCCGCTTTCGGCGGCCAGGTGCCGGCAACGATCGGGTTATGGTCCGGACGTTTCGCCTGCCAGGTCAGGTTGAGTTCACGATTGAGCGATTCATCCTTATTTCCCTCCGTGGATTGGCCGTTGATCTGCGTCAGGCGGGCGCGCACGATCGGATAGAACGATTCCGGAATAATGTGATGCTCAGACAGGAAACCCTTCAGCGGCGTCACCTGTTCAGGAGCAATGTTGATCAGAAAATAGTTCGGGCTTTCCGGCGGAAGCTGTTGCTGCCAGCGATCCAGCAGATCTCCGCGCAGCACCAGCAGAAGCGCCAGCAGCATAAACGACAGCGAAAATGCCGAGAGCTGGCTGAGGGTAGACCACGGCTGGTGCAGCAGTCGGTTAACCGCTAACCGTATGGGGAGTGATTTAACTGTCAGCTTTCTCAGGACATTAAGCAGTATCCAGCCCACTACGCCGCACAGCAGCGCCAGCACCACCGCGCCCGCCAGCACCGCCCACAGCAGCGTACTGCCGCCCATCAGCCAGGCCAACAGCCCGACCGCCACCGCAATAATCACCGGCAGATAGAACTTCAGCGGCCAGACGCTGGCCACCACATCGCGGCGCAGCACGCGCAGCGGCTGGGTGGCGAGCAGCAGCCGGTACGGGCGTAACCCCACCAGCAGGGAGATCGTCGTCATCGCGCCGATGGCCCACAGCCACGGCCAGAGGCTGGCAGGCGGTAATGCGGCGGGCAATACCGGTTTGAGCAGCACCATCAGCAGCTTTTCAAACAGCAGCCCTATCGCCCCGCCGGTCAGAGCCGACAGCGCCAGCACCATCAGCCACTGGCCGACAATCAGCTTGCGCAGCTGCGCGCGGCCCGCGCCGAGGGTTTTGAGGATCGCCACCAGATCGTAACGGCTGCGGCAGTAGTGCCCCATCGCCACGGCAACCGCCGCAATGGCAAGCAGCAGAGTTAACAGCGCCGACAGCAGCAGGAACTGCTGGGAACGTTCGAGGGATTTGCCGAGCGCCCCGTCATCCTGCTCCAGCCCGTACCAGCGGTGTTCCGGCTTGAGCTGCGGCAGGAGCCATTTTTCGTACGTCTCCAGCTGCGCAGGCGTCCCGCCAAACTTATACCGCCAGGTGACACGGCTTCCCGGCTGGACGGCGTTGGTTTTCGCCACATCAGCGGTGTTCATCAGCAGGCGCGGCGCAAGCTGGAACGGATTAAATCCAGAGTCGGGCTCCTGCATTACTTCCCCGGCAATTTTGAGTGTCGCGTCGCCGACGTCGATACTGTCGCCGGGTTTCAGGTTCAGCAGCGCCATCAGTCGCGATGCCAGCAGGACCGTACCGGCCGTCGGTTTTAGCCCCGGCGGGCTGGTTTGTAAGTCACCGTACATCGGGTAGATGTCATCCACGGCTTTTACGCTTGCAAGCTGCGGCGTGTCGCCCGCAAAGGTCATAGTCTGAAAGGTGATCTGCTCCCCTACCTTCAGCCCCTCTTTGCGCGCTTCCTCAATCCAGCCCGGCGGCACGGGGCGAGAACTTTGCAGAGCCCGGTCCCCGGCCATAAATTCCCGACTCTGCTGGCTAAGCCCTTTCTCCATACGATCGCTGACGCTACCGAGCGCCAGCACGCAGGCCACCGCCAGGCTCAACGCCAGCCAGACAATCAGCAGCGAGGGCGAGCGCCACTCGCGCCAGAACCAGCGGGCAATCATGCTTCCTCCTGAAGAATACCGTTCACCAGCCGCAGGCGGCGGTCGCAGCGGGCGGCCAGCTGCGGATCGTGGGTAACCAGAATCAGCGTGGTACCGTGCTCGCGGTTGAGGGAAAACAGCAGATCGGCAATCTTGTCTCCGGTTTTACGGTCAAGGTTACCAGTGGGTTCATCGGCAAACAGCACTTCAGGGCGCCCGTTAAACGCGCGCGCCAGCGCCACGCGCTGCTGCTCACCGCCGGAAAGCTGTGCCGGAAGATGGTCGAGACGTTTGCCTAGCCCCAGCTGTTCCAGCAACGCCTTGGCGTGATCGCGGCTTTCACGGGTATTGTCACCGCGCAGCAGGCCGGGCAGCTCAACGTTTTCCATCGCGTTCAGCGTCGGGATCAGCATGAATGACTGAAAGACAAACCCGATATGCCGGGCACGCAGCGCGGCGCGGGCCTCTTCATCAAGCGCGTGGAGGGGCTGGCCGACCAGGTTCACTTCACCACTACTGCCATCGTCCAGACCAGCGAGAATGGCCAGCAGTGTGGACTTACCGGAACCGGATTCACCAATCAGGGCGATGGTTTCGGCACGTTTGACAACGAGTTCAACTCCGGTGAGGATGGAAAGCTCGTGTTCTCCCTGACCGACGGACTTCTTAAGACGATGAACTTCAACAATGTTTTCCGCTGGCATTTGCCCTTCCTGTTTTTGATGCTGATGACCTTCCGCGCGGCGGCTGCGGACACGTTATTGATTCTGGGCGACAGCCTGAGCGCGGGCTATCGTATGGCCGCCAGTGCGGCCTGGCCCGCCCTGCTCAATGATAAATGGCAGTCCCGGGCGTCTGTCGTGAACGGCAGCATCAGCGGCGATACGTCGCAGCAAGGCTTATCGCGCCTGCCTGCCCTGCTTAAGCAGCATCAACCGCGTTGGGTGCTGGTTGAACTGGGCGGTAATGATGGTTTGCGCGGCTTCCAGCCTCAGCAAACGGAGCAAACGCTGCGGACCATTTTGCAGACCATTAAGGCTGCCAATGCCCAGCCGCTGCTGATGCAAATTCGCCTGCCCGCCAACTACGGCCGTCGGTATAATGAGGCGTTTAGCGCGATCTATCCTAAGCTTGCCAAAGAGTTTGATATTCCGCTGCTGCCATTTTTCATGGAAGAGGTCTATCTGAAACCCCAGTGGATGCAGGATGATGGCATTCACCCCAATCGCGATGCCCAGCCGTTCATTGCCGACTGGATGGCAACCCGGCTGGCTCCTTTAGTAAAACATGACTCGTCAAACAGCTGAGAACCTGACAGGTAAAGTTATGCAAAAATCGGTCTTAATAACAGGATGTTCCAGCGGAATTGGCCTTGAAAGCGCCCTTGAACTGAAACGTCAGGGGTTTTGGGTACTGGCAGCCTGCCGCAAACCCGAGGATGTCGAACGCATGCGAGGGCTGGGATTTACCGGCATTCTGCTGGATCTCGATTCGCCAGAGAGCGTAGAGCAGGCCGCCGATGAGGTTATCGCCCTGACCAACAACCGTCTTTACGGTCTGTTCAACAATGCGGGCTACGGCGTGTACGGCCCGCTACAGACTCTCTCACGGGAACAGCTGGAGCAGCAGTTCTCCGCAAACTTTTTCGGGGCGCATCAGCTTACCATGCGCCTTCTCCCCGCCATGCTGCCGCACGGCGAAGGGCGCATCGTGATGACCTCCTCGGTCATGGGCCTGATCTCCACGCCGGGCCGCGGGGCTTACGCCGCCAGCAAATATGCGCTTGAAGCCTGGTCCGATGCGTTGCGCATGGAGCTGCGCCACAGCGGTATTAAGGTCAGCCTGATTGAACCGGGCCCGATCCGCACCCGCTTTACGGAAAACGTTAACCAGACGCAGGCGGACAAACCGGTCGAAAACCCCGGCATCGCGGCGCGTTTTACGCTTGGGCCAGAAGCCGTCGTTGCCAAAGTGCGCCACGCGTTTGAGAGCGATACCCCTAAAATGCGCTATCCGGTCACGCTGGTAACCCATGCCGTCGGCTGGTTGAAACGCCTGCTGCCGGGGCGGATGATGGACAAAATTTTGCAGGGTTGAGTTGAAGCGACGACGCTTACCCCCATGTAAAGAGTAAACCGATAAAAGAGAATGCCGCATGTCCGTACAGAATATCGTCAACATAACTGAAGCTAACCTGCAACAGACGCTCGAACAGTCAATGACTAAACCGGTGCTGTTCTACTTCTGGTCTGAACGCAGCCAACACTGCCTGCAACTGACGCCGGTCCTAGAGAGCCTTGCCGCGCAGTACAACGGTCAGTTCATTCTGGCGAAGCTGGATTGTGACGCCGAACCAATGGTGGCTTCCCAGTTTGGCCTGCGCGCGATCCCAACCGTCTATCTGTTCCAGAACGGTCAGCCGGTGGATGGCTTCCAGGGGCCGCAGCCGGAAGAGGCGATCCGCGCCCTGCTGGATAAAGTTCTGCCGCGCGAAGAAGAGCTGAAAGCGCAGGAAGCCATGGCGCTGATGCAGGAAGGCAAGTACGACGAGGCGCTGCCGCTGTTAAAAGACGCGTGGCAGCTGTCGAACCAGAACAGCCAGATTGGTCTGCTGCTGGCAGAGACCCATATTGCGCTGCACCGCCCTGAAGACGCGGAAGCCGTGCTGAAAACGGTGCCGATGCAGGATCAGGATACCCGTTATCAGGGTCTGGTGGCGCAGATTGACCTGCTGAAACAGGCGGCCGATACCCCTGAAATTCAACAGCTTCAGCAGCAGGTTGCGGACAACCCGCAGGATGCCGCGCTGGCAAGCCAGCTGGCGCTTCAGCTTCATCAGGTGGGGCGTAACGAAGAGGCGCTGGAGCTGCTGTTTAGCCATCTTCAGAAGGACCTGGGCGCCGCAGACGGACAGGCGCGGAAGATGTTCCAGGAGATCCTGGCCGCGCTGGGTACCGGTGACGCGCTGGCGTCGAAATATCGTCGTCAGCTGTACGCGTTGCTCTACTAGTAAAAAAATGCCCGGTGGCGCTAACGCTTACCGGGCCTACAAAAGCCGATATTACCCCGTCTTTTTCAACTGCGTCACCACCAGCTGGTGGCGCGCGTTGTAAAACTTCCGATAGGTCAGGTAGCAGGCAATGATGGTGGACAGGCTCGCCGTAGAGAGCAGCATAAACGTCACCATAATCTGGTACTTAATCGCTTTTACCGGATCGATACCGGCAAAAATCAGCCCCGACATCATGCCCGGCAGGCTCACCAGACCCACCGTTTTGGCGGAATCCACCGTTGGGATCAGCGAAGAGCGAATGCTGTCGCGGATCAACCGCGCCGAGGCCACCTTCGGCGTCGCGCCCAGGCTTAGCTTCTCCTGAAGCTGCTGCTGTTCACTGCTGAACCGTTGCCCCAGATTGTTGTAGCACAACCCGACCGCCACCATCGCATTGCCCGCAATCATCCCGGAAATGGGGATCACCTGCATCGGCGTAAATTCTATCGAGCCGGAGAGTACCAGTACCGCCAGCGTTAACGCGGTCCCGGTAGTGATGGCGATCAACGACGAAATGAACGCTTTATCGATGTATTTACTGCGTTTCTGCGCGTTCCATGCCGCGTTAAAGCAGATAAACAGCACCATCAACAGGGTCAGCACGGCATGATTGACGTTGAAGATGTATTTCAGCACATAGCCGACGATGATGAGCTGAATGACCGCGCGGGCGATACTCCAAAGAATATCTTTTTCCAGCCCCAGCTTTTCCCGGTAGCTGACCACAATCGCCACCAGCACCAGGACCATCGACAGCGCCAGCGATTCGTTGGTTATGTTATGTTCACCCACGATGAGCCTCCTCCATTTTCCCGCCCTGCGGCCTGAGCGTGATGACATCATCCGCATGGGTAATTTCATTTGAATCATGCGTCACCCACAGCACGGCAATATTCTGCTCCCGGGCGTAGCGATGGATAATGTCATTGACGTTGCGCTTGTTAGCGTCATCCAGCGCGCTGGTGATTTCGTCCAGCAACAGCGCCTTCGGCAAGAATTGCAGGTTACGGATCAGCGAGACGCGCTGCTTTTCCCCTCCCGACAGTTCGGCGATCGATTTGCTCAGCGTCTCCGGCGAAAGCCCGAACCGAGTCAGATCGTCGGTAAACTTTTTTGGATCAGGCGTTTGGTTGCGGATGTGCCAGGGGAAAACCAGATTGTCGTACACCGTGTCGCCAAACAGGGACGGCGTTTGCACGCAGTATGACACCTGCTGGCGATAGCTTTCCGGTGAAAGCGTGGCGATATCTTTTCCTGCAAACAGGATGGTTCCCTCCGTTGGGCTCAGTAGCGAAGCCACGATTTTCAGGAGGGTGCTTTTGCCGCAGCCGGAGGGGCCAGTTATCAGTTTAAATTCGCCCGGAGAGAGACAAAAATCAACGTGCTGAAGGATGGTGTTATCACCCACACGAAAGCCAACATCCCTGATATCCAGAAGATTTTTTTTATTATTCATTCCGATTCCATTAACCGCTGTAATAAGAACAGCCTTTAGCATAATCCTTTCCGCTACGCAGCGCGAATAGCCTTAACCTATAGCAAGTGTTAAACTTTTTGCTCGCTAATTGTCACCTCTATAACTACAGGAAGTCAGCAACATGACACATATCTTTTATGAGTTCTCTTCCCTGAAGCCTGGTGTTCCTGATGTGGAAACATTAATGGAAGTCATCAATTCTTCTGAACTCACGCGTTTTGTCATGGGTGCAGAGGTGGTCGATTTTGTTAAGAAGGCGCTCATCGTTAACACCACAATCGGTAGCTTTAAAAACTGCTATTTTGCTTTCGATGATGGAGCGTACTTTCTCGAGTTTGACGGCAAGGGTAAATCCAGACGCTTTACTGAGGTGCCGGACTGGTTCGTTTCCCCCGCGGAATTTGCCCGCTCGCAATGGCTGATTAACCATGATCTGGCCGATGTGAAGGCGACGGCGTTTATTGACGTGCTGATGTCCTACCCGCTTAAAGAGCGCCGGGCGCACTGCAATCTGCTGTTTGGTCTGGATCTGCATAAGGTCAATGTGGTTCCGGCGCCTACAGCCCCTGCCGGAAAAATGGGCAATAAAAACGGAAAAACCACCAAGCCTCGCGTCACAGATCTCGGCTCTTTTGAGCTTTTTACCGCGTTCTTTGCGCGTATGAAAACCGCCGTCAATGCTAATGAATTCCCTACCCTACAGGTGCTGACCGGCCAGGAGGATCTTACAAAAGCGCCGCACAGCTTAAAGCAAGGGATCAGAACCTGGTTTAAGGCGATTACCGGCGATCTGCCACCGAACAACAAACGTGTCGGGGCGGGCAATGCGGTATTGTTCTGCGCTCCCGTTCGCGAGCAGATCCAGCAGATAGAGGCCATCGGCCTGGAAAAATACTATCAGGGCTTATCAAAAGCTATCGCTGACGCCGGGGATGGGTTTATCACCGACTTCAGCTATACCTGGTCTGAAAAGTAACGTTTTGCGCCCCGCATCCCGAACGGGGCGTTTTATTTCTGCCAGTCCGGTTCCCACCTCTTTACAGGGGCGAAATCCTGTTCGTTAGCCGATATACTTACGTTCAACAAATACGCAGTTTTTCTCGTTACGGCATGCAAAACAGGAGGTTTTTATGCTCATCGTTGTTCCTGTCCTTATATTCGTTGCGCTGGTTATCGTGGGCGCAGGCGTCAAAATTGTCCCGCAGGGTTACCAGTGGACCGTCGAACGCTTCGGTCGCTACACCAATACTCTTCAGCCGGGTTTAAGCCTGATCGTCCCGTTCATGGACAGAATTGGGCGTAAGATCAATATGATGGAGCAGGTGCTGGATATCCCTTCCCAGGAAGTCATCTCCAAGGATAATGCCAACGTCACCATCGATGCGGTGTGCTTTATTCAGGTGATTGATGCGCCGAAAGCGGCCTATGAGGTGAGCAACCTGGAGCTGGCGATCGTCAACCTGACCATGACCAACATCCGTACCGTGCTTGGCTCAATGGAGCTGGACGAAATGCTCTCCCAGCGCGACAGCATAAATACCCGCCTGCTGCACATTGTGGATGAAGCCACCAATCCGTGGGGGATCAAAGTGACACGCATTGAGATCCGCGACGTGCGCCCACCGGCAGAGCTGATTGCTTCCATGAACGCGCAGATGAAGGCCGAGCGTACCAAGCGTGCCTATATTCTTGAAGCCGAAGGGGTGCGTCAGGCTGAAATCCTGAAAGCGGAAGGGGAAAAACAGTCGCAGATCCTGAAAGCCGAGGGCGACCGTCAGTCTGCCTTCCTCCAGGCGGAAGCGCGTGAACGTTCGGCAGAAGCGGAAGCCCGCGCGACGCAAATGGTCTCCGAGGCGATTGCCGCCGGGGATATCCAGGCCGTGAACTACTTCGTCGCGCAAAAATATACCGATGCGCTGAAGGAGATCGGCTCCGCGAACAACAGCAAGGTGGTAATGATGCCGCTGGATGCCAGCAGTCTGATGGGATCTATCGCCGGAATTGCCGAGTTGATCAAAGACGGCGGAAACGAGCGTAAAAAATGATTGAGCTCATCGTTGCACATCCTCATGCGTTCTGGCTAAGCCTTGGCGGTTTACTGCTGGCCGCCGAGATGCTTGGCGGCAACGGTTATCTGCTGTGGAGCGGGGTTGCCGCGGTGATTACCGGGCTGGTCGTCTGGCTGCTGCCTGTCGGCTGGGAGTGGCAGGGCGCGCTGTTTGCCGTGCTGACGCTGCTGGCCGCCTGGCTGTGGTGGCGCTGGCTGAACAAACGGGTGAAGGCGCAGAAGCCGGTCGACGCGCACCTCAACCAGCGTGGGCAGCAGATCGTGGGTAGACGCTTTACGCTTGATAACGCGCTGATCAACGGACGCGGTCATATGCGCGTGGGGGACAGTTCGTGGCCGGTGGTGGCCGACGATGACCTCAGCGCCGGCACGCGGGTTGAGGTCATTGCGGTGGAAGGCATTACCCTGCGGGTTAAAGCCTGTTAGGCGTGGGTTTTACGGTGGCAGCAGCCGGAAAGATTGTCGATAATCGGGCACTCGGCGCTGTCATCTCCCGGGCAGGATTCTGCCAGCTGTAACAGTTGCTCACGCATCGCCTGTAATTCGATGATATGGCGTTCGATCTCCGCCACTTTTTCCAGCGTACGTTTTTTCACGTCGGCACTGTGGCGTTTCGGATCGTTAAACAGGTTAACCAGCTCGCCGCACTCTTCAAGGTTAAATCCTACCTGTCTTGCCTGGCGCAGTAACGTCAGTTCATCAAGATGCAGCTGCGTATAGCTGCGGTAGCCGTTTTCACTGCGCAACGGTGGCGTCACCAGCCCTTTTTCCTCATAAAAGCGAATCGCTTTGCTGGTTAAGCCGGTTTTTTTCGCAACATCGCTGATATTCACATTTCCCCCTTGACCTTCCCCTTGATGGAAGGTTTAACCTTCATAACAGTTAGCGAAAAGCAGAGTGAAGGTCAACAATTGACCAGAACATTATACGGGAGTTTTGTTATGTCTCACACTATTGACCTGACACTGGACGGCCTCTCCTGCGGCCACTGTGTCAAACGCGTTAAAGAAAGCCTGGAGCAGCGTCCTGACGTGGAAAGCGCTGAGGTGACTATCGATCATGCCGCCGTGACCGGCAGCGCCAGCGCCGACGCGCTGATTGATACCATTAAACAGGCCGGTTACGGGGCGGAGTTAAGCCACCCAAAGGCTAAACCGCTGGCAGAGTCATCATCCCCGTCGGAAGCACTGACAGCGGCCACTCCTGAGCTTCCGGTAGCTGATGATATTGATGACAGCCAACAGCTGCTGATCAACGGCATGAGCTGCGCCAGCTGCGTCTCCCGGGTACAAAACGCCTTACAGGCGGTACCGGGCGTCGCACAGGCACGGGTAAACCTGGCGGAGCGTACTGCGCTGGTGATGGGCAGCGCCTCCGCCGCAGAGTTAGTGCAGGCCGTGGAGAAAGCGGGCTACGGGGCGGAGGCCATCGAAGATGATGCCGAGCGCCGCGAGCGCCAGCAGGAAACGGCTGTCGCCACTATGAAGCGTTTCCGCTGGCAGGCGATTGTCGCCCTGCTGGTCGGTATTCCGGTGATGGTGTGGGGCATGATGGGTGACAACATGATGGTCACCGCTGACAACCGCACCCTTTGGCTGGTGATTGGTCTGATTACCCTTGCGGTGATGGTGTTTGCTGGCGGACATTTCTATACCAGCGCCTGGAAGAGCCTGAAAAACCGCACCGCGACGATGGACACGCTGGTCGCGCTCGGTACCGGCGCGGCGTGGCTGTATTCGATGAGCGTGAACGTCTGGCCGCAGTGGTTCCCGATGGAGGCGCGCCATCTCTATTATGAAGCGAGTGCGATGATTATCGGTCTGATTAACTTAGGCCATATGCTCGAAGCCCGAGCGCGTCAGCGCTCGTCGAAAGCGCTGGAAAGATTACTCGATTTAACCCCGCCGACGGCCCGCGTGGTCACGGACGACGGGGAAAAAAGCGTTCCGCTCTCAGAGGTACAGCCGGGAATGACGCTGCGCCTGACCACCGGCGACCGCGTGCCCGTCGACGGTGAAATCACCCAGGGCGATGCCTGGCTGGATGAAGCGATGCTGACCGGCGAGCCGATACCCCAGCAGAAGTCTCAGGGCGATGCGGTGCATGCGGGTACGGTGGTACAGGACGGCAGCGTGCTGTTCCGCGCCAGCGCGGTCGGAAGCCATACCACGCTGTCACGCATCATTCGCATGGTCCGCCAGGCGCAGAGCAGTAAGCCGGAGATTGGTCAGCTTGCCGATAAAATCTCCGCCATTTTTGTGCCGGTGGTCGTCGGTATTGCCCTGCTGAGCGCGGCGATATGGTATTTCTTCGGCCCGGCGCCGCAGATTGTCTACACCCTGGTGATCGCCACCACGGTGCTGATCATCGCCTGCCCTTGTGCTCTTGGTCTGGCCACGCCGATGTCGATTATCTCTGGCGTCGGACGCGCCGCCGAATTTGGCGTACTGGTCCGTGATGCTGACGCCCTGCAACGGGCAAGCACGCTGGACACCCTTGTCTTTGATAAAACCGGCACGCTCACCGAGGGCAAACCGCAGGTGGTGGCCGTCAGTACCGTTGGCTGTACGGAGACGGACGCCCTGCGCCTTGCCGCCGCGCTGGAACAAGGTTCGAGCCACCCGCTGGCGCGCGCCATCCTGGAGAAAGCCGGTGATGCCCGTCTGCCGCAGGTCAGTAACTTCCGCACCCTGCGCGGTTTAGGGGTCAGCGGTGAAGCTGAAGGTCATACGCTGCTGCTGGGTAACCAGGCACTGCTGACTGAACACGGCGTTGATACGTCCGCGCTGGACGCAGAGCTGAACGCGCAGGCTTCTCAGGGCGCGACGCCGGTTCTGCTGGCGAGGGATGGTCAGGTGGCGGCGCTGCTGGCCGTGCGCGATCCGTTACGCCAGGACAGCGTAGATGCCTTACAGCGCCTGCACCGCGCGGGCTATCGTCTGGTGATGCTGACCGGGGACAACCCGACCACCGCCAACGCCATTGCGAAAGAAGCCGGTATTGATGAGGTGATCGCGGGCGTGCTGCCGGACGGCAAAGCGGACGCCATCAAGAACCTGCAAAGTCAGGGTCGCCAGGTGGCGATGGTGGGCGACGGCATCAACGACGCCCCGGCGCTGGCGCAGGCTGACGTAGGCATTGCGATGGGCGGCGGGAGCGATGTCGCCATTGAAACCGCGGCGATCACCCTGATGCGCCACAGCCTGATGGGGGTGGCGGATGCGCTGGCGATTTCGAAAGCCACGTTGCGCAACATGAAGCAGAACCTGCTGGGGGCCTTCGTCTATAACTCGCTCGGCATTCCGATTGCCGCCGGGATTTTGTGGCCGCTGACCGGTACCCTGCTGAACCCGGTTGTTGCGGGTGCGGCGATGGCGCTCTCGTCAATTACCGTGGTGAGCAACGCTAACCGTCTGCTGCGGTTTAAACCGAAGGATTGAACCTTGTACCCGTACGCGCTAGCATGAACCTTTCCGATCATGGAGCGCGTATGGGTCTGTTTAATCGTCTAAAAACATCGTTTCGCGCCCTTTTTCCCCGCCGTTATGCCTGGCCCGGTATGGATATTTCGCTTCCGGGCGGGCAGCATCTGCACCTGGTGGGAAGCATTCATATGGGCACGCAGGACATGTCCCCCCTGCCCTCCGGCCTGATTAAACTGCTGAAGCGCGCCGACGCGCTGATCGTCGAAGCCGACATCTCCGGCCATGAATCGCCGTTTGCCGGGCTGGAAAGCGATCGCCCCCTGGCGGAACGTCTTAACGGGACGCAGCTGGCTGAGCTTACCCGTCTTGCGGATGAGACCGGCGTCTCGCTCTCAATGCTCGACACTCTCCCCCTGTGGCAAATTGCCATGGTGCTACAGGCCACCCAGGCGCAGCGCCTGGGGCTGCGCGGCGATTACGGTATCGATTATCAACTGCTGAATGCGGCAAGGGCGCGCAACCTGTCCGTCATTGAACTGGAAGGCACGGACAGCCAGATTGCGCTTCTTCGCCAGCTTCCCGATGACGGCCTGATGCTGCTGGATGATACCCTGACCCACTGGCACACCAACGCGCGTCTGCTGCAAACGATGATTGGCTGGTGGCTGGATGCGCCGCCCGCAGACGGTAAGCTGGCGTTACCGTCGACGTTCAGTGAATCGTTGTATGATGTGCTGATGAACGCGCGCAACCAGGCGTGGCGGGAGACACTATATGCCCTGCCTGCCGGTCGTTATGTTGTCGCGGTTGGCGCGTTGCATTTGTACGGAGAAGGGAATTTGCCGTCGCTGCTGAAATAAAAAAATGGCCAATATCTCTATTGGCCCGTCAAAGAGGAATTTCATCGTTTTTATTATACCGAAGTGACCTTCGGCTACGCCGATTGTCGCTCAAAGTAACCATCACTGCCAATACTATTGCGCAAGATGGTGCTATTTTTTAGACAAACGTCAGGCGTATGCTGCTGGTATGAATCGTCTGTCGTAAGAAGGATAGCCATGACTCCCGCCGTTAAATTACTCGAAAAAAACAAAATTTCTTTCCGGATCCACACCTACGATCACGATCCGAACGAAACCAACTTTGGTGATGAAGTGGTGCGCAAGCTGGGGCTGAACGCGGACCAGGTCTACAAAACGCTGCTGGTCGCGGTGAACGGCGATATGAAGCACCTCGCCGTGGCAGTGACGCCCGTCGCCGGACAGCTTGATCTGAAGAAAGTGGCCAAAGCGCTGGGAGCGAAAAAGGTCGATATGGCTGACCCGATGGTTGCGCAACGCACAACGGGTTATCTGGTCGGCGGGATCAGCCCGCTCGGCCAGAAAAAGCGTCTGCCGACGCTGATCGATGCGCCTTCGCAGGAATTTGAGACGATCTTTATTTCTGGCGGCAAACGCGGGCTGGATATCGAACTGGCCGCAGGCGATCTGGCGAAAATGCTGGACGCGAAATTTGCGGATATTGCGCGCCGGGAGTAGACGAAAAAGCCGGGTGGCGGCTACGCCTTACCCGGCCTACATGTTGCTCCCGTAGGCCCGGTAAGCGCAGCGCCACCGGGCAACCAAACCCCGCACTACTGCCAGCTCACCTCGCCCTTCGGCTCATACATGTTCACGTCAATCGGTGAATTTTGCTGGATAAACTGCTTCAACACTTCCGCATCAATAAACCCGGTATTTACATAGCCCGGTTTGTTATCGATATGCGGATAGCCGTCGCCGCCGGTGGCGTTAAAGCTTAACGTTGCCAGGCGGTAGGTTTTCGCCGGATCAACCGGTTCGCCTTTGATTTTGAGATCGTTAAGCTTGCCGTCCTTCGCGACGAAGCTGACGTTAGCAAACTGCGGATACGCCCCGGAATCCGGCTTCATCTGCGCCACGGCGGTCAGGTAGTCAATCACCTCCTTCCCGCTCATGTCCGCATAGACCACCACGTTGCCAAACGGCTGCACTTTGAGCACGTCTTTATAGGTGATGTCTCCGCCTTCAATGGAATCACGAATACCGCCGCCGCTCATCACGCCGAAATCCGCATTCGTGCGCGCCATCTGCGCGGCCAGCACCAGACGCCCCATGTTGGTCTGTACAAAGCGGACTTTGCTGCGGTCCCCTTCCAGTCGTCCGTTAAGCGTGCCAATCTTCACGTCCAGCTGCGCTTTCCCTTTGCTCTGGAACGGCGTCAGCAGAGAGAGCATCTGCTGGTTTTCAGCGATCTCTGGCGTGTAGAGTACGCGCTCGCTTTTGCCATCCGGGTAGGTCACTTTCTTCTTCAGGTTGACCGGGATGAGCTGATAGTGCACCAGCTTCATTTCGCCGTTACGGAATTCGAAATCCGCGCGGCCAACGTATTTACCCCACTCGTGGGCCTGTACAATCCAGATCCCGTTCTGACGATCAGGCGCGCACGGCGTGCCGGGCACATAATCTGCCTGCTTTTTATTCTCAGAAGCCATGCAGACCGGATCCTGTGAGTGACCGCCCACAATCATCGCCAGCGAGCCCGCAGGAAGGCTGCGCGCCATCTCCACGTCGCCCGGCGCGTTAGAGCCGTGCTGACCGTTATCGTAATGCCCCATGTGGGTGGTCGCGATAATCACATCCGGTTTTTCATTCTGCTGCAACTCCTGGATCACCAGCTTCGCTTCGTCCGCCGGTTTACGGAATTCGATGTCGGTGAAAAATTCAGGATTACCAATTTTGGCCGTATCGTCGGTGGTTAAGCCGATGACCGCGATCTTCAGATCCTGACGCTTAAACAGCGCCCACGGTTTAAACAGGCGCTCGCCGGTGCTTTTCTGATAAATATTGGCGGAAAGGAACGGGAATTTGGACCACTTCTCCTGCTGGCGCAACACGCTCAGCGGATTATCAAACTCGTGGTTTCCAACCGCCATCGCGTCGTAACCGATTAAATTCATGCCGCGGAAATCAGGCTCGGCATCCTGCAAATCAGATTCCGGTACCCCGGTATTAATATCCCCGCCCGACAGCAGCAGCACGCTGCCGCCCTGGGCCGCGACCTCTTTACGAATGCCGTCCACCAGCGTTTTTTGCGCCGCCAGGCCATATTCACCGTATTCGCTGCGCCAGAAATGGCCGTGATGATCGTTAGTATGCAGAATGGTAATTTTATAGGTTTTATCTTTTTCATACGCCTGCGCGGGCAGGCTTGTCAGCCCCCATGCGGCGATGAGCGCCAGCGCGACGCCACGCTTCATTAACTTCATCTTCTCTCTCCCTGACCCATAGACAAACGCAAAAATTACAGTGACTCACAAGAATAGACAAATAAGTTTTCAGAATTGCGACTTTCTTCAAATGTCACGGACGGGTATGTTAGTCGGATAATAATTACTCCCTGCATCTCTAATAACAAATCGACGTGGTATTTATGGCAATCAGTGAATCAACCCAGCCCGTCCAGGGCGCTCCGGCGTCGCCGCCGAAATCGCGCACTTCCTTTAAAGTATTAGGCGCAATCAGTCTCTCTCATCTGCTCAACGACATGATCCAGTCGCTGATTCTGGCGATCTACCCGCTGTTGCAATCTGAGTTCTCATTAACCTTCGTGCAGATCGGGATGATCACCCTGACCTTCCAGCTGGCCTCTTCGCTGCTACAGCCGGTAGTGGGCTACTGGACGGACAAATACCCGATGCCATGGTCGCTGCCCATTGGCATGTGCTTCACCCTGAGCGGGCTGGTGCTGCTGGCCATGGCGGGCAGCTTTGAGGCGGTACTGGTTGCCGCGGCGCTGGTGGGAACCGGTTCATCGGTGTTCCATCCGGAATCGTCCCGCGTGGCACGTATGGCCTCAGGCGGACGTCACGGGCTGGCGCAGTCTCTGTTCCAGGTGGGGGGTAACTTTGGTAGCTCCCTCGGTCCTCTGCTGGCGGCGGTAATTATCGCGCCTTACGGCAAAGGCAACGTGGCGTGGTTTGTGCTGGCCGCGCTGCTGGCGATTGTCGTCCTGGCGCAAATCAGCCGCTGGTATGCCGCGCAGCATCGCGTAAATAAGGGAAAACCTGCCGCGAAGATAACCAATCCCCTTCCGCGCAATAAGGTGATCCTTGCCGTCAGCGTGCTGCTGGTACTGATTTTCTCGAAATATTTCTATATGGCGAGCATTAGCAGCTATTACACCTTCTATCTGATGCAAAAATTCGGATTATCAGTACAAAACGCCCAGTTCCACCTCTTTGCCTTCCTGTTTGCGGTGGCGGCAGGCACGGTGATAGGCGGCCCTGTGGGGGATAAAATTGGACGTAAATATGTGATTTGGGGCTCTATCCTCGGCGTCGCGCCGTTTACGCTTGTTTTACCGTACGCAACGCTGGAATGGACCGGAATATTGACGGTGATTATTGGTTTTATTCTCGCATCGGCATTTTCAGCCATCCTGGTCTATGCGCAGGAGCTGCTGCCGGGACGTATCGGTATGGTTTCCGGCCTCTTTTTCGGTTTTGCCTTTGGCATGGGCGGCCTTGGCGCAGCCGTGTTAGGGATGGTTGCAGACCACACCAGCATCTTCCTGGTCTATAAAATCTGCGCTTTCCTGCCACTTCTGGGGATGTTGACCATATTCCTGCCTGACAATCGTCATAAAGCGTGACTTCACGGCTGCCAAAGTTAAACTTTGGCAGCCGGATAACCTGATGCCATAAGGCTTTCCTCTCCCTCCCCTCAGCAAATTTATCAAAATCTGCCTTTTTTCATGCTTATTGCCTTTTTATTGTGATTTCAACAATTATTCATAAACATAAGCGTAAAAATTGTCATAAACTATTAATCGGCTTTTTGGTATTTGCACCAAAAATGGATCACCCATCGCGAAAGGAGACGGAATGCACCACGCCACACCGCTTATCACCACCATTGTTGGTGGACTTGTGCTCGCTTTTATTCTCGGCATGATTGCCAATAAATTGCGTATTTCGCCCCTGGTAGGCTATTTACTGGCGGGCGTGCTGGCAGGGCCCTTTACGCCGGGTTTTGTCGCTGATACCAAACTGGCGCCTGAGCTGGCGGAATTGGGCGTGATCCTGCTGATGTTTGGCGTCGGACTGCATTTTTCCCTGAAGGATCTGATGGCGGTAAAGTCGATCGCCATACCGGGAGCGATCGCCCAGATAGGGGTGGCGACGCTGCTGGGCATGGCGCTTTCGGCGGTGCTGGGCTGGTCAATCATGACCGGTATCGTATTTGGGCTGTGTCTTTCAACCGCCAGTACCGTGGTGCTGCTGCGCGCGCTTGAAGAGAGACAGCTGATAGACAGCCAGCGCGGACAAATCGCGATAGGCTGGCTGATTGTTGAAGATCTGGTAATGGTGTTGACGCTGGTTCTGCTGCCTGCCGTTGCCGGGATGATGGAAAAAGAGAATATCGGCTTCGCCTCGCTGGCGCTGGATATGAGCATTACCATCGGTAAAGTCGTGGCGTTTATCGCCATCATGATGCTGGTGGGCCGCCGTCTGGTGCCGTGGATCATGTCCCGCAGCGCCGCCACGGGCTCGCGTGAACTGTTCACGCTTTCGGTCCTTGCGCTGGCGCTGGGCATTGCCTTTGGCGCCGTCGAGCTGTTTGACGTCTCCTTTGCGCTGGGCGCGTTCTTCGCCGGGATGGTGCTGAACGAGTCCGAGCTGAGCCACCGTGCCGCGCACGATACCCTGCCGCTACGTGATGCATTCGCGGTGCTGTTCTTTGTCTCCGTCGGGATGCTGTTCGACCCGCTGATCCTCATTCAGCAGCCGCTGGCCGTGCTGGGTACGCTGGCAATCATCATCTTTGGTAAGTCCGTTGCCGCCTTCTTCCTGGTACGGATGTTCGGTCACTCGCCGCGCACGGCGCTGACCATCGCCGCCAGCCTGGCGCAGATTGGCGAGTTCGCCTTTATTCTTGCTGGTCTGGGGATGGCCCTGAACCTGCTGCCACAGGCGGGGCAAAATCTGGTGCTGGCGGGGGCGATCCTCTCCATCATGCTAAACCCGGTATTGTTTGCCCTGCTGGAGAAATATCTCGAGAAGACCGAAACCCTCGAAGAGCAAACCCTGGAAGAAGCGATTGAGGAGGAGAAACAGATCCCCGTAGATATCTGCAACCACGCGCTGCTGGTCGGTTTTGGCCGCGTCGGCAGCCTGCTCGGTGAGAAGCTGATGGCCCAGGGGATCCCCCTGGTAGTGATTGAAACCTCCCGTACTCGCGTCGACGAGCTTCGCGAGCGCGGCATCCGTGCGGTGCTGGGCAACGCGGCTAACGAAGAGATTATGAATCTGGCGCATCTGGACTGCGCCCGCTGGCTGTTACTCACTATCCCGAACGGTTACGAGGCTGGCGAGATTGTCGCCACAGCCCGTGAAAAATGCCCACATATCGAAATCATTGCCCGCGCCCATTATGATGACGAAGTGGAGTACATCACCGAGCGCGGCGCGAATCAGGTGGTGATGGGTGAGCGTGAGATTGCGAATACAATGCTGACAATGCTGACAAAACCGCCAGTTGAAGAGGCGGTGACGGGTTAAGTTTTGTGCGGCCTGATGCCCTCACCCTGGCCCTCTCCCACAGGGTGAGGGAACAAACACTAAAAACGGCAACCACAGGTTGCCGTTTTGCTTTTACCTGTCCCAATACGCCTCTTCGAGGCTGTCTTCCCGTTCCGGCAGCCCCCGCGTTAAGCGCGGTGAATGCTGGTTCAGCACCTGATAACTCACGCGGTTCGCGTACTTGCACACCTGCGCCAGCGAGGAGTAGGTCAGCCAGTTGAAGGTGTGCTTGCTGGAATTCGGCACATTGGTTTTGTGGTAGGCGTTGGCGGTGATGTCGTGCAGCAGCGCGGCCAGCGCACCGTCGCCCGCGCCGTTGGTGTTCATGATCTTCTCGGGGCCACCCATATACGGTGCGATGTGGGAGAAGATACGCAGCGGGTTGATGCAGTCTTTATGACGCATGGCGCGGCTGAACTCGTACTGGTTAAATTCGGCGATTGCGCCCGGCAGCAGCGGGTGCTGGGTTTTCCGCTTGCTCTCTTCTTCCGTGAAGCCCGCCATATACAGCCCGACCGGCCCGGCGGTGCAGAGCACCAGATCTACCCAGTCCAGCGCCTTATCAGACGCCAGCAGCGGATCGCTTTCGCCGGTCAGCGCTTCGGCTTCTTCTTCATTCATCGCCAGAATCGAGACGTGTTCTTTCAGGAAGGCCTGCCACCACTCCGGGTTGTCGGCAATGACGAATTTGGTGCCCAGCGTCAGAACCACAGGCACGTTGTATTTCTTCGCGTACTCAATTGCCTTCATGGTTGCGTCCGGCATTGGTTCGCCCGGCTTGCAGCGCACCAGATAGGAGGTCAGTACCAGCGCAGACGCGCCCGCGATCACCTCTTCCGGGATACTTTCAGCGCGCAGCTTGTTCATATGGCCGGGGCTGATGGCAAAGGTACGCTCGCCGGAATCGCTTATCAGCGTAAAGCAGCGGCCAATCGGCCCGTCAACGCCCTGCAAATAGTTCAGATCGGTGCGGCTGGAGGTATTGCACAGGTAGCGGTAGGCATAGCCACCGATTTCGATATTGCTGCACATCACGCCAAGCAGCACCGAGCGGTCGTCTGCCAGTACGGAGTAGTTGTGCATGGTGTTGCCGATGGTACCGCCGGCAAACTGGTGGGTGATAAGATTTTCGCGCACCAGCTCCTGATACAGCACTTCAGCAACGTCATCCTCAATCACCAGCGAGTGCCCGGCGCTCAGACCGTAACGTGCGACAAACGCATCATCCACTTTGGCTTCAATGTCCACCAGCGTCTGATCGATACCGACCACCCAGGCAGCGCTGGTTTCGCTTTCCTGCTGAATTTGCTGTAACAGCGGATCGCGGGCATCGACGGGGAAATAGTGTTTGGACTTACGTTTACCGGGAAATTTCATGGTCTGAACTGTGCAAAGAATACGGGCCGGGAATGGTAGCACAAACCCGGCCCGTAACGCGATCAGCGGCGGGTGGTGACCAGTGACACCATCATGTCGATGTGTTCAGGGGAGTCGTTAAGCGCAGGAATGTATTCGTATTTCGTTCCGCCCGCCTCCATAAAGAACTCTTTGTTCTGGACAGCAATCTCTTCCAGCGTTTCCAGACAGTCCGCCGAGAAGCCCGGCGACATCACCTGAATGTGCTTCACGCCCTTCTCGCCCAGCATCTTAAGCGTTTCATCAGTATACGGGGTGAGCCACGGTTCACGGCCGAAGCGCGACTGGAAGGTCATCATCACCTTCTCAGGCGGCAGGCCGAGGGCGGAGACCAGCTCGCGGGTGGTATCGCGGCAACGCTGGGGGTAATCATCCCCTTCGTTCGCGAAACGCTGCGGAATACCGTGATAGGAGAGCAGCAGCAGATCCGGCTCGCCGTGTTTTTCAAACGACGCGCGCGCGCTGCTGGCAAGCGCCTGAATGTACAGCTCGTTATCGGCGTAGTCGCGGATAAAGGTGATACCCGGTATACGGCGGCGGGTCGCCAGAATGCGCGCCAGTTCGTCCCAGACGGCAGCTACCGTGGAGCACGAATACTGCGGATAAAGGGCCAGCACCACAATGTGTTCAACGCCCTGCGCCAGCAGAGAGTCGACGGCGCTTTCCAGGGACGGCTTACCGTAGCTCATGCCGAGCGCAACGGGCATGTCCGGCAGGCGGGCGGCCAGCGCCTTCTCCTGACGACGGCTGTACACCATCAGCGGCGAGCCCTCTTCCATCCACACGGACTGATAGAGCTTTGCCACACGCGGGGAACGAATCGGCAGAATGACGCCACGCAGCAGTGGCCACCACAGCAGTCTTGGGGTATCCACGACGCGCGTGTCGCTTAAAAATTGTCGCAGGTAGCGTTTGACCGCCGCTGGAGTAGGTGCTTCTGGGGTGCCCAGATTGGCAAGCAGGATGCCGGTTTTCGCCTGACTCATTCACGCCTCTTAACCATTTGATAGGCTGTCAATTGTAGCGGAAATGCGTTTAAACGAAACCCATTGCTGTAATAGGTAAGATGAGAATTTTTCTCACCCGGGGCTCCGGGTGAGAGAGGTGCGCTTAGCCGAGGATTTTTTCCAGCTCTGCACGTACGTCAGCCACGGCTTTGGTGCCGTCCACTTTCGCGTATTTGGTGTTACCCGCCTGCGCTTCTTTGGTGTAGTAGCCGATCAGCGGTGCGGTCATCTGATGGTATTCCACCAGGCGTTTACGCACGGTTTCTTCCTGATCGTCTTTACGGGTGGTCAGCTCTTCGCCGGTCACGTCGTCTTTGCCTTCAACCTTAGGTGGGTTGAATTTGATGTGGTAAACGCGGCCAGAAGCAGCGTGTACGCGACGGCCAACGATACGGTCAACGATCAGCTCGTCTGGTACGTCGAACTCCAGCACGTAATCCACGTTGATGCCCGCTTCTTTCATGGCGTCAGCCTGAGGAATGGTGCGCGGGAAGCCGTCCAGCAGGAAACCGTTACGGCAGTCTTCCTGAGCAATGCGCTCTTTAACCAGCGCGATAACCAGTTCGTCGGTCACCAGTTTGCCTGCGTCCATGATGTCTTTCGCTTGTTTACCCAGCTCGGAGCCAGATTTAACAGCGGCGCGCAGCATGTCACCGGTGGAGATTTGCGGAATACCGTATTTCTCCATGATGAACTGAGCCTGAGTTCCTTTACCCGCGCCCGGAGCGCCAAGCAGAATAATACGCATTGCGAAAATCCCCTCAAAAGTCGATTCAATTTTTCAAAAAGCGCTAAACAATACCACCAGAACGGGTATGGCTCAAGGAAGGCGGGAAGGCTGAAACGGTTAACGGGGGGAGATAATTTGGCTTCGTGCGGTCTGGTGCCCTCACCCTAACCCTCTCCCACAGGGAGAGGGAACTCTTTCACCCTCTCCCTGTGGGAGAGGGCCGGGGTGAGGGAAGATTACGCCAGCAGCAGCGCATTCACACGTTTAATGAACAGGTTAGGATCTTCCAGCGTACCGCGCTCGGCCAGCAGGGACTGATCCAGCAGCAGTTCAACCCACTCCGCAAAGCGGGCGTCGTCCTGGGTATCCGCCGCACGTTTCACCAGCGGGTGATCCGGATTAAGCTCAAAGATATATTTCACTTCCGGCACGGCCTGGCCCGCCGCAGCGAACAGTTTCGCCATCTGGGTGCTCATTTCGTCCGCATCGGTGGTGACAATGGCTGGCGTATCGGTCAGGCGGTGCGTGAAGCGCACCTCTTTCACGCGGTCGCCCAGCAGCGTTTTAACGCGCTCAACGAACGGCTCCAGCGCCTTCTCGGCTTCTTTCGCGCTTTCGTCCACCTCATCCGCCAGCTTATCGATAGACTCGTCGGCTTTGGCAACGGACTGGAAGGATTTACCGTCGAACTCGGTCAGGTAGTTCATCATCCACTCGTCGATGCGGTCAGACAGCAGCAGCACTTCGATGCCTTTCTTACGCAGCAGTTCCAGATGCGGGCTGCTCTTCGCTGCCGCATAGCTGTCGGCGGTGATGTAGTAGATCTTCTCCTGCCCTTCTTTCATGCGGGAGACGTACTCTTCCAGCGACACGGTCTGGGCGGAGGAGTCGTTGTGCGTAGAGGCGAAGCGCAGCAGTTTAGCGATAGCTTCCACGTTCGCAGTATCTTCCGCCGGACCTTCTTTCAGCACCAGGCCAAACTGTTTCCAGAAGGTCTGGTATTTTTCCGCATCGTCCTTCGCCAGTTTTTCCAGCATCTGCAACGCACGTTTGGTCAGGGCGTTGCGCAGGTTACGGGTGACGGTGCTGTCCTGAAGAATTTCACGGGAGACGTTCAGCGGCAGATCGTTGGAGTCTATCAGGCCACGCACAAAGCGCAGGTAGTTCGGCATGAACTGCTCGGCGTCGTCCATGATGAAGACGCGCTGCACGTACAGCTTCAGGCCGTGCTTGTGATCGCGGTTCCACATGTCCCACGGCGCCTGCGCCGGAATGTACAGCAGGCTGGTGTACTCCTGTTTCCCTTCCACACGGTTGTGGCTCCAGGTCAGCGGATCGGTGAAGTCGTGGGCGATGTGCTTGTAAAACTCGTTGTACTCGTCGTCTTTAATTTCAGCTTTATTACGCGTCCACAGCGCCTGCGCCTTGTTGATTTTCTCCCAGGAAACCACGGTTTCGCCGTCTTTCTCTTCCTGTTTTTCAATCTCTACCGGCAGCGCGATATGGTCGGAATATTTGCTGATGATGGAGCGTACGCGCCAGTCGTTCAGGAAATCGTCTTCGCCTTCACGCAGGTGCAGGGTGATTTCGGTGCCGCGATCCGCTTTGGTGATGTCATCAACGGTGTACTCGCCTTCACCTTTAGACTCCCACAGCACGCCGTTCTCGGCGCTGTCGCCCGCGGCGCGGGTGCGCACGGTGACTTTGTCCGCCACGATGAACGCCGAGTAGAAGCCTACGCCGAACTGACCGATCAGCTGGCTGTCTTTCGCCTGGTCAGAGCCCATGGACTCAAGGAACGCTTTGGTGCCGGATTTGGCGATGGTTCCGAGGTGGTCAATCACCTCGTCGCGGTTCATCCCGATGCCGTTATCGGCGATGGTCAGGGTGCGGTTCTCTTTATTAAACGAGACGCGCACGCGCAGCTCGCCGTCGCCTTCATACAGATCCGGGTTAGACAGCGCGCGGAAGCGCAGCTTGTCCGCCGCATCAGAGGCGTTGGAAATCAGCTCACGCAGGAAGATTTCTTTGTTGGAATACAGGGAATGGATCATCAGGTGCAGAAGCTGTTTTACTTCTGACTGGAAACCACGGGTTTCTTGTCCTTTCATCTAAGTCGACCTCAACAATGCCATTTAATGGGGTTGTAAAACGTTGAGTGAGAGATGGGGATAAGGGGAGGAATTTTCAAGCGGAGGCCGCGCGCGCAGCCTCCGTTTGGTCAGAAAATAATCTTGTGACGTCCGGCCAGCGAGTGTGACAGCGTGGTGCCGTCGACCATCTCCAGCTCACCGCCGACCGGCACGCCGTGGGCGATGCGGCTGGCGTCAACGCCGTACTGCGCGCACAGTTCGGCGATGTAGTTGGCGGTTGCCTCCCCTTCCACCGTCGGGTTGGTGGCGAGGATCACCTCTTTGATGGTTTCCGACTCCAGGCGCTGCTCCAGGCGATCGAGACCGATATCGTCCGGGCCGATGCCATCCAGCGGGGAGAGATGCCCCATCAGCACGAAATAGCGGCCGGAAAACTGCCCGGTTTGTTCGATGGCGTAGATGTCCGCCGGACTCTCCACCACGCAAATCTGACCGTTTTCCTGACGACGCGGGTTCGTGCAGATGTTACATACGTCCTGCTCGGTAAAGGTCCGGCAATCCGCACAGTGGCCAATTTCTGACATGGCGCGGGTCAGAGCCTGCGCCAGGCGCATCCCGCCGCTGCGGTCGCGCTGCAATAGCGTAAACGCCATACGCTGCGCCGACTTCGGGCCAACGCCCGGCAGGCAGCGCAGTGCTTCCATTAACTGCGTGAGCAGCGGACTGGTTTGCATCAGAATGGCATCTTAAAGCCCGGCGGCAGTTGCATACCGCTGGAAACAGAGGCCATTTTCTCTTTCTGGGTTTCGTCGATACGGCGAGCGGCATCGTTAAACGCGGCTGCAACCAGATCTTCCAGCATCTCTTTGTCGTCTTCGAGCAGGCTCGGGTCGATTTCAACGCGACGGCAGTTATGCGCACCGTTGATGGTCACCTTGACCAGACCGGCACCGGATTCACCCGTGACTTCCAGCTGAGCGATCTCTTCCTGCATCTTCTGCATTTTTTCCTGCATCTGCTGAGCCTGCTTCATCAGGCCACCCAGACCGCCTTTTCCACCAAACATAGGCTTCTCTCTTCTTTCACGTTAAGGATTACAACCGTAAGTCAGACTCACGATCAAATGGGGCGAATACTCTCTTCATCCAGATCGGCGTCGAAGAACCGACGCAGGGTCTGGATGTTGTTATCCGCAATTATCGCCTCGCGCGCCTGCGCGAGCTTCTCTTCATAAATGGCCTGACGCCACTCGAGCGGCGTTTTCACCGCCGGATTATCATCTTCAATGATAGTCAATTCAACCGGTACACCCTGTAATGCGGTAAGCGCCTCGGCCAGCGCCTTTTGCGCGCCAGGGGAGTTGAGGTGCCGCTGGCCAGGGCGCAGGTGCAGACGCACCTGATTACCGTCCTGCTCTTTCCAGGCGTTCAGCGCGACCTGCTCCACCAGCTTCGGCAGTTGCAGTTTGCTGACCTCGGAGGCCCAGGCATCGCGCTCAATGGATTCTTCCGCGAGCTTCGCGGATAGCTCCGGCGTTTTTTCATGCTCCAGCGCCTTTTTCAGCGCTTTTGGCGTGGCGACCACTTCCTTGACCGTTTCAACAACGGTGGTCGCCTTCCAGCGGTATGCCTCTTCTTTCGCCGGGGCTTTTTGCTCGAGCGCGGACGGTGCCGGACGCGACTGCACGCGCTCCGTTACCGAGGCCAGTCGTTCAAGCGCGGCGTTGTTCACCGGCCGCGCTCTTGCAGGCGCTGCCGGTTCACTCTTTTTTGGTTTGGTTGCTCCCTGCGCACGTTGCAACTGGCTTCGTGCGGCAAGCACCGAACTGGTGGCATCCGACAGCGGCACGTTTTGCGGCGGCGGCGATGCCGGTTGCGGTGGCACCTGCTGCGGTGACATTACCGCGGTCGGCGCAATCGGCGCAAAGGACTGCCGGGGCGTTTCCGGCTCCGGCAATGGCTTGCGCGGATGGAAGGCCAGCGCGCGCAGCAGCGTCATTTCAACGCCCATCCGGCGATCCGGTGCAAACGGCAGCTCTTTGCGGCCAATCAGCAGCGTCTGATAATAAAGCTGAACGTCAGCCGGCGGCACGGTGCGCGCAAGTTCACGCATCCGCTGTTCAATGGTCGCCATGTCCGCGCCAATGGCCGACGGAGACAGTTGCAGCATCGCCACGCGGTGCAGCAGGCTGAGCATCTCGACAAGCAGCGCTTCCCACTCAATGCCACGGGCAGCGGCGTCGTTGACGAGCGCCATCACTCGCTCACCGTTGGCGGCAATCATCGCTTCAATAAGCGACAGCGCCTGATCGTCATCCAGCGTGCCGAGCATGGTACTGACCGCGTCGGTGGAGAGTTTACCGTCACCGCTGGCAATCGCCTGGTCGGTCAGGCTCAACGCATCGCGCAGGCTGCCGTCCGCGGCACGGGCCAGCAGTTGCAGCGCACGCGGCTCGTGGACAATGTTCTCTTCATCGAGGATATGCTCAAGCTGAGCGCGGATCTGCTCAACGTCGAGCGCCTTCAGATGGAATTGCAGGCAGCGCGAGAGGATCGTGACCGGCAGCTTTTGCGGATCGGTGGTCGCCAGCAGGAATTTGACATGCGCAGGCGGCTCTTCCAGCGTTTTCAGCAGGGCGTTGAAGCTGTGGCGCGACAGCATGTGCACTTCATCGATCAGATAGACCTTGAAGCGGCCGCGCGCCGGGGCGTACTGCACGTTGTCGAGCAGATCGCGGGTGTCTTCCACTTTGGTGCGCGAGGCGGCGTCGATCTCAATCAGATCGACAAAACGCCCCTGCTCGATCTCACGACAGTTGTCGCACACGCCGCACGGGGTGGCGGTGATCCCGGTTTCGCAGTTCAGACCTTTTGCCAGCAGACGGGCAATAGAGGTTTTACCGACGCCGCGGGTGCCGGAGAAAAGATAGGCGTGATGGATGCGACCTAGCGACAAGCCGTTCGCCAGGGCCGTCAGCACATGTTCCTGACCGACAACGTCAGCAAAGGTTTGTGGTCGCCATTTACGGGCTAACACCTGATAACTCATGGGCAGGCTCTGCAACGCTGGAAGGTGAATTAATGGAGGGGAATGCTATCACAACCTCACCCATTGAGCGAGGTTGTGAGATACGGGATTAATGTCCCGGGAATGGCACCAGGCAGTAGCTGGTAATACCCTGTTTTTCCAGGCGCTGCTCGCCGCCGAGATCGAACAGGTTGATGATGAATGCCGCGTCGGTCACTTCCCCGCCCAGACGACGGATCAGCTTCACGGTCGCTTCGATGGTGCCGCCGGTTGCCAGCAGATCGTCCACCACCAGCACTTTGTCGCCTGGCTTGATGGCATCAACGTGAATTTCCAGCTGATCGGTGCCGTATTCCAGCTCATAGCTCTCAGCAATGGTTTCACGCGGCAGTTTGCGCGGCTTACGCACCGGCACAAAACCCACGCCCATCGCCAGCGCAACCGGTGCGCCAAACAGGAAGCCACGGGCTTCAGTACCTACTACTTTGGTGATCCCGGCGTTTTTATAACGCTCAACCAGCAGTTCAATGCTGAGGGCGTACGCTTTCGGGTCTTCCAGCAAGCTGGTGACATCGCGGAAAAGAATGCCAGGTTTTGGATAGTCCTGGATACTTTTGATGCTATTTTTCAGATATTCAAGCTGCTGTGCAGTTGCGGTCATCGGTTTGTGCCTAAATGAAACAGTGTTACTCACGGCGCGCGACGAGTCGGTCAAAGTAACAGTTGTTTAACCTTTGACCAGGCGCACCTGTGCTCGAAAACGGTCGAATTTACTGGCTGAGCGCCATAATTGCAACCGCCATGATGAGGCTTCAGTGCTTTTGTTGCTTTTCATCAACCACGGGGATCCGCCACATAAAGATCAGCAGGCAGACCAGGATCGCCAGCAGCAGAATGCGCACCCACATCATTTTCACCAGCCATAACGAGACGGCGAAGGTGATCAGGATGAAGGCAATGGCGCGCGGCTTAGCCCCGGGCGGCATGGCCCGGTGTTTTTGCCAGTGCCGCAGGTAGCCGCCAAACCACGAGCGGTACAGAAGCCAGTGGTGAAAACGCGGCGACGAGCGGGCGAAGCACCAGGCGGCTAACAGGATAAACGGGGTGGTCGGCAGCAAGGGTAAAACCACACCCAGCGTACCCAGCACTACCGCGAGCCAGCCAATGATGATTAAAATAGTACGCTGCATAATGCGAATCGTTATCAAACTGAACGGCTACTTTACCACTGGAGAGCGCCTTGAAAACAGCACTGCTTCTTGAGAGGCTGCAAAATCAGCTGATCGCGCTGCGGGCGCAGGCCACGCCGTTGATGGGCCACGCCACGCTGAAACCGCGCTTTGACCGGCAGCTCTTCCGCACCCGCAGCACCGTCATTGAGGATTATCTTGCTGAAGCGCAGACCAATCTCGACGAGCTTCGTCACGCGGTTGAGAGTGAACAGCAGGAACAGGTCGCGTGGCTTGCGGAGCATCTTACCGAGCAGATCACCGCCCTGCACCGGGAAATCGCCGCCTGGCCGCTACGGGCGTGGGACAGCGCTTCGCCGGGACTCGGTAAATGGCAGCGCAAGCGGCTGGAGAACCAGGAGTTTGAGCGCCGTCTGTTTGAGATGAAGCGCGAGCGCGAAGCCCGCCTGAACACCAGCGAAACGCTGGAAGAGCAGCAGTTATTAATGCGTGAAATCAGCGCGCTGGAAGGCCGTATCGTCCGCTGCCGTCAGGCGCTGGATGAGATTGAACGCGTTATTGAACGCCTGACCCGTTAACAGGAGCCACTGATGTCACTGGAAAATGCCCCCGACGAGGTCAAACTGGCCGTCGATTTAATTATGCTGCTGGAGAATCACGCGATCCCGGCGGAGACGGTGCTGAAAGCGCTGGAGATTGTGCGGCGGGATTTTGAGGGGAAAATTTCCCCTCACCCTGCCCTCTCCCCGGAGGGGAGAGGATAATAGTTTAAGCGGGAGTAGGGTCGTCCCCCTTAATCTCGCGCTTCACTTCCGTATGCTCGTCACCTTTCTCGTTACGCAGGTGAACTTCAAGCTGGTTGAAGGCGATGTTAATGTTGTTTTCACGACACAGACGGTCAATGGTGCGGTTCAGCTCATCGACGGTGTAGCTGCGATCGCGCAGTTCGCGTACGTACAGGCGCAGCTCATGATCCAGCGTGCTTGGCCCGAAGGTGGTGAAGAACACGTCAGGCGCAGGATCGTGCATCACTTTAGGATGTGATTTCGCGGCTTCCAGCAGAACCTCTTTCACTTTATCCAGATCTGAACCGTAGGCCACTCCGAGTCGGATCACCACGCGGGTGGTGGTATCCGAGAGCGACCAGTTGATCAGACGCTCGGTGACAAACGCTTTGTTCGGGATGATCACCTCTTTACGATCGAAGTCGGTAATGGTGGTCGCACGAATGCGGATCTTGCTGACGGTCCCGGAGAAGGTGCCGATGGTGACGGTATCGCCGATACGCACCGGACGTTCGAACAGGATAATCAGGCCAGAAACAAAGTTACCGAAGATCTCCTGCAAGCCGAAGCCCAGACCCACCGACAACGCCGCCGCCAGCCACTGGAGTTTATCCCACGAGACGCCCAGCGAGCCGAATACCGTCATCGCCCCGACAATAATAATGACGTAGTTCAGGATGGTAGTAATGGCATACGACGCCCCCTGACGCAGGTTCAGCCTTGAGAGCACCAGCACTTCCAGCAGACCCGGCAGGTTGCGGATCAACGCCCAGGCAACCACTGACGACACCAGCGCAAAGAGCAGGCTGCCCATGGTGACGCTTTTCATTACCGCAGCGCCCGCTTCGGTACCGTTGTATTGCCAGAGGGTGATACTGTCGAGGTAGGCAAAGACGGTAATTAAATCAGACCAGATGGCCCAGAACATCACCGCAAACAGGGCGATCATCACCAGCATGGTAATACGCATCGTTTGCTGGTTAACCTGCTCCAGAGCAATGGTCGGCTCTTCCTGCGGCTCTGCCCCTTCAGCCCCCTCTTTCACCTGATGCTGCCGACGGGCAACAGCACGACGATAAGCAATGCGGCGCGCCGCCACGCTCAAACCACGCAGCACGGTCTGGAACAGCAGGTTCCATACAATCACCAGATAAACCGTTTCGATCCAGCGGCCGGACAGACGCAGCGTGGTATAGAAGTAACCCGTCGCCGTCAGCACCATCAGCGCCAGAGGAATGATCGCCAGTACCGTTACGGTAGCCAGACGAAGATTGTGGGACTCTTTATCCCGCCAGCTGTCGCGGCACATTGGCCACATCAGAACGGCAATCAGCAGCAGGTTCAGCATAATCACCAGTTGCCCCAGCACGTCATCCATCAGGTGCAGCGGGGAAAGCTCCGCCACAACTGACCAGAAGTGCAGCGGCAGCAGCGCGAGGCTGATGCGCACAATCTGGCGACGCCAGTGGCTGGTGAGTTTTTCCGGCATGTTGAAGTGGCGGACGGCGACGCCATCTTTTTCCAGCACTTTCCAGCACAGACCAAACACCAGCCAGAACAGCGCCAGCTTCTTGCTGAACGCCCACAGCAGATCGCTGATATTCAGCTGCATGGTCAGCAGGATCAGGCCCACGGCGAGTATCAACAGGCAGACCGGCAGAGCACGGATCAGATCGATCAGGATCGCTTTCGGGGTGTGCAGCTGGCTGTCGTTACGCAGTTGCCCCACTTCCGAGGCCAGCTTCGCCTGGTACTGTTTCAGCCATTTCAAACGCCAGCGTATGACGCCAGCGATGAGCAGCAAAGGCAGCCCCGTCAGGAAGGCGATCATCACCGCAGGCCAGGCTTTCTCCCAGTTCACGGTAATTTTCATGCTTTTGATCTGGGATTTCAGCGTTTCCGGGAAAGATTTAAACCAGTCCCAGTCCATGGGTTTATTGCTGTTCACCCAGAAAATCTGCTGGGTCAGGATCTCCTGGAGGCTTTTAGAAACGCTCACCAGCTGCTGCTGGTTGATTTGCAGGTTAATCGCCATCATCAGCTGGTTGCCCAGCTGCTTGTTAAGCTGATCGAGCAATTCGCGGCGCATGTCCACCACCTGCAACAGCGCGTCGTGAACTTCAGCATTCACTTCACCTGAATGGCCCTCTTCCACTTTGGCAACGAAGGTATCGCTCTGAAATAGCGCATCGCGCTGCTGGTTAACGTCAAACTGTTCAAGACGCAAATCCGCAATGCGGTTGGTCATGTCTTCCAGCTCGTCGGCGGAAGGCAGCGTCTGCTGTTGCTGGTAGAGAATGCGCGACAGCAGCAGGCTGCCCTTCAGGACGGCAATCTGCTCCTTGACGTTGCGCTCGGCCTGCAAAGCGCGATCCAGCCAGTTTTTGACCTTAATATTCTGCTGCACCAGCGCGCTGCCGCTTTCAGTCGCCTGAATCAGACGCTCGCTCAGTTGGTGGTTAATCTCCAGCTCCTGCTTCACCAGCGGGTTGGCCTGAATACGGGCCGTCTCGTCTGGCGAAACCGCTTCCTGCGCCGTTTTTTCAGTCAGCGTCAGGCGCTTGCTGTTCACCGCTTCCTGCAACAGCTGAAGCTGATGCTCAAGCCGGTTGATATTCGCGGTCACGTAGTCACGCTGTTTTTGCAGCGCATCCTGTAGCACCGTGTTGCCTTCCAGGCTCTTACGCTGCTGTTCAATCTCCGCGTTTAGCAGCGTCTGCTGGATGTTCAGCAGCGTTTGCTGGGTGGGACGAAGCGCCCCTTCCCCCACGGTGATGCCATTCAGACGGTTACGTATCTGCTGTAGCTGTTGCGACGCCGAGTACATGGCGTTCTGCACGCGCTCAGGCTGGGTTTGCAGCGAAACCAGCTGGCTGTTGTAGGTTGAGAGATCGGATTGCGCCGTTTGCAGATCGTCCAGCAGCTGCGCCACGCGCGACTCAAGCTGGCGCAACGACAGCGTGGCAAGCGTTTTTCGGGTTTCATCGTCGTTATCGACGTCGCTGAGCGCACTCAGCGCCTCCGTTGCCTTACGCATGTTCTCCGGCGCCTGAGCGACCTTCTGCCGTAGCTGGGCCGTTTCGGCTTTGATGCGATCGATCTTGTCCAGCGTTTCCAGGGTTTCCGTCAGATCCTGCTGAACGAGTTTTTCCTGGGCGGAGAGATCTTTTTGCTTATTCAGGGTGTCGAGTTGCGACTGAACATCAGCACGCGTGGGAATGTCACTGCCGTTGTCTGCACGGGCCCATGAAAGCGGCGCGGCTGCAAAGTAAAACAGCAGGATCAAAAACAGGGCCAGAACAGGATGTTGCGAGCGATTGATGTGCAGCATAGTTGTGAATGTGATGTGAGAAATGACCGGAAATAGTCGGGCATGAAGGATATCACGCCCGGCTGAAGCAGAATAGTACGACGGAAAGGGTCTACGATTTTTCCCATGCCCGATCAGGCAGAGCGCGGGCTAAGTTTACTTTGAAGGGTCGGACAGAGCTGGCACATCTCAAGAAAAATTTCGACGTAGCTGCGCGCCTCTGATCTGAGATCGAACGACTCCGGAGCAAAAAGCCAGTTTTCCATCAGGCCGGAAATATAGCTGCGCATCAGGATCGCCGCCCGGCGGGTGAGTAATGTGGCAGGAAGCATTTTGGCCTGCATGCACTCCGTGAGGACCTGTTCGATGCGATCGTAGCTTTCCAGACACAGGTCGCGCTGCGCCTGTTGAACCACCGCCATTTCACCAACGAACTCACATTTATGGAAGATGATTTCCATCATCAGACGACGACGCTCTTCAACAACCGTCGCTTCAAGGATATATACTAGGGAAGGTGCGAATAAGCGGGGAAATTCTTCTCGGCTGACTCAGTCATTTCATTTCTTCATGTTTGAGCCGATTTTTTCTCCCGTAAATGCCTTGAATCAGCCTATTTAGACCGTTTCTTCGCCATTTAAGGCGTTATCCCCAGTTTTTAGTGAGATCTCTCCCACTGACGTATCATTTGGTCCGCCCGAAACAGGTTGGCCAGCGTGAATAACATCGCCAGTTGGTTATCGTTTTTCAGCAACCCCTTGTATCTGGCTTTCACGAAGCCGAACTGTCGCTTGATGATGCGAAATGGGTGCTCCACCTTGGCCCGGATGCTGGCTTTCATGTATTCGATGTTGATGGCCGTTTTGTTCTTGCGTGGATGCTGTTTCAAGGTTCTTACCTTGCCGGGGCGCTCGGCGATCAGCCAGTCCACATCCACCTCGGCCAGCTCCTCGCGCTGTGGCGCCCCTTGGTAGCCGGCATCGGCTGAGACAAATTGCTCCTCTCCATGCAGCAGATTACCCAGCTGATTGAGGTCATGCTCGTTGGCCGCGGTGGTGACTAGGCTGTGGGTCAGGCCACTCTTGGCATCGACACCAATGTGGGCCTTCATGCCAAAGTGCCACTGATTTCCTTTCTTGGTCTGATGCATCTCCGGATCGCGTTGCTGCTCTTTGTTCTTGGTCGAGCTGGGTGCCTCAATGATGGTGGCATCGACCAAGGTGCCTTGAGTCATCATGACGCCTGCTTCGGCCAGCCAGCGATTGATGGTCTTGAACAATTGGCGGGCCAGTTGATGCTGCTCCAGCAGGTGGCGGAAATTCATGATGGTGGTGCGGTCCGGCAAGGCGCTATCCAGGGATAACCGGGCAAACAGACGCATGGAGGCGATTTCGTACAGGGCATCTTCCATGGCACCGTCGCTCAGGTTGTACCAATGCTGCATGCAGTGAATACGCAGCATGGTCTCCAGCGGATAGGGCCGTCGGCCATTGCCCGCCTTGGGATAAAACGGCTTGATGACAGCGGTCATATTCTGCCATGGCAGAATCTGCTCCATGCGGGAGAGGAAAATCTCTTTTCGGGTCTGACGGCGCTTAGTGCTGAATTCACTATCGGCGAAGGTGAGTTGATGGCTCATGATGTCCCTCTGGGATGCGCTCCGGATGAATATGATGATCTCATATCAGGAACTTGTTCGCACCTTCCCTAGAATTTCTCTTAACACTGAGAGTGGATCGTGAGGGAATTTTGCCCGATACTCACTCTCAAGATCGCTAATGCTGGACTCTGAAAGCTCCCAGATTTCACCAAACAGATCGGACTTGTCTTTGAAATGCCAGTAAATCGCTCCCCGCGTGACGCCCGCGGCCTGAGCAATCTGTGCCAGCGAGGTTGCCGAAACACCCTGCTGTGAGAACAAACGCATTGCCACATCCAGAATGTGTTGTCGGGTTTCCAGCGCTTGTTGTTTGGTTTTTCGTGCCATACGTTGATGAATTTACAGGAGTCAGATTTACATACATTTATGAATGTATGTACCATAGCATGACGATAATATAAACGCAGCAATGGGTTTTTAGACTCAGGACCCTTGATCAATTTGAAATCGGACACTCGAGGTTTACATATGAACAAAAACAGAGGGTTAACGCCTCTGGCGGTCGTTCTGATGCTCTCAGGCAGCTTAGCGCTTACAGGATGTGACGACAAACAGGCTCAACAAGGAGCTCAGCAGGTGCCAGAAGTTGGCGTCGTGACGCTCAAATCCGAACCTCTCCAGATGACAACAGAACTACCGGGCCGCACCAGCGCCTACCGCATTGCGGAAGTGCGTCCGCAGGTGAGCGGTATCATCCTGAAACGTAACTTCACCGAAGGCGGTGATGTCAAGGCAGGCGAGTCTCTGTATCAGATTGATCCAGCAACCTATCAGGCGTCTTATGAGAGCGCTAAGGGCGATCTGGCCAAAGCCGAAGCGGCAGCCAAAATCTCGCAGCTGACGTTGAATCGTTACAAGAAACTGCTCGGCACGCAGTACATCAGCCAACAGGATTACGATTCTGCCCTGGCCGATGCACAGCAAGCCAACGCAGCCGTTGTGGCGGCGAAAGCGGCGGTAGAAACCGCGCGTATTAACCTGGCCTACACCAAAGTGACCTCCCCTATCAGCGGTCGCATTGGTAAATCAGCCGTCACCGAAGGTGCGCTGGTGCAGAACGGTCAAACCAACGCGCTGGCCACCGTGCAGCAGCTCGACCCGATCTACGTTGACGTCACCCAGTCCAGCAACGATTTCCTGCGTCTCAAACAGGAGCTGGCTAACGGCACCCTGAAACAGGAAAACGGTAAAGCCAAAGTGGAACTGGTTACCAACGACGGTATCAAGTTCTCACAGACTGGCACACTGGAATTTTCTGATGTGACCGTCGATCAGACCACCGGCTCTATCACCATCCGGGCCATTTTCCCCAATCCGGATAAAACCCTGCTGCCCGGTATGTTCGTACGCGCCCGTCTTGAGGAAGGGACTAACCCAAGCGCCATTCTGGTTCCTCAGCAAGGTGTGACCCGTACGCCACGCGGTGATGCGAGCGCACTGGTTGTGGGTGCCGATAACAAAGTCGAAACACGCAATATCACTGCAACGCAGGCGATTGGCGACAAGTGGCTGGTAACGGAAGGTCTGAAAGATGGCGATCGCGTAATTATTACTGGTTTACAAAAAGTTCGTCCTGGTGCGCAGGTCAAAGCTCAGGAAGTGAAATCTGACGACAAACAACAAGCGTCGGCCGCTGGCCAGTCAGAACAAACCAAGTCTTAACTTAAACAGGAGCCGTTAAGACATGCCTAATTTCTTTATCGATCGCCCCATATTTGCGTGGGTGATCGCCATAATCATCATGCTGGCCGGGGGACTTGCGATCCTGAAGCTGCCTGTCGCGCAATATCCAACGATTGCGCCGCCGGCAGTGACGATCTCCGCAACCTATCCGGGCGCTGATGCCAAAACGGTGCAGGATACCGTTACGCAGGTTATCGAACAGAACATGAACGGTATCGATAACCTGATGTACATGTCCTCAAACAGTGACTCAACCGGTACGGTTCAGATCACCCTGACCTTTGAATCCGGTACGGATGCGGACATTGCACAGGTTCAGGTGCAGAACAAATTGCAGCTGGCGATGCCTCTGCTGCCGCAGGAAGTACAACAGCAAGGCGTGAGCGTCGAGAAATCGTCCAGTAGCTTCCTGATGGTTGTCGGCGTGATCAACACCAACGGCACCATGACGCAGGAGGATATTTCCGACTACGTGGGCGCCAACATGAAGGACGCCATCAGCCGTACGTCTGGTGTGGGTGACGTTCAGCTGTTCGGTTCCCAGTACGCGATGCGTATCTGGATGGATCCGAATAAACTGAACAACTTCCAGCTGACGCCGGTTGACGTTATCAGCGCAATTAAAGCGCAGAACGCCCAGGTTGCCGCCGGTCAGTTGGGTGGTACACCGCCGGTGAAAGGCCAGCAGCTTAACGCGTCGATCATCGCGCAAACGCGTCTGACCTCCGCCGATGAGTTCAGCAAAATTCTGCTGAAGGTGAATCAGGACGGTTCGCAGGTTCGCCTGCGTGACGTGGCGAAGGTTGAGCTGGGCGGCGAGAACTACGACATCATTGCGAAGTTCAACGGTAAACCGGCTTCCGGTCTGGGTATCAAACTGGCGACGGGCGCGAACGCCCTGGACACCGCGACGGCTATCCGTGCAGAACTGAAGAAGATGGAACCGTTCTTCCCGTCAGGTCTGAAAATCGTTTATCCGTATGACACCACGCCATTCGTTAAAATTTCGATTCACGAAGTGGTGAAAACCCTGGTTGAGGCGATCATTCTCGTCTTCCTGGTGATGTACTTGTTCCTGCAAAACTTCCGCGCAACGCTGATCCCAACCATCGCCGTGCCGGTTGTACTGCTCGGGACCTTCGCGGTGCTGGCGATATTTGGCTACTCGATAAACACCCTGACGATGTTCGGGATGGTGCTCGCCATCGGCCTGCTGGTGGATGACGCCATCGTGGTGGTCGAAAACGTCGAGCGTGTCATGGCGGAAGAAGGCCTGCCGCCGAAGGAAGCAACCCGTAAATCAATGGGCCAGATCCAGGGCGCGCTGGTCGGTATCGCGATGGTACTGTCTGCGGTATTTATCCCGATGGCCTTCTTTGGTGGCTCTACCGGTGCGATTTACCGTCAGTTCTCCATCACCATAGTTTCGGCGATGGCGCTGTCGGTACTGGTTGCACTGATCCTGACGCCAGCCCTGTGCGCGACGATGCTGAAGCCGATTCAGAAAGGCGGTCACGGCGAGCATAAAGGCTTCTTCGGCTGGTTCAACCGCATGTTTGATAAGAGTACGCACCACTACACCGACAGCGTGGGTAACATCCTGCGCAGCACCGGTCGTTACCTGCTGCTCTATATCATCATCGTGGTGGGGATGGCTTTCCTGTTCGTTCGTCTGCCAAGCTCGTTCCTGCCAGATGAAGACCAGGGCGTGTTCCTGAGTATGGCGCAGCTTCCGGCCGGTGCGACGCAAGAGCGTACGCAAAAGGTGCTGGATGAGATGACCGACTACTTCCTGACCAAAGAGAAAGACAACGTCGAATCCGTGTTTGCGGTTAACGGCTTTGGCTTCGCGGGTCGTGGTCAGAACACCGGTATCGCCTTCGTTTCTCTGAAAGACTGGTCTGAACGTCCGGGCGCAGAGAACAAGGTAGAAGCCATTACCGGCCGCGCGATGGGCACCTTCTCACAGATTAAAGATGCGATGGTCTTCGCCTTTAACCTGCCAGCGATTGTTGAACTGGGTACGGCGACCGGCTTCGACTTCCAGCTGATTGACCAGGGCGGTCTGGGCCACGAAAAACTGACTCAGGCGCGTAACCAGCTGTTTGGCGAGGTGGCAAAACACCCTGACCTGCTGGTGGGCGTTCGCCCTAACGGTCTGGAAGATACGCCGCAGTACAAGATCGATATCGACCAGGAAAAAGCGCAGGCGCTGGGTGTTTCCATCAGCGACATTAATACCACGCTGGGTGCAGCCTGGGGTGGCAGCTACGTCAACGACTTCATCGACCGTGGTCGCGTGAAGAAAGTCTACGTGATGTCCGAAGCGCAATACCGTATGCTGCCGAACGATATCAACAACTGGTATGTTCGCGGCAGCGATGGCCAGATGGTGCCATTCTCCGCCTTCTCAACCTCGCGCTGGGAATACGGTTCACCGCGTCTGGAGCGTTATAACGGCTTGCCATCGATGGAAATCCTCGGTCAGGCAGCCCCGGGCCGAAGCACCGGTGAAGCCATGAACCTGATGGAAGAACTGGCCAGCAAACTGCCTGCGGGTGTCGGCTACGACTGGACCGGCATGTCCTATCAGGAACGTCTGTCCGGTAACCAGGCCCCTGCCCTGTACGCCATTTCACTGATTGTGGTGTTCCTGTGTCTGGCGGCATTGTATGAGAGCTGGTCGATTCCATTCTCCGTTATGCTGGTGGTTCCGCTGGGGGTTATCGGTGCGCTGCTTGCCGCAACGTTCCGTGGGCTGACCAACGACGTTTACTTCCAGGTGGGCCTGCTGACAACCATTGGCTTGTCGGCGAAGAACGCGATACTAATCGTCGAATTCGCCAAAGATCTGATGGAGAAAGAAGGAAAAGGCCTGATTGAAGCAACGCTGGAAGCCGTTCGTATGCGTTTTCGTCCAATCCTGATGACGTCCCTGGCGTTTATCCTCGGCGTTATGCCGCTGGTTATCAGCTCCGGCGCGGGCTCCGGCGCACAGAACGCAGTAGGTACCGGCGTAATGGGTGGGATGGTAACCGCGACCGTTCTTGCGATCTTCTTCGTACCGGTGTTCTTCGTGGTGGTTCGCCGCCGCTTCAGCCGTAAGAATGAAGACGTTGAGCACAATCATTCGGTAGAACATCACTGATACCGGTTTCACATGATAAAAAGGCCGCATTTGCGGCCTTTTTCTTTTTCAGAAAAAATCATAAAATAGACCTATTGCCTTTCTATTTATTTTCCTCCTTTTTAATAAGGCCTATCATAATAGGCCGATAACTTACACCAGGAACTCAGCATTCTTTTATTATCATTTCGTGACGTAAATTATTCGGACTATTCCTAAGCAATGGAAAATATCTGAAGATATCTGGTTTCGGACTTCACATGAAACTTTGCGCTAACTCAATGAATTCTAAGGAACCGATAAAAATCGTCTTTTTTATTGATTAACGCGTTCGCTGCAAAAGGTAGATTTGCGTAAAGGCTCGAACAGTAACGATTTAATTGTAATTTTTCGTAATAGCGCGGTGAAATCTTGATCAGAGTGGCTTATAGTTAGAGTTATCAGGAACACAGCTCCCGTGTGGCTAAGCAAGTTGTATCCATCCCGACATGATGTTCGGTGAGTAAAAAATCACTCAGAAGGGGATGCGCTATGGACGAGTACTCGCCAAAAAGGCATGATATCGCGCAGTTGAAATTTCTCTGCGAATCCTTGTACCATGACTGCCTTGCCAATCTTGAAGAAAGTAACCATGGCTGGGTGAACGATCCAACGTCTGCTATCAATTTACAGCTCAACGAGCTGATCGAGCATATCGCCACCTTCGCACTTAATTATAAAATTAAGTACAATGAAGATAATAAGTTGATAGAGCAAATTGATGAATACCTGGACGACACCTTTATGTTGTTCAGCAGCTACGGCATTAACGCACAGGATTTGCAGAAATGGCGTAAATCAGGAAACCGTCTATTTCGCTGCTTCACTAATGTCAGCAGAGCTAATCCGGTTAGTCTTTCCTGTTAAAATTATTACAATTACTAAGGTGAATTTATGTCTGATAAACCATTAACAAAAGTCGATTATTTGATGCGCCTGCGACGCTGCCAGTCAATTGACACCCTCGAACGTGTTATTGAGAAAAATAAATACGAGCTGTCTGATAATGAACTGGCGGTATTTTATTCAGCTGCCGACCATCGTCTTGCTGAGCTGACCATGAATAAACTGTATGACAAGATCCCCTCTTCGGTGTGGAAATTTGTTCGTTAATCGTTGAAGAGAGACTGTAAAGGCATTACGTCCGTTGTTAAGCTGAATTTACCTTTCGAATTACGCTTCAAATGCAAACGCCAGGTTCCCGTATAAAACGTATTTATGCGCAAGAATGTTGTGACTCCCGTCACAGCCACTTTTAGGGAACGTTCCCTTTCTGGTTAATCCTCTTTACGCTGCGTAAAACGATTCCAGAGAGGTTCCCATGAGTGAAGAAAAACAGAAGATGATTGCAGGTGAATATTACCGCCCTGGCGATGACACGCTGAGGGCTGACCGTTTACGCGCGCGTCATCTTGTTCACCGCTATAACCATACCGCACCCGATGAGAAGGCCGAACGTCGCGCCTTATTAGCTGACCTGCTGGGTCAAAGCGAAGGTGCCTATATAGAGCCAAGCTTCCGCTGCGACTACGGGTATAACATCTATCTGGGCAACAATTTTTACGCTAACTTCGATTGCGTCATGCTGGACGTCTGCCCTGTCCGCATTGGCGATAACTGTATGCTTGCGCCGGGAGTGCACATTTATACGGCCACGCATCCTCTGGATGCGACCGAACGTAACAGCGGGCTGGAGTACGGTAAACCGGTCACCATTGGTGATAATGTCTGGATCGGCGGACGCGCGGTGATTAATCCAGGCGTGACCATTGGCGATAATGCGGTTATCGCTTCCGGCGCGGTAGTGACCAAAGACGTGCCGGCCAATGCGGTAGTGGGCGGGAATCCGGCGAAAATCATTAAAATGATCTAAGCGCATCCTGAGTAACTGTTATGCTTTTTCCTGGCATAACTGTTACTTTCATCGCATAAACCCCTCTCATAAAATAGGCAGATCACCTGTATTTTTAACAATCATAAAGGCAAAAAATGACAGAGATACAGCGCCTGCTTACCGCCACCATCGACGATCTCAATACCCGCGAAAAGCGCGACAATCGCCCGCGTTTTAGCATCAGCTTTATTCGCAAACACCCCGGATTGTTCGTCGCCATGTACGCCGCCTGGCTGGCAACGCTTATCGTCATGCTGAAGTCTGAAACACTGGTCGATTCCGTCTGGCTACTGGTTGTGCTGTTCGTGGTGTTTAACGCATTTTTCTTTTTCGACGTCAATCCGCGTTACCGGTATGAAGATATCGACGTACTCGATTTCCGCGTGTGCTACAACGGGGAGTGGTACAACACGCGCTACGTGCCGAAGGAGCTGATCGACAATATCCTGCTCTCGCCGGCCGTCGAAGCCGGGCAAAAAGAGAAGTTGCAGAAAATGGTCATCACTAAGGGCCAGCTCTCTTTTTATGATGTCTTTACCCTTTCCCGCCCCACTGCTGTGTAATGAGCGCCTGAAGACGTCGGATACCCGGCGCAAACTGCGAAGCAGAGGTATTACCGTAACCTAAAACCAGACCGGTTTGCCCCTGCTTCGTCTCAAGGTAATACCCGCTCAGCGCAGCGGGTGCCAGCTGAAACGCTCTCGCCTGCTCCACCAGCCGCTGGTCGTCGATACCGTCAATCGCCAGCGTCAGGTGCATTCCCCCTTCCCCGGCAAGAACACGGTGCGGCGTATGAAGCTCTGCGCTCAGCACCTCCCGCAGTTGGCGGTAACGCTTACGATAAAGGCGACGCATGGCGGCAAGATGCCGTGCATAGTGGCCTTCCTCAATAAACAGCGCCAGGGTGCGCTGTTCAGCGCGATGCCCGCCGCGCAGCAGCGAGCCGATGGCCGGACGCGCCGCCTTCGCCAGCGCTGGCGGTAACACCATGAACCCCATCCGGAGCGATGGAAACAGCGTTTTGCTGAACGTCCCCAGATACACAACGGGCGCATTGTTGACCATTCCGAGCATCGCCGGGACGGGCTCACCGGTATAACGAAATTCGCTGTCGTAATCATCCTCAATGATCCACGCGCTGTGCTGCCGGGCCAGTTCCAGCAGCGCCAGACGCCGCCGCGCGCTGAGCACGCTTCCGCAAGGGAACTGATGCGATGGCGAGGTAAAAATCAGCGTGGGTGAAGGCGCAGACAGCCCTTCCCAGCACATCCCCTCGTCATCCACCGGTATGCCGGTCATCGCCAGACCGGTTTTGACGAAAGCGCTTTTGGCGCCGCTATAGCCGGGATTTTCCACCCAGGCAACATCCCCCGGCTCGCTTAACAGCATCGTGCACAGATTGACGCCCTCCAGCGCCCCTTCGGTTATCACAATCTGGCTGGCATCGCAGTCAATGCCGCGGGACAGCGCAAGATGGCGGGCAACGGCGGCCCGCAGCGTCGGCTCGCCGGCCGGGTCGCCATACCCTAACAGGGTGCTTCCCTCCTCGCGCAGAACACGATCGTACAACCGCCGCCACAGCGGTAAGGGGAAATAGTTGATGGCAGGCGTTCCCGGCGTAAACGCCATCACCGGGGTGTCGCGCAGCACAGGCGCGGGCAGCAGGGCGACACGTTTTGTCAGCCTGACGTCCGGGTCCGGTAATGTCCGGGCAATCGTCCGAGGAGCGAATTGCCCCACCCGCGTGCCCTGGCGGCTACGCAGCAAATAACCTTCGAGCGTGAGCTGGTCCAGCGCCGCGTTGACGGTATTTCGGGACACAGAGATCTGCTGCGCCAGCGTTCGTGAGCCGGGCAAATGGCTGCCGGATCGAAGCCTTCCGCACAGTATGGCCTCCCGCAAAGCAAGATAGAGCGCACGCTGGAGCGTCTCTTCCCCACGTTTTTTCAGCGCAGCATGGAGCAAGGTGTATAGCTCATCACCCGGTATATTCATCATTCCTCCTCGTGGTACCAGAAAAACATAGCCTGGTGGTTCTTTTTAAGGAACCAGCAATTCATTAATCTGGAGATCTTTTCAATGTGACGGGAATAAAGATGAATACATTCAATGAGTTTGGACAACCTGTAGGCGAAAGCCTTTTCGACTGGCAGCCTCGCCCGCACCCGTCCCGGGTGATACTTCAGGGTCGCTATTGTCGGCTTGAGCCGCTGCGCGTGGAGCATGCCCCGGCGTTGTTCTCTGCGTATTCCCTGGCCGGAGATACCCGAAGCTGGACGTGGCTGCTGCGTGAACCCGATGCCACCGCAGAGGAGTTTGCCGAATGGGTGGCGAGCGTGAGCGAATTAGCCGATCCCATCCACTATACCGTTATCGATAACCAGACCCAGTCTCCTGTCGGGACGCTGTCCCTGATGCGGATCGATCCTAAAAACGGCGTTGTGGAAGTGGGACATGTTCACTTCTCGTCACTGTTAAGTCGCACGCCCATGTCGACAGAAGCGCAGTATCTGCTGATGCGGTACGTGTTCGATACCCTGGGCTACCGGCGTTATGAATGGAAGTGCAACAGCCTGAACGAACCCTCCCGCAAAGCGGCTCTGCGTCTGGGCTTTCAGTTTGAAGGGCGTTTTCGCCAGGCGCTGGTCATTAAAGGCCGAAACCGGGACACCGACTGGTTTTCAATTCTCGACAAAGAGTGGCCAGCGCTGGCGAGCGCGTTTGAAAGCTGGCTTGCCACCGACAATTTTACCGCCGATGGCAAACAGAAAAGATCCCTGGAAAGCTGGCGAGAAACGCGCGTCTAGCGTCTTTTTTTACGTCCCTGCACCGCCTTAAAGCGCGGGTTTGATTTGCAAATCACGTATAAGCGTCCCTTGCGTTTGACTATCTGGCAATCCGGGTGACGCTGTTTTGCACTTCGCAATGAGTTCAGCACCTGCATGATTAGCCTCGCTTCGCATCAAGAAAGCCGCCAAAACGCTTGCGGAAGCGTGCCGCGCTGCCATCCGTCGAGAAGGTCTTCTGCTTCCCGGTATAAAACGGATGTGATTTAGAGGAGACATCAAGGGTAACGTAGGGATACGTTTTCCCTTCAAGCTCAATTTCACGGTCTGTCTTAATCGTTGAGCCGACTTTAAAGTATTCATTCGCCGTGGTGTCGTGAAACACAACGGTGCGATAGGTTGGATGGATATTCGGTTTCATCTCTGGCCTTCATGTATTGTTATAACATAACAAAATACTATCTGAGCTTTGCTGCAAAAACAACCCCTGTGACGCTCAGCCTGTTTTTGAAAGGTTTATTCAGGTACCTGCCTGAGACTGTTGCATGCTATAACTATATCATTTAGCGATAAAAAACTTTTTCCTCTGGCGCGCAAACTCCAGGCCCGAGGCGGGCATATGGGAAGGATAAAGCAGCATGCGAACCCGACATCTGGTCAGCCTGGTGACAGGCGTACTGATTTTCTCTGTGCTGGTCCCTGTCTGCCTCAGTATCTGGCTGGCGCATCGTCAGGCTGAGGAGAAATTTGTGGATGCGCTGGACAGCTATGCCTCGCGCGTCCTGATCCGTACCGACAGAGTCGTTGCGCAGGCAAAACAGGCGCTCACGCACCTACAGACATTCCACTCCCCGCCCTGCACTCCCCCGCATTTACGCGAAATGCGTCGGGTTGAATTCTCATGGCGCTATATTCAGGAAGTGATGTATATCGATAACCTGAAGCCGCTCTGCTCATCCCTTGAACAATCCAGTAATACGGCGATCTTACCGCCCCCGATGCGGATCACCGCAGACGGGTATAGCGCGTGGCTCACCTCGCAAAACGACCTCGGCATTCACCGCTATATGGCCGTTCTGGGGAAAGGACATTATCTGGTGATGGTTGATCCTGCCTCGCTTGTGGATGTTGTCCCGTTTGGTGAAATTTCGATGGATGCCGCCCTGGTGGGCAGTGAAACCCATCGGATATTTGCCAGAAGCAATATTGTCGACCCGTATATTCTTTCTGTCGTTAAGGAGCAGCAGGACGTTACGCGCGTACAATACAACGGCTCGATGTACGTGTTGAAACCTGTACCCGAACTGGGTTTTACGGTGATCGCGTGGGCGTCGTTAAAACCGCTGGCGGAATCGTGGCACCAGCAGCTGATCATCTGGTTACCGGCTGGCATCTTGCTAAGCCTGGCTGCTGCCCTTATTGTCCTGCGCATCCTCCGCCGTTTGTTATCCCCGCGTAACCGCCTGATCGACGCAATCAACAACCGGGAGATCGAGGTTTACTATCAGCCCATCGTAGCGCTGTGCAGTGGAAAACTGGTGGGTGCTGAAGCGCTGATGCGCTGGCCGCAGCCAGATGGCAGTCACCTGTCGCCCAATCTCTTTGTGCCGCTGGCTGAGCAGACGGGGCTTATTTCAACGCTGACGCAGCTGGTGGTGAATAAGGTGTTTGAGGATTTAGGCGCCTGGCTGCATCATCACCCGGAACTGCACATTTCTGTCAACCTTGCGCCATCCGATTTAACGTCCCCCGAGCTGCCTCGCCAGCTGAGTCAGTTGCTCAACAAATGGGGCGTCCACCCGCGCCAGATCGCCCTTGAATTGACCGAGCGCGGCTTTGCCGATCCCGCCGTCAGCGTGCCTGCCATCGCTGCGTTTCGCCGCGCCGGGCACGCTATCTACATTGATGATTTTGGTACGGGTTACTCCAGCCTGAGCTATTTGCAGGATCTGGATGTCGATACCCTGAAGATTGATAAATCCTTTGTGGATGCGCTGGAGTACAAGAACGTGACTCCACACATCATCGAAATGGCCAAATCGCTTAAACTGGCGATGGTCGCAGAAGGCATTGAAACTGAAGGGCAGATCGAATGGTTGCATCGCCACGGCGTGCAGTACGGCCAGGGCTGGTATTTCAGCAAGGCGCTGCCTAAAGAGGATTTCATTCTCTGGGCCGGGCACAATCTGGAGAAGCACATTACTTAAGGTACGATTTGATCACCTGCATCACGACCCCGAGATCGGCCTCGCGCTGCGCTTCCTCTGGCTCTTTCACCACGTGATCGGTTAAATGCCCCTCAATCACTTGCATCATCATACCGTTTACCGCGCCCCTGATCGCCGCCAGCTGCTGTAACACCTCGGCGCATTCATGATCGCTGTTAAGCATTTTTTCCAGCGCAGCGCTTTGCCCCTGAATTTTTTTCAGGCGGGTCAATAACTTCTTTTTATCACGAACTGTGTGTGACATCGCTTAGCTCCTCTTTGGTGGCGTAAAAAGCATATCACGCTCTACTCCCCCTGGGTATTTTTCTACTGGGGGGTAGTATTATACTACTGGGGGGGAGTAGTATTCTCGGCATGTTTTCCACCCCGGAATGTTCAATGAACGATTTTTCTTCTCTTCTACAGCAGGGTAACGCCTGGCTGTTTGTCCCCAGCGCCATCCTGCTTGGCGCGCTCCATGGCCTTGAGCCAGGCCATTCAAAAACAATGATGGCGGCTTTCATTGTGGCGATCCGCGGTACGCTGAAACAGGCTGTGTTGCTTGGGTTGTCCGCAACGCTGTCTCATACGGCGGTCGTCTGGATCATTGCGATGGCGGGATTATGGTTTGGTCGGGGATGGGATGCAGATACTTCTGAGCCCTGGTTTCAGTTGATTTCCGGGGTTCTGATCGTGTTGATCGCCCTGTGGATGGCGTGGCGAACCTGGCATGAGAGCCAGCCGCATCACCACCATGATAATCATCATCACCATCATGATCATCACGACCACGCGCATCATCACGACCACACTTCTCCTCTGGTTGAAGAGGAGTGGCAGGATGCCCACCAGCGCGCACACGCCCAGGACATTAACCGACGCTTCAACGGTAAAGAGGTCACCACCGGGCAAATCGCGCTATTCGGCCTGACCGGTGGGCTTATCCCCTGTCCGGCCTCCATTACGGTGCTGCTGATCTGCCTGCAACTGAAACATTTCGCGCTCGGCGCCACGCTGGTGTTCAGTTTCAGTATCGGACTGGCGCTCACTCTCGTCGCCTCTGGCGCAATTGCCGCATTAAGCATGAAACATGCGGCGAAGCGCTGGCCCGGCTTTAGCGCCTTTTCGCGCAAGGCGCCGTGGATCTCAGCGGCACTGATCGCGGTAGTCGGGATTTATATGAGCATTCACGGCGTAAGCGGGATCCTGAGATAAGCATTGCGGCCACGGCAGTGGCCGCACGTGTCGGCTCAGCCGTTCTGCTGCCAGCTAAACGTGTAGCGCAGCCGGCGGTTTTGCAGAATGAAGGCCGGGGCTACGCTCGGGCTCCATGAGTCGTCCCCCCCTACGCCCATGTGAAACGCATCAAGATTCAACCAGCAGCCAGCCTCTTCCCGCAGCAAGTGCTGATGCGTTGTCTCATGCAGCTGCCGCTGGCTATAACGGCTCAGGGAGAAATGGAACTGTCCCTGCAACTGATGGGAGCCAAACGTCAGCTCGCGGGTGTCGCAGCGCAAACCGTTCTCCGTCGGGAAAATATACGGCGTCTGCATCTCTTCCAGCGGTAACGCCCAGCGCCCCTGCTGCGCCGCCAGTTTTCTGTCCGGATAGTTCTCCAGCGGGCCTAGCCCCAGCCAGCGCACCGTTTCCGGGATATCCGCCAGCATAACGCTCAGGCCCACGCGAGCGGGCTCAGGAATGTCAGACGCCACCGTCACCTGCACATCACCGTGCAGCACCCCGTGGTCATCAATCCGCCAGAGCTTGCAGCTGATAAAAAGCGCTTTTCCCTGATGTTCCCAGACGTGCTGCGTGGTCACCACCACCTCACGGGCATGCTGCTCCGCTTCACACTGGAGGAGGCGCGAGGACATCTCATACATCCCCGCCGCTTTCCAGCGTTCCACCCACGCGTTCGGATCGATGCGGGTCGCCTCGCTGACGCCAATGTCATTGTCCAGCGGCGCGCGGGTGAAGTTATCCGTTAGCGGGGAACGGAGCGTTTCAGCGCCCTCGTTCCACCACTGGGTCAGGTTTCCGGTGAGACGGCTAAACTGCCAGCGCTGCTGCTGATGAGTAATGTCCAGCGCTTCGTCCTGCACCGTTAGCTGCGGAGGGGTTCCGCCTGCTTTCGGTGGCGCAAGGTACAGCGGAGCCGGGAGCGGCCACTGATCCCAGGCACAACGGTGGCCGGGCGGCGACCACGGCGTGGCCTGCGGCTGAACGATCTCCACGTTGAGCCAGACCTCGCCCGGCTCAGCGTCAAGCTCAGGCAGCGGGATCTCAACGCGCTGCGTCTCCTGAGGCGCAACAGAAAGGGGTGTTTCGCCGGAAGCCAATACCGCACCGTCACGCGCCACTGACCATCGCAGATGCTCGTTGTCAGTATGACGGAACAGATAATCGCTCTGGATATCGACGACCAGCGGAACGGTGCTCACCAGCGTAAAGGTAAAGAACTGCTGGGCACGCTGCGCCTCGTAAAGGGCGGGGTGCGGAGTGCGATCGGGAAACACCAGCCCGTTGAGGCAGAACTGACGGTCGTTGGGCTTATCGCCAAAATCGCCGCCGTAGGCCCAGAATGCCGTGCCGTCTTCCGCTTTTTTCGTCAGCGCCTGATCGACCCAGTCCCAGACAAATCCGCCCTGCAACCGGGGATGGCTGCGGAATGCCTGCCAGTAGCTGGCAAAGCCGCCAAAGCTGTTGCCCATCGCGTGGGCATACTCGCACAGGATCAGCGGACGGGTTTCGTCCGGCATGCCGATCCACTTTTTAATCGACCACTTTGGCACCGCCGGGAATGGCTGATCCTGATCGACGCGGGCATACATCGGGCAGACAATATCGGTAGCGGCCGTACTGGCGCCACCGCCTTCGTACTGCACCGGCCGCGTGGGATCGGCGGTTTTCAGCCAGCGGTACAGCGCATCGTGATTCGCCCCATGCCCGGACTCATTCCCCAGGGACCAGATGATGATGGACGGATGATTCCGGTCCCGCTGCACCATACGCGTTACGCGTTCGCTCATGGCAGGCAACCAGCGCGGATCGTCCGCCAGGCGGCTCATCGGCACCATGCCGTGGGTTTCAATATTCGCCTCATCGACCACGTACAGGCCGTAGCGATCGCAAAGCGTGTACCACAGAGGATGGTTCGGATAATGCGAGCAGCGCACGGCGTTGAAGTTATGCTGCTTCATCAGTTCGATGTCGCGGCGCATGGTCGCCTCATCCATCACCTGCCCCTTCTCAGGATGATGTTCGTGACGGTTCACGCCGCGGATCAGCAGCGGTTTGCCGTTAAGCTTCAGCAGGCCGTTGCTGATTTCGACGCGTCTGAAACCGACATCGCAGGCTTCAGTCTCCAGCACGTTACCCTGCGCATCCCGAAGCGACATTGTCAGCCGATAGCATTCCGGTGTTTCAGCGCTCCACAGCGCGGGAGCGTTCACGGGGATCGCCACCGTGAGCCGTTCTGCCCAACTGCCACGTTCGTCCACGATGGCCGATCCGGGCTGCTGCGTGGTTTGCGCGCAGGCTTCGCCGTTACGCCACAGGGTAAACGCCACCTCGCATTCGGCGTAGCGTGAGCCTTCCAGCGCAACGTCAACCCGGAGTATCGCCCGATCGCATTCGGCATTCAGATCGGTCACGATCTGATAATCGGCAATTCGCGTTTCCGGCTTGTGCAGCAGCGAGACGTCACGGAAAATGCCGCTCATCCGCCACATGTCCTGATCTTCCAGGTAGCTTCCGTCGCACCAGCGTAACACCATCACCGCCAGACGGTTCTGCCCCGGTCGCAGCACCGCGCTAAGATCGAACTCCGCAGGCAGACGGCTGTCCTGCGAATAGCCCACCCACTGGCCGTTACACCACAGATGAAAAGCTGAATTCACCCCGTCAAAAATAATGCGGGTTTGCCCGCTGCACAGCCAGGCGTCATTCATCTCAAATGTGAGCGAGTAACAACCAGTTGGGTTTTCAGCCGGAACATACGGCGGGTTCACATTTATCGGATAGGTGACGTTGGTATAGATGGGAGTGTCAAATCCCTCCATCTGCCAGTTCGACGGCACGGGCATCTCAACGGCGTCAGCCAGATCGTCCGTTATCCATGCCTCGGGAACCTGCTCTGGCGCCGGGAAAAAGCTGAATCGCCAGACGCCGTTAAGCAGACGCTTGCTTAGCGAAAGTTTATCCTCGCGGGCGAAGGTTTCATCGCGCCAGCTATGAAAAGGCGCGTGTGTAGCCAGACGATTCCACTGCGTCACGCCCGGGTTTTCCCAGTCACGACGCGCCAGAAGTGCGCTGAGGGTCAGCGGTAATGTAGAAGACATATCAACCTCTTCGCGAAGCGCTCACAATTTCAGCCAACATGCCCTGGTAAACGGTGGCGGTAAAGACTTTGATCGTCACCAGGCGAGCACGATCACAAAAGTGCTAGCTGCGCGCCAGTTTCTCCGCCAGCAGCGCCAGCGTTCTGAGCTGTTGCGCCAGATCTTCACGATCGGCCTGCTGTGCGGCGCGCGGCGCGGTGGAATGACGTACTATCAACGTAACGGGAAGTTGTTCCTGCCAGCATTCGTCGTGATGGTCAGGTGCCATCAGCCACTCCACGCTGCGCTCACCGGCCTCGCGGAACGCCTGCCGAACGGTGGTGAGCGGAGGTGAAAACCACGCGCTGTCAGCCGTATCATCAAACCCGACAACCGAGATCTGCCCCGGTACCGCAACGCCTTTTTCCGCACAGGCGCGTAAAACGCCAAGCGCCATCTGATCGTTAGCGACGAGGATCGCCTCCGGCAGTTGCGCGCCCGCCAGGAGCTGATGCCCTTTCTCATAGCCCGAGGCCGCGCTCCAGTCGCCCTGCGCCACCGCAAACGCCTCCACGCCGGCCCGGGCCAGCGTGGTTTTCCATCCCGCCAGACGAGCCCGGGCAGAGACAGAACTTTCCGGCCCGGCGAGCAGCGCAATTCGCTGGTGCCCCAGCGAAAGCAGATGCTCTGCCCCCAGGCCAGCGCCCTGTTCGGCATTGAAAACAAGGCTGTTAACCCGAGCTGTGGGGGAAACATCGAGAAAAAGAACCGGGGTCGGCGAGGCCATTTCCTGAAGCATTTCTGCCTGTGCATCTTCCAGCGGAACGTTCACCAGCAGCGCCTCCACGCGCTGCGCCAGTAATTCCTGCAAAGCAGCCTGACACTGCGCGGGTTGCTCCACCATGGAGATGAGTACGCTAGCCCCCTGCTCCACTGCCCGGGATTTTACAGCTGAGGCGATTTGCGACGGCGCATGCAGCGCCAGATCGCTGGTCATCAGCCCCAGCGTGCGGGTACGTTTCCCGGCCAGCTGCTGCGCGCCACGGTTAGGCACATAGTGTAGCGCCGCCATGGCCTGCCGGACCTTTTCCCGCGTACGGGCAGAAACGTGTTCTGCGTCGTTAATCACCCGGGAAACGGTCTGATAGGAAACGCCCGCCACGCGGGCAACGTCATAAAGAGTGATCGCTTTCATACATTCTGGCGTCGTAAAAAGAGAAGTCTCTATTCTGACACAGTTACGCCATCATAGCCTGTGAGCGCTTCGCAAAATTAAACAATCCGCTCCGGCCGCGCGGCTTTCTGAAGGCGCGGTCTCTGGCGAAACCACGGCAAACAGAGCTGGATCAGCGGGCCGATGGTTAATGCATACAGTACGGTTCCAACGCCAAACGCTCCCCCAAGGAGGTAGCCGACGATCAACACGGTCACCTCGATCGCGGTACGCACGCTGCGGATCGACCAGCCCAGCCGGGCATGTATGCCGGTCATCAGACCGTCCCGCGGGCCTGCGCCAAAACCCGCACCGATATACATCCCGGTGGCAAGGGCGTTAACCACAATGCCGGAAACCAGCAGGGTGATGCGCACGGGCAGCGAGGTGAGCTCAGGGATCAGCGCCATTGACGCATCTGCCGCCAGACCAATACAAATCACATTACTGATAGTGCCCAGCCCCGGCAGCTGACGCAGCGGGATCCACAGCAGCAGCACCGCGGCCCCGGTTAAAATAATCACCGTGCCGATGCTCATCCCGGTCTGGATGGCGACGCCAAGGTGAAAGACATCCCACGGGTCGACACCCAGATCCGAACGTATAAACATCGCGGTTGAAAGCCCGTACAGGCCTAAACCGACATAAAGTTGTACCAGACGACGTACCATTTTCTCTTCTCCGAAGAACCAGGTTCCATCTTCGGTGAAAATGGCACTATGATTAATGTCCAGTTTTCAAATAGTGGACTGCACATGTCATCACGTCGTTTTGGAAGCCAGTCTCTGGTACGCCTGTTAGGGCACTGGCAGCAAGCCTCTTCCCGCACCCCGCTGTGGCGCCAGCTGGCTGACGCGTTACGCCTGTTAATTCTGGATGGCAGGCTGGCGCTAAACACACGCCTGCCCGGAGAGCGGGAACTGGCCGCCGCTCTGAGCGTAAGCCGCACCACCATCAGCAGCGCGCTGGCGCATCTGCGGGAAGAGGGTTATCTGGAGAGCCGTCACGGCAGCGGTTCGCGGGCGATCCTGCCAGACCGCCGCGCCGTGCCCACGCTTTCTACTGCCAGCGCGGCGCTGGATCTCTCAACCGCCGCACTCAACGCGGGACCAGAGATCCACCAGGCCTACGCCCACGCGCTGACGGCCATCACGCCGAATCTGGCGCTGACCGGGTACGATCAGCTTGGGCTTCCGGTGCTGCGTGAAGCTATCGCCGCCCGCTACACCGCACGCGGTCTGCCCACCCGGGCAGACGAAGTGATGGTGGTGAACGGCGCCGTCAGCGGCTTCGCCCTGATCTTAAGAATGATGACCGGTCCCGGGGATCGCGTGGTGGTAGATCATCCCACCTACCCGCTGGCGATAGCCGCTATTCAGGGGGCGCTATGCCGGCCCGTGGGCGTCTCGCTGCCTGAAACGGGCTGGGATACCGACGGTTTTGCCGCAACGCTTGCCCAGACAGCCCCGCGTCTGGCCTATCTGATGCCGGATTTTCATAATCCGACCGGACGTTGCATGGATGCCGCGACGCGCCAGACCATAACCGACATCGCCGCGCAGACCCGCACCACGCTGGTGGTGGATGAAACCATGGTCGATCTCTGGTTCGATGTTCCCCCGCCGCCGCCGCTGGCCGCCTTTAACCCGGAGGCCACGGTGATGACGCTGGGTTCCGCAGGTAAAAGCTTCTGGGGTGGGCTGCGTCTCGGCTGGATCCGCGCCTCGTCACGCACTATCGCCACCCTCGCGCAAACGCGCGACACGCTGGAGCTGGGCTCGCCGGTGCTGGAACAGCTGGCCACGCTGTGGCTTATCGAAAACAGTGCAACCTTCCTGCCTGCCCGGCGGCAAATGCTGGCAGAACGGCGCGACCGCTGCGGCCAGATGCTGCGGGAACATTTCCCCGAATGGCGGTTTCAGGAAGCGGAGGGAGGGCTTTCATACTGGATTGAATTACCCGGCATGCTGGCGACACAGCTGGCGGCACGCGCCGAAACGACAGGCATCATTATGGGCACCGGCACGCGTTTTGGACTATCAGGCGCGTTTGACCGCTACCTGCGTATGCCCTTCTCACTCAGTTCACCAGAACTTGAAGAGGCATTATTGCGGATCAAACCGCTGTGGCGTGCATTAAATAAAAGTGTAGCGCCAGTAAAACGGAGCCTGGTGTAAATTATTCGCCAGAAACAATAAAAACTGCTGACTGTATCGCATGCAGTCAGCAGTTTTCATGAAGAACAACTTAATGTTGAGGTGGAATCGGGAAGCCTTTCAGCGAAATAATGAAATTATCCCCTTCTTTCTTTATTCTTGCACCGGTATCACACCAGTCAGACGCAATACGAAAGAACTCATCACTTCCTACATTCCAGCCAAGACGAACATGTTTCACGTAGCCGGAACGTAACAGATTGCAGGCCTCGTTGTAGTCACTGGCAGTCGATAGTTGTTGTTTCATTTTCTTTTCTTCAGAAGTTTACGTAGTGCTTTGATTTCTTTAGGAGTAAATGGAGTTACGCTCTCTTCTTCCGTATGCTGATTATCAACATCCTCTTCCGATACTCCCGCCTCTTCTACTGCTTCAAATGCCAGCAGCAGCAGTTTCTCTGTGGTCACGCTTAAATTCTCATTATTTTCTTCCGCATAGTGGCGAAGTCTTTCTTTTAGCGCTTCATCAATTTTAACGTTTAAAACCGCAGTAACCATGATTGTCACATCCTTTCGGAACACGTGTTTAATTTAATACACGAAGATAAGTTTGTTATCCAGATATATATTTTTTAGCTTATGACAGAATAAAGGCATCGAAAAATAAAATGACAGTCTATTATTACAGGTTTATGACATTATTATTTCAGTTAAATGAAGGTTGCATTACAAAAAATACAATAGTCACATAATTTAGAAGGTTTATTCAGGGGAACGACTGGAGAGGAGCTCAAATGGGTGGGGGCCCTGCCAGCTACATCCCGGCACCCACGTCGTCTGCCCTGGCTGCTTCCTTCCGGACCTGACCTGGTGAACAGAGTAGCGTTGCGGGAGAACCAACAGAGCCCCCATTGAGAGCGTTGATAACCAACGCGCTGGCGCATTATCCCTGTGGAGCACCTCAATTGCAAGCCGCTGGCAACCGGATGCTGGATTATTGCGCAAACTGCCCCGACAATCTTCTTTATCTTCGTATAACATTACCCTTCGCTGATTTCCCGCAGGAGAAACAATGGACGAACATGACACTTTCCCACAGCGAGTGTGGCAAATCGTAGCCTCGATCCCGGAAGGCTGTGTCACGACCTATGGGGAAGTCGCCCGGCTGGCGGGTTCTCCGCGCGCGGCGCGTCAGGTAGGCGGCGTGCTAAGGAGGCTACCAGAAGGAAGCACGTTACCGTGGCACCGGGTCGTCAATCGCCATGGCGCCATTTCCCTCACCGGGCCAGACTTGCAGCGCCAGCGTCAGGCTTTACTTTCAGAAGGGGTGCAGGTGTCCGGGGCAGGACAAATTGATATGCAGAAGTATCGCTGGGAGTACTGACGCCCTCTCCCGTCAACATGGAGAGGGCGAAAGAGAATTACAGCTGTGTTGGCGGTGTAGGCAGAGTCGGCTGATTGTTCTGCGTTGCAACAGGTACTTCAGTTTGCTGCACCGGTACCAGGGTCAGGTCGATTTTGGTGCCGCCTTTGTTGACCGCTTCCTGCACGGTATCGGTGATAAAGACCAGCTTATCGTTGATCGTTACCGCCGCGCTCAGGAGGATACGCGCATTGGGTTGCACGTCAGACGGGTTGTACGGCAGCACAAAGCTGAACGGCGCCTGTTTACCCTCTGTACGAACCGCGCGCTGCGCAAGCACTTTAGACGGCGCATCCGCCAGGGAAGCATCAGACAGCGTGACCGTTAAAACCGCATCCGGCGGCAGCGCAACCTTCTGTTTGATCCAGATCGTACCGGAAACATTTGGCTGCTGAATAGCTTGCTGTGAAAGGGTGTTAATCCCGTTTGCGCTTGCTGTTGGCACCGGTACATCGGCACTCTTACCAGCACAGGCGGACAACGCTACCGCAATTGCTACACCACTGAGCATAGGCACGAGTTTCATTGAAGTCTCCTTATCATCAATGCACCAGCGGGATCGATCCCATCTGATGTCGTTTTATTCACATAACGAATACAAGTGTGGCACAAATCACGGATTTATGCCTAATTTCGTCCGGATATTAAGATTATTCTACCCATCGGACCACTTTCATTTCTGGGTTATACTCAGCGTATCTTTCGCCACGGCGTTTATTGAGGACCACTATGAGTCAGGCACTGAACAATCTGCTGACATTACTGAACCTGGAAAAAATAGAAGAAGGGCTATTTCGCGGACAGAGCGAAGATTTAGGCTTACGCCAGGTTTTTGGCGGCCAGGTCGTGGGGCAAGCGCTGTATGCCGCCAAGGAGACCGTCCCGGCAGACCGTCTGGTGCACTCGTTTCACAGCTACTTTTTACGCCCCGGTGACAGTGCTAAACCGATTGTTTACGACGTGGAAGTTCTGCGTGACGGTCAAAGCTTCAGCGCCCGTCGCGTGGCGGCCATCCAGCATGGCAAACCCATCTTCTACATGACCGCCTCGTTCCAGGCGCCAGAGCCGGGCTATGAGCATCAAAAAAAGATGCCGTCTGCCCCGTCGCCGGACGATCTGAAATCGGAAACCGAAATTGCCCGCGCTCTCGCGCATCTGCTGCCGCCGCAGGTAAAAGAGAAGTTTCTGTGCGATAAACCGCTGGAGATCCGCCCGGTCGAATTTCATAACCCAATGAAGGGGCATACCGCTGAGCCCGCCCGCCAGGTGTGGATCCGCGCCAACGGCAGCGTACCCGCAGATTTACGCGTGCATCAGTACCTGCTGGGGTATGCGTCGGATTTCAACTTCCTGCCGGTTGCGCTACAGCCGCACGGTGTGGGCTTCCTCGAAAAAGGGATGCAGGTAGCCACAATTGACCATTCCATGTGGTTCCACCGTCCATTCGATATGAACGAATGGCTGCTTTACAGCGTGGAAAGTACCTCTGCGTCCAGCGCGCGCGGCTTTGTACGCGGGGAGTTTTACGCTCAGGATGGCGTGCTGGTGGCTTCTACCGTGCAGGAAGGTGTGATGCGTAATCGCGGGTGATGTAAAAAGCCCGGTGGCGCTGCGCTCACCGGGCCTGCGAATTGTGCTTTTTCAGGCCGGGTAAGGCGAAGCCGCCGCCCGGCAAGGCACTCAAATTATGCGTTATAGGCATTCTCGCCGTGGCTGTTGACGTCCAGGCCTTCGCGCTCCTGCTCTTCCGGCACGCGCAGCCCAACGGTCATATCCGCCAGCTTGTAACCGATAAAGGCCACAACACCGGACCAGACAACGGTGATCGCGATGCTTTCCAGCTGTACCAGCACCTGATGCATCATGGTCACGCCTTCTGCGTAACCCACACCGCCCAGAGATTGGGCAGCAAAGATACCGGTCATGATACAGCCGACGATGCCGCACACACCGTGTACGCCGAATACATCACACGGATCGTCAACGCGCAGAACACGTTTCAGTGCGGTAACGCCCCACAGCCCCGCCAGTCCTGCGACGATACCGATCAGCAGCGCACCGCCCACGCCCACGTAACCGCACGCTGGCGTAATACCTACCAGACCGGCAATCGCCCCGGAACAGGCACCCAGCAGCGATGGCTTGCCGCGAACGGCCCACTCGCCAAATACCCATGAGAGGATAGCGCCGGCGGTTGCCACAACGGTATTCACGAAGGCCAGCGCGGCGATTTCGTTAGCGGCGCTGGCTGAACCTGCGTTGAAGCCGAACCAGCCAAAATAGAGGATGGCGGTGCCGGTAAAGACCATCGGCAGATTGTGCGGCTTGAATGCTTCCTTCCCGAAGCCCACGCGCTTACCAATCAGGTATGCGCCTACCAGACCTGCTACCGCGGCGTTGATGTGCACAACGGTACCGCCCGCAAAGTCCAGCGCGCCATGGGAAGCCAACAGACCACCTCCCCAGACCATATGCGCAATCGGGATATAGGAGAGCGTCAGCCAGACCACCACGAAAATCAGTACCGCAGAGAAGCGGATACGCTCAGCCAGCGCGCCCACAATCAGCCCCACGGTGATGCAGGCGAATGAGCCCTGGAACGCGACATGAATATACTGATAAAAACTGCCCATCACCGCGGTCAGTTCGATATTTTTCAGCATCGCCCAGTTAACGTTGCCGAAGAAGGCGTTGCCCTCCCCGAAGGCCAGCGAGTAACCGTAAACCACCCACAGCACGCACACCAGCGCGAACGTGACGGCAACCTGCGTCAGCATGGAGAGTACGTTCTTGCCGCGGATCAGGCCGCCGTAAAACAGCGCGATCCCCGGAATCGTCATGAACAGCACCAGCGCGGTGCAAATCATCATAAAGGCGTTATCGGCTTTGTCTGCCACAGCAGGTGCAGCCATTGCCAGGCCCGGCAGCAGTGCCAGCGAACCCAGACCTGTTTTCATTGTTGCTTTCTTCATTTTCTCGATCCCTATCACTGTGTGCCAGGAGTTACTTACAACGCCGCTTCGTCAGATTCGCCGGTACGAATGCGAATGACGCGCTGTAGTTCGGCAACGAAAATTTTGCCGTCGCCAATTTTTCCGGTGTAGGCTGCTTTGCTGACGACATCAATCACCTCATCAAGCTGATCGTCGGCAATCGCCACATCAATCTTCACTTTTGGCAGGAAGTTAACGCTGTATTCCGCCCCGCGATAAAGCTCGGCATGACCTTTCTGACGCCCAAAGCCTTTCACTTCGGTGACAGTCAGTCCCTGAATACCCATGGAAGACAGCGCTTCACGCACGTCTTCGAGTTTGAATGGTTTGATTACCACCGTAACCAGCTTCATATATCCCCTCCAGTCAGAATTCGGTAATGGCCGCAGCTAACACGAAAGGGATATTGCAAAGGGTGTGCCAGAAGTGAAAGGTGAGGAGGAAAGCGCCGCGGCGCGGATGCGCCGGGAAGAGGCGAAAAAAAACGCACCATGGCAGTGCAGGGTGCGTTTCAGTTTTGCACCAACGGTTAAGTCTGTTAGCGCATTGCCTTGTTATGGTGCATCAGGCGCTGAGTGACTCTTCCTCGCGCGCGCTGGCGGCCAGTTCGTCGCCTGCCAGCTGCAACTGATACATCTGCCAGTAGCGTCCTTTTGCCTCAAGCAGCGCTCTGTGCGTCCCCCGTTCAACGGCCTGGCCACGGTGCAGCACCAGAATGGTATCGGCATCGACGATGGTTGAGAGGCGGTGGGCGATTACCACCAGCGTAGTGCGATCCCGCACGGCAGCCAGCGCCTGCTGGATCGCCTGCTCGGTACCGGAGTCAATGCTTGCGGTCGCTTCATCCAGAATTAACACCTGTGGCGTCTCAATCAGCACGCGCGCCAGCGCAAGAAGTTGCTTTTGCCCGACCGAGAGATTATTGCCCTGCTCACCCAGCCGGGTATGGATCCCCTCGCTTAACCCGCGCGCCAGATCCGCAAGCTGCACCGTTTCCAGCACCTCCCATACCTGCTCAGGCGTGAAAGGTCGTCCCAGCGTCACGTTGGCATAAAAGGTATCCGCCAGTACCACCGGATCCTGCTGCACCATCGCGACGCCCTTACGTAACGCGTTGTGGCTAAGCGCGGCAAGCGGCCGTCCGTCCAGACGGATCTCCCCTTGCGTCAACGGATAGTTGCCCATCAGCAAACTGGCGAGCGTGCTTTTGCCGCTGCCGGTATGCCCAACCAGGGCGACAAAACCGCGCGACGGTACCTCGAGGTTGATATCCTGCAAGACAAGCTGGTCGTCGCGGTAGGCAAACGAGACATGATCAAACGCTATGGATCCACTTTCCAGCGGGCGTTCGTCATCGCCATAGGTCTGACGCGGCCTGTCCATCAGCTCGAATACACGTTCGCCCGCGACCACTGCCTGTTGCAGCATCGATTGCTGCGTGGTGAGTTCAATCAGCGGTTCGTTAAGGCGTCCAAGGTAGCTGATAAATGCGTACAGTACCCCCACCTCGATGGTTCCGCGCGTCGTCAGGCCAAACAGCATCAACAGCCCGCACAGCACCAGCGCAGAGAAGAGGCTCAGCAGCGGGCGTAACAGGAAGCCATCCAGCCGTAACGTCTGCATCCGCGCCATATAGTGCGAGCGGCTGGCTTCTCCCATTCGCTCGCCAAAACGCGCCTGCTGGCGAAACTGCTGGATAACGCTCATGCCGTTGATCACTTCGTTGAAGCCATCATTGATATCTGCGAGGTAAGCGCGCACGCGACGAACAATCGGCGTGCTGTAGCGCTGGTAAATTACCATCACAATCAGCACCGCCGGGAAAATAGCGATCGCCACCAGCGCCATACGCCAGTCCAGGCTGAACATCGCCACCAGCATCGCGCCAATCAACGCGGCACTGCGCAGAACCGTTGCGACAACGGTTACATAGAGGTCGCGGATCACCTCGGTGTCATTGGTGACGCGCGAAATAACCTGCCCGACCGGCTGAGTATCAAACTCGCTCAGCGGCTGGCGCAGCGCGGCATCCATCACATCCGTGCGAAGCTGCTGGACCACGCCCACGGCGGCCCGGTTAAACAGCAGCGACTGCGCATAGTGCAGCCCCGCCGCCGTCAGCTGTAGGCCGACATACGCCACGCCCAGCCCCGCCACCAGCCCCAGCGGCAGATAGTTTTTCGCCACCATATTGTCGATGAAATAACTGATAAGCAGCGGACCGGTCACCTCCGCAATCGCGGCGATCCACAGCAACAGCACGGCGATGGAAAGCGGTTTGCGCCACGGTGAGCCATAGGCCAGCAGCCGTTTTAACGTCGGCCACATCTGTCCAAACTTACGCATCGGCGACCTCCTCATCCAGCGCGGCTTCAAGCTGTTGATAGCGGTACATATCCCGATACCATCCGGTCTGCCCGGCAAGCTGCTCATGCTGACCACGCTGAGCAATATGCCCGTGCTGAAGCACCAAAATTTCGCTGGCTTCGGTAAGGGCCGACAGACGGTGCGCGCTGATGATGACCGTGCGCCCCTCTCCCCACTGGCGAAGGTTATGCAGAATTTGATGTTCTGTACGCCCGTCAACCGCGGACAGCGCATCATCCAGTATCAGGATCTCAGCGTCCAGCAGCAGCGCGCGGGCAATAGAGATACGCTGTTTTTGTCCGCCGGAGAGCATAACGCCCCGCTCACCCACTTCCGTATCGTAGCCCTGCGGCAGGCGCAGAATATCCTCGTGGACGCTGGCCAGACGCGCCACGTGCTCGATCTGGTCCTGTGTCGCCGTCGGACACCCGAGCGCGATATTGTTGGCAATGGTGTCTGAAAACAAAAACGGCGTCTGGCTGACGACCGCCAGGCGGCTGCGCCAGTCATCCAGCAGCAGACGTGGCAGAGGGACGTCGTGGAAACGGATATCGCCTTCGCTCACGTCAAAATGGCGCTGAATCAGTGACAAAATGGTGCTTTTACCGGAACCCGTCGGGCCACAGATGCCCAGCATCTGACCAGGACGCAGCGTGAAACTGACGTTCTCAAGCACCGGATGTTCCGTTTGCGGGTAGATAAAGGCGCGGATATCAGCCTTGAGAATACCCGGACCTTCCGGCACCGGCTCGCTGCCATCGTTCACGACCGGCACTTCCGCCAGCATGGCGCGGATACGGCTGTAAGCGGCGCTCCCGCGTTCAACGATATTAAACATCCAGGCCAGCGCCAGCATCGGCCAGATCATCAGCCCAAGGTACATCGCAAAGCTGGTTAACTGCCCGAGGGTCATCGTGCCTTGCACCACCATCCAGCTGCCGCCGCCCACTGCCAGCAGGTTCGCCATGCCAATCGCAATATAAATTGTCGGATCGAAACGGGCATCAATACGCGCCACGCGCATGTTTTTCGCGCCGGTATCGGCGGCGTCGGCGGCAAACAGCGCGGACTGGCGGTCTTCCAGACCAAACGCTTTGATCATGCGGATGCTGGTCATGCTCTCCTGGGTGCGATCGTTCAGCGACGAGAACGCCGCCTGCGCCAGCTTAAAGCGTTCATGGAGCTGCTCGCCGTAGCGGTTAATTGCCAGCGCCATCAGCGGCATCGGCAGCAGCGCCAGCAGCGTGAGCTCCCAGCTAATTTGCGTAGACATCACAATCAGTACCGCACAGCCCATCACCAGGGAATCCACCAGCGTTAGCACCCCTTCACCGGCGGCAAACACCACGCGGTCTACATCGTTAGTGGCGCGGGCGATGAGATCCCCGGTACGGTGACGCAGATAAAACTCAGGGTGCTGGCGGCTCAGCTGGCGGTAAAAGTCCTCGCGCAGCTCAACGGCAAGCTGATAGGACGCGCCGAACAGCAGCACGCGCCAGACATAACGCAGCAGGTAAACCACCACGGCCGTCAGCACCAGCGTACCGCCCCACATCATCACCCGTGCGGCGGTGTAATGTTGTTCCGTAACGCCATCCACGACGTAACCCACCACTTTGGGCGGGATCAGTTGCAGAATGGCAATGATAATAAGCAGGGCCACCGCGCCGAGGTAGCGTTGCCACTCCCGACGAAAGTACCAGCTTAATTGGGCAAATAATCGCACGCGGTCTTTTCCTGAAGGTATTTTAAGAAGTTATTCAATGGGTAACGCTGTGGTGTATTTAATCTGTTCCATGGCGAAACTGGAGGTGACATCGGACAAGCCCGGTACGCTATTGACCAGCCGCTTGTAGAAATCATCGTAGCGCTTCATGTCTGCCACCTGAACGCGCATCAGATAGTCGTATTCCCCTGCCATGCGCCAGAAGCCGAGCACTTCGGGCATGTCGGAAACCTGGGTGACGAAGCGGCAGTACCATTCGCTACTGTGATGCTGCGTTTTTATCAGGACGAAGGCGGTCAGTCCAAGCCCCAGTTTTTCGGGATCCAGCAACGCCACGCGTCCCAGCAGAATGCCATCATCTTCCAGCTTCTTGAGGCGCTTCCAGCACGGTGTGGTGGTCAGATTAACGGCATCTGCCAGCGCCTGCAAAGAGAGGGTGCAGTCGCTTTGCAGCAAAGAAAGCAGCTTACGATCAATTTTATCTAACATAGCCACCTCGAAGAGAAAATTATTCTCCTTACATTCTATTTTAAAGGTCAGATAGCAACAATTTTTTCTGTGCTTTTCGCTATGCTGGGCACAAAATGACAAACGGATAACTACGATGAATAGCACCTGGGTTAAACATGCCATCAGCGAAATAAATGCCGACTATCAGCGCTCGGCAGACACCCACTTGATCCGCCTGCCTCTGCCTGGATTTCCCGGCATTCAGCTTTACCTGAAGGATGAAAGCACCCATCCTACCGGCAGCCTGAAGCATCGCCTGGCGCGTTCACTCTTTTTATACGGTTTATGTAACGGCTGGATCAAAGAAGGCACCACGATTATTGAATCGTCGTCCGGATCAACTGCCGTCTCCGAAGCCTACTTTGCCCGCCTGCTGGGCCTCCCGTTTATCGCCGTGATGCCCTCCTGCACGGCGAAACGTAAAGTCGAACAGATCGAATTTTACGGCGGACGCTGCCACTTTGTGGAAAGCGCCTGCGAAATCTATGCGGCCTCCGAAATGCTGGCCCGCGAACTGAATGGTCACTATATGGACCAGTTCACCTTCGCCGAGCGCGCCACCGACTGGCGCGGCAATAATAACATTGCGGACAGCATTTTCCGCCAGATGACCCACGAGCCGCATCCTGTTCCCTCTTACATTGTCATGAGCGCGGGCACGGGCGGAACCTCCGCCACCATCGGACGTTATATCCGCTGTCAGGGTTATGATACGCAGCTGATGGTGGTTGACCCGCAAAACTCGGTGTTCCTCGATTACTGGCAATCCCGCGATGCCAGCCTGCGCAGCCCCGTGGGGAGCAAGATCGAAGGGATTGGTCGCCCGCGCGTCGAACCCTCGTTCATTCCGGACGTTGTGGATGAGATGCTCCGCGTGCCGGACGCCGCCAGCGTCGCGACGGCGCACTGGCTGGAGACACAGCTTGGCCGTAAAGTCGGGGCTTCCACCGGCACCAATATGTGGGGCGCGCTACAGCTGGCCGCGAGGATGCGCGAAGAAGGCCGTACCGGCTCTGTCGTCACGCTGCTGTGTGACAGCGGGGAGCGCTACCTGGACACCTATTACAACGCAGAATGGGTGCAGGCAACTATTGGCGATGTAGAACCGTGGAAAGCGCAGATTTCGCAGCTGGTGAAATAAAAAAAAGCCAGGCTAAAGCCTGGCTTGCTGGAAGGGTCTCACTATTCGGGGGAATATGGGAGGTTATTTTTGTCCAGCCAATGCGTCAAAAAATGGGACACCGCTTCGTTACGACAGTGTCCGATAACCGGTAAATGCGGGAGCGCGGCAATAAGTTGCGGCATCGCGTTCCCCATAATCCGTCCACGACCCACGCTGCTCAGCATCTCGTGGTCGTTCATGGCGTCACCAAAGGCCATACAGTCCTGCATCGTCAGCCCCAGATGATCGCTCAGCACCGCCAGCGCAGATCCTTTGTTACAGCCCACCGGCAGCACTTCAAGGCAGTCCACCGCCGAGAAGGTCAGGTGCGCCCGGTCGCCCAGCGCCTCGTTAAGCTGAATACGCAGGCGGCAGAGATCGTCGTGATCGCCACAGAAGCAGATCTTGGTCACCTTGTGTGCCGGAATGCGGCGCAAATCGATAAGCTGATATTTAAAGCCGCTGTAAACGTGTGCGTGCAGCAAGGCCGGGATCTCACGCCCGGTAAACCAGCCTTCATCGTTGAAAACATGCACGCTGGCCTGCGTATCCCAGGTGCTGTGCAGGACAATGTCCGCCACTTCCGGGTTCAGATCCTGACGGTGCAGCACATCGCCGTCGACGGAGTGAATGCGCGTCCCGTTGCCGGTGATCAGGAACGCATCGAGAGCAAATGTTCCCAGCAGATGGCGCATCTCCAGCACATGTCGACCAGTGGCAAACGTCAGGGTAACTTCTCGCTCGCGCAGGCGCTTAAGTGTGTTCAGGGTTTTCTCCCCTAAACGGTGATCCGGCATTAACAGCGTGCCGTCCATATCAAATGCAGCGAGCCGAGCCATGATTACTCCCGAAATGTGATGCGGTTAACTTGTGCATCAGTATTACGTGGGATATACGGAAGTAATAGTGAATAGATGATAATTATTGTTCCGGGTTTTTCATGCGCCAGCTTAACCGTCTTAACCAGTATCAGCGTCTGTGGCACCCCTCCGCCGGCTCACCGCAGCAGGTGACCATCAGTGAGCTTGCCAGCCGCTGCTTTTGCAGCGAGCGACATGTTCGCACCCTGTTGCGCCAGGCGCAGGAGGCGGGCTGGCTAAGCTGGCACGCCCGCTCCGGACGAGGAAAGCGTGGGGAATTACGCTTTCACGTCACCCCGGACTCGTTGCGTAATACGATGATGGAAGAGGCCCTGAAAAGTGGACAGCAGCACAACGCGCTGGAGCTGGCCCAGCTCGCGCCTGAAGATTTGCGATCGCTGCTGCATCCGTTTATGGGCGGGCAGTGGCAGAACGATACGCCGACGCTGCGTATTCCCTACTATCGCTCGCTGGAGCCGCTTCAGCCAGGGTTTCTCCCTGGCCGGGCGGAGCAGCATCTGGCGGGACAGGTATTCTCTGGTTTGACGCGTTTTAATGGTACCAGCAGTGAACCCACGGGCGATCTGGCGCATCACTGGGAAATCTCCGCTGACGGCCTGCGCTGGCATTTCTACATTCGCTCCACCCTGCACTGGCATAACGGCGATAAAATAGAGACGGCACAGCTCCGGCAAAGCCTGACGGCGCTGTTATCGCAGCCCGGCTTGGGCACGCTTTTCCGCAGCGTCTTACGTATCGAAACCACGCATCCGCAGTGCCTGACGTTTATTCTCCATCAACCTGACTACTGGCTGGCGCACAGGCTGGCAACCTACTGTAGCCGTCTGGCGCATCCCGATTACCCCGTGGTGGGCAGCGGTCCCTTTCGACTGAGCGTTTTTGAGCCTGAACTGGTGCGTCTGGAAAGCCACGAGCAGTATCACCTTGGCCATCCGTTGCTTAAGGCTATCGAGTACTGGATCACGCCCCAGCTTTTTGACTACAGTCTGGGCACCAGCTGTCGCCACCCGGTGCAAATCGCCATTGGCGAGGCCGACGAGCTGGCCAGCCTGCGGCTGGTGAGTAACAGCACCAGTCTGGGCTTCTGCTACCTCACGCTGAAACAGAGTCCGCGTCTGAGCGAACTTCAGGCAAAGCGGCTGATTAATATCATTCACCTCTCAACGCTGCTGCACACGCTTCCTCTGAACGAAGGACTCATTACCCCTACCGAGGAACTGCTTCCCGGCTGGGCGATCCCCCAATGGCCTGATTTAACCGACGTTGCGCTGCCAGAGGCATTGATGCTCGTCTACCACCTGCCGGTTGAGCTTCACACCATGGCCAGCCAGTTAAAAGCATACCTTGCGCGGCAGGGTTGTGAACTGACCGTCATCTTTCACGACGCCAAAACGTGGGACGGGTGCCAGCAGCTTGCCGATGCAGACATCATGATGGGAGACAGACTGATTGGCGAAGCGCCAGCGTACACGCTTGAGCAGTGGCTCCGCTGCGATGCGCTCTGGCCGCATCTGCTGAGCGCACCGGCATACGCCCATTTGCAGGCCACGCTGGATGCGGTGCAGACGCAGGCCGACGAACGTGACCGACACGCAGGACTTCAGGCTATCTTCAGCCGGTTAATGGAGACAGCCGTCCTGACGCCGCTCTTTAACTACCAGTATCAAATCAGCGCGCCTCCGGGCGTCAACGGCATACGCCTTAACACTCGCGGCTGGTTTGACTTCACCGAAGCCTGGCTTCCTCCCCCAAACGCGTGAAGAAGCTGGTCGCCGCTTTAGCCAGGCGTTAACATGACGCTTTTACTGTAACTGTCGAGATGATCTATGAAACGTGCCGTCGTCGTGTTCAGCGGAGGACAAGATTCCACCACCTGCCTGATTCAGGCGCTTCACCAGTATGATGAAGTGCACTGCGTCACTTTTGATTATGGTCAGCGTCATCGCGCTGAAATCGATGTCGCTCGTGAACTGGCCCTCAAACTGGGCGCCCGCGCTCATAAAGTGCTGGACGTGACGCTGTTAAATGAACTGGCCGTCAGCAGCCTCACCCGCGACAGCATTCCGGTGCCTGATTACGAACCGGATGCCAGCGGCATTCCGAACACCTTCGTACCGGGCCGCAACATTCTCTTCCTGACCCTGACGGCGATCTATGCCTACCAGGTGAAAGCCGAAGCGGTGATCACGGGCGTGTGTGAGACCGACTTCTCTGGCTACCCGGACTGCCGGGATGAATTCGTGAAAGCACTCAATCACGCTGTCGATCTGGGAATGGCAAAAGAGACCCGCTTCGAAACGCCGCTGATGTGGCTGGATAAGGCTGAAACCTGGGCCCTGGCCGACTACTGGGGCAAGCTGGATGTTGTTCGCAACGAGACCCTGACCTGCTACAACGGCATTAAAGGGGACGGCTGCGGGCAGTGTGCCGCCTGTAACCTGCGCGCGAACGGTCTGAATCATTATTTTGCGGATAAAGCGGGCGTGATGGCCGCGATGCAGAAAAAGACCGGGCTGAAATAAGGGCTACCTGACCGTGCTGTCGAACGGTAAGTGTCGACAGCACAGTTATTCCTGAACATTTCTTACGCGATCATCAGCTCCAGCTTTTCGCGCAACTCCCCTTCCAGCGGCAACGCTTTCTGGGTTTTGAGATCGATACAGACAAAGGTGATCAGCGCATCGGCCACCACCTGCCCTTCTGGCTCCAGCGTAACGACCTGGCTCAATACACCACTTTTGCCATTCAGTTGTTGGACCTCACTGGTCACGGTGAGCACATCCCCCAGCACAGCCGGGCGGCGGTAGTTAATGTTGATATTGACGACCACAAACGCGATGTTGTGTGCGGTCAGCCACTGGAAGCTTTCGCTGTTCTCCAGGCCGTCCCAGCGCGCCTCTTCAAGAAATTCAAGGTAGCGGGCGTTATTGACGTGCTGGTAAACATCGAGGTGATAACCACGGACTTTGATTTGTGTCTGCATAGCGCAATAGCCTTTCGTTGTTATAGGTTCAGAGGTCATAACTGGTATGACCTCTTTATCCTGGCAAATATTTGCCGCAGTGCAAGTGATTACGCGATTACAGCGTCAGGTGTGCGAGATTGCGCTCAACCAGCGCGCTGCCCATACCCGGCACCTGCTTGAGATCGTCAAGGGTTTTGAAAGGGCCATACTCTTCACGATAGCTGACGATGGCCTGTGCTTTTTTTAGACCCACGCCATTCATAACGCGGGCAAGATCGTCCGCAGAGGCAGTATTGATACTGACCCGCGTACCCTCGTCCTCAATGGCTTTCGTGCTGGCCGTCGCGTTGGCTTTAACATGACCTTGTGACGTTGCATCGGCCTGGTTTTGTGCAGCCTGCGCTTTAGCCGAGGGGGACGCCGCCAGCGCGCCCGCACTCATCCCGGAAGTGGCAATAGCCAGTGTAATTAACAGTGCTTTGATTCCACATTTCATGCTGTTTTCTCCTTGTTTGTTGACAGCCACGCCACGATAACCGCACGGGAAAACAGGGACAAACAACAGATTGCAGAAATGGAAAAGGCCGCGAAAGCGGCCTTTAGTTTTTGCAGAGCGTTACTAAAATCTGCGAGCAGATACGTAATTATTGCTCCTGAGTGACCACATCACCCAGTTTGATTTTGGCTTCTTTACGCAGGTTGCTCATCATCGCTTCGAAAGCAATCTGGGCATTGTTCTGGGTAATTCCCTGAACCATGGCCTTCTTCTGCGCGTCTGGCAGCGTACCGGCTTTTACTTCATCCAGCGCCAGAAGCACCACGTTACCCTGCATATCGGTCGTGGTGCCAAAGACAGGTTTGTCTTTCGCCGGCAGGCTCAGGCCAAACGCCGCCTGGCTGACAGGATCCTGACCGGTACGGCTCAGCGTTTTTGCTTCGCCAAAGCTCAGGCCAGCCGCTTTCAGCGCATCGTTCTTACCGGCTTTCAGATCGGCCAGAATTTTCTCTGCATCCAGTTTTGCCTGCTGTGCCGCTTTGTTGTGTTTGACCAGCGCCACCACCTGATCTTTCACTTCCGCCAGGGGCTTCACTGCCTCGGCTTTGTGCTCGCTGACGCGCAGTACGAACGCACGGTCACCGTCAACGGTAATGATGTCTGAGTTGCTGCCCGGCGTACCGTTCTCACCGACCAGACCACCATTGAAAATGGCATCTGAAACTGGTTTGAAGTTCAGTTCTTCCGGCAGGTTTTCGTGGCTGAACCAGCCCGTCTCAACCGCTTTAACGCCAGCAGCCTGCTCAGCACCCGCCAGTGATTCGTTGTCGTTGCTTGCGGCATCGCTCACTTTCTGTTGCAGAGCATAGAAGGCGTCCAGCGCTTTCTCCTGCTTCACTTTCGCAGCGATATCATCACGAACGTCAGCCAGCGGCTTGGTTTTCGCCGCCACAACATCGTCCAGACGCGCCACCAGGAAACCAACGGAGGATTTGATTACACCAGACAGTTGGCCTTTCTCTTTCAGGCCTGCATTTTTCAGCTCGTCCGGGGTAGTGGACTCTTCCAGCCAGCCCATATCACCGCCGTTTTTGGCAGAAATAATGTCGGTGGATTTTGCTTTCGCTAAGGTGGCGAAATCAGCGCCTTTGTTCAGCTCGTCCAGCACGGCTTTCGCTTCTGCTTCCGTTTTGGTCTGGATCACGCTGTAACGGTTACGCTGCGGCTGAGTGAACTGATCCTGATGCTGATCGTAATAAGACTGGATCTCGGCGTCAGTCGCGTTTTCCTGCATCGCAGCTGCATCCAGCTTGATATAGCTTACGCGGAACTGTTCCGGAGAGATGAAGTTGTTCTTGTTTTGCTCGTAGTAAGCATTAACTTCAGCGTCGCTAACCTGCTGTTTCGCTGCCAGTGCGTTGACATCAATCGTCGCTTCACGCACCACGCGTTGCTGCGCCACCAGTGCCGCCAGCTCTTCAGTTTCGCCTTTCAGCATGAAATCGGTGCCCACCACCGCGTTGATCAGCTGTTGCGTGGTCAACTGGTTACGCAGCGCCTGAGCGTACTGGTCAGCCGTCATACCCATCTGGTTAACAATGCTGTTGTAACGCGCGTTGTCGAACTTCCCATTAGACTGGAAAGCCTGCGTCGAGAAGATGGCTTTTTTAACCTGCTCATCGCTGATGCCCAGACCCAGGCTTTTCGCGTACTGATCCAGCAGCGCTTCGTCGATAAGGCGGTTCAGCGTCTGCTGACGCAGGTTTTTCATATAGCCTTCGTTGGCTGCAAGTTCAGAGTATTGGTCGCCCAGTTGCTGCTGCATGCGGTTACGTTCACCAGCAAAAGCGTTCTCGAACTGCCCACGGCTAATTTCCTGGCCATTCACTTTTGCGGCGTAGTTCGCGCCACCGCCGATGAGGTAACTACTCACACCGGTCAATATGAACGACACGATAATGATACCGAAAATAATCTTGAGCACGAGACTGTTAGCAGCCGTGCGTAAGCTGTCCATCATGGTGTAACAACACTCCGCTGTAGGTGACTGGTTACCTGACGCTGACGGAAAATCCTGACCGTCGCGCGTAAAGGCGTATTGTGACAAGAAAACAGGGCAATTGTCAGCCCACAACTCGCATAAACTCGCACAAATCAGGTCTGGACAAACAAAAAAGGCACATCAAACGATGCGCCCTTGTACTTTTCAGCTTCCCTGGAGCGGGAAAGCAATCAGTTTACTGCGTCTTTCAGCGCTTTACCTGCACGGAAACCCGGCACTTTAGCGGCAGCAATAGTGATCTCTTTACCGGTTTGAGGGTTGCGGCCAGTACGGGCTGCACGCTCTTTAACCGCAAAAGTACCGAAGCCTACCAGTGCAACGTCGTCCCCAGCTTGCAGAGATTCAGTAACAGAAGCAATTAAAGCATCTAAAGCACGTCCAGCTGCAGCTTTAGAAATATCAGCACCCGCAGCAATTTTGTCAATCAGTTGAGATTTATTCACTGTTCTCTTCCTCTCTTTATAATTTATATCGCACCTGAATCCTTCACAGCGCGACCGCGCAGCAGTTATATCAGTCCTGCTATGACCTTACAACACCCGTTGTTGATGGCTAACCCAATCAGCAATCTAAATTAGCTATACAAAAAAAGGCTGGCAAGTACGAAATGACTTACCAGCCTTGTTTTTATTGGCGCTCTTTGCGCGAGGTCACTATTTTGCGGTTACAACCTGCATTCCGGACGGTTCATTTTGCAGTGCGAGAGTCAGAACTTCCTCAATGCGTTTCACCGGATGGATCTGCAAATCGGCAATAACGTTGTCCGGAATCTCTTCCAGATCGCGTTTATTTTCGTAAGGGATCAATACGGTTTTGATTCCACCGCGGTGTGCCGCCAGCAGTTTTTCTTTTAACCCGCCGATAGGCAGTACCTGACCACGCAGCGTAATTTCACCGGTCATGGCCACATCAGCACGAACCGGGTTCCCTGTCAGGCAGGAAACCAGCGCCGTACACATGGCAATACCCGCGCTTGGGCCATCTTTCGGCGTCGCCCCTTCCGGAACGTGAACGTGAATGTCGCGTTTTTCGTAGAAATCCGGGTTGATACCCAGTTTTTCCGCGCGCGCGCGCACCACGGTCAGCGCCGCCTGGATGGACTCCTGCATCACTTCACCCAGTGAACCGGTGTAGGTCAGCTTGCCTTTGCCCGGGACACACGCGGTTTCGATGGTCAGCAGATCGCCGCCCACTTCCGTCCATGCCAGACCGGTCACCTGACCAACGCGGTTTTCGTTGTCTGCGCGACCATAGTCGAAGCGCTGAACGCCAAGGTAAGCATGCAGATTGTCGCCGTTAATCACAATGTGCTTCAGGCTCTTATCCAGCAGCAATTGTTTCACCGCTTTACGACACAGTTTGGAGATTTCACGCTCAAGGCTACGCACGCCCGCTTCACGGGTGTAATAGCGAATGATGCCGATAATCGCGCTGTCCTCGACGGTCAGCTCGTTGGCTTTCAGCGCGTTACGCTCAATCTGTTTCGGCAGCAGGTGCTGCTTAGCAATGTTCAGCTTCTCATCTTCGGTATAACCGGAGAGACGGATCACTTCCATACGGTCCAGCAGCGGGGCCGGAATGTTCATGGAGTTGGAGGTCGCCACGAACATCACATCGCTCAGGTCGTAGTCCACTTCCAGGTAGTGATCGCTGAACGCCACGTTCTGTTCTGGATCAAGCACTTCCAGCAGCGCCGACGCCGGATCGCCACGCATGTCCGAAGACATTTTGTCGATCTCATCGAGCAGGAACAGCGGGTTTTTAACCCCCACTTTCGCCATCTTCTGGATCAGCTTGCCCGGCATAGAACCGATGTAGGTACGGCGGTGACCGCGGATTTCCGCTTCATCGCGTACGCCGCCCAGCGCCATACGGATATACTTACGTCCGGTCGCTTTGGCGATGGACTGGCCCAGAGAGGTTTTACCCACGCCTGGAGGCCCTACCAGGCACAGAATTGGACCTTTGATTTTGTTCACACGGCTCTGTACCGCGAGGTACTCAAGAATGCGGTCTTTCACGCGTTCCAGGCCGTAGTGGTCGGTATCGAGGATTTCCTGCGCCTGACGCAGGTCTTTTTTGACCTTGCTGCGGGCATTCCACGGAACCTGTACCATCCACTCAATATAGCCGCGCACGACGGTCGCCTCTGCCGACATCGGAGACATCATTTTCAGCTTCTGCAACTCAGCTTCGGCTTTCTCTTTCGCCTCTTTCGGCATCTTCGCCGCGTCGATCTTACGCTTCAGCGCTTCGTTTTCATCCGGCGCATCGTCCATCTCGCCGAGCTCTTTCTGAATGGCTTTCATTTGCTCGTTCAGATAGTACTCACGCTGCGATTTTTCCATCTGCTTTTTGACGCGGTTGCGAATGCGCTTCTCAACCTGGAGCAGATCGATCTCAGACTCCATCATCGCCATCAGGTATTCCAGACGTTCGTTAACGTCGGACATTTCCAGCACGGACTGTTTGTCAGCCAGCTTCAGCGGCATGTGCGCAGCGATGGTATCCGCCAGACGTGCAGGATCGTCGATGCTGTTCAGCGACGTCAGCACTTCAGGTGGGATTTTCTTATTCAGCTTGATGTAGCCTTCGAACTGGCTGATCGCGGTGCGTACCAGCACTTCCTGTTCGCGCTCATCAAGTTCAGGTGAATCAAGGTACTCTGCCTTCGCAGAGAAGTGCTCGCCATCGTCTGACAGAGTGGTAATACGCGCACGCTGTAAGCCTTCCACCAGCACCTTCACGGTGCCGTCTGGCAGCTTCAGCATCTGCAAAATAGAGGCCACGGTCCCGACGGTGAAAAGATCGTTTACACCCGGCTCATCCGTTGATGCTTCCTTCTGCGCGACCAACATGATTTTTTTATCATGATCCATGGCGGCTTCGAGGCAACGGATAGATTTTTCCCGCCCTACAAATAAGGGTATGACCATGTGCGGATAAACCACCACATCGCGCAACGGCAATACGGGGATTTCAATGCGTTCAGAACGCTCAGGATTCATAGAGCTCTCTCTTAGTTTAGTGTCCGCCAGGTAAACTGGTCATGTAACTGTGCTTCACACAACCATTAACATGTAATCCAGTATATGGGGATGTTTCCCATACATTCAACGCCATGAATACGGAAAAAGTAAAGGGGAGATAAAATCCCCCCTTTTTGATTAACTGATTGTATGAAATGGTGAATTATTCGCCAGATGCCTGCTGCGCTTCCGGTTTACCGTAAATCAGTAACGGCTTGGACTGGCCACCAATGACGGACTCGTCGATCACGACTTTTTCAACGTCTTCCATAGAAGGAAGATCGTACATCGTGTCGAGCAATGCTGCTTCTACGATAGAACGCAGGCCACGGGCACCGGTTTTACGCGCCATCGCTTTCTTGGCAATCGCGTCCAGTGCTTCGTCACGGAATTCCAGCTCAACGCCTTCCAGATTAAACAGCGCCTGATACTGCTTGGTCAGCGCGTTTTTCGGCTCTTTCAGGATCTGAATCAGCGCGTCTTCGCTCAGTTCGTTCAGGGTCGCCACAACCGGCAGACGGCCGATAAATTCCGGAATCAAACCGAATTTGATCAGATCTTCCGGTTCAACCTGCGCCAGCAGCTGGCCTTCGTTTGGTTTTTCAGACGTGGCTTTCACCGTTGCGCCAAAACCAATGCCGGAGCCGGTTTCCACACGGTGAGAGATCACTTTATCCAGGCCTGCAAACGCACCACCACAGATAAACAGGATCTTGGAGGTATCAACCTGCAAGAATTCCTGCTGCGGATGTTTACGTCCACCCTGCGGTGGAACAGCCGCAACCGTACCTTCAATCAGCTTCAGCAGCGCCTGCTGCACGCCCTCGCCCGAGACGTCACGGGTGATCGACGGGTTGTCTGATTTACGGGAGATTTTGTCGATCTCATCGATATAGACGATCCCGCGCTGGGCTTTCTGTACGTCGTAATCGCACTTCTGGAGCAGCTTCTGGATAATATTTTCAACGTCTTCACCCACATAACCGGCTTCGGTCAGGGTGGTGGCATCCGCCATGGTGAACGGAACATCCAGCAGGCGCGCCAGCGTTTCCGCCAGCAGGGTTTTACCAGAACCCGTAGGCCCGATCAGCAGAATGTTACTTTTGCCCAGCTCTACGCCATTGCTGGTATCGCCGTTACGCAGACGTTTGTAGTGGTTGTATACCGCCACCGCCAGCACTTTTTTCGCCTGCTCCTGACCAATGACATAGTCGTCCAGGTGGTGGCGAATCTCGTGTGGCGTTGGTAACGCGCTGCGCTCACGGTGCGGCGCGACTTCTTTAATCTCTTCGCGAATGATGTCGTTACATAAATCGACGCATTCGTCGCAGATATACACGGACGGCCCGGCAATCAGTTTACGCACTTCATGCTGGCTTTTGCCGCAAAAAGAGCAGTACAGCAGTTTGCCCGAACCATCTTTGCGTTTATCTGTCATGAGTCCAAACCTCTTTTTAAGTTCTATGTGCCGCACATGACGACGCAAATGCCATTCTCAGACGCAAGCTGCTTACAGGCAACGTTCCGCCCTACCTTAGTATAGCGGCACACTCGCGTCGCGGGCATCAATTACGATGGGTCAAAATGGAGTCGACTAAGCCGTACTCAACTGCCTCTGGTGCAGAGAGGAAGCGATCGCGCTCGGTATCGCGCTCGATCTGCTCGAGAGGTTGACCCGTATGCTGCGCCATAAGTTCATTCATGCGCGCTTTTACTTTCAGAATTTCTCGGGCGTGGATTTCAATATCCGTCGCCTGGCCCTGGTAACCACCCAGCGGCTGGTGAATCATCACGCGGGAGTTAGGCAGGCAGAAACGCTTACCTTTCGCCCCTGCGGTTAACAGGAAAGCACCCATGGATGCCGCCTGCCCCATACAGATGGTACTGACATCCGGCTTGATGAATTGCATGGTGTCATAAATTGACATGCCCGCCGTAATCACACCGCCTGGCGAGTTGATGTACAGGTAAATGTCTTTTTCCGGGTTTTCCGCTTCCAGGAACAGCATCTGCGCCACGATCAGGTTAGCCATATGGTCTTCCACCTGGCCGGTCAGAAAGATAACGCGTTCCTTGAGCAGACGGGAATAGATATCGAAAGAACGCTCACCGCGTGAGGTCTGTTCAATAACCATTGGCACCAGCGCCATATGGGGTGCAAAGTTATCTCGTTCGCCACTGTATGACATTTCCGTCTCCTGGTTCAAAATTGAAAACACCTGCTGTACTGATTGTAACCTTATGGACGGATTATCAGCCAGTCTCAATCATCGTGATTACATACTAATGGGGGTCGTCATGCCCTATTTCAAGCATAACAACGTTTTGTTGTAACGCTAACACTGAAAGGGCGTTTTAGCACCCTTCCAGGACTAAAGCGGTGATAAAAAAAACCCGTCGCCGGAGGGCAACGGGTTTTTTGTTCAAACTTTAAACCGTCGGGGCGAAATTACGCCTGCTGGTTCATCAGTTCGGTGAAAGAGGTCTCTTTTTCGGTCACTTTCGCTTTCGCCAGTACCGCTTCAACAGCCTGCTCTTCCAGTGCGACGTTGCGCATGTTGTCCATCAGCTCTTTGTTCTTACCGTAGAACTCGATCACTTCTGATGGGTCTTCGTATGCAGAAGCCATCTCTTCGATCAGGCCTTTCACACGCTCTTCGTCAGCTTTCAGCTCGTGGGTACGAATCACTTCGCCCAGCAGCAGGCCGACAACAACGCGACGTTTCGCTTGCTCTTCGAACAGCTCGCGTGGCAGTTCCATCGCTTGCTGCTGGTTGCCACCGAAGCGCTGTGCAGCCTGACGGCGCAGAACGTCGATTTCGCTGTCGATCAGGGCAGCAGGAACGTCGATGTCGTTCGCTTTCACCAGACCGTCAATCGCCTGAGACTTCACGCGGTTACGTACAGCGCCGTTCAGCTCGCGCTCCATGTTTTTACGCACTTCGGTACGCAGGCCCGCAACAGAACCATCTTCCACGCCGAAACGCTTGATGAATTCTTCAGTCAGTTCTGGCAGTTCGCGCTCTTCCACTTTCTTCAGGTTGATAACGAACTTCGCTGCTTTACCTTTCAGGTTTTCAGCGTGGTATTCTTCAGGGAAGGTCACGTCAATGGTGAACTCTTCGCCCGCTTTGTGGCCTTTGATACCTTCTTCGAAGCCTGGGATCATACGACCCTGGCCCATCGCCAGTACGAAGTCAGACGCTTTACCGCCTTCGAACTCTTCGCCGTCTACAGAACCGGTGAAGTCGATGGTTACACGGTCTTCCGCGTCAACAGCGCCTTCTTTCTCTTTCCAGTTCGCCTGCTGCTTACGCAGGGTATCCAGCATGCCGTCAACGTCTTCGTCAGTCACGGAAACGATCGGTTTTTCAACTTCGATAGATTCCAGACCTTTCAGCTCAACTTCCGGGTACACTTCGAACTCTACGGAGTAGGTGAAGTCTTCGCCCTGCTTGTATTCACCTGGAACGTAGTTCGGCGCGCCGGCTGGATTGATTTTTTCTTTGATGATCGCGTCGATAAAGTTGCGGCTCATCAGTTCACCCAGCACATCCTGACGCACGGAAGCGCCATAACGCTGAGCAACAACATTCATTGGTACTTTGCCCTTGCGGAAGCCGTCAATACGTACTTTTTTTGCTACGTTGACCAGCTCGCTTTTCACAGCAGTTTCGATGCTGTCAGCAGCGATAGTAATCGTTACACGGCGGCCAAGGCCTTGAGTGGTTTCAACTGAAACTTGCATCTTGTTACCTCAAAAAAATCACAGTGCTCGGTCAACTCTGAATCTGTCTGTTATACCGGGATGCTCTCTTATGTGCAGATTCACATTCCCTGTCGCCAGAATCATCCCGAAGACATTCAATAAGACGCGGCATTATAGCGGCATCACTTAGGTGAGTCGAGAACGGTTGGAGCATGTTGCTGCGGCTTTTTTCACACTTTAAGGCTATTTTTAGCCTTAAAAACGCGCCATCCGCTCAAAACTCAGACAAAACAAAACGGCCCGAAGGCCGTTTTGACGAAATCTGTAAGCAACATACTGGAAAAACTCCGGCGGTTGCAAATCCGATTTATCAGGCGATGGTGCCTGCACCCCGACAAGGCGGTGATGCGAATACCGTATCCTGTAGCCCTTCCCATTCCTTAATGGTGTAGGTATGCAGCGCCAGCGCATGTACGGTTGTGGAGAGTTCTTCCGTCAAGGTGCTGTAGATCAAGCGGTGTCGGTTCAGGAAACGTTCTCCCGTGAAGCGATCGCTGACCAGAACCACTTTAAAGTGGCTTTCAGAACCTGCCGGCACGTTATGACGATAGCTTTCGTCGACAACTTCGAGAAACACAGGGTTGAACGCTGCCCTTAATTTTTCTTCTATCTGTTCACGTATCATCATGAAATCACTCCTCCGACAACGCTAAGGTGTCACCCATCCCTTTAAATATTAGCCGCTTTTACCGGTTCCATTACACCTTGACAACAAATATTTAGCTTTCGTCTGATTTTCTCATCCAAACGAATGAAGTTCACTATGAGGTTCATACGTTTTGTCACTTACAGGCAGAGAAAAGCGGAAAGGTGGTCAGTTTTCGGACAAGGCGATGAATTTACATGCGTTGACCACTTCCCCTGGCCGTTAGCGATGTTATGATGGCGGCAATTTTTCTCTCTTTGCTTACGATTCGTTGAGAACCCGAAAATGTTAAAAAAACTCTTCTTTCCGTTGGTAGCACTCTTTATGCTCGCCGGCTGCGCGACTCCGCCGACGACCATTGACGTTTCACCAAAAATTACCCTGCCTCAGCAGGATCCAAGCCTGATGGGCGTCACAGTCAGCATTAATGGCGCCGATCAGCGTCAGGACCAGGCGCTGGCGAAAGTGACTCGCGACAACCAGCAGGTCACGCTGACCGCCTCCCGCGACCTGCGCTTCCTGTTGCAGGAAGTGCTGGAAAAACAGATGACCTCCCGTGGCTACATGATTGGCCCAAGCGGCGCGGTTGATCTGCAAATCATCGTGAACAACCTGTACGCTGACGTCTCCCAGGGTAACGTTCGCTACAACATTGCGACCAAAGCCGATATCGCCATCATTGCTACCGCGAAGAACGGCAATAAAATGAACAAAAACTACCGTGCAAGCTATTCCGTTGAAGGCGCATTCCAGGCCTCCAACAAAAATATCGCTGACGCGGTTAACAGTGTGCTGACTGACACCATTGCCGACATGGCACAGGACACCAGCATTCACGACTTCATCAAGCAGAACGCCCGTTAATCCTGCTGACTGACCCGGTGCTTCACCGGGTCAGTTCATAAGAACATGTCCAGTCACTACTTACGTATTTTCCAGCAACCGAAATCAGCTATTCTGCTGATCCTTGGTTTCGCCTCCGGTTTACCCCTTGCGCTCACCTCCGGCACGTTACAGGCGTGGATGACGGTTGAGAACATCGATCTTAAAACCATTGGTTTCTTCTCGCTCGTCGGCCAGGCTTACGTCTTTAAGTTCCTGTGGTCGCCGGTGATGGATCGCTATACCCCACCGTTCCTCGGGCGCCGTCGCGGCTGGTTAGTGATGACGCAGGTGCTGCTGTTGCTGGCCATTGCCGCAATGGGTTTCCTTGAGCCGTCAACACAGCTGCGCTGGATGGCCGCGCTTGCGGTGGTCATCGCCTTCTGCTCCGCTTCGCAGGACATTGTTTTTGACGCCTGGAAGACGGACGTCCTGCCAGCAGAAGAGCGTGGCGCCGGTGCGGCAATCAGCGTGCTTGGCTACCGCCTGGGTATGCTGGTTTCCGGCGGGCTGGCCCTCTGGCTTGCCGACCGCTATCTCGGCTGGCAGGGAATGTACTGGCTGATGGCCGCTCTGCTGATCCCCTGCATTATTGCCACGCTATTCGCGCCTGAACCGAGCGATGTGATTCCGGTCCCCCGCTCGCTGGAGCAGGCCGTCGCCGCACCGCTCCGCGATTTCTTTGGTCGCAATAATGCCTGGCTGATCCTGCTGCTGATTGTCCTTTATAAGCTTGGCGACGCTTTCGCCATGAGTCTGACCACCACCTTCCTGATCCGCGGCGTCGGGTTTGATGCGGGCGAAGTCGGCGTGGTGAACAAAACCCTGGGACTGTTTGCCACGATCGTCGGCGCGCTGTACGGCGGTGTATTAATGCAGCGCCTGACGCTGTTCCGCGCTCTGCTGATCTTCGGCATCCTTCAGGGCGCATCGAATGCCGGTTACTGGCTGCTGTCGATCACCGACAAGCATATGATCAGCATGGCGACGGCGGTATTCTTTGAAAACCTGTGTGGCGGTATGGGCACTGCGGCATTTGTCGCCCTGCTGATGACGCTGTGCAATAAGTCATTTTCCGCCACCCAGTTTGCGCTACTGTCTGCCCTTTCTGCCGTCGGGCGCGTATACGTTGGCCCCGTCGCGGGCTGGTTTGTTGAAGCTCACGGCTGGCCGACGTTTTATCTCTTCTCGGTGGTGGCGGCGGTGCCGGGGATTTTATTGCTGCTGGTCTGTCGCCAGACGCTGGAATATACCCAGCGGACGGAACACTTCATGCCGCGCACGGAATATCAGGCTGCCTATCGGTTTGCCCTGCGTCTGCTGATGGCTGGTTGTCTTGCGCTGGTAGTGTGGCTCGCGGTACTCATCTTGAATGCGACGACCACCTTGTCGCTTCCGTTTGAAACCCAGCTGCTTGATGCAGGGGTGTTACTCGCCATCGTGGGTATCCTGACCGGTGGGATGCTGGATTTCATGTCATTGCGGAAAACGCAGATGACATGAAGTAAAAAGCGAAAGGTTATTTCCCGTTGTAATAACGACACGAAATTATAACGGCGAAATAACCGCCATCGACAAAAAAAATATTTGTTGTTTTGTGCGGGATAGCATTCGGAAATTATTGGAGCTTATTTCGCTACGCTATTTTCCGTTAAACGATTCAGCATTCGAAAGATTGAATTTTCGTTTTTTAGTTGTCTTTTTATTGATAATTAATTGTTAATTATTTGTGTATTTTTCACAATGGTTATATCAATTGTCCCTTTTGCGGTATGCTGGGGCACCCTTTCGTTATAACGCCCGCTCCGTGCGGCTTCCCCCGGAAAACGCGACATAATTTGCAACACTTGTGACATGTGCGGCAGAACCCGGTAACACCTTCCTGACACAGGGCCAATGATGTTTACAGTAATGTAACCTTCCCGTAAAATGCCCCCACACTTTAAACGCCACCAGACTCCCGTGGAATTGAGGTCGTTAAATGAGACTCAGGAAATACAATAAAAGTTTGGGATGGTTGTCATTATTCGCAGGCACTGTATTACTCAGTGGCTGCGATTCTGCACTACTAGACCCCAAAGGACAGATTGGACTGGAACAACGTTCATTGATACTGACGGCTTTTGGCCTGATGTTGATTGTGGTTATTCCTGCCATCTTGATGGCTGTTGGTTTCGCCTGGAAGTATCGTGCGAGCAATAAAGATGCGAAGTATAGCCCTAACTGGTCACACTCCAATAAAGTGGAAGCTGTGGTCTGGACGGTACCTATTCTGATCATCCTGTTCCTTGCTGTACTGACCTGGAAAACCACTCACGCACTTGAGCCGAGCAAACCGCTGGTTCACGATGAAAAACCTATTACCATTGAAGTGGTCTCCATGGACTGGAAATGGTTCTTCATCTATCCAGAACAGGGCATTGCTACCGTGAATGAAATCGCCTTCCCGGCGAACACTCCGGTTCAGTTCAAAGTGACCTCCAACTCCGTAATGAACTCCTTCTTCATCCCACGTCTGGGCAGCCAGATTTACGCGATGGCCGGTATGCAGACTAACCTGCACCTGATCGCGAATGAAGCAGGCACCTACGACGGTATCTCCGCCAGCTATAGTGGCCCGGGCTTCTCGGGTATGAAGTTCAAAGCTATCGCTACGCCAGACCGCGCGACTTTCGACCAGTGGGTTGCAAAAGCGAAGCAGTCTCCAAACACCATGTCTGACATGGCGGCGTTCGAAAAAGTGGCTGCACCTAGCGAATACAACAAGGTGGAGTACTTCTCTAACGTGAAACCGAATCTGTTCAAAGATGTTATTGGCAAATTTATGGATCACGGCATGAGCATGGACATGACCCAGCCTGAAGGCGAGCACAATACGCACCAGGGTATGGAAGGCATGGACATGAGCCACGCGGAAACCGCTCACTAAGGGGCCGAGGAAGAAAATGTTCGGAAAATTGACACTGGATGCAGTGCCCTACCATGAACCGATTATTATGGTTACGGTGGCTGCAATTATCATTGGTGGCGCGGCCTTAGTTGGCCTGATCACTTACTTCGGTAAGTGGAGTTACCTGTGGAATGAGTGGCTGACTTCGGTTGACCACAAAAAACTCGGTATCATGTACTGCATCGTCGGTATCGTCATGTTAATTCGTGGCTTTGCGGATGCAATCATGATGCGTAGCCAGCAGGCGCTTGCGTCTGCGGGCGAAGCCGGCTTCCTGCCACCGCACCACTACGATCAGATCTTTACCGCCCACGGCGTTATCATGATCTTCTTCGTGGCGATGCCGCTGGTAATCGGTCTGATGAACGTGGTCGTTCCGCTGCAAATCGGCGCGCGCGACGTTGCGTTCCCGTTCCTGAACAACCTGAGCTTCTGGTTCACGGTTGTCGGCGTTATCCTGGTTAACCTGTCACTGGGTGTGGGCGAATTTGCTCAGACTGGCTGGCTGGCCTACCCGCCGCTGTCGGGAATTGAGTACAGTCCGGGCGTGGGCGTTGACTACTGGATTTGGGCGCTTCAGCTCTCCGGTGTCGGTACCACCCTGACCGGTATTAACTTCTTCGTGACCATCCTGAAGATGCGTGCACCAGGTATGACGATGTTCAAGATGCCAGTATTTACCTGGGCATCTCTGTGCGCCAACGTCCTGATTATCGCGTCGTTCCCAATTCTGACCGTCACCATCGCGCTGCTGACCCTGGATCGCTATCTGGGTACCCATTTCTTCACGAATGATATGGGTGGCAACATGATGATGTACATCAACCTGATTTGGGCCTGGGGTCACCCGGAAGTGTACATCCTGGTTCTGCCGGTGTTCGGTGTGTTCTCCGAAATCGCGGCAACCTTCTCGCGCAAACGCCTGTTTGGTTACACCTCTCTGGTGTGGGCAACCGTATGTATTACCGTCCTGTCGTTCATCGTCTGGCTGCACCACTTCTTCACCATGGGTGCGGGTGCCAACGTAAACGCCTTCTTCGGTATTACCACCATGATTATCGCGATCCCGACCGGGGTTAAGATCTTCAACTGGCTGTTCACCATGTACCAGGGTCGTATCGTGTTCCACTCAGCTATGCTGTGGACCATCGGCTTCATCGTGACCTTCTCCGTAGGTGGGATGACCGGCGTACTGCTGGCGGTACCAGGTGCTGACTTCGTTCTGCACAACAGTCTGTTCCTGATTGCGCACTTCCATAACGTTATCATCGGTGGCGTGGTCTTCGGCTGCTTCGCTGGTGTGACCTACTGGTGGCCAAAAGCGTTCGGTTTCACCCTGAACGAAAAATGGGGTAAACGCGCGTTCTGGTTCTGGATCATCGGCTTCTTCGTGGCGTTTATGCCGCTGTACGTGCTGGGCTTCATGGGGATGACCCGTCGTCTGAGCCAGCAGATCGATCCGCAGTTCCACCCAATGCTGATGGTTGCAGCGGGCGGCGCAGCGCTGATTGCCTGCGGTATTCTGTGCCAGCTGATTCAGTACTACGTGTCTATCCGTGACCGTAACCTGAACCGCGACCTGACCGGTGACCCGTGGGGTGGCCGTACGCTGGAGTGGGCGACCTCTTCTCCGCCTCCGTTCTATAACTTTGCCGTAGTGCCGCACATTCACGAGCGTGATGCATTCTGGGAAATGAAAGAAAAAGGTGAAGCGTACAAGCAACCTGAGCATTACGAAGAGATCCATATGCCGAAAAACAGCGCCGCGGGCATGGTTATTGCCGCTTTCGCAACGGTATTTGGTTTCGCAATGATCTGGCACATCTGGTGGATGGCGATTGTTGGCTTCGCTGGCATCGTAATCAGCTGGATTGTGAAGAGCTTTGACGAGGACGTGGACTACTACGTACCAGTCCGTGAAGTTGAAAAGCTGGAAAACCAGCATTTTGACGAGATTTCTAAAGCGGGGCTGAAAAATGGCAACTGATACTCTGGCGCACTCAACTGCCCACGCGCATGAACATGCGCACCATGATACAGGACCGACGAAAGTCTTCGGTTTCTGGATCTACCTGATGAGCGACTGCATCCTGTTCTGCTGTCTGTTCGCAACCTATGCCGTTCTGGTGAACGGCACAGCGGGCGGCCCGACCGGTAAGGACATCTTTGAACTGCCGTTCGTTCTGGTTGAAACCGCACTGCTGTTATTCAGCTCCATCACCTACGGCATGGCGGCTATCGCCATGTACAAAAACAACAAGAGCCAGGTTGTCTCCTGGCTGGCGTTGACCTGGCTGTTTGGTGCTGGCTTTATCGGGATGGAAATCTATGAATTCCATCACCTGATCATGGAAGGTTTCGGCCCGGATCGTAGCGGCTTCCTGTCAGCGTTCTTCGCGCTGGTAGGCACCCACGGTCTGCACGTGACCTCGGGTCTGATCTGGATGGCGGTGCTGATGTTCCAGATCTCCCGTCGCGGCCTGACCAGTACTAACCGTACCCGTATTATGTGCCTGAGCCTGTTCTGGCACTTCCTGGACGTGGTATGGATCTGTGTGTTCTCTGTTGTCTATCTGATGGGGGCGATGTAATGAGTCATTCTAACGATCATGGCGCTTCCCACGGCAGCGTAAACACCTACATGACAGGTTTCATCCTGTCGATCATTCTGACGGTGATCCCGTTCTGGATGGTGATGAACGGTTCTGCATCTAAGCCGGTTATCCTGGGCGCAATCCTGGTGACCGCGGTGATTCAGATTCTGGTGCATCTGGTTTGCTTCCTGCACATGAACACCAAGTCCGATGAAGGCTGGAACATGACGGCCTTTATCTTTACCGTGATTATCATCGCTATCCTGGTAGTCGGTTCCATCTGGATTATGTGGAACCTTAACTACAACATGATGGTTCACTAAGAGCGGCGAGTATGTTTAAGCAATACCTGCAAGTCACGAAACCAGGCATCATCTTTGGCAACCTGATCTCCGTAATCGGAGGGTTCCTGCTGGCCTCTAAAGGCAGCATTGATTACACCCTCTTTATTTACACGCTGGTCGGTGTGTCACTGGTGGTTGCGTCCGGTTGTGTATTTAACAACTACATCGACATGGATATCGACAAGAAGATGGAAAGGACCAAAAATCGGGTGCTGGTTAAAGGCCTGATTGCTCCTTCCGTCTCGCTGGTGTACGCCACCTTGCTGGGTATTGCTGGCTTTATGCTGCTGTGGTTTGGTGCTAACCCGCTGGCCTGCTGGCTGGGGGTGATGGGGTTCGTGGTGTATGTGGGCGTCTACAGCCTGTATATGAAACGTCACTCCGTCTACGGCACGCTGATTGGTTCTCTCTCCGGCGCGGCGCCGCCGGTGATTGGCTACTGCGCCGTCACGAACGAGTTCGACAGCGGTGCGCTCATCCTGCTGGCTATCTTTAGCCTGTGGCAGATGCCGCACTCCTACGCCATCGCGATTTTCCGCTTTAAGGATTATCAGGCGGCGAACATTCCGGTTCTGCCGGTCGTGAAAGGCATTTCGGTTGCCAAGAACCACATCACGCTCTACATCATCGCTTTTGCCGTGGCAACGCTGATGCTCTCTCTGGGCGGTTACGCCGGATATAAATATCTGGTGGTAGCAGCTGCGGTGAGCGTATGGTGGCTCGGCATGGCCCTGCGCGGTTACAAAGTGGAAGATGACAAGGTCTGGGCACGCAAGCTGTTTGTGTTCTCGATTGTCGCCATCACCTCCCTGTCCGTGATGATGTCCGTAGACTTCATGGTGCCAGATTCACAACACCTGCTGACTTACGTCTGGTAAGAAGACTGATGTAAAAACGCCGGGTTTAGCCCGGCGTTTTTTATTGGTACGGCGTAACCCCTTTCTTTAACAGTATATTGCCGTATTTCGCGGTCTCGCCCGTCACCACGATGGCGTACGCTTTCTGTGCCCGCGCATAAAACGCATAACGGTCAATACGCGTAATCCCCTCCCCTTCCGCCTCACCAAAGAGTGCGTTGCGATAGCGCGCTTCTACCTGTATATCGAGCGTATCCCCGTCGACAGGGGCCATCATCACCAGCGGTGGCGCATAGCTGTCCAGTTCAAACAGCGGTATCACCGCGGCCAGCAAATCGCTGATGAGCAGGCCATCTGCGCGGATCGTCTTTGGCCCCAGGCTGTGCGCGGGAAAGTGAGCATCTGCAAAAATAATCTCGTCACCATGACCCATTTCTGCCAGCGTTTTCAGCAGCTCGGGTGAAATCAGAGGGGATATCGTTTTAAGCACAAGGTTGCTCCTCAGGATAGAAATAACGGTAACGATAGTGGACCCGATCGCGAGCAGCCTCAGCGCTGGCCGTTTCTCCGACGCCCCACCATCCGTACAAAGACGCCCCCAGCACGGTCGTATCAGCCTCTTCAAGAACCTTCACCGGGATCCCAAGCGCATTGGACTTGAGCTGATTCCACAGCATATTGCGGCTACCTCCCCCCACCAGCAGGAGTTCACGCGCCTTAAATTGCGCGATCGCCTCCAGCGCCAGGCATTTTTCTTGCAGATGCACCGTGAGTCCTTCCAGGGCTGCGCGGTAAAAATGGGCTGGCGTTGTGGTGAGCGTAACGCCCTGCCAGCCGGCGAGTGGAGAATCGAGCAGTTGGGTATTCATCGTGACGCCATCCGCGCCGTTCGGAATTGCCGCCGCCTGAGCCAGAATAGTGTCCCAGTCGGTACCAGGCGACCAGAACAGCGCGCGGATCCACTCCAGTACGCCAGACGCCAGATATTGCATTCCCGGATTATAGAGCCCCGTCCGGCTATCCAGTTCGCAGGTCGCACCCGGGTATTGCCCCAGTAAAGCGGTATCAACCTGCGAGGTGCGCGCCATTAAAATCTCCCAGGTACCCGAAGAGAGAACTGGCTCATTAATTCCCGCCCCGGCGCCAAAAAGGGCAAACTGCGTGTCGTGCCCGGCGGAGATCACCGGCACTCCGCAAGGCAATCCGAGCCTGGATGCAGCGTCGGGCCGCAATTCACCAATCCTTTCTCCGGGGGAAACCAGCGGCGGGAAAAGGGAATGAGGCACGCCGATCTTGCTTAAGATCGTTTCACTGAAGCGCTGCTGATGCAGATCGAACATCTGACTGGTACCGGCCATCGTGAGATCGGTCGTCATCTTTCCGGTCAGGCGATGGTTGATTAGCGAGGAGATAAAAAGCCAGGCGTGAGCACGCTGTAACAGATCGGGATGGTTGTCCTGAAGCCAGCCTAGCTTATACAACGTGTTAAAACTAAACTGCCCAACGCCGGTGATCTGCTGTAGTTCTGCCGGGGAGCATGAACGGGCAACCGCTTCCATCACCGGCACGGTTCGCGGGCACTTCCAGCTAATGATCGGGTAAAGCAGTTCTCCCCGCTCATCTACCAGTGCGCCATCCACGCCAAAGGTCGTCACACTCATTCCGCACAGGTGATGCTCGCTCAGCGCTGCGCTGATTTTCTGACAACAGACGGCAAACCGTTGCATGATGGCGTCGAGCGACCACTGGTGCCAGGCCGGATTTTCAGCGGCGCTTTCGCTTTCGTTCGCCACCGCGGCGCGCGCCACAATATTCCCTTCGGGATCCAGCGCAATGGCGCGCACGTTCGTCGCGCCACAATCGAGAACCAGAAAACATTTTTTCATCGCGGTCCCCACAGGCTGCCAGCCCGCCGGAGCAGGCTGGCAGGCCGGATTAATGTTTGTATAACGGTCCGTAATTTTCACAGGCGCGGTAATCCTGCCCTTCCGGATCCATACCGTGAGCGCCCCAGGCCGTCGGCCGATAAATCAGCGCCTCCGGTACGTTATGCATGCATACAGGGATGCGCAGCATGGACGCCAGGGTGATGAAATCAGCGCCGACGTGCCCGACGGTTAATACCCCGTGGTTAGCGCCCCAGTTCGCCATCACTGAATAGACGTCGCTGAACGGGCCTTTACCGGTCAGGCGTGGGGCAAACCAGGTGGTGGGCCAGGTTGAATCGGTGCGCTTATTCAGAATGTCATGTACGTGTTCCGGCAGCTCAACACTCCAGCCTTCCGCTATCTGTAATACCGGACCCACACCCTTGATGAGGTTTACGCGGGTCATGGTAAATGGCACGCCACCCCGGGTGAGGAAGTTTGATGAGAAACCGCCCCCGCGGAAGTATTCATGCACCGCCGGACACCAGTGGGTTGCGGCCAGGCACGCGTTGGCTTCCTGCTCAGTAATGTCCCAGTGTGGTTTCAGGGTCGGTTTCCCCTCGGCGTCTTTCTGCTCCGCTGTACCGTCCAGCGCCGCCGAGCCGGAGTTGATCAGATGAATAATGCCGTGCTCAGCCCGTCCAGTGAGCTTCTGGCCGGTAACACGCTCAACCGACTCCGGCGACCAGTAGGTGCGTACATCAGCAAAAATCTGCGCGGTGCCGGTCATCAGATGCCCAAACAGCATCGCTACCCCGTTAAGGCTGTCATTTTCCGTCGCCACCACCAACGGCTGGCGAATACCGTTCCAGTCGAAAGAGCTGTTCAGCAGCGCCTCTGCGGTATCGCCATTTGGATACTGATCCGTCCAGTGGCGCTGCCCCTGGAAACCGGACGCAATGGCGTTATAGCCCAGCGATTCCTCCACGCGGCCCATCGCAGCGAGTTTAGGGTTGCCCTGCATCATGTCGCGGATGCACATCGCCATTAGCAGGCTCTCCCGCAGGATCGCGGCATTTTCCTGTTCATTGCGACGATACTGCTCTGCGTTTTTATCCTCGCCGAAACGGAAATGTGCCTTCGCCCAGCTCAGGGCCAGCTCAAGTTCTTGCTCGTCGTAAATCTTATGATCGATGCGGCGACGCAGTTCGGTCATATCCACCGCCTGCACCTTCATCCCCAGCCAGGATTCAAAGAAGTTGTGATCGACAATCGAGCCCGCGATCCCCATTGAGACACCGCCCACCGACAGATAACTTTTCCCCTTCATGCTGGCGACCGCCAGGCCCGCCCGGGCGAAGCGCAACAATTTTTCCTCAACGTCTGCCGGGATGGTCTCGTCGCCCGCATCCTGTACATCGTGGCCGTAAATGGAAAACGCCGGGATCCCTTTCTGGTTATGCGCTGCCAGCGCCGCTGCGAGGTATACCGCCCCCGGACGCTCGGTGCCATTAAAGCCCCAGATCGCTTTCGGGCGCAGCGGATCCATATCAATGGTTTCACTCCCGTAACACCAGCAGGGGGTGATGGTGATCGTCAGACCAACGTGGCACGTGCTGAACTTCTCTTCGCAAGCGGCGGATTCCGCCATTCCGGCAATGCAGCTGTCGGCAATTACGCACTCTACGGGCGTACCGCAGGGGTGGCGTAATTTTTCACTGAGTAGCGCCGCCGTGGCTTTCGCCATGTTCATGGTCTGCTCTTCCAGAGACTCGCGTACGCCCATTCGGCGGCCATCAATAACAGGTCGAATGCCAATCCGGGGTAACGCTTTTATCGTTTTCATAGCCCTTCCTCACGTTGGTTAACCTATCCGTCTCAGGGGCATAGCCGTGAAAAAGCGCCCGGGCAGCACCGTGAACGGAAAGCGGTGAAATTTGCTAACTCGAATTAGCTTAGGGTTCTCACTAAAAATGAGACAAGATAAATGTGCAGGATCTGTGAGCAGTTTCACGATGAGAGGTCAAAATTCGATCAGTGTCAGGTATTACGATTCAGCAAAATCGAAACATATCGTTTGAATTCAATTAAATAACAAAATACCTTTGCACGACGTCACAATTTGAATACAAATGATTTGGCTAAATTATGACCCTAAAATAGCTTTTAAGGACGAAAGCTAAGTCGAGTTAGCTTAATAACTAAATCACTGTGGCTTGTGATTCATTGCCTTTCCAACAAAGGAATTTTGCAATGTCAGAGACTCTTATTCAGATGACGCGCATCACCAAACGCTTTCCCGGCGTGCTGGCGCTGAATCAGGTTGATTTCGATTTACGCCGCGGCGAAGTTCATGCCCTGTTAGGTGAAAACGGTGCCGGCAAATCGACGCTGATGAAAATATTATCCGGTGTTTACCAACCCGATTCCGGTGAAATTCGCTTTGAAGGGCAATCCGTATCATTCAGCGATCCGCTAAGTGCTCAGCACGCAGGTATTACGATTATCCATCAGGAATTTAATCTCTTTCCCGATTTAACCGTGGAAGAGAATATCTTTATTGGCCGTGAATTCTGCAAAAATAGTCGCTGGCAGTTAGATAAACGCGCCCAGCGACAGGCGGTTGAGAAAATACTGCACACGCTGAATTTAAAAATCGCCCCGGACGCCCGCGTCAGTGAATTAACCGTAGCCCAGCAGCAGATGGTGGAAATTGCCAAAGCGATTTCGGTCAATGCCAAAGTGCTAATCATGGATGAACCCACCGCCGCGCTGACCGAAAGTGAAATCGAGAGTTTATTTGACGTCACGCGGATGCTCAAGGCTCAGGGCACGGGGATAGTCTACATCTCGCACCGTCTGGAAGAATTGGCGCTGATCGCCGATCGCGCGACCGTCATGCGCGACGGACAATACATCGCCACCGTAGATTATGAAACGGTTCAGATCGGCGAGCTTATCGCCATGATGGTTGGCCGCAATCTCGATAACATCTACCCAAAACGCCCGCCGCATCAGCGCAGAGAAAAAGTGCTGGAGGTGAATGGCCTGACGAGAAATGGTGTACTGCACGACATCAACTTTACCCTCTGGCGCGGTGAGATCCTCGGCCTCGCTGGCTTAATGGGCGCAGGCCGAACGGAACTGGGCCGGGCCCTGTTTGGCGCCGATGCGATCGACGCCGGTACCCTGACGCTGAACGGCACCCCCACACGGATTAAAGACGTGGCTGACGCCATTGAGAAAGGCATCAGCTATTTAACAGAAGACCGCAAAAAAGAGGGACTCGCCCTCGGCCTTTCCGTTGAGATGAACATTATGCTCGGCAATTACCCGGACTACGCCGGCGCCGCGGGTAATGTCGATGAAAAACGCTGCCGGAAGTCCAGCCAGAAACTGGTGGATGCGCTGCGAATAAAAACGCCGCATCTGGAACAGGCGGCACTGAATTTAAGCGGCGGTAATCAACAGAAGATCATTATTGCCCGCTGGGTCTGTAAAGATACCGATATTTTAATTTTTGATGAGCCAACCCGGGGAATTGATGTTGGCGCCAAGCTGGAAATTTATGGACTAATGAACCGCCTTGTCGCTAAAGGTAAATCGATCATCATGATTTCATCCGAACTGCCGGAAGTATTAGGAATGTGCGACCGCATACTTGTGATGCGCAGCGGCCACATTGCCGGCGAAATAGAGGCTGAGCACGCCACCCAGGAAAAAATCATGCAATACGCCACGCTGGAGGATTAATCATGTCCGTTACCGTTCCATCGCCGCAAAGCGGAAGTCATACGATGAAAATAAATAAAGCGCTCCTGATGCGTCTGGCGCCTCTTTTTAGCCTGGTATTGCTGGTTCTGTTTTTCAGCTTCAGCTCACCGTTCTTCTTTAATACTGAAAATATCATGACTATCGCCCTGCAAACGGCGGTGATTGGCATCATGGCCATTGGCGTAACCTTTGTGATTATTACCGCCGGGATCGACCTGTCGCTCGGATCGGTGGTGGCGTTCTCAGGGGTTGCGGTGGGCATCGCCGCCGGGTTTGGTATGCCGCTGCCGGTCTGTATTCTGGCAGGCGTGCTCGCCGGCGGGCTTTGCGGCTATGTGAACGCGTTTCTGGTCACCAAAATGACCATACCACCGTTTATTGCCACCCTCGGCTTAATGATGTCGGTACGCGGCATCAATATGGTGATGACCGATGGCCGCGCGATTTATTTTTCTGACTACCCGCAGTTCAAGCTGCTAGCGCAGGGTCGCCTGTTCGACGTCCTGCCTTACCCGGTGTTCTACCTGGTCATCGTGGCACTGATCGCCATGTGGATCCTGAAGAAAACGGTGATGGGCCGCTATATCTACGCTGTCGGCAGCAATGAAACGGCGGCACATCTTTCCGGGATTAAAGTCCAGCGCGTGAAAATTTTCGTTTACGCCTTATGCGGCCTGTTAACCGGCGTGGCCGGGGTGATCCTCGCCTCTCGTCTCAATTCAGGCCAGCCAACCGTAGGCGTGGGTTATGAGCTGGAAGCCATTGCGGCGGTAGTGATCGGCGGTACCAGTCTGATGGGCGGCGTGGGCACGATTGGCGGCACCATCATAGGCGCGTTCATTATGAGCGTGCTGAAAAACGGCCTCAATCTCATGGGCGTGTCCCAGTTCTGGCAGATGGTGGCGATGGGCGTGGTCGTCGTTGCCGCCGTCTACCTGGACACGTTACGTAAAAGAATGCGTTAGGTTCTCGATACAACAAGCCCTGCCAACCCTACAACGGAGCAAAATAATGAAAACCAGCCATATCCTGAGCGCCCTGTCGCTCGTTGCCATCCTGTCCAGCAGCGCGCTGGCAAAAGATTTAAACCTGCCGGTAGTCAGTAAAGGTTACCAGCACGAATTCTGGCAGACGGTCAAAATGGGGACGGAAGCTGCCGCAAAAGAGTTGGGTGACAAAACCAGCTACGTTGGCCCTGCCGATGAAACGCAAATCGCCGAGCAGATCCAGTTAGTCGAAAACACCATGGCACAAAAGCCAAACGGCCTGTTGCTGGCCGCGCTTGATGCAAACGCCCTTGCCCCGCTGGTCGAAACCGCCAACAGCCGGGGGATCAAAGTGGTGACCTTCGACTCGGGCGTGAACTCCGATATCCCGGCCAGCTTTGTCGCCACCAATAACCGTAAGGCGGGCGCACAGGCTGCGGATGCGCTGGCGGAGCAGGTAGGCCAGAAGGGGAAAGTGGGTATTATCGCCCACGTAGCCGGAACGACGTCCGCCATTGAGCGCTCTGAAGGATTCAGCGAGCGAATGAAAGAGAAGTACCCGAATATTCAGGTACTGCCGGTGCAATATAGCGATGGCGACCCGCAAAAGGCGATGGATAAAACCATTGATATGGTTCAGGCCAACCCGGATATCGCCGGTATTTATGCCACCAACGAAGGCTCAACCCTGGGCGTTGCGAACGCTATCGACAGCCAGAATCTGAAGGGCAAAGTGAAAGTCATCGGTTTTGACAGCACCGAAGCCATCATTAACTTCCTCAAAAACGGCGTGATTCAGGGCTTCGTGGTGCAGGACGCGTACCAGATTGGTTATCAGGGCATAAAGGCGCTGAACGCGGTGATTTCCGGACAGACGGTGGCTAAAGAAATTGATATTCCAGTGAAATATGTCAATGCGCAGAATATCAACACCCCTGAAATTGATAAACTGTTACATCCGTTTGGTAAAAAATAAGGAAGTTTATGATGAGTGACGGCTATTTCCTCGGGGTCGATGTGGGTTCAGCCAGCGTTCGTGCTGGGCTTTACTCTGCGCAAGGCGAGCGTTTGAGCTTCGCGACCCGTCCGATTTCGCAGTTTCACGCCAGCAACGCGCGCGTGGAACAGTCCTCCGCGGAGATCTGGCAGCAGGTTTGCGCGGTGGTGCGGGAAGCCGTCGACTCCTCTGGGATCTCACCCGACGCCATTCGTTCGATTGGCTTCGACGCCACCTGCTCGCTGGTCGCGCTGGATGCTGAGGGTAACGGCCTGAGCGTGTCCCCCGACAGTCCGGCATCGCAGGACATCATTATGTGGATGGATCATCGTGCTCACGAAGAAACTGTTCGCATCAATGCCACACGCGATCCGGCCCTGTGCTACGTGGGCGGCGAGGTGAGTATTGAAATGGAACTGCCAAAACTGCTGTGGTTGCAGCGACATCATCCTGAAACATGGAATCAGGCCTGGCGCTTTTTCGACCTTGCCGATTTTCTGGTCTGGAAAGCAACGGGCCAGGACGCCGCCAGCCTGTGCACCCTCACCTGCAAATGGAACTACCTTGCGCATGAGGCGCAGTTCAGCGAATCGCTGCTCAGGGAGGTGGGGCTGGAGACCTTACTGACAAAAATTCCCGATACTATTCTGGACGTCGCTGAATGCGTCGGGAAACTCAGCCCACAGGCAGCGCAAGCTCTGGGGTTGCCCGAAGAGGTGTTTGTGGCAAGCGGCATGATCGATGCCCACGCGGGTGGCGTGGCGCTGACGGGCTCACACCCGGAGGGCACGCTGGCGCTCATCAGCGGAACCTCGAACTGCCATATGCTTGCCAGTCAGACGGAGATCCATACGCCCGGCGTCTGGGGGCCTTACTGGAGCGCCATGCTGCCGGGCTACTGGCTGACGGAAGGCGGGCAAAGTGCTGCCGGGGCGCTGGTCGACTGGACGTTGCGCGAGCACGGAGCCAGCGCAGACCTGTTTGCAAAAGCAGAAGCGGCGCAACGCCATCCGGTGGCGCTGCTCAACGACTGGGTAGCCGCGCTTGAACAGGAAGAAAAATATCCCACCCGCAACCTGCACATTCTGGCCGATCACCACGGCAACCGCTCGCCGCGTTCGCGTCCGGATGCGCGGGGCAGCGTGGTCGGTCTGACATTAGAAACCGGTGAACGTGCGCTGGCGAGGCTCTATCTGGCCACGCTACAGGCCATAGCCTATGGCACACGACATATTATGGATACCCTGAAACATCACGGGCACACCTTGTCGCGTATTGTCATTTGTGGAGGAGCCACCCATAACCGGCTCTGGCTGCGGGAGTATGCCGATGCCACGGGCTGCGATATTCATCTCTTAGCCGAAGAAGATGCCGTCACTCTCGGCGCGGCCATTTGCGGCGCTGTGGCGAGCGGTGCATGGGCAACGCTCACCGATGCCACCCGGGAAATGGTCAAAGCCGGCGACATCATCACCCGTCGGCCGGAAACCGCGGCTTTCCACAGGCAAAAATATGAGGCGTACCTGATGCTGTGGACCCAGCAGCAGGCGCTTAATCTCCTGATGCAACAGGAAATGTAATGGCAGGATGCGTATGCTTTATCAGCAGTTTTTTACGTACGTTAAGGATTGAGGCGTAGCGATGGCCAAAACAGTTGAACAGATAGCGAAGGATCTGAATTTATCCGTCACCACCGTGCGGCTGGTACTGAGCGGGAAAGCCGAACAGTATCGGATCAGCGTGAAAACACAGTCCCGAATTAATGAACACGTCGAGCGCTTCGGCTATACCCTCAACCATTCGGCGCGCAGTCTTAAGCTAAACAAAACCGAGACGCTGGGACTCATCGTACCCAACATCTCGAACGTGTTCTTTGCAACGCTCGCCGAGAAACTCGAACTGCGCTGCCGCCGTTCGGGCTACCAGCTGATGATCAGCTGTACTTACAACGATGTGGATTACGAAAACAAGCTGGTCAAAGCCCTGATGGCGCGCAACGTGGACGGCTTGTTTATCGTTCCCTCGACGCTGGAAAACCAGCAGCATCATTTGCGGCAGATCCAAAAACCACTGGTGCTCCTCGACCGGGATTTTGGCTTTACTGACAACGCGCTGGTTGAGAGTCATAACGAGGCCGGGGGGGATGAACTGGCCCGCAACATGCTGGCAGAGAGAAAAACGCCGCTCTGGTTCCTTGTGGGCGATACCGCACTGCCCAGTATTACGGACCGTCTGAACGGCTACTTACAGGCCCTGAAAACAGCCGGTATTCACCATCGCGAGTGGGTCATCGAAGGGCCGGACAATACGCCGGAGGGCGGATATGCCCTGATGGATTCGCTTATCGACAGCCAGGGTGTTCCGCAGGCGTTTATCGCCTCATCGTTACCCGTTCTTGAAGGGGCAATTGAAGCCCTGCGGACGAGTACCGGCACCGTGCCCCAACACATCAATATCGGCACCTTCGATGAGCACCCCATGCTGGGGTTCCTGCCTAACAGCGTCTGGTCCATGCAGCAGGATGAAGATACCTGGGCGGAAAAAGCGTTTGAACTGATGCAGCGAGCCATCGACGGCGAAGCGGTCAACGAGACGGCGAAAGTCGATATGAAGCTGGTCAAACGTTCCCGCCAGTAAAAATAAAACTGTACCCGGAGAATAAAAAATGGAACGAGCCCGATTAGCCAGAGACATTATCGACACCTGCCTTGAGATGACCCGCATGGGGTTAAATCAGGGCACCGCCGGCAATATCAGCGTTCGCTATCGCGAAGGCATGCTGATTACGCCGACCGGGATTCCCTACGAGCATCTGACCGAAGAGAGTATCGTCTATGTAGATGCACAGGGGCGGCACGAAGAAGATAAACTGCCCTCCAGCGAATGGCGTTTTCATCAGGTTGTGTATCAGACCCGCCCGGATGCTAACGCCGTCGTCCATAACCATGCGGTTAACTGTACCGCCGTCTCGATACTCAACCGCCCCATTCCTGCTATTCACTATATGATTGCCGCCGCCGGGGGAAACTCCATTCCCTGCGCCCCTTACGCGACCTTCGGGACGCGCGCGCTGTCAGAGCATGTCGCGGTCGCATTACGCGATCGCAAAGCGACGCTATTACAGCACCACGGCCTGATAACCTGCGAAGAAAATCTTGAAAAGGCACTGTGGCTGGCGCAGGAGGTAGAGGTGCTGGCAAAACTCTACCTGGCCACGCTGGCGATAGTAGATCCCGTTCCGGTACTCAGTGACGATGAAATTGCCATTGTTCTTGAGAAATTCAAAAGCTACGGATTGCGCGTCGAGGCGTAATTTTTTATCCGGGGGTGCTTTTATCACACCCTCGTAATATCTCTTAAACAAACACCTATTTACCGCACTTATCACCCCGCCTAAACTATGGCCTGCTTTTTGGTAGAGGTGGTAATGAACGATTATAAAATGACGCCAGGCGAACTGCGTGCGACCTGGGGTTTAGGGACTGTTTTCTCGCTGCGGATGCTTGGCATGTTTATGGTCCTGCCCGTTCTGACCACATATGGCATGGCGTTACAGGGTGCCAGCGAAGCGCTGATTGGTCTGGCGATTGGTATCTACGGCCTGGCGCAGGCGATATTCCAGATCCCCTTTGGCCTGCTCTCCGACCGCGTGGGTCGCAAACCGCTGATTGTCGGCGGGCTGCTGGTGTTTGTACTTGGCAGCATCATCGCCGCCCTCTCCCACTCCATCTGGGGAATTATTCTTGGGCGCGCCCTGCAAGGTTCCGGGGCGATTGCCGCCGCCGTGATGGCGCTGCTGTCAGACTTAACCCGCGAGCAAAACCGCACCAAAGCCATGGCGTTTATCGGCGTCAGCTTCGGCGTCACGTTTGCCATTGCCATGGTGCTGGGGCCTGTTATCACTCATGCGCTCGGCCTGCACGCCCTGTTCTGGATGATTGCGGTGCTGGCGACCATTGGGATCGCACTCACGCTGTGGGTTGTGCCTGACAGTAAAAACCACGTCCTCAACCGTGAATCCGGGATGGTGAAAGGCTGCTTCAGCAAAGTCATCGCCGAGCCGCGCCTGCTTAAGCTGAACTTCGGCATTATGTGCCTGCACATTCTGCTGATGTCCACCTTCGTCGCCCTGCCCGGTCAACTTGCCGCAGCCGGTTTCCCGGCGGCAGAGCACTGGAAAATTTATCTGGTCACAATGCTGATCTCGTTTGTCTCCGTTGTGCCCTTCATTATTTACGCCGAAGTGAAGCGCAAAATGAAACGCGTCTTCGTGGGCTGCGTGGCGTTATTGCTGATTGCCGAGATTGTGCTGTGGGGCGCTGGCCCGCATTTCTGGGAACTGATCGCCGGCGTACAGCTGTTCTTCCTGGCGTTTAATCTGATGGAAGCCCTGCTGCCGTCGCTTATCAGCAAAGAGTCTCCGGCAGGATACAAAGGCACCGCGATGGGCATTTACTCCACCAGCCAGTTTCTCGGCGTGGCGATCGGCGGGTCGCTCGGCGGCTGGGTGGACGGTCTGTTTGACTCCCAGACCGTTTTCCTCGCCGGTGCGCTGCTGGCGATGCTCTGGCTGTTTGTTGCCAGCACCATGAAAGAGCCGCGCTATGTAAGTAGCCTGCGGGTAGAAATTCCCGATGACGTGGCAATCGGTGACGCGTTAAAACAGCGTCTGGAAGCGACAGAGGGCGTGAGCGAAGTGCTGATTGTCCCGGAAGAGCGCAGTGCGTATGTCAAAATTGACAGCAAAGTGACTAACCGCTTTGAGGTGGAGCAGGCGCTGAAGGCCTGAAAAAATGCCCGGTTTAGCCGGGCATGATTGTCTTAATCGCGGAAGTTTTTAAACTGGAATGGCTGACCGAGATCGCCGCCACGCACCAGCGCCATCACGGATTGCAGGTCATCACGGGATTTTCCGGTCACGCGGATCTCTTCCCCCTGGATCTGCGCCTGCACTTTGAGCTTACTGTCTTTGATAAGCTTAACGATTTTTTTCTGTACCGCGCTCTCAATCCCCTGCTTCAGCTTCGCTTCCACAAACCAGGTTTTGCCGCTGTGAACAAAATCTTCCGGTACATCGAGTGAGGTCCCTTCTATGCCGCGCTTGAGCAGCTTGGCGCGCAGGATATCCAGCAACTGGTTGACCTGGAAATCAGACTCGCTCAGGACTTTGATCGTCTTGTTCGCGTCGTTCAGTTCAATGGTCGCCTCAACGCCACGAAAATCGAAACGTGACTCAACCTCACGGACAGCATTTTCTACGCCGTTACGCGCTTCCTGCAAATCAACTTCAGAAACAATATCGAAAGATGGCATCTTTTCTTCTCCCTTCATTTTTGTTGCGTTGCATAATACCCGCAACGAGGCATAACGAGAAGCTTAGCTGATGGCGCTATACTTAGCGTCATAGCACCTGGCGCCGTTGCAGGTGAGGAGGAACGATGAAAGTAACAGTGCTTGGATGCGGAGCCCTTGGCCAACTCTGGCTTACAGCGCTATGCAAACAGGGACACGACGTTCAGGGCTGGCTGCGAATTCCCCAGCCCTATTGCAGTGTGAACGTAATTGGTACAGACGGTTCAATTTTTAACGAGTCTTTGACGGCAAACGATCCGGAATTTCTCGCCACCAGTGATTTGCTGCTGGTCACGCTGAAGGCCTGGCAGGTCTCCGATGCGGTGAAAAGCCTGGCCGCCCAGTTACCTGAACGCACGCCAATCCTGCTGATTCACAACGGTATGGGTACCATTGAAGAGCTAAAATCTGTCCGGCAACCGCTGCTGATGGGGACAACCACCCACGCGGCACGTCGCGACGGTAACGTCATTATCCATGTTGCCAGTGGTATCACCCATATCGGTCCTGCGCGTGAACAGCCCGGCGATTACAGCTATCTTGCGGATACCCTGCAAAGCACGCTGCCTGACGTCGCCTGGCACAATAACATTCGCGCGGAACTGTGGCGCAAACTGGCGGTCAACTGCGCGATCAATCCGCTGACCGCCCTGCTGGATTGCCCTAACGGTGAGCTGCGCAAGCATCCCGATCGGGTAGCGCTGATTTGCCGGGAAGTTGCCGCCGTCATTGAACGCGAAGGCTACCACACCTCAGAGTCCGATTTACGTTATTATGTCGACCAGGTTATTGAGAGTACGGCAGAAAATATCTCCTCAATGTTGCAGGATATCCGGGCTATGCGGCATACCGAAATTGATTACATTACCGGTTATCTGTTAAAACGCGCCCGGGCACACGGTATTACCGTTGCGGAAAACAGCCGTCTGTTTGAGTTAGTAAAACGAAAGGAGAGTGAGTATGAGCGCATCGGCACTGGTATGCCTCGCCCCTGGTAGCGAAGAGACAGAAGCGGTCACCACCATTGATTTGATGGTGCGTGGTGGTATTAAGGTTACTACCGCCAGCGTCGCCAGCGACGGAAGTCTGGCGATTACCTGCTCGCGTGGGGTGAAGATCCTGGCGGATGCACCGCTTGTACAGGTGGCGGACGGTGATTACGACATGATCGTTTTGCCGGGTGGGCTGAAGGGTGCAGAGTGTTTCCGCGACAGCCCGCTGCTGGTTGAAACCGTTCGTCAGTTTCATCTTTCCGGGCGTATCGTCGCGGCAATCTGTGCGGCCGCAGGTACGGTGCTGGTTCCGCACGACATTTTCCCCATCGGGAATATGACCGGCTTTCCTGGCCTGAAGGACACAATTCCGGAAGACCAGTGGGTGGATAAACGCGTGGTCTGGGATCCGCGCGTTAACCTGCTCACCAGCCAGGGGCCGGGCACCGCCATTGATTTTGGCCTGAAGATTATTGACCTGCTGGTCGGGCGCGAAAAAGCGTACGAAGTGGCGTCATCGCTGGTGATGGCGGCGGGGATTTATAATTTCTACGAAGCCTGATGTCCTCCCGGGCTGGCAACGCGCTGGCCCGTCTGCCCTACAGAAATAGTGCAGTCAGCGTCACAGTTCTGCGATTCATTTTCCTGCCCTGAAGCGTCTCCCCACCGTCTCACCCTTCAAAAAACCCTTTATTTTCAGACAAATAATCAAATCTGCACCGTATTGCATGCCTGTTTGACAGGCTAAAAGAACCGTGAAAAACTGCATTCAACTGGTATATACCAGTTTAAAAATCCGCCAGCAAAGCCTGATAACATCAACAGCGGCGGGAGAGCAGAAATCTCTTCTGGAGTAAGCAATGTGATTACATTTCTTGAGCACAGAGTCATTCCTGTACTGATTCGCGTAGGCGAAAATAAAATACTGGTCGCCGTGCGCAACGGTATTGCGCTGACCTTACCCTTCACCATCACCGGTAGCCTGTTTCTCATTCTCGCCAATCTACCGATACCCGGCTGGAGTGAATGGCTTGGCCCGTTTGCCGAAAAGCTCAGCGCCCCGGTGGGCGTTACCTTTGGTGCGATAGGGCTGATTTCTGCGGTGGGTATCAGCTACAACCTCGCGAAGGAGTACAACCTCAACGCTATCACCTGCTGCATAGTCACGCTGGTGGTTTTCTTACTGGCGCAACTCAACGACAGCTATCAGCTCAACGTTGACAATCTTGGTGCGGCGGGGCTGTTTTCTGCCATCATCCTGGCGATTTTGACGGTGCACATCGTGCGATTTTTTATCCGGCACAACGTCGTGATCACCCTGCCGGAGGGCGTGCCTCCTGCCGTGGCGCAATCTTTTGCGAGCCTGATCCCCGCCGCGGTAGCAATCACTCTGATCTGGCTGATTCGGGTCATCCTGAATTTTGATATCAACCACTTCTTCACCCTGCTGCTCAGCCCGCTCGTCTCCGGCCTCGGTTCGCTGCCGGGCATGCTGGTGCTTATTTTTCTGATTTCGCTGCTGTGGTGCTGCGGCATACATGGCGACAACGTGCTTTCCGGCATCACCAGTCCCATTTTCCTGAAATACATCGCTGAAAATACTCAGGCCTATCTGCATCATCAGCCCATTCCCCATATTACCGCCGACGGGTTTTATATCGTCTTTATGTGCCTGGGCGGAACGGGCGCGACCATGGGGCTGGTCATTGCCATGCTGCGTTCCCGCAGTCGGCTGTACAAATCAGTGGGCAAGCTCTCCCTGCCCTCCGCGATATTTTGTATTAACGAACCTGTCATTTTCGGTTGCCCGATAGTCTTCAACCCACTGCTGATGATCCCGTTTACCCTGACGCCGATGATCCTGTGCATCTCAACCTGGTCGCTGATGTACTTCGACATCATTGGTCGCCCCGTCTTACAGATCCCCTGGACCATGCCGCCGATTTTCGCCGCATGGTTCGTGACCGGCGGCAATATCCCTGCCGTGATCTGGTCCGTCTGCACGCTGGTTATTTCCGCCCTGGTCTGGCTGCCGTTTTTCAAACTGGCCGAGCGCAAACAACTTGAAACCGAAGCGGCCGAAGAGAATGCCCGCCGCAACGCGGACACGCTTTCCGACCCCATCTTGTAAAAAGGAACCACGATGAAAAAGCTCAAGGTTGTCACTATTGGCGGCGGCTCCAGCTACACGCCAGAATTGATCGACGGTTTTATCAAACGCTACGCAGAGCTGCCGGTCACCGATTATTATTTGCTGGATATTGAAGAGGGAAAAGAGAAGCTGGAGATTGTCGGAAAGCTGGCCCAGCGCATGGTAGCTGAAGCCGGGCTCCCAATGAATATCCACCTGACGCTCGATCGGGAAGAGGCGCTGAAAGATGCCGATTTTGTCACCACGCAGCTGCGTGTCGGCTTTCTTGATGCCCGCATCAACGATGAAAAAATCCCGCTAAAATACGGCGTTCTGGGGCAAGAGACGACAGGTCCCGGCGGGTTTATGAAAGCTCAACGCACGATCCCGGTCCTGCTGGATATCTGTAAGGACATGGAAAGATGGTGCCCGAACGGCTGGCTGATTAACTTCACCAACCCGGCCGGGATTGTCACCGAGGCAATCACCCGCCACTCGGCCATTCGGACCATAGGCATTTGCAGTGGCGCAAATAGCATGATGATGGACATCGCCAAAGCCTACGGCGTGCAGAAGTCGGACGTTTACGCACGCATTATTGGTCTGAACCATCTTATTTTTGCCGACCAAATTTTCCTCAAGGGAGAGGATTATACCGACGACTTTATTGAAAAACTGGCCGAGGGCAGCGCAAATAACTCCCTGAAAAATATACCGGACATTGGGTTTAGTGCCCGCTTTGCCAGGGCACTCCACATGTACCCTATCTCCTACCTCAAATACTATTTTTTGACCCGCGAGATGACCGACGCCGCGCTGCGCGATGCAAATACTAAGGGAACCCGCGGCGAGCAGACGCGCGAAATTGAGCAACGGCTTTTTACGCTTTATCAGGACCCCCATCTCGCGCACAAGCCGAAAGAGCTGGAGCAGCGCGGAGGCGCCTGGTACTCCGATACTGCATGCTCGATCATCAGCGCTATTTATAACGATAAAAAAGAGATCCACGTCGTAAATGTTCCTAACAGGGGCACAACACCCGATCTGCCGGATCACGTTACGCTGGAAACCAACGCCATGATCGACCGAAACGGCGCGCATCCCCTCGCCTATGGCAGGCTGCCCGTGAAGATCCGCGGCCTGATCCAGAGCGTGAAGGCCTATGAAGAGCTCACCGTTGAGGCCGCTGTCACTGGAAATTACGACACGGCGCTGCTGGCGCTGAGCGTAAATCCCCTTGTGCCTTCTGCCGCCGCGGCAGAACAGATCCTTAATGAATATCTTGAGGTCAACCACCGTTATTTACCCCAGTATGCTAAACGTAAGGACGCACAATGAACGTAGAACAGACAGACGATTATGCGGCGCTGAGTGACGCCGTGGCGAAAGCGGTCATTGAAACCGTTACGCAAAAAACCGATGCGCTGATTTGCATCGCGGGTGGAGATACGCCGCTGGGCGTTTTTGCCGCGCTGGTGCACGCCAGCAAACAGGGTAAGGTCGATTTTTCCCGTGCGGCATTTGTTGGCCTGGATGAGTGGCTGGGGCTCGGTCAGGCCGATAAAGGCAGCTGCCGGGAGATGGTATGGGGCCATTTCTTCAGCCACCTGGCCCTGCGCGACGATCAGATCTGTTTCTTTGATGGCCTGACGCAATCCCCCGAGGAAGAGTGTCAGCGTGTGGATAACTTTATTACGGCCCACGGTGGGCCTGACATCATTGTGTTGGGGATCGGTATGAACGGCCATATCGGCTTCAATGAACCGGGCGCCGCCCTCGATACCGGTTGCCACATCGTGGACCTGGATGCGGTGACGCAGGCCGTTTCGGTTAAATACTTCGGCCAGCAGCGTCATATCCGTCAGGGCATTTCGCTGGGGATGAAGACTATCCTGGCCTCACGGGCCATTATTTTGATGGCAAGCGGCGAGAAAAAAGCCGACATCATCGCAACAACCGTCAATTCCGCACCGGACCCGGCGGTTCCCGCGACGCTGCTAAAGCCGCACCCACGGTTAAGGATCATTGTCGATAAAGCGGCAGCCGCTAAGCTGTAAAAGAGAAACAGGCGCTGATGCGCCTGTTATCGTTTGATGTGCATATTCTTGACGCGGAAAATATCTGCCCGGTTGTAGCTGATGGAGAAGTTAAATGCTCTACCGTCATCGAGGCGCGTGACTTCGGTAATTTTCAACATCGGCTGGCCTGGCAGAATATTGAGATGGGCCGCCAGCTCCTCATCAAAAAGATCCGCTTCAATCAGTGAATCGGCGTCGCTGATTTTCTTACCGGTAAAGTCTTCAATATAGCCATACAGCGATCCCACTTCGAGAATAGCCTGCGGAACAGTGGCAACCACCTTGTGAGGAATATTGCTGTCTTCAATTAACACCGGCTGTCCGTCCAGTAAACGGATACGGCGAATAAACCAGACATCATCACCCTGCGCAATTTCGAGGTGCTGTGCCAGCGCCGCGTCGGCGTGAAGGGTCGTCAACGTCAGCAAGCGGCTGGTTACGTTGACCCGCCCCTGAAATTCACGGGAAAACCCGAGAATACTGTCACTCTTTTCATTATTCAGAATGTAAATATTGCTGGCAGTATTCTTTAAAACAAACATGCCCTTGCCGTGGATACGCTCGATATACCCTTCCTGTACCAGCATCGCCATGGCTTTCTGAACCGTTACGCGCGTAACGTCATAAATACCGGCAAGATCGCGCTCCGACGGAATGCTTTCGCCCTTTTTGTAGACTTCATTGAGAATATCTTTTTTGATTCTCTCTTTGATTTCCCAGTACTTATGTTTTTTTTCCATTGTCGATTACCCGGCCAAAAAGAGCATAGAATCGCAGGCCCGGTAGCGCTCGCGCCACCGGGCGAGAAACTACGGGCGATACACCTTCACGTTCGCGAAGCCCTGCTCACGCAGATACAGCGCCTGCAAACGGCTCATGACCCCACGTTCGCACCACAGCAGATACGTTTTGCTCTGGTCGAGATCGCCAAACTGGGTGCTCAGCTTGTAGAACGGCAGCGAAACCACCTCGACGCCTTCCACCTGCAACGGCTTGTCATCCTGCTCATCAACAGAACGGATATCCAGAATCGTATCGTTAGCACCGAAGCCGCTGACCGTCTCCACCTCAACCACTTCCTGCTCGGTCTGCTGAGCGATCTCACGGATATCGATGTTGGACGCTTCCGCCACCACTTTTTCCAGGATGCTGAAATCGAAGTTCTCTTCTTCCGCTTCGATCTTCGCCTTCACCGCTTTGATGGTTGGACTTTTTGAGATCACACCGCAATATTCCGGCATGGTGCGGGCAAAATCTTCAGTACCGATTTTACGCGCCAGATCGATGATGTGCTCTTTATCGTGAGAGATCAGCGGACGCAGGATCAGCGTATCAGACACGTTATCGATAAGACGCAGGTTAGTCAGCGTCTGGCTGGAGACCTGCCCCAGCGCTTCACCGGTGACCAGCGCCTGCACGCCGTAGCGCTCAGCCACTTTGGACGCCGCACGCACCATCATACGTTTCAGAACCACGCCCATCTGGCCGTCGTCCACTTTTTCGAGGATTTCGCCGACCACCGGCTCAAAGTTGATCGCCACAAAACGCACGCGGTGAGAGCTGCCGAAGCGGTTCCACAGGTAATGCGCCACCTGACGTACGCCGATTTCATGCGCCGCGCCGCCCAGGTTAAAGAAGCAGTAGTGCACGCGGCAGCCACGACGCATCAGCATATAGCTGGACACGCCGGAGTCGAACCCGCCGGAGATCAGCGACAGCACATCTTCCTGAGTGCCGATAGGGAAACCGCCAATACCTTCATAACGACCCTTGACCAGCAGCAGGCGATCGTTTTCGATCTCAAGGTTAACGGTGACGTCCGGGTTAGTCAGGCGCACGCGCGCCGTTTCAACGTGCTGGTTCAGACCACCACCGACGTAGCGCTCAACCTCAATAGAGCTAAACTCATGCTTACCCCGGCGCTTCACGCGCACGCAGAACGTTTTCCCTTCGATCTGGTCGCGGTACTGCACCAACGCCTTTTCGAAGATATCGTGCATATCGGTGAAGGGAACGTCTTCCACTTCCAGAATATGGTGAATACCCGGGATACGGGTCAGCGCGTCGCGAATATCAAGACGTTTGTTTTCGTCTTTCGCGCGGACTTCTACATGGTCCCAGTGACGCACCACGGCGAGCGTTTCGTCGTAGTGTTTTAATACGTTACGAATGTTCCCGGTGAGAATTTTAATAAAGCGCAAACGCACGGATTGGCTTTTGATGGTGATTTCAGGGAACAATTTAATGATAAACTTCATGGCGGCAATGTTTCTTAGGCAAGCTTATAAAGGCTTGTAGTGGAAAATGATACAGCAGCCCACACCCGTGGCTGCATCCAGGCGCGCAAGTATACCACCATCGCGCCACTCGCGTTATTTGATAATTGCCCCGAGTCCGTTACCATGTCAGGGCGAAAAATTTAAGAGTCAATTCACTATGCCGAAGAAAAACGACGCACCGGCCAGTTTCGAAACTGCGCTGAGTGAACTGGAGCAGATCGTTACCCGTCTTGAGAGTGGCGATCTCCCGCTGGAAGACGCGCTCAACGAATTTGAACGCGGCGTGCAGCTCGCGCGCCAGGGGCAGGTAAAACTCCAGCAGGCCGAGCAGCGTGTGCAGATCCTGCTTTCCGACAGCGAAGACGCTAAAACCACGCCATTCACACCGGACGCCGAGTAAATGGATTTTTCCAACGCGCTTCAGGCGCGCGTCATCCGCGCCAACGATGCGCTGCGCCGATTCATTGAGCCGCAGCCTTTTCAGAACACTCCACTGGTTGAAGCCATGCACTATGGCGCACTCTTGGGGGGTAAACGCCTGCGTCCGTTCCTGGTGTATGCCACGGGCAATATGTTCGGTATCAGCGATAACACGCTGGACGCCCCGGCAGCCGCCGTGGAGTGTATCCACGCCTATTCGCTGATCCACGATGATTTGCCGGCCATGGACGATGACGATCTGCGTCGCGGTCAGCCAACCTGCCATATCAAATTTGGCGAAGCGAATGCCATTCTGGCGGGGGATGCGCTGCAAACCCTGGCCTTCTCCATTCTGAGCGATGCGCCGATGGTTGAGGTGAGCGATCGCGATCGTCTGGCAATGGTGTCCGAACTGGCAATGGCCAGCGGCGTCGCCGGGATGTGCGGCGGCCAGGCGCTGGATTTAGAGGCTGAAGGGCGTCAGGTTACTCTGGAACAGCTGGAGCGCATCCACCGTCACAAAACGGGCGCACTGATTCGTGCAGCCGTTCGCCTGGGCGCGTTGAGCGCGGGTGAACGCGGGCGTAAAGCCCTGCCGATTCTGGACAGATACGCAGAAAGTATCGGTCTGGCATTCCAGGTTCAGGATGACATTCTGGATGTGGTGGGCGATACTGCAACATTGGGAAAACGTCAGGGTGCGGATCAGCAGCTTGGCAAAAGTACCTACCCCGCCCTGTTGGGCCTTGAGCATGCCCAACGTAAAGCCCGGGATCTGATAGACGATGCCCGCCGGTCGCTGAATGAGCTGGCCGCGCAATCGCTGGATACCTCGGCACTGGAAGCGCTAGCGGACTACATAATCCAGCGTGATAAATAAACTATAAATCTCGATGAGCCTTTGATGAGTTTTGATATTGCCAAATACCCGACACTGGCGTTAGTTGACTCCACTCAGGAGTTACGTCTGTTGCCGAAAGAGAGTCTGCCGAAGCTGTGTGACGAGCTGCGTCGCTACCTGCTCGACAGCGTTAGCCGCTCCAGCGGCCACTTCGCCTCCGGACTTGGCACGGTTGAGCTGACCGTGGCGTTGCATTACGTCTATAACACGCCGTTCGATCAGCTGATCTGGGATGTAGGCCACCAGGCCTATCCGCACAAAATTCTGACCGGACGTCGCGATAAAATTGGCACCATTCGCCAGAAAGGGGGCCTGCATCCGTTCCCGTGGCGCGGCGAGAGTGAATATGATGTGTTAAGCGTCGGTCACTCTTCCACCTCCATTTCTGCGGGCATTGGTATTGCCGTTGCCGCCGAAAAAGAGAATAAACAACGCCGCACCGTCTGCGTGATTGGCGACGGGGCGATCACCGCCGGGATGGCCTTTGAGGCCATGAACCACGCGGGCGATATCAAACCGGACATGCTGGTGATCCTCAACGATAACGAAATGTCGATCTCCGAGAACGTCGGCGCGCTGAATAACCATCTGGCGCAGCTGCTGTCCGGCAAGCTTTACTCCTCACTGCGTGAAGGCGGTAAAAAAGTCTTCTCCGGCGTACCGCCGATTAAAGAGCTGCTTAAGCGTACCGAAGAACACATCAAAGGCATGGTCGTGCCGGGTACGCTGTTCGAAGAGCTGGGCTTTAACTATATTGGCCCAGTGGACGGCCACGATGTGCTGGGCCTGGTGACGACGCTTAAAAACATGCGCGACCTGAAAGGCCCGCAGTTCCTGCATATCATGACCAAAAAAGGGCGTGGTTACGAACCGGCGGAAAAAGATCCGATCACCTTCCACGCGGTGCCTAAGTTCGACCATACCAGCGGCTGCCTGCCGAAAAGCAGCGGCGGGATGCCGAGCTACTCAAAAATCTTTGGCGACTGGCTGTGCGAAACGGCGGCGAAAGACAACATGCTGATGGCGGTGACGCCTGCCATGCGTGAAGGCTCCGGCATGGTGGAGTTTTCAAAAAAATACCCGGACCAGTATTTCGACGTGGCTATCGCCGAGCAGCACGCGGTAACCTTTGCTGCGGGCCTGGCGATTGGCGGCTACAAGCCGGTGGTAGCGATCTACTCTACCTTCCTGCAACGCGCCTACGATCAGGTTATCCATGACGTTGCCATTCAGAAGCTGCCGGTGCTGTTTGCTATCGATCGCGCGGGCATTGTGGGGGCTGATGGCCAGACGCACCAGGGCGCGTTTGATCTCTCCTTCCTGCGCTGCATCCCTGATATGGTGATCATGACGCCAAGCGACGAAAACGAGTGTCGTCAGATGCTGTATACCGGTTACCACTATCAGGACGGCCCCTGCGCGGTACGTTATCCGCGCGGTAATGCCCTTGGCGTTGAATTACAGCCGCTGGAAAAACTGGACATCGGTAAAGGTCTGGTGAAACGCCGCGGTGAAAAAGTGGCGATCCTGAACTTTGGTACGTTGATGCCGGAAGCGGCAAAAGTCGCTGAAAACCTGAATGCGACGCTGGTCGATATGCGCTTCGTGAAGCCGCTCGATGAATCTCTGATTCTGAGCATGGCGGAAAGCCATGACGTTCTGGTCACGCTGGAAGAGAACGCCATCATGGGTGGCGCGGGTAGCGGCGTGAACGAAGTGCTTATGGCGAACCGTAAAGCCGTTCCGGTGCTTAATCTCGGCCTCCCTGACCACTTCATCCCGCAAGGCACCCAGGATGAGGCGCGCGCCGACATTGGTCTGGACGCCGCCGGTATCGAAGCTAAAATCCGCACCTGGCTGGCCTGATCCCTCCCCTTTTCTGCTCCTGCTATGCTTAAACGTATTGTTTAAACAGCAGGAGCGGAACCATGCAATACACGACATTAGGAAAAACGGACCTTAAGGTGTCCCGGCTTTGCCTGGGATGCATGACGTTTGGCGAGCCTGACCGGGGAAATCATGCCTGGACGCTGCCGGAAGAGAGCAGCCGCCCTATCATCAAGCGCGCCATTGACGGCGGCATCAACTTCTTCGATACCGCCAACAGCTACTCAGACGGCAGCAGCGAAGAGATTGTGGGCCGCGCCCTGCGAGATTTTGCCCGTCGTGATGACGTTGTGGTCGCCACTAAGGTGTACTACCCGTCAGGCGATCTGGCGGAAGGCCTTTCTCGCGCGCAGATCCTGCGTTCCATTGATGACAGCCTCAGACGCCTGAACATGGATTACGTCGACCTGCTGCAAATCCACCGCTGGGATTACAACACTCCGATCGAAGAGACGCTTGAAGCGTTAAACGACGTTGTGAAAGCCGGTAAAGCGCGCTACATCGGTGCATCGTCCATGCATGCCTCACAGTTTGCCCAGGCGCTCGATCTCCAGGCGCAGCACGGCTGGGCGCGCTTTGTCACCATGCAGGATCACTACAACCTGATTTACCGGGAAGAAGAGCGCGAGATGCTGCCGCTCTGCTACCAGGAAGGCGTGGCGGTGATCCCGTGGAGCCCGCTGGCGCGCGGAAGGTTAACCCGTCCGTGGGGGGAAACTACCGCCCGGCTGGTATCGGATGAAGTGGGTAAAAACCTGTATGACGATACAGAAGCCAGCGATGCGTTAATTGCCGAACGCTTAGCCGGGATCGCCGACGATATCGGTGCAACGCGCGCGCAGGTGGCGCTGGCGTGGCTGCTGAGCAAGCGCGGTGTCGCCGCGCCGATTGTGGGCACGTCGCGGGAAGAACAGCTGGATGAGTTGTTGAGTGCGGTGGACTTATCGTTGACGCCGGAGCAGATTGCCGAGCTGGAGACGCCGTATCAGCAGCATCCGGTGGTAGGGTTTAAATAAACACTTGCCGGGTGGCGCTGCGCTTACCCGGCCTACAAATAAAGTGCGATCGTAGGCCGGGTAAGGCGAAGCCGCCACCCGGCAAAACACTCACCCAAAGTGATCGTACCCTTTCCAGTCAAGCGTAACCGGGGCGCCGTCGCGGACAAACAGCAACCCTTCACTTTCCGGCATCACCTGCCCGATGCAGGTAAATTTCGCCCCCAGATGCGCTAGCGCCACATCCAGCGTCCCGCGATTCAGCTCAGGCACGGTGAAGCACAGCTCATAGTCTTCTCCACCGGATAACGCCCAGCGCAGCGCCTGTTCAGGTTCGACATGGCGAAGCAGTTGCTCCGACAGCGGGAACAGATCCAGGTCAACGCGTGCGCCCACGCCGCTGGCCTTCAGGATATGGCCGAGATCGGAGATCAGCCCGTCAGACAAATCGATAGCCGAACTGGCCCGCTCGCGCAGCGCCTGACCGTGCAGAATACGCGGCGTTGGCCGCAGATGGCGCTTCACCAGATACGCCGCATCGTCAGCCTCTTCAACCGTTAAACGGTTCTGAAGGATAGCTAACCCCGCGGCGCTGTCGCCCGGCGTACCGGTCACGTAGATCCAGTCGCCTGGTTTTGCACCCGAGCGCTTCAGCGCGCGCCCGGCAGGCACATAGCCGTGGATTGCCAGGGTCATGGACAGCGGACCGGCGGTGGTATCACCGCCAATCAGCTGCATATCGTAATAATTCAGCTGTTCAAACAGGGCATCGCTGAAGGCTTCAAGCCAGGCTTCATCCACCTCCGGCAGGGTCAGAGCCAGCGTCAGCCAGGCCGGGTCGGCGCCCATTGCCGCCAGATCGCTGACGTTCACCGCCAGCGCTTTATACGCCAGATCGGCAGGATCGATATCCGGCAAGAAATGACGCCCACACACTAAGGTGTCGGTGCTGATTGCCAGCGTCTGTTTTTCGGGAATATTGAGAAGTGCGCAGTCATCGCCAATGCCGGTTTCAACATCAAGACGAGAGGTTCTGACACGGTCGAAATAACGGGCAATCAGGGAGAATTCGCCGCATGCCATACGTTATGCCTCAGCAAATTAAATAAAAAAACCGGAGCCGCACTGCCAAAAAGGCAATGCAAGACTCCGGTTTGCGGATCACTTTTTGTGGGGACGGATCGCAGGTGCGGCTTTATCCAGCACGCCGTTAACAAACTTGTGGCTGTCTTCAGCGCCGAAGGTTTTCGCCAGTTCGATCGCTTCGTTGATGGCCACTTTGTACGGCACATCATCACGTTTAGACAGCTCAAACAGCGCGATACGCAACACTGCTTTTTCGACCTGGCCCAGCTCTTCGAGCAGACGGGACAGGTATGGCTTCATCAGACCATCGAGATACGCGCTATTAGTCGCCACTCCCGACAGCAGTTCACGGAAGTACAGAACGTCAACGTCTTTCACGTCCTGTTCTGACAGGAACTGGTATTCAACATCAGCGATGTCGTTCTGGGACAACTGCCAGGAGTAAAGTGCCTGGACGGCACATTCACGGGCGCGGCGACGAGCAGCAGGTTTCACGGAATTCCCCTTACAAAAAAATCAGGCCTTGATGGCTTTCAATACATTGATCATTTCAAGCGCGGTCAGTGCAGCTTCTGCACCTTTGTTACCGGCTTTAGTGCCAGCACGTTCGATGGCTTGTTCAATACTTTCGGTGGTCAGCACGCCGAACGCGACAGGGATTTCAGCATCCTGTGCAACGTGTGCCAGACCGTTGCTTGCACCGCCCGCAACGTATTCGAAGTGCGCAGTGCCGCCACGAATAACGGTACCCAGCGCAATCACCGCGTCGTATTTACCGGTTTTCGCCAGCGCGCCCGCTGCCAGTGGCAGTTCGTAAGCACCTGGTACCCAAACGACGGTAATGTTGTCATCTTTAACCTGGCCGATACGTTTCAGGGCGTCAACCGCACCTTCCAGCAGGCTATCGTTGATGAAGTTGTTGAAACGCGCAATGGTGATGGCGACGCGAGCGTCCGGGGTAGCTACAGCAGCTTCAATAATGTTCATACTCTTCCTTTACGGGTTCATTTGGCCCCGCAGGGGGGCGGATTTTATCATAATACTTTGCGCACTGCTTCCCTATTTCAGGAGCAATTACGCTGTCGTTAAATGGAGGCAGACATCCGGGCCTACCGGACGAATCTCGCTGAATGAGAGTTGCGGCGCATCGGCCAGTTTTTCAAGGCCGGGCAGCACAAACAGGCCGCGCGCGTCATTACCTAACAGTTTAGGCGCAACGTAGACGAGAAGCTCATCCACCAGCCCCGCCTGAAGCAGTGCGCCGGCGAGCGTCGGACCGGCTTCAACCCAGATGCTGTTGACCTGCTGTTTGCCGAGCAACATCATCAGCACCACGAGATCGAGATGCCCGTTATGTTCCGGCACCATAATGCTGCGCACGCCTTCCGGCCACTCGCGCGTATATTCTTTGGTGCGGGCAATCCAGGTTTCACCCGGCTGCTGCACGATGCGGTGCTCCGGCGTCACGCGGTTCTGGCTATCAACAATAATGCGCAGCGGCTGACGCAGGTTCTCCTGCGGATAGAGCGCCTGCGTATCCGCATTCAGCTCTTCCCAGCGCACGGTCATGGCCGGATCGTCAGCCAGTACCGTTTCACTGCTGGTGAGAATAGCATGGCTTTGCGCGCGCAGACGTTGCACATCGCGCCTTGCCTGCGGCGAGGTGATCCACTGGCTCTCGCCGTTCGCCATCGCCGTGCGGCCATCCAGTGACGCGCCAAGCTTAAGCTGGATAAACGGGAAGCCGGTGCGCATACGCTTCAGGAAGCCTTTGTTGATGTTTTCGGCATCCTGCATCATCAGGCCGTGGCTGACGTCGATGCCTTCCTGTTGCAGACGATACAGCCCGCGGCCCGCCACCTGCGGATTAGGATCCTGCATGGCGGCAACAACGCGCGAGACGCCCGCCGCAATCAGCGCCTCACAGCACGGCGGCGTACGTCCGTGATGGCTGCATGGCTCCAGCGTCACATAGGCCGTCGCGCCACGCGCTTTCTCACCCGCCATGCGCAGGGCATGCACTTCAGCATGCGGCTCGCCTGCGCGGTAGTGAAAACCTTCCCCCACGATCTCGCCATCTTTAACAATGACGCACCCGACATTGGGGTTAGGGTGAGTGGTAAACCGACCGCGCTGCGCCAGCTTCATGGCGCGCGCCATGTACATCTCATCGTGCATGGGCTTAATCCTGTAAGCGGGCGATCTCTTCGCCAAACTCTTTAATGTCTTCGAAGCTGCGGTAAACGGAGGCAAAGCGGATATAGGCGACTTTATCGAGCTTCTTCAGCTGTTCCATCACCAGATTGCCGATCATTTTGCTCGGCACTTCGCGCTCGCCTAACCCCCGCAGATAAGATTTAATATGGTTTAACGCCATTTCGACGTCATCGGAGCTGACGGGCCGTTTTTCCAGCGCCTTGAGCATCCCGCTACGCAGTTTCTCTTCATTGAACGGTTCGCGCACATCGTTACTTTTTACCACGCGCGGCATTACCAGCTCTGCCACCTCAAAGGTGGTAAAACGCTCGTTGCACACCAGACACTGCCGACGACGACGCACGGAAGACCCTTCGCCTACAAGACGCGAGTCGATGACTTTGGTATCCACAGCGGAGCAAAATGGGCAATGCATACGATGTCCCTGTTATCTGGTTAACTGATTTCTATTTTACCCTGAACTGGCCCGACAACAAAGGAAGAGCTTTTTGAGACAAAGGATCTATGCCTGACGGCACTATCCTGTCTACCATTGCAGCAATCTGTGATTTCAAGGAATTAAACGCAATGACAAGACGTTACCTGAAAATAGTGCTGGTGGGGAGCCTGTTCACGCTCAGCGCCTGCGCACAGCAAAGCGAAGTCCGTGAGATGAAACAAAGCGTGAATACGCTTAACGTGGCGATGGACAAACTTAACAAAGAAACCGTGAAGATCACCCAGCAGAACGCGCTCAATGCCAAATCCAGCAATGGCGTTTATTTATTGCCAGGTGCAAACACGCCCGCGCGTCTGAACAGCCAGATTGGCACGCTAAAGATGTCTGTGGTGAATGTTGCAGCGAATGCCGATGGTACTCGCGCAACATTACGCATTCAGGGTGAGTCCAACGATCCGCTTCCCGCGTTCAGCGGCACCGTAGAGTGGGGCCAGATTCAGGGCACCACGGAGAGCTATCAGGAAGTGAACGTGAAGAATCAGCTCTTCACCGCCCCCGCCAGCACGCTGGCGCCGAGCGATGTTGATATCCCGCTCCAGCTGAGCGGACTGACCCCAGAACAGCTGGGCTTTATCCGTATTCACGACATTCAACCCGCCGCGCAATAACCCGCCCTTCTAGCGGAGTGAAATGTCACTCCGCTAACATTTACATTTCGTATGGATTGGCAACATAAATGATTGCCGCTACAATCCCGCCCGTCTAAAGTACGCAAACGTGAACGCAATCGATTACGTATGTGAGAGATATGTGAAACAACACATATTTTTGTGAGCAAGGATTCCTATAATAGGCTCCGCAGAAATACGAAATATTTAGAAACGCAATTCGCGCATTTTTCACTCCCGGAAGGGAATTTCAATCAGTGGCATGATTATGAAAAAAACATTACTCGCAGCCGGTGCAGTTCTGGCACTCTCCACCTCTTTCACTGTTAACGCAGCGGAAAACGACAAACCACAATACCTCTCCGACTGGTGGCATCAGAGCGTTAACGTTGTAGGCAGCTACCATACCCGTTTCGGACCGCAGATCCGTAACGATACCTACCTCGAGTACGAAGCATTCGCTAAAAAAGACTGGTTTGATTTCTATGGCTACATGGACGCACCGGTATTCTTCGGCGGTAACACCGACGCGAAAGGTATTTGGAACCACGGTTCCCCACTGTTCATGGAGATCGAACCCCGCTTCTCCATTGATAAACTGACCGGTACCAGTCTGGCGTTTGGTCCGTTCAAAGAGTGGTATTTCGCAAACAACTACATCTACGACATGGGTCGCAACAAGTCCGGTCGCCAGAGCACCTGGTACATGGGTCTGGGTACAGACATTGAGACTGGCCTGCCGATGAGCCTGTCCATGAACGTCTACGCAAAATACCAGTGGCAGAACTACGGCGCCGCGAACGAGAACGAGTGGGACGGCTACCGTTTCAAAGTGAAATACTTCGTGCCAATTACCCAACTGTGGGGCGGTAACCTGAGCTATATCGGCTTCACCAACTTTGACTGGGGTTCAGACCTGGGCGATAACGATTTCCGCGACCTGAACGGCAGAAAAGCGCGCACTAACGACTCCATCGCGTCCAGCCACATCCTGGCGCTGAACTACGATCACTGGCACTACTCTGTTGTTGCGCGTTACTGGCACAACGGTGGCCAGTGGAACGACGACGCCAGCCTGAACTTTGGCAACGGCGACTTCAGCGTTCGCTCTACCGGTTGGGGTGGTTACCTGGTCGTGGGTTACAACTTCTAATCAGTGCGGATTCCGCCCGGTGGCGCTACGCTTACCGGGCCTACGATCCGAATGTAGGCCGGGTAAGGCGTAGCCGCCCCCCGGCTTTTTACTGCCTCACCTTGCGCAAAAAATCTGCCAATGACCTGTCCGCACTCTCGCTAAACCGCCTCTCCGTCTGCACAATATTGAGGCATCGGTCGAGCCGGAAACAGCGGTAGTCATCGCGTCGCTCGCACCACGCAGCCAACAGCCAGTGCTCCCCCCAGAAGAACAGCCCAAGCGGCTGCACCTCACGCCAGGTTAACTGCCCGGCCTCATCACGATAATGCAGCGCCAGCACGCGCTGGGCGGAAATCGCCTGATGGATCACGTCGAAACCACTACGGGAATGGGGCTGAAGGGCAATATCCGGCGCGTAAATCCGCGTCTGCTCAGCTTTGCGGCGGCTCTCTTCTGGCAGGATCGCCAGCACTTTTTCCTGGGCCGACTCCAGCTCGCGCGACAGCGATTCCCCGCCCCAGGTTTTGAGCAGGCGAATCGCCACCATCAGCGCCTCGGACTCTTTGTTGGTCAGCATCAGCGGGGGTAAATCAAAACCCGACATCAGCCGATATCCGCTTCCCGCCTCGCCTTCCACCGGCACGCCGGAAAGCGACAGGTCGCGGATATCGCGGTACACCGTGCGCTCGGACACGCCAAGCCTTTCCGCCAGATGCGCTGCCGTTGTCAGACGCCTGCCCCGAAGGATCTGCACAATCTGGAACAAACGGTCAGCGCGTCGGGTCATCGGTTTACTCTCATACCGGTTGATGGAGGCCGACGCGATTACCTTCGCTGTCGGTAAACAGGGCTATAGTGCCAATGCCTTGCGGCAGTTCCAGCGGGCCAAACACGCACTCACCGCCCGCAGAAGCAATACGATCGAGCGTGGCCGCCAGATTGTCAGTATGCAGGTAGATAATAGCGCCCTGCGAAGACGGTGTAACGCCGTCAAATTTCGCCAGCGCGCCGCCGGTGGCCGGATCCTCGTGCGGGAAAATCGCCAGATCAGCCACGTCAATCTTCTCGCGCCGCAGCGCGACCTGCATCACCGACTCATAAAATTTGATGGCGCGATCCATATCGGCGACCGGAATTTCAAACCAGTTAATAACACTTTTCATACGTCCTCCTGCCTGTTGTTAGGGTTCAGAAGGAGTCTACGACAGGGCTCCTGACAGCATACTGTCAGGAGTGTTTGTGAGATGCAGACAAAAAAAATCCCGGCCAACAGGCCGGGATTTCGATACTACATAAGACTCTTACGGCAGAATGGACGGCTGATCCGCCCCTTCTTTCTCGACTTTCTGCTGGATCAGATGCTCGCGCTTCATGCCCAGCTTCAGCGCCAGTGCGGACGCGACGTAGATAGACGAGGCCGTACCGATAGACACACCGATCAGCATGGTCAGCGAGAAGCCTTCCAGCACTGGGCCACCGAACAGGAACAGCATCAGGATCACCATCAGGGTGGTGCCGGAGGTGATCAACGTACGGTGCAACGTCTGGGTCAACGACACGTTAAAGATTTCGTACGGCGTGCCGCGACGGATCTTACGGAAGTTTTCACGAATACGGTCAGATACCACGATACTGTCGTTCAGTGAGTAACCGATAACGGACATCAGGGATGCCACAATCGTCAGGTCAATCTCAATGTGGAACAGAGACAGTATGCCCATGGTGATCACCACGTCGTGCGCCAGGGCGATAACCACGCCTGCCGCCAGTCGCCACTCAAAGCGGAAACCGACGTAAATCAGGATCGAGATCAGCGCCACCAGCAGCGCCATCGCACCGGTCTGCGCCAGGTCAGCACCAACGCTCGGGCCGACAAACTCAATACGCTTAACCGTTGCATCCTGGCTGGTCGTTTCGTTAATAACCTGGACGACCTTGCTGCCCAGCTCCTGGCTGCCGTTGGCATCGTGTACCGGCGGCATACGCACCATGATGTCGCGGCTGCTGCCAAAGTTCTGTAGCAGCGGCTCTTCAAAGCCCGCTTTTTGCAGAGACTCACGCATCTGGTCCATATCGACCGGTTTTTCCAGGGTAATTTCAATCACCGTACCACCGGTGAAATCCAGACCCCAGTTAAAGCCTTTCACGCCCATAATGACGATGGACAAGATCAGCAGAAAACCTGAAATGCCGAAGGCCCAGTAGTCCCAGCGCATAAAGTCCCAGACTTTACGGCCGTGGTTCAATTGTTCAACAGTATATTCCTGTGCCACAACGCACTCCTCAGATAGACAGCTTTTTGACGCGCTTGCCGCCGTACAGCAGGTTCACGATGGCACGGGTGCCGACAATAGCGGTAAACATCGACGTTGCGACACCGATACCGGTAGTAATCGCAAAGCCTTTGATCGCGCCAGTACCCACTGCATACAGGATAAGAACCTTAATCAGTGTTGTTACGTTCGCATCGAAGATGGAGCTGAACGCCCCTTTGTAGCCTTCTTCGATCGCCTGCTGTACAGAACGACCGTTGCTCAGCTCTTCTTTGATACGTTCGTTTATCAGTACGTTGGCGTCGACCGCCACCGCAAGGGTTAGAACGATACCCGCAATCCCCGGCATGGTCAGCGTCGCCCCCGGCAGCAGGGACATGATACCGATGATCAGCACCAGGTTGGCAATCAGCGCGGAGGTCGCAATCAGGCCGAACTTCTTATAGAAGAAGATCATGAAGATGATGGACACCGCCAGACCGGCCAGACACGCTTCCAGACCCTGTTTGATGTTCTGCATACCCAGGGTTGGACCGATGGTACGTTCTTCAACAATCTGAATTGGCGCAATCAGCGCACCGGCACGCAGCAGCAGAGAGAGCTGACGCGCTTCGTTCGGGTTGCTGATACCGGTAATACGGAAGCTGTTACCCAGACGAGACTGGATGTTGGCGATGTTAATCACCTCTTCCTCTTTCACCAGCACGGCACGGCCATTGGCGTCTTTCTTACCGCTGTCTTTGTACTCCACGAACAGGGTCGCCATCGGCTTGCCGATGTTGTCCTTGGTGAAGTTAGACATGATGTTGCCACCTGCGCTATCCAGCGAGATGTTAACCTGCGGCTGGTTGTACTCATCCTGGCTTGAAGTGGAGTCGGTAATATGGTCACCGGTCAGGATCACGCGTTTGTACAGCACAACCGGCTGGCCTTCGCGGGTCTGTTTCACTTCAGAATCGCCCGGCACACGGCCTGAAGCCGCAGCAGCCTGGTCGACATTGGAGTTAACCAGACGGAACTCCAGGGTCGCAGTCGCGCCCAGAATCTCTTTCGCACGGGCGGTATCCTGGATACCCGGCAGTTCGACCACGATACGGTCAGCACCCTGACGCTGTACCAGTGGCTCAGCCACGCCCAGCTGGTTTACACGGTTACGCAGAATGTTAATGTTCTGCTGAACGGCGTATTCACGTGCTTCACTCAGACGCGCGTCGGTCATTACCGCACGCAGCTGGTTGCTGCCCTGAGAGGTGATCACCAGATCGCGGTGACGCTGAGACAGATACGTCACAGCCTGATCGCGTGCCGCGCTGTCGCGGAACGTGATGCTCAGGCCGTAGTTATCTTCTTTACGTACGGTGGTGTACGGAATGCCCTTATCGCGCAGATCGCTGCGCAGGCTGTCGATATTCTGTTCCTGTAGCTTGCCGAGCGCGGTATCCATATCCACTTCCATCAGGAAGTGAACGCCGCCACGCAGGTCAAGACCCAGTTTCATTGGCTCTGCGTTCAGCGCAGCCAGCCAGCGTGGGGTTGCAGGAGCAAGGTTAAGCGCCACGACATATTTATCACCCAGCACGCCCATCAGCGCTTCACGTGCGCGGAGCTGCGTGTCGGTGGTGTCGAAGCGAGCAAGAATTGCGCCCTCTTCCAGTGCCACAGACTTAGCGGTAATTTTTTCTTCTTGTAACGTTTTCTGGACCTGGATCAGCGTTTGCTCACTGGCGGCGACACCGCGCGCGCCAGTGATTTGAACGGCCGGATCCTCACCATACAGGTTGGGAAGCGCGTACAGCAGGCCGACGATAATCACGACGACCAGCATGATGTACTTCCACAAAGGATAACGGTTTAACACGGCAGTTCCCTTTGGGAAAAGTTGGGATTACAGCGCCTTCATGGTGCCTTTCGGCAGAACGGCAGCTACGAAGTCACGTTTGATAACCACTTCAGTGGTGTCGTTGAGGGCGATAGCAATGTAGCCGTTTTCCGCTACTTTGGTTACGCGACCCACCAGACCACCATTGGTCAGGACTTCATCGCCCTTAGCGATGGAGTTCATCAGGTTTTTGTGCTCTTTAGTACGCTTCTGCTGTGGACGCAGGATCATGAAGTAGAAGATCAGACCAAACACAACCAGCATCAGAATCAGAGACATCGGGCTGCCCTGCGCTGGTGCACCCGTTGCTGCTACCGCATCAGAAATAAAAAAGCTCATTCAAATTCCCTCATTATTAAAATTAATCAACGTTCAACGGTGGAACATCCCGCCCCTGACGTTGGTAGAAATCGGTCACGAAGCTCTCTAATTTACCCTCTTCGATAGCCTTACGTAAACCAGCCATTAAGCGCTGATAATAACGAAGATTATGAATGGTATTGAGACGCGCCCCCAAAATCTCGTTGCAACGATCGAGATGATGCAGATACGCGCGAGAATAATTGCGACAGGTATAGCAATCGCACTCGGAATCGAGCGGGCTGGTGTCACTCTTATGCTTCGCGTTACGGATTTTCACCACGCCATCGGTAACGAACAAATGACCGTTACGCGCGTTTCGGGTTGGCATAACGCAGTCGAACATATCAATGCCGCGACGTACGCCTTCCACCAGATCTTCTGGTTTACCCACACCCATCAGGTATCGTGGTTTATCCGCCGGGATTTGCGGGCAGACATGCTCCAGAATGCGGTGCATGTCTTCCTTCGGCTCACCCACAGCCAAACCGCCGACAGCGTAGCCATCAAAGCCTATCTCTACCAGACCTTTAACCGAGATATCGCGTAAATCTTCGTAAACGCTGCCCTGGATAATGCCGAACAGCGCATTTTTGTTTTGCAGGGCGTCAAAACGGTCGCGGCTACGCTTCGCCCAACGCAGGGACATCTCCATTGAGCGTTTGGCGTAGTCCCAGTCCGCCGGGTATGGCGTACATTCGTCGAAGATCATTACGATATCGGAGCCGAGATCGTACTGAATCTCCATGGATTTTTCCGGATCGAGGAAGATTGGATCGCCGTTGATCGGGTTACGGAAGTGTACGCCCTGCTCAGTGATCTTACGGATATCGCCCAGGCTGAAGACCTGGAAACCGCCGGAGTCGGTGAGGATCGGGCCTTTCCACTGCATGAAATCGTGCAGGTCGCCGTGGAGCTTCATAATCTCCTGGCCCGGACGCAGCCACAGGTGGAAGGTGTTGCCGAGGATAATCTGTGCGCCAGTGGCTTCAACTTCTTCCGGCGTCATTCCTTTTACGGTGCCGTACGTGCCCACAGGCATAAACGCGGGGGTTTCTACCACGCCGCGATCAAACACCAGACGACCGCGACGCGCGCGGCCATCGGTGGTATCGAGTTCAAATTTCATTTTTTCTCCGACGTCAGAAAAACAGTCCAACGTTGTAATACGGTGCCGCGGACTTATTCCCCGACACGCTCATTCAAAGCCTGCGGATTGTACGTGATAAACATCGCGTCACCGTAGCTAAAAAAGCGATATTTTTGTTCTACCGCAGACTTGTAGGCGTTCATCGTATGCTGATACCCCGCAAACGCGGAAACCAGCATAATCAACGTCGATTCAGGCAGATGGAAGTTGGTCACCAGCGCATCAATGACTTTGTACTGATAGCCCGGGTAGATAAAGATCTGCGTATCGCCAAAGAACGGCTCAATCAGCTCGCTTTTCGCGGCCTGCGCAGCGCTCTCAAGGGAACGTACCGACGTTGTACCGACGGCCACGACGCGATTACCGCGCGCTTTCGCCGCCAGCACCGCATCCACAACCTCCTGTGGCACTTCGGCATACTCAGAGTGCATGATGTGGTCTTCGATGCTGTCCACGCGCACCGGCTGGAAGGTACCCGCGCCGACGTGCAGCGTCACGAAGGCCATCTCAATGCCCTTGGCGCGCAGCTTTTCCAGCAGCGGTTCATCAAAGTGCAGGCCCGCCGTTGGCGCCGCCACCGCGCCAGGCTTCTGGCTGTAGACGGTCTGATACAGCTCGCGGTCGGCCTCTTCGTCCGGGCGCTCAATATACGGCGGCAGCGGCATGTGGCCGATGGCGTTGAGGATATCGAGCACCGTGCGCTCGTCGTTGAATTCCACTTCAAATAGCGCGTCGTGACGCGCAGTCATGGTCGCTTTGATGCTCTCGTCATCCCCCAGCAGCAGTTCAGCGCCCGGCTTCGGCGCTTTAGAGGCGCGAATATGTGCCAGAATACGTTTATCATCGAGCATACGTTCGACCAGCACCTCAATCTTACCGCCGCTGGCTTTACGGCCAAACAGACGCGCCGGGATCACGCGGGTATTGTTAAAGACCAGCAGATCGCCAGGGTTGAGCTTGTCGAGCAGATCGGTGAAAGTACCGTGCGTCAGCGCGCCCGTTGGCCCGTCCAGTGACAGCAAGCGACAGCTGCTACGCTCAGGCATGGGGTAGTGAGCAATCAGGGATTCAGGTAGTTCAAAGGAGAAATCGGCGACGCGCATGACGTATACTCGTGACTTAAAAACAGGCGGCATAGTCTAGTGCTCACACCCTTTTGCTGCAACAACTAGCCGCCACCGGACAACGAAAACGCATGAATTTTCTCGCTCACCTGCATCTCGCTCATCTCGCGGACAGCTCCCTCTCCGGCAATTTGCTGGCCGATTTTGTACGCGGCAACCCCGCGGAAGCGTACTCCCCTGAGGTTGTCGACGGGATTTTTATGCACCGCCGCATCGACGTGCTGACCGATAACCTGCCGGAAGTGACGGAAGCCAAAGCCTGGTTCCGCCCCGAAACCCGACGCGTGGCGCCGATCACGCTCGACGTCATGTGGGATCATTTCCTGTCGCGCCACTGGTCCCGGCTGTCGCCTGATATGTCGCTGCCTGAGTTTGTGCGCTACGCCCACGCGCAGGTGTCGATCATTTTGCCGGACTCCCCGCCGCGCTTTGTGAATCTGAATAACTATCTCTGGTCTGAACGCTGGCTGGAGCGATACCGCGAGATGGATTTCATTCAGAACGTCCTGAACGGCATGGCGAGCCGTCGACCGCGTCTGGACGCGCTGCGCGACTCATGGCATGACCTGGATGAACATTATGATGCGCTGGAAACCCGCTTCTGGCAGTTCTACCCGCGTATGATGACGCAGGCGAAAAATAAAGAACTGTGAAGTCGGTTCGATTGATAGGTAAAAGCTGGTGGAACGATTGTTACCACCTCTTTGTCTTATTCCCGTACTGCCTCTATACTGGCCCGCGTTGCGTTCCAAATAACCTTAGTATCTACAGGAGAATCATATGGTTCTGGTAACTCGTCCGGCTCCGGATTTTACAGCTGCCGCCGTTCTGGGCAATGGTGAAATCGTTGAAAACTTCAACTTCAAACAGCACACCAACGGTAAAGCGACCGTTCTGTTCTTCTGGCCAATGGACTTCACTTTCGTTTGCCCGTCTGAGCTGATCGCGTTCGACAAACGTTACGAAGAATTCCAGAAGCGTGGCGTGGAAGTGGTTGGCGTCTCCTTCGACTCTGAATTTGTACACAACGCATGGCGTAACACCCCTGTCGAAAACGGCGGCATCGGTGCAGTGAAATACGCGATGGTTGCGGACATCAAACGCGAAATCCAGCAGGCTTACGGTATCGAACATCCGGACGCTGGCGTTGCACTGCGTGGTTCTTTCCTGATCGACGCGAACGGCATCGTTCGTCACCAGGTTGTGAACGATCTGCCGCTGGGTCGTAACATCGACGAAATGCTGCGCATGGTTGACGCGCTCCAGTTCCACGAAGAGCACGGTGAAGTGTGCCCGGCTCAGTGGGAAAAAGGTAAAGAAGGTATGGCGGCTTCCCCAGACGGCGTAGCTAAATACCTGTCTGAGAACGTATCCAGCCTGTAATCGGCACGGTTTACGAAAAAACCCGCGAATACGCGGGTTTTTTTTGGCTTATGCTGCGCCGTCTTTTTTTACCTCGCGCCAGATGCGCCATGCCATACCCGCAAGCACCATCACCCCCGCAATCAGTACGCCCCAGACCATCAGCGTTTTCATTCTGCTTTCCTGCTCAGCCGCAGACGTCGCGGTTAAACGCGCCTCGCCACCCAGCGGGACAGGTTCCAGCGTATCCGCCATCGGCAGGGCTGCCAGATCGTAGGTTTTACGCAGTTCGGTCGGGATCAGCATATCCGTCTCCACGCTCGCCGGTTTCGCAGCCCCGTTCCCCCACGCGAGCAGGTACGGCCCCTTCCCCTGCGCGTTAAACACCAGATCGTAGCGCACGCGTTGCCCGGTCACGCCAGGCAGGTTCTCAGGCAAACGCGCATTGAGGGTCTTGATTTTTACCGCCTCGACCAGCCCGCCAGGGAGCGGAACAGGTTCAGACGTTTTGCCGCCGAGCTGGTAGATCACCTCTTTTTTCAGCGTATGCCACCGATCCTTATCCGCCTCCCGCCAGGCTATTTCTGCCGGGAGAACACCGTCGCCATTCAGCATGAAGCCGATCGCACTCAGAGGCTGCGGATGTTTCCAGCGCCACACGGCTTCGCTTTCGGATAACCGCTCCCCCTCTCCCGCCAGGCTAATGTGCTCAGATTCCGGCTGTTCAGTCGCGTTAATCGCGTTGACGCCGGTTAACGTCAGGGCAGAACGCCCCGTGTTCAGCACCAGCAGCAGATAACGATTCCCCTCAGGCGATAACACCAGATCGGTATCAATGCGGTCGAGCTTCAGGCGATCCTGTCCACTCATCACGTCCAGCAGGGGCATCTCTTCGCGCAGGGTATACCAGTTTTTCAGATCCTCGCTGTAATAGACCGATGCCGTCCCCTGCCAGGAGCCCTGCGGCGTGTCCCAGAAAAGCTGGAGCTGAGAGAGCGGAACCTCCGTCGCGTTTTCCGGCAGGGTCAGCAGATAGTGCTGTCCGGCAGCCGCCGCGTGTTGCCCTTCCAGCACAATTTCCACGCCGTTTCTGGCCCGTAGCATAATTTTATCGCCGCTGTCCTCTTCTCCGCCCGGCGAGGCGTTAAGCGCAAAGAGGCGCAGCGCCGTGGTGGTCGGTGCCGGCTGCGGACGCGTCGTGGTAACCAGGCTGAACGGTACCGGCTCGCCCGACTGATTAAACACGCGCACGTCGCGCAGATCGGGCGATGTGCTCTGCTGATAAACCGCCAGCGGCAGCATGACCCGATACCACGGCGAAGAGGCAGAGGTATCAAGGGACAGGCCATAGGCATAATCCCGCGGGGATTCCGCTGGCGCGCCCTCGCTGAATGCCGGACCGGCCACGGCCAGCAGTGCCGCACAAACAACCGCGTTCATCCATTTCATTTTTCTTCTCCTGCTTTAGGCGGTAGCGGCGAGAAATAGCCCACAATCAGGACCAGGATCGCCACGCCAATAAACGCGACGGCGCGCGCCAGGCCGCCACCGCCCGCGCTGTCCACCAGCATCAGTTTGAGCATGACCACCCCCAGTAGCGCCGCACCGCCAAGCCACTGCTGACGGGAGGCGTGACGGGTGGCGCGGATCATGACCACCAGCGCGCAGAACATCCAGAACAGGGCAAAAGTGGTCTGGATAAGCCGCGAATGCCACAACGACTCCCAATTCCAGGCCACCTCGCCGTACCACGCCAGCGCGCGCAGCAATGCGCCGTTAAGCCACCAGAAACCCAGGGCCATCAGCACAACGGCGGGCCACGGACGGGACTGCGCAAGCGATGCCGGATAGTAGCGATCCACTTCCCGATAAAACACCACCAGCCCCAGCAGCGCGAACGCCGCCCCTTCCTCAAGCGGGTTCACCAGCGGCAGCCATGTCTGTTGATAGACCACACCGTCCTGCAAATTGGTCACGACCAGCAATACCACCAGCGCCACAACCACAGGGATCGCGGCAAGGCAGGCGTAGAGCGCAGGCCATACCCGGAACGGCCACCCGCGACGCCGTACGGCCGCGGAGAGCGCCATAATCACCCCACCGCCAACAGCCATCGCAATGCCGCTTCCCCAGGCCGCCATGCCCCACGGCAGGGAGCGGGCAAACCAGTAAAGCTCGGCGGCTATGGCGAGTAAAATCATCCACACCAGCGACAGATGCAGCCCCATTGAGATGCGCGGCAGAAGTTTATCTTCGTCGCGCCGCAGCAGCATCAGGGCGGCAGGCAGCGCAATAGCCCAGGCCAGATTTGCCCAGCCGACCGCCAGGATTTGCTGTTGCCAGATCTGATACAGCACCATCAGCAGCATCACCGGCCACAGCAGCCATTTGCTGGCATCCAGCTCCCGCCACGCCAGACGAGCGGCAGCCTGCCGCCATCCCCAGGCCGACGCCGCCGTCAGCGCCATTACGCCTTCCAGAACCGATAACTCCTGCTTCAGGAACAGCTGCGACGCGCCCAGCAGCGCCACTAACCAGAACAGCAGCCCACCGGCCAGCAATGCCCAACTGCCCGGCTGTGCGATTTTCTGCCACAGCCAGGCCGCAGCCAGCCAGCAAAGACTGAGCACTGCGAAAATAAGCAGCAGGCTCAACGAGGTGACGCCGTCCATTTGCGCCCATATCGCGCTGCCGAGCGCCAGCACCAGCAGCGCCGTCCCGCTATAGCTCATGCGCCGCTGCTGCTGTTGCACGCCCAGCCAGAGAATTCCCAACCCTTCCAGCGCCCAGGCCATCGCCGTCCAGCGCGCTGAAAGCGCCAGCGGAATGGCAAGCGTGGCAAACCCGCCGCCGATCGCCAGCGCCGCCATAATCAGTGGCCGCCCGACAGACGGATAGCGTCGCAGTGCGAGAAACGCCAGTGAGAGATAAAACGCCCCATAGCCCAGCGCGCTGAGCGCCGGGCCGTACGTCCAGTGAGACGTCATGCCATACTGCATCCCAAAACCAATCAGCGGCGGAGCAAACAGCAGTGCGCCGTCAATAATCTGTTTGCCTTTTTCCTGCGCCCGCAGCGACAGCGCCACGCTAAACACGCCAAAAATAAGCGTATTGGCAATCAGGAACAGCTGACAGATAGCATAGTCTTCCGGCTGGTAGTCGCTCAGCCCCCATACCCCGCCAACGCCAAACGTGAAGAGCAGCCCGAGCAGGTTGAGCTCGCGCCAGTGCTGCCAGATGCTGATGGCGAGAATGCCGATGGAAAGCAGGAGATAGAAGGAGAACAGCGCCACAACGCTGCCGCCTCCGGTAGACAACAGCAGCGGCGCAAGGTATCCGCCGAGGCTCGCCAGCATGGCAAGGCTCAGCGCCTTTTGCAGCACGGCCAGCCCGACGCTCGCCGCGCAAATCACCACCAGCAGCGCAAACGCCAGCGTCATCGGCAGCATTTGCCACAGCCGGAATGCGCCAAAGACGGTCAGATAAAGCACGCCGGTCGCCCCGCCCTGGAGGATCAGCGCGTAGATCCGCTGCCTGTGCCGCAGCCGCCATCCAACGGCCAGCAGAACCATGGCAAACAGCGCCGTGGCGGCAAGACGCAGTTCAAGCGGAAACAGTGAATGTTCAACGGTATAGCGCAGCAGGAAAGAGAGGCCGAGGAAGAGCAGTACAATCCCCAGTTTTGCCAGCGGATTGCCCTGCATAAACCAGCGCGTCAGCGAGGACAGGATGCCGCCAAAGGCGGAAGGCCGTTTTGCCGCCGGTACAGGCGCAGGTTCCGCTTCAGTGACGGGCGGTTCGGGACGCCAGGGATCGACAGGTGCGGTAACGGCTTCTGGCACCGGCGCTGGCGTCTCCACCGGCTCCGGCGCTTTCTCAGTGACACCGCGCTGCTCAAGCGCCTCAATGCGCTGGCGAAGCCGGGCGATCTCCTGCCGCGCCGCCGTGCTTCGGTTAAAGCCTATCACCGCGAGCACAGGTGCCACGACCAGCGCAAAAACCAGGAACAAACAGCCAAGGATGTAAAGCTCGTCCATGTTTCCACCTTCACCGTAAACGATCCGCTAAGATTGACACAAATCGTTGCATTTGCGCCATCTTAAAAGGTGAAAACTATTCTGCCTGCGCTTAGCTGCCGAACCAGACCGCAGCGGAGATCGCGGGCAGCGTGAGCACGCTCTCCTGGAACGTCGCTTTACCCTCTTTGCTCTTCCACGTTTTACCGGCCAGCAGCGGTGAATCTTCCAGCACCACTTCACACGCCTCGCCCCGGTTGATCGCCACCAGTACGCGCTGCTGGTTATAGACGCGGACAAAGACCACTACGTTATCGTGGGCGTACATCACCTGGCAGCCCCCGTAGCGCAGGGCCTGACTCTGCCTGCGCAGCGTCGCCATACGCTGGTACAGGCTGAACAGATCCTGATCCTGTTTTTCACTCTCCCACGGGAAGGTTTTACGGCAGAACGGATCGTTATTCCCCTCCAGCCCCACTTCATCGCCATAGTAGATGCAGGGTACGCCCGGCCAGGTAAAGAGCCAGGTCACCGCCAGCGGCAGACGCGCCACATCTTTACCCAGCAATGATCTAAAGCGCGCGGTATCATGGCTGTCGAGCTGGTTAAACATCCGCAGCTGCTGCTGATGCGACAGGCCAGCGCGATAGTTTTCCATCCACGCCATGCAGGTTTCGGCGTCAATATGCTGCGGATCGTAAGAGATATCGGTGTTAGCGAGGAAACCCCACAGCGGGAAGGTGAAGCCGCGATAGTTCATCGCCGCGTCTTCTGCATCAGCCTGCAACCACTGACGCGCGTCGCCAAAGTGCTCCCCGAAGACGAATGCTTCCGATCGGGCCGCTTTTGCCGACCGGGTAATGGCGGCGACATGCTGAAGGTTATTCCGCGCGCCGCCCGCTTCACCGAGCATATGCACCACGTCCAGCCGCCAGCCGTCCATGTTCCACGGCGCTTTCAGCCAGTGGCGCACGATGCTGTCGTCGCCGCCGTAGATCTCATTCACCAGCGATGGCGACTGGAAATCGAGCTTCGGCAGGCTCGGGTAGCCCAGCCAGTCCAGGGCGCGGCCATTCTCATCAAAACTGTACCAGTCACGCTGAGGTGAGTCCGGATTATGGCATGCGCCGCTCATCGACTGATTATGACGGTCAAACCACGCGTGAGAATCACCGCTGTGATTGAACACGCCATCAAGGATCAGGCGCATACCCTCTTTTTGCGTGTTGTGCCGCAGCCGCAGCAGCGCCTCGTCACCGCCAAACTGCTCGTCAACGTGGCGGTAGTCCTGCGTATCGTATTTGTGCACGCTTGGCGCTTTAAACACCGGGTTCAGGTACAGCGCCGTCACGCCGAGCGTTTTCAGGTACGGCAGTTTTTCGCTGATACCGTCGAGATCTCCGCCGTAAAAGGTCGATCCCCCCGCCTGGGCGGTCAGCGGCTCGTCCCATTTTTTCAGAATGATGTCGTGACCGACCGCATGATGGTAATAAACCTTATCCTGATCGGCGGTGCGCTTTTCGCTGCGCGCAAAGCGGTCCGGGAAAATCTGGTAAAAGACCTGATCGTTAACCCACTGCGGGCCGTTATCCGGGTGATCCACGGCAAACTGCTCCAGCCGGGCCGGAGGAAAACGGCTGAAGCCCTGCGGGGTAAACCACAGCTGCCGGTTGTTCCACAGCAGCTTGAAGCCGTAGCGGCGACGCGGCTGCCCGCTGAGCAAATCGATATTTGCCCGCCACGCCGTGACGCCCGGCTGCGGCTGGCTGCGCACTTTGTGCATTTTCAGCGACGTTTCTTCGTTATCCACTTCGGCGCGCAGGGTCACACGTTCAGGCTGATTGTCCCCTGCCAGCCAGAGCGTAATCACAAGGTTGTCTTTGTTTTGCTTAACAAATGGGGCAACCGGAAGGTGCCAGGCGTTTAACATCACGAATCCCCTTTGATGAAATTGACGTCACCTTGCCACAGGGTGATTAAAGATAGCTCATCGTGTTCGGGATTATTGGGGGAGGAGAACGGAGGAGGAGATTTTTTCCAGGGCAAAAGGGAGTGTAGGCCGGGTAAGCGCAGCGCCACCCGGCATTTTTACCTTACTGTGCTTCCGCCAGCTGACGATCGCGGCGACATTTAAACATCCAGCCCACCAGCAGCAGGACGATCCACGCGAAGCCCACGTACAGAGAAATACGGGTATCCGGGTGATAACCAATCAGGCCAATGATGAAGACCAGGAAGATGAGACCGACAATGGTCGTTGGCACGCCGCCCGGCACTTTAAACTTCAGCGCTTTGGCCTCTTCTGGCGACAGGCGGCGACGGAACGCAATCTGCGACAGCAGGATCATGATCCACACCCACACCGTCGCAAAGGTCGCCAGTGACGCAATCACCAGGAAGACGTTCTCCGGCATGATGTAATTCAGGTAAACCGAGAACAGCAGCGCCACGGTCATGACCAGCACCGTTACCCACGGGGTGCCGCGACGCGACGTTTTGGCAAACACCTTCGGCGCACTGCCCTGCTCCGCCATGCCGTGCAGCATACGACCCACGCCGAACACGTCACTGTTGATGGCCGACAGCGAGGCAGTCAGCACCACAAAGTTGAGAATGCTGGCGGCAAACGCAATGCCCATATGCTGGAAAGTCAGGACAAATGGGCTGCCGTTGGTGCCCACCTGGTTCCACGGGTAGATGGACATAATCACAAACAACGTGCCCACGTAAAACACCAGGATACGCATCGGCACCGAGTTGATGGCGCGCGGAATGGACTTCTCCGGATCTTTCGCTTCCCCGGCGGTGATGCCGATAATCTCAATACCGCCATAGGCGAACATGACCATCTGAAGCGACATGACCATCCCGAGCCAGCCGTTGCTGAAGAAGCCGCCGTTGCTCCACAGGTTATGGATGCCGGTTGGCTGCCCACCGTTGCCGATACCCCAGATGATGATGCCGAAACCAGCGAGGATCATGATGATAATGGTCGCGACCTTGAAGAAGGAGAACCAGAACTCCAGCTCGCCAAACACCTTCACGCTCATCAGGTTGACGGCGCAGATGATCAGCACCACGCTCAGTACCCAGATCCAGTGCGGCACGGCGGGGAACCAGACCCCCATATAGATGCCAAACGCCGTCACATCGGCAATGGCGACAATCAGAATTTCGAAGCAGTAGGTCCAGCCGGTGATAAACCCGGCCAGCGGGCCTAAGTTTTCTTGTGCGTAGCGGGAGAAGGAACTGGCAGAGGGGTTGTGAACCGACATCTCCCCCAGCGCACGCATGATGATATAGGCCGCCACGCCGCCGATGATGTAGGCCAGCAGAACGCTTGGACCGGCCATTTTGATGGCATCTGCCGAGCCATAAAAAAGACCGGTGCCGATAGCCGAGCCCAGCGCCATAAAGCGGATGTGGCGGGTGCTCAATCCACGTTTAAGTTTGTTAGTGCTTTCCATTAAAATCTTGCCATTCAACACGAAAAAAACAAAAAACCACGGGGCCTTAAGCCCCGTGGTTAAACAATTTGTTGCCGTTGATTAATGGGCGTTGGATGTCACCTGACGCCCTGCCGCACGGTCCCAGATAATCGCCAGAACCAGCGCTACAACGGAAGGCATCAGCCAGGCCAGGCCCTGCTCGGACAGCGGCAGACGCTGTGTCCAGGCTGGCAGGATTTCTGCAAATGCTGATGCTTTGATCCCGTCAAGGATACCAAAAATCAGGCTGATAAACATGGCCGGCGCAATAATTCGCGTCGAGTTATGCCACCACGGGCGGGTGAAGCTCAGCACCACCAGCACGATACATGGCGGATAGATTGCCGTCAGCACCGGAATTGACACCTGAATCAGGTGGCTCAGACCGAGGTTTGACACCGCCATGGAGAAGATGCCGAGGATAAACACCAGCGTGCGGTAAGAGAGCGGCAGATACTGAGCGAAGAACTCCGCGCAGGCGCAGGTCAGACCCACCGCCGTCACCAGACAGGCCAGGAAAATCAGCGCCGCCAGCAGCATGCTGCCTGCACCACCAAAGGTATGCTGCACGTAAGCATGCAGGATCGCCGCGCCGTTTGCGCTCTGATCGACCAGCGTTGCGCTATCTGAACCCAGACGGAACAGCGCCAGATACAGCAGCGTCAGGCCGACACCGGCCATCAGGCCAGCCCAGATGGTGTAGCGAGTCAGCAGGCGCGCTTCGGTCACCCCGCGGGAACGCGCGGCGTTAACGATAACGATACCAAACACCATCGCACCGAGCGTATCCATTGTCAGATAGCCGTTCACGAAACCGTTTGAGAACGCCGCGTTCTGATAAGCGTCCATCGCGGAGCTGATGGGCCCCGCAGGCCAGACGATGGCCGCAACCGCCAGCACGATCAGCGCCACAATTTTCAGCGGAGCCAGGAAGTTACCCACGGTATCCAGCAGTTTGCCGGGATAGAGAGAAACCAGAATCACGATGGCGAAGTAAATGAGGCTGTAAATAAACAGCGGCATCGCGCCGTCACCGGTCAGCGGGGCGATACCCACTTCAAAGGAGACGGTCGCCGTACGCGGGGTCGCGAACAGCGGGCCAACGGCCAGATAGCAGACGGTTGCCAGCAGAACGCCAGCCACTTTGCCAATCGGGGTGCTGAGGCTGTCCACACCGCCACCGACTTTCGCCAGCGCGATAACGGTCAGTACCGGCAGGCCCACGGCAGTAAGCAGGAAGCCAAACGCAGCCGTCCAGACGTGTTCACCCGCCTGTAAGCCAACCATTGGAGGAAAAATGATGTTACCTGCGCCAACGAACAGCGCAAATGTCATAAAGCCCAGCGCGATAATGTCACGCGATTTCAAGTGATGGGTCATAAAACCTTACTGCCTGTGGATGTGGTGTTGAATACGTTGAGATTTTCGCCATCCCTCACGGGACGAAACAGCGGAAAATTTGCTCAATTTCAGCGGGATATGCTCCCGTCCTGGCGTGGCGAAGAATAGTTTTTCGATTTACCACGCAAATACAGTCGGTCTGACAGTATATGGGGGGCAATTTAAACGCTTATAACGTTTAAAGGCAAGAAGGGATCGTAAAACCAGAACAATATGCCAGCATGAAAATGCAGACCAACATAATATGCCATGTATAAGAAAAACTCATGGCTAATCATGCGAACAAAAAAGCACCAACCGTATAATATTCATCCGCGTTTCGCTTGACTGCAAAGCAAACGGGCCAGCATTCGCTGGCCCGTGGAAAGGTAGCCTGACACATCTGCCGTCAGGCGCTCTTTTTGGCAATTAATCGTTCCGGAATCACGAAGCTAAAGCGCGTGCCCTTCCCGAGGGTGCTTTCGATATTGAGCCGGCTTTCGTGGTGGCTGACGGCATGCTTCACAATTGCCAGCCCCAGTCCGCTCCCGCCGGTCTGCCGCGAGCGCGCCTTATCCACCCGGTAGAACCGTTCGGTGAGACGCGGGAGGTGTTCAGGCCCAATCCCCGGTCCGTTATCCTCGACGCTAAACTCAGCGCCCGCCGGGGTATGCTGCCAGCGCACCGCGATATGCGTTCCTTTCGGAGTATGATTCACGGCGTTATAGACCAGGTTTGAGATAGCGCTTCGCAGCTCATCTTCACTGCCGAGCACTTTCAGCGTGTTATCAACGTCAAAACTCAGGGTGTGCTGATTATGACTCAGCGTTTGGGCTTCGCGCTCCACCACCCGCAACATCATCGGCACATCAATGATGTCGTTTAGCGCCAGCGACGGGGCAGCCTCAATTTTTGAAAGCGTCAGCAGCTGTTTGACCAGCCCTTCCATGCGGAACGTCTGCTCCCGCATGGTATGCAGCGCTTTCTCACGCGGCGGCCCCTCAAGCGTTTGCTCCTGCATCATCTCCAGGTAGCCCTGAAGCACCGTCAACGGCGTACGCAGCTCGTGGCTGACGTTGGCAAAGAAGTTACGTCTCGCGCCCTCAAGCTGGTGCATCTGGGTAACGTCCCGCGCCACCATCAGCCACTGCCGATCGCTGTAGGGCATCACGCGGATTTCCAGATGGCGACCGTTATTGAGCTTCAGATTGTGCGGGCGCGAAAAATCCCGCTTTTTCAGATACAGCGTGAACTCGGGATAACGCAGAAGGTTCAGGATGTTCTGACCATTATCATCCGGCCAGCGCAGGCCCAGTAGCTGTTGCGCGAGGCCATTACACCAGAAGATTGTCCCTTCTTCTGTCGTCAGGATCACCGCGTCCGGCAGCGACTCCGCACCGCTGCGAAAGCGTTTGATCAGGCTTCCCAGCTCACGACGGCGCTTTTTGTTACGCATCTGCATCTGGTGCAGGCCGTAGAGTAGCGGTTCCCAGCTCCCGCTTCCCGGCGGGGGTGTCATACTTCTGTCGACCCACAGCCACCAGGAGAGACGCAGTAAATTCCAGAAATGCCAGACGAGCAATCCCGTCACGGCCACCAGTAAAAACCACGGCAGATAGCCAAAGATAGCCCCCAGAATGAGGGCCGGAATACAACATAAGATCAGTTCAAAGACGAGCCTTTTCCATGACAGACGTTCCAGCACGCGTCACACTCCTGTCATTGTTCAGAAACGGGTCGAGAAACGATAACCCGTGCCGCGGACCGTCTGTACCATGCGATCGTGGCCGCTCAGTTCCAGTGCTTTACGCAGGCGGCGAATATGGACGTCAACCGTTCGGTCTTCGACATAGACGTTAGTTCCCCAGACGTTATTCAGCAACTGTTCGCGGCTGTAAACGCGCTCCGGGTGGGTCATAAAGAAGTGCAGGAGTTTAAATTCGGTCGGTCCCATATCGAGGGGATTTTCACCGGTCATGACCCGGTGTGAGGTAGGATCCAGGCTCAGCCCCTGCATCTCAATCACCTCTTCCACCGCCATCGGTGAAATACGGCGCATCACGGCTTTGATACGCGCCACCAGCTCTTTCGGGGAGAACGGTTTAGTGATGTAATCGTCCGCGCCGGTTTCCAGACCGCGCACGCGATCCTCTTCCTCGCCGCGCGCCGTCAGCATTACCACCGGGATATCGCGGGTCATCGCCTCGCGTTTGATATGCTTGATAAACTGCAATCCGGAACCGCCAGGCAGCATCCAGTCCAGCAGGATCAGATCGGGCCAGGGTTCATTCAGCTGGTTCACCGCGCTGTCATAATCTTCCGCTTCAACCGGCTGGAAGCCATTTTGTTCAAGCACGAAGCACACCATTTCACGGATCGGAGCTTCATCTTCTACGACCAGAATACGTCTCGCCATACTTTGCCCTGTCTTATCGTATTTAAGTTACAAGTCTGTAATGCGGCGTCATTATGCGTCAGATTTATGACAGATTTATGAAAAACATTACCACTATAAATAGCAAACTGTTGTTTTATTACAGCGGTTATTTTCCGTTCCCCGAACGTTTATAATCCTGCTTTCTTATTATTACCACGGATCTTTTATGCGCATACTTCACACCTCAGACTGGCACCTGGGTCAAAATTTTTACAGCAAAAGCCGCGCCGCGGAACATGAAGCGTTCCTGAACTGGCTGCTGGAGACGGCTCAGGCTCACGAGGTGGACGCGATTATTGTGGCGGGCGACATTTTTGATACCGGATCGCCGCCGAGCTATGCGCGTGAGCTGTACAACCGTTTTGTGGTCAACCTCCAGCAAACCGGTTGTCACCTGGTGATTGTCGCCGGAAACCATGACTCGGTGGCGACGCTGAATGAATCCCGCGATATTCTGGCGTTCCTCAATACCACCGTGGTGGCCAGCGCCGGACACGCGCCGCAGATCCTGAAAAAACGCGACGGCACGCCGGGCGCAGTGCTGTGCCCAATTCCGTTTTTACGCCCGCGCGATATCGTGCAAAGCCAGGCAGGTCTGTCCGGCAGCGAAAAACAGCAGCATCTGTTGCAGGCCATCACCCGCTATTATCACCAGCAACATACGGAAGCCTGCGCCCTGCGCGGCGATCAGGCCATTCCGATCATTGCCACCGGGCACCTCACCACCGTCGGAGCCAGTAAGAGTGATGCGGTGCGCGAGATCTATATCGGTACGCTGGACGCGTTTCCGGCGCAAAACTTCCCCCCCGCCGACTACATTGCCCTCGGGCATATTCACCGGGCGCAGATCATCGGCGGCTGCGAGCATATCCGCTACTGCGGCTCGCCCATTTCGCTCAGTTTTGACGAAACGGGCAAGGCCAAATCCGTGCATCTGGTGAGCTTCACCGGAGGCAAACTCAGCGCCGTTGAGACGCTTGAGGTGCCGGTCACCCAGCCGCTGGCGGTGCTGAAAGGCGATCTGGCCGCCATTACCGCTCAGCTTGAGCAGTGGCGCGGCGCAGCGCTTAATCCCCCCGTCTGGCTCGATATCGAAATCACCACCGACGACTACCTGTACGATATGCAGCGTAAAATACAGACGCTGACGGAAGACCTTCCCGTGGAGGTGCTGCTGGTACGCCGCAGCCGCGAGCAGCGCGAGAAAATACTGCTCAACGCCCAGCGTGAAACGCTTAGTGAACTTCGGGTTGAAGAGGTGTTCGCGCGGCGGCTTGCGCATGAAGAGGTGGACGAGGCCAGACGCACCAGGCTTAACGAGCTGTTTGCCCAGACCCTGCATTCCCTCCATGACGAGGACGAAAACGCATGAAAATTCTGAGCCTGCGCCTGAAAAATCTGAATTCGCTAAAGGGTGAGTGGAAAATTGATTTCACCGCGGAGCCGTTCGCCAGCAACGGGCTGTTTGCCATCACCGGCGCAACCGGCGCGGGTAAAACCACGCTGCTGGATGCCATCTGCCTGGCGCTTTACCACGAAACGCCGCGTCTTAATAAGGTCTCTCAGGCGCAAAACGACCTGATGACGCGCGATACCGCCGAATGCCTGGCGGAAGTAGAATTTGAGGTCAAAGGCGTTGCTTATCGCGCTTTCTGGAGCCAGAACCGCGCCCGCAACCAGCCGGACGGGAACTTACAGGCACCGCGCGTTGAGCTGGCCCGCTGCGAAGACGGCAAAATTCTGGCCGACAAAGTCACGGATAAGCTGGAACAAACCGCCGCGCTTACCGGGCTGGACTATGGTCGCTTTACCCGTTCGATGTTGCTCTCTCAGGGGCAGTTTGCCGCCTTCCTGAATGCTAAACCGAGCGATCGCGCTGAGCTGCTGGAAGAACTGACCGGCACGGAAATTTACGGCCAGATTTCCGCCATGGTTTTCGAAAAACACAAAGCGGCACGTAACGCGCTGGAGATGTGCGAAGCGCAGGCCGCAGGGGTTGTGCTGCTGAGCGAGGAACAGCAGCAGCACTTGCAGCAAAGTTTGCAGGCACTTACTGACGAAGAAAAAGTCCTGCTGGCACAGCAGCAAAGCCAACAGAAAGATTTTCAGTGGCTTACGCGTAACGACGAACTGATACGTGAGCAGCAGCGTGCAGCTGCTTCGCAGCAGCAGGCGCAACAGGCTCTGACGGACGCCGCGCCCCAACTGGCGAAGCTCAAGCTGGCGCAGCCCGCCGCCCAGCTACGTCCGCTATGGGAGTATCAGCAGGAGCAGACCACCCGCCTGGCGCAGACAACAGAGCGAATTGTTGAAGTAAATACTCGCTTACTCGACAGAGCGGTGCAGCGCTCGCGTATTCGCAACGGTGCACTGCGCAACCGTGAACAGTTGCAGACAGAGCACAAGGTACTGACGCAGTGGCTGACCGAACACGATCGTTTCCGTCAGTGGGGGCAGGAAATTGCCGGCTGGCGGGCGCATTTTACGCAACTGGGTCGCGATAAAAATCAGCTTGTTGCCCAGTCAGCGCGCATGGCTGAGCTTCGTCAGAAGCTGGCTGAGATGCCTGAAAGTACGTTGACGCTGACGGCTGAGGATCTCGCGACGGCAATGGAGCAACAGGCACAATCGCGGGCGCTCCGCCAGCGTCTGACAGCGCTTCACGCTCGCTTTCAGCCGCTGCAAAAACGGCTGCGCCAGAATGCGGAAAGCGTGCAGAAAGCGCAGGCTGAGCAGGCTAAGCTCAATGAAACGCTGATCCTGCGGCGTCAGCAGTTCAAAGAGAAAAATCAGCACTATGCCGACCTGAAAGCGCTCTGTGAGCGTGAGGCGACAATCAAGGATCTTGAGAACTATCGTGCACAGCTCGAAGCGGGTAAGCCTTGCCCGCTCTGCGGTTCACGCGAACATCCGGCAGTTGTGCAGTATCAGGCGCTTGAACTGACTGACAATCAGCGCCGCCGCGACGCGCTGGAGAAAGAGGTTGCCGCGCTAAAAGAGGAAGGATTGCTGGTGCTCGGGCAGGTGAATGCGCTGACCCAACAGATCCAGCGCGAGACAGAGGAAGCACAGGCTCTCTCTGAGGAAGAGCAAGCACTTACTAAGGAGTGGCTGGAGGTCTGCGCCTCCCTGAACATAGCGCTGAATATTCAGGATGATATAGCCCCCTGGATGAGCGAACAGGAACAGTATGAACGCCAGCTGTATCAGCTCAGCCAGCGTCTGACGCTGCAAAACCAGCTCAATGAACAGGAAGGTCAGGCGCGCCAGTACCAGCAGCAGCTGACGGCGACGCGTCAGGCGCTGGCGGCCTCGTTACAATCGCTGTCGCTTAGCGTGCCCGATGAAGGGGCTGAAAGCGCCTGGCTGAGCGCGCGCGAAAGCGAATATACCCTGTGGCAGGAAAAACAGGCCCAGCACGGTACGATTCAGGAGGGTATTAACGCCCTGATGCCCATTCTGGAGACGCTGCCGGTTACCAATGATGCAGAAGCCGACGCGGTTATCCCTGAGAACTGGCGCGGCATCCACGACGAATGCGTGTCGCTGCAAAGTCAGCTCACCACCCTACAGCAACAGGAGACGCTTGAGCGTGAACGGCTCCAGCAATCACAGGCTCAGTTCAACGCCGCGCTGACCGCGAGCTGCTTTGCCGATCGGGAAGCATTTCTCTCCGCCCTGCTGGATGAAACGTCGATCCGCCAGCTTGAACAACAAAAGCAGACGCTGGAGAACCAGCTCCAGCAGGCCACGGCGCTTTCGGTGCAGGCAAGCATGCAGCTTCAGGCGCATCAGGCACAGCGCCCCGAGGGGCTGGAAACAGATGCCGCAACGCTTCAGGCGCAGTTACACCAGCTGGCGCAACAGCTTCGGGACAACACCACGCATCAGGGGGAGATCCGCCAGCAGCTCAAACAGGACGCCGATAACCGTCTGCACCAGCAGGCGCTTATGCAGCAGATTGAGGAGGCGGCGCGTCAGGCCGACGACTGGGGCTATCTCAACGCGCTGATAGGCTCCAGCACCGGCGATAAATTCCGTAAATTCGCCCAGGGGCTGACGCTGGATAATCTGGTGTGGCTTGCCAACCAGCAGCTCAACCGTCTGCATGGCCGCTATCTGCTTCAGCGTAAAGCCAGCGACGCGCTGGAGCTGGAAGTGGTCGATACCTGGCAGGCCGATGCGGTACGCGATACCCGTACCCTTTCCGGCGGGGAGAGTTTCCTGGTCAGTCTGGCGCTGGCTTTAGCGCTTTCCGATCTGGTCAGTCACAAAACGCGCATTGACTCGCTGTTCCTGGATGAAGGATTCGGCACGCTCGACAGCGAAACGCTGGACACCGCGCTGGACGCGCTCGACGCGCTGAACGCCACCGGGAAAACCATTGGCGTGATCAGCCACGTAGAGGCAATGAAAGAGCGCATTCCGGTGCAGATCAAAGTGAAGAAGATCAACGGGCTGGGATATAGCAGGCTGGACAGGGAGTTTGCGGTGCAGTAAATGGGGGGATGATGCGCTCTGGTGCCCTCACCCTGGCCCTCTCCCACGGGGAGAGGGCACAAACATCAAAAACGGTTTTGCGTTTATTCCGGCCAGAGCCACGCCGCGCCGCGCACTCCGCTGGAATCTCCGTGGACGGCTTTGCGGATCGGCGTTTCGCACTCGCCGCCAAATACCCACTGTTTCACCAGCGTTGGCACCGTGGCGTACAGCCGGTCGACGTTGCTCATGCCGCCGCCCAGTACAATCACGTCGGGATCAAGAATATTGATCACATGCGCCAGTGACTTAGCCAGCCGCATTTCGTAGCGGCTGAGCGCCAGTTCAGCCACCGGATCCTGCTCCTCAACCAGACGCATAATCTCGTTACCTTTCAGCGGCTGACCGCTCAGACGATGATAATCGGTGGCAAACCCCGTGCCGGAAATAAAGGTCTCAATACAGCCCTGCTTGCCACAGTAGCACGGTACTTCGGCGCGGTATTTGAGTTCATCTTCATCCATCCACGGCAACGGATTGTGTCCCCACTCGCCCGCGGTGCCGTTGCCGCCAATATGCGAGCGCCCACCGAACGCCACGCCCGCCCCGCAGCCGGTGCCGATAATGACCGCAAATACGGTCTGCGCGCCAGCCGCTGCGCCATCCACGGCCTCAGACACCGCAAGGCAGTTAGCGTCATTCGCCAGACGCACCTCCCGGTTCAGGCGTTCGCTTAAGTCTTTATCAAACGGCTGACCGTTGAGCCAGGTGGAGTTGGCGTTTTTCACCACGCCGGTATACGGCGAAATGGAGCCGGGGATCCCCATCCCGACCGTGCCCGTCTCGCCCGTTGCCTGCTCTGCCATATCGACCAGGCGGGCAATCGTCTCTATGGTCTGGTGATAATCATCGCGCGGCGTAGGCAGACGGTGGCGAAACAGTTGCTCCCCCTGCTCGCTCAGCGCAATAACTTCTGTTTTGGTGCCGCCCAAATCAATCCCAATACGCACAAGACACTCCTCATTATTTTGATTATCAACAGAGTAGAAGCCCGCTTCCCGATTAGCAATGCAAGCGATGCGACAATTCGTTATCATGCCCGCTGATTTAACGACAAGGCCGTGGAAATTATCATGCTGTGGTTCAAAAATTTGATGGTTTACCGTCTCAGCCGCGACGTTTCGCTGCGTGCAGAAGAGATGGAAAAACAGTTAGCCGCTTACTCCTTTACCCCTTGCGGTAGCCAAGATATGGCAAAAACCGGCTGGGTTCCGCCAATGGGTTCTCAAAGCGATGCGCTGACCCACGCCAGCAGCACGGGGCAAATCATCGTTTGCGCCCGTAAAGAAGAGAAGATCCTGCCGACGCCCGTGGTTAAGCAGGCGCTCGAAGCGAAGATCTTCAAGCTGGAAGCTGAACAGGGCCGTAAGCTTAAAAAAACCGAAAAAGATTCGCTGAAGGATGAAGTGCTGCACTCGCTGCTGCCGCGCGCTTTTAGCCGCTTTAGCCAGACCATGATGTGGATCGACACTGTTAACGGGCTGATCATGGTGGACTGCGCCAGCGCCAAAAAAGCGGAAGATACGCTGGCGCTGCTGCGTAAGAGCCTTGGCTCATTACCGGTGGTACCGCTGGCGCTGGAAACGCCGATTGAGCTGACCCTGACCGAGTGGGTGCGCAGCGGGACTGCCGCGCAGGGCTTCCAGATCCTTGATGAAGCAGAGCTGAAAGCGCTGCTGGAAGATGGCGGCGTGATCCGCGCGAAGAAACAGGATCTGGTGAGCGACGAAATCGCCGTGCACATTGAAGCGGGCAAAGTGGTGACCAAACTGGCACTCGACTGGCAGCAGCGCATTCAGTTTGTGATGTGTGATGACGGCTCCGTGAAGCGCCTTAAGTTCTGCGATGAACTGCGCGATCAGAACGAAGATATCGACCGCGAAGATTATGCTCAGCGCTTTGACGCAGACTTTATCCTGATGACCGGCGAGCTGGCGGCGCTGATTCAGAACCTGGTGGAAGGTCTCGGCGGCGAAGCGCAGCGCTGACAGGCAAAACGTAGGCCGGGTAAGCGAATGCGCCACCCGGCATGCTTTTATTTCAGATAGCGGCACAGATAAGAGGTTGGCTCTGCAACCTGTAAATGGAACTCGCTGTGGCCCGGCACGTTGAAGACCTGCCCGGCACTATAGACTTTCCACTCCGTTTCACCCGGCAGCAGGACGTTCAGCGCGCCGCTGACCACCGTCATCTCTTCCGCTTCTGCGGTGCCAAAGGTGTATTCCCCTTCCGCCATTACGCCGACACTGGCGCGGCCAGTGCTGCTGCTGGTAAAACCAATGGATTTCACTTTACCGGAAAAGTATTCGTTACTTTGAAGCATGAACTGGCCCTTATATTTATTGAGAAAAATCCACTATAGGGGCCATGCTCATGACCTGTCACGCAAAATCATTACACCAGTAATTCTGACGCCAGGCGCGCCATCAGGACGTTAGAGAGCAGCACCGGAACATCCAGCGCCTTTTGCAGTAAATCACGATGCCGCTGATGGAAGCCCAGGCAGTCGAGCATCAGGACATCCGCCCCTCTGTCGATCAACTCCTGCCCGGCCGCAATCAGCTTCGCTTCGCTGTCCCAGAACGGGTTTGCCAGCGCGTACAGCGGGGTGTGCTCCAGCGCGGCCCACTTCACCGTCTGGTTATCCAGCAGTTCCTCAACGGGAACGATGACCCCAACCTGATGACCATCAACAATTGAGGCCACCAGCGGGGGGATAATCCGCATCGGTTCGAGCAGAATGGCATTACGCGCGCTGAGGCCTTTAACGGGTGCCGTGCTCATCAGCAAAATAACGTCATAGTCCTGATTGTCGAGCACTTCGATCACGCCCTGTAGCGCGCGTTCGATTTTCTGGCGCGACACATGCGCCAGTTTACCGTCACTGAGTAACGTTGCCAGGGGATCTTCCCCCTCTCCGACCGCGTAGTCTTCCATGACCTCTTCCCGACTGAGCTTCCCTAACAGACTGAGATGCGTAATTTGTTGTTCAGAGACATGCTCGGTTAAGAGCGGTAATACTTCGCTTACAGGCACCACACCAATCGTGAGGATCGCCAACGTCGCCTTCATTTTGATCGCCTTCCGTTACTACCACAACTGCCACATAAGTACAGGCTCACTACGCTGCACTGTTCATTTTTTCAACAAAACAGCACCAAGGGTAGCAGGGGATCTCTACACCGTAATGTAAAGATCGACTGGCCTTTCCGAATCCACCTGTAATAACTAAATATTAACTGCTGCTTAACATCAGCGATATGTTAAAAGTGTGATTCAGGCACGGTTGTAACGAATTCGGATTCCTGTCAGGACTTCTCAGGATCCTCATAGCGCCGTTTCGCATCCAGCGCTTCCTGTTCGGTTTCATGTTCGCTGATCAGCGAATCAGGTTTAGGGTGATCGGCACGCAGCTGGTACCAGGTTACGGTCTGATCGCCGTTACCTTTTTCAACGGTAACGATGCGGGCTTCACGTGGATAGGGAGGTCTGGTTGGCATAGCTCATCCTTTTTTTATGTCTGAGCTATGAGTATAGACGGCTGTTAGCTGGCGCAAGCCAAACGCAGGGCGGTAATAATCTGAATCGCAACTTTCTCGGGTGACGCCGACGCATCCACAACGTGGTGTGCCGCCTCACGGTACAGTGCATCGCGTTCGGCGAGGACGTCGCTGACCTCTTCACTCAGCGGTTTCGCGGTCAGCGCCGGGCGCTGTCCCTCTTCCGGAAACGCCTCCAGCCGCCCCACCAGCGTAGAGACCGGGGCACAGAGGTAGATCACGACACCCTTTTCGCGCATAAACTGGCGGTTATACGGTGCCAGAATAATGCCCCCACCGGTCGCGATCACGGTTGACGGCGCGGTCACCGCTTCCAGCGTGGCCGTTTCACGCGCACGAAAGCTCTCCCAACCCTCATCTTCAACGATATCGGCGATGGTCTTACCGGCATTCTCCTGGAGCCAGTGGTCAGTATCGACAAACTGACTCTGGCACAGACGCGCCAGCTCCAGACCAACGGTGGTTTTCCCACAGCCGCGAGGGCCAACTAAAAAGATGGGTGGGTTCATAACCAGGTGTTCCCCTTGCTGCCGGATAACTGAAGGCTGTAAAGAAATGATTGCAGTAGATGTTGCGCTAACTTTACTGCAAAGCGGTACGGAATGACAAGCCTGTGGAAGCCACACTGTACCACAAAACCGCCCGGAGGTGGGCTACGCCGGGCGGCGCTTCACTTCCAGCAGCCATTTATCCAGCTCGGCGGCAAACTGCTGGCGATCGCGCTGCGACAGGCTGTCCGGCCCACCGGTTTGCACGCCGCTGGAACGAAGCGTATCCATAAAATCACGCATGGTGAGCTTCTCGCGGATCGTTGCCGGCGAATAGCGTTCTCCGCGCGGGTTCAGCGCCGCCGCCCCTTTCGCCAGTACATCGGCAGCCAGCGGGATATCCGCGGTGATCACCAGATCTCCTGCGTCACACAGGCGTACTATCTCGTTATCCGCCACGTCAAACCCGGCCGGAACGCGCAGAGAACGGATGTATCTGGAGGGCGGCACGCGGATATTCTGGTTCGCCACCAGCGTCAGCGGCATCTGCACGCGCTCGGCAGCACGAAATAAAATCTCTTTGATGACATTCGGACACGCGTCCGCATCAACCCAAATCGCCATAGTCTCTCCCCATTATGATTCTGGTGACTATTGTCGCCTGCATTTCGTTGTTAAGCTATCAATGAGAGATAACAACGCATAATAACGGAGAGACGTGATGGATAAGAAAATCGGGTTTATCGGCTGCGGAAATATGGGCAAAGCTATCCTCGGCGGACTGATTGCCAGCGGGCAGGTGCTGCCGGGGCAGATTTGGGTCTATACCCCATCCCCGGATAAAGTCGCGGCGCTGCGTGATGAGTATGGTGTCAACGCTGCCGAAAGCGCACAGGACGTGGCTCAGGTGGCGGATATTGTCTTTGGCGCCGTTAAGCCGAATATCATGATTAAAGTCCTGAGCGAGATCACCTCCAGCCTTAACAAAGAGACCCTGGTGGTATCGATTGCCGCAGGCGTGACCCTCGATCAGCTCGCCCGCGCGCTGGGCCACGACCGTAAGATTGTTCGCGCCATGCCAAACACCCCGTCGCTGGTGAATGCCGGTATGACATCCGTTACCCCGAACGCGCTGGTCACATCTGAAGACGTGGCGGATGTACTGAATATTTTCCGCTGCTTCGGCGAAGCGGAAGTGATTGCCGAACCGATGATCCACCCGGTAGTCGGCGTGAGCGGCTCTGCCCCGGCGTATGTCTTTATGTTTATCGAAGCCATGGCCGATGCCGCCGTACTGGGTGGAATGCCGCGCGCGCAGGCCTACAAATTCGCAGCGCAGGCGGTGATGGGTTCGGCCAAAATGGTGCTGGAAACGGGTAAACATCCGGGCGAACTGAAAGATATGGTGTGCTCACCGGGGGGCACAACCATTGAAGCCGTGCGCGTGCTGGAAGATCGCGGGTTCCGCTCCGCCGTGATCGGGGCGATGGAAAAATGCATGGAAAAATCAGAGAAGCTCAGTAAGTCCTGATGCGCTACGCCGGGCGTCAGGCGGCCACTTCGGTGCGGCCCCGTCCGGCATTTTTGGCTTTATAGAGGGCCACGTCCGCCGCCTTTAGCCATTCACGATAGTGGGTGAACTGCGCCCCCCAGGGGGCAACCCCAACGCTGATACACAACCTCGCCATAGGTGCTCCGTGCAGCGGCATGTTGACCAGCCGTTCGTGGACGCGCGACATCGCTGCAATCGCGCTGTCGGCAGGCGTGCCGGACATGATCACCGCGAACTCATCCCCGCCAAAACGGCCAATATAATCGCCTGAGCGCAGGGTCAGCTGAAGCTGGCGCGTGATGGCGACAATCGCTTCATCCCCCACGTCATGCCCCCAGGTGTCGTTGATCGTCTTGAAGTGATCGATATCGATGAGCAGTATCGTCGCCTGTCGATGGCTGCGACGGCAGGCCTCAAATTCGTTACGCAGCAGCGTTTCCCAGTGACGGCGATTGAACACGCCGGTCATTCCGTCGCGGGTACTCATCAGCTCAAGCCGACGCTTATGCTCTGCCAGACGGATCGCCGTGCGGTGGCTGAGCCAGGCAAACAGTATGGGATAGACCACCAGCACGGGGAGCGTCAGCCACAACGCCAGCGGTTCAGAGGTCAATACCACAGGAGTACCCATGGATTGCACGGTCAACAGGGCAGACAGGGCAAGTAGCGCGAGTCCTGTCAGAAATAACCGACATCCCCCCGATCCCATCATATTCATGCCAATCATCACGATCAGCGCCGCCGTTGGTAGCGCATTGAACCCTGTTAGCCCCATCCAGACACCGGCAATAATGGCATCGATTTTCAGATTAACAATTTCACTGCTGTGGGGTTCAGCAGAACGAAAAGCCAGCTGCCAGGCCAGATGGGGCCAGACAAAGACCCAGCCCACCAGCAATAACCACCAGACGCCGGAAAGAAACTGGCTCACCAGAACGCTGGCAAGCGGAACAAATAGCGCCGCCAGACCAACGATGCGTGCCAGCCGTATTCGCCGGGCAAATCGCAGACCGGAACGGTATGAATCATCCTGAGAAAGCTGCTGGTGCCACGCTTCCCGAATGTTCTCGTGATTGTCATAAAACTCATCATTCATCATTTTTGGGAATATTCTGAAACATTTTCCCAAATTATAGAGAGGGGGGTAGCGGGGAAAGTATGAAATTTTGGGTGAGCCACAGCCGTGACTCACCCGTTAGCACTACGCCTGTTTTTTGAGGCACGCGCTCATAAACTTGCTGCGATCGTCGCCTTTCAGCATCTGCTGTGTCGCCTGGGCGTTGCACTCACGCATTTTTTGCTGCTGTGGGGTCAGGCTTTTTTCACCGGGTTTAGCCGCACCATTTTTAAGGCAGTCGCTCATGTACGTTTTACGGGCATCCCCTTTCAGGCTTTGCGATGTCGCCTGTTGGTTACAGGTCGTCATGCGCTGCTGCTGGGGCGTTAACGTTTTCTCTTCCGCGTGTGCTGAGGCGATCAGACACAGGCCAGAGAGCAGGGTAACCAGTATTGTTGTTTTCATTGCACCATCCTTTATGTGAAGTTCCACGTTAAGTCTGGCTCGTTACGGGAAAAAAACCACCCTGCGACTCTGATTTTCGCCGGGCTCTGCGGTTATTTCAGCCCTGTATCGGCACAATATTCATTAACCGGTTTGGCCGGGTGGGAGGCGGTAATTAATAACAGAAATTATGCGGTGAAAGGTGTGCTCTGTCTCAATTTAATTTTCCCTGCATAAATGTGTAAAAATAAAAACAGAGCGACGCCAGGCATCCTGCATGACAATTCTGTGACACGTCATTTCACCTCAGGCAGGTTAGCTGCGAGGATGCCTTAAAAGCTTCTTTACGTATTGCTGAAGCAGCTCCGCATCTTCCGCAGGCACCTGGGAATCAGGACGCGCTTTTTCCAGCGCACCTTCAACGTTGTCGATCAACGCCTCCTGCTCCGGTTTTGCCATCTGTCGCAGCAGCGCCGTCACAACGATTTCCAGCGCCTCGACCTGGGCAACCAGCTCTTTCGACTCTTCTTCCTTTTGGGCAAGCTTAACCAACAACTCAGCAATGAGATTTTTCATGGTGCTATTTCCTTATGTGATTTCCCCTGAAATTAACACCCTCTCTGAATAATGAAAAGCATGGATTAGCTTTATCTTATGCAAAAGTGACATCGCTGCCAAAAAAGATATTTCAGCGCGAAAGCGAAACGTTTTCCTGAAAGAAAGGCGCCGCATTTCGTTATATAAAAATGCGGCGTTCATAAGAATAAATAATATATTATCGTGTTTACCGGGCCGACTTTGCCTCAGCGATTCGCCTGCGGCGTCGCAAGGCAAAGGCCAGTTGAATAATATTCAGCAGGACTACCACCGCCGTCGCGGCAAATACCCAGCGGAAACCCGCCATCGCCGAGACCGAGGCGCCGATAAGCGGGCCCGCTACGTTGCCTAAATACATGAACGACTGGTTGTAGCCAAAAATGCGGCCGGTTACCTGGTCACTGGAATATTTCACCAGCAGCGTCTGAACAGCGGGCAGCATGGCGCCATCTGCGAAGCCAAGCAGGAAGCGCAGGATGCCGAGCTGAAGAGGTGTGGTGACGAATGACATGGCAAAGAAAAGGATCACTGCAATGATGAGCGTTGCCATCAGAATACGTGCCGTACCGATCCTGTCGCCCAGTTTCCCCAGACGCGGAGCAGACATCAGCGCCGACACGCCCGGCACCGCGGCAATCATCCCGCTCAGAAAAGCAATGTTGCTGCTGTCCGGCGCCATCGACTTGATAAACAGCGCCAGAATCGGCCCTACCGAACCGTTACAGAGCTGGATCACCATCGTCGTCACAAAGAGGCTAATCATCAGGCCAGGATAAGGCAGCGAGGCGAAAACCGCTTTTCCGCTCAGGCGTTCGGATTTACTGACAACAGGCCGCCCGCCCTCTTTAATCAGAAAAAGGGTGACCAGAAAGCTGATCGTTAGCAGGATCGCGGTAATGATAAAGACCGCACGCAGCCCGACATGGTCCGCCAGGAAGCCGCCGAGCAGCGGGCCGCCAATGACCCCGCTGATCTGGGCCGTGGAAAGCGTGCTGAGCGCCCAGCCGCTTCGCTCACGCGGTACCTGTGAGGCCACCAGCGCCATGGCATTCGGAATGTAACCGGAGGTCAGCCCCATTATCGCCCGCAGAATAAATAGCTGCCAGACGTTGGTGGCGAAGGCCTGGAGCAAAATGGCTATCGCCATCCCCAGCGAGGCGCGGAGCAGCATCAACTTGCGCCCCTTGCGATCCGCCAGGCTGCCCCACATCGGCGACACAATGGCGGAGACCAGAAACGTCACGCTGAACGTCAGGCCGGACCACATCGAGAGCGCTTCATGGGAAGTCACTCCCAGCTGCGACACATACAGCGGCAGGAAGGGCAATATTTGGCTGATAGCCAGTCCGGTGAAGAAGCAGCCGAACCAGACTGAAATGAGATTAACTTTCCAGGATTCCATAACAGAAATAGTCTTCATTTTTAGGCGAATTCGCCGACAGATTAGCAAGTTACGCGCAATGACATAGCGCCAGAGATGCGGCCTTGCAGACTTTGGTGTTTTATCTTCCCAGTCATCATATTTGTGAAATAAGTCACAATTTATCCAATTTTTGGCGGAAGATTATGCTTCATCGACATAATCCATAGCCGCGCATCCCCAGATGGAAATGGTTGGCATGGGCGGCATTATAGTCCGGCCCCAGACCGTTACCGTAATAGCCACAGCTTGCCGAGAGCAGGGCCTGTAGCCAGGGCTGCGTCTTTTCCGCTTTCCAGCCGTTCAGGACGGTAACGCGCTGTCCATTTGCCAGCCTGAAAGCGCTGATATCCAGCGCATCCGCCGTGGCATGTTCGCTGCGCCGCGCATCCGGGCGGCTGTAGATATTGCGGCAGGCGAAGCTGCCCAGATGTTCAATACGCGTAAGCTCGCTTCCGGTCCAGGTTTTGGTGAGCGGTCGGGCCTGCTGGCTGACAAACAGCGCAGAACTTAACGCCAGCGGACAACTGGCCAGAAAGCTGCTGTTCAGGCTCACCGGGCCAAAATCGCGCACGCGCACCACGTTACTCAGCGGACACTCACCGGCGCTGTCAGCGACAGACTGGGTACGGATAAGCTGGCGTTGATTCGCCTGCGCTAACAGGCTTTCGCATGCCTGCGGTGTTAAACGTCGAAGTTTAAACTGGGTTATTTTTCCGGGCGGATCGTCAAGCGTAAGCGGCACGAAAGGATTGTAATACGGCGGCAACCAGCGGTAGCCCACCGTGGCGATCCCGGCAATAACAATAAGAATAAGCAGACCTTTTCCTTTCACGCGCCCCCCTTCAGCATCCCCAAAACATTATGGCAGAAGGCCGCGAAACCCGCCGGGCATCGTGGTATGTTATGGGCTTTTCGTCAGACTGGAAGAGAGTGAGATGGCAAAGCAGCGCGTAGGTATTGTCTTTGGGGGAAAATCGGCAGAGCACGAGGTGTCATTGCAATCGGCTAAAAATATCGTTGATGCGATTGATAAAAGCCGTTTCGACGTGGTGCTGCTGGGCATTGATAAACAGGGCCAGTGGCATGTTAACGATGCCAGCCAGTATCTGTTACACGCTGACGATCCGGCGCACATTGCCCTTAATCCTTCTGATGTCAGCGTCGCAACGGTTCCAGGCGTGGAACAGGGACAGCTTATCGATGCCGGGAACGCGCAGGCGCTGGCACAGATTGACGTAGTGTTCCCTATCGTTCACGGCACGCTGGGCGAAGACGGCTCCCTGCAAGGCATGTTGCGGATGGCGAACCTGCCATTTGTCGGTTCCGATGTGCTGGGCTCTGCCGCCTGCATGGATAAAGACGTCACAAAACGTCTCCTGCGCGACGCCGGTCTGAATATTGCGCCGTTCGTGACGCTCACTCGCGCCAACCGCGATAAACACAGCTTCGCGCAGATCCAGGCGCAACTCGGCCTGCCGCTGTTTGTGAAACCGGCGAATCAGGGCTCGTCCGTCGGCGTCAGCAAAGTCACCAGCGAAGCGCAGTTTAACGATGCCGTTCGTCTGGCCTTTGAATTTGACCATAAGGTGGTGGTTGAGCAGGGAATTAACGGTCGTGAAATTGAGTGCGCCGTACTGGGCAACGACTTCCCGCAGGCGAGTACCTGTGGTGAAGTGGTACTGAATAGTGACTTCTATTCCTACGACACCAAATATATTGACGACAAAGGTGCCCAGGTTGTGGTTCCCGCCGCGCTCGATCCTGACGTTAACGACAAGATCCGGGCGATCGCCGTTGAAGCCTATCAGGCGCTGGGATGCTGTGGGATGGCGCGCGTCGACGTGTTTCTGACGCCGGATAACGAGGTGGTGATTAACGAAATCAACACTCTGCCGGGCTTTACCAATATCAGCATGTACCCGAAGCTGTGGCAGGCCAGCGGGATAAGCTATCCGGAACTGATCACCCGCCTGATTGAACTGGCGCTGGAACGTCACGCCGCTGACAGCGCCCTGAAAAGTTCCGTTAACTAACGGTTAGTCAGCTTTCTCTGCCGTCGTCGTCTCATCGGGACGACGGCGGATAATAAATCCCGCCAGCCAGAAACTGATTACCCAGGTTACCAGCCCAACCGCATAGGTTTGCCAGCCTTTCGCTTCAAATCCCAGCAGCCCGACAACACCGTTGAGAATAAAGATCAGCCCGATCGCAAAGGCGTAGTAATGCCAGTCACGGCGTAATTTGGAAGTGAGCTTCATGACAACTCCGGCAGAAAAAAACTATCCTCTCACAGTTTGATAATGGCGTCTGTGGCGGATACGTAAATTCTGAAATGCAGCGCAGTTTCACTTATGTTATCAATTTGTGACGTGATGCAGAAATCGACAATCCAGGAGAAATCCTGAGCCGAATTTCCCACGATTCTGATATTGACAAATGCTATGACCTGTCACACTCACCCTGTACGACGCGTATTAAAACAGAGTGATATTTTCGGGAGGTCTTATGGCAGACTTTACATTGTCGAAACCGATTTTTGGCGGAAAACAACCAAAAACCTCCACGGCGGGGAATATTGCCTATGCCCTGTTTGTTCTGTTTTGTTTCTGGGCAGGAACCCAACTGCTGAATATGCTGGTGCATGCCCCTGGCGTGTATGAGCATCTGATGCAGGTGCAGGATACAGGCCGCCCGCGCGTTGAAATCGGTTTAGGCGTGAGCACCGTATTTGGACTCATTCCCTTCCTCGCGGGCAGCATGGTTCTGGGCGTGATTGCCCTTGTCCTGCGCTGGCGCAACCGCCACTGATTACAGTCCCATACAGCGTGCCCGACGATCGTCAACGCGTTTCGCGAACCAGGCGGTCGTCAGGTTACGCGTGATCTTCGGGCTTTCCAGCTGAATGCCTGGCAGAATGGCTCTGGGTAATGCCTTTCCACTTTTCTTCTCGGCCAGCGCAAAGACCTGCTTATACAGATCCGTTTTCTCAAACGCCAGGCTGTCGCCCTTCTCCAGCTGTCGGCGAATGTCGCTGTTGCTCATCTCCAGCTTCGTCGAGAGTTTTCGCACCGCACGTTCGGTGGTCCCGGCCTCACTGCTGCCGTAAGCAATGAGATCGCCGTCCAAAGCGAGCTTCACACCGCTGGCGCGGCTTACCGCATTCTGGAAGGCTGCATTTCGGCTGGCATACCAGCCCGCGTTAAAGTCGGCAAAGCGATACAGCGGTTTATCGTAGTTGGCCGGATAATTCAGCAGGTGATACGTCCCAAACCACAGCCCACCGCGCAGGGAGAAGACCTCCTGACGTACCGTACCGTCGATATCCCACGGATAGCCGTCGGTATGCTTTTCCGCAAATGCGATACTGACCTGCATCGGACCGCCGGTATGCACCGGATTCAGTGAGCCAAACAGCTTCTGTCCCATCGGCACCATATTGATGAAATCATCGAAAATGGCGCTAAGCTGTTTCTCGGTTTTCACCGTATCCAGCCGTTCACTGTAGCTTTTACCGTTTGGCGAGGTGATTTTAAGGGCGGTATGCACCAGGAAAACCGGGATATGCATCGATTCGGCCCGGCGGTCGATCTCCTTCCAGGCGATTTTGTTCAGGCCAGGCACTACAGGATCTGACTGATACATCGATTCCTGCTGCGCCACCGCGAGCACCGAGCAGATATTCTCCTCGGTAGGCGCGATCTTCTGGCTTTTGAAGGTCGCTGCCAGCGCATCAGCCCACTCACTGCGATCCTTCACGCTGGCGGGCATCTTTTGCCGCACCACGCTCGCCACATCAACGGGCTTCTCCCCTTCTTTGAGCGGGGCAGCCCCTTTTTCGGCACAGCCCGCCAGCACAAAAGCGGCGAGTAACGTCAGCGGTAATGCACGTGGTACGGCAAATGGCATAGCAATTCCTTTTTAACCTAATGTATGGGTGACTTCCTGCACGTCCTTATCGTCCAGCTCACGCTCGAAACTGCGTAAACGTTTGTAGATGGACATCAGCTCCACCAGCGTAGTCCAGGAGCTGATCAGATACTGGAACGAACCGCGAACCTGACCAAAGACGTTGGTGATTTGGGTCATCAGACCGAGCGTAATCGTACCCGCAACGATGGACGGGAACAGCAGGAACAACCCGAAAACGTTATCAACCTGAAGATAAAGAATGCGCGCGATATTGAAATACATGTAATGGAAATAGAGGCGGAAATAGTTACGACGTACGGCGCCAAACAGCTCACGCACGGTAGGCGGTGACGCACGGTTGGCATCGTCTTCGCCATACACCAGTTCTTTACGGTAGGCCGCTTCCACGCGCTGGTTTTTAAACTCCAGCCCCGGCAGCTTGATCCCCACCACCGCCAGCAGCCCCGTTCCCATCAGCGACCAGACAATCGCAGCAATCACCAGGCCGTATGGCAGATGGCCGACAATCGGCAGCTCCGGAACGTGCGACGAGAGCGTCACCAGCACCGGCAGGAAGGCGATCAGCGTCATGATGGCGTTGATAAAGCTCACGCCCATATCTTCCAGAGTAGAGGCAAAACGCATGGTGTCTTCCTGCACACGCTGTGCGGCACCTTCGATATGCCGCAGGTGCTGCCAGTGCGCCATATAGTGTTCGTTCATCGCGGTACGCCAGCGGAATACATAGTGGCTGACGAAAAAGTTATTCATCACGCCAATCACCACGGCGATAAGGGCGATGCCGAGGAAGATCCCCACCTCATGGTAGAACTGGTTAATGGTCACTTTATGCGGCGAACTCAGCGCCGTCTGGATCAGATCGTAAAACGGCGCATACCAGGCGTTGACCGCTACGCCCACCTCCACCAGGAACCAGGTGACAAAGATGATTAACGACGTGCCGAGAATCGACCAGTATTGCCAGCGGTGAGGAGAATAGACGAACCAGAACATGGCAAAAAGCCCTACGCAGAGCACGTAATAAGCGTAGAAAAGCAGATAGCTCATGGACCAGAAGCGCGCTGCGCTAATGGGAATGTCGCCCGTTGCCCCCGTAAGACGGATCAGCCACGCGCCGCCACCGGCCTGCCAGAAAATGACAGCCAGCAGTGCCCAAATAAATGCCGACAGGAAAAAGGGCCCCGGCTTTGGGAAAAAAGACTTAAACATTGTGCTTCCTTCTTGTTGTTATGGCTGTTGCTGTGTTCAACATATCGCCACACGAAACCTTGCCTGTGCCAGCCTCCCGGCTCAGGCAAAAAAGTGAGACCTGCGGGTGAATTATTAGTTCGCTTCACAGTTTTCAGGAATTGTTTCGGTGCGTTTCATTCGCAACAGCGATCGTAGCGTCTATCATACGGTCGATGTCACAAAATGGGAGCCACGCCGCAAGTAAATTGTTCAAATTTACCCACGGTTACGTTTTTCTCGCTATCGTTATGCAAATCGGGCCATTGCCCGACGCCGATTAGTAGTATAACTACCCGTAACTTTCCTTATTCACTTGATGGATGCTTTTCGTTGAAACGTTGTCTGCTCTCTATCGCCGCGCTGTGTGCGGTGAGCCTGTCCACCGCCCAGGCAGCACAGCCTCTGACGGCCCCGGTTCTGGCCTCTGACATTGCCGATCGCTACGCGAACCTTATTTATTACGGCAGCGGTGCGACGGGAATGGCGCTGGTCGTGATCGACGGTAACCAACGGGTGTTTCGCAGCTTCGGTGAAACACGGCCGGGAAATAACGTTCGTCCGCAGCTGGATTCCGTTATCCGTATCGCGTCGATAACCAAGCTGATGACCAGCGAAATGCTGGTGAAACTGCTCGATCAGGGCGTGGTGAAACTCGACGATCCGCTCAGCAAATATGCGCCGCCCGGCGCTCGCGTTCCGACATATCAGGGAACGCCGATCAGACTGGTGAATCTGGCGACCCATACCAGCGCCCTGCCGCGAGAACAGCCCGGTGGCGCTGCGCATCGCCCTGTCTTTGTCTGGCCAACCCGCGAGCAACGCTGGAACTACCTGAGCACAGCTACCCTGAAATCGGCCCCGGGCTCGCAGGCCGGCTATTCTAACCTGGCGTTTGATCTGCTGGCCGATGCTTTAGCGACGGCCTCGGGTAAGCCCTACCCTCAACTGTTTGAAGAGCAGATCACGCGTCCGCTCGGAATGAAAGATACCACTTACACCCCCTCCCCGGACCAGTGCAAGCGTCTGATGGTGGCGGAAAAAGGGGCCAGCCCGTGCAATAACACGCTGGCCGCCATTGGCAGCGGTGGAGTTTACTCTACGCCTGGCGACATGATGCGCTGGATGCAACAGTTCCTCTCATCGGATTTTTACGCGCGCAGCAATCAGGCCGACCGAATGCAGACGCTCATCTACCAGCGTGCTCAGCTACGACGCGTCATTGGCATGGATGTTCCAGGTAAAGCCGATGCCCTCGGCATGGGCTGGGTGTATATGGCGCCAAAAGATGGCCGACCGGGGATTATTCAAAAAACCGGTGGAGGTGGCGGATTCATCACCTACATGGCGATGATTCCGCAATCAAACGTAGGCGCTTTTGTGGTGGTCACCCGGTCGCCAAATACACGCTTCGTGAATATGAGTGATGGCGTAAATAATCTGGTGGCCGAGCTGAGCGCCAATAAAGCGCAGGTGCTTACGGCCTCTAACTGATCTCAATAGTCCGTGGGCAAACGGTTGATACTGATCAGTTTGCCCCGGCTCATATTGATGTAGTTCCCCTGCCGCAGCGCCGCCAGAACCTCAGCAACGACCGAACGAGAAATACGAGTGCTACGCTGAATATGATTCATAACACCAATTTTTGAACGTAGCGTGTCATCCCACTCGGCCATATTGATCAGCATCGCCCGAATTTGGCTATAGGAGTTATTTCCTACCAGCTGCATATCACGTTTTCCCAATAAATGGTTTAGCCATGACAGCCAGCAGAAAGCCTCTTGCCAAAGTTGCGCGTCCTGAATAAGCTGGTACGCGTCAGATGCCGGTAAATAAAACCCGGTACAAGGCGTTTGTGCCATCAGAGAATATTCAAGATAGTTTTCATTTATCCATGCGCTTAAACCGTGGATATACGGTGCCCGCGCAATACCCATAAGTAATTCGTCTGATTTACGGTGGACGGCCGTCAGGCCGGATTGTATGACAACGGTCAATGGTTCATCATCATTATTGCCGGTAGTTATTAATTGTTGTGGTTCGATCTTGAATGGGGTACCGGCGACTTCCAGACACTTTATGAGCCGGCTTAATTCAGAAAGTGGCTTCGCATTAACGCTCATGCATACCTCAAGTCATCTGTATCTGTCGGTTCTTTATAATTTTTAAAACACATAAAAAAGCGGGGGAAAAATCCCCCGCGCTTTTTATATTACCAGGTGTATTTCACACCCAGGTTTGCTCCCCAGTTCTGGTCAACGTCGCCGCCGCCCAGATAAGTCGCATCAGTGTAAGCACTGAAGTTTTTCGTGAAGCTGAACTGAGTGCCCAGTCCCACGCGAACCGCAGAGCCTTCCACGCCGTTATCAATGCTGTCATTGTTGATATCAGCATTGTTGTCGGCATCGTCATACACGTAAGCCAGTTTGAAGTAAGGCGTTAATGCCTGCTCGCCGCCGTAGTTGAAGGTATAACCTGCATCCACGCCGAGTTCATAACGCATACTGTCGTAAGACTGACCATCGATACGCATGTCGTTGCTTAGCTGGTAGTCATCACCGGACTGGAACAGGCCAGAGATCGCCGCGTAAGGCGTGACGTAGCCAGACAGGTTTGGTTTCCAGTCATAGCCCAGTTTCATCCCGAAACCAACGGCGTCAGTCGTGGTATTACCGTCAACATACTGACCGTTGCTCATGGTAGCAGAGAGGTCGTTGTTGAAGCGGGTATAGCTCAGGGAGCTGTCGAGGAAGATGTCGTTCATGAACTTCGCCGACGCGTAGATCATCGCAGTCTGGCTGTCCTGATCGACCTGACCAGTACGATCGCTGATATCACCCTTCGCGAAACCAGCCGCACCACCGACAATCCACTTCGCGTTATTACCGTCGATCTGAGTATCCAGACCTACCATAATGCCGCTTACGTCCTGATCGTAGCTAACGGTGCCATTATCCGCGTCAAAGTTGCCGCCGAAATAGCTCACCCATGCGCCGCCGTTATCTGCCAGGCCATGACGGCTGTTGGTCAGACGGGTACCCACGGTATCCTGTTGCAGATTCCAGATGTTGGTATTAGCAGAAGGAATGCTCAGCGCCATGTTGGCGTAGTCAGTCAGCTCTTCCTGCTGGAGAACAACGGTGTCGCCCTTCTGCTGCGCCTGATAGGTATAAGCACCTAAATCGGCTTTGTTTGCGGCAGTAAAGCTGGCTGCGGTATCCGCGTTATTGTCATAGACGCGAACGATCTCTTTGTTTTCGTAGTCAGCTACGGAGCCTGCGCCGGTCGCATCGTCGATGCGCACTTTATAGTTACCGGCAACGTCACCGTTCACCGCCAGATGGCCGTCAGAGTTCAGCGCGACAACACCATAGTCGTAGTCCGCTTTAGAGCGATCGTTGGTGATATAGCGTGCGTTGTTCAGGTCGCTGTTCAGCACATAATCACGGCTGGCAACGTTAAGCACACCGCCATCGGTCAGCACCATATTATGCGTATCAACCTGACCCAGACCCAGCGCCAGCTCTGCACCGTTGTCCACGGTAATGGTGTTGGCATACAGCTCAGCTGTCTCTTCAGTGAGTGCAGCACGGCTGTAGCTATCCAGATACAGGCTGTCGGTAGCCACACCACCGCTGTCGCCAATATTCAGGCTAGACGCATTGGTCAGGGTGATGGAATCTGCCAGCAGGCCGGAGTTTTCAACATTGACCTGAGACTGGTTGTTCACCGTCAGCGCGTCGATGTTGGAGATCTTACGGGTATCCCACTCGGAACCGTTATCCAGCGCCACGTTGAACAGGCCGCTCTGATAAACTTCTTCACCTGCAACATGACCGTTGCTGTCAAAGGTAGAATCAGGCCAGATGCTGTTTGGAGAAAGCGTGTGCCAGTCTACATCGCTGTAGCCTTCACCATACATCTGCGCCGTGCCGATGGCTTCAACGCTGGACTGCGCGGCACCCACCCATTTACTGCCGTTGGTCAGCGTGACATCCAGCTTGTCGGTATCATCCCAGCCGTTGGTAGTTGGGTTATAGACGCCGTCATCGGTGGTATCCGTTGCCGGATCGCCATTCTCGTAGAAGTTGTTATCAAAGGTGCTGGCGAAAAGGATGTCGCCGGTAATGGTAGAGTGATCGAAGGTAGCGGTGGTCTGCATAGCGTTATCAGACGCGCCAGCAACAACGATCAGCGCCGCATCATCCGCAGCCGTGGCGTTGGTTTCACCGTAGTCGCTCGGCTTCGCCGTTTGACCGTAGAAGCCACTGGTACCCAGATCGCTGTACGCACCAGAGGTCAGCACAGAATCTTTCACCACCAGCGTATCGGTAAAGATATTGCTGCTGTTAGCAACGCCTTCAACACCGTCGTATGGCGTGTTATCCAGCTCCTGATAACCCTGCGTCAGCGTGATGCCCGCGATATGGGAGTTGTTCTGAATAACGATGTCAGATTCAACGTCCAGCGTGATCGCGTTACCCAGACCATAGGTGTCCAGATAATGCGTTTCAGTGGTTTCACCATTGACGACATCGTAGGCGTAATGCTCGTAGGTATCGTTGATGGTGGAGTTATCAACAGTCAGGCTAAAACGATCATACTGGGTATGAGTGGTACCGTCAGTATCCACGCCATCTGCACACGTCGTGGTCATACACTCTGACGTGATCATGCCGTTAATGGTGCTGTTAGAAATACTCAACGCGTTCGCACGGCCATTGACACCATCATCCAGATAGTATGTCGAAATAACTCCGTTTACGGTTGATTTATTGATGACTGGATAAATGTCACCATCATGTGTGGCATCTGAATAATCCCAGTCAGCATAACCATAATACCAGGGCGTGGACGCGGTATTGTCATAGCCAAAAGTATTATATGTTGTGCCGGATATATCTTTCGCATTGGCCTGAGAAGCGATAGCCAGTGTGCAGGCTAATGCAAGTTGTGATACAACCAGTTTCTTTTTCCATGTTTGCATTGGGTCATCCCTCCTCAGGGACGTAAGCAAGTTTGTCCATCAAATCATTTAGCAACATTAAATTGCGGAAGGAATTATGCAGTTTCACTTCGAAAAGGTTCAATGAATGATTCCATTAAGTCCGTATTCAGACAAATAAGCTTGTAAACCCAAGGCAATATCAATCATTATGAATAAATATTATAAATTCAACTGATTGCAAACTACTTTAGTTGCTTCGGCACATATAATAAAAAGAAATAAATCATTTATATTTATAATCCCGAACCAATATAGAAACCTCACCAATATTAAACACCACACTGAACACCAGAATAAGTTTTATAATATAGACAAAATACATACAGCGAATATTAGTCGATTTCGAAAATTTAAAAGACAACTTTAGTAAAACACCGCTCCCTGCTTTCAGGTACACTATACCTCTTTGTTCCACAAACATCAGGCATACCATGACCGATTTAATTGCACGTCCCCGTCGCCTGCGCAAGTCTCCCGCACTGCGCGCCATGTTTGAAGAGACAACACTGACCTTAAACGATCTGGTGTTGCCGATTTTTGTTGAAGAAGAGATCGATGACTACAAAGCCATCGACGCGATGCCGGGCGTGATGCGCATTCCTGAAAAGCATCTGGCCCGCGAGATCGAACGCATTGCGAATGCGGGCATCCGCTCGGTGATGACGTTCGGTATCTCCCACCACACTGACGCGACCGGCAGCGATGCCTGGAAAGAAGACGGCCTCGTCGCCCGCATGTCGCGCATCTGCAAAGAGAGTGTGCCGGAGATGATCGTCATGTCCGATACCTGCTTCTGCGAATACACCTCTCATGGCCACTGCGGTGTGCTGTGCGATCACGGCGTGGACAACGATGCGACCCTGCTGAATCTGGGCAAGCAGGCGGTAGTTGCCGCCGCTGCGGGTGCGGATTTCATTGCGCCTTCTGCGGCAATGGATGGGCAGGTACAGGCGATCCGTCAGGCGCTGGACGCTGCGGGCTTCACCGACACCGCCATCATGTCCTATTCCACCAAATTCGCCTCCTCTTTCTACGGTCCGTTCCGTGAAGCAGCCGGCACGGCGCTGAAAGGCGATCGTAAAACCTATCAGATGAACCCGCTGAACCGCCGCGAAGCGATTCGTGAGTCTCTGCTGGATGAAGCCCAGGGCGCTGACTGCCTGATGGTGAAACCAGCTGGCGCATACCTGGATATCCTGCGCGACATTCGCGAACGCACCGAACTGCCGCTGGGCGCCTACCAGGTGAGCGGCGAGTACGCGATGATCAAATTCGCCGCGCAGGCGGGTGCCATCGACGAAGAGAAAGTGATCCTCGAAAGCCTGGGGGCGATCAAACGCGCGGGCGCGGATCTGATCTTCAGCTATTTCGCGCTGGATCTGGCTGAGAAGAAAATTCTGCGTTAATCCGCTTTAGCGCCGGGTAACGACTTCGCCTTACCCGGCCTGCTCTCTGCGCTAATCTTCACCAAACTGCAATACAAACGACATCTCCTCCTTCTACTGTCTGGGCAAGACGGCAGGAGGAGTGATCAATGTTTAGTCTCGACAGCGTTCTTGATGACCTTTGGCCTCAGGCGAGGCCCGCACCCTGGCAAAAAAGTCTGTTAAAAAGACTGCTTCACGAAGACGAATTTCAGCAGTTTGCCGCCAGCCACCGTCACCTGAAAGGGCTGGATATGGTGGAGCAGGTTCTGGAACACCTTGATATTCACTGCTCCGTTTCCGCCCGCGATCTCGAACAAATCCCCGAACACGGCCCACTTATTGTGATAGCGAACCACCCCACCGGCACCCTGGATGGGCTGGCGCTGCTGTACGCCGTTTCCCGCGTGCGCCGCGACGTCAGGGTTGTTACCAACAGGGTGCTGTCCCACCTTGAGCCCCTCAGTTCATTGTTTATTCCCGTGGATAATATGGGCGGCAGAACCGCAAAAGCCTCGCTGATACAGATGGAGCAGCACCTGCAAAACGCCGGTGTGCTGATCTTCTTTCCGGCGGGTGAAGTTTCCCGCCCAACGCGCAAAGGCATCCGCGATAAAAAATGGCATCCGGGCTTTATCAAGCTGGCCGGTAAATTACGGGTGCCGCTACTTCCGGTACATATCCAGGCGCACAACAGCCTGCTGTTTTATGCCAGCACGCTGGTCTCGCCAACGGTATCCATGCTGCTTCTGATGCAACAGATGTTTCGCCGCCGTCACAGTCAGCTGCCGATCAAAATCGGCCAGCAGATTGCCTGGAATGAGCGGTTTAGTTCTACCCTTTCATCGCGTGAGATGGCCGAGCAGTGTCGTCAGCACGTGATACGTCTTGGCAAGGGATTGCCTGGCGTCTTTAAAACCCAGTGCGCCATTGCCCGCCCGGAAGACAGGGCCACGCTGAAGCGCGAACTGGCGCAGGCCGAGTGTCTGGGAAAAACCAGCGATGGTAAGGCCATCTATCTTTGGCAGCGCAACGGGCAGGAAGAGGCGCCTCTGCTGCGCGAGCTGGGGCGGCTGCGCGAGATTGCCTTTCGTGCCGTGGAGGAAGGCAGCGGGAAGCGCCGGGATACTGACAGCTACGATGATGACTATCTGCACCTCATACTGTGGGATGACGATGACCTTGAGATTGTCGGCGCGTACCGCTTTATGCCAACGGCCATGCAGGTGGAAAAGCGCGGCGTCGAGGGGTTGTACAGCTACAGCCTGTTCCACTACGACGAAAAAATGCAGGACATACTGGAGCACGGTATTGAGCTGGGGCGCAGCTTTATACAGCCGCGCTACTGGGGGCGTCGCGGTCTGGACTATCTGTGGTCAGGTATTGGCGCCTATCTGGCACGCTATCCCCATTACCGCTACCTCTTTGGCCCGGTCTCCATCTCCGGCGGCTTACCGCCTGCCGCACGGGATCTGCTGGTGGCGTTTTATCGTCTCTGGTTTCCGGCCAGCCATCCTTTAGCCGCCTCGCGTCAGCCCTACCCGGCCTCACTTCCGGACGTGCTGGCGCAATTTGGCGGGGTGGATTACGTGGATGACCTGACAAAGCTGAAATCCCTGCTCGGCAACCTGGGTTGCGGCATCCCGCCGCTCTACAAACAGTATTCCGAGCTATGCGAGCCCGGCGGCGTGCAGTTTATCGATTTCGGCAGCGATCCGGCGTTCAATAACTGTATCGACGGGCTGGTGCTGGTGGATCTGTGTTATCTGAAGGCAAACCGCTATCAGCGGTATATAGAGGCACACCTTTAGCTCCGTTGCCCGGTGGCGCTGCGCTTACCGGCCCTACAATTAAACGTAGGCCGGGTAAGGCAACGCCGCCACCCGGCAATCAAGGCGCACGGTAAAACGGCTTATCCCCCAGGATCGTCGCCCGCTGCATAATCCTTCGCTGCGGCAGGTAATCCGCATTGGCGTAATGCTGCGTGACGCGGTTATCCCAGATCGCCAGATCGTTCTCCTGCCAGCGCCAGCGCACCTGGAACTCCGGTTTGGTGATGTGTGCGAACAGGAAGCCGAGCAGCGCCTCACTCTCTTTTTCCGCTACGTCCACGATACGCGTGGTAAACCCTTCATTCACAAACAGCGCCTGTTTGCCCGTCACCGGATGGGTACGCACCACCGGGTGCAGCAGCGGGGGATGTTTTGCGACCGCATCCAGCCAGCGCTGGTGCTCCTCTTCGCTTTTGCGGTACTTGTACTCCGGGAACGATTTTTTGAAGTCATGCTCCGCCCGCAGGCCGCTCAGCAGAGTCTGGAGCGGCGCGGAGAGCGCCTCAAACGCGGCAATCCCGCTGGCCCACAGCGTATCCCCACCCGTTTCCGGCAGCTGTTTTGCTGCCAGAATCGCCCCGGCTGGCGGTGTGTCGATAAAGGTAACGTCCGTGTGCCAGTTGTCATTATCGGGCGGGTTATCGTTATGGGTGTCCAGCACGATAATTTCCTCCACCCCTTCCGCATGCGGGTAGACCGGGTGGATATGCAGGTCGCCAAAACGCAGGGCCAGCGCGCGCTGCTGCTGTGGGGTAATGGCCTGTTCGCGCAGGAACACCACCTGATGACGCAGCACCGCGTGGTACAGCTGCTCAAACTGGTTATCGCTCAGCGGACGGGTTACGTCCAGGCCCGACACCTGCGCGCCAATATATGGCCCCAGCGGGGTAATGGTCAGTCGTTCACTCATTGTATTTCTCCATGCCAGGGCGTCAGGCGACGCTGTAGCGCGCGCAGTCCCAGTTCTAATCCAAAGGCAATCGCGGCGATCACCGCGATCCCTGCCAGTACCACGTCAGTCGCCAGGAACTCTCCCGCCGACTGCACCATAAACCCAAGGCCGCGCGTGGCGGCTATCAGCTCTGCCGCCACCAGCGTAGACCAGCCCACCCCAAGGCCGATGCGCAGCCCGGTCAGTATCTCCGGCAGCGCGCCTGGTAAAATGACGAACAGCAGTATCTGCGCGCGGCTGGCGCCGAGCGACTGCGCCGCACGTATGCGTACCTGCTGCGCACTTTTTACGCCAGCCAGGGCCGACATGGCTACCGGCGCAAATATCGCCAGGTATATCAGTAAGATCTTTGACGTCTCGCCGATGCCAAACCAGATCACCATCAGGGGCAGGTAAGCCAGCGGCGGGACGGGACGGTAAAGCTCTATCAGCGGGTCGAGAATGCCGCGTACCGTCGGGCTCAGTCCCATCGCGATCCCCACCGGAACGCCAATAATGACCGCCGCCAGCAGCGCCACCAGAATACGCATCAGACTGGCGCCTAAATGCTGCCAGAGCGTGGCATCCATAAAGCCCTGCGGCCCGGCGATGGTAATCAGTTTTTCCAGAACCTGGCCTGGCGGGGGCAGAAACAGCGGGCTGACCCACTGCTGCGCGGCAACCGCCCACCATACCGCCAGCAGCACCACCAGCGTGCTGAGGCTTAAGGTGAGCTGGCGAGAAAACGGCCAGCGTAAGGCAAGGCGCGTCCGCCGCGTTTTTTCACTGAAAACAATGCTCATGAGAACGCCTCCCGTTGCTCAAACACGCGGCTTAAGACGTATTCACGCTGTTCAATAAACAGCGGATCGGATTTGATGCTGCGTACCGGCTCTCCCGCCACATAGCGGCGGGCAAACTCAAGCGGCAGGCGCTCCAGCACGCGTCCCGGCCCCGGTGAGAGCAGCACCAGCTCCGTCGCCATAAACACGGCCTCTTCGATATCGTGGGTGATTAACAGCACCTGCTTGCCGGTTTCGTGCCACAGGCGCAGCAGCAGGGTTTGCATCTGCTCGCGGGTGAAGGCATCCAGCGCCCCGAAAGGTTCGTCCAGCAACAGCAGCTGTGGGTTAGCCGCCAGCGCACGGGCGATCCCGACGCGCTGACGCTGCCCACCTGAAAGCTGCCAGATAAAGCGTTTTTCAGCCCCCTCCAGCCCGACCTTTTTCAGCATATCGCGCGCCGTACTCAGGCGCTGTTCACGCGCTACACCGGCCAGTTGCAGACCAAACGCAACGTTTTCCTGAACGTTTCGCCACGGGAGTAATCCTTCATTCTGAAAGACCACGCCGCGCTCTGCGCCCGGCCCCGTTACCCGTTTTCCTTCCAGCTGGATCGTGCCGTGCTGATACGGTACAAACCCGGCGATCAGGTTCAGCAGCGTCGTTTTCCCGCAGCCGGACGGCCCCAGCACCACCAGCAGTTCACCGCTGTCCAGCGTCAGGTTGATCTCTTCCAGGGCGGGTTTGCCGCCGTAATCGGCAGACAGGTTTGTAATGTTCAGCATTGCAGCCCCCTTATTTCACGAAGCGATCGGTCACGAACTGGCTGTAATCCGCCGCCACCGCAGGTACTTTGCCCTGCTCTTTCAGGAACGTGGCAGTATCGACAATCGCTTTGCTCACCGGCCCGTTCAGCTGCTGGACCTGCTGCACAGGCGTCAGATAGGTGTTGCCTTTTACCAGCCCCGGCACGTCAGCTTCCGGCACGCCGCTCAGACGTGAGAGTTTCTCCAGGTTGGCGGGCTGTTTCAGCCATTCATCCGGGTTGCTGATGTATGGCTGCTGTGCGTCGATGGCGCTTTTGGCGAAGGCTTTCACCACTTCAGGGTGTTTCTCGGCAAAGTCCTTACGTACGACCCAGACGTCAAGGGTTGGCGCGCCCCACTGCCCCACTTTTTCGGAGTCGGTCAGCACGGTGCCCTCTTTTTCAAGCTCGTTGACGGCGGGCGCCCAGACGTATGCTCCGTCGATGTCGCCACGCTGCCAGGCGGCAATAATCGCCGGAGGTTGCAGGTTGATGATCTGCACCTGGCCCGGCTTAATGCCCCAGTGTTTCAGCGCTGCCAGCAGGCTGTAATGCGTGGTGGAGATAAACGGCACCGCGATGCGTTTGCCGATCAAATCTTCGGGTTTCGTGATAGTTTTCTTCACCACCAGCGCTTCGGAATTTCCGAGCTGCGACGCCAGCAGGAAGACCTCAATCGGCACCTGCTGGCTGGCGGCCACCGCCAGCGGGCTGGAGCCCAGGTTGCCAATCTGCACGTCGCCCGAGGCTAACGCCCGCACAATCGCCGCGCCGCTGTCGAACTTGCGCCAGTCGACGTTCGCCCCGCTCGCTTTGGCAAAGGTGTTGTCCGCCTGCGCGACTTTCGCCGGCTCAGCGGAAGTCTGATACGCGACGGTGACGTCCACCGCCTGCGCCTGAAATGCCCACAGCGCTAGTGCGCCGAGAAGTGTGATCCGCGATGAAATTGCCATAATGTCTGCTCCCCTTGTTGTTATGAGGGCAGTATTTCCGGCGCGAGAATTTTGATAAAGGAATAAAAAAGAATCGCTAATGACGATTCGTTTTTAGAAAAAAAGCGGGAAAGGATAGTGAATTTTGTGCGGTTGTTTCGCCGGGTAAGCGCAGCGCCACCCGGCAAAGACCTCAGCGCTGAACCGTCAGCTCCGCAATATCCTGCGGCGTGGTGCGACAGCAGCCGCCAATTAGCTTCGCACCGGCATCCAGCCACTGCGGTAAATACCCCGCCAGCGTCTCGCAGGCTTCACCGTGGTGATGCCAGGTTTTGCTCACCGCATCATAATGCTCGCCGGAATTCGGATAGACCACCAGCGGCAGCGACGTCAGGCTGTGCAGATGCGTCAGCGCCGCGGTGGTGTTTTCCAGCGCGATACAGTTGATCCCCAGCGCGACAACCTGTGGGTAGCTTTCGAGCGCAGAAACGACATCCCGCAGCGGCGTCCCGTCACTCAGGTGCTCGCTGTCACGCAGGGTAAATGAGAACCATGCCCGGGCGCGAGGATACGCCGTCAGCAACGCCGCCAGCGCCTTAATCTCCGGGAACGAAGGCAGCGTTTCACAGGCCAGCAGATCCGCGCCCGCATCCAGCAGCGCCTCCACGCGGGGACGGTGGAACGCGGTGAACTCTTCAGCGCGACGCACATAATCGCCGCGATATTCAGAGCCATCGGCAAGGTACGCGCCGTACGGCCCTACCGACCCCGCCACCAGCAGCGTGCCCGCCTGCGCATTCTCTGCCAGGTACGCTTCCCGCGCTTTGCGTGCCAGCTCTACGCTTTTGCCAATCAACGCCCGGGATTGCGCCTCGTCGAGCCCGCGTGCGGCAAAGCCCGCAGGCGTGGCCTGATAGCTGGCGGTGATCGCCACCTGTGCCCCCGCGCGGTAATAGTCGAGGTGCACGTCCCGGATCAGCTCCGGGTTTTCCATCAGCACTTTGGCCGACCAGAGGCTGTCGGCAAGGTTACAACCGCGCGCTTCCAGCTCCGTTGCCATCGCCCCATCCAGCACGACAAACGGCTGGTTTTCAAGGAGGGCGGTAAGCGGATTATTCTGCGACATGTTCAGGCTCCTGCGTGGTCAGGTTTCGGGTCAGGTAGTACGCACCATAACACAGGGCGACAAACGGAAGCCCGCAATAAAGGGCAATACGCTGGCTGGGGTCAAACCACAGGCCGACGCAGGCCACCAGACAGAGGATAAAGCCAAGCACGGGCACCAGCGGATACCATGGCGCGCGATACTGCAACGCCGAAAGTGGCTGCCCGGACTGCACGTGACGGCGACGAAACACGAAGTGTGACGCGCAGATGCTGATCCACACCGCCACCACCGCAAAACCGGAAATGGCTGACAGGGCCACAAACACCGTATCCGGCGCGACCACGCTGGAGAACAGCGCCAGCACGCCACCCAGCATGGAAACGGAGAGCGCCGTCAGCGGCACGCCGTTTTTGTTGACGCGGGCAAAGCAGCGCGGCAGCGTTTTCTCGTTAGACAGAGACCACAGCATACGGCCAGAAGCGTATAGGCCCGAGTTCGCCGCCGAGAGGATCGCCGTCAGGATCACGAAGTTAAAGATATCCGCCGCATACGGAATGCCGACCTTTTCAAACACCACCACGAACGGGCTTTTCTCCACGCCAGCCTGCTGCATCGGTATCAGCGCCGCCAGCACAAATACGGTGCCAATAAAGAAGATGATGAGCCGGGCGATGGTGGTGCGAATAGCAACCGGAATAACCTTGTGTGGGTTTTCCGTTTCTCCTGCCGCGATGCCGATAAGCTCCGTTCCGGAGAAGGCAAAGTTGACCGCCACCATGGTCATCAGGATCGGCAGACCGCCGTGCGGGAACCAGCCTTCGGCAGTAATGTTGCTTAAGCCCGGCGCCGGTGAACCGTCCTGCATCGGGATAAAACCGAAGATCGCCGCCCCGCCGAGAATAATGAAGGCGATGATGGTGATGACTTTCACCAGCGAGAACCAGAATTCCCCTTCGGCGAAGAAGCGCGTGGAAATGACGTTAAGAGCAAAAATCACCACGCAAAAGACGACGCACCACGTCCAGACAGGAACCTGCGGGAACCAGTACTGCATACAGAACCCAGCTGCGGTAAAGCTCGATCCCAGCGCCACTGTCCACGTTAGCCAGTAGAGCCACGCCACGGTATACCCTGTCGCCGGGCCGAGATAACGAGCGGCGTAGACGTGGAACGCGCCGGTTTCCGGCATCGCTACGGAAAGCTCGCCCAGACACTGCATAACCAGCCAGACCACCAGCGCACCAATAAGATACGCCAGCAGCGTGCCCGCCGCGCCGGTTGTCGAAATGATGTATCCGGTATTGAAGAATAACCCTGTGCCGATAACGCCCCCCAGCGAGAGCATAATCAGGTGACGGGTTTTCATGGTGCGCTTAAGCTGCCCGTTTTGTTGTTCTGTTTGCATATTACCTTCTAAACGTATGGACATCTAAACATCCAAAGAAGGGTGTTATACCGCGATTGTTAACAAAAAGCCACCCGGCACGACTTCGGCGCAATTATTGGTAAATCTTTAAATCAGTTCTATAGTCGACACAGTTTCTTCTTCACCTGGACTCACTATGCGATTTAACGGACTGACCAAAGGTTTCTTTATTCTCATCCTGGCCCTTGTTACCTGGGCTTTCTTTGACGTGCTGTCACCCTATTTCTCGGCGATTCTGTGGGCCGCGATCCTGACCATCATTTTCAACCCGGTGAAAAACAAATTGCGTACCGCGCTGGGCGATCGCAACGGGCTGGCTTCCCTCCTTACACTCGGCATTATCTGCCTGATCGTGTTTATTCCGTTGATGGTGATCCTTTCCTCGCTCGCGGTGGAACTGAACATGGTTTACACCAAGCTGCAACAGAACAACACGCAGTTCCCGGAAGTCATCGCCGGTATTTTCAACCGACTGCCGGACTGGGCCAGCGGCTTCCTGGCGGATCACAACCTGACCAACGCCGCGCAGATTCAGAAAAAGCTTTCCGATGTCGCGTTACAGGGTGGACAGTATCTGGCGGGAAGCGCGTTCCTGATTGGTAAAGGGACGTTCGGCTTTGCTATTAGCTTCGGCATTATGCTGTACCTGCTGTTTTTCCTGCTCAAAGACGGGCCCTATCTGGTGCGCCAGATCCTCGACTCGCTGCCGCTGTCTGACTTCGCCAAACAGCACCTGTTCGCTAAGTTTGTCGGCGTCTCACGAGCCACGGTAAAAGGTACGGCGGTCGTGGCAGTGGTTCAGGGTACGCTTGGCGGTATCGCCTTTGCCATCGTCGGTATTGACGGTAGCGTACTGTGGGGAGCGCTGATGGCGTTCCTCTCCCTGGTGCCCGCCGTCGGCTCGGCTATCGTCTGGGTTCCCGCCGCGATCTTCCTGTTTGCCACTCACCAGCTGTGGCAGGGTCTGTTCATTGTGGGCTTTTTTGTCATTATCGTCGGGCTGGTGGACAACCTTTTACGTCCGCTGCTGGTGGGCAAAGACACCAAAATGCCGGACTACCTGATACTGATCACCACGCTCGGCGGTATGGAGCTGTACGGCATTAATGGTTTTGTTATTGGGCCGCTGATTGCCGCCCTGTTTATCGCCTGCTGGAACCTCTTCTCCGGCCGCGACCACGCAGGCAACGCCGAGGAGCTGGACGCAGACTTTATCGAAGAGGGAAAAAACCCTCCGGATCTCTAACGAAACGCGTTTTGTCAGGCGGCCCTTTGCCGCCTTTTTTTTCGCGATAAATCAGGGGCTTTCTATAATCTGAAATGAACGCTCTTCCACATTTGTCGTAGAAGGATCCAACAGGTGCGAATCGCCACGATCACAAACTGGGCCTATGGTGTCACGGTGTGCCTGACCATTGCCTCCGGTATCGTCATGCTGATGGCTTCCCATGCCGACAACGTAGAGCGTCAGGCTGTTAAGCAACGACAAATTTTTGACCAGCTTACGGAAGAGATTGAAGCAGAAACCTGGATGCGCTCCGATTTAGCGCGCCTTTACGCCATCAAAAAAGAGCCCGATGTGCTGAAAGCGTACCAGGCGAAAGAAGGTGAACTGAAGAATATTGAACACAAAGTGGGACAGTTAAAAGATACGGGCGCAACGGGCGAAGAGCTGGCGCTGCTGTATGAAGGGCTGAAGATTGTTGATGGCCTACAGGATGAACAGCAGGCAGCAATTGCCAGCGTCGCCCGGGGTGAGGAACAACAGGCCATTGCGTTACTCTTCGGCAAAATCTACGAACTTGAAACGGAACGCGCCCAGAGCAAGATTGACCATTTTCGTATGCTGCTGGATAAGCGCATTATTGCCGATGTCCAGGCGGCGACCAACACGTCGAAAACGCTGCGTACCGCTTCAGAGGTGATGGTCGGTTTGACCGCCCTGCTCTTCTTATTCGTGATGGGCTTTATTCTCAAGCACCGCGTGCTGCGCCCGGTAGTGCGTCTCAGTGATGTGGTTCACCGCCTGGCCTCACAGGATTACGCCGTCGAAACGCCCAATTTCAACCAGGTCGATGAGATAGGCGATATGGCGCAGGCCATTCGCATTTTCCGCGAGAACGGGCTGGCAAGGCAGCGGCTTGAAAAAGAACGCGACGCAGACTGGGCCATCCGCGAGCTGCTCGCGCGAATGACCCAGCGCTTGCAGGGGTGCGAGAACGTCAGCGACGTGATTGAGGTGGCAGAGCTGTTTGCTCCCAACATTGCGCCGGGTATCGCCGGACGTCTGTATATCCTGGATCGAAACCCGTGGGAGATGCGCTGTGCGGCGGAATGGTTATCTCCACAGGGAGAAAAAAATGCTTTCCACCCCGATCAATGCTGGGCCATACGCCGTGGTCAGAGCCACCCACCGGTCAACGGCGAGCCGGATATCGGTTGCCAGCATCTGCCTGAATCACAAAAAGACAGTTCACTGTGCGTGCCGCTCATTGCGCAGGGGGAAGCCATTGGTTTGCTGTCGTTTCAGAACATCACGCCTGAAACGGCACCGTCCCGCGCATATCTCGAATTAATGGCGGAGGCCCTGGGTCTGGCGCTGGCCAACCAGCGTCTGCGCGATGCCCTGCTGGAAAAAGCGCTATTCGACCCGCTCACCGGCTTGCGTAACCGCCACCACCTGGAAGATACCCTGCGCACTCAGATAGCTCAGGCAATGCGCAATGATGAGCCGGTGAGCTGCATGATGATCGACATCGATCACTTTAAAAGCATTAACGATCGCTTCGGCCATGAGGCTGGCGATCATGTGATTAAGAGCGTGGCGACAATTGTTCAACGTGCCGTGCATGATGCCGGCCTGGCCTTCCGCTTTGGTGGCGAAGAGTTTCTGGTGCTGCTTACGGGTGCGGATGAGGAAGCGGCTCACGCCTGCGCAACGGAGATTTATAACGGCGTCCATACGCTGTCGCTGCGCTATGGGCTTGCTGAGATTGGCCCGGTGGATGTGTCGATCGGGATCGCCAGTTACCCACAGCACGCCCAAAGCGACGACCTGCTGCGCGCGGCAGACGTGGCGCTTTACCGGGCGAAAGAGCTGGGGCGCTCGCGGATCGTCAGTTTCAGTATGCTGGAGGCGGGTTAAGCGAAACTCCGTGCCAACGACGTCAGCGGTACGCGCACTCTCTTATTCCCTCACATTGAGGGTACGTTATCATTCTTTGTACAAATAAATTCATCTTAACGATGCCACCATTGATAAAAAATGGGGGTGCGTAAATATATCAATAAATCAAAGCGATCATTTTTTAAACTCGGGTGGCTTATTACACTGAGTTTTTATGTTTTAAAAAACGTAAGCTCCAGCCAGCGGTCTGCAATCACGAGGCAAAAAACCGCTATCGTTTTGATTTTTATGATTTTAATCAAGTAGCGTTTGCAAAAAGACGTGGCGTTCAACAAAATAGACAAACTTATAGGATAAATAACTTATAATTCTTATACTTCTGTTAAAAAGAGGAGGCTAATATGCGAATAATCCTAATGCTGTGCTGCTTTTTGGTACAAAGTTTAGGCTGGGCTGGCGAACTGCCAAAACCTGTGGGCAAACCCATTTTAACCATTACCGGTAATATAGAAAATACGAACGAAAATGGAAAAGCCGTTTTTGATATTGCCAGCCTTGAAAAACTGGGGATGGTGAGTTTCCAGACGACCTCTCCCTGGTATAATGGCCGCACGAAGTTTGAGGGTATCCCGATGCGCAAACTCATGGAGTATGTGGGTGCAAAGGGTTCTGTCCTGAATGTGGTTGCACTCAATGATTACACGACCGTCATCCCTCTCAGCGACTTCCAGAAATACAACGCCATCCTGGCTTTAAAGGTCAATGGCGAATATATGCGCATCCGCGATAAAGGTCCGTCATTCATCGTCTACCCTTATGACAGTCTTCCTGAACTCAATAATCAGATTTATTACTCGCGATCGGCCTGGCAGGTCAGCAAAATGAAGATTGAATAGTAGTTCAGGAGAACATAATGAACAGGATACTGGTTGGTATCATTTTTTCTCTTTTTATCACTACGGGATATATAGCCTTTCTTGTCTACGACCGTCAGCAGGAGTTGCAAAAATTGACTCACTACACTGAGTCCTGGTCTGTAGCCCAACTGGTATCTGAATATTACCGATTTGAATCATGGATTGGACTGTACGCAACCGAGACTGATGACGTTACGGTAGACCAGGTTCGCATGCGCCTGGAAATCATGCTGAGCCAGAATGATTTATTGAAAGAGGGCGGCCTGGGTCGTTATATAAACAGCGCGAAAGCGCATCAGGTGCTCGCCTTACGCCTGGAAAATATACTGAACTATCTGGATGGTCATCTTGAGAAAATGAGCCGTTCAGAGTTAAAGCTCTATCTGAAAAATATGCATTCACTGGATGCACCGCTAAGCCAGCTTTCATCAACGGCTTTAACAAAAGATGTTAATACAATCAATGAAACTAACCTAAAAATACAGGTTCTGTATTATATTTATTCAGCACTTTCGCTGTTACTGGTTATTTTAAGCTTCATACTGGGCTTTTTGATTATCTATCAAAATAAAAACATCCTCAAAGCACATACACAGGTTAAAACGTTGGCTGAAGAACTTCAGCTGTCCAAAGAAACCCTGCAAATCCAGAATACAAAACTGGAATACGATGTTTATCATGACTCCCTTACCGGTATGAAAAACCGTCTTTTCTTCTGGGATGATCTCAATAAACTTAATCTACAGGCTGAGGAAAAACATATTTCGGTCACGGTGATGTTATTCGATTTAGACCGGTTCAAAGAGGTGAATGATACCTACGGTCATGATGCTGGCGATTTACTGTTACGTGAGGTATCCACGCGCCTTAACGCTTTGAGCCGCTTTTCAGAGACATTTTATCGTTTGGGCGGCGACGAATTTGCGTTTCTCTCCAGTGGCTTAACCGAAGCCGCAGCCGTTTCACGCGCGCGAGAAATCAGTGATAGCATCAGCAAGCCCTATACAATTAATAATCAACTCATCAAAATAGCCACCTGTGTGGGTATTGTTTTATCGGATAACGAACGACGTTCAGATTACCTTTATAAATTTGCCGATCTGGCGCTCTATGAAGCCAAGAAAGAAGGTTCTCAGCAAATCAAAGTCTTCCGCCAGCGAATGCTACAGAAGTTGCAGGAGAGCAGAACCCTTGAAAATGATATGGCAAGAGCAATAGAGAATGATGAGTTTATTGTTTATTACCAGCCTATTGTGAATTCCGTCAGCAAGGAAATTTACGGCTATGAAGCGCTTATTCGCTGGATGCACCCCGTCAAGGGGATGCTCTCCCCGGATAGCTTTATTTTCGCCGCTGAAAAAACAGGCATGATCAACGAGATAGGTAAAACTGTACTTAAGCTGGCCTGTAGGGAAGCGGTCTCCTGGGCTGTTCCGGCCAGGATCTCCGTCAACGTCTCGCCTGTTCAATTGGGCAGCAAATCATTTATTAATACGGTGCAGTCCGTTCTGGCTGAGACCGGGCTACCGGCTAATCGTCTTGAGTTAGAGGTCACAGAGTCATCCCTCTTCAGTGACAGAAATAACCCCATTACGATCCTCAAAAAACTCCGCGCACTGGGCGTAAGAATTTCTATTGATGATTTTGGCACGGGTTATTCGTCGCTCTCCAGACTCAGCGAACTGAATTTTGATAAAATCAAGATCGATAAATGAATCGCCACGGATAATCTAGACACTTCCGAGCCGTTGATAATACTGGTTTTCATATTCTGTCGGTGACATCTGTTCGCTAGAACCATGCCGACGCTTACTGTTATAAAACATTTCGATGTAATCAAAAATATCACTGCGGGCTTCTTCCCGCGTTCCGTAGATCTTTTTCTTTATCCGTTCACGTTTCAACAACTGGAAAAAACTTTCTGCAACCGCATTATCATGGCAGTTACCGCGACGGCTCATGCTACCCTCCAGGCCGTGTGATTTCAGGAACGACTGCCACTCATGGCTTGTGTACTGACTGCCCTGATCCGAATGAACCAGCACCTGTTTTTCGGGATTACGCCGCCATACAGCCATCAGCAGTGCGTTCAGGACAATGTCCTTTGTCATCCGGGATTGCATGGACCAGCCGATAATTTTGCGTGAGAACAGATCAACAACAACGGCAAGATACAGCCAGCCTTCGTGGGTCCTGATGTAGGTTATGTCCGTTACCCAACGCTCATCAGGAGCATCCGGATTGAACTGTCGCTGGAGCCTGTTGGGTGACACGATACTGGCCTCGCCTTTACGTGCCCGCGGGCTTCGGTATCCGACCTGAGCCTTTATTCCGACACGTTTCATCAGTCTCCAGACTCTGTTTACTCCGCACTGTTGCCCGCTGTCACGCAGATCCAGATGGATTTTGCGATAACCATAGACGCATCCCGATTCCAGCCAGAACTGTTTAATCTGTCCTGTCAGTCTCAGGTCTGCCTGATGGCGTTGTGAATGCGGCTGCTGAAGCCAGGCGTAAAAACCACTGGGATGAACATCCAGCACCCGACAGAGCAGGCGAACAGGCCAGCAACAGGAGTTGTCACGGATAAAGGCGTACCTCAGTCGGACAGCTTTGCGAAGTACGCCGCGGCTTTTTTTAATATGTCCCGTTCGTCGGTAACCCGTTTCAGCTCTTTCTGGAGACGGCGGATCTCGGCCTGAGCATCTGACTGTTCTTTATTAGTGGAAGAATCCGGACCGTACTTCTTTATCCAGGCATAAAGGCTGTGGGTGGTGATATCGAGACGTGTTGCAACGCTGGCAACAGAATAACCGCGATCAACAACCTGTTTGACTGCTTCAGTTTTAAACTCTTCAGGATAACGCTTACCGCTCATGGGCACCTCTCTTTAAGTCATCTTAAATGACTCTGAGGTGTCTGTTAAACGCGTGGCGATTCACAATCTTTTGTCAATCCGATATCTACGCAGGAAGATGCGCTTAATATTGTGAAGCTGATTACCGGTATGGCTAAAAGCCTTAATATGGGCGTCATAGCTGAGGGCGTTGAGACCGAAGAGCAGCTTGAGCGGCTTCAGGCTCTGGGTTGCGAGCTTGTGCAGGGATATCTTTTCAGCAAACCACAGCCTCAGGTCGACAGCAAAATTAAGAGCGGCCAGGAATGATCCCCTCTCCTCAGCCCGATACCAACCGGGATCACATTTTTCACCCCTGGGTATTCACTGACAATAACCAGGTGTTATCATTCACCCCGTAAATACCTATCAACTCAAACCGAGGCTTTGATGCTGGAGAATGTAATCATCCGATAATCAGCTTCCCGACCTTTCCAGGCCGGACTGATTATCAATGCGCCGAAATCGTATGCGGACACCGCTGTGTGTTTGCACGTTTTGCACATGATGATTAAACAGGTTTTCCAGTATGAATTTATCCCGTCAGGAACAACGTACCTTACACGTTCTCGCCAAAGGTGGCCGTATTGTGCACGTCCGCGATACCTCTGGCCGCGTCACCGCCGTTGAATGCTATAGCCGCGAAGGGCTACTGCTGGCTGACTGCACCCTCGCCGTTTTCAAAAAGCTCAAAACCAAAAAGCTGATCAAATCCGTTAACGGTCAGCCCTACCGCATTAACACCACCGGGCTGAACAATGTTCGCGCTCAGCCTGATAATCGTTAAGGAGAGGATGATGGATATCCCACGTATTTTTACTGTTAGCGAAAGCGAACACCGCATTCATAACCCCTTTACACCAGAGAAGTACGCGACGCTGGGCCGCGTGTTACGCATGAAGCCAGGCACACGCATTCTCGATCTCGGCAGCGGCTCGGGAGAGATGCTTTGTACCTGGGCACGTGATTACGGTATTACCGGTACCGGCATCGACATGAGCCAGCTCTTCACCACGCAGGCCACGCGGCGCGCAGAGGAACTCGGCGTCAGCGAACGCGTCCATTTCATTCATAACGACGCGGCCGGCTACGTCGCGAATGAAAAATGTGACGTGGCGGCCTGCGTTGGCGCAACCTGGATTGCGGGTGGCGTAGCCGGGACAATGGATCTGCTGGCAAAAAGCCTCAAGCCTGGGGGAATAATGCTCATCGGCGAACCGTACTGGCGTCAGGTACCCGCGACGGAGGAGATAGCTCAGGCCTGCGGCATCTCGTCGATTGCAGACTTTCTCACTCTGCCCGGTCTGGTTGCGTCTTTCAATCAACAGGGCTATGACCTGGTTGAAATGGTGCTGGCTGACCAGGAAGGCTGGGACAGGTACGAAGCCGCGAAATGGATGACCATGCGGCGCTGGCTGGAGGAAAACCCAGACGATGACTTCGCGCAGGAAGTTCGGGCGGAGCTGACGATAGCGCCTGAACGTCATGTGACGTACACGCGGGAGTACTTTGGCTGGGGGGTGTTTGCGTTAATGGCGCGATAACATAACGCTGGCGGTATAGCCTGTTGGGTTATGCCGCCGTTCAACTTCTTTGAGGTACAAAACGATGACGCGAAAATGTGCAGCCAGCTGCCATGATCTGCGAATGAGATTTACTGGAATGGAGGGTAACTATGTGATTTAGATGGTGCCGATAATAGGAGTCGAACCTACGACCTTCGCATTACGAATGCGCTGCTCTACCAACTGAGCTATATCGGCCCTGAAAGGCCGGTTACGAGCGTAACCACGGGGCAAAAGAGTAGATCTAACCGGGTGATGCGTCAATGCCCTTTTGAATCAAACGGCTATTTTTGCATCACCCGCGATTATTTACCCACGAATCGTATCATCACCGTAGCCGATCCACTTGTAGGTGGTCAGTGCTTCCAGCCCCATCGGACCGCGGGCATGCAGCTTCTGTGTGCTCACAGCCACCTCCGCGCCCAGACCAAACTGGCCGCCATCGGTGAAGCGCGTCGAGGCATTCACGTAAACCGCAGACGAATCCACTTCATTCACAAACCGATCGGCATTGCGCAGGGTGCGCGTTAGGATCGCGTCAGAATGCTGGGTTCCGTGTTCACGAATGTGCGCAATAGCGTCATCGAGATCCGCAACCACCTTCACGTTCAGATCCAGCGACAAATACTCATCGTCGTACTGCTCCGCGTTAACCGGAACGACCTTCGCCGGACCGTCTTTCAGCAGGGCGAGAGCGCTCTCGTCCGCATGCAGCGTGACGTCACTTTCCGCCATCTGCTTGCTCAGCGCTGGCAGGAAGGTACTGGCGATGCCCTGATGCACCAGCAGCGTTTCCACCGTATTACAGGTGCTTGGACGCTGTGTTTTAGCGTTGACGATAATCTTCAGCGCAGGTTCTACCTCCGCGGTGTCATCCACTACGATATGGCATACGCCAATACCACCGGTGATCACCGGAATGGTAGATTGCTCACGGCACAGCTTGTGCAAGCCCGCGCCGCCGCGTGGGATCAGCATGTCGATGTATTTGTCCATGCGCAGCATCTCGTTGACCAGCGCACGGTCGGGGCTTTCAATCGCCTGCACGGCACCCGCCGGTAAACCACACTCCTCCAGCGCCTGCTGAATGACGTTTACCGTCGCGGCGTTGGTGCGCCAGGTCTCCTTCCCGCCACGCAGGATCGCGGCGTTACCGGTCTTCAGGCACAGGGAGGCGACATCCACCGTCACGTTTGGACGCGCTTCGTAAATCACCCCAATGACGCCAAGCGGCACGCGGCGACGCTCAAGGCGTAATCCGCTGTCGAGCACCCCACCGTCAATCACCTGCCCTACCGGGTCGGCGAGGTTGCACACCTGACGGACGTCGTCGGCAATACCTTTCAGACGCGCAGGGGTCAGCGCCAGACGATCGAGCATCGCTTCACTCAAGCCGTTGCGACGCGCTTCCAGCAGATCCTGCTCGTTGGCGAGCAAAATTTCCTGCGACTGAGATTCCAGATAATCAGCGATTTTTTCCAGCACGCGATTTTTCTCGCGGCTGGAAAGGAGCGCCAGTTTATAAGAGGCGGCTTTCGCGGCTGCGCCCATTTGTTCCAGCATGTTCTGGCTCCTTAACGAATAATCATGTCGTCACGATGCACGGCAACCGGGCCATATTCATAGCCCAGGATGGCGTCGATCTGCTGGGAATGGTGACCAGCAATCCGACGCAGCGCGTCGCTGTTATAACGACTTACGCCATGAGCGATGTCGCGACCTTCAATGTTACGGATTCGGATCACTTCACCACGCGAGAAGTTGCCTGTCACGCTTTTAATTCCTTTTGGAAGTAACGAGCTTCCTCTTTCCAGAATAGCGGCGGTCGCGCCTTCATCCACGGTCAATTCGCCAGCCGGTGGCGCACCAAAGATCCAGCGTTTTCGGTTTTCCAGCGGGGACGCCTGGGCGTGGAAGCGAGTGCCTACAGAGATGCCTTCCATCACATCACCGATCACACCCGGACGGCTGCCCGCGGCGATGATGGTGTCGATACCGGCCCGGCACGCCACGTCCGCGGCCTGGAGCTTGGTGCCCATGCCGCCTGTCCCCAGACCAGAAACGCTGTCACCCGCAATGGCACGCAGCGCATCGTCAATGCCGTGAACGTCTTTGATCAGTTCAGCCTGTGGATTAGAGCGCGGGTCAGCGGTAAACAGCCCCTGCTGATCGGTCAGAAGCAGCAGCTTATCGGCCCCTGCCAGGATCGCCGCCAGCGCAGAGAGGTTATCGTTGTCGCCCACTTTGATTTCAGCGGTGGCAACAGCGTCGTTTTCGTTAATGACCGGAACGATATGGTTATCCAGCAGCGCACGCAGCGTATCGCGGGCGTTCAGGAAACGTTCTCTGTCTTCCATATCCGCACGCGTCAGCAGCATCTGCCCGACGTGAATGCCGTAGATGGAGAACAGTTGTTCCCAGAGCTGTATGAGTCGGCTTTGTCCCACGGCGGCCAGCAGCTGTTTGGAAGCGATCGTCGCGGGGAGTTCGGGGTAGCCCAGGTGTTCACGCCCGGCGGCAATCGCCCCGGAAGTCACAATCACAATACGATGCCCTGCGGCATGCAACTGAGCGCACTGACGTACAAGCTCAACGATATGGGCACGATTCAGGCGGCGCGATCCGCCTGTTAACACACTGGTACCGAGTTTTACCACCAGCGTCTGGCTGTCACTCATGATTCTCTGCCGTTCAACAATAAGGGAAAATGATGTCAGTCAGACGTTTTAACAGGTGTCAGCTCCGTTGCCAACTGCCTTAGCGCATGACCCGTCACTTTGTTGCGCGGGATCAGGAAGCGTAGCGGCAGATTTTGACAATTTTATTACCGAAAAATTAAAACATACTTTTTTAGACATATTCTTACTTTGTCATAAAACTTTCACCCACGAACGATAAAACCCTTCCTGTTTTTCACGGGGTAATAAGTCGAATCTTATTACTCAGCGAATATTAGCGCGTTTTTATAAAATCAGGATTGAAAATGAAAAAGAGCACTCTGGCATTAGTGGTAATGGGCGTAGTTGCTTCCGCATCTGTTCAGGCAGCAGAAGTTTATAATAAAAACGGGAATAAACTGGACGTGTACGGCAAAGTAAAAGCAATGCACTACATCAGTGATGATGACGCTAAGGATGGTGACCAGACTTACGTTCGTTTCGGCTTTAAGGGTGAAACGCAGATTAACGATCAGCTGACGGGCTACGGACGTTGGGAAGCTGAGTTCGCAGGTAACAAAGCTGAGAGCGACTCTTCTCAAAAAACACGTCTGGCATTTGCCGGGCTGAAACTGAAAGACTTCGGCTCACTGGATTACGGCCGTAACCTGGGCGCGCTGTATGACGTCGCCGCATACACCGATATGTTCCCGGAGTTCGGCGGTGACGGCCTGGCGCAGACCGATAACTTCATGACGAAACGCGCCTCCGGTCTGGCCACATACCGTAATACCGATTTCTTTGGCCTGGTTGACGGCCTGAACATGACCCTGCAATACCAGGGCAAAAATGAAAACCGCGACGTGAAGAAGCAAAACGGTGACGGCTTCGGTACCTCCCTGAGCTATGACTTCGGCGGCAGCGATTTTTCTGTGATTGGTGCGTATGCCAGCTCCGATCGCACTAACGATCAAAACCTTCAGGCACGCGGCGAAGGTAAAAAAGCAGAAGGCTGGGCAACCGGTTTGAAATATGATGCCAACGATATTTATCTGGCCACTATCTATTCCGAAACCCGCAATATGGCCCCTATTTCCGGTGGCTTTGCAAATAAAGCGCAAAACTTCGAAGTGGTCGCACAATATCAATTTGACTTTGGTCTGCGTCCATCTCTGGGTTACGTGCAATCTAAAGGCAAAGATATCGAAGGTATCGGCGATGAAGATATCGTGAAATACATCGACGTAGGTGCTACATATTATTTCAACAAAAATATGTCTGCGTTTGTTGATTATAAGATCAACCAGATCGATGACGATAATAAACTGGGCGTAAGCAGCGATGATATCGTTGCGCTGGGCATGACCTACCAGTTCTGATGTTGTGGTAATAAAAAAACCGGCGCTGAGCCGGTTTTTTTGTGCCCGGTGACGCTGTGCTTACCGGGCGTACGGGATAGTACATTTTTCATGCCGGGTAAGGCGTAGCCGCCACCCGGCGCTGTGACATCATCAGGCTCTCAGTTTCACCGCTTCGCTGGAAAAATCGTCCGCAGGCTCCAGCTTCAGATCCAGCGTTGCCAGCAGGTCACGAGCTTTGCCGTGAAATTCTTTTAGCGTATGCTCCAGACGATCGATCACTTCCTGATCTTTGATGCTCGTCGCCTGCCAGTGCCCGTCTTTATTAAACAGGCCAAACTGATAGCTATAGGTAAAACGGTTTTCCTGTGCTTCCATTTCCATCCACCAGCCCCAGAACTCACGTTTTTCGGGTGCAGGCTTCACGTTGACGCAAACAGCCAGGCAGTCGAAAAAAAAGCGATTCTCTTCACACTGCTCTTCTCGAATATACGGGCCAAGAGCCATGAACTTCTTAATCAGTCTACTTTTCGGGTGTCCACTCGGTAACGTCATTGCGATCTCCTTTTGTGAAGCACTGTTTTACCAAACCAACGAAATTTAGCAAACTATTAACACAATCTCTGCGTGATCCAGCGTGTGATCTCTTTCAGCGCTTTGTCAAAATTCTGGTACACCGGGCTGAAGGGTACCTCCAGCAATTTACCATCAGAAGATGACGACGTGATTAAGCGTGACTCCTCTTCCGGGCTAAACGGATCGTTCTTCCAGAAACCGGACATCATCGGGGTTGGGCAGCGGCGGCCGAGTAAGCCCTGCGTTTTTAATGAATAACGATTAAGTTCAATGCGCAACGCTTCGTCTGAAGCATCATGCATGCCAAGTCGGCTCGCCAGCACGTCCAGATACATCTCAGGAACGCTACCCTGACGCGCAGGATCGCTTAACAGAGCATGCACCACCGGGCCAAGACAGGCGACGGCCTTCAGGCGTGAAGATTCAAGGTAGGCAAGCCGTACCGCGACGTTAGCGCCAAAGCGGAAGCCAAACGCGCCAACCCGGGTGTGGTCAACCCAAGGGATATTCTCCAGCGCTTTTAAAGCATGCTGGTGCAGCAGGCTGGAGTCTTGCGTAAGTTTCCATTTGGATGAAAAACCAATGGAAGGCATATCAAGCGTCAGCATGGCGATTCCGTTTGGGGCAAAGTAGCGCTCATACAGGCTGTAATAGTCAATTTGTAACGAGTCCAGTCCACCGCACATTAGAACCGTCGGGAACGGCCCTTCCCCCTCCGGCATATGCAGAAATCCGGTCACCGGGCTGCCACCGGGAATGGCGAACTCAATTTCACGCATCCGGCCAGGCAACCGCTGCGCGGCCTCTTCATAAGCCCGGTTTGCCAGCGCCTGGGCCTGCTCTGCCAGTTCGTCGCCTTTAAGATGCGGATATGCAGCGATGCTGTACAGATTTGCCGCATGCAGCCAGTGCTTTCCGCTGAAAGTGGCGTCTTCTTCCTGGCTCGCTTTTTGCTGCCAGAGCATGGCCTGCTTTGACCATTCGTAGATCCAGTTTCCACCACGGTAGCCCACCACCGTATCGTAGAGATCGCCGTCGGTACGCTCGGACTCACTCATCACGATACGCGCCTGCACGTCGAGGATTTCACGCGGATCGATGCCGCGCCAGATCCACATCAGGCGGTTAATCATTCGATACCAGTGGGGCACGTTCTTACCGTCTAACGCTGACTGAACGGCAGGCATTGTCCCCGGATTAAACCGACGCACCAGCGTCGACGTTTCAGGGTGCTTGAAACGGGGTTTGAAGAGAGTTTCGGTAAGATTCGCCTGCGTCATTGCGTTGCCTCCATGGATACGTCATATGAAGACCATTGTAACGCGTGGCAGGGTAAAAAGAACAACGCCCGGCATAACCGGGCGTGTAAAGTTACGTACTGAAATTAACGGCCAGAGATAGGCGGTACGAAGACCACGCCCATATCCCATGGCTGTTCAATCCAGGTATCCTGCGGGATATCAATGACGTAATCATCAACCAGTGGGCGACCCGCTGGTTTCGCAAAGATCGTGACGAAGTGCGCTTTTGGATACATTTCGCGGATAGCCACCGCGGTACCGCCGGTGTCCACCAAATCGTCGATAACGATAAAGCCTTCACCGTCGCCTTCCGCGCGTTTCAGCACTTTCAGTTCGCGCTGGTTGTCGTGATCGTAGCTGGAGATACATACGGTATCGACATGACGAATACCCAGCTCACGAGCCAGCAGCGCCCCCGGTACCAGACCGCCACGGCTGACGGCAATAATGCCTTTCCACTGTTCGGAAGGCATCAGACGCGCAGCCAGTTTGCGTGCGTGAATCTGCAACATGTCCCAGGTGACGACGTATTTTTCGCTCATGTGAAGTGTCCCAGCCTGTTTATATACGGCTTAAAAAAATGAGGGTGAACCAGGTTGCGCGAGATTATAGAGATCTGACGCACTAAAAACCAGTGTTACGCGCCATGAGCCTGAGTTTTTACATGCTTAATGCTACCAGCCACGGGAGAAAGTGGTATTCTCAGTTGCATCTCGCAAGCCTGACTTGTGGTAACGATTAACCTGCTAACCCTGTGACCTGCAACATTGTTTTGCAGCGCAACGACAAGGAGACCTATCGTGTCTGAACTGTCTCAATTATCTCCACAGCCACTGTGGGATATTTTTGCCAAAATCTGCTCCATTCCGCACCCTTCCTATCACGAAGAACAGCTTGCCGAACATATTATGGGTTGGGCGAAGGAAAAAGGTCTGCACGCTGAGCGCGACCAGGTTGGCAATATTCTTATCCGCAAACCTGCCACCGCAGGTATGGAAAACCGTAAGCCAGTGGTATTGCAGGCGCACCTGGATATGGTTCCGCAGAAAAACAACGACACCGTTCACGACTTCACAAAAGACCCGATCCAGCCTTACATCGACGGTGAGTGGGTGAAGGCGCGCGGCACGACTCTGGGCGCAGATAACGGCATTGGTATGGCTTCCGCGCTGGCCGTGCTGGCTGACGACAGCGTTGAACACGGTCCGCTGGAAGTGCTGCTGACCATGACTGAAGAAGCGGGCATGGATGGCGCGTTCGGTCTCCAGGCAAACTGGCTGCAAGCGGACATTCTGATCAACACCGACTCCGAAGAAGAGGGTGAGATCTACATGGGCTGCGCGGGCGGGATCGATTTTATCTCTACCCTGCCGCTGTCCCGCGAAGCGATCCCTGCCGGATTCGAGACCTTTAAGCTGACGCTGAAAGGGCTGAAAGGCGGTCACTCCGGCGGTGATATTCACCTGGGCCTGGGCAACGCCAACAAACTGCTGGCGCGTTTTCTGGCGGGCCATGCCGCTGAACTGGATCTGCGTCTGGTGGACTTCAACGGCGGTACTCTGCGTAACGCGATCCCTCGCGAAGCCTTCGCTACCGTGGCGGTGCCTGCGTCGAAAGCGGACGAGCTGAAAAAACTCTCCAGCGTGTATCTGGAGATCCTGAAAAACGAACTGTCTGCAAAAGAGAAAAACCTGACGGTGGTGCTGGAGTCCGTTACGACGGATAAAGCCGCGCTGACCGCACAGTCTCGTGACACGTTCGTCCAGTTGCTGAACGCAACGCCAAACGGCGTTATTCGCAACTCTGACGTGGCGAAAGGCGTGGTGGAAACCTCCCTGAACGTGGGCGTGGTGACCATGGGTGACGACAGCGCAGAGATCATCTGCCTGATCCGTTCCCTGATCGACAGCGGCAAAGAGTACGTTGTGAGCATGCTGGAATCTCTGGGCACCCTGGCCGGTGCGAAAACGTCTGCAAAAGGCAGCTACCCGGGCTGGCAGCCGGATGCAAGTTCTCCGGTCATGGCACTGGTGCGTGAAACTTATCAGCGACTGTTCAACAGCACCCCGAACATTCAGGTTATTCACGCGGGTCTGGAGTGTGGTCTGTTCAAGAAACCGTATCCGGATATGGACATGGTCTCCATCGGGCCAACCATCACCGGGCCACACTCCCCGGATGAGCAGGTTCACATTGAAAGCGTCGGTCACTACTGGACGCTGCTAACTGAGCTGCTGAAAGCAATTCCTGTTAAGTAATTAGCCGTTTGATGCCCGGTGGCGCTACGCTTGCCGGGCCTACGATTAGCGTAATCTACAGTCCCAACACCAGTTGACGCTCCAGCTGCGGATCCAGCAAGGTGACGTGCAGCCCCACCAGCCTCACTCCTCGTCCGCCCCGCCGTTCTTCCCACGCCTTTTTCGCCGTCGCGATAAGATCCTCTTTGTTGAGGCGTGGCCAGACGTGCTCCTGCGTCGTCTGCTGAAAATCGTTAAATTTCAGTTTGATGCCCTGTCGGGCAATAAGCAGATCCGGTTTGACCTTCAGTAAGCGTCGTTCAAGCTCAGGATAAAGCTGTTCCGTAATAATGGTTTCACACTCGGTCCAGTCATGGATGTCTTCGCTCAGCGTGCGTTCAACGCCGACCGATTTACGCAGCCGTTCGTTGTTCACATCCCGGTCATCAATGCCCTGACTGCGTTCCCACAGTACGCGGCCAAACTTGCCAAAACGCTTAAGCAGCAGCGCCAGATCGCTGCGCTGAACGTCTTCGCAGGTGCGTAGCCCCATATTTTCCAGCTTCGCGGCGGAGACTTTACCCACGCCGGGGATTTTGCTGAGCGGCAGCGTCTTTAAAAACGCCGGAACCTCTTCCGGAGTGATAACGTACTGGCCGTTGGGCTTATTCAAATCGGAGGCGATTTTGGCGAGAAATTTGACCGGCGCGACGCCTGCCGACGCCGTCAGGTTCAGCTCGTTAAAAATAGTCTGGCGGATCTCCTGCGCCATCAGGGTGGCGGAGCCGTGGCAGTGCACGCTGTGGGTGACATCCAGATAGGCTTCATCCAGCGATAACGGTTCAATCAGTGAGGTGTAGCGGGAGAAGATCTCCCGAATGTGGCTCGATGCTTCTTTATAGGCATCAAAACGTCCGGGCAAAAGAGTGAGATGCGGGCACAGTTTCAGCGCCATCGCTGTCGGCATGGCGCTGCGTACACCGTATTTGCGAGCAGGATAGTTGGCGGTGCTGATGACACCGCGCTGAACCCGGCTGCCGCCAATGGCGATCGGAATATCCCGCAGCGCCGGGTTGTCACGCATCTCCACTGCGGCAAAAAAGCAGTCCATATCGACATGGATTATTTTGCGCATAGTAAGCCCTCACTTATTACTGGATAAGTATACAGTAAACAAATGAGGGTTGAGAAGTGCGCGCAGGAATTGTCGGGTGGCGGCGTTGCCTTACCCGACCTGGAAGACTAAATAATGCGTTGCTGCTCGCGAGCCATCCGCTTTTTTCGCGCATCGCACGGTTCCGGACAATCGCACACTTTTTCCATTCCGATGGAAGAGATGCCTCCGCAACTGCCCTGAATGCTTTTACGCTTGATGATCCAGCCTAAGGACATGCCGAAGATCACCAGCACAAACACCGCAAAGGTCGCCAGAAAAGTCAGCATAATCAGCCTCCGAAATCATCAAGCATGATGTTCTCATCTTCCACGCCAAGATCTTTTAGCATCTTAATCACGGCGGCGTTCATCATTGGTGGACCACACATATAGAACTCGCAGTCTTCCGGTGCCGGGTGCTGTTTGAGGTAATTTTCATACAGCACGTTGTGGATGAAGCCCGTATAGCCTGTCCAGTTATCTTCCGGCTGCGGATCGGATAGCGCCACATGGAAGGTAAAGTTAGGGTTATCACGCGCCAGTTGTTCAAACTCATCGTCATAGAACATTTCGCGCAGTGAACGCGCCCCGTACCAGAAGCTGATCTTACGCTTGCTGCCAAGTCGTTTGAGCTGGTCAAAAATATGCGAACGCATCGGCGCCATACCCGCACCGCCGCCGATAAAGACCATCTCCGCGTCAGTATCTTTGGCAAAGAATTCGCCGAACGGGCCGGAAATCGTCACTTTGTCGCCAGGCTTGAGGGACCAGATATACGACGACATGACGCCAGGAGGGGCATCAGGCACATTCGGTGGCGGCGTGGCGATACGCACGTTGAGCATAATAATGCCCTTCTCTTCCGGATAGTTAGCCATGGAATAGGCGCGAAGCGCGGGCTCTTTTACCTCGGAAACAAAGCGGAAGAGGTTAAATTTATCCCAGTCTGCCCGGTACTCCTCAGGCACATCGAAGTCAGCATACGCGACGGTGTGTGCCGGACAATCAATCTGGATATACCCACCCGCACGGAACGGGACGCTCTCCCCTTCAGGGACACGCAGCTTGAGCTCTTTGATGAACGTGGCTTTGTTATCGTTAGAGATAACTTCGCACTCCCATTTTTTCACGCCGAAGATCTCCTCCGGCAGCTCAATCTTCATGTTCTGGCGCACAGCGACCTGGCACGCCAGACGGCATCCCTCTTTCGCTTCACGCTTCGTGATATGCGACAGTTCCGTTGGCAGAATATCACCGCCGCCCTCTTTGACCGTCACACGGCACTGGCCACAGGAGCCACCGCCGCCACAGGCAGACGAGACAAAAATCCCGTTGCCGGAGAGCGTGTTAAGCAGCTTATCCCCTGCCGGGGTACGGATCTGATTCTGCGGATCGTCATTGATATCAATGATCACATCCCCGGAATTGACCAGCTTCGCACGCGCCGCCAGGATCAGCCCTGACAGCACCAGTACTATCAGCGTGAACATCACCACGCCAAGAATAATTTCCATCTGTTAGCCCTTATAGCTGCACACCGGAGAAGGACATAAAGCCCAACGCCATCAGGCCGGTGGTGATAAAGGTGATCCCTAAGCCACGAAGCCCCGCAGGTACGTTGGCATATTTCATTTTTTCACGGATCCCCGCCATGGTGACAATCGCCAGCATCCAGCCGATACCGGAACCGAAGCCATACACAACCGATTCACTGAAGTTGTAATCGCGCTGAACCATAAACGAGACGCCACCGAAGATGGCGCAGTTCACGGCGATCAGCGGCAGGAAGATCCCCAGCGCGTTGTACAGCGACGGGAAGTATTTATCGAGGATCATCTCCAGGATCTGAACAAGCGCCGCAATCACTCCGATAAAGGTGATGAAGTTCAGGAAGCTAAGATCAACCCCCTCCACCAGCGCGCCATCGCGCAGCACGAAGTTGAATACCAGGTTGTTAATCGGAACGGAAAGCCCCAGCACAACGGTAACTGCCACGCCCAGACCAAATGCCGTCGATACCTTTTTAGAAACGGCAAGGAACGTACACATGCCCAGGAAGAAAGCGAGCGCCATGTTTTCAACAAACACCGCGCGCACAAATAAACTCAGGTAATGAGCCATTGTCGGTTACTCCTTTTCCTGCTGTTCAGGCTTCAACGTACGAATCAGCCAGATCAGCAAACCGATAATGAAAAATGCGCTTGGGGCCAGCAGGAACAGGCCGTTCGGCAGATACCAGCCGCCGTTCTGTACCGTATCCAGCACCGGAATGCCAAACAGCTTGCCGCTGCCAATAAGTTCGCGCAGGAAACCAACCGTCAACAGGATCACGCCGTAACCCAGGCCGTTGCCAATACCGTCCATAAAGCTCGCCAGCGGTGGCATTTTCATCGCATAGGCTTCAGCACGCCCCATCACGATGCAGTTGGTGATTATCAGACCGACAAACACCGAAAGCTGCTTCGAGGTTTCATAGGCGAAGGCGCGCAGGAGCTGATCGACCACGATCACCAGCGAGGCGATAATCGCCATCTGCACGATGATCCTCACGCTGTTGGGTATGTGGTGGCGGATCATTGAGATAAACATGCTGGAAAACGCTGTCACCAGCGTTACCGCCAGCGTCATGACCACCGCCGTTTCCAGCTTGGTGGTCACCGCCAGCGCCGAGCACACCCCCAGCACCTGTAACGTTATCGGGTTATTGGCTAACAGCGGGCCAATCAGCACCTTTTTAACTTCTTTCAGTTCACCCGTATCAGCCATTATTCAGCGCTCCTTCACGTACATTCTTCAGGAAGGGACCAAAGCCCAGTTCACCCATCCAGAAATCAAAGCTGTGCTGCACACCGTTAGAGGTGAGCGTGGCACCGGAAAGGCCATCAACGGCAAATTCATCGCCGGGACGCGCGCCCCCTTTCACCACCTTCAGCGCAGGCTGGCCGTTGTCGTCGAGCACTTTTTTACCAACAAACTGTGCCCGCCAGTTAGGGTTCTCAACTTCGCCTCCCAGCCCTGGTGTTTCGCCCTGATCGTAATAAGTAATGCCTTTGACCGTACGACCATCGGTTTCCAACGCCACAAAGGCGTACATCATTGACCATAAACCGTTGCCATAGATGGGCAACACGATTTCCTGGATGCGCTTTTGCTCGTCACGGACGAGGTAAATCTCCGCGACATTGCTGCGGCGCTTAATGCCTGCCGGATCCTGCGAGGCGTCAAGCGTGGTGCTCATCTGCGGATCTTTTAGCGCCAGCGCCTGGTTGTATTTCGCCGGGTCTTTATCCATTAACTCCCCGGTTTTTAAATCCACCAGCCGTGCGGTAATACGTTCGGCAAACACCGCTGCGACGTCATCCTTCGTCATGCCTTCCTGCATCAGCCCGGCCACGGCCAGGATGTTACGCTGTTTATCCAGCGCTCGTTGCTCCTGCTGTAGCGGCTTTAACCCTACGGCAGAACCGGCTACCACGATGGAACAGACCAGACACAGTACCAGCACCACCAGCAGCGTTTTGCTGATGCTGTCGTTATTTTTGATCTCAGCCACGCGCCTTCCTCCGCTTAATGTTGGCGCGCACGACCAGGTAGTCGAACAGCGGCGCAAACAGATTGGCAAACAGAATGGCCAACATCATCCCTTCCGGATAAGCCGGGTTGACCACGCGAATCAGTACACACATCACCCCAATGAGCGCGCCGTAACACCATTTACCTCTGTCGGTAAACGAAGCCGAGACCGGATCGGTGGCCATGAACATCATGCCAAACGCAAAGCCTCCCAGCACAAGGTGCCAGTACCACGGCATGGAGAACATCGGGTTTGTGTCTGAACCAATGAAGTTGAAAAGCGTGGCGGTGAGTACCATCCCGAGCATGACGCCTGCGACAATGCGCCAGGACGCCACGCGGCCAAAGAGGATGATGGCCCCGCCGATCAAAATCATCAGGGTAGACACTTCACCGATGGAGCCTGGAATATTGCCGATAAACGCATCAAACCAGGTGACAGGCTGTCCGGTTGCATTATTGACCAGCGTTTCGCCGCCGCCAGCCGCCCACTGTGAAAGTGGCGTCGCGCCGGAGAATCCGTCTGCTGCCGTCCACACCAGGTCGCCCGAGATTTGCGCCGGATAAGCAAAGAACAGGAACGCGCGCCCTGCCAGCGCCGGATTGAGGAAGTTGCGTCCGGTCCCGCCGAAGATCTCCTTGGCAATCACCACGCCAAAGCTGATCCCCATCGCCGCCTGCCAGAGCGGCAGCGTTGGCGGAACAATCAGCGCAAACAGAATAGAGGTAACAAAGAAGCCCTCGTTGATCTCATGTTTGCGAATAATAGCGAACAGCACCTCCCAGAAACCGCCCACGATAAAGACAGTCATATAGATAGGGAGGAAGAAGACAGCGCCCAGCGTCATCATGCTGACCCAGCCGGCATCTGCCGCAAAGCTCACCCCCAGCGACTGCGCCAGACGATAGTGCCAGTCAGACTGAATCACCTGCGCCAGCTGCTCTGCATCGTACATATGGTGCAGCGCCGGAATAGTTTGCAACCCAACGTTATACATCCCCCAGAACATGGCCGGGAAGACCGCAAACCAGACCAGAATCATCATTCGCTTGAGGTCGATGGCGTCGCGAACATGCGCCGCGCCTTTCGTCACCAGACCCGGCGTGTAGAAAATGGTCGTGGTCGCTTCATACAGCGGGTAATACTTTTTGAGCTTCCCTTCGGTAAAGTGCGGCTCAATTTTTTCAAAGAGGTGTTTTAAGCCCATGGTTATCCTTCCTGCTCAATGCGGGTTAACACCTCGCGCAATACGGGTCCATATTCGTATTTACCTGGACACACATAGGTACACAGCGCCAGATCTTCTTCGTCCAGCTCCAGACAGCCCAACGCCTGGGCACCGTCGGTATCGCCGGCCAGGAGATCGCGCAGCAGCACGGTGGGCAGAATATCCAGCGGCATCACGCGTTCGTAGTTGCCAATCGGAACCATGGCGCGCTCACCGCCGTTGGTGCTGGTGGAGAAGTTAAACAGCTTACGACGCAGGAAGTGGCCGAGCGTGGTGCGCGTTACCGAGTATTTTTCTGCACCAGGCAGCACCCAGCCGAACAGCTCTTTCTCGCGTCCTTCAAGCACAACGCTCACCTGAAGATGGAAACGACCCAGCCAGGCCATCGGGCCTGTCGCGTGCCTGCCGCTCAGCACCGAACCGGAAATAATACGGTTTTCCCCCTCTTTCGTTTCGCCAGCCAACAGCGCCGTCAGGTCCGCCCCAAGCAGCGTGCGAACCAGACGCGGTTGGGTTGCCTGAGGGCCGCCGATGGCAATAATGCGTTCTGCGCACAGCTCACCCGTGGTGAACAGCTTACCGATAGCGATCACGTCCTGATAATTAAGATGCCAGACCTGTTTCGTCAGGCTTACCGGCTCCAGGAAATGAATATGCGTTCCCACCAGTCCGGCCGGATGCGGGCCGGAAAATTCATTAAAGGCCACCTGCCCTTGCGGATGCCCGCCCAGCTTACCGCCGCTGGCCTGACAGACATGCACTTTACCCGGCGTCAGGCGCGTTAACACGGTGAGGCCGGCATCGAAAGCTTTGCGTTCCGCCAGGATAAGAGGCTGCGGATCTGCGCTGAGCGGGTTGGTGTCGATGGCCGTAACGAAGATAGCGGCCGGCACAGTGCCAGGCACGGGAGTTTTGCTATAGGGGCGCGTGCGAAGCGCCGTCCACAGTCCCGACTCCAGCAGTTGCGTCTGCACCGCGTCGTGGCTGAGGGTGGCAAGATCGGCGGCGTCAAAACGCGCAAATTCGCGTTTCTCATCGCCTTCAATTTGAATAACAACCGATTGCAGGACGCGACGCTCACCACGATGGATGGCGACAACGGTGCCGCTGGCTGGGGCTGTAAACATAACGCCAGGATTTTTTTTATCCTCGAAGAGCGCCTGGCCTTTTATTACGCGATCGCCTTCCTGTACCAGCATCGCGGGACGCATGCCCACGTAATCATCACCTACAATAGCGACATGATGAATACTGGCGCCGGTGGTGACGTGCTGTTCAGGCACGCCAGAGATTGGCAGATCGAGTCCTTTTCTGATTCTAAACATGTGGTTAGCAGGTATCCATGAACAACAATCCAGAGAGGCCGGAGTGTACCATTTTCGGCCCTGCCAGGGGCAGCAAATCCGCCGACTGGCGCGCCGAAATGCGAGCTATTGCGCAAAGTTCCTGGAGTCAGGACATTATGAATGGGTTATAAAGTAAAACTAATTTGTAAACGCAAAGGTTGGCTCTTGCGAAAATCTCCATCGGTGCTAATGTGAGCGCTCCTGTCCAGATTAGTCTGATTTCGGGTGTCTTTTGCCGTTCTGGCAAGTTGGTCATTGTTTTATCAAGGAACCAGTAGTATGCGTAAAATCGCATTGTTCATTGCGATGCTTCTGATACCGTGCATGTCGTTTGCCGGGCTGCTTGGCAGTAATAGTTCAACGACGCCGGTCAGCAAAGAGTATAAACAGCAGTTGATGGGATCCCCGGTTTATATTCAAATCTTCAAGGAAGAGCGCACACTCGATCTGTTTGTCAAAATGGGCGAGACGTATCAGCTGCTCGATAGCTACAAAATCTGTAACTATTCTGGCGGGCTGGGGCCGAAACAGCGCCAGGGTGACTTCAAAAGTCCGGAAGGGTTTTACAACGTTCAGCGTAACCAGCTAAAACCGGACAGCCGCTTCTATAAAGCGATTAACATCGGTTTCCCCAATGCCTTCGACCGTGCGCACGGTTACGAAGGGAAATACCTGATGATTCACGGTGCCTGCGTGTCTGTCGGTTGTTATGCGATGACGGATTCCGGCATTGATGAAATCTTCCAGTTTGTCACGGGCGCACTGGTCTTCGGCCAGCCGAACGTTCAGGTCAGCATCTATCCGTTCCGTATGACGGATGCGAACATGGCGCGCCATAAGTACTCTGTTTACACAGATTTCTGGAAGCAGCTAAAACCGGGCTATGACTACTTCGAGCAGACCCATAAGCCGCCGGTGGTGTCCATCGTCAATGGCCGTTACGTGGTGAGTAAACCGCTCAGCCATGAAGTGGTTCAGCCGCAGCTGGCGTCAAATTACGCGGTCCCCGAGACAAAATAGCGCCCACTCGCCTGGCATGATCTTTTGCCAGGTTTCGTTGCCGGTCAGCGGCTGCGTTGCAATGACAGTGACCACATCGTTCGGTGTGGTCTCCTTCTGAAAATCAATTTCCACATCCTGATCGAGCAGCGTGGCGACGCCAAACGGCGCACGTCGGGTGATCCAGAACAGATTCGTCGAGCAGAACGCCATCACGTAGCGCCCGTCAGACAGCAGCATATTAAAGACGCCCTTCTCGCGTAACTCAGACGCCAGTGACGCTATGTACTTAAAAACGGCGGTCATGTTGCCGGGCGTACGGGGGTAGCGCTCGGTCAGCTTGTGCAGCAGCCAGCAAAATGCTTTTTCGCTGTCCGTTTCACCGACAGGACGGAAATTGCCGGTTTCCAGCGACTTATAGCCCGAAAGCTGCCCGTTGTGCGCATAGGTCCAGTTACGGCCCCACAGTTCACGGGTAAACGGATGGGTATTTTCCAGCGCCACTTCGCCGCGATTTGCCTGGCGGATATGGGCGATCACCGAACAGGATTTAATAGGATAGTCCTGCACCAGTCTGGCAATGGGTGAGTTAAAGCTGGGTTGTGGATCTTTAAACGTGCGACATCCTTTGCCTTCGTAGAAGGTAATACCCCAGCCGTCTTTATGCGGCCCGGTTCCTCCACCGCGCTGAACCAGCCCGGTAAAACTAAAGCAGATATCGGTTGGCACATTGGCGCTCATCCCGAGCAGTTCGCACATAGATCACCTCCACAACAGCGGGGGGCACCGGCGCCCCCCAGCGAAGTCTTACTTAACCATCTCTTTTTCGATCAGTTGGATCAGGATGTGGATCACTTTGATGTGAATTTCCTGAACGCGATCCGCATAACCGAAGTGTGGTACACGGATTTCAATGTCCGCTGTACCGTCCATCTTACCGCCATCTTTCCCGGTCAGGGTGATCACTTTCATGCCCTTCTCACGCGCGGCGGCGATCGCTTTGATCACGTTAGCAGAGTTACCGGACGTGGAGATACCCAGCAGCACGTCGCCTTCACGGCCTACGGCTTCAACGTAGCGGGAAAAGATATGGTCGTAACCGAAGTCGTTGCCTACACAGGAGATGTGGCTCACGTCGGAAATCGCAATCGCCGGGTAGCCCGGACGGTTTTCGCGATAGCGTCCGGTCAGCTCTTCGGCGAAGTGCATGGCGTCACAGTGGGAACCGCCGTTACCGCAGGAGAGCACTTTACCGCCGGCTTTGAAGCTGTCGGCAAGCAGGACCGCCGCGCGCTGAATAGCGTGAATATTGGCATCATCTTTCAGAAAATTCGCCAGCGTTTCCGCCGCTTCGTTCAGTTCGTTACGAATAAGATCCTGGTACATGAGGATAATCCTTCAGTATTGATGAAATAACACAGTGGAGTGTACCGGATAGCAGTAAAAGCGAGAAGCTAAAGCCATGCGAATCGTCCGGCGTTTTGATTTTTTGTGCCGGCTAAAACGCGAACAATGTGAACCAGGTTGTAATTATTTTGTAAACACATTGCTAAAGGAAATGACATCAACTACAACCATATCATCACAAGTGGTCAGACCTCCTACAAGCAAGGGAGCTTTTCTTTATGATGATTTTGAGCATTCTCGCAACCGTTGTACTGCTCGGTGTGTTGTTCTATCACCGTGTCAGTTTATTCCTGAGTAGCCTGATTCTTCTGGCCTGGACGGCTGCACTTGGCGTCGCTGGCCTGTGGAATATCTGGGTCCTTGTTCCCCTGGCCATCATTTTGCTGCCGTTCAACCTGACGCCGATGCGTAAGTCGATGATCTCTGCGCCGGTGTTCAGGGGATTCCGTAAAGTGATGCCGCCGATGTCGCGTACAGAGAAAGAAGCGATTGACGCCGGTACGACCTGGTGGGAAGGCGATCTGTTCCAGGGCAACCCGGACTGGAAAAAGCTTCACAACTATCCGCAGCCGCGTCTGACCGCCGAAGAACAAGCCTTTATTGATGGTCCGGTAGAAGAAGCGTGCCGCATGGCAAACGACTTTGCCATCACTCACGAAATGGCCGACCTGCCGCCTGAGCTGTGGGCATACCTTAAAGAGCATCGCTTCTTCGCGATGATCATTAAGAAAGAGTACGGCGGTCTGGAATTCTCCGCTTACGCTCAGGCTCGTGTGCTGCAAAAACTGGCGGGTGTCTCCGGGATCCTGGCGATCACCGTTGGCGTGCCAAACTCCTTAGGCCCGGGCGAGCTGTTACAGCATTACGGTACAGAAGAGCAGAAAGATCACTACCTGCCGCGTCTGGCGCGTGGTCAGGAAATTCCGTGCTTCGCGCTGACCAGCCCCGAAGCGGGCTCCGATGCCGGCGCAATCCCTGATACCGGCGTGGTTTGCATGGGCGAATGGCAGGGCCAGCAGGTGCTGGGCATGCGCCTGACCTGGAACAAACGTTATATCACCCTCGCACCTATCGCCACGGTGCTGGGCCTGGCGTTCAAACTCTCTGACCCGGAAAAACTGCTGGGCGGTGAAGAAGAGCTGGGTATTACCTGTGCGCTGATCCCAACCTCGACTCCGGGCGTTGAAATTGGTCGCCGTCACTTCCCGCTGAACGTACCCTTCCAGAACGGTCCAACCCGCGGTCAGGATATCTTTGTTCCGATTGACTACATCATCGGTGGCCCGAAAATGGCCGGGCAGGGCTGGCGTATGCTGGTGGAATGTCTGTCTGTGGGCCGCGGCATTACCCTGCCGTCGAACTCAACAGGCGGTCTGAAATCGGTGGCGATGGGGATTGGGGCTTACGCGCATATCCGCCGTCAGTTCAAAATCTCCATCGGCAAGATGGAAGGTATCGAAGAGCCGCTGGCGCGTATTGCGGGCAATGCCTACGTGATGGACGCCGCAGCCTCGCTGATTACCTACGGCATTATGCTGGGCGAAAAACCCGCCGTGCTGTCGGCGATTGTGAAGTATCACTGTACCCACCGCGCACAGCAGTCAATTATTGATGCAATGGATATCGCAGGCGGTAAAGGTATCATGCTCGGCGAAGGCAACTTCCTGGCGCGCGGCTATCAGGGTGCGCCGATTGCCATCACCGTGGAAGGGGCAAACATCCTGACCCGCAGCATGATGATCTTCGGCCAGGGTGCGATTCGTTGCCATCCGTACGTGCTGGAAGAGATGGCTGCCGCGCAGAATAATGATGTGGATGCCTTCGACAAGCTGCTGTTCAAACATATCGGTCACGTCGGCAGCAACAAGGTGCGCAGCTTCTGGCTGGGCCTGACGCGCGGGCTGACCAGCGCGACGCCAACCGGCGATGCGACCAAACGTTACTACCAGCACCTGAACCGTCTGAGCGCCAACCTGGCTCTGCTGTCTGACGTTTCCATGGCGGTGCTGGGCGGTAGCCTGAAGCGTCGCGAACGCATCTCCGCCCGTCTGGGTGATGTGCTGAGCCAGATCTTCCTGGCCTCTGCGGTGCTGAAACGCTACGACGATGAAGGCCGTCAGGAAGCGGATCTGCCGCTGGTGCACTGGGGCGTTCAGGATGCGATGTATCAGGCCGAACAGGCGATTGACGATCTGCTGGCGAACTTCCCGAACCGCTTCGTGGCGGGTGCCCTGCGCGCGGTGATCTTCCCGACCGGTCGTCATCACCTGGCGCCGTCCGACAAGCTGGATCACAAAGTGGCAAAAATCCTCCAGGTACCAAGCGCAACCCGCTCTCGTATTGGTCGGGGTCAATATCTGGCACCTACCCCGCATAACCCGGTAGGTTTGCTGGAAGAGGCGCTGCTTGACGTGATGGCCGCCGACCCGATTCACCAGAAGATCTGCAAACAGCTGGGCAAAAACCTGCCGTTTACACGACTGGATGAGCTGGCAAAACAGGCGCTGGCGGGTGGCATCATCGACAACAGCGAAGCTGCGATTCTGGTGAAAGCCGAAGAGAGCCGTCTGCGCAGTATTAATGTGGATGATTTCGAACCTGAAGAGCTGGCGACACAGCCGGTAAAGCTGCCAGAGAAGCACCGCAAACCTGAAGCGGCATAAGGCCTTTTGCTCCCACAAACCCCGCCCTGCGCGGGGTTTTTTATTGCCACATTTTCTGGTAATGACGTGCTACAGTGTCAAAAAGTGTTTTTTAAGGAGCCTGTATCGTGCCTGGTTTAAAGATTTCTGTTTTGCAGCAACCTTTAGTGTGGATGGACGGCCCCGCCAACCTTCGCCATTTTGATCGCCAGCTGGAAGAGATTACCGGACGCGATGTGATTGTCCTGCCGGAGATGTTTACCACAGGTTTCGCGATGGAGGCAGCAAAACAGTCCATGCCGCAGGACGAGGTGGTGGCCTGGATGCACGCCAGGGCGCAGGAAACAAATGCGCTGATTGCCGGTAGCGTCGCACTCCAGACCGGGCGCGGACCGGTCAACCGCTTCCTGCTGGTCGAGCCGGAAGGAAAAGTCCATTTCTACGATAAGCGCCACCTGTTCCGCATGGCGGATGAACATCAACATTATGAAGCCGGAAGCGAACGCGTGGTATTTGAATGGCGCGGCTGGCGTATTCTGCCGCTGGTCTGCTATGACCTGCGCTTCCCGGTGTGGTCGCGCAACCGCAACGATTATGACCTGGCGTTGTACGTCGCCAACTGGCCCGCCCCACGCTCCCTGCACTGGCAGGCTTTACTGACCGCGCGCGCGATTGAAAATCAGGCTTATGTCGTTGGCTGTAACCGCGTGGGAACGGACGGCAACGGGCATCACTATCGCGGTGACAGCCGGGTGATCAGTCCGCAGGGAGAGATTATTGCCACCGCCGAGCCGCATCAGGCAACACGAATTGACGCTGAGATCTCGTTAACGACGTTAAAGGAGTATCGGGAGAAGTTTCCGGCCTGGCAGGATGCAGATCCGTTTAGCATTGGTTGAAAAAAAGCCGGGTGACGGCTGCGCCTTACCCGGCCTACAAAAAGCACAGCGTAGGCACGGTAAGCGCAGCGCCACCGGGCGTTAATTAACTCACCAGCGCCTGCCCGTCTTTGCGGCTTTCCGTCGCGGCCACGTAGTGCCCTTCCGGCATACGGTAAATCACCTGCGCACCGCCGAAGTTATAATCCTGAAGCGGATCTTCCACCACGATCTGATGCCCGCGCTCGCGCAGCGCCGCGATAGTATTGCGATCGAACGTTGATTCGACGATCACCTCCCTGCCCTGCACCACGCGCCAGCGCGGTGCATCGATTGCCGCCTGCGGGTTTTGCCCGTGCAGCATAATGCGCAGCGCCATCTGCATGTGCCCCTGCGCCTGCATCGGGCCGCCCATCACGCCGAAGGACATCAGCGGCTTGCCGTTGCCGTCCATCGCAAATCCCGGAATGATGGTGTGGAACGGGCGCTTGCTGCCCGCCAGCGCGTTCGGGTGCGCAGGATCCAGCACAAAGCCGCAGCCCCGGTTTTGCAGGCTGATCCCGGTATCCGGCACCACGATCCCTGAACCGAATCCCATATAGTTGGACTGAATAAACGAGACCATCATCCCACTCGCATCCGCGGTGCTGACGTAAACCGTCCCGCTCTGCGTCGGCGATCCGTACACAAAATCAGAGGCGCTATCGTGGTTGATAAGCGCGGCGCGCGACTTCAGGTAATGGTCACTCAGCAGCTCTTTTGCCGCGAACGCCATATGTTCTTCATCCGCAACGTAGCGGTCGAGATCCGCCAGCGCCAGCTTCATCGCCTCGATGGAGAGATGAAGAGACTGCACGGAATCCGGGTGATGCTTCTCAATGCCGCACTGCTCAAGAATGCCGAGCGCGATCAGCGTGGCGATCCCCTGACCGTTTGGCGGCAATTCCTGAACCGAGCCGCCCGCGAAGTCGCGCGACAGCAGGTCTACCCAGTCCACGCGGTGGTTTGCCAGATCCTCTGCCGTCAGATGCGCACCGTGTTCTTTGGCAAAGGCGGCAATTTTCTGCGCCAGCTCGCCGCGGTAAAACGCGTCGCCGTTGGTTTTCGCAATCAGCTCCAGCGAGTTCGCCTGCGCCGGGTTACGGAAGATTTCCCCCACGCGCGGGGCGCGGCCTTCCGGCGCGAAGCAGGCGCTGAAGCCCGGCTGATCTTTCAGCTTGCTATAGCCTCGCTGCCAGAGATGACCAATCAGCGGCGAGACGGGAAAGCCGTTGCGCGCGTAGTCAATGGCAGGCTGCGCCAGCGTGGTCAGCGGCAGCGTGCCGAAGCGCTCCGCCAGCGCGACCCAGCCGGATACCGCTCCCGGCACGGTCACCGCGTCCCAGCCAATTTCCGGCACTGCGCTTTTTCCGGCAAACAGATCCGCATGCCAGCTGGCCGGCGAGCGGCCTGATGCGTTGAGGCCGTGAAGCTTTTCACCGTCCCAGACGATGGCAAAGGCGTCGCTGCCGATCCCGTTGCCGGTCGGCTCAACCACCGTCAGCGCCATCGCGGTGGCAATGGCTGCATCGACGGCATTGCCGCCCAGTTGCAGCATCTTCATCCCCGCCTGCGCCGCCAGCGGCTGCGACGTGGCAACCGCGTTATGGCCCAGCATCGGCGGGCGGCGTGAATCGTAACCGGACGTAAAATCAAGCGCTTTGGTCATCATGACTCCTTAGTCGTGGCGCGGATCGAGCGCATCGCGCAGCCCGTCGCCGAGTAGATTAAAGCCCTGCACGGCAAGGAAAATCGCCACGCCGGGGAAAACGGACATCCACGGAGCCTGCTCCAGAAACCCTTTCGCGGTGTTGAGCATGGAGCCCCAGGACGGATTTGGCGGCTGCTGTCCCAGCCCCAAAAACGACAGGCTGGCTTCGGCGATAATCGCCGAGGCGATCGCCAGCGTGGCCTGCACGAGGATCGGCGACATCACGTTTGGCAGGACGTATTTAATGATGATCCAGCGATCCGGCAGGCCAATCGCCCGCGCGCCGTCGATATACTCTTCGTTGCGAATGGCGATCACCTGGCCGCGCGTCAGCCGGGCGAAAATCGGCATTGCCGAGAGACCAATGGCGATCATCGCATTCGTCAGGCTTGGGCCCAAAAATGCCCCCAGCGCGATCGCCATGATCAGGAACGGACAGGCCAGCAAGGCCTCAATAAAGCGCGAGATCACGCCGTCCCACATCTTCTGGAAGTAGCCCGCCACCAGCCCCAGCGGCACGCCGATGACCACGGCAATAATGACCGACATACAGCCCGCCATCAGCGAGGTGCGCGCCCCCCAAATAATGCGGGATAAGATGTCACGCCCCAGCTCGTCGGTGCCGAACCAGTACATCGCCGACGGCGCTTTGCGCACCGCCAGGAAGTTGGCTTTGACCGGGTCGAAGGGGGCGATCCACGGCGCCAGCAGCGCCACCAGGACAAAAAAGCCCACCACAAGCGCGCCAATCACCGCGCTTTTATTGCCGAGAAATTTCTTCAGCACCCGGTTCTGCGCGCGCGGCAGCGTGGGGGCAACGGTTTGCGTCGTCAGTTCCGCCATGGTTAACCTCGCATTTTCGGGTTGATAAGGACGTAGAGCACGTCGGCCAGTAGATTGAGCATCAGGAAGCCGATCGCCACGATCAGCACCACGCCCTGCACCACCGCATAGTCACGATTGAACACCGAGTCGACGATCATTTTGCCAAAGCCCGGAATGGTGAAGACCTGCTCGGTCAGCACCGCGCCGCCCAGTAGCTCGCCGAACAGCAGCGTGGTGAGGGTGATTACAGGCACCAGCGCGTTGCGAAAGGCGTGCTTCAGGATCACTGCTTTCGGCAGCAGCCCCTTAGCGCGCGCGGTGCGGATGTAATCCGCTTTCAGCACCGCAATCATCGACGCACGGGTATGGCGCATCAGCGTCGCCGCCAGTCCGGTTCCGAGCACGGACGCGGGCAGCAGCAGCGTGCGCAGGTTCTGGATCGGATCTTCACTGAATGGCACATAACCGGACGCAGGTAACCATTGCAAGTTCACCGAAAAGACCAGAATCAGCAGGATCCCCAGCCAGAAGTGCGGAATTGATATCCCCGAGATCGCCACAAAGTTCGCCCCGTGATCGACCCAGCTGTTTTTATTCACCGCCGCAAGGATCCCCATGCTGATGCCAAACACCAGCGCGATGATCATCGCCAGCAGAGAGAGCTCCAGCGTGACCGGCAGCTTGCTGGCAATCAGCTGCGTGACCGGTTCATGCGTGCGCAAGGAGACGCCCAGATCGCCCTGCAGCGCGCGCGTCAGCCAATGGAAATACTGCACGGGGATCGGCGCATCCAGATTAAGCTCAGCACGCAGTTGGGCAATGACCGCCGGATCGCGCTCCTCCCCGGCCATGGCGATCAGCGGGTCGCCGGGCAGCAGCTTTTGCAGCCCGAACACCATCATGCTCACCAGCAATAGCGTCGGGACGGCCAGCAGCAGACGTTTGCAAATCAGTTCCAGCATGGGTTCTCCTCAGGACGTTTATTTTGCCAGCGTCAAACCGGCCAGACGCACGATGCCGTCCGGGTACGGCTTAAAGCCCTGCACGTTCTTGTTCAGTCCAAAAATGCGCGGCTCGAAGTAGAGGTAGGCAATCGGCATGTCGGTCTGGAGCTGCTTCACCACCTTGTCGTACAGCGGCTGGCGTGCGGCCTGGTCGGTGCTCTGACGCGCCTGAATCAGCCATTCATCGATCTGCGCGTTGCTGTATCGGCCGTCGTTCAGGGTGCCTTTACTGTTGATAAAGCCGTAAATGCTGCCATCCGGATCCGGGCGCCCCGACCAGCCGGAGAAGCTCAACTGGTAGTCACCGCTCTGCTGGCGATCCAGCAGCGTGGCGAACTCGGTCATTTGCAGGTTCAGGTTAAAGCCCGCCTCTGCCACCATCGCCTGCAATACCTGTCCCACCTGCTGCGAGGTTGGGTTGTTCGGCACCAGCAGATTGACGCTCAGCGGCGTGGTCACACCGGCGGCTTTCAGCAGCGCTTTGGCTTTATCGACGTCGCGCGGCGGGACCGGCAGGTTAACGTGGTACGGGCTGACCGGTGAAAACGCCTGATTTGCCGGGGTGTAGAGCCCTTCAAAGACCACCTGGTTTAACGCATCGCGATCGATTGCCTGAGAAAACGCCTCGCGCACGCGGGCATCTTTGAACGGATCGTTGGCCGGCACCTTGCCGTTGTTAATATTAAAGGTGATCCCCTGATACCCCAGACCGGTGACCTTCGCCAGCGCCAGCTTGCTGTCGGCTTCGACGGTTTTGACGTCGCTGGCGGCAATGCCCTCGGTCAGGTCAAGATCGCCCGCGCGCAGGTTCGCGAGACGCACGGAGGCATCCGGGATCGGCAGATAGATGATTTTGTCGAAGTGATAGGCGTCTTTGTTCCAGTAGTTGTCGAAGCGGGTCAGAACGATGCGGTCCTGCGACACGCGGCTGTCGAATTTGTATGGACCGGAGCAGACGGGATGGGCGGCAAAGTCAGGCTTTTTCGCCGCATCGGGTGCCATCATCGCGCCCGCGCGGTCGGTGAGCTGCATTAGCAGCGCGGCATCCGGTGTTTTCAGGTGCAGCGCAATCTGCATCGGGCCGGTGACCTCGACCGATTCAACGGATGAGATCTCGCTTTTACGCAAGGAGCCTTTGAGGGTCAGGGCGCGGTCGAGGTTGTATTTTGCCGCAGCGGCATCAAATTTTTCACCGTCGTGGAAGGTCACACCTTCGCGTAGATCCATAGTCAGCGTTTTGCCATCTTCGCTCCAGGCCCAAGATTTTGCCAGACCCGGCACCACTTTCAGGTGCTCGTCGACGTCCACCAGCCTGTCGCACAGGGAGGCAAACACGAAACGGCCATAGTAGGTGCGCGCCAGATGCGGGTCGAGCATATCCGGGTCGGCCCCCAGGCCGATCCGCAGCACGCTTTCAGAATGGGCGGGCAGCGCCGCGCCAAGCAACATAACACTTCCCAGTACGGTCAAAAGAGAATTACGCATTGTCATTATCATGAGTTCCTTGAAGGAAGGGAGGAGTGAGTGGCCGCGTGTTCAAACAGCGCGCGGCGGCGCAGAAAAGCGGCGGATGGCGGTGCGATCTGGATAACGCTGCGATCGCGATTGATCTCCTGCCAGCGATGGCAAGCAACCTGACGTCCGCCGTCGAGCACCTGATTAATCGGCTCGATCTGGCGGCATTCATCTGTAACGTAGGGGCAACGAGTGTGGAAACGGCAGCCGGACGGCGGGTTAGCCGGGTTCGGTAAATCACCCTGCAACAGCGGCGTATCCCGCGCTACGCCTGGCTGCATTTGCGGCGCTGAGGCAATCAACGCCTGGGTATAAGGATGCAACGGTGCGTCGAAGATGTCGTCGACGGTGGCCAGCTCGACGATTTGCCCAAGATACATTACCGCCACGCGGTCGCTCATATGACGGATAACCGCCAGCCCGTGGGCGACGATCACCATCGTTAGCCCCAACTGGTGCTTCAGGCTTTCCAGTAAATTAACCACCTGTGCCTGAACGGAAACGTCCAGCGCAGAAACCGGCTCATCACCCAGCAGTAGCTTTGGGCCTGACGCCAGCGCGCGCGCAATGCCGATACGCTGACGCTGCCCGCCGGAAAATTCGTGTGGATAACGCCCGGCCCAGGCCGCGGGCAAGCCGACCGTCCTGAGTAGCTCGGAGACGCGGTACTGGCGATCCGTTTTTTTCATGTTCTGGTGCAGCCACAGCGGCTCACCGACAATTTGCTCCACCGTCATGCGCGGGTTCAGCGAAGCGAAGGGATCCTGAAAGATGATCTGTAGCTCACGCCGGAGCTGGTTCAGACGGGCACCCGAGGCGTGGGTGATCTCCTCACCCTGATAAAATACCCGCCCTTCGCTGGCGCCCAGCAGGCGCAGCAGCAGACGACCAAGGGTGGATTTCCCGGAACCCGACTCGCCGACAATTGCCAGCGTTTCGCCAGGCATCACCGACATCGAAACTCGGTCGACAGCGGTGACAAAGCGGGCCGGCGTAAACAGTTTTTTCGGGCCGGGGAAAAGCTTGCTCAGATCGCGGGCTTCAAGAATGGGCATAGTCATGCGGTCTCTCCCAGGGCAATGTGGTGTTCGAGCGGCACGCGGAAGCAGGCAACCTGATGGCCCGTACTGAGCGTAGTGAGCGGTGGTTTTTCAGCATGACAGCGCGTCTGCGCGAAGGGACATCGGGTGGCAAAGCGGCAGCCTTGAGGCATGGATTCCGGCAGCGGGACCGATCCGGGAATAGTTGATAGCTGGCCTTTACGCGCCCCCATAGAAGGAAGGGAACCCATAAGGCCAATGGTATAGGGGTGCTGCGGATCGGCAAACAGGGCTTCAACACTCCCCTGCTCCACTAGCTGTCCGGCATACATCACCGCCACCTGCTGCGCGACTTCAGCCACCACGCCTAAATCGTGGGTGATCATCAGCACCGCCGTGCCCGTTTCTTCTTTTAAGGTATTGAGCAGGGAGAGAATTTGCGCCTGAATGGTCACGTCCAGAGCGGTAGTGGGTTCGTCAGCAATAAGTAGTTTGGGATGGTTTATCAGCGCCATCGCAATCATCACGCGCTGGCGCATACCGCCGGAAAGCTGATGCGGGTAAGCCTTAAGGCGCATCTCTGCTGCCGGGATCTGCACCTTCTCCAGGATCTGTAGCGCAACCGTCATCGCCTCAGCCCGGGAGATCGTTTGATGGCGCATCACCGCTTCACTGAGCTGATCGCCAAGCGTGAAGGCCGGGTTGAGCGAGGTCATGGGCTCCTGGAATATCATCGCCAGCTCGCTGCCGCGCAGATCGGCATACTCCCGCGGCGAGAGCTTGCGCAGATCCTGGCGGCGGAAATTCATCTCCCCGCTGACGATCCGGGCGCTGGCAGGTAATAACCCCATCAGCGCCAGGGAAGTGATGCTTTTACCGCAGCCGGACTCGCCTACCAGCGCCAGCGTTTCTCCCGCCCTGACCGTCAGCGAGATATCGTCGAGCACGCTCACCGGCGAGCCCGCGAATTTAACGTTGAGGTTTTGCAGCCGCAGTACGGGCGTGGAGTCCTTAAAGGGTATCGTCGTCATAGCGTGGAATCGTCCTCAAGGTGGATAGCCTGAATCAGGGCGGTTTGCAGGCTGAGCAGGTGTTCGCGCATGGCGGCAGCTGCTTCGTTAGGCTGGCGATGAATAATCGCTGACATGATTTTGTGATGGTGGTCGTTGTAGCTATCGACACGTTCAGGGGTGCGGGCAAGTTCGCGTAAATGCTGCCAGCCAGGCTCCCGGCGGACGGCATCTATCGCATCAAAAAGCCCAAGCATCAGGCGGTTACCTGCTGCCTCCGCAATGGCGCGGTGGAAGGCGCTATCCCACAGTTCGTTGAGATCGCGGTCATCCGGGCTGACCTTATTAATGCGTTCCAGCATACGCTGCATGAGCGCGAGGTTTTCCCTGGTGGCACGCAGTGCCGCAAGTCGGGCTAAGCCGGGTTCGAGCTGTAGTCGAGCTTCCATGACTTCCAGCAGGTTGGTTTGCTGAACCAATCCCTGAAGCGCCAACGGCTCAACCGGGGCAGATGGACCAATGAAGGTACCCTTGCCCTGCTTGCGCCAGATACGCCCTTCCTCTTCCAGCACGTCCAGCGCGCGACGCACTTCACGTCGGCCTACGCCGAGAGTGTCCGACAGCTCACGTTCAGTGGGCAGCGGAATGCCTGGTGTTGACTCGTGCTGGTTGATAAGCCCGCGCAGCTGCTCAAGCGCGGTACTGGAATTAGCTAAAAACCGTGAAGGCTTTTCCATATTGGTTCGCTCGCTTTCATCATTGCTTTATTTTTATTAATAATAAGTTATTGATATGACGCAGAACTTAACGTGCTAGTAATTAAGCAATTAACGAACCAATAGCGTATTGGTTCGTTAATTTTCTGAAAAATGATCGGTAACCGAATGATTTCCTACCAATTATTTTACATAATCATTACATAAGAAGATGGGCGCGAAGGTGAGAATGGGCAAGAAACGCACAAAAACAGTGCAAATAACGCACTAAAATCGTGCAATTGTTAATAAAATGCACCGTATTTATTAACTTTTTGTTAATAAAAATAAAAAGAGGAATAAACAATATTCGAGGGACTATAAAACGACGAAAGCCTGAATCATTTCTGACTCAGGCTTTCTGAATAGTGGCGGAACGGACGGGACTCGAACCCGCGACCCCCTGCGTGACAGGCAGGTATTCTAACCGACTGAACTACCGCTCCACTGTTCCCGTTTGGGGAACGAGGCGAATATTACGGTTTGCCTCTGAACTCGTCAACGCTTTTTCTCAGGTTTTGAATCGTTTGCTGCAAAATTCACCCAAACGGTGATTTAACAAACGTTTCAGCACATTTTCACGTGCGCCACAGACAGCTTCCGCCCTTCTTCTGCACTAAATCGAGACGAGATTCATGGTTCATCAGTTCTTCATCACTGGCTAAAACAACCCGCAGGCGATTCGTCTGACGCACAATGCGCTGAATTCCCCCTTCATCCCGCGTCTGCTGGGATTCATTTTCTATACTGAATTTCATCGACGTTTGCCCGCCGGTCATGGTCAGGTAGACATCGGCCAGGATCTGGGCATCGAGCAACGCGCCGTGCAGCGTTCGCTTGGTGTTGTCTATCTCATAGCGAGAGCACAGGGCATCAAGGCTGTTACGCTTGCCGGGGAACATCTTCCTTGCCAGCGCCAGGCTATCCGTGACTTTACAGAACGTATTCGTCTTCGGAATATCACGGTTGAGCTTGCTGAACTCATAGTCCATAAAGCCGATATCGAACGACGCGTTATGAATGACAAGTTCCGCACCTCTGATGTAGTCGAGAAATTCATCTGCGACGTCGGCAAAAGTGGGCTTATCCAGCAAAAACTCATCGGCAATTCCGTGAACGCCGAACGCTTCCGGATCCACCAGCCGATCGGGTTTGAGGTAAACGTGGAAGTTGTTGCCCGTAAGACGACGGTTCACCACTTCAACGGCACCAATCTCAATGATTTTGTGCCCTTCGTAGTGGGCGCCAATCTGGTTCATACCGGTGGTTTCGGTATCAAGAACAATCTGGCGAGTAATTGCAGTGCTCATAGCGGTCATTTATGTCAGACTTATCGTTTTACTGAACGTTTCAAATACAGGAAGTCTACCAGAGATGCGTAAACAGGTAGAAATTTTCACCGATGGATCTTGTCTCGGTAACCCAGGGCCCGGCGGCTATGGCGCCATTATGCGCTATCGCCAGCATGAAAAAACATTTAGTGAAGGCTATTTCCTGACCACCAACAACCGCATGGAGTTGATGGCGGCCATCGTGGCGCTGGAAGCGTTAAAAGAACATTGTGATGTGGTGCTGAGTACCGACAGCCAGTATGTCCGCCAGGGCATTACCCAATGGATCCACAACTGGAAAAAGCGGGGCTGGAAAACGGCAGAGAAAAAACCCGTCAAGAATGTCGATCTCTGGAAGCGTCTTGATGCCGCCCTCGGTCAGCACGAAATCAAATGGGAGTGGGTAAAGGGGCACGCCGGTCATCCTGAAAACGAACGCTGTGACGAGCTGGCTCGCGCGGCGGCATCCAACCCGACCCATGAGGATGCAGGTTATCAACCTGAATCCTGATCACGGTTTTTTGTACTGCCGCGTGGCCCCCACGGTCTGGCGGATCCGCGTTTTTGATTTGCTTTGCTTCATCGGGTTGAGCGTAAGGGGGATCGTCCTCTTACGCGCGACAATAAATTGCATGCAGCCCAGCGCGGGTAAATGGGTGCTTAATAAGACCCCGCCTTTACGCGTCCAGGGGATGACCTGAAAACCCCCGTAGCTTAGCACTTCGAAATTTAACAGTGAAAGCCAGTCCAGCTGGCGCATCATGGTAAACATCCTGCTGTTATAAGGCGGCGTGCGACGCAGAACGGGCGTCAGTTTACGTAGCCCCATCAGACTCAGCGGATTAAAACCGCTCAGGATCAGCCAGCCGTCATCAATCAAAACGCGGTCGGCTTCCCGCAGCAGACGATGGGGATCGCTGCACCAGGGCAGCGTGTGGGCGAGCAGACAGGCATCAATGGATTTTTCCGCAAACGGCAAATGCAGCGGATCCGCTTTCACCTGAACCGGGGAGCCATTAAGCGATACGCTAACCTGATGCGAGATAGCGCAGCTTTCGGTATTGATTTCTGCGCTCAGATTGCCAATCTTAAGCAGGTGAAAACCATACATTTTCGCGAGCCAGGGTTTAAGCTGAAGTTCTAAGGCCTCGCGATAATATTCACCCCAGGGCAACTCTGCCCAACGTTCCGGTGGTGCGACAGTCTGAGGTATCCTTGCCGGTTTCATCAAAACACCCGCCACGCTATAAGAGGTAATGCATGAATCTTATCAGTATTTCCGCCTTTCAGGACAATTACATCTGGGTTTTAGTCGACGACGATCGCAGATGCATCATTGTTGATCCAGGCGAATCCGCACCGATCCTGCACGCGATAAAAGAAAACGGCTGGCAGCCGGAAGCGATCCTCCTTACCCATCACCATCACGATCATGTCGGCGGTGTTCCCGATCTCCTTGCGCGCTATCCCCATCTCCCCGTCTACGGACCAGCAGAGACACAGGATAAGGGTACAACGCAAGTTGTCGAAGAAGGCGAAAGTATCCTCATCCTCGGGTGGGAGTTTTCCGTATTTGCTACGCCAGGTCACACTTCCGGGCATATCTGTTTCTACAGCAAACCTTATCTGTTTTGTGGCGACACGCTGTTTTCTGGCGGCTGTGGAAGGCTGTTTGAAGGCACGCCAGAACAGATGTATCAATCTTTACAAAAAATTAATGCGCTGCCAGCCGACACCGTAATTTGTTGCGCACATGAGTATACATTAGGGAATATGAAGTTTGCTGCAAGCGTGCTGCCTGAGGATCGGGCGATTCAGGATTATTACCAGAAAGTGAAGGAGTTACGTGCAAAAAACCAAAAAACACTCCCCGTAATTCTGAAAAATGAGCGACAAATAAATTTATTTTTAAGAACTGATGATGTTGATTTAATTAATAAAATTAATCAAGAAACAAATTTGTTACAACCTGAAGCGCGATTTGCATGGTTAAGGTCAAAGAAAGATAACTTCAGATAATTGCGGGTTGCCTTTTCAAAATTTCGCCGTTATCATCGCTCGTCTTTTAAGCAACTATTGACACACACATGAAGGCAAAAGCGATATTACTCGCCTCTGTCCTGCTTGTAGGTTGCCAGTCACAAAACGGCAGCAACGTACAACAGCACGCACAGAGCCTTTCTGCGGCTGGTCAAGGGGAAGCAGGGAAGTTTACGAGTCAGGCGCGATGGTTGGACGATGGGACATCCTTCGCGCAGGAACAAGACTTGTGGGCCTCTATTGGCGACGAGCTAAAGATGGGAATTCCGGAAAACAGCCGGATTCGCGAACAGAAACAGAAGTATTTGAGAAATAAGAGCTATCTCCACGATGTAACATTACGGGCAGAGCCGTATATGTACTGGATAGCCGGGCAAGTTAAGAAACGTAACATGCCTATGGAACTGGTACTACTACCCATAGTGGAGAGCGCTTTTGACCCGCACGCGACGTCTGGCGCCAATGCAGCAGGCATCTGGCAGATCATTCCGAGCACAGGGCGAAATTATGGTTTAAAGCAGACCCGCAACTACGATGCGCGTCGTGATGTTGTCGCTTCAACGACAGCCGCTCTCGACATGATGCAACGTCTGAACAAGATGTTTGACGGCGACTGGTTATTGACCGTCGCGGCGTATAACAGTGGTGAAGGTCGTGTACTGAAGGCAATGAAAGCGAATAAAGCGCGTGGAAAACCCACAGACTTCTGGTCGCTCTCACTGCCACAGGAAACAAAGATTTACGTACCGAAAATGCTGGCACTGGGCGATATTCTCAAGAACAGCAAACGTTACGGTGTACAACTGCCAACACCAGACGAAAGTCGTGCACTGGCGCGTGTCCGCCTCAGCAGCCCGGTTGATATTCAACAGGTTGCAGATATGACGGGTATGTCGGTAAGTAAGCTTAAAACCTTTAATGCAGGTGTTAAAGGCTCCACGCTGGGCGCTAGTGGCCCTGGCTATGTGATGGTTCCGCAGAAACATGCGGAACAGTTACGAGAGTCTTTAGCTTCGGGTGAAATTGCAGCCGTTCAGTCCACGCTGATCGCTGATACGTCGCCTGTAAGCAGCCGCAGCTATAAGGTGCGTTCAGGTGATACGCTTTCAGGTATTGCATCACGTCTTGGCGTGAATGCGAAAGATCTCCAGCAGTGGAATAATCTGCGCGGATCTGGTCTGAAAGTGGGTCAAACGCTGTCCGTAGGTGCAGGTAGCAGCGCACAGCGTCTCGCTAAAAACAGCGATAGCATTACCTATCGCGTACGTAAAGGCGACTCGCTGTCCAGTATTGCTAAGCGTCACGGCGTAAACATCAAAGATGTGATGCGCTGGAACAACGATACTGACAACCTGCAACCTGGCGACCAGCTGACGTTGTTTGTGAAAAACAGCGCTACGCCAGATTCCTGATAGTACGATCGCTTGTTAAAAAGGCACCGATTCCCCTCGGTGCCTTTTTTATTTATCCCGCTTTTTGCGCTTCAGCCATAATGGTGTCGCTGGTAAACGAACCATCATCATGCAGTTCAAAGTACGCCTTCACGTCAGCAGAGGCGCTCTCCTGATACAATCGGATCGCCTGAGTCAATGCCTCGGGTGTGCGCATCCGTGCAATCCATGATGTGAACTCCAGCGGCAAACGGTCGGTTATCAATGAGCGTGAAATCAAGCCGGCTTCGGTGATAAACGTAAGCCACTCTCCACTGGAGTAGTTTTGCACGTGCGAGGTATCACGCAGCGCTTCAACCGTCTGGAGCCAGATATTTCGTACTGGATGTCCGGGAGACATCACGTCCATGATGATGAAGATTCCGCCCGGTTTGAGCACGCGTTTCACTTCCCGTAATGCCTGCCCCACATCATGCCAGTGGTGTGCAGAGTAACGGCTAATCACAACCTCAAACGACGCATCCTCAAAGGGTAAAGATTCAGCGTAGCCCTGGCGCGTCGTGACGTTATTCAGCCCTTTCGCTTTCGCCGCTTCAGCAACCACATCCAGCATCTGGCTCGATAAGTCATATGCCGTCACCTGAGCAACCTGCTGTGCGGCGGTAAAACTGGCGTGCCCCGCCCCGCAGCCTAAGTCCAGCACGTGCGCGTCAGGAAACGCGGCGAGCCGTTCGCCGAGACGTACCAGATCGCGGCCAGAGGCGTGCACGGCGCTGCTCAGGTAGGCACTTGCCTGAGAACCAAACTGTTTTTCGACGTTGTCATGATGGGAGTGTGTTGTTGTCATGTTGCTGTCCTTTTATGGGTTAAAAAATAAAGGGCAGCACCCGCACAGGCCTGCCCCACGGCAGACCTGACGCACCATTATTTATCAGGTTTGCCGGGACTGAATTCAACTAGTAGAGGATTATGATCGGAGGCGCGCGTCACCAGAACGGAGGCGTCGTGCACGCTTAAACCCCGATAGAAGACAAAATCGAGAGGACGACCAAACGCTTTCTTGCGCTGGTCATCGTTAAAACGAACTTCACGCAGCGACATTTCACGCGCGAAGCGGTACAACGCGTTCATACGTGGACGGCTCCAGGCATTGAAGTCCCCGGCCATAATGATCGGCCCACTGTGATGAGCAATCTGATCGCCAATGGGTAGTAACTGCTTACTGTACACATCAACACCCAGGCTGAAGTTCACCGCATGAATGTTTACCACCATCAGCAGACGGGTGTCGGGCAACGGATAGACCGTGACCAGCGCCGATTTTGCCAGACGCAGGATTGGCTCACGTTCACGCAGCGGGCAGCAATAGACCGGATGTGCGGCTGAAAGGGTCATCACCCCAGAAGGATGCTGTGGCAGAACAAAGGCAGGCACCTGATCGGCTGCAAGATAGTTTGTCGTTGCAAACCTGACCAGCTCAGGCGTGGTTTGCGCCTCCTGTAACAGAACCAGATGCGCATCTTTACCAAAATTTTTAAGTACGGATAACCACTCCGCACGCTGTTGTTTAAAGATGTTCCACACCAGTACGCGAATTTTTTCGTCACTGCTTAATGGCGTGCCCGCTGGTAATGCCTGACCCAGGCTCGCAAACGACCCCGGAGGCAAGATCCTCTCCGCGGGCATTCCGGCAACATAACGCATGGCATAGGTATTTTTTCGCACTTTTGGAAACGACCTCTGTAACATGAACCAGCCCGGAAAACGGACTGGTTCTAATGTTATAGGGATTTTAGGTCACACTTTCAACGCAATTACTGAGAAACCGCTTTCCAGTTTTGTAAGCAAGCACTTACTGATACTTATCCAAGCGCGATACGAGCGGGTTTATCAAGCCGTCCACTCAGACCAATAAGCAGGAAAGCGACAAGCACAATTACCGCACCAATCCATGGCGTTTGGGTTAATCCAACGTGTTCAACCGTCTGCCCGCCGATAACCGATCCGAGTGCGATACCGATATTGAATGCGGCGATATTCAGGCCGGATGCGACATCCACCGCATTGGGCGTATAGCGTTCGGCTTTCTGTACAACATAGACCTGCAATCCCGGTACGTTACCAAACGCGAATATTCCCATAACCAACACAGTTACCAGCGCTGCGTATTGTATCGACGCGGTGAACTGGAAAATCATCAGCAGGACAACCAGCGCGGCGAAGATAAATTTTAGCGCCGGTACCGCACCATGCTTATCCGCAAGCTTGCCGCCCCAGATATTGCCGATTGCAACGGAGATACCGTAGCCCAGTAAAATCCAGCTCACTGCGCCCGGAGAAAAACCAGCCAGCTCCTGCATCATCGGTGCAAGGAAAGTGAACGCAGTGAACACACCTCCATAACCCAGAGCCGTAACGGCATAGATCAGCAGCAGGCGCGGGTGTGTCAGAACCTTAACCTGATCGCTCAGGCTGGCGCTCGCGCGCCCCGGAATACTGGAGGGCACCAGCAGCAGGCTGGCTACCAGAGCAATCACGCCCAACAGCGATACCGCGAGGAAGGTTTCTCGCCAGCCAAAATGTTGCCCAATAAACGTTCCTAACGGTACGCCGGTGACCAGCGCGACGGTTAAGCCGCCAAACATAATCGCAATGGCTGACGCCGCTTTCTCTTTTGGCACCAGGCTGGTTGCAATCGTAGAACCGATGGAGAAGAAGACACCGTGCGCGAGGCCAGACAGCAAACGGGCAATGACCAGGGTAGTGTAGTCCGGAGCCTGCCACGCCAGAATATTGCCGGCGGTGAAGAGCACCATCAGGGCAACTAACAGTTGTTTACGTGGAAAGCGTCCAGTCAGTGCGGTCAGCACAGGCGCCCCAACAGCGACGCCTAACGCGTAAATAGATACCAGCAGCCCGGCAGAAGGCAGCGAAATGGCGAGTTGTTCAGCAATAGTGGGAACAAGTCCTACAATAACAAATTCGGTCGTGCCAATTGCGAAGGCACTGATCGTCAGGGCAAGAAGCGCCAGTGGCATAAATACTCCGTCTCTTCAGGATTAAGATGACAGGCAGTATGCGCCAGTGTTTAAATAACAAAAATGGTTACAATCTCAATAGAATTTTGCGGATGATGCAATAATGAAAGCCACATCGGAAGAACTGACTATCTTTGTTGCCGTTGTTGAAAGCGGCAGCTTCAGCCGTGCGGCCGAACAGCTCGGGCAGGCGAACTCCGCCATCAGCCGCTCGGTGAAAAAGCTGGAGATGAAGCTCGGGGTAAGTCTGCTCAACAGAACAACGCGGCAGCTCAGCCTGACGGAAGAAGGTGAACGTTATTTTCGCCGCGTGCAATCCGTTTTGCAGGAGATGGCGGCAGCTGAGACGGAAATAATGGAGTCGCGTAGCACTCCGCGTGGATTGCTACGCATTGATGCGGCGACGCCGGTCGTGCTTCATTTTCTGATGCCGTTAATCAAGCCATTCCGGGAACGTTATCCGGAGATGACTCTGTCCCTGGTCTCTTCAGAGACGTTTATTAACCTGATTGAGCGTAAAGTTGATGTGGCGATCCGCGCGGGAACCCTGACGGATTCAAGTTTACGCGCTCGCCCACTGTTCACCAGCTACCGCAAAATTATCGCGTCACCGCAATATATTGCAGAGCATGGCAAACCGGAGACCGTTGAGGAGCTGAAGCAGCACCTGTGCCTGGGCTTTACGGAACCTGTTTCGTTGAACACCTGGCCCGTGGCCTGTCATGACGGACAACTTCATGAGATCACTTGCGGACTTTCGTCTAATAGCGGAGAAACGCTGAAACAGCTTTGTCTTGAAGGAAATGGGATCGCCTGTTTATCAGACTATATGATTGATAAGGAAATAGCTGCGGGTCAGCTTGTAGAACTGATGGCTGACAAACGCTTACCTGTAGAGATGCCTTTTAGCGCAGTGTATTACAGTGACAGAGCGGTAAGTACGCGCATACGCGCTTTTATCGACTTCCTTAGCGAACATATAAAAACAGCTCCCGGAGGAGCTGTGTGAGGGTTTAAGGGTACAGAGGAAGGGCTTTTATTAATCCCAGTCTGGTGCTAACCCTTCCGGGCTGACCAGACGATCGTTGCATTCCAGTGCAGCGATCGCGTTTTTATCTTCATCATCAAGCTGGAGATCCCGCGCTAACAGGTTACTTGCCAGGTTTTCACGTTTGGTTGAAGACGGGATCACGGCATAGCCCTCACCCATCGCCCATGCCAGGATCACCTGTGCGGCTGTCGCATTGTGTTTTTCAGCGATGCGTGCAATCACTTCATCTTTCAGCGCCTTACCATATGCCAGCGTCATGTACGAGGTGATGTGAATACCATGCTGTTTCGCCCATTCCACGACTTTGTGGTTTTGCAGGTAAGGAGAGAGTTCAATCTGGTTGGTGGCAATATTTTCTTTACCCACTGCGGCAATGGCCCTTTCCATCAACGGGATGGTGAAGTTAGAGATGCCAATTTTACGCGTTAAGCCCTGCTCTTTCGCTTCCAGCAGCGCCTGCATGAACTCCTCCACAGAGACGGCATCGTCAGGTGATGGCCAGTGGATCAGCGTCAGATCAACATAGTCAGTACGCAGCTTTTTCAGACTTTCCTTCAGGCTTGGGATCAGCTTGTCTTGGCCGAGATTCTCAATCCAGATTTTAGTGGTGATGAAAAGTTCGTCGCGCGGTACGCCACTCTCTTCGATGGCCTGGCCTACGGCAGCTTCGTTATCATAAATCTGCGCCGTATCAATAGCACGATAGCCCAACTCAAGTGCGGTTTTAACAGATGCAATAACAACATCGTCTTTCAGGCGGAAAGTGCCCAGACCCAGTGCAGGGATAGTCATATGATTCCTCAATCGTTATGTTCATAAACTGAGGAGAATTATCGCTGTAGTTGTTATGACGAAAAAGATCGTGAAACGCAGAGGATTTTTGCTAATTTCGCAACAATCAAACGACAGATAAGAAAAAAGCCCTGAGCTAACGCTCAGGGCTTTTAATAAGTGGCGGAACGGACGGGACTCGAACCCGCGACCCCCTGCGTGACAGGCAGGTATTCTAACCGACTGAACTACCGCTCCACCGAATACTTCTGTAACCACCGGATTAATGCACCGGCTTACTACTTAATTTGATGCCTGGCAGTTCCCTACTCTCACATGGGGAGACCCCACACTACCATCGGCGCTACGGCGTTTCACTTCTGAGTTCGGCATGGGGTCAGGTGGGACCACCGCGCTACAGCCGCCAGGCAAATTCTGTTAATCTGTATCAGGCTGAAAATTGTGTCTGTCTCTTCGCCAAAACACCTTCGGCGTTGTAAGGTTAAGCCTCACGGTTCATTAGTATCGGTTAGCTCAACGCATCGCTGCGCTTACACACCCGACCTATCAACGTCGTCGTCTTCAACGTTCCTTCAGGAGACTTAAAGTCTCAGGGAGAACTCATCTCGGGGCAAGTTTCGTGCTTAGATGCTTTCAGCACTTATCTCTTCCGCATTTAGCTACCGGGCAGTGCCATTGGCATGACAACCCGAACACCAGTGATGCGTCCACTCCGGTCCTCTCGTACTAGGAGCAGCCCCCCTCAATTCTCCAGCGCCCACGGCAGATAGGGACCGAACTGTCTCACGACGTTCTAAACCCAGCTCGCGTACCACTTTAAATGGCGAACAGCCATACCCTTGGGACCTACTTCAGCCCCAGGATGTGATGAGCCGACATCGAGGTGCCAAACACCGCCGTCGATATGAACTCTTGGGCGGTATCAGCCTGTTATCCCCGGAGTACCTTTTATCCGTTGAGCGATGGCCCTTCCATTCAGAACCACCGGATCACTATGACCTGCTTTCGCACCTGCTCGCGCCGTCACGCTCACAGTCAAGCTGGCTTATGCCATTGCACTAACCTCCTGATGTCCGACCAGGATTAGCCAACCTTCGTGCTCCTCCGTTACTCTTTGGGAGGAGACCGCCCCAGTCAAACTACCCACCAGACACTGTCCGCAACCCGGGTAACGGGTCTACGTTAGAACACCAGCCATTAAAGGGTGGTATTTCAAGGTTGGCTCCACGCAGACTGGCGTCCACGCTTCAAAGCCTCCCACCTATCCTACACATCAAGGACCAGTGTTCAGTGTCAAGCTATAGTAAAGGTTCACGGGGTCTTTCCGTCTTGCCGCGGGTACACTGCATCTTCACAGCGAGTTCAATTTCACTGAGTCTCGGGTGGAGACAGCCTGGCCATCATTACGCCATTCGTGCAGGTCGGAACTTACCCGACAAGGAATTTCGCTACCTTAGGACCGTTATAGTTACGGCCGCCGTTTACCGGGGCTTCGATCAAGAGCTTCGCGTTGCCGCTAACCCCATCAATTAACCTTCCGGCACCGGGCAGGCGTCACACCGTATACGTCCACTTTCGTGTTTGCACAGTGCTGTGTTTTTAATAAACAGTTGCAGCCAGCTGGTATCTTCGACTGATTTCAGCTCCACCCGCAGGGGCTTCACCTACATATCAGCGTGCCTTCTCCCGAAGTTACGGCACCATTTTGCCTAGTTCCTTCACCCGAGTTCTCTCAAGCGCCTTGGTATTCTCTACCTGACCACCTGTGTCGGTTTGGGGTACGATTTCGTGTTACCTGATGCTTAGAGGCTTTTCCTGGAAGCAGGGCATTTATCACTTCAGCACCGTAGTGCCTCGTCATCACACCTCAGCGTTAATAAGGTACCGGATTTACCTGGAACCTCCGCCTACATGCTTAAACCGGGACAACCGTCGCCCGGCTGACATAGCCTTCTCCGTCCCCCCTTCGCAGTAACACCAAGTACAGGAATATTAACCTGTTTCCCATCGACTACGCCTTTCGGCCTCGCCTTAGGGGTCGACTCACCCTGCCCCGATTAACGTTGGACAGGAACCCTTGGTCTTCCGGCGAGCGGGCTTTTCACCCGCTTTATCGTTACTTATGTCAGCATTCGCACTTCTGATACCTCCAGCATGCCTCACAGCACACCTTCAACGGCTTACAGAACGCTCCCCTACCCAACAACACATAAGTGTCGCTGCCGCAGCTTCGGTGCATGGTTTAGCCCCGTTACATCTTCCGCGCAGGCCGACTCGACCAGTGAGCTATTACGCTTTCTTTAAATGATGGCTGCTTCTAAGCCAACATCCTGGCTGTCTGTGCCTTCCCACATCGTTTCCCACTTAACCATGACTTTGGGACCTTAGCTGGCGGTCTGGGTTGTTTCCCTCTTCACGACGGACGTTAGCACCCGCCGTGTGTCTCCCGTGATAACATTCTTCGGTATTCGTAGTTTGCATCGGGTTGGTAAGCCGGGATGGCCCCCTAGCCGAAACAGTGCTCTACCCCCGAAGATGAGTTCACGAGGCGCTACCTAAATAGCTTTCGGGGAGAACCAGCTATCTCCCGGTTTGATTGGCCTTTCACCCCCAGCCACAGGTCATCCGCTAATTTTTCAACATTAGTCGGTTCGGTCCTCCAGTTAGTGTTACCCAACCTTCAACCTGCCCATGGCTAGATCACCGGGTTTCGGGTCTATACCCTGCAACTTAACGCCCAGTTAAGACTCGGTTTCCCTTCGGCTCCCCTATACGGTTAACCTTGCTACAGAATATAAGTCGCTGACCCATTATACAAAAGGTACGCAGTCACCCCATAAAGAGGCTCCCACTGCTTGTACGTACACGGTTTCAGGTTCTTTTTCACTCCCCTCGCCGGGGTTCTTTTCGCCTTTCCCTCACGGTACTGGTTCACTATCGGTCAGTCAGGAGTATTTAGCCTTGGAGGATGGTCCCCCCATATTCAGACAGGATACCACGTGTCCCGCCCTACTCTTCGAGTTCACAGCATGTGCATTTTCGTGTACGGGACTATCACCCTGTACCGTCGGACTTTCCAGACCGTTCCACTAACACACAAGCTGATTCAGACTCCGGGCTGCTCCCCGTTCGCTCGCCGCTACTGGGGGAATCTCGGTTGATTTCTTTTCCTCGGGGTACTTAGATGTTTCAGTTCCCCCGGTTCGCCTCGTTAACCTATGTATTCAGTTAACGATAGTGCAACGGATTGCACTGGGTTTCCCCATTCGGACATCGCCGGGTCAAGGGTTCATATCACCTCGCCGGCGCTTTTCGCAGATTAGCACGTCCTTCATCGCCTCTGACTGCCAGGGCATCCACCGTGTACGCTTAGTCGCTTAACCTCACAACCCGAAGATGTTTCTTTCGATTCATCATCGACTTGCGAAAATTTGAGAGACTCGAACACACATGAGCTGTGTGTCGTTTCAATTTTCAGCTTGATCCAGATTTTTAAAGAGCAAAACTTCGCAGTGCACCTTTTCAGGTTCACTCTGAAGTTTTCTTGTGTTCGCAGTAAAAGATGGTGGAGCTATGCGGGATCGAACCGCAGACCTCCTGCGTGCAAGGCAGGCGCTCTCCCAGCTGAGCTATAGCCCCATCGTAGTCACCTCTGTACCGGTAATTTTTGTTGAGGCAAGCCGTGGTGACACGAAGCATACTTATGTATGTGAGTGTCGCCGCAACGCAGCATCAGCAAAAATTTGGTAGGCCTGAGTGGACTTGAACCACCGACCTCACCCTTATCAGGGGTGCGCTCTAACCACCTGAGCTACAAGCCTGTAGAGGTTTTTTACTGCTGTTTTTCATCAGACAATCTGTGTGAGCACTGCAAAGGCAGGTTCTTTAAGGTAAGGAGGTGATCCAACCGCAGGTTCCCCTACGGTTACCTTGTTACGACTTCACCCCAGTCATGAATCACAAAGTGGTAAGCGCCCTCCCGAAGGTTAAGCTACCTACTTCTTTTGCAACCCACTCCCATGGTGTGACGGGCGGTGTGTACAAGGCCCGGGAACGTATTCACCGTGGCATTCTGATCCACGATTACTAGCGATTCCGACTTCATGGAGTCGAGTTGCAGACTCCAATCCGGACTACGACGCACTTTATGAGGTCCGCTTGCTCTCGCGAGGTCGCTTCTCTTTGTATGCGCCATTGTAGCACGTGTGTAGCCCTACTCGTAAGGGCCATGATGACTTGACGTCATCCCCACCTTCCTCCAGTTTATCACTGGCAGTCTCCTTTGAGTTCCCGGCCTAACCGCTGGCAACAAAGGATAAGGGTTGCGCTCGTTGCGGGACTTAACCCAACATTTCACAACACGAGCTGACGACAGCCATGCAGCACCTGTCTCAGAGTTCCCGAAGGCACCAAAGCATCTCTGCTAAGTTCTCTGGATGTCAAGAGTAGGTAAGGTTCTTCGCGTTGCATCGAATTAAACCACATGCTCCACCGCTTGTGCGGGCCCCCGTCAATTCATTTGAGTTTTAACCTTGCGGCCGTACTCCCCAGGCGGTCGACTTAACGCGTTAGCTCCGGAAGCCACGCCTCAAGGGCACAACCTCCAAGTCGACATCGTTTACGGCGTGGACTACCAGGGTATCTAATCCTGTTTGCTCCCCACGCTTTCGCACCTGAGCGTCAGTCTTTGTCCAGGGGGCCGCCTTCGCCACCGGTATTCCTCCAGATCTCTACGCATTTCACCGCTACACCTGGAATTCTACCCCCCTCTACAAGACTCTAGCCTGCCAGTTTCGAATGCAGTTCCCAGGTTGAGCCCGGGGATTTCACATCCGACTTGACAGACCGCCTGCGTGCGCTTTACGCCCAGTAATTCCGATTAACGCTTGCACCCTCCGTATTACCGCGGCTGCTGGCACGGAGTTAGCCGGTGCTTCTTCTGCGGGTAACGTCAATCGACAAGGTTATTAACCTTGTCGCCTTCCTCCCCGCTGAAAGTACTTTACAACCCGAAGGCCTTCTTCATACACGCGGCATGGCTGCATCAGGCTTGCGCCCATTGTGCAATATTCCCCACTGCTGCCTCCCGTAGGAGTCTGGACCGTGTCTCAGTTCCAGTGTGGCTGGTCATCCTCTCAGACCAGCTAGGGATCGTCGCCTAGGTGAGCCGTTACCCCACCTACTAGCTAATCCCATCTGGGCACATCCGATGGCAAGAGGCCCGAAGGTCCCCCTCTTTGGTCTTGCGACGTTATGCGGTATTAGCTACCGTTTCCAGTAGTTATCCCTCTCCATCAGGCAGTTTCCCAGACATTACTCACCCGTCCGCCACTCGTCAGCGAAGCAGCAAGCTGCTTCCTGTTACCGTTCGACTTGCATGTGTTAGGCCTGCCGCCAGCGTTCAATCTGAGCCATGATCAAACTCTTCAATTTAAAAGTTTGATGCTCAATGTTTCTTTATTTCTAAAGAAAAGAACTTCGTAATGAATTACGTGTTCACTCGTTGAGACTTGGTATTCATTTAGTGTCCGAAGACATTAAGAATCCATGTCACTTTGAGTGCCCACACAGATTGTCTGATAAATTGTTAAAGAGCAGTTGCGACGCGCTTCAGCGCTCTGTCGCGAGGTGGCGTATATTACGCTTTCCTCTCTCAGAGTCAACCCGTTATTCCAGGATTTTTTCTCTTCAACCGACCGGGTTGTCTGTGAAGTGATTCACATCTGCCGTGTCGATGGAGGCGCATTATAGGGAGCCGCCGAGGAATGACAAGCGGAAAAATGCATTTTTATTTCAACCGCTCACCTTTTCGCCAAAACGCCTATTTTTGGTGCTTTTTAATCTCTTTTGGCAGTTCTGCCAGACTAGTTATCACCCAGTCGGCTGCATTTTCTGCTTCTGGGGTGACCGGTTTACCGGTACGCACTAATACCTTGGAACCTACACCTGCCGCCGCTGCTGCCTGCATATCTTCCAGTTTATCGCCCACCATATAAGATGCGGCCATATCAATGTGCAGGAATTCCTGTGCAGAGATAAACATGCCCGGGTGTGGCTTACGGCAATCACAGGTCTGACGATACGCCTCTACACTTCCCTGCGGGTGATGCGGACAATAATAGATGCCATCAAGATCGACGCCACGATCGGCCAGAGACCAGTCCATCCATTCCGTCAGCGTCTCGAATTGCGCTTCGGTGAATTTACCCCGGGCGATACCGGACTGGTTAGTTACCACCACCAGCGCATAGCCCATCTCTTTCAACTGGCGCATGGCATCTATTACGCCCTCGATAAATTCGAACTCATCAATCTCATGGACGTAACCGTGATCCACATTAATAGTGCCGTCACGATCGAGAAAAATTGCGGGTACAGATTTTGCCACCGGTTTGCTCCTGAAAAAGTCTTGTTCAGCTAGTATCTCATGAATCGCAGCGCAATAAAGTGCTCATCGCACAGAGGTGGATTGATTTAGACGTCTGGATGCCTTAACATCCATTTTGTTTACGGTCATTCCCCGTATCTGGCAGAAGAAAATGCCACGGCTAACTTACTTACGATAAAAATAATCTAATGATTAAACTTTCCAATATCACCAAAGTGTTCCAGCAGGGGAACCGAACCATTCAGGCGCTGAACAATGTCAGCCTGCATGTGCCTGCTGGTCAGATTTATGGCGTCATTGGCGCATCGGGTGCGGGTAAAAGTACGCTGATCCGTTGTGTTAACCTGCTTGAGCGCCCAACCCAGGGCAGCGTAGAAGTTGGCGGTCAGGAGCTTACCGCTCTCTCTGAAAAAGAACTCACCAAAGTGCGTCGCCAGATTGGCATGATTTTCCAGCACTTTAACCTGCTGGCATCCCGCACCGTGTTCGGCAATGTTGCCCTGCCGCTTGAGCTGGATAACACGCCGAAAGAAGAAGTTACGCGTCGCGTCACCGAACTGCTCGACCTTGTTGGTCTGGGCGACAAGCATGATAGCTACCCGGCAAATCTGTCCGGTGGGCAAAAACAGCGTGTGGCCATTGCCCGCGCGCTGGCAAGCAATCCTAAGGTGCTGCTGTGCGATGAAGCCACCAGCGCGTTAGACCCGGCCACCACGCGCTCTATTCTGGAACTGTTAAAAGACATTAACCGTCGCCTGGGCCTGACGATTCTCCTTATTACGCATGAAATGGATGTAGTGAAACGCATCTGCGACTGCGTGGCGGTCATCAGCAACGGTGAGCTGATTGAGCAGGACACGGTGAGTGAAGTCTTCTCACACCCGAAAACGCCGCTGGCTCAGCAGTTCATTCAGTCCACACTGCATCTGGATATTCCGGAAGATTATCTGGAACGTTTAAAAACAGACGCAACGCCTGACAGCGTCCCGATGCTGCGCATGGAGTTCACGGGCCAGTCCGTTGACGCACCGCTGCTGTCCGAAACCGCGCGTCGCTTTAACGTGAATAACAACATTATTAGCGCGCAGATGGACTACGCCGGTGGCGTGAAGTTCGGCATTATGCTGACGGAAATGCACGGCACACAGGAAGAAACCCAGGCGGCAATTGCCTGGCTGCAAGAACATCACGTAAAAGTAGAGGTACTGGGTTATGTCTGAGCCGATGATGTGGCTACTGGTTCGCGGCGTTTGGGAAACGCTGGCAATGACCTTCGTATCGGGCTTCTTTGGTTTTGTGATTGGGCTGCCGGTCGGCGTGCTGCTGTACGTTACGCGCCCGGGTCAAATTATTGAAAACGCGAAGCTGTATCGTACGCTCTCTGCGCTGGTGAACATTTTCCGGTCTATTCCGTTCATTATTCTGCTGGTGTGGATGATTCCGTTTACGCGCGTGATCGTCGGGACGTCGATTGGTTTGCAGGCAGCTATTGTCCCGCTGACCGTAGGCGCGGCACCGTTTATCGCCCGTATGGTGGAAAACGCCCTGCTGGAAATCCCAACCGGCCTGATCGAAGCTTCCCGCGCTATGGGTGCGACGCCAATGCAGATCGTTCGCAAAGTTCTGCTGCCAGAGGCGCTGCCTGGGCTGGTGAACGCAGCAACCATCACGCTTATCACCCTGGTCGGTTATTCCGCAATGGGCGGCGCCGTAGGTGCTGGCGGTTTAGGCCAGATTGGATATCAGTACGGCTATATTGGCTATAACGCTACCGTAATGAATACCGTTCTGGTATTGCTGGTTGTGCTGGTTTACTTAATTCAATTCTCTGGCGATCGTATCGTCCGGGCTGTTACGCATAAATAACGTTACAAACAACACAAACTCGACGAGTTAAGGATATAACATGGCGTTTAAATTTAAGACCTTCGCAGCAGTAGGCGCACTGATTGGCTCGCTGGCACTGGTGGGTTGCGGTCAGGACGAAAAAGATCCAAACCACATCAAAGTAGGCGTTATCGTCGGTGCAGAACAGCAGGTTGCTGAGGCCGCGCAGAAAATCGCTAAAGAGAAATATGGCCTGGACGTTGAACTGGTGACCTTCAACGATTACGTTCTGCCGAACGAAGCGCTGAGCAAAGGCGACATTGACGCTAACGCCTTTCAGCATAAACCGTACCTGGATCAGCAGATCAAAGATCGCGGCTACAAACTGGTTGCTGTCGGTAACACCTTCGTTTACCCGATTGCCGGTTACTCCAAGAAAATTAAATCTCTGGATGAACTCCAGCCGGGTTCACAGGTTGCCGTCCCTAACGACCCAACCAACCTTGGCCGTTCCCTGCTTCTGCTACAGAAAGTGGGCCTGATTAAACTGAAAGAAGGCGTTGGCTTGTTACCGACCGTTCTGGACGTAACCGAAAACCCGAAAAATCTGAAAATTGTTGAGCTGGAAGCACCACAGCTGCCACGTTCTCTGGACGATGCGCAGATCGCCCTGGCCGTGATCAACACCACTTACGCCAGCCAGATCGGCCTGACCCCAGCGAAAGATGGCATCTTCGTTGAAGATAAAGATTCCCCGTACGTCAACCTGATCGTGACTCGCGAAGACAACAAAGACGCGGAGAATGTGAAGAAATTCATACAGGCATATCAGTCTGAAGAAGTGTACCAGGAAGCCAATAAGGTGTTTAACGGCGGCGCGGTTAAAGGCTGGTAATCTCCCGGCAGTGTAATATCATCAAGACGGGCATTTGCCCGTCTTGTCATTTGTGCGGTCAACTGCTTCAATATCTGACGTTTTGATTATCCACTGAGGAATTATTATGCGTGCTTTACCGATCTGTTTTTTAGCACTGATGCTGAGCGGCTGTTCTATGCTAAGCAGATCTCCTGTTGAACCTGTTCAAAGCACTGCAACCCCGCCAAAAGCGGAGCCAGCAAAACCGAAAGCGCCTCGCGCTGCGCCGGTACGTATTATTACCAAAGCCGACGAGCTGGTCGGTAAGCCATTCCGTGAACTGGGCGAAGTGAGCGGCGAATCCTGCCAGGCAACGAATCAGGACTCCCCACCCAATATTCCGACAGCCCGCAAGCGTATGCAAATCAACGCGTCGAAAATGAAAGCCAACGCGGTGCTGCTGCACAGCTGCGAAGTCACCAGCGGCACACCAGGTTGCTATCGCCAGGCGGTATGTATCGGTTCTGCGCTTAACATTACGGCGAAATGAGTTCATTTCAGTTCGAGCAGATAGGCGTTATCCGCTCCCCTTATAAAGAAAAGTTCGCCGTTCCACGTCAGCCGGGTCTGGTCATTAACGGCGGCGGCGAGCTTCATCTTGTCGCGCCGTATAATCAGGCCGATGCAGTGCGCGGGCTTGAGGCGTTCAGCCATTTATGGGTGGTCTTTGTATTTCACCAGACCATGGAAGGCGGCTGGCGTCCTACCGTGCGTCCGCCTCGTCTGGGCGGAAATGCCAGAATGGGTGTCTTTGCCACCCGCTCAACCTTTCGTCCCAACCCCATCGGGATGTCGCTGGTCGAGCTGAAAGGCATACGTTGTCAGAAAGATCAGGTGATCCTGGAGTTAGGTAGCCTTGACCTGGTTGATGGCACGCCGGTCATAGATATTAAGCCTTACCTGCCCTTCGCCGAAGCGCTGCCGGATGCCCGAGCAAGCTATGCTCAGGACGCACCGCAGGCAGATATGCCGGTTCACTTCACGTCTGAAATAACGACGCAAATCAGCGAGCTAGAAAAGCGTTATCCTCGCCTGCGTGACTTTATCGTTGAAGTGCTGGCCCAGGACCCCCGTCCCGCCTACCGCAAAGAAGAGGAAGCCGGGAATACGTACGCCGTCTGGCTGCTGGACTTTAACGTGCGCTGGCGCGTGACTGCGGCGGGTTTTGAAGTGTTTGCCCTGGAACCCAGGTAATTTTGTTCTCCTCTCTTTTGGCATCTTTGCCACACTGGTAAACTAAACCACTTTTTTTGTGTCAGGCTGGTGTTTCAGCCTGTTCCAATCGTCGAAATGGAACCGTAACAACATGCGTACTAGCCAATATCTGCTCTCCACTCTGAAGGAGACACCTGCCGACGCCGAGGTGATCAGCCACCAGCTGATGCTGCGCGCCGGGATGATCCGCAAGCTGGCCTCCGGGTTATACACCTGGCTGCCGACCGGCGTGCGCGTCCTGAAAAAAGTCGAAAACATCGTGCGTGAAGAGATGAACAACGCCGGTGCTATCGAGGTGTTAATGCCGGTCGTTCAGCCCTCTGAACTGTGGCAGGAGAGCGGTCGCTGGGAGCAGTATGGTCCTGAACTGCTGCGTATTGCCGATCGTGGCGATCGTCCATTCGTTCTCGGCCCAACGCATGAAGAAGTGATCACCGACCTGATCCGTAACGAGCTGAGCTCTTACAAACAGCTGCCGCTGAACTTCTTCCAGATCCAGACTAAGTTCCGTGACGAAGTGCGTCCACGCTTTGGCGTCATGCGTTCTCGCGAGTTCCTGATGAAAGATGCTTACTCTTTCCATACTTCTCAGGAATCGCTGCAAGAGACCTACGACAAAATGTACACGGCCTACAGTAAAATCTTCTCCCGCATGGGGCTGGATTTCCGTGCTGTACAGGCTGATACCGGTTCAATCGGCGGTAGCGCCTCCCATGAATTCCAGGTTCTGGCGCAGAGCGGCGAAGACGATGTGATCTTCTCTGACTCCTCTGATTACGCCGCGAACATCGAATTTGCAGAAGCGCTGGCACCGAAAGAACCACGCGGCGCGGCAACGCAAGAGATGACGCTGGTTGATACGCCAAACGCGAAAACTATCGCCGAGCTGGTTGAGCAGTTTACTCTGCCGATCGAAAAAACCGTGAAAACCCTGCTGGTGAAATCGGCTGAAGGTAGCGCTTATCCACTGGTTGCCCTGCTGGTACGAGGCGATCACGAGCTGAACGAAGTGAAAGCCGAGAAGCTGCCGCAGGTTGCCAGCCCGCTGACCTTCGCAACGGAAGCAGAGATCCGCGCCGTGGTGAATGCTGGTCCTGGTTCTCTGGGTCCGGTGAACATGCCTGTTCCGGTGGTCATTGACCGCACCGTTGCGGCGATGAGCGACTTCGCTGCGGGCGCAAACATCGACGGTAAACACTTCTTCGGCATCAACTGGGATCGTGACGTGGCGACGCCGGAAGTGGCTGACATCCGTAACGTGGTCGCAGGCGATCCAAGCCCGGACGGCAAGGGTACTCTGATGATCAAACGCGGTATCGAAGTAGGCCACATCTTCCAGCTGGGCGATAAGTACTCGCGCGCAATGAACGCTGCCGTTCAGGGCGAAGATGGCCGTAACCAGGTTCTGACCATGGGCTGCTACGGCATTGGCGTAACGCGCGTTGTTGCTGCCGCTATCGAGCAGAACTATGACGAACGCGGAATCGTCTGGCCGGATAACATCGCGCCGTTCCAGGTGGCGATCCTGCCAATGAACATGCACAAGTCTTACCGCGTGCAGGAGCTGGCTGAGAAACTCTACGCTGAGCTGAGCGCGAAAGGTATCGACGTGCTGATGGATGACCGTAAAGAGCGTCCTGGCGTGATGTTTGCTGACATGGAACTGATCGGTATTCCACACACCATCGTCATTGGCGACCGTAACCTCGACAGCGACGAGATTGAATACAAATACCGTCGCAACGGCGAAAAACAGATGATCAAGACGGGAGATATTCTTGATTACCTGGTGAAAGCCATCAAAGGTTAAGAAACAAAAAACCCCGCCAGTGCGGGGTTTTTTAATGGCTATATCTTATTTGCTTTCGCAGTCTTTCCCCGCAGCAAACTTCGCATCTTTATCTGCCACCAGCGTTTTCACCAGCTCGCCGCTATCCGGGTTTGGCTCCAGCGTAAAATGCCCTTCAACCGTCAGCAACACTGGCTTACTGTCGTTGCCGCGCGCGACGGCATAGTCTCGCTCCAGCTGGGCATTGTTCGCCACGCTGACTTTCTTCCCGGTTGCACAGTCAGTGAAGATCGCCGCATCCGCCATGTAGAAATACATCCCTCGCATCGCCATTGGGGTGGCTGGCAGGGTCGCTTTCACCGGGGCCAACGTGTAGTTGAACTGGGATTCAATCGGATTGCCTTCGCGATCGAGCATCTCCATCCCCTCGCCTTTGGCGCGGAAGAAGGTTTTATCGCCCGTGGTATCCGTCAATACCAGCTTCTCAGCCGTACGCGCCCATGTTCCGTAAGATGCAAAAGAAGACGGTTCTTTCGCCCCCTGGTAACGCTGGTTCATGACCCAGGTGCCATCTTTTTGCAGGAACAGAGAGGTTTCGATGCCCTCGCAATCTGCACACGGTAATACGCCGCGCCAGCTTTGCTGCATCGGCTTTAATTCTTCATTTTGCGTTGGCTGTAGTACCTGCGTTTCTGAACGGTTATTACAGCCAAAAAGCGCGAACAGGCTTGTCACGGCCAGCGCTGATAATAATGCTTTTTTCACAATACTTTCCTTATGAAAAAGGGTATCCCTTTCGTCACATTATGGGTGACGGACTTTGCCACGCAGTGATTTTACGGTGGATTTCTGCGCCTTCGATGACAACCGACGTTCTTTCGATGCCCGCGTTGGACGTGTTGCCCGGCGACTTTTTTGTACAGCCGTCAGCTCTTTAATGACCGCGACCAGCCGGGCTATTGCCGCTTCCCGGTTTAGCTCCTGGCTGCGATACTCCTGCGCTTTAATCACCATCACACCCTCGCTGGTGATCAGGTGATGGCTGGCGGCAAGCAGGCTTTCTTTATAATACTCTGGCAGGCTGGAGGCCCGAATGTCAAAGCGCAAATGGATAGCCGTTGAGGCCTTGTTAACGTGCTGTCCCCCTGCTCCCTAGGCCCGGATGGCGGTGATCTCCAGCTCGTTATCAGGGATGCTGACGTTTCGGGACAATACAATCATGATGCGGGCTGCCAGGCCGTGAGATGAATTTCCAGATTATTCTGAGAATCGGAAAGCCAGATGGCGCCGTCCTGAATCGTCGCCTGTAGCGCCATCGTCCGGCTGGCGAACGCACTCAGCTGCGCCAGCTGTTCATCATCCAGATACCAGACGGTAAGATTTTTGAACTGCGCACATTTATTTTTATTTTGTTGCCACCAGATCTCCGCCGCTCGCTGGTTGTAGGCAAACAACGCCACTTCAGCAGACTGGGTGCAGGCCTTTTTGATCCGGCGTTCATCCGGCAGGCCAAGCTCAATCCATAAATCGATACCCAGATGATCGTTGCGCAGCCAGGCTTCCGGTTCATCTTCCGCGCTTAAACCACGGGTAAATTGCAGACGCTCGTCGGCATACTTAATCCACGCCAGCAGGCGCAGCATCATGCGCTCCTGGGTTTCAGAAGGGTGACGCGCCAGCGTCAATGACGCATCCAGAAACTGGTTACGGTCAAGATCCGCCACATTGACCACAGCTTTATAAATTGTCGCTTTCAGCGCCATGAGAGAACTCCTTTCGAATCAGGCATACATTGTAGCGAAAACCGCGGCAAAAGGCTGTTACGAGGTGGTGGCTCCCTCTTATCAAGGCGCTGATATTGCTTAAATGAGTATGGTATAGTCACCTTGCTAAACCGAGTTTAACTTCGTAGGCTTAATGATATCTCACAGTAAGTCAGTACGCTGGCAGGAGGTGATGTGAATAATTATTGTGAGTTGATTCGCAGACGGTATGCGGAGATCGCCAGCGGAGATCTGGGGTACATTCCGGATGCGTTGGGCTGTGTATTGAACGTGCTAAATGAAGTGGCCTCTGATGAGAGCCTTTCTGAATCGGTCAGGGAAAAAGCAGCGTATGCTGCGGCGAATTTACTGGTGAGCGATTATGTCGATGAATGATACCTATCAACCCATCAATTGTGATGACTATGACAACCTCGAACTCGCCTGCCAGCATCATTTAATACTGACGCTGGAGCTAAAAGATGGCGAAGTGCTAAAGGCAAAGGCCAGCGATCTGGTTTCCCGTAAAAATGTGGAATACCTGGTTGTGGAAGATGCAGGTGCAACGCGTGAGCTACGCCTCGACAAAATTGCCAGTTTCAGCCATCCGGAAATCGGCACCGTTGTGGTGAGCGAATCCTGATAACCAACGGGCAGCCAGGCTGCCCGTTACGCTTTCCATTCAAAATTAACTCCGGCTTCAGCCCACCCCTCTTCAGTGATGAACACCTCTGCCGCCGCGATGAGCGTGTCGCCGTAAAACAGAAGCGGCGTGGTATCACGTCGCCAGGGCGGAACGTTCTGTTCCTGCCAGATTTTCTTCAACTTACGCCCGCCGTTACGCCCGACGATATGCAGCATGCCGCTGGCCCTGAAGCGTATGGTGACGTTCTCGTCCGGCTCAGGTAGACGCACATTGCCCGAATGGCTTAACGCAACGACACCGGCATTCATCGGTAGCGTTAATGCATTCCTCGGCGACGGCCAGTCGAGCACAGCGTCAGCCAGCGACGGCACAGATTTCACCCACCAGAGTTGCCCTTTATAGCGCCTGACGTCATAACCATTCAGGTGTATATACGGGGCGGCATCTTCCCTCGCCTGTGCAACTTCCTCCCAGATACGGTTGAGCATCGCCCGGGACGGCATAACCGCACGCTGGGAAGCTAGCCAGCGGCGAATCAGAGCAGCCCGACGCACGGGGCTCATCACCATCAACGGCGCTATGTTCAGAGCACCGTCAGCGGTAATCAGCGTATCCAGCTCTCCGCTCAGCAACTCATCCAGCAAGCTTTCCTGTTCAGCACAAAGCATCGCGCTTCGGGCCGCCGCTTCGGAAAAATGCGCCCAGCGCTCGTTCAGAAGCGGCAGCACGCGCAGGCGCAGGAAGTTTCGGTCGTAGCTGTCGTCCTGATTGCTCTCGTCCTCAATCCAGCACAGATGATGCTGCTGCGCCCAGGCTTCCAGTGAAGCGCGCGTTTCACCCAGCAGCGGGCGGATGAGCTCTGTTTCAGCAAAATCAGCGCGTTCAGGCATGGCGGATAACCCCGCAGGCCCGCTGCCCCGCTTGAGCGCCAGTAAAAACGTCTCGCACTGGTCGTCCAGATGCTGCGCGGTGACCAACGCTTCTCCAGGCTGTAATGCGCCAGAAAACGCGGCGTAGCGGGCTTTCCGCGCCTGCGCCTCAATACCCAGCCCCTCATCCTCAAGCGTGACGCGTTCAACGATCAGCGGGATTGCCCACCCTGAGCACACCGCTTCGCAGTGCGCCACCCAGTCGTCGGCATGGGGGCTTAAGCCGTGATGGATATGCATCGCCCGCAGCTGGACGTCAGGCTCACGGTCGCGCCAGAGCTTAAGGCGGTGCAGCAAAACGGTGGAATCCAGGCCACCGCTGAACCCCACCAGCAGCTGGCGGTAGGGTGAAACGGCGTGCGCGATAGCAGGTAAGGTCATAGGAAATTACACATAAAAAATGCCCGAACTGAACGGGCATTATCACACATGACGGCGATTACTGCTGGTAAAGCTCCAGCGGCAGCCCGTCCGGATCGTTGAAAAAAGTGAAACGTTTATCGGTAAAGGGATCGACACGAATCGCTTCACAGGCCACGCCGTGGGCTTCCAGATGTTTTACCGCGCTGTCCAGGTCATCGACGCTGAAGGCCAGGTGGCGCAGGCCGCAGGCTTCCGGGCGCGAAGGACGCGCTGGCGGGAAAGGAAAAGAGAACAGTTCAATCACATATTGACCGTTTAACGCCAGATCGCCTTTCCAGGAGTCGCGCTCCTCTCGGTAGGCCTCGCTTAACAGCGTAAAGCCGAGAACGTCGCAGTAGAATGCCTTACTTTTCGCGTAATCGGTGGCAATGATCGCAATATGATGAACCGCTTTTAAACCCAGCATAGTTTCTCCTTTTTATGATGCCCTGAACGTTACAACCGACAACCCGCCCCTGGCAAGCAGACCCTTTTATTTTAGGACTCTCACCCAGTACACGCCGTTATCATCGCGTTTCGCGCCATGAATATCCGTTTCAAAGCCCGGATAGTGGCGCCCCACCGAACAGAGCATCAGCAGGAAATCGAGCACCGCCCGGCTCTCCTCGGTGATCATCTCACCCGGCATCAGCAGCGGCACGCCCGGCGGATAAGGCAGGATCATGTTCGCCGATACCCGCCCGACCAGGTTCTCCAGCTCAACGGTTTCAACCTCCCCTTTCACCTGGCGTTGCCACGCCCTGTGCGGCGTCAGCTTCATTTCAGGCAGAACATCAAATGCCTGCAACATCAGGCGCGGCAGATCGTGCTGGCGGATCAGCCTGTGGATCCCCTGGGCCAGATCCTGAATACGCATATTGCGATAGAAGTCAGGATCTTCCGCGTAGAGATCCGGCAGCATATTCTTCACCCGCAGGTTCAGATCATATGCACGCTTAAACTCCATCAGTCCGCGCAACAGCCCCATCGCGCGGGTTTTATCGATCCCGATGCTGAACAGGAACAGCAAATTATAGGGGCCGGTTTTCTCCACCACCACGCCGCGCTCATCAAGGAACTTCGCCACCAGCGCAGCCGGGATCCCTTCCTCACCCATCACACCCTGCTCATCCATGCCCGGCGTCAGGATCGTCACCTTAACCGGATCGAGGAACATGTGGTCCGCATCGGCATCCCGAAAACCGTGCCAGCTCTCCCCCGGCGCGACGGGCCAGCATTCTGCCTCATCAATCTCTTCCGGCTGCCAGATATCAAAGAACCAGCCGTCCGCTTCATCTTTAAGCCGCTGAACCTCTTTTCGGAAATGCAGCGCCCGTTCCACCGAACGATTGATCAGGCGTTTACCCGGATTACCGCGCAGCATCGCCGCCGCCGTTTCGATGGACGCCACCAGCGGGTAGCTCGGCGACGTGGTCGTGTGCATCATAAAGGCTTCGTTGAAGGTGTCCTCGTCGTACTCGCCCTTGATGTGAATGAGAGACGCCTGGGAAAACGCGGCCAGCATTTTGTGCGTCGACTGCGTTTCGAAGAACACCTTGCCCGGCACCCGCTCGCCGCTCATCCCACTTTTACCCGAGTAAATCGGGTGGAAATTGGTGTAAGGCACCCACGCGGAGTCAAAGTGGATCGACGGCACGTCCAACGTCTGCTTGATCCAGTTCGTGTTGTAAAGCAGCCCGTCATAGGTGGAGTTGGTGATCACCGCATGCACAGGCCAGCTTGCCTCGGGGATCGCCGCGATCTTATTTTCAATGGCTTCATGCGCGAATTCACGGCGAGGAATGCCGCCGAGAATACCCAGCGCATTACGCGTAGGCGACAGCCAGAGCGGCACCACGTCGCTCATCATCAGCAAATGCGCCAGTGATTTATGGCAGTTGCGGTCAATCAGCAGCGTACTGCCGGCAGGCGCGGCGTACATCCCGACGATTTTGTTCGAGGTTGAGGTACCGTTGGTCACCATGTAGCTTTGTTCGGCGCCAAAGGTCCGGGCGATGTACTCTTCGGCTTCCAGATGCGGGCCGGTATGATCCAGCAGAGAGCCTAACTCGGTGACCGAAATCGACACATCCGCCTTCAGCGTGTTACCGCCGAAGAAATCGTAGAACAGACATCCCACCGGGCTTTTTTGATAGGCTGTTCCCGCCATGTGGCCTGGCGTACAGAAGGTGTACTTCCCTTCATTCACATAGGTGAACAGCGCGCGCGTGAACGGCGGTGTGATGTTATCGAGGTATTCACCGGTGTACTGCTGAATGCGGGTCGCAATGTCCTCGGCAACGCCGAGTGAGTATTCGAAGAACCACAGCGCCATACGCATATCATGCGCGCTCACGTCCATGGTCGAGTGAGTGTTGATAAACGCGTACAGCGGAAGATATTCGTTGAGCTTATTGATATCGCTGCACAACTCCATGTCGTATTCGTCCCAGTCGAATATCACGCCACAGATGCGCGGATTGTGTTCGATAAATTTCAGCAGGTCGGCGCTGTTTTGCGGCCAGATCAGCTGGTATCCACGTGCTTTAAGGGCTTGCTCCAGCTCCTTGATGGGTTCGTCTTTATAAAAGACGCCGTGTGGCCCCATGATGGCAATGATGTTCATGGTTTACCTCCTTGAAAAACATCAGATAAGCATAGTTAAGGTAAACGGCAGGTATAAAAAAAGCCGCAACAATGTGCGGCTTTTAGGATAATTGTGAGGCTTACGCGTAACCGTAGGTCATCAGACGCTGATAACGACGGTTGAGCAGATCTTCTGTGCTCAGCACGTCCAGGTCCGCGAGATCTGCCAGCAGTTGCGCTTTAAGGGAAGCAGCCATCACTTCCGGCTTACGATGCGCGCCGCCCAGCGGTTCAGGGATAACGGTGTCGATCAGCTTCAGCTCTTTCAGACGTGGGGCAATGATGCCCATCGCTTCAGCAGCCAGCGGCGCTTTATCGGCACTTTTCCACAGAATGGAGGCACAGCCTTCCGGAGAGATAACGGAATAGGTACTGTACTGTAGCATATTCACTTTATCGCCCACGCCAATTGCCAGCGCACCGCCGGACCCACCTTCACCGATAACGGTACAGATGACCGGCACTTTCAGGCGAGACATCTCACGCAGGTTGCGTGCGATGGCTTCAGACTGACCGCGCTCTTCAGCGCCAACACCCGGGTAAGCACCCGGCGTGTCGATGAAGGTGATGATAGGCATATTGAAACGCTCAGCCATCTCCATCAGACGCAGGGCCTTACGGTAGCCTTCTGGCGCTGGCATACCGAAGTTACGACGGATTTTCTCTTTGGTTTCACGGCCTTTCTGATGACCAATAATCATCACCGGACGTCCATCCAGACGCGCGATACCGCCGACGATAGCTTTATCGTCAGCGTATGCGCGGTCGCCTGCCAGTTCGTCAAATTCGTCAAACGCCAGGCGGACATAATCCAGGGTGTACGGACGCTGTGGATGACGCGCCAGCTGGGCGATCTGCCATGCGCCGAGATCGGCAAAGATTTTGCGCGTCAGTTCTACGCTTTTTTCGCGCAGACGATGCACTTCTTCGTCGATGTTAATATCCAGTTTTTCATCCTGACGGCTCACGGCTGTCAGAGAATCGATTTTCGCTTCCAGCTCTGCAATCGGCTGTTCGAAATCAAGGAAATTCAGACTCATAGTATTCCTGTATTAGTCAAACTCCAGTTCCACCTGCTCCGAACCAATGAGGCCACGGAGATCGTTCAGTAAACGATCGCTCGGAGAGACACGCCACGTTGCACCAAAGCGCAACCGCGCACGTGCATCCGCCCTCTGATAGTAGAGATGTACTGGAATGGTCCCCGAGCGGTGGGGTTCCAGAGACTGACGGAGTCGGTTTAAAAGCTGGTCATCAATTTGCCTGTCCGTCAGCGAGATAGCAAGCCCGCGAGCATATTTTTCCCGGGCTTCGTCAATGTCCATCACTTCGCGGGCGGTCATTTTAAGCCCCCCGCTGAAGTCATCAAAGCTGACCTGTCCGCTGACGATAAGTATGCGGTCTTTTTCCAGCAATTGCTGGTATTTATCCAGCGCGTCGGTGAACAACATCACCTCCAGACGCCCGGAACGGTCATCCAGGGTACAGATGCCGATACGATTGCCGCGCTTGGTGACCATTACCCTTGCAGCAATCACGAGCCCCGCAGCCGTGGTGATTTTACCACGTTCTGTCGGATGCATGTCTTTAAGCCTGTGGCCGCCGACATAGCGCTCAATTTCTTTCAGATACTGGTTGATCGGGTGCCCCGTCAGGTACAGGCCTAACGTCTCACGCTCCCCATCCAGCACCACCTGTTCTGGCCAGGGCTGGCAGTTGGAATAAGACTGCTCAATCTGCTCTGGCTCTTCCGCCAGCACGCCGAACATATCTGCCTGGCCAATGGCTTCCGCTTTCGCGTGCTGATCGGCTGCTTTCAGCGCATCGCCGAGCGAGTTCATCAGCGCGGCGCGGTGTGGCCCCAGCCGATCAAACGCGCCGGACATGATCAGTTTTTCCAGCACCCGGCGGTTAAGTTTTTTGGTATCGGTGCGGGCGCACAGATCGAACAGCTCGCGGAAATAGCCGCCGTTGTTACGCGCTTCGATGATCGCCTCGATCGGCCCCTCACCTACGCCCTTGATAGCGCCGATCCCATAGACGATTTCCCCGTCATCGTTAACGTGGAAATGGTACAGGCCAGAGTTAATATCCGGCGGCAGGATCTTCAGCCCCATGCGCCAGCACTCGTCCACCAGGCCAACCACCTTCTCGGTGTTGTCCATATCGGCGGTCATTACCGCCGCCATAAACTCAGCGGGATAGTGAGCCTTCAGCCACAGCGTTTGATACGAAACCAAAGCATAGGCGGCGGAGTGGGATTTGTTAAATCCGTACCCGGCGAATTTCTCCACCAGGTCGAAGATTTTCATCGCCAGTTCGCCATCGACGCCGTTTTTCTTCGCCCCATCCTCAAAGATGGAACGTTGCTTGGCCATCTCTTCCGGCTTTTTCTTACCCATCGCACGACGCAGCATGTCTGCGCCGCCAAGGGTATAACCAGAAAGCACCTGGGCGATCTGCATGACCTGTTCCTGATACAGGATGATGCCATAGGTTGGCTCCAGTACCGGTTTCAGGCTTTCATGCTGCCACTGCACGTCCGGGTAGGAAATCTCTTCGCGCCCGTGTTTACGGTCGATAAAGTTATCTACCATCCCCGACTGCAACGGCCCCGGACGGAACAGGGCCACCAGCGCGATCATATCTTCGAAGCAGTCTGGTTGCAGACGCTTAATCAAATCTTTCATGCCGCGGGATTCAAGCTGGAAGACGGCTGTCGTCTCCGAGCGTTGCAGCATGTCGAAACTTTTCTTGTCATCAAGCGGGATAGCCGCGATATCCAGCGGCGGTTCGCCGTTCTTCTCGCGACGGGCGTTGATCATCTCCAGCGCCCAGTTGATGATGGTCAGCGTACGCAGGCCGAGGAAGTCAAACTTCACCAGCCCGGCGTATTCCACGTCGTTCTTGTCGAACTGGGTGACCGGATGCTGGCCCGCTTCGTCGCAGTACAGCGGCGCAAAGTCGGTGATTTTGGTCGGGGCGATAACCACCCCCCCCGCATGCTTACCGGCGTTACGCGTGACGCCTTCCAGCTTGCGCGCCATGTCGATCAGCGCTTTCACCTCTTCGTCGGCTTCGTAGATTTCCGGCAGCTGGGGTTCAGCTTCAAAGGCTTTCGCCAGGGTCATGCCCGGATCGGGCGGCACCAGCTTAGAGATTCGATCGACAAAACCGTACGGGTGGCCCAGAACGCGGCCCACGTCGCGGATAACCGCTTTCGCGGCCATCGTACCGAAGGTAATAATCTGCGAAACCGCATCACGACCGTACATATCGGCCACGTGCTCAATCACCTGGTCGCGTTTTTCCATGCAGAAGTCGACGTCAAAGTCGGGCATGGAGACACGTTCCGGGTTGAGGAAACGTTCGAACAGCAGGTCGAATTCCAGCGGATCGAGGTCAGTGATTTTCAGGGCATACGCCACCAGCGAGCCGGCACCAGAACCACGGCCCGGACCTACCGGCACGCCGTTATCCTTCGACCACTGGATGAACTCCATCACGATCAGGAAGTAGCCTGGGAACCCCATCTGGTTGATCACCTGGAGTTCAATATCCAGGCGTTCGTCATATTCAGGACGTTTCTCTTTACGGACCGCTTCATCCGGGAAGAGGAATTCCAGACGCTCTTCCAGACCCTCTTTCGATTTCATGACCAGGAAATCTTCGGTGGTCATGTCTCCCGTCGGGAACTGCGGCAGGAAGTATTCGCCGAGACGCACGGTGACGTTACAGCGCTTGGCAATCTCTACGCTGTTTTCCAGCGCTTCCGGGATGTCCGAGAAGAGCTCACACATCTCCTCTTCGCTGCGCATGTACTGCTGCGATGAGTAGTTGCGCGGACGTTTCGGATCGTCGAGGGTGAAGCCGTCGTGGATGGCGACGCGAATTTCATGCGCGTCAAAATCACCCGCCTCAAGGAAGCGCACATCGTTGGTGGCCACCACAGGCAGGCCACGCGCTTCCGCCAGGGCGACGGCCGCATGCAGGTAGCTCTCTTCATCCGCACGCCCGGTACGGATCAGCTCCAGGTAATAACGATCCGGGAAATACTCTTCGTAGAACGAGACGCACTGATCCACCAGCGCGTTATTACCGCGTAGCAGACATTTGCCGACATCTCCCATACGGCCACCGGAGATCAGCAGCAAACCTTCGTTCAGCTCCGCCAGCCAGTCGCGGTCAATCCATGGACCCAGTGCGCCGTAACCGCGTTGGTAGGCTTTTGAGATCAGCAAAGTGAGGTTCTGATAGCCCGTGTTATTCATGGCTAACACGGAAATTTGCGTCATCTCATCGCCGAGCAGGTCGCTCTGCACATGAAAATCCGCGCCGACGATGGGCTTTAATCCTGCGCCATGCGCCGTTCCGTAGAACTTCACCAGGCCACACAGGTTGGTAAAATCGGTGATCGCCAGCGCAGGCATGCCAAGCGAGGCCGCCTTTTTTACCAGCGGCCCGGTCTTTGCCAGCCCATCGATCATGGAGTAGTCGCTATGCACCCGCAGGTGTACGAAACGTGGTTCAGCCATCTTCAGATCCCGCGTTACTTAATTGCTTGCGTCTTGATTCAGGACACCAGTCCCAGCGCGCGTTTCACCGGGCCAAAGCTGCGCCGATGATGTTCAGTTGCGCCATGTTCAGCCAGCTTTTCCAGATGGAAAGCCGTTGGATATCCCTTGTGCTGGGCGAAACCATACGCGGGATAAGTGAGGTCCAGCGCGGCCATTTCGGCATCGCGCGTCACTTTGGCAATGATTGACGCCGCACTGATTTCTGCGACGCGGCTATCGCCTTTAACAACAGCCATGGAAGGCATCGGCAGCGCCGGGCAACGGTTACCGTCGATCAGCACATACTCAGGCACAATCTTCAGGCCAGCAACGGCACGCTGCATCGCCAGCATGGTGGCGTGCAGAATGTTCAGATCGTCGATCTCATCCGGCTCTGCGCGCCCGAGACTCCAGGCCAGCGCCTTTTCTTTAATTTCATCGAACAGCGCCAGGCGACGCTTTTCACTCAGTTTTTTCGAGTCGTTCAGGCCAACGATCGGGCGGGCTGGATCGAGGATCACCGCCGCGGTCACAACGGCACCCACTAACGGGCCACGACCGACTTCATCCACACCGGCAACGAGGTGGGTATGGGGATAAATAAATTCCATCATTGTGCTAACTCCAGCACCGCATCGGCCGCCTGCTCATCAGCATTACAGCGGATCAGTTGATGCAGTTCACGGAAGGTATCATGCATCTGGTGGCTGGTTTTACCGTTGGCCAGCAGCGGCAGTAATGCATCAGCCAGTGCCTGCGGCTGGCATTCATCCTGCAAGAGCTCTTTCACCAGTTCGCGACCCGCAAGCAGGTTTGGCAGGGATACGTAATCTGTTTTTACCAGACGTTTTGCCAGCCAGAAGGTAAACGGCTTCATGCGATAACCGACCACCATTGGGCATTTTGCCAGCATACACTCCAGCGCAGCCGTGCCGGAAGCCAGCAGTGCGGCATCACTCGCAAACATGGCTTGCCGCCCTTTTCCGTCCAGCAGGCGGACGTGAAGATCCGGGGCGACGTCGGCTTTGATTCGCTCAAATTGCTCGCGGCGTTTGGCATTCACCAGCGGCACGACCACTTCAAGATCGGGGTAAGTCTTGCGAAGAATTTGCGCCGTTTTCAGGAAATCGGCACTGAGCATTTCAACTTCCGCACCCCGGCTCCCTGGCAGCAGCGCCAGACAGTGCACATCATGCGGGATGCCCAGTTCGTCACGCGCCGCATTTTTATCCGGATCCAGCGGCATGGCATCCGCCATGGTATGACCGATAAAACGGCACGGGACATTAAATCTGTCGTAAAACGCTTTTTCGAAAGGCAGAAAAGCCAGCACCAGATTAGTGGATCGTCCGATTTTGAAAACGCGTTTCTGTCGCCACGCCCACACGGACGGACTGACGTAATGGATAGTTTTGATCCCCTGCTTTTTCAGGTTCCCTTCAAGGGTAATATTGAAATCAGGCGCATCAATGCCGACAAATACATCGGGCTTAAGGTCGGTAAAGCGGCGGGTAAGGTCGGCGCGAATATGCAGCAGGCGACGCAAGCGCCCCAGCACCTCGACGATGCCCATCACAGCCAGCTCTTCCATTTCATACCAGGCTTCACAGCCTTCGGCCTGCATCAGCGGCCCAGCCACGCCCACAAAGCGAGCATTGGGTACACGGGCTTTAAGCGCGCGGATAAGACCTGCACCAAGAATATCGCCGGAGGTTTCTCCGGCGACCAGGGCGATGGTAAGCGGACGACTGTCGACCATTAACGAATCAGACCACGGGTTGAACGTTCAAAGAATTCCATGAACGTTTTCACTTCAGGGTGCTTATTCGCCAGCTCGGCAATTTCCGGCTTAGCCTCTTCCAGCGTTTTACCGCTACGGTACAGCAGTTTGTACGCGTTGCGGATGGCAGTAATCGCTTCGCGACTAAAACCACGACGCTTGAGACCTTCGATGTTCACGCCAAACGGCGTGGCATGGTTGCCCTGCGCAATCACAAACGGTGGGACGTCCTGCGCCACACCGGAGCATCCGCCGACCATCACGTGTGCACCAATGATGCAGAACTGATGGACTGCGGTCATGCCGCCAATAATGGCGAAATCATCAACCGATACGTGTCCCGCCAGCGTTGCGTTGTTGGCGAGAATACAGCGGCTACCCACGGTACAGTCGTGCGCAATATGCGCATTAACCATAAACAGGTTGTCGCTGCCCACCTTCGTCAATCCACCGCCTTGCGTTGTACCACGATGAATGGTGACGCTTTCGCGAATGCGGTTACGATCGCCGATTTCCACGCGGGTCGGTTCGCCAGCATACTTGAGATCCTGGTTAACTTCGCCGATGGAGGCGAACTGATAGATCTCATTGTTGCAGCCAATGGTGGTATGACCATTCACGACAACGTGAGATTTCAGTACTGTACCCTCACCAATTTCGACATGGGGTCCAACAATACAAAACGGGCCAATGTGGACGTTGGCACCAATGATGGCACCCGTTTCCACAATGGCGGTAGGATGAATAAAGGCGGATTTATCAATCACGTATCAGGCCTCCCGGCTACGCGCACACATCATTGTCGCTTCGCAAACAACTTTGCCGTCAACCATAGCTACGCCTTTGAAGCGAGTCAGGCCGCGACGCGTTTTTTCAAAAGTGACTTCCATGATCATTTGATCACCAGGCACGACCGGACGCTTGAAGCGCGCTTCATCGATACCCGCGAAGTAATAGAGTTCACCCGGTTCCAGTTTACCTACGCTTTTAAACGCCAGAATACCGGTAGCCTGTGCCATCGCTTCCAGGATCAATACACCCGGGAAGATAGGCTTACCAGGGAAGTGCCCCTGGAAGAACGGCTCGTTAACGGAGACATTTTTCACTGCGCGCAGAAAACGACCTTCTTCAAAATCCAGCACACGGTCTACCAGTAAAAACGGATAGCGGTGCGGCAGAAGTTCTAAAATCTCTTCAATATGCAGAGTATGAGTGTCAGTAGTCAAAATACTCTTCCTGTCAAATGTACTAAGTAGCAATAATAACACGGCCTGCCGGTTTATAAACAAAGCCGACAGGCCGGGAAATTTAGCGTTAAACGGATGAACGCTTAGTCTTGTTGATCGATTTTGCGCTCAATCGCTTTGAGTCGCTTGCTCATATCATCAATATTCATCACCAGTGCAGCTGTTTTACGCCAGACCTTGTTCGGTTGCAGCGGAATACCTGAGGAATAAACGCCAGGCTCAGTGATTGGACGCATCACCATACCCATCCCCGTCACCGTGACTTTGTCGCATATTTCCATATGGCCATTGATCACGCTGGCACCGCCAATCATGCAGTAACGGCCAATTTTCAGGCTGCCTGCCATGATAACACCACCCGCAACTGCGGTATTGTCGCCAATCACAACGTTATGTGCAATCTGGCACTGGTTGTCTATGATAACACCGTTACCAATAATGGTGTCGTCAAGCGCACCGCGGTCGATAGTTGTACAAGCGCCGATCTCCACACGATCGCCGATAATCACGCGACCCAGCTGAGGGATCTTAACCCAGTTACCCCGATCGTTGGCGTAACCAAATCCGTCAGAACCAATCACCGTGCTGGACTGAACGAGACAATTCTCGCCAATCTCAACCTCATGGTAGACAGAGACATTGGCCCACAGACGAGTCCCTGCGCCAATTTTCGTATTTTTTCCAACAAAGCAGCCAGGGCCAATCACCACGTTATCACCCAAAACAACGCCGGATTCGATAACGGCGTTTGCGCCGACTGATACGTTGTTACCCAGCTGAGCCGTCGGATCAATCGCAGCACTGGCTGCAATGTTCTGTGCCGGCTGCGGCGTGGTATCAAGAATTTGGGCCATGCGCGCATAGGTCAGGTAGGGATTTTTCACTACCAGTGCAGCGCTAGTGGCAAACGGAAGATCGTCCTGCGTCAGCACAACGGCAGACGCCTGGCACTGGGCCAGGTGCTCACGGTACTTAGGGCTTACCATGAAGGTAATAGTGCCTGCTTTAGCAGATTGCATGGACGCAACAGCGGTGATGACGATATCGCCATCACCGTGTAATTCTGCATCCAACTGCTGAGCTAAATCAGCCAGTCGAATTGAAGGCATTACTTATTTAACCTGTTTCAGAACATCAGCGGTGATGTCTTTAACATCGCTGCTGTTGAATGCAACGGCGTTCGCATCAACAACCAGATCGATGCTCTGATCGGCTGCTACTGCTTTAACGGCAGACTGAATACGCGTCACCAGTTTGCCACGCTCTTCGTTAGAACGACGCTGACGATCCTGCTCGAAAGCCTGTGCTTTCTGAGAGAAGGTCTGGCGCTGAGACATGACGTCTTTTTCCAGTTTGCTGCGCTCGCTCGCTTTCATGGTAGAACCATCACGCTGAAGACGCTGCATCTTGGACTGAAGATCACCTTCCATACGTTGCAGTTCGCTCGCACGGCCTTTGAATTCGTTTTCCAGCGTTGCAGAAACACCGGTTTTCTGTGCAACCTGCTGGAACAAATTACCCATGTTGACGATTGCAATTTTATCCGCTGCCTGAGCAGAAGTTGCCATCGCTAAACCGAGACCTGCAGCTAATAACCACTTTTTCACAATTAACTCCTTACCATCCCATTGGCACCCGAGGGGTACCGTTCTTTGCGTGGCAAGGCGACCGTGTTACCGATCGCCGGTTGTCAGCGCTACACTGCCAACGCATTCCATTGCAGCGGATTATTACCAGGTTTTACCAATGTTAAACTGGAACTGCTCCGCTTTGTCTCCATCGTATTTCTTAAACGGCTGGGCGTAAGAGAAGACCAACGGCCCCAGCGGTGACATCCATTGTAATGCGATACCTGCGGACATGCGAATGTTGCTCGGATCGCTGTAGTCCGGAACCCCCGCCGCACGCATCTGGGCGGTGTTCTCCCAGTTGGTGTCCCACACCGTACCTGCATCCATAAAGAAGGAGGTACGCACGGAGTTCGCATACTTATCACTGATAAACGGCGTAGGCGTGATGAACTCGAGGCTCGCCACGGCCATAGCGTTACCACCTACTGCGTCATCAGAGCTACATACTTGCTTAGGATCACGGCTTGCGCAGTTATCTTCGTCATTACCGCCGTAATAAACCGCTTTCGGACCAATGTTATTGGACTGGAAGCCACGCACGGTGCTTGAACCACCGGCGTAGAAGTTTTCATAGAACGGCAGTTCTTTGCTTCCAATACCGTCACCATAACCCCAACGGGTACGACCCAGAACAACCCACTTGTGATCTTCATCAATTGGGAAGTAGGACGCCGTATCCAGCGTGACCTTGTAGAACTCGTTATCCGAGCCCGGGATAGTCACTTTACCGTTCAGGTTGACGCGTGAACCTTCCGTCGGGAAGTAGCCACGGTCAAGACGGTTGTAGGTCCAACCGTAGTTGAAGGTGAAGTCATCCGCGGCGAAACCGTTATCATCGCTGGACGTACTCGCCGACTGACCGATGGAGTCCAGGTAACGCCACATCGCCACCTGCGGTTGCATGTTGGACAGGTCGTTATGCACGTACCCTAAACCTGCGCGCAAGGTGTTGTATTCGTTAACCGGGAAGCCAAGCGTACCATCCAGACCGTAACTCTTGTTGGTATACGAGGAGAGGTCCGCATCGTCCGCTTTAAAGTCGTTATAGAAGATACGACCGCCCAGGCTTACACCGTCAACGGTGAAGTATGGGTTGGTAACGGAGAACTCAGAGTAGGTCTGGTAGTCGTTTTTCGTCCCGTTGATACCGACAGAGTAGCCCGTACCCAGCCAGTTATCCTGCTGAACACCGACCTGGAAGCTCACGCCACTTTCAGTACCGTAACCAATACCGAAGTTGAAGCTACCGGTATTACGTTCTTTAACTTTATAAACAACATCAACCTGATCCGGACGACCTGGTACACGCTGAGTATCGGTATCGACCGTTTCGAAGTAGCCCAGACGGTTCAGACGCTCTTTACCCTGATCTACCAGATCGCTTCCCAGCCATGCCCCTTCCATCTGGCGCATTTCACGGCGCAGAACGGAGTCTTTAGAGGTATCGTTACCTTCGAAGCGGATCTTACGCACGTAGAAGCGGTTGCCCGCATCAACGTTAACGTGCAGCTTAACGGTTTTATCCGTGTCGTTAATTTCCGGCTGCGTTTGCACACGCGGATACGCATAACCATAACGGCCGAGCAGCTTCTTAATGCTGTCTTCCATTTTGGTGACTTTAGATCCGCTGTACAGATCGCCCGGCTGAATTTTGGTCAGAGATTCAATTTCAGCTGAATGTCCTGCCAGGTTGCCGCTGACTTCAACACCCGAAAGCGTGTACTTATCGCCTTCTGTGATGTTAACGGTAATGTAGATACCTTTCTTGTCCGGAGTCAGACTCACCTGAGTTGAATCGATGTTGAAACGGGCGTAACCGCGATCCAGATAGTAGCTGCGCAGGGTTTCAAGGTCACCCGCCAGTTTCTGTTTCTGGTATTTACGATCGCCTACCACGTTCCACCACGGCACTTCGTCACGCAGCTGGAAGTTGGAGATCAGTTCGTCGGTGCTGAACGCGTGGTTACCCACGATGTTGATCTGCTGGATCTTCGCAGAAACACCTTCCTGGAAGACCAGTTTCAGGTCAACACGGTTACGTGGCAGCGGTGTAACAACCGCTTTAACGCTCGCGCTGTATTTACCGACGCTGTAGTAGAAATCTTCCAGACCTTTTTCAATGTCTGCAAGGGTTGTGCGGTCCAGAGATTCCCCCACACGAACACCCGATGCCTCAAGGTTCTGCTTGAGCATGTCGTCTTTCACCGATTTGTTACCGGAGAAAGTGATGCTGGCAATCGTTGGACGTTCTTTTACCTGAACCACCAGCGTATCACCATCGCGCAGGACGCGGACATCCTCAAAGTTGCCAGTGGCAAACAGAGCACGGATGGTGTTACTGATATCTTCATCATTAACCGTATCGCCGGGGCGCACAGGCATACTGAGGAGGGCCGCACCAACGGCGACACGCTGAAGGCCTTCGAAATGAATATCTTTCACTACGAACCCGTCAGCACCGTATACGGTCGCGCTGCTAAACAGCAGCGACGCTATGAGCAACTTTTTCATCGCCATCGTTATTATGCGTTCTTCCTAACTAACTCTCTTACAACCGAGAGAAATCATTGAAAAGTGCAAGCCCCATTAACAGCACCAGCAAAATCGAGCCAATGCGATAACTAAAGTCTTGAACTCGCTCGGATACCGGTCCGCCTTTTAGCTTTTCAATCGCTAAAAACAGCAGATGGCCCCCATCTAATACGGGAAGCGGGAACAGGTTGATTATCCCCAGGTTCACGCTAATCAGCGCAAGGAACATGAGATAGTAAATCACCCCGAACTCCGCTGACATCCCAGCCCCCTGAGCAATCGAAATTGGCCCACTGAGGTTGTTCAGTTTCACATCACCGGTTATCAATTTCCCCAACATGTTGACCGTAAGCTTCATCAGCTGCCATGTTTTATCCGTGGCCTCAACGATGGCGCTAAACGGCCCATACTGGCGTATTGTCTTGTACTCATCTGGCAGTGGGATCACTTTCGGCACAACGCCTGCAAACCCTTCCGCCTTACCGCCGCCCGATTTGGTATCCGGGGTGAGAGTCAGTGAGAGCGAACTCCCCTGCCTTTCCACTTCCAGCGCGAGCGGCTTGCCTGGATTATCGCGCACCAGAGTAACAAAGGTCATCCATTGTGTTAATGGCTGACCATCGACTTTAACGATCCTGTCACCCGCTTGTAAACCTGCTTTACTCGCTGCCGATTTGGCCTGTACTTCGGCTAATACCGGCTCGATCTGCGCGCCGCGCGGTCGAATCCCGAGTGCAGCGACAGGGTCCTCTTTGTCTGGCTCAAAGCGCCAGTGGCGTAAATCCAGCACTTTTTCCTGCCGCTGGTCGGAACCAAATGGCGATACGCTGACGGTTGTCTGCTCATCACCAATTTTGGCAACCAGTTGTAACCTCACGGCATCCCAATCAGGGGTTTCGATACCATCAATCGCTTTAAGTTCCATTCCCGGTGTAATTTGCGCCGTTGCCGCAATAGAACCCGTGGTGATTTCGCCCACAACCGGGCGCACGCCAGGCACGCCGATGATAAACACCAGCCAGTAGGCGAAGATAGCGAAGATGAAATTGGCTACCGGGCCGGCAGCGATGATGGCAGCACGTTGTCCAACAGTTTTATTGTTAAACGCGCGATGGCGAAGTTCCGGGGCGACAGGCTCAACGCGTTCGTCGAGCATTTTGACATAGCCGCCCAGGGGAATCAGAGCAATGACAAACTCGGTGCCATGCTTATCGGTGCGCTTCCAGAGCGATTTGCCAAAGCCAATCGAGAATCGCTCCACCCGCACACCACAGCGCCGGGCAACCCAGAAATGGCCAAATTCATGCACGGTAATCAGTACACCCAGTGCAACAATGAACGCCGCCAGATTCCAGAGAATGCTCAGCATAAAACCTTCCGTTATATCGTCCCAAACACCAGTAAAAGCAGGCAAGCAAATACGGGAACAGCCGCGGTAAGGCTGTCAATGCGATCCAGTATTCCGCCATGTCCTGGAATCAGGTGACCACTGTCCTTAATCCCTGCTTCACGCTTAAACATACTCTCGGTTAAATCACCCAGCACCGATGCCAGCGCCGCGAAAATCGAACATACCAGCAGCGTCGAGGGGGCAACCTCAAGATTCGCCCAGACGCCATAGCCCCAGGAGATAATCGCTGCCGTAAACAGGCCGCCGATGAAGCCTTGCCAGGTTTTGCCCGGAGAAACCTTTGGCGCCAGTTTATGTTTGCCGAACAGTTTACCAAACATATAGGCCCCGGAGTCAGCCCCCCAGACGAGAATCATCACATAAAGCAGCCATATCGCGCCGCTGTAGTGGTTTTCGTCATAGTGCCAGGCGCGCAACGCAACCATCCCCCAGAAAAACGGAACAATCGTGAGCAGACCAAAAATAAGGCGCAACACTTTAGAGTTACGCCAGATCGCCGCAGAGCCCGGATAGAAAAGCACTAAAACAAGCGCAGCAATCCACCAGGCCAGCGATATCCATAAGGATCCGGCAACCAGCGGCTGGTGAACATCATGATGATATTCAGGCAAGGTATACAGCATCAGGGCCAGTAAAAAACCACAGAGTACCGCCAGCCATACCCGCTGAGTGCGCGAGGTAAAGCCGCTAAGCTGCCCCCATTCCCACGCGGCGAGCATACACACCACCAGCGTAACAATAGCGAATCCCACCGGAGGCAGTAAAAACAGCGCTGCGATGACGACGGGTATTAATACAAAAGCGGAAATCAGGCGATACTTCAGCAAAAGCTACCCCCATCAGGCGTTATCGCCACCAGGCTCGGTGCCGCCGAAACGACGCTCTCGATTGGCAAAGGCATGCAGCGCACCTTCAAAGTCTTGTTCATCAAAATCTGGCCAAAGAACATCCGTAAAGTAAAGTTCGGCGTAGGCAATTTGCCACAGCAAAAAGTTACTTATGCGATGTTCCCCCCCTGTCCTTATAACCAAATCCACGGGTGCCAGTTCATTCATGCAGATTTGCTGACTCAGCGCCTCTTCATCAATCTGGTCGGGTCTTAACAGCCCTTCCTGAACCTGCTCAGCCAAATGCCGAACCCCCTGGATAATATCCCAGCGTCCGCCGTAATTCGCCGCGATATTGAGCGTCAGACCGGTATTATTTTCCGTCAGCGCTTCTGCTTTGCGAATCCGTTCCTGCAAACGTGAGTTAAAACGACTGGTTTCGCCAATAATACGCAAGCGGACGTTGTGGCGGTGCAGGCTTTTTACTTCACTATCGAGCGCCCACACGAACAGTTCCATCAACGCAGTCACTTCCTGCGCAGGTCGATTCCAGTTCTCACTGCTAAAAGCATAGAGCGTTAACGCATCAATGCCGTTATTGGCGGCAAAAGAGACGGCGCGGCGAACAGATTTCGCCCCAGCTTTATGCCCAAAGGCTCGTATCTTCCCTTGTCTTTTCGCCCAGCGGCCATTGCCATCCATGATGATTGCAACATGGCGACAGCCATGTGCTGGCAAGTTTTCGCTTATTGGTTGATTCGCAGACAACATAACGCGTTTTTAGTCCCTGAAAGGATTTAACGGTACACAGGAATACTGAAGCCTATACATAAAAAAGCCGTGTCAAACCACGGCTTACCTGACCACTTAAAGCCAAATACCTGCGATCAGGTGGCGCAGACTATATCACTGAAGCCCAACGCTAACAAATAGCACGACGACTAGTGCTTGCTTTATCACCAGCCTGCGAGACGTGTCACCTGTTTACGCGCAACAATGCGTGCCTGTTCATCCACGGCCAGCACCTCTTCGACGCTCTGCGGCTCACGCAAATCCATCATCTCCAGCACGGATAAATTCAACGCGGCGATGTCAGTAAAGCGGATCTGCTGATTCAGGAATGCTTCAACGGTCACTTCATTGGCTGCATTAAGCGCCGTTGTCGCCGCCTGCCCCTGATCGAAGGCCGTCATCGCCAGTTTCAGACAGGGATAACGGTCGTAATCAGGCTCGCTAAACGTCAGTGAACTCAGCTTACAAAAATCGAGAGGCTTAACGCCCGATTTTACGCGGTTTGGCCACGCCATCGTATGAGCAATAGGCGTACGCATATCCGGTTCGCCCAGCTGGGCCAGCACGCTGCCGTCCTGATAGCGCACCATCGAGTGAATCACCGACTGCGGGTGGATCAGCACTTCCATCTGTTTCGCCGACGCATTGAACAGCCAGCGAGCTTCAATGTATTCCAGACCTTTGTTCATCATGGTGGCCGAATCGACGGAGATCTTACGCCCCATTGACCAGTTCGGATGACGACACGCCTGATCCGGCGTCATTGCGCTCAATTCAGACAGTGGCGTTTCACGGAACGGGCCACCAGACCCGGTAAGCAGAATCGACACAACGCCATTCTGCTCCAGGTCAGCGTACCCCAGGTTTTGTTGAAAAGGTTGAGGTAAACTCTGAAAAATCGCGTTGTGTTCGCTATCAACCGGCAAAAGACGCGCCCCACGCTGTTTTACCGCTTCCATAAAGAGGCGTCCGCAGGTGACCAGCGACTCTTTGTTCGCAAGCAGGACATCTTTCCCCGCATCAATAGCGGCAAGCGTTGGCAGAAGACCCGCCGCCCCGACGATTGCCGCCATGACCTGATCAACTTCATCAAGCGCGGCCATATCGCAAGCCGCCTGTTGCCCGCTGAGTACCTCGGTACGGCAGCCCTTCTCCTGCAACAGCGCTTTCACCTGGCGGGCGCTCTCTTCGTCATCCATCACCGCAAATCGGGGGGTAAACTCCAGGCACTGTTCGACCATTCGCTGCACGTTTTTTCCGGCCACAAGCGCGGCCACGGTGTAGCTGTCAGGATTATGACGTACAACGTCGAGAGTGCTGCAACCGATAGAGCCAGTCGAGCCGAGGAGAGTGAGATGCTTCATGAGATGCCCAAAAGTTAGACCAGATAAAAGCAAAACGCCGCCAGCAAGACTCAATGTCCTTCTGAACGGCGTTTATCAGTGTACAGCGAAAATCAGAACTGCATCAGTTCCGCTTCTTTTTCTGCCAGCGCCGCATCAATTTTCTTGATGGCCGCGTCGGTCATTTTCTGAATGTCGTCCTGAGAACGACGATCGTCGTCTTCGCTGATCTCTTTTTCTTTCAGCAGGGCTTTCACTTTATCGTTCGCATCGCGACGCACGTTACGTACGGAAACACGACCCTGCTCAGCTTCACCACGAACTACTTTGATCAGGTCTTTACGACGCTCTTCCGTCAGCGGAGGCAGTGGAACGCGAATATCCGCGCCGGCTGAGCTTGGGTTCAGACCCAGGTCAGATGCCATGATTGCTTTTTCAACGGCCGGGCTCATTGAGCGGTCGAACACGTTGATTTTCAGGGTACGGGTATCTTCTACCGTCACGCTCGCCAGCTGACGCAGAGGCGTTGGCGTACCGTAATATTCTACGATGATGCCATCCAGCAGGCTTGGGGAAGCACGGCCAGTACGGATTTTGCTGATTTGGTTTTTGAACGCTTCTACGCATTTTTCCATGCGTACTTCAGCATCTTTTCTGATGTCGTTAATCACGTTACGGATCCTTGAAAACTTGTCTCAGGCAGACTATCCGCCAGCACAGCGCTACAGGTGTGCTAAGTATAGTCGCGTTTAATTCATGACAACGCCAAAGGCGCGCCCGGGTAAGATACCACGTCGAAATAAAGCGGAATCTTACCTGTATTTATCGCCGACGGAAATTATTCCGTGATCAAAGTGCCTTCTTTTTCGCCCATAACAACGCGACGCAGCGCGCCAGGCTTGTTCATGTTGAAGACACGGATCGGTAGTTTGTGGTCACGAGCCAGCGTAAAGGCGGCAAGATCCATCACTTTCAGCTCTTTTTCCAGCACTTCGCTGTAGGTCAGCTGATCGTACATGGTCGCGGAAGGATCTTTTGCCGGGTCGGCAGTAAACACGCCATCTACTTTGGTCGCTTTCAGCACCACATCGGCTTCGATTTCGATACCGCGCAGGCAGGCTGCGGAATCGGTGGTAAAGAACGGGTTACCCGTACCGGCGGAGAGGATCACCACGCGGTTGTTGCGCAGCAGGCTGATGGCCTCTGCCCAGCTGTAGTTATCGCATACGCCATTCAAAGGAATAGCGGACATCAGGCGAGCGTTCACATAGGCGCGATGAAGCGCATCACGCATCGCCAGGCCATTCATCACGGTTGCCAGCATACCCATGTGGTCGCCCACTACGCGGTTCATCCCCGCTTTCGCCAGACCAGCACCACGGAAAAGGTTGCCACCGCCAATGACCACGCCAACCTGAATACCCAGTTCGACCAGTTCTTTGATTTCCTGTGCCATGCGATCAAGGATGCTTGCGTCAATACCGAAGCCTTCCGATCCTTGCAGCGCTTCGCCACTCAGCTTAAGCAGAATGCGTTTGTACACGGGTTTTGCATTGGTAGCCATGTTTCTTTCCTGAGACTGTCAACGATTAAGATGGGGTTAATTCTGGCGACATGATATGTCGCAAATCAGCACAGCGATACTGGAGCCTGTCTGATTTCGTGAGACGGGTGACAAAAAGAAGCCGCCCTCAGGCGGCTCCTTTTCAATCATTAAGACTGCTTGGACATTGCAGCAACTTCTGCTGCGAAGTCAGTCTCAACTTTCTCGATGCCTTCGCCCACTTCGAAGCGGATGAAGCCAGTTACATCAGCGTTGTGCTCTTTCAGCAGCTGAGCAACAGACTTGCTTGGATCCATTACGAAAGGCTGGCCAGTCAGAGAAACTTCGCCGGTGAATTTCTTCATGCGGCCTTCAACCATTTTCTCTGCGATTTCTTTTGGCTTACCAGACTGCATCGCGATGTCCAGCTGAACCTGGTACTCTTTCTCTACCACTTCAGCAGACACGTCTTCTGGCTTAACGAATTCTGGTTTGCTTGCAGCGATGTGCATTGCCAGCTGTTTAACCAGCTCTTCGTCAGCGCCTTTAGCCGCAACCAGAACACCGATACGCGCGCCGTGCTGGTAAGAGCCCAGAACATCGCCTTCCAGGGAAGAAACGCGACGGATGTTGATGTTCTCACCGATTTTAGCAACCAGCGCTACACGCTCTTCTTCGAACTGTGCTTTCAGAACTTCAACGTCAGTGATTTTGCCTGCAACCGCTGCGTCCAGAACTTTGTTAGCAAATGCCTGGAAACCAGCATCTTTAGCAACGAAGTCAGTCTGGCAGTTAACTTCCAGAATGATGCCGTAGTTGCCGTCGATTTTGGTGATGATCACGCCGTCAGCAGCAACGTTGCCTGCTTTCTTAGCTGCTTTGATCGCACCGGATTTACGCATGTTTTCGATTGCCAGCTCGATGTCGCCGTTCGCTTCGGTCAGCGCTTTTTTGCAATCCATCATGCCTGCGCCAGTACGCTCACGCAGCTCTTTTACCAGGGATGCGGTAATTTCAGCCATTCTTAAATCCTCGGGAGATGTGAACTGCCCGGCCGGGAGCCAAACAGTATAAATTGAAAAAAGGGGCCGATAATGGGCCCCTATTCATACACGGTACTAATAAGGGGTAAAACCTTATTATTCAGCTTCTACGAAGCTTTCTTCCGCCTGAGAAGCCAGATCCTGGGAACGGCCTTCACGAACGGTAGCAGCTACAGCGCTCAGGTACAGGCTAACAGCACGGATTGCGTCGTCGTTACCCGGGATAACGAAGTCAACACCGTCCGGATCGGAGTTGGTATCAACGATAGCGAATACCGGGATACCCAGGTTGTTAGCTTCTTTGATTGCGATGTGCTCGTGGTCTGCATCGATTACGAACAGCGCGTCTGGCAGGCCGCCCATATCTTTGATACCGCCCAGGCTGTTTTCCAGCTTGTCCAGTTCACGAGTGCGCATCAGCGCTTCTTTCTTAGTCAGCTTATCGAAAGTACCGTCCTGAGACTGGGTTTCCAGATCTTTCAGGCGCTTGATGGACTGACGAACAGTTTTCCAGTTGGTCAGCATGCCGCCCAACCAGCGATGGTTCACGAAGAACTGGTCGCAGCTGTTAGCAGCATCTTTCACAGCTTCGCTTGCAGCGCGCTTAGTACCAACGAACAGAATCTTACCTTTACGGGAAGAGATCTTGTTCAGCTCAGCCAGGGCTTCGTTGAACATTGGTACAGTCTTCTCAAGGTTGATGATGTGAACTTTGTTACGTGCGCCGAAGATGAAAGGCTTCATTTTCGGGTTCCAGTAACGGGTCTGGTGACCGAAGTGAACACCAGCCTTGAGCATGTCGCGCATGGAAACAGTTGCCATGTTTAAAACCTCTATATTGAAAGTTGGGGTTATGCCTCCACGTATCCCATATTACCGACCCCGAAGGGCACCCCGGAATATGTGCCGATACGTGTGTGTTGTTACACAAAGTGAGATTTGTCGCTCCCGTCCAGCCTGTGTATCTGAGATGGATCGGAAGTCCGGCGCGCTTTATATCACAAAACACGGCCAGAAACCAATAATTGTTGGCGGAGTGTGCTGTTAATGATTCTCAATTTGGCACGGGGTGCGCCTGACTGATACCATTGACAACACTTACACTAGTATTGTCGAAAAAATCGACACCGATGGACAGATTACATGGCTATCTCTATTAAGACACCTGAAGAAATTGAAAAGATGCGCGTCGCCGGTCGTCTGGCCGCGGACGTGCTGGAAATGATCGAGCCGTTTGTGAAACCGGGCGTCAGCACTGGCGAACTGGATCGCATCTGTAACGACTATATCGTCAACGAGCAGCACGCGGTCTCCGCCTGCCTTGGCTATCACGGTTTCCCGAAATCCGTCTGCATCTCTATTAATGAAGTGGTTTGCCACGGTATTCCGGACAACGAAAAACTGCTGAAAGATGGCGACATCGTCAACATCGACGTGACCGTGATTAAAGACGAGTACCACGGCGACACTTCTAAGATGTTCATCGTTGGCAAGCCAACGATTCTGGGCGAGCGTCTGTGCAAAGTGACGCAAGAGAGCCTCTACCTGGCGCTGAAAATGGTGAAGCCGGGCATCCGCCTGCGCACCATCGGCGCCGCAATCCAGAAATTTGTGGAAGCGGAAGGTTTCTCCGTGGTGCGCGAATATTGCGGTCACGGTATTGGTCGTGTGTTCCATGAAGAACCGCAGGTTCTGCACTACGATGCAGACGACGGCGGCGTAGTGCTGCAAAAGGGCATGACCTTCACTATCGAACCAATGGTCAACGCGGGTGATTACCGCATCCGTACCATGAAAGATGGCTGGACGGTAAAAACCAAAGACAGAAGCTTGTCTGCCCAGTACGAGCATACTATTGTGGTTACAGACAACGGCTGCGAAATTATGACGTTGCGCAAGGATGACACCATCCCGGCGATACTGACGAACATTGAGTGATAAGAAGCCGGCGAATGCCGGCTTTTTTAATGGCGATAGCTTTTTCTTATGGGTGGCGCACGATGAGTAATCTCTTACCCGAACAGTATGCTAACACAGCACTTCCCACCCTCCCCGACCAGCCTGATAACCCGGGCGTCTGGCCACCGCATGAGCTGACCTGCGCGCATATCAAAGCCCACATGGAGGTTTTCCATCGCTGGCTGGGTAACGCATTTGACGCAGGCATTTCGGCCGAACAGCTCATTGAAGCGCGCACCGAATTTATCGACCAGCTCCTGCAACGTCTGTGGATCGACTACGGTTTCGGACAGGTGAGCGACGTCGCGCTGGTTGCGGTCGGCGGCTATGGCCGGGGTGAACTGCATCCACTCTCTGATATCGACCTGCTGATCTTAAGCCGTAAAAAACTGCCGGACGATCGGGCGCAGAAAATCGGTGAACTGTTGACCCTGCTTTGGGACGTAAAGCTGGAAGTGGGCCACAGCGTACGCACGCTGGAAGAGTGTCTGCTGGAAGGGTTATCTGACCTGACCGTCGCCACCAACCTGATTGAAACCCGCCTGCTGATTGGCGACGTTGCGCTGTTCCTCGAACTGCAAAAGCACATCTTTAGCGACGGCTTCTGGCCTTCGGAAAAATTCTTCGCCGCGAAAGTCGAAGAACAAAACCAGCGCCACCAGCGCTATCACGGTACCAGCTATAATCTCGAACCGGATATTAAAAGCAGCCCCGGTGGCCTGCGCGATATCCACACGCTGCAATGGGTCGCCCGTCGCCATTTTGGGGCAACATCGCTGGACGAAATGGTCGGGTTTGGTTTTCTGACCGAAGCCGAACGTAACGAACTCAATGAGTGTCTGCATCTGCTGTGGCGCATCCGTTTTGCCCTGCACCTGGAAGTCACCCGCTACGATAACCGCCTGCTGTTTGACCGACAGCTCAGCGTGGCGCAGCGCCTGAATTACCAGGGCGAGGGCAACGAGCCGGTCGAGCAAATGATGAAGGATTTCTTCCGCGTCACCCGCCGCGTCTCTGAGCTAAACCAGATGCTGTTACAGCTGTTCGATGAGGCGATCCTCGCGCTGACGGCAGACGAAAAACCGCGTCCGATTGATGACGAATTTCAGCTGCGCGGCACGCTTATCGATCTGCGCGACGAAACGTTGTTCATTCGCGAACCGGAAGCGATCCTGCGAATGTTCTACACCATGGTGCGCAACAGCACGATCACCGGGATCTACTCCACCACCCTGCGTCATCTGCGCCATGCACGACGCCATCTGAAGCAGCCGCTGTGTTACATCCCGGAGGCGCGCTCGCTGTTCCTGAGCATGCTTCGTCATCCGGGCGCCGTCAGCCGCGGTCTGCTGCCGATGCACCGTCACAGCGTATTGTGGGCCTATATGCCCCAGTGGTCGCATATTGTCGGGCAGATGCAGTTCGACCTGTTTCACGCCTATACGGTAGATGAGCACACAATCCGCGTCATGCTGAAGCTGGAAAGCTTCGCTAAAGAAGAGACGCGATCCCGCCATCCGCTGTGCGTTGATCTGTGGCCACGTCTGGCGCACCCGGAGCTGATCCTGATCGCCGCCCTGTTCCATGATATCGCCAAAGGTCGCGGCGGCGACCACTCCGTGCTCGGTGCCCAGGACGTGCTGAAATTTGCCGAGCTGCACGGCCTGAACTCGCGTGAAACGCAGCTTATCGCCTGGCTGGTTCGCCATCATCTGCTGATGTCAGTTACCGCTCAGCGTCGTGATATTCAGGATCCGGAAGTGATCAAGCAGTTCGCCGAGGAAGTGCAAACGGAGAACCGCCTGCGCTACCTGGTCTGCCTGACGGTAGCCGATATCTGCGCCACCAACGAAACCCTGTGGAACAGCTGGAAGCAGAGCCTGCTGCGCGAACTCTACTTCGCCACCGAAAAACAGCTGCGTCGCGGGATGCAGAACACCCCCGACATGCGTGAGCGTGTGCGCCACCATCAGTTGCAGGCGCTGGCTCTGCTGCGCATGGATAACATCAGCGAAGAGGCGCTGCATCAGATTTGGGCGCGCTGTCGCGCCAACTACTTTGTGCGCCACAGCCCAAACCAGCTTGCCTGGCACGCCCGGCATCTGCTGAAGCACGACCTGACAAAACCGATGATTCTGCTCAGCCCGCAGGCCACGCGCGGCGGGACGGAAATTTTCATCTGGAGCCCGGACCGGCCTTATTTGTTTGCAGCGGTCTGTGCCGAGCTGGACAGGCGTAACCTGAGCGTGCACGACGCGCAGATTTTTACCACCCGCGACGGCATGGCGATGGACACCTTTATTGTGCTGGAGCCGGACGGCAGCCCGCTGTCGTCGGACAGGCATGAGGGGATACGCTTTGGCCTCGAGCAGGCGATTACGCAGCGCAGCTGGCAACCTCCGCAGCCGCGTCGTCAGGCGGCAAAACTGCGCCACTTTACCGTCGATACCGAGGTCAATTTCCTGCCGACCCATACCGACCGTAAATCGTTCCTTGAGCTGATTGCGCTCGACCAGCCAGGGCTGCTCGCCCGCGTCGGTCAGGTTTTTGCCGATCTGGGAATTTCGCTTCACGGCGCCCGAATTACAACCATTGGCGAACGAGTAGAAGATTTATTTATAATCGCGACGGCCGACCGGCGTGCCCTTAATAATGACCTGCAACTTGAAGTGCAACAACGGTTGACAGCAGCCCTCAATCCAAACGATAAAGGGTGACGTGTTTTTTAGTGAAATGGAAAGAGTAAACAATGCAGCAGTTACAGAACGTTATTGAGTCCGCTTTTGAGCGTCGCGCCGACATCACTCCGGCAAATGTGGATACCGTGACCCGTGAAGCGGTAAACCAGGTTATTTCCCTGCTGGATTCCGGCGCGCTGCGCGTGGCAGAAAAAATCGACGGTCAGTGGGTTACTCATCAATGGCTGAAGAAAGCTGTGCTGCTCTCTTTCCGCATCAACGATAACCAGGTTATCGACGGAGCAGAAAGCCGCTACTTCGATAAAGTGCCAATGAAATTTGCGGATTACGACGAAGCGCGCTTCCAGAAAGAGGGCTTCCGCGTAGTACCACCGGCGGCCGTTCGTCAGGGTGCCTTCATCGCACGCAACACCGTGCTGATGCCATCCTACGTGAACATCGGCGCCTACGTTGACGAAGGCACCATGGTGGACACCTGGGCTACCGTCGGCTCCTGCGCGCAGATCGGTAAAAACGTTCACCTGTCCGGCGGTGTGGGCATCGGTGGCGTTCTTGAGCCACTTCAGGCTAACCCAACCATCATCGAAGACAACTGCTTCATCGGCGCACGTTCCGAAGTGGTTGAAGGCGTGATCGTCGAAGAAGGTTCTGTGATCTCCATGGGCGTTTATATTGGCCAGAGCACCCGTATTTACGATCGCGAAACCGGTGAAATTCACTACGGCCGCGTTCCAGCTGGTTCCGTTGTGGTTTCCGGCAACCTGCCGTCTAAAGATGGCAAATACAGCCTGTATTGCGCGGTCATCGTGAAAAAAGTGGACGCGAAAACGCGCGGTAAAGTGGGCATCAATGAACTGCTGCGCACCATCGATTAATCGGGTATAACAAAAAGCGGGGGCAACCCCGCTTTTTTTATATCCGAAGGTGGCGAAAATAGATTTTTTCGTTAATTATTCATAGGTTATGTTGAGATCAAGGGTACCGCTATGTACGATAATCTGAAAAGTCTGGGCATTACCAATCCTGATGAAATTGATCGTTATAGTCTCCGCCAGGAAGCCAATAACGATATTTTGAAAATCTATTTTCACAAGGACAAAGGAGAGTTCTTCGCCAAAAGCGTGAAGTTTAAATACCCTCGCCAGCGTAAGACCGTTGTCGCTGATGGTATCGGTCAGGGATATAAAGAAGTACAGGAAATCAGCCCTAACCTGCGCTACGTGATCGACGAACTCGATCAAATCTGCCAGCGCGATCGCAGCGAAGTCGATCTGAAACGTAAGATCCTTGACGACCTGCGTCACCTGGAAAGCGTAGTCACCAATAAGATCAGCGAGATTGAAGCGGATCTTGAGAAATTGACGCGTAACAAATGAGCCGTTTTATTGCCCGGTGGCGCTTCGCTTACCGGGCCTACGAACGCATGTAGGCCGGGTAAGGCGAAGCCGCCACCCGGCAAACAGCATCATCTCTGTTCATCCAGCTGCAACGCCACATACAGCAGTAGCCGGTCGTCAAAATTCCCTAAATCCAGCCCCGTCAGTTCCGAGATCCGGTTAAGCCGATACTCCAGCGTATTACGGTGAATAAACAGCGCTTTTGACGTTGCCAGCGGCTGCACGTTATGCCGGAACCACGCCTGCAACGTGCGGCGCAGCAGCCCGTTGTTGTCCATCGCTTTCAGACGCACCAGCGGACGCGCCAGCTCGTTGGCCTGCCAGCCGCCGCGCAGGCTGTCGAGCAGGACCGGCAGCATCAGATCCTGATAGAAATAACTGCGGCTCTCCGGCATGCGCTGTTTACCCACCATCATGGTGGTGCGCGCCGTTCGCCATGAACGGGCAATACTTCCCGGCCCGGTAAAGTAATTTCCCAGCGCGACGCGAAAACGGAGCTGTCCGTTCTCCTTCATGCGCTCGATGAGCAGCTCAACGCGGCGACGATGATCTTCCGCGTCCCAGCGACCAAACTGATTAAGCGCAGGCTTGAGCACCACCATTTCCGTCAAAGAGACAATCGCCACCAGGTTGTTACGCTCCGGCGTCGCCAGCATGTTTTGCAGCTGCTGTAGCTCCACCATGGCGCTGTCCACACCAAGCTGGCCGCTATCCACCTCAATAACGGCGACTACGCGCGGCTGATTCAGGTCGATACCCAGACGCTGCGCCCATTCGCTCAGGGCAGGCGTGTGCTCCTCCGCCTGAATCAAATTCATCACCAGCTCTTCACGCAGGCGGCTGTCCTGGGCGAGCAGATGCATCAGACGCGACTGCTCCAGCATCATCTCCGCCGTCATGCAGACCAGCTCACCGTATTTACGCAGCGATTCAGGATCGCCTGTCAGACCGATAACGCCAACAATCTCTCCTTCCAGACGCAGCGGCAGGTTGATCCCCTGACGGACCCCGTGCAGATGTTTCGCCACGGCGTCATCGATGTCGACCACGCGCCCCTGAGAGAGCACCAGCAACGCCCCTTCGTGCAATTCCCCAATACGCTCACGATCGCCGCTGCCGATAATGCGCCCGCGGGCATCCATTACGTTGATATTGGTATCAATGATGCGCATGGTTCGCGCCACGATATCCTGCGCCATTTTGGTATCAAGATGCCAGCCAGCCATATAACCCTCCCGTGAGCAGAGCTCAAGCATAGGGAAGTTCAGCTAAGGCTGCATTGTGCAGATGCCCAAAGGCAGAGAGAGATGTATGGAGTTGTAGGAAAGGTCACAGAAAAGAGAAAGCCCCTGCGAACAGGGGCTTAAGAAGATTACTGCATCAGGAGATAAATAGAGGTATCACCACGCTGAATATTCAGTGCCAGCACAGAAGGCTTGCTGTCGAGAATTTTGCGCAGTTCAGCGATGTTTTTCACCGGCTGCTGGTTAGCGCCCATGATCACATCACCTTTTTTCAGGCCGATACGGGCAGCAGGTGAGTTCGCTTTCACGTTGTTCACCACCACGCCTTTATCTGCCCCTTTGTTGCTCATCTCGGCACCTTCAATACCGCTGAAGATGGTACTGGAATCGACCTGATTCTGACTGCTTTGTTGCAGTTCCAGGCTCACGTTAACCGGCTTACCTTCACGCAGCAGGCCGAGGGTCACTTTACTGCCGATTGGCATAGAACCCACTTCCGCACGCAGGGCGGCAAAGCTGCTGATCGGCTTACCGTTCAAAGAGGTGATGACGTCACCCGCTTTAATGCCGGCTTTCGCCGCCGAAGAGTTCGGCATGACCTGGCTTACGAATGCGCCGCGCTGAGCGTCCACTTTCATCGCTTTCGCCAGCTCGGAGTTCAGTTCGGTACCCATGATCCCCAGCTCACCGCGTTTCACCTGTCCATATTGCACCATCTGCGCAGTCAGGTTTTTCACCATATTGCTCGGGATAGCAAAGCCGATACCGATGTTGCCACCGTCCGGTGCCAGGATAGCGGTGTTGATACCGATCAGCTCACCGTTCAGGTTAACCAGCGCACCGCCGGAGTTACCACGGTTAATGGCCGCATCCGTCTGAATGAAGTTTTCATAGTTTTCCGCATTCAGGCCGCTACGTCCCAGCGCAGAGACGATACCCGAGGTCACGGTTTCGCCCAGACCAAATGGGTTACCGATGGCGACGGTGTAGTCACCCACGCGCAGCGCGTCAGAGTCGGCAAGCTTAATCGCCGTCAGGTTCTTCGGATCCTGAATCTGAATCAGCGCGATATCAGAGCGCGGATCTTTACCGACCACTTTGGCATCGAATTTACGGCCATCGCTCATCTGCACTTTAATGGTGTTAGCATTATCTACCACGTGGTTATTGGTCACCACGTAGCCTTTCGCTGCATCAATAATGACGCCCGAGCCAAGTGCCATGAATTTCTGCTGCTGGCCGCCGCCCTGACCGTCATCCCCTGCGCCGCCGCCCTGACAGAACGGAGAACTCTGGAATGGCGAACCGTCCTGGCAGAATGGCGAATTGTCGCCGAAGAACTGCTGGAAATTACGCGGCATACGCGGCGTATTGACGGTCGTGCTGCCCTCAACGTTAATACTCACCACCGATGGCATCACTTTTTCGAGCATCGGGGCCAGGCTTGGCATCTGCTGCGCAGTCGCTGCCGAGGAAGCTGTCTCGGCCGCCATCGCCAGAGGGGACAGCGCTAAACCTAAACTCAGAGCCAGTGCACTCATTGCTAATGTGGTTTTTTTCATGTTTCTCAATCTCGATTTACCAGATAACGCAAAATTGCTGTGTAACTCAGATTCGTTTTATACCGCTTAGTTCCGGGATTAAGTTTATGGAAAAAGTAAAAATTTATTGGTCGTCTTTACAAAACTCATGGCTTATTCAACGGCCATAAGCTTGCGGTATTCATCCCAGGCATACAAATCTGTCATCCCGCTGATATAGTCCTGGATAAGACGACAGCGATAATAATATTCCATGACTGGCCATTGGGAAGAATGGCGATCTATTTTACTGACGGCTTCAATGTATGCCAGCCGGTGGCGGGTTGAAAGCTTCTGATAGAGACGAGATTCAATCGGCAGGCGGCGAACACGTTCATTATTTGCCAGCTCGCTAAACTCATCGACCGTCAGCTGGAGCAGCGGGCCATAAATCTCCAGCAACCCGCTGATAACCCGGTATCCTTGCAGCTCCAGCTGCTCGACATCCGGGTGGCTGAAAACATGGCGAACAGCCACGTTTTTATATAATTCAAGAAGCTGACTAAAACTGCTCTCATCTTCCAGCAGGGCGTGATTAAATTCCCCGCTAAATATCATCGGCAAATTATCAATGAAACGGGCGGCCGCATACGGCACCAGTTTATTCAGCGTGTTCACCCGCAAATACATAAAGAACTGATCTTCGGTACTGCGGCTCAGCGAATTTGAACGCGATTTATCCCAGGCATTCTCGACGACCTGCGCAAACAGAGAACCTTTTTCATGCTCTCCCCAGGCATCATGAAGATGCTGATACAGCTCCTCGACGCTGAATATTCTTTTTTCCACCGCGTCTTCCAGATCGGCCACGCAATAAGAAATGTCATCAGCCGCTTCCATAATCCATGTCAATGGAAAACGGCCATTAGGGGTCAGAGACAGTTCTTTACGCAACCGCGCGATGTATGCTTCTTCCGATAAGTAATAGCCCGGTTTTTTCATCAGGTAGCTATGCGTGGCGGGCGTTTCTCCGGTCCACCATGCGGGACGCGTGTATTTAAGAATACAGCCCACCTGGGCCCAGGTCAGATTCATCCGCATCAGGGAGTGCACCAGACGGATCCCCTGCGCGTTACCTTCGAAATGACACAGATCCTGGCGCACCTTACGGCGCAGATCGTTCAGGCTATCTTCGCCTTCACGCAGGCATAAATCGCGTACCACACAGCGGTCATCGCTGAGCGGCTGGCTTATGGCGTCAGAGGGAAAAAGCCGCTGTTTAAACCAGTCATTGATGGCGGCCTCGCCGAAATGACCAAAGGGAGGATTGCCGATATCGTGCATCAGGCAGGCCATCTCAACGATGCTTTCGAACGGCCCGGTCAGTTCATCCAGTCCGTAGGTTTCCAGCAGACGTTGCTCTTTAAGGCGACTGAGGATCTCTTTCGCAATGTAGCGCCCCACCTGCTGCACTTCCATGGAGTGCGTTAACCGCGTACGCACCGCGGCGTTACGCTCCAGCGGGAACACCTGGGTTTTTTGCTGTAACCGACGGATGGCGGGCGAGTTGATGATGCGTCCGCGATCGCTTTCGAAAATGCGCAGGATCTCATGTTCGCTCTTATCGCCCTGTGGCGAACGGAAACGTCGGTGCCAGTTAATTTTGGTGCGAAAATCGATTGGTGCCATGTGCTCCCCCGCGTGAGAATGCGTTTCCCCTTAACCGCATGATAGACTATGCATCTTAACAAGGCACATCGCGAGTAAATCTATGAAAATCGGCATTATTGGTGCAATGGAAGAAGAAGTTACGCTGCTGCGTGACAAAATTGAGAACCGTCAGACTCTCTCCCTCGGTGGCTGTGAGATCTACACCGGCCAGTTGAACGGTGTTGACGTGGCTCTGCTGAAATCAGGCATCGGTAAAGTTGCAGCGGCACTGGGCGCGACCCTGCTGCTTGAGCGCTGCAAGCCTGACGTTATCATTAATACGGGTTCTGCGGGCGGTCTGGCGCCGACGCTGAAAGTGGGCGATATCGTGGTTTCCGACGAAGCGCGTTATCACGATGCAGATGTCACCGCATTCGGCTACGAATATGGTCAGCTTCCGGGCTGCCCGGCCGGGTTTAAAGCGGATGATAAGCTGATTGCCGCCGCTGAAAGCTGCATTAACGAGCTGAACCTCAATGCGGTGCGTGGCCTGATCGTCAGCGGCGATGCCTTTATCAACGGCTCTGTCGGTCTGGCGAAAATCCGTCATAACTTCCCGCAGGCTGTGGCCGTTGAGATGGAAGCCACAGCCATCGCGCACGTATGCCATAACTTCAGCGTGCCGTTCGTGGTCGTTCGCGCGATCTCTGACGTGGCGGACCAGCAGTCCCACATCAGCTTCGACGAATTCCTGGCCGTTGCGGCCAAACAGTCCACCGTGATGGTGGAAACTCTGGTGCAGAAACTGGCGCGTGGGTAAGGTGTCATTCAGGGAGCTGGTCGCCCTGCTTCTGCTCGCTCCGGCCTGGCTCATCGCCGCGCCGCGGGTGATCACTCTCTCCCCTGCCAATACGGAACTGGCGTTTGCCGCCGGGATCACGCCCGTTGCGGTGAGCAGCTTTTCCGATTATCCACCGCAGGCCGCCCATATCGAACAGGTTGCCACCTGGCAGGGAATGAACCTGGAACGCATCGTGGCGCTGAAGCCCGATCTGGTCCTCGCCTGGCGCGGCGGTAATGCCGAACGGCAGGTGAACCAGCTCTCTTCGCTGGGAATAACGGTAAAATGGGTGGACGCGGTGAGCATCGAACAGGTGGCGCAAACCCTCCGTGACCTCGCGCCCTTCAGCCCTACCCCCCAACGCGCCGGGCAGGCTGCACAGCAGATGCTCAACGACTATGCCGCGCTAAAAGCCCGATACGGCACGCAACCGAAACAACGCGTTTTTCTGCAATTTGGCAGCCAGCCGCTGTTTACTACCGGTAAAGGCTCGATCCAGAACCAGGTGCTTGAAACCTGTGGAGGTGAAAATATCTTTGCCGAAAGCCGGGTTCCCTGGCCCCAGGTCAGTCGTGAGCAGGTTCTTGCGCGACAACCGCAGGCCATTGTGGTGGTCGGAAATGCGAGCGAGATTCCTAAAATAGAACAATTCTGGCATCGGCAGCTTAAAATTCCGGTTATCGCACTCAACAGCGACTGGTTTGAACGCGCCAGCCCGCGTATTATCCTCGCCGCAAAACAACTCTGCGCCGAACTGGCAGAGAGTCACTCAAACAGATAAATACCCCCTTCGAGGATTTAACGATGCTCGTGTATTGGCTGGATATTCTTGGCACAGCCGTTTTTGCTATCTCCGGCGTTTTGCTTGCCGGAAAACTACGCATGGATCCTTTTGGCGTACTGGTACTCGGCGTTGTTACGGCGGTGGGAGGCGGAACGATCCGCGATATGGCGCTGGCAAATGGCCCGGTATTTTGGGTAAAAGATCCCACGGATCTGGTGGTGGCGATGGTCACCTGCCTGTTAACCATCGTGCTGGTTCGTCAGCCTCGCAGACTGCCAAAATGGATATTGCCGGTGCTGGATGCCGTCGGTCTGGCGGTCTTTGTGGGAATAGGCGTGAATAAAGCCTTTATTGCCGGGACTGGCCCGCTGGTGGCGATCTGTATGGGCGTGCTAACCGGCGTGGGCGGAGGGATTATTCGCGACATACTGGCGCGAGAAGTCCCGATGATCCTGCGAACAGAAATCTACGCGACGGCCTGTATCATCGGGGGGATTGTTCACGCCACGGCGTATTACACCTTTGCTGTCCCGCTGGAGAATGCGGCGATGCTGGGGATGGTGGTCACGCTGGTGATCCGTTTAGCGGCGATACGCTGGCACCTGAAGCTGCCGACGTTTGCGCTGGATGAAAATTCAAGATAGGCGTCGTTTATAAGCCCGGTAGCGCTTCGCTTACCGGGCCTACAATCTGCGTTCAGGCTTAAATACTGAACGAAGAACCACACCCGCAGGTGCTGGTCGCATTCGGGTTAGTCACCACAAAGCGCGAACCTTCCAGACCTTCAGTGTAGTCCACTGAACCGCCCACCAGATATTGCAGGCTCATCGGGTCAACCACCAGCGCGACGCCCTGTTTCTCGATAGTCATATCACCATCGTTAACCTGATCGTCAAAGGTAAAACCATACTGGAAGCCACTACAGCCGCCGCCGGTAATATAAACACGCAGTTTCAGATCCGGATTGTCCTCGTCGGCAATCAGGGTTTTCACTTTTTTCGCTGCTGCTTCGGTAAATTCCAGCGGCAACGCTACGTCATCACTCATCTTATGCTCCCATGAATACTGCGACTGCTATTGGGCAAAAATCACCCAATTCTTTTTGTCATTATCTAATACCCTGGTAATTCATTCAAGTATTCTGCTTCAGGGCCTGTTCAGCTTCCTGTTTCGCCAGGGTACGGGCAAGAATGGTGGAGTATAGCGGTTTTCCACCCAGGAATTGGGCTAATAGTGTCGCGCCGAGACAGGTAATGATCATTGGCAAAATGAGCTGGTAATTGTCGGTCATTTCCAGCACCAGTACGATCCCGGTCAGCGGCGCGCGCAGGGAGGCCGCCAGCAGCGCCCCCATTCCCGCAACCGCAAACGTCCCCGCATCCAGATGGTAGGCCGGGAAACCTGCCGCCGCCGCCATCCCGAACGCCGTACCCAGCAGCGTCCCCAGTGCCAGCATCGGAGCAAAAATGCCGCCCGGGGCGCCAGAGGAGAAGCACAATACCGTGGTGATGACGCGTGAAATAAACATAAACAGCAGCAGGCCTACGCTGAAATTCCCCGCCGCGGCAATGGGAATCAGGCCGAAACCGCCGCCCGCCGCATTCGGTTCGATGAAACCGAGGATCCCGCACACGCCGCCAAGCAGGCCTCCCACCAGCACCCATTTCGTGGTATTTCCGCCATGGATGCGCTGAAACATATCCTGCGCCCGTAAAATCAGGGTGTTAAAAAGCGGGCCGACGACGCCAAAAATCATCCCAAGAACCAGATACAGCCATAAAGTATTGACCGGCGCATTGGTCAGCTTGCCAACTTCAATCACCGCTCCTTCGCCGTTAAAGACGCGAAAGACAATGCTCGACATAATCACGCCGGTAAACACCGCTTTAATGGAGATCAGGTTGTAGCGGAACTGGGCGCGCATCTCTTCAATGATAAACAGGATACCCGCCAGCGGCGCGTTAAACGCCGCAGACAGCCCCGCTGCGGCCCCCGTCGCCAGCAGTGTATGTCGTGCTTCGGCGCTGCGCATACGGAACAGATCGCCGACCATGCGCCCGACGTTACCGCCCAGCTGTACCGTTGGCCCTTCCCGACCGAGCACCATGCCCGCCCCGAGGGTTCCCATCCCGCCGATAAATTTCACAGGAAGCACCCGCCACCAGCGAACCGGGCGTAGTTCCTCCAGCGCCCCCTCAATTTCAGGGATCCCCGAGCCACCTGCTTCAGGTGCGAATTTACGCACCAGAAAATACCCCACCATGGCAAACAGCGCCGAAAGGCCAAAGGCCCACACCCAGACCAGCCATTCCCGATCGGCAAAGCTGGCGACGGTACCTATGCGCCAGTTGAGCACCGCGTTGACCGCTTTCTCGAATGCGACCCCCACCAGCCCGGCCAGCGTACCGACCACGGCGGCTGCCAGCAGAATGGCTAACGGGGTTTTGTCACGGTTGAGCAGCCGCCGGATACTGACCCGGTGCTTCGCGCGCGTAAACTGTTGTTGTTCAAAAGAAGGTGTGTTCTCGTTCATTACCTGTTCTGTTTCGTCATACAAAAGGCCGCAGGGATTCTACCAGAGACAATCCCCTCGTCCCCTGAAAAATACTTAACAATTGTTAAGCCTTCTGAGGGGCAAAAATTTTATAACCTCTTCCGAATCACTTAGAATAGTTGCCTTAACTTATTTCTACGAACCAGGAACGACGCCATGAGCAAGTCTGAAAACCTCTACAGCGCAGCCCGCGAGCTAATCCCAGGCGGCGTGAACTCACCCGTGCGCGCCTTTACCGGCGTGGGTGGCACCCCGCTGTTTATCGAACGTGCGGATGGGGCATATCTGTATGATGTGGATGGTAAAGCCTATGTCGATTACGTCGGCTCCTGGGGCCCGATGGTACTGGGGCACAACCACCCGGCGATCCGCAACGCGGTGATTGAAGCCGCTCAGCGCGGCCTGAGCTTCGGCGCGCCAACCGAGATGGAAGTCAAAATGGCGGAGCTGGTCACCGAGCTGGTGCCAACGATGGACATGGTGCGTATGGTGAACTCCGGTACCGAAGCGACCATGAGCGCTATTCGTCTGGCGCGCGGTTTTACCGGTCGTGACAAGATCATCAAGTTCGAAGGTTGTTATCACGGCCACGCCGACTGCCTGCTGGTAAAAGCCGGTTCCGGCGCGCTGACGCTCGGTCAACCGAACTCCCCGGGGGTGCCGGCTGATTTCGCGAAACACACGCTGACCTGCACCTATAACGATCTGAACACCGTTCGCGCCGCGTTCGAGCAGTATCCGCAGGAGATCGCCTGCATCATCGTTGAACCGGTGCCGGGCAACATGAACTGTATTCCACCGCAGCCGGATTTCCTGCCGGGCCTGCGCGCACTGTGCGATGAGTTCGGCGCGCTGCTGATCATCGACGAAGTGATGACCGGTTTCCGCGTCGCGCTGGCGGGAGCGCAGTCATACTACGGCGTAGAGCCAGATCTGACCTGCCTCGGCAAAATCATTGGCGGCGGCATGCCTGTCGGCGCGTTTGGCGGCCGTAAGGACGTGATGGACGCGCTGGCGCCAACCGGTCCTGTTTACCAGGCAGGTACGCTCTCCGGTAACCCGATTGCGATGGCTGCGGGCTTTGCCTGTTTGACCGAAGTGGCGCAGCCGGGTATCCACGAAACCCTGACGGACCGAACGACGCAGCTGGCAAACGGCCTGCTGGAAGCCGCAGAAGACGCGGGTATTCCGCTGGTGGTAAACCACGTCGGCGGGATGTTCGGGATTTTCTTCACCGATGCGAAAACCGTGACCTGCTATCAGGACGTGGTGAAATGCGACGTGGAACGCTTCAAACGCTTCTTCCACCTGATGCTGGAAGAAGGCGTGTATCTGGCCCCGTCAGCGTTTGAAGCGGGCTTTATGTCCGTGGCACACAGCGAAGAAGATATCAATAACACCATCGACGCAGCGCGTAAGGTGTTTGCGAAGCTGTAAAATGTGCGGCTTGATGCCCTCACCCCAACCCTCTCCCACAGGGGAGAGGGTTCCCCAGTAATTTGAAAGCAAAAGCGATAACGTTGCCTCAGAATAACTGAGGGCTTTCAGCGATGCCTCGGTCCGGCTGTAAATCGCTGAGGCGTTTCCTGTAGGTCGGGGCGAGGCGCAGGGATGCGCCGAGAGGGCGGGCTTTACAGGGACGTTTCCTCCGCCCGTACCCGATAAGCCGGAAGGAATAAGCCGAAGGTACCGCGAAGCGGCGATTTTCCGCCGGAAGCCCGGGTCGCCAGGGTGGTGGCGACTGAGCCACCCTGGCACGTTCACCGGTCATGTCGTGACAGAGTAGCAAGGAACATAACGTGAACGGAATGACCACCAGAGCCGTATGTTCCCCCTCACCCCAGCCCTCTCCCTCAAGGGAGAGGGGGCCGTCTGTGCAGGCATTATTTTGTGGGGAACCCTCAGCCCACAGGGAGAGGGAGCAAAAACGAAAACGGCAATCTAAGGATTGCCGTTTACTTTTATTACCGACTTTGCTTTCTCAACAGATATATAAAGTACGGCGCGCCGATAAAGGTCGACAGCAGGCCCGCCGGGATCTGATACGGGAACAGCACCATCCTTCCGCACCAGTCAGCAAAGACCAGGATCGCTCCGCCCGTCAGCGCAGAGATCACGATATGCGGCAAAGTCCTGCGGAAGCCCATCATACGGGCGATATGCGGCGCCATTAATCCGACAAAACTGAGCGGGCCGATAGTCATGGTGGCCGTCGCCGTCAGGCACGCGGCCAGCAGCAACAGGGCGATACGCGTTGGCGTCAGCGCCACTCCGACCGCGCGGGCGGTATCCCCACCCAGCGGCAGAATGGTCATCCAGCGACGGCACAGCGGCACAATCGCCAGCAGCACGATCATCACAATCCCGGTATGCACCACCTGACTGCCGGTGGCGTTGTACGTTGAACCGGAAATCCAGGTCAGGATCTGCGCCATGCGCGGATCGCCGCTCGCCTGCAACATCATCAGCAGCATAGTAAACGCGGTGCTGAGCGCCATCCCGGCCAGCAGCATGCGGTGAGGTGAGAACCCCCCTCGCCCGGAGGCGATCAGGATAATCATCAGCGTGACTGCCGCGCCGATACTCCCGGCAGGCATCAGCCAGCCGAACGCATTTCCCGGCACGAGGAACAACATCAACACTACGCCAAACGCGGCTCCGGAGCTGATCCCTAATACTTCCGGGCTTGCCATCGGGTTGCCGGTGAGACGCTGGATAATACAGCCCGCCACCGCCAGCATGACGCCCGCAATCAGCGCGGAGAAGATCCGCGGCCAGCGCCACTGCATGAGTTCATGCAGCAAATCCCCCGTCGCCCAGTGCCAGCCCGTGGCGTCGCGTCCCAGCGAGAGTGCAGCAAACGAGGCGATAACCAGCACCGCCAGCCCGGCAAGGCTGAACCACACCACCGACTGACGTTCGGCATGTACTTTATCGCCGGCATCCATTGCCGGGGCGCTAATGCTGCGCAGGCGCGGCAACAGCCACAGCAGCAGCGGCGCGCCGATCAGGGCCGTCACCGAGCCCGTGGAAACTTCCATCCAGACGCGCGCCAGCCAGAGAATGAGTTGATCGGAAAGCCAGAGGATCAGCGCACCAATCAGCGGAGCCAGCATCAGACGCGCCAGCAGACGGCGCGCGCCGAGCATTTTTGCCAGCAATGGCGCAAACAGGCCGATAAACCCGATGATGCCGACGGCGTTAACCAGTAACGCGCTCAGCACAATCGCCAGGGTCAGGGCCGCCAGACGCGCCAGCGACAGCGCCAGCCCCAGATTGCGCGCCACGCCGTCATCGAGGCCCATCAACGTCAGCGGACGCAGCAGCAGCAGCGTCAGCACCACGCCGCCGAACAGCTGCGGCCACAGGCGCTGGACGATACTCCAGTCGGTCTGGGTGAGCGTGCCGGTACTCCACATAAACATGCTTTGCAGCTGGTCGTGGTGAAACAGCACCAGCAGCTGGTTGATCGCCCCACAGTAGAGGCTGACGACCAGCCCCGCGAGGATCAGCGTGACCGGCGAGAGACGTTTTCCCCAGGCCACGCCAAAGACCAGCGCACCGACCACACATGCGCCTGCCAGCGCGGCAAACTGCGAGGTTAACGCTCCCGGCAGGGTCCAGAGAGTGGTGATGGTGATCCCCAGCTGAGCCCCCGTCGCCACGCCCAGCGTGGTCGGCTCTGCCAGCGGGTTACGCAGCACCTGCTGAAACAGTACGCCCACCAGTCCCAGCCCCGCTCCGACCAGCAGGGAGATAGCCAGACGCGGCAGCAGGCTGTAGTGGAACAGCATTTGCTGAATATTATCGATATCCGGTGCGGCAAACGCGGCTGCCCACTGATCGCGCGGTAACGCCGTGCTCAGGTTAAAGCCGGTTAACATCAGGGCAGCCAGAAAAATGAGCGCTAACAGCAACATTGGGAAACGGGCCATACGCGTGCTCATGCCTTGCCTCCCAGTGCATTGTCCAGCACGCGGGCAAAATGCATTGCCGACAGCGTCGCGCCGTAGAACCATACCGCTGGCGCGCGCAGGAAGCGCTGCTCGCGGACGAACGGCATTGCCTGCCAGAGCGGGGTCGCCATCAGGGTTTGCATCTCGCGCTCGTTCCCGTGATCGAAGCACAGCACGTCCACATCACGAAACGCCGCCAGACGGTCAATACCCACGGCGGTACTGCCCCAGAATGTCATCTCGCCTTCCCAGGCATTGCGAATGCCAAAGCTGTCGAGCACTTCCTGGAACAGACAGTTATTTCCAAAGACCAGCATATGGCGGGCATCCAGCAGGGTTACCATCAGCAAAGGCCGATCGCCACGATGGGCAAAGCGCGGCTTGAGGGAATCAATCAGCGCATCAAATTCATCGAGATGTTTTTTCGCCTGAGCCTCACGGTTGAGAAACTGCGCCATCTCGTGGATGGAATTTTTTGCCATGGTCAGCGGCTTTTTGCCGTCGCTAAAGGAAAAGCCCCGCCCTGGCGCAATCTTCGCCATGGTCTCTTCCGACGGGCCGTACCCCGCAGACCAGAATAAATAAGACGGTTTCATCTGGGTGAGAAGCTCAAGGTTCGGCTCCGTACGCAGGCCAATGTCGATGACGGAGTCCGGCAGTTTTGGCTCATTCACCCACAGGGTGTAGTTGGGAATATCGGCCACGCCGTAAGGCGTCACGCCAAGCGCCATCATCAGTTCGACGGGCAACCACTCCAGCGCCACGATGCGGTGCGGATCGATAGCGGCAGCGCGGGCCGGGCCCATCTTTAACAGCAGCGGTGAGAGCGCCATGGCCGTCAGCAGGCGACGGCGGCTAATGAATGTTGAATCCAGCATCAGTAGACAAAGCTCACGGGTGCAGCCCCGGCTGGGTGAGGCAGGATGCCCATAGGAATACCGTAGATATGTTCCAGCGTTTCGCTGCGCATCAGTTCGGCAGGCGTACCCTGAGCGATCATTTCACCGCCGCGCAGCGCTACCAGGTAGTCGCAATAGCGTGCCGCCATGTTGATATCATGCAGAACGGCAATCACCGTCAGGCCGCGCTGCTGACTTAAGCGATGCACCAGCGCCAGGACGTCAACCTGATGAGCAATATCCAGCGCCGAAGTGGGTTCGTCGAGCAGCAGGCAGCGGCTGTCCTGCGCCACCAGCATCGCGATCCATGCGCGCTGACGCTCGCCACCGGACAGGCTATCCACCAGACGATGCGCCAGCGGTTTTAACCCAACCAGCGCGATCGCCTCTTCCACTTTCTCTCTGTCAGCGACGCCAAAACGCCCGAGCGCACCGTGCCACGGATAACGTCCAATCGCCACCAGCTCGCGCACCGTCATCCCCTCCGCCTGCGGCAACTGCTGCGGCAGATAGGCCACCTTGCGGGCAAAGGCCTTACTGCTCCAGCTCGCCAGCGGCTGGTCATCCAGCAAAATGTCGCCCCCGGACGGCGGCTGATGACGACCCAGCATCTTCAGCAGCGTCGATTTACCGGAACCATTGTGCCCGATTAAACCGGTCACTTTACCTGCGGGAAACGTCAAAGAGAGCGGATGCAGCAAGGTGCGCCCGGGTACGCGAAAGGAGAGATTGTTAAGCGTGAAGGTGGAGTCGGATTGCGTTTTATTATCCTGCATGTCAGCCAACTTAAATAAAAAGGGCACGGCGAACCGTGCCCATAAAGAGGTTAGAAGCGGAAGGTCGCGGTGGCAACAACCTGGCGTCCTGCTCCCCAGTAGCATGCATACTCGCTGTAGCAGCTGGAGACGTATTCACGGTCAAAGATGTTGTTCACGTTGACGCCGACGGAAGATCCCGGCAGACCGAAGCGCGCCAGATCGTATTTCACGGTCGCATCCGCCAGGGCATAACCCGCGACGTTAAAGGACTCATAGGCTTTAGGCGACGCTGAGGAGTAGTACGTCACCGTGTTACCGATGTAACGCGCGCCCGCACCGACGGTCAGGCCACTCAGCGCCGTCTCGTGGAAGGTGTAATCCGCCCACAGGGATGCCATGTTGCGCGGTACTTCTGCCGGACGACGACCTTCATACCAGGTATCGTGGGTATATTCCGCATCTGTGTAGCTGTAGGCCGCCGTTACGTTCACGTTAGCCGACACCGCCGCTTTCGCTTCCAGCTCAAAGCCACGGGAGCGAATTTCACCGCCCTGCACGCTAAAGCCGCTGGTCGGGTTCGCCGGATCGGCGGTCAGGTTGTTGTTCTTGGTCAGCTGATATACCGCGGCCGTCACCACAACAGGCAGATCTTTCGGAACATACTTCACGCCCGCTTCATACTGCTTGCCGCGCGCCGGATCGAACGGTTTGCCGCCCTGGGTGGTGCCAGAGAGCGGTTCAAAGGATTCACTGTAGCTGAAGTATGGGGTAATCCCGTTGTCGAACAGGTAGTTAATCCCCCCGCGCCAGGTAAATGCCTGATCGTTAATTTCCGCGGTGGTCCCGTTATTACGGTTAAAGGCAGACGTTTTTGCAAAGTCATAGCGGCCACCCATGGTGAGTACCCACTTATCCCATTCCGCCTGATCCTGCGCATAGAGCCCGGTCTGCTCCTGGCGATTGAGCATGGCATACGGGAAGTTCACATTGACGTTCGCATTGCCGTGCTGCGGATTGTTCATGCTGATCGGATCGGCGGTACCGTAGTCAGCATCAATATCATTGCGCATACGAAGGTAATCCACCCCCGTCAGCAGCGTATGGTCAACGGCACCGGTCGCGAATTTCGACTGGAGCTGTGTATCAACCGTGAACGAGTTGAGGTCTTCATCTGAGCGCACGTACGCACGGCTGATCTGGGCCGGAGCGATATAGCCGTTACCGTAAACTGAACGGTAAAGCGTATTGATTTTGGTATAACGCAGATTCTGACGCACGGTGAAGGTGTCGTTGAATTCATGCGCGAAGCTGTAACCCACCATTTTCTGACGACGGGAGATCTTATTGTCTTCATCGCCTTCGTTGAAATCGGTCGGCAGTTTGTGCGCCTTTCCGTTAGCATCATAGTAAGGCACAACGGTACCTTCACGCGGCAGCCAGCCGTAGTAACCCGCATCCGGATCGCTCTGGAAGTTGCTCAGGAAAGTGAAATCGGTTTTATCATCAGGACGCCAGCTGAAAGACGGCGCAATCGCGTAACGAGTAGACTTCACCATCTCCTGCTGCGCATTTTCACTGCGTCCCAGGCCGGTCAGACGGTAGGACCACACGCCGTTATCATCAATCGCGTCGCTGAAGTCAAACCCAGTCTGCCACAGGTTATCCGTCCCCATTTTGAACTGAATTTCTTTTAACGGTTCCGTGGTTGGACGCTTGCTGACCATACTCACTACGCCGCCAGGGTGGCTTTTGCCATACAGTACGGACGTCGGGCCTCGCAGCAGCTCTACGCGCTCCAGGAAGTATGGGTCCATCGACGCTTCAGAGTAGTTATCCCCTTGCAGCTTCATACCGTCCAGATACTGGTTGGTGTTCACTGTACTGGAGGTCGTAAAACCACGAATAGAAACCACGTCATAGGTTGTGGAGGCGCCGCGCGTTGCGAAAACGCTCGGCGTGTAGGCCAGCGCCTGTTTAACCGTCCCCGGCTGTTTCATGTCCATCTCTTCACGTGTGACCACGGAAATGGACTGCGGGGTTTTCTCGATCGGTGTATCGGTTTTCGTCGCCGTTGCAGTGCGCTTTGCTGCAATCGTCGGTGCAGGCCCCCAGGCACTCTCCTGCGCAGCCGGTGCGGCAGTAACAGTAATGGTTTCTTCTTTTTTCGGGGTTTCGGCGGCATGAGCATAAGCAGACATGCCGGCAACCGCTGTGGCTACGACGACCGCGATTTTACGCAGCGACGTGTTAATTGGCTGAGCAGTATTGGAAAGCGCCATGATGGATCTCTGATGGAAAAGTGAATGATAACGTAAACGAGAATTATTATTATGACCGCAGAATAATATGCGAAACGTTGGCTGCATAGCAAGCAGTATGCGGCCCTACAAGATTTAAGGGTTTAAGAATTAACCAGATGAAAATAGAGGGTTAATGAAGTTAGCGAAATGATCGCTAAAGCCCGCCGAAATGGGCCGGAGGGCTTAACGATAGAAGAGTTCGAAAGTCGCGACGGCGTCGACTTTCCCGGCTTTAACCTCTCCCGTTTTGATGTAACGGGCTTTGAGTGGGATCTCAACCGGGACGTTGTCCTGGCTACGGGTTATTGCCGTGTAGCTCTGGTCGAACTGTAACACCGCATCGTTCTTGTCGAGGATTTGAATGCCTACGCCGCTTGCAGCGTTGTCTCCGGTAGCAATATTGAGGATATTGCCATCCGTTACGCCAGTCGACCCTGCACTGGTGAACTGATAATCAATTTTTGTCCCGGCGGCGCAGTCCGTAATATCAATTCTGAAACGACTGTCGGTCAGGATGTCAGAATACTGACCGTTAAAATCGTGCGCATTGACCGTTTCTAGCGGCACGTAGATGTTTTTATCCACCAGGTTACAGGTGTTTGTTGTGATATGTACACTGGTTGGTGAAAAGCGGATTTCGCCTATCACGTCGTTATCGTAAGTTTCATGTGAGGTTAACAGGGACGTATTAAGATCGCCCTCTTCGACTTCACCAATAACGATCAACTGAGCGGTAGCCCGGAAATTGTAATTCGTTGAAAAGCTTCTGATCGTGCCAAGATAAGTTTCCGGCCTGATAATGTCTTCTTCGGTATAGCTGGGGAACTGGGTTGTAGACGCTGCAACGCGAATGCCAATCCCGGCCACGTTGGTTTTATACACTCCGGGTAAAACATCTTCACGTGCATCAGCATCACTCAATGAGAGATAGCCTCTACGTACCCGAACGGAATCACCATCACATCTTTGCGCAATTTCACCTGATTCCACGCTGGCGTCATAAATAATGGTACCGACCTGAACGTCTGGCTCAAGCTGGATGACAGCGGGAATGTTGAAGGTAACAATTCCCCCGCTACTTCCGCCTCCCGTAAATGTACAAGTTGCGAATGCCGGAGCTGAAAACAGCATGATTAGGCCAGCCATTGCGCTGATGAATAGTTCTTTGCTACGCCTCATTGGCAATTTACCGTCATTTTCAAAATAGTTGCTGAGCGCCCGGGAGGGAGATCCCCCGCCCACGCACACCGTTGATCGCGCCCGTCACCCCACTGCACATTCAGGGAAACCGCTTCATGCAGACCGGTAAGCCAGACTTCTCCTTCATCACCGACGATAGCCGTTGCACTTTCCTGCGTGACAATGGCGCCGAAAGGTACCGGCTTGCCGTGGAAAAGCAGCGTGATAAGCGCACGCTTCCCCACTCGTGCATCAAAATTCGCTGAGATGGCCGCACCTTTTGTTGGGACAACATCCTGGGTAGCGGCGGCAATTTCAATATCTTCACGATCCTGGGTGTTGACCGTAATACCGTTTTTCCGGTAGGCCGTCAGGGAAGGGACAATCGCGTTACCAAAGCGATCGGTGTAGATCCCTCGCCCGTTCTGTACTTTGACGTTATCGCCATCTTTGATATGGACAATGGCAAAGGCGTCGCGGACGGATTGCCCCAGGGTTACTCCATGTTCATGCGCAACAATTGAACCCTGCGCGCTGTAGTTCCACTGTCGGTTATCGCCCCCGTAGTTATACCCCAGCCCGACATCACCGGCAGATCCCCGGTAGCGCCCGGATACACTGCCACCATAGCCAGTATCGTGACTGGCATAGGTCTGCTGGAGGTTATAACTGAGGTTATTGTTCTCAAGTGCCGTGCCGCCGATCCCTACCTGATGCGAAACGAATCCACCGCTGGCAGTGTTGGCGCTGTAAGTTGACCAGGCGTTCGCTAACCAGCGTGAAAGAGGTACGTTGACCATCAACGCCATTTGCCGATCGGTATTGGCGTCCGGCGTACGCGTCAGGCTGTAGCTTACCGACCAGGTTATACCGCGCCAGCCGGAGCTTAGCCCCGCACTGACGCTGCGCTCGTGTCCTGCCATGTTCCAGTAATCCTGCTGATAGCCATTAAGGTAAGCCGATCCCCAGTCCGAAACGCGTTGGGAAAGATTAACCTGCATGCGGCTGCGCCGATTATTGGTTCGCCGATAGGTATAAATCCCATCGTCAATCTCGCTGTCACGCTGGTCGACAGCTTCCTGAAAGGTATAAAACCCTGAGGTGGAATAACGGTAGCTGGCAAGCGTCACGGTGGTGTCTGTATCCGGAATATCCCTGGAATACTGCGCACGCCATGACATCCCGCGGGCATCATCTCGTCCATCATCAAAAGCCGTACGGGCGGCGGTCACATCCACGGATGCCGATCCGAAACGGCCAAGATCGGCCCCTGTTCCCGCCAGCATAGCCTGATACGACGATGCAACGAGCGCGCCGGCGTATGTTGTTACGCCATAAGGCAGGCCGTAAATGACCGTCCCTTGCAGAAAAGGGGGCTCGTCCTCACCTTCATTACCGCGATAACGCCCTGCCGCCAGCGAATATTTAAATGCCCCTTCCCGCTGTAGCACCGGTACCGATGCGCTGGCCTGGATGAAGCTGTGTTCGCTGCCGTCGGCCTCTTCCACCGTCACCTCCAGATCCGCGCCGGATGTGACCTGGCTTAAATCGCGGATCTCAAATGGCCCCGGAGAGACGTTGCTTTGATAAATGGTGTAGCCGTTTTGCCTGATGGTGACCTTTGCATCGCTATTTGCGATACCACGCACCACGGGGGCAAACCCCTGCTGGCTGGTGGGCAGCATGGAAGTATCCGTTTCCAGCTTCATGCCGGTCATTTGGACGCTGTCGAAAAGCTCGCCGTTAGTGTACGTCTGGCCTATCTCAAGCTGGCTTTGCAGGGTTTTGATATCACGTTGCAGCGTACTGGCGATTGCATCCCAACCGGCGTTGTCACTCCAGGTGCTGTTGTTACGCAACCGCCACGCCCCGAGGTTGATCCCCGACTCCAGACCAAGCCATGCAGATGACGTTTCACCAGAACGGTAGTGCTGCTGAGAGCCGCTAAACTGGTAGCTTGTCCAGGCGGCGGGAGCACCGTCATCCCAGAATTTCGGCTCGATAGCCCCGGCCGCAGCCTGATCGCGGTATTTTTGCGGGATCACCAGCTTGAGGGTCTGATTATCCTGGTCGTAATCGTAGCGGGCATTATCAATAAAATGGGAGATGTCATCGATTATCGCCGCATCATCCAGATCTTTCATGTCCGGGATCGTGTCGACTTTTACCCCTAATGCACGCAGATCCGCTTTGGTCAGCTCCGGTAACAGGCGCTGCTTATCGTCAGACAAGATCCAACTCACCGTGCGTTTATCCAGAACATCCCGATCCCACATAATGGTCGTCAGAAAGTTTCCCGGCAGTAAGCCATTATCATTGATGAAATTTTTTAGCGTTGAGGTGTTTTCCAGCGGAGTGTCCATCTCAAGGATCCGCAGGTTAAATTCGTCATCTGCACTCACAGGCTGGATCATCGCGAGCAGCGCTAACGCGATTCCCTTCAGAACCTGTTTGTAGAGTGGAGATGACGACATAGGGTACCAGCATTGTGTGTTTAAAGAGCCTGCTTGCGCTGGGAGGTTTGCGCGCCGAAATCGCTAATAGCAGTCCACGTCACGGGCCCGTTTGCAGATTGAGGCACAGAAAAATATTGCTCGCTGAAAGGTGCGACCATCATTGAAATCGCCCCCGGCGTGGTTTTTGTGTCAGTCACAGGGACACTTTTCCCGCCCACGGCCAGCTCGCCAAAGGAGACGTAAAACGGCGTTGGGTTTTTCGCAATGAGCCTGTTACCCTGGCGGAGGAACGTGATTTTTTCATAGGCCTGTAGGGCATCGGCTTCTTTCAAATCAGCAGGGCGCCAGAACAGTTTCAGACGCGTTTTCATCGCGAATTGCAGCGTATTCTTGTCTTTTAAGTCAGGTGATAACGCCGAGACGGATTTCACATTCGCCAGAAATAAAGATTCGCGATCTGCGGGCAGATTTTTTTTATCGCCGGTAAAAATGATGTGCAAAAGGGTCTGACGATTTTCCTGTAATTTATAGACAGGCGGCGTAATGATGAAAGGTGCTTTTGCATCGTTGGGGTAACTCACCCAGCTTTGCACCAGATATCGAGTATGAGGGTCTTTATTTTTGAGTGCTATTTGTACTTCGGATTTATTCGATGGATAAATAATTCGCGTGCCACCGAGAACCACACTTGCCTGTACTGAACAGCAAGAGATAATCAAACATCCACCTAACAATTTTAATAAATAATTCATACTACGTTCCAGAAGGCAGCCCTTTCAGGCTGCCAAAATAGATTTAGCGATAAACAACCTCGAACGTTGCAGATGAGGAGTAGTGACCTGCTGTTGGTTTGTTATCACCAACCTGAATAACTTTCGCGGTGTAATTAAAGACAGATGCTGTGGCGCCAGTGGCATCGTTCGCAACATCGGTACCGGCTTCCGGTTCTGATCCGTTGAAAACCACGTCCCCCTTAGTCCCATTTTCATTACTGACAATGATGCCAACGTTGGTCGCATTGCCAGCGCCGGAAAGATCGTTCTTCAGGCGCTTGTATTCCGCATCCGTTGTGGTGCCGCTGAACTTGAGGTTCAGTTTGGCAACCAGCGGATCACATTTTTTCACTTCAATCTTAAAGGCCTTCGACGTCCCGACCTGACCGTCAGTACCAAAATCAGAAGGATAAGTATCTGCAAATGTGACGGTGGAAGTATTGGACCCCGAGCCATCAACATCAATTTCACAGGTATCCGCCACAATTTTTCCGGCGAAATTTACCGTACCAGAATCATTCGCTGCAAATACCGGCAGAGAGAGTGCAGCCATAAGCGTGCTGGCCAACACCGTTGAAACAACATATTTACTCATAACAATATCCTTATATGTGATGATGAAGATATCCATTCTTGATATATACAAAAATGTTGGGAAGTCCTCTAAGGAATATCCTGTGAGGTCAGTAAATTTCTGGAGAGGATTTAATCAGATTATTCTTCATCACGTCTAGATCACAAAATGATAATGCCCGAATAATCGGACACAACTTTCTGTTTTAGATAAAAAAAAGCAAAAATTAATTATTCTACATTTTAAATTTAATAATTTTAAATATAAATGAATGTAAATATAAAAAAAGGCCGCTTAATCATTAAGCGGCCTTTTATTCAGGAAACTAATTAGTTTCCGCCAAACATGTCCTTGATCCAGCCGGCGACACCGTCGCTGTCTTTCTTCTCATTCTGCTGCTGCGGCTGTTGCTGCTGCGGCTGCTGGGGTTGAGAAGACTGATCGAACGGGTTACCTGTCGGTTCTTCTGGCTGACTTTGCTGACACAGCGCATCCGGGTTAGTCGTCCAGACCGGCAGCGTACGCATCCCGCCACCGCAGATGAAGTTGCCCGATGCGTCCACGCCCATATCAACGATATCTTCCGGGGCAACCAGGTTCAGCGGCACCGGAGACTGGTTGGCCAGGTAGCGCTGGTAAATCGACATCGCACCGCTCGCGCCATACAGTTTGGTCGGCTGGTTGTTATCGCGCCCCACCCAGGTGATGACCACTTCACGACCATCAATACCGGCGAACCAGGTATCGACGTTGTTGTTGGTGGTCCCGGTTTTACCCGCCAGATGCAGGCCCGGATACTTCGCTCCCAGCTGACGGCCTGTACCGCGCTGGACAACCTGCTGCATGGTCCACAGCGTCATATAGGCCGCCTGCGCCGGAACTGCACGTTCTGCCTGCGGGAAGCTCTGATACAGCACGGAGCCATCTTCGGCAATCACCGAACGCAGAGCGGAAAGCGGAGCACGGTTACCGCCGCTGGCGATGGTCTGGAACGCCTGCGCCACTTCGATTGGCGTCAGGTTAAGCGCCCCCAGAATCATCGCTGGCACCGGGTGCAGCTGATCTTTCGGTACCCCCAGCTTCTGCCAGGTGTCGGTAATGGCCGGCAGGCCCAGCGCCATTCCGAGGTTAACCGTTGGCACGTTCATCGAGCGGGTTAACGCATCCACCAGCATGACCTGGCCGCTGAACTGTCTGTCATCGTTCTGCGGTGACCAAACCTGGCCGTTAGGCTGGCGCAGGGAAATTGGCGCATCGGCAATCCAGGTATTCAGGCGATAAAGATTCGGCTGGCTCAGCGCGGTCAGATAGGTCGCCGGTTTTGCCAGTGAACCAATTGAACGACGCGCCTGCATGGCACGGTTATAGCCCGCAAACTGCGGCTCAGCACCGCCCACCATGGCACGAACTTCGCCGGTGTTACGGTCAACCACTACCATCGCGGTTTCCAGATCGCTCAGCTTACGCTGCTTTTTCAGCGCCGGAATACCTTCTACCGCCGCTTTTTCTGCGGCGTCCTGTGCCACGGAGTCAAAGGTGGTAAAGATCTTCACGCCGGAGAGATCTTTCACTTTATCCCCGAGCTTAGACTGCAACTCCTGACGCACCATCTGCATAAAGGCAGGCTGCGGAGAGATCACCCCACCACGCGGCTGAACGCCCAGCGGACGCGCGCTCAGCATGTCGTACAGCTCCTGGTCAATCACCTGCTGTTGTTGCAGCAGACGCAGCACCAGGTTACGACGCTCCAGCGCCAGTTTCGGGTTACGCCACGGGTTGTAGATCGACGCGCCTTTCACCATGCCCACCAGCAGCGCCTGCTGGTCAAGGCTCAGCTCTTCTACCGGACGACCAAAGTAGTACAGGCTCGCCAGCGGGAAGCCGCGGATCTCGTTGTCACCGCTCTGACCGAGGTACACCTCGTTCATGTACAGCTCAAGAATACGATCCTTGCTGTAGCGCGCATCCATCAGCACGGCCATGTACGCTTCGTTGGCTTTACGCCAGTAAGAGCGCTCGCTGGAGAGGAACAGGTTTTTCACCAGCTGCTGGGTCAGGGTACTCGCCCCCTGCACCGTACGCCCGGCGGTCAGGTTCGCCAGTACCGCACGACCAATGGAGTAAAGGCTAATACCGTCGTGCTCGTAGAAGTGGCGGTCTTCGGTTGCCAGCAGGGTATCTACCAGCAGATCCGGGAAGCCATTACGCGCCACGAACAGGCGCTGTTCGCCGTTTGCGGACGACAGCATGGTGATGAGACGCGGATCGAGACGGAAGAAACCGAACTGGCGATCGTTATCCATGTTCTCAATGGTTTCCAGACGATCGCCGTCAAAGGTCAGACGCGCGCGCACCTGCCCTTCTTTACTGTCCGGGAAGTCGAACGGACGGCGGATCATCTCAATGCTTTTCGCCTGGACGGTAAATTCGCCCGGACGGGTCATTTTCGTGACCTGACGATACTGCGTGGCTTGCAGCAGCTTCACCATCTCGTTCTTGCTGATGGACATGTCCGGCTCAAGGTTCACCATGCGGCCGTACACTGCCGCAGGCAATTGCCAGACTTTCCCGTCGATACGGCTGCGGATCTTCTGATCCAGATAAACGCCGTAAATCGCGATCAGGACAACAAAAACAATGAACAGCTTCAGCAGCAACCAGAACCAGCCGCGCTTACCACGAGGCTTACGCCCTTTGCCTTTCCCTTTACGTGGCATCGGTTCTTCATCCTCATAATCGTCTTCATAGTCATCGTCATACTCCTCATCTCTGAGGCGACGACGGCTTACCTTTTCTTTCGCCGGACGCGTCGGCTTTCCCTTACGTCCTATTGGCTCGCGGTCATTCCCCGCCATGCTTTTTCTCCGCAACATTCAGGCGCAAAGGCCAGATTTTCTTATCTTGCACAGGTCAGTGAAAGAAGAAATCTCTCAAAGTTTGTTTCTCCCTTTCCCCGTGGGAGAGGGCCGGGGTGAGGGCATCAGGCCGCACTCCCCTTTTCGATCCATTACGAATATTTCTTTGTGCGCCGTGTCGGCGCGGTATTCGCCGGATCGTCCGGCCAGACGTGTTTGGGATATCGCCCCTTCATCTCTTTCTGCACTTCACGATAGCTCCCCGCCCAGAACGCCCCCAGATCGCGGGTGATCTGCAAGGGACGATGCGCAGGCGAAAGCAGCTCAAGCACTAATGGCACACGCCCTTCAGCGATGGACGGCGTGGTGGCCTCACCAAACATCTCCTGCATCCGAACCGCCAGCGCCGGCGGATTATCCTCATGATAACGAATGGCAATCCGGCTTCCGGTTGGCACAGTGTAATGCCCAGGCAGTTCACTATCCAGACGTTGACGTAACGACCAGTCCAGTAAATTCTGTAACGCTGCCTTAACATCAAGCGCCTTCAGGGCGCGCAGCGAGTGTACGCCGCTCATCTGCGGCAACAGCCACTGTTCAAGCGTCGCGAGCAGCGTCTCATCATCCACCGCTGGCCACCCCTGTTCCGGCAGCCATTTCGCGGCGCAGTGCAGGCGAATGCGATACTGTTCGGCCTCCGGCGTCCAGTTCAGTACGCTCAGCCCTTTTTCCCGAATGCCGTTCAGCATCGCCTGGTGTAACTCTTCTTCCGACGGCTTCGCCAGCGGTTTCGTCCCGAGCGTCAGTTTGCCAATCTGGCTACGACGGAACGCCTTCAGCGTGCCCTGGGCATCATCCCATTCCACGATGTCAGATTGCTGAAGCAGTTGCGGGCAGGCACGCGTCAGAGCGTCAATATCCACGGCAACCGCCTGTAAAATGCGCGCGTCAGGGGAGTGGCTGCCCTGGAGTAAGAGCGGCGCAATCAGCCATTCATGGCGCGTCAGGGCGTCATCGCTGTCCAGCATCGCGCCCATCCCATTTGCCAGCTGATAGCGACCATCCAGCCCGCGACGGCGCGCAATCCTGTCCGGGAAGGCCTGGGCCAGCAGAGGGATAACTTTATCGCTGTCAGGCGATCCTCCCCGGCTCTTCAGGCGTTTACACAGCTGCTGCGCGCGTTGTTGCCAGTTTCCCTGATGGCGAGAAAAGGCCTGTCCCAGATCGCTGCTGCCACCGCGCGGCGGCTCCTCAAGAATAGCCGCCAGTTTTGCCGCCGTGGCAATTTCATCGTCGCCCTGTGCTGCCACCAGCATTGCCGCCAGACGCGGATCGTTGCCCAGCGCCGCCATTTTCTGACCGCGCGCCGTCAGTCGCTCGCCTTCCAGCGCGCCAAGCTGGGTCAGCAGGCTGCGCGCGGCGGAAAGGTTCACGACAGGCGGAGGATTAAGCCAGGTGAGCTGGTCAGGGTCCGGGCAGCCCCACTGCATCAGATCCATCACCAGCCCGGAGAGATCGCTTTGTAAAATCTCAGGCGTGCTCTGCAATGCCGCACGCTCCGCCTGCTCGGCGCTGGTTAAATGCAGGCAAATACCCGGCTCAAGACGCCCTGCCCGCCCTGCGCGCTGCACCATTGAGGCCTGGCTGATGCGCTGCGTCAGTAGCCTGGTCAGCCCGGTACGCGGATCAAAACTGGCCACCCTCTCCTGCGTACTGTCCACCACCAGGCGAATGCCTTCGATGGTCAAACTGGTTTCCGCGATATTGGTTGCCAGCACCACTTTGCGCTGCCCCGCCGGTGCGGGAAGGATCGCCTTGCGCTGGTCAGCCAACGGCAGCGCGCCGTAGAGCGGGCACAGCATAACGTCACTGTTCACCCGGGATGCCAGCTGCTCCTGTACGCGCTGGATTTCGCCTACGCCGGGTAAAAACAGCAGCAGCGAGCCGGGTTCCTGACGGAGCAATTCGGCGGTGGCGATGGCAACCGCTTCGTCAAAACGCTGATGGGCAGGCAGCGGCTGATAGCGGCGCTCGACCGGGAACGCACGCCCTTCAGAGGAGACCATCGGCGCGTCAGGGAGCGTCTGCCGGAGCCGCTCGTTATCCAGCGTCGCCGACATAATCAGCAGCCGAAGGTCGTCGCGCAGCCCCTGCTGAACGTCGAGCAGCAGCGCAAGGGCCAGATCGGCCTGGAGGCTGCGCTCGTGAAATTCATCAAGGATCACCAGCCCGACGCCGGTCAGCTCCGGATCGTTTTGCAGCATACGGGTGAGAATACCTTCGGTGACCACCTCCAGCCGCGTGGACGGTCCAACGCAGGTTTCGGCGCGCATCCGGTACCCTACCGTCTCGCCCGGTTTTTCATTCAGCAGTTCCGCCAGGCGCTGCGCCACATTGCGCGCCGCCAGCCTGCGCGGCTCCAGCAGGATAATTTTCCCGCTGATGCTCCCCTCGCGCAGAATTTGCAGGGGCAGCCAGGTGGATTTACCCGCTCCGGTGGGCGCGCTGAGCAAAACCTGTGGCGCATGTTCTAAGGCTACGAGTAGCTCAGGAAGGACGACGGCGACGGGCAAAGAGGACACTTACGGCTCCAGAGGGTTAACATTAATCGGCGTACATTGTAGCATCGGCGCATATCATTACCGAGTCTTGCGCATGTCTGAGTCAAAACGGCTATTCTTCGCCATTGAATTACCCACCACGCTTCAACGGCAGATTGTTCGCTGGCGCACTAGCCACTTCCCCGCGGAAGCGGGCCGCCCCGTCGTCGCCGCCAATATGCACCTGACGTTAGCCTTTCTTGGTGAAGTAAGCGCTGAAAAGCAGCGCGCGTTAAGCGCAATGGCCGGACGCATTTCGCAGCCGGGATTTACGCTGCATCTTGACGATGCCGGGCAATGGCTGCGCTCTCGGGTGGTCTGGCTGGGGACGCGGCAGCCCCCTCGCGGACTGCTACAGCTCGCCAACATGCTGCGGGCGCAGGCCGCGCGAAGCGGCTGTTATCAGAGCCCACAGCCGTTTCATCCCCACATTACCCTGCTGCGCGATGCGGGTCAGGCCGTTGCCATCCCGCCACCGGGCTTTCACTGGTCCTTTCAGGTGAATGAATTTGCGCTGTACGAATCTGCCTTTGTACAAGGACGCACCCGCTATACTCCGCTTCAGCGCTGGACGCTGGGCGACACGTTAAGGAATCCTGATGAAGTTTAGCCCTGCACTCCAGCCCGCCACGCTGATCCAGCGTTACAAACGCTTTCTCGCTGACGTGATCACCCCTGAGGGCGAAACGCTCACGCTGCACTGCCCTAACACCGGCGCCATGACCGGTTGCGCCACGCCGGGTGACACGGTCTGGTATTCCACATCAGAAAATACTAAACGCAAATATCCTCATACCTGGGAAATGACCGAGACGCAAAGCGGGGCATTTATTTGCGTGAATACCCTGCGCGCAAATCAGCTGGTTAAGGAAGCCCTGACAAATGGAATGCTTCCTGAACTGGTGGGTTACGGCACGCAAAAAAGCGAAGTGAAATATGGCGATGAAGGCAGCAGAATTGATTTTATGTTACAGGCGGAAGACCGCCCTGAGTGCTATATTGAAGTGAAATCAGTGACGTTAGCGGAACAGGAAAACGGCTTCTTTCCGGATGCGGTAACGCTACGTGGCCAGAAGCATCTGCGAGAGCTAATGAGTGTAGCGGCGGCGGGCAAGCGCGCCGTGTTGCTGTTTGCGGTTCTGCATTCAGCCATTGAACGGTTTTCCCCGGCCCGTCATATTGATCCTAAATACGCGCAATTGTTGAATGAGGCACAAAAGCAGGGGGTAGAGATTTTCGCTTATAAAGCGGAACTTTCTGCCGATAATATGACTCTGAGATCCTCTCTTCCCATTGTCTTATAAGGGATTAGACGATTGACTAATAAGTGTTCTGGCCGCGTGCGCAAATACGCTTTTCCTCACAGGGTTGTCAAGTGTTACGTTTAGATAATTGCCATACGGAAAAGCATCTGCTATTTATAGCGACCTGATTTTTCCCCCAACACGGGGATCGATAGTGCGTGTTAAGGAGAAGCAACATGCAAGAAGGGCAAAACCGTAAAACATCGTCCCTGAGTATTCTCGCCATCGCTGGGGTGGAGCCGTATCAAGAGAAGCCGGGCGAAGAGTATATGAACGAAGCCCAGCTGTCGCACTTCAAGCGTATTCTTGAAGCATGGCGTAATCAACTCAGGGATGAAGTCGATCGCACCGTTACACATATGCAGGATGAAGCTGCTAACTTCCCGGACCCGGTCGACCGTGCCGCTCAGGAAGAAGAGTTCAGCCTCGAACTGCGTAACCGTGACCGCGAGCGCAAACTGATCAAAAAGATCGAAAAAACGCTGAAAAAGGTCGAGGACGAAGATTTTGGCTACTGCGAATCCTGCGGTGTTGAAATCGGTATTCGTCGCCTGGAAGCGCGTCCAACAGCCGATCTGTGCATCGACTGTAAAACGCTGGCAGAAATCCGCGAAAAACAGATGGCCGGCTAACGCCTGCCCTCTCACTACTCAGCTAAGGCGGGAGTCTCTCCCGCCTTGTTACCGTTGATATGTCTGAATCTCACTATATCGGGCGCTTTGCGCCATCTCCCTCCGGTGAATTACACTTCGGCTCATTAATTGCCGCGCTCGGCAGCTACCTACAGGCTCGCGCCCGTCAGGGTCAATGGCTGGTCCGCATTGAAGATATCGATCCTCCACGTGAAGTTCCCGGTGCAGCAGAAACTATTCTGCGTCAGCTGGAACATTACGGTCTTCACTGGGATGGCGACGTACTCTGGCAGTCTCAACGCCATGATGCCTACCGTGAACGTCTGGCGTGGCTTGCTGAACAGGGCCTTTCCTATAACTGCACCTGCACGCGGGCGCGAATTCAGAGCGTGGGTGGCGTTTACGACGGCCACTGCCGTACGCGGCACAACGGTCCTGAGAATGCCGCCGTGCGGCTGATACAGCGTACTCCAGTGACGCAGTTTACCGACGTACTCTCAGGAACAATTCAGGCGGATGAACGCCTGGCGCGTGAAGATTTTATTATTCACCGTCGTGATGGTTTGTTTGCCTATAACCTGGCGGTGGTTGTCGATGACCATTTCCAGGGTGTTACGGAAATCGTGCGCGGGGCGGATCTGGTTGAGCCTACCGTGCGGCAAATATCGCTTTACCAGCAGTTTGGCTGGGCGGTGCCGGATTACATCCATCTGCCGCTGGCAGTCAATGAACAGGGAAATAAGCTATCGAAACAGAATCATGCCCCGGCGCTGCCTGACGGCGATCCGCGCCCGGTTTTGATCGACGCGCTGCGATTTCTCAACCAGAATATAACGCAGGAATGGCAGGATCTGAGTCTGGATGAATTGCTGAAAACGGCCATTGCTGACTGGGCGCTTATGGCCGTGCCAAAAATCCAGCATTCTCAAATGCGTTGCGCTGAGCTATGATTAGCCGCTTTTTTGATAACAAAACACACTACGAGGTGTACTATTTTTACCCGAGTCGCTAATTTTTGCCGTAAAGTGCTGAGCCGCGAAGAGAGCATGGCGAACGACGCTATTGCACAGCCACACATGTCGGTCATTCCGCGTGAGCAGCACAATATTTCCCGCAAAGATATCAGTGAAAATGCCCTCAAGGTGCTCTATCGTCTGAATAAAGCAGGCTACGAGGCCTATCTCGTCGGCGGCGGGGTGCGCGATTTACTGCTGGGCAAAAAACCAAAAGATTTCGACGTGACGACCAGCGCCACGCCTGAGCAGGTGCGTAAATTATTCCGCAACTGCCGTCTGGTTGGCCGCCGTTTCCGTCTGGCGCACGTGATGTTTGGACCGGAAATTATTGAAGTGGCGACCTTCCGCGGTCACCACGAAGCGGGCGTTAACGATCGCACGACTTCCCAGCGCGGCCAAAACGGCATGCTGCTGCGTGACAACATCTTCGGCTCTATTGAAGAAGATGCTCAGCGTCGCGATTTCACCATCAACAGCCTTTACTACAGCGTGGCGGATTTTACCGTGCGCGATTACGTCGGCGGTATGCAGGATCTGAAAGACGGTCTGATTCGCCTGATCGGCACGCCGGAAACACGCTATCGCGAAGATCCGGTCCGAATGCTTCGCGCCGTGCGTTTCGCCGCCAAGCTGAACATGCGTATCAGCCCGGAAACCGCAGAGCCGATCCCGCGCCTGGCGACGCTGATCAACGACGTGCCCCCTGCCCGTCTGTTTGAGGAGTCGTTAAAGCTGCTCCAGGCAGGCTACGGGTTTGAAACCTACAACCTGCTGCGTGAGTACAACCTGTTCCAGCCGCTGTTCCCGACCATTACCCGCTACTTCACCGAAAACGGTGACAGCGCAATGGAGCGGATAATTGCGCAGGTGCTGAAGAACACCGATACCCGTATTCATAACGATATGCGCGTGAATCCGGCGTTCCTGTTCGCGGCCATGTTCTGGTATCCGCTGCTGGAAACGGCGCAGCGCATTACCCAGGAGAGCGGTCTCGCCTATTATGATGCGTTCGCGCTGGCGGCAAACGACGTGCTGGACGAAGGCTGTCGCACGCTGGCGATCCCGAAACGTATTACCACGCTGGTGCGTGATATCTGGCAGCTTCAGCTGCGTATGTCCCGCCGTCAGGGTAAACGCGCCTGGAAGCTGATGGAGCATCCTAAGTTCCGCGCCGCGTTCGATCTGCTCTCTCTGCGTGCTGAAGTTGAAAGGAACCCGGAACTACAGCGCCTGGCGCAGTGGTGGGGCGAGTTTCAGGTTTCTGCGCCACCGGAGCAAAAAGATATGCTTACGGATCTGGATGATGAACCGGCACCGCGCCGTCGTCACCGTCGCCCGCGCAAACGCGCACCGCGTCGTGAAGGTACGGCATGACCCTTGCGTATATCGCCATCGGCAGCAATCTGGCCTCTCCGCTGGAGCAGGTTAACGCTGCCGTGCAGGCTCTGGGAGAGATCCCCCAAAGCCGCATCGTCGCGCTGTCCTCATTTTACCGTACGCCGCCGCTTGGCCCGCAGGATCAGCCTGATTATCTGAACGCCGCCGTGGTGCTGGAAACGACCCTTGACGCAGAAACGCTGCTGGATAATACCCAGCGTATTGAGCTACAGCAGGGTCGTGTCCGCAAAGCCGAACGCTGGGGACCGCGCACGCTCGATCTCGATATTATGCTTTTCGGTCACGAGGTGATTAACACCGAACGCCTCACCGTTCCGCATTACGACATGAAAAACCGTGGGTTTATGCTCTGGCCACTGTTTGAAGTCGCGCCCGATCTCACCTTCCCTGACGGCTCCTCGCTGCAAGCCGTTCTGCAAAATCTCAACGCGGATAAACCGGCCCGCTGGTAATCCCGCCTCCGCATCGATTAACCATTCCTTATTTGCGGTTAATCGATTGCCTAAAATCATTGTTCCCTCAAATGTTACTGTTAGAATGCGCAAAGATTCGCTTTTGGGCCATCAGGAAACAGTATGAAACCAACCACCATCTCCTTATTGCAGAAATGCAAACAGGAAAAAAAACGCTTCGCCACTATCACCGCGTATGACTACAGCTTCGCAAAACTGTTTGCCGAAGAAGGGATCAACGTCATGCTGGTCGGAGACTCGTTAGGGATGACGGTACAAGGACATGATTCCACTCTGCCGGTCACGGTCGAGGATATTGCTTACCATACCCGCGCCGTGCGCCGGGGTGCCCCCGCCTGCCTGCTGCTTTCCGATCTGCCGTTTATGGCGTATGCCACCCCGGAGCAGGCCTTCGAAAATGCGGCGACAGTGATGCGCGCCGGCGCCAATATGGTCAAAATCGAAGGCGGCGCCTGGCTGGTCGATACGGTGAAAATGCTCACCGACCGCGCCGTGCCGGTTTGTGGTCATTTGGGGCTGACGCCGCAGTCGGTCAACATCTTTGGTGGATATAAGGTGCAGGGCCGAGGCGATGCGGCGCAGACGCTGTTTGATGATGCCGTGGCGCTGGAAGCCGCGGGCGCGCAGCTGCTGGTGCTGGAGTGTGTGCCGGTTGAGCTGGCTAAGCGTATCACTGAGGCGCTGTCGATTCCGGTGATCGGCATCGGCGCGGGTAACGTCACCGATGGCCAGATTCTGGTCATGCACGACGCCTTCGGGATCACCGGCGGCCATATTCCAAAATTTGCTAAAAATTTCCTGTCAGAAGCAGGCGACATGCGTGCTGCTGTGCGGCAGTATATTGCCGAGGTTGAGTCCGGCGTTTATCCGGGCGAAGAACACAGTTTCCATTAAGGAGTCCAGGTGTGCTAATCATAGAAACCCTGCCGCTGCTGCGTCAGCATATTCGTCGGGCGCGTCATGAAGGTAAACGTATCGCCCTTGTCCCAACCATGGGCAACCTGCACGACGGCCATATGAAGCTGGTCGATGAAGCGAGAGCCCGGGCAGATATCGTGGTAGTTAGTATCTTCGTTAACCCGATGCAGTTCGATCGCGAAGACGATCTGGCGCGCTACCCACGTACCTTGCAGGAAGATTGCGAAAAGCTCAAAAAACGTCATGCGGATATCGTCTTCGCACCGGCACCCGCAGATGTGTATCCCCAGGGCACCACTGAATCGACCTACGTCGACGTGCCGGGTATTTCGACCATGCTGGAGGGCGCCAGCCGCCCGGGCCATTTCCGTGGCGTCTCCACCATCGTCAGCAAGCTGTTTAACCTGGTGCAGCCGGACATCGCCTGCTTTGGCGAGAAAGATTTCCAGCAGCTGGCGCTGATCCGCAAAATGGTTGCCGACATGGGCTACGACATCGAGATCGTCGGCGTGCCGATTGTACGCGCGAAAGATGGCCTGGCGCTCAGTTCCCGTAACGGCTATCTGACCGCCGAACAGCGTAAAATTGCGCCGGGCTTAAGCAAAGTCATGAATACCATGGCAGAGCAACTGCTGGCAAAAGAGTTAACAGCAGAAGAGATCATCGCCCTGGCTGAACAGGCGCTGAACGAGAAAGGTCTTCGTGCTGACGACGTTCAAATTCGGGATGCCGATACGCTTCTGGCACTTACAGAGACCAGCAAACGTGCGGTAATTCTGGTGGCGGCATGGCTCGGCCAGGCCCGCCTTATCGATAACAAAGTGGTTGAGCTGGCGTAGTTTTTCTACCCGGAAGATGAAAGGTAAACGTAATGATTCGCAAAATGCTGCAAGGTAAGCTTCACCGTGTGAAAGTCACTCAGGCCGACCTGCATTATGAAGGCTCCTGCGCGATCGACCAGGATTTTCTCGACGCGGCGGGTATTCTCGAAAACGAAGCCATTGATATCTGGAACGTAAATAACGGCAAACGCTTCTCTACCTACGCCATTGCCGCTGAGCGCGGGTCCAAAATCATCTCCGTCAACGGGGCGGCGGCGCACTGCGCGGACGTAGGCGATATCGTGATTATCGCCAGCTTTGTCATGATGTCTGACGAAGAAGCGCGTCGCTGGCAGCCAAAAGTAGCCTACTTTGAAGGCGACAATGAGATGAAACGTACCGCGAAGGCGATTCCGGTACAGGTTGCCTGATAATATTTATCCCACGACCCATTCCTGCGCATTTATTAAATGAATGGGTCTTTAAAAAGCATTTATAGAATTAATATTCAAACTCTCCCCGCACAACCAGACAATCCCATCACATTGATAACAAATAATTTTAAATTTACTAAACTATTCATTTAGTTTAAATCACGCACAACATCTATATTTCATTGAGATTAACAATATAATTCGCCACGAAATTTAATTTCAAATAAAAGATTTACGGGCACTTATTATTTACTCAACGAATATGGATATTGAAATGATTTCTAAAAAATATGGTTTGGCAATTGCTATGGCAAGCGTTCTGGCTGCGGGTTCAGCGGTAGCAGCAGATTCTGACACCGGGACTATTACTTTCCACGGCATGGTTTCTAACAACACTTGCCAGGTCTCCCTTGACCAGAAAATCAACCAAGACGGTAACGATTTTGACGTAACGCTGGACACCGTATTTGTGCGTGATTTCGCAAACGCACTGGGTAGCACCAGCACCCTGGGTGAAAAGAAATTCAGCCTTTCACTGACCGGTTGTGATACCGCAACTGTGAAGAAAGCATCTGCACAGTTCTCTTCCTGGGCTGGCTCCTCTTCTACCGAAGGCGGTCTGCTGGTTCCACCAAGCAATGCTCAGGGTTCAGCTAAGAACGTTAACCTGGTGCTGTCAAACGACGGTAACTCAGCTACCGATCAGATCAAAATTGACCAGACTAACAACTCCCAGAAAGCAACCATCGATGGAACTTCTGGCGCAGGAAACCTGTACTACCGCGTAGCGTACACGCAGGGTCAGGGTTGGGATGCAACAAGTAATCCAGTTTCTGCTGGTACCGTGCAGGCACAGGTTGCCTTCACCATGATTTACGAATAAGAGATTCGTAAACTTTAAATTAAGCAATCCTTCATGATGAATGAGGGATTGCTTGTGTAATTCCAAAAGGAAGTGGAAAAAATGTCTCATTCAGTCTTCATTAAAAGTTTTCAAGCCGTATTGCTCGCAACTGCCGTTTTGGCCACATCGAATGCAAGTGCGGATATTGTTATTTCCGGCACCCGTATTATCTATCCACAGTCATCGAAGGATGTTGTTGTTAATCTCGATAACCATGGAACCAAACCGCTTTTGGTTCAAACCTGGCTTGATGATGGGCGTGATGGCGTAAATCCGGAAGAGTTAAAGCTTCCTTTTATCATTACCCCTCCAGTATCCCGTATTGACCCGAAAAAAGGCCAATCCGTACGTATTACCTACACAGGTACACCTTTACCACAGGATCGTGAATCGCTTTTCTGGTTCAATGTCCTGGAGATTCCACCAAAATCAAAAGCTGCGGATAAAGAGAATCTTAACCAGCTTCAGCTGGCATTCAGAACACGTATTAAATTCTTTTACCGTCCTGACGGGTTAAAAGGCTCGGCAGGTGAAGCAGCTGAGCATTTGACATGGACGCAGAAAAAAGAAGGAAACGCGGTTAAGCTTGTTGCCCATAATAATTCACCGTATAACGTCTCCGTTTCGGCGGTAACCATTAAAGCCAGTCAAAAAACATACGACGTTGATCATAAGGCCGTTCCACCGTTCAGTGATACCACAATGACGGTTAAAGGTTTAGCTTCTGCCGTAAATGGTAAAGTAGAGTTTGATTCTATTAATGACTATGGCGGCACAGACCATCACGAAGCGGGACTAAAATAGAGCACCCTTTAATACATATAATAATTAATAGCATTAACTCTGTGGAGAGGACCCTCTCTGCACTGATTAAGTGGATGTGCCATGTTATTTAAACGTTCTCTTTTATGTCTTACGATAAGTGCAGCATTGCCTTTTTATGCCTGTGCAGAAAATATCACGCCAGCAAAAGATCTGCCTGACAATGAAGAAGAGGTCGAGTTTAACGATCAATTTCTTTTAAATGGCAGCGCTAATATTGATATTAATCGTTTTTCACATGGCAACCCGGTTTTACCGGGGACCTATCGCACTAAGATCAACCTGAACGGTAAACTGAAGTCCACCGTGGAGGTCACGTTTAAAGATAACGGAACACCTCGTGCGACCCCGTGCATAACAAAACTGCTGCTGTCACAATCGGGTGTCGACACCAGCACATTGCCTGACGGACCGGAAGACGATGAAAGCTGCGTCGATATTAAAAAATCTTTCGCTGGCGCTACGGTTAGCTATGACAGTGGCAAGCAGGTTATGGATTTTAATTTTCCCCAGATTTATGTGCTGAAACGCCCGGCGGGATATGTCGACCCATCGTTGTGGGATAACGGAATTCCTGCCGCTCTGCTCTCTTATGACATGAACGGCTGGCGTAGCGAGAACAACGGCAGTACATCAGAAAGTGCATATGTAGGGTTACGCTATGGTCTGAATATGGGGCCATGGCGCCTGCGCTCGCGTGGCAATTTTAACTGGGACAAAGATAGCGGCACAAAATACTCCAGTCAGGATGTCTATTTGCAGCGCGATATCACACCATTGAGTGCCCAGTTTGTCATCGGCGACTCTTACACGCGTGGCGAGGCATTTAACTCTATGAGCCTTCGCGGCGCACGCATGTACAGTGACGATCGCATGTTGCCAATGGGGTCCACAGGCTACGCGCCTGTCATTCGGGGTGTCGCGAACAGTAACGCGAAGGTCAGCGTCACGCAGAGCGGCAATAAGATTTATGAAACCTCGGTGCCACCAGGCGCGTTTGAAATAAACGACCTGAGTACCACAGGTTACGGAAATGATTTACTGGTAACGATTGAAGAAGCGGATGGCAGCAAACGCTCCTTTACCGTACCCTTTTCATCCGTCACGCAGATGCTCCGTCCGGGAGCCTCTCGCTGGGACGTCGGTTTAGGTGAGTTAAATGATGAGTCACTGATTGATGCGCCTAAAGTGGGTTACGGTACGCTTTACTATGGCCTGAATAATACGTTCACGGGTTATATTGGCGCGCAATATACCGACATGGATTTTTATGCCGGTATTCTCGGCGTGGCAATGAACACCCCTGTTGGTGCGTTTGCATTCGACGTTACGCAATCTTATGCAGATATTGAGGGGCTGGATAAATTAAGCGGGCAAAGTTATCGTTTAACCTACAGCAAAATGATTGAGTCGACGAATACTTCCTTTAACGTTGCGGCTTATCGTTTCTCGACGGAAGACTACCTGACGCTTAACGATGCGGCGCAACTTCAGGACAGTATTAGGCACCAGAAGTACTCAAACCGTAGCTATGACTCAAACGAAGCGCTATATGCAGACTATCAGCGCACCAAAAACCAGGTGCAAATTAGTCTTAACCAACCGCTGACCTCCGGAGAAGACAATTTTGGCTCCCTGTATGTAAGCGGCACCTGGCAGGATTACTGGAACGCGACGGGCTCTACTTCCAATTACAATATTGGGTATAACAATAGCTTCACCTACGGCAGCTACAGCTTGTCATTACAGCGAACCTATGATCAGAACGGCAAGAAAGACGACAGCGTTTATTTAAGCCTAAGCATTCCATTAAGTGTATTCTCAAAAGATAGAGGGAATGCCGGTGGATTCTCGAACATCAATATAGGATTACGTTCCGACCTTAAAGGCGGCACAAGCTTTAACACGTCCGCGGGTGGAAATACGCAAGATAATAAGGTGAGTTATTCCGTTAGCGCCTCGTCAAACAGTGGTAATTATGGTGACCTGAATCAGATAAGCGGCTACGGGTCCTATAACAGTGAATATGGCCCGCTGGGTTTATCTGCCTCTTTTGGTGATGACAACAGTAAACAATATTCTGCCTCCTATAACGGTGGCATGGTCATCCATTCAGGAGGTATTGCATTTGCGCCAGGGAGTATTGGTGACAACGATGCGCTGGCACTGGTCAAAGCGAGTGGTGCGAAAGGCGCCGGTATCGGCTTTGGTAACAGCGAAATAGGCAGTTCCGGCTATGGCATTCTGCCTTATATGTCTGCCTACCGTGAAAACCGCGTATACCTTGATATCAGCACGCTGGAAAACGACGTTGAAATTAAAAACACCAGTGAAATTACGGTTCCCCGCAGTGGTTCCGTTGTGCTGGTTGATTTTGCAACCGATGAAGGTCGTTCATTAATTTTAGAACTTAAGCGCACCGATAACGGATTTATTCCTTTAGGCGCTGATGTTTTAAATGAAAAAAATGAATCTATTGGCACCGTGGGACAGGCGGGGCAAGCCTATGTCCGCGGCGTTGAGGATGAAGGCACGCTTCATGTTGTCTGGGGAAGCGATAAAGACAGTAAATGTGACGTGCATTATAACGTCTCATCACATGCTCAAAAAGTAGGACTTACAACGGTGCTCAGCAATCAAGTGTGCCAGATGTAATTATTCGGGAAAATAGACGAGAGTTTGTATGAAAAAAAATCTTTATAGCCTGTCAGTCGTTGCCGTAACGATGCTGGCGTTATCAGGTTCGGCGCTCGCCGAGGGCACGAATCTCGATGTTAACTTTACGGCCAATATCCGTGAAACCACTTGTGATATGAAACTGGTTGGTGGTACGGGATCCGATGTACAGCAAACGCTGCTTCTTGGTAAGAATGGGCAGGTACGACTTGACGATGCTAAAGCCGGAACGGCAAATGCCAATTTCAAAATCGTGATAGTTGAATGCCCTGCGTCCCTTACCTCACTGAAAACCACAGTTAGGGGGACCCCGTCAGGCTATTTGCCTAGCGGACTTGTGAACCAAATATTAAAAACTAGCGGTGGCGCCGATTTCTCTGCTGTCGAAATTGCCAGAACTGATACACCGGATGCTCCCTTTATCATTAACTCTAAAATGGATGAAGAGCGCCTGGTCTGGACCTCGACAGAAATCCAAAATAAGGAAGTTCCTTTGGTAGCCACATTACGTGAAACACAGACCGGCAAGATGACCCTAGGTGACTTCCAGGCCGTGGCAACTTTCGAATTCAGCTACGAGTGATTGACGCAGGAAAACGGAGCAACATTATGAAATTCAAATCAACTTTAATCGCCCTGTCCGTTTCTGCCCTTCTGTTTTCTGGAATGGGTAATGCAGCAATTACAGGCACTGGTAGTGTCGAAATGACAATAAAAACGAAAGTCGTTTCAGGTACATGCACGGCAAAAGTACTCAACGGTGCAGGCACCGCATCTAGTGAAATTGCATTTGGAGATGTCTACAAATCGGATCTGGTGAATAAGACCCGTGTCGAACCACTCAAAATTCGTTTTACCAACTGTTCTGGGGTTGAGAAGGCAACGGTCACTGCCGCAAAAGGCGCTGGCGGCGAATGTAGTGGTACAACCAAAAATGGCGACTCTTTCTCCGGCGGCTTAGCAACAGGCTTTGAAATCTGGTCTGGCGTTGTCGATACAGGCTTATTGATGAGCTGTAACACGCCACCGGCAGCTCAGGAAGTCACCATTACTGACGGCGCGGGTGAATTCCCAATGAACTCCCGAATTGTAGTCGGACAAGGCCAAACTATTGCTGATGTAGGCACTGGTGCCGTTACCGCGCCGGTAACGTTTACCATCACCTATCAATAATTCCAGGAACCAACATGCAACAATCACCGTTTAATATACACCAGCCCGGTCTTGTGTTGCTTATCGGTCTGGCTGGTAGCACTCTGCCTGGCGTAAGCCAGGCAGGTTCAGGTATGGATGTTAACCTGACAGCAAACATCGTTAATAATACCTGTCGGCTAAGCGTCGAAAACGGCGGAGAGATCACTTTGCCGACCGTGTCACGAGACTGGTTTTATAACAGCGACAAGAGCGATCGTTTATCGCCAAACGATGATGAAGCTGGAACGCCTTTTACGATCCACGTAGATGACTGCTACGCGAGCGGTACAGAAGGCGCAACGATTAACAAACTAAAATTTAGTTTTGCTCCGCAAAATGGTTTCTGGAGTAATCACAACCAAGTGTTTAAAAACGATGCCACAGCCGGTGCGGCTGAAAATGTGGGTATCGTTATTTTTTCAGATACGTTCAAAACTAACGTCCTGAACAGCGACGGGACATCAAACGTTATTTACGATGTCGGTGGAAGTAGTGAGAACTATATAAAGGATTATGGCTTTTACGCACGTTATCAGAATATTGGAACGATCACCAGCGGTGTGGTTATGAGTAATGTTCTGGTTAATGTCAGCTACGAATAAAGGGATTTAGAATGAAAAAATATCTCAGCATATTAGCGTTCGCGGCGCTCGGAATGTCTGGCGCAGCAAAGGCTAATTTAGAAGAGTGCAAATTTTACGGTCATGATGACCTGCTGATTATGTCTCCGGGCGCACAACCGGTTATCACTCCTCTGCCTGTGGGCACAGTAACAACTCCCATACAGATCAGTAATACGATCATTATGGAAACAACGCCTGCTTTAAAATCCCATTGTGCAGGCGGGAAGGACGGTGAAAACACCTATCAGATTACCGACAACTCAATGCTGGCAGGCTACATAGATAACAAGGCCACCTTCCGGACGAATATTCCGGGTATTTTCTATACCCTGGCGATGTATCCCGATGGTAATGGCGTCACCGCGTGGTTCCCGCCCAACGCGGGCTCCTGGTATATGACCGCACCTAATGACGATCACGAAGAGCTGCTTGACGAAAAAACCTGGCATGTGCGCATGGAAATCTATCAAACCAACGGATTCCAGGGTGTTCCTTCGGATGTTAATTTTTTAACGGCCGGTGCAGGCCCCATTGGTCAGATCATTCTGGGTGATCCAAGCAATCCGGATACATCCGATCACCCTCGTCCCCATGTGAACATGAGCGAAATGTCATTCAGCATGCCTTTAAATCGCCCGACCTGTGTCTTACGTGCGCCCACAACGGTAAACCTTGGTGACTGGTATCCCGCAGAAGTCGAAAACGGGAATACCAGCAAAGTCGAGTTCCATGTTACGGGTACATGTGTAAATACGACCGCTGTTTACTATACGTTATCCTCTACACATACCACCGCAGATAAAAAATATTTTACCAATACCGTCGAGAATACAGGTGGTGTTACTGCGGCAGGAGGCGTCGGCGTCATGATTACGGATTCTGAAAATGATAATTACCCCGTGCCGGCAGACAGTTACCAACGAGTCATCGCTGTAGGAGAGATTATTGGGGATCCTGTTAGTATTATTGACAGATCACTTTGGGCCAGGCTGGTCAAAACCGGTAGCGATCCGGTAACCGTCGGTGTTTTCGGTACCACCGTGACCATTCAGACCACGTACGAATAACCTACCCCTGCGGCTGATTACTGATCAGCCGCGACATGGTCTCCAGCGAATCCGTTCTTAAGATATACAGCCGCTTCAGTAAGAACGGATTATCCCCCGGCTTCACCTTCCCTTTCACCGTTGTCACTGCCAGATGAAAACCGGCATCATTCGCGGCTTTAATCGCTTTATTGTCATACCCGCCAAACGGGTACGAAACATACAGCACGCGCGGGTTGAACTGCGCCAGTGCACGACGTGAGCGTTCAAAATCGAACAGGATCACGTGATAGCTGCGGCTCAATAAGATGGGGTGTTTATACCCATCAACGCGATGCAGGAAGTGGGTGTGAGACTGAATGTCGAACACATCCTGGATGGCCTTGATTTCCTGAACGCTCATAAACTGTAGCGATCGGGGATCCCACTTCTGCGGGTGACCTTTGATTCGGGATGAAATAATAAACGCCGTCGCGTTGAAGCCATACTCTTTCAGCACCGGATACGCGTAGCGGCTCACCGATTTCAGGCCATCATCAAAAGTGATCACCACCGCTTTCGCGGGGAGGTTCATCTTGTTACGCACGTACCCTTCAAGCTGGTACATTGTCAGCGTGGTATAGCCTTGATCGCGTAACCAGGCCATCTGATTATTAAACGCACGTACGCTGGTTGTCGTGGAGGTATGTCGAAAACGGGTGTTCTCTTCATCACGCAGGATATGGTGGTAGGTCAGAATCGGCAGTCCGTTATCTTCCTGTGCATCCAGGCTGCTGATCCACGCCAGACGATTGCCGATGCGGATCTGAAACCAGGTCTGGTTCAGGCGATCTTTCAGCTTATTCAGAATCGGATAGCGAAGATTGGCGCTTAAGGTGCCAAAGGGCGCGCTTCCGCTGCTGGGGGCATTATACACTGGCGTGTCTTTCCAGGTGATGAGGTTTTGATTGCTGAGCGGCTTGTTCAGATCGCCCAGACTATCCTCAACGCGTTGCTTACCCTGCACTTTTTCCAGGTGCTCTTTATCAATAAACCCCGTACCGAATCCGAAACGAAATTCATAGTAATCCGCCGCGGCCGGAAAGACGGCGAGGATCTGCCCGGCGCGGACATTGCCCACGTTCACGACGGCATTTCCCACCTGCGCCCAGATGGCCGCATCTTCGGTGGTTTGCATATATTGGGCAGGAAGGCCTTGCTGACTGGTCAGGCTGGCAGACGCACCACCGGAGACCAGTAGCAGAAGGATAAAGATAACGCGCATGAACATGGGATATAAATCGATACGGATAATCAGTCGCCATTGTAGCAAAAGCGACATCAATACCAATGTTTAATGCTTATACAGATCGTGAAGCAGAACGAAAGGCGGATTCTTCTGCTGCTGGTGCCACAGGCTGCTCACGCCCGGCGAGCCCTGCGCCACAATGGCGTGACGAAACTCAGCGCTGCTCAACGTTGCGCGCAGCGGATACATCGCTTCGAGTAAAGGCAGGCTGATACCGGAGATCACTTCACAGTTATCATGCTTATGGCTCATTAACGCCGCTGAACGGTAAGGCGCCGCGCCCGTTCTGTCGGTGAGAAAAATCACGCCATCACCGGTGTCGGTTTCATGCAGCGCGTCGCACATCATCCGGCTTAGCATATTGGTGCTCAGCCCTCGCCAGTAATTTACCGCACGACATTGCGCCAGAGGGCCAAATCGGGCCTCCAGCTTCAGGAGCATTTCCTGTGCCTCTTCATCGTGGCAGGTGATAACCCATCCCAGCATAACGTCTCTCCTTAGCAGGCGAGTAGTTTATCCAGGTGAAGGTTAGTTTACGGTGATAACTGTCAAAGAAAGTGCCCGGCAAACAGAACGTCGCCGGGCAGAAGATTAGCTACGCAGCCCACGTCCACGCTGGATCAGATACCAGCACAGCAGATAGAACGCCACGATAAATACCGCCAGCACCACAACGGTGGTGAACAGCGGGACATCGTTAATGCCGAGGAAACCAAAGCGGAAGCCGCTGATCATATAGACAATCGGGTTCAGGTGCGACAGCGCCTGCCAGAACGGCGGCAGCAGCGTCAGGGAGTAGAACACCCCGCCCAGATAGGTTAGCGGCGTCAGCACGAAGGTCGGGATCAGGCTGATGTCATCGAACGTTTTGGCGAACACGGCGTTCAGCAAGCCAGCCAGTGAGAACAGGATCGCCGTCAGCAATAGCGTGAGCGCCACGAACAGCCACGAGTGCACCTGGAACGGCACGAAGAACAGCGAAATAGCCGTCACCAGAATACCCACGCACAGCCCGCGCGCCACGCCGCCGCCCACGTAACCGGCGATAATGACGTGCGTCGGCACTGGCGCCACCAGCAGCTCTTCAATGTTGCGCTGGAACTTGGCGCTGAAGAATGAGGATGCCACGTTCGCGTAAGCGTTGGTGATCACTGCCATCATGATCAGGCCCGGCACGATAAACTGCATATAGGTAAAGCCGTGCATCTCACCAATGCGGGAGCCAATCAGGTTGCCGAAAATGATGAAGTAGAGCGTCATGGTGATCACCGGCGGCACCAGGGTTTGCACCCAGATGCGCATAAAGCGGTTAATCTCTTTCGCCCAGATGCTTTTCAGCGCGACCCAGTAAAGATGCGTCATGCCTTGTCTCCTTGTTTATCGTGCACCAGAGAGACAAACAGCTCTTCCAGTCGGTTCGCTTTGTTACGCATGCTTAATACCTGAACGCCCTGCGCGCTCAACTGGGAGAACACGCTGTTGATTCCCTGCTCGCGCAGCACTTCTACCTCCAGCGTCGAGGTATCGACCAGGCGATAGTTATACCCCTCCAGCTTCGGCAGGGCGCTTTTCGCCGCCAGATCGAGGATAAAGGTCTCTGATTTCAGCTTGGAGAGCAGGTTCTTCATCGAGGTGTTTTCCACCAGCTCGCCGTGCTGAATGATGCCGATGTTGCGGCACAGCATCTCTGCCTCTTCCAGGTAGTGCGTAGTCAGGATGATGGTGGTGCCTTTGTCGTTCAGATCCTTCAGGAAGCCCCACATGGAACGACGCAGTTCAATATCCACGCCAGCGGTCGGTTCATCAAGAATGAGCAGCTTTGGCTCGTGCATCAGCGCGCGAGCAATCATCAGGCGGCGCTTCATCCCCCCGGACAACATCCGCGCGCGCTCGTTACGCTTCTCCCACAGGTCAAGCTGTTTGAGATACTTTTCGCTGCGCTCAAGCGCCTCTTTGCGCTCAACGCCATAGTAACCCGCCTGGTTAACAACAATCTGCTGTACCGTCTCGAACGGGTTGAAGTTGAACTCCTGCGGCACCAGCCCCAGCTGGCGCTTGGCGTTGACCACGTCTTTTTGCAGGTCGTAGCCAAACACGCTAACGCGGCCAGACGTTTTATTGACCAGCGAGCTGATAATCCCGATGGTGGTCGATTTTCCCGCCCCGTTCGGCCCCAGAAGCGCGTAGAAATCTCCCGCTTCGACTTTAAGATCTATCCCGCGCAGCGCCTGGACGCCCCCCGGGTAGGTTTTTTTGAGCTGTTCAAGCTCCAGTGCAATCGCCATGAATTCAACTTACCTTAAGTTCTGACACACGTTGTGTGGTTTCATTAAAAGTCGGGTTACCCTATAGTAGCGCAACGCAATCACTTGGTTACAGGTCGCTAACCTCCATGAACGACATAGATACACTCATCAGCAACAATGCACTATGGTCAAAAATGCTGGTGGAGGAAGACCCCGGATTTTTTGGAAAACTGGCACAGGCGCAGAACCCGCGCTTTCTCTGGATTGGATGTTCCGACAGCCGCGTCCCCGCCGAACGTCTGACCGGTCTTGAACCGGGCGAACTGTTTGTTCACCGCAATGTTGCTAACCTCGTTATTCATACCGATCTCAACTGCCTTTCGGTTGTTCAGTATGCCGTTGACGTTCTGGAGGTTGAGCACATCATTATTTGTGGCCACTACGGCTGCGGCGGCGTACAGGCGGCGGTCGAAAATACAGAGCTGGGGTTAATCGATAACTGGCTGCTGCACATCCGTGATATCTGGTTCAAACATAGCTCACTGCTGGGCGAAATGCCGCAGGAGCGCCGTCTCGACACGCTGTGTGAGCTGAACGTGATGGAGCAGGTCTATAACCTGGGTCACTCGACGATTATGCAGTCTGCCTGGAAACGCGGACAGAAGGTCTCCATCCACGGCTGGGCGTACGGTATTCACGACGGCCTGCTACGCAATCTGGAAGTGACCGCCACCAACCGCGAAACGCTGGAACAGCGTTACCGCTCGGGAATTGCCAACCTCAAGCTTAAGCACGTTAACCATAAATAACAAAGCCGGGGGTTTTCACCCTCTCCCTGTGGGAGAGGGCTGGGGTGAGGGCATCAACCCGCAATTATTCGTCCAGAATCACTACTTTCCCAACATACGGCAGATGGCGATAACGCTGCGCGTAATCAATGCCGTAACCCACCACGAATTCGTCCGGGATGGAGAAACCAACGAACTCCACCGGCACCTGCACTTCACGGCGCTCAGGCTTATCCAGCAGAGTACAAATCGCCAGTGATTTTGGTTCACGCAGGCTCAGGATCTCACGCACTTTAGAGAGCGTGTTGCCGGAGTCGATGATGTCCTCAACAATCAACACATCTTTGCCACGAATATCTTCATCCAGATCTTTCAGGATTTTCACATCACGGGTTGTGGACATGCCGCTGCCGTAGCTGGAGGCGGTCATAAAATCGACCTCGTGCGGCACCTGCACTTCACGGCACAGGTCTGCCATGAACATGAAAGAGCCACGCAACAGACCGACCAGCACCATTTCGCTGCCGCTGTCCTTGTAATGTTCGGTGATTTGACGACCCAGTTCGGCGATACGCGCTTTGATCTCGGCTTCCGGGATCATCACTTCAACAGTATGTTTCATATTACTAACCAAATGATTTTAGTGAAAATCTCTCAATGCGGATGACTCTCGCTCCGGCATCGATACGCAAGCCAGCCATTATACCAGTAAATGGATAAGCCTGGCGTATGAGTTATAAAAAGCAATATTTGTGATTCCGATCACAGTTGTTAATACCTATAATTAATTGCTAGCAAATAATTAACAAAACTGACGAGTACTTTTCTATGGCTGAAACAAAAACTAAACAGCCGCGTCTACTGGTGACATTAACAGCCGCGTTTGCCGCATTCTGCGCGCTGTATTTGTTAATCGGTGGCGTATGGCTGGTCGCGATTGGCGGCTCCTGGTACTACCCGATTGCGGGTCTGGTTATGGTTGGCGTAACCGTCCTGCTTTTACGCAGAAAACAATCTGCTCTGTGGCTGTACGCAGCGTTACTGCTCGCAACCATGATCTGGGGCGTCTGGGAAGTCGGGTTCGACTTCTGGGCGTTGACGCCGCGCAGCGACATTCTGGTCTTCTTCGGTATCTGGCTGATCCTGCCGTTTGTCTGGCGTCGTCTGATCGTCCCTTCCAGTGGCGCCGTGGCCGGTCTGGTCGTTGCCCTGCTGATTAGTGGCGGCATCCTGACCTGGGCCGGTTTTAACGACCCGCAGGAGATCAACGGTACGCTGAACGCGGAATCCACGCCGGCTGCGGCTATTTCGCAGGTGGCGGACGGTGACTGGCCTGCTTATGGTCGTAATCAGGAAGGTCAACGCTACTCTCCGCTGAAGCAGATCAACGCGGACAACGTGAAAAACCTGAAGGAAGCCTGGGTATTCCGTACCGGCGACCTGAAGATGCCAAACGATCCGGGTGAGCTGACCAACGAAGTGACCCCAATTAAAGTGGGCAACATGCTCTACCTGTGTACGGCGCACCAGCGTCTGTTCGCGCTCGACGCGGCTACCGGTAAAGAGAAATGGCACTTTGATCCACAGCTGAACTCCAACCCGTCGTTCCAGCACATTACCTGCCGCGGCGTCTCTTACCACGAAGCGCGCGCCGATAATGCCAGCCCGGAAGTCATTGCCGACTGTCCTCGCCGCATTATGCTGCCGGTGAACGATGGCCGCCTGTTTGCCATTAATGCTGAGACCGGCAAGCTGTGCGAAACCTTCGCCAATAAAGGCATTCTGAATCTTCAGACCAACATGCCGGACACCACGCCGGGCCTGTATGAACCGACCTCCCCGCCAATCATCACCGATAAAACCATCGTGATTGCCGGTTCGGTAACGGATAACTTCTCCACCCGTGAAACCTCCGGCGTTATCCGTGGTTTCGACGTGAACACCGGTAAACTGCTGTGGGCCTTCGACCCGGGCGCGAAAGATCCTAACGCGATCCCATCGGATGAACACACCTTTACCTTTAACTCACCGAACTCCTGGGCACCGGCAGCGTATGACGCGAAGCTGGACCTGGTCTATCTGCCGATGGGCGTGACCACGCCGGATATCTGGGGCGGTAACCGTACGCCGGAGCAGGAACGTTACGCCAGCTCCATCGTGGCGCTGAACGCAACGACCGGTAAACTGGCATGGAGCTACCAGACCGTTCACCACGATCTGTGGGATATGGATATGCCGTCCCAGCCGACGCTGGCGGACATTACCGTTAACGGTAAAACCGTACCGGTGATTTACGCCCCGGCGAAAACCGGTAACATCTTCGTGCTTGATCGTAGCAACGGTAAGCTGGTTGTTCCTGCGCCGGAAAAACCGGTTCCGCAGGGTGCGGCCAAAGGCGACTACGTCACCAAAACGCAGCCGTTCTCTGACCTGAGCTTCCGTCCGAAGAAAGATCTCAGCGGTGCAGACATGTGGGGTGCCACCATGTTTGACCAGCTGGTATGCCGCGTGATGTTCCACCAGCTGCGCTACGAAGGGATTTTCACCCCGCCGTCAGAGCAGGGTACGCTGGTCTTCCCGGGTAACCTGGGGATGTTCGAATGGGGTGGGATCTCCGTTGACCCTAACCGTCAGGTCGCCATCGCTAACCCAATGGCGCTGCCGTTCGTTTCCCGCCTGATCCCTCGTGGTCCGGGTAACCCAATGGAGCAGCCGAAAGATGCGAAAGGCAGCGGTACCGAAGCCGGTATCCAGCCGCAGTATGGCGTTCCTTATGGTGTGACCCTGAATCCGTTCCTTTCTCCGTTCGGTCTGCCGTGTAAACAGCCTGCCTGGGGTTACATCTCCGGTCTGGATCTGAAGACCAACAAGATCGTCTGGAAGAAACGTATTGGTACGCCACAGGACAGCATGCCGTTCCCGATGCCTGTTCCAGTGCCTTTCAATATGGGTATGCCAATGCTGGGTGGCCCAATCTCCACCGCCGGTAACGTGCTGTTCATCGCGGCAACCGCAGATAACTACCTGCGCGCGTACAACATGACCAACGGTGAGAAACTGTGGCAAGGCCGTCTGCCAGCCGGTGGACAGGCAACGCCGATGACCTATGAAGTGAATGGCAAGCAGTACGTTGTCATCTCTGCGGGTGGTCACGGTTCGTTTGGCACGAAGATGGGCGACTATATTGTCGCGTATGCACTGCCTGACGACGCTAAGTAACGAAAAAGCCCGGTGGCGCTAACGCTTACCGGGCCTACGGGTGCCCTATGTAGGCCGGGTAAGGCGAAGCCGCCACCCGGCTTTTTTTTATACGGTAAAACCGAGCATCATCCCCGTATCTTCATGCTCCAGCAGATGACAGTGGGCCATATAGGCAAACTCTTTCGGCGCCTCGTGGTCGAACTTCACCAGCACCTCGCTGACGCCGCCTTCCACCCTCACCGTATCTTTCCAGCCCGCACGATGCGCCTCCGGCGCTTTACCATTTTCAGACAGAATACGGAACTGCGTGCCGTGGATATGGAACGGGTGCAGCATCATGTCGCCTTCGCCTGAAATCACCCAGCGTTCAAACTGCCCTTTCGTGGCGGCGAACATGGGCGTGTTCATATCGAACGCTTTGCCGTTGATGCGGTTGGCGTTGTGGAAATCGAAACCATGGCCGCCGTGATCCATGCCGCCCATTTTACCGTGGTCCATATTCATATGGCCCATCATCTGGCCATGATGCATTCCCGCCATGGCCTGATTGCCGTACTTCTTCATTAGCGCCTGCATGCCCATCATGTCGAGCATCGGATCCATAGAAAGCTGAAGTTTACGCTGCGTAAGCCCGTCCAGCGACGGGAGTGCTGGCAGCGTGGTGAGGGTCTCCGGCAGCGTACCGGAGGCGGTGATCTGTAGCGGCTGAATGCGCAGGACCGGATGCGGCTTATCAAACGGCGCAACGGCCATGCCCATCTGGCTGACCGGCAGGGTCACCAGGTCAAACGCTTTGCCATCGCTGATGTCCACCAGCACCTCGAAGCGCTCCCCCATCAGCATCGGCAGCTCGCTCACCTTCACCGGCTCCGGCAGCAGGCCGCCGTCGCTTGCCACCACGTAAAGCGGGCGTTTATCGCTGGTGGCGAAGTTCAGCGAGCGGGCGTTACAGCCGTTAAGCAAACGTAAGCGCAGCCAGCCTTTTGGCGCGGCATGCTGCGGGTAGATCGCGCCGTTGGTCAGGAGTGTATCGCCAAACCAGCCTACCGCCGCGCTCATTACGTCCAGCTGATAGTCAATTTGCCCGTCAGCGTTGAATTTTTTGTCCTGCACAATCACCGGGACATCGTCGATTCCCCACTGTTTTGGCAGGCGCAGCAGGCGGCTTTCATCGTCTTCAATCAGCACCAGGCCGGCCAGCCCCATCGCCACCTGATGGCCCGTTTTGCCATGCTGATGCGGGTGGAACCAGCAGGTCGCCGCGCGTTGTTCCGGAGTAAAGGTTACGCTGCGTTTACCTCCAGGCCTGATGATGCCCTGAGGCCCTCCATCCACTTCGCCCGGGACTTCCAGCCCGTGCCAGTGCAGCGTGGTCTCTTCCGCAAGCGTGTTATGAATGTCTACCGTCACCGCCTTCCCTTTGCGTAACTGCAACGCCGGGCCGAGCAGATTGCCGTTATAGCCCCACGTCGTGGCGGCGTGCTGACCGAACGTGGTTTTACCGGCCTGCACCACAAGCTGAATGCGGCTGCGGGCATCTGCGGCGAGTAATTCAGGAATGGGTAAAGCCGGTCTGTCGGCGGCAAAAACGGCGCGGCTCCAGAGAGGTAACGCGCTGGCAACCCCCAGTGCGGCAGAAAATTTTAAAAAATCACGACGTTGCATGTGCATTTCCTTATTTCCAGCAGGCGATCTTTTGAGCATAAACCCTCCCCTTACCGGAAGGTCAAGCACGGCGGCAATAATAAAGATCGTCGGCCTGGCATCAAATATGCTAACGTTAATTTTCCGTGATGCAGTGGTAAAGGCAATGAAGACGTTTTTCAGAACAATTTTGTTCGCCAGCCTGATGGCGATGTGTGCGAACAGTTACGCGCTAAGTGAAAACGAAGCGGAAGATATGGCCGATCTGACGGCAGTTTTTGTTTTTCTGAAAAACGATTGTGGTTACCAGAATTTACCCAATGGGCAAATTCGTCGCGCACTGGTCTTTTTTGCCCAGCAGAACCAATGGGACCTCAGCAACTACGACAGCTTCGACATGAAGGCGCTCGGTGAAGACAGCTACCGTGATTTAAGCGGTATTGGCATTCCCACTGCTAAAAAATGCAAAGCGCTGGCTCGCGATTCACTCAGCCTGCTCGCCTACGTGAAGTAACCTTCCCGACGCCCCTTGTTGACCCGTTAACCGCCTCACGGCGGTGTTGTGTTGCGCCCAACTGCCGGATGTAATGGATGTTAACGAAGGAGGTGCTCCCCATGACCGAAAAAACGGTATGGCAAGAAACGCTGCATGATCAGTTTGGTCAGTATTTTGCCGTGGATAACGTGCTCTATCATGAGAAAACCGATCATCAGGATTTGATAATCTTCGAAAACGCCGCCTTTGGCCGCGTGATGGCGCTGGACGGCGTGGTGCAAACCACCGAGCGCGACGAGTTTATCTATCACGAAATGATGACCCACGTCCCGCTGCTGGCCCACGGCCACGCGAAGGACGTGCTGATTATCGGCGGCGGCGACGGCGCGATGCTGCGTGAAGTCTCTCGCCATCAGAATGTCGAAACCATCACCATGGTGGAAATCGACGCCGGTGTGGTGTCGTTCTGCCGCCAGTATCTGCCCAACCATAATGCCGGCAGCTATGACGATCCGCGGTTTAATCTGGTTATCGATGATGGCGTCAATTTTGTTAACCAGACTACGCAAACGTTTGATGTCATTATCTCTGACTGTACCGACCCTATCGGTCCGGGCGCGTCGCTGTTTACCTCGTCGTTTTACGAAGGCTGCAAGCGCTGCCTGAAGCCTGGCGGAATTTTTGTGGCGCAAAACGGCGTTTGCTTCCTGCAACAGGATGAAGCGCTTGATAGCCACCGTAAGCTGAGCACCTATTTTACTGACGTCAGCTTCTACCAGGCGGCGATCCCCACTTACTACGGCGGGATCATGACCTTTGCCTGGGCGACGGATAACGACGTTCTGCGCCATCTCTCTACCGAGATCGTGCAGGCCCGCTTCCACCAGGCCGGACTCCAGTGCCGCTACTACAACCCGGCGATCCACACCGCAGCCTTTGCGTTGCCTCAATATCTGCAAGACGCGCTGTCCTCAAAGGAGGTGAACTAATTGAAAAAGCTTAAACTGCATGGCTTTAACAATCTGACCAAAAGCCTGAGTTTTTGTATTTACGATATCTGCTACGCCAAAACAGCAGAAGAGCGCGATGGTTACATCGCCTATATCGATGAACTCTACAACGCCAACCGTCTGACCGAGATCCTGACAGAGACCTGCTCGATTATCGGCGCGAACATCCTGAATATCGCGCGCCAGGATTATGAGCCTCAGGGTGCGAGCGTCACCATTCTGGTGAGTGAAGAGCCGGTTGACCCGAAGCTTATCGACAAAACCGAGCACCCCGGCCCGCTGCCGGAAGTGGTAGTCGCCCACCTGGATAAAAGCCACATCTGCGTGCACACCTACCCGGAAAGCCACCCGGAAGGCGGGCTGTGTACCTTCCGCGCGGATATTGAAGTGTCGACCTGCGGCGTGATTTCACCGCTGAATGCGTTGAATTATTTAATCCACCAGCTGGAATCCGATATCGTCACTATTGATTATCGCGTGCGTGGTTTTACCCGTGATATCAACGGCATGAAGCACTTCATTGATCATGAGATCAACTCCATTCAGAACTTCATGTCCGAAGACATGAAGTCGCTGTACGACATGATGGATGTGAACGTCTATCAGGAGAATATCTTCCATACCAAGATGATGCTTAAAGAGTTCGATCTTAAGCACTATATGTTCCATACCAGGCCGGAAGATTTAAGTGACGAAGAGCGTAAGGTCATTACCGACCTGCTCTGGAAAGAGATGCGCGAAATTTACTACGGCCGTAACATTCCGACCGTGTAAACGTGATCCGGAGCAGGGACGCTTCGGGGAATTACTTCTGTTTCATAAAATCGCGGTAGGCGTTCAACACGCTCAGGAAGTCTTCCACGCCGCAAAGCGACAGGCTCTCTTCGTCGTAGTAGCTCATCCCCTCTTCCATCTCATCACCCGAGAACTCAAGTTGGTTGGCGCGCACCATCACCTCTTCGCCATCCATCCACAGCGTGTATTCGTGCCCGGCGCGTTGCCAGGAGCGTTCACTGCCTTTCACCGTTTCCGCCGCCTGTTCGACTTCATCCAGCAGCGCGAGGTTCTCTTTCACCTCTTCGTTAAACCAGTGTCCAACGGCTTCGTGCCCCATCGACATTCGCACTTTCACCACGCCGGTGATGTCGCGCAAAAATTCGTAATCCATAGCGTTTTCCTCTGCAAAGCCATTAGGGTAATTATCGCAGCAGAGAGGAAGAAAAAAAGCGGGAGAGGTGGGAGGAATGAAAATAAAAACCCACCGACGTTGCGATGGGTTTTGTAGGCCCGGTAAGCGTAGCGCCACCGGGCAATGGGTCAGGTGCGGAGCGGTCTGGTGCCCTCACCCCCAGCCCCTCTCCCACGGGAGAGGGTAGCATTTATACTGCGGTCTGGAAGATTACCCCGTCAGCCTTCTCGGTGTACTGAGAGAGCTGGTCGAAGTTCAGATAGCGATAGGTATCCACCGCCGTCTTATCTACCTGAGCCACAAAGGTCTGGTACTCTTCCGGCGTTGGCAGTTTACCAATCAGCGCCGCAACCGCCGCCAGTTCCGCAGAGGCCAGGTAAACGTTCGCCCCGGTACCTAAACGGTTCGGGAAGTTACGGGTTGAGGTGGACACCACCGTCGCACCGTCGGCCACGCGCGCCTGGTTGCCCATGCACAGGGAACAGCCAGGGATTTCGATACGCGCCCCGCTCTTACCAAACACGCTGTAGTAGCCCTCTTCGGTCAGCTGTGCCGCGTCCATACGGGTTGGCGGCGCCACCCACAGACGGGTTGGCAGCTGGCCTTTATGGGTATCCAGCAGCTTACCGGCAGCACGGAAGTGGCCGATGTTGGTCATACAGGAGCCGATGAACACTTCGTCGATCTTATCGCCCTGTACGTCAGAGAGCAGACGCGCATCGTCCGGATCGTTAGGCGCACACAGGATTGGCTCTTTGATATCCGCCAGATCGATCTCAATCACCGCCGCGTACTCTGCGTCAGCATCGGCTTCCAGCAGCTGCGGATCCGCCAGCCATTTTTCCATGCCCTGAATACGACGCTCCAGCGTACGACGGTCGCCGTAGCCTTCCGCAATCATCCACTTCAGCAGCACGATGTTGGAGGTCAGATACTCAATAATCGGCTCTTTGTTCAGCTTGATGGTACAGCCCGCCGCAGAACGCTCGGCAGAGGCATCGGTCAGCTCGAACGCCTGCTCCACTTTCAGATCCGGCAGACCTTCAATTTCCAGAATGCGGCCAGAGAAGATGTTTTTCTTGCCTTTCTTCTCAACGGTCAGCAGACCCTGTTTAATGGCATACAGCGGGATTGCGTGCACCAGATCGCGCAAGGTAATGCCCGGCTGCATTTTACCTTTGAAGCGCACCAGCACCGATTCAGGCATGTCCAGCGGCATCACGCCGGTCGCTGCGGCAAACGCCACCAGACCGGAACCCGCCGGGAAGGAGATCCCGATTGGGAAACGGGTATGGGAGTCACCGCCGGTACCGACGGTATCCGGCAGCAGCATGCGGTTCAGCCAGGAGTGGATAACGCCGTCGCCCGGACGCAGGGAGACACCGCCACGGTTCATAATGAAATCAGGCAGCGTGTGGTGCGTGGTTACGTCAACCGGCTTCGGATACGCCGCGGTGTGGCAGAAGGACTGCATCACCAGATCGGAAGAGAAGCCCAGGCACGCCAGGTCTTTCAGTTCGTCACGGGTCATTGGGCCAGTGGTGTCCTGAGACCCCACGGAGGTCATTTTCGGTTCGCAGTACGCGCCAGGACGGATACCGGCGACGCCGCAGGCGCGACCCACCATTTTCTGTGCCAGCGAGAAGCCGCGGTTGCTTTCCGCCACGTCTTTCGCCTGACGGAATACGTCACTGTGCGGCAGACCCAGCGCTTCACGCGCTTTGGTGGTCAGGCCACGGCCGATGATCAGCGGAATACGGCCACCGGCACGCACTTCGTCGATCAGCACGTCGGTTTTCAGTTCGAAGCTGGCCAGCAGTTCGTTGGTTTCGTGGTTGCGTACTTCGCCTTTATACGGGTAAACGTCAATCACGTCGCCCATGTTCAGGTTGCTCACGTCCACTTCAATTGGCAGCGCGCCCGCATCTTCCATGGTGTTGAAGAAGATTGGCGCAATTTTGCCGCCGAGGCACAGGCCGCCGCCGCGCTTGTTCGGCACGTGCGGAATGTCGTCGCCCATGAACCACAGCACGGAGTTGGTGGCGGATTTACGGGAAGAACCGGTACCAACCACGTCACCGACGTAAGCCAGCGGGAAACCTTTTTGTTGCAGGGCTTCGATCTGTTTGATCGGGCCAACCACGCCTGGCTGATCCGGCTCAATGCCTTCACGGGCGTTTTTCAGCATCGCCAGGGCGTGCAGTGGGATATCCGGGCGAGACCATGCATCCGGCGCCGGAGAAAGGTCATCGGTGTTGGTTTCACCGGTCACTTTAAAGACGGTAACGGTAATTTTTTCAGCAAGCTGAGGGCGGTTCAGGAACCATTCGGCATCGGCCCAGGACTGCATCACCTGCTTCGCGTAAACGTTGCCTGCTTTGGCTTTTTCTTCCACATCGTAGAAGTTATCGAACATCAGCAGCGTTGAAGAGAGCGCTTTGGCAGCAATTGGCGCCAGCTTGTCGTTATCCAGCGCGTCAATCAGCGGATGAATGTTATAGCCGCCCTGCATGGTGCCGAGCAGTTCAATCGCTTTTTCAGGAGTAACCAGTGGGGAGGTGGCTTCGCCTTTGGCAACGGCGGCAAGGAATCCGGCTTTTACGTAGGCAGCTTCATCTACGCCAGGCGGTACACGGTTGATCAGCAGATCTAACAGGAATTCTTCTTCGCCCTCAGGCGGGTTCTTCAGCAGCTCGACGAGCGCGGCCATTTGGGTTGCATCTAACGGTTTGGGTACAATTCCCTCGGCGGCACGTTCTGCTACGTGCTTACGGTATTCTTCTAGCACGACGGTTCTCCTCGCTCTCATTGTCATATGCGGCGGGCGTTCTCTTCACGCTCCTGTGAGACAGCAGTTTGTAGGGTAAATGCCCGATACCGCGTCGGGCAGCATAGCAGGATTTCTGCACAGTGTTAATCTGTTTACAAAAAAGCAACATTAAAAAATTTGCTGAATCGTTAAGCATGGTGTAGCAACCCGTCACCGGGCCCGTAAGCAGTTCCGTAAGTCTGTCGTCACCCCGACAACGCGCTGCTGGTCGCTCGCGCGGCCTTCTGAATTTCCGTCGCCTGTTCAGCCATCCGATATAATTGTGTAATAAATACTCACACTCTTTATCCGGATGCTTCGGAGGTTTTCCCAACAAAAGTTAAAACTGTAAAACACGGGTGAATGATACTCGCGGCAACAGCAACGCCTCACGGCACTGCACTCGTCTCGTTGGAGTCAATCTATGAAGTTGCCTTTTAAACCACATCTTCTTGTTCTGCTTTGCAGTGCGGGGCTGTTTGCCGCCTCGGGCGTCATGTTCGTTAAAAGCCGCGTAACGGAACCCGCTCCCGCTCCTGCACCTGCGCCGGTTGCCCCGGTGGCGACTCCGGCTTATACCGCCGCGCAGATCGATCAGTGGACCGCGCCCATTGCGCTCTACCCCGACGCGCTGCTGTCGCAAATTCTGATGGCCTCAACCTATCCGGCGAGCGTGATTCAGGCCGCCCAGTGGTCCAAGGACAACCCTAAAATGCAGGGTGATGCCGCCATTCAGGCGGTCAGCGGGCAGCCATGGGATGCCAGCGTAAAATCGCTGGTCGCTTTTCCGCAGTTAATGTCGCTGATGGGGGAAAACCCGTCGTGGGTACAGAGCCTCGGCGACGCCTTTCTGGCCCAGCCAAAGGATGTGATGGATTCCGTGCAGCGTCTGCGCCTGCTGGCGCAGCAGACAGGCACGTTGCAATCCACCCCGCAGCAGACCGTCACCACCGTGAAAAAATCTGCGCCAGCCTCCACCAGTACAGCCGCGACGTCAACGTCGGCTAGTCCGACGGTGATTAAAATTGAGCCAGCCGATCCACAGGTGGTTTATGTCCCTACCTACAACCCTTCCACCGTTTACGGTACGTGGCCAAACGCCAGCTATCCGCCGGTGTATCTGCCCCCGTCTCCCGGCCAGCAGTTTACCAATAGTTTTGTCAGAGGCTTCGGCTATAGTCTCGGCGTAGCCACCACCTATGCGCTGTTCAGCAACATCGACTGGGACGATGACGACGATCACCATCACGATCATGATGACGATCACCACGGCGGTTATTCGCATAACGGCGATAACATTAATATTAATGTTAATAACTTCAATAAGATCACCGGCGAGCACCTTACCGATAATCATCAGGTCTGGCAGCATAATCCGGCCTACCGCAACGGCGTGCCCTACGCCAATAGCCAGCTTGCCAGCCGCTATCATCAGACTTCAGTGCCGGGCGGGCTGAGCGCTACCCGGCAGCAGCCGGTCAACCGCGATAGCCAGCGGCAGGCCGCGATGGCGCAGGTACAGCAGTCGACGGGCAAAACCCTCACACAGCTACAGCATGGCGACGCGCATTTCCCGCAACATTCAGCGTCCGCGCAGCAGCTGAAGCAGCTCTCTCAGCGCAGCAACTATCGCGGCTACGACAGCGCGCAGCCCCACGCACAACGGATGAATAATACTCTTGCGCAAACCAGACGCCCGACGCAGGTTCAGCATCAGCCGCTGCGGGCAAACGCCCTGAGCGGCAACGACAGCCGCTCGGCCAACTGGCAGGCCCAGCACCAGCGCGGGCTGCAAAGCCGCCAGCACGCGTCGCTGAACAGTGAACAGCGTGCCAGCTTCCGCCAGCAGCTGTCCGAACACCATACCGAACACCGTGAATTCCATCGTCGTTAAGGGAGCCGCTATGAACATGAAACCGATCGGTGGAATGCTGTTGTTGATGGTATCCACCTTCGCCTGCGCCCAGCAATCCTTCTCCACGCCTGAGCAGGCAGCCAATGCCCTGACAAAGGCCATCAGCGAGCAGAATGAGCGCGCGATGGCCGACCTGCTGGGGGATAACTGGCGCGACTATCTGCCACCTGAAGGGGTTGATCCGGAGGCGGTGGCTCGATTCCTGCGTGACTGGAAGATAAACCATCGTACCGAAATCAGCGGCGATATTGCCCATCTGTCAGTTGGCGATAACGGCTGGCAACTCCCCATACCGGTAGTGAAGAAAAAAGAGGGCTGGCAATTTGATATGCAGAAAGCGGCGGATGAGATCCTGACCCGCGAAATCGGCCGCAACGAACTCGCGGCTATCGAAGCGCTGCACGCCTACGTCGACGCACAGCAGAGCTACTACGCCATGAACCACCGCTATGCGCAGAAGATTGTCAGCACGCCAGGGCTAAAAGACGGCCTGTACTGGCCCATCTCGCCGGGCGAAGCGCCAAGCCCGCTGGGTCCCGCCTTCAGCCCGCCGGAGCCAGGTATGGGCTATCACGGTTATCGGTTCCGCATTCTGCCGGATAAAAATGGCTTTGCGATGGTTGCCTGGCCCGTGAGCTATGGTCAGACGGGGGTAATGAGCTTTGTCGTTAATCAGGATGACAAAGTTTATCAGGCAAATCTCGGCAACGATTCGGCGCAGAAAGCGCAGGCGCTCGCTGCATACCACCCGGATAAAACCTGGCAGCCTGTCACCCCCTGAACGCGGCGCATAAAAAAAGCGGCCTGAGGCCGCTTTTTTCATCTGAAGAAAATTATTTCTTCTTCGCTTTCGCGTTTGGCAGGTCCGTAATGCTACCTTCAAACACTTCTGCCGCCAGGCCCACGGACTCGTGCAGAGTCGGGTGAGCGTGGATGGTCAGCGCGATGTCTTCCGCGTCACAGCCCATTTCGATAGCCAGACCGATTTCACCCAGCAGCTCGCCGCCGTTGGTACCGACAATCGCACCACCGATAACACGGTGAGTCTCTTTGTCGAAGATCAGTTTGGTCATACCGTCTGCGCAGTCGGAAGCGATAGCACGGCCAGAAGCAGCCCACGGGAAGGTGGCGGTTTCGTAGCTGATGCCTTTCTCTTTCGCTTCTTTCTCAGTCAGACCGACCCATGCAACTTCTGGCTCGGTGTACGCGATAGATGGGATCACTTTCGGATCGAAGTAGTGCTTCATGCCGGCGATAACTTCAGCGGCAACGTGACCTTCGTGAACACCTTTGTGCGCCAGCATTGGCTGACCGACGATATCGCCGATAGCAAAGATGTGCGGCACGTTGGTGCGCAGCTGTTTGTCAACGCGGATGAAGCCACGGTCGTCCACTTCCACGCCAGCTTTGCCCGCGTCGAGGTTTTTACCGTTCGGCACACGACCGATAGCCACCAGCACGGCGTCGTAACGCTGTGGTTCGGATGGGGCTTTTTTGCCTTCCATGGAAACGTAAATACCGTCTTCTTTCGCTTCAACGGCAGTCACTTTGGTTTCCAGCATCAGGTTGAATTTCTTGCTGATGCGTTTGGTGAAGACTTTAACGATGTCTTTGTCGGCAGCCGGGATAACCTGGTCGAACATTTCAACCACGTCGATCTCTGAACCCAGCGCATGGTACACGGTACCCATTTCCAGACCGATGATACCGCCGCCCATAACCAGCAGGCGCTTAGGAACGGTTTTCAGCTCCAGCGCATCGGTGGAATCCCACACGCGTGGATCTTCATGTGGAATGAATGGCAGTTCGATTGGGCGAGAGCCTGCCGCGATGATCGCGTTGTCGAAGTTAATCACGGTTTTGCCGTTTTCGCCTTCCACTTCCAGGGTGTTCGCACCGGTGAATTTACCCAGACCGTTTACCACTTTCACCTTACGGCCTTTGGCCATACCCGCCAGACCGCCGGTCAGCTGAGTGATAACTTTCTCTTTCCAGGTACGAATTTTGTCGATGTCGGTTTTCGGCTCGCCGAAGACGATACCGTGTTCAGCCAGCGCTTTGGCTTCTTCGATAACTTTCGCTACGTGCAGCAGCGCTTTAGAAGGGATACAGCCGACGTTCAGACAAACACCGCCGAGGGTGCTGTAACGTTCTACGATGACGGTTTCCAGACCTAAATCCGCGGCGCGAAATGCTGCGGAGTAACCTGCCGGGCCTGCCCCAAGTACTACGACCTGAGTTTTGATTTCTGTGCTCATCATGACCTCTTAATGTATACCCGTCGTCCACCGGGTCGTTCTATCCGCCCGTATTTTACAAAATTGTTAACAATTTTGAAACAACAAACGGCTCACGAATTATCGCTTTCACCAATAACCTCAAAAACCCCATGAGATTATCAGAAAAAAGCCGGCCGACTGGCCGGCTTTTCGATTACATCACCAGGCGGCGAATGTCGCTCAGCATGTTGTTGATGATGGTGATGAAACGCGCACCATCAGCCCCGTCGATCACGCGGTGGTCGAAGGACAGAGAGATTGGCATCATCAGACGCGGCACGAACTCTTTGCCATTCCACACCGGCTCCATCGCGGACTTGGACACACCGAGGATAGCCACTTCCGGCGCGTTCACAATCGGCGCGAAGTGGGTGGTACCCAGGCCGCCGATGCTGGAGATAGTGAAGCAGCCGCCCTGCATTTCGCCGGCAGTCAGCTTACCATCACGCGCTTTTTTGGAGATGGTGGTCAGTTCACGGGACAGCTCAGTGACGCTCTTCTTGTTCACGTCTTTGAAGACCGGAACAACCAGACCATTTGGCGTATCAACCGCAACACCGATGTTGATGTATTTCTTCAGCGTCAGCTTCTGGCCGTCTTCGGACAGGGAGCTGTTGAAGCGAGGCATCTGCTCAAGGGCAGCGGCAACCGCTTTCATGATGAAGACCACTGGAGTGAACTTCACGTCCAGCTTACGCTTCTCAGCTTCGGCGTTCTGCTGTTTACGGAACGCTTCCAGATCGGTGATATCGGTCTTATCGAAGTGGGTAACGTGCGGGATCATTACCCAGTTACGGCTCAGGTTCGCACCCGAGATTTTCTGGATACGGCCCAGTTCCACTTCTTCGATTTCACCGAACTTGCTGAAGTCTACTTTCGGCCATGGCAGCATGCCCGGGATACCGCCACCGGCAGCAGCAGGTGCAGCTTCGGCGCGTTTCACCGCATCTTTCACGTAAGCCTGAACGTCTTCGCGCAGGATACGGCCTTTACGACCAGTGCCCTTCACTTTCGCCAGGTTCACACCGAATTCGCGCGCCAGGCGACGAATCAGCGGAGTCGCGTGGACGTAAGCGTCGTTTTCAGCGAACTCAGATTTTTCTGCTTTAGCAGCAGGGGCAGCAGCCGGTTTAGCAGCCTGAGCCGGTGCAGCAGCCGGTGCCGGAGCAGCCGCGGCAGCTGGAGCGGCGGCAGGTGCTGCGCCTTCCACTTCGAAGACCATGATCAGAGAGCCGGTAGATACTTTGTCGCCGGTGTTGATTTTGATCTCTTTAACGGTACCGGCGAACGGCGCAGGCACTTCCATAGAAGCTTTGTCGCCTTCAACGGTGATCAGTGACTGTTCAGCGGCAACTTTGTCGCCCACTTTTACCATCACTTCGGTCACTTCAACTTCGTCACCGCCGATGTCCGGTACGTTAACGTCTTTCACGCCGCCAGCAGCCGCTGGAGCCGGAGCAGCTTCCGCTTTCGCTGGAGCCGCAGCGCCTTCAGCGCCCGCCACTTCGAAAATCATGATCAGGGAACCTGTAGACACTTTGTCGCCGGTGTTGATCTTGATCTCTTTAACGGTACCCGCGAACGGTGCCGGCACTTCCATAGAGGCTTTGTCGCCTTCTACGGTGATCAGTGACTGCTCGGCCGCAACGGTATCGCCCACTTTCACCAGGATTTCAGTGACTTCAACTTCGTCACCGCCGATGTCAGGCACGTTCACTTCTTTCGCTGCCGCGGCCGCTGCTGGAGCAGCAGCAGGTGCTGCTTCTTTCTTCTCTTCCTGCGCAGGTGCAGCAGCTGCTGCACCGTCGGCGGAATCGAAAATCATGATCAGTTTACCGGTCTCGGTTTTATCGCCAACAGAGACTTTGATCTCTTTAACGATGCCAGCCTGAGGAGACGGGACTTCCATAGAAGCTTTGTCGCCTTCTACGGTGATCAGCGACTGTTCAGCTTCAACTTTGTCGCCCACTTTGACCAGGATCTCGGTGATTTCAACTTCATCAGCCCCGATGTCCGGTACATTGATTTCGATAGCCATTATTCTTTTACCTCTTACGCCAGACGCGGGTTAACTTTATCTGCATCGATGTTGAATTTGGTAATTGCGTCTGCAACCACTTTCTTATCGATTTCGCCACGTTTAGCCAGTTCGCCCAGTGCTGCTACTACCACGTAGGAAGCATCAACTTCGAAGTGGTGACGCAGGTTTTCGCGGCTGTCAGAACGACCGAAGCCGTCAGTACCCAGTACGCGATAATCATCAGCTGGAACGTAAGTACGAACCTGCTCAGCGAACAGTTTCATATAGTCAGTAGACGCCACCGCTGGCGCGTCGTTCATCACCTGAGCGATGTACGGAACGCGTGGGGTTTCCATTGGGTGCAGCATGTTCCAGCGCTCACAATCCTGGCCATCACGCGCCAGTTCAGTGAAGGAGGTAACAGAGTACACATCGGAACCCACACCGTAGTCTTTCGCCAGGATCTGCGCTGCTTCACGAACGTGACGCAGGATAGAACCGGAGCCCAGCAGCTGAACTTTACCTTTGCTACCTTCGATGGTTTCGAGTTTGTAGATACCTTTACGGATACCTTCCTCGGCACCTGCTGGCATTGCCGGCATGTGGTAGTTTTCGTTCAGGGTGGTGATGTAGTAGTAAATATTCTCTTGCGCTTCACCGTACATGCGCTGCAAGCCGTCATGCATGATGACTGCCACTTCGTACGCGTAAGACGGGTCGTAAGAGATACAGTTAGGGATAGTCAGAGACTGAATGTGGCTGTGACCATCTTCGTGCTGTAGACCTTCACCGTTCAGGGTCGTACGACCAGAAGTACCCCCGATCAGGAAGCCGCGAGCCTGCTGGTCGCCTGCCTGCCAGCACAGGTCACCGATACGCTGGAACCCGAACATGGAGTAGTAGATGTAGAACGGGATCATCGGCAGGTTGTTGGTGCTGTAAGAAGTCGCAGCAGCCAGCCAGGATGCGCCTGCACCCAGTTCGTTGATACCTTCCTGAAGGATCTGACCTTTCTCGTCTTCTTTGTAGTATGCAACCTGCTCACGGTCCTGCGGGGTGTACTGCTGACCGTTCGGGCTGTAGATACCGATTTGACGGAACAGACCTTCCATACCGAAAGTACGCGCTTCGTCGGCGATGATTGGAACCAGACGATCTTTGATCGACTTGTTCTTCAGCATCACGTTCAGGGCACGAACGAAAGCGATAGTGGTAGAGATCTCTTTGTTCTGCTCTTCCAGCAGCTGAGAGAAATCTTCCAGCGCTGGCAGTTCCAGCTTCTCGGTGAAGTTAGGCTGACGAGCAGGCAGGTAGCCTTTCAGCGCCTGACGACGTTCGTGCAGGTACTTGTGCTCTTCAGAACCTTCCGGGAAGGTGATGTAAGACAGTTTTTCTACCTGCTCATCGGTCACTGGAACGTTGAAACGATCGCGGATATAACGCACGCCGTCCATGTTCATTTTCTTAACCTGGTGAGCGATGTTTTTACCTTCTGCGGTATCACCCATGCCGTAACCTTTAATGGTGTGGGCCAGGATCACAGTCGCTTTACCTTTGGTTTCACGCGCTTTTTTCAGTGCAGCGTAAACTTTCTTCGGATCGTGACCACCGCGGTTCAGCGCCCAGATCTGCTCGTCAGTCCAGTCTGCAACCAGGGCTGCGGTTTCAGGATATTTGCCGAAGAAGTGCTCACGAACGTAGGCACCGTCTTTGGATTTGAAGGTCTGGTAGTCGCCGTCAACGGTTTCGTTCATCAGCTGGATCAGTTTACCGCTGGTGTCTTTACGCAGCAGCTCATCCCAACGACCGCCCCACATCACTTTGATCACGTTCCAGCCAGCACCTGCGAAGATGCCTTCCAGTTCGTTGATGATCTTGCCGTTACCGGTTACCGGACCATCCAGACGTTGCAGGTTACAGTTGATGATGAAGCACAGGTTGTCCAGCTTCTCACGGGTCGCGATGGTGATCGCGCCTTTAGATTCTGGCTCATCCATTTCACCGTCGCCCAGGAAGGCGTAAACGGTCTGCTCAGAGGTGTCTTTCAGACCACGGTGTTCCAGGTACTTCAGGAATTTAGCCTGATAGATCGCACCGATTGGACCCAGACCCATAGATACGGTCGGGAACTGCCAGAACTCAGGCATCAGTTTAGGGTGCGGGTAAGAAGACAGACCCTTACCGTGAACTTCCTGACGGAAGTTGTTCATCTGCTCTTCAGTCAGACGACCTTCCAGGAAAGCACGTGCATAGATGCCCGGAGAGATGTGGCCCTGGAAGTACACCAGATCGCCGCCATCTTTCTCGTTAGCTGCACGGAAGAAGTGGTTGAAGCACACTTCGTAAATGGTCGCAGAAGACTGGAAGGACGCCATGTGGCCACCCAGTTCCAGGTCCTTCTTGGATGCGCGCAGAACGGTCATGATGGCGTTCCAGCGGATAGCAGAACGGATACGGCGTTCCAGATCCAGATTGCCCGGGTATTCCGGTTCGTCTTCGACGGCAATCGTGTTTACGTAGTTGCTAGCCCCTGCACCTGAAGCCACTTTCACGCCGCCTTTGCGTGCTTCTGAAAGCAGCTGATCAATCAGATACTGAGCGCGCTCAACACCTTCTTCACGGATAACCGATTCGATCGCCTGTAGCCAGTCGCGAGTTTCGATCGGATCCACGTCATTTTGGAGACGTTCTGACATGGGGGTATTCCTTATCTATCTAATACGTTGATTTGTCTGGAACCTGTCCCATTGTATTTTCGCCAGAAAACACAATAAGACAGGTTCTGCGTTTAGTTGCCGCGCTCTAAAAGTACCTGGCGCTTAATCCTTTCGTTGCTGTATGCGGCGTAATGAACGTTCGCGACGCGATTGTTCACGGCTGCGGTCCAGCAAGATTTCCTCAATGAAAGCCAGATGGCGGTGCGACGCTTCGCGCGCCTGCTCCGGTTCCCCGGCCATTATCGCCTCGAATACTCGGGTGCGATGGTTGCTTACCAGTGGGAGCATCTCCCGACGGGCATACAACAATTCAAAATTCTGACGAACGTTCTGGGCCAGCATCGGCTCCATGCAGCGTAGCAGATGGAGGAGCACCACGTTGTGCGCCGCTTCGGTGACGGCAATTTGATACTGGACGACGGCATTGGACTCGGCGTCTAAATCGCCGGACTGCTGTGCCCGTTCAATGGCCTGATGCAGCTCGCGAATACGTACGCGGTCTTCATCAGTGCTGCGAAGGGCGGCGTAATAGGCCGCGATACCTTCCAGCGCGTGACGGGTCTCAAGCAGATCAAACTGGGATTCTGGGTGGTCAGAGAGAAGTTCTACCAGCGGGTCGCTGAAGCTCTGCCACAGGCTGTTTTGCACAAAGGTTCCGCCACCCTGGCGACGGAGCAACAGGCCCTTTGCTTCGAGACGTTGAATCGCCTCACGCAGAGAGGGGCGTGAAACGTCGAACTGTTTTGCCAGCTCGCGTTCTGGCGGGAGTTTCTCGCCCGGGCGCAGTGTCCCTTCGAGAATCAAAAACTCCAGCTGCTGCTCAATCACATCGGAAAGTTTTGGTTGGCGAATTTTGCTGTAGGCCATATTCCCTGTCTTACGCCTTTTTGCCCGGAGTCAATTGGTCTTACCAATTTCATGTTCGTATCGCTAAAGTAACAAAGTATTCACCTTCTGTCCATATTGGTTTTGATTGAAATCAGTAAACCCGGCACATTTTAACAACCTTACAGAACTAACGTTTCAGGAATGTAACTTTGCACAAATGAAATGGTTACTACCAAAGAGGCAGTTTTAACCATAATGAAACGAGGGTTTTTGCAATCTGAAGCGATTCAACAAGGCAAAAAATGAAAATTCGCCCTCTTCTGACGCATTTCTATTCTATAGGTTGGGGTATGAGGGGTTAACGTACCGATTTACAATTGGTTTCTTTTTATTCAAGTCGTCTTCATCCCTTCATAAAGCAGGTGCATTCGCTGGCGCTTACCACTATTCTTGCGCTAACGGAAGCCATCTCCGCTTTTTTCGGTATAGTTAACCGTAAAGAAATAAATACAGAATATGGACTTTCATAATTACACACGCACAGCGTGAACATAACAACCACACACGAGGTTTCAAATGGAAGCTCAACAGCATGGCGATCAGCTAAAGCGCGGCCTTAAAAACCGCCATATTCAGCTCATCGCCCTGGGCGGTGCTATTGGTACAGGCCTGTTTCTGGGCAGTGCATCGGTTATCCAGTCGGCCGGTCCGGGCATTATTCTGGGGTACGCGATTGCGGGTTTTATTGCATTTCTGATTATGCGCCAGTTAGGTGAAATGGTTGTTGAGGAGCCGGTCGCAGGCTCATTCAGCCACTTCGCCTATAAATACTGGGGCAGCTTCGCAGGTTTCGCCTCGGGGTGGAACTACTGGGTTCTGTACGTTCTGGTTGCCATGGCCGAGCTGACCGCCGTTGGGAAATACATTCAGTTCTGGTACCCGGAGATCCCCACCTGGGCGTCTGCGGCGGCCTTCTTCGTCATTATCAATGCCATTAACCTGACCAACGTAAAAGTGTTTGGTGAGATGGAGTTCTGGTTTGCCATCATCAAAGTGATTGCCGTTGTAGCGATGATCATCTTCGGCGGCTGGCTGCTGTTCAGCGGCAACGGCGGTCCACAGGCCACCGTGCGCAACCTTTGGGAGCAAGGCGGGTTCCTGCCGCACGGCATGACCGGTCTGGTGATGATGATGGCAATTATCATGTTCTCCTTCGGCGGTCTGGAGCTGGTGGGCATCACCGCCGCGGAAGCCGACAACCCGGAGCAGAGCATCCCGAAAGCCACTAACCAGGTTATCTACCGTATTCTGATCTTCTATGTGGGCTCCCTGGCGGTCCTGCTCTCCCTGCTGCCATGGACGCGCGTGACGGCGGATACCAGCCCGTTTGTGCTCATCTTCCACGAGCTGGGCGACACCTTCGTGGCGAACGCGCTCAACGTCGTGGTGCTGACCGCCGCGCTCTCCGTTTATAACAGCTGCGTTTACTGCAACAGCCGTATGCTGTTCGGCCTGGCGCAACAGGGCAACGCACCGAAAGCGCTGCTTACCGTTGATAAGCGTGGCGTACCGGTTAATACCATCATCGTGTCGGCGGTCGTGACGGCGCTGTGCGTTCTGATTAACTACCTGGCACCGGAATCTGCCTTCGGTCTGCTGATGGCGCTGGTGGTTTCCGCGCTGGTGATTAACTGGGCGATGATTAGCCTCGCGCACATCAAGTTCCGCCGCGCCAAGCACCAGCAGGGCGTAACCACGCGCTTCCCTGCCCTGCTCTATCCGCTGGGGAACTGGGTTTGCCTGCTGTTCATGGCAGCTGTGCTGGTCATCATGCTCATCACCCCAGGCATGGCGATTTCCGTCTACCTGATCCCGGTCTGGATTGCGATCCTCGGCGTGGGTTATATGGTGAAACAGAAAAATGCCAAAACGGTGAAAGCGCACTAAGTGTTTTCTCGCTGTACTCGCGGTTGCGGGTACAGCGTCTTGTTACCTTCCTCACAAATTCGCGCCTACAGCAAAATCCTCCATATCACCGCCTTTATATTGCAACGCATATATTCGTTTGCCAGCGAATAATTCTCTCCATACCGAAACCCGGAGAGCTGTCGATGAATAACAACAAACTGTCAGTAAAAGAAAAGATCGGCTATGGCATGGGTGACGCCGGATGCAACATTATCTTTGGCGCCATCATGTTATTTGTTAACTACTTTTATACGGATATTTTTGGTCTGGCTCCTGCACTGGTTGGCGTTTTACTCCTGTCCGTACGCGTCATTGATGCCATCACGGACCCAATTATGGGCGCGATTGCCGACCGTACCCGCAGCAAATATGGCCGGTTTCGTCCATGGCTGCTGTGGATTGCCTTCCCCTATGCGCTGTTCAGCATTCTGATGTTCACCACGCCGGAGTGGAGCTATAACAGCAAAGTTATCTATGCCTTTGTCACCTACTTCCTGCTGTCGCTGACCTATACGGCTATCAACATTCCCTACTGCTCGCTGGGCGGAGTGATCACCAACGACCCGAAAGAGCGCGTTGCCTGCCAGTCCTACCGTTTTGTTATGGTTGGTATCGCCACTCTGCTGCTGTCGCTAACGCTCCTGCCGATGGCCGACTGGTTCGGTGGGGATAACAAAGCCAAAGGCTACCAGATGGCGATGACCGTGCTGGCGCTGATTGGTACCTGCATGTTCCTGTTCTGCTTCGCCACGGTGCGCGAGCGCGTGCGTCCGGCGGTGCAAACCCATGACGAACTGAAAAACGACCTGAAAGACGTGTGGAAGAACGACCAGTGGGTGCGGATCCTGCTGTTAACCCTGTGCAACGTCTGCCCTGGCTTTATCCGCATGGCGGCCACCATGTATTACGTCACTTGGGTCATGGGGCAAAGCACCCATTTCGCCACGCTGTTTATCAGCCTGGGCGTGGTCGGCATGATGTTCGGCAGTATGCTGGCGAAAGTGCTGACCGACCGCTGGTGTAAGCTGAAGGTCTTCTTCTGGACCAACATCGTGCTGGCGATTTTCTCCTGCGCCTTTTACTTCTTCGACCCGAAAGCGACGACAACTATTGTCGTGCTCTACGTCCTGCTGAACATCCTGCACCAGATCCCGTCACCGCTGCACTGGTCCCTGATGGCCGACGTGGATGACTACGGCGAGTGGAAAACCGGGAAACGCATCACCGGGATCAGCTTCTCCGGCAACATCTTCTTCCTGAAGCTGGGTCTGGCGATTGCCGGGGCAATGGTCGGCTTCCTGCTCTCCTGGTACGGCTACGACGCGGGCGCAAAAGCGCAGAGCGCGGACGCCATCAACGGGATCGTGCTGCTGTTTACCGTCATTCCCGGCATTGGATACTTAATTACCGCGGGCGTAGTACGTCTGCTGAAAGTGGACCGTGAGACCATGAAGCAGATCCAGTCCGATCTGGAAAAGCGTCGCACCAACTATCGCGAGCTGAACGATTATCAGGAACTCAAAGCCGCTGAGACTAAATAAGGAAAGCCGAATGCAAACCTGGCCAAACCCGTTTATTGAACAACGCGCCGACCCGTATATCCTGCGTCACGATGGGCAATATTACTTTATCGCCTCCGTACCGGAGTACGATCGGCTGGCGATCCGCTGCGCGGACTCGCTGGAAGGTTTACGCGATGCCGAAGAGGTGGTTGTCTGGCGCAAGCCCGACACCGGCCCGATGAGCCAGCTGATCTGGGCACCGGAGCTGCATCATATCGACGGCAGGTGGTACATCTATTTTGCCGCCACGCATACCCAGGCGCTTGATCAGCTCGGGATGTTCCAGCATCGCATGTTTGCCATTGAATGCGCAGACGGCGATCCGCTCACCGGTACGTGGGTGGAAAAAGGGCAAATCAAAACCCCGTTTGACACCTTCGCGCTGGATGCCACCACCTTTGTTCATCAGGGTAAACGCTGGTATCTGTGGGCGCAAAAAGCCCCGGATATTTCCGGTAACTCCAATCTTTACCTGTGTGAAATGGAAAATCCGTGGACGCTGAAAGGCGAGCCGGTGATGCTCAGTAAACCGGAATATGACTGGGAGTGCCGTGGGTTCTGGGTCAACGAAGGCCCGGCGGTGCTGTTCCATGGCGATAAGCTGTTTATCAGCTATTCCGCCAGCGCCACCGACGAGAACTACTGCATGGGATTACTGTGGGCAGACCTGAATGCCGATCCGCAAAACCCGGCTAACTGGCATAAATCCCCGCGCCCGGTGTTTGTCACCAGCTACGAAAACCGTCAGTATGGGCCAGGCCATAACAGCTTTACGCAGACGCCGGAAGGCGAAGATGTGCTGGTCTACCACGCGCGAAACTACACTGAAATTGAAGGCGATCCGCTTTACGATCCCAATCGCCATACTCGCCTGAAACTCATCCGCTGGAACGAAAACGGGATGCCTGATTTCGGCATCCCGCCCGCAGATACGCTGTAACGGCTTCGGCGCGCTGGCTTAAACCAGCGTGCCGTAAATCGTCAGCAGCGCCACAATCACCACCACCACAAACGACGTTTTCTTTGCCATCGAGACGGCAGCCTTTGGCGTTGCGACTTTATCCGTGTGCGGCTCACGCGCCAGCGAGAACTGTGCCAGTCGGGTTAAAACCTGATACTGCGAGGTATGGCGGTCTGCAAGGGAGACAAACCACGCGGGCAGCGCCTTTTCACCGTGACCGATGAGGGCATAGACCACGCCTACCAGACGCACCGGAAGCCAGTCGAGCACGTGCAGGATGGCATCAATGCCGGACTGTAGACGTTCATGCGGCGTAAGATAGCGGGCAAGCCAGGTCTGCCAGGCGCGCAGGAACGCATAACCCATCAGCAGTACCGGCCCCCAGGGTCCGCCCACCACGAACCAGAACAGCGGCGCCAGGTAGTAACGGAAGTTGATCCACAGCAGCGCGTTTTGCAGCTCCCGCAGAAACTCGCGTTCATCGCAGTCCGGCGGTACGCCGTGGATCATCGTCAGCTCGCTCGCCATCGCGCCGCGCGCGTGGGCATCATCCCGGGAAGCGGCTTTCAGATACGCGTGATAGTGCAAACGCACCTTGCCCGCGCCAATACACAGCACGCCGAGCAGGATCCACACCACCAGCAGCGGCACGTTGAAAAAGAGGCCGTAAAGCGAGCGCAGCAACAGGAACGTAATCGCCATCACGCCTGCCGCCATCAGCAACGTGCGCAGCATGGAAAAATGCCTGATGCGGCGGAATAACACCTCCAGCCGATGATCCAGATGCCAGTGCTCGCCGAGCTTAAACAGGCGTTCAGCGATCATAACCAGCAGCATGGTAAACAACGTCATGTTATCTCCTTATCTGACGACGTGGTAAGCATGGCGTGAAACCGGGACCAGTCAAACGCCGGGCCGGGGTCGGTTTTTCTTTCGGGGGCGATGTCGCTGTGCCCTGTAATATTGTCTGCAATGGCGGGATAGCGCCCGATTAACGTTTGCGTTACAGCAACCAGTTTCTCATATTGCGCATCGGTGTAAGGCGTGGTGTCCGTTCCTTCCAGTTCAATTCCAATAGAGAAATCATTGCACCGCTCGCGCCCCTGATACATCGACACGCCAGCATGCCAGGCTCGCTTATCAAAAGGAACATACTGAACCACTTCGTCATCACGACGGATCAGACAGTGCGCCGATACGCGCAGATGCGCAATCTCAGCAAAGAAGGGGTGGGCATCGGGATCTATCGTTCCAGTGAATAACGCATCGATCCACGGACCGCCAAACTCACCCGGCGGGAGACTAATATTGTGAACCACCAGCAGTGTGGGCTTTTCATCCTCCGGGCGGCAGTCGTGGTGCGGCGACGGTACATGCCGCGCGTCCACCAGCCATCCGTTTTCTAACAACATGCTGGAACTCCTTATCTATGGTGCTGTTACTCGGTTCAGAGTAGCATGTTTCAATATTATGATTCGTTACCAATTTGGAGTTTTATCATGCCGCCTCGCCGCTATAACCCCGACCACCGACGTGACGCGCTTCTGGAACGTATTAATAGTGATATCCCGGCAAGCGTTGCCCATGCCCTGAAAGAAGATCTCGGCGGCGACGTCAGCGCCGATAACGATATTACCGCCCAATTGTTGCCAAAAGAGACACGCTCGCATGCGGTGATCATCACCCGCGAAGCGGGGGTTTTCTGCGGCAAACGCTGGGTTGAGGAGGTCTTTACCCAGCTGGCAGGCGACGAGGTGCAGGTAACATGGCACGTTGAAGACGGTGATGCGGTCACGGCGAATCAGCCACTGTTCGAGCTGGACGGCCCGTCCCGCGTCTTGCTGACCGGTGAACGCACCGCGCTCAATTTTGTGCAAACGCTCTCTGGCGTTGCCAGTGAAGTACGCCGCTACGTTGACCTGCTGGCAGGCACCCGCACGCAGCTGCTGGATACCCGTAAAACCCTGCCGGGCCTGCGGACCGCGCTGAAATACGCGGTACTCTGCGGTGGCGGCGCCAACCATCGTCTGGGGCTATCCGATGCCTTCCTGATCAAAGAGAACCACATTATTGCCTCTGGCTCGGTGCGTCAGGCCGTGGAAAAAGCCTTCTGGCTGCATCCGGATGTGCCGGTCGAAGTGGAAGTGGAAACGCTGGAGGAGCTGGACGAGGCCATTAAAGCGGGGGCTGACATCATCATGCTCGATAACTTCGACACGGAGCAGATGCGTGAAGCGGTCAAACGCACAAACGGCCAGGCGCAGCTTGAGGTGTCCGGCAACGTGACGTTCGACACCATCCGCGAATTTGCTGAAACCGGCGTCGATTACATCTCCGTTGGCGCCCTGACCAAGCACGTCCGCGCCCTCGACCTCTCGATGCGCTTCAAATAAATTATCCTCCCCTCTCCGCCCGGAGAGGGGAAATACGAAACCGCTCGCAATTACGCTGTCCTTCTCTGCAACACTGAATCATTTCCCTGAAAGCCCCTTCACGTTCACGCTTTTGTCCCTCGTTTCTGCATGCTGGCACTGCCACAGTAGCGCCACTTAACGTAAGGAGCAGACATGAACAGACAACAAGGATTTACCCTGATTGAGCTAATGGTGGTCATTGGCATTATTGCCATCCTGAGCGCCATTGGCGTCCCGGCCTATCAGAACTACCTGCAAAAAGCGGCGCTCACCGATTTGCTGCAAACGTTCATCCCCTACCGCACCGCCATTGAGCTTTGCGCCCTGGATCGTGGTGGTGTGGATAGCTGCGACGCAGGCACCAATGGCATCCCCTCCCCGACAACCACACGTTACGTTTCAGCGATGAGCGTGGCAAAGGGGGCCGTATCGTTAACAGGGCAGGAAAGCCTTAACGGACTTGAAGTGCTCATGACACCGATCTGGAGCGACGGTAACGGTATGACGGGCTGGACGCGTGACTGCAAAATTGCGTCCGACACGGCGCTCAGACAAGCTTGTGAAGATGTTTTCCGCTTCGACAACAACTGACAGGAGTGGACAATGAATACCGAACAGCTAATGACGCTCTGTCAGCGCCATCACGCACTGCTACTCGCAAGCGACGCCGATATGATCAGCATTGCGGTGGTGGGTAATCCTGCCTCTGAGCTGATGGAAGCGTTACGCTTCGCCACGCAGAAGCGTATTGATATTGAGTGCTGGACGGCAGAACGGATGGAAAAACGGCTTCAGTCCGTCTCATCATCACACCTGCCGGGCATAGCGCCAAACTCAGCCGCTGACGTGCTCAGTACAACGTTGCAGCACGCAGTAAACCAGCGGGCTTCTGACATCCATATTGAACCGACGGAGCACGGCTACCAGATCCGTTTGCGAATCGACGGTGTTCTCTACCCGCAACCGCCGATCTCTGCCGCCCTCGGGACGACGCTTGCCGCACGCCTGAAGGTGCTGGGTCAACTGGATATTGCGGAGCGCCGCCTGCCGCAGGACGGCCAGTTTACGGTGGAGCTGGCAAGCATCCCCGTCTCTTTTCGTATCGCAACCCTTCCCTGTAGCGGCGGAGAAAAAATCGTGCTTCGTCTGCTTCACCAGGTACAGCAGGCACTGGAGCTTGAACAGCTGGGGATGAGCGCAGACCAGCAGGCCCGTTTTGCCGGGGCGCTTAACAGCCCTCAGGGGTTGATTCTGGTCACCGGCCCGACCGGTAGCGGGAAAACGGTGACGCTGTACAGCGCGTTACAGGCGCGAAATACCCCTGACGTCAATATTTGCAGCGTGGAAGATCCCGTTGAAATCCCGCTTGCAGGCTTAAACCAGACACAGATTAATCCGCGCGCGGGGCTGACCTTTCAGAGCGTGCTGCGTGCCCTGCTCAGGCAGGATCCTGACATCATTATGGTGGGTGAAATTCGTGACGGCGAAACGGCAGAAATTGCCATTAAGGCGGCGCAAACCGGGCATCTGGTGCTGTCCACCCTCCATACTAATTCGACGACTGAAACGCTGGTACGGCTGCAACAGATGGGCGTCGCGCGCTGGATGATCTCTTCGGCGCTCTCGATGGTGATTGCCCAGCGACTGGTGCGCCGTTTATGTCCGTACTGCCGACAGGAAGCCAGCCGCCACACCGAATTACCCCGCACGCTGTGGCCCCGGCCGCTTCCTCGCTGGCAACCCACCGGCTGCGATCGCTGCTACCACGGTTTTTATGGTCGCGTAGCCATTTTTGAAGTGCTCGTCATCGACGACACGCTGCGGCAGGCCATCGCCAGCGGAGCAAGCACGGAGGTGATTGGGTCCAGCGCTCGTCAGGCGGGAATGACCTCTTTGTTTGAGCATGGCTGCATGGCCGTAGAACAAGGGCTGACCACGCTCGAAGAGCTGTTGCGCGTCCTGGGAATGCCCGATGGCTGCTAATTCGCTCTGGCGCTGGCGTGCCCTGAACACCGAGGGGGAGGTGCAAACCGGCACCCTCTGGGCCATCGACCGTGACGCAGCTTACACGGCTCTGGTGCTTAAACAACTGCACCCGCTGGCGCTAAAACGCTGTCAGCAGCGCCACCGATGGCAGGTGCAGCACTGCTACGATATTTTTCGCCAGCTCGCCACGCTGCTACAGGCTGGACTCACGCTATCCCAAAGCCTGCACATGCTGGCGGAACAGCATCCTTTGCAGCACTGGCAGGCGCTGCTGCACAGTCTTGCTGATGACCTGAGCGAAGGTTGCGCCCTGTCAGAGGCCATGAAGAAATGGCCAGAGGTGTTTAGCCCTCTTTATGTCTCAATGGTGAAGACGGGTGAGCTGACGGGTAAGCTCGAAGCCTGCTGCCGTCAGCTTGCGCAGCAACAAAAATCCCAGCAGCAGCTTAGTGCGAAGGTGAAGAAAGCGCTGCGCTATCCGCTGATCATCCTGACGCTGGCCGTTTTCGTGGTGCTGGCGATGGTCACGCTGGTTTTGCCTGAGTTTGCTGCAATCTACAAAACGTTCAACACCCCGCTCCCTTTGCTCACGCAGGCAGTCATGGGGCTGGCGGCCTTGGTTCAGGCGCATATCCTCACCCTTTTGACCCTGCTCGTGGCAATGGTTGTCATCGCCTGTAAGCTGCGGCGGCATCCACGCTGGCAGTATGTCTTGTTACACGTACCGGTGATGGGCACGCTGACGCGCGGGCAAAAACTGGGGCAGATTTTTACCGTGCTGTCATTAACCCAGCAGGCCGGAATTGCCTTTTTACAAGGACTGGAGAGTGTGGAGGAGACCGTTGAGAGGGGCTACTGGCAGGAGAAACTCCGTGAGATACGCAGCGATATCGAACAGGGTATGCCCGTGTGGTCCTCCTTCCAGAAGGCCTCTGTTTTTACGCCACTGTGTATTCAGCTCATTCGCACCGGAGAAGTGTCGGGTTCACTGGATGTGATGCTGATGAATCTGGCCCGCCACCATACGGAACAGACATTTCAGCAGGCAGACAATCTGGCGGCGCTTCTTGAGCCTTTGCTACTGGTCGTGACGGGTCTGATTATCGGCACGCTGGTGGTGGCAATGTATCTGCCGATTTTCCATCTGGGGGATGCAATGAGCGCGGGGTAACGCTGGCGCACGGACGCGCGCCAGCCGTAGCCGTCAGAGGCTATTAAATACGCGGTTTTCCTGCTCCTGAACGCGGATAAACGTCGTGCGTTTCGTCAGCTCTTTCAGGCGGGAAGCACCAACGTAGGTGCAGGCAGAACGCAGACCGCCGAGGATATCGCGCGCCGTGTTTTCGACCGGGCCGCGCAGTGGCAGCTTAACGGTTTTGCCTTCCGCCGCACGGTATTTCGCGACACCGCCCACGTGACGGGTCATCGCGGATTCAGAGCTCATTCCGTAGAACAGCATGAATTTCTCGCCGTTCTCTTCCACCACGGTACCGCCGCTCTCTTCGTGGCCTGCCAGCATGCCGCCGAGCATCACGAAATCCGCGCCGCCGCCGAAGGCTTTCGCGACATCGCCTGGCATGGTGCAGCCACCGTCGCTGATGATCTGGCCGCCCAGACCGTGCGCAGCGTCAGCGCATTCAATTACCGCAGACAGCTGCGGATAACCCACACCGGTTTTCACGCGCGTGGTGCAAACGGACCCCGGGCCAATGCCAACTTTCACAATGTCGGCCCCGGAGAGGATCAGCTCTTCACACATTTCACCGGTCACCACGTTGCCCGCGATGATGGTTTTGGTTGGCCAGGCCTCACGTGCCTTGCTGACGAACTGAACGAAATGCTCGGAATAACCATTTGCCACGTCAATGCAGACAAAATTCAGCGCTGGATTGGCGTTCAGGATCTGTTTGGTTTTCTCGAAATCTGCATCAGAGGTACCGGTCGAGACCATCACATGCTTCACCACGTCAGCCGAGGCGGAGGCGACAAACGCATCCCACTCTTCAGCGCTGTAGTGTTTGTGTACCGCAGTAAGGATGTCGAATTGCGCCAGTGCGGTAGCCATCTCGAAGGTTCCGACGGTGTCCATGTTGGCCGCGATAATCGGCACGCCAGACCACGTCTGACCGGAATGCTTAAAGGTGAATTGACGTTCGAGTTCAACGTCTGAGCGACTTTTCAGTGTAGAGCGTTTAGGGCGGATAAGAACGTCTTTGAAACCTAACTTCAGATCTTCTTCGATACGCATGTGCGGATTCCTGGGGTTAGAGGCAAATATATTAAAAGCACAACTCCAGTGACGCTATCATACGCACTAATACCTGCTCCGCAAGACTGCGAAATTCTCTTTTTTTACGCTACAATCCTATAAATTTACCTGGTAAAAAGCGGGTAAAGAGAGCTAAACATTGGCTGTTGTAAGTTTGAATTTTAAGCAACTGATTTTAAAACTGAATAATTCCCAGGATCTGATTTAATGGGGTATATCGTCGCATTAACCGGCGGCATCGGTAGTGGTAAAAGCACCGTTGCGCACGCGTTTGCTCGTCTCGGCATCACGATTATCGACGCCGATATCATTGCCCGTCAGGTGGTAGAACCCAATACACCCGCCTTAAACGCCATCGAAGCGCATTTTGGTCGCCCCGTGATACAGGCTGACGGCACCCTGAATCGTCGGCAGCTGCGTGAGTGCATATTTTCCGATCCAGCGGAAAAAGCCTGGCTTAATGCCCTGCTCCACCCCATTATCCACCAGGAAACTCAGCGTCAGATTGCCGCAGCCAGTTCGCCCTATGTGTTGTGGGTGGTCCCGTTACTGGTGGAAAATCAGCTTCAAAATAAAGCAGACAGAACACTGGTGATTGACGTTTCCCGCGAAACGCAAATCCAGAGAACCATGGCGCGTGACAATGTTTCTCGCGAGCATGCTGAACAAATTCTTGCCGCACAGGCCACGCGCGAAGCGCGCCTCGCCATTGCGGATGATGTTATTGATAATAACGGCGCACCAGATGCCATTGCATCGGATGTTGCTCGTCTGCACGCGCAGTATCTGACCTTCGCCGCGCAGGCCGTTGCACAGGAAAAACCATAATGTCGACTCATATCCTTTTTGAGCACCCGCTTAACGAAAAAATGCGTACCTGGCTACGCATAGAATTTCTTATTCAACAGCTTTCACAACATCTGCCTGTCAACGATCACGCCACGGCGCTGCATTTTTTCCGCAACGTGGGCGATCTGCTGGATGTGATTGAACGCGGCGACGTCCGCACTGAGCTGTTGAAAGAGCTGGAGCGCCAGCAGCGTAAATTACAGGCCTGGGCCGAAGTACCGGGCGTGGATCAAAGTCGAATTGACGCTTTACGCCAGCAGCTGAAAAACAGCAGCACGACCCTGATGGCCGCGCCGCGCGTTGGCCAGTTTTTACGAGAGGATCGTCTGATTGCGCTGGTGCGCCAGCGCCTGAGCATACCGGGCGGATGCTGTAGCTTTGACCTGCCAACGCTGCATATGTGGCTGCACATGCCGCAGGAACAGCGCGATCGCCAGGTGAACAGCTGGCTGGGCAGCCTGGAGCCGATGAATCAGACGTTATCCCTGATCCTCGATCTTGTGCGTAACTCTGCCCCGTTCCGCAAACAAACCAGTCTCAACGGTTTCTATCAGGATAACGGCGACGACGCCGATCTTCTGCGCCTGAACCTGTCTCTTGGCGAGCAGCTTTACCCGCAAATTTCCGGGCATAAAAGCCGTTTCGCGATCCGCTTTATGCCGCTGGACAGTGAACATGGCACCGTGCCGGAACGCCTCGATTTTGAACTGGCCTGTTGTTAAGGAGTGCCAATGTCTGACGTAACCACCGTAAACTGCCCAACCTGTGGGAAAACTGTCGTCTGGGGAGACGTAAGTCCATTTCGCCCATTCTGCTGTAAGCGCTGTCAGCTTATAGACCTGGGCGAATGGGCGGCGGAAGAGAAACGCATTCCGAGCGAAGGCGATCTCTCGGATAGCGATGACTGGAGCGAAAACCAGCAGTAACGTTCAAAGCCTGCTGGCGCTTCGCTTAGCAGGCCTACGGTTGTGCGGCCAGCCGGAGGATCACAGGCTCATTGGCAGGCGGGAATTTTTCCGCATCGCTGGCCTGAAGCTCAATCCAGTTACCCGGCTGCCCCTCTTTTCCCCACGGCTCACCTTCCCAGTTTTCAACCAGCCAGAACCACAGCGTGATGTGACGATCCGGAAACTGGTACTCCAGCTTATCGAACAGCGTTGCGCCAAGCGGGGTGATCCCCACCTCTTCCTGAAGCTCACGCACCAGCGCCTGCTCCGGCGTTTCACCTGATTCGATTTTTCCGCCGGGGAATTCCCATTTGTTGGCCATGTGCGCATCGGCGGCACGTTGGGTAATGAAGATCTGATTTTGCGGGTTGCGAATGATCCCGACAGCAATTTGCAGTGTTTTCATCATGTCACTTCCATAAAAAAGGCGCAGATATCTGCGCCTTTTCAGTTTGTTATGTTCTTAACTCAGACGGCCGTGGCACGCCTTGTATTTTTTGCCGGAACCGCATGGGCACGGATCGTTACGACCGACTTTACGATCGCCCGTCTGCGCTGCGATTGCCGCTGCGGCTTCGCTCTCATCGGTCTGATGGCTCAACTGCTGCATCTGTGCCAGACGCTCAGCTTCTTCACGACGCTGCTGCTCCATCGCTTCCACTTCTTCCGGCATACGCACCTGAACTTTGCTCAGGGTGCTGATGACTTCATACTTCAGCGACTCCAGCATGGCAGCAAACATGGAGAAGGATTCACGCTTGTACTCCTGCTTCGGATCTTTCTGCGCATAACCACGCAGGTGGATACCCTGACGCAGGTAATCCATTGCCGCCAGGTGCTCTTTCCACAGGGAGTCCAGGGTCTGCAACATTACGCCTTTCTCGAAGTGACGCATCATCTCTGCGCCAACCACTTCTTCCTTACGCTTGTAGACGTCCAGCGCGGTTTCGTAGATACGCTCGCGCAGGGTCTCTTCGTGCAGCTCAGGCTCTTTGTCCAGCCACTCTTTGATTGGCAGTTCGAGATCGAAGTCGTTTTTCAGACGTTCCTGCAAACCTTCGATATCCCACATCTCTTCCAGAGACTGCGGCGGAATGTGCGCGTCGATAGTGGCTTTGAACACATCTTCGCGAATGCTGTTGATGGTTTCGCTCACGTCGGACACGTCCAGCAGTTCGTTACGCTGGGTGTAGATCGCACGACGCTGGTCGTTGGCAACGTCATCATATTCCAGCAGCTGCTTACGAATATCGAAGTTGCGGCTTTCTACTTTACGCTGGGCGTTGGCAATCGCTTTGGTAACCCACGGGTGCTCGATCGCTTCGCCAGGTTTCATGCCCAGTTTACGCATCATGCCGGACACACGGTCAGAGGCGAAAATACGCATCAGCGCATCTTCCATAGACAGATAGAAGCGGGAAGAACCGGCATCACCCTGACGACCTGCACGACCGCGCAGCTGGTTATCGATACGACGAGATTCATGACGCTCGGTACCAATGATGTGCAGACCACCGGATGCCAGCACCGCGTCGTGACGCACCTGCCAGTCGGCTTTGATCTGCGCGATTTGCTCTGGGGTTGGGTTTTCCAGCTCCGCCACTTCGGCCTGCCAGCTACCGCCGAGCATAATATCGGTACCACGACCCGCCATGTTGGTGGCGATGGTTACGGCAGCCGGGTAACCGGCCTGCGCAACGATATCTGCTTCTTTAGCGTGGAACTTGGCGTTCAGAACGTTGTGTTTGATGCCTGCTTTGGTCAGCTCGTTGGATACCACTTCGGATTTCTCGATGGAGATGGTCCCCACCAGTACCGGCTGGCCCTTCGCGGTACGTTCGCGAATATCTTCAATGATCGCCTGAATTTTTTCCGCTTCAGTCATGTATACCAGGTCCGGCATATCCTTACGGATCATCGGACGGTTGGTAGGTACTACCACGGTATCCAGCTTATAGATGGAGCTGAACTCAAACGCTTCGGTATCTGCGGTACCGGTCATCCCCGCCAGCTTCTCGTACAGACGGAAGTAGTTCTGGAAGGTGATGGATGCCAGCGTCTGGTTTTCGTTTTGAATATCCACGCCTTCTTTCGCTTCCACGGCCTGGTGCAGGCCATCGGACCAGCGACGTCCCTGCATGGTACGGCCGGTGTGTTCATCGACGATGATGACTTCGCCGTCTTTAACGATGTAGTCAACGTCGCGGGTGAACAGGGCGTGCGCGCGCAGTGCAGCCGTTACGTGGTGCATCAGCATGATGTTGCTCGGGGAGTACAGAGACTCGCCCTCTTCCATAATGCCTTCAGCCACCAGCAGCTCTTCGATTTTCACCAGGCCGCGTTCGGTCAGGTTGACCTGACGCGCTTTTTCATCCACGGAGAAGTGACCTTCACCCTGGAAGGTATCGGAGTCTTCTTTCTCCTGACGCAGCAGGTGAGGAATGATTTTGTCGACTTTACGGTACATCTCGGAGCTGTCTTCGGCCGGGCCGGAGATGATCAGCGGGGTACGCGCTTCATCGATCAGAATGGAGTCAACCTCATCCACCAGCGCATAGTGCAGTTTACGCTGGACGCGCTCTTCCGGGCTGAACGCCATGTTGTCACGCAGGTAGTCGAAGCCGTATTCGTTGTTGGTGCCGTAGGTGATATCCGCGTTATACGCTTCACGCTTGGCAGGTGCCGGCAGGCCGGACATGTTAATGCCCACGGTCATGCCGAGGAATTCGAACAGTGGACGGTTGTTTTCTGCGTCGCGCTGCGCCAGATAGTCGTTGACGGTAACAACGTGAACGCCCTTACCCGTCAGCGCATTCAGGTAAGCCGGCAGCGTTGCCGTCAGGGTTTTACCTTCACCGGTACGCATTTCCGCGATGCAGCGCTCGTTGAGCACCATCCCGCCCAGCAGCTGCACGTCGAAGTGACGCATGCCGAACACGCGTTTACTGGCCTCACGTACAACGGCGAAGGCTTCCGGGATCAGGCTTTCTAAGGTTTCACCTTTCTCCAGACGCGCACGGAACTCCGCGGTTTTCGCTTTCAGCTCATCATCAGTGAGCTTCTCCATCGCCGGTTCCATACCGTTGATGACGTTCACAGCTTTGCGCATGCGGCGCAGGGTACGATCGTTACGACTACCAAAAACTTTGGTTAACAATTTGATTAGCATAATAAATTCTCAAACGCCCCAGTCGGGCAGATAAATTAAGGTATTGAAAAAGGTTAATTTAGCTGAGGCGTTGAGGCCCGGCACGGATGCCGTGAACCTGGCTAATCCATGTCGAAACAGAGAAGGATGCAGGGGAAACAAAATCCGTTTGCGCCGTCTGATTTACGGTCACTGGCGGCTGGTTGTCCTGCGTCAGAAGCGCATTAAGCGTATCGAGCAGGGCAAGATGCTGAGCCTGAACCGGCAGCGTTTCTTCCGCAACAGGCATCGTCTGCGGCGCCATCGCGAACGACAGATGGCGGATAACCGTGCGAATCGCGTGCTGCTGCCAGTAATCAACGGAGAAATTAGGACGGCGGCTGGCTTCAAGCCATGCGAGATTAGTGAAGTTAACCCGTGTGGTGAGATCGTGTTTGGTCGTCGTGGAACGTGCTGGCGTGGCCGCGTCTGCGCTGTTGCTGAGCACAGGCAAGCCGAAACTCGCCGCGACCATCCCCAATAAGAGATGCGGCCAGAAGTAACGTCTGCCAAATTGTCGCCAGCGCGTCAGTATTCCGCTCACTTGCTCCACCACGTTCGCCCGCCAGTGCAGGCTGAGTTCAGTTATTCTTTTTTAGCGCCCAGATATTACCACTAAAGCCAATACACGGCAGCAGGAATGACACCTTGCAGCAGGTAAAAACGGTCAATAATGCAGCGAACACACCGTTATTCGGCACCCGACACAGGCCAGGGGTGAGGGGGACAAATTAAAGAAGGGCAGAAATAAAAACGACTGGCTTCCCTGGTCGGAGAGAGTACCAGGTGAACCAGTCGCTTTTCTTACGAAACGGCTTTAACCGTTACGCCAGGACCATAGTCGGGGCTTTGAACGCCAGCGGCAGTTCAGCTTCGTCTTCGAAGGTCACATATTCCCAGGCTTCCTGTTTTGCCAGGACGGCCTGCAACAGTTTGTTGTTCAGTGCATGACCGGATTTAAACGCGGTAAATGCACCAATGATGTTGTGACCACACATGAAGAGGTCGCCGATCGCGTCCAGCATTTTGTGACGAACAAATTCATCTTCAAAACGCAGGCCGTCTTCGTTCAGTACGCGATAATCGTCAACAACGATGGCACAATCGAAGCTGCCGCCCAGGCACAGGCCGCGGGATTGCAGATATTCGATATCACGCATAAAGCCGAAGGTACGTGCTCGGCTGATCTGACGCATGAACGCATCCGCAGAGAAGTTCATCGCATAGCGCTGGGTGCTGGAGTCAATCGCCGGATGGTTAAAATCGATGGTGAAATCCAACGAGAAACCATTGTACGGTTTGAATTCAGCCCATTTGTCGCCATCTTCGACGCGAACGGTCTCTTTAATGCGAACAAATTTCTTCGCGCAGTTCAGTTCTTCGATGCCGGCATCCAGCAACAAATAAACGAACGGAGCAGCACTCCCGTCCATGATCGGGATTTCTGGCGCATCGACTTCAACCATAATGTTGTCGATACCCAGACCCGCCAGGGCGGCGTTCAGGTGCTCTACGGTAGAAATCCGCACGTCATGCTCGTTCACCAGACAAGTACAGAGCATAGTATCACGCACAGATTTGGCATCGGCCGGAAAATCTACCGGTGGATTCAAGTCGGTGCGACGATAGATGACCCCGGTATTGGCCGGCGCAGGGCGTAACGTCAGTGTGACTTTCTTGCCGGTATGTAAACCGACACCCGTCGCCTGAACGATACGTTTAAGTGTCCTTTGTTTGATCATCGTATAATCTCGCCAAATTAACTATCCAACCGAGAGTGTATATCACTAACGGTGGGCCAGTTTAGCACAAAGAGCGCAAATCCCCAAATTCCAGCCAATTCTTAGTCAGCTTGCTTACGCAGGAACGCCGGGATATCCAGATAATCTGGCTCTTTTGCCGTTTGTGGAGTCGGGTCGTTCACCACTTTCGCAGCGGGTTTTTGCTCCTGAGTCAGAGGCGCCATACCGTGCTGCTGGTAACGATCCATAACCGGCTGCTGAGTCTGTTTGTTGGTCACCAGGGTGATCTCAGGACGCTTGTCCATACCGATACCGGTGGCCACAACGGTCACACGCAGTTCGTCGTTCATTTCCGGATCAAGGGACGTACCGATAACGACGGTCGCGTTGTCAGAGGCGAACGCACGGATGGTGTTACCCACGGTTTCGAACTCATCCAGACGCAGGTCAAAGCCAGCGGTAATGTTGACCAGCACGCCGCGCGCACCAGACAGATCGATATCTTCCAGCAGTGGAGAAGAGATCGCCATTTCAGCGGCTTCTTCCGCACGGTCTTCGCCGCTCGCCACGCCAGAGCCCATCATCGCGTAGCCCATCTCGGACATCACGGTGCGAACGTCTGCAAAGTCAACGTTCATAAGACCTGGACGGGTAATCAGTTCAGCAATACCCTGAACCGCGCCTTTCAGCACGTCGTTTGCCGCGCCAAAGGCGTCCAGCAGAGAGATACCGCGACCCAGCACTTTCAGCAGCTTGTCGTTCGGGATGGTAATCAGAGAGTCCACGTGCTTGGACAGCTCGGTGATACCCTGCTCCGCGAAAGCCATACGCTTCTTACCTTCAAAGTTGAAAGGCTTGGTCACGACAGCAACGGTCAGAATACCTAAATCTTTAGCGACTTCCGCCACAACGGGTGCTGCACCGGTACCTGTACCGCCGCCCATACCCGCTGCGATGAAGACCATGTCTGCACCGTCCAGTGCAGCGCGCAGCGCTTCACGATCTTCTTCTGCCGCGTTGCGGCCCACTTCCGGGTTAGCCCCTGCTCCCAGACCTTTGGTGATGCCACCACCGATCTGAATCGTCTGGCCAACAGCCGTTTTACGCAGCGCCTGCGCATCGGTGTTCACCGCGAAGAATTCAACACCTTCGATGCGCTCGCGCACCATGTGCTCTACGGCATTACCGCCGCCGCCACCGACGCCGATGACTTTAATCACCGCGTCGTTGGTTAATTCCATAGGTTCAAACATAATCTCTCTCTCCGTTGTGCCTGTCGCCCGAGACCGCTAATTCTCTCCGGTCTCTTAAAAAAATTAAAACTCTTTTCGCAACCAGGTGTTAAGTCGTTTGACCCAAGACCCCACCGAGACGCGTTTTTCCACTTCTGCTTCACCACTCAAATGGGATTCTTTCCCGTAGTGCAGCAGGCCCACGGCCGTTGAGTAATACGGCTCCTGAGCGTAATCCGTTAAACCGGTAATATTCAGCGGCGCACCAATACGCACCTGCGTATGGAAAACGCGCTGAGCGCAGGCCGCAAGACCTTCAATTTGCGCTGCCCCGCCGGTTAATACAATCCCCGCCGCGAGATGATGTTTCACACCCTGCTGGCGAAGCTGTTCCTGTAACTGCAAAATCTCTTCGTTGACCAGGTTGAGCAGCTCGGTATAACGCGGCTCAATCACCTCTGCCAGCGTCTGGCGTTGCAGGCTGCGCGGCGGTCGCCCGCCTACGCTCGGCACTTCAACGCTCTCGTCTTTGCCGACGATAGAGCCCAGCGCGCAACCATGGCGCACTTTAATCGCCTCTGCATCGCTCGGTGGCGTACCAAAGGCGTAAGCGATATCGCTGGTCACCACATTCCCGGCGTACGGGATCACTTTGGTGTGGCGTAACGCACCGCCGGTATAGACGGCCATGTCCATTGTACCACCACCAATATCGACCACACAGACGCCCAGTTCACGTTCGTCTTCGGTCAGCACGGAATAGCTCGCGGCAAGACCGGCGAAAATGAGTTGGTCAACTTTCAGGCCACAACGTTCAACGGCTTTTACAATGTTCTTCGCCATATCATTGTGACATGTGATCAGGTGCACTTTTGCCTGCATACGCACGCCCGACAGACCGACCGGATTCTTGATGCCTTCCTGGTAGTCGATCGCGTATTCCTGCGGGATCACATGCAGCACACGGTGCTCGTCGCGAACACGCACGGATTTCGCCGTGTGGACAACGTTCTCAACGTCTTCCTGCGTCACCTCTTCTTCAGAAATCGGCACCATACCGATTTCATTCTGGCAGCTGATGTGCTTACCAGACAGGGCCAGATAGACAGAGGAAATCTGGCAATCTGCCATCAATTCAGCCTGGTCGATGGCGCGCTGAACGCATTTCACCACCGACTCAAGGTCGTTTACCCCACCTTTATCCATACCACGGGAGGGGCAGCTGCCCACGCCAATGATATTGACCATACCGTCGGGCAGAACTTCCCCTACCAAAGCGGCAACCTTCGCGGTGCCAATCTCCAGTCCTACTACCAATTTTCTGTCCGTCGACTTGATCATTGTTGTTCTGCCTGTACCTGTGCCTGATTTTGTTGCTGATTAGGTTCCTCGACCGGAGCCGGCTCCCAACCGACTGCTGCGCCTGAGTCATAGCGCAAATCAACGTAGCTTATCCGTTTGCCATCCGTCTGCGCCTGCTGCTGTAAAACCGGGTAAAGTTCTACAAAACGCGCCAGACGTTTCATTGTGTCGCCGCGCCCAAGATTGAGCTTAATGCCATTCGTTAGGGTCAACTGCCAGGAACGGCGCGCCGTCATCGCAGCATCTTTTAACGTAAAGCGATCCTTAGCCAGCACCTGCCCCATCTCACGAAAACCCTGCAATACTTCGTTTTCGCTGCCTTCCGGGCCATACAACATCGGTAAATTCTGCTTGTTGACACGATCGCTCGGGACGCTGAACGAATTTCCGTCTACGTCAACCATATGCTGATCATTCCAACGCGCAATCGGCACATATTCAACCAGATGAATCTTCAATTCATCAGGCCATTGTTTTCTGACACTCGCCTGTTTTATCCACGGCAGACGTTCAATCTGACTCTGGATAATGTTGACGTCCTGCGTCATAAAGGTGCCAGGCGACCCAAGCGCCAGAATCGACTGGCGAATGTCATCGTTACGCGTGTAGTGTCGCTCCCCGGTCACCACCAGCTTCGACAGCGGCAACCGCTGCGCGTCTTCCATCCAGCCCAGCACCATCCAGCCGCTGATAAACACGGTGCACAGCACCCCGAGCAGGAAGATGATCCCTGCAAGACGCGTTCCATTACTCCGGCGCGAAGAGGAGTATTCTTCTTCGTCATCGCGGTTGCGCGTGTTCAATGCAGCCTGAGACATATCAGCCCGCCTGGTCCAGAATACGTACGACTAACTGCGAGAAGCTCATTCCCGCCTGACGCGCCGCCATCGGCACAAGGCTATGGCTGGTCATACCCGGAGACGTGTTTGCTTCCAGCAGATAAAATTGCCCGTCACCGTCAAGCATCACGTCAATGCGTCCCCAGCCACGACATCCCAGCACATTCCAGGCTTTAAGCACCAGAGACTGTAATTCGGCCTCACGCTCTGCTTCAAGACCCGCTGGGCAGAAATATTGCGTCTCATCAGAGAGATACTTCGCCTCATAATCATAGAAGACTCCGGCGGGTTGGATGCGAATTGACGGTAAAATTTCTTCGCCAAGCATCGCGACGGTAAATTCCGGCCCGCTAAGCCATTTTTCAATCAGAACTTCTTCATCATGTTGAAATGCCAGTGCTAAAGCGTCAGCCAAATCTACAGCTTTATCGACTTTAGACATTCCCACGCTCGACCCTTCACGGCTCGGCTTCACAATAACCGGTAAGCCCAGTGCCGCAATGCGTGTATTAACGCTGTCCGACAGGCCCAATTCATATTCACGACGCGTCAGTGCAACCCATGGCGCAACGGGCAGGCCCGCCCCCTGCCACAGCAGTTTGCTGCGCAGTTTATCCATGGAGATGGCGGATGCCATCACGCCGCTGCCGGTGTACGGCATACCGATCAGCTCCAGCAGCCCCTGCAACGTGCCGTCTTCACCGCCGCGACCGTGCAACGCGATAAAGGCTTTATCGAAGCCCATCGCTTTCAGCTGCGTGACGTCCACCTCTTTCGGATCAACCGGATGCGCGTCCACACCACCTTCACGCAGGCCCGCCAGCACGGCAGCGCCCGAATTCAGAGAAACCTCGCGTTCGGCGGAAGTGCCGCCAAACAGGACAGCAATCTTATCAGCCATGACGCTCGTCCTCCTGAGTTTGCGGCTTCAGTTTGATTTCAGCTAAGGTACGGGCGATTTTGCCGATATTTCCCGCGCCCTGAATCAGGATCAGATCGTTACCCGTCAGGACCGGGGCAAGCATTTCAGCCACCTGCGCCGGGTCGGGAACCAGAATAGGATCCACTTTACCGCGTCCACGGATGGTACGACATAAAGAACGACTGTCCGCGCCCGGAATCGGAGTTTCACCCGCTGCATAAACATCCAGCATCAGCAGGGTATCGACCTGCGAAAGGACGTTGGCAAAATCGTCATACAGATCGCGAGTACGCGTGTAACGGTGCGGCTGGAAGATCATGACCAGATTCTTTTCCGGCCAACCCGCGCGTGCCGCTTTGATGGTTGCGTCCACTTCCGTCGGATGGTGACCGTAGTCGTCTACCAGCATCGCAGAACCTGGCTTACCGTTTACCGGCTCCAGCGGGAATTCACCGAGGAAGTCGAAGCGACGGCCCGTCCCCTGGAAGCTCTCCAGTGCGCGCAGGATCGCTTCATCGTCAATGCCTTCTTCTGTCGCAACAGCCACCGCCGCTGCCGCATTCAGGGCGTTGTGACGTCCCGGAGCGTTCAGGGTGACATGCAGCAGGTCTTTATCCTGACGCGCGAGGGTGAAATGCCCCTGCGCACCGATCTGCTTGTAATCTTCTACGCGTACATCCGCGTCTTCGCTGAAGCCGTAGGTCGTAATTTGACGCCCGACGCGCGGCAGCAGCTCGCGAATAACCGGATCGTCCACGCACATCACCGCACGGCCATAGAACGGCAGGTTGTGCAGGAAGTTAATAAAGGTCTGCTTTAAGTTCTCGAAGTCGCCCTGGTAAGTGTCCATATGGTCAGCTTCGATGTTGGTGACGATCGCCACCATCGGCTGTAGATGCAGGAACGACGCATCGCTCTCATCCGCTTCCGCAATCAGATAACGGCTGTGGCCCAGACGCGCATGCACGCCAGCGGCTTTCACCAGACCACCGTTAACGAACGTCGGGTCGAGACCCGCTTCCGCATAAATGCTGGAGACCATCGCTGTTGTGGTGGTTTTACCGTGCGTACCGGCCACCGCAATGCCGTGACGGAAACGCATCAGTTCCGCCAGCATTTCCGCGCGACGGATCACCGGGATGCGCGCCTCATGCGCCGCAACGATTTCCGGGTTATCCGCGGAGATAGCGCTGGACACCACAACCACGCTCGCATCGCTCACGTTTTCCGGGCGATGATTGAAATAGATAGTCGCCCCCAGCGACGCCAGCTGCTGCGTAACAGGGTTTGGCGCCAGGTCAGACCCGCTGATCTGATAGCCTTCGTTAGCTAACACTTCGGCAATACCGCCCATGCCAGCACCACCGATGCCGACAAAGTGAATGTGCCGGACGCGACGCATCTCGGGCACGATAGAACGCAGTTTTGCCAGTTGTTGTGTATTCATTCTCTAAACGCCATCGACTACTTCAAAAAAATCGTGCAGCGCAACACGCACTGCGAGAATTATGCCTGGGCTGCCAGGCTCACTTCTTTTGCCACCCGTTCCGTTGCATCCGGGATAGCGGTCGCGCGTGCGCGTTGCGCCATCTCCAGTAATACATCCCGGTTCCAGCCCGCCAGGGTAGTGGCGACCGCATCAGCGGTAAATTGTGGCTGCTCAAAAATCTTCGCTGCGCCCGCTTTCTCAAGCGGCAGCGCATTCCAGTACTGCTGTCGGTCTTTGTGCTGGAACGGCACAAACAGCGCCGGTAAACCGGCGGCGGCGATTTCGCTCACCGTCAGCGCGCCCGAGCGACAGACCACAACATCGGCCCAGGCATAGGCTGCGGCCATATCATCAATAAATTCAGTCACTTTATGCTGCGGCTGACCTTCCTGCACGTAGGCCTGCTCAACGGTCTGCTGAGCGCCCTTCCCGCTCTGGTGCCAGATGGTCACCGCATCACCCAGTTTTGCCGCAACCTGCGGCATCGTCTGGTTTAAAATACGTGCGCCCTGGGAACCGCCGACGACCAGCACGCGCACCGGCCCTTCGCGACCCGCCAGACGCGTATCTGGCAGCGGCAGCGCCAGCACGTCCACACGTACCGGATTCCCTACGACATCCGCTTTCGGGAATGCCCCGGGGAAGGCCTGCATAACTTTGGTGGCGATTTTTGCCAGCCATTTGTTGGTCAACCCGGCAATACCGTTCTGCTCATGCAGAACAACGGGGATGCCCAGTGACCACGCCGCCAGTCCGCCCGGACCGGAAACGTAACCGCCCATGCCCAGAACGACGTCAGGCTTAAAACGCTTCATAATGGCGCGCGCCTGACGCCAGGCATTGAAAATGCGCACCGGCGCCAGCAGCTGCGCCTTGATCCCTTTGCCACGAAGGCCAGAAATACGAATAAAGTCGATCTCGATACCGTGTTTAGGTACCAGATCGGCTTCCATGCGGTCTGCGGTTCCCAGCCAGCGTACCTGCCAGCCCTGTTCCATTAAATGGTGCGCAACCGCCAGTCCCGGGAACACGTGTCCACCGGTACCGCCTGCCATCACCATTAACCGCTTCGGTTGATTCATCGTGAACCTCGTGTAAACGCCTGAGCTTTCTCCAGACGCGTTTCATAATCTATGCGTAACAAAAACATGATGGCCGTCGACATGATCAACAGACTCGAACCACCATAACTGATCAACGGCAACGTCAGACCTTTGGTCGGCAGCATACCCGCTGCCGCCCCAACGTTTACCAGCGCCTGGAAGCTAAACCAGATACCAATTGAGCAGGCCAGGAAACCGGAGAAGCGGTGATCGATCTCCAGCGCTTTCCGGCCAATCGACATGGCGCGGAAAGCGACGAAGAATACCATTAATAGCGCCAATACCACACCGATATAACCCAGTTCTTCCCCAATAATGGAGAAGATGAAGTCGGTGTGCGCCTCCGGTAAATACTCCAGTTTTTGTACCGAGTTGCCCAGGCCTTGACCCCAGACTTCGCCGCGGCCAAACGCCATCAGCGACTGCGTCAGCTGGTAACCGCTGCCGAACGGATCTTCCCATGGGTTCCAGAACGAGGTCACACGGCGGATACGGTAGGGCTCGGCGAGGATCAGCAGCACCACCGCCGAAATCCCCATCCCGATGATGGCAATGAACTGCCACAGTTTTGCGCCCGCCAGGAACAGCATCGCCAGCGTAGTGACAAACAGTACGACTACCGTACCGAGGTCGGGCTGCGCCAGCAGCAGGATCGCGAGGACCAGAATCACGCCCATCGGTTTTAAGAAGCCACGAAGATTGTTACGAACTTCGTCAACTTTACGCACCAGGTAGTTAGCCAGGTAGCAGAACAACGACAGTTTGGTGAACTCCGCGGGCTGAATACGCAGTGGCCCAAAGGCAATCCAGCGTGATGCCCCGTTAACGGAGCTCCCGACAACCAGAACGATCAACAGCATGATGATTGAGGCGATGAGCATGGCTGTACTGTGCCGCTGCCAGAACGACATCGGCAGGCGTAAGGTGATCATTGCCAGGCAGAACGCGAGAATGATGTACAGCCCGTCACGCTTGGCAAACAGGAACGGGTCGTTTGCCAGACGCTGTCCGACAGGCATTGACGCCGAGGTGACCATAATAAAGCCGATCGCCGCCAGCCCCAGCGTGAGCCAGAACAGCGTGCGGTCGTACATGATCAGGCTGTCGGAATCTTTATCCCGGGAAGCCATCACCCAGCCTTTCAGCGCCGTAAACAGCCATACCAGGATACCAAATCCTGGCAGGCGCGGCATTTTCAGGCGAGGGAGAGATAAACGCATCAGCCTAACTCCTTCGCCAGGCGGGTAAAGACATCACCCCGCTGTTCGAAACTCTTGAATTGATCGAGGCTGGCACAGGCTGGTGAGAGCAGTACCATATCGCCGGGCTTCACGCGTGGGGCGATGAGGCGCATCGCCTGCTCCATGGTCTCGGTTTGCTCGGCGACTTCAGGACGCAACGCTGCCAGCTCGCTGCCATCGCGGCCAAAGCAATACAGGCGCACGTTATCACCGTTGAGGTACTGCTTTAGCGAGGAGAAATCAGCCGATTTACCGTCGCCGCCCAGCAGCAGGTATAGCGTGCCATCAACGTGCAAACCGTTCAGTGCCGCCTCGGTGCTACCCACGTTGGTCGCTTTGGAATCATTAATCCAGCGTACGCCGTTGTGCTCCAGCGCCAGCTGGAAGCGGTGCGCCAGGCCGGTAAAGGTGGTCAGCGCCTTCAGGCTTGAAGATCGCGGCAGGCCAACAGCATCCGCCAGCGCCAGCGCCGCCAGGGCATTAGTGTAGTTATGCTGGCCGGAGAGCATCATCTCTTTCACGTTCAGCACTTTCTCACCTTTCACACGTAGCCAGGTTTCGCCCTGCTGACGATTAAGGTGATAGTCACCCATGTTAATACCGAAGCTAATGCAGCGTTCGTCTGCGCCGCGCACCGGCATGGTGAGTGCATCATCGGCATTCACTACGCAAACTTTGGCATTTTCATAAACGCGCAGTTTGGCCGCACGGTACTGCTGCAAGCCGAACGGGTATCTGTCCATATGATCTTCGGTGACGTTTAGGATCGTCGCCGCCGCCGCATGCAGGCTTGAAGTGGTTTCCAGCTGGAAGCTGGAAAGCTCAAGGACGAACAGCTCACACCCTTTATCAAGCAGCATTAAAGCGGGCAGACCAATGTTACCGCCCACGCCGACATTTTTGCCCGCCGCCTTCGCCATTTCCCCCACCAGCGTGGTGACGGTGCTTTTACCGTTTGAACCGGTAATGGCGACGATCGGGGCCTGCGCCTCCCGGCAGAACAGTTCGATATCGCCGACAATCTCAACGCCCGCATCCGCGGCGGCGCTCAGGGAAGGATGCGCCAGCGCCATACCGGGGCTGGCAACAATCAGATCGGCGGCCAGCAGCCACTCATCATTCAGACCACCCAGGTGGCGTTCAACCTGCTCCGGCAGCTTGTCCAGACCCGGCGGAGAGACGCGCGTATCCATCACGCGCGGCGTCACGCCACGTGCAAGGAAAAAGTCCACGCAGGAGAGGCCGGTGAGGCCTAACCCGATGATAACGACTTTTTTGCCCTGGTAATCTGCCATGATTAACGTACCTTCAGCGTTGCCAGGCCAATCAGCACCAGCATCAGCGAAATAATCCAGAAGCGCACAATGACGCGCGGCTCCGGCCAGCCTTTCAGTTCATAGTGGTGGTGAATCGGTGCCATACGGAAGATGCGCTGACCGCGCAGCTTGAAGGAACCGACCTGCAAAATCACCGACAGCGTCTCAACCACAAACACACCGCCCATGATCACCAGCAGGAACTCCTGACGCAGCAGCACGGCGATAATGCCCAGCGCACCGCCCAGCGCCAGTGAACCGACGTCGCCCATAAAGACCTGCGCCGGATAGGTGTTAAACCACAGGAAGCCCAGCCCCGCCCCGACAATCGCCGTACAGACGATCACCAGCTCACCCGCATGTCGCAGGTACGGGATGTGCAGGTAGTTTGCAAAGTTCATGTTACCGGTCGCCCACGCCACCAGCGCGAAACCGCCCGCGACAAACACGGTTGGCATGATGGCCAGGCCGTCCAGACCATCGGTCAGGTTGACGGCATTGCCGGTGCCGACGATCACAAAGTAAGCCAGCAGAATGTAGAACAGCCCCAGCTGCGGCATCACGTCTTTGAAGAACGGCACCACCAGCTCGGTGGCCGGGGTGTCTTTTCCTGCCAGGTAAAGCGCGAAGGCCACGCCCAGCGCAATCACCGACATCCAGAAATACTTCCAGCGGGCGATCAACCCTTTAGTGTCTTTGCGCACGACTTTGCGGTAGTCGTCAACAAAACCGATGATCCCATAGCCAACCAGCACGGTCAGCACGCACCAGACGTAGGGGTTAGACGGATAGGCCCACAGCAGAACGGACACCACAATCGCGGTCAGGATCATGATCCCGCCCATGGTCGGCGTACCGCGCTTGCTGAAGTGCGATTCCGGACCATCGTTGCGTACAACCTGGCCGAAAGAGAGTTTTTGCAGACGGGCAATCATGCGCGGGCCCATCCACAGCGAGATGAACAGCGCAGTCAGCAGGCTGACGATGGCGCGAAACGTCAGATAGGAAAAGACGTTAAAGCCTGAGTAATATTTGACCAAATGTTCGGCCAGCCAAACTAACATGTCCCGTTCTCCTGTAATGCGTGCACAACCTCTTCCATGGCGGCACTACGTGAACCTTTAACTAAAACAGTCACAATCTGTTTTTCTGTAATCAATGCCTTCAGGCGTTCGATCAGTGCAGATTTATCGGCAAAATGTTCGCCAACTTCACTGGCATCGGAAATGGCCTTGCTCAGCGTGCCTGCGCTCAATACGCGGTCAAGCCCGGCGGCTTTCGCCGCTTCACCCACCTGAACATGGCAGGCTTCGCTTTCATCACCCAGCTCGGCCATATCGCCCACAACCATCACGCGATAGCCCGGCATCTCAGACAAGACCTGCACGGCCGCCGTCATGGAGCCGACGTTAGCGTTGTAGGAGTCATCCAGCAGAAGTTTGTTTTCAGCCAGCTGGATCGGGAAAAGACGCCCCGGCACGGCTTTTAAATTTGCCAGACCTGCTTTGATCGCCGCGTGTGAGGCACCTACCGCCATTGAGAGCGCTGTCGCAGCAAGCGCATTGGCAATGTTATGACGACCGGGCAGGGGCAGCAGCACCTCGATGTCGCCCGTTGGGGTCGTGAGGGTGAACTCGGTGCCGTGTGACGTCACATGAATGTTGGTCGCCGAAAAATCACTGTTTGCCGCATTCGGTGAGAAGCGCCAGGTTTTGCGTGAACCAATGATGCTCTGCCAGTTCAGCCAGTCGTTGTTATCGGCGTTCATAATGGCGATGCCGTCATCCGGCAGTCCGGTATAAATTTCACCTTTCGCTTTCGCCACACCGGCCAGCGAACCAAAACCTTCAAGATGTGCCGCCGCCAGGTTATTCACCAGCGCAGCTTCCGGACGCGTCAGGCTCACGGTCCAGGCGATTTCGCCCTGATGGTTAGCCCCTAACTCAATCACCGCATATTCATGCTCGTGGGTCAGGCGCAGCAGCGTCATCGGTACACCGATGTCATTATTAAGGTTGCCCGCCGTATAAAGCGTGTTACCGCACTGGCTAAGGATCGCCGCCGTCATCTCTTTAACGGAGGTTTTACCCGACGAGCCCGTCAGCGCCACGACGCGTGTTGGCACCTGCTGGCGAACCCATGCCGCCAGCTCGCCAAACGCCAGGCGCGTATCTTTCACCACAATCTGCGGCAAATCGATATCGAGCTTACGGCTGACCAGCAGCGCGCCCGCGCCGTTATCTTTAGCCTGTTGCGCAAAATCGTGGGCGTCAAAACGCTCGCCCTTCAGCGCCACAAACAGGCAGCCCGCCGTCACCTTACGGGTGTCGGTGGTCACAGCCTCAATGGTTAGATCCTGACCATGCAGCATCCCCTGCAATACCGCAGCGGCCTGGCTTAACGTAATGCTAATCATGCCACCACTCCCAGCAGACGCGCTGCCGTCACGCGGTCGGAGTAATCCAGACGACGATTGCCGACGATCTGATAATCTTCATGACCTTTACCGGCCAGCAGAACCACATCGTTCTCCTGCGCCTGCATAATGGCGTTAGTCACGGCCTCCGCACGGCCTTCGACCACGCGCGCACGACCCGCATCCAGCATGCCCGCCAGAATGTCATTGATAATGGCCCGCGGCTCTTCGGTACGCGGGTTGTCATCGGTTACCACGGGAATATCCGCGAACTGCTCAGCTATGGCGCCCATCAGCGGACGTTTGCCCTTGTCGCGATCGCCACCGCAGCCAAACACGCACCAGAGCTTGCCTGCGCAGTGCAGACGCGCCGCTTCCAGCGCTTTTTCCAGCGCATCCGGCGTGTGTGCGTAATCCACGACCACCGTCGGCTTGCCCGGCGCGCTGAACACTTCCATGCGGCCACAGACCGGTTGCAAACGCTCAGACGTTTTCAGCAGATCCGCCATCGGGTAGCCCAGCGCCAGCAGCGTCGCCAGCGCCAGCAGCAGGTTACTGACGTTAAAGGCCCCCATCAGGCGGCTTTCAATTTCACCTTCGCCCCAGGTGGAAGCGAAGCGGATCGTCGCCCCACTATCGTGGTAGTTCACCTCGACCGCCTTCAGCCAGCGGCCGCGGCCGCGGCCGTTCGGATTAATGCGATCTTCCATCGACACCGCCACCGCATCCGGCAGTTTTTCCAGCCAGCGGCGACCGACTTCGTCGTCGGCGTTAATGATCGCCTGCCCGTGGTGGTGAGTGGAATAAAGCAGCCATTTCGCCGCTTCGTAGTGCTCCATATCACCATGATAATCAAGGTGATCGCGGCTCAGGTTAGTAAAGACAGAGGCAGCAAATTTCAGGGCCGCCACGCGATGTTGTACCAGACCATGGGAAGAGACTTCCATCGCAGCGAAGGTCGCCCCCTGCTCAGCGAGGCCCGCCAGCACACGCTGCACGTCAACCGCCGAGCCTGTAGTGTTTTCCGTCGGGCTTACTTTGCCCAGAAGACCGTTCCCCACCGTGCCCATGACGGCACCGGCTTCGCCCAGCAGCTGCGCCCACTGCGCCATCAGCTGAGTGGTGGTGGTTTTTCCGTTGGTTCCTGTCACGCCAACCAGCTTTAACTGGTCGGAAGGTTCGTTGTAAAAACGTCCTGCCAGCGCGGAGAGACGCTCATTCAGCTGGCTGAGATAGATGACCGGCACGCCGTGCATTTCACGGATCTCACCGTCTGTTGCCTCATCTTTGGCCTCAGCAATAATGGCAGCAACACCTTGCGCAATCGCCTGCGGGATATAACGACGCCCGTCCGCCTGATGACCCACTACTGCCACAAAAAGATCGCCAGAAGCCGCTACGCGGCTGTCCAGTACCATCTCTCGCAGTGCTCGCGCAGGTAGCATAGGCACCCACGGAGCAAGAAGGTCGCGCAAATTACGATCTGCCACCTGTTCCCTCGCCTTGATTAATTACAAATTCACTTTTTTCGCCCGTCGCCAGCGCATCCGGTTCAATGTTCATGGTGCGCAACACGCCGCCCATAATAGCCCCGAACACAGGCGCGGAGACGGCGCCGCCGTAGTATTTACCCGCCTGCGGATCGTTGATGACGACCACCAGCGCAAAACGCGGATTGCTTGCAGGCGCTACGCCTGCGGTATAGGCAATGTATTTGTTGATATAGCGGCCGTCCGGCCCCACTTTTTTCGCTGTACCGGTTTTAATGGCGATACGATAGCCCTTAATTGCGGCCTTCACGCCGCCACCGCTAGGTAACGCGACGCTTTCCATCATATGCACGACGGTACGAACGATAGATTCCGGGAAAACACGTTCCCCCGGAACCGGTGGATCAACTTTGGTGATCGACAGCGGACGATAAATGCCATAGCTGCCAATCGTTGCGTAGACTCGCGCTAACTGTAAGGGAGTTACCATTAGCCCGTAGCCGAAAGAGAAGGTGGCCCTCTCTATGTCAGACCACCGTTGTTTTTGAGGATATAAGCCACTGCGTTCTCCGACCAACCCCAAATTGGTCGCCTTTCCCAGCCCAAAACGTGAGTAAGTATCTACTAACGCTGAGGACGGCATCGCTAACGCCAGTTTTGACACACCGACGTTACTCGACTTCTGTAAGACCCCGGTCAGGGTCAGTTCGCTGTAACGTGCCACGTCTTTGATTTCGTGACCGTTAATTCGATAAGGGATCGTATTCAGAACGGTATTTTCGTTGACGATGCCTCGCTGTAGAGCCGTCATCACCACCATAGGTTTTACGGTTGAGCCGGGTTCAAACACATCGGTGATGGAGCGGTTACGCATTGCATCTTTTGCTGTACCGGCAAAATTATTCGGGTTGTATGAGGGGCTACTGGCCATCGCCAGCACTTCACCTGTCGCCACATCCACCAGCACGGCGCTGCCCGATTCCGCCTTGTTAAACGCGACGGCGTTGTTCAGCTCACGATAGACCAGCGCCTGCAAGCGTTCATCAATACTCAGGGCCAGGTTGTGCGCGGCCTGGCTGTCTGTCGAGGAAATGTCTTCAATGACGCGACCATAGCGGTCTTTACGCACGATTCGCTCGCCAGGCTGGCCGGTAAGCCACTTGTCGAAGCTTTTTTCAACGCCCTCAATCCCCTGGCTATCCACGTTGGTAAAGCCAATCAGGTGCGCGGTGACTTCGCCCGAAGGATAGTAACGGCGGGATTCTTCCCGCAGATGAATGCCCGGCAGCTTCAGTTTCTTAATGTAGTCAGCCATGTCAGGGTTCACCTGACGGGCAAGATAGATAAAGCGCCCTTTCGGGTTGGCGTTAACGCGCGACGCCAGCTGATCCAGCGGCATTTTCAACGCGTCTGACAGCGCCTTCCAGCGGTTATCAAGGGTGATCCCGCCTGCATCGTGTAACTCTTTCGGATCGGCCCAGATCGCCTTCACCGGCACGCTCACCGCCAGCGGACGGCCGGAACGATCGGTGATCATCCCACGAGAGGTAGAAACTTCCTGCACGCGCAGAGAACGCATATCACCCTGACGTACCAGCATGTCAGGCGCGATGATTTGTAGCCACGCCACGCGTCCCAGCAGGAAACCCAGCGCCAGTAAAATGCAGCCGCAAAGCAACGCAAAACGCCAACTGACAAAGTTGGCCTGTTCTTCCTGGCGTTTTGGTTTTAGCGTTTTTGCCGCTGCTTTCATGCGTCGCGTTTTCCCTTATTTTTGTACTACGATATTTTCCTGCGAAGGATCAACATGCTGTAATTGCAGTTTTTCCGTTGCGATCCGCTCAACCCGGCTGTGATCGCCGAGCGCGTTTTCTTCAAGGATCAGATTTCGCCATTCAATATCCAGCGCATCGCGTTCCAGTACCATCTGTTCGCGCTGCGCAGTCAATAAACGGGTATGGTGAGCGGTGGTGACCACCATGACTGCCGTCACAATGATGCAAATGAACAAGCAGAGTGGCAGCTTCCCAAACCGCAAAAGATCGTCGCCGATCACGCCAGGCAAAGCATGGCGCTCGTTGCTTCCTAACGATCCCTTAACTTTGCTTAGGGTTTCTGTCACTCTGCTGATCATGCGTTCGTCCTCTCTGCAATACGCAGCACTGAACTACGGGCACGTGGATTCTCTGCCACCTCTTCTTCGCCCGGCATCAACTTGCCTAATGCTCGCAACTGACGGCCTCCCAGCTTTCTGAGTTGTTCTTCCGTCATCGGCAGCCCAGCTGGAACCTGCGGACCGCGGCTCTGTTCACGCATAAAGCGTTTTACGATGCGATCTTCCAGCGAATGGAAGCTGATGATGGATAACCGCCCACCCGGGGCCAGCACGTCGAGCGAGCTTTTTAGCGCCAGCTCTATTTCCTCCAGTTCACTGTTTACCCAGATACGAACCGCCTGGAAGGTACGGGTCGCAGGATGTTTGTGCTTGTCCTTCACCGGCGTTGCCGCCGCGATGACTTCTGCCAGCTCTTTGGTACGGGTCATTGGCTCAACGCGGTTGCGCTCCACGATGGCGCGCGCAATACGTTTGCCAAAGCGTTCTTCACCGAAGGTTTTGATTACCCAGGCAATATCCGCTTCGTCAGCAGTTTGTAACCATTCAGCGGCAGACTGGCCACGAGTGGGGTCCATACGCATATCCAGCGGCCCATCACGCATAAAGGAGAAGCCGCGTTCTGCATCATCAAGCTGTGGTGAAGAGACGCCAAGATCGAGGAGAATCCCGTCGATCTTGCCGGTCAGGCCGCGCTCAGCGACATAATCCGCAAGCGCAGAGAAAGGTCCATGCACGATGGAAAAGCGAGGATCATCGATGGTTTGCGCAACGGCAATCGCCTGCGGATCGCGGTCAATTGCCAGCAGGCGTCCTTCCGCTCCAAGCTGGGAGAGGATCAAACGCGAGTGACCACCGCGACCAAAAGTGCCATCAATATAGATGCCGTCTGGACGAATATTCAGGCCGTTAACGGCCTCATCCAGCAGCACCGTTGTATGTTTATAATTTTCCATCATATTTATAGAGACAAGTCCCGCAGCCGTTCCGATAATGTTGCGGAATCAGACTGCTCAGCGTCGATATCTTCCTTGACCTGTTGATACCAGGTCGTTTCGTCCCACAGTTCAAACTTGTTGAACTGCCCGACCAGCATCACTTCTTTAGTCAGACCGGCATGTTGTCGCAACACAGGCGCAATCAATAATCGCCCGGCGCTATCCATCTGACATTCACTGGCATGTCCCAATAACAACCGCTGCACGCGGCGTTCTTGCGGGTTCATGCTCGACAGTCGCGACAGCTTTTGCTCAATGATTTCCCATTCAGGCAAAGGGTAAAGCAGCAGGCAGGGGGAGTTGATGTCAATGGTGCAAACCAGTTGACCCGAAGCGTTCTCAATCAGCTGGTCGCGGTATCGGGTTGGTACCGATAAACGACCTTTGCTGTCGAGATTGACTAACGTTGCTCCACGGAACATGCCAGCCTCACCCCTCCTCACCACTTTAACCCACAAATTCCCACCTGAAGGAGTTTACGGAGCGAGGGAAAAGCTTGTCAAGCCAGGACTCTCTCTATACCGGCGCGAAAGCACCGTATTTACAGAGCAAGAGTGACCTGGCTAATAACTACACAACTGGCGAGGCAAAATTAACGTTATGAATATTTGTAAGAAAAAAACCGAATATGCACACGAGCGTTAAGACTCACTCAATATCATCGCAGGGAAATATAAAGTGTCAGTTTGCGACGCGGGCAGCATTTTAAGGCATATCGCCGGGGGATAACAGCACCAGATTAAGCGCAAGGCAATATGGATTCGTTCGTGTACATTGAGGGCTAAAGGGGAGAGTAAAAAATGGCTGAATATTCATCGGCTGGCGGCTGTTTGTAACAAAACAATACAAAAGAATGCCCGTTAAAAAATATAATTGCGCTTTTTAACGCCAAAACGGATTCAGAAAAATAGCCGGCTACGAATCTTAGAGATAAATCCTAATTTTTATCCGGGAATTATTTCCCGCAATAAATGCGCCGCAAAAGGGGCAGTTTTACCGCCCCTGTGGAAATATTAATGGCGGCACAAAATCCCGCGCCGATAGAGATTACGTTTGATACGCGTAAGCCCGGGTTTCGGTTTGCGAGGTTCATCCAGGCTTGCCAGAACAATCTCAAGCACGCGCTCGGCGACGTCGCGGTGACGCTGAGCCACGGCCAGCACCGGACATTGCAGGAAGTCGAGCAGTTCGTTATCGCCGAAGGTCGCAATCGCCAGATCGGATGGCAGCTTGCCATCGCGACGTAACGTCACGTCCATCACCCCCTGCAACAGGGCAAACGAGGTGGTAAACAACGCCTGCGGCATCGGGTGCGTTTCCAGCCATTTCTCGAACAGCTGAGCAGCCGCTTCGCGCTCATAGCTGTTGGCATACAGATAATGAACGTCACGCGGATCGTCTTTCCACGCCGTACGGAACCCTTGTTCACGCAGGAAGCTCACGGATAGTTCAGGCAAAGCGCCAAGATAGAGCACCGTTTCCGCCGGGAAGGTACGCAGCTCGGCAGCCAGCATTTCTGCATCGTCCTGATCGGCACCTACGACGCTGGTGAAATGTTCACGATCCAAAGCACGATCCAGCGCCACAATCGGGAATGGATCGTTCGCCCAGCGCTGATAGAAAGGATGCTCGGGTGGTAAAGAGGTCGACACGATGATGGCGTCAACCTGACGTTGCAGCAGATGCTCAATGCAGCGCATCTCGTTGTCGGGCTGATCCTCGGAGCAGGCAATCAACAGCTGATAGCCCCGCTGACGAGCCTGACGTTCAAGATAGTTGGCGATGCGGGTATAGCTGGTGTTTTCCAGATCCGGGATCACCAGGCCAATCGAGCGGGTGCGTCCGGCACGTAAACCTGCGGCGACAGCATTCGGATGGTAATTATGCTCACGAACGACTGCCATCACTTTCTCAACGGTCTTATCGCTGACACGATACTGCTTTGCTTTACCGTTAATCACATAGCTGGCCGTGGTTCTCGACACGCCGGCGAGCCGGGCGATTTCATCCAGTTTCACAATTGCCCCTCAAAAAAAGAAAAAAGTCCATGGCCCTGTCAAGGTTATGGTTAAATATTTTAACATCTAAACGCAGAATAGCTTTCACGGCAACCGCTTTTGTCCGCGTTGTCGGCGGATTACGCAAAAAAAAGCCCGGCTTTGGCTACCGGGCTGAAAGAGGCGAACCTTTTGCGCAACTAACGCATGATTTTATCGCCGCGCGAGAGGCCAACAACGCCAGAGCGCGCAACTTCAACAATTTTTGCCACATCCCTGACGGAGGCCAGGAACGCATCCAGCTTATCGCTCGTTCCGGCAAGCTGCACAGTATATATAGAAGGCGTGACGTCAATGATCTGCCCACGGAAAATATCCGTGTTACGCTTGACCTCTTCACGGCCATAACCGCTGGCCTGAATTTTCACCAGCATCACTTCACGTTCGACGTAAGCCCCCTGCCCCAGCTCGCTGACGCGCAACACGTCCACCAGCTTGTGCAATTGCTTTTCGATCTGCTCAAGCACTTTCGCATCGCCGACAGTCTGGATCGTCATGCGGGAGAGCGTTGGATCATCGGTCGGCGCAACGGTCAGGCTTTCAATGTTGTATCCGCGCTGCGCAAAAAGCCCAATGACGCGTGACAGTGCGCCCGACTCATTTTCCAGTAATACAGATAATATCCGGCGCATATCAGGTTCTCTCCGTTTTGCTTAACCACATTTCATCCATACCACCGCCACGGATATGCATCGGATAAACGTGCTCTGTGCCGTCGACGATGACGTCCATGAAGACGAGGCGATTGTTTTTAACGTGCTCAAGCGCTTCGCCGAGCTTCGCTTCCAGCTCTGACGGATCGGTTACCCGCATGCCAATATGACCATAGGCTTCAGCCAGACGGACAAAGTCCGGAAGTGACTTCATATAAGACTGAGAGTGACGGCCGGAATAAATCATATCCTGCCACTGCTTCACCATACCGAGGTAACCGTTATTCAGGTTAAGCACCAGCACTGGCAACTCATATTGCAGCGCAGTAGAAAGCTCCTGAATATTCATCTGTATACTGCCATCACCCGTTACGCAGATAACCGTTTCGTTCGGCAACGCCAGCTTCACCCCCAGCGCGGCGGGCAGACCAAAGCCCATCGTGCCAAGCCCGCCTGAGTTGATCCAGCGACGCGGTTTATCAAACGGGTAATACAACGCAGCGAACATCTGATGCTGGCCTACGTCAGAAGTGACATACGCCTCGCCTTTGGTCAGATGCCAGATCGTCTCGATCACCGCCTGCGGCTTGATGTTTTCACTCTGCGTGTCGTATTTAAGGCACTGACGGCCGCGCCATTGTTCGATTTGCTGCCACCAGTCACGGATCTCATCCAGCGGTTGAGAGGCGGTCTCCTGCGCCAGCAGTTCCAACATTTGATCCAGCACCTGTCGTGCGTCCCCCACGATGGGCACATCCGCCGGCACCGTTTTAGAGATAGAAGTAGGATCGATATCAATGTGTAGCACCGTCGCATTCGGACAGTATTTCGCCAGGTTATTGGTGGTGCGATCGTCAAAACGTACGCCGACGGCAAAAATCACATCAGAATGGTGCATCGTCATATTGGCTTCATAGGTGCCATGCATACCCAGCATGCCCAGCGCCTGACGGTGGGTAGCCGGGAATGCCCCCAGCCCCATCAGCGATGACGCGACAGGAAGATTCAGCTTCTCAATCAGTTCGCGTAGTTGCGTTTCACAGGCTGCATTGACGGCGCCGCCCCCCACATAGACTACGGGCTTTTTCGCAGCCAGCAGCGTTTGCAGCGCACGCTTAATCTGGCCTTTGTGCCCTTGCGTCGTCGGATTATACGAACGCATGCTCACCGACTCAGGCCACAGGTAAGGCAGTTTATTCGCGGGATTGAGAATATCTTTTGGCAGATCGACAACCACTGGCCCAGGACGACCGCTGGCGGCCAGCCAGAAGGCTTTTTTCAGCACGCCCGGGATATCTTCCGTTTGCTTAACCAGAAAGCTGTGCTTCACCACGGGGCGTGAGATCCCCACCATGTCGCATTCCTGAAACGCATCATAGCCAATCAGTGACGTCGCCACCTGTCCGGAGAGAATGACCAGTGGAATAGAGTCCATATACGCAGTCGCAATGCCGGTGATGGCATTGGTCGCTCCCGGCCCCGAAGTGACCAGCACTACACCCACTTCTCCCGTGGCGCGGGCCAGGCCGTCAGCCATATGCACAGCAGCCTGTTCATGACGAACCAGAACATGATCAATACCGCCTACCGTGTGCAGCGCGTCATAAATATCGAGAACCGCGCCTCCGGGATAGCCAAACACTTGTTTCACGCCCTGATCGATAAGCGATCGGACGACCATTTCCGCGCCAGACAACATCTCCATGCTTTGCCTCCAGGCTTTTGTTATAGACGGTCAACAGAATTCATTTCCGCGCCGTCTTCTGACAGGGTAAACCCATCTTATAATGTGCAGAGTGAGGGATACCTTAACCGCTCGTTATGAGGCAGGCAATTAGCAAACGGAATGCGGGAATGGGCAATAAAAGCAGAAAAAATAGCTGTCAGACACGAATATGGTGAATTCGTCTGGTATGAGGGGAGACGCTAATAATTCATCTCTTAAAAAGAGGATGGATCAGGAAATCATCTATTTTTAAGCCGCCCTGAGCGTCTGAAAAAATGCGCACAGAACAAAATATTGCCTGCATAAAAAATCACAGAATAAACCGCATGTCACCATGCGGTTTATTCACCCTGACTTATCGACGACAAATATTGATCAGCAACTCTTCCATCCACTGGTGCCCTTTATCCCGCCCCGCCGCTTCATGCCAGGAAAGATAACAGGTACGGCTATTCAGCTTGAGCGGCAGAGGTAAAATTTGCAGGCTCAGCGAATCGGAGAACTCTTCAGCAAGCCAGCGCGGTGCAATAGCGACTAGCTGCGTCTGAGAAACGACATTTAAAACGCTGACCATCGCCATCCCCTGATAGGCCACGCTGGCTTGTTTATCGGCAGTGTCATACCACGGCTGACTGAACGAAGCATATCTGTCCAGAGCAACAACGGCATGCTGCTCGCTGTAAACATCGCTTTCACGCAGCGGCGAATTCATGCGTGGATGTTTTTTGCTGGCGACTAACACCATTTCATCTTTAAACAACGGAACACAGGCAAACTCTGGACGGCGAAACTCTTCGTAGCCCAGAACGAACTCCGTTTCCTGATAACGAAGCTGGTGCTCAGTGTTTTGATTTAAAGATGATTTAAAAACGAGATGAATATTAGGAGCAATCTGTTCAACTTTATTATATATAACAGACGTCAAATAATTGTCTAACGGACTGCAAACACAGAGATGGAAAACCCGCTCACTGCTTAAAGGTTCAAACCCTGAGCCAGGAAGCTCATTTTGAACCAGCTGTAGCGCCTGACGAATCGAACCGAATAGCTGGAATGCACGCGCCGTGGGCTGGATACCTCTTCCATACCGGACGAATAACTCGTCGTTAAACATCACCTTAAGTCTGGCTACGGCATTACTCACGGCAGGTTGAGACATTCCCAGAGATTGCGCTGCTCGCGTAATATTCTGCTCCTGCATAACTGCATCAAATACAGTTAACAGGTTGAGATCCACTGTGCGTAACTGAGGCTTAACCCCATCATAAGGCTGTGGTTGGTTAATATTATTTTCTGGCATTTCTGACTCCACTGTCACGCTAAATTCCCTTTGCCAAAGTACAGTAATAACTTCGAAAAATATGATTTACCATGCATATACAACAAGCGAAAGGAAATTATTTAAAATTCAGAATATATAAAGAACCCTCATTCAAGAGATGCCATTAAGCATCCCCTGAATGAAGAGCTAAAAATCGTTCAAATGATATCTAAAACTTTAATGCAGGCATGAAACCATAAAGCTGGCAAATACACAATCACCGCCTTAGTTAATAATAACTTAAGTATTATTAAACTATGAAGGGCATACACCACGATTTCATTAACAAAATGATATCAATATTGATAACTTTCCCGCCCATGATTCATTCATAGAACTTATAACTCAATGAAATAAAACGCATTCCATTTCACAGCACATCGGTAAAAATACTGTGTTCAATTGCTACCAATTATATTCAAATTATTCCAGAGATGAATCTCAAGTCCAATAATAGACAATTAAATCGGTTAACAGCGTAAAAACCAGCACAATTAGCTAATGTGTTTATCCTGCGCTGAGTGGCCGTTTTGCCTGAGAGGGGTTGACATGAGTCAGCGTATCCAGTACCACTAAAAGCATATCGCATTCATCTGGAGCACGATTCATGATTCGCACCCTTCGTTTCACCGGTCTACTACTACTAAACGCATCCACTGTGCGCGGTAGACTGGCGGGCGAAATTCAGCGTTGAATCGTCTTCAGTAAAACTAAAAACCCGCGCCACTGCGCGGGTTTTTTTATGCTCGTAGCAAGGCGCCCTAAGACTGACAAGGACCTAACCCATGAGCCAGCAAGTCGTTATTTTCGATACTACTTTACGTGACGGTGAACAGGCATTACAGGCGAGCCTGAGTGTTAAAGAAAAACTGCAAATTGCGCTGGCCCTCGAACGCATGGGTGTAGACGTAATGGAAGTCGGCTTTCCCGTCTCCTCGCCGGGTGATTTCGAGTCAGTACAGACCATCGCCCGCACCATCAAAAACAGCCGCGTGTGCGGTCTGGCTCGCTGCGTTGAGAAAGATATTGATGTGGCCGCGGAATCCCTGAAAGTTGCAGAAGCCTTCCGTATCCATACATTCATTGCCACCTCCCCCATGCACATTGCAACCAAGTTGCGCAGCACGCTGGATGAAGTGATCGAACGTGCGGTGTATATGGTTAAACGCGCGCGTAACTACACTGATGACGTCGAATTCTCCTGTGAAGATGCAGGCCGCACGCCGATTGACGATTTGGCCCGTGTAGTGGAAGCCGCGATTAATGCCGGAGCCAGAACCATCAACATCCCGGATACCGTCGGCTACACCATGCCGTTTGAGTTCTCTAACATCATCACCGGCCTGTACGACCGCGTACCTAATATTGATAAAGCCATCATCTCTGTTCACACCCACGATGATTTGGGTCTGGCTGTGGGCAATGCCATCGCTGCCGTCCACGCCGGCGCGCGTCAGGTAGAAGGGGCAATGAACGGCATTGGTGAACGCGCCGGCAACTGCTCGCTGGAAGAAGTGATCATGGCGATCAAGGTGCGCAAAGACATTATGAACGTACACACTCGCATCAATCACAACGAAATCTGGCGCACCAGCCAGACCGTGAGCCAGATTTGCAATATGCCGATCCCGGCGAACAAGGCGATTGTTGGTACTGGCGCGTTCGCTCACTCCTCCGGTATTCACCAGGATGGCGTGCTGAAGAACCGTGAAAACTACGAAATCATGACTCCGGAATCCATCGGTCTGAACCAGGTTCAGCTGAACCTGACCTCGCGCTCTGGCCGCGCGGCGGTGAAACACCGTATGGAAGAGATGGGGTATCAGGACAGCGATTACAACATGGATCAGCTGTACGACGCATTCCTGAAACTGGCTGACAAGAAAGGCCAGGTCTTCGATTACGACCTGGAAGCGCTGGCATTCATCAACAAACAGCAGGAAGAGCCAGAACACTTCCGTCTGGACTACTTCACCGTTCAGTCAGGCTCAAGTGATATCGCTACCGCCTCCGTCAAGCTGGCCTGCGGCGATGAAATTAAAGCGGAAGCCGCCAACGGTAACGGCCCTGTGGATGCCATTTACCAGGCGATTAACCGCGTCACTGAGTACGACGTAGAGCTGGTGAAATACGACCTGACGGCAAAAGGGCACGGTAAAGACGCCCTGGGCCAGGTTGATATCGTCGTCAACTATAACGGTCGCCGCTTCCACGGTGTGGGTCTGGCGACAGATATCGTTGAATCCTCCGCGAAAGCGATGGTGCATGTCCTGAACAACATCTGGCGCGCCGCCGAAGTCGAAAAAGAGTTGCAACGCAAAGCTCAGAATAAAGAGAACAACAAGGAAACCGTGTGATGTCGAAGAATTACCATATTGCTGTGTTGCCGGGTGACGGTATTGGCCCGGAAGTGATGACACAGGCGCTGAAAGTACTGGAAGCCGTACGTTCGCGTTTTGCGATGAAAATTACCACCAGCCACTACGACGTGGGCGGTATTGCCATTGATAACCACGGTACTCCCCTGCCGAAAGGGACTGTAGAAGGCTGCGAGAATGCCGATGCCGTTCTGTTTGGCTCCGTGGGTGGCCCTAAGTGGGAACATTTGCCTCCAGCAGAGCAGCCAGAGCGCGGCGCGCTGCTGCCGCTGCGTAAACACTTCAAACTGTTCAGCAACCTGCGTCCGGCGAAGCTGTACCCGGGGCTGGAAGAGTTTTGCCCGCTGCGCGCCGATATCGCCGCCAACGGTTTCGACATCCTGTGCGTGCGTGAGCTGACCGGCGGGATCTACTTCGGTCAGCCAAAAGGCCGCGAAGGCAGCGGTCAGCATGAGAAAGCGTTTGATACCGAGGTGTATCACCGTTTTGAAATTGAACGTATCGCTCATATCGCGTTTGAGTCAGCGCGCAAACGCCGCCGTAAAGTGACCTCTATTGATAAAGCGAACGTGCTCCAGTCGTCTATTTTGTGGCGCGAAATCGTCAGTGAAGTTGCTAAGCAGTACCCGGACGTTGCGCTGTCGCATATGTATATCGACAACGCAACGATGCAGCTGATTAAAGATCCGTCCCAGTTTGACGTGCTGCTGTGCTCCAACCTGTTCGGCGATATTCTCTCGGATGAATGCGCGATGATCACCGGCTCCATGGGCATGCTGCCCTCGGCCAGCCTGAACGAAGAAGGCTTTGGCCTGTACGAACCGGCGGGCGGCTCCGCGCCGGATATCGCAGGTAAAAACATCGCCAACCCGATTGCGCAGATCCTCTCCCTGGCTCTGCTGCTGCGCTACAGCCTGGATGCAGGCGATGCAGCAACCGCAATTGAAAACGCCATTAACCGGGCGTTAGAAGAAGGCGTCCGTACCGGTGATTTAGCACGCGGCACGGCAGCAGTCAGTACCGATGAAATGGGCGACATCATTGCCCGCTATGTCGCTGAAGGGGTGTAATCATGGCTAAGACGTTATATGAGAAGTTGTTTGATGCGCACGTTGTCTACGAGGCGCCAAACGAAACCCCGCTGCTGTACATTGACCGCCACCTGGTGCACGAAGTGACCTCACCTCAGGCATTTGACGGCCTGCGCGCGCACAAGCGCCCGGTACGTCAGCCGGGTAAAACCTTCGCGACGATGGATCACAACGTGTCCACCCAAACCAAAGACATTAATGCCTCGGGTGAGATGGCCCGCATTCAGATGCAGGAGCTGATTAAGAACTGCAACGAGTTTGGCGTTGAGCTGTACGATCTGAACCACCCCTATCAGGGGATCGTCCACGTAATGGGGCCTGAGCAGGGGATTACTCTGCCGGGCATGACCATCGTCTGCGGCGACTCCCACACCGCGACGCACGGCGCATTTGGCGCCCTGGCGTTCGGGATTGGGACCTCTGAAGTTGAACACGTTCTGGCGACGCAGACCCTGAAGCAGGGCCGCGCCAAAACCATGAAGATTGAAGTGAAGGGTAAAGCCGCGCCGGGTATCACCGCGAAAGATATCGTGCTGGCGATTATCGGCAAAACCGGCAGCGCAGGCGGCACCGGTCACGTCGTTGAGTTCTGCGGCGACGCTATCCAGGCGCTGAGCATGGAAGGTCGTATGACCCTGTGCAACATGGCCATTGAGATGGGCGCCAAAGCAGGCCTGGTGGCCCCAGACGAAACCACCTTCAATTATGTGAAGGGGCGTCTGCATGCCCCGAAAGGTCAGAATTTTGACGACGCGGTAGCGTACTGGAAAACCCTGAAAACGGACGAGGGGGCAATTTTTGATACCGTTGTGACGTTACAGGCGGAAGAGATCGCCCCGCAGGTCACCTGGGGCACCAACCCGGGCCAGGTGATTTCCGTCAACGACAGCATTCCTGACCCGGCCTCCTTTGCCGATCCGGTCGAACGTGCCAGTGCGGAAAAAGCGCTGGCTTACATGGGGCTGAAACCCGGCGTACCGCTGACCGACGTGAGCATTGATAAAGTATTCATCGGCTCCTGTACCAACTCCCGTATTGAAGATTTACGCGCAGCGGCAGAAATTGCTAAAGGCCGCAAAGTGGCGCCGGGCGTGCAGGCGCTGGTTGTGCCGGGCTCCGGGCCGGTGAAAGCCCAGGCGGAAGCGGAGGGTCTGGATAAGATCTTTATCGAAGCAGGCTTCGAGTGGCGCCTGCCCGGCTGCTCCATGTGTCTGGCCATGAACAACGACCGCCTGAATCCGGGCGAGCGCTGTGCCTCCACCAGCAACCGTAACTTTGAAGGCCGTCAGGGCCGCGGTGGGCGCACCCACCTGGTCAGCCCGGCAATGGCCGCCGCTGCGGCAGTCACCGGTCATTTCGCCGATATTCGCAGCCTGAAATAAGGAGACAATCATGGCAGAGAAATTTACCCAACATACGGGCCGGGTTGTCCCTCTGGACGCCGCTAACGTCGATACCGACGCGATCATTCCTAAGCAGTTTTTGCAGAAAGTGACGCGCACGGGTTTTGGTGCGCATCTGTTCAACGACTGGCGTTTCCTCGACAATAAAGGCGAAGTGCCCAACCCGGAGTTCGTCCTGAACTTTCCGGAATACAAAGGGGCTTCCATTCTGCTGGCGCGGGAAAACTTTGGCTGCGGATCGTCGCGTGAACATGCGCCCTGGGCATTAACCGACTACGGCTTTAAGGTGGTTATCGCCCCGAGCTTCGCGGATATCTTCTACGGCAACAGCTTCAACAACCAGCTGCTGCCGGTGACGCTGAGTGACGAACAGGTCGATGAACTGTTTGCGCTGGTGCAGGCGAATCCCGGGATTTCGTTTGAGGTGGATCTGGAAGCGGAAGTGGTCAAAGCCGGGGATAAGACCTACAGCTTCAGCATTGATGCGTTCCGCCGCCACTGCATGCTGAACGGTCTGGATAGCATTGGCCTGACGCTGCAACACGAAGAGGCTATCTCCGCTTACGAGAAAAAACAGCCTGCGTTTATGGGTTAAAGGCAATGGCCCGCAGGGCGCGGGCCATTGATAAGGGTGCGTTGAGGCTCAACCACTCTGGAGAGGCGGGGCCCCCCCCCGCCAATACCGCTAACGTTTCGCTTCGTAAGCCAACACTGCCGCCAGCTCTGTTTTCTCCTGTCTGAAGTGCAGCTCACACAGCGAGTCGCGCACCATCCAGGTGAAGATCAACAGCGTCGTACAGATCAGAAACAAACCTAACAGCAGAGTACGTTTTGGCATTCCAGCCTCCTTATTGCTTTTCGGCAATGAAGAGACTAACCTCGCAATGTTGGTTGTGAAGTTGGTCTCCCCATCAGTTTTTTGATGTGGGACTCTCCACTGTTTGCCTCTTGCGAAAGCCTGAGGCAAACAGCCTCAAGCACCCGTCACGCACTCTATGCGCCTTCTCTGTGCCTGTCAGAAAGTCGTTTCATTTCGTGAAGCCGCCTTCCAGAATCAAACGTCTTTTACCCGGCACGTCAGCATCAGCGTGACGAGCGAAATCGCTGCGATCACCCAGTACACGGATGCATGCCCATAGCTTTGCGACAGCGCCCCCTGAATCACCCCTGCCAGAATCACGCCGGTAGAGATACTGTTGGTAAACAGCGTGGTCGCGGAGCCTGCGCGCCCCGGCATTAAATCCTGGAACCAGAGCATGCCTATCCCGGCAACGATTCCGATAAACACCGCGTTAAACAGCTGTAACGCCAGCAAGGCTTCACGCGAATGGAACAGGATCAGCCCCGCGTAGAACAGTACCCCGGCCGCCACGGCGACGACCATCATCCGACGCTTTCCGAAACGTTTGACGTAGTAACCCGCCAGAATCATCGCCGGGATCTCCAGCCCGGCAGCGGTGCCCATCAGAATACCCGCGAGCTTGTCGGGCAGTCCCAGATCGCTGCTGATCCACAGCGGCATATCAATAATGTACATGGTGTTGCAGGTCCACATCAGCGTGGAGGCGATAAACAACATGCGGACGTTTTTATCCTGCCAGCCGCTCACCTGCGTGATAGGCTTGTCCGTCACCTGCTCTACGCGCGCCACCGATGGCAGCGCAAAGGCTATCAGCGCCAGGCTGATGACAAAAATCCCCGCCGCGATGGAAAACATGGTGGTGAAGCCGTAGTTCAGCGCCAGCATAAACGCCAGCGGCGGACCGATGACCCACGCGAGAGAGAGCTGCGCACGCATCACCGAGCTGAACATCACCACTTCCCTCGCCGAGCTGTCGGCGTACTCCCGGGCCAGGGCGAACAGTTGCGGCATCGCGGTGTTCGCCAGAGAGGCCAGCAGCACGCCGCAGGTAATGAGCGTCAGGTAATGGCGGTTGAAGGCAAACAGCAGCGCGTTGCCCACGGCCATGGCGCAACAAAAGAGGATCAGCTTACGGCGATCGCCCTGGCTGTCGGATCGTTTCGCCAGCCACAGGCTGACGAGGATCCCGGCAATGGCGTTGACGGTGTAGAACAGACCCACCCAAAACGGCTGCGCCCCCACCTCGCGGCTGAGAAACAGGCTCAACGTCGGCGCCTGTAGCGCGCCGGCCACGCCCATCATGAAGGCCACCAGCATAAAAGCGGCGTACACGCCATTCAGGCGTCGCCCCATCGTCATCAACCAGAGCATGCGCAAGTCCTTATGAAAGCGAATCGAAATTGGGTGAAATAGTAAACGAAAAAAGCCAGCAAAAAACATTTTGCTGGCGGGTGATTAGCACCAATACTCAGTCACACATGATCGAGGCGAGTTAGCGAGAAGAGGTCGGTTTCGTAACGTCCCACTGCATCAGATCTTCCAGTATTCTCAGCCGCTGCTCTGCGCACTGGCGGGCCAGCCAGGACACTCCCTTTGTCGCTGAAAAATAGTGCTGATAAAACTGACGTGCGGTAGACCTCTTCATAATTTACCTCCTCGCTTCATCGAAAAGGATTATTGGCTTAATATAGGGATTAATAAATTGCTGATTTTTTGTCAGGAGTTCCCCTTTTATGCCTTCCGGTCGTCTGCAACAACAATTTATCCGCCTCTGGCAGTGCTGCGAGGGGCAATCGCAGGAGACCACGCTGAACGAGCTGGCCGAGCTCCTCAACTGCTCCCGGCGTCATATGCGCACGCTCCTTAATACCATGCAGCAGCAGGGCTGGCTAAACTGGGAGGCCGAAGCCGGACGCGGCAAGCGTTCGCGCCTGACTTTCCTTTATACCGGCCTGGCGTTACAGCAACAGCGAGCGGAGGATCTGCTGGAGCAGGACCGCATCGATCAGCTGGTCCAGCTGGTGGGCGACAAAGCCGCCGTGCGCCAGATGCTGGTCTCGCATCTGGGACGCAGCTTTCGTCAGGGACGCCACATTCTGCGGGTACTTTACTACCGCCCAATGAAAAATCTGTTGCCCGGTACGGCGTTACGTCGCTCTGAAACCCACATGGCCCGGCAGATTTTCAGCGGCCTGACGCGGATAAATGAGGAAAACGGGGAACTGGAAGCGGATATTGCCCATCACTGGCAACAGGTGTCTCCGCTGCACTGGCGCTTCTTTCTACGCCCCGGCATTCATTTCCACCATGGACGCGAGCTGGAGATGCGCGACGTTATCGCCTCTTTAGAGCGCGCCCGCACGCTGCCGCTCTATTCGCATATCACGCGGATCCACTCCCCAACGGCCTGGACGCTTGATATTGAGCTTTCGCAGCCGGACAAATGGCTTCCGTGGCTTCTGGGCTACGTGCCATCAATGATCCTGCCTGCCGAGTGGCGATCCCTGAACAATTTTTCCAGCCAGCCGATTGGTACGGGCCCCTACTCCGTTACACGAAATAACAGTAATCAGCTGAAGATCCGCGCCTTTGATGATTACTTTGGCTATAGGGCGTTGATCGACGAAGTGAACGTCTGGGTGTTACCGGATCTCAACGAAGAGCTGAGCGCAGGCCTGACCCTGGAAGGGCCAACAGCCGGTGAAAAGGCGTTCGAAAGCCGCCTGGAGGAGGGCTGCTACTACCTGCTCTTTGATAGCCGCAGCCATCGCGGGGCAAACCACGACGTCCGCAGGTGGATAAGCCATATTCTGGCGCCCGCTAACCTGATTTATCACGCAGAGGAGCAATACCAGACCTGGTGGTTCCCGGCCTATGGCCTGCTCCCACGCTGGCACCATGCGCAGCCCGTCCGCAGTGAAAAGCCTGCCGGACTGGAGACCATCACCCTCAGCTACTATCGCGATCACATTGAGCACCGTTTTCTGGCGAGGATCATGAGCACGCTGCTGGCAGCCGAAGGCGTGACGCTGGCGATTCAGGAAGTCGATTATGATGAATGGCATCGCGGAGACGTCATCAGCGATATCTGGCTCAACAGCGCAAACTTTACGCTGCCGCTTGATTTCTCGCTCTTTTCTCACCTGTACGAGGTGCCCCTGATTCAGCACTGTATCAACCGGGACTGGCAGCAGGACGCCGCGCGGTGGCGGGCGGGAGAAATGGATCTGGCCGCCTGGTGTCAGGAATTACTGACCGGGCAGACGATCGTACCGCTGATTCACCACTGGCTGCTGATCCAGGGGCAGCGCAGCATGCGCGGCCTGCGGATGAATACCCTCGGCTGGTTTGATTTTAAATCCGCCTGGTTTGCGCCGCCGGAGCCATAACGCTTTCGTAATATTCACCAAATCATTACAATAGCGCCGTTCTCAACGGGGTGCTGCATCACTGATGTGCGCTGAGATAATACCCGTCGAACCTGATCCGGATAACGCCGGCGAAGGGATTTGAGGCTGTCTCTCAAAATCCTTTGCCACTCAACCCTGAGGTGCAAAGTGTTAAAAAACGTTCTTCCTCTGCTGGCGCTGTTTGCGCTGCCTGTTTTTGCTAAGCCCGTTCTGACGGTCTATACCTACGACTCCTTCTCCGCCGACTGGGGCCCCGGCCCGGTGGTAAAAAAAGCCTTTGAAGCCGACTGCAACTGCGAGCTGAAATTCGTGGCGCTGGAAGATGGCGTCTCGCTGCTCAACCGTCTGCGCATGGAAGGCAAAAACAGCAAAGCCGACGTGGTGCTCGGGCTGGATAACAACCTGCTGGAAGCCGCCACCCAAACCAGACTGTTCGCCAAAAGCGGTGTGGCGTCAGATGCCGTCAACGTACCGGGCGGCTGGAAAAACGACACCTTCGTTCCCTTTGATTACGGCTACTTTGCGTTTGTCTACGATAAAAACAAGCTGAAGAATCCGCCCAAAAGCCTGAAAGAGCTGGTCGAAAGTGACCAGAAATGGCGCGTAATTTATGAAGATCCGCGTACCAGCACGCCGGGTCTGGGGCTGCTATTGTGGATGCAGAAAGTCTACGGGGATAAAACGCCGGAAGCGTGGCAGAAGCTGGCCGCGAAAACCGTTACCGTCACCAAAGGCTGGAGCGAAGCCTACGGCCTGTTCCTGAAAGGCGAAAGCGATCTGGTGCTGAGCTACACTACCTCTCCGGCCTACCACATTATCGCCGAGAAGAAGGATAACTACGCCGCCGCGAACTTTGCTGAAGGGCATTATTTGCAGGTGGAAGTGGCCGCCCGCACCGCCGCGAGCAAACAGCCGGAGCTTGCCGAAAAATTCCTGAAATTTATGGTCTCCCCGGCATTCCAGAATGCTATTCCGACAGGAAACTGGATGTACCCGGTCACTGACGTTGCGCTGCCGGCAGGCTTTGAGCAGCTAAACAAGCCGCAAACCTCACTGGAATTTACGCCGCAGCAGGTTGCCGCCCAGCGCGCCGCATGGATTAGTGAATGGCAACGCGCCGTCAGCCGCTGATCCCCGGCTGGTTAGTTCCCGGGCTGCTCGCCGCCATACTGATGGTGGTCGTCAGCCTGGGTGCATTCCTTGCGCTGTGGTTTAACGCGCCAGAGAGCGATCTGCTCGCCCTCTGGCACGACAGCTATCTCTGGCACGTCATCCGTTTCTCCTTCTGGCAGGCGTTTCTCTCCGCGCTGCTGTCGACGATCCCGGCCATTTTCCTTGCACGCGCCCTCTATCGCAGACGTTTCCCCGGCAGGCTTGCCCTGCTGCGGCTGTGCGCGATGACGCTGATCCTGCCCGTGCTGGTGGCGGTGTTCGGTATTCTGAGCGTCTACGGTCGGCAGGGCTGGCTGGCATCCCTCTTCAACCTGCTTGGTCTGGAATGGACCTTCTCCCCTTACGGCCTGAAAGGCATTCTGCTGGCGCATATTTTTTTCAATATGCCGATGGCGACGCGCCTCTTTTTACAGGCGCTGGAAAACATTCCCGTGGAGCAGCGTCAGATTGCCGCCCAGCTTGGCATGCGCGGCTGGTCGTTCTTCCGCTTTGTCGAATGGCCGTGGCTGCGACGCCAGATTGCCCCGGTGGCCGCGCTAATCTTTATGCTCTGCTTCGCCAGCTTCGCGACCGTGCTTTCTCTCGGCGGCGGGCCGCAGGCCACCACCATTGAGCTGGCGATCTATCAGGCCTTAAGTTACGACTACGATCCGGGCCGCGCCGCGCTGCTGGCGATGGTGCAGATGGTCTGCTGCCTGGCGCTGGTGTTACTCAGCCAGCGGCTGAGTAAAGCGATCCCCACAGGCAGCAATCACTTGACAGGCTGGCGCGATCCGCAGGACAGCCTGCACAGCCGCGTCGCGGATTTTATGCTGATCGCGCTGGCCCTCCTGCTTCTGCTGCCCCCGCTGCTGGCCGTTATCGTTGATGGCCTGAATCGCAATGTGTTGTCGGTACTGCAACAGCCTGTCCTGTGGCAGGCGACGTGGACCTCATTGCGCATCGCGCTGGCAGCCGGGCTGCTGTGCGTGATCCTGACCATGATGCTGCTCTGGAGCAGCCGCGAGCTGTACGTGCGTCATGCCCGTAAAGCCGGACACGCGCTGGAACTGACGGGTATGCTGATCCTGGCGATGCCGGGCATTGTGCTGGCGACCGGATTCTTTTTACTGTTCAACAGCACCATCGGCCTGCCGGAAAGCGCCGACGGCATCGTCATTTTTACCAACGCACTGATGGCCATCCCTTACGCGCTCAAGGTGCTGGAAAACCCGATGCGCGACGTCAACAGCCGCTACAGTTTGCTGTGTCAGTCGCTGGGCATGCAGGGCTGGCAGCGTCTGAAGGTGGTCGAACTGCGCGCGCTAAAGCGTCCGCTGGCCCAGGCGCTGGCGTTTGCCTGCGTGCTGTCGATTGGCGATTTTGGCGTTGTGGCCCTCTTCGGCAACGAGGATTTCCGCACGCTGCCGTTCTGGCTTTATCAGCAAATTGGCTCCTATCGTAGCCAGGACGGTGCCGTCACGGCGCTGCTCCTGTTACTGCTGTGCTTTGCGTTATTTACCGTTATCGAAAAACTTCCGGGGCGTGATGTTAAAACTGACTGATGTAACCTGGCTTTATGAGCACCTGCCAATGCGTTTTACCCTCTCCGTTCGTCAGGGAGAGCGAATCGCAGTACTTGGCCCCAGCGGGGCCGGAAAAAGTACCCTGCTCAATCTGATTGCCGGTTTTTTGCAGCCTGCCAGCGGGTCGATCGTCATTGATAATGGCGAGTATACCTACGCTCCGCCGGCTAAGCGCCCGGTGTCGATGCTGTTCCAGGAAAACAATCTGTTCAATCATCTTACGGTGTGGCAGAACATCGCGCTGGGTATGGATCCGGGGTTAAAACTCAGTGTTGCGCAGCGTCAGACGCTGGAGTCGATCGCCGAACAAATGGGCCTGGCTGCGTTTATCAACAGACTACCGGGTGAGCTTTCCGGCGGCCAGCGCCAGCGCGTGGCGCTGGCACGCTGTCTGGTGCGCAAGCAGCCGCTGCTGCTGCTCGACGAACCCTTTTCGGCGCTCGACCCGGCCCTGCGTCAGGAGATGCTCTCGCTGGTTGAGGAGGTTTGCGAGCGCGAGCAACTGACGATGCTGATGGTTTCGCATAGCATCGAAGATGCCGCACGCATCGCGCCGCGATCGGTAGTGATCGCGGAGGGACGTATTTTGTGGGATGGAACAACCGACGCCTTAATGAGCGGGAAAGAAAGCGCGTCAGTATTACTGGGTATAAGACCGTAGGCCGGGCAAACGCAGTGCCGCCCGGCGTTTAACGGCTCACCACCTTCAACAGGATCTCACCGTACACCGGCATCAGCGGGTGGCGAATCAGCGCCACCAGCGCCACGACAGCCACTCCCAGCGTCAGCGGGGCCAGCCAGAGCAGGCGCGTGCGCGGAAGATAGCGCGTCAGGCGATCAACACTGGCTTTCGCGCTGCGCCACAGGCGCCAGCAGAGCCAGACCGCCAGCCACAGCAGGACCGCCGTTCCCAGCAGCAGCCACTTGAACTCGCCGCTTTGCATACCGTCAGGAATATCGATGGCCGCGCCCGCCAGGATCCCCGGCAGGAAGTAGAACGGCGGCCAGAAGACGCAGCCGATGATGTTCGGCACCACAAACTTCGCGACGGGCAGATCCAGCATCCCGGCCACCATCGGCACCAGCGGGCGCGTTGGGCCAACGAAGCGCCCCACGAGGATGGTGAACATGCTGTGCTGGTGCAGCGCGTGCTCGGTTTTATCCAGCAGCGCTTTGTTTTTTTTCATGAACGACCAGCGGTGCAGCGGCTTCTTAAAGCGCCAGCCCAGCCAGAAGGAGATCCAGTCCCCCAGCAAACAACCGATGATACCGGCCATCCACGCCTGCCAGAAATTGACCTCGCCGCTGCCGATAAGCGCCCCAAGCCCCGCCATCATCACGGTGCCGGGCAGGATCAGCCCGACCAGCGCCAGCGACTCCAGAAACGCCACCAGCGCCACGGCGATGAGCGAATACATAACGGACTGGGTAATAAAATGTTCCAGCAATGCCTGCATAACTATTCCGGTCAGAAAACGAATCAGCGATTCTGCTTAGCGCCCTGCACCGCGTCAAGGCATCAATTGTCTGAATAGTTTACAAGATGCGCCTGAAGTTCACCTGAATGTTTACCGATTATTCACATCCCGCACGGAATTCGCTCGGGCTGGCACCGGTGCACTTCTTAAACACGCGAGAGAAATAGAGCTGATCTTCAAAGCCGACGTTACGCCCGACGGTGGCGATAGGCATTCGGGTGGTGCTGAGCAGCAGTTTCGCCTGGCTGATGCGCTGATCCTCACGCCAGCTGAGTACACTCACGCCAAGCTGCTGGCGGAACAGATGAGAGAGCCGTGACGGCGACAGACACACATGCTGGGCGACGCTGGCAATATCAAACTGGCTGTCGGCAAGGTGGTCGCTGATGTACTGGCAGGCGTCGCGGACGCGGTTGTCCAGCGGCGGATTAAGCGACTCGTTGATGGCCTCCATGCGGCGCAGCAGCACCTGTTCAAGCAGGTTGATGGCCAGCAGTTCGGCGTAGCGCCCGCCCGCCTGCCCTGCCTCAATAATCTGTGCGAACAGCTCACGGAACTGCGCCAGATGCGCCTCATCCGGGCGATATAAACCGGTATGGGCGAAAATGGCCGGCCACGAGAGCCACTCCTGCCAGTAGGCGCGCGGACGGAAATAGACCCACTGGTGATACCACTCTTTGGCATCCGGATGGCGCCCGTAGTGGTGGATCTCCCCCGGCGGGAACAGCAGCATATCACCGGGGCGGCAGATAAACTGCTGATCCCCGTTTTTGACGACCCCTTCTCCGCGTACGGTCAGGTTCAGGATATATCCCTTCATGCCAAGAGGGCGATCGACGTAAAAATCGAGATATCCCTCGGCCTCAATTGGCGTCAGCCCCGCCACCAGATGGGCGTTAAATGAGTAGCCCGGCAGTAAGGGATCGTTTTGCGGTTCGGCCATAGATTCAGTTCTCCCAAGGGTCCTGAAGGAAACCAATTGTCCATATCGATAAAAGCAGTATAAAAATGGCCCGCGAAAAGATCCAAAAAGCATCACGCCTCTTTTACGTCCGCCATGTTTCAGCCTTTCCCCCTGATTTGTCCGCCAGTACGGGCAGATAAGCAGTAACAAAAGTGTCTATAAGTGCGGCAGAAATGTCCACATAGAATATTTGCACGGCATCACACTTTGCGTGGCTACAGCAATTTAGTCCATAAGATTAGCGGATCCTGCCTGACGATTTTTGTCCCCAGTCTCTAATGTTCTTCCATACCTGTTTTTTGGATGGAGCAACACCATGGCAATTGCAATTGGCCTCGATTTTGGCAGCGACTCAGTTCGCGCGCTGGCAGTGGACTGTACGACTGGCCTGGAGATAGCAACCAGCGTTGAGTGGTATCTGCGCTGGCAAGAGGGGCGCTACTGCGATGCGCCGAACAACCAGTTCCGCCACCACCCGCGTGATTACATTGAATCAATGGAAGCGGCGATCAAAACCGTGCTGGCGGAGTTGACGGACGCCCAGCGGGCCGATGTCGTGGGGATTGGCGTCGACAGCACCGGCTCAACGCCTGCCCCTGTCGATGCCGAAGGCCGCGTACTGGCGCTGCGACCGGAGTTTGCCGACAACCCGAACGCCATGTTTGTGCTGTGGAAAGACCATACCGCCGTGGAAGAGGCGGAAGCCATCACCCGCTTATGCCATCAGCCGGGCAAAACTGACTACTCCCGCTACATCGGCGGGATTTACTCCAGCGAGTGGTTCTGGGCCAAGATCCTGCACGTTACCCGCGCGGACGCGTCGGTCGCACAGGCAGCGGCATCATGGATTGAGCTATGCGACTGGGTTCCCGCCCTGCTCTCCGGCACCACTCGCCCGCAGGATATCCACCGCGGCCGTTGCAGCGCCGGGCATAAATCGCTGTGGCATGAAAGCTGGGGGGGGCTGCCTCCGGCAACGTTCTTCGATGAACTCGATCCGATCATCAACAAAAACCTGACATACCCGCTGTTTACCGACACCTTCACCGCCGATATTCCGGTCGGCACGCTCTGCGAAGAGTGGGCGAAACGCCTCGGTCTGCCGCAAAACGTGACCATTTCCGGCGGCGCGTTCGACTGCCATATGGGTGCCGTGGGCGCGGGTGCGCAGCCCAACACGCTGGTGAAAGTTATCGGCACCTCCACCTGTGACATTCTGACGGCAGATAAAGCCAGCGTCGGCGACCGCGCGGTGAAAGGCATCTGCGGTCAGGTTGACGGCAGCGTGGTACCCGATTTTATCGGCCTCGAAGCGGGTCAGTCCGCCTTCGGCGATATCTACGCCTGGTTTGGCCGTGTGCTCGGCTGGCCGCTGGATCAGCTGGCAGCCGCGCATCCTGAACTGAAAACACAGATTACCGCGAGCAAAAAACAGCTCCTGCCGCAGCTCACCGAAGCCTGGGCAAAAAATCCGTCTCTCGACCACCTGCCGGTGGTGCTGGACTGGTTCAACGGGCGTCGTACGCCGTTTGCCAACCAGCGTCTGAAAGGGGTGATTACCGATCTCAACCTCGCGACCGACGCGCCCGCGCTGTTTGGCGGCCTGATCGCCGCCACCGCATTCGGCGCGCGCGCCATTATGGAGTGCTTCACCGGGCAGGGCATTGACGTGAACAACGTGATGGCGCTGGGCGGCATCGCCCGTAAAAACCCGGTGATTATGCAGGCCTGCTGCGACGTGCTGAACCGGCCGCTGCAAATTGTGGCCTCCGATCAGTGCTGTGCGCTGGGCGCGGCGATTTTCGCTGCCGTGGCCGCAGGCGTACATGCGGATATCCCGACCGCGCAACAGCATATGGCGAGCGCCGTCGAAAGTACGCTCCAGCCGCAGACTCAGCAGGCACAACGCTTTGAACAGCTTTATCAGCGCTACCAGCAATGGGCAAAAAGCGCCGAACTTCACTATCTCCCTGTCGCCGCCCCGGCCAAAAGCACCGCGGATACTACGGCAACCCTGACACATTAAGGACACGATAATGACCATTTTTAATAATTATGAAGTGTGGTTTGTGATTGGCAGCCAGCATTTGTACGGACCGGAAGCGTTGCAGCAGGTGACGAAACACGCGGAGCACGTTGTGAATGCGCTGAACGCGGAAGCCAAACTGCCGTGCAAACTGGTGCTGAAGCCGCTGGGTACCACCCCGGACGAAATCACCAACATTTGCCGCGATGCCAATTACGATGACAAATGCGCTGGCCTGGTGGTGTGGCTGCACACCTTTTCGCCAGCCAAAATGTGGATCAACGGCCTGGCTATCCTCAACAAACCGCTGCTGCAATTCCACACGCAGTTCAACGCCTCCCTGCCGTGGGACAGCATCGACATGGACTTCATGAACCTGAACCAGACCGCGCACGGCGGCCGCGAGTTCGGCTTCATCGGCGCGCGCATGCGTCAACAGCATGCCGTGGTGACCGGGCACTGGCAGGACGGTCAGGCACAAAAACGCATTGGCTCCTGGATGCGTCAGGCGGTATCTAAGCAGGATACCCGCCACCTGAAAGTGGTGCGTTTCGGCGACAACATGCGCGAAGTGGCGGTCACCGACGGTGATAAAGTGGCCGCGCAGATTAAATTTGGCTTCTCCGTCAACACCTGGGCGGTGGGCGACCTGGTGCAGGTGGTGAATGACATCAGCGATGGCGACGTTAACGCGCTGGTGGACGAGTACGAAAGCAGCTATCGCCTGACGCCTGCGGCACAGGTCAACGGTGACAAGCGCCAGAACGTGCTGGATGCCGCACGTATTGAGCTGGGCATGAAGCGTTTTCTGGAACAGGGCGGCTTCCATGCCTTCACCACCACCTTTGAAGATCTCCACGGCCTGAAACAGCTCCCGGGTCTGGCGGTACAACGTCTGATGCAGCAGGGCTACGGCTTTGCGGGCGAAGGCGACTGGAAAACTGCCGCTCTGCTTCGCATCATGAAGGTGATGTCGACCGGTCTACAGGGCGGCTCCTCTTTTATGGAGGACTACACCTACCACTTCGAGAACGGCAACGATCTGGTGCTCGGCTCGCACATGCTGGAAGTGTGTCCATCCATCGCGGTTGAAGAGAAACCGATCCTCGACGTGCAGTACCTCGGCATTGGCGGCAAAGCGGATCCGGCCCGTCTGATCTTCAACACCCGTACCGGCCCGGCCATTAACGCCAGCCTGATTGACCTCGGCGATCGTTTCCGCCTGCTGGTGAACTGCGTCGATGCGGTTGAAACCCCGCATTCTCTGCCGAAGCTGCCGGTCGCCAACGCTTTGTGGAAAGCGCAGCCTGACCTGCCAACCGCCTCGGAAGCCTGGATCCTGGCCGGCGGCGCGCACCACACCGTATTCAGCCACGCGCTTGACCTGAACGATATGCGTCAGTTTGCCGAGCTGCACGACATCGAACTGACCGTGATTGATAACGACACCCGTCTGCCAGCCTTTAAAGACGCGCTGCGCTGGAACGAAGTCTATTACGGTTCAAAACGCTAAGTACGGAGTGCCCGGTGGCACTTCGTTTACCGGGCCTACGGTTCTGTAGGCCGGATAAGCGCAGCGCCATCCGGCAGGAGACGACAATGTTAGAAGATCTCAAACGTCAGGTACTCGAAGCCAACCTGGCGCTGCCAAAACATAACCTCGTAACCCTGACATGGGGCAACGTCAGCGCCGTTGACCGGGAAAAAGGGGTGTTCGTGATCAAGCCTTCCGGCGTGGATTACACGGTAATGACCGCAGAAGACATGGTGGTGGTCAGCATCGAAACGGGTGAAGTGGTTGAAGGCAATAAAAAGCCCTCCTCCGATACGCCCACTCATCGCCTGCTGTATCAGGCCTTCCCGACCATCGGCGGGATTGTGCATACCCATTCGCGTCACGCGACCATCTGGGCGCAGGCGGGCCAGCCTATTCCGGCCACCGGCACCACCCACGCGGACTACTTCTACGGCACCATTCCCTGCACGCGTCTGATGACCGATGCGGAGATCAACGGTGAGTACGAATGGGAAACGGGGAACGTGATTGTCGAAACCTTCGAAAAACAGGGAATCGACGCGGCGCAAATGCCCGGCGTGCTGGTGCACTCCCACGGCCCGTTTGCCTGGGGTAAAAACGCGGAGGACGCGGTGCACAACGCGATCGTGCTGGAGGAAGTCGCCTATATGGGGATCTTCTGCCGCCAGCTGGCACCGCAGCTGCCGGATATGCAGCAAACCCTGCTGGATAAGCATTACCTGCGTAAGCACGGTGCGAAAGCCTACTACGGGCAGTAAACCCTTGCCCGGTGACGCTGCGCTTACCGGGCCTGCGGAACCTGTAGGCCGGATAAGCGCAGCGCCATCCGGCGGAACGGGCACTGTATAAAACCCCAGCAAACACCCCTCAACCAGGCTATAATCAGGCCTGGTTTTGTTTTATGGGATATCGGCGTGACGCAGGCGCAAGAAGGCTTTTTACTGACCAGACACTGGCGGGATACCCCTCAGGGTACTGAGGTTGAATTCTGGCTGGCAACGGACAACGGCCCACTAAACGTTACGCTCCCGCCGCAGGAGTCCGTGGCCTTTATTCCTGAAGCTCACGTCGAGAAAGTGAAACAACTGCTACGCGGCGAAAACAACTGGCGCCTTACGCCGCTCCAACTGAAAGATTTCCACCGCCAGCCGGTTTACGGCCTCTACTGCCGCGCCCATCGCCAGTTGATGCGCTATGAAAAGCTGCTTCGTGAAGCAGGCGTGACGCTTTACGAGGCCGACATTCGCCCGCCTGAACGCTTTCTGATGGAGCGGTTTATCACCGCCCCCGTCTGGGTAGATGGCACCGCGCAAAACGGCAGGATCGTTAACGCGCGCCTGAAGCCTAATCCGCACTATCGCCCGCCGCTAAAGTGGGTGTCGCTGGATATTGAAACCACCCGCCACGGCGAACTGTACTGCATTGGTCTGGAAGGCTGTGGGCAGCGGGTTGTCTATATGCTCGGGCCGCCGAACGGCGATGCGTCCGCGCTGGATTTTAATCTGGAGTACGTCAACAGCCGCCCGCAACTGCTGGAGAAGCTTAACCAGTGGTTTGCCGAGCACGATCCGGATGTTCTGATCGGCTGGAACGTAGTGCAGTTTGACCTGCGCGTGCTGCAAAAACATGCCGAGCGTTACCGTATCCCGCTGATTCTGGGGCGCGGCAACAGCGAGCTGGAGTGGCGTGAGCACGGTTTTAAGAACGGTGTTTTCTTCGCGCAGGCTAACGGTCGCCTGATTATCGACGGCATCGAGGCGCTGAAATCCGCCTTCTGGAACTTCTCTTCCTTCTCGCTGGAAGCGGTCGCCCAGGAACTGCTCGGCGAAGGTAAATCCATCGACAATCCCTGGGACCGAATGGACGAGATCGACCGGCGCTTTAACGAGGATAAACCGGCGCTCGCTACCTATAACCTGAAAGATTGCGAGCTGGTGACGCAGATCTTCCACAAAATCGAGATCATGCCGTTCCTGCTGGAGCGGGCGACGGTGAACGGTCTCGCGGTCGACAGGCACGGCGGCTCGGTAGCGGCCTTCAGCCACCTCTATTTCCCGCGGATGCACCGGGCAGGCTATGTCGCCCCTAACCTCGGCGACGTGCCGCCGCAGGCCAGCCCCGGCGGTTACGTGATGGATTCACGGCCCGGACTGTATGACTCGGTGCTGGTGCTGGATTATAAAAGCCTGTACCCGTCAATTATCCGCACGTTTCTGATTGATCCGGTGGGGCTGGTGGAGGGGATGGCCCAGCCAGACGATGCGCACAGCACCGAAGGGTTTCTTGGAGCTCGCTTCTCGCGGAAAAAACACTGCCTGCCCGAAATTGTGGGAAACATCTGGCACGGCCGCGACGAGGCGAAACGCCACGGCAACAAGCCGCTCTCACAGGCGCTGAAAATCATTATGAACGCCTTTTACGGCGTGCTGGGTACCAGCGCCTGCCGCTTCTTTGATCCCCGGCTGGCGTCTTCCATCACCATGCGCGGGCACGACATTATGCGCCAGACCAAAGCGCTGATTGAATCCCGGGGCTATGACGTTATTTATGGCGATACCGACTCCACCTTTGTCTGGCTGAAAGCGGCCCATTCAGAAGACGACGCCGCGCGAATCGGCAAAGAACTGGTCGCCTACGTGAACGACTGGTGGCGCGAAAATTTGCAAAAAGAGCGGTTAACTAGCGCGTTAGAGCTGGAGTTTGAAACCCATTTTGCCCGCTTTTTAATGCCGACCATTCGCGGAACCGACCAGGGCAGCAAGAAGCGCTACGCCGGGCTGATTCAGGAAGGTGACACGCAGCGGATGGTCTTTAAAGGGCTGGAGACGGTGCGCACCGACTGGACGCCACTGGCGCAGCAGTTCCAGCAGACGCTCTACCTGCGGGTGTTTCGCAACGAGCCGTATCAGGACTACGTGCGCGACACCATCGCCAGCCTGATGGCGGGTGAACTGGATGACCAGCTGGTGTATCGCAAGCGCCTGCGCCGCCCGCTGGCCGAATATCAACGTAACGTTCCTCCCCACGTACGCGCCGCGCGGCTGGCGGATGAAGAGAATGTTCGCCGGGGCCGTGCGCCGCAGTATCAGAACCGGGGTACGATCAAATACGTCTGGACAACTAACGGCCCGGAACCCGTTGATTACCAGCAGTCTCCGCTCGATTACGATCACTACCTGACCCGCCAGCTTCAGCCGGTTGCGGAGGGAATTTTACCGTTCATCAATGACGACTTTGCTACACTAGTGACAGGACAACTTGGGCTATTTTGACGCGTGACGAAACCGTTGCCATCCAGTACCATAGCGCCCTTTCCATTCCCGGACCCATTTTTCGATGACCGTCTTTTTTGACGGGGTCGAACTATTGCCTGCAATTAAAGATTAGAGCCGAACAACTATGCCTTTTACACTTGGTCAACGCTGGATCAGCGATACAGAAAGCGAACTTGGATTAGGAACCGTCGTTGCCGTCGATGCGCGCATGGTTACCCTCCTTTTCCCTGCTACCGGTGAAAACCGCCTGTACGCTCGCAATGACTCCCCTGTTACCCGCGTAATGTTCAATCCGGGCGACACCGTGACCAGCCACGAAGGCTGGCAGCTGAAGGTTGAAGACGTAAAAGAAGAGAATGGACTGCTCGCCTACATTGGAACGCGTCTTGATACCGACGAGACGAATGTTATCCTGCGTGAAGTGCTGCTCGACAGCAAACTGGTTTTCAGCAAGCCGCAGGACCGTCTGTTTGCCGGGCAAATCGACCGAATGGATCGCTTCTCCCTGCGCTACCGCGCGCGTAAGTTCCAGAGTGAACAGTACCGCATGCCGTGGAGCGGCCTGCGCGGCCAGCGTACCAGCCTTATTCCCCATCAGCTGAATATCGCCCATGACGTGGGCCGTCGCCATGCGCCTCGCGTGCTGCTGGCTGACGAAGTGGGCCTGGGTAAAACCATCGAAGCAGGCATGATCCTGCACCAGCAGCTGCTCTCTGGCGCTGCCGAGCGCGTGCTGATTGTGGTGCCGGAAACGCTGCAACACCAGTGGCTGGTCGAGATGCTGCGCCGCTTTAACCTGCGCTTCTCCCTGTTCGACGACGAGCGCTATGCCGAAGCCCAGCACGACGCGGACAACCCGTTTGAAACCGAACAGCTGGTCATTTGTTCCCTGGACTTCGTGCGCCGCAGCAAGCAGCGCCTGGAGCACCTGTGCGACGCAGAATGGGATCTGCTGGTCGTCGACGAAGCACACCACCTGGTCTGGAGCGAAGATGCGCCAAGCCGTGAATACATGGCGATTGAGCAGCTTGCCGAGCGCGTACCGGGCGTTCTGCTTCTGACCGCCACCCCGGAGCAGCTGGGTCTTGAGAGCCACTTCGCCCGTCTGCGCCTGCTTGATCCGAATCGTTTCCACGATTTTGAGCAGTTTGTTGAAGAGCAGAAAAACTACCGTCCGGTGGCGGACGCCGTCGCGCTGCTGCTGGCCGGTAATCGTCTCTCTAATGATGAGCTTAACACTCTCAGCGATCTGATCGGCGAGCAGGATATTGAGCCGCTGCTTCAGGCCGCGAACAGCGACAGCGATAATGCGGGATCCGCGCGTAAAGAGCTGATCGACATGCTGATGGACCGCCACGGCACCAGCCGCGTGCTGTTCCGTAACACCCGTAACGGCGTGAAAGGCTTCCCGAAACGCGAGTTGCACACCATCAAACTGCCGCTGCCGACCCAGTACCAGACGGCGATTAAAGTCTCCGGCATTATGGGCACCCGTAAATCCGCGGAAGATCGCGCGCGCGACATGCTCTACCCTGAGCAGATTTATCAGGAATTTGAAGGCGACACCGGCACCTGGTGGAACTTCGATCCGCGCGTGGAGTGGTTGATGGGTTATCTGACCGCGCACCGTTCCCGGAAGGTGCTGGTGATCTGCGCCAAGGCAGCCACCGCCCTGCAACTTGAACAAGTGCTGCGCGAGCGCGAAGGTATTCGCGCCGCCGTGTTCCATGAAGGCATGTCTATTATCGAGCGCGACCGCGCTGCGGCGTGGTTTAGTGAAGAGGACAGCGGCGCGCAGGTTCTGCTGTGCTCCGAAATCGGTTCTGAAGGCCGTAACTTCCAGTTCGCCAGCAATCTGGTGATGTTCGATCTGCCGTTTAACCCGGATCTGCTGGAGCAGCGAATCGGCCGTCTGGATCGTATCGGTCAGGCGCACGATATTCAGATCCACGTTCCGTATCTGGAGAAAACCGCCCAGTCCGTTCTGGTTCGCTGGTACCACGAAGGCCTGGATGCGTTTGAACATACCTGCCCGACCGGCCGCACCATTTACGATCAGGTGCATGCAGACCTGATCGGTTACCTCGCGGCTCCGGAAAACACCGAGGGCTTTGATGAGCTGATCAAATCCTGTCGAGAGAAGCACGATGCGCTGAAAGCTCAGCTGGAGCAGGGTCGCGATCGCCTGCTGGAGATCCACTCCAACGGCGGTGAAAAAGCGCAGCAGCTGGCCGAAAGTATCGAAGAACAGGACGATGACACCAGCCTGATCAGCTTCTCCATGAACCTGTTCGACATCGTCGGCATTAACCAGGACGATCGCGGCGAGAACATGATCGTGCTGACCCCGTCCGATCATATGCTGGTGCCGGATTTCCCGGGCCTGCCGGAAGACGGCTGCACCATCACCTTTGAGCGTGATGTGGCGCTTTCCCGCGAAGATGCACAGTTCATCACCTGGGAGCATCCGCTGATCCGCAACGGTCTGGATCTGATCCTCTCCGGCGATACCGGCAGCAGCACCATCTCCCTGTTGAAGAACAAAGCCTTGCCTGTGGGCACGCTGCTGGTGGAGCTGATCTACGTTGTGGAAGCGCAGGCGCCGAAACAGCTTCAGCTTAACCGCTTCCTGCCGCCAACTCCGGTGCGTCTGCTGCTGGATAAAAACGGTACGAACCTGGCCGGCCAGGTGGAGTTTGAAAGCTTCAACCGTCAGCTGAGCGCGGTGAACCGCCATACCGGCAGTAAGCTGGTGAATGCGGTGCAGCAGGACGTGCATGCCATTCTGCAACTGGGTGAAGCCCAGGCCGAAAAAGCGGCCAGAGTGCTGATCGATGCGGCGCGTAGCGAAGCCGATGAGAAGCTTTCTGCCGAGCTGTCGCGTCTGGAAGCGTTGAAAGCAGTGAACCCTAACATTCGTGACGATGAGCTGGCCGCCATTGAGAGCAACCGCCAGCAGGTGCTGGAAAGCCTGAATCAGGCGGGATGGCGTCTCGACGCCCTGCGTCTTATCGTTGTGACGCATCAGTAAGCGGAGCGCAAGATGGTAATGGAGCCCTACAATCCCCCGATGGATCCGTGGCTGGTCATTCTGTATCAGGACGAGCACATTATGGTGGTTAACAAGCCGAGCGGCTTGTTATCCGTGCCGGGGCGTCTGGAAGAGCATAAAGACAGCGTGATGACGCGTATCCAGCGTGATTATCCCCAGGCCGAGTCTGTCCATCGTCTGGATATGGCGACCAGCGGCGTGATTGTGGTGGCTCTGAATAAAGCGGCAGAACGCGAGCTGAAGCGTCAGTTCCGCGAGCGCGAGCCGAAGAAACAGTATGTCGCGCGCGTCTGGGGCCATCCGGCGCAGGCGGAAGGGCTGGTGGATTTACCGCTGATTTGCGACTGGCCGAACCGGCCAAAGCAGAAGGTGTGTTACGAAACCGGCAAGGCCGCGCAAACCGAGTATGAAGTGCTGGAGTACGCGCCGGATAACACCGCGCGCGTCCTGCTGAAGCCGATTACCGGGCGCTCCCACCAGCTGCGTGTGCATATGCTTGCGATGGGTCACCCCATTCTGGGGGACAGATTCTATGCGCCGCCGGAAGCACTGGCGTTAGCGCCGCGCCTGCAACTGCATGCGCAGACGCTCACCATCACCCACCCTGCTTTCGGCAACGCCATGACGTTCAAAGCCCCGGTGGACTTCTGAAAAAATGGCCCGACACTGTCGGGCCATTTTTTTATTTAAAACCTTTCTGCTCTTTAATTAGCTCGTAGGCTTTCTGGATTTCCTGCGCTTTCTGTTTCGCCATCTCCATCATCTCTGGCGGCAGGCCTTTCGCCACCAGCTTATCCGGATGGTGCTCGCTCATCAGCTTACGATAGGCGCGTTTGATGGTCGTAACATCGTCAGACGGCTTCACGCCGAGGACGTTACAGGCATCTTCAAGCGTAGGGCCACGCTGCGCCTGCTGCCAGCCGCCGCCGGACGATTGCTGCTGATAACCGCCGCCAAAGTGCGCGCCGCCCTGCATCATGCGCAGGAACTGATCGAACTGCATGCGGGAAATGCCCAACTCTTCAGCAATCACATACAGGACGTCCCGTTCATTCGGATGCAGAGAGCCATCCGCGAAGGCGGCCTGGATTTGAATTTCCAGAAACATCCGAATTAAATCAAAACGCCCGAAACAGATGCTACGGAACTGCCGCATTTTTTCACGCAGCGGGTAGTGATCTGATTTACCAATCCGGAACGCATTCTGCGCCGCGATGCGGGATTCGCCGTGCAGATTCATGCGATCCATAAAGACGCTGGCCACCTGAATATCGGCTTCCGTTACGCGTCCTTTTGATTTGGTTAAGTGCCCCATCACCTCGAAGGTGGTGGAGAAAAAGAGTGACTGGCGCTCGCGCTGGTTGGCAAACCAGGCCATTTTGCGGCTGCGTGCTTTATCAAACATATGGCCGATAATGAGGCCAAGAACGACACCCCAGAATCCGGCACCCATAATAATTGCGAACGCAACGCCGATTATTTTACCCCAATACTGCATATACTCCCCGAATGGTCATGTTCCTGGCCGACGCAACGCCATCATTACAGTGGTCGCGCCACGGTCAATTGAGGGACATCGCCTATAATTTGCATTATCATACTCGTCATTCGATAGCGAGCCTAACACTCTGGCGCGCAAACGGGCAGGATTAACGCTGGTACTGCGCTGATGAGTAAGATAGTCTCTGAGCGTTTGTAAGCCGTAGCCACTGATGACGGAACAATAAAATACAACGTATGAAAAAACGTATCCCCACCCTTCTGGCCACAATGATTGGCACCGCCCTGTATAGCCAACAGGGGCTCGCAGCCGATCTCGCCTCGCAGTGTATGCTTGGCGTCCCAAGTTACAATCGCCCACTGGTGAAAGGCGATACGAATGACTTACCCGTCACCATTAATGCCGACAGCGCAAAAGGTAATTATCCTGACAATGCGACCTTTACGGGCAATGTCGATATTAACCAGGGAAACAGTCGCCTGCTTGCTGACGAAGTGCAATTGCACCAGAAGCAACCGGAAGGTGCTCAGGCGCCTGTCCGTACGGTGGATGCGCTGGGTAATGTGCACTATGACGACAATCAGGTCATCCTGAAAGGTCCGAAAGCCTGGTCGAATCTGAATACCAAAGACACCAACGTCTGGGAAGGTGATTACCAGATGGTCGGTCGTCAGGGGCGCGGTACCGCGGACCTGATGAAGCAGCGCGGCGAAAACCGCTACACCATTCTCGAAAACGGCACGTTTACCTCCTGTTTGCCAGGGTCAAATACCTGGAGCGTTGTGGGCAGTGAAGTGATCCACGACCGTGAAGAACAGGTTGCAGAGATCTGGAACGCCCGTTTTAAACTCGGCCCGGTGCCCATTTTCTATAGCCCTTACCTGCAACTGCCTGTGGGTGACAAACGTCGTTCAGGTTTCCTGATCCCGAACGCCAAGTACAGCACGTCGAACTACTTTGAGTTCTACCTGCCGTACTACTGGAACATTGCGCCCAACATGGACGCCACGATCACGCCGCACTATATCCATAAGCGCGGTAACATCATGTGGGAGAACGAATTCCGCTATCTGACCAAGGCGGGCGCGGGTCTGATGGAATTTGATTATCTGCCATCAGATAAGGTGTTCCAGGACGAGCATCCGAGCGAAGGTGATAAGCACCGCTGGATGTACTACTGGAAGCACGCCGGGGTATTGGATCAGGTGTGGCGTTTCAACATCGACTACACCAAAGTCAGCGATCCGTATTACTTCAACGACTTTGATTCTAAATACGGCTCCAGTACCGACGGTTACGCCACGCAGAAATTCAGCGTGGGCTACGCCATTGAGAACTTTGACGCGACGGTGTCGACCAAACAGTTCCAGGTATTTGATACACAATCGCGTAGTACCTATGGTGCCGAGCCGCAGCTGGACGTGAACTGGTATCAGAACGATGTGGGTCCTTTCGACACGCGCGTTTATGCTCAGGCGGTCCATTTCGTCAACACCAACTCGGATATGCCGGAATCAACGCGTCTGCATATCGAGCCGACGATCAATCTGCCGTGGTCAAACGACTGGGCGAGCCTGAATACCGAAGCTAAGCTGATGGCCACCCACTACCAGCAGAAAAATCTGGACTGGTATAACAAACGCTATGGCACCGATCTTGAAGAGTCGGTAAACCGTACGCTTCCGCAATTCAAAATGGACGGGAAGCTGATCTTCGAACGTGATATGGGCCTTCTCGCCGATGGATACACCCAGACGCTTGAGCCGCGTATGCAGTATCTGTACGTGCCTTATCGCGATCAGAGCAAAATTCAAAACTACGACTCTTCCTTCCTGCAATCAGACTACAGCGGCCTGTTCCGTGACCGTACCTACGGCGGGCTTGACCGTATTGCGTCTGCTAACCAGTTAACGACTGGCGTCACAACGCGCGTATATGATGATGCTGCCGTTGAACGTTTTAACGTTTCTGTTGGTCAAATCTACTATTTCACCGAGTCTCGTACCGGTGATGACGACATTAACTGGGAGAAAGACAACAAAACGGGCTCACTGGTATGGGCGGGCGACACCTACTGGCGCATGACGGATCGTTGGGGTCTGCGCGGTGGTGTTCAGTACGATACACGACTGGACAATATCGCGACGGGCAGCGCAGCCATCGAATACCGTCGTGATGAAGACCGCATGTTGCAGTTGACGTACCGTTACGCCAGCCCGGAGTATATCCAGGCGACGCTGCCAAACTATGCGAATACAGACCAATACAAAGACGGTATTTCACAGGTGGGTACCGCCGCGAGCTGGCCGATCGCCGATCGTTGGTCAGTCGTCGGGGCCTACTACTATGACACGAATGCCCAAAAACCTGCTGACCAGATGCTGGGTCTGCAATACAACTCCTGCTGTTACGCAATACGTGTCGGTTACGAACGCAAACTTAACGGCTGGGATACGCAAAACAGTCAGGGCAAATATGATAACGTGATCGGCTTTAATATCGAGTTGCGCGGCCTGAGTTCTAACTACGGTCTGGGCACGCAGCAGATGCTGCGCTCGAACATTCTGCCGTATCGTAGTTCATTGTAATGTGCTTGATTTACAACGTAATCCGCTTTGCGGTTAATTGAAATGGAAAAAGTATGAAGAACTGGAAAACGCTGCTACTCGGTGTCGCTATGGTTGCGAATACCAGCTTCGCGGCCCCACAGGTTGTCGATAAAGTCGCGGCTGTGGTTAACAACGGCGTCGTACTTGAAAGTGACGTTGACGGTTTGATGAAATCTGTAAAGCTCAACTCGGGCGAAGCAGGTCAACAGCTTCCGGATGACGCTACGCTGCGCCACCAGATCCTGGAGCGTCTGATCATGGATCAGATTGTTCTTCAGATGGGCCAGAAAATGGGCGTGACGATCTCTGACGAGCAGCTCGATCAGGCGATCGCCAACATTGCAAAGCAGAACAACATTACCCCGGATCAGATGCGTAGCCGCCTGGCCTACGACGGCATCAGCTATGCCACCTACCGTAATCAGATCCGTAAAGAGATGCTGATTTCAGAAGTGCGTAACAATGAAGTCCGTCGCCGCGTCACCATCCTGCCTCAGGAAGTGGATGCCCTGGCAAAACAGGTAGGGAATCAGAATGATGCCAGCACTGAGCTTAACCTGAGCCACATCCTGATCCCACTGCCGGAAAACCCAACCTCCGATCAGGCGGCTGAGGCGGAAAGCCAGGCGCGCGCTATCGTTGAGCAGGCGCGTAATGGCGATGACTTCGGCAAGCTGGCGATCACCTATTCCGCTGACCAGCAGGCGCTGAAAGGCGGCCAGATGGGCTGGGGCCGTATTCAGGAGCTGCCATCCCTGTTTGCCCAGGCGCTGAGCACGGCGAAGAAAGGCGACATCGTCGGTCCAATCCGTTCCGGTGTGGGCTTCCACATTCTGAAAGTGAACGACCTGCGCGGCCAGAGCCAGAACATTTCGGTTACCGAAGTGCATGCGCGTCATATCCTGCTTAAGCCGTCTCCGATCATGACTGACGATCAGGCTCGTGCGAAGCTGGAACAGATCGCGGCAGACATCAAGAGCGGTAAAACCACCTTCGATAAAGCGGCAAAAGAGTTCTCTCAGGATCCTGGCTCTGCAAACCAGGGCGGTGACCTGGGTTGGGCGGCAGCGGATATTTACGATCCGGCTTTCCGCGATGCGTTAATGAAGCTGAATAAAGGCCAGATGAGCGCGCCGGTACACTCCTCCTTCGGCTGGCATCTGATCCAGCTGATGGACACGCGCAACGTGGATAAAACCGACGCGGCGCAGAAAGACCGTGCGTATCGCATGCTGTTTAACCGTAAGTTCTCTGAAGAAGCCGCAACCTGGATGCAGGAACAACGCGCCAGCGCTTACGTGAAAGTGTTGAGCAACTGATGATACCGCATCGTGTTGTGATCACCCCCGGCGAACCCGCCGGGATTGGGCCTGACCTTGTGGTTCAGCTCGCCCAGCGCAGCTGGCCGGTAGAGTTGGTTGTCTGCGCAGATGCAACACTGTTACAAGACCGGGCAGCCTTGCTCGGTCTGCCTTTAACGCTCCTCCCTTACGTTGAAGGCCAACAGCCCGCACCGCAGCAGGCGGGGACTCTCACCCTGCTTTCTGTTCCGCTCCGTGCGCCTGTTGTCCCCGGTGAGTTACACACCGAAAACGGCCACTACGTTGTCGAGACGCTGGCGCGCGCCTGTGACGGTTGCCTTCAGGGCGAATTTGCCGCCCTGATCACCGGTCCGGTGCATAAAGGCGTGATCAATGACGCGGGCATTCCGTTTACCGGGCATACCGAATTTTTCGAAGAGCGTTCGCACAGCCCGAAAGTGGTGATGATGCTGGCAACCGAAGCAATGCGCGTTGCGCTGGTAACAACGCACCTGCCGATCAAAGCCATTCCGGATGCCATTACGCCTGAACTCCTGCGTGAGATCATTGGCATTTTGCATCACGATCTGCAAACCAAATTCGGCATTCCGCAGCCGCATGTGCTGGTTTGCGGCCTGAATCCGCACGCGGGTGAGGGCGGACATATGGGCACCGAAGAGATCGACACCATCATTCCGGTGCTTGAGGAGATGCGGGCGAAGGGGATGAACCTCAGCGGGCCTCTGCCTGCCGACACCCTTTTCCAGCCCAAATACCTGGATAATGCCGACGCCGTACTCGCGATGTACCACGATCAGGGTCTGCCCGTGCTAAAATACCAGGGCTTTGGCCGCGGGGTGAATATCACCCTCGGTTTACCCTTTATTCGAACGTCCGTTGACCACGGTACTGCGCTGGATCTGGCAGGCCAGGGAAAAGCGGATGTCGGCAGTTTTATTACGGCGCTTAATCTCGCCATCAAAATGATTGTTAATACTCAATGACTAATCGAGTCCATCAGGGCCACTTAGCCCGTAAACGCTTCGGGCAAAACTTCCTCAACGATCAGTTTGTGATCGACAGTATCGTTTCTGCCATTAATCCGCAGAAAGGTCAGGCCATGGTCGAAATCGGCCCGGGTCTTGCCGCGCTGACCGAGCCGGTAGGCGAACGCCTCGACGAACTGACCGTTATCGAACTCGACCGCGATCTGGCCGCGCGTCTGCAAACGCACCCGTTCCTCGGGCCGAAGCTGACGATTTATCAGCAGGATGCGATGACCATGAACTTTGGCGAACTGTCAGAAAAAATGGGACAGCCGCTGCGCGTGTTCGGTAACCTGCCGTACAACATCTCCACCCCGCTGATGTTCCATCTGTTTAGCTATACTGATGCCATTGCCGACATGCACTTCATGTTGCAAAAAGAGGTCGTTAACCGTCTGGTTGCAGGGCCGAACAGTAAAGCGTATGGTCGTTTAAGCGTGATGGCGCAATATTACTGCAACGTGATCCCGGTATTAGAAGTACCGCCTTCCGCATTCACGCCACCGCCAAAGGTAGATTCTGCGGTTGTGCGCCTGGTGCCACATAAAACGATGCCGTACCCGGTCAAAGACCTGCGCGTGCTGAGCCGTATCACGACAGAAGCCTTTAACCAGCGCCGTAAAACGATTCGTAACAGCCTTGGCAATCTGTTTACCGTTGACGTATTAGCTGAGCTGGGCATCGACCCGGCAATGCGTGCGGAAAATATTTCCGTAGAGCAGTACTGCAAGCTGGCTAATTACATCAGCGACAATGCGCCGCCGAAGGAGAGCTAAGCCATGATTGATTCGCCCCGCGTCTGTGTTCAGGTTCAAAGCGTCTACATTGAGTCCCAATCCACACCGGATGAAGAACGTTTTGTCTTTGCTTATACCGTAACCATTCGCAATCTGGGGCGGATGCCTGTGCAACTGCTCGGGCGCTACTGGCTTATCACCAACGGCAATGGCCGTGAAATTGAAGTCCAGGGCGAAGGCGTGGTCGGTGAACAACCCCATATCGCCCCTGGCGAAGAGTATCAGTACACCAGCGGCGCGGTCATTGAAACGCCGCTGGGTACCATGCAGGGCCATTATGAAATGGTCGATGCCGACGGCAATGCTTTCCGCATTGCTATTCCCGTATTCCGTCTCGCCGTACCTACACTTATTCATTAATCTAATGTCTACATATCTGATTGGCGACGTTCACGGTTGCTACGATGAACTGATCGCATTATTAAAACAGGTCGACTTCACCCCCGGGCAGGACACGCTCTGGCTGACGGGCGACTTAGTGGCGCGCGGTCCCGGTTCCCTGGACGTCCTCCGCTATGTCAAATCGCTGGGTGACAGTGTGCGCATGGTGCTGGGCAACCACGATCTGCATCTGCTGGCCGTATACGCCGGGATCAGCCGTAATAAGCCGAAAGATCGCATTACCCCCCTGCTGGAAGCACCGGATGCCGATGAGTTGCTCAACTGGCTGCGTCGCCAGCCGCTGCTACAGATTGACGAAGAGAAAAAACTGGTGATGGCGCATGCCGGCATCACGCCTCAGTGGGATCTTGAGACGGCAAAAACCTGCGCGCGCGACGCCGAAGCGGTGCTGGCGAGCGACTCCTACCCGTTCTTCCTTGATGCGATGTACGGCGACATGCCAAATAACTGGAGTGATGACCTCAGCGGCCTGGCACGACTGCGTTTTATCACCAATGCTTTTACGCGGATGCGCTACTGCTTCCCGAACGGGCAACTGGATATGTATTGCAAAGATACGCCTGAAAATGCCCCTGCGCCGCTTAAGCCATGGTTTGCGATTCCGGGCCCCGTGACAAACGAATACAGTGTGGTATTTGGCCACTGGGCATCGCTGGAAGGAAAAGGCACCCCGGAAAATATCTATGCGCTGGATACCGGATGCTGCTGGGGCGGGGATTTAACCTGCTTACGCTGGGAAGATAAAACTTACTTTGTGCAGCCATCCAACCGACAGCTGGACTTAGGCGAGGGTGAGGCAGTCGCCTCCTGAAGATGTTTATCCTCTCCCTTCGGGGAGAGGATAAAACCGTTAACGACGTTCCAGAATTTCGAAGCAGTAGCTGTGTGAGTTCTGCGCATCCGCATCGTGAAACTCACTGAATACGGACTCCCACTCGTCCGGATCGTAATCCGGGAAATGGGTATCCCCTTCCACTTCCGCATCAATGTGCGTCAGATACAGTTTCTGCGCTTTAGGCAGGAACTGCTCATACACACGCCCCCCGCCGATCACCATGATCTCTTCGGCATCGCCGCAGGCGGCAATGGCTTCATCAACGGACTTAACCCACTGAACGCGATCGTCAGTGCCCGGCTGGCTACTGATCACAATATTCTTACGACCCGGCAGTGGACGACCAATCGACTCCCAGGTCAGGCGGCCCATCACTACCGGCTTGTTTAACGTAGTACGTTTAAACCATGCGAGATCGGCAGGCAGGTTCCACGGCATGGCGTTTTCCATGCCGATAACGCGGTCTACCGCCAGCGCTGCAATCAGACTGATCATTGAAAATTTCCCGGATGCAAAAAATTGCCGCCACTATACGGAAAGCTTAATCTTTCGTCGACTGGCGGCAGGGTAAAGAATTAGAAATTTTTTAATATTGCTGGCAACTCCACTTCACGCAGAGGGTTTACTCTCCGGTTCATCCGCAGGATCACCAGTATGCTTGCCCTCTTCCGTTCCTTGCCAGCCGTGGCGCTGAACCAGCGACAGATGATTACGATCCTCGTTGATGATCTCCGTCAGCATGGTGCTGGTGCGTTTAAACACCGCAGCGCGTTCGGTTGCCGTACTGCTCGCCATCGCCACCATCTCTTCCACCATCTCATGATTAAAACGGCGGAACAGATCGGCACGCTCACGCGCTTCATACGCACCAAGCCCCAGGCTTTCCAGCGCCATGCGGCCAGATTTAAGCGCCCCTTCGAAGGTTTCGCGTTCAGGGGCTGCCACACCCGCCTGACGCAGCTGGATGTAGTGATCCACATCGCGCGCACGGGAGATAATGGTCAGATGCGGAAAATGCTCTTTAACCAGCTCAACCATCTGCATACTGGTCTCTGGATCGTCAATGGCATTAATCAACACCTCGGCTTTCGCCGCCCCGGCGGATTCCAGCAGATCAACTCGGGTCGCATCACCGTAAAACACTTTCATATCGAATTTACGCAGCGTATCGACATGGTCAGGATCGTGATCGAGGATAACCATTTTGACTCCGCTGGAGAGCAGTAAACGGCCAGTAATCTGCCCGAAGCGGCCAAATCCGGCGATGATCACCCGCGGCTGCTCCTCGTCGATCTCATCGGCTTCTCGCTCCTGTTCGCTTCCCGTTTTCTCCAGACGCGTCAGCAGCACCAGCAGGATCGGCGTTGCGGCCATCGACAGCGCAACCGCCAGCGTCAGCGCTTTTGCCCATTCCGGATCAAGTACATTTGCCATCTGCGCTGCGCCAAAGACAACGAAAGCAAACTCACTCCCCTGCCCCAGCAGCACGGCAAACCAGCGGCGTTGCGGTTTTGGCACATTTAACGGGCGGGCAATCAGCCACAGCATCGCCATTTTAATGACCAGGAAACCCACCAGCAGAATGATGATGCGCAGCGGATGGGTTACCAGCGTCCCGAAGTCGATAGACATCCCGACGCCGATGAAAAACAGCCCCAGCAGCAATCCTTTAAACGGCTCGATATCGCTTTCCAGCGCGTGACGGTATTCGGAGCTTGCCAGTAAGACTCCCGCGAGGAAGGCGCCCATTGCCATCGACAGCCCGGCCTCTTCCAGCAGCAATCCAAAACCAAACACCAGGAATAACGCAACGGCGCTGAATACTTCTCGCAGGCCAGAGCGAGCAACAAAGCGCAGCAGCGGACGCGTTACGTAGCGACCAAGCAGAACAACCAGCGCCAGCGCACCGGCAACCTTCAGCGCTGATAAGGCAAATGCTCCCAGCGTCGTTGATGCGCCGCTGGCTGCCAGCAGCGGGATCATCGCCACCAGCGGGATGGCGGCAATATCCTGGAACAACAGTACGGAGAAGGTGCTGCGCCCCATTTGCGACACCGTCAGATTACGCTCGTTCATTGCCTGCATGGCAATCGCCGTCGAGGAGAGCGCCAGCGTCATGCCGATCAGCTCTGCGACTTTCCACTCCATCCCCAGCAGAATGCAGAACCCGCCCAACAGCAGACCGCAGGCCAGCATTTGCAGGGCGCCTCCGCCAAACACCGAGGCGCGCAGTTTCCACAGCCGCTGCGGATCCAGCTCCAGACCAATCACAAACAGCATCAGCACCACGCCGATCTCCGCAAAATGCAGGATCGACTCGGCATCCGTCACCAGCCGAAAGCCCCAGGGGCCAATCACACACCCGGCAATCAGATAGCCGAGCACCGAGCCCAGCCCCAGACGAACCGCCACGGGCACAATTAATGCCGCCGCGCCGAGGTAAATCAGCGCCTGTATCAGCGTATGGCTATCCATTGTGCGTCTCCTGCCACTCAAGTAAACGTTGCTTGTAGTGACGAGCCTGCGCCTGCAAGGTTTCATCGTCGCAGACAAAGGTACAGTGCATCGCAAAAGGCGGAAGCCAGTACAGACCGCAGTAAAGGGCAGTAGCCTGGAGCGGCTGCGCCAGCACGTCAAATCCGGGGAAGGCGCCAATCTCAAAGTGGCTTTCCCCCCCGCCGGTGGTAACAGCCCACATCAGGCTTTTGCCCTGAAGCGCGTTGCCGTTGTGCCCATATGCCCAACCGTGGGAGAAAACTTTGTCGATCCACAATTTCAGCAGCGGAGGCGTGCTGTACCACTGCATCGGATGCTGCCAGACGATCAGATCGGCACGGGAGAGCGCCTCCTGTTCGGCGGCGACATCGATATTAAAATCAGGGTAGAGTTGATAGAGGGAACGTATCTCTACGTTTTCGAGCGTCCTTGCCTGCTCAAGCATCCGCTTATTCGCATGCGAGTGCTGCGGATAGGGGTGCGCATAAATTATCAGAATCATGTATATGCCCGTCTTTTACTTTTCTTGTAGCAATGAGTGTAGACAGTTACCACCCCGACTTAAAGGGGTCATCTTACGCTTCAAAGTAAATCGCAAGTATTGGCAATCATCACCACCTTAACAGCGATTACGGCGCTAAAGAAAGAAAACGACGCGTACGACAAATTCATGCCGCAAAATAATAGTAACAACTCATATTGCCAACAGATATTTTTAGAGGACCTTAAGTCATTCTTTAATAAAACAGTCTGTACATAACCCATTGAAAAAATAATAATTTTACGCTCTTTGTTTTGAGCTCATTATTTAGGCGGTCGATATACGTTTCACACACGTGTCGAATATTCCTTCTCACTCAAATGGATGTGTACATGAGCAACAAACCCTCCCAATTAAATAATACAACCAAAACTCTGGGAAAGATATTTCCTGCCTTGTTGATATGCACCCCTGCGGTTGCGTTTTCTGCAACGATTGACCAATCAACTTCTGTTCCTCAAGATTTCTCAGCCGATGCTGAATATGTTATTAATAAAGACGTGACGATATCTTCCGCAGATAGTGAAGCGGCGGTATCTGTCACTGGGTTTACTATCAATAATGTCACTAACGAAGGGAATATTTCGGGTAGGGAAACTGGCCTGGATATAAATACTGGTGCGCAACGTGTTGTTATTAATAACGACATCGGTGCAACCATTTCTTCCACCACCGCGAATGCTGTGAATATTCAGTCATTACTCGGTGATTTCAAGAATAGTGGAAATATCATAGGTGCGGAAAATGGCATTTTTGTCAGTGAAAACTCCTCAGCAGTGAATATTACTAACTCCAGCACTGGAATGATAAAAGGAAAAATAGGTCTGAACTCTCAGACTGGCATTGGTATTAATAACAGTGGTGCAATTATCGGTACAAGCGGTGACGCTATCACACTGGGTACTGGCAATACAAAAATATTTAACAGTGGTACCGTGCAGGGAACCCAGAATGGCATTAATGTAAAAGATACGGCAAAAGTAGATATCACGAATAGCGGAACGATTAGTGGTGATACAGCCGCTGTTATGTTTGCCAGCAATAAAAATAACACCCTGGTGCTTGATACGGGTTCCACTCTTATCGGTGACGTTATTTCCACCAATTCCACGGGAAACACTCTCACCCTGATCGGCACCGGTACGGAAGACAGTAACTTTGTGGGTCTGAACGAAGGCGACGGTTTTGCCAGTATAAAAATGATGGGCGAAAATTGGGCGCTGTCGGGCGATCTCGATATTATTGGCTCTGGCGATTCCTTGCTGATAGACACGGGCGCGTTAACCCTGTCAGGCGCGGTATCGAATACCGGTAATACTCGGGTGGCCAAAGATGCTTCGTTGCAACTGGGCGATGGCGAAAAAACCGCGACCCTCAGCGGTGGGCTCACCAACAACGGTACCGTCATTTTTAACCAGGGAAGCGATTTCACTTTCGCCACCGACATGACCGGTAGCGGTAACGTCGAAAAAGTTGATTCCAACACCCTGACCCTGACGGGCAAAAATAGCTATACAGGGGATACGGTTCTGCACGGCGGCACCACGCTGGTCTCCACTGACGCAACGCTCGGCGTCAAGGGCAGTAACGCCACCGTTACCGTTGAAAATGGCGCGACCTTTGCCACCGCAGGCGAAGTGAACAACAACATCGCGGTTCTTAGCGGCGGTACGCTGGCGGCATGGAATGCAGTCCAGGGTAACTCCACGCTCAGCGCTTCCGGCGTCGATACCATCAACGGCAACGTGACTAATGGCGGCACGCTGTTACTCAGTGCGGCTAATAATAGCGTTGGCAATAATTTTACGATTAATGGCGACTACACCGGCTCTGACGGTAGCCAGATCGTGATGAACAGCACCCTGGGTGAAGATAATTCACCAACTGATCACCTCACTATTACGGGTAGCAGCTTTGGTCAGTCTGGCATCAGCATCACCAACATTGGCGGCGCAGGCGCGCAAACCATTAACGGTATGGAAATTGTCAGCATCGGCGGCAGTTCCGAAGCCCAACTGACGCTGGCAAAACCGGTCGTCGCAGGCGCCTGGGAATATAACCTCTACCAGCACAGTGACGGCAACTGGTATCTGGAATCAAAGGCGACGCCTTCTGATGAGCCTTCCGACGACACCGATGACGGTGGCAATACTGATGATGGCGATAACACCGACAACGGCGGCAACACCGACAACGGCGGCAACACCGATAACGGCGGCAACACCGACAACGGCGGCAACACCGACAACGGCGGCAGCACCGACAACGGCGGTAACACCGATAACGGCGGCAACACCGATAACGGCGGCAACACCGATAACGGCGGCGGCACCGATAACGGCGGCAACACTGACAACGGCGGTAACAATGCTCCGGAAGTCATGGCACCTGAAGTGGGTGCTTACTTAGGTAACTACCTTGCCGCACAGAGCATGTTCCTGCATAAGCGTGACGATCGCGACCAGATCACCTTCCGCAATGAAGACGACCTGAACACCTGGATGTACGTTAAGGGTCGCTATCACGAGAACGATGCGGGTGGCGATAAAGTCAGCTACGACACCACCACCACCGTACTGCAAGTCGGCAGCGATTTCATGAGCAAGCCAATGGATAACGGCATCCTGCGTGCTGGCGGGATGTTCGGTGCAGGCCAGGCGAAGACCCACTCTGATGCGAAGCACAACGTACGTGACGCACAGGGTAAGGTTGATGGCTTCAATGTTGGGCTGTACGCCACCTGGCAGGAAGATCAGAAATTACGTCTGGGCAGCTACGTTGATACCTGGGCCGCTTACAGCTGGTACAACAACAACGTCACCAGCAATCGCAACGATGAAGACTACGATAGTGAAGGTTTCGCCGCGTCTGTTGAAGTCGGCCACGCGTGGATAATCCAGTCTGAAAATGAACGCACCTGGAAGATCGAGCCGCAGGCGCAGGTGATCTACAGCTATCTCGATCAGGAAAATCATACCGATCGCGACGGCGTACGCGTCACTACCCTGGACAATGACAGCGTCTTTGATCGTCTCGGCGTTAAAGCAAGCTACTTCCAGCAGAAGGACGTCAAGGCCTGGCAGCCGTACGTTGCGGTTAACTGGTTGAAAGGTGCTGGTCAAAACGATCTGGCATTCAACGACGAGACCGTCAGCAACGATACGCCGGAAGATCGTGGTCAGTTAGAGTTGGGCTTAACCGGCAACCTGAACGAAACCACGACGATCTCCCTGCGTGCCAGCGGCGAGTGGGGTGAAAACAGCTATGCCGCCTACGGCGGTCATATTTTGTTAAACCATCGCTGGTAATCGATCATCCTGAAACAAAAAAGCAGTGGCATGTGCCACTGCTTTTTTTTAGTTATCCAGCTCGCCCATTGATTTAACCTGGTCACGGTTAATCTGTTCAGTTTGACCGGTTTCGGCGTTTTTGTACGATACCAGACCGGTATCGTCATCCACCTGCGGTTTCCCGTCAGTAACAATCGTTTTGCCATCGGTGGTTTTTACGGCCTGATTGGACGAACAGCCCGCCACGGTGAACATTGCGGTGGCAGCCAGAACGGAAGCGATCAGTAGTTTATTTTGCATGGTGTATTCCCCTGCTCTCAGTTGAATTTTCGTTATCGACCTAACTATTTTAGGCTAACTGACTGAAAGCGGATGAAAAACCAGAAGGTTCTTAAGATGGGAAAATTGCCCGGTAACCGGATGGCACCGGGCAATGTGTGTTACTTGCTAATCTGAGCGTGCATTTCCTGCACCGAAATCACCTTCTCGGTGGCATCCGCATTCAGCGCCATGGCCGTCGCGAAACCGCCGTTCAGGGTGGTGTCGTAATGCACTTTGTACTGGAGCGCGCTGCGGCGAATCAGTTTGGAGTCTTCAATCGCCTGGCGACCTGCGGTGGTGTTAATGATGTAGGTGTACTCGCCATTCTTAATGCGGTCCTGAATGTGCGGACGACCTTCATGCACTTTGTTCACCAGACGCGGGTTGATACCCGCTTCACCCAACACAATCGCCGTACCGTGAGTGGCGTCCAGTTCGAAGCCCTGTTTCAGCAGCTTGGCGGCCAGGTCAACCACGCGCTCTTTATCGCCTTCGCGAACGGAGAGCAGCGCACGGCCAGATTTTCTCATGGTGGAGCTACTGCCCAGCTGCGCTTTCGCAAACGCTTCTGCGAAGGTACGGCCAACGCCCATCACTTCCCCGGTAGAGCGCATCTCTGGCCCTAACAGCGGGTCAACGCCCGGGAATTTGTTGAACGGCAGTACCACCTCTTTCACCGAGTAGTAAGGCGGGATAATTTCTTTCGTGACGCCCTGCTGAGCCAGCGTCTGGCCAGCCATCACGCGCGCCGCCACTTTCGCCAGCGGAATACCGGTCGCTTTGGAGACGAACGGTACGGTACGCGCCGCACGCGGGTTGACTTCAATCAGATAGACTTCGTTGTCTTTTACCGCGAACTGAACGTTCATCAGGCCGCGAACCTGGAGCTCGAAGGCTAGCTTCTGCACCTGCTGGCGCATCACGTCCTGAATCTCCTGGCTCAGGGTGTACGCTGGCAGAGAACAGGCGGAGTCACCGGAGTGCACGCCCGCCTGCTCGATGTGCTCCATGATGCCGCCAATCAGCACCCTTTCGCCGTCGCAGATGGCATCCACGTCGACTTCAACCGCGTCGTCGAGGAAGCGGTCGAGCAGCACAGGCGCATCGTTGGAAACGCTCACCGCCGTCTGGAAGTAGCGACGCAGGTCCGCTTCGTCGTAGACGATTTCCATCGCGCGGCCGCCCAGTACGTAGGATGGACGCACCACCAGCGGGTAGCCGATCTCTTTCGCTTTCTCAACGGCCATTTCAATTGCGGTCACGGTGGCGTTCGCCGGCTGTTTCAGTTTGAGACGGTCAACCGCCTGCTGGAAACGCTCGCGGTCTTCCGCACGGTCAATCGCATCCGGGCTGGTGCCGATAACCGGCACACCTGCTGCTTCCAGCGCGCGCGCCAGCTTCAGCGGAGTCTGGCCGCCATACTGCACGATCACGCCTTTTGGCTTCTCGATGCGCACGATTTCCAGCACGTCTTCCAGGGTGACCGGCTCGAAGTAGAGGCGGTCGGAAGTGTCGTAGTCGGTCGAGACGGTTTCCGGGTTACAGTTGACCATAATGGTCTCGTAACCGTCTTCGCGCAGCGCCAGTGAGGCGTGTACGCAGCAGTAGTCAAACTCGATGCCCTGGCCGATACGGTTTGGACCGCCGCCCAGCACCATAATCTTGTCGCGGTCGACGGACGGGTTCGCTTCGCACTCCTCTTCATAGGTGGAGTACATATATGCGGTATCGGTCGAGAATTCAGCCGCACAGGTGTCCACGCGCTTGTAGACCGGGTGCAGGTCGTACTGGTCGCGCAGCTTGCGGATTTCCGCTTCACGCACGCCCGCCAGCTTAGCCAGACGCGCATCGGCGAAGCCTTTACGCTTCAGCATGCGCAGGAAGTCTGCGTCCAGGCCGTTGATGCCCAGCTCCGCCACTTTCTCTTCCAGACGCACCAGCTCTTCAATCTGCACCAGGAACCAGCGGTCAATGTTAGTCAGGTTAAATACGCCGTCGACGGACAGGCCCGCGCGGAAGGCATCGGCAATGTACCAGATACGCTCTGCGCCCGCGTCTTTCAGCTCGCGGCGGATTTTGGTCAGTGCTTCCGGGTCGTCCAGGCTGACTTTCGGGTCAAAGCCGGTCGCGCCCACTTCCAGGCCGCGCAGCGCTTTTTGCAGGGATTCCTGCTGCGTGCGGCCAATCGCCATGACTTCACCAACGGATTTCATCTGGGTAGTCAGACGGTCGTTGGCACCGACGAATTTCTCGAAGTTAAAACGTGGAATTTTGGTCACAACGTAGTCGATGGACGGTTCGAAGGACGCTGGCGTGCGGCCACCGGTGATATCGTTCATCAGCTCGTCAAGGGTGTAACCCACCGCCAGTTTCGCCGCCACTTTCGCAATCGGGAAGCCGGTGGCTTTGGAGGCCAGCGCGGAGGAACGGGACACGCGCGGGTTCATTTCGATAACAATCAGACGGCCGGTTTTCGGGTTCACCGAGAACTGCACGTTAGAGCCGCCGGTTTCCACGCCGATTTCACGCAGTACCGCCATCGAGGCGTTACGCATGATTTGGTACTCTTTGTCGGTCAGCGTCTGAGCTGGCGCAACGGTGATGGAGTCACCGGTGTGGATCCCCATCGCGTCGAAGTTTTCGATGGAGCAGACGATGATGCAGTTGTCGTTTTTATCACGCACCACTTCCATCTCGTACTCTTTCCAGCCAATCAGCGATTCATCAATCAGCAACTCTTTGGTTGGGGAGAGATCCAGGCCGCGCTCGCAAATTTCTTCAAACTCTTCGCGGTTGTAGGCAATACCGCCGCCGGTGCCACCCATGGTGAAGGAAGGGCGGATGATGCACGGATAACCCACTTCAGCCGCAACGGCCAGCGCTTCTTCCATATTGTGCGCGATACCGGAACGTGCGGTATCAAGGCCAATTTTTTTCATTGCCACGTCGAAGCGGCGACGGTCTTCTGCTTTATCAATCGCGTCGGCGGTCGCACCGATCATGGTCACGCCGAACTCTTCTAGCACGCCCTGACGCTCCAGCTCCAGCGCACAGTTCAGCGCCGTCTGGCCGCCCATGGTCGGCAGCACCGCGTCCGGACGCTCTTTCTCGATAATTTTGCGTACCACTTCCCAGTGAATCGGCTCGATGTAGGTCGCATCCGCCATTTCCGGGTCGGTCATGATGGTGGCCGGGTTAGAGTTTACCAGGATGACACGGTAACCCTCTTCACGCAGGGCTTTACACGCCTGCGCGCCGGAGTAGTCGAATTCGCAGGCCTGGCCGATGACAATCGGGCCAGCGCCAAGGATCAGGATGCTTTTTATGTCTGTACGTTTTGGCATGGTCTTCTCAGCTCCTGATTATTTAGCGGTCTTACGGTATTGCTCGATAAGTTCGATGAAGTGATCGAACAGCGGCGCGGCATCGTGTGGGCCCGGGCTGGCTTCAGGGTGGCCCTGGAAGCTGAACGCAGGCTTATCGGTGCGATGGATACCCTGCAAGGTACCATCGAACAGTGACTTATGCGTCACGCGCAGGTTAGCCGGCATCGTCGCTTCATCCACAGCGAAGCCGTGGTTCTGAGCGGTGATCATCACCGTGTTGTTGTCGATATCTTTCACCGGGTGGTTACCACCGTGGTGGCCAAACTTCATCTTGACGGTGTTCGCTCCGCTCGCCAGCGCCAGCAGCTGATGGCCGAGACAGATGCCGAATACCGGGATGTCGGTTTCAAGGAAGGACTTGATGGCGTCGATAGCGTAGTCGCACGGCGCCGGGTCGCCAGGACCGTTAGAGAGGAAGATGCCGTCCGGGTTCATCTTCAGAACATCTTCCGCAGACGTTTGTGCCGGGACGACCGTCAGGCGGCAGCCACGGTCAACCAGCATACGCAGGATGTTGCGCTTGGCGCCAAAATCATAGGCCACCACGTGGAACGGCAGCTCGCTTTCCGGTTTCGCTTCCGGCAGGTCGCCTTCCAGCGTCCAGCTTCCCTGCGTCCAGCTGTAGGCTTCAGCGGTGGTCACTTCTTTCGCCAGGTCCATACCGTTCAGTCCCGGGAAGGCTTTCGCTTTTTCCAGCGCCAGCGTCGCATCGAGGTTATCCCCTGCGATGATACAACCGTTTTGTGCACCCTTCTCGCGCAGCAGACGCGTCAGCTTACGGGTATCGATATCGGCAATCGCCACAATGTTGTGGAGCTTCAGGTAAGAAGAGAGGTCTTCGGTGTTGCGGAAGTTGCTGGCAATCAGCGGCAGGTCGCGAATGACCAGGCCTTGCACATGTACCTGAGAGGATTCTTCGTCAGCCGCATTGGTGCCGACATTGCCGATATGAGGATAAGTAAGAGTAACGATTTGGCGAGAATAGGAAGGATCAGTGAGGATTTCTTGATAACCGGTCATTGAAGTATTGAAAACGACTTCCCCAACCGCCGAACCCGTTGCCCCTATGGCCCGACCGATAAACTGGGTTCCGTCTTCCAGAACCAATAGCGCTGACTTAATCAAAACACCCTCCAGAGAATATTCACTCACTTTATTTGCATATTAATTCATAACCATGTCATGGATCAATGCAAATGTGTTGCCAGCGGATTTTTGGCAAACGGCGGCATTCTGGGGATTTGCCATGTAAAAGTCAACTTAAAACGGGAGTTTTGTATATTCTTTTGCAAGCCTGGAGGTCTGAACTCAGATTAAGCGGCAAAAAGATCAACTAAATCACTGTGGAAACCGCTTGCGTATGCAGTTTAATAGAAAGAAACGTCTTGCAGGAATAAAAAGTGGACCAAATGGTCAAAATTTACAGTTCAACAACAGAAATTATCGAGAAAACACTTACTTTAAATCAGTTAGACACAATAAACACCCCAAACAGACAAAATAAAAGGGCAATAAAATATTGCCCTATGCAATCAATTAATTACGACTGCAATAACCACATCACGAAGGGTAATAATGCTTACAAATTGTTGAGTTCGAGGACATCTCGCATATCAAAAAGACCATTACGCTTACCTTTCAGCCACAATGCCGAACGTACCGCCCCGTTTGCAAATGTCATGCGGCTGGATGCTTTATGAGTGATTTCGATCCTTTCGCCAATATCGGCGAACATAGCGGTATGTTCACCGACGATATCACCCGCGCGAACGGTGGCAAACCCAATGGTGCCAGGCACGCGCTCGCCAGTGTGGCCTTCGCGAGAATAGACCGCGATGTCTTTCAAATCTTTATCCATTGCACACGCAATCGCTTCGCCCATTGCCAGCGCCGTGCCTGACGGAGCATCGACTTTGTGGCGATGGTGCGCTTCGACGATTTCAATGTCGGTGTATTCGCCCATCACCTTCGCCGCCTTCTCCAGCAGTTTCAGCATGACGTTTACCCCCACGCTAAAGTTTGCCGCAAAGACAATCGCAATCTCAGTGGACGCATCCTGAATGGCTTGCTTACCGACCTCGTCAAAACCGGTGGTGCCAATCACCATCCCTTTACCGTGCTGACGGCAAAACGCCAGGTGAGCCAACGTGCCTTCAGGGCGGGTAAAATCGATAAACACGTCAAAGTCTTCTTTCACCGCCTCAAGGCTGCTCTGCACGGTAACGCCCGTCTGACCTGCGCCTGCCAGCTCGCCTGCATCGGCTCCCAAAAGCGATGAACCTTCACGCTCCAGCGCCGCGCCAAGCGCCACGCCATCCATCTGTAGTGCCGCCTGAATCAGCTGACGGCCCATACGTCCGCCCGCGCCCGCAATGGCGACGCGGATCTGTGCATCATGCATAGTTATTCTCTTACGTTAAAATGATGTAAATCGTTTTCAGATTAACCAGCCTTTGCACAGGCTGCCACAGAAAACGCCGATAATTAGAATTTAATGATAAACAGGGTGAGATATCAGTGAAAGACATGATCGTCAGCGAAAACCACATGATTCCCGCACCACCAGCGCAGGCGGCAGAATGATTCGTTTGGCGGGTTCGTCGTTGCCCTGTATGCGGCTGTAAAGTAACTCCCCTGCCTTACGACCAATCTCTTTCGCCGCCACCGATACGGTGGTCAATGCGGGCTGCACCAGAGCCGCTTCGGTAATATCATCGAAACCGACCAGCGCAAAATCACATCCCGGCTCACGGCCCATCTTGCGTAAGCTTTGCATCACCCCCAGCGCCACAACATCCTGATAGCAAATTGCCGCACTGATGTGTGGATGCTCGAGAAGTAACGCCTCTGCCACGCGCGCGCCGTCGCTTTGGCTGGCGTGAGAGGTTCTGATCCAGGCAGGATTCGGCGTCACGCCGTATTCCAGCAGCTTGCTGGTAAAGCCCCCGATACGCTGCGCCCGAGAGCCCGAATTCTGACTCCCTCCAATGAACGCAATGTGCCGATGGCCCATTCTGAGCAGATGCTCCGTCGCCATCTGCGTGCCTAAGAAGTTATCCGTTCCGACAAAATCAAAATCCGGATCGTTCAGCGGGCGCACAACCATGATAGCCGGAATATTGCGCCGCTTCAGACCCTCAAAAAAGGCCTGGGGCGTTTCCCGAGCCGCACACAGCACCATACCGCCGACGTTATTACGCATCAGTGAATCAACAAATTTTTGCTGTCGCTCTGCCGATTCCTCGCTATTCGCCAGAAAAAGCATCAGCTCGTGGCGCTCCATTTCATGACTTAGCCCTGCCGTCATCTCGCTATAAAAAGGGTTGGTGATATCGTGCAAGAGCAGCCCGACCTGGTTACTGCTGCGGTTACGTAAATTGGCTGCCGTCTGGTTATAGACATAGCCGGATTCATCCAGCGCCTTAAGCACACGTTCGCGCGTGCTTTGCGAAATGCGGCCTTTGTTGCAGAGCACCATCGAGACCGTCGCCGTTGACACGCCGGCGCGTTTCGCGACATCGGCCAGTGTAATTCCCGTCATGTTGTCTCCTTCATCATCACTACAGGTTAATCGAATAACCTGTTTTTTGCATTTTTCCCTGTGAGACTCTTCACATTACCGCTGTTGTTCTGGATTCGATTCGCATTTATGGCGGGTTAATCGCGTTAACCACTCTTCTCAAATACGGTTAATCGAATAACCTTAAATAACGATTACGGAGGATTCAATGACAACCTACGACAAATTCCCCACGGTGGCGATACAGGGTTTTGATGACAGCGCCTGGCAAGGCTGGGAAGCAATAACCCGCGTTCTTGAGTCAAAAACCCAACAGCGCAGCCGCACGGTGCTGGTGATTGACTGCTATCCGGGCGTGCGCATGACCGAGCTTGAAGAGAACGTGCTGCCGCGTCTACGCCCGACGCTGGCGATCAATGCTGAACAGGTGCGACGGGATGAGTGTGCCATTCATGAGATGCTGGCACGCAACCTCACAGACGATCGCGTCTTTGGCGTTCTCTCCTGCCACCAGCTTGGAGAGTTTTTCGATCCCGCGCGTCTGGAGGCGTTGCAGGTTCGGGTGAGCCAGTGTTCCGGGGGGCTGATTGTGATCTACGGTCCCGGTGCGACGCTTGTCCATCCGGGTGATGTGCTGGTGTATGCCGATCTGCCGCGCTGGGAGATCCAGCAGCGTATGCGCCGGGGTGAGACTGGGAACTGGGGCGCAGATAATCAGCAGGAAGATATGCTTCGTCGCTACAAGCGCGCCTTTTTTGTCTCGATCGCCACAAAACGCCGCTGCTCAGGCGCACCGATTTTTTACTGGATACAACCCAGACGAACCAGCCCGCGATGGTCAGCGGCGAGGCCCTGCGAGCCGGGCTGAAGCAAACTACCACCCAGCCTTTCCGCGTGGCGCCCTTTTTCGATCCTGGCGTCTGGGGCGGCCAGTGGATGAAACAGCAATTCGATCTCGATCCCTCTGCACCCAATTACGCGTGGTGTTTTGACTGCGTGCCCGAGGAGAACAGCCTGTTACTGCGTTTTGGCGCAGTGCGGATCGAGATCCCCTCTCAGGATCTGGTTTTGCTTGAGCCCCGTGCTCTGCTGGGCGAGAAAGTTCACGCACGTTTCGGCGCGGAATTCCCGATCCGTTTTGACTTCCTCGACACCATGGGTGGCCAGAATCTGAGCTTCCAGGTCCACCCCATTACCGAGTACATCCAGCAGCAGTTTGGGATGCACTATACCCAGGATGAGAGTTATTACATTCTGGAAGCGGAGCCGGGTGCCGTCGTCTATCTGGGGACCAAAACCGGCACAGACCCTGAGGCCATGATGGACGATCTCAGGCGCGCGGGTCGCGGTGAAAAACCGTTTGATGACGACCGCTTCGTTAATCAGATCCCGGCAAAAAAGCACGATCATTTCCTGATCCCGGCTGGGACGGTGCACTGCTCCGGCGCGGGAACCATGGTGCTGGAGATCAGCGCTACGCCGTATATTTTCACCTTCAAACTGTGGGACTGGGGCCGCCTGGGCCTGGACGGGCTGCCGCGCCCGGTACACCTGGAGCACGGTGAAAAGGTGATCGACTGGCAGCGCGACGCGCAGTGGGTTCATCAGCATCTGGTGAATCAGTTCGAACCTGTCGCGGAAGGAAACGGCTGGCGTGAAGAGCGTACTGGCCTGCACGAGCGTGAATTTATCGAAACCCGCCGCCACTGGTTTAGCGAACCCGTTTTGCACCACACCGGCGGCGGCGTGAACGTGCTGAATCTGGTAGAGGGCGACGAAGCAATTGTCGACAGCCCAACCGGTGCATTTGAGCCGTTTACCGTCCATTACGCCGAAACCTTCATCATTCCGGCAAGCGTAGGTGACTATCGCATTTCACCTTCAGCCCGTGCTTCCGGACACCCCCTCGCGACTATCAAAGCCTGGGTAAGGAGCTAACGATGATTCATTTTATTGTCGCCACTCATGGGCCGTTAGCCGCCGCGCTGCTGGAGAGCGGCCGGATGGTATACGGCGAGCTCCCCGGCATACACGCCATTTGTCTGACCGAACAGGCGGGAATAGAGGGCTTCCGGCAGGATTTCATCTCCACACTGGAAGCGGCAAGCGTCAACGCTGACGGCGTGCTGGTGCTGTGCGACATGCAAAGCGGCACGCCGTGGAACGTGGCCTGTGAGGCCGCGTTTAACCCACATACGCAGCCGCCGGTCGCCGTGGTGGCTGGAGTCAACTTCCCGATGCTGCTGCAAACCGATGAGGTGATGATGGCTCGCGATGTTCATCAGGCTGCCGGGCAGCTTATCGAACTTACTCTGCCGACGCTGGTACAGGCGAAACCGGCAGATACTGCACAGACAGACGATTTTTAAGGAGCCGCATATGAGTATTTCTTTTGTACGCATTGACGATCGCGTGATCCACGGGCAGCTCATTACACGCTGGGCCAGGGAGCTGCCCTGCGACGGCATCGTTGCCATTGACGATGCCGTTGCGGCCGATCCGCTGTTATCGTCGGTCATGAAAGGAGCCGTATCAGATACTAAAGTGTGGCTGTTCGATACGGCAACCGCGATCGAAAAACTGCCAAAAGTGATTGCCAGCGAAAAGCGCTATTTCGTGATTGGCAAATCTCCACTCACGCTACAGCGCATTGAGCAGGCGGGCATTAGCCTGAAAAACAGCAACGGAAAAATTAACGTGGGCCCGATGAGCGCCCGGGCTAACACGATCACCATCGGCCCGAATCAATCGGTAACCCAGGATGAAGCGGCGGCGTTCGAGTGGCTGACCGGGCAGGGACACGCGATTGAATTCCGCCTGGTTCCTGATGCCAGTTTTTATACCTGGCAGGATGCCAGACAAAAGCTGAAATAAGGAGCAGATCATGATTATCGAAGCGGCTTTAATTGGCCTGCTGTGTTATCTGGGCGCACTCAGTAGTCCGTGGCTTTTAGGGCTGACGGGCGGCTGGTATCTCATCTCCCGACCGCTCATTTCCGGGATGCTGGTTGGCCTGATCCTGGGCGATATCAAAACCGGGATTATGATTGGCGTAGCGGTGCAGGCGGTTTATATCGCAATGGTGACACCCGGCGGCTCGATGCCAGCAGATTTAAACTTTGTGGCTTATCCGGCCATTGCACTGGGAATACTTTCCGGCAAAGGACCTGAGGTTGCCGTCGCGCTGGCGGCGACTATTGGGATCGCCGGAACCATTCTCTTCAATGCGATGATGGTGCTGAACTCCTTCTGGAACCATCGTGCGGATGTGGCGCTGGAGAACGGCGACGAGCGCGGGATCTACCTCAACAGCGCCATCTGGCCGCAGGCGATGAATTTTGTGCTGCGCTTTGTGCCTACCTTTATCGCCGTCTTTTTTGGCGCACAGTACATTAGCGGGTTTATGGACAGCCTGCCGCACATCGTCCTCTCCACCATGAATGTGCTGGGCGGCATCTTGCCCGCCGTCGGTATTGCCATCCTGCTTAAGCAGATCATCAAAAGCTATACCATGCTCATCTACTTTCTGGTGGGCTTCGTTTGCATCGTTTTCCTGAAACTCAATATGGTCGCGCTGGTGATCGTGGGCGCCCTGCTGGCACTGATTCATTACAACTATAAACCCGAGGCACCGCAGGCCGTGGCTTCAGCACCTGTCCCTGACAACGAGGATGAATTCTGATGGAAGAACGTAAACTCAGCCGCAAGGATCTGCGCCGCTGCTGGCGAGCGTGGATGATGCACAACCTCTCCTCAATGAGCTTTGAACGCCTTGAATCCTTCGGCTTTTGCCTGAGCATGCTGCCGGTCGCAAAAAAGCTCTATCCCGACCCGGTACAACGTACCGAGATGCTGCGCCGTCACGCGTCGTTCTACAACACGGAGCCACAGATTGGCGCGATCGTTAACGGTATGGCGCTGGGGCTGGAGGAGAAAAAAGCCAACGGCGAGCCGATTGACGGTGAAACCATAAATACCCTGAAGGTAGGCCTGATGGGGCCAATTGCCGGGATCGGCGATTCGATGATCCCCGGCATGCTGATCCCGATCCTGCTTAGCATTGGGATGGCGCTGGCGGCAGGCGGAAATATCCTCGGTCCACTGTTTTATACCGTTGCCTGGCTGGCCATCATTATCCCTGGCTCCTGGTTCCTGTTTCTCAAAGGCTACCAGATGGGATCAGGCTCCGTGGAGATGCTGGTCAGCAGCAAATCTACCCGGCTACGGGAAGCGCTCTCGCTACTGGGCGTATTTGTCATGGGCGGCGTGGCGGCCAGCTACGTGAAGCTCGGCACCGGGCTGGAGTTCATCACCCGGGACGGGGTTAACATTCACGTTCAGCAGATGCTGGACGGTATTTTCCCGCAGCTGCTTCCGCTGGCGGTGGTGCTGGGGACCTGGTATCTGATGGCAAAACGCGGCGTGTCGCCGGTAAAAGCCATGATATTGCTGCTTATACTGGCAGCGCTTGGCGTGGCGTCCGGTTTGTTTGCAGGATAAGAAAACCGGGGCAATGCCCCGGCTTCTTTATGGATGGAAGTTATTCCACAGTTCTGCGACTTTATCCGGACGCGAAATAAACTGGAACCGTGCGGGGTCATCAATAAACTGCTGATAAACAGGCGCATCAGTAATGCCAAATTCCGGATAACTTCTCGGCGTAATCATCTGCAAGCGCCCTGGTCTGTAGTGACTGTTATGCTGCCAGACAATATGATTACCCTGAACTAAGGGATACCAGGCCAGACCTTTTCGTGCACGAACGGCCTCATACTCAAAGCCATATTCCCGATCGCACCACGCACCAAACGTCAGCGGCTCATTGGGCGAGGCCGAAATCGTCGCATGGCCCCATCCGGGAGGGACCAGTACCTTTTCACCCGGCCCCGCGAGTACCGCAAAACATCGTCCCGGATCGTCGTCCACATACTCCTGCATGTAGATAATCGCTTTACCCTGCCAGATTTCGTACAGCTCAGGGGGCGACCATCCGCTGTGCTGGCTAATACGGTGAACATGTCCCTGGCTGCGGACCGGCTCATCGCCAAGCGTGCCTGCCGCGTAGGTGACCACACCAAAAAGCAGCATGCGTTTTTCGAGCTCCGGCCTGTCCGCCAGACGCGCCACGTCCATCGCGATGGCATATACCTGTTCAGGCCCTTCGCAGTCCGGATTGCGCAGCGACGGGCGGATCTGATCCAGCGTTCTGATCTCCGGCATCGGCCCGGTAACATCCTCTCCGTAGCAAAAACCGAGCGGCTGACGGGTGATGGTCATATCAAGGCCATAGTTAGCCATGGCGCACCTCGTAACCTTCCCCGGAGGCAAAGATCCGCAGGGTGAAGCCCTCTGCCAGCGCCGCATAGTCGTGTCCCGCAATGCTCGGCCAGACGGCAAGGGAGGATAGCGTCTCGTTGCCAGTGTTAATCAAACGATGCGCTGTAAAAGGAGGAATAATATGCACGGAGCCAGCCGTCACCTGCTCAAGCCGCGCGTCGCCCGCCTCCGTTTGCAGCAGCAACAAGCCACATCCGCGCAGGCCAAAATAGACCTCCCCCTGTTCGCGGCGCTGATGAAAATGACCGCGAGTCATAAAGAACTCATCGCCCACGTTACCCGCACGCAGGTGAGTTACCCCAACGAAGAGTGCCCCTTCCCCTACGGGCGAGCCCAGTACGTCTACGTCATACACACTTTTTTGAGGATTGCCGCACTTCCACGCCTCGCCGTCTGCGAAGATCCCAGGAAGATCCGCAAGACGAGTCGTTTTGCGGATAAGCGGCCCGCCGGCTAGCGCGCCGGTAGCCCACGTCAACTGAGGTGGCATAAAGATGTCTGAATTCATATCGCTCTCCGGCCCGAGGAGAACAGCAATATCATGATGGCAGATTAAACGATTAACCTAGTGATAAAAGCGTCAATATTGATGGTGAATCACAGTTAACCAGAAACAAAAATGCCGGAGGCTTTCGCCACCGGCATTTTGAAGATTGAGAGGACATTATTCCACTTCGCGGGCGTCGATTCGCAGCTCTTTCGGCACTTCGAAGACAATGTTCTCTTCACGGCCTTCCAGCGGCACCGCTTCGCCACCGCCCAGCTCTTGCAGGCGGGCAATGACGTTTTGCACCAGGATATCCGGCGCTGAAGCGCCTGCGGTAACACCGACGCAGGCCGCGTTTTTCACCCACGCTTCCTGAATGTCCGTTGCGTCGTCGATCAGAAAAGCTGCTTTCCCCATACGCTGCGCCAGTTCGGCCAGTCGGTTGGAGTTAGAGGAGTTTTTCGAGCCGACCACCAGCACCACATCCGCCTGTTCAGCCAGGGCGCGTACGGCTTCCTGACGGTTGGTGGTTGCATAGCAGATATCATCTTTGCGCGGCCCGACGATTTTCGGGAAGCGCTGGCGCAGGGCGTCAATCACGTCTGAGGTGTCGTCTACGGAAAGCGTCGTCTGGGTCATAAACGACAGACGGGCTTCGTTTTTCACGTCCAGCGTAAAGACATCTTCCGGTGACTCAACCAGATACATGCCCCCTTCCGGGTTGCTGTACTGGCCCATGGTGCCTTCAACTTCCGGGTGACCGGCGTGACCAATCAGAATTGACTCTTCACCACGACGGCTGGCGCGCGCCACTTCCATATGCACTTTTGTCACTAACGGACAGGTGGCATCGAATACGGTCAGATCGCGGCTTTTCGCCTCGTTGCGTACCGCCTGAGAGACGCCGTGCGCGGAGAAGATGAGGATTGCGCCGTCCGGCACTTCGCTGATCTGCTCGATAAAAATCGCACCGCGCTCGCGCAGGCTGTCGACCACGTAACGGTTGTGCACCACTTCGTGACGCACGTAAATCGGCGCGCCGTAAATCTCCAGCGCGTTTTCAACAATGCTGATAGCGCGGTCTACACCGGCGCAGAAGCCGCGCGGGTTAGCCAACAGGATCTGCATTTTACTCCTCCAGTGCCGGATCGATCTCCAGCACTTCGACATCAAAATGAACGGTACGCCCGGCAAGCGGATGGTTGAAATCGACGGTGATAGAATCGCCGTTGATTTCTCGGATCACGCCAGGCATTTCGCTGCCGTCCATAGCGGTAAAGAGCATAATCGCCCCGATTTCTGGTTCACCCGCATCCATAAACTCACGACGCGAGAAATACTGGATCAGGTCCGGGCTTGGCACGCCAAATGCCGCATCCGGCTCCAGCGAAAACGCTTTTTTCTCGCCCTCTTTCAGACCCAGAAGCTGCTGCTCAAGGCCTTCAGACAGGGAGGTGTCACCCAGACGAAACAGCGCCGGTTTGCCATTGTTGCGGGTGGATTCGGCCGTGGAGCCGTCATCCAGCTTCAGCGTGAAATGAACGAGAACCGCGCTGTTGCTCTGTACGGATTTAGACATGCAAATTGCTCGCTTGTTTTGGGTCACCTGTTGCCCGGTGGCGCTACGCTTACCGGGCCTACGGGGGCCACAAATTCTGTAGGCCGGGATCGCTACGCGTCACCCGGCTGGTTTTGTTACGCCTGCTCTTTCGCGGCCGGTTTAGGCAAGAAGCCTTCCAGCACGATTAACGCCGCACCAACGCATATTGCGCTATCGGCGAGGTTAAAGGTCGCGAAGTGCCAGTCGCCGACGTAGAAATCGATCATATCGACCACAAAGCCGTGCCACAGGCGGTCAAACAGGTTACCCAGCGCGCCGCCAATGATCAGCGCGTAGGCGATGTTATTCAGCTTTTGCGTGGCCTTTGAGCGGTACATCAGCACCGCCAGCACGACGCAGATACCGATAGCGATACCCGCGAAGAACCAGCGCTGCCAGCCACCGCTGTCGGCAAGGAAACTAAACGCCGCACCATAGTTGCGGGCATAGTGCAGGTTAAGCGACGGAAACAGCGGGACCGTATCCCCCAGAGCGAAATTCTGGAGGATCAGGAACTTGCTGCCCAAATCAATAATCAGCACCACCACCACCAGCCACAGCCAGCGCAGTCCTGTTGAACAGAGAGTTTTACTCATCAGGCAAACTTACGTTTTTCGCCGTCACCGGCGACGTTGCTTACACAGCGTCCGCAGATGTCTGCGTGTTCCGCCACCTGGCCAACATCGGTGGTGTAATGCCAGCAACGCGGGCATTTCTCACCGTCGGCTTTGCTCAGTGCGACCTTCAGGCCTTTGAGCAGCTCGCTCTGCTGAGCATCAGCAATAGCTTCGGCATAATCCGCAACTTTCGCACCGGAGGTCAACAGGACAAATCGTAATTCATCGCCCAGCGCGGTCAGTTTGGCCGCCAGCTCCGGTTCGGCGTACAGGGTCACCGTCGCTTCCAGAGAGCCACCGACTTTCTTGTCCGCACGCGCCTGCTCGATAACCTTGTTCACTTCGCCGCGCACTTTCAGCAGCTCGTCCCAGAAGGCATCGTTCATTGCTTCAGTGCTGGAGAGGTCGAACAGACCTTCGTACCACTCGCCGGTGAAGACATACTTCTCACGGTCGCCCGGCAGGTAGCCCCAGATTTCATCCGCGGTGAAGGACATGATCGGTGCCATCCAGCGCACCAGCGCTTCTGCGATGTGGAACAGCGCGGTCTGGCAGCTACGACGCGCCACGCTGTCCGCTTTCGCGGTGTACTGGCGGTCTTTGATGATGTCGAGGTAGAACGAGCCCATCTCGATGGAGCAGAAGCGCATCAGGCGCTGCACCACTTCGTGGAAGTCGTAAGACTCATAGGCTTTAAGAATATCTTCCTGCGCCGCTTTCGCGCAGCCTACCGCCCAGCGATCGAGCACAACCATCTCTTCCGGCTTCACCATGTCTTTTACCGGATCGAACCCGTTCAGGTTCGCCAGCAGGAAGCGCGCGGTGTTACGAATACGACGATAGCTGTCAGCAGCACGTTTCAGGATCTCATCAGAGACCGCCATTTCGCCGGTGTAGTCGGTAGAGGCCACCCACAGACGCAGAATGTCCGCGCCCAGTTTGTTCATCACGTCCTGCGGAGAAACGGTGTTACCGATAGATTTGGACATCTTACGGCCCTGACCATCCACGGTGAAGCCGTGGGTCAATACCTGGCGGTAAGGTGCTTTACCCTTCATGGCGGTGGAGATCATCAGCGATGACATGAACCAGCCGCGGTGTTGGTCAGACCCTTCCAGATACATATCGGCAGCGTGACCAGCAAACTCCGGACGCACATCAACCACGGAGGAGTGGGTAGACCCGGAATCGAACCACACGTCCAGGGTATCCGGCACTTTCTCGTAGCTGTCTGCGTCAGCGCCCAGGATGTCGCGGGCGTCGAGATCCCACCACGCCTGAATGCCGTCAACTTCGACGCGCTTCGCCACTTCTTCCATCAGTTCCAGAGTGTTCGGGTGCAGCTCCTGCGTCTCTTTATGTACGAACAGAGACATCGGCACGCCCCAGGTGCGCTGACGGGAGATACACCAGTCAGGACGGTTAGCCACCATGGATTCGATACGCGCCTGGCCCCAGTCAGGGATCCACTGCACGCCTTTGATCTCTTTCAGAGACTGGGCGCGCAGGCCTTTCTGATCCATGCTGATGAACCACTGCGGGGTCGCACGGAAGATGATCGGGGTCTTGTGACGCCAGCAGCACGGATAGCTGTGCTGCATTTTCTCAACGTGCAGCAGCGCGCCGCTGGTGCGCAGCATGTCAACGATGATGTCGTTAGCTTTAAAGACGTTGATGCCGTCCAGCGCCGGGTACGTGCCTGGCAGGTAAGAGCCGTCCGGACCAACCGGGTTAGCGATTTCCAGACCATATTTCAGGCTGATGTTGTAGTCGTCAGGACCGTGGCCACCGGCGGTATGCACCGCACCGGTACCCGCGTCCAGCGTGACGTGGTCGCCCAGGATCGCCGGAACGTCGAAGTCCAGGAACGGGTGTTTGAAGCGCATCAGTTCCAGCGCGTCACCTTTTACGGTGCCCAGCACGGTGTAATCGGTGATGTTCGCGCGTTTCAGCACGCTTTCGACCAGGTCTTTCGCCAGGATAACCGCACGGCCATCAATCTGCACCAGCGCATACTCAAACTCGCCAGAGAGGGAGATCGCGCGGTTAGCAGGCAGCGTCCACGGGGTGGTGGTCCAGATCACCAGAGAGATCGGGCCGCTTACACCAGGCAGACCAAATTTAGCTTTGATCGCATCCTGATCGACCGCTTCGAAGGCCACGTCGATAGAAGGCGAGGTTTTGTCGTAATACTCCACTTCCGCTTCTGCCAGCGCAGAGCGGCAGTCGACGCACCAGTGCACCGGCTTCGCGCCTTTGTGCAGGTGACCGTTGCCGATGATTTTACCCAGCGCTCGGATGATGTTGGCTTCGGTTTTGAAGTCCATGGTCAGGTACGGATGCGACCAGTCACCCAGCACGCCCAGACGGATGAAGTCAGCGCGCTGACCGTCAACCTGGGTGGCAGCGTATTCGCGGCATTTCGCGCGGAATTCTGCGGCGGTGAACTTCTCACCCGGCTTACCGTACTCTTGCTCAACTTTCAGCTCGATTGGCAGACCATGGCAGTCCCAGCCCGGAACGTAAGGCGAGTCATATCCCGCGAGTCCTTTGGACTTCACGATAATGTCTTTCAGAATCTTGTTTACAGAGTGACCAATATGAATGCTGCCATTCGCATATGGAGGGCCATCATGCAGAATGAAGGTTTTTTTGCCTTTTTTGGCTGCACGAATGATGCCGTACAGGTCATCATCGGTCCAACGCGCCAGCATTCCCGGTTCACGCTTGGCGAGATCGCCGCGCATCGGGAACCCTGTTTCCGGCAAATTCAGGGTTGATTTATAGTCACTCATCAGATTCTCGGTTCCGTATTTATCACGTAGGCAGTTAAGCCGGTTCTAAAGCCCAAAAAACTCGCGGGCCGTTAATTCATCTCGCGCGATTTGCGCTTTAAGTTCATCCAGCGAAGCGAATCGCTGTTCATTGCGTATTTTTTTACGCAGTATCACATCTATATGGCGACCATACAGGTCCATTACAACGTCCAGCAGGTGTACTTCTAACTGTTGACGCACACCGGCAACCGTTGGACGTGTGCCAATGTTGGCGACGCCGTAGAAAGGCTTCTCGCCCAGTCCTGCCACTTCCACCGCATAGACCCCTTTAACCGGGGAGACCTGACGACGCAGCGGTATATTCGCCGTCGGGAAACCTATCGTGCGGCCCAGCGCATCGCCATGGACCACGCGACCTGAAATTGTGAACGGGTGACCCAGCAGCGTTTCTGCCGTGTCCAGTTCATCGTTCGCCAGCGCCTGACGTACCGCCGTGCTGCTGACGCGCACGCCGCCCTCACAGAAGGTCATCGTGCTGGTGACGTCAAACCCGTACTCCAGGCCAGCCTTCTGTAATAACAAGAAATCGCCCTGACGACCAGCGCCAAAGCGGAAATCATCGCCCACGGCGAGAAACTGCACGCCAAGCTGCCTGACCAACAGGTCGCTGACAAAATTTTGTGCGGTCAGCGCGGCAAAACGACGGTCGAACCGTACGCACAGGACGTAGTCCACCCCTGACTCCGCCAGGTAGCGTAACTTCTCACGCAGACGCGTCAGCCGCGCGGGGGATTTCTCGCCTGCAAACAGCTCCAGCGGCTGAGGCTCGAAAATCATCACCACGACGGGCAGGCCTCGCGCCTCGCCTTCTTTACGCAATCCCTGCAACAGCGCCTGATGCCCACGATGCACGCCGTCGAAATTACCAATGGTCAGCACGCACCCGTGCGGGGCTTGACTGAGATTATGTATGCCGCGTATCAGCTTCATGACTGGCTCAAAACAGTGAAAATCGCCAAAGTATACCTTGTACAGCGGTTAAGGTTAACCGGCGATTGTTCACGCTAAACAGAAAGCCGTATGATTTCATCACGCTGACCTTTCGCAGCAAAAAAATCTGTCCGCGAACTGCGATTTTTACGCCGAAAAGCTGTATTCACGAACGACAAGCTGGTAGAATCCTGCGCCATCACTACGTAACGTAGCGTCGCCACATTAACGGCGCTTATTTGCACAAATCCATTGACAAAAGAAGGTATAGAGGGCATATTCCTCGGCCTTTGAATTGTCCACATAGATCATATTTGGGAGTTGGACCTTGGCTAATATCAAATCAGCTAAGAAACGTGCCGTTCAGTCTGAAAAGGCTCGTAAGCACAATGCAAGCCGTCGCTCTATGATGCGTACTTTCATCAAGAAAGTATACGCAGCTATCGAAGCTGGCGACAAAGCTGCAGCGCAGAACGCATTTAACGAAATGCAACCAATCGTGGATCGTCAGGCTGCTAAAGGTCTGATCCACAAAAACAAAGCAGCGCGTCATAAAGCAAACCTGACCGCGCAGATCAACAAACTGGCTTAATCGCCACTTGTTGTTGCTTGTTTGAAAGAACCCGCTTAACGCGGGTTTTTTTATGTCTTCAGATTACCGGCGGCGTAAACAGCGCCGAATAGTCGCGATTGCAGATTCGCTGCACCGCCGGGTGCTGAATCATCCTTTCGGCGAATATGGCGTGATACTCTTCCATCACGTTATCCACCCTGCCGATCTCGGTTATTTTGTCGTCTGAATAGAGATCGTGCGCGTACAGCGTCGGAGCAACGAAGATAGCGTTATGCGCTTCGCCAAAGGCTTTCATCAGCGCCGCATCGTCGAACTCACCGAGAATTTCTACGTTCAGCCCCTGCGAGTTAAACCAGTTCAGCAGCTTCCGTCCGAGCATGGACCTCCGACCCGGCACCAGCAAGCGGCGCTCTTCCAGGCAGGCAGGAAACGGTTTTTCCGGTGGCGGATTGATGCACCAGAAACTGACGCCGCATTCGCCAATTTTCACCGAGAACAAGCCTTCCTGCTGCGTGGAATCGATAGGGCAATCCGAAATAATCATATCCAGCTTATGCTGGCTCAGCTGTTCCAGCAGCATCTCGTGAGTGGACTCAAAGCAGCGTAAATGGATCTGTTCATCTTCCACCACCGCCGCATCCAGCACGCCACTCACCAGCCGTTTGGACAGCGCATCCGCCACCCCCACGTCAAAAAGCAGGTTAGACTCTTTGCGGTAGTTGACGATATCCAGCATCTCCTGGCTCAGGGTGAACATTTTATCCGCATAGCGGAACACCAGCTCGCCCAACTCACTGGGCTCAATCCCACGGCCCTTGCGCTTGAACAACTTGCCCTGTAACCGCTCTTCCAGGGCTTTGATTTGCCCGGTAATGGTTTGTGGCGTCAGGTAAAGCGCTTCTGCCGCCCCCACGACCGAGCCCTGTTTATAAACGTGCCAGAAGTAATAAAGATGGTTGTAATTCAAATGAGACATCGCGTGTTCTCTCCCTGAGTGTGTATCGGGAGAAGGAGCCCCCTCCTCCCGGTTTTCCGTTATGCCTGGACAGCCTGTCCGGACAATTTCACCTTCAACAAGGTATAACCAATGACTGCGGCCAGTAATGACCCGATGAGAATGCCGAGTTTTGCCCAGACGATAAGCTCAGGCGCGTTTGCGCCAAACGCCAGCGTCGAGATAAAGATCGACATGGTGAATCCAATACCGCACAGCACGCCGACGGCCATAATCTGGCTAAAGGTGGTCCCGTTTGGCAATGACGCCAGCTTCAGCTTCAGCGCCAGCCAGCAGAACAGGCTGATACCCAGCGGCTTACCGATAAACAGACCGGCGATGATACCCAGCGGCAGCACGGAGGTGAGTCCGTCCAGAGTAACCCCGGCCAGGGAAACTCCCGCGTTGGCAAACGCAAACAGCGGCAGGATCATAAAGCCCACCCACGGATGAAGCACATGCTCCAGCTGTCTGGCTGGCGATTTGCCGTCCTGCTCCTTCAGCGGAATAAAGAAGCCAACGATGACGCCCGCCAGCGTGGCATGCACGCCAGACTTCAGCACCGCCGTCCACAGCACCATGCCCACCAGAATATAAATACCCGTACGTCGGACGTTGAAGACGTTCAGCAAGGCCAGCACCACAATAGCCACGGCCGCCACGCTCAGCGACAGAACCGACAGATCGCTGGTGTAGAACAGCGCGATAATCACGATAGCGCCCAGGTCATCGATAATCGCCAGCGCCATCAGGAAAATTTTCAGTGCTACCGGGACGCGGCTACCGAGCAAGGCTAAGACCCCGAGCGCAAACGCGATATCCGTTGCAGCCGGGATCGCCCAGCCGTCACGCGCAACCGGATCCTGCCACGCAAACGCGAGAAAGAGCAACGCCGGAACGATCATCCCGCCAATCGCCGCGATCACCGGAAACGCCGCGCGCTGACGGCTGGCAAGCGAACCGATCACCAGCTCACGTTTAACCTCCAGACCCACCAGCAGGAAGAACACCGCCATCAGCGCATCGTTGATCCACAGCAGCATGTTCTTGTTAATTTCCAGCGCCCCGACTTTCAGCTCGACGGGCGTTTCCAGAAATGCGTGATAGAGATCGCGCGTCATGCCCATATTGGCGAGCAGCATGGCGGCCGCAGCAGCAATAATCAGGATGACGCCGCCGGATGCCTCACTGCTAAAGAAACGGTGTAGTAATTTCACGTTTAAACTCTCTTTTACAACAATACATCGGTAAAACCATAATATCAGCGCAAACAGATCGGTAAAAACAGATTAATATTGGGTATATATTCAGTTTAACCGAGGAATAACGCTATAAACAAAAAGCCCGGAATCGCTTCCGGGCTTTAAAGGATAGTAACCAGCTGGCGGGTTAGCGGGTTAAATCGTCGAAGAATTTTTTGACGCCATCGAAGAAGCTTTTGGAGCGCGGGCTGTTTTTCTCACCCGTCGGGCCGCCAAAGCTTTCCTGAAGCTCTTTCAGCAGCTGTTTCTGCTTATCGTTCAGGCCGACCGGCGTTTCCACGACCACGCGGCATAAAAGGTCACCCTGCGCGCCACCGCGAACGGATTTAACGCCTTTGCCGCGCATGCGGAACAGCTTCCCGGTCTGGGTTTCGCCAGGGATTTTCAGGTTAACGCGACCGTCCAGCGTCGGCACTTCGATTTCGCCACCCAGCGCCGCCATCGCAAAGTTGATCGGCACTTCACAGTACAGGTTGTTACCTTCACGCTCGAAGATGGCGTGCTGCTTCACCTGAACCTGAACGTACAGATCGCCTGCCGGTGCGCCGTGCTCGCCGGCTTCACCCTCACCTGCCAGACGGATGCGGTCGCCCGTATCCACGCCTGCCGGGATCTTAACGGACAGCGTTTTGGTTTTCTCCACGCGACCGTGACCGTGGCATTTGGTGCACGGATCTTTAATCAGCGTACCGCGACCATGACAGTGCGGACAGGCCTGCTGCACCGCGAAGAAGCCCTGGCGCATCTGCACCTGACCGGAACCGTGACAGGTTGGGCAGGTCTGTGGCTGAGTCCCCGCTTTCGCGCCGCTGCCGTGGCAAACGTCACACTCTTCCAGCGTCGGAATACGGATCTCTTTGGTGACGCCGCGAACCGCTTCTTCAAGCGTCAGCTCCATGTTGTAGCGCAGGTCTGCGCCGCGCGCCGCGCGCTGACGACCACGTCCGCCGCCGAAGATATCGCCAAATACATCACCAAAGATATCGCTGAAATCAGCGCCGCCGCCGAAGCCGCCGCCACCAAATCCACCGCCGCCCATGCCGCCTTGTTCAAAGGCCGCGTGACCGTACTGATCATAGGCCGCACGTTTTTGTGCATCGGTCAGGACTTCGTAGGCTTCTTTAATCTCTTTAAATTTGGCTTCAGCCTCTTTGTCACCCTGATTACGGTCAGGGTGGAATTTCATGGCCAGGCGCTTATACGCCTTTTTGATTTCACGCTCTTCCGCAGTTTTCGGAACGCCTAAAATCTCGTAATAGTCTTGCTTTGCCATTGGTTTTTTTAAGCCCCTTAACATGCGAGCACGGGCGTGGAGAATTCTCCTACGCCCGTGCCGATTACTTACCCTGCATCAGGGCGATTATTTTTTGTCTTTCACTTCTTCGAACTCAGCGTCGACAACATCGTCGTCTTTCGCGTTGTTCTGGGAAGCATCAGCGCCCGCCTGCTGCTGTGCGTGCTGCTGCTGAGCGATTTCCATCAGCTTCTGAGAAACCTGTGCCAGCTCCTGCATCTTCGCTTCGATGTCCGCTTTGTCTTCGCCTTTCAGAGACGTTTCCAGCGCGCTCAGTGCAGTTTCGATCGCAGTTTTGTCTTCCGCTGGCAGTTTATCGCCCGCTTCTTCAACCTGCTTACGGGTGCTGTGCAGCAGATGGTCACCCTGGTTACGGGTCTGAACCAGCTCTTCGAACTTACGGTCGGATTCCGCGTTAGCTTCGGCATCACGAACCATTTTTTCGATTTCCGCTTCGTTCAGGCCAGAAGATGCCTTGATGGTAATCTTCTGCTCTTTACCGCTATTTTTGTCTTTCGCAGACACATGCAGGATACCGTCAGCATCGATGTCGAAGGTGACTTCGATCTGTGGCATGCCGCGTGGTGCCGGGTTAATACCGTCCAGGTTGAACTGACCCAGAGATTTGTTATCCGCCGCGCGCTTACGCTCACCCTGAATCACATGGATGGTTACCGCAGACTGGTTGTCTTCAGCGGTAGAGAACACCTGGCTGTGTTTCGTCGGGATAGTGGTGTTTTTGTTGATGAGCGGAGTCATCACGCCACCCATGGTTTCGATACCCAGAGACAGCGGGGTAACGTCCAGCAGCAGTACGTCTTTTACTTCACCCGTCAGAACACCACCCTGAACCGCAGCACCGATAGCAACCGCTTCGTCCGGGTTCACGTCTTTACGTGGCTCTTTACCAAAGAACTCAGCCACTTTCTTCTGAACCATTGGCATACGAGTCTGACCACCTACCAGGATAACGTCCTGAATGTCAGACACGGACAGGCCAGCGTCCTGCAATGCAACTTTCAGTGGCTCGATAGAACGGTTCACCAGGTCTTCTACCAGGCTTTCCAGTTTCGCACGGGTCACTTTGATGTTCATGTGTTTTGGACCGGTCGCGTCTGCGGTGATATACGGCAGGTTCACGTCGGTCTGCTGAGCGGAAGACAGCTCGATCTTCGCTTTCTCAGCGGCTTCTTTCAGTCGCTGCATGGCCAGCGGGTCGTTACGCAGGTCAATGCCCTGATCTTTCTTGAACTCGTCAACGAGGTAGTTGATCAGACGGGTATCGAAGTCTTCACCACCCAGGTGGGTATCACCATTGGTTGCCAGAACTTCGAAGGTTTTTTCGCCGTCAACGTCGTCGATTTCGATAATAGAGATATCGAAGGTACCACCACCCAGGTCGTAAACCGCGATAGTACGGTTGCCAACTTCTTTATCCAGACCGTAAGCCAGTGCTGCTGCGGTTGGTTCGTTGATGATACGTTTTACTTCCAGACCTGCGATACGGCCAGCATCTTTGGTTGCCTGACGCTGAGCATCGTTGAAGTAAGCAGGTACGGTGATAACAGCTTCAGTTACCGGTTCACCCAGGTAATCTTCCGCGGTTTTCTTCATTTTCTTCAGCACTTCAGCAGAGATCTGCGGAGGTGCCGTTTTGGTGCCTTTCACATCAAGCCATGCATCGCCGTTATCGGCTGCGATGATTTTGTAAGGCATGATGGAAACGTCACGCTGAACTTCTTCGTCCTGGAAGCGGCGGCCAATCAGGCGTTTGATCGCAAACAGGGTGTTTTGCGGGTTTGTCACGGCCTGACGTTTAGCCGGCTGACCAACCAGAGTTTCACCATCCTGGGTATAAGCAATGATAGAAGGCGTGGTGCGATCGCCCTCGGCGTTCTCCAGCACACGTGCAGTAGTGCCATCCATAATCGCTACACAAGAGTTGGTAGTACCCAGGTCGATACCAATAATTTTACCCATCTAAACGTCTCCACTAAAAATTCAGTCAACATGTGGTTGTGTACCTGTAATAAGGGCAGAACGTGCTTTTTCAACTGCCCAGATTTGATTTTTTTCAGGTCCACACACTGCGGTTGCTTACAAGATGGGGTCACAACGGCATCCATCAAGGGGGAAGGATAAAAAATTTTTTAATTTCACCCCGGTGAGATCATAGACGGCGTCGATGCCGCCCATTATGATGCCGCGCCCCGTCAGGTAGAACTGGCGCGGGTTTAACCATTTCACCATATTAATGATGATTTTTTTGAGGACTTATGGGCAACACTAAGTTGGCTAATCCGGCTCCGCTGGGCCTGATGGGTTTTGGCATGACCACTATTCTGCTGAACCTGCACAATATCGGGATGTTCCCGATGGACGGCATTATCCTGGCGATGGGCATTTTTTACGGCGGTATCGCACAGATCTTTGCGGGCCTGCTGGAATATAAGAAAGGCAACACCTTCGGCTTAACCGCCTTTACCTCTTACGGTTCCTTCTGGCTGACTCTGGTCGCAATTCTGCTGATGCCTAAAATGGGCCTGGCAGAGGCGGCAAACGCCCATTTCCTGGGCGTGTACCTGGGACTGTGGGGCGTGTTCACCCTGTTCATGTTCTTCGGTACCCTTAAGGCGAACCGCGCACTGCAATTCGTCTTCCTGAGCCTGACCGTACTGTTCGCTCTGCTGACCATCGGTCACCTGGCGGATAACGAAGGCATCGTTCACGTTGCCGGCTGGGTAGGTCTGGTTTGCGGCGCAAGCGCAATCTACCTGGCCATGGGTGAAGTGCTGAACGAGCAGTTCGACCGCACCATTCTACCGATTGGTGAAAAACACTGATCCCTCTGTCGTGCCCGCGTCGCGGGCACGACGTCCCTCTGACTGGCGAAGCCACACCCCCAAAACCAGCCCCATCAGCGATAACGCCAGCACGTACCACGCAGGTGCAAGGGGTGACACCCCCATCAACACCGTCACCACAATCGGGGTCAGCCCGCCGAAAATGGCATACGAGACATTATAAGAGAAAGAGATCCCAGTGAAGCGTACCTCCGGCGGGAAGGCGCGGACCATTACGTACGGTACGGCGCCAACGACGCCCACGCACAGCCCGACGACACCGTATAGCAGGAACAGCTGTTCAGGATGGGTGCCCGCAAGATGATAAAATGCCCAGCTCGACGCGGCCAGAAGCAGACTGCCGACAATAAAGGTCGCGCTTGCGCCGAAACGATCCGCCGCCAGCCCGGCGGCCAGACAACCAAAGCAGAGCATAATTGTCGCGATACTGTTCGCCTGTAACGTCACGGCAGGCGCAAAACCGTACTGTTTTTGCAGCCAGACCGGTGACATCAAAATGACCACCACGATCCCCGCAGACAGCAGCCAGGTCAGAAGCATCGACACCACTACCGCTTTTTTATGCCGCACTACTACGGTTTTCACCGGCAGTTCTTGCGCCAGCGCCTTCCGCTGCTGCATTTCCAGAAATATTGGCGTCTCCTGCAACCAGCGTCGCAGGTACATTGCCACCAGCCCAAACGCCCCGCCCAGCAGGAACGGTATACGCCAGCCCCAGTCGTGAACGGCCTGTTGCGTCATGCTGGTATTGATGATGGTTGCAACCACGGAGCCAAGCAGGATCCCGATCGTCAGCCCTGCGGTCAGCGTTCCGCACGCAATGCCGATGCGGCGCACCGGGACGTGCTCAGCGACAAACACCCAGGCGCCCGGCACTTCCCCGCCGATGGCCGCGCCCTGGAGAATACGCATCAGCAGCAGCAATAACGGGGCGATAATGTCCATCGACTCATAGGTAGGCAAAAGCCCAATCGCCAGCGTCGGCACGGCCATAAGCAGGATGCTGAGGGTAAACATCTTCTTGCGCCCGACCAGATCGCCAAAGTGCGCCATGACAATGCCGCCCAGCGGACGCGCCAGATAGCCGGCAGCGAAAATGCCGAAGGTTTGTACCTGACGCAGCCATTCCGGAATATCCGCCGGGAAAAACAGCGCCCCCACAACGGCGGCGAAGAAGACAAAGATGATGAAGTCGTAAAACTCCAGCGCGCCGCCCAGGGCAGCGAGCGTGAGGGTTTTGTAGTCCTGTCGATTCAGAGGTCGGGTGTTATGTGACATAGCGAACCATTGTGCATGTGTTGTGGATTATTTTTTACAGCAATCGTAAAGAAAAAATTACTATATCGTAAATCCATTTACACGCTACCGCGGCTGGCGCTAATGTCACATTTTAAAGAATTTCAGGAGATTGTTTCGCGGCGAGCGCTTTTAGGGCGAAATGCTGCTACCACATTGCCGTCAGTTTCCACATACGGACCGTCAAGCAGTTGTATACAATACGGTACACTTGCAAAGATACCGTGGACGATAACGCTGCCGTCCTCGGCTTTTACCCCTTCCAACGTCTCTTTTATCGACTTCGGCTGCCCCGGCAGGTTCAGGATCAGCGCCTGTTTGCGGATCACCCCGACCTGACGGGAAAGAATGGCCGTCGGGACAAAGTGTAGACTGATCTGGCGCATCTGCTCACCGAAGCCCGGCATTTCACGATCGGCGATAGCCAGCGTCGCGTCCGGCGTTACATCGCGGCGCGCGGGGCCGGTTCCGCCCGTCGTCAGCACCAGGTGGCAGCTCATCTCATCCACCAGTTCACACAGGGTTTGCTCGATGATCGGCTGCTCGTCCGGGATCAGGCGAGTCTGGATCTCAAACGGGGTAGTGAGCGCGCTGCCCAGCCACGCTTCCAGAGCAGGGATGCCTTTATCCTGATAAACACCGCTGGAGGCGCGGTCAGAAATCGACACTAAGCCGATGCGTAAGGTATTCATATCCATTCCATTCAAAAAGTACTGATTAAAGGGAATGATACACGCAGAGAGAAAATTCAGACAGAGGCGGGGGAAAGACGCGTGACCGGGAACCCGGTCACGCAGAATGATTACAGCAGGTCGCCGATCATTTTTTCCAGTTTTTCCTGGTCGATAGCAAACTTACGGATACCGTCCGCCAGTTTATCTACGGCCATTGGATCCTGGTTGTGCTGCCACAGGAACTCGGACTCGGTGATGCGCTCAGGGCGTGCTTTCACTTCGCCGGTGTAGGACAGTTTACGCTCGATAGCACCTTCGCTTTCTGCCAGCTCTTTCAGCAGCGCAGGAGCGATGGTCAGGCGGTCACAGCCAGCCAGCTCGATGATTTCGCCGACGTTACGGAAGCTTGCGCCCATAACAACGGTCTCATAGCCGTGCTGTTTGTAGTATTCGTAGATTTCAGTCACTGAAATCACGCCTGGGTCTTCAGACGCCGCGTACTCTTTCTTGTCGGTGTTGGCTTTGTACCAGTCCAGAATACGGCCCACGAACGGAGAAATCAGGTATACGCCAGCTTCGGCACATGCACGCGCCTGCGCGAAGGAGAACAGCAGAGTCAGGTTACAGTTGATGCCTTCTTTTTCCAGCTGCTCAGCGGCGCGGATGCCCTGCCAGGTAGAGGCCAGTTTGATCAGGATACGGTCGTTGCTGATGCCCGCATCGTTGTACAGTTTGATCAGGCGTTTTGCTTTGGCGATAGACGCTTCGGTGTCGTAGGACAGGCGAGCATCAACTTCGGTAGAGATACGGCCAGGAACGAGCTTCAGGATTTCCAGACCGATGTTCACTGCCAGTTTGTCAGTAGCATCCACAACCTGCTGCGCGCGGTCATTGCTCTGTGCTTTTGCCCAGGTCACCGCCTCGTCGATCAGTTTGCGATACTCAGGGATCTGCGCGGCGTTAAGGATCAGAGAAGGGTTGGTTGTGGCATCCTGCGGCTGGTACAGCTTCATTGCCGCGATATCTCCGGTGTCAGCGACGACAGTGGTGAACTGACGAAGGGAGGTCAATTTATCCGTCATGATAGTGTTTCTCTTTTAACGTGCCCTGGATAATTCACACTACCGACAGCTTGCCAGCAGCGGAAAAATGACAGGTTTACTTGTTAGGGGGATGTAACCGGTCTGCCCTGATGATAACACGAGTGAGAGGCAGCGCAACCGCAGACAGTGCGCTTAGGCAGAGTATGATAAACTCAGAATATTAACAGGCTGCTAAGTAACAGCATGCACAATCAGTGGTAGCGCTTACATATTCACTTTGGCATCAACAAGAGGGACGTTAGTGCCTGATTTCTTTTTCTTTATCAACGAAGTCCTCTGGGGTTCGATCATGATATACCTGCTTTCAGGAGCAGGTATCTGGTTTACGTGGCGCAGCGGTCTGATTCAGTTTCGCTATATCCGCAAATTTGGCAGAAGTCTGAAAAACAGCGTCACCCCACAGCCGGGCGGCCTGACCTCGTTTCAGGCGCTCTGTACCAGCCTGGCCGCGCGCGTCGGCAGCGGTAACCTGGCCGGTGTCGCGCTGGCGATCGGCGCGGGCGGTCCGGGCGCGGTATTCTGGATGTGGGTGACGGCGATTATCGGTATGGCCACCTCCTTTGCTGAATGCTCGCTTGCGCAACTCTACAAAGAAAAAGACGGCAAAGGTCAGTTTCGCGGCGGTCCCGCCTGGTATATGGCTCGCGGGCTGGGAATGCGCTGGATGGGCGTTCTGTTCTCGATCTTTTTGCTGATTGCCTATGGCCTTATTTTCAATACCGTTCAGGCAAATTCCGTCGCCCACGCGCTGCGCTTTGCCTTCAATTGTCCGGAGTGGCTGACGGGCGGCGCGCTTGCCCTTCTCACCCTGCTGACCATTGTGACCGGGCTCAAAGGGGTTGCCCGCCTGATGCAGTGGCTGGTTCCGCTGATGGCGCTGCTGTGGGTGTCCACCAGCCTGATGGTATGCGCGATACATATCGATGAGGTGCCGAACGTCATCGTCACCATTTTCCAAAGCGCGTTCGGCTGGCGCGAAGCGGCTTCCGGCGCGCTGGGTTACACCCTTAGCCAGGCACTCACTGCGGGTTTTCAGCGGGGTATGTTCTCCAACGAAGCGGGAATGGGCTCCACGCCGAATGCCGCCGCAGCGGCCGCATCCTGGCCCCCACATCCCGCCGCGCAGGGCATTGTACAGATGATTGGCGTCTTCACAGACACCATTGTTATCTGCTCCGCCAGCGCGATGATAATGCTGCTGGCCGGTGCCGCTGAACAACCGTCCGGTAGTACGGCAGGCATTCATTGGGTACAACAGGCGCTGGTCTCCCTCGTCGGCGACTGGGGCGCGGGCCTTGTCGCACTTGTCGTGGGACTTTTTGCCTTTAGTTCCATTGCGGTGAACTATATCTATGCCGAAAACAACCTTATCTTCCTGAAAGTTGACTCGCGTCTGGCCCGCAACATCCTTCGCGCGGGCGTGCTGGCGATGGTGTTTGTAGGTTGCCTGCTCAGCATGCCGATGATCTGGCAAATAGCGGACGTCATTATGGCGCTGATGGCCATCACGAACCTGACGGCCATTTTGCTGCTTTCACCGGTTGTGGCGCTGATCGCGCGCGATTATCTGCGTCAGCGCAAGCTCGGCGTACAGCCCGTCTTTGACGCCTCACGCTATCCCGAAATCGAGTCACAAATTGCCCCTGGCACCTGGGATGATTTGCCGCGGCAATAACAGCTATCGATCAATTCAGGGCGATTTTTTGCTAAAGTCGCTCTAAATTTCCTGCAAGGACTGGATATGCTGATTCTGATTTCACCTGCCAAAACGCTCGACTACCAGAGCCCGCTCGCCACTGAGCGTTATACCCAGCCGGAATTGCTGGACTACTCGCAACAGCTGATCCACGAGGCGCGTAAGCTTTCGGCTCCGCAAATCGCTTCGCTGATGAGCATCAGCGATAAACTCGCCGACCTGAATGCCACCCGTTTTCATGAGTGGCAGCCTGACTTCACGCCCGCCAACGCCCGCCAGGCGCTGTTGGCCTTCAAAGGTGACGTCTACACTGGCCTGCAAGCAGAAACGTTTAGCGAAGCCGATTTCGATTTTGCCCAGCTGCATCTGCGCATGTTATCCGGCCTGTACGGGGTGCTGCGACCGCTGGATCTGATGCAACCGTATCGTCTGGAGATGGGTATCCGCCTGGAAAACGCTAAAGGTAAAGATCTGTACCAGTTCTGGGGCGATGTCATTACCGACAAGCTTAACGCGGCGCTGCAAGCCCAGGGGGACAACGTGGTGATCAACCTGGCCTCCGATGAGTACTTCAAATCGGTGAAGCCGAAGAAGCTGGATGCGGACATTATCAAGCCGGTATTCCTCGACGAGAAAAACGGCAAATTTAAAGTGATCAGCTTCTACGCCAAAAAAGCGCGCGGTCTGATGAGCCGCTTCATCATTCAAAACCGTCTGACGAAGCCAGAGCAGCTCACTGGCTTTAACAGTGAAGGGTATTTTTTCGACGAGGCATCGTCAGGAAAAAACGAGCTGGTGTTTAAGCGTCACGAGCAATAAAAAGACAACCCCGCCAGCTGGCGGGGTTTGTGTTAATGGTGCTTCCGGTCCGGGCCCGGGCGACGATCGTCATGACGGTGGTGATCGTCACGATCGCGATGTTCATCGTGCGGACGCCAGTGGTTATCGCGCCAGTCATAGTGCGCTTTCCACCAGTCATGGTCGCGCCAGCGGCCGCCATCCCAGTAGTGCCCGTTATTATCCCGATCGCCAATTTGCAGTTTTACCGCTGGCACGAGGGTGATCTCAGCTGCCTGCACCGCCATGGGAGCGACCAGCATCAGTGAAAGCGCGATAAGTGCAGGTTTCAGTGTAGACATAGGTGACTCCTTATTCTTCTTGCCCAACGTGGGCCGATGTAAGGAGAGTACGTGATGGGGACGGGGGATGTTATTCTCTGCAATCCTAAACGCTAAGTGACCGCATTTATTGGGAATTTCTGCTTTTTTCCTGCTGTTTTTCTCCTTAATTTCTTCACAAAAAAGCCGGGTGGCGCTGCGCTTACCCGGCCTACGATGAGTTCGCCGTTGTAGGCCCGGTAAGGCGAAGCCGCCACCGGGCAGCACAATCACGCTCGGGTCATCATCAGCTTACGCAGCGCGGCAAAGTCTGCGGGCAGCTCATGAGACAGCAGCGGCAGGTCGGCGCGATCGGCCAGCTCTTTTGGCAGCGGCAGCGTTTCCCCCAGGATCGCTTCCACGCTCTCTTTGAACTTGGCCGGATGGGCGGTGCCGAGGAACAGGCCATACTCACCCGGTTGAAGCTGATCGCGCAGGGCACGATAGGCAATCGCCGCGTGCGGCTCAGAGGTATAGCCCACCGCTTTCAGCTCGCGCATGGTGGCTTTAGTGGTTTCGTCCGTCACCGCTGCGTAACCCAGATCGCCCAGACGCCAGACCTTACGGCGGAACAGCTCTTCCACACGCGGCCAGTTGTTAGGCTGTGACACATCCATCGCATTGGAGAGCGTGGCCTGAGTCGCGTTCGGCGCCCATTTTCCGTCCTTCAGGAAACGCGGCACGGTGTCGTTGGCGTTGGTGGCGGCGATAAAGCGCTTCACCGGCAGGCCGAGTGATTTCGCCAGCAGGCCTGCCGTCAGGTCGCCGAAGTTCCCACTTGGCACGGAAACCACCAGCTGATTGCGCGCGTCCTGCGCCAGCTGCGCCACCGCTTCGAAGTAGTAGCAGATCTGCGCCAGCAGACGGCTGATGTTGATGGAGTTGGCAGAGTTCAGCCCCAGCGCCGCCTTCAGCTCTTCGTCATCGAAGGCCTGCTTCACTAGCGCCTGACAGGCATCGAAATCGCCGTCGATCGCCACGGTTTCAATGTTGCCCCCAAGGGTGCAGAACAGTTTTTCCTGAAGCGGGCTGATTTTGCCTTTCGGATAGAGGATCACCACGCGGACGTTTTTCAGGCCGTAGAACGCATGGGCCACCGCCGCTCCGGTATCGCCTGAAGTCGCGGTAAGAATGGTCACCGGTTTGTCGCCGCTAATGTGGGTCAGCATCTGCGCCATAAAGCGACCGCCGAAATCTTTGAACGCCAGCGTCGGGCCGTGGAACAGCTCCAGACAACCAACGTCAGGCTCCACCTGCTTCACCGGCGCCGGGAAAGCAAACGCCGCACGCACGCGTTCTTCGAGCAGTTCCTGCGGGATTTCGTCGCCGATAAAGGCAGACAGAATTTTGGTGCTGCGGGTGACAAAGTCCTGCTTCAGCAGTTCATCAATTTCGGTCAGCTGAAATTCCGGCAGGTCGTGGGGGAAGAAAAGCCCCTGATTTTTGCCAAGCCCCTGCGTTACCGCCTGCGCGAAGCTGACCTGCTCGTTATGATCTTTAAGGTTGTAGAGTTTCATTCGTTATCCCAGTACTCGTGCGCCAGCCGTGTCCAGACGGCAAATATGAACAAAGCCTTCCTGATTTTGCAGGTAGTGTTTAGAGAGCCAGTCCGCCACGCGCTGCGCGGTGTCTGGCTTGTCGCATAAGGCGAACAGCGTCGGGCCGGAGCCGGAGATGCCGCACGCCTGTGCGCCGATATCCATGGATGCCTGTCGCGCTTCGTTAAAGCCCGGCAGCAGCTTCGTGCGATAAGGCTCGGCAATGACGTCTTTCATCAGTTTCGCCGCCAGCTGCGGCTGACGGGTGTAGCAGGCGTGAATAAAGCCCGCCAGATGACGCCCGTGGGCGATACAGTCCTGACGACGATACTGCGCCGGCAGGATCGCACGCGCTTCGGCGGTAGACACTTTAATGCCCGGATAGGCCAGCACCCACAGCCACTCATCAAACCCTGGCACCTGCTGGCTGATGATGCCATTTTCTTCAATCATCAGCTGCATGCCGCCAAGGAAGCACGGCGCCACGTTATCATAATGAATGCTGCCGGAGATGCGCCCTTCCAGCTCGCCCATCAGCGCCAGCAGACGGCTGTTGTTCAGCGGCTTGCCGCAATGCTCATTCATCGCCACCAGCGCGGCGACCACCGAGCAGGCGCTCGAGCCCAGCCCCGAACCAATCGGCATGCTCTTTTCCAGCGTCATGGCGACCGGCACGTTTTTGCCGATCTCCTGACAGAAGCGTTCCCAGCACTGATAAACGATATTCTCGCGCGGTTCAGACGGCAGCTTACTGGCGAAGCGGCCGATGTTATTCAGACTGAAGCGCTCTGCCGCCTCAACCGTAACCGTATCGCCCAGCAGCGAACCGTCCACCGGCGTGACCGCCGCGCCCAGCACGTCAAATCCGACGCTCATATTGGCGCTGGAAGCCGGGGCATATACTTTAACCATCTTAAACTCCTAACTTCCATGACAGGGTACGCAGCAGATCGGCAAACACGCCTGCCGCCGTCACATCATTCCCTGCGCCATAGCCGCGAAGCACCAGCGGCAGTGGCTGATAATAATGGCTGTAGAACGCCAGGGCGTTCTCGCCGTTTTTCACCTTGTACAGCGGATCGTTGCCATCCACTTCGGCAATCTTCACCCGGCAGACGCCGTCTTCTTCAATGTTGCCAACATAGCGCAATACCTTACCTTCATCACGGGCTTTCGCAACGCGTGCGGCAAAGGCGTCGTCAAGCTGCGGCAACCTGGCCATAAAGGCGCTGACGTCACCGCTGTCATCAAATTCTGCTGGCAGCACCGGCTCAATCACGATATCCGAAAGCTCCAGCTCGCGGCCAGTTTCGCGCGCCAGGATCAGCAGCTTACGCGCCACGTCCATGCCGGAGAGGTCGTCGCGCGGATCCGGCTCGGTGTAGCCCAGCTCGCGCGCGGCGCGGGTGGCTTCCGACAAGCTCATCCCTTCGTCCAGCTTGCCGAAGATAAACGACAGGGAGCCGGAGAGGATGCCGGAGAAACGCTGTAGTTCGTCGCCCGCGTTCAGCAGGTTTTGCAGGTTCTCGATGACCGGCAGGCCCGCGCCCACGTTGGTGTCATACAGAAACTTACGGCGCGACTTACTCGCCGCCAGCCGCAGCTGATGATAGTAATCCATCGACGAGGTGTTGGCCTTTTTGTTTGGCGTCACCACGTGGAACCCTTCGCGCAGGAAGTCGGCGTACTGATCGGCCACCGCCTGGCTGGAGGTACAGTCAACAATCACCGGGTTAAGCAGGTGATATTCTTTCACCAGGCGGATCAGGCGGCCCAGGTTAAATGGCTCTTTCGCCTCTTCCAGCTCCGCCTGCCAGTTTTCCAGATTCAGACCGTGGACGTTAGTCAGCAACGCTTTCGAGTTCGCAATGCCGCAAACGCGCAAATCGATATGTTTCTTCTTAAGCCACTCCTGCTGGCGCTTCACCTGCTCCAGCAGCGCGCCACCGACACCACCGACGCCCACCAGGAACAGCTCAATCACCTGGTCGGTGTTGAACAGCATCTGATGCACCACGCGCACGCCGGTAGTGGCGTCATCGTTATCCACGACAACGGAAATGGAACGCTCTGATGAGCCCTGGGCAATCGCCACGATATTGATATTAGCCCGCGCCAGCGCGGCAAAGAATTTGGCGGAGATACCGCGCAGGGTGCGCATGCCGTCGCCGACCACAGAGATAATCGCCAGACGCTCCTGAATCGAGAGCGGCTCCAGCAGCTCTTCTTTCAGCTCCAGATAGAACTCTTCTTCCAGCGCGCGACGGGCACGCAGGCAATCACCCTGCGGAACGCAGAAGCTGATGCTGTATTCGGAAGAAGACTGCGTGATCAGCACCACGGAGATCCCGTTGCGGGACATAGCGGCAAAGACGCGTGCCGCCATGCCGACCATGCCCTTCATCCCCGGGCCGGAGACGCTGAACATCGCCATGTTATTGAGGTTAGAAATGCCTTTCACCGGCAGGTCATCTTCATCCGCGCTGGCGCCAATCAGCGTGCCCGGCGCCTGAGGGTTACCGGTATTCTTAATCAGGCAAGGGATTTGGAACTGGGCAATCGGGGAGATGGTACGCGGGTGAAGAACTTTAGCGCCGAAGTAGGAAAGCTCCATCGCTTCCTGGTACGACATCGACTTCAGCAGCCTGGCGTCCGGTACCTGGCGCGGATCGCAGGTATAAACGCCGTCGACGTCAGTCCAGATCTCACAACAGTCTGCGCGTAAACAGGCCGCCAGCACGGCAGCGGAGTAGTCAGAGCCGTTACGCCCCAGCACCACCAGTTCGCCCTTCTCGTTACCGGCGGTAAAGCCTGCCATCAGGATCATATGGTCAGACGGGATTTTGCTCGCCGCAATACGGCGTGTCGACTCGGCAATGTCGACGGTGGATTCAAGGTAGTGGCCCACAGCCAGCAGTTTTTCAACCGGATCGATGACCGTCACGTGGTGACCGCGCGCTTCCAGCACGCCTGCCATGATGGCGATAGAGAGTTTTTCACCCCGGCAAATCAGCGCCGCGTTGATGCTGTCCGGACACTGACCAAGCAGGCTGATACCGTGAAGAACGTGTTTAATCTGGGCAAATTCAAGTTCAACGGTGCTTTTCAGCTGCGCCAGCGGGAAACCAGGCTGGGCGTCGGCCAGCCCCTGAAGCAGATCGGCAAAGATACGCTCGGCGTCGCTGATGTTCGGTAGTGCATCCTGACCACCGATGGTTTTTTCAATCATCGCCACCAGGTGGTTCGTGATTTTGGCCGGGGCAGAGAGCACGGTGGCAACCTGCCCCTGCCTGGCGTTGCTTTCCAGGATATCGGCAACACGCAGAAAACGTTCTGCATTTGCCACTGACGTACCGCCGAACTTCAACACTCGCATGGTTCTACCTCATTTCCTTTAGCCGAAAAAAAAGCCCGCACTGTTCAGGTGCGGGCTTTTTTCTGTTTTTCCTGTACGCGTCAGCCCGCATCGTTACCTGTGGTAATGATGATGGTTGTAGTAATGGTGGTGATGCTGATGCGTTTCATGGATGTTGTGTACTCTGTCATTATTATCTGTCTGTGCTCTATTCTTTTAGGGTTAAAGGATCGAGCCCCTTAAGTCAATGAATTTTTAATTCGATCACAATTCGGGACATTCTCACGTCCCGCTGCGGGCAGATTTATTTTCATCGGAATAACCCAGATGCAACCCCAGACATCAGCAGGATCGGCCATAATAAAAACCTATGACACTATTTTACTCGGCTAATTTTTTTTCAATATCATGAAGCAATCGGTGCAGCATTGCCGTATCGCGCTGCTCAAGACGCCCCAGGCGCTGCTGTAACCAGTCCACCATTTTCTGATCGTCAGCGACGCCCAACTGCTCAAGAAGGTTATTTGCACGAACACGCAGTGCCGCCAGCTGGTTTTCATCCGAAACTGTCACCGGTGGCTGAGAAATTTGTATTAAGGATGCTAATTGATAGCAATAGACCATCACCGCCTGCCCCAGATTGAGTGACGGATAATCCGCCACCATCGGCGCGCCCGTCAGCACGTCAGCCAGCTCCAGCTCTTCGTTAGTCAGCCCGGAATCTTCTCGCCCAAACACCAGCGCGGCTTTCTCCAGCCACTGGCTTTTCTCTTCCAGCATCGGCACCAGTTCAGCAGGCGTGGCGTAATAGTGAAACTTCGCCCGGCTGCGCGCGGTCGTCGCGACGGTAAACGAAATATCGTGGAGTGCGTCGGCGAGCGTAGCGTAAGTGGTTATATTATCGAGAATATCACCCGAACCGTGCGCCACCCAGCGCGCAGCAGGCTCCAGATGCGCCGTGCTGTCCACAATACGCAAATCGGTAAACCCCATAGTCTTCATGGCACGCGCCGCAGCGCCAATATTTTCAGCTCTTGCTGGTGCCACCAGCACAATCGACAGATGCATTTACGCTCTCTTTTTAATCAGTTAGCAGGTAAAAATGTGATTCAGTTCAACATATTACGCAGCACGAATTTACAATTTTGCAACACAAATCACCGAAATAGCGTTTCATAACAATTAAAAAAAGCTAAACTATTTTGTGGCTGAACAATCAGTTAGAATGTTAACAGAAGTCCATTATCCTTATGTTTTGTAATGATAATGACCATATGAATACTCTTTTCTGATTGGATTCGTACCGTTTATCAATCAATGTCCGCAACTAGTTGGTTTATTGAAAAATTGTGACAAAGGCTAGCATTCAGCTACGATGATTTCATCAAACTGTTAACGTGCTACAATTGAACTTGATATATGTCAACGAAGCGTAGTTTTATTGGGTGTCCGGTGTCACTTAGCCTGTTATGTTGCTGTTAAAATGGTTAGGATGACAGCCGTTTTTGACACTGTCGGGTCCAAAGGGAAAGTACCCACGACCAAGCTAATGATGTTGTTGACGTTGATGGAAAGTGCATCAAGAACGCAATTACGTACTTTAGTCACGTTAAGCCGATCATGTTAATTTGCGACATGCATCAGGCAGGTCAGGGACTTTTGTACTTCCTGTTTCGATTTAGTTGGCAATTTAGGTAGCAAACATGCAGACCCCGCACATTCTTATCGTTGAAGACGAGTTGGTAACACGCAACACGTTAAAGAGCATTTTCGAAGCAGAAGGCTACGATGTCTTTGAAGCGACCGATGGCGCAGAGATGCATCAGATCCTTTCTGAAAATGATATCAACCTGGTGATTATGGATATCAACCTGCCGGGCAAAAACGGGCTTCTTCTGGCGCGCGAACTGCGTGAACAGGCGAACGTCGCGTTGATGTTCCTGACGGGCCGTGACAACGAGGTTGATAAAATTCTTGGTCTGGAAATCGGCGCGGATGACTACATCACCAAGCCGTTCAACCCTCGCGAGTTAACCATTCGTGCACGCAACCTGCTGTCCCGCACCATGAATCTGGGTACGGTAAGTGAAGAGCGTCGTAGCGTCGACAGCTACAAATTCAACGGCTGGGAACTTGATATCAATAGCCGTTCGCTGATTAGCCCGAACGGTGAGCAGTACAAACTGCCGCGCAGTGAATTCCGCGCGATGCTGCACTTCTGCGAGAACCCGGGCAAGATCCAGTCCCGTGCAGAACTGCTGAAGAAAATGACCGGTCGTGAGTTGAAGCCACACGATCGTACCGTTGACGTAACCATCCGTCGTATTCGTAAGCACTTCGAATCTACGCCGGATACGCCGGAAATCATCGCCACGATCCATGGTGAAGGCTATCGTTTCTGCGGTGACCTCCAGGAGTAATTCTCCCGTCACGCAGTAAAAAACGGCGCATTTGCGCCGTTTTTTTTATCAATGCCACGGCATAATCGGTACCGCGCTTATTGCGTTTTTCGGTGAGCCGTCCACGACTTTGTCGGAATAAGCCAGATAAGCCAGGGTGTTACGCTTCGCGTCATAAAAACGGACCACCTGTAGCTTTTTGAACACCAGCGAGGTCCGTTTCTGGAATACGACGTCGCCCTGCGCTTTGCCGTTTTTGATTTTGTCACTCAATTCCACCGGGCCAACCTGCTGGCAGGAGATGGCCGCGTCAGACGTGTCTTCAGCCAGCCCCAGGCCGCCTTTAATCCCGCCGGTCTTTGCCCGGCTGACATAGCAGGTGACGTTTTTAACGTCCGGATCGTCAAAGGCTTCCACCACAATTTTGTGGTCCGGCCCAAACATTTTAAACACAGTATCCACGGAGCCAATTTGCTCCGCCTGTGCCACGCGCCCTGCCATCAGCGCCAGTGCTGCAAAGACTAAAACCTTGTATTTCATATTGTTACCATTCATAAAAATTACGCTGAGCGATTATTCAACAGGTTAGATAAAAATGTAGCAAGATCACAGGATTAGAATATATCCGCACATAAATCACTACAAAAAGCATTTATGCGCAAAAAAAACACTGAATGCTAAAACGTCAAAAAATGCTATTATCCGCTAACCTGTAAACAGGCACCTGCGGCAGTTTTAAGGATGAGGATAGTATATGGATCAGGCTGGAATTATTCGCGACCTGCTCACCTGGCTGGAAGGTCATCTCGACCAGCCTTTGTCACTGGATAATGTGGCGGCAAAAGCAGGCTATTCCAAGTGGCATCTGCAAAGGATGTTCAAGGATGTCACCGGTCATGCTATCGGTGCCTATATTCGCGCACGTCGTTTATCAAAGTCTGCTGTCGCGTTGCGCCTGACCGCGCGACCAATCCTGGATATTGCCCTGCAATATCGCTTCGATTCACAGCAAACCTTCACCCGCGCCTTTAAAAAACAGTTCTCGTTAACGCCAGCGCTTTATCGCCGCTCGCCGGACTGGAGCTCCTTTGGTATGCGTCCGCCGCTGCGTCTGGGCGAGTTTGCGATGCCAAAATATGAAATCATCACCCTGCCGGAAACGCACCTGGTCGGCACCACGCAGAGCTACTCCTGTTCCCTGGAGCAGATCTCCGAGTTCCGCCATCAGATGCGCGTTCAGTTCTGGCGCGAATTTTTAAGCCATGCTCCGGCGCTCCCGCCGATTCTGTATGGCCTGAACGAAACGCATCCCAGCCAGGAAAAAGACGACGAGCAGGAGGTGTTCTATACCACGGCGCTGACGCCTGACATGGCGAACGGTTACATTCATGGCTCGAAGCCTGTCGTGCTGGAAGGCGGCGAGTATGTGATGTTCTCATACGAAGGTTTAGGAACGGGCGTTCAGGAGTTCATCCTGACCGTTTACGGGACCTGCATGCCGATGCTGAATCTGAATCGCCGTAAAGGTCAGGACATTGAGCGCTACTATCCGGCGCAAGATGCTAAACCGGAAGAAGGCCCTATCAATCTGCGTATGGAATTCCTGATTCCGGTACGTCGTTAACGCTGCAATTCGTCCAGAGCAGGGGCATCAAGATGCGAAATGTCCCCTGCCATCTCAACTACCCACCCCGATGCCAGCCAGGCACTTTCCTGATAGTCGATACGGGAAATGGAACAGTTGCGCAGCCGCAAACGGCGTTCGGCGTAAGCCGGCAGTCCCAGAATGGTGCTCACCAGGCAACCCAGCGCGATACCGTGGCTCACCAGCAGCGGTCGGCTACCTGCCGGGAGTTTCAGGCACTCGGCCAGCGCGGCATGCATGCGCACGCTCAGCTCCTGCATGGATTCCCCTTCAGGGATGCGACCATCTTCAGTGCCGTTCACCAGCGTGCGGCGCCAGCCTTCTTCGGTTTCCGTCAGCGTATCGATAGGACGTTTTTCCAGCACGCCCATATCCAGCTCGCGCAGACGCGGTTCGAGGGTCACGTCGCAGCCACAGGCATCGGCGATGATGCGTGCCGTCTGCTGCGTGCGGCCTAAATCACTGGAGATGACGTGAGTGATACCCAGCGTTCTGGCGCGCTCCGCCACCTGCCACGCTTGCTGCACACCTTTGTCGGTGAGAGGACTGTCTGACTGGCCTTGAATACGTCGCTCGGCGTTCCACTGCGTTTCACCGTGGCGAACAAGGTATACCTGTAACATGCTTTTTTTCCGTTATACTGCGATGAATTTTTTAAATCGAGCTTAATTATGCACCATGTTGTCTCTGCTACCACCAATCCTGCCAAAATTCAGGCAATTCTAAGGGCATTTGAAGAGATCTTCGGCGAAGGATCCTGCCATATTGACGCCGTCGGCGTCGAGAGCGGTGTGCCGGAACAGCCGTTTGGCAGCGAGGAAACACGCGCTGGCGCACGAAATCGCGTGGCGAATGCAAAAGCCGCCGCGCCAGACGCTGACTTCTGGGTCGCGATTGAAGCAGGCATCGACGAAGGGGCGACCTTCAGCTGGGTTGTCATCGAAAGCCGTGAGCAGCGCGGCGAAGCGCGTTCTGCCACGCTGCCGCTGCCGGAAGTCATACTGGAGAAAGTCCGCGCGGGTGAGGCGCTGGGGCCGGTAATGTCGCACTACACCGGCATTGATGAAATTGGTCGTAAAGAGGGGGCGATTGGCGTCTTTACGGGTGGCAAGCTTACGCGTTCAGGCGTTTACCACCAGGCCGTTATTCTGGCGTTAAGTCCGTTCCATAACGCGATTTATCGTTAAATTTGCAGGCCGGATAAGGCGAAGCCGTCATCCGGCGTTTTTCAGCAATACCGCTTCCAGCCACTGACGCAGTTCAACCGGCGCCGACTTCAGGCTGTTTGAACCACGGGTGATGGTCGCAATACCCGCGCCCAGCTCGTTTTTCAGCTCGCGCTGGCTCATTTCGCCGCGCAGCAGTTCCTCAATAATGCGTACCCGCGTGCCCAGCGCTTCGCGTTCATCGGGCGTCAGCATCAGCTGTAGCAACGGTAAATGCAGATCTTTGTCGTAAGACTGGCGGAGCAACTCCACAAAACGAAGCCACTCCTGATGACGCTGTTCGGCCATGGCCGAGGAATACGGGGAATGCTGGGTCATGTTATGCTGCCTCTTGTACTCATTAGCGAGTACAGCATAACACAACCCGCGCCGATCAGTAACGTCTCTGCCACTCGGCATCGCTCATCAGGGTATCTTTCTGCCCCATGAAGTAGCGATAGTAGGCGTCATAAGCCAGCACATTCTTCACATAGCCGCGCGTTTCCGAGAACGGAATGCTCTCGACAAACGCCACGGCGTCGATGCGCCCTGCGCTGTTGCCAAGCCATGTCCGCACGCGGCCAGGCCCGGCGTTGTACGCCGCTGACGCGAAGATACGGTTATTACCGAACTGCTGATAGACGTACTGCAAGTAGCTGGTACCGATGTTGATGTTAGTCTCCGGATCCAGCAGCTGGGACGGGCTGCTGTAGCCTGGAATATTAAACATCTTCACCGTGTGCGTCGCGGTACCCGGCATAATCTGCATCAGGCCGCTGGCACCCACCGGAGAACGCACTTTCGGGTTCCAGGCGCTCTCCTGACGGGCAATGGCCATCGCGTAGCTTTGCGGAATATCTTTGCCGCTGGTGTAGCGATCGAACAGATCCTTATAAGCCAGCGGGAAACGCTCTTCGAGATGATCCCACAGTTTGCCGGCGATCGTCGCCTGCACGCTCAGATCCCACCAGCGATTATCAAATGCATAGCGGGCAAGCTGCGCTTTCTCATCGGTGGTACGGCTGGTGACCAGATTCGCCCACTCGCTGCGCGCGGTATTATCCAGATTCCAGTACATCAGCTCGCGCACGCGCGCCATCTCCGGCCCCTGCGTCAGCGCCGGGTTCGCGTTGGCGGGCGCTTTGTCGATCTTAAGCGTGTACTCCTCGCCCAGCCGCTGCGCCGCCGCCATCGGGTAGAATCCGCGCTGTTGCATCAGGGAGTGGAGGATCTCTTTGGCTTCATCTTCACGACCACGTTCCAGCAGCATGTCCGCCTGCCAGTAACGCCATTCATCTTTCTCTTTGGCATCCATCGGCAGACGCGCCAGCCAGGTATTGAGGCCACGACGATCGCCCGTTCCCAGCGCCATGCGCACGCGACGCTCCACCAGCGAGACAGAGTTTGAACGCATCACCGCATCATCACGCCAGCGCGCCTGTTCGTCGGTGACATCTGTCCCCATCAGTCGCCATGCCACGATATCGCGCAGCTCCTGAGTTTGATCGTCATTAAGCTGCTGGGCCTGCACCAGCTGCGGGATCATCAGCCGGGCGTTTTCCACATCATCACGCGCCACGCTGGCAAAGGCCACCGCCGCCATCTGGCGGGTAAAATCGGTCGCGCCGGTAGTACGCGCAAACGTCAGCACGGTATTGGGATCGTTTGCAAGACTGATAACGGCAGACGCAATGGTCTGATAATCTGCGGGCATCTGGCCCGCCAGCACGGTGACCAGCCGGGTGTTTCCGGCCTTCATCGCCAGGCGAATACGTTCCAGGTAAGAGAGCGGATCCTGCTTGCCCGAGGCGCGCCAGGCGCTGAACAGCGGGTCACAGGCGTTTGGCTGGCTTTTGCCCGTCAGCCACAGCTCTTTCGCGCCGGTCCAGGCTTCCTCCTGCTGACCGGTCGCCCATTTCGCATAATAGTAATTACACTGCGCTTCCGTCGCGCCCGGTTTATCCGGGCTGAAAGCCAGCAGGCCGCGCCAGTCTTCGCGACGGGCCAGCTCGTTCACAAACCGGGACTTCAGGGTGCGCGCAGGCGGCAGGGTCGGGTTCGCCTGAATGAAGTTATTCACGGTGACGGTCGGTTGATTCATGAGATCGTCCGTGATCTGACGATACTCAAGATACGGATACAGCGGATAATCCTTCAGCATCGGCATCAGCGCCTGCACGGTATCCATCTGCTTGTTGTCCCATGCCTGTTTAATCTGGGCATAGCGGTTACGTTGTTCATCCAGTGAATCGGCATGCACCGCCTGGCTTACCGCCATTACGCATACGCTGGCAGCCAGCAGACGCCAGACCACCCGTTTGGCTTTTTCCACAAGCTCTTCCTCATTGTTTTTCGTCAGTTGCAGCGTCTTGCCACGTCAAAGTTACATCAACTTATGCTAACCAGGCATCCCACAACGCGCCACGTCATGGACACTTTTTTACCTTTCTTGCGCGTTTTAACACTCCCGACGTTCCTGGCTGGGATTAGGGCGTGAAAAAGGCTACACTTCGAGGCTGAAATTCATTCTCATCACGATAAAAGAGGCGAAGTCCAACGTGGCTCAATTCGTTTATACCATGCATCGTGTCGGCAAAGTTGTCCCGCCGAAACGTCATATTCTTAAAAATATCTCGCTGAGCTTCTTCCCGGGCGCAAAAATCGGTGTTCTGGGTCTCAACGGTGCCGGTAAGTCCACCCTGCTGCGCATCATGGCCGGCATCGATACAGACATCGAAGGTGAAGCCCGTCCGCAGCCTGGCATTAAGATCGGCTACCTGCCGCAGGAACCCCAGCTGAACCCGGAACACACCGTGCGTGAATCCGTTGAAGAAGCGGTATCCGAGGTGGTTAACGCGCTGAAAGGTCTGGATGAAGTGTATGCCAAATACGCCGAACCGGATGCGGACTTCGACAAACTTGCTGCACAACAGGGCAAGTATGAAGAGATTATCCAGGCGCACGACGGTCACAACCTGAACGTGCAGCTGGAGCGCGCGGCCGATGCCCTGCGTCTGCCGGACTGGGATGCGAAAATCGCTAACCTGTCCGGTGGTGAACGCCGCCGCGTGGCGCTGTGCCGCCTGCTGCTGGAAAAACCAGACATGCTGCTGCTCGACGAACCGACTAACCACCTGGATGCGGAATCCGTGGCGTGGCTGGAGCGCTTCCTGCACGACTTCGAAGGCACCGTTGTGGCGATTACCCACGACCGTTACTTCCTCGACAACGTCGCAGGCTGGATCCTGGAGCTGGACCGCGGCGAAGGTATTCCTTGGGAAGGCAACTACTCCTCCTGGCTGGAGCAGAAAGATCAGCGTCTGGCGCAGGAAGCTTCTCAGGAAGCGGCTCGTCGTAAGTCTATTGAGAAAGAGCTGGAGTGGGTGCGTCAGGGCGCGAAAGGCCGTCAGTCTAAGGGCAAAGCCCGTCTGGCACGCTTCGAAGAGCTGAACAACACTGAATACCAGAAACGTAACGAAACCAACGAACTGTTTATTCCACCTGGCGCACGTCTGGGGGATAAAGTGGTTGAAGTGACCAACCTGCGTAAGTCCTACGGCGACCGTCTGCTGATCGACGACCTGACCTTCTCCGTGCCGAAAGGCGCTATCGTTGGCATCATCGGTCCGAACGGCGCAGGTAAATCGACCCTGTTCCGCATGATGTCCGGTCAGGAACAGCCTGACAGCGGCTCTATCACCCTGGGTGAAACCGTGAAGCTGGCTTCCGTGGACCAGTTCCGCGACGCAATGGATAACAGCAAAACCGTGTGGGAAGAGGTTTCCGGCGGTCTGGATATCATGCGTATCGGCAACACCGAGATGCCAAGCCGCGCTTACGTTGGCCGCTTTAACTTTAAGGGCACTGACCAGGGCAAACGCGTGGGCGAGCTGTCCGGCGGTGAGCGCGGTCGTCTGCACCTGGCGAAGCTGCTCCAGGTTGGCGGCAACGTTCTGCTGCTTGATGAACCTACCAACGACCTGGACATCGAAACCCTGCGCGCGCTGGAAAACGCCCTGCTGGAGTTCCCGGGCTGCGCGATGGTTATCTCGCACGACCGCTGGTTCCTGGACCGTATCGCAACCCACATCCTGGACTACCAGGACGAAGGTAAAGTGGAGTTCTTCGAAGGTAACTTCACCGAATACGAAGAGTACAAGAAACGCACGCTGGGCGCAGACGCGCTGGAGCCGAAGCGTATTAAGTACAAGCGTATTGCGAAATAAAAGCAAAACGGCAACTTCGGTTGCCGTTTTTTATGTTTGTACCCTCTCCCCGTGGGAGAGGGCCAGGGTGAGGGCATCAGGCCGCACAGTGTGTAGGCCGGGTAAGGCGAAGCCGCCACCCGGCTTTTTTATTTGCCCACGTAATACCGCTTCACCTCATCAAACTGCATCGCAAAGTCGATATAGCTCATCAGCGCAGGCGAATTGAGCTTACGGCTCGGGTAGGCCAGCCACAGATCGTTTCCCTCAACGCTCCACGCCGACAGCACCTTCACCAGCGCGCCCTTTTCGATCTTATCTTCCAGCAGGAATGCGGGTAACAGCGTGATCCCCGCCCCGGCAATGGCGCATTCCCGGGCGTACACCAGGTTATCCGTCATGTGGGCGTTATCCGGCAGGTAGCGGTAATCCTCATTCTCGCTTCGCAAAAGCCACTCCGACCATGCCCGGTGCGTAATGCAGCGGTGCTCCACCAGCTGTCGGGGATGGATTAACGGCGCCCGACGCGCCAGGTAGTGGGGCGAGGCCAGCATGTAGCGCGGACAGTGCCCAATCATGCGGCCAATCAGGGAAGAATCCTGCGGTTTGCCGGTGCGCAGCGCCACGTCAAAGCCAGACTCGACCAGATCCACCACGTCGTCTGAGATCGACACATCCAGCGACACGTCCGGATAGCGAAGCTGGAACTCGGCATTCATATGCGCCAGCAGCGTCGCGCCAATTCCCGCCGGACAGGTGATCCGCAGCCGCCCGCTGGGGTTTTCGCGCAGCCGCTGAATGGCATACTCCGCGCGCTCGCTGGCCGCCAGCATCTCGCGACAGTGCACCAGATAGTGCTCGCCTGCAAACGTCAGGCTGATCCTGCGCGTGGTGCGATTCAACAGACGGATCCCCACCTGCTGCTCCAGCTGGCTAATCCGCTGGCTGACGCTGGATTTCGGCAGTTCCGCCTTCTGCGCCGCCGCGGTAAAGCTGCCCATCTCGGCCACCAGCGCAAACAGCGCCATATCCTGAAGCTGTTTAAACATGATTGTTCACCCTGTACGAACGCTGAGTTCTGGATTGTCCATCTTATCATGCAGCTGACCACTTAATAGACTAGCCTCAACAAAACGCATGCCATTGAGGAGCACACCATGTCAGTGAAAGCCATTGCCGTTAACCCGGAAAATCCGTCCACCTTCGTTGAAATCACTCCGCCGATGCCGCAGCCCGGTGAACACGATCTGCTGGTGGAGGTAAAAGCCGTCTCCGTAAACCCGGTGGACACCAAGGTACATGCAGGCATTGCCAAAAGCGGACTGAAGGAGCCGCGCATTCTCGGGTGGGATGCCAGCGGTATCGTACAAGCCGTTGGGGCTGGCGTCACCGGATTCAAACCGGGTGACGAAGTGTGGTACGCGGGGGATATCACCCGTCCGGGCAGTAATACCACGCACCAGCTGATCGATGCGCGCATTGTCGGGCACAAGCCTGCAAGCCTTGACTGGGCCGCCGCGGCTGCATTGCCGCTGACGGCGCTCACCGCGTGGGAAGGCCTGTTTGAACGGCTGAAGATTCAGGATGCCGACGCAGATAAAACGCTGCTGATAATTGGCGGCGCGGGTGGAGTCGGATCGCTGGCGATCCCGTTTGCGAAGCACAACAGCAAGGTGAAGATCGTCGCAACCGCTTCACGAGAAGATTCCGCCCGGTGGTGTCGCGATCGCGGGGCTGACATTGTTGTAAATTACCACGACCTGAAGGGAGAACTGGCGAAACAGGGGCTCACCTTTGTGGATTACATTTTTATCCTCAACGATACCGACGGGCACTGGGATGCGGTCAGCGATCTGATTGCCCCTCAGGGAGACATTTGTTCCATCGTTGAAAACGCGCATCCGCTGAACCAGGACAAGCTGAAGTCCAAATCTGCCGCCCTGCACTGGGAATTTATGTACACCCGTAGCATGTACCAGACCACGGATATGGCGCGTCAGGGTGAGATTTTAGATGAGGTGGCGAAGCTGGTGGATAACGGCGTGGTGGAAAGCTCGCTCAGCGAAACGCTGCACGGGCTAAGCGTGGAAAGCATTACCGAAGCGCACCGCAGGGTGCTGGAGGGGCATATGCGTGGGAAGGTGGTGGTTGAGTATTGAGTGTGGACTGGTTCCCTCACCCCGGCCCTCTCCCAAAGGGAGAGGGCGATTAAAGCCCCCTCTCCTGGTGGGAGAGGGGAAGTTATTAACCCTGCTCCCCCATCATCTCCTTCACCAGCTCGACGCAGCGCAGGAAGCGGGAATCGTAGTCCGACTCTTCCACATGCACAAACTCAACGTTGTTCTCGTTAAGCATCTCCACCAGCATGGTCTGGAACTCCCGCCTGTCCACCGAGCTGCCCAGGCTGCGCATGCCGTCGGCCACCCACGGGGTGTTGTTTTCCAGCAGGATCACCAGGTCAAAGCGGTATTCGTCAATCAGCGCCTGCACAAACGGGTGCTCGCGCCCTTCGTACTTTTTGCAGAACGCCTGCGTGGTGACGAAATCGGTATCAATAAAGGCGACTTTATTGGCGTATTTCACCGCAAAATCAATGTACTGGGCATGACCGAGCGCGATTTTATCGTAGTCGGAATACTGCAACGCCATCTCGTCGCCGCCAAGGTGTGAGAAGACGTAATCGCGGCCATACTCCCACGCACTGGTGGTATTGAAGATGTTAGCCAGCTTATTTACCAGCGTCGATTTCCCGCTCGACTCGCCGCCGAGGATCGCCACCGTACGCACGAAGAACGGCTTCACCTCGGTCGGGATGTAGTCCCAGTAACGGAACGGGTTCTCGCGGATCTGCGCCCCGCTGATGTTCATGAAGGTGCGTTTAGGATCGATCAGCACCGTCTCGATGCCCAGATGCTCGCGGAACTGCGGCGCGTCGGACTCTTCAGAGGTGTAGATCCAGTTAGGCGCAATGCCCTTCTCTTCCATAAACGCTTTGATGCCGTTGCTCCACACGTCCCAGCCGTGCGGATACGGCTCCATGCCCTCTTCGTTAAAGGCATGAATACGAATATTTTTCTGATATTTAAAGGTCTGAAGCAGCCAGCGCAGGCGGTCCGGCACGGTGGGCTGCTGCGACATGGCGCTGTCTTCAAACAGCTGGCGATCGCGGGTTTCATCATAACCCATGATGATATGCAGTTCGTCGACCTGGCTACAGGCGCGCTGGATCAGATAGATATGCCCGGTATGCAGCGGGTAGAACTTACCGAACACCACGCCAATGTTCTTTTGCATCCGCGGAAATTCAAGCCCCAGAAAACGGTGCAGCGCTTCCAGCTTCTGCGCGCTGGGGCTTTTGATTTTGGCGTTCAGCAGTTGGCTCAGGTAGCCCTTGGTCATGCCGCTGGCGTCCGCCACCTGCTGCAACGTGCAGCCCTTCTGGCGGATAGCGGTCTTGATGTAGTCAAATGATGACATAAATTACGGTGCCTCCTGCAAAATCGAATACGTAATTATAAGTCGTCAAAGACATTTAACGCATCTGCAAGTTTTTTAACGCCAAAAACCTGCATCCCTTCCGGAATTTTTTTCGGCACGTTGGCGGCCGGAACAATCGCGCGGCGGAAGCCATGTTTTGCCGCTTCGGAGATACGCTCCTGACCGCTCGGCACCGGGCGGATCTCGCCGGCCAACCCTACCTCACCAAATACCACCAGATCCTGCGGTAACGGTCTGTCGCGCAGGCTGGAGACCATTGCCAGCAGCAGCGCCAGGTCCGCGCTGGTTTCCGTAACCTTCACCCCACCAACCACGTTGACGAACACATCCTGATCCGCCATTTGCAGACCGCCGTGACGGTGCAGCACCGCCAGCAGGATCGCCAGGCGGTTCTGTTCCAGACCGACCGCCACGCGCCGCGGGTTGCCCATCATCGATTGATCCACCAGCGCCTGAATTTCAACCAGCAGCGGACGCGTCCCCTCCCACAGCACCATCACCGAACTACCGGACGTGATCTCGTCGCCACGGCTCAGGAAGATGGCCGACGGGTTGCTGACTTCGCGAAGCCCCTGCTCGGTCATGGCAAACACGCCCAGCTCATTCACCGCGCCAAAGCGGTTTTTATGGCTGCGCAGGGTACGAAAACGGGAATCCGCATCGCCATCGAGCATCACCGAGCAGTCGATACAGTGTTCAAGCACTTTCGGTCCCGCCAGCGAGCCGTCTTTGGTCACATGACCAACCATCACAATCGCCACGCCGCGCGTTTTGGCAAAGCGCGTCAGGTAGGCCGCGGTTTCACGCACCTGCGCCACGCTTCCCGGTGACGACTGAATGTCAGCCATATGCATCACCTGAATGGAGTCAATCACCATCAGCTTCGGCTGCTCTTCTTCGGCGATCATGCAGATCTGCTCGATGCTGGTTTCCGACAGCATATTCAGATTGCCGGTGGGCAGGCCGAGGCGGTGCGCGCGCATCGCCACCTGCTGGAGTGACTCTTCCCCCGTGACGTACAGGGTTTTCATCTGTTCGGCGAGCTTGCAGAGCGTTTGCAGCAGCAGGGTCGATTTACCCGCGCCCGGGTTACCGCCGATCAGAATGGCGCTGCCCGGCACTACGCCACCGCCGAGCACGCGGTCAAATTCTTTGAATCCGGTGGAAAAGCGCGGCAGTGCTTCCAGACTGATATCCGAAAGTTTTTGTACCTTCGACACGCCTGCATTGCCCGCATAGCCACTCAGCCGTTCATTGCGGGCCACGCTCGGCGAAGCCGCCACACCACGCACTTCGGTGATGGTGTTCCAGGCATGACAGGCGCTGCATTGCCCCTGCCAGCGCGGATAATCCGCACCACATTCATTGCAGACAAATGCGCGTTTTGGAGCTTTCGCCACGGTTTACCTCGTTATTTCTGTGCGGTCTGCGCGCCGGGTGGCGCTGACGCTTACCCGGCTTACAAAAGCAGGCCGCTATTTTTGATTAATGCTGCCGGAGAGAATACAGAACACCCCCATCAGATCAGCATGACGGATAGTGACTTCCGTCTTTTCATTTACTTTTGGCTTGGCATGGTAGGCGATACCCAGCCCGGCAACTTTGATCATCGGCAGATCGTTCGCGCCATCGCCGATGGCGACGGTCTGCTCGACCGGAATGGCATATTTCTCCGCCAGACGCGTCAGTGTATTGGCTTTGTACTGCGCGTCCACGATGTCGCCGATGACCTGTCCGGTGAGTTTGCCGTCCATGATCTCCAGCTCGTTTGCCACCACGGTGGTCAGACGCAGCTTGTCACGCAGGTAATCGGCGAAGAAGGTGAACCCGCCGGAGGCAATCGCCACTTTCCAGCCGAGCGTCTCCAGCTTGAGCACCAGCTGCGTCAGCCCCGGCATCAGCGGCAGCTCGTCGCGCACCTGACGCAAAATGTTAGCATCGGCCCCCTTCAGGGTCGCCACGCGCTGTCTCAGGCTGGCGGTGAAATCCAGCTCGCCGCGCATCGCGCGCTCGGTGACTTCCGCCACCAGCTCGCCGCTGCCCGCCAGTTTAGCAATCTCGTCAATACATTCGATCTGAATGGCGGTGGAGTCCATGTCCATTACCAGCAGGCCGGGCGTTTTCAGGTGCGGAATTTTGCCGAGGGGGGCAACGTCCAGCCCGGCGTCGTGCGCCAGACGCGTGGCGCGCTGCGTCAGGGAACCCGCCAGGCGAATAACCTGATAATCTTCCACGCACCAGGCCGCAACGATGACCATCGCTGCGCCCAGTTTGGTTTGATATTGGGTGAGGCGTTGCTTATCCAGGCCGCGTCCGTACAGCAGCCAGCCGCTACGGCCAGCGTGGTAATCGAGAGGCATCACCTCATCGCCACTTAAAGAGAGCGGCAATCCTGGCCATAAAGAGACATCCGTTGGCAGGTCGCACCAGGTAATGTTCGGCATTGAAGCTCCTGTAATTTCGTTCGCGCCGGAAGGTTCCAGAGGGAAAATAACGCATGAGGCTACCCTGTAACCATCACTTCTGGCAACATTAAGCCGTAAATTTTAAGCAGGTGGAATATGGCTCGCGCAAAACTGAAATTCCGGCTTCATCGCGCCGTGATTGTCCTGATCTGTCTCGCACTATTAGTGGCGCTGATGCAGGGGGCATCCTGGTTTAGCCAGAATCACCAACGACAGCGTAACCCGCAGTTTGAGGAGCTGGCCCGGACGCTGGCGCGCCAGGTGACGCTCAACGTTGCGCCGTCTATGCGCACCGAAACGCCGGATGATAAGCGAATAGCCCAGGTATTGCGCCAGCTTACGGAAAACAGCCGCATTCTGGATGCGGGCGTGTACGATGAACAGGGCGACCTGATTGCCCGCGCGGGTGAGCATGTCGACGTGCGCGACAGGCTGGCGCTGGATGGCAAAAAAGCCGGTGGTTATTTCAACCAACAAATCGTCGAACCCATTCAGGGCAAGAATGGTCCGCTCGGCTATTTACGTCTGACACTCGACACCCACACCCTGCCAACCGAAGCCAAACAGGTGGATAACACCACCAATATTTTGCGCCTGATGCTGCTGCTCTCGCTGGCGATTGGCGTGGTACTGGCGCGCACGCTGCTCCAGGGCAAGCGCACCCGCTGGCAGCAGTCGCCGTTCCTGTTAACCGCCAGCAAGTCGGTTCCCGAAGAGGAAGAGAGCGAGAAGAAAGAATAGTGATAAAGTAGGCGGATGATTCGGAAAAGGAACTCTGCCATGTCGACGTTACGCCTGCTAATCTCTGACTCTTACGATCCCTGGTTTAACCTGGCGGTGGAAGAGTGCATCTTCCGCCAGATGCCTGCCACCCAGCGCGTCCTGTTTCTCTGGCGCAACGCCGATACGGTCGTTATTGGTCGCGCGCAAAATCCGTGGAAAGAGTGTAACACCCGCCGTATGGAAGAGGACAACGTCCGCCTGGCGCGCCGCAGCAGCGGCGGCGGTGCGGTGTTTCACGATCTGGGCAACACCTGCTTTACCTTTATGGCGGGCAAGCCGGAATACGACAAAACCATCTCGACCTCCATTGTGCTTAACGCGCTCAATTCACTCGGCGTGACGGCTGAAGCCTCGGGACGTAACGATCTGGTCGTGAAAACGCCTGAAGGCGACCGGAAAGTGTCAGGCTCAGCCTACCGCGAAACGATGGATCGCGGATTCCACCACGGCACATTATTGCTGAATGCCGATCTGAGCCGTCTGGCAAACTATCTGAACCCGGACAAGAAAAAGCTCCAGGCCAAAGGCATTACCTCCGTGCGCGGTCGCGTGGCGAATCTGGTGGAGCTCCTGCCGGGGATTACCCATGAACGCATTTGCGATGCGATCCGCGAGGCCTTTTTCAGGCATTACGGTGAACGCGTAGAAGCCGAGGTGATTTCTCCGGATAAAACCCCGGATCTGCCAAACTTCGCGGAAACCTTCGCCCGCCAGAGCAGCTGGGAGTGGAATTTCGGTCAGGCACCGGCGTTTTCACACCTGCTGGATGAGCGATTTACCTGGGGCGGCGTTGAGCTGCACTTTGACGTCGAGAAAGGCCATATCTCTCGTACCCAGGTATTTACGGATAGTCTTAATCCGGCACCGTTAGAAGCGCTGGCTGCACGTTTGCAGGGCTGTCTCTATCGGGCAGATATGCTGCAACAGGAGTGTGACGCGTTACGTGTTGATTTTCCGGAACAGGAACAAGAGTTGCGGGAGTTATCGGCGTGGATTGCGCAGGCAGTACGCTAATAAAAAAGCCCGCTGGCGCTCTGCTTAGCGGGCCTGGAAAACCGCTGGCCGGGTCAGGCGAAGCCGCCACCCGGCACAACAGGTATTACTCTTTATCGCCGAGCAGAACGGATTCCAGCGCGATTTTGATCATGTCGTTGAAGGTGGTCTGACGCTCGGCAGCGGTAGTCTGCTCGTGGGTACGGATGTGGTCAGACACGGTGCAGATGGTCAGCGCTTTCGCACCGAATTCAGCCGCCACGCCGTAGATACCGGCCGCTTCCATTTCCACGCCCAGAATGCCGTATTTTTCCATCACGTCGAACATGTCGCCTTCTGGCGAGTAGAACAGATCGGCAGAGAACAGGTTGCCCACGCGCGCGTCAACGCCCAGCGCTTTTGCCGCGTCAACTGCGTTACGCACCATGTCAAAGTCAGCGATGGCCGCAAAGTCATGATCTTTAAAGCGAATGCGGTTGACTTTAGAGTCGGTGCACGCGCCCATGCCGATCACCACGTCACGCAGCTTAACGTCCATGCGCACTGCGCCGCAGGAGCCGACACGGATGATTTTCTTCACGCCGAAATCGGTGATCAGCTCTTTGGTGTAGATGGAGCAGGATGGGATACCCATGCCGTGACCCATCACGGAGATTTTGCGGCCTTTATAGGTGCCGGTGAAGCCCAGCATGCCGCGCACGTTGTTCACTTCACGCACGTCTTCGAGGAAGGTTTCTGCAATGTGCTTCGCGCGCAGCGGGTCGCCCGGCATCAATACGACGTCAGCGAAATCACCCATTTCTGCATTAATGTGAGGAGTTGCCATCTTCAGTTCCTTTTACATTGTTGTTTTTGCCGGGTGGCGGCTACGCCTTACCCGGCCTACATTCTGTTCTCCCTCTCCCTGTGGGAGAGGGCCGGGGTGAGGGCATCAGGCCGCACCCAATCCGCTTAGAACATAGCCTTGCCATATTCCATGTCAGACGTACCAAAATATTTCGCGATAGTCTGGCCGATGTCCGCGAAGGTTTCACGGTGACCGAGCGAGCCCGGCTTCACTTTCGGGCCATACACCAGCACCGGAATGTGCTCACGGGTGTGGTCGGTACCGGTCCAGGTCGGGTCACAGCCATGGTCAGCGGTCAGGATCAGAATGTCATCTTCCCCCACCAGCTCCATCAGCTCTGGCAGACGGCGGTCAAACAGCTCCAGACCCGCAGCATAACCGGCGACGTCGCGACGGTGGCCCCAGGAGGAGTCGAAGTCCACGAAGTTGGTGAAGACAATGGTCTTATCGCCCGCTTCTTTCATCTCTTTGATGGTGGCGTCGAACAGCGCATCCAGACCGGTCGCTTTGACCTTTTTGGTAATGCCGCAGTTGGCGTAAATGTCCGCGATTTTACCCACGGAAACCACGTGGCCGTCTTTCTCGTCGACGAGTTTTTGCAGCACGGTCGGCGCCGGTGGCTCCACGGCCAGATCGTGACGGTTGCCGGTACGCTGGAAGTTACCCGCTTTGTCGCCGATAAACGGACGCGCGATAACGCGGCCAATGTTGTAGCCGCCTTCGGTCAGCTCTTCACGGGCGATCTCGCACAGCTCGTACAGTTTATCCAGGCCAAACGTCTCTTCATGGCAGGCGATCTGGAACACGGAGTCAGCAGAGGTATAGAAAATCGGCTTGCCGGTTTTCATATGCTCTTCGCCGAGCTGATCCAGAATCACGGTACCGGAAGAGTGGCAGTTGCCGAGGTAGCCCGGCAGGTTGGCGCGCTTCACCAGCTTATCGAGCAGCTCCTGCGGGAAGCTGTTCTCGTGATCGGAGAAGTAGCCCCAGTCAAACAGCACCGGCACGCCGGCGATTTCCCAGTGACCAGACGGAGTATCTTTCCCGGAAGAGAGCTCGTGCGCCCACGCGTAGGCGCCCACCACTTCCGCGTTACCGTCCATACCGGCTGCGATCTTACCGGTAGAGCCTTCATGCGCTTTTACCAGCCCCAGACGGGTCAGGTTTGGCAGATTCAGAGGGCCTTTACGACCGTTGTCCGCTTCGCCTTTTGCACAGGCTTCCGCGATGTGACCCAGGGTATCGGAACCCACGTCACCAAATCGTTCTGCATCTTCGGTTGCGCCGATGCCGAATGAGTCCAGCACCATAATAAATGCACGTTTCATAATTGTTCTCCGTACTTAGTGCTTCATAAAAATGCGATCAGATCAGTATACCGCTATTCAGTGATACGACGATAGACCGTCGGTGTGGTTTCCGGTGCTTTATCGTCAAGAGATATTGCCGCCTTCACCGCTTTCGCCGCGTCCTGCCAGCTGGCTTCATCTTTCGCGTGGATCACCGCCAGCGGACGTTGGCCGTCAACGCTGTCGCCCAGACGGGCCATATCGGTAAAGCCGACGCTGTAATCAATGGTGTCCGATGCCTGACGACGACCGCCGCCCATAGACACAACAGCCATGCCGAGCGCGCGGGTATCCATAGCCGAGACAAAGCCTTCGCTGTCCGCATAGACCGCTTTGCTGAGCATCGCGGTGGGCAGGTATTTCGCGTAGTTTTCCACGAAGTCGGTCGGGCCTTTCTGCGCCGCCACCATCCGACCAAAGATCTCCGCCGCTTTGCCGTTGTCCAGCACCGCCTGAAGCTTCGCGCGGGCTTCCGCGTCGTCTTTGGCCAACTTGCCGGAGATTAACATCTCAACGCACAGCGCCATGGTGACATCGAACAGGCGCGGGTTACGGTATTCGCCTGTGAGGAACTGCACGGCCTCACGGACTTCAACCGCGTTACCGGCGCTGGAGGCTAGCACCTGGTTCATGTCCGTCAGCAGTGCAGTGGTGCGCACGCCCGCGCCGTTGGAGACGCCAACGATCGCTTCGGCCAGCGCCTCAGAGAGTTCATAGGTTGGCATAAACGCGCCGCTGCCCACTTTCACATCCATCACCAGCGCATCCAGACCTTCCGCCAGTTTTTTGGCAAGGATAGAGGCGGTGATCAGCGGGATGGAGTCTACGGTCGCGGTAATGTCACGCGTCGCGTAGAAACGCTTGTCAGCCGGAGCAAGAGAGCTGGTCTGGCCGATAATCGCCACGCCAACGTCTTTAATAATGTCGCGGAAGCGGTTGTCATCCGGGAAGATATCGAAGCCCGGAATGGCTTCCAGTTTGTCGAGCGTACCGCCGGTATGACCCAGGCCGCGCCCGGAAATCATCGGGATGTAACCGCCACAGGCTGCCACCATCGGGCCAAGCATCAGGGAGGTCACGTCGCCCACGCCGCCGGTGGAGTGTTTGTCCACAATCGGGCCGTTGAGGTTGAGGCTTTTCCAGTCCAGAACGGTTCCTGAATCTCGCATCGCCATGGTCAGCGACACGCGCTCAGGCATCGACATATCGTGGAAGAAAATGGTCATCGCCAGAGCCGCAATCTGCCCTTCAGAGATGGTGTTATCACGAATGCCATTGATAAAAAAGCGGATTTCTTCGTCGCTTAATGGATGACCATCACGTTTTTTACGAATAATTTCTTGTGCGAGAAACACGGTAACCTCCATGCGGAATCGGGTGAATGGCGGCGGATATGTTGACCCGCCCTACGATCCTGTAGGCCGGGTTAGCGTAGCGCCACCCGGCAATTCAACTTAGTAGCTGCTTGCGCTCTTACCGTCACCGTGACCCAGCGCTTTCAGCAGGCTGGCCAGCAGGCTGGACGCGCCGAAGCGGTAGTGGCGGGAATCAGCCCAGTCGGCGCCGAACAGCTCGTCGGCAATCGCCAGGAACTGCTGCGCGTCTTCCGCGGTACGCACGCCGCCCGCCGGTTTGAAGCCAACGGTTTTGGACACGCCCATATCACGGATGACTTCCATCATGATGCGTGCGCTTTCCGGAGTAGCGTTGACCGGCACTTTACCGGTAGAGGTTTTAATGAAATCTGCGCCCGCTTTGATAGAGATTTCAGACGCTTTACGAATCAGCGCCTCTTCTTTCAGCTCGCCGGTTTCGATGATCACTTTAAGCAGCACGTTTGCCGCCGCACACGCGTCTTTACAGGCTTTCACCAGGTCAAAACCGACCTGCTCGTTGCCGGCGATCAGCGCGCGGTACGGGAATACCACGTCAACTTCGTCCGCGCCGTACGCAATCGCCGCGCGGGTTTCTGCCAGCGCGATCTCGATATCGTCATTGCCGTGCGGGAAGTTAGTTACGGTGGCAATGCGCACATCCGGCGTGCCCTGCTCTTTCAGCGTTTTGCGGGCAATCGGGATGAAGCGCGGATAGATACAGACGGCGGCGGTGTTACCCACTGGCGTTTTCGCCTGATGGCACAGGGCGATGACTTTTTCATTGGTGTCGTCATCGTTCAGGGTGGTCAGGTCCATCAGTTTCAACGCGCGCAGGCTGCTTGCAGTTAAATCGGTCATAACATTCTCCAACGGCAGTGCCGTATAAATTTTACCTTGCGGGTCTGTGAGTATTCTAACATTCACCCGCATCCACACTTCGACATTCATCACAGTTAATGAAAACTGTGTGCAAATTTGCATTACTGTAATGAGATCTTCTTCAAATTTTAGTGCGTTAATTGCTGACTAAATCGGCGATATCCCCGTTCTGATCAAAAGCGCCACCAGGCTGGCTTCCTACAATTCGTTCACTATCCGCAGAACAACCAAGGAAGTGAACATGCCCGACGCCCTGCAACAACGTTGCCAGCACATTGTGACCAGCCCGGTGTTAACCCCGGAACAAAAACGTCATTTTCTGGCGCTGGAAGCGGAGAACAATCTGCCCTATCCCGCTCTGCCAGAGGCGGCCCGCGCCGCGCTGGACGAGGGATTCATCTGCGACATGTTCGAAGGCCATGCGCCTTACAAACCGCGCTACGTGCTGCCGGACTACGCTAAATTTCTGGCTAACGGCTCAGAATGGCTGGAGCTGGAAGGGGCTAAAGATCTGGATGATGCCCTCTCGCTGCTCACTATCCTTTATCACCATGTTCCGTCCGTCACATCGATGCCGGTCTATCTGGGCCAGCTCGATGAGATACTCAGCCCTTATGTTAAAATTCTAACACAGGATGAAATCGATAGCCGAATAAAACGTTTCTGGCGTTACCTGGACAGAACCCTGCCCGATGCGTTTATGCATGCCAATATCGGCCCGGCGGATACGCCTGTCACCCGAGCCATCCTTCGCGCGGATGCCGAACTGAAGCAGGTTGCGCCGAACCTGACCTTTATCTACGACCCGGATGTAACCCCCGGCGATCTGCTGCTGAGCGTGGCGGAAAACATTTGTGAATGTAGTAAACCGCATATTTCTAATGGCCCGGTGAATGATAAAATTTTCACAAAAGGTCGCTATGGCGTGGTGAGCTGTTACAACTCCCTGCCGCTGGCGGGCGGCGGTAGCACGCTGGTGCGCCTTAACCTGAAGGCGATTGCGGAACACAGCCGCTCACCGGAAGACTTTTTCACTCGTACCCTTCCCCACTACTGCCAGCAACAAATCGCGATCATCAATGCGCGCTGCGATTTTCTATATGAACAATCCGGCTTCTTTGAGAATAGCTTCCTGGTGAAAGAGGGGCTGATTGATGCCGATCGCTTTGTGCCGATGTTTGGCATGTACGGTCTGGCCGAAGCGGTGAATGTGCTGTGCGAGAAAGCAGGCATTACGGGACGTTACGGTAAGAACGAACAGGCCAATGCGCTGGGCTACCGCATCAGTGAACAGCTTGCGGCGTTTGTTGAAAACACGCCGGTGAAACACGGCTGGCAGCACCGCGCGATGCTGCATGCCCAGTCTGGGATCAGTTCCGATTCTGGCACCACGCCGGGCGCACGTCTGCCGTACGGCGACGAACCGGACCCTGTCAGCCACCTGCTGGCCGTGGCGCCGCACCATAAACACTATCATTCGGGGATCAGCGATATTCTCACCCTGGAGGAAACGGTTAAACGCAATCCTCAGGCTGTGGTGCAGCTGTGCCTGGGGGCGTTCAACGCCGGTATGCGTGAGTTCACCGCGAATGTAGCCGGAAACGACCTGGTGCGCGTCACCGGGTATATGGTGCGGCTCTCCGATCTGGAGAAATACCGGGAGGCCGGCTCGCGCACCAACACCACCTGGCTCGGCGAGGAGGCCGCGCGCAATACCCGTATTCTGGAACGTCAGCCGCGCGTGATAAGCCATGAACAGCAGATGCGCTTTAGTTAGTCAGGTCATACCCTTCTCCTGCGTTGACGGGCCGGGCAGCCGCCTGGCGTTGTTCCTCCAGGGCTGTAACCTGCGCTGCAAAACCTGCCACAACCCGTGGACGATAGGGCGCTGCAACGACTGCGGCGACTGTGTTCCCCACTGTCCTCATGATGCGCTGGCAATTCAGGCCGGGCGCGTCTGGTGGCAGGAGAGTCACTGTCAGCAGTGCGACACCTGTCTGCATCTGTGTCAGCAGCAGGCGACGCCGATGGCGCAACGCTATAGCGTCGAGGAGATCCTCTCCCGGGTTCGCACGTCCGCGCCGTTTATTGAGGGCGTGACCGTCAGCGGGGGTGAGGCCACCACGCAGCTGCCGTTTTTGGTTGCGCTGTTCACCGCGATCAAAGCCGATCCGTCCCTGCGCCATCTGACGTGCCTGGTGGACAGCAACGGCCTGTTAAGCGAAACCGGCTGGCAAAAGCTGTTACCGGTGTTTGACGGCGCGATGGTGGATCTGAAAGCCTGGGGCAATGAACATCACCGTTTTCTGACCGGGCGCGAAAACACGCAGATCAAGCAGAGCATCCGCTGGCTGGCCGATCGTCATCGCCTGACGGAGCTGCGCCTGCTGGTGATCCCCGCTCGGTGTGATTATCTGCACCATCTGCCATCGCTGACCGCTTTTATCCACGCGTTGGGGAACGTTCCTGTGCGGATCAACGCGTTTCATGCTCATGGGGTTTACGGGGAGGCGGCGCGATGGCGGAGCGCCACGCCGGAGGACATCGAGCCGCTGGCGCAGGCCCTGGAACGGCAGCAGATCACGGTGATCCGCCCGGCCCTTTATTTATAGCGTGATGCCGAAGACCGCGCGGGTGTTTTCCAGCAGCGCGCTGGCAATCACATCTTCAGGCTCCTGACGCAGCTCACACAGCACATCAAAAACGCGCGCCGCCTGCTCCGGGCGGTTGGGCTGGCCCTGAAAACCATTCAGCGGCATGTCAGGCGCATCCGTTTCCAGCAGGAGCGAGGTCAGCGGGAGCTGCGCCATCACATCACGGGTTTTGCTGGCACGCGGATAGGTAATGGTGCCACCGACGCCAATCTTATAGCCCAGCTCAATAAAACGCTGCGCCTGCTGAAGGCTTCCAGCGAAACCATGGACCACGCCCCTGCGCGGCACGTCGATACGCTTCAGGTGCATCGCCAGTTTGTCATGGGTACGTCTGGAGTGGAGGATCACCGGCAGATCGTGGCGCTTTGCCAGCCGGAGCTGCGCATCCAGGATCGTCTGCTGGCGCTCAAACTGCGGATCTTCACGATAGAGATCGAGGCCGATCTCACCGATGGCAACCAGCTTTGTATCCGCATTTTGCAGCGTGGCATCCAGCCTGTCGAGATGGTCATCAAGATGGTGCTCAATAACGATCGGATGCAGACCCAGCGCGGCATACAGCGCATCGTGCTCCCGGGCAAGCGCCAGAACTTTGTCGAATCTCGCCGCTTCAATAGCGGGCACAATAATGGCTCTCACACCGGCCTCAGCCGCGCGCGCAATACTTGATGTTTCCTCCCCGCTAAACGGCGGGAAATCAAAGTGGCAATGGGTATCGATAAAGCAGTGCGTCACGCCAGATCCTCCTTATCGAGTAAGCCATCGTTGGCCTGCGGCGCGTCCACCAGCGGCATCGCCACCGCGTCATTGGCCACAACGGCAGGCGGCAAAATGATGCTTTTATGCCGATGAAGAGGCGGTTGCTCCGCCAGCATTTTCCCGACGGTCGCCAGGAAGTAACGCCCGCACAGCCGCCCCGTTTTGTAATCCATACGCAACGCAGGCAGCCGACTGCCCAGCGCCATGCTCAACAGCGGCTTAGGCGGATAAATTTCAAAGATGCGCAGCTTGCCCGGTGGTTTTTCAATAAAACGCTGCATCGCGCCGTAGGTGGTTTCATGCTGCTTCGCGATATTCACCAGCGGTTGCAGGCTGCTGTCGCCCAGCCAGCGTTCCATCCGCTTAAACCACTGTGGGGTGTAATACATCTGCGAAGGCACCGTGCGGATCACCACAATGGTTTTTGCCCCGCGCCGCGCCGCCTCCTGTACCGGCACCGCGTCGCTGATACCGCCGTCAAGATAGCTTATCCCCTCCAGCAGGGCGCCGGTGCGGTAGAATCCCGGGATCGCGCTGGACGCGCGGATGATATCCAGCCAGTTCTCTTTCTGCGGCGAAAAGTAACCCGGCGAATAGTCATCGCCACGGCTGGCGCACATCCAGAACTCTTTGCCGGTATCGAACAGACGTGACGCGGTATCCATGGCCAGCGGCATCTGGCTGGAGGTAGCATCCAGTAACCAGTCGAGATCGATCAGGTTCCCGCCGCGTACGAAGCGTACCGGATTGAAGAATTCTTTGGAGGTGGTGTAGCGCATAATCACTTTGCGCGCATAGCCGGGCTGGTTGCAGACATAGGCGGAGAGGTTCTGCGCCCCGGCAGAGGTACCGAAATAGAGATCGAACGGGTTGAATTGTGCGCGCATAAATTCGTCAAGCACGCCAGCAGTGAAAATACCGCGCTGCCCTCCCCCTTCACAGACCAGCGCAAGCTGGCCTGCATGAAACGGTTTTAACGTCAGCGGCGCAATATTGCCGAGCGTAACGGGAATTCGTTGCCCCACCTCTGCCTTCCTGTTTTCATTATTTTGATGAGACACAGTAACGCACTTCCCCGGTGGTTCTCAAACGAGAAAAAGCCAGTCACGAGGACTGGCTTGAGTTTGTTTAATAAATATTGCGTTTGCTACGGGCGACGTCGACCCGTAAACAGGCTGACCAGGAACAGAATAATACCGACGACGAAGACAATTTTCGCTGCCCATGCCGCGGTACCCGCCAGTCCACCAAAGCCCAATGCGGCGGCAATTAACGCGATAACCAGAAATATAATGCCCCAACGAAACATAAGCCTCTCCTTTACCATAGTTAATGTCGGCCGCTAAACGTGAGCGCTCAGGTCACTCACCGGCTTTTCCAGAATCGTTTTTATTTCGCCCGCGGTTTTCAGCCTGCGGGCGAATGGTACTGCTTTACTTCGTTTTCAGATCGTTTTTGACGCTTTTCACACCATCAATAGCTTTCGCAATTGACTCGGCACGATCGCTTTGTGCCTGATTCTCAACCGTACCGGACAGCTGGACCACACCATCGGTGGTTTCAACTTTCACCATACGGGATGGCACGATGTCGTCAGCTAACAGTTTAGCTTTGATTTCGCTGGTAGTTGCTGCATCTCCGGCATAGCCCTTCACCGACGATTCTTTGCTGTCACGTACGTGCAATTTGTCGCTGACGGAGCTTACGCCCTCAACGCCTTTCGCCACTTTAACGGCTTCTTCGGCCTGGGTCTGGCTTTCAACGAAACCGCTCAGGGTGACAACCTTGTTGTCGGTTTTAACAGAAATATCGGTGCTCTTGATGGATTCGTGATCCACCAGTGCGGCTTTCACTTTTGCTGTGATTGAGCTGTCATCCATGAAATTACCGACTTTATTCATAGAGCTATCGATTTTTTCCCCTGCGGTATTGGCGGAATTTTGCGCTTTATCCATGGTGCTGGTTTCCGCCAGAGCAGAACCGCTTACCAGGACACTACCCAATGTTACAGCCAGCAGAGTTTTAGAAATCTTCAGTCTTGTCATATTCATCGATTTATTCCTGTGTTTTGCCCATTATTTGGGCGACATACTTCCCTAATCTTGGTTTTATATATTGCGAATTAACACCGGGGCAAAATGGAGAACCAATGGATATGCATTGAACAGTTAATTCATCCACGCCCGGTGCTAAACACTGAGTTAAATATAGATCACAATCAGAGGGGTGCATTCAGAATTGGGGAAAAAACGAACGAATAGCGAAAAATTGCGGTGAATTAAGAACATTCCGCAAGGGTTTAATAACACAGGAATTAAAGAAGAGCACGGCGGCTGCCGTGCTCTGAAAGGAAATTAATGCTCGCGCGTTTTGCGGAACTGAACATCAGGATAACGTTCCTGCGTCAGGTTCAGGTTTACCATGGTTGGGGCGATATAGGTCAGGTTATCGCCACCGTCCAGCGCCAGCTGAACTTCGTTCTTACGTTTAAATTCTTCGAATTTCTTCACGTCTGAACATTCAACCCAGCGGGCGGTCGCCACGTTCACCGATTCGTAAATCGCTTCCACGTTGTACTCGCTCTTAAGACGGGCAACCACCACGTCGAACTGGAGCACACCCACCGCGCCCACGATCAGATCGTTATTGGCGATTGGGCGGAACACCTGTACCGCGCCCTCTTCGGAAAGCTGGACCAGGCCTTTCAGCAGCTGCTTCTGCTTCAGCGGATCGCGCAGGCGAATGCGGCGGAACAGTTCTGGCGCGAAGTTAGGGATACCGGTGAACTTCATCATTTCGCCTTGCGTGAAGGTATCGCCAATCTGAATGGTACCGTGGTTGTGTAAACCAATGATGTCACCCGGATAGGCTTCTTCTACATGCGAACGGTCGCCCGCCATGAAGGTCAGCGCGTCGGATATCACTACGTCTTTACCGATACGGACCTGACGCAGCTTCATGCCCTTTTCGTACTTACCGGAAACCACGCGCATAAAGGCGACGCGGTCGCGGTGTTTCGGGTCCATGTTGGCCTGAATTTTAAAGACGAAGCCGGAGAACTTCTCTTCCTTCGCTTCTACTTCGCGGGTGTCGGTTTTACGCGGCATCGGCTGCGGGGCCCATTCAACCAGACCGTCGAGCATATGGTCAACGCCGAAGTTGCCGAGTGCGGTACCGAAGAAGACCGGGGTAATTTCACCGCTCAGGAACAGCTCTCTGTCGAACTCATGCGACGCGCCTTTAACCAGCTCCAGCTCATCGCGCAGCTGGGCGGCCAGCTCTTCACCGACAGCGGCGTCCAGCTCCGGGTTGTCCAGACCTTTCACAATGCGGACTTCCTGAATGGTGTGGCCCTTACCGGTCTGGTACAGGTAGGTTTCGTCTTTATAGAGGTGGTAAACCCCTTTGAACAGCTTGCCGCAGCCAATCGGCCAGGTGATTGGCGCGCAGGCAATCTTCAGCTCGTTTTCCACTTCATCCATCAGCTCCATCGGATCACGGATGTCACGGTCGAGTTTGTTCATAAAGGTGAGGATCGGCGTATCGCGCAGACGGGTGACTTCCATCAGCTTGCGGGTACGATCTTCAACACCTTTCGCGGCGTCGATCACCATCAGGCAGCAGTCCACCGCCGTCAGCGTACGGTAGGTATCTTCGGAGAAGTCTTCGTGCCCCGGGGTGTCCAGCAGGTTCACCAGGCAGTCGTGATACGGGAACTGCATCACGGAGGTGGTAATCGAAATACCACGCTGCTTTTCCATCTCCATCCAGTCGGATTTAGCATGCTGGCTGGAGCCACGGCCTTTAACGGTACCCGCGGTCTGGATCGCCTGTCCGAACAGCAACACCTTCTCGGTGATGGTCGTTTTACCGGCATCCGGGTGCGAGATAATGGCAAAAGTGCGGCGTTTGGCCACCTCTTGCAGATAAGGAGACAACGTCATAATCAATTCTTCTTAGGTAAGCGCGGCAGCAGGCCGCGCATCATGGAATACGAAAAATGCGGCTATTTTACCCATCAACAGGGGGCAGGCAATCATTGTTTACACAGGAGCTGCTCCAGTTCGTTCAATGACGTAACGGTCCAGGTCGGCTCGATGCCTTCCGGCAGCGTGCGACCATGCGCATTCAGCCAGACGGTCGACAGGCCCGATCTCATACCTCCCAGAATATCAGATTCTGCCGTATCCCCCACCATCAGCACGCGATCGCGGTCAGGATTGCCCGCTTGCGCCAGCGCATAATCGAAAATACGCGGATCCGGCTTCGGTACGCCCACCTCTTCGGAGATCACCAGCGCGTCGAAATGATCGCGCAGGCCGGTGCGTTCAAGGCGGATCTGCTGAAGCGCGGTAAAGCCGTTGGTAATGATCCCAAGCTTCACCTTCCCTTTCAGCGAATCCAGCAGAGAAACGGCGCCGGGCAGCGGCGCGCAGATATCCGCCATCGCATTCAGGAAGGCCTCGTTCAGCGCCCCAGGACTGACGTTTAACCGTTCAGCCCACACGTCAAAACGCTGATGCTGAAGCTGTAACGCGGTGATGGCTCCGTTCTGGTAATCCACCCACAGCGGTTTGTTCACCGCCTGATAGTCCTGAAAATCTTCCGCGGTGAACGTCACGCTATAGTCGAGAAACATCCGCTGTAGGCCGCCGAACGAGTCAAACGTAAACAGCGTTTCGTCGGCATCAAAGAAAATCCAGTCCCATTTCATCGTTACAACCTTATTTTCGTTATCCAATCGGCAGAGCCATGATAATGGCGTCTTCACGTCCCTCTGCGGTGGGGTAGTAGTTACGGCGGATAGTCGCCTCGTTGAAGCCTAAGCTTTCATATAGCGCGATGGCGGCGACATTGGACGCGCGCACCTCCAGCCACAGGGTGAAAACGTCACGGGTTTCCAGCTCACGAATGAGGTGCTCAAGCAGTTCCCTGCCCAGCCCGCGGCGCTGGTAAGCGGGATCGACCGCAATATTAAACAGCGTCGCCTCGTCCAGAACGACCTGCGTGATGGCGAACGCAGCCATCGCACCGTCAACGTCCAGGCGGAGATTTAAATAGCGTTCGCCCTGATTGCTGGCAAACGTCTTTTCGCTCCACGGAAAGGCATGGGCGCGGGTTTCAATCGCGAACGCGGTGGTCAGGTCAACCGTCGTGAGGGAAGAAATCGTGTTCATATTCGCAAATTTGTTGCCATAGCGCGCTACGCGCTTTTGGGTTGGCTTTCAGTTCGTCCAGCGCTGGCGAACTGATCTGGCTTCCTTCAAGAGGTAGCTCGTCCACCGCCCCGATTCGCCAGCTGTTACAGCGGCTGTCAGGGGGAAGCATCGCGACGCTTTCAGGCGCCAGCTGTAATACCTGATCGCGGGTCACCTTCAGGGTGCGAAGGACATCCTCAATCAGGGGCTCGTTCAGGGCAGGCGGCGCTTCTGCCACCATCACCAGGCGGACATGCGCAGGGATGGAGATGGCTATTTCGCCCCGCAACGCCGTCGGGCGACGCAAAGCCCACTGGGTAATGCCCAGCTGCTGCAACTGCCAGTCTCGTCGGGATGTCATAGCGAAAACTCCTGTCTCTCAGGCGCGCAAATATAGCAAATGTGTCGAAACTGCGCCATCTACCTACTATAATCCCCGCCTGAGTTTATTGAGGAACAATTCATGTCTGCATTTACCCCGGCAAGTGAAGTCTTGCTGCGTCACAGTGATGATTTCGAAGAAAGCCGTATTCTGTTTGCCGGAGATATGCAGGATGACCTGCCCGCGCGTTTCGACTGTGCTGAAAGCCGTGCCCACACCCAGTACTATCACCACTGGCAGGTGCTGAGCCGCCAGATGGGCGAGCGCGCGCGCTTTAGCCTGGCGGCGGAGCAGAGCGATATTGCTGACTGCGATACGCTCATTTACTACTGGCCGAAAAACAAGCCGGAAGCCCAGTTCCAGCTGATGAACCTGCTTTCTCTGCTGCCGGTCGGCTGCGATATTTTTGTTGTCGGTGAGAACCGCAGCGGGGTGCGTAGCGCAGAGCAGATGCTCGAAGCCTGGGCGCCGCTGACGAAAATCGACAGCGCCCGTCGCTGCGGACTGTACCATGGTCGTCTGGAAAAACAGACCACCTTCGATGCCGACGCCTTCTGGGACGAGTACCAGCTTGACGGCCTGACCATTAAAACCCTGCCGGGCGTGTTCAGTCGTGATGCGCTCGATACGGGCAGCAAGCTGCTGCTGTCCACCCTGACGCCTCACACCAAGGGCAAGGTGCTGGACGTCGGCTGTGGCGCGGGCGTGCTGTCAACGGTTCTCGCCAGCCACTCACCAAAAGTGCGTTTAACCCTGTGTGACGTGAGCGCCCCGGCAGTAGAAGCCAGCCGCGCCACGCTTGCTGCGAATGGCATAGAAGGTGACGTGTTTGCCAGCAACGTCTTCTCCGACGTGACCGGTCGCTTTGACATGATCATCTCTAACCCGCCGTTCCACGACGGAATGGAGACCAGCCTTGAAGCGGCGCAAACGCTGATCCGTGGCGCAACCCGTCACCTCAACAGCGGCGGTGAGCTGCGTATCGTAGCGAACGCCTTCCTCGCGTACCCGAAAGTGCTGGATGAAACCTTTGGCTTCCACGAAGTGATCGCCCAGACGGGCCGCTTTAAGGTCTATCGCACCGTGATGACGCGCCAGGCGAAAAAGTAAACCCCCGGTCCGGCGATGGCCGACGCTGCCATCGCCCATTTTTGCAGCAATCAAAACAACGTGCGCAATTTTCTGTTGACGTAAAGCTGAAAACATCTAGAATGCGCCTCCGTGGTTACGATACTTTTACAGTGTCGATGGTATGCGAAGGTGGCGGAATTGGTAGACGCGCTAGCTTCAGGTGTTAGTGTCCTTACGGACGTGGGGGTTCAAGTCCCCCCCCTCGCACCATAAATCACGTTGATATTGCTCGCACTGGGCGAAGGTGGCGGAATTGGTAGACGCGCTAGCTTCAGGTGTTAGTGTCCTTAGGATGTGGGGGTTCGAGTCCCCCCCCTCGCACCAACGAGGCGATATCAAACCAGTAAGATGACTGTGCGAAGGTGGCGGAATTGGTAGACGCGCTAGCTTCAGGTGTTAGTGTCCTTACGGACGTGGGGGTTCAAGTCCCCCCCCTCGCACCATAAATCACGTTGATATTGCTCGCACTGGGCGAAGGTGGCGGAATTGGTAGACGCGCTAGCTTCAGGTGTTAGTGTCCTTAGGATGTGGGGGTTCGAGTCCCCCCCCTCGCACCAACGAGGCGATATCAAACCAGTAAGATGACTGTGCGAAGGTGGCGGAATTGGTAGACGCGCTAGCTTCAGGTGTTAGTGTCCTTACGGACGTGGGGGTTCAAGTCCCCCCCCTCGCACCAATTATCTTACATCCCCTCAGCAGTGCCTCCTGTTTTTCCCTTTTATTTCAAACTCATCAGAATCACCAGCAGTCCACTGATTAGCGCCACGCATGATGGCAGCAGCACGTAATGCCGTAACTGTTTGTGCCAGATCATTGCGGATGTCACCAGCAAGCCTGAAACAATCATTGCTTTCCAGACATCAATGGGGAGATCGGCAAACATTAGCCCACCGATAATGGAACCAGGCAGTAATATTCCCCACCCACTTCCCAGCGCTTTGCTCAACATGGTTTCACCTCTCGCACTGATAATGATAACCAGTATCATATGATAGTAATTATCACTTGTCAGCATGCGACGTAAGAAATTGCGCCAGCAATTGCTTTCCCATAATGACAGAGAATGTGTAAGGTGATAAATTGCCCACCTGTTAACTTCCGATAAAGTTTTTCTGATAATAAAAATTCAATTTTGTAGCGCCCAATATTACACAACAACACCTTGCTCATTGTTTTAATTGAGTTTTAATAAAAACGCACGCATATGACATCACAATCCTGGCTGTCTTTAGTCAACAAGAAATATCAGCTATCTTTACGTTTGTTTTTATTTCTGAACGCCGCATCAGCATTGTTCTCGGTAACAAACCCTCTCTATTCCGTGCGTGTGTTATCAGTCCCGCTCTTTGCCGTACTGACTATCAGCACAGGCTTACTTATCTGGCACTGGAAAAACAGCACGCGAAAAATAAATATCCCTGTTGTTTCAGCTATTTTTGGTCTTTTATGGGCCTGGCAGATCGTCTCTAAATTTCTGTTAATCACGCACGATCACGCGACCTATTTAATGATGGCGCTATTAACAGTGCTTTTTATAGGGTCTCTGGCGTTCGCAAGTAATATTAAAGCCTTTACGTTACATTCATTTCCCGCTTTTATATCCTGCCTGTGGCTTAGTCCGTCCGAAAACTGGCTGAGAATGGCCTATTTTTTCGCGCTGCCGGTGGTCGCCATTGGTATCCATCATGTTCTTCAGCGGCGCAATGACCGTTTCGCCCAGGAGCTGCTTTCCGAGCTGCTGGAGGAGCGCGAAACCCTGACCGATCTCAGCATGATGGACCCGCTCACCGGCCTATATAACCGTCGCGGGCTGCAAAGCCGGCTGGAGAATCTTCCCAGGCCTGACGCTGGCGAGCACTTCGTGCTGCTGATGGATATCGACCACTTCAAAGCCTACAACGACCATTATGGCCATATGATGGGCGATCAGGCCTTGATCAGGGTCTCGGCTGCGATACGCGACGCCGTGCGCTCACGCGATGTTGTCGCCCGGTTTGGCGGGGAAGAATTTATGGTGCTGTTGAGTAACATCCCGCTGGAGCAAGCGCGACAGACTGCTGAACGCATACGTCAGAAGGTTTACGATCTTAAAATCCCCCATATGTTTAACGAAAGCGTCGCCACTAACGTGACCATCAGCATCGGCATCGCCATGTTCGAAGGTGACGACGTTGAGGGCGCGCTGGCGAAAGCCGATAAAGCCCTCTATGAAGCCAAGCATATGGGACGTAACAGCATTCTGCTGAGCGAAGAGCTTCATACCGCCTGAAACCGCCTTCACAGCGCCAGGATAAAACGCTTGCGCTCGGTTTTATCTATAGTTAGGATTGGCAATCATTATCATTTAGATTTGTAATCCACACTATGGCGACTCGTACCGCACACATCGTTGAGCCCCTACTCTGGCGAGCTCCACTCTCCGCCGGGGAAACGACGCTTGCGGATGCCATTCGGGAAAAAATTGCCGTAACGCGCGCCCATCTGCTGGATTTCATCAAACTGGATGAAGCACCGCCGCATCATGCTCTGACGCTGACTGAGTGGCAACGTCCTGCGGAGCTGCGGTCACTGCTGGCAACCTATTCCGACCATATTTATCGTAACCAACCTACCCTGACGCGGGAAAACAAACCGCTGTTATCCCTCTGGGCACAGTGGTATATCGGGCTGATGGTGCCGCCTGTCATGCTGGCCCTGTTGACCCAGGAAACGATGCTCGATCTCTCGTCGGAACATTTCCATGTTGAGTTTCATGAAACCGGGCGCGCTGCCTGTTTCTGGATTGATGTACATGAAGATCCGAGCGCGAGACACCTGTCAGCGCAGGCGCGTATGGAACGGCTGATTACAAGAGCGCTGGTTCCGGTCATTGATGCGCTGGAAGCGACGGGAGAGATTAACGGCAAACTGATCTGGAGTAATACCGGGTATCTTATCCACTGGTATTTAACGGAGATGAAGCCGCTGCTCGGCGACGAGAAAGTGGATGCACTGCGTCAGAGCTGTTTCTTTGCCAGACAGCTGTCGGATGGACGGGACAACCCTCTTTACCGCACCGTGGTTCCGCGTGAGGGACTTCTGGTACGTCGTACCTGCTGTCAGCGCTACCGTTTGCCGGACGTCCAGCAGTGTGGCGATTGCACGCTTAAGTAGTCTGGCCCGGCCTGAAACCCGCAGAGAGAGGGAACAAACACTAAAAACGGCAACCTGCGTTGCCGTTTTGCTTTTACCTAAGCGACCTGCTGATTTTCCTCTTCTCCATTACGCTGTGCTTCTTCCGCTTCCTGCTGAAGCAACTGTTTCTCGTACACCTTGAAGAACGGGAAATAGATAATGGCGGAAACGCAGGCCAAAACCAGCACCAGAATGGCTGCACGGAAATCCCAGCCCAGCGCCCAGGCGGCACCAACCGGAGCCGGTGCCGTCCACGGCACAACGGAAATCACGCGGCCAATCAGATCAAACTTCATCGCTGCCCATGCCAGCACGGCATTAACCATCGGCGCCAGCAGGAAAGGAATAAAGAACACCGGGTTCATCACAATCGGCGTACCAAAAATCACCGGTTCATTGATATTGAAAATGCTTGGTACCACGCTCAGACGTCCAATGGAGCGCAGGTGCGCGGAGCGGCTACGCAGATAGCAGAACACCAGCCCCATCGTCGCCCCCGATCCGCCGATAACGATAAAGAACGTCCAGAAGGCTTCCATAAAGATGTGTGGCAAAGGCTGGCTCGCCGCCAGCGCGGTCTGGTTCGCCCCCAGGTTTGTCAGCCAGAACATTTGCAGCATCCCGGAGACAATCGCCGCGCCGTGGATCCCGGCAAACCACAGCAGGTGGCCAATCAGCACCGCCAGCAGGATCGCAGGCAGCGAGTCAGCCGCAGAGACCAGCGGTTTGAATATCGACATGATGGCCTGTGGGATCAGCATACCGAACTGCGACTGGATCAGCAGGCTCAGCGGGTATAGCGTGAGCACCACCACCAGCACCGGGATCAGCAGGTCAAACGAGTTTTTGATCATCGGTGGAACCTGGTCTGGCAGGCGGATCCCGATATTGTGTGCTTTCAGGAAACGCATCATCTCAACGCAATAGATCGCCACCAGAATCGCGGTGAAAATACCGGTCCCTCCCAGGCTATCCACCGGTAAAGCGCCTTTGGTTTTAGGGGCGGCGACCAGCAGGAACGCCATCAGCGACAGCATCGCGCACATGAACGGATCCAGCTGATGCGTTTTAACGTAATGTTTGCCCAGGTTGTAGGCAATAGCCGCACAGATATAAAGGGACATCACCCCCATTGTCATATCAAACGGCGTCAGAATTTGACCTTCAAACTGCTTCGCCATATCCAGCCAGGCGCGAGCAAAACCCCAGGTGGTATCAGGCGAAAAAGGCGGGTAAGCGAACACTAATAAAAACGAGCCTACAATCATAAACGGCATCGCTGAGATAAACCCGTCACGAATAGCCATAACGTGACGCTGGGAAGAGATGCGCCCGGCAATAGGGCTGACATAATTTTCAACGAAGCGGAAAATCAGATTAAATGCAGCGTGGTTGGCAGACATAGCAGATCTCCTGTCAGACGTTCGTTTTGGACGCTCTCACGTCACACGTTGTTCCATACATCAGCGTCACAACCTTGCCGGATCGTGTACCTGCGGTACTGCTCAAACGGAATGGTTTCATAATTAGCTCTTATTATTAGATACAGGGGAAGTTACACACTTAGTATTAATCTCTGCATCACGCTCTGCAACCGGTTACTGTAACCGGTTTCTGTGAATGTGAAGGCGATCCAGAAATCGCCCCTGACGGATATTTGTTACTTAAGGGATATTTACAGCGACTAAATTCTTATGACAGATTACGCAGGATATTTGTCAGGAGGAATCAATGAGTTTGCAGTCTGTACAACAGTTTTTTGCCGAACACGCTCCGGATATAGAGATCATTGAGCTTAACCAAAGCACAGCGACTGTTGCCCTTGCTGCTGCCGCGCACAACGTTGAACCCGGCCAAATTGCCAAAACGCTGTCACTGAAAATTAAAAATGACGTGATTCTGGTGGTTGCAAAAGGCGATGCGCGTCTGGATAACAAAAAGCTTAAAGAGACATTCGGCGCAAAAGCCCGCATGCTCAGCAGCGATGAGGTAGTCACCCTGACGGGTCATCCTGTTGGCGGCGTCTGCCCTTTCGGACTGGAAAATCCGCTCTCTGTTTACTGTGACATCACATTAAAACAGTACGCGGAAGTGTTACCCGCAGCGGGTGCCATCCACAGTGCGGTGCGTATATCGCCCGACAGAATGGCGGAGCTGACCGCAGCAAAATGGGTCGATGTCTGCATTTAAACGTTGCGCCAGAAGAACTCTGGCGCACCACTTAACGCTGAGAGAATGAAGGAACGGTGAGAGCTGAACGACGCACTTCCCGGGCAGGGAGATGCGCCAGGATATCCGCCGCATCCAGTAATCCCACGTCAGAATTGACGCCCAGCTTTACCATTGCGTTAAACTTATGCGCCCGGATGGTTTTAATATTGCGTTCAAGCTGCGCCGCAATTTCAGGGATTGAAAAACCCGATGACATATAACGCAGTATTGCCCTTTCGGTTGGGCTTAACATACGATTCTGGCTCGCACACCAGTGATTGTACATGTTGTCATTCACCTGATGCGTTTCGCTGAGTAATGTCTCCAGCCCCTCCATTAGCTGCTTTAGCGGAATCGATTTACTGATTATCCCATGCAAGCGAGAAGGCGAAAGATGGCTGACCAGCCTCGCCTCCATTTCGTCAGAGGCCAGCACGATACGCTGGACGTCGCTGTGGGTGAAGGTGAGATCCCGTAAACAGGCCAGACAGTTTCTCCGCTCTTCACGCTCATCAGACAGTGAATAGATAACCGCATAGAATGAGATATCCGAGAGCGCCGCTTTAAAGCTGGCGAATCTGCTAAACAGGTGCACCTGGTAATGGCTCAGGGCGGGCATCGCAAAGAGATGCTTCAGCCCTACAGCGCTCATTGAGCAGCTTTCGATGACGGCGATATGTCTTGTTGCAGTGGTCTTTTCCATTCCTCAAACTCTCCATAAGCCGACATTAAACTGAGTTCTCGCATTCCCTGGGTACTGCTTATCCACGCGTACATATCGGCATTACTGCGAAGTGATAAGCGGCGCATTGCACTGTTTTTCTGTGCACTGATCGTTTTATTACTTTTATTCAGCAGCGTGGCTATTTGGTTGATTCCCCAACCTTTACCTAATAAACGCAACACCTTGCATTCAGAGTGGGTGAGCGCAATCATTTGCTCACTCTCTTCTTCAATATCGGACGTTTCCGGTATTAATAACGTCTGGCTTATTCGCTCGGCACGTTCACTGCCCGCGCGAATAGCGTTAATAACGCCTTCAATCGGTTCCATATCCGAAAGCAGCGTGCTTTCCGGACGCATAAGAAGCTCTACTGCAAGTGGATAAAGGGGACGCGAGACAAGGAATATCCAGTGAATGTCCCGATACTGATTCATTAATCCATAATACTGCTCAAGCGTGCCGCGAGGATTACGATACTCACCTGAAATATCGGCAATAACGACCCCAGCGCGACGCAATTGTAGTAGCGTCAACTCCTGCATCGAACGGCAGTACGTTATTTCAAAATCAGGAAAATGACGCGTCATGACGCCACCTAGCCCATTTTGCATAACCGGCACTCTACTAATCACCACTCCGTGTTTACCATTCAATGGCAACATAGACCCTCCCTGTCATGAATTCATTATTTAAGAACGAACTAACCCTACGAGTTTAAACACGCTTGCATCCCTCAGTACAAAACGGCTTAATACTCGCAAATCAGAAGAAATGTCCAATGGGTTAAGAAACGCCCAATACTGGCTTAATATCGCATAAAGACCACAAAACTTTAATTAAGATTGCGTGAAAAGATTGAAAATATGAAATTAGAAATACTTAATATATTGTCTTTATAAATCTCTATTTTTATATTCATTAAATAAATAGAAAGTGCGGTTTTCTCCCCCTGCTCACGCGACTGATTGCACAAATGTTGATCTGGCCCAGCGCAAAGGGCCCGGCCCTTTGTGTTAAAAGTAAGCAATCTCTCTTCTCTTCAGGGCGTTTCATGCAGGCAGATCGGTCTACGCAACGTGCTACCACGCGGCTATGTATTCAGTGCGGGCTTTTTCTCTTACAACACGGGGCAGAAAGCGCCCTCGTGGAAGAACTTTCCACACGCCTTGGGCTGGTGCTGGGGATGGACAGCGTTGAGAGCTCCATCTCGTCAAATGCCATTGTGCTGACCACCATTAAAGACGGACAGTGCCTGACCTCCACCCGTAAAAATCATGACCGCGGCATTAACATGCACGTCGTGACGGAAGTGCAGCACATCGTGATCCTTGCTGAACACAAGCTGCTCGATCTGAGGGAGATAGAGAAACGCTTCAACCAGATCAAACCTCTCCGGTATCCACGCTGGCTGGTTGTGCTGATGGTGGGACTCTCCTGCGCCTGCTTCTGCAAGCTCAACGCGGGCGGCTGGGACGGCGCTGTCGTGACCTTCTTTGCCAGCAGCATCGCGATGTATGTCCGCCAGTTGTTGACGCACAGGCAACTGCATCCGCAAATTAACTTCTGCATCACGGCGTTCGTGGCGACAACCGTATCCGGCCTGCTTTTGCGCCAGCCTTACTTCGCCAGCACGCCTACTGTTGCGATGGCCGCCAGCGTATTGCTGCTGGTGCCGGGTTTTCCCTTAATCAACGCCGTCGCTGATATGTTCAAAGGCCACATCAACACCGGTCTGGCGCGCTGGGCGATAGCCAGCCTGCTGACGCTGGCGACCTGTATCGGGGTGGTAATGGCCATGACACTCTGGGGGTTACGCGGATGGGCGTGATGGATTTTCTGCTCGCACTGGCGCAGGACATGCTCCTGGCAGCCCTTCCCGCCGTTGGCTTTGCGATGGTGTTTAACGTACCACAGCGTGCATTACCCTGGTGTGCGCTGCTGGGTGCCATTGGCCACGGCTCACGTATGATCATGATGACCTCGGGCTTTAATATCGAATGGTCGACGTTTATCGCCTCCATGCTGGTCGGCAGCATCGGTATTCAGTGGTCCCGCTGGTATCTGGCGCACCCGAAAGTGTTCACCGTGGCGGCAGTCATTCCTATGTTCCCGGGCATTTCAGCCTATACGGCGATGATCTCCGCCGTCAAAATCAGCCACTTTGGCTACAGCGAACCGCAGATGATCCTGCTTCTGAGCAATTTCCTTAAAGCCTCGTCGATTGTGGGCGCGCTCTCCATCGGCCTGTCGATCCCCGGATTATGGCTTTACCGCAAACGTCCACGCGTATAATAAAATCGCTTGCAATTGTATCGCGCGCTATCTATATTCATTTCATGGACGCAAAAACGAACGACACTACCAACGCGCTTCTGCTGGATAACCAGCTCTGTTTTGCCCTCTATTCGGCAAATCTGGCGCTTAACAAGCTGTACCGGCAACTGCTGGCGCCGCTTAACCTGACCTACCCGCAATATCTGGTGATGCTGGTGCTGTGGGAGCAGGATGATATTACGGTGTCAGACATTGGCGAGCGGCTGTTTCTGGATTCCGCCACGCTGACTCCCCTGCTGAAACGCCTGGAAAGCGCAGGATTAATCTTCCGCCAGCGTTCCCGTCAGGATGAGCGTCAGGTCGCCGTCACCCTGAGCGACGCGGGTCGGGCGCTGCAACAGCAGGCCGTGACGATACCCCACGCCGTGGGCTGTGCAGCGCAGTGTGATACCGACACCATGCTGGCGCTCAAGCAACAGCTCGAACTTTTGCGCCAACAGCTTCATCGCGCGTAAGGCTATACTTTACGCGTCTGATTCTAACTTAATACATCGCGCGCTATTTAATAGTGCATATAAACGTAAGATGAGGAACCTGCCATGTCTTTAGAAAAAGTTGTCTACACTGCCAAAGCCAAAGCAACCGGAGGCCGTGATGGCCGCGCAACGTCTTCCGATGGCGTTCTGGATGTCAAACTGGGTGTGCCAAAAGAGATGGGCGGCATGGGGGGTGAAGTAACCAACCCTGAACAGCTGTTCGCTGCGGGCTACTCCGCCTGCTTCCTGGGCGCAATGAAGTTCGTTGCGGCACGCGACAAATTCGCTCTGCCAAAAGACGCCTTTATTGAAGGCGAAGTGGGGATTGGCCCGCTGCCAACCGGTTTTGGTATCGAAGCGAAGCTGAACATCCACGTTGAAGGGATGGACGCAGCGGAAGCTAAAAAACTGGTGGATGCAGCGCATATCGTCTGTCCGTACTCTAACGCGACGCGCGGCAATATCGACGTGACGCTGAACATCATCGCGTAAACAGCCCTTGTGATTTTAGCCCCGGTAAGCGTAACGCCGCCGGGGAAATCCTCTCCTTTCCTCTCCTCTCTCTGTGCTACCATAACCCTCAATCACGTCCGTAGTAATCAGTTGAGAAAGTGTTATGTCCTCCAGAATCCTGACCACCAGCATTGCTGGCATTGATGCCTTTATGCGCGATCCTCGCGGTGTGTTGACGCACGCCGAAGGCGGCACGCTCGCGGTATTTGCCGACAACGCCCCGGCGTTTTATGCGGTCACGCCGGAACGTCTGGCGCAGCTTCTGGAAATTGAAGCGAAGCTGTCGCGTCCGGCGAGCGATGTCATGCTGGATAATCAGTTTTTTGACGAACCCGCCAGCGCCCCGGTGGCCGTTCCAATGGGGAAATTTCCCATGTACGCCGGTTGGCAGCCGGACGCCGATTTTCAGCGGCAGGCGGCCTTATGGGGAATAGCCCTCGCGCAGCCCGCGACGCCAGAAGAGCTGGCGGCCTTTACCGCTTACTGGCAGGCTGAAGGAAAAGTCTTCCACCATGTTCAGTGGCAGCAAAAGTTCGCGCGCAGTCTGCAAATCAACCGCGCCAGCAACAATGGCCAGCCAAAACGTGATATCAATGCCTTTTCAGAACCGGACAAAAAAATCCCTGATGGATTCCGAGGTGCGAAATGAAAAACGTCGGCGACCTGATGAAACGTTTGCAGAAGATGATGCCCGCAAACGTGAAGCCCGCCTTCACCACCGGTGAAGAGCTGCTGGCATGGCAAAAAGAGCAGGGTAAAATTCGCGCGGCTGCCCTCGCCCGCGAAAACCGCGCGATGAAAATGCAGCGCACCTTTAACCGCTCGGGCATTCGCCCTCTGCACCAGAACTGCTCCTTCGAGAATTATAAGGTCGAGTCACAGGGGCAGATGAACGCCCTCAACCAGGCGCGCCAGTACGTGGATGAATTTGACGGCAACATTGCCAGCTTCATCTTTAGCGGAAAACCCGGCACGGGGAAAAATCACCTTGCGGCCGCAATCTGCAACGAGCTGCTGCTGCGCGGGAAGTCAGTGCTGATTATCACCGTGGCCGATATTATGTCCGCCATGAAGGACACCTTCAGTAACCGCGAAACCAGCGAAGAACAGCTGCTGAATGATTTGAGTAACGTGGATTTGCTGGTCATCGACGAGATCGGCGTCCAGACGGAGTCCCGCTACGAAAAAGTGATCATCAATCAGATTGTCGATCGCCGTTCGTCGTCAAAACGCCCAACCGGTATGCTGACGAACCACAATATCGACGAGATGACCCGACTTCTTGGCGAGCGGGTGATGGATCGCATGAAGCTGGGTAACAGCCTGTACGTCATCTTCGACTGGGACAGCTATCGCAGCCGCGTCACCGGCAAAGAGTATTAAGATATTTCCAGGGAGCACTGGAAGAGCAGAGGTATATACTGAACCCACTTTTGGCCCAAAACGGACCTTGTTGAGTAAATCATTATGAAAAAACAGTTTCTTATCAGCATCCTTACTGGCGCCCTGCTGGTGACTGGCGCAGCGCAGGCCGCATCATGGCAGGAGTCGCTCTCCAGCGCAGCAAGTGAGTTAACCAAAGAGAGCGGCACTTCCCAGGGCGGGCTGTCAGCCTCGTCCCTCACCGGCCTGCTGAGTAACAGCTCCCAAAGCCTGAGCGCCGGAACGATGAACAACGCGGCGGGCATTCTGGAATACTGCGCGAAGCAGAAACTGGCTTCCGTTACCGATACCGAAAACATCAAAAACCAGGTACTGGGTAAACTGGGTCTGGACACCCAGGAGCAGAAAGCGGACACCAACTATATGGACGGTATTCAGGGTCTGCTGAACGCGCAAAATGGCCAGCAGCTGAACCTCAGCACCCTTGGAAATTCATCTCTGGCGAAACAGGTAAAAACGAAAGCCTGCGATCTGGTGCTGAAACAAGGCGTTAATTTCCTCTCCTGATCGCCTCCCATTTTCTGCCACAACACGCCGGGTTTATTACGTTAGTCTTACACCGCGGCGTGAAGTGCGTTTTTTTACCCCCTGCCACCACCTCAGCCTCCGTGTGCCACGATGCGACTGTATTCAAAAATCCGATTTTATAAACCAAATCCTAACAACAGCACACTTTCGTGACACTAAAATTGCAGCTAAGCGACATCGCAATTACATTGTATTACCCAAAAAATAAGCAATTAGTCGGCTAAGCGTCCGGCATGATGAGGATCTGCTGTTGTCAGAGTTAATGTCCCTTGTCCTTTTCCTGGCTTCCATCGGCGTTTATGCCTGGAAAGCCGGTCGTCACACCTGGTGGTTTGTGGCCACCCTGGTGGTGCTCGGCATTTTTATTGTTTTAAACATTACGTTATATGCCAGCGATTACTTTACCGGCGACGGTATTAACGACGCGGTGCTCTACACGTTGACCAACAGCCTCACCGGCGCTGGTGTGGGTAAGTACATCCTTCCGGGTCTGGGGCTGGTGGTCGCCCTGGTGGGCATCTTCGCCGCGCTGGCCTGGGTTCTGCGCCGTCGCCGTCACCGTCCGCATCATCATGGCTACAGCCTGCTGGCGCTGTGCCTGGCGCTGGCCTCCGTGGATGCCAGCCCGGCATTCCATCAAATTACCGAGCTGGTAAAATCCCAGTCGCGCGATGGCGATCCGGACTTTGCGGCCTATTACAAAGAACCCTCGAAGAAGATCGACAATCCCAGACTCAACCTGGTCTATATCTACGGCGAAAGTCTGGAACGCACCTATTTTGATAACGATGCTTTCCCGAACCTGACGCCAGAGCTTGGCGCACTGAAAAACCAGGGCCTCGACTTCAGCCACACCATGCAGCTCCCTGGCACGGATTACACCATCGCAGGGATGGTGGCCTCCCAGTGCGGCATTCCGCTGTTTGCCCCGTTTGAAGGCAACGCCTCCGCCTCGATGTCGAGCTTCTTCCCGCAGAACATTTGCCTCGGCGATATCCTGAAAAACTCGGGCTATGAAAACTACTTTATGCAGGGCGCTAACCTGCGCTTTGCCGGGAAAGATGTGTTCCTGAAATCCCACGGTTTCGATCACTTGTATGGTTCCGAAGAGCTGAAAACCACGGTGGCCGATCCGGCCTACCGCAACGACTGGGGCTTTTACGACGATACCGTTCTTGATGAAACCTGGAAGAAATTCGAGGAGCTTTCCCGCGCCGGTAAACGCTTCTCGCTGTTTGCGTTGACCGTTGACACGCATCATCCGGATGGTTTCGTCTCACGCACCTGTAAACGTCAGGGCTATGACATTGACGGTAAAAACAACAAGTCGTTCAGCGCCGTGACCTGTAGCCAGGAGCATATCGCGGCGTTAATCGAGAAAATCAAAGCGTCGCCGTATTTCAAAAATACGGTCATCGTCGTCTCATCTGACCATCTGGCGATGAAAAACAGCGCCTGGGATGAGCTGAATAAGCTGGATCGCAGCAACCTGTTCTTTGTGCTGCGCGGCGATAAACCGCAGCAGGAGATCATTGCCGCTAAACGTAACTCGATGGATAACGGCGCTACCGTGCTGGATATTCTGGGTGGCGATAACTTCATTGGCCTGGGCCGCAGTACGCTGTCGGGCCAGTCCCTGTCGGAAATCTTCCTCAACATGAAGGAAAAAATCCTCGCCTGGAAGCCGGATATCATTCGTCTGTGGAACTTCCCGAAAGAGATAAAAGACTTCACCATCGATCAGGATAAAAAAATGATCGCGTTCTCCGGCAGCCATTTCCGCCTGCCGCTGCTGCTGCGCGTGTCGGATAACCGCGTCGAGCCGCTGCCGGAAAGCGAATACTCCGCGCCACTGCGCTTCCAGCTGGCGGAATTTGCCCCGCGCGATAATTTCGTCTGGGTCGACAAATGCTACAAAATGGGCCAGCTCTGGTCGCAACAGCTCTCGCTGTCCACCGACTGGTGCGTCTCTCAGGGGCAACTCGGCGGCGAGCAGACCGTGCAACACGTTGACAAACCGCAGTGGCAGGGAAAAACCGCGTTTAAAGATACGATTATTGATACCGCACGCTATCAGCGCAACGTAGACCTGCTGAAAATCGTCGACAACGACATTCGTTATAAAGCAGACAGCTTCATCTTTAATGTTGCCGGCGCGCCGGAAGAGGTGAAGCAGTTCAGCGGTATTTCACGGCCGGAATCCTGGGGGCGCTGGTCTAACGCGCAGTTGGGCGATGAGGTGAAAATTGAATATACCCATCCGCTGCCGGAGAAATTCGATCTGGTGATCACCGCCAGGGCATTTGGTCCCAACGCAAACCATCCTATACCGGTGCGCGTCGGTGATAAAGAACAGACGCTGACGCTGAGCAACGATGTCACCACCAGCACGCTGCATTTCGATAACCCAACGCGCAGCAATACGCTGGTCATTGTGCCACCCGATCCGCAGTCCACTAACGAAGGGAATATTCTCGGTCACGCTCCGCGCAAGCTGGGGATCGGCATGGTGGAGATTAAAATTGTGAGCAGCGCTGGCTGATGACGGCGTTCACTCTTCGCCCGACGCGCATCGACGACGTCGCTGCCCTGCCCGCCATTGAACGCGCGGCGGGGCAGCGGTTTCGCGACGTTCCTGAGCTGGCCTGGCTGGCAGACAATGAGGTTATTTCTGTTGAAGATCACCTCGGTTACGCCGGACGCGGATTAAGCTGGCTGGCGCTGGCTGACGACAGGCCCGTGGGTTTTATTCTCGCCGAAGCTCATCCATCGTCGCTGTTTATTGTGGAACTGTCGGTTCACCTGGACTGGCAGGGACGAGGTCTTGGACGCCAGTTAATCGCCCGTGCCGCCGCGCATGCCCGCAGTCTGGGGCTGAACTCGCTGACGTTAACGACGTTTCGTGATGTCCCGTGGAATGCGCCCTTCTACAGGCGATTAGGGTTTGAAATGATGACGACGCTGACGCCAGAACTGCGCCAGAAACGCGAGGAAGAGACGGCGCACGGTTTAGCGTATGGTTCCCGCTGCGCCATGCGCCTGCCTCTGTAAAATCGCCCGGTGGCGCTGCGCTTACCGGGCCTACAAAACCCAATTCCGCAGGCCGGGTAAGGCGAAGCCGCCCCCGCCAAAACCCACAATCCGTAGGCCGGGTAAGGCGTAGCCGCCACCCGGCAAAACGCACAGCGTCAGAACGTTTCCCAGTTATCGCCCGCGTCTGCGGTCGCCGGTTTACGCGCCACTACCGGTGCGGCAACGCTTTTCGCCGAGGCGAACTCGCGCGCCTTCATCTGTTCCTGCTGAATACGGAACACCGCAACGGCCTGCGTCAGACGGCTCGCCTGCTCTTCCAGTGCCGCGGCCGCCGCCGCAGACTCTTCCACCAGCGAGGCGTTCTGCTGGGTCACGCGGTCCATCTCAGCCACCGCCAGCCCAACCTGGTCGATACCGCGGCTCTGCTCGTCAGACGCAGACGCGATTTCGCCCATGATATCCGTCACGCGCGTTACCGCATTCACGATCTCACCCATGGTTTCACCCGCGCTTTCAACAAGCGTTGAACCAATTTCCACGCGCCCCACGGAGTCTTCAATCAGGCTCTTGATCTCGCGAGCCGCCTGGGCGCTGCGCTGCGCCAGGTTTCGGACTTCACCTGCAACCACCGCAAAACCACGCCCCTGCTCGCCCGCACGCGCCGCTTCTACCGCCGCGTTCAGCGCCAGAATATTGGTCTGGAAGGCAATCCCGTCGATCACGCTGATGATATCGGCGATTTTCTGCGAACTGCCGGCGATGTCACGCATGGTCTGCACCACGTTATCCACCACCTTGCCGCCTTTCTGCGCGGTTTCAGACGCGCTCAGCGCCAGGTTGCTCGCCTGACGGGCGTTCTCGGCGTTCTGCTTCACGGTGGCAGTCAGCTGCTCCATGCTGGCGGCGGTCTCTTCCAGAGAGGCAGCCTGCTGTTCGGTACGGGATGAGAGATCGTTATTGCCCATCGAGATTTCGCTCGCACCGCTGTAAATGGCGTTTGCGCCGTTACGCACGTCACCCACGGTACGCACCAGCTCGCCCTGCATATGGCGCAGGGAGTCAGCCAGTACCCCCATCTCGTTGGAGCCTTCCACGTCGATGCGCTTCACCAGGTCGCCGCTGGCGATATGACGAATGCTGTCAATCAGACGGTTCAGCGGCGAAATCAGCGCCTGACGAATACCCAGCCAGACGGCAACAATCACCACCAGCACCGCAGCCAGCACGCTAATCAGCACCCAGATAGCCTGGCGGTAAGAGCTGTTGCTGTCTTCAACCGCGGTCTGATACAGCGCGTCGTTCTGTTGCAGATAGTTGACGTACTGCTTCTCAAAGCCATCCTGATAGCTCTGGGTCGGCTGGTCGAAGAACTCATTGATTTTGCCCGCCCCCAGCAGCTGGATCAGCTCAGCCAGCGCGCCATGGTAAATATCGTAATTACGTTTGATTTCCAGTGCCGCAACGTCGCTCTGACGCGGGTCGCGCGGCAGCGCTTCGTAATCCGCCCAGTTTTTTTCCGCCTGTTTCAGAGACGCAGAGGCAATCTGCATCAGCTCGGCGACGGTTGAGCCGCTGCCGATATTGTTCTGATCCATCATATAGCGGATACCCGCGCGGTTCAGGGTGTTACGGGTTTGCAGCAGCGCCACCCAGCTACCGTTCAGGGTGGATTGTTGCTGGCGAATGGTTTGCAGGATGGTGAAATTCTCTTTGTCATGCTTCAGGGCATTGAAGAAAAGACCACCAGACGTGAGTTGTAAAAGGCCAAATATCGCTAAAACCAGCAGTAAGCTGGTGACAATCTTGATTCGGTTTAACATGTTTTCTCTTTCCTCAGGCAGATACAGAATATTCGGCCTGGCATGAGAAAACTTTACGAAAATCATCCTGGAATTTAGGGTTTTTACGCTTCGTCCCTCGCGGCGATATGTCGGTTTCCAAGTTCAATAAACTCTTCCAGCAGCGCCGTGAGCTGCTTCATCTTCTCAGGCGTATATTCCGCCTCAATCTGCTGGTACGCCTCTTCCACCTGAGCCTGAGCACGCTGGTACAGCGCGTTGCCTTCTTTCGTCAGCGACACGTACAGCTTGCGCTGGTCAGTCACCGGTTTTAAGCGCAGCACCAGACCGTCGCGCTCCATCCGCGTCAGAATGCCGGTCAGGCTTGGGCGCAAAATACAGGTGCGGAACGCCAGATCGTGAAAATCCATGGAGGGATGCTCGGCCAGCACGCGGACGATACGCCACTGCTGCTCGGTCAGATTATGCCGCTTCACTATCGGGCGGAAGTAGCCCATCGCCGCTTCACGCGCCTGCAACAGCGCGATGGTTAATGAGTCATGCATCATCTACCCCTTACATCATTAACAAATAAACAATTAAAAACAGATGCTTTTATAGACAACACGTTTTAACCCAAAAAGTCTAACAGAAACAAAGTTATTTTTTTAACTTATTGATTTAAATATCAATCTACCCTTTTATGTAAATTTATTGTTATTCGCATCACAAATTATTCACTTCTGATTGCGAAACGAACAGCAAAAGCATAAAACCAGATCATTAACATATTAATGAAATCAAAACCGGACAGCCGGTTTGAGGAGTATGGGAATGAAAGGTACTGTTTTTGCCGTAGCGCTAAACCACCAAAGCCAGCGTGTGGCCTGGGCTGAGGCGTTTGAAAAAGCCCCCTATAACGCGCCGCCAAAAACGGCGGTGTGGTTTATCAAGCCACATAACACTGTTATCCGCGCAGGCGAACCGATTCCCTTCCCGCAGGGAGAAACCGTGTTAAGCGGCGCGACGGTGGCGCTGGTGGTGGGCAAAACCGCCAGCAAAGTACGCGTTGAAGAGGCGGCGGCGTACATCGCCGGCTACGCGCTGGCTAACGAAATCAGCCTGCCGGAAGAGAGCTTCTACCGTCCGGCGATCAAAGCCAAATGCCGGGATGGATTTTGCCCGCTCGGCGAACCTGTCGCCGTTGATAATGTGGATAATCTGACCATCATCACCGAGATCAACGGCCGCGAAGCGGACCACTGGAACACGGCCGATCTGCACCGCAACGCCGCCGAACTGCTGAGCGCCCTGAGCGAATTTGCCACCCTGAACCCCGGCGATGCGATATTGCTCGGCACTCCGCAAAGCCGCGTCGAAGTTCGCCCGGGCGATCGGGTACGTATTCTGGCAGAAGGATTTCCGCCGCTGGAAAACCCGGTGGTGGAGGAACGCGACGTTGCCATCGCTCCGCGCACGCCGCCGCACGCCACGCTGTTTGCCCTCGGTCTGAACTATGCCGACCACGCCAGCGAGCTGGACTTCAAGCCACCCACCGAGCCGCTGGTGTTTATCAAAGCGCCGAATACCTTTAACGGCGACAACCAGACGTCGGTGCGCCCGAACAATATCGAGTACATGCATTACGAAGCGGAGCTGGTGGTGGTCATCGGCAAAACCGCGCGCAAGGTCAGCGAAGCCGAGGCGATGGACTACGTGGCGGGCTATACGGTGTGCAACGATTACGCCATCCGCGATTATCTCGAAAACTACTATCGCCCGAACCTGCGGGTGAAAAGCCGCGACGGGCTGACCCCCATCAGCCCGAACGTAGTGCCAAAAGAAGCCATTCCTGACCCGCACAACCTTCGTCTTCGCACCTACGTCAACGGTGAACTGCGTCAGGAAGGCACCACGGCAGACCTGATCTTCAGCATCCCCTACTTGATTGCGTATCTGAGCGATTTTATGACCCTGCAACCGGGCGACATGATTGCCACCGGCACGCCGAAGGGGCTGTCCGACGTGGTGCCGGGCGATGAGGTGGTGGTGGAAGTGGAAGGCGTAGGCCGTCTGGTAAACCGAATTGTCAGTGAGGAGACTGCAAAATGAAAAAGATTAACCACTGGATCAACGGTAAAAACGTCGCCGGAAGTGAGTACTTCCACACCACCAACCCAGCCTCCGGCGAGGTGCTGGCAGAAGTGGCCTCCGGCGGCGAAGCCGAAATCCATCAGGCCGTTGCCGCCGCCAAAGAGGCGTTTCCGAAATGGGCCAACCTGCCGATGAAGGAGCGCGCGCGCCTGATGCGTCGCCTGGGGGATCTGATTGACCAGAACGTGCCGGACATTGCCGCGATGGAAACCGCCGACACCGGCCTGCCGATCCACCAGACCAAAAACGTGCTCATTCCGCGCGCCTCGCACAACTTCGAGTTCTTCGCCGAGGTGTGCCAGCAGATGAACGGCAAAACCTACCCGGTCGACGACAAGATGCTCAACTACACCCTGGTGCAGCCGGTGGGTGTCTGCGCGCTGGTGTCGCCGTGGAACGTGCCGTTTATGACCGCCACCTGGAAGGTCGCGCCGTGCCTGGCCTTAGGGAATACCGCGGTGCTGAAGATGTCTGAACTCTCCCCGCTGACCGCTGACCGTCTGGGCGAGCTGGCCCTCGAAGCGGGCATTCCGGCGGGCGTGCTCAACGTGGTGCAGGGCTATGGCGCCACGGCGGGCGACACGCTGGTGCGTCATCATGACGTGCGCGCCGTCTCCTTCACCGGCGGTACCGCCACCGGGCGCAACATCATGAAAAACGCCGGGCTGAAGAAGTATTCCATGGAGCTGGGCGGCAAATCGCCGGTGCTGATTTTCGAAGACGCAGACATCGAGCGCGCGCTGGACGCCGCCCTGTTCACCATTTTCTCCATCAACGGCGAACGCTGCACCGCCGGCTCGCGCATCTTCATCCAGCAGAGCATCTACCCGGAGTTCGTCAAACGCTTTGCCGAGCGCGCCAACCGCCTGCGCGTGGGCGACCCGACCGATCCGAACACCCAGATTGGCGCGCTCATCAGCCAGCAGCACTGGGAAAAAGTCTCCGGCTATATCCGCCTCGGCATTGAAGAGGGGGCAACCCTGCTGGCGGGCGGCCCGGACAAACCGACCGATCTGCCTGCGCACCTGAAAGGCGGCAACTTCCTGCGCCCGACCGTGCTGGCGGATGTCGATAACCGCATGCGCGTGGCGCAGGAGGAGATCTTCGGGCCAGTGGCCTGCCTGCTGCCGTTTAAGGATGAAGCGGAAGGCCTGCGCCTGGCGAACGACGTGGAGTACGGCCTGGCATCTTACATCTGGACCCAGGACGTCAGCAAAGTGCTGCGTCTGGCGCGCAGCATCGAAGCGGGCATGGTGTTCGTCAACACCCAGAACGTGCGCGACCTGCGCCAGCCGTTTGGCGGCGTGAAGGCCTCCGGCACCGGGCGTGAGGGCGGCGAGTACAGCTTCGAGGTCTTCGCGGAGATGAAGAACGTCTGTATCTCCATGGGTGACCATCCGATTCCAAAGTGGGGGATCTGATCATGGGAAAATTAGCCTTAGCGGCAAAAATCACACACGTTCCGTCAATGTATCTCTCTGAACTGCCGGGCAAAAACCACGGCTGCCGCCAGTCGGCCATCGACGGGCATAAAGAGATCAGCAAGCGCTGCCGCGAGCTGGGCGTGGACACCATTATCGTCTTCGACACCCACTGGCTGGTGAACAGCGCGTATCACATCAACTGCGCGGACCATTTTTCGGGCGTCTACACCAGCAACGAGCTGCCGCATTTTATTCGCGACATGACCTACGACTACGACGGCAACCCGGAACTCGGCCAGCTGATTGCCGACGAAGCGGTGAAGCTTGGCGTTCGCGCCAAGGCGCACAACATCCCGAGCCTGAAGCTGGAGTACGGCACGCTGGTGCCGATGCGCTACATGAACGCGGATAAGCACTTCAAAGTGGTCTCCATCTCGGCGTTCTGCACGGTTCACGACTTCGCCGACAGCCGCAGGCTGGGCGAGGCCATCATCAGTGCCATCGAAAAATACGACGGCACCGTGGCGGTGCTTGCCAGCGGCTCGCTCTCGCACCGCTTTATCGACGACCAGCGCGCGGAGGAAGGGATGAACAGCTACACCCGCGAGTTTGACCGCCAGATGGACGAGCGCGTGGTGAAGCTGTGGCGCGAGGGTCAGTTCAAGGAGTTTTGCAGCATGCTGCCGGAGTACGCCGACTACTGCTACGGCGAGGGCAATATGCACGACACGGTGATGCTGCTGGGGATGCTCGGCTGGGACAAATACAACGGTAAGGTGGAGTTTCTCACCGAGCTGTTCGCCAGCTCCGGCACCGGCCAGGTCAACGCCGTTTTCCCGCTGCCCGCGTAAGGAGCCACCATGCCGCATTTTATTGCTGAATGTACCGACAACATCCGCGAGCAGGCCGACCTGCCAGGGCTGTTCGCCAAAGTGAACGAGGCGCTCGCCGCCACGGGCATCTTCCCCATCGGCGGCATCCGCAGCCGCGCCCACTGGCTGGACACCTGGCAGATGGCAGACGGTAAGCACGATTACGCCTTTGTGCATATGACGCTGAAGATCGGCGCGGGGCGCAGCCTGGAAAGCCGGGAAGCCGTGGGGGAGATGCTGTTTGCGCTGATCAAAACGCATTTTGCAGAGCTGATGGCCGCCCGCTATCTGGCGCTGTCGTTCGAGCTCGACGAGCTGCACCCGACGCTTAATTACAAGCAGAACAACGTGCACGCGTTGTTTAAGTAGCCGTTTGCTCGCCCGGTGGCGCTGCGCTTACCGGGCCTACAACGGCCCCAAACCGTAGGCCGGGTAAGCGCAGCGCCACCCGGCAACAGCAGCACCGAACCGTAGACCGGGTAAGCGAAGCGCCACCCGGCAACAGCCGCACAAAGGATACGCCATGCTCGACAAACACACCCATACCCTGATCGCCCACCGCCTGCATCAGGCGGAACAATCCCGGGAGCAGATCCGCGCGATCTCGCTGGAGTACCCGGAGATCACCATTGAAGACGCCTACGCCGTCCAGCGCGAATGGGTGAGCCTGAAAATCGCCGAAGGCCGCGTGCTGAAAGGCCACAAGATCGGCCTCACCTCCAAAGCGATGCAGGCCAGCTCGCAGATCAGCGAGCCGGACTACGGCGCGCTGCTGGACGATATGTTCTTCCACGACGGCAGCGACATCCCCGTGGATCGCTTTATCGTCCCGCGCATCGAAGTGGAGCTGGCCTTCGTGCTGGCAAAACCGCTGCGCGGCCCGAACTGCACAATCTTCGACGTCTACAACGCCACGGATTACGTCATCCCCGCCCTGGAGCTGATCGACGCCCGCTGCCATAACGTTGACCCGGAAACCCAGCGCCCGCGCAAGGTGTTCGACACCATCTCCGATAACGCCGCCAACGCGGGCGTGATCCTCGGCGGCCGCCCGATTAAACCCGACGAGCTGGATCTGCGCTGGATCTCCGCCCTGCTCTACCGCAACGGCGTGATCGAAGAGACCGGGGTCGCCGCAGGCGTGCTTAACCACCCGGCAAACGGCGTGGCGTGGCTGGCGAACAAACTCGCGCCATACGACGTGCAGCTTGAGCCAGGCCAGATCATCCTCGGCGGCTCGTTTACCCGCCCGGTTGCCGCCAGCAGAGGCGACACCTTCCACGTCGACTACGGCAACATGGGCTCGATTAGCTGCCGCTTTGTGTAGGAGTGCACCATGGAAAACGCATTTAAGACCGCGCTGAAAGCCGGAAAGCCACAAATCGGCCTGTGGCTGGGGCTGACCAGCAGCTACAGCGCTGAGCTACTGGCCGGGGCCGGTTTTGACTGGCTGCTGATCGACGGGGAGCACGCGCCGAACAGCGTGCAGACCGTCCTGACTCAGCTCCAGGCCATCGCCCCTTATCCCAGCCAGCCGGTGGTGCGCCCATCGTGGAACGATCCGGTGCAGATCAAGCAGCTGCTGGACGTGGGGGCGCAAACCCTGCTGGTGCCGATGGTGCAAAACGCCGACGAAGCCCGTCTGGCGGTCAGCGCCACCCGCTATCCGCCTGCCGGCATTCGCGGCGTCGGCAGCGCGCTGGCGCGGGCGTCGCGCTGGAACCGCATCCCGGAGTATCTGCATCAGGCTAACGACGCCATGTGCGTGCTGGTGCAAATCGAAACTCGCGAGGCGCTGAAAAACCTGCCGCAGATCCTGGACGTGGAAGGGGTGGACGGCGTGTTTATCGGCCCGGCGGATCTGAGCGCCGACATGGGCTTCGCCGGTAATCCGCAGCACCCGGAGGTGCAGGCCGCCATTGAACAGGCGATCGCGCAGATCCTCAGCGCGGGCAAAGCGCCCGGCATCCTGATGGCGAATGAACAGCTGGCAAAACGCTATCTCAGCCTCGGCGCGTTGTTTGTCGCGGTCGGCGTGGATACCACCCTGCTCGCCCGCAGCGCCGAAGCGCTGGCGGCCCGCTTTACCGACGTCACCACAGCAGTTGATAACAATAAATCCGTCTACTAAACGTACGATGTGGAGCGCAACATGACGACCTCAACCCTGCATAATAAAGCTGTTGAACATCGCGTTATTAATAAGCTGTTCCGTCGTTTGATCGTGTTTCTTTTTATCCTGTTTGTTTTCTCGTTTCTCGATCGCATCAACATCGGCTTTGCCGGGCTGACGATGGGCAAAGATCTGGGCCTCACGTCAACCATGTTTGGCCTGGCCGCGACGCTGTTTTACGTGACCTACGTGCTGTGCGGTATCCCCAACAACATCATGCTGGCGAAGGTCGGCGCCCGCCGCTGGATCGCCGGGATCATGGTGGTGTGGGGCATCGCCTCTACCTGCACCATGTTCGCCACCAGCCCCGAAACGCTCTACGTCCTGCGCATGCTGGTGGGCATTGCCGAAGCCGGTTTCCTGCCGGGCATTCTGGTCTATCTCACCTGGTGGTTCCCGGCGTATCACCGCGCCCGCGCCAACGCGCTGTTTATGATCGCCATGCCGGTGACCATGATGCTCGGCTCGATCCTCTCCGGGTACATTCTGGCGATGGACGGGCTGTGGAACCTGAAGGGCTGGCAGTGGCTGTTCCTGCTGGAGGGGCTGCCATCGGTGGTGCTCGGCGTGGTGACCTGGTTCTACCTTAACGACACCCCGGATCAGGCCACCTGGCTGGATGATGACGAAAAGCAGGCACTCAAAACGATGATCGCCCGCGAACAGGAGCTGGCCATTGCGCACGCCGCCACGCCGCGCTCGACGCTGCGCGAGGTGCTGACGCCCGCCGTGCTGCTCTACACGCTGGCCTACTTCTGCCTGACGAATACGCTGAGCGCGATCAACATCTGGACGCCGCAGATCCTGCAAAGCTTCAACACCGGCAGCAGCAATATCGTGATTGGCCTGCTGGCGGCGATCCCGCAGTTTTGCACCATCCTCGGGATGATCTGGTGGAGCCGCCGCTCCGACAGGCTGAAAGAGCGAAAAAAGCACACCATCCTGCCGTATCTGTTTGCAGCGGCGGGATGGATGCTGGCCTCGGCGACCGATCACAGCCTGATCCAGCTGCTTGGCATCATCATGGCCTCAACCGGATCGTTTACCGCCATGGCGATATTCTGGACCACGCCGGATCAGGTTATTAGCCTGCAATCCCGCGCGGTGGCGCTGGCGGTGATCAACGCCATCGGCAACGTCGGGTCTGCCGTCAGCCCATTGCTGATAGGTATTTTGCGCGACGCGACCGGCAGCTTCAGCTCGGGACTGTGGTTCGTGGCGGGTCTGCTGGTGGTGGGCGCGCTGGTACTGACGCGCATTCCGATGACGCAGCGGGATCAACAGAGGAATGATCATGTGCCAGAGCCCCATCGCCAACATTGATATCAGCAAGGATTACGACGAAAGTCTGGGCACAGACGATGTGCACTACCAGTCGTTTGCCCGCATGGCGGCCTTTTTTGGCCGCGACATGCAGGCGCACCGCCACGACCAGTATTTTCAGATGCATTTTCTCGACACCGGGCAGATTGAGCTCCAGCTCGACGACCACCGTTACTCGGTGCAGGCGCCGCTGTTCGTGCTAACGCCACCGTCGGTGCCGCACGCGTTTATTACCGAATCCGACAGCGACGGCCACGTGCTGACGGTGCGCGAGGATCTCATCTGGCCGCTGTTAGAAGTGCTCTACCCCGGTACGCGGGAAGCGTTCGGCCTGCCGGGGATCTGCCTGTCGCTTGCCGACAGGCCTGACGAGCTGGCGGCGCTGAAGCACTACTGGCAGCTAATTGCCCGGGAATCCACGGAACAACTGCCCGGTCGCGAGCATACGCTGGTCCTGCTGGCCCAGGCCGTTTTTACCCTGCTGCTGCGCAACGCGAAGCTCGACGACCACGCGTCAGGCGGCATGCGCGGTGAGCTGAAGCTTTTTCAGCGCTTTAACCAGCTGACAGATGCTCATTACCACGAGCACTGGACGGTGCCGGAGTATGCCAGCGAATTGCATCTCACCGAATCTCGCCTGACCGATATCTGTCGCCGCTTCGCCAACCGCTCGCCGAAACGGCTGATCTTCGACCGCCAGCTGCGGGAAGCCAGGCGTTTGCTGCTGTTTTCCGACAGCACAGTGAGCGAAATTGCCTGGCAGCTGGGGTTTAAAGATCCGGCCTATTTCGCCCGTTTTTTTAACCGACTGACGGGGTGCTCACCCAGCGCATACCGGGCGCAGAAAGTACCGGTTTCCTGAACGCATAACGGTTCGTAGGGCGGGTAAGCGCAGCGCCACCCGCCGAAAAGCCGCACAGATCACAAAACCACCTCTCACCCGAAAAGTACCTGCCGTTGTCCCAATCGTCCCTTCACGTTCCGCCCGTCTCAAGCTTCAATTAAACAACAAAAACAAAACATAAATTTAACAACCATCTTCCGATACGAGGTCCCTATGAAGCCTGAAGATTTTCGCGCTGATGCCAAACGTCCGTTAACCGGTGAAGAGTATTTAAAAAGCCTGCAAGATGGCCGTGAGATTTATATCTACGGCGAGCGCGTTAAGGACGTCACTACCCACCCGGCATTTCGCAATGCGGCGGCGTCCATCGCCCAGATGTACGATGCCCTGCACAAGCCAGACATACAGGATACCCTCTGCTGGGGTACCGACACCGGCAGCGGCGGCTACACCCATAAATTCTTCCGCGTGGCGAAAAGTGCCGACGATCTGCGCCAGCAGCGTGACGCCATCGCCGAGTGGTCGCGCCTGAGCTACGGCTGGATGGGGCGTACGCCGGACTACAAAGCCGCGTTCGGCTGCGCGCTCGGCGCTAACCCTGCCTTCTACGGTCAGTTCGAGCAGAACGCCCGCAACTGGTACACCCGTATTCAGGAAACCGGCCTGTACTTTAACCACGCCATCGTCAACCCGCCGATCGATCGCCATAAACCGGCGGACGAGGTGAAAGACGTTTACATCAAGCTGGAGAAAGAGACCGACGCCGGGATCATCGTCAGCGGCGCGAAAGTGGTGGCCACCAACTCGGCATTGACCCACTACAACATGATCGGTTTTGGTTCTGCGCAGGTGATGGGCGAAAACCCGGACTTCGCGCTGATGTTCGTCGCGCCGATGGATGCCGAAGGGGTGAAGCTGATCTCCCGCGCCTCTTACGAGATGGTGGCAGGGGCGACAGGCTCTCCGTACGACTACCCGCTCTCCAGCCGCTTTGACGAGAACGACGCCATTCTGGTAATGGATCATGTGCTGATCCCGTGGGAAAACGTGCTGATCTACCGTGATTTCGACCGCTGCCGTCGCTGGACGATGGAAGGTGGCTTCGCCCGCATGTACCCGCTTCAGGCCTGCGTGCGTCTGGCAGTGAAGCTCGACTTCATCACCGCTCTGCTGAAGAAGTCGCTGGAGTGTACCGGCACCCTCGAGTTCCGCGGCGTGCAGGCGGATCTCGGCGAAGTGGTGGCATGGCGCAACATGTTCTGGGCGCTGAGCGACTCCATGTGCTCCGAAGCCACTCCGTGGGTAAACGGCGCGTATCTGCCTGACCACGCGGCGTTACAGACCTACCGCGTGATGGCGCCAATGGCCTATGCGAAGATCAAGAACATCATCGAACGTAACGTGACCTCGGGGCTGATCTACCTGCCGTCCAGCGCGCGGGACCTGAACAACCCGCAGATCGACCAGTACCTAGCGAAGTACGTGCGCGGCTCCAACGGGATGGATCATGTCGAACGCATCAAGATTCTGAAACTGATGTGGGATGCCATCGGCAGCGAGTTTGGCGGACGTCACGAGCTGTACGAAATCAACTACTCCGGTAGCCAGGATGAGGTCCGCCTGCAATGCCTGCGTCAGGCGCAAAGCTCCGGCAACATGGACAAGATGATGGCGATGGTTGACCGCTGCATGTCCGAGTACGACCAGCACGGCTGGACCGTACCGCACCTGCACAACAACACTGATATCAATATGCTGGATAAGCTGCTGAAATAACGCAGCGGGAGGTTTCAATGCAATCTGAAGAACGCCTGCGTTTTCGCGACGCGATGGCCAGCCTGTCGGCGGCGGTGAATGTGGTCACCACCGAGGGCGATGCGGGTCGCTGCGGCATTACCGCCACCGCCGTCTGCTCGGTCACGGACACCCCGCCCTCGGTCATGGTCTGCATCAACGCCAACAGCGCCATGAACCCGGTCTTCCAGGGCAACGGCAAACTGTGCGTCAACGTGCTGAACCACGAGCAGGAGATCATGGCCCGCCACTTTGCCGGGATGACCGGCATGGCAATGGATGAGCGCTTTGCTCTCTCCTGCTGGCAGAAAGGACCGCTGGCGCAGCCGGTGCTGAAAGGCGCTCTGGCAAGCCTGGAAGGTGAGATAACCCAGGTGCAAACCATCGGCACCCATCTGGTCTACCTTGTAGAGATTAAGAACATCATCCTCAGCAGCGAGGGGCACGGCCTGATCTACTTCAAACGCCGTTTCCACCCGGTGATGATGGAGATGGAGGCCGCGATTTGATCCCGTTGCACAAAAAAACGCTAAGGTTTCCGCAAAGGTGCGCCGTTAACTATCCATAAGATAAATTTTCCGGGGCGGCTGGCAACGTCGTCAGCCGCCCCCTTAACGCTGGAAAGTCTTATGGCCCCTTCACCCCGAAGCCGCTCGGCTGAACGTCTGGTTGAAATCATTATTGCCCTGCACCGCAACGGAAGCGTTAATCGCCGCGATCTGATGCAAAAATTTGGCATTACCGAACGCACGGTGTACCGCGATTTACAGGCGCTTTCCCCGATTATTGAACACGACGGCAAAGGGCGCTATCAGCTGCTGCCCGCGTATCAGCCCTGCCGCTGCGTGCACTGCCCTGAAGCGAACGACAAAAGCCCACAGGGCTAGATTATTCTCAGTGATCTCAATCACATATTTTCTCCCACCGGGGGTGAGCCTTAACCACTCACCCTCGCTTTTGACCGCTCACGCATCGCTTTCAACCACTCACCCATTTACCGTGCTTTACACGCGCGAGGATCTGGCACGATCGCTCCAGCATTAATCAATACCTCCTCACAACGAACCCTGACCCTTTTTTCTTTACATAAAAAACCAGGTCTTATTATGGATACTAAAAAACTACTTAAGCACGTGCCCTGGGCCATCCTCGGGATCATCGGTGCTTTCTGTCTGGCGGTTGTCGCATTACGCCGGGGCGAGCACGTCAGCGCCCTGTGGATCGTGGTCGCGTCGGTTTCCGTCTACCTTGTGGCTTATCGCTACTACAGCTTGTACATCGCGCAGAAGGTTATGAAGCTCGACCCGACGCGCGCCACCCCGGCGGTTATTAACAACGACGGCCTGAACTACGTGCCAACCAACCGTTACGTGCTGTTTGGTCACCACTTCGCCGCCATTGCAGGCGCGGGTCCGCTGGTCGGTCCGGTGCTGGCTGCGCAGATGGGCTACCTGCCGGGTACGCTCTGGCTGCTGGCGGGCGTGGTGCTGGCGGGAGCGGTGCAGGACTTTATGGTGCTGTTTATCTCCTCGCGCCGTAACGGTTCGTCGCTGGGCGAGATGATCAAAGAGGAGATGGGCCGCGTGCCAGGCACGATCGCCCTGTTCGGCTGCTTCCTGATCATGATCATCATCCTGGCGGTGCTGGCCCTGATCGTGGTGAAAGCGCTGGCCGAAAGTCCGTGGGGCGTCTTCACCGTCTGCTCTACCGTACCGATTGCGCTGTTCATGGGCATCTACATGCGCTTCCTGCGCCCTGGCCGCGTTGGCGAGGTGTCGGTCATCGGTATCGTGCTGCTGGTCGCCTCCATCTACTTCGGCGGCGTGATTGCGCACGACCCGTACTGGGGTCCGGCGCTGACCTTTAAAGACACCACCATCACCTTCGCGCTGATCGGCTACGCATTCATCTCAGCGCTGCTGCCGGTGTGGCTGATTCTGGCTCCGCGTGACTACCTGGCAACCTTCCTGAAAATCGGCGTTATCGTCGGGCTGGCCATTGGTATTGTGATCATCAACCCGGAGCTGAAAATGCCGGCGGTGACGCAGTACATTGACGGTACCGGTCCGCTGTGGAAAGGCGCCCTGTTCCCGTTCCTGTTTATCACCATTGCCTGCGGTGCCGTGTCTGGCTTCCACGCGCTGATCGCCTCCGGCACCACGCCGAAGCTGATGGCCAACGAAACCGACGCGCGCTTCATCGGTTACGGCGCGATGCTGATGGAATCCTTCGTGGCGATCATGGCGCTGGTTGCGGCGTCGATTATCGAGCCTGGCCTGTACTTTGCGATGAACACCCCGCCGGCGGGTCTCGGCATTACCATGCCAAACCTGCATGAGATGGGCGGCGAAAATACCGCGCTGATCCTGGCACAGCTGAAAGACGCCAGCGCACACGCGGCGGCGACCGTCAGCTCCTGGGGCTTCGTGATTTCGCCTGAGCAGATCATGCAGACCGCGAAAGACATCGGCGAACCGTCCGTGCTGAACCGCGCAGGTGGCGCGCCAACGCTGGCGGTGGGTATCGCACACGTGTTCCACAAAGTGCTGCCGTGGGCGGACATGGGCTTCTGGTACCACTTCGGTATTCTGTTTGAAGCGCTGTTCATCCTCACCGCGCTGGATGCCGGTACGCGTGCAGGCCGCTTCATGTTGCAGGATCTGCTGGGTAACTTCGTGCCATTCCTGAAGAAAACCGACTCTCTGGTGGCCGGCGTTCTGGGCACTGCGGGCTGCGTAGGCCTGTGGGGTTATCTGCTGTATCAGGGCGTTGTTGACCCGCTGGGCGGCGTGAAGAGCCTGTGGCCGCTGTTCGGCATCTCTAACCAGATGCTGGCGGCTGTGGCCCTGGTGCTGGGTACCGTTGTCCTCGTGAAGATGAAACGCACCAAATACATCTGGGTCACCGTGGTGCCTGCGCTGTGGCTGCTGCTCTGCACTACCTGGGCGCTGGGTCTGAAACTGTTCAGCACCAACCCGCAGCTGGAAGGCTTCTTCTTCATGGCTAACCAGTACAAAGAGAAGATTGCCGCAGGCGGCGCGGATCTGACCGCGCAGCAGATTGCCAACATGAACCATATCGTGGTGAACAACTACACCAACGCGGGTCTGAGCATTCTGTTCCTGGTGGTGGTGTACAGCATTATCTTCTACGGCATCAAAACCTGGATGAAAGTGCGTAACGTTGAGGGCCGTACGGACAAAGAGACCCCGTACGTACCGGTGCCGGAAGGCGGCGTGAAGACCTCCTCACACCATTAATTAAGCATGTTACTGTAGGCCCGGTAAGCGTAGCGCCACCGGGCTTCTTCTATCTGGAACCCTCAATGTTTGGTAACTTAGGCGAAGCAAAAAAATACCTCGGTCAGGCGGCGAAAATGCTGATTGGCATTCCGGATTATGACAACTACGTTGAGCATATGAAGACCAACCATCCGGATAAGCCGTACATGACCTACACTGAATTCTTCCGCGAGCGTCAGGAAGCGCGCTACGGCGGAAGTGGAGAAGGCGGCGTCCGCTGCTGCTAAAGGAGAAACCATGACCCCGATTGCCGTTACCCTGCTGACCGGTTTCCTCGGCGCCGGTAAAACCACCCTGCTGCGCCACATTCTGAACGAGCAGCACGGCTTCAAAATCGCCGTCATCGAAAACGAATTTGGCGAAGTCTCCGTTGACGATCAGCTGATTGGCGACCGCGCCACCCAGATCAAAACCCTGACCAACGGCTGCATCTGCTGCACCCGCTCTAACGAATTAGAAGACGCCCTGCTGGACCTGCTCGACAGCCGCGATCGCGGTGACATCGACTTCGACCGACTGGTGATCGAGTGCACCGGCATGGCCGACCCCGGCCCGATTATTCAGACCTTTTTCTCCCATGAGATCATTTGCCAGCGCTATCTGCTGGACGGCGTCATCGCTCTGGTGGATGCGGTACACGCCGACGAGCAGATGAACCAGTTCACCATCGCCCAGTCCCAGGTTGGCTACGCCGACCGCATCCTGCTGACCAAAACCGACGTGGCGGGTGAAAGTGAAAAACTGCGCGAGCGCCTGACGCGCATCAACTCGCGTGCGCCCATTTACACGGTGACGCATGGCGATATCGATCTCGCTCAGCTGTTCAACACCAACGGCTTTATGCTGGAAGAGAACGTCACCGCGAAACCGCGCTTCCACTTTATGTCCGACAAGCAAAACGACGTGACGTCGATTGTGGTTGAGCTGGACTACCCGGTTGACATCAGCGAGGTCTCCCGCGTGATGGAGAACCTGCTACTGTCATTTGCCGACAAGCTGCTGCGCTATAAAGGGATGCTGTGGATCGACGGCGAGCCGAACCGCCTGCTGTTCCAGGGCGTGCAGCGCCTGTACAGCGCCGACTGGGATCGCCCGTGGGACGATGAAGTGCCGCACAGCGTGATGGTGTTTATTGGAATACAGCTGCCGGAAGAGGAAATTCGGGCAGCGTTTGCGGGGCTGAAAAAGTAAATCGCCGCTCCCTTTTAAACAAAAAAGGGAGCGTATTTCATTGAAGTAAAATGCGGGTTTCGCCCTTTCTGTTTGCAATATTGTCTGTTATGTTCTTACCAATAATGAAATCATGCTTTGATTAATATACCTTACAATATTAATTAATTGGATTTGTATAATTTTCATCAATTGGTAGGCGTAATATGGCAATCATTATTCCCACAATTAGCAGCTGTAGCGAGAAAATTACGGCCGGAGAAAAAAGGCTGGCAAGGCTTCTGGAGGGTGGGCTCAGCGAACAGTTTACCTGCTGGTATGATACCCGAATGGGTGACAAAGACGATCATCCTGATTTTGTGATTCTGGCCCCCGATAGAGGGCTGCTGTTTATAGAAGTGAAAGATTGGTTTATCACCAAAATAAAATCAGCTAATAAAACCCATATTAATTATGAAACCAAAAACGGCATAGAGCCGTTGAAGAACCCACTCGAACAGGTTCGACAATATACCTTTCATATCATTAACAGCCTGAAAAAAGATCCTCTGCTTCGCCAGCAACAGGGAGAGCATGAGGGCGGTTTTATTATGCCGTATGGGTATGGTGTTTATTTGAGCAACATCACCCGAGCACAGTTAGAAAAGAATTTTACACCCGAAGAGTTGAATGAGATATTGCCCACCAGCCAGGTAATTTGCAAAGATGAGCTGACCGAGTTTATGACCCGAGAACAAATCTCCGTCCGGCTCGAATCCCTTCTGAGACATCGCTTCGCCCATCATGCTACCCCACAACAACTTGACCGCATTCGGTGGCATCTTTATCCCGATGCACGTATTAACTCATCCGTGACGCGGGTTGATCTGGATAATTTTACGTTCCACACTCCTGATGTGGTATGCATGATGGACAGGAACCAGGAACAACTTGCCAGAAGTATGGGGTCGGGACACCGTGTTATTCATGGCGTGGCAGGCTCTGGCAAAACGCTCATTTTGCACCACCGATGTATTGAGCTTGCTAACAACATTGAAAACACCAAACCGATACTGGTGATTTGTTACAACATTACGTTGGCCAAAAAACTCAAAGCACAACTGGAGCAACACACTCTCCGCCTTCCCGTCGACGTCACCCATTTTCACGCCTGGTGTTATCAACAATTAAACGCGCATCGGCGTCTTCCCCCCAGGAGCAAAAACTTTATTGAACTGATGGAGAATGCGCTAACGGTGGCATTTGAAGAGGGAGTGATCAAACCGGAGCAGTACAGCGCCGTTTTGATCGATGAAGGACACGATTTTAAGCCGGAATGGCTCAGAATTCTCGCTAAGATGCCGGACAATAAAGATAGCTCCCTGCTTTTCCTGTACGACGATGCTCAATCAATTTATCAGAAAAAGAAAGCTCTCGATTTTACCCTGTCCAGCGTCGATATAAAGGCTCAGGGCCGCACAACTATCCTGGATACCAATTATCGTAACACCCGACAAATACTCCATTTTGCCAGCAGCGTAGCATTTAATTATCTCAATAATCACATAGAAGCTTCACTCAAATACCAGCAGCCTGCCGCAGGAGGTCTGTCCGGGAAGTATCCGGCGCTGGCCAGCTTTGATAATCAGGACGAGGAGATTACACGCGTCCTTGATTGGGTCACAGAGCAGCGACAGGAGGGTGTTGCATGGTCGGAAATCGCCATACTGTGCCCCTCAACGTACAGCATTTCAGGTATGCTCGCGCCACGGCTTGAAGCCCGCAAGATCCCATATCAGATGATTGTCTCAAGTGATGATAAAAAGCACTGGTCCCCGCAGAATGATTTCCTCTGCGTCATGCCGCTGCCTAGCAGCAAGGGGCTTGAGTTTAACTCGGTCGCCATTATGGATGCGGCAAAGGAAAGGGACAGCGAAGATCTGAGTGACGATATCAAACGCCTTTACGTCGGTTTTACCCGCGCGCGACAGAATCTTCTGGTGACAATGCACGGAACCGGAAACCTGCGAGATCATCTGGTCGAAACCTGGGAAAGGAGTGCTAAAACGATCTAGCTCTACCTCCCCTCTCCCCCCGCGGGGAGAGGGTAAGTGGCTCAGCCCTAGTTCAACGCCTCCGGCAGCGTCACAATCCACAGCTCGCTGTCGGACTCCGGTTTCTTCAACGGCTTCACGCTGAGGGTGGTTTCAACCGGTTTGTCATCCAGCGTCAGCGCCCCCTGCGCGTTCACCCGATAATCCTTGAGCTTCTTGCCTTCGACTGGCTTCTGCATCGCCACCTTCACGCCAAAGTCATTATCGTTCGCCACTGCCAGCGTTTTGCTGTCAATCAGCGCCAGCCCTTCGGCCTTTTCCTGCTGCCAGCCCAGCGCGCGCAGATCGACCACCTGCGTTTTTTCCGCAAGCGTGATGCCGCGCTGCGCCAGCGTTTTCTCATCATCAAACTCCGGGTATTCGCCCGGCTTGTCGAAGGCCGCCAGATCGCTCGCCTTGCTCAGATCAACCCTGTAGATGAGGTTACGCATTGCGTCATTTTTATCCTCGCCCTGTTCAATCAGCAGGATGGTGTGGTTATCCAGCGCCACTATGTCGCCGATTTTGGCGTCGCTGTTTTTGCTGTAGGCCGCGCTGTCGACAGGGTAGCCATACATCGCGGTTTTCCCGGTCGCCGGATCGAAGCTCACCAGACGCGTAAACAGCGCCTGTTTTTTGCTCTTCCCGTCGATATCCAGCGTGCTTTGCACGGCGGCGATAATGCGTCCGTCCGGCATGCGGGTCAGCCCTTCAAAGCCCCGGTTTGCCTGACGCCATTTGATAACGTTTGGCAGACCGCCCGCGATGGATTTCTCCCCTTCCGTCGCCTGCGGACCGTGGATCGCGAGGATTTTCCCTTTACTGTCGACGTTAATCAGGAACGGGCCATACTCATCGCACAGCCAGTAACCGCCCTTCCCGTCCGGCGTGATGCCTTCCGTATCCAGCCCGCGGTTATCGCCTTTCAGCACTTTTAAGGTGTCGCTTAGCGCGACTTCATTGGTAGATCCAATCACGCCGCTTTGCAGCGGCAGGCCGTTGATCTCGCCTTTATCATCATGCAGCGGTCGCGCGTCCACGGCCTCCGCTTTGCCGTTTAGCACACGGATCGTCATCAGCAGCGGGGCGAAATCCGGGGTAGCAAAGATTTTGGCATCGCTTTTCCCCATTTTTGGCGAATCCGCGTTAGGACCGCGATCGGTCACGGTCGCAAACGTCAGCGCATCGCCCTGCTTGCCCGTGAATAACAAACCCGAACCCATCCCCACCGGGAGCCCGTTCGGGAATGCGCTGGCAAACGCACCGCTGTATTTGACATGCGCGCCTTCGGGAAAGCTGACGACGTAGCGCTCCGCGGTTGGCTGTGCCGCCAGGCCAGAGAAAGAGAGCGCACAACCGATTAGCACAGGAATAATTTTTCTTTTCATATTGTTAGCATCCAGTAAGTGAAGCCAACAACGTAATGAAGAAACGTGTCAGAAAAATGACATGTAATGGCAACGAAGCGGCGCGTACGGACGTATATCAATCACCAGAAATGTAAACCTCTGTCTTTATCTGTGTCAGCTGAAATACTTTTGGAAATTATTAGAAACCCAATTAATTCATGGCGAAGGACTATTTTCGCCTCGTTCATTTTACGTTTAGCCAGGAATGTAAACTGTCCCTAAACGCGAATGTATTGGACATTGACGATTTGCCATATAAACAATTCATCAACATTTACCATTCAAAAACCCAACACAAACAGCATATAAATGCGAGACCTATCACATTTGCAGTCATAAACATCGCTTGTTAAGGTGCCCTCAGATTAATTTAATGACGAGGAAACACTCATGAAAAAACTTAACATCCTGATCCTTTCTGCTCTGACCGCCGTATCGGGCTCCGCACTGGCCATGGGTGGCAGCATTGAGCAGGGTAAAAACTTTACTAACCTCAATCTGGAAATGGGGAAATCCTCATCCGGCCTGTATGCGGAGAGCAACTGGCTGAAAAACACCGATGACGGCACCCAGACCGGCGGCGTTGGGGCAGGCTACAACCTGGAAGTGGGTCCGGTGATGCTGAATGCTGGCGCGAAAGCCATCTACATCGGCCCGAAAAAAGGCGATAACGGCGTGGCATTCCCGATTGGCGGCGGCGTTAACGTTGCGCTTACGGACAGCATTCACGTGTTTGGTGAAGGTTATGTGGCGCCAGACGGCCTGAACAACAGCGTGAAGAACTATGTTGAAGCTAACGGCGGCGTAAGCTGGACGCCAGTCAAACCTGTCACGCTGAAAGTGGGCTATCGCCACGTGAGCGTAGACGGTAAAGACGGTCGTCCAAACCACACGCTGATCGATGGTGCATATGTAGGCGGTGGAGTGTCCTTCTAAGCCTGTTTGCGCGTTTTGCCCGGCGGCGCTACGCTTGCACGGGCCTACAATGAAGGGTGCAATGTATTAAAATTATTGCACATTGATTGTAGGCCGGGTAAGCGCAGCGCCACCCGGCAAGAAAGGCGATGCGACCGTTAATAAAAAACCTGCCGGATGGCAGGTTTTTTTTATTACCGCATTACTTGCGAACGACCACCAGCTTCTGGTTCACAAACTCTTTGATCCCCAGGTCCGACAGCTCGCGTCCGTAACCCGAACGTTTTACGCCGCCGAACGGCAGCTCTGCCGCAGTGTCGGTGAGCCAGTTGATGTATACCATCCCGGTCTCAATGCGCGACGCCATTTTCTTCGCGCGCTCGATGTTCTGGCTGAACACCGCGCCGCCCAGACCGTAGTGGGAATCGTTAGCCAGTGCGACCGCTTCGTCGTCGCTTTTCACCACGTAAACCTGCGCTACCGGACCGAAGAACTCCTCGAAGTACGCCGGGTTATCACGCGAGATATGCGTCAGGATGGTCGGCTCAAAGAAGCTTCCGTCACGCTGAACCGGCTTGCCGCCATGGTGCAGCTTCGCGCCATTTTTCACCGCCTCGTTAACCTGTTTAGTTAGCGTCTCCAGCGCGTCTTTGGATGACAAAGGCCCCAGCGTGGTGCTTTCGTCCAGCGGATCGCCAATTTTCACCTGCTTAAACGCCTCGGTGAATTTGCTCAGGAAGGCGTCTGCAATCTTTTCATGCAGGATAAAGCGCTTCGCCGCGGTACAGACCTGCCCGGCATTGTTCAGCCGCGCGTTAACGCCGATCTTCACGGCTTTATCCAGGTCGGCATCGTCCAGCACCACGAACACGTCGTTCCCGCCCAGTTCCAGGGTCGATTTTTTGAGGTGCTTCGCAGCCTGTGCCGCAACCACGCTACCCGCTTTTTCTGAACCGGTCAGCGCCGCCCCCTGTACGCGATCGTCGGCGATGATGTTCGCCACCTGTTCGGACGAGATAAACAGGTTGGTCCACGCCCCTTCCGGCGCGCCCGCTTCACGTACCAGCTGTGCAAAGGTCTCTGCACAGTGCGGCACGATGCTGGCGTGCTTGGCGATCACCGGGTTGCCCGCTGCCAGGTTTGGCGCCAGAACGCGCATCAGCTGATAGTACGGGAAGTTCCATGGCTCGACGGCCATCAGCACGCCGATGGGGTGATGTTCAACCCATGCTTCCCCGAGTTCAGAGTCATACTTCACCGGGGCCAGGAACTGCTTCGCGTTGTCCGCATAGTAGCGGGCGATTTGCGCGCACAGCTTCACTTCGCCGCGGCTTTGTTCGATGAGCTTACCCATCTCCTGACTGGCGATTTTCGCCAGATCCTCCACGCGTTCGTCGATCAGGTCCGCCAGCTTATGCAGCACCGGCAGGCGCTGGCTTATGTCGCCTTTCGCCCAGTCGGAGTGATAGAGCGCATCGGCTGCCTTCAGCGCCGCTTCAACGTCTGCGTCAGTGTGAGAGGGATATTCTTTGATGAGCTGGTTCGTGGCAGGATTTACTGTCTGGTAAGCCATATCGAATCTCCTTGTTTTACCGCTTAGGGTATTAAGGGTAGTCAATCTGACTGGCTTTGAAGGTAAAGTTGGGTATATACGGAGGGTTCTTATACGTTTTCCCCCTTTCGTTTACGGACAGGGGGAACTGTGATTTTAATTATTTCACCCAATGAGGGATATTTTCTGTCGATACATTTTTTACAGTATATCCTTTCCCCTCTTGCGAGTTTTTAACACAAGTTATCTCATCGAACCCCCACTTTCCGTTACGATTGAAAAAGTAAGCTGTGTACTTATCAGTATTATAACCGAAATATCTCTCATTAGGGCGTGATATTTTTTCATTCTCACATGTAAAATCACTCCGCCATTCACTGCCAGTAGAATATTTTAAAACATAATATGCTACTACATCCGGCCTGCTTGAGACAAATAATACAATTAAACTCGTTAGCATTAAAGCGCCCAAAATAGTAAAAAGCCTATATCCTTTTGCATGATCAGCAGTCACGATGAATATTACGTAAGTAGTCAACTGTAATATAAAAAATATCAATACAAAAAATGAACTGAGCTTCCATGTAAACTCCAACCATGGACTGGATGATAAATCCATATTACTCAACTGAAGAAATAAACTTGCCGAGAACGCACTAGATGCAACATAACAAATTGATATAAATGAAAATAACATAACCCGTATATTTTTTACTTTCTCATGGCCATTTTTCTCGAGAACAAAGATTGTTAAAACGCTGCTAATAACAATAAAAATGGAGAACATCACTAACAGTACTTTTGCAAGAAAACCAAACTGTATATTTATTGCAAAAGGAAAAAGAAGAAACGCCCCCCAAGCAAGGAGCGACGCCCATCCGGCCAATTTATTTACAACACCGCCACTTTCGAACCGAATAAAATGAATAATAATTTCCCGGGCTCGCTGCCTTTTTAAATACAGTATTACTAAAAGGCCAATAAATAATGCATATGACAAATAAACTCGAACTGGATCTTTTATTTTCAGCAAAACAAAACAACCTACAAAGAAAAGTAACAAATATAAATCCAAGGATTTATTTTTTATTTCATTTATAAAACGATACAGTAAATTCATTTTATATACCCCAGAAAGTAGATTATTATTAGCTATGAAAAACGAATACTCCGAACCAGAAAGAGAATGCAACAAATCTTCTGATCTGTCAGTTAAAAGAGGAATTTTAATTCTTCACCAGATAGCACATTTTGCATTTTACCTCCATCACCCTCTATCCTTAACCCATGGAAAAACATACCGAACTCAAACGCGCCAAGCTTCTCGCGCTGTCGCTGCTGCTGATTGCCGTCGCAGCGTTTATCACCACTCTGTTCCTGCCGCAAACCTTCTGGGTGCGCGGCGTAAAGGCCATTGCCGAAGCGGCGATGGTCGGCGCGCTGGCGGACTGGTTTGCCGTTGTCGCGCTGTTCCGCCGGGTGCCAATTCCCTATATCTCGCGCCATACGGCGATTATCCCGCGCAATAAAGACCGCATCGGCGACAATCTCGGCCAGTTCGTGCAGGAAAAGTTTCTCGATACGCAATCTCTTGTCGATCTTATCCGTCGCTACGAGCCCGCACAGATGATTGGGACCTGGTTCAGCCAGCCCGATAACGCCCGGCGCGTGGGGCAGCATCTGGTGCAGGTGATGAGCGGTTTTCTGGAACTTACCGACGATGGGCGCATCCAGCGCCTGCTCAAACGCGCCGTCCACAAGGCTATCGATAAGGTCGATCTAACCGAGACCAGCGCCGTCATGCTGGAAAGCATGACCAAAAACAACCGTCACCAGGTGCTGCTGGACGCCATCATCAACCGCCTGATTACCCTGATTCAGCGGGAAAGCACGCGGGAATTTATTGCCGACCAAATCGTCCACTGGCTTAAGACCGAGCATCCGCGCAAGGCGATGGTGCTGCCCACCGAGTGGCTGGGCGATCAAAGCGCGGAGATGGTGTCGAACGCGGTGAACACGCTGCTGGACGATATCAGCCACGACCGCACGCACCAGATCCGTCAGGCGTTTGACCGCGCCACGATCAAGTTCATCGACAATCTGAAAAACGATCCGGAGACGACGGCGAAAGCCGAGAATATCAAACACTACCTGAAGAATGACGAAGCCTTTAACCGCTATCTGGGGGAAATGTGGGCTGACCTGCGCCAGTGGCTGAAAAATGACATGCAGAGCGATGATTCCCGCGTGAAGCAGCGTATCGCCAACGCCGGGCTGTGGTTTGGCGAAACGCTGACCAACGACGCCAGCCTGCGGGCGTCGCTGAATGAGCATCTGGAGCATGCCGCGCACCGCGTGGCGCCGGATTTCGCCGCGTTCCTGACGCGCCATATCAGCGACACGGTGAAAAGCTGGGATGCCAAAGACATGTCACGCCAGATAGAACTCAATATCGGTAAAGATCTTCAGTTCATTCGCGTTAACGGTACCCTGGTGGGCGGAACAATTGGCCTGATCCTGTTTCTGCTCTCGCAACTGCCCGCCGTGCTGGGGCATTAATCTGCTTTTGGCGGCGCGATAACGTAGCGCGTCGCCTCGAAGCGGTTCAGGATCAGGTGCACCAGAAAGACCATCGTCAGCGTGACCACCAGCGCGAAGGTGACGGAGGTGATGCGGTACAGATCGCTGAACACCAGGTCGCTGTCCGGATGCATGTTCTGCCCGAACATAATGCCGATGGTGGTGATACTGGCGAAGCCTACCCCGGCGCCGACCTTCTCCATTACGTGCAGACGCGCGCCAAACGCCAGTCCAAGGCCAATCAGCGGCATCATCAGCAGCATATGGCTGCTGTGATCGTAGAGGATAAGCTGGACGACAAGGATATAAAGACACCCCAGCACCACGCCGACTACGCGCCAGATGGAGCTGATAACCGATCCGCGATAGTGCATCGGGAACAGGATCAGAATGCCCGCCATCAGCGCCGAAAGCGAATCGCTTAAGTCGCTCATCTGGAACACCACGAAAATCAGCGTCGCCACGGTGCCCGAGAGCAGAGACTCGTGGCGCACGCGGGCGTCATCTTTCTCGATCAGCGGCGGCGGCTTACGCGGCTCCACGTCCGGCAGCAGGTAGTTCATCAGCGCGCTCAGGCACACCGCCATTACGCTCGCTTCGATGTTAGAGAATAAAAGCGTGTGCCAGTTGGTGGTGGGGTAGCTCATAAAGTTGAGCATCACGCTCTGGCAAACCACGCCCATCGAGCCGAACAGGAACAGCGGCCCCTTACTCATAAAGCGAAAACGCATCACGTACAGGGCAAACACCACCAGCGTCATAATGACCGGCCACTGGGACAGATAGCCGATGATAAACACCATTTCGATGCAGTTCAGCGAGGCGCTGAAGATAAACTGCTTCGCCACGTGGCGGTTAAACACCGGCACCAGCGAGAGCAGCATGATCGGATAGACCACAAAAAACACGCCGTAGCTGGTGTTGTAGAAACTCGAAATACTGAGCGCAATCATCCCGGCAAAGACGATACGCAGGGTCTGGCGAAAGTCGTTTGCCGTATAGACGATGTTGCCGTGCGGGGTAAATACCCGCGCCAGGGTGCTAATAGACATAGTGAAGCAGGCTCACCAGATGGATTTGCATCCCGGAGAAGAATCGCGCAAACGGCCCTTCGCTATTGTAGAGCTGCACGGTGGCGCGCGCGCCGGTCGGCAGCGACTTCGGTAAGGCTTCGTCCAGCGCCACGTGAATGCGCATACGCTGGGCATCACGCACCCAGCGGTTGGAGGTTTCCGGTTCAGAAAGTTGACCGTTTACGGCCTCCTGTCCGGCGAGGATCCCCGCGTCGCTGCTGGTGACGTGGGCACGGAAAACTTGCCCCGGGAAGGCGTCAAACACCACGGCGGCGTCGGTCCCCTGGTGGGTATGCCGCAGGCTCTTCTCGCGGAAATCCGCCACGATATCGATCCGGGTGTTCACCAGCGCCAGCGCAGCCGAACCGGACGAGGCGTAAAAACCGGGGCTTAATTGCAGGTTACTGACCGTGCCGTCCGCCTCGGCGTAGACCTTCGTCCAGCCAAGATTCAGCTCCGCTTCATCCAGCGCGTTACGGTATTTTTGCAGCGTCACGTTGCGGTGCTCATCCCGCTCGCCGCGCTGAATGCGCAGGTTATGAATATTCGCCTGAATCGAGCTGACGGACTGCTCGCTGCTCTGCCAGGTGGTACGGACCTTATCCAGATCCGCCTGCGACACGTTCTGCAAGGTGCTCAGTTTCTGGTAGCGGTCGAAGGTCACTTTGTCGTTACGCGCCGTCAGCACCGCGGTTTTCAGGCTGGCCTGCGCCGCGGCAATCTGCGCGTCCAGCTGATCGTTAGACAGACGCGCCTGTTCCAGCGCAATCTGCGCCGCTTCGACCTTATTGCGAAACGGCGTGGCGTCGAGCTCAAACAGCAGATCGCCTCTCTTAACCTGGCTATTGTTGTGGACATGTACCGCCGCCACATACCCGGAGACGCGGGCAGACACCGGGGTCACCACGCGCATCACGGTGGAGTCCGGCGTCAGCGGGATCCAGATATCCGCGACGATAAAGTAGACAAACATCAGCAGGAAAGAGGCAATACTCACCCTTACCCAGCGGGCAAACTTTTGTTCAGGAGTCATTATTTTTCGGTCTTATTATCTTCTTCGCGGATTGTCCGCAAATTGCAGGCGATTTGATTGAGTGTGGCGCTGAAAATATCGAGATGTTCCGGCGCGATGTTTTGCGATACGCGCGCCTGATACGTCTCAATCACCTGAGAGAGCCTTTCAAGAATGGCTTTTCCCTCAGGCGTCAGCGTCAGCAGCCGGATACGCTTGTCATACGGCGAGACGGTGCGCAGCAGGTAGCCCTGCTTTTCCAGCTGTGTCAGCGTACGCATTAGCGGAGGCAGTTCAATCCCCTGCACTTCCGCCAGCTCGCTGACCGAGACGTTATCCCCGAGTTGATGAAGCTGCATCATCACCGTCCAGCTCGACTGGGTTAACCCGGTGTCGAGGATGGCGTCGTCGATGACTGCGCGCCACTGACGCACGATCATCGCCATCCGCATGCCCATCGGCCTGCGGCTAAACAGATCTTCTTCACTCATGGGGAATCCTCTCGTAGTACGCCATTACGATAATAGTTATCAGGGTAAGTATCAAGAAACGAGAAGTTAAAGCGCAGGAATTGCGAAACGATGTTCTCCCTCTCCCTGTGGGAGAGGGTCGGGGTGAGGGCATCAGCCCGCAGCGGCGTTTAGCGGCTAAAATGCTTCCTGACGGCACTTTTCCCCGAAGCCGTCACCACCACCTCCCTGTACCCCGCCACCCGCTGGATCCAGCCTTTGCTTTCCATGTGGATGAGCAGCGCCGCGCCGGCCTCTCCCCCCAGATGAAACCGCCGCTCGCTCCAGTCCAGGCAGGCGCAGCACGCCTTCCGACGCGGATGAGCGCTTAACGGAATACCGAGCGCCAGGAACTGCTCCCGACCATACAGGGTCAATGCGGAACTGTCAGCCTCCAGCCAGCCTTCCGCCTGCATGAAATCATAGATCTGCACCGCCACCGCGCCTGCGAGATGGTCGTAACAGGTCCGGGCTTCACGCATGGCTTTCGGCGCAGTAGTTTCCGGCGGGGTAATGCGGCTCCACGAAAGCCCCATCATCTGTTCCACCAGCGCCGCCACGTCGTGCCCGGCAAGACGATAATAACGATGCCGCCCTTGCGACAGGCAGGTAATTAGCTGCCCTTCAACCAGCCGGGCAAGATGCCCGCTGGCGGTCGACGGCGCAACGTCTGCCGCCGCACTCAGTTCGGTGGCCGTCCACGCCCGCCCGTCCATTAGCGCACAGAGCATCTTCACGCGCGACGGATCGGCCATTGCCGACGCTACTGCCGCCATGGCCTGTTCCAGCGCCGCCGCAATTTCACCCTGCTCGCCGGGCCTGTTGTCGAAAATCACATGAACGTCATACATCCGCGTGCCCTCCCGTTTCGGAGCTGTACTCCCGCATCAGCTGCGCCACGCGAATACGGTAGAAAGAAAAAATCGACGCCCGTCCTTCGGCCTGCGCCGCCTGATGGAAGACATTCTGCTTCCAGCGGCGGACGGCCTCTTCATCCCGCCACCAGGAAAGGGACAGGATTTTGCCGTCGGTCGTCAGGCTCTGGAACCGTTCGATATCAATAAAGCCGTCGATGTCGGCCAGCAAAGGCTTAAGCTCTGCGGCAAGTTGAAGATAGCGCGCCTGATGCGCCGGTGCAGCTTTAGCTTCGAAAAGGACTGCGATCATGAAGGGCTCTCCGTTGTGATGATATGGAGAGAATGCAGAATGGAGAGATACAATGCTTCGGTAAGGAGCGAAGCGTTGTGCCGGATGGCGCTGCGCTTATCCGGCCTACGGTGTTTTGTAGGCCCGGTAAGCGTAGCGCCACCGGGCAGGGTTTAACCCACAATCGACCTCGGCTCCATAAACGCCCGAATCCCCCACTCGCCATCGTCACGTCCCGCCAGGCTTACGGGTGCTGGTGGCGATAATCCGCGAGCGCGGGATTACTCCAGGTTAGCCTTGTTCAGCCCATATGCCGCATCCAGCGAGCCCGGCTCCATGCGGGAGGTAATGCCCAGGCGGTTCCAGGCGTTGATCGCTACGATGGCGAAGTTCAGCTCTGAAATTTCCACGTCCGAGAAATGCTCCGCCACGCTGCGGTACAGCGCGTCGCTCACGCCGTGAACGCCAATCTGGGTCAGCGCTTCGGTGAAGGCCAGCGCGGCTTTCTCGCGGGCGCTGAACAGCGGCGACTCCCGCCATGCCGCCAGATGGTACAGGCGCAGCTCGCGCTCGCCGGCAATTTTGGCCTCTTTCGAATGCATATCCAGGCAGAAGGTACAGCCGTTCAGCTGCGAGACGCGAATGTCGATCAGGTGCTTCAGCGCCGGATCAATGGAGGTTTTCGCCACTTCCATGCTCAGGGCGGAAAGCGCGTTGGCGAGTGCAGGTGTGGCTTTGTGGTGGTTTACGCGGGTGCTCATTGTCTTTCCTCTTTTTTGTGCGGTTTTTATCATGCGATAAGGCAAATCTACGCCGTTAATGACATAGTAAAAAGACACAAAAAACCTGAAATGAGGTAGGACATGAAGCCAGGCTATCACGACATTTATACCCGCTATCGCGATAACATCACGCGCGGCGTACTGAAGCCCGGCGACAAAGTGCCTGCCATCCGCGTGCTGGCTGAAGAGCTGAAGGTGGCGCGAAAAACCGTTGAAACAGCCTATGCCATTCTGACGGGGGAAGGATATCTGGTAAGCCAGGGCGCGCGCGGCACGCGGGTGAATCCGGATCTTCTGCTGCCCGCGCAAAACGCTCCGGCAGAACAAGCGACCGGCACGCTGCCGGCGTCGTTGATTAGCCAGCGCGAACGGGCCGGTTTTCTGCGCCCCGGCATTCCCGCGCTCGACAGCTTCCCCTATAAAAAATGGCTGCTGCTGGCAGGCCAGGCGACGCGCGCCATGCGTCAGGATGAAATGCTCAACCCGCCGGTGCTGGGCTGGTATCCCCTGCGCGAGGCAATTGCCCGCTATCTCAATATCTCGCGCGGGTTGTCCTGCACCGCAGAACAGGTGCTGATCACCAGCGGCTACAGCGGCAGCCTGCGCCTGATCCTCGACACGCTCGCCAGCCGCAGCGATAAGGTGGTATTTGAGGATCCGGGCTACTTTATGGGCCAGCAGTTGCTCAAGCGCATTGTGCCCCGCCTGCACACCGTGCCGGTCGATCGCGCAGGGATGGATACGGACTACCTGCTGCGTAATCACCACGATGCCCGCTTCGCCATCGTTACCCCGTCGCACCAGAGCCCGCTGGCGGTGACGCTCTCCCTGCCGCGCAAGCAGCAGCTGCTCGACTGGGCGTCACAAAACGAGGCGTGGATTATCGAAGATGACTATGACGGCGAATTTCACTACACCCGCAAAGTGCTGCCGTCGTTGAAAAGCCTCGACCAGCATGACAGGGTGATCTTTATGGGCACCTTCAGCAAAACCATCATGCCTTCACTGCGCATGGGCTACGTGGTGATGCCCGCCAGCACCGTCGGCGCGTTTACCGACAGCGCGGACATCCTCACCAGCGGCCAGCCGGTCCTGACGCAAAAGATCCTCACAGCCTTTCTCAACGAGGGGCATTTTTTCCGTCATCTGAAAAAGATGCGCGCGCTCTATCAAACCCGCCGCGACTGGATGATTGCCGCCCTGCGTGAGGTCTATGGTGATCTGTTCTTCACCGAGCAAAACGACGGTGGAATGCATATTGTCGCGTTCCTCGCAAAGGGAAGCGCTGACCGGGAGATCGCCCGCTGCTGGCAGGAACAGCAATTGCAGGTCAATGCGCTTTCGGCGTGGTATCGCGGGTCGGGCAAACGCTACGGGCTGGTGATGGGCTATAACAACGTGCGGTCATATCAGGAGGCGGTTGAGCTGCTGGAAAGGCCGAAACGGCAGACGCTTGCGCTGTTGAGCTGAAAACCGCCGGGTGGCGGCTGCGCCTTACCCGGCCAACGGTCTCCTGTAGGCCCGGTAAGCGTAGCGCCACCGGGCAACCCTATGCTCACACATCATATCGCGATAACCCGACGTCCTTGAGCTGCTCGTCGCTCATCTGGCTCAGAATACGGCGGGTACGGTTGATGCGATACCAGTTACGCAGCGTTTTCGCTACCCAGACAAACGCGATAAACGGACGTTTTGAACGATTCTCGTAGAATTCCATGATGCTCTCCTCGCTGTGCCAGTGGAGTTATCATCATGGAAAACGGCCAGTACAATACAGATTCAAAAACTGCTTTTGTTTACCATACAGATCCGCTAAAACGGTATCTGCATGGTGGTTTACCCATCAATCTGTACTGGTTTAATGCTCTGTATGGTGAAAAAAAAGGATACAGCATGACGCGCTATCAACATCTGGCCAACCTCCTGGCGGAACGTATCGAACAAGGGCTGTATCGCAGCGGTGAACGTCTGCCGTCGGTACGCACGCTGAGCCAGGAGCACGGCGTGAGCATCAGCACCATACAGCAGGCCTACCAGATCCTCGAAAACCGCCAGCTGATTACGCCTCAGCCGCGCTCCGGCTATTTTGTCTCGAAACGCAAAGCCCAGCCGCCCGTCCCGGCGATGACGCGCCCGGTGCAGCGCCCCGTGGACGTCACCCAGTGGGACGAAGTGATGATGCTGCTGGACGCCCGCGCCGACAAAGAGATGATCTCCTTTGGCGGCGGCTCACCGGACATTAACCAACCGAGCCTGAAGCCGCTGTGGCGTGAGATGAGCCGCATTGCGCAGCATAATCCGGGCGAAATGCTGAGCTATGACGTGCTCGACGGGCGCCTGGAGCTACGCGAGCAAATCGCCCGTCTGATGCTGGATGGCGGCTCCACCGTGGCGGCAAACGAGATTGTCATCACCAACGGCTGCCACGGCGCGCTGTCGATCGCTCTGCTCTCGGTGTGCAAGCCGGGTGACATCGTGGCAGTCGAGTCACCATCGTTTCACGGCACCATGCAGATGCTGCGCGGCTTTGACATCAAGGCCATTGAAATTCCCACCGATCCCGAGACCGGGATCAGCATCGAGGCGTTAGAGCTGGCGCTGGAGCAATGGCCGATCAAGGCGGTGATCCTGGTGCCGAACTGCAATAACCCGCTCGGGTTTATCATGCCGGAGTCTCGCAAGAAGCAGGTCTTAGCCCTGGCACAGCGGCACGATATCGTGATTGTTGAGGATGACATTTACGGCGAGCTGGCGGCGGAGTACCCGCGTCCGCGCACCATTCATTCTATGGACATAGATGGCCGCGTGCTCTTATGCAGCTCGTTTACCAAAACCGTGGCGCCGGGCCTGCGCGTCGGCTGGATCGTGCCGGGGCGCTATTACGACCGGGTGATGCACATGAAGTACGCCGCGGGCGGGTTTAACGTGCCGGGCACGCAGATGGCGGTGGCGGCGTTTATTCGCGACGGCCATTACCATCGCCACGTGCGCCGTATGCGTCAGATTTATCAGCAGAATATGGAAACCTATACCTGCTGGGTGCGGCAGTATTTTCCGGCAGAGATATGCGTCACCCGCCCGCAAGGAAGCTTCCTGCTGTGGGTTGAGCTGCCGGAGACGGTCGATATGGTGTGCGTCAGCAAGCAGCTGTGCCGTCTGAAGATCCAGGCTGCGGCCGGGTCGCTGTTTTCTGCCTCCGGGAAGTACCGCAACTGCCTGCGGATCAACGTGGCGTTGCCGCCGACGGAGAAGAACCGCGAAGCGCTGAGGAAGATGGGCGAGGCAATTGTGATTGCGATGGAGGAGTAGTGCGGCCGGTTGCCCTCACCCCAACCCTCTCCCAAAGGGAGAGGGTGGAAACCGCCACCGGGCAATGGTCAACGACTCAGAACTTCCACGAAACGCTGCCAACAATGCTGCGTTCTGCACCGAAGTAGCAGTAAGAGAGCGAGTTACACGCCGCGACGTAGCTTTTGTCCGTCAGGTTATTGACGTTCAACTGCGCGCTCACGCCCGTGAGCCCCACTTTCGACAGGTCATACCCCACGGTCATATCCACCAGCGTGTACGACGGAAGCGTATGGGTGTTCTGGCGATCGCTGGCGATCCCGTTGACATAGCGCACGCCGGAGCCGACGGTCAGGCCGTCCAGAGGGCCGGTTTTGACGTCGTAACTCAGCCAGGCGCTGGCCATGTTACGCGGGGCATAAACGGCGCGCTTGCCCTCCTCTTCCGGGCTGCTCTTCTTGTAGCGAATATCCGTGTAGGTGTACGCGGCCTGCATACGCAGGCTGTCGGTCAGCTGACCAATCGCCTCCAGTTCAACGCCTTCGGATTCGATTTCACCGATGGAACGGTACGGATCGGTCGGCTCCTCTTTAGTGGCAATGTTCTTCTGGTTAATGCGGAACACCGAGGCGCTGAACTGGCTGTTCATCCCCTCCGGCTCATACTTCACACCCGCCTCCCACTGCTTGCCCTTCATCGGATCCAAAATGTTGCCCTGCTCGTCGGCAAAGCTGGTCGGCGTAAAGGCGGTAGAGTAGCTGACGTACGGCGCGACGCCGTTATCAAACAGATACAGCAGCGCCGCGCGGCTGCTGAAGTTATTTTTATCCAGATCGCTGCGGGTGTGGTTGAAGTTGTCGACGTTCGACACGCTCACCTGGTCGTAACGCCCGCCCAGCGTGAGGCGCCAGCGGTCAATGGACATCTGATCCTGTAGGTAGTAGCCGGTCTGGCGCAGCTTGTGTTTTTCCCTGCTGTACTGGGTGATGTAGTCCGGCTTCGCGCCGTAAACAGGATGGAAAGCGTCAATCGGCGGGAAGCCGCCGTAGTAGCCGGTGACGTTGTTGGTGCGGTCCTGGTAGTCCATGCCGATCAGCACGCGGTGGTTTACCGCCCCGGTATCGAAGCTGCCGTCGACCTGGTTATCCAGGGTGATGGCGTTCATCTTCTCGTCGGAGCCGGAATAGCCGCGGTTCAGCTCGGTGTCATTCAGCCAGCCTGCGGCATACACCTGGTTCAGCTCGACTTTGGTGTGCAGGTAGCGCAGCTTCTGGCGCACGGACCAGCCGCTGTCAAACAGGTGCTCAATGTTATAGCCGACCATGTTTTCCCGACGATCGTACTTGTCGTAATCGTCCTCGCCCTCGAAGAAGGTGTTGGAGATTTTCTTACCGCTGTGCGGTACAACGGTGCCCTCATATGGCAGGCCGGAGTGGCTGCCGCCTTCCGGATCGCGGTGCAGGTAGGCCATCAGATCCAGACGGGTGTTGTCGGTGATACGCCAGGTCAGGCTCGGCATCAGGGCGTAACGCTCTTCCTTCAGCGGATCGAACTGGGAATCGGCATAGCGGGTCATCCCGCTGAGGCGCACCGCCACGCGGTCGTTATCATCAACCGGGCCAGTGACGTCGAACATCGCCCCACGCTGGTTATTGTTACCGGCGAAGAGCTTGATCTCCCCGCCAGGATCGAACGATGGCTTACGGGAGGTGAGCGCCACAATCCCGCCCGGCGATGAGCGACCATAGAGCACGGAGGCCGGACCGCGCACGACTTCGATACTGTCCAGGAACCACGGGTCAACCACCAGCGAGCTGTGGGAGTTGGTGTCGCCCATCATCTTCAGGCCGTCGAGGTAGACGTTATCCAGGCTGCCGTCCGAGAAGCCGCGCAGCACCATGTAGTCAAAGCGGTTTGACGCCCCGATCTGGTTGCTGTAGACCCCCGGCGTGTAGCTCACGGCCTGACGCACGCTGGTTGCGCCCTGCTCTTCGAACTGCTCGCGAGTGACGATAGAGACCGACTGCGGGGTTTCAATATCCGGTGTTTCAAGCTTGGTGGCCGCAGACTGCATCTGCGAGGTCACCACCACGGTGTCAGTTTTTTGGGCATCCTGCGCCAGTAAAGGAAAAGCAACGCTACCGGTAACCCATCCCACCAGCAGTGCCAGACGCGATTTAGCAAACATAACCCTCTCCAGAGATATTTCTTATTGTTAATAAGAATTATTACCTTTTTGAGAGTGCAAACGGCTATGCGTGCCGCCAGGTTACGTATGCGCGATGCTAAACCACACGGAATGCATTCGCGCGACAGGAGAAATTACGTTAGCGGAGTTTGCGCACGTCCCCCGGTGAAATCCCGTAATGACGACGAAACGCGGTGGCAAAGTTGGTGGCATGCTGATACCCGCACATCCAAGCCGCCTGCTGCACGCTGTGGCCTTCCAGCAGATAGCGGCGCGCCAGCGCAAGGCGACAGTCGCGAAGGTAATCGAAAAGCGTGCAGCCGTAGCGCTGACGGAACTTGCTGCGCAGGCTGCTTGGGCTCATTGCGGCAAGGGCTGCCAGCTGCGCGAGAGTATGATCCCGTTCAGGAGACTGTTCCAGCAGGCTCCGCACGCGTTCAAGACGCGCATGCTCAGGCCGGCGCGGGCAAGGCTGCTGGCGCTGGTTGAGGCCATGGCCGAGCAGCTGATACATCAGCCCCTCCAGCAACAGCTTGCGTGAGAGCACGCTTCCCCCCTGCCGCTGCACATGCAGAATACCTGACATCACAAACTCGGGAACCTGCCAGACAAACGCGGGTGCATTCAGGCTTTGCCATTCCAGAAGCAATGACTCAAGCAGGGCTTCACGTCCGGCATCGTGCGGGTAGACGCCAAACGAGAGCGTTTTCAGCGTGCTGTCGGCATCGTGACGCGCGCTCATCACCTGATCTTCACTCAGACGTGAGCTGAACGCCATGCCCGGGCGGACGGGATAATTGATACCATTGAGCGTGAGCGTCACGCACCCTTCCAGCACCACCAGCATATAGAGCGGGCTGCTGTGGCGAGAGGTGGTTTCATAGGGCTGTAATACACGTACGTCGGAGTGGGTCAGCGAAATGCCGGACGAGAGCATCATCTCTTCAACATTCCCCTGCAACACGGGGCTACCGCTGACCTGCGCCTCTTTTAACTGGGGGAAACGGTAGTCGATGCCGTAGCGCTCGCCGAATACCTGAAAATCTTCAACAAAAAATATGCGTTTCGCTGATCTATTTTCACTCTGGAGCATCATTCGGGGCCTGCATCGGGGAAAGGACAGGCAAAACAGTATCATCCATTTGTAATGGCAGCAATCACCGGGCGCAGACACTATTACGCTCCGGACGAAGCCGGAGCGAAGGCATATATTTCCTTGCGAGAAATATATTTATGCTTCCTGCCACTCAGCAAAAACCTCTTTATGGTTTTTGGTCAGGACAACTTTATTATCTTCGACCTTATCAACCCAGCCGAGAGGAATAAAGTGGTGTTTGCCGCCCGATTCCGGATCGCTCTTCGCAAGCTTGATACGCTCACCATCAAGATGGTCCACAACCCCGACGTGCGTTCCGCAGCTGGCGACAACCTGAGTGTGATCCTTAATTGCGCTTTTATCTACCATAATTATTCTCCTGTTTCGGTTATTTGCCTGTTGCACGAAATTAACTGTAGCGCATAAATTCAGGCTTAAACGTCCTGTTAGCATTTTGAAACATCATTGACAGAGCTGAATATTAAGTCTACTTAATGCCGAAATGGAAAAATAAGAATGAGATGAATTATTACCGACTGATTATTTCCCGTTCATAATTAGATTATCGCAACCAACGAGGAGGTATTTATGACGATTCGCAATAATCGGGCAGAAATTTCACTGGCTCTTGGTGAAGCGGTTTTAGACATCGTGCAAAAAGGCCATGAAGTATCGCGAGAAAATCTCGCCCAGGCGATGAAAATCAAAGCGGAGAAAGAGCGCGACGATGAGCGGCTTCTTAACTACTGGAAGGCCTGTAATATGCTGGTCTGAACCTGGCGGCGTTTAGCCTGACTAAACGCCGCCCGCTGTTACTCGTCGAAGAACCAGTAGCCCTGATTAATCAAACCGGTCAGCTCTTCCACAAACGCCGGATTATTCAGCGCATCGCCCAGCTCAGCCTGGCCGAGCTCGGTGAAGCGGCACAGCGCATCCGCACCGTTCACATCCGCCGTTTCCAGCTGTTCGCTGTTGATAAAGACGCTGCCGTTGATGTTCAGCACGCGCAGCCCGCTCAGGCGGGAGAGCGTTTCGCCCCCTTGCAGCGCGTCGAGCACCTCTTCTGCGGAATACGGCGGCTCGGCGGCGGCAATATCCAGCTCGTGACGCGGCGTGGAGACGAAGCTGCCAAACCATTTCGTAAAATCATCTGGCTTGCTAATCATGTCGATCATCATCTGGCGAATGCGATCGAGCTCGTACTGCTCCACGCGGCCAGGGTGTTCGCGGCAGGTCAGATCCGGATCGCTGTAATGTTCGCCGCCCAGATCGTTCTCCAGCGCGTAGTCGGCAAAGCTGCTGATCAGATCGCGACCGTTCGGCCCGCGGAAACCGACAGAGTAGTTGAGCGCGGTTTCATGGGTGAAGCCGTCATGCGGGAATCCAGGCGGAATGTAAAGGATATCGCCCGGCGCCAGATCTTCGTCGATGATCGGCTCAAACGGATCGACATGCAGCAGGGCCGGATGCGGACAGAACTGACGCATCGGCAGCTTGTCCCCCACGCGCCAGCGGCGGCTGCCCATCCCCTGGATAATAAACACATCATACTGATCGATATGCGGCCCAACGCCGCCACCCGGGACGGAGAAGGAGATCATCAGGTCATCAAGACGCCAGTCCGGCAGGACGCGGAACGGACGCACCAGCTCTGCTGCGGGCATATGCCAGTGGTTCACCGCCTGCGCCAGCAGGGACCAGCCGGTTTCACCGAGGTTATCGAAATGCTCAAACGGGCCATTGCTCGCCTGCCACTTGCCGTTAGCATGGCTTACCAGGCGGCTATCAACTTCCGGCTCCATCGCCAGACCCGCCAGTTCATCAGGGGTAATGGGGTCGACAAAATTCGGGAAGGCATTTTTCAGCACAACGGGTTGTTTTTGCCAGTATTTTTCAAGAAATTCCGGCCAGTTCAGGTTCAGTTGATACGCCATGGATAGCACCAGTGAGAGGGGAGACAGGCGCGATTATAGAAGAGACAGCGAGGGGGGAACTTGTCATGGGTCAATCGAGCGCGCGTAGGTCGGGTAAGGCGAAGCCGTCACCCGACGCACACGCGGGCTAAAACTTAATCCAGGTTCAGCTCGTCATAATGGGTAATCAGTTTACCCACGATGCCGTAGTCCAGCGCTTCCGCCGGTGACATCCAGAAGTTACGGTCGGTGTCTTTCTTCACTTTCTCCAGCGGCTGGCCGGTGGCGTCAGCAATCAGCTTGTTCACGCGCTCCAGCATGCGGATGATCTCGCGCGCTTCGATTTCGATATCCGTTGCCTGACCGCGCACGCCGCCCAGCGGCTGGTGGATCATAAAGCGGGTATTCGGCAGAGCGTAGCGGTGCTCTTTTTTCGCCGCCAGGAAGATGGTGATCCCGGCGCTCGCCACCCAGCCGGTGCCGATCACATGCACTTCCGGACGGATAAACTTAATGAAGTCGTGGATGGTGTCGCCCGCTTCTACGTGGCCGCCCTGACTGTTGATGTACAGCTTGATCGGATCGTTGCTGACGCTTTGCAGCAGGATCATCTGAGTGATGACCTTCTGGGCCAGCTCCTGGTTAATCTCTCCGGAGATGACAATCGAACGGGATTCCAGCAGTTTTTGCTGTAGAGCGCCCGCGCCGTTTGTTCCTTCCGCTTTTTCCTTGTCGCTTTCTTTCAGTGTGTAGTGCATTGTTGTTTCCTCAGCTTGTCGCGCTCAAAACCAGAGTGTAGCCTGTTTTACCGGTGAAAGTCCTCACAGACAAATAACGAGGGATCTTATGAATATTGCACATGTCGCACTCTGGACCCGCAGCCTGGACGCGCAGGTTCAGTTCTGGGAAACGGTGTTTGGCGGCCGCAGTAATGACCGCTACGTCAGCAAAAATCGTCCGGGGTTTAAATCTCACTTTATTACCCTGGATGACGGGCCGACCATCGAGCTGATGACGCTGCCGGGCCTGCCCAGTGCACCTTCGCACCCGGAATTTGTCGGCTGGGCGCATATCGCCATCAACGTCGGCAGCAAAGCGCAGGTGGACAGTATGGCAGCGCAGGCGCAGGCAAGCGGCTCCCTGCTCAGCGCCCCGCGTATGACCGGGGACGGTTTCTATGAAGCGGTGATTGCGGACCCGGACGGCAACCGTATTGAGCTTGTCGGTGCATAAAAACAGCGTTTCGTTCCTTCATCGCCTCCGCTCCAGCTCGCTATACTTCATATGGTTATCATATTGCTAAATGATAATGATATTTAATGTGTTAAGATGAAAGTCAGCATAAACAGTCTCTTACGTAGCCATAGTGACTGTTTGCATCCTCGACATTTAAATCAACACCGGGGCGGTGAATGGAACACATTGTTTATGTGGTTGATGACGATGACACAGTCAGGCAGTCCGTTGTCAGGCTGCTGGAATCTGCGGATATACATGCCCTTGGCTTTTCCTCAGCAGAAGCCTTTCTCAGCCATCCCTTTGAGGATCTGCCCTCCTGCGTGATCCTCGATATGCAAATGCCCACGATAACCGGGTTTGATGTCGCAGATGCGCTGAAAGACAGCGGGCGGGAAATACCGATCATCTTTCTCACCGGCCACGGCACCATCCCTATGTCCGTCCGGGCGATCAAAGGCGGGGCCTACGAATTTCTCACTAAGCCCGTTGAATCCAGCGCGCTCATCGGCTCCATCGAATCCGCGCTCAGGCTGGCACAGCACAACGCCGCCCGCGTCAAAGAGCACTACGCCCTGAAACAGCGCCATCTGTCCCTCACGCCGCGCGAGCATGAGGTGCTTGAGCTGGCCGTCAGCGGCAAGCTCAACAAGCAGATCGCCGCCGAGCTGGGCGTCAGTGAGATTACGGTGAAAGTGCACCGCCGCCGGGTGATGGAGAAAATGCAGGTCCGCTCCGTGGCTGAACTGGTCAGGGCCGTCGAGCGCCTGACCAAACATCAGCCAGCGGAATAACCGTTACATCTCCTGTCCGGCAAGCGGCAACGCGAAGGTAAACACCGTGCCGTACGGCTCTCTGCGGCGCGCGCTCAGTTTCCCCCGGTGCCGTTCAATAATGCTGGCGCTGATGGTCAGCCCCATGCCCATTCCCTGCGCTTTGGTCGAATAGAACGAGTCAAAGATCCGCTCGGTGAGCTCCGGCTCAATGCCGCTGCCGGTATCGGCGATCTCGAAGATCACCTTCCCCTCGGCGCAGTTCGCGGTGGCGATCGTGATGCTGCACGGGCGATCCGTCACTTCCGCCATCGCTTCCATCGCATTCATCACCAGGTTAAGCAACACCTGCTGGATCTGCACGCTGTCGCCGATGATAAAGCTGTCGTCAGCGTTCAGAAGATAATCAACGCTTATGTGTCGCAGCTCAAGTTCGCTGCGGGAAAGCATAATGATGTGGTGGATCAGGAAGTGCAGATCGATTCGCGTAAACGTGGGGTCCTGTTTGCGCGTCAGAGACTGAATGCTGCGGATGATCTCCCCTGCCCGCTCGCCCTCGGCGGCGATCTCCTCCAGCCCCTCGCGCACTTTTTCCAGCCGCGCCGGATCGCGGTTGAGCCAGCGCAGGCTCGCGCCGGCGTTCGAGACAATCGACATCAGCGGCTGGTTGATCTCGTGCGCGATCGAGGAGGTCAGTTGCCCGACGGTAGTGGCTCGTGAGACCCGCGCCAGATCCGCCTGCGCCACCCGCATCGCATCCTCCGCCGCCCGCTGGCTGGTGATGTCGGTAATGATGCCGTAATACTCATTCACCTCGCTGCCCACCCCCACCGGATCGCCAATCCCGAGGATGTAACGAACGGAGCCGTCGGTGCGGATGATGCGAAACTCCGCGCGCATCGACAGCCCGTCACGCACGCTCTGATTAACGAGGGTGCTGATCCGGCCATAATCATCCTCATGCACGAAGGTCAAAAACTCCGCCATTGAGATCATCTTTTGCTGCTCCGGCAGGCCAAGGATACGGGCGTATTCTTCGGACATAAACATCAGATCCTGCACCAGTTCCCAGCGCCAGCTGCCGGTATGGCTGATCTGCTCGCCCAGCATCAGTGAGGTCTGGCTGGCGCGCAGCTCTTTCTCCACCCGTCGGCGCTGGATGTTTTCCGCCAGCAGCTCGGCGTAGAGCCGCGCCGTCTCCAGCGAAACCGCCGCCTGCGCACCCAGCAGGCTGACCACGCGCGAATGTTCGGCGGTAAACACCTCCGGCATCAGGCGGTTTTCCAGATACAGAATCCCCACCAGCCGCGCCTGTTTGAACATCGGCACGCACATCACGGCGGCGCCGGACGTCACCAGATACGGATCCTGGCTGAACGGGTGGAACTCCTCCGGTTTGCCGGTGCGGATCTCCTGCCCGGTGCGGATCACCGCGGCCAGCACCGACAGCGGCATGTCCGTCGCCATCGGTGACGCTTTCAGGATGCGCACCCGCACGCCGTCGGTACTGGTCCAGGCGCTGGCTTCAATCTCCGGGATGTGATTATCGCTGACGCGCAGCAGCAGGCCACGCTGCGCCCCGGCCCGTTCAAGCAGCAGCGTCATCAGGTTTTCGATTAAACGTTCAAGGTTGATCTCTTCGGATAAGGCGCGTGAGGCTTTGATGACGCTCTGTAAATCGCGGATCACCTCGTTCTGGGCAAACGCCGCCGTGTCATACGCGCGGCTCTGCCCGGAGGCCAGCAGATGGGGGAAATCCTGCTCCAGCTGGCGCACCTTGGCCTGCGCCCCGACGCGCCCCCAGGCGGCAATCGCGCCGCGGAAATGGGCGTCGGAGGCGGTCGGGTAGCCGCAGGCCAGCGAGAAACGCCCGGCCAGCTCGTGCGCCAGGGCATTGATCGGGTTAAACCCGCCCTCCCGCGAGAGTCGCACCGCTTTTTCATACTGCTCCAGCGCGATGCTGTTCATGCCGTCCAGACGGACGATTTCGGCATAAATCAGCGCCTCTTTATCGGCAAATGTGCCCGGATTGATCCGCGCCCAGAGGGCAATTTTGTCGTAATGGTGATGAATACTGCGGCGATAATCCGCCGAAAAGGTTTCCGGCGTGAGCTGGCGGGAGAGCGCCAGCGCGCTGTAAAAATGGTAATCCAGCAGATGAATATGACCCGGCGCGGACCACGCATACCAGCCCGCCATTTCTAAATCCGCCTGTGCATCGGCGTATTCGCCGCAGGAAAAGTGCGCCATCCCGCGATAGAGCCAGTACCAGAAGAGCATGGTCGAGGTCTGCTCGGGCGCCTGCTCCGGCGGCGCGGGCAGCAGATCGTCAGGCAGCGCCTGGGCGGCGCTCCATGGGCCCGTCACCGGCGTGCGTAAAAACTCCACGTAGCGGCGCTGAATGTGCAGAACGGTTTCAATGTCCTGGTAATCCGTTTTGCGCACAAAGGCCAGACCGCGATCGATGCTGGTCAGCACGCCATCCAGATGGTCGCCCCGGGAGAGGAAGTTAATGATCTGATGACAGGCCGCGAAGCAGGCCATCGTCATGTCGCCGTGGGTCACCGCTGAGGTAAAGCAGGCCTTGGCGCACTCGATAGTGTACGACAGCGGCTGGGTCCAGACGCTGAGCTGGTCGAGCGGCAGCAGAGTTTTAGCTTCATAGGCATCATAGCCGTGGCGGTTCACCAGCTCACGAGCCAGCGTGCCGTACTCAAACCCGAGACGGTATTCGGCGTAGCGGTGGCCAATCAGCACGCCAAACCAGGCCATCGCCGTGGTGGAAGCACCGGTTATGCCGTGATCGAGCGTGAGGTGCATCATTCGGCACAGGAGTAAAAAGTGCAGGCGCGGGCAGGTAAAGCTGGCGAAAATACTGGCGCTGTAAAGCAGGTTCATCACCGCTTCGGTCTCTGCGTTCTCCATCAGCTTAAGCTGAGAAAACGGGTTCTGCGGCGCGTCGGCGGTGCGTTGACAGAACTGCTGCCAGGCCTCGTCACATTCGGCATTTTCCGGGTAGCGGCTGATCTGGATCCCGAACACGCCCAGCCAGCATAACGACGCCTCCAGCGCCAGGCGGATCTCCGACTGGCGCATATAAACTTCCGCCAGCAGGTTGGCGGCCAGCGCTTTCTCCGTCAGCCCGCCCGGTGAACCGAGGATCGCATCGCACAGCGCACGCGTGCGCTCCAGGTGTCCGAGCGCAAACTCACAGCCCGCCTCTTCGATATCCAGCATAAAGTCCGAGACCGGGCCCGCATTCCCCAGCGCTCTGGCGGTCTGGATATAGCTTAAGGCGGAAAGGTAATCGCCGGTACGCTTCGCACGCCGCGCGGCCTGAAGGCTCAGCTCCCGGAATCGCTGCCGCTGGGGTGCAGGCTGGATGCAGTCCAGCGCGGCGCTGACGTGGTGAACCGCGCGGAACAGCAGTTCGTTGCCCGCCGTCTGCCGCGCGGCATCCGCCAGCAGGCTGGCGGTGGTCAGGTGCAGATGGCTTTTCTCGCCCTCATCCAGCAGGGCAAAGGCGGCTTCCTGCACCCGATCGTGGGTAAAAGCGTACTCTTTCTCCGTCAGCACAATCAGCTGAGCGGTCACCGCCGGATGAAGCGCGTAGCGGATTTCCGCCGCCGACCGCCCCACCACGCGGCACAGCATCTCCAGCTCGCCCGTGCAGCCGAGGCAGGCGATGCTGCCCAGCAGGCGGCGCGTCTCGTCGGGCATCTCCTTGAGCTGTTCAAGCACCAGCGTCACCACGTTCTCGGTGTAGTGCCGGGCGCGGATGGCCTGGAGATCGTAATGCCATTTCCCCTGATATTTGTTGTGCACCACCAGTCCGTCATCGACGATGCGGCGGAAAAATTCCTGCACGAACAGCGGGTTGCCGCCGGTTTTTTCATGGATCAGCGTGGCAAGATCGGCGGTACCGGTACTGCGGGCATGAAAAATCCCCCCGAGCCAGCGCGCCACGGCCTTCACCGACAGCGGCTGCGGCACGATCGTCGTGGCGTGCTGCGCCGCCTCCGGCAGGCTCGCCAGCGCGGTCTGCAAGGTGGGCTCAGAAAGCGAACTGAGATCGCGGTGCGCCACCACCACCAGCAGCGGGATGGCGCCGCAGGCGCGCAGCAGGTGATCGAGCGTTTGCAGGCTGGCGGCGTCGATCCACTGCACATTATCCAGCAGCAGCACCAGCGGCGCGCCCTGGGTGGCGAAGGTTTTCACCAGCGCCAGCATCATATGGCTGAAGCGCGCCCGCGCGTCGATGGAAAAGGTATCCGCAGAGAAACGCGGTTTGTTCTCAAGGAGTAAATTCAGCTCCGGCACCAGGCTAACGGCCAGCTCCTCGAAGCCTTCCAGCGCGCGCGACAGACGGATTTTCCACGTCGCTACCTCCCCGGCTGGCAGCCCGAGCAGGTGCAGCGTGAGCGTCCGAAACGCCGAACTCAGCACGCCGTAGGGCAGCGTGGGAGAATATTGATCGACCTTGCCCACCGCCAGCAGCACCTTGCGCTGTTGCAGCGATTTCAGCGTGGTGGCGATCACGGAAGATTTGCCGATCCCCGAAGGCCCCCCAATAGTCACCAGTTCCGGCGCACCGCTCTGGCTGACCCGCTCAAACGCGGCGATGACGTCGCTGGCCTGCGGATGTGCAGAGAAAAGCGAATCGGCAAGATGGATCGCCGGAGAGCGATCCTGCTGGCCGGGAATAAAGTCGACGATCTCACCTTCGGCGGTCAGCGTCGCCTGGCAGCGCCTGAGGTCGGCAATCAGCCCGTCGACGGTCTGATAGCGATTCTCCGGATTCTTCTCCAGCAGCTTAAGGATAATGGTCGACAGCATGCCGGGTACGTCCGGGCGCACCCGCCCCGGCGCAAGCGGCTCAGAGGCAATGTGGTAATGCGCCCAGTTGGTCTGGTCATCAGCGCTCAGTTCAAACGGCAATCGCCCGGTCAGAAGTTCATAAAGCACGATACCCAGACTGTAGAGATCGCTCCGGCTGTCGACGGCGCGCCGGGTACGCGTGGTGTGTTCCGGTGACATGTAGGCGGGCGTGCCGCCAGACGCGGCAAGCCGGGACTGGGAGAACGCGTCGGAGGTGCCGCAGGAAAGACCGAAGCTGCAAAGACGGCAGGTGGCGTCGTGATGAACGAAGAACGCCCCGGGTTTGATATCGCCGTGGATCAGGTTGTGCAGATGCATCTGGCGCAGGGGACCGCAGATGCGGATCGCCATTTCGATAAAGCGGGCGATCCCGGAAATCGCCTTACCTGCCCGGCACGCCAGCAGTTCAAAGCAGAACGGCGCGTAGACCAGCGCAAAACGTCCGCGGTACTGGGTTGAAGCGACGGGCCGGATAGCCCAGCCGTCATGAAGCCGGTCGCGCAGGGCAAACTCGTTTTTCAGCAGCCGCGTTGCCCGCTCCTCTTCTTCATCGCTGACCGCGGTGGCAATAATAAACGAACCGCCGGACTGGGGATGCCGCCCGTTCATCCAGGAGATGCCGCCCTCCTGCGCCAGCACGGTAAAAATGACATCCTCTTTCAGAACAAAAGCCCGCCCTTCATGGAGACTTCCCCGGGCGGGCCAAAATGCAGGCGACGTATGTTCGTTCATCCGCGATCCTTATTGTCGGCGGGTCAGCTCCCGCTGAATATGATCCAGCAGAATATCGATGTTAATCGGCTTACGCAAAAATGCAGCGGCGCCCAGACTGAGTGCATACCGCTGCATATTTTCATCAGCATGACCGGAGATAAACAGTATTGGCGGTGGCGGCGTGGCCAGCAACCGCAGCTTCTCAAACAGCTCGATGCCGTTCATGCCGCGTAGCTTGATGTCGGTGATCACCAGCGACGCGCCGGACAGGGCGAGAGGGTGGCTCAAAAACACCTCTGCCGAATCGAAGGTATCGGTAGCATACCCTTCCGATTGCAGCAGGTTACTGAGCCCGCTGCGAACAGAGCGTTCGTCATCAATGATGGCAATGCGCCACGGCAGCGTCATGCTGTCTTTCCTCAAACAAATCGTTACGCGTCGCGGCTTTCCTTCGCGGGCGCTGGGGGCGCGGTACCGCTGATCTTCGGTACGCATTCATGACGAAACCAGGCCAGGGTCAACGGTTCGCGGCTCACCAGACGCCGTCCGATGGGGATTAGCTGTTCACCCACCAGCATGCCGAACAGGCCAAGCAGCGCGACGACCGGCGGCGCCGGGGAATGCACGTCGAGCAGGGCGTAAAGTACCCCAGCCGCGACCCCGCACACCAGCGAAATAATCCAGGCCTTCATGATGACGCTCCAGACAGGTGCTGAACGTGGGGAACCGTCACCTGCACGCCCTCGGGATTGTCGCGGGATAAAAGATGACGCATCGCCTGTTCCCCCGCCAGCATCCCCAGCAGGCCAATCAGCGCCAGCGCGGGCGGCGCGGGGGAACGCACCTTCAGCACGGCATACATCAGGCCAATCAACACGCCTGCCGCGAGGGATATCAACCCTGTACTCATTGTGAACTCCAGAGAAAAAGGCAGCGGCGAGCAGGATGAGGGACCAGCCCGCCAGCGGAACTTAGCGAGCCGGAACCGGCGCTAAGGTGCGGTGCTCGCTCTTCTGACGAGACGGCGCTTTGTGCACCATGGTGTAGGCGTAATCCACACCCATTCCGTAGGCGCCGGAGTGCTCGCGCACGATATCCATCACCGCGGTGTAGGTCTCTTTGCGCGCCCAGTCACGCTGCCACTCCAGCATCACCTGCTGCCAGGTCACCGGGATCACGCCCGCCTGGATCATGCGCTGCATCGCGAAGTCGTGGGCTTCTTTGGAGGTGCCGCCGGAGGCGTCTGCCACCATATAAATTTCGTAGTCGCCTTCCAGCATCGCGCACAGGGCAAAGCTGTTATTGCACACTTCGGTCCACAGGTCAGCGACAACCACCTTCTTCTTGCCGTTGGTCTTCAGCGCGTCGCGCACCTTCTGGTCGTCCCAGGAGTTCATGGAGGTACGCTCCAGGATGTCCTGGCCCGGGAACACGTCCAGCAGCTCCGGATAGGTATTGCCGGAGAAGCTTTCGGTCTCAACGGTGGTGATGATGGTTGGGATGTTGAACACCTTAGCCGCTTTCGCCAGCGCCACGGTGTTGTTTTTCAGCACCTGGCGGTCAATAGACTGCACGCCGAACGCCATCTGTGGCTGGTGATCGATGAAGATGATCTGACAGTTGGCAGGGGTTAAGACTTCGAGCTTAGAAGTGGTCATAAGATTATCCAGTGAGGTTAAAGGTTAAAATCGCCGCGAACAGCACGCCGATAAAATCGCGTTCATCCTATGACCCACAGCGCTGTGGTGTAATTATCTCTTCGTATAGTTAACCTTAGGTATAGTTATACTTTGGTATACCTATCCTATTGTATAACTGGATCTTTGCCGAAACCGGTTCCCATAATCCTGACCATTCCCCTCTTAGTCTGGAGCTATTATGGTTACCCTCGGTAAAGCCGATCTCATTCTGGTTAACGGCCAGTTTCACACCGTCGATCGCGAGAATCCTGTCGCGGAAGCCGTTGCCGTGCGCGACGGAAAATTTCTGGAAGTGGGTACCGTCGCCGAGGTGATGCAACACCACTGCGACGGCACTAAGGTGGTCGACTTAAAAGGCCACACCGCCATCCCCGGCCTGAACGACTCGCACCTGCACCTGATCCGCGGCGGCCTGAACTACAACCTCGAGCTGCGCTGGGAAGGCGTGCCGTCCCTGGCCGACGCCCTGCGGATGCTAAAAGAGCAGGCCCTGCGCACGCCATCGCCCCAGTGGGTGCGCGTGGTGGGCGGCTGGAGCGAGTTCCAGTTCGCCGAGCGCCGCATGCCGACCCTGGACGAAATTAACGACGCCGCGCCTGACACCCCGGTGTTTATCCTCCACCTGTACGACCGCGCCCTGCTCAACCGCGCCGCGCTGAAGGTGGTCGGCTACACCAAAGACACGCCAAACCCGCCGGGCGGGGAGATCCAGCGCGACGCCAACGGCAACCCGACCGGAATGCTTATTGCCCGTCCGAACGCCATGATTTTGTACGCCACGCTGGCGAAAGGGCCGAAGCTGCCGCTGGAGCAGCAGGTCAACTCCACGCGCCAGTTCATGCGCGAGCTGAACCGCCTGGGGCTGACCAGCGCCATCGACGCGGGCGGCGGCTTCCAGAACTACCCGGAAGATTACGAGGTGATTGCCGAGCTGCACGAGAAAAAGCAGATGACCATCCGCATCGCCTACAACCTGTTTACCCAGCGTCCGGGCCACGAGCTGGAAGACTTTGAAAAATGGACCGATATGCTTACGCCGGGCCAGGGCAGCGATTTCTTCCGCCACAACGGCGCGGGCGAGATGCTGGTCTTCTCCGCCGCCGATTTTGAAGACTTCCTCGAGCCGCGCCCGGATCTCGCGCCGGGCATGGAGGACGAGCTGGAGCGCGTAGTGCGCCATCTGGTGGAGCACCGCTGGCCGTTCCGCCTGCACGCCACTTACAACGAATCCATCAGCCGCATGCTGGACGTGTTCGAGAAGGTGAACCGTGACATTCCGTTCAACGGGCTGCACTGGTTCTTCGACCACGCCGAAACCGTGTCGCAGGCCAACATCGACCGCATCAAAGCACTCGGCGGCGGCATTGCCGTCCAGCACCGCATGGCCTTCCAGGGCGAGTACTTTGCCGAGCGCTACGGCATCGAAGCCACCCGCCACACGCCGCCGGTGGCAAAAATGCTCGAGACTGGCGTGCCGGTGGGCCTGGGAACGGACGCCACCCGCGTGGCGAGCTATAACCCATGGACCGCGCTCTACTGGCTGGTCTCCGGCCGCACCGTTGGCGGGATGCAGATGTACGATCACAGCGCCCGTCTGGATCGCGATACCGCCCTCATGCTCTGGACCCAGGGCAGCGCGTGGTTCTCCAGCGAGCAAAACCAGAAGGGGCAGATCAAGGTCGGCCAGCTCGCGGATCTGGCGGTGCTCAGCAAAGATTACTTCCGCGTGCCGGAGGAGGAGATCAAGGGCATCGAGTCCGTCCTCACCGTGGTGAACGGCGATATCGTCTATGCCGCAGGCGCTTTTGGCCCACTCGCGCCGCCCGCCATTCCGGTCCTGCCCGAGTGGTCCCCGGTGGTGAAGGTGCCGGGCCACTACCGCAGCGCGCCGCCGCAGGCCGCACGCGTGGGCATGAGTGTGGCTCACCACTGTAGCGGCCCGTGCGGGGTTCACAACCACCAGCATGACTTTGCCCGCACGTCAGCGATGCCGGTATCCGACGATAACGCTTTCTGGGGGGCGCTGGGTTGCAGCTGCTTTGCATTCTGATGAAACAAAATGACGTTTCGCCCCGGATCGATCCGGGGCTGTTCTTTCTGCGCCTGACCGGCAGTCTGCTGCTGCTTTACGTGCACGGCCTGCCGAAGGTGCTGCATTTCAGCGAAGAGCTGACGCGCATCGAAGATCCGTTTGGTTTTGGGCCGTATGCCAGTCTGATCCCGGCGATCGTCGCCGAGGTGATCTGCCCGCTGTTTATCATTGCGGGGGTTTACACCCGCCTGGCGTGCCTGCCGATTATCGCCGTGCTGCTGGTGGCGATGCTGGCGGTTCATCCGAACTGGTCGATTGCCGAGGGGCAGTTTGGCTGGCTGCTGCTGATTATCTTCACCACCCTCGCCCTTACCGGACCGGGCCAGTGGCGAGTGCAGCGTAAAACAACGGAGAGGTTCGCATGACCCAGGTTAACGACGTTCGCGACGCACACGTCGAGACGACGCCCGCGGTTTCACCCTGGCAGCCGCTGAGCCAGCCGGTGTTCCGCATGCTGTGGATCGCCACGGTGGTCTCTAACGTCGGCTCATGGATGAGCGACGTCGGTATCAACTGGAGCATGCTGACGCTCAGCGCCGATCCGCTGGATATCGCGCTGGTGCAGGCGGCGAGCAGCCTGCCGATGTTCCTTTTCGCCCTGCCGTCCGGGGTGATGGCGGACATCGTTGATCGACGTAAATACCTGCTCTTCTCCCAGCTGTGGGTGTTCATTGCCGCCGCCGGGCTGACGCTGCTCTCTTTTACCGGACACGTCACCCCCACCGTTCTGCTGGCGGCGACGTTTCTGCTGAGCGTGGGTACGGCCATGAGTTCGCCGCCGTTTCAGGCGATTGTCCCTGACCTGGTGAGCAAGCCCGAGCTGGGTTCCGCCGTGGCGCTTAACTCGCTCGGGGTCAATATCAGCCGGGCAATTGGCCCTGCGCTGGGCGGTTTTCTGCTGTCGCTTGCCGGGCCGTGGATGGTGTTTGCCCTGAACGCGCTGTCCGTGATGGGCGTGGCGTGGGTGCTGTGGCGCTGGCGTCCGGCACCGTCCGTGCAGCGTTTGCCACCGGAGCACTTCTTCTCTGCGGTGCGCTCCGGGATTCGCTACGTGCACGCCGCGCCGGTGCTGCGCAACGTGCTGGTGCGCACCGTGGCCTTTTTTGTTTTCGGCAGCGCGGGCTGGGCATTGCTGCCGCTGGTGGCGCGCCGCGAGCTGGGCTTAGGCCCGGCGGGCTACGGCGTGATGCTGGCGTGTATCGGCCTTGGCGCCATTGCCGGGGCCATCCTGCTGCCGCGTCTGCGCCAGCGGCTGAACGCCGATCGGCTGATGGTGGCCGCCAGCCTGACGTTTGCGATCACCATGCTGGCGCTGGCATTTGTACGTCACTTTTGGCTGCTAAACTTGTTTGAGTTCTTTACCGGCTTCGCGTGGATTGCGGTGCTCTCCACCCTCAACCTTGGCGCGCAGCGCAGCGCCGCACGCTGGGTAAAAGCCCGGGCGCTGGCGGTGTATCTGACGGTCTTTTTCGGTTCGATGACCGCAGGCAGCGCTGTCTGGGGCCAGATCGCCTCGCAGTTCGGCACTCCGGCTTCGCTGGTGGTCGCCACGCTGGGGATGGTGCTGGCGAGCATGACGGTGTTCCGCTGGAAGCTGGAGAAAGATCCGGATTTAAATCTCGACCTGAGCGGGCAGCCGCTGGACGGGGTGGAGATTGAACTCCCGAACGAGCGTGGCCCGGTGCTGGTCTCGCATGAGTACATCATCGACCCGCAGAACGCGAAAACGTTTTTGCAGGCCGTGCACGAACTACGCCGGGTGCGCCGCCGCGCCGGGGCGATGAGCTGGGCGGTGTACGAGGATATTGAACGTCCGGGTCTGTTTATCGAGACCTTCCTGATGGGTTCCTGGATCGAGCATCTGCGCCAGCAGGAACGCCACACCATGAATGACCTCCTGTTGCAGAGCCGCGTTCTGGCTTTTCATCAGGGCACAACATCACCGGCAATTCGTTATCTGGTCGCGCCGGTCTGAACATAACAATCACCTGTAGAGGAACACACTATGGCAACGTTTAAGGCAAAAGATGGTACGCAGATTTATTACAAAGACTGCGGCGCGGGAAAACCGGTTCTTTTCAGCCACGGCTGGCCGCTGGATGGGGATATGTGGGACAGCCAGCTGAACTTCCTGGCCGAGCGCGGCTACCGCACCATCGCCTTTGACCGTCGCGGGTTTGGACGTTCAGATCAGCCGTGGAACGGCTATGACTACGATACCTTTGCGTCCGACATTAACGACCTGATCACCACGCTGGATCTGCGCGACGTGACGCTGGTGGGCTTCTCCATGGGCGGCGGCGACGTGACGCGCTACATCAACAACTACGGTAGCGAACGCGTGGCCGGTCTCGCCCTGCTGGGCGCGGTAACGCCCATTTTCGGTAAATCCGAAAGCTACCCGGAAGGAGTCGATCAAAGCGTGTTCAGCGGGATTCGTGACGGACTGCGTAAAGATCGCGCCCAGTTCATCAGCGACTTCGCCACCCCATTCTACGGCACCAACGCCGGGCAGACCGTTTCTGCCGGTGCCCTGACGCAGACGCTGAACATCGCCCTGCTGGCGTCCCTGAAGGGCACCATTGATTGCGTAACCGCCTTCGCCGAGACCGATTTCCGCCCGGATATGGCGAAAATCGACGTGCCGACGCTGGTGATCCACGGCAGCAACGACCAGATCGTGCCGTTTGAAACGACCGGCAAGCTGGCGGCAGAGATGATCAAAAACGCCACGCTGAAAGTGTACGACAACGCGCCGCACGGCTTCGCGCTGACCCACCAGGATCAGCTCAACGAAGATCTGCTGGCGTTTGTGAAGTCGCTGTAAGTCATTACGCGAAGCCTGATGGCGCTTCGCTTATCAGGCCTACAAGGGCTGGTCCTGTAGGCCGGGTAAGGCGCAGCCGCCACCCGGCGCTTTCGCAGACGCATTCCGCTCCGCCAGCAGCCGACAAACCTCCGCATGCTTCTCCTCGGTAAAGGTGAAGCGCGACATAAACCCCATTCGAATCAGCGAGCCTATCGCCGGTAACAAACAAATCCCGAAGAACAGCCCCGCCAGCACGCTGTCGCTCTGGGCCTGTGCCTGCGGCACATAGTCGATCATCGTCAGAAACACGCCGATGAGCCCGCCGCCCACCGCCACCGACATCTTGCCGGTAAAGGTCTGCCCGGAGAAGGTGATCGCCGCGCAGCGCTTGTGGGTGTGATACTCCGCATACTCGATGGTGTCGGCAATCATCGACGAGGTGAGGATGTTGGTCATCATCACGAACAGCGTGCTCAGGCCGAGCAGGACAAACAGCAACGCCGTGTGCTGATAGCCCGTGAACCACATCACCACGCGCACCGCCACGTCCAGCCCGCAGAGGATCATAAACAGCTTCCGCTTCTGCATCCGACGGGTCAGCAGCGGGGCGACCAGGCACAGCACCGCCGCCACTATCCCCATCACGCCAATTGCCATTTGCAGGCTGCCGTCGCCCATATTGTTGATAAAGAAGTAGATATAGAGACCGCCCGCCACGTTATGGAACACGCAGAAAAAGAACGACAGCAGGACAATAAACAGCGGCTTGTTCTGGCGCAGGTTGTGGAAGGTGTCGCGCATCGTCACCTTCTCCGGGCTCGGCGGCACGCGCTCTTTGATCTGCATAAAGCCGTTGAGCATCAGCGGCAGGCCCACCAGCATCATCACCAGCGCCGCCATAAAGTAGCCTTTATCGTTGCTGTACTGGGCAAAGAACGCCGCCAGCTTCGGGAAGAAGATGTTAGCGCAGGCGATCCCGGCATTCACTCCGAGCATCGCCGCCGTCACCGCGCGGGTGCGCTGGCCGGAGTCGTTGGTCATCACCGATGACATCGACCAGAACGGGATATCGGAGATGGCGTACAGCGTGCCCCACAGGATATACGTCACCCCGGCGTAGAGGATTTTGGTGGTCATGTCCGCTTCGATTTTATAGAACGCCAGCAGGGTGACCCCGGTGATCAGCAGCGGGGCGATCAGTAAAAAGTGGCGAAACTTGCCGAACCGGCTGTTAATGGTGTCCATAATGCTGGCAAACAGCGGATCGTGAACCGCATCCCACGCACGGGCAATCAGGAAGATGGTGCTTGCCGCCAGCGCCGAGATCCCCAGCACGTCGGTGTAAAAATAGTTAATAAACGAACCCACTAAACCAAAGCTAAAACACTGACCTAAACCATAGCCAAAGTAAGACCACAACTCGCGAGACGGTATTTTCATTGTCATTGCCATAGTGCGTACCTGGTTGCCCGGCGACAGCGCGCCGGGTCATTATTATTAGCCCTGCGGATTCGGGGCGATTTTGCGCAGCTTCTTCATCAGCGCGATTTCAGCGCGTGAGAACGGGATACCGTTCTCCTCAAACACGTCGTGGAACCACAGGCGGCAGTAGTCTGTGGACTCCTTCATCACTACCGGCCACGGCAGCCAGGTCTGGGTTTTACCGCGCACCAGCCCCCACTGATACGGCGCGACCTTCGCCATGTACATCAGCGGGAGCTGCTCTTCGATGGTGCCGCCCACGTGACGCGCCAGCCATTCGGTGCAGAAGATTGGGCGGCCCAGCGCCTGAAGCTGCTGGATAATCGCCGTCATGCGCCCGGTATTGGTATAGGCGTGGTAGCTCACCACATCTGACAGCGCCAGCGCGGTCTGGTCCAGCGGGTGCTGGTAAAACGTCTCGCCCTCTTCTTCCGCCGGCAGACGCCACGCGCAGACGGTGAGCGGCTGGGTTGGGTTTTCTTCACGCACCCACTGGAATGCGAGCTTCATAAGCTTATGTGCGCAGGTCTCCAGCTTCGCGTCGTACTGCACCTCCTGCGTGCCGGTGGCGAAAATGCCGCGGTTGCCCGGCTCGTTATACAGATCCCAGAGCAATACGCGCTTATCCTCGCGGAACTGGCGCACAACGTCGCGGATATAGCGCTCAATCTGTGGCCAGCAGTCGCGATCGCACACCTTATTGCGTCCCGGGCTCGCTGCCGCCTGGCTGTTGTGCTTGCCCGGTACGGGCGGCTTTTGCGGGCCGAGGTACGGCTCGTCGCCGGAGAACCCGCAGTCGTCCATCAGGGTCAGCATGGTGCTGAACCCATGACCGTCGGCAATCGTCAAAAAGCGGTCGATGCGCGCCATCAGCCCGTCGCGGTCGTGCTCCCAGACGATGAACGGCAGGTTGATGCGCAGGGTGTTATAGCCCGCGTCCGCCGCCCAGCCCAGCTCGCGGTCGATGGTTTCGGCATCGAAGGTCTCTTCCTGCCAGATATCGGTCCAGTTCACCGCCGTCGACGGCAGATAGTTAAACCCGCACAGCCAGCCTTTCTGCTGATACCACGCCTGTGCCTGCTCCCTGCTCCACTGCTCTTTCATTACGCATCCTCTTGCTGATAATATTTAGCTAATAAATATTAGTCGCAGAATAAATGCGCAAATCGTGGCGCTCAGAAAAGCGACGCCTCTCACAAAGTTCACGCTTCGATGGATGAGAAACGTGATCGACGGCGCTAAAGCGTGCGGTTAGGGTATGATGCGAAATCGCGAAAGGGAGAGGACGGATGAAGCGAAAAACAAAAGTGACGATGAACGATATTGCCCGGGCGGCGGGGGTGTCGCAGGCGACGGTATCGCTGGTGCTCAACCAGTCCCGCAACATCAAGCTCAGCGACGACACCCGCCAGCGGGTGATCAACGTCGCCACCGAGCTCGGCTACGACCGCCTCCCCGCCGTTCACGCCCCGCGCAACCAGGAGGAGATCGCCATGCTGGTCAGCTCCATGCAGAGCTTCGACCCGTTTATCGACGCCATCAGCCAGGCGCGGGAAGCGGCGTGGCGCAACGAGACCCTGCTCACCGTCTACGACTACGGCGACGACGTGGAGCTGGCCCTGAACATCATCCGCCAGCTGGACAAGCGCAACTGCATCGGGATTATCCTTGCCTCTCCGGTCACGAACGTCGTCGATATGACGGCATTCCAGGACTGCACCCGCATCCCGCTGGTGCTGCTCAACCAGCGCGACCCCGGCTCGCCGCTGCTGCCGTCGTTTATTCCGGACGACTACGCCAACGCTTTCCAGGTTACCAGACACCTCATCGCCTGCGGCGCCACGCGCATCGCCCACATCACCGGCGAGAGCTGGATGGAGGCCTCGCGCCAGCGTCTGGCGGGCTACCAGGCGGCATTACAGCAGGCCGGACTGGCGTGCGACGACGGTCTGGTGCGCCAGACCAACTGGCAGTTCAGCGAGTCCTTTACCGCGACAGCTTCGCTGCTGGAACTGGCCGAGCGCCCGGACGCCATCTTCTGCGCCAGCGACTGGCTGGCGATCGGCTGCTACCAGGCGCTGGCGGTGAACGGCGTGCGCATTCCGCAGGATATGCTGCTGGCGGGCTACGACGACCAGAAGATTTCCGAGCAGCTCACCCCGCCGCTGACCAGCATCCAGTTGCCTTACAGCGAGCTGGGACGGCTGGCGGTGGAGTACCTGTGCAATCAGGAAGATGCCGCCACGCACGTGACGCTGGCGGGCAGGCTGAAGGTGCGCGCCTCAAGCCTTGTCTGAGGTAAACACCATGCCCGCATAGGGCTTCTCGCGACACGCCGCCAGCCGCGCGGCGAGGCTACCCACGTGCAGCTCCAGCTTGTGCCCGTCCGGGTCGAGAAAGTAAAACGATGCTCCCTCGCTTTTGTTCTGCTTCCAGACGGTGACGCCCGCCTGCTCAAGCCTTTGCGAGAACGGTTCAAAATCCGCTTCCGCCACGGTAAACGCGTAGTGGGTATAGTCGCTCTCCTGCGGCGGCACGTACCGGCGCGCCTCGTCGTACGACAGGCAGACCCACAGATCGCCGCAGGTGAGGTAGGCCCCGGTATTCCAACGGGCGTGCAGCGCAAGCCCCAGCAGCTCGTGCCAGAAGGTGACGCTTTTTTGCAGGTCGCTGACCGCGAGGGTCAGGTGGTTGAGTGATTGCAGCATGACGTGCCCTTTTGTTTTTCGCGCCGGACGTGATACGGTAAAAGCATGAACATAAACCACGCCGTCCTCACCGTAAACCGCTGGTGGCTGCCTTCTTAAAGGCGGCCCGGAGTTGTTTTCCTCATTTTCAGATAGCCGCCGAAAGGCGGCTTTCACATTTTTAAGACCCCTTTCGGCCACTGCACATTAAGGAGTCTTTATGAACGCACCCACCATCCTCACCGGCGATCGTCCAACCGGCCCGCTGCACCTCGGCCACTTCGTCGGATCGCTGCGCCAGCGCGTGGCGCTGCAGCAGACGCACAGCCAGTTTGTGTTGATTGCCGACCTGCAGGGGCTGACCGACAACGGTAGCAACCCGCAGAAGATCCGCGACAACATCCCTGAAGTGCTGGCCGACTACCTCGCCGCGGGCATCGACCCGAACCTGACCACGATCTGCCTGCAGTCTGCCCTGCCCGCCCTCGCCGAGCTGACGATGCTGTATATGAACATCGTCACCGTTGCCCGCGTGGAGCGTAACCCGACGGTGAAAAACGAGATTGCGCAGAAGGGTTTCGCCCGCTCGCTGCCGGTCGGGTTTATGGCCTACCCCATCAGCCAGGCGGCGGACATCACCGCGTTTAAGGCCGAGTGCGTGCCCGTCGGCGACGACCAGCTGCCGATGATTGAGCAGACCAACGAGATTGTGCACAAGATGAACAGCCTGCTGCCCGCCCCGGTGCTGCGCCGCTGCAAGGCGATGCTGAGCGACACCAGCCGCCTGCCCGGCATCGACGGCAGCGCCAAGATGTCGAAATCGCTCGGCAACACGCTGCACCTTTCGGCCAGCGAAGAGACGATTCACCGTGCGGTCAGCGCCATGTACACCGACCCGAACCACCTGAAGGTGAGCGACCCGGGGCAGATTGAGGGGAATGTGGTGTTTACGTACCTCGACGCGTTTCATCCGGACAAGGAGAAAGTGGCGGCGATGAAGGCGCACTATCAGGCGGGCGGGCTGGGTGACCGGACGTGCAAGAACGAGCTGGAAGCGTGCCTGCAGGAGCTAATTGCGCCGATGCGGGAGCGGCGGGCGATGTATATGCGTGACAGGGGCGAGTTGATGGCGATGCTGAAGCGCGGGACCGAACGGGGGCAGGGGGTGACGCAGGCGACGTTGAGGGAGGTGAAGGTGGGGCTGGGGGTGCCGGTGTTTTGAAATAACGTCATGCAGCGTATATATTCAAATAATACATGCGCTGCATAATATTATTTATCGGCAATTCAGCGAATATTACATTTATAATTAACAGGAACCATTACTATCCCTTCTTTAAAAGATGACCAATATCAATCTGGATATTTATTTCGGATTTTAGCCCGACTTATTAACCACTTTATGTATTTTCGCCTTACAGGCTAAAGCCTAGCATTGCTGCATTTACTCTTCTGCCCCTACAAGGAATTGTCATGCAGCTTTATACCAATGAATTTACCGCTGAGTTGAAAGCGGAAATAGATCGTTCGCCTTTCTCCGATGAACAACTGGCCGCCATGCCCGAGGACGCGCGCGCCATTATTGCTGAACAGGAAGCCTTTCATCGACAACATCCCGTCACCGCCAACTGGCGGATCGCCACGGCTGGCAGCCAGACCCGAATGGGCGGCATGGTACTTCCCGTCGATCGTGAAGCCACAATGCTCATGGACGATGGGAGTTACACCAGCCCGATTGTCGAAGGAGACTGTGTGGCCTATCCGGATGGAACGCTCGCCACGATTATGACCTCATCAGGAACCGCTTTTACCTGGAAAGGACACGGCGTTGCCCTGGTAGGCAGCCTGCTTGATAACGATGACGAGATTATCAGCACACCGCTCGGCAGTACTTATCTGGTCACCCGCGAAGGGATTCCACCTCAAGAGGATTTCTTAACCTGGCCCGGAGAATAGGCCATGGGCTACCGTTCCACGAACTACGGCCGCGGTCAGGCGCTGCACGGCGACAGAACGACCACCGGCGCAATATGTTGTAGCACCCTGCCCAACTGCACCGAGCACGGGCGCGGCGTTATCCGCGTTGGCGATAAAACTACGGCATGCCCTAAATGCGGCAAACAGGGCGTTGTTGCAGACGGCGAACCTCGCGTTAACTGGATGGGACAAACCTCAGCCGTCGATGGTTCTGTCGTCATTTGTGGCTGCCCGCACGGAACCAACCGCGTGATCGCCACATCGGGAGAGTGGCTCGGCTCCGGTCCCTCTCCTGAACAGATCGCACAGGAAAAGCATCAGGCCATGCTCGCAGCACGCCGAAAAGAGCAAGAGGCCGAAGCGCAGCGACAAGCAGAAGAACGCGATCGCAACCGGGTCTTTGCGAAATCCTGCCTGCGCGGTGAAGGATGTAACGATGCAGGCACCGAAAGTGAGCCGCACACCAACTTCGCCGAGATGGCATTTTACCAGGCCATGCCCAACGACGCCCCTCAGCACGCCCAGGCGGCAAAGCGTAAGGCGCCCCCAAAGCCGAAGCAACGCAGCGCGCTTTATCTTTGGTGGAATGGGCATCACGAGGAGATGGACTATCAGGCTGCCGTTGCAGCCGAAGAAAGGGCCTGGACCGCGCGGAACGCGATAGCCGATGCCAGCGAACTCGTACTGGTTGGCGGGCGTACGATTACTTCCGGCATATGGGCCGTGCGCGGCGCTGCACTTGGCGAAATAGCCACGGGAGACATCGGTGCCCCTGTCGCAGGGCTGCTGATAGGGATGTATCCCGGCAAGCTGAACGACGGAGAGCAGGATTTTATCGACAGGATGCGCGCCGAACAGATGCGGGAAGCCCCTAACCGTGTTTTCACTCATGGGTTTACGCGGGTCGTGATCGCCAATGAAAATCAGCTCGTGCTCCCCACAAAACTGTTTTATCTGTTTCAGGATCGCCAATGCCTGCTTAGAAAGCGGAACCAGATGCGGTGTGCGCATTTTTGAACCGCGATGAGAATGTTTCACTCCTAGAACAGGCTCTCGTTCCGGCGGGATTGTCCACATTGACGTTTTAAAATCTATCTCTGACCAGCGAGTAAAACGCAGCTCACTGGAGCGAATAAAGATAAGCAAAGTAAGTTCTGTTGCCCAGCAGGTTAGCGGCCTGCCGGTATAGCCATCTATTTTCTCAAGTAACTCAGGGATGCGCTTTAACTCCAGTGCCGGACGATGTTGCCTGTTTCCAGAAGCAACTGCCCCAGCCATCTCCTGAGCGGGGTTATAATCAATCCACTCTGCACAGCATAACGCATGATTGCTGTGGTTCGCTGTTGAAGACGGGCAGCAACCTCAAGACGTCCAGACATCTCCACGGCTTTAATAGGTGCTAATAAATCGCGAGTCTTTAATTCCGTGATATTACGCTCCCCGAGCTCTGCGAAGAGATTATCTTCCAGGCTTTTTAGCACACGATGGGCATGATCTTCAGACCACTTTTTATTGGTGCTATGCCACTCAATCGCCACCTCTTTAAAAGTATGGGCTTTTCTCTGCTCAACCTTATCACTTTTCTTTTTGTCTCCTGGATCGACGCCATTCGCCAACAGCTTACGCGCTTCGTCGCGGCGTGATCTAGCATCCGCCAATGTGATTTCAGGATATACCCCAAGTGCCAGCATCTTTTGCTTGCCGTCAAAACGGTACTGCAAACGCCAGTACTTAGAACCATTAGGATGGACGAGAAGATGCATACCGTTGCCATCGGTCAGCTTATATTGCTTATCCATTGGCTTGGCTGTTCTGACTTTGATATCTGTTAGAGCCATGCTTATCCCCTCCCTGTTGGTACAAGCATTATCGAATCGGAAATACCATCATCTGTACCAACAGGTGTTGGTAGATGTACGTTGATGTCGGTTGACCTTGAGAGAGTTAATATAGCGGGAAAAGTGGGTAAATATCGGATTTTAGACATAAAAAAAGACCTCAGTTGAGGTCCATTTACATGCTTTTGGTGCGAAGGCCGGACTCGAACCGGCACGTATTTCTACGGTTGATTTTGAATCAAAGCGATCGGGTAACTTAACCTACTAACAAATCAGCGTTTTTACAGTGAAGTCCTTTTCAGAAAACGAAAAAGGCACTGGTTATGAAAAACGCAGATGCACCTGATTTACCTACATTAATTGCCGCCATTCTCTCCACCAAAGGCGGCGTAGCGAAAACCACCGATACGGCGAACCTCGGCGGCTACCTGGCCGATCAGGGGCTGAAAGTCCTGATGATTGACGCCGATATCCGCCAGCCGACGCTCAGCAGCTATTACCCTCTTGATAACGAAGCCCCCGGCGGTATCTACGAGCTTATCGCGCAGAACGAACTGGATCCAGCCATCATCATCTCACACACTTCCATTACCGGATTGGATATCATCATTTCCAACGATCCGCGCGGCGAACTGATGAGCCTGCTCCAGGCTGCACCCGACGGCGTAATCCGCCTGCGCCATCTGGTACGCCAGATAACCGGCTATGACGTCATTCTGATCGATACCATTGGCGCACGCACCATAGCGCTGGAAATGGTACTGTTAGCCAGCGATCTTATTATCTCCCCGGTATTGCCGGAAATGCTCTCCGCACGCGAGTTCCTGCGCGGCACGCTGCAAATGTACCGGGATCTCCAGCCTTTCACCCGCTACGGTATCTCGCTGCCGCCGTTGAAAGCGGTGATCAACAAGCTCGACCACACTAACGATGCCCGCGAAATTCACCACAACCTGCTTCAGGTTCTCCAGCACAAACAGAAAGAGCAGGAGCTACTGGTGCCTACCGAGATCCTGATGACGCCGGTTTACGCCAGCGTGGCCTATCGCCGGGCGGCATCGCTGGGACTACCGGTGCATCGTCTCGATACTTCCCGCGCCAGAGGGCAGGCAACCCCCTGCGCCGCCGAAACCATGCAGATGCTGGCGAAAGAACTGTTCCCGCAGTTTCTCGCCCTGCCCCATCAGCGGATGGAGGGTATCGCATGAAACGGAAAATCTGGCGGGCATTCTGCTCTTATTACGCCCAACATCCCTTTGAGCAAGACGATGAAGTGATCGTGTTCTTTGAAGCCGCCGATCGTGAAGAAGCGCGGGAAACGCTGCCGGTGTTAATGTCGCTGCTCTGGCATATTCCGCCGGAAAAGGTGGACTGCTACAACCTGGAGGATGAAAACGAGCTGCGAGATACGTCCGGTTCGCTGACCGCCCCCAGAGACTGGCCGCTGTTTGAAATCGGCTGGTCCAACAATAAGCCGCTCTACTCCAGCGATTTGCCGCTATTACTGCTGCCGCCTCATCAACAGACCCGACTATGGGAAGCCTTTCTGGCTTGTCAGGAGGGTAATCGAGATGAGTAAGCGCAAGCGGCCACAACCGCCCCACTCCGTCGAAGCGGAACAATCGGTGCTCGGCGGGCTGATGTTGGATAACGATCGCTGGGATGATGTCGCCACGCAGATTTCCGCGCAGGACTTCTTTATCTCCGCGCACCGGACGATTTATTCCCATATGCAAACCCTGGTTGAACAGGGAAATCCCATCGACCTGATCACCCTGAGCGAAACGCTGGAAAAGCAGGAGCAACTCGAACAGGTGGGCGGTTTCGCCTATCTGGCGGAGCTTTCCAAAAACACGCCCAGCGCCGCCAATATCATTCCCTACGCGCAATACATTGCCAGCTACGGTGAACTGCGCCAGCTTCTGTTATTAGGCAATGAACTGAGCGATATGGCAGGCCAGCCGCGCAGCAATGTGGCCGATGTACTGAACTTTGCCGAACAAAAGCTGTTTGCCATTGCGCAGTCACATCAGGAGGGCGGCCTGACCGACATCAACGCTTGCTTTGACAACGTGCTGGCAGGCATCGCTCAGCGCTATGAGGCCGAACGCGGTAGCCTCAGCGGTACGCCATCCGGGCTGGAACAGCTCGACGCCCTGACCTGCGGCTTCCAGCCTGCCGACCTGATTATCGCCGCCGCACGCCCTTCCGTAGGTAAAACCGCTTTCGCCCTGACGCTGTGCGTCAACGCGCTAATGCTCCTCCCCACCCAGCCAGTACAAATCTACAGCATGGAAATGTCAGCAGAGCAGCTACTGCTGCGGCTGGTTTCTCTGATTGGCCGTGTCTCGCAGACCCGGCTACGCAGCGGCGATCTGAGTGATGACGACTGGCAGCAGATTGGCCTCAGCGCCAGTATCCTGATGAACGAGTGGAAAGATCGTCTGCTGCTCGACGATTCCGGAATCCTCACCCCATCCCTGCTACGCAGTCGGGCCAGACGATCGCTGCGCCAGTACGGGCTTCCCTCGCTGATCGTGGTTGATTACTTGCAACTGATGCGCAGCGGCGGAGCGGAGAATCGCAATCAGGAGATCTCGACGATCTCCCGATCGCTGAAAGCGCTGGCGAAGGAACTCAACTGCCCGGTACTGGCGCTGTCGCAGCTTAACCGGGCGCTGGAGTCACGCCTTAACAAGCGCCCCTGCAATGCCGACCTGCGCGATTCTGGCTCTATCGAGCAGGATGCCGACGTGATCTTATTCCTCTACCGCGACGAGCTGTATGATCCCAACACGCTGGATCGGGGTATCGCCGAAGTCATTGTCAGCAAACAACGCAACGGCCCGGTTGGCACGGTACGTACCCGCTTTATCAGCGATCAAACCCGCTTCGAATCGCTCAGCCAGCAGGGAGTGGGGTCATGAACAACAAACTGACTTCGACGGACCTCCAGTCCCGCCTGCTACAGGGCAATTTTGATCGGGGAAGATCGCCCGATGAACGGTTCGCCGATCCACTGATGGAAACCTCGATGATCGTCACGCTGGAGCAACTTCGCCCTTACGATCTCAATCCGCGACTGATGCGTAACCCCAGCTATGACGACATCAAGGAATCGATCCGTCGTCGCGGGCTGGACACGCCGCCGCCGATCACCCGTCGTCCCGATCAGGAGTGGTTCATCATCGCCAACGGCGGCAATACCCGCCTGTCGATCCTCAATGAACTGTGGCGCGAAACGCATGACGAGCAGTTCTGGCGCATTCAGTGTCTGTACAAGCCGTGGGCCGGTACATCCGATCAACCCATGCTGGGCGAACTGCGCTGCCTGATCGGCCATCTGGCGGAAAACGATATGCACGGCAAACTCAGCTTCATCGAGCGGGCGCTGGGGATCAACAAGGCGCGGGAACTGTACCAGCAGGTGGAAAAGTGCCAGCTTTCGCAACGGGAGCTGGCGGAGCATCTGAAGAACGATGGCTACCCCATTAATCAGTCGCATATCAGCCGGATGGAACAGGCTCTGGAATACCTGCTGCCCTGTATCCCCGAAGTACTGTACGCCGGGATGGGCCGCTCGCAGGTGGAAAAATTGCTGTCATTGCGGTCAGCATCATTACACCTCTGGCAGCGTCACGCTGATGGAGATGCCTGTTCCTTTGATAATCTCTTTTCCTCCGCGCTGTCGCTGTTCAACGACCAGCCCGAAGACTTCGCCATCGAACGGGTGCAGGATGAGCTGCTGGGGCTGATGAGCCAAGAGCTGAACGTTGACTACAATCTGCTGTTGCTAGACGTCGATCCCTCAGAGCAAAAACGTCAGGCCGTGCTCGGCCCTACGCCGGAACCACCGCCTTATGTTCCACCGGAAGAACCCGAACCACGCCCGATAACGCGCAGGCGTAAACCTGAAACAGATGAAGAGGACGTTGGCGCGCCTGCTCCTCTGCCTGAACCAGAGGAAGCACCATCGCTATTGTGTGAAGGGACCGAACCCGTCACAGATATCTGGCGCATCCCACAACTGTGGGATACCACGGAGTCCTTACGCTCGGTCAGCGATCGCCTGGCGTGGGATCTGGCTGAGCATTACGTCATCGACGACCGGATAATTTCAGATGCCGATGTAAATGGCATTGGCTTTCATGTGATGCCATTCGCATCAGATCACCCCATGTTCACCCGGCCACAGTCACGCGCCTGTTGGGCGCTGCTAGCGGCGCTCAATGAGATCCCGCTAACGGAAGATCTAGCCTCTGCACTGACGCCTGGGCTCTTTTTTCAACGTAATGCAGACGGCTTCTTCTTCAGCGATGAATTTCTTATTAAAGCATTCCGGCTGATCCGTATTGTCCGCCGGATCAAAGAGTTCCAGCAGGAGGCACAACATGCTGCCGACGATTAATCAGGCCGTTTTGTCACAGGTGATACAGGCCCTGAAGGACGGCAATGTGCGCTATTGCGAAGCGCTGGGCTTTGACCGCGAGGAGCTGAACGAACTGAACGCCCTGACCTTTGAAGAGCTAATGCACATGGGCAACACCTCGGCGCAGTTCCTGAAAATCACCATCAACCATGACGTGCTGCGCAAAATGCTGGTTCAGGTGCGTCAGGAGCAGAAATTCCAGCAACTGGTCGGCCAGGCGGTACAGCTTGGCGGTTCAATAGCGTTAATCAGCCACTACTTCGGGATATCGACTGCTGAAATCAGCGCCCGCCGTCGGCTGATGGGGATCCACGTTCGTCAGGGGCGCAACCAGGTTCCCGGCGAAGAAGAGGAAGCCGCGCTCTGGAACCGTTGGCAGGAGATCAAAGTCGATAACATCGACTCCATCCCAGCGCTGGAAGCCATGATGCTGCTGGCACAGGAACGTTCGCTCTCACTGACCGTGGTCTGGAATCTGATCCGACAGTGGGAAAAAAGCTGAGTGACTGAGGGGAAGATCATGACACCGTATATCCAGGCGCTGATCAACATGACCGGCGATAAACTCCAGCAACGGATACAGAAGGATCCGACATCCGCTTCCGATAGCCTGCTGTTTATGGGCAATCAACATGACACGGTTCCGCGTCGTCTGTTGCAAGATCCGCTGTTATCGCCCAGAGATAAATTTGCCTGGCAGGTGATCCGAATGCAGGCGCAGGACAACGGTGGCGCGGTGTTCCCCTCTTACAGCGAATTGCAGGTGCAGCTATCTAACCGCCCGCAGGATGAAAAAGCCTCGCGCAGTACCGTCAGCCGGGCATTGCTGATGCTACGCCTGACGCGCTGGCTCAGCCTGTGCCATAAGGCGCGGGATCGGGTATCCGGGCGCATCCTCGGGAATATCTATGCCCTGCACGATGAACCGCTGAGCGTGCTGGACGCCGTGCGCTTTGATGCCAGCTATCTTCATTTGCTGGAGCAGTGCTCGCGACATGAAAACAAGTCCATCCGCGCCACTGCGCAAGGTATTTTGTACGACATTCGCCAGGACACCAGTCTGCGCTATCTATCCTCGCGTATAGAGTTGCTGGAAGAACGCGCCCGCTGGCAGCAGCGCCAGTCTCCTGAGGAGACTAAGCCAGAAACGTCCGGTCTCAATACGGTACCAGGCAAAATTTCACCGAGTACCGAATCGGGACTAAGCCGGAAACCGGGGCCTGGCGGCTTAGTCTCAAACCAGGACCGGGATTCTGTACGTACTGTATCTACAGATATTTGTAATAGTACTACCGCGCGCGCGAACAACTCGCCGCCGAACTGGCCGCTGGAAATTCCATTAACCCGTCCTGAAAAACAGCTTGTTTTACAGGCCATGCAGAATCTGCCGCCTCCGCTGCGCCAGGAAGTGCTCAATGACGCAGCTCAACGCGTTGCCCGTGGCGGCATACAAAACCCGCTCGCCTATCTGCTGGCGACACTACGCAAGGCTCAGGGCGGTGAGTTTAATCAGTATCGGCGCGGCAAAGCGAAAGTGCCGGAGTTTGTGCAGCCTGTGGTTTCAGAGCCAGACATACCAGCAAGGCCGCGTCAAAAACGGGATATCAGTAAGTTGGTTGCGGAGATTCGGGCGCAGTGTTTGGGGAGTGGCTGATGTTGTGACGGCTTTAGAGATTCCTGCTCACATGTTTATAAAAACCGTTTTTATCGACATATGGTCGGAACGTGTCGATGGCATAAACATATTTCGGTCATATGTTTAAAAAAATGCATTTTATCGACGTATTTACAGATGGTTAATTTGGGTTGTCCGGCGTTGTCTGTATGAATTAATGGATAAGCAGTACTCCATTTTTGATGTTTTTACAGCTTGTAGGCTGTTTTTAGACATTACAGCCTACAAGCTGTAAAAGCCGATGCCTTCATGCTTTTCAGCTGCATAGTTAAAAAAAATGACAATACAGGTACTTTTAGTACCTAAAAACGAAATAATTTAAACTATCCAAGTACACGACATCGATATGGAAACCACGATGATGCCACTTCATAAAAACGGTTCCCCAGCCTGGATGGGATGCTGAAAGGCAATCTGTTTAACCAGCACCTGAATGCCCGCATGAGTTCCGGCAGCCATGCCGACGGCAGTTACACCATCCCCGGATTAGGTGGCAGCCTGGTTGCCGGGTATAACGCCAGATTCGCCAATACCACACTTTCTCCCTTTGTCGGTTTCACGGGCTTCATCCCGCAAAGTGATGATTACTGGCTATCGAACGGAATGCAGGCACATCTTGGTACGGCTGAATCTGCGCTGGGGCAAGTCGGGTTTCGGCTGCGCCAGAATATTACTACTCACAGTGGTATGCAGTTCATTCCGTGGCTGAAAATCGCGCTGGAGCAGGAGTTTGTGCATAACAACCCGGTCAGGGTTAATGACGATAATTTTAATAACGATAGCGCCGGAACACGAGGAAGCTACCAGGCTGGCATCAGCGCCACTCTCACGCCGCACACGCATATTTACGCCAGTATCAATTACGAGAAAGGCGATGGGATGGAATCGCCGTGGACCGGGAATGCGGGTTTCAGCTACCGCTTTTAATAACGCCGTAAAACTTCAGCGATAAACACCGCGCTGTTCCATAAGAAAGTCTTAGTATCAATATACGCCCCATTAATGGAACAAATAGGTCCTTTGTTATGGCAATGGTTCAACTACCCCTTCTAAATTAGCCCCGTAATATACTGGTGAATTTTTCACTTGATGTTAGCCTAAGCTTCCCCTAATAGTGAATCAGCAATATAACACTCTATTAAACATCTAGCAGTCAACGCTAGTAACGCACACAAACTCATACTGTCTTACCTTTAAATGCTTGCGCAAAAAATTATTTATAAGCAGGGCATCACAAACAAGAAACCTCGCTAAAGCGAGGTTCTGTGCATAATTAATGCTGGATTTAAAATACAGCTGTTAATTGTATATAGATGCGATGCCATAGCACATCCAGACAGAACAACCGCTGCCATACGTCAGTAATACTCACATATCATGTTGATACTGAACTCATCATGCAATTTCATCATGCGAGAAGTCATCCTTTTTTCCCTGTGCGGAGAAATAGATTTTACTGCGCACGTAGTCCCAGCATTCAGGCTTTTTCGCCCATTCAGAAATCATCCTGCCATTTGCCGATTCAGCCAGAAGGCTATTTACTCGGTGAGCCAAGCTGACAAGACGATTCCCCATCGTTTCCTCGATGCCCTGTTGATTCCAGATCTCTGCCAGATCCGTTTCGTTACCATAAAGATGTGAATAGGCGGCAACAGTATAGGCGGTGATATTCGCCTTAAATGCGGGGAAAAGTGAATTAATCAACTTATAGGCTTTCTTATAAATAATGGCCTGAGCGATATAATTTTTAAAAGTTTCAATGTTCAGTTCATCCCCATAACGCTCAGTATCCTTGTCAATCATCGTCATTAATGCGGCAAAGTTTTTCTGTCCGCCGAGGCTGACTAAATCCGGACGCTGGAGCCAGGCACAGTGATATTTTGCGAAATCCGTTTTCGTTATCCGACGAGATGGAGGAATTGCGTCTTTTAACCGTTTAATTCCCGCTGGTGTTTTACCTTCTCGTTCCAGCATGACCTTATAACTGCCGTTTGCTCGTTCGTAAAACCAACGACTGTATCCGTCCGGGCAATACACCGTGTTTGCCATTTTTTCCAGCTGTACATGTACCGGTCGATTGGCTGACAGATCGGAAATATTGACTTTATTCTGGCTATTCGAGAAGCGCGAAATATCCGCAATTAACATCTCTTCTTGTGCATTATTCGTCTGTTTCAGCACAATGACTTTTGCGGGTACACGCACGTTACGCAGATTGGTTGCCGGGAATTTCTTTTTGGTGAAAAACATGGAAGCCGTCGTCTGCCCACCGTTGACGATCTGCATCCCCTGCATCCACGCAATACCAGGGCCACCTCCCGGTGCCTCACCAAGCCTGACCTGATCGGCAACAATCACAATGCCGTTGTTATAAGCCATAAAACGCTCAGGCTGCTCACGTAAAGTGTCACGAATCCCCTTGTTGACTTTCCCCGTCTGACTCAGAAATGAGCGAACGTTCGCTTCCAGAATCCGGTTGCCATATTTTTCATAGATAAATCGCAGTGTCTCTCCTGGAACCACCGTCAGCGCATAATCGTACTCACCCATTTCATCCGGGATCCAGACACAGGGAAGCGCCCCCCCTGCCACCTCATCAAAATTAACCTGCAGTTCATCGCGTGGCTTACCTTCCTGCCAGTGGTTAAACAAGCGGACAATGTCCATAACCTCTAATTTAATGGTTTTACCGGCCACGTCACGAGACTGATACCAGCGGGTTTTCACCTGACCATCGGTCAGTACATAAATTCTGATTTGCTCCAGTTCTGCATAGGACTGCTCGATGGTCGTCACCAGTTGCCAGGCATCATTGGACTGATCGAGCGTGGATGATAATTTACCGTCAACGCACTTCTGCAAAAATTGAATGCAGTAACCGGCAATCGCTTTTGTCTCTGCATCCGGGACGTGGCAAAGCTCATCGCTACCGTGATAAATGCTGACAAAAAGGTCAAGTTGATCACCATCTTCTGAGAAAGCATAACCGCTGAGACGCACATTGTGTCCACTGACTTTCGCCATAAAGTGACACGTCTCGGCATCATCGAATGTCATACCGATATCGGCCATATGACGCATAACAATATCGGTAAAAATCAGCTCCGGAAAAGGTGACTCAACCCCTGGCTGAGCCATTTGATCCTGATATTCCTTGCGAATCTCATTCTGGGTTTGACGTAAAAAATCAATAAGTTCCATGCGGTAATCCTGCAAAGTGTGACAAGCAATGGTTAAAATCTTGGGCCTGAGGAATAAGTGTCTGGAGTTCGAGTTGATAGCACGCACTCACCACCGGCAACGGGACATTTGCATGCGTCAAAGAGGGAAAATCCGCTTCAATGGGGAGTGCGAACGCCTCTGTCAGCAAGAAATGACGTGTATAGAATTCAGCATGTTCAGTGAAATATCCGACGTGACAAAGCGATCCCTCAAAAAGACAAGCCGCCGTAGCGTTTCCCTCAAGCCGTTGACGAAGACGGCTAATGATGTCATTCAGGGTTGCACCGGTGGGATGCTCGCTGAAGCGCAAACCACACAATACAAGCGATCCTGCCCGCAGCCAGTCTAGTTGTTCAAGAGAGTGGATAGTTACGCAAAAGCCCTGCGCTGCCGTGGTGCTTTTTATCTCAATGGCGCGTTCATCGAGTGCAAAATCCTGTAGCCCATGCTGCGGTCCTATCCATGCTTCGACTGCCGTTGACGGAGCAAGACCGCTCTCGCTCAACCGCTCCAGACACGTCAATTCGCCGATTAACCCAACTTCTTCTTCTTGACTGAGTGGACGGGTATCGCGCTCCATAAACGCCTGCCATAAACGAATCCGACGAAGCAGAGTTTCAAACAGGCACGGCCTCGAAACGTTCAGGAGCGAATGGAGAATATCCAGAATCATCGTCGTAAAGACATCCACATTCCCTGTTTGCTGGCGACGGATCATCAAACCGTTCTGCCACCCCTCCTCTGTTCCGGCCATCTCAACGCGGAATCCTTTACAAGATGGCAGCGCCGCCGACCCAAGCGAAAGAGGATGAGGAAACACGGCAATCAGCATTTCTTCATTATCAGGCTGACGACGCCCGGCATGAAAGCTACAGCCCTGGTGCGTAAAAAGCCGAATCCCGCGCCAGCCCTGAGCGCCAGGCAGTTCGTCTATCTGAGATCGATCTAAGGCTTTCCAGGCCGCCAGCAGATCGTCTTTACTCAGCCGCACCATACTCTTGCTCCCATAGTACGTTGTTCACTTTGTACTCCACCGTTACCCCACTGCGGCTTCCCGGAAAACTGATGCCAAAAGCCACCACAGGTAAGGCATCGTCCTGATATTCCACTGCCGGCAATGCCTGCTGCGGGTCCAGTAAGTAAATGAGCAATAAACCTTTTTGACGCTGTGCTGGAATGTCGTTAATGCCAAATCCTTTAATCCGACGCAGTACCACGCCACCTGGAACGACGGGCTCCTCTCGCCCTTCATTGCGTCCGGGATCGGCATGAAAAATACGCTGCGTTTCTTCCAGCGCAGCAAGCCAAGTTGATTCATCACAGTCAATCCCTTCATCGCGTGGGGAAAGTAAACGGCCAATGGAATAACGGTCAGTGACCCCTTCAGACGCTTTACGCATCATAAGCGGTACGGAAAAGCCGCAAACATCGTGATGGCGATCGATGCCGCCCCCTATCACCGCCACCGTCCATTGGGTGAGTTCATCAACGCGATTCATCCGCGTAACAAAATCCGCCAGTAGTTTGCTGTTAGCTTTTCTGGCCTGAGCATGGGTCTCATATTCCGTTAAGAAATCGATGATCGGCTCAGGGGAGATATTTTGCCAAATGACCCCATTCCATTTTTCAATCTTATCTCCGCGTCGTCTCTCAGGTATCGGCGCGCCAGCACCGACGCGCCCGGTTAGACGCTGGAAAGCCACGTAGTTACGCTTGTGATACTCCTGTTCTTTAAACAACGAAATCGTTTCGACCACCGTGCCGCTGAAAGAGAGCCATAGTGAACGCGCGCTACGCATTTTTAAGGGCGAGGTCACCATTAACACAGGGTGTGATTTCACTTTTAGCCCGAAATCACGTGGGGTGCCGCCGCTGGCGACCATATTGTCAAACTCTTCCCGCAGCTCTTCTGACGCATCCGCAATGTGCTCAAACCATTCAATCAGCTCATCGGTGGTATAAAGCCGGCATACATCCAGATATCCCTGGCGATAACCAAACCAACGCCCCATCTGCATTAACGTGTCATACATGCGGGAGGCGCGTAAAAAATAACTAGTGCATAATCCCTCAAGCGTTAGCCCTCGAGCCAGTTTGTCTCCGCCAATCGCAATGACTTTTAAGCCTGTCGCACTGTCCGAATAATCAAGCGCATCCTTCGCCGTTCCGTTTATCATTCGTACCGACACGTTTTCTATCACGGTATACAGCTTGTCGACGATCTCCTGCCATTCGAAGGCGTCGTCCGGAACCTGCTGCGGCATAACGTCGCGGATCGCCTGATTCGTCGGCAAAAAATCGGCCTGCCAGAGTGACTCAAGCTGATGTAAAAAAGGTTCGTGTCCAATCCTTCGCGTCAGTCGCTGCCTCACGTCCTGAATGTAGGCATCAATATTTTCATAAACAACCGATTGCACCTTATTGAAACGAGTCACATGGACCAGCATCGAACTGTGTTTTTCTCCCTGACCGCGTAATTCTCTGACACAGCATGCTAGTAAAAAACTGTCGATGGCGTGTTTTAGCGAGTCCGGGAAATGAGTTAGCGTATCCAGTGTGGGATAGTGCGAACTCTTATGAGAAACCGGCATCCACCCCCTTTTTCCGTCATCGCTACAGTGATCACTCACTCGCCTAATCAAAGGCAACTCTCCGCTCCGGCCTTCCGCGGTGGCCCGCCCAAATACCCTCGCAGGGCCGATGTAGTTAGAGGGTGCGCCGAGATTAATGATAAAGGCGGAAGGGAACAAATCCGGACCTTCGTCACGTGTTTCATTGCTCTCGTGAATAAAAATATTGGCAAAGGGCGTAGCGGTATATCCGACATACGCCTTACGGCTAAACTGCATCAACAGCTTACGAATCAGACTATTTATTGCCGTTGGCTGATGTTCAGCATCCGGTTTTCCATCGTCATCGTAGACAATTTCCCCCGTATCAACTGAGGCGTTGTCCGCTTCATCATCAATCATCAGCAGCGGCAATTCCGAAACAAAACGCTTTCCGGTGATGGGGTCGACGCTGGTGGCAACATGGTTCTCAATCCAAGTATGCAGGCGCTTCAAAATAGACTTATTTTTCTTTACTACGAACAGCCAGGGCCGTTGCTCGGGGCTGATCCCCAAATTCTTAGCCACTCCGGCGCTGAAGTCGCCCTTTTCTGATCGGTTAGTGACGTAATTGGGACGAATGACAGGATCGCTATCAATATCGCCCACCCCAATGATGGTCACTTTTTCTCTGAGTGGGCTCGTCTCGTAACCAAGAAATCCTTCATCAAGACGCATTTGGGTCTGCGAGCGGAGGTTGTTATGCAAACCAGCGAGCACAATGATTATCTTATATCCCGCATCTGCGGCTTTACAGATTAGACCGGTATAGTGGCTGGTCTTCCCCGACTGAACATGGCCGACCACCAGCCCACGTCGGTCCCAACGCCCTTCCCGCCCCGGTTGCTCAAGTAATCCCAGAACACGATCCGTTGAACGGTCAAGGGTATCCAGGACTCCCCAAGGCATCGTTTTGCCAAGCCACTGGCGATATCGATGCCAGTAGCGCCACTCGCGTTTCACATCAGCGGTCAGCCAGGGTTGATGCCCTTCGTCATTACTCAGAGAAGAATCTTCTCCCATCCAGATGCTGTAACGGCGGATCAACTCTTCGACCAAGATCTCCCGACTATCAAGGCGGCTCCACTCAGGTTTCATCTGACAAACCATATCAATATGTTGGCGCAGAATACCGGGCGTGATCGTGCTTTTATCCTGACTTTGCAGGAACGTTTGCACAATCTGCAATACACTCAGTTGCGTGTCATCCAAGGGATTAAGACTCATAGCGATTTCTCATGTTGATCGTCAGGGAGTTGTGCAATTAATTCGGGATAATTATCGAAGGGTTCCATATTTTGCAGGTGCTGTTTCGCCAGCGCCGGTGACATCGCCTGCTGTCCAACCATAGTCTTGTACATGACCTGCAATACGGACAACACCTCTGCGGGCGGTGCAGTTTCAAAACCTGTCCGCGGCGTCTCTTTTGTCTCAGCCGTATCAAGCCAGATTTGCTGAACTGGAACGGTTTCCTCAATCAGTCTTAGCATGGCCTGAATTTGTGGAGATAACTCACCGGCCTGCGAAAGGACATTGCTGATAACAGGATGTTGTAACGAAATCTGATAACGAACACCGGATGGCGTCTTCTGCGCTTGCCAGAGCTGAACAAGTTCCTCGCCGGGCTTGCGCTTATTCATTTTCCCGCGTTTTGCAAATGTCCGTACCGCACGATCACGCGTTGATTGCGCCAGTTGGGTTAACCAAGGCCGCAGCGAAACCGGTGGGCGGGCCATCGACTTACGAATATCAATCTTCCAGTCTATGTCAGCATCATTAGGGATATCCAGACGGATTCGCGCAAGGCGGTGGGTTTCATCTTTCGTCCAGGCCCGGGGGCTTCCGAGTCCAAGCCAGTTGCCCGCCACCAGCAATCGCTCATTCCGGTATACATAAAATCCTTGCTGGGCCGTCCAGCCTGCCGGTCCTTGAGCCTGTTGATACTCCTGCGTCGTCAGGTGATCCTGATGCGGCAGAACATGACACTCTACCTTCACGGCAGGAGCGCCTGGCGCCATTGCCGAAGGCGAATGCCAAGGCTTGGAAGGATGCCCGCTGAGAAAGGGATCCCAGGCTTTAATTTTGCGACCATTGAGGGTGAGAGTGAGTCGGGGAGCGTTCCCCTCAAGGAATCGGTGAAATACCATCGCCAGATGTTGTTCAACGCCATCCATCAGATTGAGGAAATCTTTCTCACCGTAGCCGGGGGTGACAATTCGGTCTAAAACGTCCCACAGCACCACCGTACCGTGGGAGTCAGGTTCCGCATTTGCTAACGCCTCCTGACTTCCTGGGTCAGCGCCTTCAAGCAAATACCAACCGTCGTCCGTACTGGCGGCGAGAATGTCCAGATCCCAACGCAGGATGGTCGTTATCCCCTCTTTTTTGGAGGCGACCGTCAGACGGCGACATTGCGAAAAGGAGGCGGTTTTGAGTCCCAGACCGAAGCGGCCCAGATCGTGTCCTGAACGCTTTGTCAGCGGGTTTTTGACCCCCAGCCGCATCGCAACATCCAGTTCAGCGGCCGACATGCCGCAACCATTATCCCGAACCACGATATAGCTATCCGACTCACGCCAGTGAAAGGTCAGATCGACCTTACGGGCACCGGCACTAATGCTGTTGTCGATGATGTCAGCCAGTGCGGTGGCGGTGTTGTAACCGAGCCCTCGCAGCGCTTCGATCATAATGGCTGCATTCGGTGGCGCATGGCGCATGGTCGTCATTCTTCTTCTTCCTGCATCTCGCTCAATGCGGTTTCCCACTGTTCGACGAAGCCGCCTAATTTCGACGCCCGGCTGTGATAGCGGAGCTTACGGAGCGCTTTGGCTTCTATCTGACGTATCCTTTCTCGCGTGACATCAAACTGTTTACCCACCTCTTCCAGCGTAAAATCTTGCGTCATACCGATGCCAAAACGCATTTTTATGATCTGCTTTTCGCGTGGCAACAACGTTTCCAGCACCAATGAAACACATTCTCTTAGCTCGAGATACTGAACGGGAGCACTGGTGAAATCCTTTCTGGTCAGGATCGCGTCTCCCGACAGCGCCGCTTCGCTGTCCTGGGCGTCAGCATGAAAATCGCCAATCAACACCGTCTGTTCTTCATATTTTGCCATCCGATTGAGTTGATTTTCTGGAAGGTCAGTCAATGCTTGCAGCCGTTTGATCGTGGGCGTTATCCCCTGGCGATACAGCAATTGATCCCGACTGTTTCGCCAGCGCCTGAATTGCTCATAGAAGTGAACGGGTAAACGGATGAGCTGCGCCTGATCGGCAATCGCGCGGCTGATCTTCTGGCGGATCCACCAGGTGGCATACGTGGAGAATTTAAACCCGCGTCGATAGTCGAATTTTTCAACGGCCTTGATCAAACCCAGATTACCTTCCTGGATCAGGTCCTCGACATCTAATCCCCGCCCGCGATATTTATTCGCGATGGTGACGACCAGACGCAAGTTGGCGTGGATCAGCCCCTCCCAAGCCTCTCTGTAACTGCTGACATACAGACTTATTTTATGACCTTCATCAGGGATGAGCGTTCGGGCGCGCTCAACTATCTGTTGCAGGTCGGCATACTCCGGGCGGGGGATATGATTATCCTGATACTCGCCTGCTTTCCCACTTCTCAGCAGAACGAGCAGCTCGATAAAGCTGATAGTGTCATCGTTATCGTCATCGGATACGGGAGGCATTTCCTCATCCGCTTCTTCTGCGACGTCTTCCTCTTCAGAAATCTCAGGCGCTGGCGCCGGAAGGTAATTGGGCTGCAGCAACTGCATATATTCCGCTTCGGATAAACCCGCCAGGATTTTTATCAGATTGATTAGCGCCGTATCCATGCGCTGGCCGAGTCGTTCTTCTTTTGTTTTATCCACGACATCCCACTGGCGGATATCCACGAGATAGTTTTCAACGATGCCGAACTGCCGCAATGCATTGAAAGCATCAAACCAGGGTTCAAGAGGTTCACTCACAGCTAATGTCGCCGGAGCAGCGTCAGGCGGAATAATATCATCGTCATCCACAATCAGCGGTAAGTCCCTGATCAATGCCTCTACGCTGAGCCGGAATTCAGGCCACTGCATACCGAAATCCTCTTCCCCGGCATGCCAGATGTCACGCAAAGAGATACGCCCCGTATCCAGTGCGCCAATGAGCAACGTTGAGAGATGAGGGTAATTTTGCGGAGAGTGAGAAACTGGCGTCAGTGGTTCAGGGAGCGTGAGTTCGATATCGCTCCACTCAGCAGAGTTATCTTTCGGGCGATAGCGTGATAATAATTGCTGGGCTTCAGCGGAAGCATGTCTTAACGTCAGATTATCTTCGGCGGGCTTCAATTCAACTTCTGCATCCCACAGCATAAAATCCATCGGGATTTCAGCGCTGGGTAATTCTGCCTCTGTTTCTGAGTCCTCGACTGAAACCACAGAGCGTTCCAGTTCGGCAAGTGAAAGAGGCTGACGATAACGGGCCAACAGATCACGCAATTTTTGCTCCTGCGCAAGGTCACTAGCGCGAAGCCCGAGGTTGTTTTGATGTTCAACATCAACACCCGCACTCAACAACATTTCGCAAATAGCGAAATGTCCATACTGGGCCGCAATCATCAATGGGCTGTTTCCCAGAGAATCTCGTGAATCTTTGGGTAATCCCCTGTTGAGATGATACTCCACCACGGAGGAAATTCCGCTTTTTAGCGCCCGAATAAGTAAAGGGGGAATGCGATAAAACTCAGAAATAGTGCGATGCATGTTGACCGTCTTTCCCTTGTAAACTACATCCGCGGAAATGCAATCTATCTTATAGGGAGAAAATTGAATTTGGTACTGTATAAAAACAACCTATCATTTTAGGTGATCTTCATCATTAAATGTAAAGATGGCAGGGACTGTTATCAATGTAGATATTACCCTTTGATATTTAAATTAACAAATTGAAAAATAACATTATTAGACAAAAAATATTTGTTGATAAAGCATTTTCCCAACAGCCCGGGCAGATTCACTCAACGCCTGCTAGTCTCTTTTCCTTACGTATCAGAAGACATGCTGGATATCAACACCCCATGCCTCGTCACATAAACTAAAATTCGTCCAGCTACCCTATCTCCAATTTCACTTTAGGCTTCGACAAAATGAATTTTAACAGTTCGATGAACTGATCAGGTTTAAAGAAATAATAGCTCCGTTGAAAGGTAATTAACCAGGTCAAGTTAGACAGACTCTTTTTCTCAATCACTTGCTTATAAAACAGGTAACAAACTCCCATCAGAAGTTGAGCGGAAAACGACCAGAAAACATTTTATAGGATATTCCAAGGTCTAAGCTAAACCCGGAACAAAAATTGCCTCTGATAAATCAGCAAGATGTCATGGGGATTGATGTCACTGGCATCACACCAGTACCTATCAATCTAAACAAACCAATAGGCAAAAGGGTGATGCCAGTGGTATCAAAATTTCCAGCAAACAATCTTCCTGCCTGCGTTTTCGTTTTCCCATTGCTCACAACCCCTCACGCCATCACTCTGCGCTGACACCCACCCGCAACAGGAAACAGATATGTCGGACTACACCTTCAACATGGGTCCCCTGCGTAGTGCGATCCATATTCAGCTTCATACCCACAATGCCACCCGGCTGTGGACCGGGCGACGGGCGACCGAGAACGGCCCTGCGCCAATCATTGGAATGCCGCGCTTTATCGAAATCCTTAATCAGATGCGCATTGCCGCAGAACATAACGATCCTTACGCCGATCTGTGGATGCTGCGTATGGAAGAGAAACTGGCGCAGTCGCGTAAGTTGATGCAAGTGATGCTGGATCAGGCAAAAGCCATGTTCAGCGAATTGCCAGAAGGCATCGATATTGAAACCTGCTTCAATGTTCAGCCTGCCCGCTTTCCGCTGTTTATCAACGCCCCGCTGGCCTATCAGGGTGTTTATCTGCTGACCGACTTCGACCAGCTCGCACGCCAGCTTCTGCTGGCCTCTCATATCGCCGTCATCTTCCGCAGGGAGATGCACAACCGGTTAAATAATGGCGCAACGGTTATTCGCAGCGCCTTCGGTCTGGCGCAGAAATATCACGGCTCCGGGCTGACCCGTCAGGATTTTATCGACGATACGCCGCAGGCCAGAGCCGCCATTGAACGTTTAGGCCCGCTACCGGAAGCGATACTGAGCGGCAAGCTGCGCTCATCGTTTTCATCACCATTGCCTGGCAAGGCCGAAAATCCCGGAGTTGCCGATGATGAATAACCCCATAACCGGCTATCAGTCGCTGGCTGATGAAGACTATAAAATGCTGGCTTACGTCTCCTCGCTAAAAGGCCTTTTAAAGCCTTTTAAGAGTAAGGGGGAGCTTGAGCTGCTGGAGAGCAACGCCCAAAGCGTGCGCGAGATGATGGAACCATTGATGCAACGCCTGATCCAGAGCGCCAGACGCTACCCTGTGCGCCAGCTTCCGCTGATATTCACCATCGGACCGGCACCGTCCGGTGCAAACTTCCTGCGCTGGCGGAACCAGCAAAACAACAAATCCGGCACCCCGGCATTCTGCAACCTGATTGGCGATCCCAAAATCCCGCAACGTGCCAGAGATGCCTTGCTGGAAATCGAGCGGGATCGCATCGTTTTCAATATGCAGATGTCGGTACTGACCTTCATCATCCGCCAGGCGCATGAGTGTCAGGAAAAGATGAACCAGGCAGAAATGCTGTATCAGGGGCGGCAAAATAGCTGACGCAGGACATGAATTGCAGCACGACACTAAGCGGCTGCGCGATTACTCTCGATGCACTCCCAACAGCGCGGCATGTTTTGCTGGTTCGCGCTCGTGACACTCCCGTCGCGCAAAACACCCTTTACGCTCCTGTTCAGTATCATTCCGGGCGGATAGCCAGGCGACAGCCGTCTCGCTATCCGCCCGGACCTCCTGCATTTTTCCGGCGCCCACCGGATAACAACGGGATCCGTTTGTGCGCAAGCGCCAGTTTTTGCGATTTACACTGCTGACAGAAATCGCGCGTAACCCTACGCGGGCAGTGACCCCTTCAGCCCGCTGCACCTTAACAGCCTCCGCACGGAACACAATATTTAAGGTGCAGCAAACAGAATATCGCCTCGCAATTTCCCTTCCCCCTCGTTTAAATCCCCTTGCTTACCTGGTAGCCGGAACCTGCACGCTACCCGCCGTAAGGCGTGGTTCCAAATCCTTTTAATTGCGCAGCATCACACAGGCGCATCCCTTTCACCCGATGCACTCTGCATATCACCAAGCGCCGCGTTCAGCCACGCGGGAGGATCCTATGAGCGAGAAAACTTACTTCAATCTGTACACCAGCGGTCTGGGTTACGTAAACCGTGTCCGCACCGTCACCCCAAAACGCGGCGAACCCTTTTTATGTTGTGACATTGCCGCATTAAGCGGGGCTGCCGATGACGTGGACTATGTCCGCTTTGACTGCAAAGTCACCGGTAGCGAAGCACGTAAGCTGATTGCCCGCTGCGAGCAGGCGGTCAATGAAAAGCGCAAGGTGCTGATCCACTTCCGGTTGGGCGATTTATACGTCGATATGTTCACCTACAGCAAAGGCGAGCGTAAAGGCGAAACGGGCGTCAGCCTGAAAGCCCGGCTGCTCTATATTGGTCTTGTCAAAATTGACGGTGAAGTCGTCTGGCAGGCCGGAAATCAGGAAGCAGAGGCAGAAGCTGATGCCGCCTGAATCTTCATTGCGACGCCCACTCAGGGCGTCTTTCTTTCACAACCGAAAAACGATTTCACATTGTCTGACTTCTCACCATTGCGCACCCTCAGGCTATTCCTCACAAGATTCAGAGAGACAATGGCGCGAATAACAGGATGGGTTATCACACTGCTGATGCTGGGCGGCTGCACTACGCCCCAACAGCCCGTTGCGCCTGCACAAAAACCCGCAACGCCGCCCGCACCTGAAGTCGTGCGCTATGACCGTTACCTGTTGATCAACACCCACCCCGACGAAGCCCAGCGCAACCCGCTACACCAGATAGTCAACATTAACCTGCCGCTGAACCTGAAGCTCACCGTGGGCGACGCCTTTACCTGGCTGCTGAAACAGAGCGGCTACAGCCTGTGCGTCGATGACCATCCAACGCAGTTTCTGGCTGGAAAACCGCTGCCGCTTTCGCAATACCGGCTCGGCCCGATGCGACTGGAAGAGGTGCTGAAAACGCTAGCCGGACCGGGCTGGCTGATGCAGACCGACGTACTGAACCGCGAAGTCTGTTTTCACCTGAACATACCGGGAACGGGAGACCATCATGCTTAAACGTCTGGCTTACCTGACAACCGGCGCTGCTCTCCTGCTACTGGCAGCGGCGGTGTTCTGGTGCGTCAACCGTCTGAACACCCTGACGCTGGCGCAACAACAGACACAACGCCAGATGGCGCAATGGCACGACCAGCCACAGCCAGACAGCAATTATCGCGAGCTGGAGGTTGCCGTAAAAAACATTACCGGACGCACAGAAACCCTTGCTAAACAGCTTAACGATGCCGCCAGCGATCAGGCCGAACGACTTCACCCCATTAACGAACAGATCAATGCGCTGGAGAGACAGGTCCAGACCCTGAGCGCCAGTTATCAACACCTGCAACAACAGACCGCCACGCGCAGCCGCGCCACGGCAAAACGTCCCGTCCCCTCTCCGCTTTGGGCCGCAAAGGCCCCTTTTTCTCTTATCAGCAGCGAGTTCCGCGCCGGGCGGCAGTTCGCCGTCATCGCGCCATCCGGCTATCACTCGCTCTCACAGCTTCAGCTTGTGGCCCCCGGCGACAGCGTGCAGGGCTGGCAACTGCTGCAACTGGACGGCAGTCACGCCACTTTCCGTAAAGGCGGGCAGCGGTTGACGCTGAACGCCGGAGGATAAACCGCAATGCGCAGATACCTGTTGCTGTGCCTTCTGCTACTGCCGCTGTTTGCCAGCCCGCAGCAAACCCGTATTGAAGAACAGGCCATCACCCACACGCAGGCGCAGCAGTGGGGGCTGACAGACAGCGAATGGCAGCGCTACCAGCAACTGCGTCAGGGCGAGCGCGGCATCTGGTCGCCGGGGCTCGATCCCCTTACCACCCTCGGCGTGGAAGCTAACAGCGATACCGAACGCCAGCGCTTCGCCGAGCTGCTGGCCCGTAAAGAGCATCAGCGGGTGGAGAAAGAACTGGCATTCCAGCGTGCCTACGACCAGGCATGGAAGCGGATTTACCCGACGCTGACGCCCATCCGTAGCGTCGTCCAGCCACGTCTGGCGCTGTTCGTTAGCGAAAAATGCCCGGCCTGCGAGACGCTGGCGCAGAGGCTTATCAACGATGACCGCCCGCTGGATATCTGGCTGGTCAACAGCCGTAACAACGATGCCAGCCTGCAACGCTGGGCGCAGCGCCAGCATATTGATATGCGCAAAGTCGAACGCGGGCAGATAACGCTTAATCACGATAACGGACGCTGGCAACGTCTCGGCGGCGGAAAACTGCCGTTATTGCTGGAACAACAGGGGGAGCAATGGCGTCCCGTCTCTGCTCCCTGATAGTCGGCCTGCTTATCAGCGCCCACGCCTGCGCCGTACCACCGCTGTATGCGCAAATCGCCCGCCAGCAGCAGGTTCCGGCAGAACTACTCTACGCGGTGGCCCGCGCGGAAAGCGGCTCCCGACTCGCGCAGGGGCTGCATCCGTGGCCGTGGACGCTGAATATTGCCGGAACCGGCTACCGTTACCCCAGCCGTTCTTCAGCCTGCCGGGCGTTGCTGGACTTCGCCCGTACCCGCAGCCTGAAACGCATCGACGCCGGGCTGGGGCAGATTAATCTCGGCTGGAACGGCCAGCGGTTCCCCTCACTGTGCGCCAGTTTTGATCCGACGGACAATCTCACCGTCACCGCCCTGCTGCTGCGTCAGCACTACAACGCATCCCCCGGAAGCTGGCTGGACGCCGCCGCCCGCTACCACCATCCCGCCGGAGGCAAGCCTGCCGCCGTCTACCGCCAGAAGATCAGCCAGCAAATACGGCTGATCTCCGCATCAGGGACGTCGCCATGAAACACCTTATTCCAGCCATGCTGTTGTTTACTGCCGCCGCGATTGCCGGGCCTGCCGTTCCCATGCAGGCGCTGGACGAAGCCCGGTTACTGCCAGTCGTCACCCACAATCTGCATCCCGGTCAGCAACCCCGTCTGGCGCTGAGCCTGCCGGGAATGACGCCGCTGTTTTTAATCGGCGACGATCCGCTGTCCACAGAATGGCTGCGCCAGCACCGGGACGCATTAAAAACCCTGCACGCCACCGGGCTGGTCGTGAACGTCGCCACGCTGGCGCGGTTGAATGCCCTGCGGGCCATCGCTCCAGCGTTAACGCTGCTGCCCGTCAGCGCCGACGATATGGCAAAACACCTGCCCATCAGCGCCTATCCGGTGCTGATTACCGACAAGGGGCTGGCACAGTGAGGCTCGATTTTATTCTGCGCCCAGCGGTGGAGCTTTACAGCGCCAGTGCGGCCCTGCTGGCGGCATTATGGTGCCTAGTGGCTCCACAGACGCTGCTGCTGACGCCTTATTACGGCTGGTTGCTGGCGCTGGCATTCCTTGCACTTTCTACCCTGCGGCTAAAGCAGGGGCTCCGCATCCTGCGCTTTCGCCGTCGCGTGCGTCATCTTCCATTCTGGACGCTCTCTGCCTGCCGTATCCCGCTGTTACCCGACGCCCTTTTTCTCGGGCGCGGCTTTCGCTGGCTACCCACGCATACCCAACGGCTGTATCTGTGTCGCCTGCCGCAATGTGAGCACTGGCTGCGCACGGATCGTCCTTCTACCAGCGGCGGTGATCCGTTGCTGCACGGCGTGGAGTTGCACGAAGGCCGCGTTACGCTGCCGCTGCGCGATCGACCGGGGCATACGCTGGTCCTCGGCACTACCCGCGTCGGTAAAACCCGACTGGCGGAACTGCTGATTGCCCAGGATATTCGCCGTGGTGAAACGGTGATTATTTTCGACCCCAAGGGTGACGCCGACCTGCTGCGGCGCATATGGGCAGAGGCGCACCGTGCCGGACGGGAAAGTGTCTTCTGGCTGTTCCATCTCGGCTGGCCGGAAATTTCCGCCCGCTACAACGCCGTCGGACGCTTTGGCCGCATCTCGGAGGTTGCCAGCCGCATCGCCGGACAGCTTTCCACTGAAGGCAACTCCGCCGCCTTCCGCGAGTTCGCGTGGCGCTTCGTCAACATCATCACCCGCGCCCTGGTAGCGCTGGGCCAGCGCCCGGATTATGCCCGCATCACCCGCCACGTTATCAACATCGACGAACTGTTTATCGACTACGCCCGCGTCTTCCTGCCCGGTCACGACCGTCAGGCATGGGACGACGTAGTACGGATTGCCGGAGGCATCACCGAGAAAAACACGCCGCGAAATCTTCAGGGACGGGACAGCTACGTCGTCGCGCTGGAGCAGTACCTTTCCACCACCCGACTGCATGACCCGATCCTCGATGGCCTGCGTTCTGCCGTGCGCTACGACAAAACCTATTTCGATAAGATCGTCGCCTCGCTGCTGCCGCTGCTGGAAAAACTGACCACCGGGAAAATTGCCCAACTGCTGGCCCCGGACTACGGCGATCTCAACGACCCGCGCCCGGTGTTCGACTGGCAGCAGGCCATTCGCCAGCGGGCGATTGTCTACATCGGGCTGGATGCATTGTCCGATGCCGAGATTGCCGCCGCTGTCGGCAACTCGATGTTCGCCGATCTGGTCAGCGTCGCCGGGCATATCTACAAACACGGCGTGATGGATGGCCTGCCGCAGGCGGAAGAAAAAGCGGCCATCAACCTGCACTGCGATGAGTTCAGCGAACTGATGGGCGATGAATTTATTCCATTGATCAACAAAGGCGGCGGCGCGGGCGTACAGGTCACGGCCTATACCCAGACGCTCTCTGATATCGAGGCCCGAATCGGCGATCGCGCCAAAGCGGGCCAGGTGGTCGGCAACTTCAACAGCCTGATCATGATGCGGGTACGGGAAACCGCCACCGCCGAACTGCTGACCAGACAACTGCCGCAGGTAGACGTGCTCAGCAACAGCGTCAGTTCCGGCGTCACCGACAGCGCCGACGCGCAGGGCAATATCGGATTTTCCAGCAACACCCAGGATCGAGTGAGCAGCGTTCAGGTGCCGCTACTGGAACCCGCCTCACTGGTCCAGCTCCCCAAAGGTCAGGCGTTCGCCCTGCTGGAAGGCGGCCAGCTCTGGAAATTACGTATCCCGTTACCGGATACCGCGCACGATCCGCTGATGCCGGAGAGCATCGCGCAAATAGCCCGTGATATGGAAAAACAATACGACAGCGCTCCCGTATGGTGGAACCGCCCGGAGGCAGTTGTAACGGCGAAAAACGACCCTATTTTATGGCTGAACGACAGCGAAACCACGGAGAAACTGACCGATGACACCCTGGACACACCGCCAGCTCGTCAGCGTTGAAGTGATGTGGCCTGCGCAAACGCTGCCCCTTCCCCTACAACAGGCGGTGGAAGCGCTGACGCAGGGAGAAACACCCGACCAGATTATCGCCCGGATGAATTTGCAGGGCTTTCAGGCATGGCGCGAAGCTACGTCGCCACAGGGCGAACACGACATTTTTCAGATACGACTTGATGACACGCACGAGGCTCGGTTCCTCTGCCGCTACATTACGCTACCGCTGCACTGATGCCCGACCATGCGCCACACCCTGTGCGACACCCCGGATTGCTCGGCTGGCTCGCATTATTACCCGGCGTACTGGTTGGCTTTTGTCTCGGCACATGGATGCTGGCGATAGCGCTGGAGTGGCTGGGTGATGTGTTTTTCTGGCGGAACGCCTGCGCCAGCCATAGTGAACAGGTATTGAAGTCAACATGGCAGTGGTGGCGGAGTTCCGCTGGCGCACCGGTGTGGTTAGTAGAAAATCTGGCGATTGTCAGTGGTGTGTTGCAGCAAGGACTCGCGGCGCTGATTGCTTCTCTCAACGGGCAAAGCGGGTTGTTCTGGACAGAGACGGTCACTACAGTGATCCGCTGCGCGTTACTGTCTGCGGGTAACGTCACCCTCACCTTTTTACTGCGGCTGGCGATTTTGTTACAGGCTCTGCCGCTGTTTGCACTCACCATTACCATTGGCCTTATCGACGGGCTGGTAAGACGCGACTTACGGCGGTTCGGCGCAGGCCATGAGTCCGGTTTTGTTTATCACCATGCTAGGCGAATGATCGGCCCCAACCTAGCGGCAACGGGAGTGGTGTGGCTGGCGATGCCGGTTTTTATCTTACCGAAATATACATTAGTACCCGGAATAATTATTACTTCAATATCTGTATCTATAGCTATTTGGCTGTTTAGAAAAATTTTATAACAAAATTAACCTACAAAAATTCTGATGGAAATATTTCAAGGAAAAATCGCCATCCTTGAGAATGGCGATAAGAAATAAAAAATCAGTTCTTAAAATTAAGAATCCAGTTTTTCAATCAAATTAGAAACCGAAGCACTGATTATTCTCTGAGTCACAAAATCCTTTACTTCCTGTATGCGTCCAACATTTACTTTATAACCAAATAATGATGAAGCCCTTGCTTCTTCCTTCACTAAAAAACCAGCACCTTCAATCTGATCTAATAAATGCATCAAACTATACTTTGTCTTAAGAGAGGAGCATTGTTGTTTATACACATCAATAGACTTCCAAATAAATGAACCATTTCTAAAACCTACTTTAAAAATCTTTATCAAATCATCTTCGATCAAGCCTTGTTTTTTAACATCAGCTTCAACTGCAATATCCATTGCTATTTTAATTCCATCACACAAATCGCAATCAGAATTAAAATTCTCTGGATAAACACTACCTTTTCTAATATCTTTTTTATTAAAATTCACGAACTTACATTTATTAAATATCGTTTTTCCTCGCGGAATTAAGGACTTCCCAAGGCTAGAGAAGTTATCGAAATATCCATCATCAACAGTAATATTTGTAAAATCCAATGGATAAAAATCACCGAAGATCGAGAGTTTAGATAACTTTTCAGAATTAAACAACGAGATCAAATGTTCAGAATTAGCAACCCTATCATCTTTCTTTGTTGAGAAATATAAGTATAACAATGCGGAAATTAATTTCCTATTACTGGGACTTTCTTCTGCTAAATTTATCAAGTAAGTTAATCTTTCTTTTTCAAAGGTAGTGTCATTTTTCTTAAATTTAGAAATCTCTTCAATTAAAACACCACCTTTAAAGCAATCTTGTATCAATGCAGAATTAATCGTTGTATCATTTTTGTGATTATCTTCAGAATTAATAACATGAGTCAAATATCTCACCTTTATCAAAAACTCAATCGAGTCATATTTTATATAAATATCTTCTCCATCTCTACTTAGCAATGAAGAAACTAAGTAGCTATCATAAAATTCTTTCGTGAAATTATAAACTTTATTTGCTTTTCCAGTTTGGAGAATGTATTGAACTTGATCACAGAACTCAGACTCATTAATTCTCCCCTGATGTTCAAATATAATAGACTGCAAAAGCATAAAATACTGACTTCCGTCCATATCTAAGACTTGCTTTTGAATTTCACGACCGATTAATAATAAAACAACCTTATCCATAGCTTGTTCTTTATCAAGGTATGGACATTCGATAAATTTATTTATTCCAGACCCATCTTCATTAGTCAAGTCAGACACAAGACGAATAATTAGTGGGGTTATCTCTCCGGAGGCACTAATACTCTTGATATTTTTATATGCTTTATCAAGCAGGTTATTATCAGACTTAAATCTTTTAGAAAGATACTTAATAATCAGACTATCATCAAATCCTTTAAGATGAAGAATGTTAGAGTTCTGATGATCTAATTTATCTAATGAAATCTCACGTGACGTAATTATTATAGTGCAATTACTATAGGTATCATTTAAATTATGGATAGACTCGAAAAAACCATCTACATTGAATTTATCTTTAAGTTTTGATATTAGTTCATCTAACCCGTCTATAATGATAATCAAGTTTCCACAGCTAATATTTAGCCCTAAACTGTTTTTTTCAATTTTTGTATCCTCATCACTATTAAATACTAAAGAGTATAAATCTTCAATAGTACTTATTTCTGACATTGTAGATAAGTTATCATCATTTATATCAATAGATGAAATGAATATCGCTTTCTTCTTAAGCCCATCGTTCATTTTAGAATTTATTCTTTGAACAGCTTGCTCACAAAAAGTAGTTTTTCCTACTCCACCTTGCCCGAAGATAACATGCAAAGGTTTTTTATCTAGTCGATAGTCATAAATAAGAGAGTCAACGTAGTCTAAGCTCATGTGTACTTCATCTTTATTGAACAAATTTTGATCAATAAAGTCGCTACGCAACGCAATGTCACTGTTAGATTTTATATGCGCTGGCAGGCATTTATCCCAAATATAGTCCTCATAAAAATAATAACTAACTTTAATATTTTTATCCTTTGGTAAAAAAGTATTTGATTTTTTCTGAATATACTCCTTTCTATTTTTAACTGGAGTCCCTGTTGCTTTGCTAATTTCCAGAGGGAATAAAAAAGTCAAACTATCGGTTTTACCTAGGTTTTCAGATGATAATGATTTAGTAAATACATCTGTAAAACTCACATTGCGACTAATACCAAGAAAAGCAATGTGCCGACCATCAGCATCTTCCACGACATGAAACTCAAAATCTTTATCTTTTATATTCTTAATGACATTTCTATTTGGATATATTGTAGATATTATTTGTTGGCAGCGCCAGTTCTCATTTCCATTACTAGATTCATTTAATAAGCCATAAATAAAATCAGGAATTTTATAATCTAAACTATAGTCATCTTTACTATCGAATAAATAACCTAATAAACCTATAATTGCTCGCTGTATCCTTACAAGATCATTTGTGTTAAGAGCTTCTTCGCTATCATGAGAGTCAGCATTACCATATGATTGTAACACTCTCAATTCAGCCTGAATTTTACTAAGGAAAAATTTAGGTAAATTTGTATTTTTGGTGTTTAATAATGAAATCAACTGATCATATTTAACATTTGTGTCAATGGCAGAGTTTGTGTCACCAAGAATAATCTTGCAGATAGCTTCACCAGCTTTCCTAGCACTATTTATATTTTTATTGTTCATGAAATCATTGATATGACCATCAAGCCTATTTATAACTAACGCCAGACTCATGTAAACTCCTTAACATTAAAATGGTTACATTAAATTCAGAATAATCTTAACACACTTAGAAAATAAAATCATAAAATTGTCAACATCTATATTACGATAACAATCCAGATTAAATATATGGCGGGAAAAATAAAATTAAAGTTGCTCTGTATTTAAAAATTAAATATGTGTTAGAGATTTCAAGATTTTTGGCAACCAAAACTTTTTGATCAGATATTCATTTTCTTGATGAGAACACCAGCAAATTAGGAAGAGGATATTAAATAACCCTAGACAATGAAGATCATTTCAGTGCGTATAATAACGACATTAATCATCAGCCTGTTTATTACCAGTTCCGCTCTCGCCGCCCCCCTCACCGAGCGCGAAGAGCTAACCCTGTCCCTCAACCAGCTTAGCCAAATCGAAGCCTCGCTCCACCGCGCCCAGCAAAGCGCCAGAACCGGCATCAACGAGCGCTACTACTTTGACTATCCACGCATCCACGGCGATATCACCACTCTGCGTAGCGGGATTGAACATTACCTCACCCCTGCCCGCGCCCAGCCGCGAGATACGGCGACGCGGCTTGGGCAGTACCGTGAAGAGAAAACCACACCATGACCCCCGAGCAAATCAGCGCCTTCCAGGCAGCCAGCCTGGTGAAACCCGATGCTGTCAGTCTGGTGATGCTCGGCCTGTTCAGCGCCTTTCTGTTGCTGTGGGTGGTCTGGGTGCTGAATGACGCTTACCGGGGCGTGGCGACCGCGCGGGTAAGCTGGCGGGCGTTGGGCAGTATCGGCGGACGAACCATCTTACTGTTGCTGGTCAGCTTCTGGCTGGTACTGAGCTAGCGGATTTCAGGAGGCAAAATGAAAAAACGCATCTTCAGATGGCTGTTATGGTTCCTGGCGCTGCCTGCATATGGCGATCTGCCAGAGATGGAAGATCCCTCACGCGGTCAGGGCGACGGCATCATGGAGACGTTGCAGAACTACGGCTATGACATCGTGATCCTGATGACGCTGGGCATCTGCGCTGTGGGCTTTCTGGTGGTCGCCAACAACTGTATCGCCACCTACTCCGAAATTCAGGGCGGGCGCAAACAGTGGAAAGATTTAGGCGCAATGGCGGGCGTCGGTGCGGTGCTGCTGGTGATCACCATCTGGTTGCTCAACCAGGCCTCGGACATCCTGTGAGCCATGAGCACCATTCCCTTTCTCCCGGAACGGCTGAACCGCGAGCCTGCGATGTTTCGCGGCCTGACGGTCAGCGAGCTGCTGATAGCGCTACTTGTCGGGCTGGCTATCGGCGCAATTGCAGGAGCCATTCCAGCGATACTGTGGCGCAACTGGAGCCTTATCCCCGGCAGTGCTCTGCCCGGCGGGGCGCTGGCGATCTTCTGCGGCGGTCGTTGGCTGGCGCGGCTGAAGCGCGGACGCCCGGAGAGCTGGCTATACCGGGCGCTGGAGCTAAAGCTGGCCCGCTTCGGCATCGGCACTCAGCGTTTTGTCCTGCACGATGGCGTCTGGGCCATTCGCCGGAGCCGACGATGAGCGCCTTTAAACATGCGCTGGCCGCACGGGATGCGCATATCCGTACCCTGCATATTGCGCTGGTTGCGTTATTCCTGCTGGCATCAGGCATGGGCTTCGGCTGGTACAGCGCCCCACGCCAGCTCACGGTGTACCTGTCACCGGATCTTCGCGCCGCCAGTCAGCGTCCGTGGTGGGAAGTGCCGCCCGCCACGGTGTACGCCTTCGCGTTTTCAGTGTTTCAGCAGATCAACCGCTGGCCGACCAACGGCGAGGCCGATTATCCCCGCAACCTCAGTGCGCTACGGGCTTACCTTACCCCCGGCTGCTACAGCCAGATTGACCACGAATTTCGCCAGCGTCTGCAAAACGGCGAGCTGCGCGACCGGGTACGTGGCGTGTATGAAATCCCCGGTCGGGGATTCAGCGATAAGCAGGTGCAGATCCTCGACCGCGACAACTGGATTGTGACGCTGGATCTGACCGTCGATGAGTATTTCCACTCCGAACCCGTTAAGCGGGCGATGGTCCGTTACCCCATTAAGGTGCTGCGCTATAACATCGATCAGCAAAAAAATCCGTGGGGGCTGGCGCTGGACTGCTTCTCATCGCCGCCGCAGAAGCTGGAGGCGGCTAAACCATGAATGTCCGCCCACTGCTAATCCTGCTGGTTGCCCTGCCCCTGCACGCCGTCGAGCTGGTGAAGTGGGAACGTATCCCGCTGCCGGTGGCTTTGAACATAGGGCAAGAGCAGATCGTCTTTGTCGATCGCAATGTTCGGGTGGGCTACCCCGCCGCGCTGGAAGGTAAACTGCGCATCCAGAGCAGCAACGGTACGCTGTATTTACTCGCCAGCCAGCCGTTTGCCGCCACCAGGCTACAGCTTCAGGACACAGAGAACGGTGAGCTGATTTTGCTGGACGTCTCCGCCAGCAAGGGCGAGCACATCCGGGAGCCAATGCGCATTGTCCGCGAAGAGAAAAAAACGACTGACGCGAAGCCTGATGCAGTTCCAGCCCCCTTACCCTCCACACCGCTTCCGGTCGCGCTCACCCGCTATGCCGCGCAGACGTTATATGCCCCGCTACGCACCGTGGAGCCTTTACCGGGCGTTCAGCCCGAAGGCGTGCGGCTGGCAAAAACCATCACCACTCTGCTGCCTGCATTACCCATCAACGCCATACCGATCGGCGGCTGGCGGCTCGATCCTTACCACCTGGCGGCGATCCGGCTGCAGAATAAAAGCGCCACCCGGCTTGAACTCGATCCGCGCCAGCTTCAGGGGCAGTTTTACGCCGCATCCTTTCAGCATCGCTGGCTGGGGCCAGCGGGCAGCGCCGAAGACACCACCGTGCTCTATCTCATTACCCGCAATCATCGTCCTGAACAGGCAATTCTGCCGGAGCCTGCGCCGGAGAAGAAAAAATGAAGCTCCAGGCGAATATCCTGCTGCGGGTTCTGACGCCACTCATTCTGCTGGCGGGCAGCGTCATGCTGTTTCATGCCTGTCAGGACCGCAAAACCACACCGTCAAAATCCTCGGTGCCTGCAACGCCCCTCAGCCACGACGAGCTGAAAGCGCTGGGGATTGAAGGCGACACGCCCGCCGATACTGTCGCCACGCTGGTCGGCCAGATGAAACTCTGGCGCAAGGAGCTGGAAACGGTGAAAGCCAGCAACGCCGCACTGGAGCAGGAAAACCAGCGCCTGCATGAACGCGAGCAAAATACCGACAACCGTATCAACGAGGCCATTAACCGCCAGCAAACCAACACCTCAGAGCAGCAAAACGAATTGCTCAGCTCGCTACAGACGCAGATCCAGCAGTTAAAGGGCAACAGAGCAACGGATGACTCGCTGGCCGGGCTGGGGATTGATGAACCGGAAGCGGCCTCCAGAGAACCACTGCGCTGGATAGCCCCCGCCGACGCCCTGCCAACGGATAAAAACGGTCGCCCGCTGCAACCTGCACTGGCCTTTCCTTCCACGATGCAGAACACTGCGCCACAACCAGAAGTACCGCCTCCCGCCGTCGTCAAACCGGTCTACACCCTGCCGCAGAACAGCACGTTAATCGGCTCGGTGGCGATGACTGCGCTGCTGGGGCGCATTCCGCTTAACGGCAGCGTCACCGATCCTTACCCGTTCAAGGTGCTGATTGGCCGCGATAACCTCACCGCCAACGGCATCGAGTTGCCCGATATTGAAGGCGCGGTGATCTCCGGCAGCGCCACCGGCGACTGGACGCTCTCCTGCGTGCGCGGCAATTTAACGTCAATCACCTTTGTCTTTCGCGACGGCACGGTGCGCACACTCCCCGCCGAAGGCGATAAAACCGGAAGCGGCACGGAAGGCAACATCGGCTGGCTGTCCGATCCTCACGGCCTGCCCTGCATCCCCGGCGAACGTAAATCCAACGCCGCCGAATATATCGGCTCGCAGTTCCTGCTGGCCGGATCGTCCGCCGCCGCGCAGGCGCTGGCAAACAATCAGACCACCTCCACCGTGGAGGATGGCTCCATCACCACCGCGCTGACGGGCGACAGCGGGCAGTACGTACTCGGCCAGGCGCTGGGCGGCGGTCTGAAAGAGAGCGCCGACTGGTTTAAGCAGCGCTACGGCCAGATGTTCGATGCCATTTATGTACCACCCGGCCAGGCCGTTGCCATCCATATCACCCGCCAACTCGCCATCGACTACGAGCCCAACGGACGGCGGGTGAACTACCGCACGTCGGGCGATCGCACTGGAGATCTGGACTGATGCGTATGCTGATTTTGCTGTTATCGCTGCTGCTGACCGCCTGTAGCACCGACCAGAAAACCCTGTTGCCGGTGGATGAAAACACCACCATGCTGAACATCTGGGGCCGACAGAATAACGATGCGCAGGCGCTGTACGATGCACGCTCAGTCCTGCGTCGCCCACTGGATGACGCCACGCTGACCGCGCAACAGCAGCAGACCACACGCAGCGACGGCAATGCCGCTCAGACGCTGTTCCGGCGACTGCCGAATCCGGATCTGGAGATGTATATCTTCCCTCATCTGGCAGGCAGTGAAGGCGTCCCGGTACCGGGCTATACCACCGTCTTCCCCTTCTATAACCGGGTACAATACGCCATGCCCGGCGAGCGGACCGATCCGCTGTGATGATGCGCAGCGGCACCCTGACCGAACGAACGGTGGACAGCCTGTACCAGAAAGGCGCGTCGTTCGTCGATTTTCTGCCGTGGGTGGAGTACCAGCCGGAAAGCAAAACGTTGCTGCTGGATGACGGGCGCTCGGTCGGCGCGGTGTATGACATCACGCCGTTCGGCACCGAAGGCCGCTCTCCGGCACGGCTGGAAGAATTACGCGATATCCTGAAGGACGCGCTTCAGGACAGCTTCACGGAATACGACCGCCATCCGTGGGTGGTGCAGTTTTATTGTCAGGATGAGGACGACACCGCAAACTGGCTGGCTGCACTGCATGGTTACGCAGTACCGGAAGCAAGAGACTCTGACTTTACACGAGCCTGGCTGAACGAGATGGAACGCCACTTGCAGGCGGTCTCCCGCCCGGAAGGCTATTTTCTGGACGATGCCGTCAGCCATACCCGCTGGCGTGCGCAGCAGCGCCACACGCGAATGGTGGTCTACCGCTGGCTACCCAATAAATCCCGCGATTCGCTGGAAGACTCCCCGGAAGAGGCGCTGAACACCGTTTGCGAACGGATGGTCTCCGCGCTGGCGGGCGCAGGCATTCACGCCCACAGACTGGAATGTGAGGCTATTCGCCACTGGCTGCTGCGCTGGTTCAACCCCGCCCCAGAGATAGCCGACTCGCCCCGGCAGTTCTGGCAACAAATGGCGCAGCAGGATGACACGCCGGAGCTGCACGACTTTGCCGAGAGCCTGCTGTGTAGTGAACCCCGCTCGCAGGCTACGCAGGGAACATGGCTGTTCGACCAGCGTCCGCATAAAGTCATCGTGCTGGACCGGCTGCGCAAACCGCCCACCGTCGGCCATATGACCGGAGAATCCGCACGCGGTGACGGCATTAACGCGCTGTTCGACCTGCTGCCGGAAGGGGTGATTATGGCGCTGGCAATCGTCGTCTGGCCACAGGATCGGCTGGAGGAACATTTAAGCCACCTCAGCGATCGCGCCATCGGCGAGAACGTAGAATCGGAGTACACAAAAAAAGACTGTCAGGAGGTGCGTCACTGGCTGAAAGACGGCCACAAACTCTACCGCAGCGCGCTGGCGTTTTATCTTTCCGCCCCGGATAACGGCGAACTGACCCGGCGTGTGCGCAGCCTGAACAGCCTGCTGCTGAATGCGGGTATGGTTCCGGTACAGGAGAATGACGAACTCGCCCCGCTCAGTTCGTGGCTGCGCTGGCTGCCGATGTGCTTCGACCCGGCTCGGGACAAGCGCCAGCTCTACACCCGCTTCAGCTTCGTACAGCATCTCGCCAACCTGCTGCCGCTGTTTGGCCGCGAGAGCGGAACCGGGCATCCGGGCGTCAGCTACTTTAACCGGGGAGGCGGGATGCTGTGCTGGGATCCGCTCAACCGCGAGGACCGCGCCCAGAACGGCCACCTGCTGCTGCTCGGCCCGACCGGCGCAGGCAAATCCGCCACCCTGAACGCCAAAATCGCGCAACTGATGGCGCTGCATCGTCCACGTCTGTTTATCGTCGAGGCGGGCAACTCGTTCGGACTGATGGCCGATTACGCCCGCGAGCATGGCCTGACGGTGAATAAAATCAGCCTGAAACCCGGCTCCGGCATCACGCTGCCGCTGTTTGCCGATGCGTGGAAACTGGCGGAAAGCGATGTACCTTCAGCAGAACCGAATGATGACGATCCCGAAGATACCGACAACGAACAGCGCGATCTGCTGGGCGAGATGGAGATCACGGCCCGCCTGATGATCACCGGCGGTGAACTAAAAGAGGATGCCCGGCTCACCCGTTCTGACCGGGCATTAATTCGCGAAGCGATTCTGCACGCCGCCCGGTTCACCGCCCGAGAAAAAAGACAAACGCTGACACAGGATATCCGCGACGCACTATTCACACTGGCGCAGGATGCAGCGCTACCGGAGTCCCGCCGTAATCGGCTGTGGGAGATGGGCGAAGCAATGAATATGTTCTGCTCCGGGTTTGAAGGGGAGCTGTTTAACCGCGAGGGCGAGGCGTGGCCGGAGGTAGATATCACCCTGGTGGATCTGGCGATGTTTGCTCGCGAAGGGTACGAAGCACAGCTGGCGATCGCCTACATCTCACTGATTAACCATATCAACAACCTTGGCGAACGTGACCAGCATCTGGCCCGGCCCATCGTCAATATTACCGATGAGGCGCATATCATCACCGTCAATCCGCTACTGGCGCGGTTTCTGACCAAAGGCTCGAAGATGTGGCGCAAGCTGGGGATCTGGCTTTGGCTGGCAACGCAGAACCTGAGCGACTTCCCGGATGATGCAAAAAAGCTGCTCAATATGATCGAGTGGTGGGAACTGCTGGTGATGCCGCCGGAAGAAGTCGAGCAGGTCAGCCGCTTTAAATCCCTGACGCCAGAACAGCGCCAACTCCTGCTCAGCGCCACCAAGGCACCGGGGAAATATACCGAAGGCGTAGTACTTTCGCCGCATGTGGAAGCGCTGTTCCGGGTGGTATCCCCTGCCCTGTGGCTGGCGCTGGGGATGACGGAGAAACACGAGAAGGCGGAGCGGATGCAGATTATGCGGGAGTTTGGATGTAATGAACTGGAGGCGGCAATGAGGGTGGCGGAAAGGTGTTGTTTCAATGATTGAGTGGGCAGCTCGAATCGGGTATTGTTTTATCCAAATGGCAATTAGATCAGATGGGAAGCTCTGCTCCAAAAGAGGGGCATGACTCAATGTATTAATCATTGAGAAAGAGGACTTCCCTTGAGTGCTATAAGCAGATATTGCTAACATTAGCCTGTATTAATCAACGGTGAAAAATTCAATGGTTGAGATTTACTTAAATGATATAGATGTCGATGATATAAAACATATCCGACAGTCAGATGATATTGAGGTATTTATTCCTTTAGAGAGTGTTGGTTTCTCAAGCTCATATTTTGACTTATGCGATGACTATCTTGAGGCTATATGGGCAGGAGAACGATTGGCAAGCACTTGTCAACACGCCCGGGCAGTCTCATATTACAACAGGGAAAATCATAAATCGTTCATTAAATTATCTTTAACAAAGCCAAACGAAAAATTTCATGAAGCGCTAAGGGATTGTATAGTACTTTATAAACGATATGATGACAGTCTTTATAGTGAACCTCCCTTAGAATACAGTAAAATCATAGATGCAGTACTCTCTATAGAAAATGATCTAGATAATTTTAATATAAAGGTACCTGCCTTGCATGATTTTTATTATGCAAATTTAATAGGAGGTAAATATTTTGAGATGATGTCTGATGTTCCAGATGAATATCGAAGTGAAATAAATAAGTATCCTGAGAGAGCTTTGGGTTTCTGGAAGAGCGCTTACAGTAGCAAGATTGGTGATAGATGTTATACATCACCAGATGCTTGGATTTTACCAAATACTGTTGATATAAATAACTTTTTTAAAGTTACCGAGCAAAACTACAATTTTGAAAGCTTTATACCCTCTAGCATTGTAGTGTTAAAAGGGGTCTCTTACACTACCTCTGATGTCATCATTTCTTATTTCCCAATGAATCATTACTTTAAATCTAAAGTTTGTAGTAGTATTGAGTTGTCAAGAGATGAATATAGGTGGCCACCAGATCCATTTGATTGGTCTAACTCTACATTTACTTATTCGCCCTATAATAATTTTTTGAGGGAGCTGATAGACCATGATAGTAGCTTACTCTCCCAAAAACCGACTCATGAGCAATGTTATGTTGATCCAAACGGAACTTTAGTAATAGTTGATGACGGTAATTTTTACCATCTCCTTTACGATACCGCTGAGTTGAAATTATCTCAGATAAAAAACTTTAACGAAACATTAGGTGAAGTCCTTTTATCTACCGGCATTAATATAGGTTTTTCCGCTGGGTTAACATATAATTGGTCCGAAATTGATGACGAGCAATTTGAACAGCTTTGCTATGATATAATCTATAGCCATCCACGTTTTAATAATGAAACGATCAGGAAATTAGGTAAGTCTCGTTCACGTGATGGAGGTAGAGATATACAAGTATATGATATTCCTACCGAACGATTAATGGAGCCCAAAAAATGGATTTTCCAGTGTAAATTGGTCACCGGAGCAGGATCACTTTCTGCAACGAAACTTACAGATGTTGGTGATATGCTAGATTCTTACGATGTCGAAGGGTTTGGTGTTTTTACTAACACTATAATCGACGCAACTCTTTATGACAAACTTGATAAAGTATGTTCAAAAAGGAATGTAGAACAACTCAATTTCTCCGCCCTTGAAATTGAGAAAGAATTAATAAGGAAGCCATATATAAGGATGAAGTATTTCAAATAGCTTAACTCTTCCTATATATCCAGAGCAGTTAGCTAGGCCGCACTGCCCACGCGACCTATAGATACACAAGAGAATAAATAATACCGTAAGTGGCATTGAAGAAAGTGAAAACGATGATATTTTATATCCCGTCGCAAGATGAATCTCTATGTGTTCAACAGGCAGTGGACAAAATCCTCTGATGCTCTCGTCTGAGCTAGTGTACCCATCTCTCAATCGTGATAGAACCGTCATTCATCGATTCACGGTGTCTAAGTAACTCTTCTCAACAATCAGCTGTGCACTTTAAACATGCATGGTAAGATTTAGCGAATTGACTACAGTCAAAGCATATTTTTCAGTAAACCTTTTCCACCTTTCGACAAGAGCTCCGTGATTAATCTTGTACGTTACATGTAGCTTTTTTCCATGATACTTTACATACTCTTTATCTTGGATCTGTGGAGCAAAGTAAATAACGAACGAATCCGGATCGATTGCAAATAAATCCAGATCGTAAAGAGTATGCATATCACAACGCAATAATAGTCCATTACTTATATGGTTATGTGTATCATTTTTGTATGCGGTGATATGTGCGGCTTCGAGGATATCAATGATTTCACAACCACTTATTGCACATTTTGCTGCTTGGGATAACAGAGTGTCGCGAAAAGTTTTTTGCCCACGCCTTTGCTTAATTTGCCGTAGAATAACCTTTCGCTGATCATCTACATCGAGAGGAATATCATCAATGTCCGCTTCAGTAGAATCCAACTGAATGACACTACAAAATAGACTTTTTGCCCATTCAAAATCAAGTTCTTGAATTGAACTTTGAACGTTGTAGCGCGGTGTATGAGATATTAAATCTATTATGGAGATAGAATTAATGGGCATGTAGTTTTGCTTATATTCAGCTTTAAATTCAAATGCAGGAACGTCTTCTACTTTAGGCTGTTCAAATTCATGTCCATTGCTGCAGCGCCACTTTGGTTTTTTAGATTTCCGAAGGATTAACTTTGCTGGCGTGCAATTTTCATATGGGCATCGGTTACGAGCTTTTATGTATGGGGCTGAAGATAAATTGGTTATAACTGATATACCCTGAACATTTTTTCTATCAGTTACTATGACAATATCTCCTTTTTTGACTTGCTTATGGTTTGGCACAAAGTTGTCATATCGATAAAAACTAGTTGAGTCATCTTGATAACCGTTATTCCCGAAGTACCGGAGATCATCCTGACCTACTGCTTTAAAAGACCATGCTTTCTGACTCATCTGCTTGATTCCATCATCAAAGTAACAGTTGAATCATAAAGCAATAATAGCGTGCTGGGAACATAGTACAACGTTTAGGCTTCAGTAGCACAACGAAATCTCAGCGTCCTCCTCTCGTTCAAAGCAGACTGTCAAGCCGGATGGTGACTATAAGAAATACAGATTCCAAAACAGGGACAATCGTCTACGCTTTATCTAACCGTTCCTGCGGAATCCTCCATTTCATCAAACGCTCAGCCGCCTTATCTACCGACAAGAACTGCCGAGCCAGTTGTAAGCGCTCCATAATCTTTAACCTTTGTTGCTCATCAAAATCCACCGCATCCAACTCTGCTTCACGAAAAAACTGCTCTATACGCTTATCTTCTGCCCACTGCACCATAATAGCTTCCAGTTCGGCTAAGCTGGCGTTGTATGCCTCTTTTTCCCTTCTGACCCGCTCCTTTTCCCGATATCCCTTTTCATCCAGTTCCCACTGGATTCGCCGTTCTTCTGCTTTAATTCTGGCTTCTTCCTGCTGCTTCTTTATCAACGGAACAGCATCACGCATCGCGGAAATGATTTTCGGGATCTGGCTTATAAGCCCGCACTGTTTTGTCTGGCGAAACTCAGCCTGCCAGTTAGTTGACGAGTATGGCGAGTAGAGCTGTAGCAGAAATCGCCCCGTAGGTAACGTATGCCTGATAACGTAGCGAAATGGCTTTTCATAAGTTCCTCGCATCCAGCGGATCATTGTTTCATCACGAATGTATCGACCATTAACCTCCTTTGCCGGGACATATTCCGTCATTTCAGCCAAGCTAAAGCCGAACAGCATATCTTCAATGCAAATAATACTGGCTGAACAAGGGCGCCATAAACTGTCGTAGCGCAAACCTCCCTCTTTTGGATCTTCTTTGATATCGATGCCCTGACAATGAAGCCCCTCACCGCTTTCAGCTAATCGTACCCAATACCCTTGCTTTCCCAGTGCGGCAAAGAACCGACTCAGAAAATCGATAGCACTGTTGAATCCCGTTTCTGAAACATTCAGATCGAGTAGCTTCTTTTTCGTTGGTTTGTAGTAGCTGTCTTTTGTGACGGAAGAGACGGGAAGGTAAGTTTTGAGATCATCGATCAGTGCATAGCCACTACCTGCTGTCCTTGCTCGCTTTCGCGGTGCTGGCGCTGCTACTTTCGATGATATTTTTGTGGGAAGAGTAATGTCCTGGCTGGTTTTTCTGGGGGATTTTACTACCTTGCCACTCTTCAAATCAGGCAAAGCAGGCACCGCCGGTGCAGTTCCTTTCGCCAGCGCCTTCCAGTATCCGGCGAGCGGCCTCGGTATCCGTAATTCAGCGCATCGCTTTGCCAGTTGCTCTGTGCTGATGTTATAGAAAGAAGTAATACGCTCCTCAGGCTCGCGCCAGACAAGGTGATACAGCCCCTCCCTATCGTCAGGTAACGTTTGAGTTGTATTAGATTGCAGGCTCTCAGACATGGCATCCTCCCTTGCGGGAAAGATTATCAGAGAATCTGAATGACAGGTGATTGAATCAAATCACCTTTTTTGATGAAAAGATTGTAAGAATATAGTACCAATTCAGTGCTGGAAACCTACTTAGCTAACTATGCGGTGCCTCGCATAATCCATAAGCTCCTCCCGTTGTTTACTTGAAAATGACCAAAATATCAGCATTAAATCAGCTAAATCATCATCTTCGGCATAGAAATAAGCCAACGGAACACGTAAAACCTCTGATAACTTCTGCACAATCTCAGTATTGGGTTCATGTACTCCCTTTTCATACCGGTTGATGCGTGTACTCGCAACAAACTCATCTATACCTGCCGCAATCCCCAAACGTTTTTGAGAAAGCCCACTGGCTAACCGAGCCTGTTTCAAGCGTCGGCAAAAAATATCGTTGTAATAATTAGTCGTTTTCATAACTACGAGAATCGTAGTTTTTGCTTGCTGCAGATACTACGATTAACGTAGTATTGTTATATGACTAGAAAGAGGTTCAGGCATCTTCATCGGATGAAGTGCTTAGCATTTGCCGAGACATATCCAGTAATCGTAACTGCAAGTCTGATGAAAGCGTGGCGAAGTTGAGAATCAGTTCAGCAAGATTCTCATCCGAAGTGAACAGCCATGGTAGGGGGACATTCAACACATCAGCTATCCGTGCAGCGGTTTCCATATCGGGCTCATGAACACCTTTCTCGTAGCGATTGAAACGGGTACTTGCAACAGAAGGATCTACAGCCGCAGCAATCCCCACAGCAGTCTGAGAAATGTCTAAGCGCTGTCGGGCTTCTTTTAATCGACGGATGAAAACATCCCGTTGTCTGAGTTGTTTTTGCATAACTACGAGATTCGTAGTTTTTTAACGACTTAGATACTACGAAAAACGTAGCATCAGGATTAGAGAGGTAAACGGAATGATTAAAAAAGACTGGCACCCTGCCGACATCATCGCCGCCCTGCACAAACGCGGCACCAGTATGGCAGCGGTCTCGCGGGAAGCGGGGCTGGCCTCCTCAACGCTGGCGAATGCACTTTCACGTCCCTGGCCGAAAGGCGAGTGGCTGGTTGCCCGCGCACTCAACGTTCACCCTTCGGAAATCTGGCCCAGCCGTTACGAGGAAGAAGGCGAACAGCGGCAACCCAAAAATCCGCTCCCCGTCAGGTGCAGGTTATGACTGTTGCCGACACCAGCCTGAACAGCATTCCCCCGCCGGTTCAGATTCAGCAGGCGGCCATACCACCGCCAGCAGAAATGCCGTTTCTTTCTGCCCCGGTTCATAACCACACCGCTTTTCACTACACCCGATTTACCCGCCACGCCCTGCTGCGCCCTATCGCCCGTGAAACGGGAAGTCGAATCTACCTTCAGGAACAACCCACCTGTGGTTTCTGGTATCTGAACCATGGCGTCATTGGCCTGCACCACACATTAAAAAATGGCAAAGAACTGCTGGTCCGCGCCTGCCAGCAAGGTGAATGGTTTGGTTATCTGGGGTTGTTTGGTACGGAGTTCTATCACTGCCATGCCTGCGTTTTGCAGACCGCATCGCTGTGCCACGTCATTCCACATTCCAACAGCGAGTTCCTGCATCATTACCCGCAGTTTGCTCATTTCCTGCTAAACCAGGTGGTGGCGAATCTGTCCGATGCGGAGCATCGCATGACCTGGATCGCCCGTTACCGCACCCGTCACCGGGTTCTAAGCAGCCTCTGGTATCTGACGCGGTATTTTCCCGGCTATGACTGGACGTGGCGTGAAGTGGCAGAGTTTGCCGGGTGTGAGACAGAAACCGCGTTACGGTTCAGTAAGGAATTAAGACAGGCCGGAATACTGGATGATTCACAGCGCCGCCTGCATGTTCCTCATCCAGAAAAACTGGCAACGTTATTGGCTAATACCCATAGTTAGTACATCTTGTTGGATCCATATACTGATCAAATATCCAGAACAAATCATTTCATCTGGGTCAAATGAGTGATATATTTTCACCCATAAACCCCGAGGAGGCGTTATGTCTGAATTCGATTTATTTGCGCAGGAGCTGCTCGAAAAAGCAGAAGCTGAAGAAAAACAACAACAAGAGCGCGACAGGAAGCTGATTGATCGGGTACTTGAAATTTACGACCAGAAGTATGTCGCAGAACTGCTAAGAAAAATAGGTAAAAATGAGTGGAGCCGCGAAACCCTTAACCGCTGGATAAATGGCAAGTGTGAGCCAAAATCGCTTACCATGGCTGAAGAAGCGCTGTTACGGAAAATGCTGCCGGAGCAACCCGCTCATCATCCTGACTATGATTTCCGCTTTATTGACCTGTTTGCCGGTATTGGTGGTATCCGTAAAGGATTCGAGGCCATCGGCGGGCAATGCGTTTTTACCAGCGAATGGAATAAAGAAGCGGTACGTACCTACAAAGCAAACTGGTACAACGATGAAGAAGCGCACACATTCAATCTGGATATCCGGGAAGTTACACTGAGTGGAGAAGAAGGCATTTCTGAAGAGAAGGCCTACGCTCATATCGATCAACACATCCCGGATCATGACGTCCTGCTGGCCGGTTTTCCCTGCCAGCCATTCAGTCTGGCAGGTGTAAGTAAGAAAAACTCGCTCGGACGCGCACATGGATTTGAATGTGAAGCGCAAGGGACTCTGTTTTTCGATGTCGCCCGTATAATCAAGGCGAAGCAACCAGCCATTTTTGTGCTGGAGAACGTGAAAAACCTTAAGAGCCATGACAAAGGCAAAACGTTTAAAGTCATTATGGATACCCTTGATGAATTAGGCTATGAAGTCGCTGATGCCAATATCACAGGGAAAGATGATCCTAAAATTATTGATGGTAAAAATTTCCTGCCACAACATCGTGAGCGTATTGTTCTAGTCGGATTCCGCCGTGACCTTAATATCCATCAGGGATTCACATTAAAGAATATTCATAAATTCTACCCTGAGAAAAGACCAACATTTGGTCAGCTTCTGGACCCTGCGGTTGACAGCAAATATATCCTGAGCCCTAAGTTATGGGAATATCTCTATAACTATGCTAAAAAGCATGCTGCCAAAGGTAATGGGTTCGGTTTTGGTCTGGTTGATCCGAATAATGAAAACAGCGTCGCGAGAACATTATCCGCTCGTTACCATAAAGATGGCTCTGAAATTCTCATCGACAGAGGATGGGATAAAGAACTCGGCGAAATCGATTTCTCTAATCCAAAGAATCAGGAACAAAGGCCAAGAAGACTGACGCCTCATGAATGCGCCAGACTGATGGGTTTTGAGCAACCCGGTGGCAAGCCATTCCGGATCCCCGTTTCCGACACCCAGGCCTATCGCCAGTTCGGGAACTCAGTGGTCGTTCCCGTTTTTGAAGCCGTGGCAAAACTGCTTCAGCCTTATATTATGAAAGTCGCTGCAAGCAAGGCGACCAAAAAATAATATAAATAGCTCCCCCGGAATTTATCCGGGGGATAACAGAATCAAATTATTTAATCGACATACAATGCTTTAGTTTCATCGATAAATGTTTCTAACGAAATAAGGTATTCCCGGACAGTTTTCGGGTACTTATCATGAAGGCTACTGGGCACAACCAACCTGACATTTTCCTGCTGCATCTCCTGAAATTGGGCAACAGAAACACCTTCCTGAAGGGTAAAGAGGTAAATGTCCTGAATTCTGTCTGCCTCATTTAATATCTGCCGCCAGCGATCTTTACAGGTTGTTTTTACCGCTAACATACGCAACTTCTGCTCTGGAAAAGCTTCATCGTGATAAGCTTGCGCAGAGGGGAATAAAAAATCTGGTTTCTTATTTCCTTCCGTGACGGCCTGAGTCTCAAAAGTTGTCAGTCCGTGCTCATTGAAAAGCTGTTCAAGATGCAGTTCCAGTGATTTCCCGGCTCGTGATTTTCGTCTGTTGCTTACGGAATTCGCCAGTGCAATAAATTCATTTACTGAATCAAACCCAGACTGAACCATACCCAGAACATGCATTTCCTCCACCAGCAGGAAAATTTCATACTCAACACGACGACGTTCAATCAGTTGCTTATCCGGGCCAACAACATTTGGAGAATAGTGAGCTGCTGCATACTCGATAATCTCCTTGCCAGAAGGAAAATGCGTTCTCCACTCTTCCGGAAGACGATACTCACTGGAGACAGGTTCTTTTAAAGCCAGGCCGCCCAGAATCTCATTTGCAGGGCCATAGACTAGCGAACCGGGAACAATCTCTCCGAGTGATGACTCAACAATATCTTCTTCTTCAGCGTCATAACACACCCAGATATCGACAAATTGACTATCTGCCCCCTGCCGATGGTCAAACGCCAGTAACGCTAGTGCCCCCGTGTTCTCAGGGTTTTGCAGAGGATTTTTTCCTCCGCCCCATCGGGTGATACGCTTTTCATTTCGGGTCTTACCAAAGAAACGACCATTGTAATAAACGGCCCTGGCCTCGGTGTCCGGGCAACTGTGCGAGGAGGTATGCGCATTCAGCGTCACAGACGGGTTAAGATCCCTTGTATGATTAATGGAAGGGAAAAGATGCTCAACAATGCCAGAAGGTATGTAAATGCCAACCTGATGCCCACCCGTCGCACCAGTATCGTTGGCTGACAGGCGCTTGATGAACATATAGGTGTCACTGGTTGACTTATCTAAAAGCCATGAATGTAGCCCCGACATCATCACTTCCTCGCTGTAAAAATATCGCTGATTTATACAGGGTTATCCTGCCACAGCTGCGCCTCTCTGAATATGCAGTTTTATGTTAAAAAATAAGATATTACTTCTTCAGACTATCTATCTCCGTCATCACTCTGGCCGGAGACTGCTGCACACGAATCTGCTGCACCATATAGGTCATGTATGGATCCATATGGCTGAAGATCATGCGATATCCGGCACAAAGATGATTTAATCGATCGTTTACCCGGTGCTTCGGACAACCGCCCTGGCAGGCAAAACGCCACGGACAACGATGGCAATTATCCGGTAGCTGCGCTTTCTGCTGGCCGAACCGCCGTTGTGCTTTACTCACAACCAGCTTTTCCAGCGGCTGCTGTAGCAGATTACCGAGTCGGTGTTCCGCATCCACATAGTGATCGCAACTGTAAACATCGCCGTTCTGCTCAACCACCAGCCCTCGTCCGCAGGTAGGCTGCATCACACACAACGCCGGGCGTTCGCCCAGCCACGCCGCCAGTGAGTTATCAAAAAGCTGAACGAATACCCGCCCGACATCATGACGTACCCATTCATCGAAGATGGCGATCATAAATCGCCCGTAATCTTCCCCCGTCACTGACCAGGGCAACAACCCGCATTGGGCGTCATACTCCACCACCGGAATAAACTGGAGAAATTCAGCCCCCACTTCACGCGTCAGAAAACGGTAAATTTCCAGTGGAGCTTGTGCCGTCACGTTGTTCACTACGGTCAGGATATTGACGTCCACACCGTGACGCTTCAGACAGTCCAGCGCCGCCATCACCTGCTCAAATACGGGCTTACCACTGCCTGTCTTGCGATAATGATTGTGCAGATGCGCCGGGCCATCCAGCGATATGCCCACCAGAAACTGATGCTGAGCCAGAAATACCGCCCATTCGTCGTCAATCAGTACGCCATTGGTCTGAAGGCTGTTGGTAATACGCTTATTCCCGGCATAGCGCTGCTGGAGCGCCACGGCCCGGCGATAAAAATCAAGCCCGGCCAGCGTGGGCTCGCCGCCCTGCCAGGTAAAGTTCACCTCCGTGCCGGGTGATGCCGCGATGTACTGGCGAATATACGTTTCCAGTACCTTATCGGACATATGCCGCTGTCCGCAGGTATCCCGCAGCACACCCTGCCCTTTTGCCAGGTAAAAACAGTAATCACAGGCCAGATTACAGCGCCAGCCCGCAGGCTTCGCCATCAGATGAAAAGCGAGTTTCATAGCGTCACCAGAATCAGCGTGGCAATCATCAGCAACACTCCGGAGAAAACGCGCTGTAGCCAGCATTCAGGTAGCAGAGTGCGCAACCTCATGCTGATCGGCTGGAACGCCAGTGTGCAGAGAAAAATCACGGCTACAATAGCCATATTGACGTAACCAAACTGCATCGCCGGTGGTAATGCACCAGTATCAGGCGCAGTATGATACAGATAGCTGACGACCGTTCCGGCGCTGCCGAACAGCATCATCCAGTTGCAGTACACAGCGATATGCTGGCGCGGGATCCCGGAGAGCTGCGACATCAGCGGTGCGAGCACGGAACCACCACCCAGCCCGGTTAATCCGGCCACGGCGCCACCGGCGGTACACAGTAACATCCCAGCGCTGCGCGTCCGGTTATCTGGCTGTACGTTTTCGCTGGTTGTCTGGTGCGAAAATCCACAGCGTAATGCCAGCCCCACGAGAACCAACGCAAACAACATCAGCAGCACCTTATCCGACAGCAAAAAGCTGGCATACACGCCCGCCTGCATTCCCGTTGCCATCCCCAGCGACCAGAGCACCAGCAGCCGCGGATTTAAACGGATCCCTTGTCGCCAGAAGGCGCAGACGTTAATCAACGCGCTCAGCATCACCACCGTCAGGGACGTCGCGGCCAGCACCTGCACAGCACATTGCGGAAATAACAGATGCAGCACTGGCACGAGCAGAATGCTGCCCCCAACGCCAAACAGCGCCGAGAGCAGACTGGTTGCCAGACCACAGCCGCAGAGTGCGGCAATCATCCATGCAGTCATCACTTACTCCACCGGAACAATGACGGGCAGGTCTTCACCAATCGCCGTCATTTTACGGCCAATATCCTGACGTAATTTATCGCGGATACGCGCATGTTCCGGGCTGGCAATCAGATTCTGGCGCTCCCACGGGTCGTTCAGCAGGTCATAAAGCTGGCTCTCCACGTAAATCATCGCGGCAGACTCATTCCACGGATCGCTACCGGGCGCGACAATTTCATATTTCCAGCGCGGTGTGCGCAGCGCCCGACCGACTTCCGACTCACTAATCTGGATCAGCACTTCTTCATCCCAGTGACCTGCATCAAGGGCGGTTTGCAGATCACGCCCCACCATGGCATCAGGAACCGTAATACCTGCCACACTCAGCATCGTGACCGGAATATCCAGCAGCGTCACCAGATGTTCCACCGTTCTGCCACCGCTGAACGGCCCGCCCCGCGCCACGCAGGGAATACGAATGCTGGACTCATGGCACGAGCGTTTGTATTCATCATTACGGGTGCGGAAGTGACAGCCGTGATCGCTGAAGAACAGGATAATGGTGTTGTCGTATTCGCCGCTGGCCTTCAGGTAATCGACAATACGCCCGAGATTTTCATCCAGGTTCTGGCACATGCCGTAATAATCAGGGAGGTTCTGCGGCCAGTCGCCGGGGCGGTTAATCAGATCCGGCGGCACCGATGCCGTCTGGAAGCGTTCGGCGTAGCCATCCGGGGCGACAAAACGCGCCATATCGTTCTGGAAGTGCGGCTCCAGGTAAGAAAGGAATAGCAGGAACGGATTATCCCGCTGGCGATTTTTCAGGTAATCGAGCGCGAACGTAGTCTGGTCATCCACCCGGTAGCCATCGAAATGCACCGGCTGGTTATCGTTATCAAAAAAGTGACCGCCATAAGGATGCGATGTATGTTCCAGCGCATCTGCCGCCAGCCAGTATTGCCATCCGCCGCGCAGTTCTTCCGGCACCGGTTTTTCATCCAGATCCGCCAAGTGCCACTTTCCGATATAGGCAGTATCATATCCCGCCTGATTGAACAGTTTCGCCAGCGTCACCTCATCCTGTCGCATGGCGATATTATTGCGATAACAGCCGTTCTGCGTCGGGTAACGCCCGGTTTGCAGGCAGGAACGCGCCGGGCCGCAGACCGGCTGGACGGTAAAAGCGTTTTCGAACTTCACACCCTCGCGGGCAAGCTGGTCCAGCACAGGGGTAGTACTGACGGCAGAATTGTAGCAGCCCACCGTGTCCCAGCGCTGTTGATCGGTGAAAAAGACCAGAATATTCGGTTGCATAATGTTCTCTCCATTAGAGTGTGGCGGGCGTGCGGACGTCTGCCGTTTTCTGGCGTGGGGTTGAAGTCAGCAGGAAAGCGGACAACAGAGTAAACGCGGCAGTGATACTGCCGAGGATCAGATAGGCGCTATGGAATCCGATGGTGTCGTAGAGATGACCCGCGACGGTCGATAAAATAATAGCGGCGGACTGCTTGATAAACATTACGCCCACCAGGTAGATCGTCCCGGACAGACGAGTATCAAAAACGTCAGCAATATATTTGAAAATACCAATCAGCAGAAAAGGCACTTCAAAATTATGCAGCATCCGTAAGAAGAGCACTTCAATCGGCCCAGTGGCAAAGGAGGAACCGATGATCCGAATCGTCATAATGGTACCGGTAATTAATAGTGCATTCTTGCTACCTATATATTTATTAATCAGCAGTGGAATAAAAAACATCACCGCAGCATCGCCAAGATTCCCTGCTGTAGTGATATAACCGAATGCTCTTGCCGCCTGTTCCTGATGGTTAAAGAAGCGGGTAAAGAAATTAATAAACTGCTGGTCGAAAACATCGTAAATACAGGCAACACCCAATACATATAATGTGAAATACCAGAACTGGCGAAGTTTGAATAGCTCCAGCACGCTCACCTTTTGCTGGCGGACCTGCTCCGCCTCAATACCCGGCAGCGGCTCAGAACGAGCAACCAGCAGGATCACCACCAGCAATAAAGCCAGCGCCGAACCAATCCAGTAAATCCATGTCGGATCGAAACCATAAAGAATACCGGAGATGGTGGCGCAGGCCGCCGATCCAAAGCAGCCAAACAGCCGTGGACGTCCGTACTCAAAGCCCCGATTACGGCTAACTTTCTCGACAAAAGCTTCCACTGCACCATAGCCTGCGTGGAAGATAAATCCCAGATACAGCCCGCCCACCACCAGCCCAATCGCAAAGTGGCTTTGCAGCAGCGGGGTATACACGTAAATAAAGAACGGCGCGAAGAGCACCATCAGGATAACGATCAGCCACAGCAGGTGTTTTTTCGGCCCCAGCTTATCCGTTACCCAACCCAGCAGCGGTTGCAGGCAGATAGCCGCCACGGCAAAGGAGGAAAACACCATACCAATATGCGTTTTATCCAGCCCCACCATCCGGGTTAGCCACATGGGTAAAAACAAGAAGCAGGAAGACCAGTTGTAGTAATAGAACAGGAAAAAGAATCCCCAGAGGATCACATTCCATCGGGTGTCATGTGTTTTAATCATTGCCGCCACCTTAATAAGCATCATCAAACAGAGGCACTGTTTTCCGACGACAACGACGCAGAACAGTGTGCGGGAATGGTAAAAAACAAAGGGCCAGAATGCTTATAACAACTGTCATATCAAAATTGATAATTTTGTGACTCTTACCACATTCGTGAGCAGAAACGTCGTTTCATACCCGGCATTTACCGTCTGTATCAAACCGTAAGCAAATGGCACCGTGTGGTCTGTCTGGCAATATCCCTTTCTTAATTTTGTTAATGATTAACAGCCAGTTTTATTACCCCGATTCATTCATAAATGAGGCTAATATCATGACAACTTATCTATCAAAGAATATCAGCCGGTATAAGGGGAGTAATCTGCGGTACAGGTTATTCTTTACGGCACTCACGCTGTTATTTTCTTTTTCCCTCCACGCACAGTCACTTTATATAGATTGCTCCGCTACCGTTGACGGTGATGGCACCGCCAGCAATCCTATTAATTCGATCAGTACGCTTAACAACCATGAGTTGCATCCGGGAGACAGCATACTGTTTCGCCGTGGCACCACCTGTAATGGCGAAGTGGTCGCCGCAACTTCCGGCTCAGAGAATGCCCCAGTGATCTATGATGCCTGGGGCGAAGGAACGGCGTTACCTCGCATAGAAGCAAACGGCAACGAAGCGGCTTTCCACATAACAGATGTCAGTTGGGTAACGGTACAGAATCTGGAACTTTCGGCCAGCGGCGATGGAAAATCCCCCCGCCGGGGATTATGGGTTAGCGCCACCGACAGTGGAGAACATCAGGGGATCCGCCTTCAGCACCTGAATATTCATGATGTCCGTGGAGAAATGCCAGCCACAAAAAATCCTTCGGACAGCAGCATCGGCAAATATGCCCATGCGTCCGGCGGCATTGTGGTGGAGGCGCTCGGTAACACCACACCCACCTGGTTTAGCAGGCTGGATATCAGCGATAATATTATTCACGCCGTCGATCGCGAGGGGATCTACACCTGGTCCAACTGGTGTCAGCGCCCGGAACTGGTCGAGTTCTGGTACAGCTTATGTACTGCGAAGTGGCAGCCATTCAACAATACCCATATCAGCCATAATATGCTTTCTGACATCGGTGGCGATGGCATCGCGCCCATGACCAGTACGGACAGTACGGTGGAATACAACGTACTGAACGGTTTTAATATGCGCTCCGGCTCGCCAAACGCCGGAATGTGGTCGGCCAACAGCGACAATATCGTTTACCAATACAATTTCGCTTCAGGAGGCCATACTACACAGGACGGTATGTCTTACGATGTCGATCACTCAACGAATGGCATTGTCTATCAGTACAATATTTCCTCGGGCAACGAAGGTGGCTTTTTCCTGCTTTGTCCCTATGGGTACGATGTACCCGGCAAATCGCGCAACTTCGTAATCCGCTATAACCTGTCCGTGGCGGACAGAACCCGCACCTTCCAGGTATGCAGCGGCGGCGTGATTAACGGCCAGATCTACAACAACACTATTTTGCTGCCGCCAGACACAACCAGCGCCCATCTCATTCTGACAGAAGGGGCAACCAACGATGGTGCAGTTGAGCTGAAGCTGACTAACAACATCCTGATGGGTGATGGCTCTGGCGTTACTCCAGTCTGGGACTACAACGACTCCGCTATTACTGGCGACCACAATCTCTACAACAATGTTCCGGTAATGCCCTCGGATAGCTATGCGTTAATCGACGATCCACGACTGGCTAACCCCAGCCCAGAGAATGTGCTCTGGCGGGACTATTTACCGCAACCCGGTTCACCGGCCATTAATGCGGGGATCGCTGTTACTGGCGCTCCTGCACACGATGCGTTAAATCAGACTATCGGAACACCGCCGACTATCGGCGCACTGGAACCGGAAAGTAGCTCCCGGCGATAACCACAGCAGTATATCTTTCCAGGCAGTATTGAATTTCTTACTGCGCTAAATGCTTCCTCCGCGTACACCATTTTGTATTCATCGTGTCGCGGAGGAAACATGCTCAGGCGTAGATTGTTCTTCATACCGCTACTGTGCCTGTCCAATCTCGCACAGGCCATCACCACGCCAGAAATCGCCGTTTCCGCGCTGTCGCCGGAATGCGTGCATTACCAGATTGTGGGCGTCTGCTACTGGCTGTTCTGCTCACCTTTTGGCTGCTCGGTACGCACGTCAGTGAAGGTACGGCATTTCCGCCCGGACCTGGTGGTATCAGCCTACAGCGTAACCGGACAAAATCCGTGGACCGAGATGTCGCCACTCAGCTCGCCGCTGCCCGGTATCGCTGAAGCCGGTGGTGATACCAATCCCCGTGCCGTCGGCCAGCACAGTAAAGTCCGCTTCAAGAACGCAGATGCAATAGGCTTTCCTGCCGGTGATGCGTTGGCAAATTTCTTCTCTCAGTTTGGCTATGTCTGCGCCCCGTCATCACAGCCTTTCCTCCCCTACTTTCTCAGCACGCTGGATGCGCTCGCCTGGCGCAGCGGCGTACCGGAGATGTTTTATCCGGAGGCATTAACGCCCGGACTGCGCGAAGTGAGTAAAGACGGCGATATGTGGGGCAATATCTACCCGCGAGCCGGAGCGCTCAGCCAGACGCATGACTACAAGACCGGGGCAGTCATCGCCCAACGCGCTGCCGATCTGGTAACGCGCAATGGTCAGCAGCATGTTTATATTCCGCTGACTGCCTCTTCACACGACGGTTACTGGCCGCCTGATCCAGTTACAGAGGGCGACATCAGTAATCATCAGTGGCAGATGCTGGTTCCAAAAAAATCCGCCTCCTGCGCCATCTTCCCAGATGGCTCCTCCACCGATTCTTACGCCGATAAACTGGCGGAAGATGGCGCATATGTCTGGACGTTGTGGCGGCCCTATAAATGCTGCCCGCGTCGTGGGCAGACCTTTCTTGGCAGCAGCGGAGGTTAACGATGCGCTCAGCCTGGTGTCTTCTGTTCGTCGCCTTTTTCGCCCCGGCGGCTGATAAATATCAGTATCAGCAACAGGGGGCGATCAGCGACTGGATGTATTACCGCATCGGCGGCGGTGCGGCCATTCCCCCTTCCGCAACCCGGCGTAACACCTTCCCACTAACGGCAGGTGTAAGCTGGAACAGCGATATGATGTGCGGCAATTTCGATATTGATACCACGGTGCGCAACCAGCTCAACGGTGTGACGGACGGCTTCCAGCAGCTGATGGGAGAGGTTATCGAAAGCGCAACCAGCGCGGTCGCCAGCCTGCCCGCTATGGTGATCCAGCGTGCCAATCCTCAGCTCTACGATCTGCTGACCAACGGCGTACTTCAGGGACGGCTCGACTTCGATAAATCACTGTTAAGTTGCCAGAAGATGGCGGGCAAGATGACCGATTATGCGCTCGGTCCAGCTTGGACGCAGAGCGCCCAAGCGGAGAACTATCAGGGCATTGCGGCCAGCGAAAAAGACGCCGTTCGCGCCGACCAGCGAGCAGCCGAAGAAGCGGCAGAGAAAGGCAAACGCTGGGTTGGTGGCGAACGTCGGGGCGGTAAAGGCCAGCCGCCCATTAAACTGGTTCGCGATACGACGGTCGCAGGCTACAACATCCTCAATAATCGCAGCGCGACCAGTACCAGTTCGGTATCCAGCAACGACTGTCAGGGTGAACTTTGCCAAGTATGGAGCAAACCCGACGACGCTGCGCAATGGCTGACTCGCGTAGTTGGCGAGCAAACCATTAACGTCGCCCCGGATAACGATCAATCCGGCGACACTGACCAGCAAAGTGGCGCACAATCGGGCGTCGGGCTGACGCCACTGATTCAGGAAGAGCAGGATAAGATCCAGCCGCTGATTATCGATATGGTGAACCACAGCCAGCCCGTTAACGATGACACGCTGGCGCAGGCCAGCGGTGGTGAACTGCATCTGACGCGAGGCGTGATTGAAGCGCTGCGCGACGATCCCGATGCAGCGGTGCTTATCCAGCGCCTCTCCGGCGAACTGGCGCTCTCCCGCGTGATGGAACAGGCGCTGATGGCCCGGCGCACGCTGCTGGCTGGGATGCGCGAACCTAATATCTCCGGTGAAAAGGAGGCGCAAACCGCACTGACCCAGACCACCACCCAGCTCGACCAGGAACTGTCACAGCTTAAACTGGAACTGGATATGCGCCAGTCGCTGGCAGATAACGCCGCACTGACCATCCTTGAACGCCAGACCATGCGGGCGAAGACTAAAGGTCAGGCTGTCGGCGTAGAGGACGATACCGACAAACGGATGGACGATCTCAGCAAACCTACTGGCGGGGATACGCAATGAAACGGCTGATACTGTCCGGCTCCCTGCTTCTGGTCTGCATGGCAGTGATGTTTTATCTGGCTGCTGACAATACACCGCAGATTAACCGCAGCGACCTGCTGCCCTGGCGCATAATGCTGTACGGTGTGATTTGTGGTGTGGGCTGGCATCTGTATGACCGCTTGCCGCCACATCGTCCGGCAATCCGCCGTATCGCGTTGATATTTATCGTACTGATTGTACTCAACGAAATCGTGCCGGAGGTGTTCCGGTGACAACCAACAGCTATCTGGAATACTTTCTGACGCTGCTCGGCTGGGTGGTCAATAACGGGCTGTGGAATGCGATTAGCGCCACCGGGTTATTCGCCCTGCCGCTGCTGATTAAGCTGCTGGCGCTGTGGCTACAGGCCAGAAACCAGGGAGCGGATGAGGGCAACAAAGCCGCGCTGTCCCTGGTATGGACCGAGCACCTGATGTACACCTCGCTGCTGGTGATTATGTTCACCTGCGTACCGATGTTGAACATCGACCTCGATACCATCAAATATGACACCACGCGCTCAAAGCTGTGCGGAATGTCGGTACCACAACCCGCCAATACCGGCTATCAGCCGATTATTAACTCACTGGGCGGCAAAACCGCCGCCGTCCCGGTCTGGTGGTACTTTATTCATGTGATCAGCAAAGGCATCACCAGCGCAACGGTTGCCACCCTGCCCTGCCAACCCGATCTACGTCAGATCCGTTTTGAGGTGCAGCACACCCGAATCAAGGATCCTGCGCTGGCTCAGGAACTGCGGGATTTTGTCGAGGAGTGTTATGCCCCTTCCCGCGCCCGTCTGAAATTCCGCGCCAGAGAGCTGGACGATGACACCAGTGACGATACGGCCTGGCTGGGATCATCGTACTTTCTCAACACGGCTGGTTACTACGATACCGATCATGCGCTTTCACCACATAGCGACTGGTCGTATAGCGCATCACGCGATGCCGGGTTGGTCGATACAGGTGCCGGTGGCTACCCTACCTGTAAACAGTGGTGGGCCGATGACACCGTTGGTCTGAAAGCCCGGCTACTGCAACTCCCGGCCCCGGATATCTGGACGGCGTTTAAAAAGCTCGGTCAGTCGCAGACAGTATATGAAGAGGCCGTGCTGCGTTCGTTGGTCAGCGAGCGCAATATGCAGGTATCGCAGGATGGACGTGTTTACCCCGGCTACGGCGGTAATGTCGATGGCACCGTCGCCAATGCCGCCACCCGACTGGCATCCAGCGCCGGAAATATCCTCAGCAGCATAGCCGCGTTCCCGGCATTCGACAGCGTGCGTCAGGCGCTACCGATGGTGCAGGCGCTGCTGCAAATGGCGTTGGTGATCTGTATTCCACTGATAACGCTCTGCTCGGCGTGGGATGTGAAGGTGGTGATGACGCTGACGTTTGTACAGTTTGCGCTGTTCTTCCTCACCTTTTGGTGGGAGCTGGCGCGGTGGCTCGATAGCTGGTTGCTGGATGTACTCTACAACAGCGATACCCACAGTAGCTGGAATCTGGCCGGGATCCAGAATACGCAGGATGACGTGATTATCAATCTGGTGATGGGGTCGATGTTTCTGGTGCTGCCGACGTTCTGGCTGGGGGCGATGACGTGGGCGGGAGCGAGGGTTGGCGTGGCAGTGAATGGGGCGCTGGCGGGTGGGATTAAGGTGGCTCAGGATAGCGGGGGGAAGGCTGGGGGACGGTTGTTGTAACAAAATAAATAATGCAACATTTCCCTAAAACAGCAGACATAAAGTGAGTTACAACTGATCCATCGCGAATTAATAAAGAAGACTTAATGACATGACTTTTACTTCGGATCTTTTCCTCGCTAGCAGATGGCAAGAGGCGGCCTCAAGCACCACACATGGTTATCATTCATTAAAATGTAACTTTCAGGAACTGGCGGAGGCTTATCATAGGGAAGCATCAGAAGTACTTTCGAATATGATGAATTTTTTCGCAAGTCTCTGCTCTATGGCACTGACACCAGAAAGCCCCAACGAACCTTACAGACCATTTATAACGTCTTCAAATAGTAGCAGTATGATTCCAGACGATCTTACCGAAGAAGATCTTATATTTATAGAGTCTATTTTGGTTCATATAGACTTTCCAATACTTAAAGCTCGTCTGGCAGATATATTGTGGTTATGTAAACGTCCGAGAAGAGTTGAACATGCCAGAATTGTTATATCATCATACTTAGCCCTTCCAATAACTAGTGAGGAATGGAAGAAAGGTGAACAGCTATGTTGGGAAAGGGCCATAGCACTTAGTTTTCAAGTAAAAGACTTCACAACAATTGATATAATAAAACAGCGCCTCGCAGAAGCATTGACATTGAGCTATGAAGATTTTCCACTAATGCGATACCGCATAGGTGAATCAATCAATAGAACGAATTTATTCGGGAATGATACAGATGCAATTGCCCAAACCCTTTTTGAAATAGGGGATGAGATCACCGTACCTGAAACCATGTCATTAGCCTTTCATATCAAGCGGTCATATTTTAAAGTATCAGAGAAGTTATTTAGAAAAGCAAAAGAGTTCAATCGAGCTATCACCTGCCAAGTAAGAATCGCCGAAACATTCGTCAAGGAAGCTGAGCAGCGACTTTCTGGTGAAAATCCAAATCCCGGTGTTGCGAACAGCTTTTATGAAGACGCTTTGCAAGCCTATCGTAAAGTTCCACAAGCCGATAGAGCTGAATATAATGTAGAGCGTAAATTAGAAGAAATCGAACAAGCCATTCTCAGAACAGGAGCCGAGGCGCTTGAGAATATGTATGAGATTCGAACAGATGGTATTGATTTATCAACCCAAGCTGAGCAAGCTATTGCTCATGTTACAAACAAACATCCACTGGAGATGGCGATTTTATATTTTACTGGTTTTATTACAGAAAGTTATACGACGTTAAGAGAACAGGCTAGTGCCAGTTTAGCCGAACCAAGTTTTCTAAATACTATTGGAAGAACAATAGTATCACAAGATGGACGTATGATTGCCAGAACTCCAAGTATATCAAATAATAATAGTGCATCAGATGATGAATTGATCATTTTTAGTAAAATCATGGAGATATTTAACTTCAATCTGAGTATTATTGTTAATGGGACTCTTATTCCGGCTCTCGATCAAATTATAATGGAACACCGTATAACTAAAGATGACATGGAAGCATTGTGCTTTTATTCGTCAATAATACCACGAAGCTATAATAAATCTGTTGCCAACGCATTATGGTATGGTTTTGAACGTGACTTTCGAACGGCTATATATCTATTATGTCCACAAATCGAGAATATTATACGCCAAAAATTAAAAAGTGCTGGAGTAAACACAACTAATACAGATGAAAACGGAATTACTCAAGAAGTTGGCATGGGAACATTACTTAACTTTGATTCTGCTACAGATTTATTTGGGGAGAATCTTTGTTTCGAGTTGAAGGCTATTTTCACTGACGCACTTGGTCCTAACCTGAGGAATAATATTGCTCACGGCTTACTGGATGATGATAGTTCAAACTCTGAGGCATGTGTTTATGCTTGGTGGCTAACACTAAAGACAATTATAGAACATTAATATATTCTCGGAAATAATAGAAGAATGATCAGACTTTTAAATAGTCTGATCATTCTAAGAATATAATTTACAAGCTAGAATATCTAGGCCTTAGATAAAACCTTAGAGGTTTATTAAAGTAAGGCAATAAATCATATTTAGAGTCATACGTAATTTCTTTGTCTTCATAGAAAAAAGCATCATCTATAGAGACCTTATCAGAGATATTTTTTAACGATTCTCGCCTAGCATCAAAAACAACAAGGTAAGCCTGAGGGATACTTTCAGTACAACTTCTTATTTCTCGGTCAATATAATCAATAAGCTGTTGCGCTCCATCATGAGCTCTCGAATCCCAATAAGTAGTAAATGGTTTTTTGACGTCTTTTGGATTTTCCTTAATAGAAGAACCTAACCATTTAATTTCGATCAAAGCCGTTGCCCGACTCCCATACCAAGACACCTTTATATCAACGGGTTTAGTCTCATCAGTATTATGCTCAGCCTTAACTTCCACCCCCTTGCCTAAAACAAGTGTTAAAGCCTGAGTGAGTGAATCCCTCATAATTGATTCAGGTTTATTACTAAGTATTAACCTAGGCCCTGTCACTCCACCATGCCAGATATTTTGAAGGATTTTGCATGTCGTTTCCTTTGCCATTTTTATATAATAAGTATCTAATGCTTCATCTAAAGAATGATATGTAGGAATACTAAAATTGCTAACCATAATAGGTGAAGGAGGGTGAACAAAATCCTCATTACTTTTTATTATAAATTTCTCAACGCCTTTATAGAAATTATATATAATATAATCATTGACTAGCTCATATGTTTCAAAACACACATCTGAGCTATATAGATAATAGTCTCCCCCCTCCATTAACTCAATTACAACATTGCTTTTTTTAATTTTCCCCAATTCAAATTGGATATCTTCAATATTGAAACCATGAATAGATTCAGGCCATTCTTCCAATAGAGAACTCGAAGAGTTCTGAGTCACTCTCATTACAATTGTGAAATTGAAAGAAATATTTTCTGCAGGGTAATGCTGATATATTATTTTAAGTTGATTTTGTAAAGATGTAAGACACTCTCTTCCTTCATTACCAAAAGCCTGATAGGCATGCAAATTAGGATTTCCCGCAATAATTTTCTGAAGTTTATCTATGTTTATTTTCATAGTTAATTGTCATCCTTCACTTCTCATAACTCGAGCTGAAAGCCAAATTACCGCTGGAGATAAAAGGTCTTTATTTTCCTTTCCAATTAATTCTGATATAACTTCATATTCTTTATATAATAAATCGATATCATCTTCTTCCAACAATAATGCTGCTTGAGATATTGTTTTATTTAAAATGAAACCTGGAGTATCTTTAATCGCATACCTAATTGCTCCTGGTGGTATACTAAGAGCACATTCTAAAGATGTTTTAATTAACTCACGCCGTTTAGGTATTTCGTCTACAAAATAAAAATTTTCAATTTCTTTAGTTACAAGCTCAGGGTTAGGGGAAAAAAGCCCATTTTCATCAACAAAAATGAAACCTTTTTTTTCTAACATATCGATCGAGTTTTGTAGATCTCTCGAAAATGGAAAGCCATTTTCAGTAACAGTATAGCTATACCCCCAATTACTAACTGCATTTCCCTGAAATAAGGCAAGAACACAGCCTAAGTAAGAAAAAAGATGATATTCAATGAAAGAAATTGGACGAAGAGATTCAGGTAATTCATCCATAATCAATAACGAGTCATAATAAGATTTTGGCGAAAAGCTATCCATAATTTACTCCATAGCCATTTCAATTTGTTTATAGGCATCGATGAACAAAACTTCCTCACTTTTCTGAACTTCCGTCAAATTCGTCCATTCTGTCATCTTAACAATTTGCATACCATCTAATTTCTGTTGTTTAGCCAAGCGAAGAACTAAATACGAACTTCGTAAATTAGCAGTCATTATTATAAAATTATTCATCTTTGCATATTTTGAGAACATTGAACCAGCACGTGCTTCATATGCTATATCTAAAGAACCTTCAGGCGTATCAATCAATAATGTTGCAGGGCCTTCACACATAAATTCAGTAATTGCCATACGCAATGCTATATCAATAAAGAAACGCTGACTTTCAGATAATTTATCTGAAGTTGGCCTCAGTTTATCATTCATTTTCAAAGTTAAACCAAAACCTGCGTTATTTTTACTTTTATGATGTTCAAGCTGAACATCCACAGACATACCTATAAACTCTTCTGCCAACTCTCTAAAACGAAAGACAAATGAGTCCGCATAATTATTATAATTTGACTTTAATGTTTTCTCATGAATACGGAGTTTTTCACGTAACTCATCTCTTTTTTCATAATTTTCCTTACTTATTCTATTCAACTTATCTCTTTGATTTTTAATATTATTTATTTCACTCCCGAGATAAGAAGCATCAGGTATATTCTCAAGATATTTTAAATCTGGATTAACATTTTCAAAACTATTCATTGTATCTAGCGCTGCTTGCTCATTATTTTCTGCAATATTTAGCTCTAATGTCACCCGTTCCAGTATTGTGAATGTGCTATCCAATTCATGTTTTATTTTATTTCTATCTATATCAATATCTTTTAATGTTTGCAGAGCCTGCTTATCTTCATTGTCTTTATTGCTAACATTAGACATACATAAAGGGCATTGTTCAGAAGATATTATAGCATTTATTCTTTGTGATACATCTGTACTATCAGAATTGCATAAGGCACATTTATTATCTTCAATACTAAGCTTTATTATTGGATGGTGGGTAAGATGGCTTATATTAGATAATCTTGATGAAAATGCTTTTCTATATTGCACTTCAAGAGCCGAATATTTTGAGCTCAGTTCAGCACATTTTATTTCAAGCTCTCTCTTTTGTAATTGCTTAATTTGCGTCCTCTTTTGAGACTCAACGTAATTATCTTTTAGCTTTTTATGTTCCTCCATTATTTCGCTATCAGTTAAGCTACTATTATCATGATTATTTTTTATTAGTTTAAGTAGTTCATCTATTTGTTGCGTTAACTGCCTTGCTGCAAACTTAGCATTTCGACCTCGAGAACTTTCCTTCTCCATTTCATTTTGTAATTTATCGGTCAAAGCAGCTATACTAGGATCTGTTCCAAATGCTATATATAAGGCATTCGTTAGAATATTATCATTCCATAACAGTAAATGTCTGGATTCATCAAAAACCATCAAGAAGTGAAAGAGAAAAACATATTGACTGAAATCTTGTAGTCCAGACCACTCACATATTTTTGTTTTATAAATATCATCTATTGTCGATGATAAAACTTCAGGTGCAGTATAATTACTAATTTTATTATTTTCTTTAATGGTTAAATTAGAGACTTTGCAATCACCGAAGATATATCTTTCTAGTTTAATTTTATTATTATTACATTCTAATTCGACTAAAACCCTTGCATCAGACCTTAGGGATTCACTAATTCTGCCATCATAATAATCATGTGTTCGCGATGGTTTTAGTGCATTTTTGTAATAATCCTGGGCCGAAAGGAAACTACGTTCTATAAGAGGAATAGCGCCAGTTATAGCATATGTAATTGTATTCAAAAATGTCGATTTCCCTAAGCCATTAGCGCCTATGAGACAATAAACCTCTTTGGATATCGTAGTATCTATATCAGGAGTATTGGTATACAAATCAAAATTAAAAAGTTGAACCCTTTTTATTATAGGTAACGATATTTTATTCCTTATATTTGCCATTTTAAATCCTCTTATATTTTTTCGAATACCAGGCAGTGTTCAGATAGTTCGAATTTACCACCATGTTGAGAACTGCTTCGCATTGAACGAATCTCACCTTTTTCAACCAAAATGAAGCCAAGAGGTTGAATTATTTCTTCTAGGATAGCCCCAACGTCTACATGAACACCAGCATATCGACTATCGCCAATCGCAACAATAGCATGATGCCCCCTTTTCAAGATCCTTTTAAAATTCATAAAAATAAAATATAGGTCCTCAAAATAATAAGAAATCATTTCAGGAATATTTTTATTCCAAAGAATCCCTCTTTGATTCTGTAGCGTTGTAATCGTATCCATTAGCAAATTGGATTTTAATTCTATATCTGGGTTAGCAGTCCATTTCGCCTGGACATGCGATCTTAGGGTTCTATTACGCAGTGAACGATTATCATCACTACTTTTAAGATAATCTAACATCCACAACTCAATATTATAAACATCTGTATAATCGAAAGAATTAGGATATGGCGGCGAAAAAATAACCACATCCGCGTGGTTAATAGTAGGAAGAAGTGCTCGCGTATCACCTCTTAATATAGAGTGAGAACTGTTATTGTAATAGCTAAAGCTAGCAATGTCTTTGATAGTTTCATCAACAGCTTGATTTAAAGACTTAATAACATCCAAACCAGTTCGAATACGTGTATTCCAATTATTCCTATACCGTCTTCCTTTACCATTAACTATCGTATTACTATTCTCTACTAATACAGAACCCAATAAAACCTTAAGCAATCTATGGTGTTCTTTCGACAACGCGTGTGAACATCTTAAAATAGCCCTTATAGTCGAATAAGCGCTATTAGAAAACACATAACGTTCCTTTATTCCTGGCTCATTAAATGATAAAGGCATTCCTGGTGTTAACTGATAATCACATTCCATGATAGTCAACTTTTTTATAAGATGGCTATAACTATCATAAAATGCATCAGTATCAACGGTGGTCAATTTTGCCTCAACCAAGTCTGCCAAAAAAGGATTAACCTCTGTACCTATTGAATTAATACCCAACATCTTACATGTAACCGATGTAGTACCGCTCCCGAGGAAAGGATCAAGACAAGTGCCAACTTTGTAAGGTAGATAATTTAAGGTATCAGTAACAAATTTAGGTGAGAAGGCTTCTTTGAATCTAAACCACCGCTGAAATGCCAAATTGGATGTACCCTGATTAGAAGATGTGGGTGCATCTTCTTGATATCCTTCAAACCAATTAGCTACCACGTTAAAGTTAACATCACTGCCAATTAATTTTTTTGATTGGACAATTGTTTCACTAAGTGGTTTTTGCCAAAATGACATATTGACAATTCCTTAAAATTTAGATCTGTTCATTTTACCACAGAAAGAAAAACCTTCCAAGGAATATTTAAGAGTACGTATTATATAATTTAATGCCGATTTCATTAGTGAAATGAACCAACTTATTTCTTAACTAACTATAATTTTTTATAAAAGCAAAACTTATCGCCTTGTAGTTACAATAACTACAGCATTCAAATGACCACAGCTAAAGTTAAGCTTTATCCTCCGTTTCGGATCCTAACGCTGAGAATGATTAGCACTCGTTACATCTTTTACCTCACCTTACAAAGATATCTATTTTGTTGAGCGTATTCTGACCACGAGCACTAGATTCGAATTATTTAACATGAGTTATGGTACTAACAATCCTCCCCTTAAATAGCTGGGCTGTAACAAGCCATGTGACTAATGAGGCCAGAGATTGCGGATGTTTATCTGGGCTGACGAAGCCGGATATATGTGTTTAGTTACCTTGTTTGAAAAAGATCTGCCCATGCTTGCATCGGGGAGGCATCCATATAACTATTTAGAGCAGGTAACAAATCCCCCCTAATCTGTATTAGCTCAGGCCTGATCTGACAGTTACCGGTTATTTATATAGGTATATTTCAGAGTTATAGACTTAAAGCATCGATTTCTCTCTAATCAATGTGACGAGCTACAATTGAATTTCACCGCTTTTGCGAGCATGATCGCAATAACATCAGCCAGTTACCCGGTTCATTCCCATGATATCTCTCGAAGCACTGCAATCAGCCATTTCCAACGTTTCTGTATGGCGTCAGGGTGATGTGTGCGCGCCACATAAGCCGTTGCTGCTGTTGTATGTGTTGTCGCAGTACAAAGCAGGCCACCCGCGCCTGTTTAACTACGGCCTGGAGATCCACGAACCGCTTACTCGTCTGCTGAAAGAGTTTGGTCCCAAGCGACGCACCGACTATCCCAATATGCCTTTCTGGCGGCTCAGAACTGACGGCTTCTGGGAAATAACCAACGCAGAAGGTTGTAAACCCCGTAAAGGCAACACCCAGCCGACAAAAAAAGAGCTGATTGATAACCAGGTAGCAGGCGGCTTTGATGAAGCGGCTTACCAGCAATTGCTGACTCACCCTGAAATGATTGACCAACTGGTCCAGCAAATCCTGATGGATCGCTTCCCCGAAAGTATTCAGCGGATCCTCGCCAACCAACTGGGTCTGGATTTTATCGACCGTTCAAAGAACCGCGATCCGCGCTTCAGAGATATCGTGCTCCGGGCTTACCACTCCCGATGTGCTTTCTGCGGTTACGATCTACGGCTGGATGGTGCGTTGGTTGGTATTGAAGCAGCCCATATCCACTGGAAAACCTATGGCGGGCCGTGTGTGGTGAACAACGGTCTGGCGCTATGTTCGCTGCACCACGATGCTTTTGATATGGGCGCGTTCGGGCTAGATGAAAACCTTACCATCCGCATCTCCGGAGGCGTCAGCCGTAGCCCGGTAGTGGATAACCTGTTCTGGCAACGGAACGGCCAGCCGTTGCATCTTCCTCACGACACATCGCTGTGGCCCACTGAACAATACGTTGGCTGGCACCGTAAGCAGATCTTCAAAGCCTGAGACAGTGAGCTTCACAGGTATCATTGATTGCCCAATATGCTCTATCCCCTCCAGAGGATAAATTGCCTTTAACCCCTATAGCGGATAAATCCTGCGCACCAGACTGGCTTCCAGGATAACGAGCCCCGAACTCTCTCACAGAACAGCCTGACGCTTGATTATTATTTATACCGTATTAATCTGTACGAAGTTTGACCCGCAACCAGAGCCTTCAGGTTGCCACCTTCCCGGTGAGGCTCGCCTTTTCGTCCGCTCCGTATCATCCTCGCGGACAGCGCTTAGCGCCTGATACATCCTCTACCCCACCATGCAGGGAATCCCTCCCTGCCGGGCGGTGTTTCTCTGCTTTCATCCCTGGAGAAATACTATGCCTACTTCATCTTGCCCTGAAGCAAAATCCTTATCGTTGTCTGTCTCAACTGAGGCCTGGGAAAAGGTAGTCAGTTTTCCACCCGATCCCTCTCAGGAGGATGACCGTCTCGAAAACCTGATTGTCGCCACTATGCTGACATTCAAAAGCGCAGGCCCGGACCGTAAGAGCATCAATTTCGGTCTGTACTGTTTGCCCTCTGACGGCAGCAGCAATGTACCGCTGATGACGCCGCTACGCTTAACGCTTGAAGATAACCACCTGTTGGTTACTGCCCTTCACTCCTGCTGATTACCTCAGCATCCTTCACTCCCCGTGCCGGGCGACTCCCGACCGGGAGCGTTGTACCCGGCTTCTTTATCATGAGGTTACGCTTATGAACAGAAGCAACGATCTTTACCAGAAAGTCACCGATGAAATTATCGCCGCGCTGGAGAAAGGCGTGATCCCCTGGGTTCGCCCGTGGCGGGAAGGGGAACCGGTGGTGCCGATGAATGCCTTATCCGGGCGGTTGTATCACGGTATCAATATTCCTCTGCTCTGGAACAGCGCTGAGCGACAGGGATATGAAAGCGATCGCTGGCTGACCTTCACTCAGATTCGCAATGCGGGCGGTAACATCCGCAAAGGCGAAAAATCTACACTGGCCGTGTTCTATCTGCCCCAACAACGCGAGGTAGTAGACCGCAATGGGAACACGGTTCTTGATGCTGACGGCAACCCTAAATTGACGTCCTACGCCGTAGTACGCGAGTTCCGGCTGTTCAATATTCAGCAATGTGAAGGACTGCCGGAGGTGTTTTCACAGCCTGTCGTGATGGTCGATGATCCTATCGCCGCCGCTGAGCAGGTTGCCCGGCAAAGTGCGGTGGTGATCACTCACCGACGCCAGAACCGGGCGTATTACTCGCCGGTGCGCGACTGCATCATCATGCCGCATCCTGAGCAGTTCGCTTCACGTGAGGATTATTACGGCACGCTTCTGCATGAACTGACGCACGCTACCGGACATGCTTCACGGCTGAACCGGGACGGCATCACTGCCGGAAAGCATACCTTCGGCGATCCGACGTACAGTTTTGAAGAGCTGGTCGCCGAAATGGGTGCGGCTTTCCTGTGTGCTCATGTCGGTATCCAGTCGAAGTTACAGCATGACAGTTACATCGCATCGTGGCTGAAGGTGTTGCAGCAGGACAAAAAAGCGATTTTCCGCGCCAGTGGATTAGCGCGTCATGCCTGTGAATATCTGCTTGAACGGGCGCAGCAGCCGTTAGCGCTGAGCGCATGACCTTCATATCAACGACGGAGCATCCCTGCTCTGCCGTTTTTCTCCACTCCAATAAATTTGCGCAACCCAATAAACAGTTTCGCCCTAAATCTGACGGCACCAAAAGGCAAAATCCAAAGGGTTAAGGGGAAGAGAGTGAAGGGGTAACGGGCTTACCCGAAAAAGGGGAAAGGGCCATTATGCGGATATGGCTGACGCGCAAAAAGCAAAACACCACACCATCCACTGGCGAACCAGACGTCACGGAGGGATGGCTGCATCCTGAATCCGCGCAAACGCTACTAGCTGAAACTACCCGCCAACAGCTGATCCAGTTTATTCGCCAGAGCACCGCCCTTCCCGCCTCACTCTTTGAACGCTTCTGGCTGATACCAATCCACCGCTTCGCAGAACTGGCGCAGTCGTTTCCGGCCTCGGAAAATCACCACCATGCCCACGCAGGTGGCCTGCTCGATCACAGTCTCGAAGCCGCCTGCTATGCCGCACGGCTGCGGCAGAGTTATCTTTTTCCACCTGATGCAGCGCCGGAAGATCAGGCCGCGCAGTCCGAGCGATGGACAACGGTCATCATCTACGCCGCGCTGCTGCACGATCTGGGCAAACTCATCACCGACATCGAAGTGGAAGATATTAGCGGTCAACGCTGGTTTCCATGGCATGGCCCTCTGACCCAGTCTTATAGGTTTCGCTATCTGCCGCAACGTGATTACCTGCGCCATCCGGCTGCGGCAGCTCTTCTGCTCACCCAACTACTCCCCCCGGAAAGCCTCGACTGGCTCGCCGCCGATGCCGCTGCGCTATCCACTCTGCTGCACTGCTTGAACGGACAGTATCAGTATGCCGGGCTGGCGGGTGAACTGGTGCAGAAAGCCGACCGGGCGTCGGTGGCGTTTAATCTCGGCGGCGATCCAGTCAAGGCTATCCATCGTCCGCAAACCTCGCTACCGCAGCAAATCATCGCCGCCCTGCGCGACTTGCTGGCGCATGAGTTCCGACTCAACAACCCGAATGGCGGTTCTGACGGCTGGCTGACGGAAGAGGCGCTGTGGCTGGTCAGTAAGAACGCTGCCGATGCCGTGCGCGGCTGGCTGCTGCACCAGGGGATTGACGCCGTACCGCAACATAACGTGCGGCTATTTGATGAGATGCAGGCACACCAGTTGCTCATTCCCTGTGAGGATAAAGCCATCTGGCATTGCCGGATTGAGGCCAGCGGCGGCTGGAGCAGTGAACTCACGCTGTTACGCTTTTCCCCTTCTCTAATTTGGGAAGATCCACAACAGCGGCCCGCAACCTTTAGTGGAACCGTCACACCGATAGCGGAGGTCCAGAATGCGACAGAAACAGTGATTGCACCGGACTGCGTAGTAGAACAACCATCCCCCCTACCCGAACAGGACGATATCCCACTTTCAGGCGAAGCCTTCTGGCAGTGGCTGATTCGTAATGTTCAGGCTCAACATCTGGAAGTCAATGAACCTAATGCCCGAATTCATACCGTCGCCGGGTCGGTGTTTCTGGTGACGCCCGGTATTTTCAAACTCTGGCTTAGCACCTGTGGTCAGGATGTCCCTGAAGAATACTGGCGGGAGGTACAGAAGAAGTTCCAGAACCTGAATCTTCACCGAAAACAAAAAAACGGCCTCAACATCTGGCACTGCGCCGTTGTCGGCCCACGCCGTTGTTCACGTCTGAAGGGATATCTGCTTGACGATCCCACGCCGCTTTTTGGAGATGACGTTCCCTTTAATAACCCTCATCTCTTGCTCAATGAAGGAAGTCACTCAAATGACCTTTGAACAGATCCTGGAAGAGTATTTTTTTGCCCGCTTATTGCGACCTGACACCCAGAGCTGTTATCGCACGGCAGTAAACCAATTCACTCACTGGCGCAACGTGTTACCCGCCGAAGTGACATCGCATATGGTGCTGGAGTGGCGTCATTACCTGCTAAATGTGCGCTGTATCAAGCCGGTGAGCTGGAACCACTATATGCGCCATATGCGAGCCTTGTATAACTTCGCCATTGAACAGGGGCTACTGGAGCAGTTCATCAATCCATTCCAGAAAACATCGCTGCGGGAATCTCGTAAGAAAAAGAAAACCCTGACCCGCGAGCAAATCCTTGCATCCCGCAAAGTGCTGAACCAATTTATCGAACGGGAGAAAATGCAGCGCGGCTATCGTTCGCCTTTATATCCGGCATGGTTTTGGCTGACCGTGGTTGAAACCTTCAACTACACCGCTATCCGGCTGAATCAGCTTATTCACCTACGGGTCAGGGATATCGATTTGGTCCATGACACGCTGTTTATTCAGAGCGAAGGCAGCAAAAGCCATGATGAACACGTTGTTCCTATCGCCTCCCGGTTACGGCCCTATCTGGAGCAGATGCTTGAAGAAGCGAAAACAAAGGGAATGCGGGCTGACGATCAGTTGTTCAACATCAATCGTTTCAGTCGGAGGACGCTGCGCCAGGGTAAACCGATGACAGAAAATCAGGTGAGTTATTTCTTTGCCAAACTCAGCGATGCCTGCCACAGCCGCTTTTCATCACATCGCTACCGTCATACCGTTGCCACAGAATTAATGCAGAAACCGGAGCAAAATTTGTATGTCACGCAGAAACTACTCGGCCATCGCGATATTAAGGTGACGCTCAGCTATATTGAACACAATGTCGAGATGCTCAGAAGTTGCGTGGAGAGAGATTGACAAAACAGGGAGTGAGTGAAAAGATCCGGCCCGAGGCTTTATAAACAAAAAAAGCCGGAGATGCGGTCATTTTGTAGTTGCCGTCAACGTCCAGCTTCATTGTACAACGTACTGATTGTTGTAGATTTTCCGATTATCACAATCGCTTTTGGTGCCGAAGGCCGGACTCGAACCGGCACGTATTTCTACGGTTGATTTTGAATCAACTGCGTCTACCGATTTCGCCACTTCGGCACTGAAGGGGATGCGGAAACGTTGTGGATTATACCTGTCGCGCGCCGCCATGCAAGCGACGACGCGCTAAACCCGCGCTAAGTGCCCAAAAAACCAGCGCCCTTCGTCAGTCCAGCTCAGACACCGCCAGCCGAATCACCCCCGCCGCCTTCTGCTCCGGCAGCGCCAGCACCTTCGCCCACATCTCCTGCACCATGTCGCAGGAGAGCTTCTCCTTGCCCACCGCCTTCTCCGGCATCTGCAACAGCTGGATGTCCTCGCCGTACTTATCGGCAAGCGCCTTCATAACCGGCCGGACATCCTCGACAGCCGCCTCACGTTCGGCCTGCGTCACGGTGTGGCGGTTTTTGCCGTAGGCCGCGCGCATCATGTCGGCGTCGGCCTGCATTCGCCGCGTCATCAGGTCTTTATCCAGCATGCGCATCGGGTTGACGCCGCCCTTCACCATCGGGTAGAGGAAGCGGAAGCAGGCGTCGTCGCTCACCTTCTGGATGGCGGCGGTCTGCTCCATGTTGATGGTCATGTAGTTCACCACGTTGGCGTCCGGTGCGTTTTGCAGGCGCGTCATCTGCAAATGCAGGATCTGCGGCTGGATGGTGTCGATAATGTGCTGCTCCGGCTCGCCGGCCTTTTGCAGGGCGGCCATCTGGTCGAGGATGCGCTGATGCAGCGCGGGCTCCTGCTCCTTAATCACCTGCCAGGCAGGCATCGCGTTGAGGGTGGTATCAATCTGCGCTTCCGGAGCGCGTTGCCTGTCAAAGAACACCCAGAACGCCACGGCGGCGGCCACCACAACAACCATCACGGTACGGGTCCACGTTTTTTTCATCTCGCATCCTTATCCTTGAGTTGTGCCGGTTTACACCGGCACGCCGCTGTGGAAGCGAAACTCGTGGTCCGGTGTCGAGATAAGTGTGGCTTCAGTTTCGCCAAAAAGCTGTATGCGCGGTGAGATATCGTCGTCGCTCACCTGCTGGGCCAGCGTCAGGTAGTCCTGATAATGGCGCGCTTCCGAGCGCAGCAGCGAGAGATAGAACTTCTGTAAGTCATCGTCGAGGAACGGGGCCAGCGCGGCGAAGCGTTCGCAGGAGCGGGCTTCGATGTAGGCGCCGCAGATGAGCTTGTCGATTAGCGTCAGCGGTTCGTGGGTGCGCACTTCCTTCAGCATCCCTTTGGCGTAGCGGCTGGCGGTGATTTTGACGTACGGAATGTCGCGGGCCAGCATCGCCTCTCGCACCTGCCAGAAGTGGTGCAACTCCTCTTTGATCAGCAGCACCATGCTGTCGATGAGCGCCTGGCCCCACGGGTCGTCGGTTTTGGGCATCACGCTTTTGCCAATCTGCCTGTGCAGGGCAATAAAGTCCGGCTCTGGGCCGTCGCGGAAGGTGAACTGTTCATAGGGTTTGAGCCAGTCGAGCAGCGCGTCGGCACCGCTTTCGTCGGCGACGTATTTACGCACCAGCAGCAGCGCGGTCTGGGCGGCCTTGAGCTCGCACACCATGTGGTCGGTGAGCAGCAGCGGCAGGTTCGCCGGGTCGCGGGCTTTATCAATCCATGCTTGCGGGGTCGGGCACTGGAGGAAGTTAAGTACGGGGGCGAGTATCTGCGGGTAATCCATGGTTCTGCCTTGAAAAAGCGGTGGCACGCGCCACCGCCTGAAACGCTTAGTGACGCACGCCGTCGTCGTCTTCGTCGACGTAATCTTCGTCGTCGCCTTCTTCGCCGTCTTCACCGTTCGGATCTTCGAAGTAGGTTCCCCAGCCGTCGTATTCCACTTCAAACTTCTCGGCCAGGTTCATCAGCTGTTCTACCTGCGCGTCGATCAGCTCCGCCTTCAGCGCGCCTTCGCTCAGGATGTCGCAGCAGATGACGGTGTCGCCCTCTTCCACTTCCAGCTCTTCCGGCTCGGTCACTTCGTAACCCAGCTTGAAGGCTTCCACGGCCATTTTTTCCAGCGCGTCGAAATCATCCGCAGAGAAATGGTGCTCGATGGTGTACAGCGCGTCCGGATCGCTACCGTCTTCCAGCAGTTCTTCAATAATCAGACGCGTCTCTTCGCGTTGCTCTTCCAGTAATTCCGGGTTTGCCATGGCTCAATCCTCTTTAAAGTGCGGCAGATACTTCTATTTTCACACACGGACGGGTTTGCCTCCACCTTTGTTGGAAAGATTTGTGAAACGGGGTTGCAAATGAATAATTACACATATAAAGTGAATTTTAATTCAATAAGTGGCGTTCGCCATGTGAGGATAAAATGTCTGATCTGTACAAGAAACACTTTCTGAAATTGCTCGACTTTACCCCTGCACAGTTCACTTCTCTGCTGACCCTTGCCGCACAGCTCAAGGCCGATAAAAAAAAGGGCAAGGAAGTACAGAAACTTACCGGTAAAAACATCGCGCTCATCTTCGAAAAAGACTCGACCCGTACACGATGCTCTTTCGAAGTTGCCGCATTTGACCAGGGCGCACGCGTCACTTATTTAGGGCCGAGCGGCAGCCAGATTGGGCATAAAGAGTCAATTAAGGACACCGCGCGGGTTCTCGGGCGGATGTACGACGGCATTCAGTACCGCGGCCACGGCCAGGAAGTCGTCGAAACGCTGGCGCAGTATGCGGGCGTGCCGGTGTGGAACGGGCTGACCAACGAGTTCCACCCGACGCAGCTGCTGGCGGACCTGCTGACCGTGCAGGAGCACCTGCCGGGCAAGGCGTTTAACGAGATGACGCTGGTCTACGCGGGCGACGCGCGCAACAACATGGGCAACTCGATGCTGGAAGCGGCGGCGCTGACCGGGCTGGATCTACGCCTGGTGGCCCCGAAGGCCTGCTGGCCGGAAGAGAGCCTGGTGGCAGAGTGCAGCGCGCTGGCGGAAAAGCACGGCGGGAAAATCACCCTGACGGAAGACGTGGCGGCGGGCGTGAAGGGCGCGGACTTTATCTATACCGACGTGTGGGTGTCGATGGGCGAAGCCAAAGAGAAGTGGGCGGAGCGGATTGCGCTGCTGCGCGGGTATCAGGTGAACGCGCAGATGATGGCGCTCACCGGCAACCCGGACGTGAAGTTCCTGCACTGTCTGCCGGCGTTCCATGACGACCAGACCACGCTCGGCAAGCAGATGGCGAAAGAGTTCGATCTGCACGGCGGGATGGAAGTAACGGACGAGGTGTTTGAGTCGCCGGCGAGCATCGTGTTTGACCAGGCGGAAAACCGGATGCATACGATTAAGGCGGTGATGGTGGCGACGCTTGGGGGTTGAGTCCTCTGCGCGTTGGTGCCCTCACCCCGGCCCTCTCCCACAGGGAGAGGGAGAAAACCCAGCCCGTAGGCCCGTGCAAGCGCAGCGCCGCCGGGCAAATCAGGCGACGATGCGGCTGATGCCCTTTCTCCCACAACCCGCTCTACTCAATTGATTTTTCACCCCGAAAAAGGTACGTTTTCGCCTTAATTCCAGCGTGGACATACCAGCATTATGCCGATTATTCAGTCTGTTGAACGTGCGTTGCAGATCCTCGACCTGTTCAACGAGCAGGCCACCGAGCTTAAGATCACCGACATCAGCAAACTGATGGGGCTGAGCAAGAGTACCCTCCACTCGCTGCTGAAAACCCTCCAGCTTCACGGCTATATCGATCAGAACCCGGAGAACGGTAAGTATCGCCTCGGCATGAAGCTGGTCGAGCGCGGTCATTTTGTCGTGGGCTCGATGGATATTCGGCAGAAGGCGAAAGGCTGGCTGACGGAGCTGTCCCGGCGAACCGGGCAGACTACCCATCTGGGGATCCTGGACGGGCGTGAAGGGGTCTATATCGAGAAGATTGAAGGCAAGCTGGCCGCCATCGCCTATTCGCGCATCGGCCGCCGCCTGCCGGTTCACGCCACCGCCATCGGCAAAGTGTTGATTGCCTGGCTGGGCGAGGCCGAGCTGAACGCCCTGCTGGAGGGCTATCAGTACACCACCTATACCCCTTCTACCCTTGCCTCTCGCGAAGCCTTAATGAGCGCCCTGGCGCAGACCCGCGAGCAGGGTTACGCCCTGGATAGCGAAGAGAACGAGCAGGGCGTGCGCTGCGTGGCGGTGCCGGTGTGGAACCACGAGTCCCGCGTGATTGCAGCCCTGAGCCTGTCGACGCTGACCTCGCGCGTGGACGACGCTGAGCTGGCTAACTTCCGCGAGCAGCTTCAGCAGGCTGGGCTCCAGCTCTCACGCGCGCTGGGCTACCCGGCCTGAGCCGTTAGGCCGGCTCGTAGGTGAAGTAGTCGAAGTCCGCGTGGCAGCCGTCGCCGCTGATGTCCTCGCAGTGCAGCCCCACAAACGCGCCGGTGAAGAAGCCGCGCCCGCCGATATAGTCATCCGACAGCTTCCACGCCTCATACGTCACCGGCACGGTGTGCCACGTCTCGCCGTCGAACGAGTAGCTGTAGCGGTAGGCCAGCGCATCCACATCCACCCTTAGCCAGACGCTCTTCGCACTCTCCGGCACGGGAATGGGCTGCTCGTGCAGCGGCCACGACGGCACGTTGTGGTCGAGCTGAATAACCTTAATCGTTCTGCCCTGCCCCTCCTCGTAGTCCACAAAGCAGTAGCTCCAGTTTTTGCTGTTGTAGTAGCAGGTCAGCCCCGCGCTCTGCTGGAAGTGAACCGGCGAGAACTGCATCCGCGTCTCCGCCCGGAAGGTGAAGTGCTGCCAGCGGCGCGCCACGGTCGACTGGGTAAAGGTCGAGTTGAGCGAGTCGTTGCCGTATAACCGTAAATAGCCGGGGCGCGCGGTGAGCGAGCCGAGGGTGTCGTCGAACGGAATGCGCAGAGTCTGCAATTCAGGGTCAAGCGTGCTGCTGTCGAAATCATCCCGCCAGCTACCCTGCACGGCGGCGGGCTGCTCCGCCACCTGCGGGCCTTTCACGGTCAGCTGCGCGTGCTTACCGCCCTCCACGTACGGCCAGCCATCGCGCCATTCAATGCGGGCGATGCCGGTCTCGCGCCCCAGCGGACAGTAACCGCGTCCGCCTGAGGCCAGCAGCGGCACGCCGGGCAGGCGCAGCGGGCGGCTGGTAAGGTAGGCCATATACCACTCCCCGGTGTGGGTTTGCAGCAGCGAGCCGTGGCCGCTCTTTTGCAGCGGGTTCTCCGGCAGGTGCCAGCTGGTCATCATCGTCACATCCGGGTGAAGCTCGTACGGCCCGTCGATGGTTTTTGCACGCAGCACCACGACGGCGTGCTCGTAGCTGGTGCCGCCTTCGGCAACCATCAGGTAGTACCATCCCGCGTGGCGATAAAGATGCGCCCCTTCGGTGTAGCAGAGCGGCGTGCCGGTAAACAGCGTTTTGCGCTCCGGCGAGAGGGTGCCGGTCTGCGGGTCAAACTCCTGCATCACGATGGTGTTGTGCGGGTTGCTGTGATGGCGCGGCCCCCACGGGCGGTAGAGGTAGTATTTGCGGCCATCGTCGTCGTGGAACAGGGACGGATCGAACCCGCCGTTGCCCATCGGGATCGGCTCGCTCCATGGCCCCTCAATGGACGGCGCGGTGACGAGGAAGTTGCGGCCATTTTTCCACGGCGAATCGACAATCTTCACGTCGGTATAGAGCAGCCAGAATTTGCCGTCGGCGTAGCTCAGGCACGGCGCCCAGATACCGCCGGAGTCCGGGTTGCCCTTCATATCCAGCATCGACACGCGGTCCAGCGGCGTGCTGACCAGCGTCCAGTTTTTCAGGTCGCGGGAGTGATAGATGCGCACGCCCGGGAACCACTCGAAGGTCGAGGTGGCGATGTAGTAGTCCTCGCCCTGGCGGCACAGGGACGGGTCCGGGTTGAAGCCGGTGAGTATCGGGTTAGTGATTTCCATGTTGCCTCCGGTTAATGGGATGCGGCTGTCGCGGCGTCGGGAATGGCCTCGCCCTGCGCCGCGCGGTGCTTGATCAGCTGCTGGCTGATGGCCTCCACGCGGGCGTCGGTGAGCTTATAAAACGACAGCATGATGAACATGCCCGCATAGAGCACCACGGGCACCACGCAGAACAGAATTTTGATGGTGGTGAGCACCTCGACCGGCTGCACGCTGCTGCTGGCGGAGTAGTTCACGTACGCCAGGATCCAGCCCACCACCGCCCCGCCAATCGCCAGGCCAATCTTCAGGCTGAACAGGTAGGTGGAGAACACCAGCCCGTCGAGGCGGCGCCCGCTGCGGCTTTCTTCGTAATCCACCACGTCAGAGGCCATCAGCCACTGTAGCGGCGTGGTGGTGTTAAAGACGAACAGGAACAGGATGTTGAGGGCGAAAATCAGGGCAATATGCTCCGCCGGCGTGAAGAAGATCAGCAGGCTAATCAGAGAGTAAGCGACAATGATCCACTTAAAGGCGGTAACGCGGTCGAAGCGGCCCAGCAGACGAGACGAGCAGAGCGAGCCGAACATGGTGGCGAGGCTGCCGTAAAGTAAAAACTGGGTCGCCATCTCCGGGTGATCCATCACGTATTTCACGAAGTAGAGCGTCGCCCCGCCGCGCACCACGTTGGAGCAGGTCGCCATCATCTTGAAGGCGCACATGATCCGCCACTGGCCGTTGCCCAGCAGCAGCTTAAGATCTTTCGCCACCGACGAACCCGGCTGCACCTCAAAGGTGTAGCGCTCTTTGGTGGTGAAGAAGCAGACATAAAGCAGGACTACGCCGCTCAGACCCAGCACGCACATGGCGCCGAAATAGCCCACCTGCTCGTTCCCTTTGCCGATGATGCTGACCAGCGGCAGCGCGATGCCGCTGATGGCGAGCGACCCCGCGGCGGCGAGGAAGAAACGCCAGGACTGAAGGGCATGACGCTCTTTCGGGTCGGCGGTGATCACCCCCGGCATGGCGCAGTAAGGGACGTTAACGAAGGTGTAGACCAGAGTCAGCAGAATATAGGTCACGCAGGCATAGATGATTTTGCCCTGCGCGGAGAAGTCCGGCGTGTAGAAGGTCAGCATGCAGACGATGCCGAACGGGATGGCGCCCCACAGCAGGAACGGGCGGAACTGGCCGTGCCGCGTGCGGGTGCGGTCTACCAGCAGCCCCATCAGCGGATCGGTCACGGCGTCGAGCACGCGGGAAACTAAAAACAGCGTCCCCATTATGCCCGCGGAGAGACCGAACACGTCGGTGTAGAAATAGGCCAGCAGGAACATCGTGGCCTGCCAGACGAAGCCGCAGGCGGTATCACCCAGCCCGTAGCCAATTTTGTCTTTCATGGTTAATTGCGTCATCAGAATTACACCCTTATGTAGTGTGCTGAATTACAACATTGTGTTACTGGAGTGTAATGAGCTGCTCAATTAACCAGCAATGGTCATATCTTATTTCTGAATTACGTTATTTCGCTTTTGTGACGCCAACGATATATCATAAGTCATTGTTTAAATTAGCAAATTAAAGACAAGCAAAAACCGCCCGCAGAATATTTCCCGCAGACGGATTTCTCTCAAAAAAATAATTAAAGGCCGAGCGCTTTTTTACCGGCGTTAATTACCTCAATGATTTTATCGGTGTCATAAATACAGCCTTTCCAGGTGCCGCCGCTCACGGACTGTAATGCCGCCCACAGCCGGGTATCGTCAGGCAAAAAGTCGTGAGCGTGCAGGTCCGGGTGCGTCTGCCGCCGCGCCAGCTCGCGCGCGCCCTCTTCCGGCGTCAGCGGGTTGTCCGCGGTACCGATGAAGTTCACGCTACCGGTCAGAGTCAGGCGGTCCACGGCAATCTCAATGATGTCGTTATCGCGCAGCTTACCAATCGGCCCTCCCGCCAGCGCCTCCGGCGATACGTGGCCGAAGCAGGCGCCCGTCGACACGCCCGAGAAGCGCGCATCGGTGATGAGCGACACCGTCTTGCCCCACGAGATGTGTTTGAGCGCGGAGGTGAGCTGGTAGGTCTCTTCCATGCCAGTGCCGGACGGTCCACCGCCGATCACCACCATGATATCGCCCTGCTTAATCTCTTCCCGCTTGATGGCCTTAATCGCCTGCGCCTCCGAGACAAACACCCGCACCCGGCCGGTGTGGCGGTAAACGCCATCTTCACCCACCACCGACGGGTCGATCGCCGTGGCCTTGATCACCGATCCTTCCGGCGCGATGTTGCCCGTCGGGAAGCAGACCGTCGAGGTCAGCCCTTTCGCTTTTGCCTTCTCCGGCGGCAGGATCACGTCATCCGGCTCCACGCCGTCCTGCTCGCGCAGGCACTGGCGGAAGCGCTTACGGCGCTCGGACGTCTGCCACCAGTCGAGGTTGTCGCCTACCGTCTGGCCGGTGACGGTCATGGCGTCCAGATGCAGCAGGCCGAGATCGCGCAGGTGGAGCATCACCTCCGGCACGCCGCCCGCGAGGAAGGCGCGCACGGTCGGGTGATAGTCCGGGCCGTTGGGCAGCACGCTTACCAGGCGCGGCACCCTGCGGTTGACGCGCGTCCAGTGTTCAACGTCCGGGATCGTGCAGCCCGCCGCGTGAGCGATGGCCGGAATATGCAGCAGTAAATTGGTGGAGCCGCCGAACGCCGCGTGGATCACCATCGCGTTTTCGATGGCTTTGTCAGTCAGGATATCCCGCGTGGTGATGCCGCGGTTATCCAGCTCGCTGACCGCCCGCGCCGACTGGCGGGCGATCTCCAGCCACACCGCCTGTCCGGACGGCGCCAGCGCGGAGTGCGGCAACGCCAGACCCAGCGCTTCTGCGACCACCTGCGAGGTGCCCGCCGTGCCGAGGAACTGACACCCGCCGCCCGGCGAGGCGCAGGCGCGACAGCCCAGCTCGGCGGCCTCCTGCAAGGAGAGTTCGTGGTTGGCGAAGCGCGCGCCGATGGTCTGTACCTTGCCCGCGTCTTCCCCTACGGTGGGCGGCAGCGTCGCCCCGCCCGGCACCAGAATGGTCGGCAGATCGTGCATGGAAGCCAGCGCAATCATGGTGGCGGGCAGCCCTTTATCACAGGTTGCCACGCCGATCACCGCCCGCCGCGTCGGGAGAGAGCGGATCAGACGGCGAAACACGATCGCCGCGTCGTTGCGGTACGGCAGGGAGTCGAACATACCGTGCGTGCCCTGCGAGCGACCGTCGCACGGATCGCTGACGAAAGCGGCGAACGGGATCCCGCCGTTGCGGGTGATCTCCTTCGCCGCCGCCTGCATCTGCATGCCGATTTCCCAGTGCCCGGTGTGGTAGCCCAGCGCGACCGGACGCCCGTCTCCGGCGCGGATGCCGCCCTGGGTGCCGATGATCAGCACCTCTTTGCCGGTGAGTTTGTTGGCATCCCAGCCCATCCCGGCGTTCTGCGTCATACCGAACAGGTTGCCGCTGGGGGATTCCATCAGCATCTGCGGAGTCAGCGGCAGCGCGCCCTGCGGCCCCGCCGCGTGGGTGATCACCGCATAAAACGCATCGTCCTGTGGGGTGAAAATTTTCTCAATGGTCATCGTTATCGTCCGGCTCAGCAGAGCTTGAGCTGTTGTAACAGGGTTTTCAGCTGCGCCTTACGCGGCTCGTCCAGCGGCGAGGCTGGCGGCAGGACGTGCGTAGAAATCGGGCGGCCGCAGAGCACGATCGCCTCTTTAATGACGTTCACAAACGGCGTATCCAGCTGATACATCTGCGGGATTTGCAGCAGGGTCTGATGATACTCAGCCGCTTTCGCCACGTCTTTATCCCGCCAGGCTTTCAGAAGATTTACCGACACCTGTGGGGCAAAGTTGCCGCTGGCCGAGATCGCCCCGTCACCGCCGAGCAGCAAGGTATTAAACAGATGATCGTCGTAGCCGCACAGCACCGTGAAATGAGGATGGGCGCCTTTAACGGTGTGGATCATGCTGCGCAGGTGGGCGACGGAATCGATGGTGTCTTTGATGCCGACGATGTTACTGCGCGAGTCGGCCAGGGTTTTCACCAGCGCCGGGGTCAGATCCTGCCCGGTCAGCGCCGGGAAGTTATAGAGCATCACCGGCAGCGTGACGCTGTCGGCCACCTGCTCGAAATAGCGGATCAGGTTCGCTTCCGACACTTTCCAGTAGTAAGGGTTGATCACCACGATGCCGTCCGCGCCCGCCTGCTGCGCGTGCTGGCTCAGCTCAATGGTTTCCCGGGCGTTGGTGCCGCCGGTGCCGATCAGAACCGGCACGCGACGATCGACATGATCGATCGCAAACCGAGCAATGGTTTTACGCTCTTCGGCGCTGAGCTGGGAGAACTCGCCGCCGCTGCCCAGGAAGAACAGGCCGTCGACGCCCGCAGCAATCAGATCGTCGATCAGCGCGGCGGTACCCGGTTTATCGAGCTGGCCATCGGCGGTAAAAATGGTGGAGACAGGGGGAATGATACCCGTGAACAACGCGGACTGCGGCATGAGATCTCCTTGCTGAATCATTTTGTTCTACATTATAGAACAGCGTTCATTAATTTAACGATCATACTATGACGCAGAAAAAGCGCAGGTAAATGGGAGATGAGGAGGGAGTGCGGGAAGTTTAAGCTGGATCACATTATGCGTGGGTGCGGTCTGGTGCCCTCACCCTAACCCTCTCCCAAGGGGAGAGGGCCGGGGTGAGGGGTTACTCTACCAGCATCTTCACCACAACCTTACGCACCTGCGCCGGCGCTCCCGCCGCGCACAGCGGCTTATGCACTTCGCCCGGCCAGAACACTACAAAATCCCCTTCGCTCAGCACCACGGTTTTCTCCTGCTCGCCTTCCGGCAGGAACGCGATGTCTTTGTCCGCCAGCCAGTCGGTGTCCGGCGTACCGTGCGGCAGGGTACTGAAGGTCATCCCTTCCTGACCTTTTAGCACAATCTGAATATCCAGATAGCGTGCATGGTATTCAGCGCGACGCTCGGCGAACGGCTGGGTCATGTCCTCCGAAACCAGATAAAACAGGCTGTTGCCATTGATGTCGTGCTTACCGGTCGGCGTTGCGTCGGTGACGTGGGCCTTAACGTGCTCAATGGCCTGGCGCAGCTCTTCTGGCAACCAGGACTGGAGATGATGAATATTGCCAATAATCATGATACAACCCTCAGATTAAAACATTGTTTCATTTTTATGTTTTATACGAGAATTGCCTCTTCCATACCAGCCCTTTTTTGACAAGATTTGCGTCAGCGCATGTTTATCGGGAAATGTGTTAATCCACTGTTAATTGCACACAGGCATTTATGCAGTGGTTATGCATAACCTCATTTCATGCACTTTGCACATAGGATCTAACTCACTGAATTTAAAACATAACTCATAAAACCTGTTGGTGTATCACACTTTATCACTTTGGTTATTTCCTTTAAAAATCCATAATTATTTATTGATTTCTCTTAAGTGAAAAATAGTTAACTGTCATTATTGCATAGCTATTCCCGTGACAACATTTTATCCATTAAAATCAAGAATATAACTAAATATTTCAAAGCGTGTGATTCTACAAAATAATAACAACTTCAAATATTGCCACCCGTTCCTGCTTAGCTATTCATCCCTTAATAATATGAAATTAATCATTATCTGATACGAATCATGCAATTGAAAATAAACTGCTCAATATCGGTTTTCGCGTGAGCAATGTCACAATAACCATTATTTAAGCGCCTACTATAAATCACGAAATCAATTGAGCTTAGCCGCCATGAAATTAAACACATCACATGGCGCATGCCCTTTTTATTCTGAAAAAAAGTTAAAGGAATAATTATGGAAAAGCATTACGTCGGTTCTGAAATTGGTCAATTGCGTAGCGTTATGCTGCACCGTCCTAATTTAAGTCTGAAACGGTTAACCCCCTCAAACTGTCAGGAGCTGCTATTTGATGACGTGCTCTCGGTTGAACGGGCGGGTGAAGAGCATGACATCTTCGCAAACACGCTGCGCGAGCAGGGTGTGGAAGTCCTGCTGTTGACCGACCTTCTTACGCAAACGCTTGATATTGCTGAAGCAAAAGCCTGGCTTCTTGAAACACAAATCTCCGACTATCGCCTGGGGCCAACCTTTGCCGCCGACGTGCGCGGCTGGCTGGCGGATATGCCGCACCGCGAACTGGCGCGCAGATTAAGCGGCGGATTAACCTACGGTGAAATTCCGGCGGCCATTAAAAATATGGTGGTCGATACCCACACGGCGAATGATTTTATTATGAAGCCGCTGCCTAACCACTTATTTACCCGCGATACCTCCTGCTGGATTTATAACGGCGTCTCCATTAATCCGATGGCGAAACCCGCCCGCCAGCGTGAAACCAATAACCTGCGGGCAATATATCGCTGGCACCCCGCATTTGCCGACGGCGAGTTTATTAAGTATTTCGGCGACGAGAATATCAATTACGACCACGCCACCTTAGAAGGCGGCGACGTATTAGTGATTGGTCGCGGGGCGGTACTGATCGGCATGTCCGAGCGCACGACGCCGCAGGGCGTGGAGTTCCTCGCCAACAGCCTGTTTAAACATCGCCAGGCCGAGCGCGTGATTGCTGTTGAACTGCCGAAACACCGCTCCTGCATGCACCTCGACACCGTGATGACCCACATCGACGTGGACACCTTCTCCGTTTACCCGGAAGTGGTGCGCAAGGACGCCCAGTGCTGGACGCTCACCCCGGACGGACGCGGCGGCCTGCTGCGCACCCAGGAAACCGACCTGCTGCACGCCATCGAGAAAGCCCTCGGCATTAACCACGTCCGCCTGATCACCACCGGCGGCGACGCCTTTGAAGCCGAACGCGAGCAGTGGAACGACGCTAACAACGTCCTGACCCTCCGCCCGGGCGTGGTGATCGGCTACGAGCGCAACGTCTGGACCAACGAGAAGTACGACAAAGCAGGCATCACCGTGCTGCCGATCCCGGGCGACGAGCTGGGACGCGGTCGCGGCGGCGCGCGCTGCATGAGCTGCCCACTGGAACGCGACGGAATTTAAAGGAGCCATCATGGAACGAAAACCCACTCTGGTTGTGGCCCTTGGCGGCAACGCGCTGCTCAAGCGCGGCGAGCCGCTGGAAGCGGAGATCCAGCGCCAGAACATCGAGCAGGCCGCCCGCACCATCGCCGGCTTAACGGAGCAGTGGCGCGTGGTGCTGGTGCACGGCAACGGCCCGCAGGTCGGACTGCTGGCGCTGCAAAACAGCGCCTACGACAAAGTCACTCCCTACCCGCTGGACGTTCTTGGCGCCGAAAGCCAGGGAATGATCGGCTACATGCTCCAGCAGGCGCTGAAAAACAATCTGCCCCAGCGCGAGGTCAGCGTCCTGCTCACGCAGGTGGAAGTGGACGCCGCCGACCCGGCGTTCAGCAACCCGACCAAGTACATCGGCCCGGTCTACAGCGAAGCCCAGGCCAAAGCGCTGGCCGCGGAAAAAGGCTGGGTGTTTAAGGCCGACGGCAGCTACTTCCGCCGCGTGGTGCCGTCGCCGCAGCCGAAGCGCATCGTCGAGAGTGACGCCATCACGGCGCTGATTCAGCGCGACCACCTGGTGATCTGCAACGGCGGCGGTGGCGTGCCGGTAGTGGAAAACGCCAACGGCTATCGCGGCATTGAGGCGGTGATCGACAAAGACCTCTCCGCCGCCCTGCTGGCGCGCCAGATCGAGGCCGATGCCCTGCTGATCCTCACCGATGCCGACGCGGTGTACCTCGACTGGGGCAAGCCAACCCAGCGTCCGCTGGCGCAGGTGACGCCGGAGCTGCTCAGAGGCATGCAGTTCGACGCCGGATCGATGGGGCCGAAAGTGGCCGCCTGCCGCGAGTTTGTTGAGGCCTGCAACGGCATTGCCGGGATCGGCGCGCTGAATGACGGCGCGGAGATCCTGGCGGGCGAGAAAGGCACATTGATTCGTAACTGAGTCGTTTTCCCCTCACCCTAACCCTCTCCCAAAGGGAGAGGGAATGTACGCCCCCTCTCCCTGCGGGAGAGGGCCGGGGTGAGGGCATCAGACAGCTAAATTTTAAAAAGGATTTCCCCATGACCATTAACCTGAAAAACCGCAACTTCCTGAAACTGCTGGACTACACCCCGGCGGAGATCCAGTACCTGATCGATCTCGCCATCGAGCTGAAGGCCGCCAAAAAAGCCGGACGCGAAAAACAAACCCTGGTCGGGAAAAACATCGCCCTGATCTTTGAAAAAACCTCCACCCGCACCCGCTGCGCCTTCGAAGTGGGTGCGTTCGACCAGGGCGCGCAGGTCACCTACCTCGGCCCAAGCGGATCGCAGATCGGCCACAAAGAGTCGATGAAGGACACCGCGCGCGTGCTGGGCCGCATGTATGACGGCATCGAGTATCGCGGCTACGGCCAGGCCATCGTTGAAGAGCTGGGCGAGTACGCGGGCGTGCCGGTGTGGAACGGCCTGACCGACGAGTTCCACCCCACCCAAATTCTCGCCGATCTGATGACCATGCTGGAGCACTCTCCGGGCAAAACCCTGCCGGAGCTGAGCTTTGCTTATCTCGGCGACGCGCGGAACAACATGGGTAATTCGCTAATGGTCGGCGCGGCCAAAATGGGGATGGATATCCGCCTTGTGGCGCCGAAATCCTTCTGGCCGGAGGCGGGCCTGGTTGAGCAGTGCCGCGCCATCGCCAAAGAGACCGGCGCGCGCATCACCCTCACCGACGACGTGGAGGAAGGCGTGCAGGGCACCGATTTCCTCTACACCGACGTGTGGGTTTCCATGGGTGAGCCGAAGGAGGCCTGGGCCGAGCGCGTCAGCCTGATGAAGCCATATCAGATTAACGCGGACGTGATGAAGGCCACCGGTAACCCGAACGTCAAGTTCATGCACTGCCTGCCAGCGTTCCACAACGAGCACACCAAAGTGGGCCGCGAAATCGAAATGGCGTACGGCCTGAAGGGACTGGAAGTGACGGAAGAGGTCTTCGAATCACCGAACTCCATCGTCTTCGACGAAGCAGAGAACCGCATGCACACCATTAAAGCGGTCATGGTGGCGACACTCGGCGACTAATCACCGCCCGGCGCGCCGCGGGGTGCGCCGGGTTCAGGAGAACATCATGGGCAAGTTCAAGTTTCCCTCCGCTTACACCATTCTCTTTTTTCTGATTGCCGTGGTTGCCGTGCTGACGTGGATTGTTCCGGCCGGGCAGTACCATATGGCAATGAACGAGGCGCTCGGTAAAGAAGTGCCGGTTGCTGGCACCTACGCGCACGTGGCAGCGCACCCGCAGGGGCTGGTTTCGGTGCTGATGGCGCCGATTGCCGGGCTGTACGATCCGGAGTCCGGCCAGGCCGGGGCCATCGACGTGGCGCTGTTTATTCTGATCATCGGGGGATTCCTCGGGATCGTCACTAAAACCGGGGCGATAGACGCCGGGATCGAGCGCGTCACCACCCGACTACGCGGCCGCGAAGAGTGGATGATCCCGATCCTGATGGCGCTGTTTGCCGCAGGCGGCACGATTTACGGCATGGCAGAAGAGTCGCTGCCCTTCTATACCTTACTGGTGCCGGTGATGCTGGCGGCGCGGTTCGATCCGGTGGTTGCTGCGTCCACCGTGCTGCTCGGCGCGGGGATCGGCACCCTCGGCTCCACCATCAACCCGTTCGCCACGGTGATCGCCGCCAACGCCGCCGGGATCCCCTTCACCAACGGCATCATGTTGCGCATCGCGCTGCTGGTGATCGGCTGGATCATCTGCGTGGCGTGGGTAATGCGCTATGCCCGCAAGGTGCGCAAGGATCCGTCGCTGTCGATCGTGGCGGATAAGCAGGAAGAGAATCTCGCCCACTTCCTCGGCAACAAGGGCGAGCAGTCGCTGGAGTTTACCCCGGTGCGCAAACTCATCCTGGTGATCTTCGCCTTCGCCTTCGCGGTGATGATCTACGGCGTGGCGGTGCTGGGCTGGTGGATGGCGGAGATCTCGGCGGTGTTCCTCGCCAGCGCGATTATCGTCGGGCTGATCGCCCGCATGAGCGAAGAGGAGCTGACCTCAACCTTTATCAACGGCGCGCGAGATTTGCTGGGCGTCGCGCTGATTATCGGCATCGCGCGCGGTATCGTAGTGATCATGGATAAGGGCATGATTACCCACACCATTTTGCACAGCGCCGAGGGAATGGTCACCGGATTGTCGACGGTGGCGTTCATCAACGTGATGTACTGGCTGGAAGTGGTGCTGTCGTTTCTTGTGCCTTCTTCGTCCGGCCTGGCCGTTCTGACGATGCCGATCATGGCGCCCCTTGCCGATTTCGCTAACGTCAACCGCGACCTGGTGGTTACGGCTTACCAGTCGGCGTCCGGCATCGTTAACCTGATCACTCCCACCTCTGCCGTCGTGATGGGCGGGCTGGCTATCGCCCGCGTGCCCTACATGCGCTATCTGAAATGGGTCGCGCCGCTGCTGGGGATTTTAACGGTGGTGATTATGGTGGCGTTAAGCCTGGGCGCCCTGTTGTAATTTGCCGGATGGCGCTGCGCTTATCCGGCCTACGGATCGGTGCGGTGCCACCGGTTATTTCGGGAACTGATATGGGAACTATGATGGATTACGAAGAGTACTCTCCCAAAGAGCAACTACAGCTAACGGTCTGCCAGCGTCTGATCGCGGAAAAGAGCTATCTCTCCCAGGAGGAGATCCGCCGCGACTTACAGGAGCGGGGTTTTGAGACCATCAGCCAGTCCACCGTTTCACGTCTGCTCAAGTTGCTCGGTGTCATAAAAATTCGCAATGCCAAAGGGCTAAAGATTTATTCGCTGAATCCCCAGCTGCGCCCGGCCCCCGACGCGGCGCGTACCGTCTCTGAAATGGTGGTGAGCGTGGAGCACAACAGCGAATTTATCCTTATCCATACCGTCGCCGGATATGGCCGCGCGGTGGCGCGTATTCTGGATTATCACCAGTTACCGGAAATTTTAGGCGTGGTGGCCGGAAGCAGTATTGTCTGGGTCGCGCCCCGCGTGGTGAAGCGCACTGCACTGGTGCATAAGCAAATTAATTATTTACTCAGAACGCATTAATATTCATAAAGAACCGTTTGCATTGAGTAAAGCGTGCATTAAATCGCTTGATCCCAAAAGCGAGCTGCGTATAATGCCCGACAATTTGCCGGGAGGAAGCATGGTCAAGCGTGTACGACATATCGTCTTACCGCGTCTGAAATCAGACGCTGGCCTGCCGTTTTTCTTCCCGTTGCTAAACCTATTCCCAGAGCCCCTCATTTGAGGGGCTTTTTTTTGCCCGGCGTCAGGAGATAAACATGAATCCGCTTTATCAAAAACACATCATTTCCATAAACGACCTCAGCCGCGAAGAGCTGGAACTGGTTCTGGAAACCGCGGCAAAACTGAAGGCCAATCCGCAACCGGAGCTGCTGAAGCACAAGGTGATTGCGAGCTGCTTCTTCGAGGCCTCCACCCGCACCCGCCTCTCCTTCGAAACCTCCATGCACCGCCTGGGCGCGAGCGTGGTGGGCTTCTCGGACAGCAGCAACACGTCGCTGGGCAAAAAAGGCGAGACCCTGGCGGATACCATTTCAGTCATCAGCACCTACGTGGACGCGATTGTGATGCGCCACCCGCAGGAGGGCGCGGCGCGTCTGGCGACCGAGTTTTCCGGCGGCATTCCGGTGCTGAACGCCGGTGACGGTGCCAACCAGCACCCGACGCAGACCCTGCTGGATCTGTTCACCATTCAGGAGACGCAGGGCACGCTTGAGAACCTGAACATCGCCATGGTCGGCGACCTGAAATATGGCCGCACCGTCCACTCCCTGACCCAGGCGCTGGCAAAATTTAACGGCAACCGCTTCTTCTTCATCGCGCCGGACGCGCTGGCGATGCCGCAGTACATTCTCGATATGCTGGACGAAAAAGGCATCGCGTGGAGCCTGCACGCCAGCATCGAAGAGGTGATGGGCAACGTGGATATTCTCTACATGACCCGCGTGCAGAAAGAGCGTCTTGACCCATCCGAGTACGCCAACGTGAAGGCGCAGTTCGTCCTGCGCGCCAGCGACCTCGAGGGCGCGCGCGACAACATGAAGGTGCTGCATCCGCTGCCGCGCATCGATGAGATCACCACAGACGTGGATAAAACGCCGCACGCCTGGTACTTCCAGCAGGCCGGAAACGGCATCTTCGCCCGCCAGGCGTTACTGGCACTGGTTCTGAATCGCGAATTAGCTCTGTAAGGGGAGACGACCATGACACACGATAACAAACTCCAGGTTGAAGCCATCAAGCGTGGCACCGTGATTGACCACATCCCTGCGCAGGTGGGCTTTAAGCTGCTGACGCTGTTCAAACTGACTGAAACCGACCAGCGCATCACCATCGGCCTGAACCTGCCGTCGGGCGAAATGGGCCGTAAAGACCTGATCAAGATCGAGAACACTTTCCTGACCGACGAGCAGGTCAACCAGCTGTCTCTGTACGCGCCGGACGCCACGGTTAACCGCATCGACGATTACGACGTGGTGGGCAAATCCCGCCCAAGCCTGCCGGATCGCATCGAAAGCGTGCTGGTCTGCCCGAACAGCAACTGCATCAGTCATGCTGAGCCGGTTTCCTCCAGTTTCGCAGTGAAAAAACGCGCCAATGACATTGCACTCAAATGCAAATACTGCGAAAAAGAGTTTTCTCATTATGTGGTGCTGGCCAACTAATTGAGGTTGGTAATGAAATCCCGGCTGTTATAATGGCCGGGAACATTCTTAACGCTGTAATTCTGGAGAAAAAATGAGCAAAGTACTCGCGACGGAAAATGCACCAGCGGCTATCGGCCCATACGTTCAGGGCGTTGATCTGGGCAGCATGATCATCACTTCTGGTCAGATCCCGGTGAACCCAAAAACCGGTGAAGTGCCAGCCGACGTAGCGGCGCAGGCGCGTCAGTCGCTGGAAAACGTGCAGGCGATCGTCGAATCTGCCGGCCTGAAAGTGGGCGATATCGTCAAAACCACCGTGTTCGTGAAAGATCTGAACGATTTCGCCACCGTTAACGCCACTTATGAAGCGTTCTTCACCGAGCACAACGCCACCTTCCCGGCGCGCTCCTGTGTGGAAGTGGCGCGTCTGCCAAAAGACGTAAAAATTGAAATCGAAGCGATTGCCGTACGTCGCTAATTTATTTCAATAAAGAGAAGGCAGCTCAGGCTGCCTTTTTTATTGCGACCATTTTTACTCTCTCCAGGCAATGACGCATCCCCACTCCATTAATAGACTGACGCTGCCTTGTTATATTCTAATTAATGGATGAAGAATGAAACTCTCTAAGATCGCGCTGGCCGTTGCCACATTAGCGGTTGCGTCTTCCGCACTTGCACACGGATATATAGAATCCCCCGCCAGCCGCGCTTATATGTGTAAGCTCGGCCAGAATATTGACTGTGGCTCTGTACAATATGAACCGCAGAGTGTAGAAAAGACCTCCGGCTTCCCGACGGGCGCAATGCCGCCTGACGGCCAGCTTGCCAGCGCCGGTATTGCCAGCTACTCCCAGCTTGATAAGCAGAGCCTGAACGCCTGGACCAAAAGCCCCATGACGGCAGGCCCGCATGAATTTGTCTGGCACCATACCGCGCCGCATAAAACCGCCAACTGGCGTTATTACATCACCAAACAAAACTGGGACCCCAATAAACCGCTGACCCGTGACCAGTTCGAATTAACGCCGTTCTGTACTATTAACGGGAATGGTCAGGCACCGTCCATGACAAAATCCATGACCTGTAATGTCCCGGAACGTACGGGCTACCAGGTTATTTATGGCGTGTGGGAAATTGCGGATACCGCAAACAGTTTCTATCAGGCCATTGACGTTGATTTCGGTAACGGCGGCAACGTCACGCCGGACGATACCCCAGCGGTAATATCCCAGTGGAGTAAAACCCTGAGCGGACAGATTGCCGGGAATAACCTGAACGTGGGCGATAAAGTGATTGCACGCTTCTTCGACGCCAACGGGGAAGTTGCCGCCCTGCGTACTGAAATGACCATCGGCTCTTCAGAACAAGGCGACGCTAACCAGTGGTCCTACGATCTGGCGCAGAAGATCAACACCGCTCATAGCGATGTCCGCGTCGGTGTGAAAGATGAAGCCGGTGAAATTAGTCCGGTTCACGGCGCCAACAGCGTATTCGTGAAAGACGGCAGCACGCTGAAATCCGTTGCCATCTCTTATGAAGAGCAAAAAGCGCAGGTGAGCGAGACCATCGCCGTTTCCGATCTGCAATACAGCAAAATCGAACATGGCAATGTGATTGTGACCTTCCATGTGAACACGCAGGGTGACGTTAATTTTGAAGCGCACGTGATGAACCACCACGGTGCCGAAAAAGGTTACCTGAAGCAGGATATGAATAACGTCAATCAAAACGTGACCATGACGCTGATTGACGTCACGGCGGGCCACCATATGCTGAAATACTACGCCACCAACAAAGACGGCACCCTGTTCGCGCAGGACGTGCTAAACCTGATGCTGGAAAGCGACGCGGCGGACAGCAGCGGCCCGCATGACTTTATCTTCCCGGACAGCATTGCCTCCTACAAAGCGGGCACCGTGGTGTTACAGCCTAAAAACGGTAAGACCTACGAGTGTAAACCGTTCCCGTATAGCGGCTACTGCGTGCAGTGGAGCAAATACGCGACCCAGTTTGAGCCAGGCGTGGGCGCGCACTGGAGAGAGGCGTGGGTGCTGAAGAACTGAGTTGCCTTCACGCCCGGCGGCACTTCGTTTGCCGGGCCTACACGTCACGTAGGCCCGGTAAGCGTAGCGCCACCGGGCGCATTTGTTACTGATTCCGCGTCGCCCTAAGCAGCGTCTCCAGCGGATATACCGCCGCAATCACCACCTCGTCCTGGATCGTCGCCGCGTTATCCAGTTCGCTCTGGATCGACGCGATCTCGTTGTCGTCCAGCGTGCCCTGACGCGCCACCAGATCCGTCAGCCTCAGGCCAATCGAGGCCAGTTTATCCACCTCCTGGATCACCGGCTTAATGGCCTTCAGCTGATAGCTGTTTTCACTCAAGGCCAGCGCATCGCTGGTGTTGTTCTGCCAGCGGTTAAAGACGTGGCGCAGCGCGTCGGCGCTTTCCGTGTCTTCCGCGTCGCTCACCAGACGGTCCGCCCATTTATTCATCTGACGCACGGTCGCACTTTCCGCGTTTAGCGCGTCAGCGAGCCGGTTGAGCGGCTCAAACTGATGATAGTTTCCGGCCTGGAACTTAAGATGCTGGCGGGTGTAATACTGCGCCGGTTCAAGCGCCTGGGCGAGAATTTGCAGCGGAAGGGTATCCGCATTGTTGGCGAGGCGCGTGAACTGCACCTGCTGCTGGATATGCTGCTGTAGTCCAGCCGACACCGTGGACCAACTGTCCATCGCCTGGAGCCGGGTATACATGTTGTCGATGTCGTTGACGTCCTTTGCCGACCATAGCCGCTCCGCCACCGCAAAGGCGCGCGGCCACAGACGGATATCCAGCACCGGCGCGACCACGTTTTCCGCCCACAGCGCGGCTTCACCGCCGAGCAGATTAGCCTCGTTCGCCGGGTCCGGCACCACCGGCGGTATGCCTTTTGGCACCGCGTCCAGACGCGTGCCGTCGATCGGGTAGCGGGCGTTACCCACCAGGAAATAGCCGCTGAGCTTATCGTTCTCAACAGAAACGACCGGACGCGTTTCACCCATCCAGGTATCAACGGTAAACGTTACCTGGTTGTCGTCCCGCCACTGAATGTTATCCACCGCCCGACGCGATTTCCCGGCAAAATCAATAAATCCACGCCACCCGGCATCGCCTTTCACCAGCGTAAAGCTGCCTTCCACCGGCTTGCCTTTCAGACGCGGCATGGAGAAAGCCCAGCTCTGGACGCTGTCGGTGTCCGCTATCACATCCACGCCGTTCAGCCCCTGCGGCACAATTTCATTGCGGTAGTGGTAGGCGGTGGATTGCGGCTGATCGAGGTAGAAACCGGTTGAGAGAATGCCCTTATAACCGTTCTGCGCCACCTGCCCCAGCGCGTCCTGTCCCTGCCAGGACTGGATCAGAATGCTTTTCGGCAGATCGGGATGGTAGATCTCATCCCAGCCAACCATCTGCCGGTGGTGCTTCTCAAGGATCGTCTCCAGCTTGCGGTTGAAATACGCCTGCAACGCGTGGCTGTCCGCCAGTTTGTTGTCGCGCATAAACGTCTGGATCGCAGCGTTCGCTTTCCACTGGCTGTCGTCAACCTCATCGCCGCCAATATGCAGATACGGATCCGGGAAGATCGCCGCCAGTTCGCTGACCATCGCGTCGGCAAAGGTATAAGTTGCCTCTTTGGTTGGATCCAGCACCGGCTTCAGCACGCCCCAGTGGCGCTCCATGGCGTAAGGCCCCGGCGCGCTCATCAGCTCCGGGTAGGCGACGGCAATCGCCGAGGCGTGGCCCGGCATATCAATTTCCGGCACCACGCGTATGCCGCGCTCGGCAGCGTAACGCACAATCTCGCGCATCTGCTCCGGGGTGTAGAACAGCCCATCGCTGGCAAGCTGGGTTAATTTTGGATAACGCTTCGAGGTAAAGCGCCAGCCCTGATCGTCCGTCAAATGCCAGTGCAGGACGTTGAGCTTTGCCGCGGCCATGCCGTCGATCTGGCGTTTAATATCCGGAATCGGGAGGAAGTGGCGCGCCGAATCGAGCAGCAGCCCGCGCCACGGGAAGCGCGGCGAATCTTCAATGGTCACCCACGGGATCGAGGTGTTTTCGGCGCCGTTCTGCATCAGCTGAAGCAAGGTTTCCATGGCGCGCAGCGCGCCAAAGCGGGTGTTGGCAGAGATATTTACGCCGTTGGCGTCCACCGTGAGTTTATAGCTCTCATCGCTGTCCGGCAGCGGCTGCGGCTTCACCTTTTTGGCGATGGCGATGCGGATGGTCGGCTTGTCAGGTTTTTCGGCCTGCGGCTGTAGCGTCCAGCCGGTTTGCAGCGCAATGCGCTGGCGCAGGCGGTTGACCGCATCCCCCAGATCGTCGCCGCTGACGCTCACAGAGAGTTGATTGTTAAGCACCAGCGCGCCCTGAGTGGTCGGGCGTTCAACCTTCGCAGGCCAGGGCATTAAGGGAAGGTCACCTGCCGGGGCGGCAAAGGCGGAGGCGCCGAGCATGAGCCCGGCGGTTAAGAGGCTGTACCGTAACATGAATGTTCCTTATCTGACGGGCCAAATACAGGCAAAACATTCTGTTAACATGCGCTCAAATTGTCGTCAAGCGAATGCGCCGACGGAGATCACAGGTTGTTGAATTTGGGAGGAAAGCTATTGCCCGGTGGCGCTGCGCTTACCGGGCCTACGTTTCGGGAGTAGGCCGGGTAAGGCGAAGCCGCCACCCGGCAAACATAATTTACTGCCACCCATACCGACGACTATAGAACCCTTTCACCATCTGCGTCAGCACCATGTAGCCCGCGAGGATCGCCACCAGCCATGGGAAGTAGCTCAGCGGCAGCGCCTGAAGTTGCAGGTAGCTTGCCAGCGGCGAGAACGGCAGCGCGATCCCGAGCGCCATCACAATCCCCGTCATCACAATCAGCGGCCACGCGGCACGGCTCTGGATGAACGGAATGCGGCGGGTGCGGATCATGTGCACAATCAGCGTCTGAGACAACAGTCCCACCACGAACCAGCCGGACTGGAACAGCGTCTGGTGTTCTGGCGTATTCGCATGGAACACAAACCACATCAGGCAGAAGGTCAGAATGTCGAAGATTGAGCTGATCGGCCCAAAGAACAGCATAAAGCGCCCCAGATCGGCGGGGTTCCAGCGCTGCGGCTTCTGGATCTGCTCGTCGTCCACGTTATCAAACGGGATCGCCACCTGAGAGACATCGTACATCAGGTTCTGGATCAGCAGGTGCAGCGGCAGCATCGGCAGAAACGGCAGAAACGCGCTCGCCACCAGCACGCTGAAGACGTTGCCGAAGTTGGAGCTGGCGGTCATTTTGATGTATTTGAGCATATTGGCGAAGGTGCGACGCCCTTCGATGACGCCCTCTTCCAGCACCATCAGGCTCTTTTCCAGCAGAATGATATCCGCCGCTTCGCGGGCAATATCCACCGCGCCGTCCACGGAGATACCGATATCCGCCGCACGCAGGGCTGGCGCATCGTTGATGCCGTCGCCCATAAAGCCCACTACGTGCCCTTCGCGACGCAGCAGAGTGACGATGCGCTCTTTATGCATCGGCGTCAGGCGGGCAAACAGCGTGGTGCGTTGGGCAAGCTCGGCCAGCTCATCGTCGGACAGGTGCTCAATGTCGCTCCCCACGACGACGTCGCCCGCGTCCAGGCCGACTTCGTGGCACACTTTGGCCGCCACCAGCTCGCTGTCGCCGGTGAGGATTTTGACGGTGATACCGCTCGCTTTCAGCGCTTTTAGCGCCGGCGCGGTGGTCTCTTTCGGCGGATCGAGGAATGCGATGTAACCTTCGAGGATCAAATCGGATTCATCGATACGCTGGTAGTCACCTTCCCGCGCAGGCAGGAACTTGCTGGCTACTGCCACCACGCGCAGCCCCTGACGGTTCAGGTTATCGGTGACGCGTTTGATACGGCGCAGCATGGTCTCATCCAACGGCACGATCTCGCCGTTATGGCGCACCTGCGTGGAAACATTCAGGATCTCCTGCAATGCCCCTTTGCAGATCAGCTGATGTACGTCCGCCTGCTCGCTGACCACCACCGACATGCGGCGGCGCTCGAAGTCGAACGGGATTTCATCCACCTTCTGCCAGCGACCGGAGAGCGTGCGGGCAGACTCCTCGTCCACCCCTTCCAGCACCGCCACGTCGAGCAGGTTTTTCAGCCCGGTCTGATAGTGGCTGTTCAGCCAGGCGCTGTGGAGCACGCGCTCGCTGGTTTTTCCGGCGATGTCGGTGTGGTTCTCCAGCACGATTTTGTCCTGCGTCAGGGTGCCGGTTTTATCGGTGCAAAGGATGTCCATCGCGCCAAAGTTCTGGATGGCGTCGAGGTGTTTAACGATCACCTTTTGTTTAGAGAGTTTGACCGCCCCGCGCGCCAGCGTGGACGTGACAATCATCGGCAGCATTTCCGGCGTTAAGCCAACGGCCACGGAGAGCGCGAACAGCGCCGCTTCCCACCAGTCGCCTTTGGTGTAGCCGTTGATCAGCAGGACAATCGGCGTCATGACCATCATAAAGCGGATCAGCAGCATGCTGACGCGGCCAATGCCTTTCTGGAACGCATTCGGCTCGCTCTCCTGCTCGCTGACGCGTCCGGCAAGCTGTCCAAACCAGGTATTGCCGCCGGTGGCGGTGACAATCGCCTGCGCGGTGCCGCTGACCACCGTGGTGCCCATAAAGCACAGGGTGTCGCACTCCAGCGGGTTCATCTGCTGCGGATCGCGGGTCCGCGCTACCTTCTCTACGGGCAGGGACTCACCGGTGAGTGACGCCTGCGCGACGAACAGATCCCGCGCCTGGATGACGCGTAAATCCGCCGGGATCATGTCCCCCGCCGCCAGCTTCACCAGATCGCCCGGCACCAGCTGGTCAATGGGAAGCTCAATCCAGGCGTTCTCGCCGAGGTCGTTAATCACGCGCGACACGGTGGCGGTGTTGCTGACCATCGCTTTCAGGGCGTCCGCCGCTTTGGTGGAGCGCGCTTCCTGAATAAAGTTCAGCAGCGTGGAGATCCCCACCATCAGGGCAATCACGCCTGCGGCAAACAGATCTTCAGTGGCGTAAGAGATAATCCCGAGCACCGTCAACAGCAGGTTGAACGGATTGCGGTAGCAGAGCCACAGGTGGACCCACCAGGGAGAGGGTTTCTGCGCCGGGATCTGGTTATCGCCATGTTCCGCGCGGATTTTTGACACTTCTTGCGCGTTCAGCCCTTCCGGGTGGCCGCCAAAGGCGCGCCAGACTTCGTTTTCATCCATCGCCGCCACGTTCAGGCAGCGCTCGGTCAGGGAAGCGGGGATTGCCGCTCCCGCCATGGTGTTGGCATTTGGCAGCGGATCGCGCGCAATCAGGCGATGTGGCAGGTGACGGCTCAGCAGCGCTTGCAGCTGCCGGGTGATATTCTTCAGCATAGTCATTCCCCCGCATCCGCAAAGGCGGACGCAGTTTTCCCGCAGGCGTGGCAAAGCCGTACCTGTCAGGCACTTAATTTATCAAGCAGGAACGTATGAACGTTGCTGCCTCACGCCGGTGAGACAGCAAAAGGCTGGCTTACCGGAAAGAAGGTTTTCTCCTGGTCAGGAGAGGTGTGGGATCGGGATCCATGTGGCCTCCGGTAAGTAAAAAGTTGGGTATCGGCACGCAGTATAGTGATTTATCCATACCGTTTGTGACTAATCGGGCGGTATTATAACGCCCTGCAAATAAACCAAACGTAAACCAGACTTTGCCCATAGCGAATTCGCAGGATAGCATTAGGCTCAATTGATTATTTTATCGATGTTACAGGGAATACAGCATGCAGAACCGCCTTACGATTAAAGATATCGCGCGTTTAAGCGGCGTGGGGAAATCGACTGTCTCACGCGTGCTGAACAACGAAAGCGGTGTCAGCGAGCGCACACGCGAGCGCGTCGAGGCGGTGATGAATCAGCACGGTTTTTCCCCTTCCCGCTCCGCGCGCGCCATGCGCGGGCAGAGCGATAAAGTGGTCGCCATTATTGTCTCGCGTCTGGATTCCCTCTCCGAAAACCTCGCCGTACAGACGATGCTGCCCGCGTTCTACGAGCAGGGCTACGATCCGATCATGATGGAGAGCAAGTTCTCCGCGCAAATGGTGGAGGAGCATCTCGGCATGCTTCAGCGCCGTAATATTGATGGGGTGGTGCTGTTCGGATTTACCGGCCTAAAAGAGGACGTGCTTAAACCCTGGCAGCCGTCACTGGTGCTGCTGGCGCGCGACGCCAGCGGGTTTGCCTCTGTCTGTTACGATGACGAAGGGGCGATCGTGATCCTGATGCAGCGCCTGTATGAACAGGGCCATCGGCATATTAGCTATCTCGGCGTGCCGCATGCTGACATCACCACCGGCAAGCGTCGCCACGAAGCGTACCTGGCGTTTTGTAAAAAACACAATCTCCCCGCCGTGGCCGCGCTGCCTGGTCTGGGTATGAAACAGGGATATGAACAGGTCGCCAGCGTGCTGACGTCACAAACCACCGCCCTGGTATGCGCCACGGATACCCTTGCATTGGGTGCGAGCAAATATTTGCAGGAGCAGCGCATCGGGGAACTGCAATTAGCGAGCGTGGGAAGCACGCCGCTGATGAAGTTCTTACACCCGGAGATTATCAGCGTTGATCCGGGTTACGCCGAGTCTGGCCGGCAGGCTGCCGCGCAGCTGATCGAGCAGATTACCGGGCGAACCGAGCCCCGTCAGATCGTTATCCCAGCCCATCTCTCATAATTCTTTTGAATAGATTATTGTGATCTTCGCCCGATTTCGGGAACGTTCCCATTTTCGCCGTCACGTTGAAGGAGTAGGCTTGCGCACAGGTCATAACCCCTATCACCATCTGTCATGAGGTTTCATGATGAGTAAAGTCAAACAAACAGATATCGATCAGCTGATCGTCCTGGTCGGCGGACGCGATAACATCGCCACCGTCAGCCATTGCATTACCCGCCTGCGCTTCGTGCTTAACGATCCGGCCAAAGCCAACCCGAAGGCCATTGAAGAGCTTTCTATGGTTAAAGGCTGCTTCACCAACGCCGGGCAGTTTCAGGTGGTGATTGGTACCGAAGTGGGCGATTACTATCAGGCTCTGCTGGCGACTACCGGGCACTCTTCCGCCGATAAAGAGCAGGCGAAGAAGGCCGCGCGCCAGAATATGAAATGGCATGAGCAGCTGATTTCCCATTTTGCGGAGATCTTCTTCCCGCTGCTGCCAGCGCTGATCAGCGGGGGCTTAATTCTGGGCTTCCGTAACGTCATCGGCGATGTGCCAATGAGCGACGGCAAAACCCTGGCGCAGATGTACCCGGCGCTGCAAAGCATCTATGACTTCCTGTGGCTGATTGGCGAAGCGATCTTCTTCTATCTGCCGGTCGGGATCTGCTGGTCCGCGGTGCGCAAAATGGGCGGAACGCCAATTCTCGGTATCGTGCTCGGCGTGACGCTGGTCTCTCCGCAGTTAATGAACGCTTACTTACTTGGTCAGCAAACGCCAGAGGTGTGGAACTTTGGCCTGTTTACCATCGCCAAAGTGGGCTATCAGGCGCAGGTGATCCCGGCATTGCTGGCGGGCCTGGCGCTGGGCTTTATTGAGACGCGCCTGAGGCGCATCGTGCCGGATTACCTCTATCTGGTGGTGGTCCCGGTCTGCTCGCTGATCCTGGCAGTGTTCCTGGCGCACGCCTTTATCGGTCCGTTTGGCCGCATGATCGGCGACGGCGTGGCCTTCGCGGTCCGTCACCTGATGACCGGCAGCTTCGCGCCAATCGGTGCCGCGCTGTTTGGCTTCCTCTACGCTCCGCTGGTGATCACCGGCGTGCACCAGACCACGCTGGCGATTGATATGCAGATGATCCAGAGCCTCGGCGGTACGCCTGTCTGGCCGATCATCGCCCTGTCTAACATTGCGCAGGCCTCGGCGGTAACCGGCATCATCATCGTCAGCCGTAAGCACAACGAGCGAGAGATCTCCGTTCCGGCTGCCATCTCCGCTTACCTCGGCGTCACTGAACCGGCGATGTACGGTATCAATCTGAAATACCGCTTCCCGATGCTCTGCGCGATGATCGGCTCCGGTCTGGCGGGCTTGCTGTGCGGCCTGAACAGCGTGATGGCGAACGGGATTGGCGTCGGCGGCCTGCCGGGTATCCTCTCCATTCAGCCCGCGTTCTGGCAGGTATTTGCGCTGGCGATGGCGGTGGCGATTATCATCCCAATGGCGCTGACTACTGTGGTTTACCAGCGTAAGTTCCGTCAGGGCACGTTGCAGATTGTTTAATTCTCTCTTTCGGGGCGCAGTTGCGCCCCTTCGCATTTGCAGGAACGTACTATGAATACCCTTCCTCACTGGTGGCAGAACGGCGTCATCTATCAGATTTACCCAAAGAGTTTCCAGGACACCACCGGCAGCGGCACGGGCGATCTGCGCGGCGTGACGCAGCGCCTGGACTACCTGAAAACCCTCGGCATTGACGCCATCTGGCTGACGCCGTTTTATATCTCCCCGCAGGTGGATAACGGTTACGACGTGGCGAACTACACTGCCATCGATCCGACCTACGGCACGCTGGACGACTTTGACGAGCTGGTTGCCCGGGCGCATGAACGCGGCATCCGCATCGTGCTGGATATGGTCTTTAACCACACGTCCACGCAGCACGCCTGGTTCCGTGAGTCGCTGGATAAAGCGAGTCCGTACCGCCAGTTCTATATCTGGCGCGACGGTACGCCGGATACGCTTCCCAACAACTGGCGCTCCAAATTTGGCGGCAACGCTTGGCGCTGGCACGCCGAAAGCGAGCAGTATTATCTGCACCTGTTCGCACCGGAGCAGGCGGATCTCAACTGGGAAAACCCGGCGGTGCGCGCCGAGCTGAAAAAAGTGTGCGAGTTCTGGGCCGATCGCGGCGTGGACGGCTTGCGTCTGGACGTGATTAACCTGATTTCAAAAGATCAGGATTTCCCGGACGATACCCTCGGCGACGGTCGCCGCTTCTACACTGACGGGCCGCGCATCCACGAATATCTCCAGGAGATGAGCCGCGACGTCTTTACGCCGCGTAATCTGATGACGGTGGGCGAGATGTCCTCCACCTCGCTGGAGAACTGCCAACAGTACGCGTCTCTTGACGGCCGCGAGCTGTCGATGACCTTTAACTTCCACCACCTCAAGGTAGACTACCCCGGCGGCGAAAAATGGACGAAGGCGAAGCCGGACTTCGTGGCGCTAAAAACCCTTTTCCGCCACTGGCAGCAGGGGATGCACAACAAAGCCTGGAACGCGCTGTTCTGGTGTAACCATGACCAGCCGCGCATCGTGTCGCGCTTTGGTGACGAAGGGGAACACCGCGTGGCGGCGGCGAAAATGCTCGGCATGGTGCTGCACGGGATGCAGGGCACGCCGTATATCTACCAGGGTGAAGAACTGGGTATGACCAACCCGCATTTCAGCCGTATCACCGACTACCGCGACGTGGAAAGCCTGAACATGTTCGCCGAACAGCGGGCTAACGGTCGCGATACGGATGAACTACTGGCGATTCTGGCGAGTAAGTCACGCGATAATGGCCGCACGCCGATGCAGTGGGACGCCTCGCATAATGCGGGCTTTACCGAGGCCGAGCCGTGGATTGGCGTCTGCGACAACTACGAAACCGTGAACGCCCGCGCGGCGCTGGACGACCCCGATTCGGTGTTTTACACCTATCAGTCGCTGATTCGCCTGCGCAAAACCTTGTCGGTACTGACGTGGGGAGACTATGAAGATTTGCTTCCGGATCACCCTTCCCTGTGGTGCTACCGCCGCCAGTGGCAGGGACAAACGCTGATGGCGGTGGCGAACCTGAGCCACGCGCGCCAGCAGTGGCAGCCCGTCCCCGTAGAGGGAGCATGGCGGGTGGCACTCAGCAACTATGACGAGGTTCCCTTCCGACCCGATACGTTGCTATTGCGCCCGTTTGAAGCTATCTGGTGGGTGCAGGAATAAACCTCAGGAGATACAGCATGCTGTATCTCTTTTTTTATGTTTAGCGATACGCTAAATGTACGACGATAACTTTTACAATATGGCGCACTCAAAATAAAAATAGCCTGCCAATTAAATAACCTCGGCAGGATACTATGAAAAAGATAATTATTAAAGCAACGTGTATTAGCGCATTATTATTGAGCACACAGGGATGGTGCGGGAATACGTCCGTCGACCTTCGCTTTGGTCATAATACGCGCGCAGACGTAAATGATTCACGCATTAAGGTCATGCATCAGGCGAATAACGGTTTTTACTTCTCCGTTGAAGCCGCACAAAACCATAATGATACGTTTTTTGGTGATACCGACAGATATAATCCCGACGACAAGGGGTTAACGGAAGCGGCACAGGAAATCGAAACGCGCTGGCGTTTCGATCTGGGAAATGGTTTCGCCGTTGCGCCTGGCATGGTGACGGTTTTCACCGCCAGCAATACGCATTACCGCCCCTTCATTCAGGGCTGGAAAGCCTTCGATAACGGTCTGAATCTCTCCGCCCGTTACCGCTATAACACCGTCAATGACGCGCACAGCGATAAAGAACTCGACGGCAGCGGTTATACTCGCCGCCAGTCACACCAGTTCGACATTTGGTTCGCGTATAACATCGGCAAATTCGGTATGTCCTATAACCCGCGCTTTCGCTGGCAGGATAACGTCGATCAGGGAACCGGGGATGACACCTACTGGGAGCATACCGTCGCGTTCAACTACAAGTTCGACGATGGCTGGACGCCATACGTCGAACTGGTTTCACTGGATAAAACGTACATCAATAATGACGGCAACCATGAAAATGATTATGCCGTACGTCTGGGAATAGTGAAGCAGCTCTGACGGCCTGACTACACCGTATCGTGCTGTAGCAGCCTACAGCCGATACGGTCCACGGCGCTTAACAGTTCAAGCTGCCCTTCCCGCTGATACAGCGAAACCGCGTTAATGTCGATTGGTAACGGCCAGCATAGCGTTGAGATCGACGCCAGTGTCGACCCCTGACGGGTAATCGCAATAATCTTCAACCCTTTGCGCAGCGCGTTACGCGCCATTTCAATCAGCGACTGCGTCTCCCCGGATTTACTGATCAACACCAGCGTCCCCTTCGATACGCGTGTCAACTGGTGCATGTCATTCAAAATAAGGTGCGGCAGGCTCGCCAGCGACAAAAAGCGCGACAGGTAGTTGAGGCTGGTGAGCGAGGCTCCCCGTGCGTAAAGATAGATATGGCTGGAATGCGTAAGCAACCTGGACACGTCTGTCACAATATCATCCGGCTGCGGCCCCACGTCGGGTGTAGCAGGTGCAGGTGTAAAATGGTCGCGTAAAAAACGGTACCGAAGCTCGGTATAGCTTTTATAGCCCATTTTTTTACATACACGATTAACGGATGTTGTCGTGGTAAAGGTATCACGGGCAATCTCTTTTGCCGATATATTAGAAATATTACACGCATGATGCTGAATGTATTCAAATATCAAACGTTCACTTCCCTGGAATGAATTCATCTATTACGCCCCGTTTAATCCCGAGATGATATTAACACAACAGAGAAATAGTCTCTGGAAGGCGCTTCACACATTGCATTTACGCGTATCACGATACGTAATTAGTATTAGCAAACATTAAAAACTGTTTTAGGTTCTCTTTATACTTCCCCTGTTTTCACATCCAGGGAATTATGACAATGACGAAACAAAAAGTTGTCGCGGTAACGGCCTGTCCGACAGGTATCGCACACACCTTTATGGCGGCGAATAAAATTATTGCATGGGCTAACGAGCACAATATCGAGGTAAAGGTCGAAACGCAGGGCAGCGACGGCGTTAAAAACCGTTTAACAAAACAGGATATCGCCTCCGCCACGGCCATTATTCTGGCAACCGACGTTCCCATTCAGGATGCCGAGCGTTTTGAAAACATCCCTCACCTTCAAACCCGCACACAAGAGCTGATCAAACATACCGATCGCTATCTGCGTCAGGCGCTGGCAAAGGAAAAAAACGTCACCACTGTCGCACAAGAAGACGATCTTCAGCGTTCGGCTTACCAGATTTTTATTGGCCATATTATGGCGGCCATCAGCTATATGCTGCCGGTGGTGGTGATGGGCGGGCTGATGATGGCGACGGCCAAAATAACCGGGCAGTTTATTAACATCGAACATTCGCCGTTCAGCGTGCTGGATAAAGTGGGCTTTATGACCATTAAGTTCATGTATCCCGTTTTTGCGATGTATCTGGCGTTTTCCATTGCCGGTAAACCGGCACTCATCCCCGGTCTCATTGGCGGCATCATGTCAGACGAAGTCTATAAGCGCTTCTTTGATATCGAAGGCTTTATGCCATCCGGCTTTTTCGGCGCCATTGGTATCGGCTTTTTTGTGGGCTATCTGGTGCGCTGGCTCAATGATTCGATTCACGTCCGCCAGCAGCTCACCACCATTAAAACCATGCTGCTCGTCCCGCTGATCACCGGCATTACGCTGGTGATGGTCATGGAATATTTGATTAACCCGATTTTTGGCTCGCTTAACCAGCTGATGGTGGTCTTTTTTACCTCGGCAGGTGACACCGGGCGCGGGTTCTATTCCGCGATGATTGCCGCGGGCACCGCGTTCGACCTGGGCGGTCCGGTCAACAAGGCGGCAGGCTCGGTCGCGCTCGGCCTGAATGGCATGAGCGAGACGTTTGATTTAACCGCCCGCGAACTCTCCATCGTGATCCCCTCCATTGGCGTCGGCTTTGCTGCGTTCCTCAACGGCCGCTTTGGATTACCGGATGTCTTTAGCCAGGAAGAGAAAACCGTCGGTAGCACCTCGTTGTTGCTGGGCGTGATTGGGATCTCCGAAGGCGCGATCCCGTTCATCCTGAAAAACCCACGTCTGATCCCGGTGTTCATGACCGGTGCCGTCGCCGGCGCGCTGGTCGCCATTACCCTTGGCGTGAAGCAGACGCTGCCTCTGCCAGCCGTCTGGGGCTGGCCGCTGGCAACCAACGTGGCGGGCTACCTGGCGAGCGTCTTTATTGGCGCACTGATTTGCGCCCTGGGCGTACTCTATGTCAGCCCAAAGAACGCCAGATAAGGGGAACGTCATGAATCAGATCCACGTCATTGCCCATACGCACTGGGATCAGGAGTGGTATTTCACCCGTCAGGACAGCATGGTGCTGGCGTCATATAATTTTGCGGACGTCATCAACACGCTGGAGCAGGACTCCGCTTACACCTGCTATCACCTTGACGGACAGATGGCGGTAGTGGAGGACTTTCTCGCCATCAATCCTGATTATCGCGCCAGGCTGGAAAAGCTGGTCAGAGAAAAAAGGATCTTCGTAGGGCCATGGTATACCCAGACGGACACCTACAACGTGCATGGCGAATCGATTATCCGCAACCTGAAGTACGGCATTTTTTCTGCCCGGACGCTGGGGCATGCGATGCAGGTTGGGTATCTTCCGGATACCTTTGGCCACAATGCGCAAATGCCCACGATCTTGCAGGGCTGCAATATCGACAATATCGTCTTCTGGCGCGGTATCGATCACGACAGGCACGCCAAAAGCAGCCAGTTCCTCTGGCGCGCACCCTCAGGTGCGACCGTCATCGCCTGTGCGATGGCGCTCGGTTATGGCGCGGCTAAAAACATGCGTTCGGAAGCCTCCCATCTCCGGGGAAAAATCTACCCGATGACCACACTTTTGCGTTCACGGGCCGGTCTAAACGACCTGCTCCTGCCCTGCGGCGGCGATCAGGTCAGCATCGACCCGGCGCTGCCGAAAATCCTGGAGGTCGCCAGCGCACAGTCCCCGGATCAGGACCGTTACTTCATCAGTTCTCTGGAGCGTTATGTAGAAACCCTTCGCGCGCAGCGTGAACAGTTTGAGCTCCTGGAAGGGGAGCTGAAATCGCCGCGCTACACCCGCATCCATAAAACGATCGGCTCCGTGCGCTACGACATCAAAAAGAAAAACGATGAGGTTGAACAGTTCATCCTGCGACAGCTGGAGCCGACAATCGCAATGGCGCGTCACCAGGGGATTCCGGTCAACCTCGCGGTAGTCGACACCCTCTGGAAAAAGCTGTTGCGAAACCATGCCCACGATTCCATTGGCGGCTGTAATAGCGATGCCACCAACCGCGACATTCTGCATCGACTGGAACAAACCGAACAGCTGTGCCATAGCCTGTGGAATCTGGTGGTGAAAACCCTGGCCGCCGCCTGCGTTCAGGATGGCGACCTGCTGATTTTTAACTCGCTGGCTACCCCAACGCAGCGCGTGGTGATAACCACCCTATCGCCCTGACGCATCAGGGGCAGCCCATCCCTTTCGACGTCCTGGAAAGAGACATTCTGCCCGGCGGAACGGCGATCTCCCTTACCGCCGAGGGCGAGTGCGAGACGCCCCTTCTCCCTTATTACCGCTGGCACGTTGCGGTAAAGACACCGGTTCTGCCGCCGATCGGCTATCTCACCGTTAACGTTGAAGAAGACCCTGCGCCTTTCCTGGCGTCTGAAAAGATAAAGGGCAGCGAGATTGAGAATGCGCATTATCGACTGTCGCTGGATGCCGGAACGCTTACCCTGCATGACAAACGCAGCGGCAGACGTATCCCCTCTTTCTTTACCTTTGAAGACTGCGTGGACGCGGGCGACAGCTACGATTTCTCACCGCTTGCGGGCGACGCGCCGACGCGCTGTTCGCATTTTACGCTCGTCGACGGCGTAAAAACGCCGCTTGTCGAAAAGCTGACCGTCGAGGCCACAATGCGTCTTCCGCAGGATCTCGCCAGCCGTCAGGATACGGCCCGAACGCCGTTATCCATTCGTCTGGTCTGCGAATTACGCCACGACGATCCGAATCTGTATGTCGAGGCTTCGCTGGAAAACAGCCACTGCGATCACCGGCTACGTTTACTGATCGGCAGCGATGTTCACACCCGTCACGCTATCGCCTCACAGCCCTTCGCAATCATCCAGCGCGAAACGGGATATGACGGTGAACACTGGCAAGAACGCTATCGCGAGAAGCCCGTGGATATCGAAACCAGCGAGGGCATTATCGCTGTCACGGAACCGGGTAAAGCGCTGGTTGTGACTAGCCGTGGCATGAAAGAATTTCAGATTATCGGCAGCGAACCCGCTGCTATTGCCCTGACGATGTTTAAATCGACGGGCGTGCTCGGACGCAGCGATCTCGAATGGCGACCGGGTCGGGCCTCCGGCATCAATAATACGGTGGTTGAGACTCCTGATGCCCAGTTGCTGAAACCGTTGCGCTTTTCATTCACCGTCGCGCTGGCCGACAACGCCGACCACCTCACGCTGCGCCAGCTGGAAAATCAGGCGGCTGGACAGCCCTTCACCTACCAACGGCAAACGCTACACACGCTCGATCACCGTCTTGAGCGTTTTTCGTTGCGTCTGCCCGAGCGCAGGCTTCCGGCAGAGTTCTCGCTACTGACCGTGCCGGAGCCGCTCATCCTTTCCGCTCTGCCCCATGCGCAGCTGCTGCATGGCACCGTCTTACGCGTATTTAACGCCGGGACACAACCGGCTCCCGTCCCGGAAAGTCTGGCAGTGTTACGGCAGATCAACTATCTGGAAGAGCCGATGCAACCGGTAACGGCGATCCTCCCCTCCGCAACCTGCGATTTTTTGATTGAGGCTTAATATGAACTTGCTGGCATTGACGCATCCCGATCTGGTGTTTATCAACCCGCCCCAACGCACGCCGGAAGCAGTGATCCGTTGGCTCACCGAGCCGCTCGCCAGGCGGAAGGTCATCAACGATCGAGAGGCATTTATCGAAAGCGTTTTACAACGTGAAAGTGAAGGCCCTACCGCGCTGGGTGAAGCGCTCGCTGTCCCGCACGGTAAAACCGAGGCGGTGCAACAGGCGGCATTTTGTCTGGCGCTCTTTGACGATCCGATATGCTGGCCGGGACTGGAAGGTGATGAAGAGGTGAGGATGGTTTTCCTGCTCGCCATTCCGCCAGCGGAAGCAGGCAGTACGCATATGCACCTGCTGACGACGCTGACCAGCAGACTCACGGATGAGCGGGTGCGTGAGCAATTGCTGGCGGCGCGTACGCGGGAAGAGGCGATGTCTGCGCTGAGTAATGAAGGTTCTCAAAAACAGGACGATGCCCCCGAAAGCTCTCCTCTCATCCCGTTGGTACTGGGCTGCATCGTTACCGTAGCCTTTTTGCAGGCAGGGTTGAGCTGGGCCTGCGGGGTGAGTTAATCGAGCAGCGCTCAGCACAGGCTCTGCTGAGCGCTTGTTTTTGTTGAATAATTAATCAGATTTTTCCTTCGAGTCTTTACAATTGCCCCAGCGCCCGCCGTTTGTACTCTCGTCTTTTTACTTTGTTCTGCATCAAAAAAATCGCAAACTTGTTTGATGCAAATCACTATATGTAGCACTTAAAATGCACGCCGACCCAACATCTTGTATTTATCGTCTACTATTCCAACAACAAGACGGCGCGAACGCTGGCCGGAATTGTGGATAACACGGGCTGGGCACGCGGGAAGTCTTTGCCGCGGCGAGGAATACGCCCGGTGAATACTTCTCCACCTTTGTGGATAACCTGTTTTTAAAATGGAGTGATCATGACACCGCATGTGATGAAACGTGATGGCTGTAAAGTGCCGTTTAAATCAGAGCGCATCAAAGAAGCCATTCTGCGTGCAGCTAAAGCAGCGGGAGTCGATGACGCAGATTACTGCGCCACCGTCGCAGAAGTCGTTAGCAGCCAGATGCATGAACGCAGCCAGGTGGATATCAACGAGATCCAGACCGCGGTTGAAAACCAGCTGATGTCTGGTCCGTACAAGCAGCTGGCGCGCGCCTACATTGAGTATCGTCACGACCGTGACGTCCAGCGTGAGAAACGCGGTCGCCTGAACCAGGAGATCCGCGGCCTGGTGGAGCAAACCAACTCGTCGCTGCTCAATGAAAATGCCAACAAAGACAGCAAAGTGATCCCAACCCAGCGCGACCTGCTGGCCGGTATCGTCGCCAAGCACTATGCCCGCCAGCACCTGCTGCCGCGCGACGTGGTGTCTGCGCACGAGCGCGGTGAGATCCACTATCACGATCTCGACTACTCGCCGTTCTTCCCGATGTTTAACTGCATGCTGATCGACCTGAAAGGCATGCTGACCCACGGTTTTAAAATGGGTAACGCCGAGATTGAGCCGCCGAAATCCATCTCCACCGCGACGGCGGTCACGGCGCAGATCATCGCCCAGGTGGCGAGCCACATCTATGGCGGCACCACCATTAACCGCATCGATGAAGTGCTGGCCCCGTTCGTGGCCGAGAGCTTCAACAAACACCGTAAAACGGCGGAAGAGTGGCAGATCCCGGATGCCGACGGTTACGCCCGTTCCCGCACCGAGAAAGAGTGCTACGACGCGTTCCAGTCGCTGGAATATGAGGTAAACACGCTGCACACCGCCAACGGCCAGACGCCGTTTGTGACCTTCGGGTTTGGCCTCGGCACCAGCTGGGAATCACGCCTGATCCAGCAGTCTATTCTGCGCAACCGCATCTCCGGCCTCGGTAAAAACCGTAAAACGGCGGTGTTCCCGAAACTGGTGTTCGCCATTCGTGACGGCCTGAACCACAAGTTTGGCGATCCGAACTATGACATCAAGCAGCTGGCGCTGGAGTGCGCGAGCAAGCGTATGTACCCGGACATCCTCAACTACGACCAAGTGGTGAAAGTCACCGGTTCGTTTAAAACGCCAATGGGCTGCCGCAGCTTCCTCGGCGTGTACGAAGATGAGAACGGCGAGCAGATCCACGACGGGCGCAACAACCTGGGCGTCATCAGCCTGAACCTGCCGCGCATCGCGCTGGAAGCTAAAGGGAATGAAGCGGCCTTCTGGACGCTGCTGGATGAACGTTTACAGCTGGCACGTAAGGCGCTGATGACCCGCATCGCCCGTCTTGAAGGGGTGAAAGCCCGCGTCGCGCCAATTCTCTATATGGAAGGAGCCTGCGGCGTGCGCCTGAAGGCGGACGATGATGTGTCGGAGATCTTCAAAAACGGTCGCGCGTCGATCTCTCTTGGCTATATCGGCATTCACGAAACGATTAACGCGCTGTTTGGCGACAAGCACATCTATGACAACGACGCCCTGCGTGAGAAAGGTATCGCGATTGTGCAGCGCCTGCGCGATGCGGTAGACCAGTGGAAAGAGGAAACTGGCTACGGTTTCAGCCTGTACAGCACGCCGAGCGAAAACCTCTGCGATCGCTTCTGCCGTCTGGACACCGCCGAGTTCGGCATCGTGGAAGGCGTGACCGACAAAGGTTACTACACCAACAGCTTCCACCTCGATGTGGAGAAGAAGGTGAACCCGTACGACAAGATCGACTTTGAAGCGGCCTATCCGCCCATCGCGAACGGCGGTTTTATCTGCTACGGCGAGTACCCGAACATTCAGCACAACCTGAAGGCGCTGGAAGACGTGTGGGATTACAGCTATCAGCACGTGCCGTACTACGGAACCAACACGCCAATTGACGAGTGCTACGAGTGCGGCTTTACCGGTGAGTTCGAATGCACCAGCAAAGGCTTCACCTGCCCGAAATGCGGTAACCACGACGCAGCCCGCGTCTCCGTGACCCGCCGCGTGTGCGGCTACCTCGGCAGCCCGGATGCCCGTCCGTTTAACGCCGGTAAGCAGGAAGAGGTGAAGCGCAGGGTGAAACATCTGGGGAATGGGCAGATCGGGTAATCCGCTGCCACGTTAATGCCCGGTGGCGCTGCGCTTACCGGGCCTACGGACCGCTCTCTTTTGTAGGCCGGGTAAGCGCAGCGCCACCCGGCGTGGTTATTCGCGATGAACTATCACCAGTACTACCCCGTCGACATCGTCAACGGCCCCGGCACCCGCTGTACCCTGTTTGTATCAGGCTGCGTTCACGAGTGCCCCGGCTGCTACAACAAAAGCACCTGGCGCCTGAACTCGGGTATGCCGTTTACCGCTGAGATGGAAGACCGCATCATCAACGACCTGAACGACACGCGCATCAAACGCCAGGGGATCTCGCTCTCCGGCGGCGACCCGCTCCATCCGCAAAACGTGCCGGCGATCCTGAAGCTGGTAAAACGCATCCGCCGCGAGTGCGCGGGAAAAGACGTCTGGGTCTGGACGGGCTATAAGCTGGATGAACTGAATGCGCAGCAGATGGAAGTGGTGGATCTGATTAACGTCCTGGTCGACGGCAAGTTCGTGCAGGATCTAAAAGATCCTATGCTTATCTGGCGCGGCAGCAGCAACCAGGTTGTGCATCATCTGCGTTGAATGAAGGCGGATATCCTCTGTCCGCCTGAACGTCAAAACCGACTCAAACTCTCCATCGCCTCAGCCTTAAACGCCGCAAAATTCTCGCACTGGCACAGGCGCGCCATCGCGCGTTCACGCAGGAAGGTGACAAAGATGTCGTAAATCGCCATTGCCTCTTCGTACTCGCTTTTGCTGATGGCGAGCAGGAAGATGACATGGGCAGTTTCATCTCCCCACTGAATGCCCTGCGGCGCCAGCACGGTGTAGACCACCGTTTTTTGCGCCAGCAGCCCGAGGGAGTGCGGCAGCGCGATGCCGTCGCCGAGCATGGTGCTGACAATGGCTTCACGCTCGATAACCGATTCCAGAAACTCCGCGCCGACAAAACCTTCCCCTTCAAGCTGCCCGCACAGTTCGCGGAACAGCGTTTGCTGGTCGACAGGCTTGTCGAGAATGCGGAAATGGGCCGCGTCGAAGTATTTTTCCAGCATCCACGGGCGGGTGCGATCCACCAGCACCAGCTTGCCGATCTGCTCTAACTGATAATCGGTCGGGAACGGGGCGATCATCACCACCGGTTTGGATTTTTCGCTCACGCGGGCGGTGGAGATCACGAAGTCTTCGCCAATGGCATCGGCAAGCTCGTACTCACGAAGGGTGAGCGTGCGCGTCACCTCAATCTGCGGATATTTACGCTGAAGTACCGCCTCGATCATGCGAACCATCGCGTTACCGGCGTCGCACACCAGCAGCACCCGCGGCTGGCGCTGGTAGCCGATATTGTAATGGCGCTCCAGCCCGACGCCGATATGCAGCACCAGAAAACCAATTTCGTTTTCGCTGATCACATACGGGGTGTATTTGCCCCAGCTCGACACCGCCGCGAGGGTCATATCCCACGCCATCGGGTAGTGCTGCTTGATGTTATCCAGCAGCGGATTGGGGATCATGATTTGATACCGCACGCGGGTAATCATGGTTTTGATGTGCGTGAGCAGATCTGCATGCAGTTGCTCATCGCTCAGCAGGTTGTAGTTATAGTGGGTGTTGATGTAGCGCAGAATGTAGTTAACCAGCGCTTCATCGTCGTCGGCGTTAATGGCACTGGGGGCGATCTCCTGGATCTGCCGCGCCGCAATGTGCACGCACAGCCAGCTCTCTTCTGACGGCGAAAGCGCTTTGCCCGCCAGCTCCTGGATAGCCACCGCGATATCTTTCGCCGCCTCACGCACGTTCTCTTCCACGTCCTCCGCGTGGAATTCCGGCAGCGGATACCCCTCGCTGATGCGCCGCACCGACACCGCGCAGTACAGGCGCAGGAACAGCTCGCCTTCATCGGTCAGGCGAATGTGATGGCGCGTCAGCGCATCGTGCAGCACCGGCACCATCTTTTCCGCCACCCCCGCGTTCAGCGCCACGTCGGTCACCAGCGGGTTCAGGCTGTCCTGCTGCGCCAGCTCCCACAGGAGGTCGGTCAGGCAGGCGCGGATCGCCATCTCGCTGCCAAACAGCTTCATCCCGTGGCGCGGGCGGGTTTCCAGCGTCAGGTTGTAACGGTGAAACCACTCACGCACTTCCACCATGTCGCTCTGCAACGTGGCCCGGCTGACGAACCACTCATCGGCCAGATCCTCCAGCTTGAGGGAAAAGGCTGACGTCAGAAAACGCACCACCAGATAGTGCACGCGCTCGGTCCGGTTCGCGGAATACGCAGCGCGCGCGGGTGGGACGCCTGCAATTGTTGATAGCGCACCACATCATTAATTTTGAGCTGATAGCCGTTGCCCCGGCTCAAAATGAACTGCGCGCCGTGGCTGGCCAGCAGCGCGTTCAGGGCGGTGATATCCGCCCGGACGGTTCGCGTGGAGACCGACAGCCGCTGCGCCAGCTCGTCCTGTGGCAGCGTCTCGTTTTGCAACAGATCGAAAAGTTGCGCTAAACGTTGGTTCGGAAATCGCACGTCGTTGTCCTCTTACTGCTCAGGGTGAAATGACCATCTGGGATGGGCTGCCGACCGGGGTATAGTCTGGCTCGGCGCTCAGCTTGCCGTCCGGCGCCACGCGGAAACGGGTAATGTTGTCGCTGCGCTGGTTCATGACGTACAGCCAGCGACCCTGCTTATCGAGCGTCAGGGTGCGCGGATAGTCGCCGCGCGTCCAGACATCATCCTGATGCGTCAGCGTACCCTCCGCCGTTACGGTAAAGTGCCCGATGCTGTTATGCAAACGGTTAGCGACATACAGCTGTTTCCCGTCGGCGCTTAGCGCCAGCCCGGCAGCAAAACTGGTGCCTTTATAACCGTCCGGCAGGGCTGAAACCGTTTTACCCTCTTTCAGCCTGCCATTACTGTCCAGCGCATAATGGGTGAGCGTAGACGCCTCTTCGTTAATCAGCCACAGGGCATCGCCTTTCGGCGTAAAAACGAAGTGGCGCGGCCCGGCCCCTTTTGAGGAGGCGCTGATAAATGGCGGATCGTTCGGAGTCAGCTTCCCGGTTTGATCGTCAAAACGGTACTGATAGATGCGATCCAGCCCCAGATCGGTGGAAAAAACGTATTTCCCGCCCGGATCGGCGGCGATCATGTGCGCATGTGGGCCGTTATGATCGCTGATGGCGAAACTGCCCTCGACGGCAGCTTCCGGCTTCGCCGCGCCCGGTTCGCCTTTGTCCTGATGGGTGTCCGTAGCATCGCCCAGGCTGCCGTCTGCGTTAACGGGCAGCACCGCGACAGTTCCGCTGACGTAGTTTGCCACCAGCAGATGTTTGCCGTTCGGCGTCAGGGAAAGATACACCGGCCCCGCGCCGCCGGAGGACACCTGATTCAGCTCGTTCAGCGCGCCGTTATCACCGATGCGCAGCGCCTGCACCACGCCCTGCTCCACTTCGCTTGCCAGATACAGCGTTTTGCCGTCGTGTGAGACGGTTAACTGCGCGGCGTTCGGCAGTTTGCTCACCAGTGTTTTATCGTTCAGCGCACCGGTTTGCGGATCGACGGTAAAGCGGTACAGCCCTTCACCGTTCGGATTATAGGTGCCCACCCAGGCGTACTGGGTTTGAGCGATTGCAGAGGTAGCAAGTAAAGAGAGTGAAGCGACAAGCAGGGTACGGGTGTGCATGGTGGCTCCTTCGGGTGTGTGCGGTTTGTTTCCCCTCACCCCAGCCCTCTCCCAAAGGGAGAGGGGGTAAAGGTTCCCTCTCCCGGTGGGAGAGGGTTAGGGTGAGGGGCAGGTTCTACTTAACCAGCTTCTTCGTCATCGCCAGCAGCGTGCGCACATCTTCCGGACGCGTATCACCGCTGGCTTTATCGATAATCGAGCTGTAGATATGCGGGATGATTTTGCTCACGCCCGCATCCAGGGCGATCTGCAAGATCGCCTCGAAGTTCTCCAGATCGATTCCCCCGGTCGGCTCCAGCCAGAAGTCGTGACGGGCGCAAGCTTCCGCCACCGCCTGGTATTCGTCACGGCATTTCAGGCCGCCCATCGGGAAGTACTTGATGGAGCTGCCGCCGAAATCTTTCAGCAGGGCGATAGCGGTTTCAACCGGCACTATGCCGTCCGGCGCTTTGCTGCTCAGCGGGCCGGTGGAGATTTTCACCATCCCGACGGTGCCGGTCGGGGAGACCAGACCGTTGACCACGGACTCATTCTGCCCCAGCAGCGCGCGGCTGGTGGCCACGCCGGTAAAGACCTGGTTAACGTGCTGCGGCTGCACCTGGCGGGAGATTTCACTCACCATCGCCGACTGGTTCGGGTCGCCCGCGCCCAGCCCCACGGAGAGCGCATTATCAATCAGGGCTGCGTATTCGCGCATGTCCGCAACCGCGCTCGCCACGTCCGGGTAATTTTTGGAGAGCACGCCCACCAGCACATGACCTTCCGCCGCCTCGTAAATGGCGCTGGCGTTGGCCTTTGAGCCTGCCAGCACGTTCAGGCAGACGCGGTCACGGTAAAAGTTGGGGGTCAGTTTCATGCGTTTTTCTCCTGTCCTAATACTTCGCTAATGCGGCGGTACACGATGTTCAGCTGGTCAGCATTCACGCTGCGCACGTCCGCCTCGATAATCCCTTCGTTGGCCTTATAGCCACGGAAGTAAATGGCGTATTCGCCCTGTTTCAGCTTCGCCACCAGATCGCCCGTGCCGACGCCCGTAGCGGCTTCGTCGAACTTAATCTCGGTACGGGCGATATCGCGACCGGCGCTGTCCCAGACCACGCGCGCGGTCACGCCGTTCAGGGTGTTCAACGCGTCGATAAACGGCGTCATCTTCGCCACCATCTCGGCCCCGCTCTCTTTGGTCGCCGTCAGGTAGTGTTCGATGGCGCAGGTCAGGCCCAGGATACCCTCTTTGCCCACTTTCATCGCGCGACCAATGCCCGCCGTCTGGCGCTTCACCCACTCAACGTACTGGGTTTTGCCGATCACCAGCCCGCTGGTTGGCCCTTCGATCGCCTTCGCGCCGCTGTAGATCACCAGATCGGCGCCGGAGCGGTAGTAGGCGTGCAGATCTTCTTCCGCCGCCGCATCGACGATCAGCGGGAGATCGTGCTTGCGCGCCACGACCGCCGCCTGCTCGACGCTGAGCATGCTTTTCTGCACGCAGTGGTGCGATTTGATGTAGAGGATCGCCGCCGTGCGCGGAGTGATCGCCGCCGCCAGCTGATCGGCAGAGCATTCGTTGGCGTAGCCCGCCTCCACAAGCTTGCCGCCGCCCAGCGCCACCATGGTGCCCACCGGCGCGCCAAAGTTCACGTTGTGGCCTTTCGGCAGGACGATTTCGTTGTTTTCAATCGGTGTGACGTGCAGGTTTTCCAGCAGCCAGTCGCTGTCTTTCACCAGCACCGCCGCCACGGACTGGGCAATGCCCGCCGACGCGCAGGAGACCACCGTCGCCCCTTCCACCTCCAGCAGCTTCGCGATGTATTCCCCGGTTTTATTGACCAGATCCTTCATCTCGAAATAGTGATTCATGCCGTCCATCGCCGCCTGCACCACTTCCGGGCGCGGCGTGGAGACACCCAGCGCCGTCATTCGGCCAGAGGTGTTGATAACCTGCTTTAAGTTGTACTTCTCATAAATCGAAGGCATGTTCCGTGCTCCCTTGTTCGGTCATGTAGCCCTTGCCCGCGCGGATCGCGGCAAGCGGCATCAGAATGTGTTCAGCCTGTAGGCTGTCGTTTTCGGCATCCGTCAGCACCGTCGGCTGGCGCTTGAGCGTAAACAGCGTCAGATCAGCGTCGAGGCCAGGCTGAATGCGGCCTTTGCGCGTCAGGCGCAGGCCGTCGGCGGCGTTGGCCGTGACACAGTCAATCACCTGCGGCAATGACATGCCGATGGCGAGGAATTTCGACATCACGCTCGCCAGCGAGCCGACCGGGCCGTTGATGCGGTTGCGGCAGTAAATATCCGAGCTGATGGTATGCGGCAGAATGCCCATCGCAATGGCGCGCTTCGCCACTTCAAAGCTGAAGCTCGCCGTGCCGTGACCGACGTCCAGGCGCACGCCGCGCTTCAGCGCAGACGTAATGGAGGCGCGTAGCTCGCCGGAGGGCGTCAGAATGCGGTTAGGCTTGCCGTTGTAGCAGTGGGTGATGATGTCGCCGGAGCTCAGCAGTTCGGCAATCTCATCGAGGTTCGGCGGGTTGTTGCCGATGTGCACCATCAGCGGCAGGTCGCTGTTCTCTTTCTGAATCGCTTTCGCGCGCTCCAGCGGGGTGATGCCGTTTTCACCGACCACGCTGCTGCTCATGCGCGCCTTCAGGCCAACGATAAAATCCGGGTGGCGCGTCACCGCCTGCTTCACCGCATCGGCGTCAATGTTCGCCATGTTGGCCAGCTCGTTCTGGGCGATCAGCCCCACGCGGGAGATGTTCAGCAGGGCAAACACCTCGGTGGAGGCTTTGCGAGTGATGGCGTAAAAATCGTCCACGTCGTCGGATCCGGTACTGCCCGCGTCCACCACGGTGGTGACGCCGGTGGCAATGCCCACGCTGTCCGGCTCGTCGTGGTAAATCGGGGAGTTCGGGTAGCAGTGGACGTGGGAGTCAATCCAGCCCGCGCTGACGAACACGTCGCCGTTCAGCTCAACCGTTTTGCGGGCGGGAGCGTCAATGTCGCCTGTCGCGGCAATCTTCCCGTCCTGGATGGCGATATCGGTCAGGGTATCGTCGGCGAGGCGCGCACGGCGCAGGAGTAAATCAAACATGAGGATCTCCTGATAAAGCGGGCACCGAAGCGCCCGCGGGTATTAAAGGGCGACCGGGAACAGCCAGCCCAAAATCATTGCGCCGAGGATGGCGCCACCGGTAATCGGCTTCTGCCAGATGTAGAACAGCAGCGCGCCTACCAGGGAACCGACGCCGATTGGAATGGAGGCGGTCATGGCGCTGAGGATAATCAACGGCCCGAGGAAGCGGCCGGAGGCGTTACCCGCGCCCATCATCACGTCTGCGCCGTAGGTGGAGTTGCTCTGATTGATGGTGAACTTACGCGCCAGGATGATGACGTAGCCAATCGCCAGGCCAATCACCAGGCCGGTAATCAGCGCGGCAATGAAGTTGGTCACCGGGAACATGATCCCCGCGCCCAGCAGCAGCGCCGGAACGCCGAGGCCCACGCCGGTCTGGATCGCACCGCCGATATCGAGAATACCCACCAGCGAGCCTTCGATAATACGGGCGAACAGGAAGCTAGCACCGAACGCCGCCACCGCGCCGTAGACGCCGGTATCGATTCCCGCTTTCAGCATCGCCACGAAGGCCACTTCGTTAAACGCGCCGATGCCGTAGAGGTAGTACATGTGCGTCCCGGCGAAGACGCCGGAGGAGAGCAGGCCAACGAAGATCGGGAACGACCAGTCGGCATACCAAAAACCTTTATTCTGTTCCATTTAGAGGCTCCTGTTATTTACCGCTGAGCGAGTTGTGGATCATGTCGAGCCAGTTCGGCACGGTCAGATGGAAGGATTCGATCATCTTCATGTCGAAACCGCGGAAGAAGCCGCTCAGCACGAAGAGCAGGACGATCGCCGCCATCATCACTTTGGTGACGTGGTTCCAGCCACTCTCTTCAACACCTTTACCAATCAGAATACCCAGTACCAGACCCGGTACGGCGTTACCCATGATCAGCTGTGCCGCGCCGCCAAAGATGGTGGCCCAGAAGCCCGATTTTTTACCCGCGTCGATGGCCGCCAGCCAGAAGATCACCGGCATCACGGTGTTGACCAGCAGGTTCGCCGCCGGTACCAGCACCTTCACGGCGGTCACCTGAAGCGCTGCCGGAACGGAGGAGGCGGTCAGGTTAAGGAAGGTCACGACAATCATGCCGATGATGCCGCAGGCAATCGCCATTTTGCGCGGGTCATGCAGCGTTTCACCGACGTTACGGTTTTTAATCATCAGTGCAGCAGCACCCCAGTTCGGGATGATGCGGTGGTCAACGTCCTGTGTGAAGGCACCTGCGGCCACGGAAGAGGCCCAGGCGTTAAAGAAGAAACCTAACCCAAAGGAGAAGTGGGACGCCGGATCCCCTTCGCAGGAGTTCAGTTCCCCCAACGTACGAAACGCGCCCATACCCTGAGTGGTAGGCGCATGAAACATGCGTGCAGCCCCGGCGCCAACACCGACGCCAACCAGGCCGCCAATGATGAGCGATTTTATTAATATAATTAAGAACATCAGTCTGCCCTTTTATGAATAATCAGCGTTGCGTGACGAAATCCACCTGGTCGAGATTGATGGCGGTCACGTTGACGGTCACATCCAGCTCCACGCTGTAGGTGCGTCTTTCCCGGCGCAAAAAGAAGAACAGAAACGCTTCTTTTCGCACCGCTTCTTGCGCCTGAACAACCTGCACATCCTGTGGCTCAATACGCAGTAAGATATGCGGTGAGGCTTTCATCACCGCAGCCTGAACGTGGTTGAGGGCGTCGGCAAAGGCGCGCGCTTTGGCGTCGCCCTTCCCCTTCACTCTCACCGTAGTTGTGAACTGTTCTTTCATGCTTACGCGCCGTATTTCTTCTGCCACGCCTGTACCAGACGCTCGCCCAGCTCTTCTTTATCCATAAAGCCAAAGCCCAGCACGTTGCAGCCTTCGTTTATGGCGGTCACCCCCTCATCCACGGAGCGCATGCCGTATTTGGCCTTGTAGCCATATTTGGTCTGAGCGGTGATGGCGCCCGCGCCGCCGCTGCCGCAGAAGGAGATCCCGAAGGTGGCGTTTTCTGCTTTCATCACGTCACCGAGCTTCATATCCGCTGCCATGCCCGGTACGACAACCGCGCGTCCGCCGGCTTTTTCCACACCCGCAGCCACTTTCTGACCTTTACCCAGGCGATCGCCAATCACGACTGTAATCTGTTCCATGTGTTGCTCCTTAAAGGTTGTCTTTCGCGACTTCGAAGTGAACGGAGAGCAGCCAGGCCTCTTCATCAGGAAGGTTGCCGAACTGCGCTACCACTTCACGGGCGAGTTGCATTGAATCTGGTGAAATTTCGTCAAACAGCTCTGCTTCAACCTCTGGCAGCGGCTCGCCGGTCACGGACCGGTGCGCCATTGCGCGAACGTGGGAGGTCAGCATCTGCTCCTGTACCGCGTTGGGAATGATGTTGTGCCGGGCCAGCAGGGCGTAGACCTGCTGAAGCATGGTGTTCGCGAGCTGTTCTGTTTGCACCGCCTGTTCCCCAACGTCGTTCATTACCGCTCCGTTAATCACTCGTCTTACCCCGTTAATGGCTCTGGAATAAAACTAACGTCGAGGGGGAATTGTTTGTAGCGAGTTGTTTTCCACTTCGAAGTGGAAAGGCGAGCAGCGGCAGTGATCTGTGCCACATAAATGCGGTGAATCTGTATAAATCGCTGGATTTACGTGATGAATATCACGCTATTACGCGGCATTAGACTGGTAAGCGGAGTGGAAAAGATTACGAGCAGGCTCGTAGAAATGTGACGTGGATAAGGTTTTCTTATGGGGATCCGCTAGAGTGGCGGCGGGTGCTTGAGACTGACCGTCTCAGGCATGGGACGGAAAGTGGAAAGCCCCGCCTGATAAAAAATCAGGGCGGGGGCTCGAAACGACACGTCGGACCGTGGAGTTCGCTACCTCGCCCGCTTTAAAGCAAGGAGGCATCCATGAAACGCAGAAACCCAAGTATCGGGGTTTTGATGATTATTTCTTTGACAATAATCATCTTAACGCTGGTGACGCGGAAAACACTGTGCGAGATCCGTTTTCGTAACGGCTCGCTTGAAGTGACAGCGCGGATGGATTGTCGCTCCGGCAAGTAGGGAGCAACGATGCGGGGGCGCATCATGCGCCTCCGCATACGGGGAGAGGACGTACAGCTCAGGCACCCAATTAACGATACTTTTTGTGGTACGTGTTGCGGGTCGCGACAAACTGATCGGCTGCCGCCTGGGCTTCTTTCACTTTGCCTTCGTTCGCCAGCTTCAACGCGCCGTCAATCTGGCCGAGCAGCACGTCAAAACCGTGGCGGTAGTCTTTCATCTCGGCGCTGTCTGCCGCTTTGCTTTCCAGCTTCGGCGGCGTCGCTTTTTGCGCATCCAGCGCGGCTTCACGCATTTTAGTCAATGCGTCTTTCATGTCCGCCGCATTGTCCGTTTTCTGCACCACCTTCAGGTTTTCACTGAGGATGTCCATGTTGTCTTCGAGATCGGCAGCAAACGCAGACGAGCCAAGAACCAGCGTTGAAGCCGCGACGATCGCTAACAGGTGTTTACGCATTGCTCACTTCCTTTTTTTATTATTAATCACGCTCTTACGGGGATTATTGCCCGGCGATTTTCATCTCCGGCAGTAATACAGAACCACACTGAATATTGCTGCGTGTTTCAATATCGTTACCGACCGTAACAATATTGCGCCACATGTCCTTCAGGTTGCCGGCGATGGTGATTTCGCTCACCGGATACTGAATTTCACCGTTTTCGACCCAGAAGCCCGCTGCACCGCGAGAGTAGTCGCCGGTGATACCGCTCACGCCCTGCCCCATCAGCTCGGTGACCACCAGGCCGGTGCCCATCTCTTTCAGCATCTGTTCAAAATTCAGGCCCTGTCCGGCAATGCGCCAGTTATGAATGCCGCCCGCGTGCCCGGTGCTTTTCAGCCCCAGCTTACGCGCGGAGTAGTTGGTCAGCAGCCACTGGGTCAGAATGCCGTCTTTCACGATATCACGACGTTCCGTGCGCACGCCTTCGCTGTCGAACGGCGTAGAGGCCAGCCCTTTCAGCAGGTGTGGGTGCTCTTCGATGGTCAGCCATTCCGGCAGGATCTGCTTGCCCAGCGAGTCGAGCAGGAAGGTCGATTTACGGTACACCGAACCGCCCGCAATCGCTCCCACCAGATGACCAAACAGGCCGGTTGCCACTTCGTTGGCAAAAATGACCGGCGCTTTCATGGTGGAGAGTTTACGCGGCGAAAGGCGTGACAGCGTGCGTTCGGCGCACGCTTTTCCCACCCACTCCGGAGACTGCAAATCTCCCAGCGCGCGGCCAATGGTATACGCGTAATCACGCTCCATATCGCCGTTTTCTTCGGCGATGACGCAGCTGGAAAGCGAGTGGCGGGTTGAGCAGTACCCCTGCAACATGCCATGGGAGTTACCAAACACTTTAATGCCGTAGTGGCTGTTAAAGCTGCCGCCTTCGGTATTGGTGATGCGTTTGTCAGCCTGCAAAGAGGCCTGCTCGGCTCGCGCGGCCAGCTCAATGGCTTCATCCGGCGTCACTTCCGCGGGATGGAACAGATCGAGATCCGGCGCGTCAAACGCCAGCAGCTCTTTATCGGCCACGCCAGCGTAAGGGTCCGGGGAGGTGTAACGTGCGATATCCAGCGCCGCCTGCACCGTACGGGCGATGGCATCCGGGCTCAGATCGGTAGACGACGCGCTGCCTTTACGATTCTGGTGATACACCGTGATCCCCAGCGCGCCATCGCTGTTAAATTCTACATTCTCCACTTCGCCATAGCGGGTGCTCACGCTAATGCCGGTGGTTTTGCTGACCGCCACTTCGGCGCCATCTGATTTACCTGAAGCGAGCGTCAGCGCGGTGGAGACGGCTTCTTCCAGGATCTTACGCTGCGCTTCAACTTGTGAGGTTACTTTCATCGCAAATGCCATACTGTAAGAGAGAGTTAAGTGAAGTCTAACAGAGAACCGTTTTTCAGTGCGCGTCTTAACTGGTAACATTAGCCTCTTTTTTTAAGGAGCCTGACATGACTAAGCAGCCCGAAGACTGGCTCGACGACGTTCCCGGTGATGACATCGAAGACGAAGATGATGAGATCATCTGGGTCAGTAAAAGTGAAATTAAACGTGACGCCGAAGAGTTAAAACAGCTTGGCGCAGAAATGGTAGAACTGGGTAAAAACGCGCTGGATAAGATCCCGCTCGACCAGGATCTGCGTGATGCCATTGAACTGGCACAGAAAATCAAGAAAGAAGGGCGTCGCCGCCAGCTTCAGCTTATCGGTAAACTGCTGCGTCAGCGCGACGTGGAGCCGATCCGTCAGGCGCTGGACAAACTGAAAAACCGCCACAATCAGCAGGTTGCGCTGTTCCATAAGCTGGAGCAGATCCGCGATCGTTTGATCGAGCAGGGTGATGACGCAGTACCTGAAGTGCTGAATCTGTGGCCGAATGCCGACCGCCAGCAGCTGCGATCGCTGATCCGCAACGCGAAGAAAGAGAAAGAAGGGAATAAGCCGCCGAAGTCTGCGCGCCTGATTTTCCAGTATCTGCGCGAGCTGTCTGAGAACGAAGAGTAATCTGTGCGGGTTTGCGCCGGATGGCGGCGTAAACGCCTTATCCGGCCTACAAGGTCGTGCGAAAAAATGTAGGCCCGGTAAGCGCTAGCGCCACCGGGCTTTTTTTTACTCTGCGGCCGCGGCTTTCTTCGCCAGACCGTCCAGCAGCTTCTGATGGATACCACCAAACCCACCGTTGCTCATCACCAGAATGTGATCGCCAGGCTGTGCGGCTTTCACCACCATATCCGCTAAGACATCCACGTCCGCACTCCAGTGCGCCGGCTGAATGCAGGCGTCTGCCACTTCCGCCACCTGCCACGGAATATGCTGCGGTTGCAGCAGGAAGACTTCGTCGGCACGTCCTAAGGACGGCGCAAGATCGTCTTTGCAGATGCCCATTTTCATGGTGTTCGAACGCGGTTCCAGCACGGCCAGAATGCGCGCGGTGCCGCCAACTTTGCCACGCAATGCGGCAAGCGTCGCCAGAATGGCCGTTGGGTGGTGCGCGAAATCGTCATACACGGTAACGCCGTGGGCTTCACCGCGCAGCTCCAGACGGCGACGGGCGTTGATAAACGAGCCCAGCGCATTGGCGGCATCCGCAGGCAGTACGCCCACGTGACGCGCCGCGGCGATCGCCATCAGGCCGTTGTGCATGTTGTGCTCGCCCACCAGGCCCCACTTCACCTCGCCCACTTTCTCACCGTCGAGCAGCACTTCCCATTCGGAGGCATCCGCGTTGAGCTTTTTCGCCTGCCAGTGCCCCTGCTCGCCAACCAGCTCCTGCTCGCTCCAGCACCCCATCGCCATAGTCTGCTTCAGGTTGATGTCGTTCTCCGGCAGGATAATGCGGCCCTGACCCGGAACAATGCGCACCAGATGGTGGAACTGTTTCTGAATCGCTTTCAGGTCGTCAAAGATATCCGCGTGATCGAACTCAAGGTTGTTGAGGATCAGCGTGCGTGGGCAGTAATGCACGAACTTGGAGCGCTTGTCGAAGAACGCGCAGTCGTATTCATCCGCTTCAATCACAAAGAACGGGCTGTCGCCCAGACGCGCGGAGACGTCGAAATTCCCCGGTACGCCGCCGATCACGAAGCCCGGCTTGTAGCCGCAGGCTTCGAGGATCCAGGTCGCCATACCGGCGGTGGTGGTTTTGCCGTGCGTCCCGGCAACGGCGACAACCCAGCGGTCGCGCAGGACAAAATCATGCAGCCACTGCGGGCCAGACATGTACGGGATATTGCGTTCCAGCACCGCTTCAACGCATGGATTCCCACGGGTCATGGCGTTACCCACGATCACCAGATCCGGCTGCGGCTCCAGCTGGCTGGCGTCATATCCCTGAATCAGAGAAATTCCCTGCTTCTCGAGCAGCGTGCTCATCGGCGGATACACATTGGCGTCCGAACCTGTCACTTCATGGCCCAGCGAGCGCGCCAGCATTGCCAGTCCGCCCATGAAAGTGCCACAAATCCCCAATATATGAATGCGCATACGTCACTATCCTTCTTCAATGTGGCGCACATTTTACTCACATGTCAGCGGCTGTGAAACGCATTTCAGGTAAATCCGTATTTTGCTGGCGCGATTCACCTCTGCGCTAATATTTGAATGTTTGTTAAGATTGTTGGACATCAACCGCTTTACTCAACATAAGATGCAGGGAAAGTGTTATGAAAACGTTAGGTGAATTTATTGTCGAGAAGCAGCACGAGTTCTCTCATGCTACGGGTGAGCTCACTGCTTTGCTGTCGGCAATAAAGCTGGGCGCTAAGATCATCCACCGCGATATCAACAAGGCCGGTCTGGTCGATATCCTGGGTGCCAGCGGTGCCGAGAACGTTCAGGGTGAGGTTCAGCAGAAACTCGACCTGTTCGCCAATGAAAAACTGAAAGCTGCACTGCGCGCGCGCGACATCGTTGCGGGTATCGCCTCTGAAGAAGAAGATGAGATCGTCGTATTCGAAGGGTGTGAACACGCGAAATACGTTGTTCTGATGGATCCGCTGGACGGCTCCTCCAACATCGACGTTAACGTTTCTGTCGGTACCATTTTCTCCATCTACCGTCGCGTCACGCCGGTTGGCACACCGGTGACGGAAGAAGACTTCCTGCAACCGGGCAGTAAACAGGTTGCTGCCGGTTATGTGGTGTATGGCTCGTCCACCATGCTGGTGTACACCACCGGCTGCGGCGTACACGCCTTTACCTACGATCCGTCCCTGGGCGTGTTCTGCCTGTGCCAGGAGCGTATGCGCTTCCCGGAGAAGGGCAACACCTACTCCATCAACGAAGGCAACTACATCAAATTCCCGAACGGCGTGAAGAAGTACATCAAATTCTGCCAGGAAGAGGATAAAGCCACCCAGCGCCCATACACCTCGCGCTACATCGGCTCGCTGGTGGCGGATTTCCACCGTAACCTGCTGAAGGGCGGTATTTACCTCTACCCAAGCACCGCCAGCCACCCGGACGGAAAACTGCGTCTGCTGTACGAGTGCAACCCGATGGCATTCCTGGCCGAACAGGCAGGCGGCAAGGCGAGCGACGGTAAAGAGCGTATTCTGGATATCGTGCCGGAAAGCCTGCACCAGCGCCGTTCATTCTTCGTCGGCAACCGCCATATGGTGGATGACGTTGAACGCATGATCCGCGAATTCCCGGACGCGTAACGCACGAAAAGGGGAGCCAGGCAGGCTCCCCTTTTTTTCAGGCCGTTTGCATCGTCAGCTTGAAGGAGGCCATCGCTTCCATCAGCTCGCGCGACTGTTCCTCCAGGGAACGAGTTGCCGCAGATGATTGCTGGACCAGCGCCGCATTTTGCTGCGCCGTTTCATCCATCTGATTGACGGCGATATTCACCTGCTCAATACCGCGGCTCTGCTCCTGGGACGCCGTCGCAATTTCACGCATCAGTTTGGTCATACGCAGTACTTCGGTGGCGATCTCGTCCATCGTCTCACCGGCCTGCTGCGCCAGCTCGCTGCCCTCGTTCACGTGGGTTTGCGAATCGCTGATAAGCGAGCGGATCTCTTTCGCCGCATCAGCACTGCGGCTGGCGAGATTACGCACCTCACCCGCCACGACCGCAAAACCTCGCCCCTGCTCACCCGCACGCGCCGCTTCAACGGAGGCGTTCAGCGCCAGAATATTGGTCTGGAAGGCAATGCCGTCGATGACGCTCAGGATATCGGCGATGCGCGCCGAACTGCCGGAGATGTCGCGCATCTTCTCAATGACATAGCAGACCATTTCACTGCCGTGATCGGCGGTATCGGAGACCGACTTCGCCAGCTGGTGCGCCTGCTCGGCGTTATCGGCGTTAAGTTTCACCGTGGCGGTGATCTCTTCCATGCTGGCGGCCGTCTGCTCCAGCGAGGTGGCGGTGGATTCCGTGCGCTGGGCCAGGTTCATATTCCCGGCCGTCAGCTCGCGGCTGCCGGTATCAATCTGCGAGCTGGCGTCACGCACCCGCAGAACCGAGTCCATCAGCGACTGGCGCATCCCTTCGATCGCCGCGTTAAGGCGATTAAATTCCTGGCTCGCCGGCGCGTTCAGGGTATGGGTTAAATCCCCGGCCGCCACATGTTCCAGCTGGGCAATCGAGGCTGAAAGCGGCTTGAGCAGCATATGGCGCAGCACCAGCCAGGCCAGCACGATAATGCCAGCCGTCAGCAGCGCCGCGACGATAATCAGGATCAGCACGCGGGTTTTACTCGCCTGCACGGCGCTCACCTCCGCTTTACCGCGCGCCTCGCTCCATGCCTGGAACGCCTGCATATCGTTATCAAACTGCTTCGCCACCGGGACCAGCTTGTTTTCCAGCAGATCGTAATAGCTGTCCGCGCTTTGCTCGTTCAGGGCTTTCAGCATCGGGCTGATACCCTGCTGGTTGTACACCGCCAGACTCGCGGCAACGTTATCCAGCAGCTTTTGCCCCTGCTCATCCGCCACGCCGCTGCCGATCACGTCCTTCAGCGTTTTCTGTGCCAGCGCCACTTCCTGGTTAATGGTTTTGACCGCCCTGGCCGCATCGTCCAGCAGGCCGACCTCCATCATGCGGACGGCCTGCCCCGCTTCGTTACGCGCGCGCAGGATCAGCGTATAGCCGGCATTCAGCTGCACCATCTGTTCACCCTGAAGATGATTGATGCGCTGGAGAGAAGCGGAACTTTGTGTAAGGGCATAAATGCCGATGCCGCTGACAATCAGCAGCAGAAGGGTCATAACGGCCAGTAAAGAGAGCAAGCCGGTACGAATCGATAGCGTTTTAAGCATGATGTTATTTCCGGTAGCGAGATATTTCTGGGCATAAAAAAAGAATATCGGCCGCTACCGGAAAATGTTTAGAGTTTAAGCAATTTCAGCATGTTATCGCTCTGTTAAAGATGTATTCACCCGGGTAACAGGCGAGCTCTGGCGGTTCTCCCACAGCACCGTCAGGCCGCGCTGGAGCGCGATAAAAATAAACAGCAGAATGCCGATGGCGATTTTGGTCCACCAGGAGCTGAGCGTGCCGTCGAAGTTGATATAGGTCTGAATCAGCCCCTGGATCGCCACGCCAAACAGCGTGCCGAGCACCGTCCCCACCCCGCCACTGAGCAGCGTACCGCCAATCACCACCGAGGCTATGGCGTCCAGCTCAACGCCCACCCCCGCCAGGGCATAGCCTGCCTGGGTATAAACCGAGAATACAATCCCCGCGAGGGTGGCCAGCCCGGTCGAAAGCATGTAGATGCGAATAGTCGTGCTGCGCGTGGAAATTCCCATCAGGTTCGCGGACGTGGCGCTGCCGCCAATGGCATAAACCTGGTTACCAAATCGGGTACGGTGGGCGAGGAAGATCCCGATCACCACCACGCCCAGCATCAGCAGCCCCATTGCGCTCAGGCGCCCCCCGCCGGGAATTTTCCACGCCAGACTGGAGAGCGTGTCGTAGATCGGATGGTTAATTGGAATTGACTCCTCCGACACCAGATAGCTCACGCCGCGCAGGAAGAACATCCCGGCGAGGGTGATGATAAAGGCCGGGATTTTCAGCGCATCGATCAAAAGCCCCATAAAGGCGCCGAACGCGCAGCCCATGACCAGCACCAGCGGAAAAGCCAGCAGCGGCGAAATCCCCCAAAAGCCAATCGCCTTGGCAAGGAACACGCCGGTAAAGGCGATCACCGACCCAACGGAGAGGTCGATCCCGCCGGAGAGGATCACAAACGTCATGCCGACGGCGATAATGCCTAAAAAGGCATTGTCGGTCAGGATGTTGCAAATCACCCGCGTGGAGGCGAAGCCCGGGAACTGGGTCAGGCAATAGAGGTACCCCAGCACGAACACGCCCAGCGTGATCATTAACGGCAAATTACGTTTTATCATGACCGCGGTTCCCCTTAATGAGAGTGATAAAGCGCGGCGACTGCACGATAAGTACGATAAGCACCACGACCGCTTTGACGACCTGATTCAGCTCCGGCTGGAACCCGGAGAGCAAAATACCGGTATTCATACCCTGAATAATCAACGCCCCCACCACCGAGAGCAGCAAATTAAAACGTCCGCCCATCAGCGATCCACCGCCGATAACCACCGCGAGGATCGCATCCAGCTCGAGCCAGAGTCCGGCGTTATTGGCATCCGCTCCGCGAATATCGGCGGCCACGATCACCCCGGCAATCGCAGCACAGACGCCGCTCAGCACGTAAGTCAGCATCACCATCAGCCGCGTATTTACCCCGGCGTTTTTCGCGGCCCGAATGTTAATCCCCACCGCTTCGATGAACATCCCGAGCGCCGTTTTGCGGGTGAAAAGCCAGAACATCACCAGCGTCACCAGCGCGACGATCACCGGCGTCGGGAAGAACAGAAAATTACCGCTGCCGATCCACGCCAGGCTCGGGGAGTTAAAGGTGACGATTTGACCGGAGGTGATAAGCTGCGCCACACCGCGCCCGGCCACCATCAAAATCAACGTCGCGACAAACGGCTGGATCTTGAGCACTGCGACCAGAATGCCGTTCCATAGCCCGGCTAATACACCGGAGCCCAGCGCGGCCAGCAGAACCACCGGCAGGCTGTGCCCGGCGACGGTCATCGAGGCGGCGGTGGCGCCCGCAATCGCCATTACCGCACCGACGGAGAGGTCGATCCCGCCGGTGGCAATGACCAGCGTCATACCAATCGCCAGCAGCGCCACTGGCGCGGCACGGTTTAAGATGTCGATCGGGCTACCAAACAGGCGGCCATCCTGCACGACGATCTGGAAAAAATGCGGAGCCACCAGGCTATCCACCAGCAGCACCAGCAGCAGCGCCACGATTTGCGGCGTGCCGGTCGGCCAGGTGAAGCGGCGCTTCGCTTCGCCAGTTTGCGAAAGAGAACGGGACATCACATTTGACTCCTTACGCCGCGATGGCATTCATGATCGCCGGTACCGACAGTTTATCCAGCGGGATCTCTGCCACCTGCCTGCGATCGCGCATGATGATGACGCGATCGGCATAGCCGACCAGCTCCTCCAGCTCGGACGAGATCACCAGCAGCGCCAGACCGTCGGCGCAAAGCGTTTCGATAAGCCGGATGATTTCGGCATGCGCGCCCACGTCGATACCGCGCGTGGGCTCGTCGAGGATCAGGAACTGCGGCTTGGTGAGCAGCCAGCGAGAGAGCAACACCTTCTGCTGATTACCGCCCGAGAGGAACTCGATGGGCTGTTCCGCGCTCGGGGTACGTATACCGAGCTGGCGGATGAAGCGCTCGGCAATCGCGTTCTGCTCGCGCTTAGGGATCGGACGCAGCCAGCCGCGCTGGGCCTGTAGCGCCAGAATGATGTTTTCCCGCACCGAGGCGGCGGCAATAATCCCGTCCGTTTTCCTGTCCTCCGGACAGAAGCCCACGCCGAGGCACGACGCCTGATGCGGTGAACGTAGCGTTTGTGGTTTGCCTTTGATCAGCGCCGTTCCGCTGTCGGCAGGTTTGATGCCGAAGATGACTTCGGCGGTTTCGGTGCGCCCGGAGCCTAACAGCCCCGCCAGACCCACAATTTCACCGGGGCGTACCTCGAGGTTAAACGGCGCGATGGTCCCTTTTCTGCCGTAATCGTGAAACGCGGCGATCGGTTTTTCGCTCAGCAGCGTACGGCCCGCGCGCTGAAGCGCGTTGGTCTCGAGCTCGCGGCCCAGCATCATTTTGACCAGCTCTATCTGCGGCAGCTCGCGGGTTTCCCGGCAGCCGACAAAGCTGCCGTTGCGCAGCACCGTTATACGGTCGCTCACCTCGTAAACCTGATCGAGGAAATGCGTCACGAAAATCAGGCTGACGCCCTGATTACGCAGCTGGCGCATCAGGGTAAAAAGCATCTCCACTTCCTGGGTATCGAGGCTGGCGGTGGGTTCATCGAGGATCAGCACTTTCGCCGAGAGATCGATAGCGCGACAGATCGCGACGATTTGCTGCATCGCTACGGAAAAACGGTTCAGTGGTTCGCGCACGTCGAGAGAGAAGCCATACGATTCCATCAGCTTCGCGGCGCGCGCTTCCATCTCTTTGCGGCGCAGCAGGCCAAAACGTCTGGGTTCGCGGCCAATAAACAGGTTATCCGCTACCGACATGTTTGGCAGCAGGTTCACTTCCTGGTAGACCGTGCCGATCCCCAGTTGCTGGGCATGCGCGGTGTTTTTGGGCGAAATGGCGTTACCTTCCAGCCAGATAGCGCCGCGATCGGCGTGATAGACCCCGGTCAGGGTTTTAATCAGCGTCGACTTCCCCGCCCCGTTTTCGCCGAGCAACGCCATGATCTCCCCACGCCGCAGGCTGAAATCAACGTTATCCAGCGCCTTAACGCCAGGGAAAAATTTACTCAGGCCCTCTGTGCGGAGGATTTCCTGGTGTTGTTCGGTGGTCATGGTTTCCCCCTGCATCAGGCCGGATGACGCTACGCTTATCCGGCCTACAAAAGAGCGTATCGTAGGCCGGGTAAGCGCAGCGCCACCCGGCAATTTCACTGGATCAGTAGCCCATATTTTTCTTCTTCTCTAACTCTTCTTTCGCCGTGTCCGGCAGGTAGAGCGTGGATTTGGTGATGGTCAACTTCTCAGGCTGGGTGCCGTCTTTCTTGAATTTCTCCAGCGCATCGAATGCCGGGCCCGCCATATTTGGCGTCAGCTCCACGCTGGCGTTCGCTTCGCCGTCAAGCATCGCTTTGTAGATGTCCGGTACGCCGTCGATCGAGCCGGTGAGGATATCTTTGCCCGGCTTCAGGCCCGCTTCTTTGATGGCCTGGATGGCGCCGATCACCATGTCGTCGTTGTGGGCGTAAACCATGCAGATATTTTTGCCGTTATTTTCTGCCTTGATGAAGCTTTCCATGACCTCTTTACCCTTACTACGGGTGAAGTCGCCGGACTGAGAACGGATGATCTTAATGTTTGGTGCTTTGGCGATGGCCTCCGCGAAACCTTTCTTACGGTCGATAGCCACGCTCGCCCCGACGGTGCCCTGCAACTCAACCACGTTACACGGCTTGCCATCCACCTGCTTCACCAGCCAGTCACCAATCAGTTTGCCTTCCAGCACGTTATCGGCGGTGACGGTGGTCATATAGAGAGATTTGTCTTTTACGTCGATGGAACGGTCGAGCAGGAAGACCGGAATTTCAGCATCTTTGGCTTCCTTCAGCACCGGCTCCCAGCCCGTGGCGACAACCGGGGCAATAAAGATGGCATCCACGCCCTGAGCGATAAACGAGCGCACCGCTTTAATCTGGTTCTCTTGCTTTTGCTGACCATCGGCGATTTTCAGCGTAATACCGCGCTTTTCGGCCTCACTTTTCGCCACATTCGTTTCAGCGGCGCGCCAGCCAGATTCAGATCCGACCTGCGAAAATCCAACGGTTAAGGGTGCGGCCATCGCCATAGACGACATGGCTGCCGAAACTGCTGTAACAAGAAGTAAGCGCTTCCACATATGAACGTCCTCGTAGGGTAGGTTATTGTTGGTTAAAAGATGTTCCGCGGATGAACTATAGCCAATGGAATATGTTACGGATTGCGTTACATCACACTTCAGAAAAGTGAATAAAACGTTAATCACAAGTTTGTAATCGCTTTCATTTCAACATTTAAAATGCGGCTGAGTTTATGGATTATCCTGTCATGGAAACGGTCCGAAAAGTGAAGGCGCGAGGGAGAGAAGACGAAAACAGGCGGAGACTTTCAGCGCCAGTTGGCTATAATACCTGCCACTTGTTTACCATCCATTTTAAAGGACACCGACATGAGCTTACTCAACGTCCCTGCGGGTAAAGAACTGCCAGAAGACATCTACGTTGTGATCGAAATCCCGGCCAACGCAGATCCAATCAAATACGAAATCGACAAAGACACCGGTGCGCTGTTCGTTGACCGTTTCATGTCTACCGCCATGTTCTATCCGTGCAACTACGGCTACATCAACCACACTCTGTCTCTGGACGGTGACCCGGTTGACGTACTGGTCCCAACGCCATATCCATTGCAGCCAGGCTCCGTCATTCGCTGCCGTCCTGTTGGCGTGCTGAAAATGACTGACGAAGCGGGTGAAGATGCGAAACTGGTTGCCGTACCGCACACCAAGCTGAGCAAAGAGTACGATCACATTAAAGATGTGAACGACCTGCCAGAGCTGCTGAAAGCGCAGATCGCCCACTTCTTCGAGCACTACAAAGATCTCGAAAAAGGCAAATGGGTTAAAGTTGAAGGCTGGGATAACGCAGAAGCGGCGAAAGCAGAAATCATCGCCTCTTTCGAGCGTGCGGCTAAGAAGTAATTCTTACTGCTGAGACTAAGCCCCGCGCGTCGGGGCTTTTTTGTGCCTGTCGATGCGCCCGGCGGCGCTTCGCTTGCTCGGGCCTACGGCGCAAAACGACAACGCCACCGTAAGGTGGCGTTGTCGTTTTTCAGAACTGGTCTCTGTCTAACCAGTTACCGCTTTCAATCAACGTTAACCCGTCGACCGAACGTTGGTACACGTACATCCATGCACTGCCGTAAGGCGTCTGGATCAACTGGCGAGCGTATTCACCGCCCCTGGTGCGCAAGGCATCAAGTTCGGCCAGCGTGGCATTATCAATACGATAAACCTCACCCTGTACCGTTCCGTTCCCCGGAACCGCGCCTGGATAGTGGCCCAGACTGTACAACTGGTAGTTTTCGATTGTGTAATTTCCCAGCAACTGGGCGTTGGTCATCCAGTGGCTGTTGCCTTGCCTGGTTCGTAAACTGCCGTAAACAAATATTCGCATTGCTAAAACTCAAACTGATAGAGCAGATCAAGTGCCTGGTCTACGCCGGACACTGCTTCCAGATATAGCTTAGGCATCAGGCGATAACGTAACGTGAGTGTAGCCAGTGAGTCAAAGATCCCCACGCCATATTTTACCTGTAGACCCGGCAGTACATAGCCGCTGACCACTACCTGCGAAGAGTCACCCACGCCCTGAGTGTCCAGCGCCAGATTGCTTACGCCAAACGTCTCGCCGATTTTACCCACAACCTGACCACTTTGTGCAACCCCCAGACCGACTAACATTGATGTCATTGCCGCACCATCGCCCTGTTGGCTATCCAGACCCTGGCCGCGAAGGAGGTAAGAGAGCGCTTCCTGTTGCGACATGGCCGGGTCAGAGAAGATCTCTGCCTTAGGTTCATCGGCGGAGCCCGTCACGCGCACGCCTGCAATCACATCATCTTCGGTGGCTTCCGGGTTACGGATCGCTTCGATATTGAGTACTGGCTGATCCGGTGGACCGGAGAACAGCAGCTCGCCTTTACGCACAATCAAATCCTGACCGTAGGCATGGAAGCGCCCTTCAGGAATATTGATTTGTCCATTGAGGCCAAGTCCCTGTTGATCCTGCGCCACTTTCAGGTCACCCGTGAGTCTCGCCTTCAGCCCAAACGCGTCCAAACGCACGTTATTCCCCACGTGCACGATAAGATTACTATTGATCGGTATGCCAGCGCTCTTCTGTTCAACAGGTTTCAGATTTTCATTGAGCATAACTTCGTCACTGGAGACGCCAACCGCGCTTTCCGGCACCTCGTGAACCACGATGCGCGCCCACGGTACGTCAACACGGCCGTCCAGGGTGAAGAGACTCGGCGTTGCCTCAAAGACCACGTCTGGCGACACGTCCAGGCGCACCATCGGCGGTACCGTGATACGCACCCTGCTGCCCTTGGCCGCAATACGGGCGCGCCAGTTGTCGAGCTGGCTCCAGTCTGCGTCACCGCTCAGGTTGATTTGTCCCTGCTGCGTCAGTACTGAGCCACTGAGGGTTGAGCTTTGGCCGTTAAAGTTCATCGCCAGCTGGCTTGGCTGCATATCGAACGGCATAAAGTTACCGTCAATGTCCACGCCGTTTAACCGCATCTGGCCAAACAGCTGTGGGCTTTGCGCATCCCCCGCCAGACGCAGGTTGGCGCTGAGCATCCCCGCCGCCTTTTCTCCCCGCGAGAAGATCGGATTCACCATCGCCAGGTTGAAGTTGCGAATATTGACGTTGCCGCCGAGATTGCGCCGCCCTTGCGGATCGGTAATTTGCACCTGTCCGTCAAACTGACCGTTGTTGGTCAGGCGGATCAGCCATCCCAGTTCCGCACGATTGTTACGCAGGTCAGCGTTCACATTCAGGGTGTCGAACGCCACCGGCAGCGGCGCGTCATTGACCTCCTGCGTCACCTTCACGTTACGTCCGGAGAGGGTAACGCTGCCCTGCGGCAGTCCCTCTTTGGTGGTGTCCCACGCGACGTCCGCTTTGCCGCTGAAGACCCCGCTGGCCTGGGTGGTTTCCGGCATAAACGGTTTCAGCATCGCCAGGTCGAAACGGTTGAGGTTGATCTGCGCGCGTCCTTCCGCGCCCGCATCAATGGTCTGCGGCACGCACAGCTCAGCATTCGGGTTGGTCCAGCAGTGTGGCCCAATGCTGATCTTTTGCTCCGCGTTGCGGTAATCCAGCGCGACAGACCGCGACAGCACCAGCGGGCCGACCGGCGTGCTGAAGCGGGTGTTATCCAGCACGCCTTTCCAGCGCGTCGCCTGGCGGTCAAAACTGCCCGTCAGGTGCAGCTGCCCGGAGACCGGCTCGCCCTGCACGCGTAGCTGGAGATCGTGCTGCTTTTCGTTACCTTTTGCCGCCAGCGTGACCAGACTGATGTTCACGTCCGGCTGAGAGATACGCTCCACGCGCAGATCCAGGTTTCCGCCGATCTGATCGGTGGATTTCACGTCTCCCTCGACACGCACGCGGGCAATAGAAAGTTCCTGCCAGCGCAGGTTATTGGCGGTGATGTCCGCCAGCAGCTGCGGCGCCTCCACCGTACCGCGAACCTTCACTAACCCCTTCGCCGTGCCGCCAAGACCCGGCAGGGCGTTATCGAGATTTGGCGCGTCGATGGTGGCATCCAGATTGAGGTCTTTCACGCCCAGCTCGCCTTTGATATCCGCCGTGTTGCGACCCAGCGCCACGTGCAGGCCCGGGATCACCCACTGGAGATAGCTGTTGCCCTTAAGCGAGCCCTCTACGTTGACTTTGTTCTGCTTCACGTTGCCGGTGAGCTTGAGTTCCGGCACGTCCATCTGCCAGGTGCCACCGTACAGGCTACCGCGGGTTTTGATCAGGCCATCCAGTTTTGACGGCCAGTCCGGGACCTCTTTAGCGGTGTTGATCCCGGTCAGCTTCAGCTCGCCGCGCCAGCTGATCGCCTGCTGCCAGTCGAGCAGCGCGGTCAGCTCGGTTTTTCCTTCCAGCGCCGCCACGGTCAGCTTGTCGAGGTTAACCTGCAACTCGTTACCCTTCGCATCCAGGGTGATATCGGCGGGCGGTACCCCCTGCCCCTTCACTGCCGTGCGGAACGACAGCGTGTAGTCGGTCATTTTGCCACTCAGCTTCAGCTTCAGATCGTCAGCCTGGAACTGTTTTTCGCCGGTGAACGGCCAGTAAAGCTGCTTGCTGACAACCTCAAGGTTGAGCGGTAAACCGGCCTCTGCCAGCTGGGTTTGCCCGCGCAGCACCATATCCACCGGTCCGGAGAGGTTCACGCCGAACTCCAGCTTCTCGCGCAGCGCGCCGCCGACTTTCACCTTCACCTTTTCGCCTTTCAGCGGATCGATGTTCAGGGCGCTGTTCAGCGTAATATCTACCGGCCAGTTGTCACGCAGTAGCGCATTGCCTGAGGCGTTGACCGACCCCTGGTTAGTATCAATATCCAGCGCGTCGAGCTTCATGTTGCCGTCGATACTGCTGACTTTAAGCAGCATGTTGAAGACCGTCAGATCGGTATCGCCTGTCAGACGCAACTGCTCGCCCTTAAACTCTTCGATATTGAGGTTCAGCGGCAGATGCACGTCGGTCATCTCCGGCAGAACCGGTTTCGAGAAGAGATCTTTCAGCGTTTCGCCCAGCGGTTTTTCTTCCGGCTGCGGGTTCTGGATCTTCGGCTCGACGATCACTTCCTGCGCCACGTCGGCCACCTTCGGTAGCGCAATCAGCAGCCCTTGCAGGGAGGTTGGGGTCAGAGTGAGGTTTTTCTCCTGCCAGCGCAGACCAGAGGTGAAATCCATCACGGATACCGTCGTGTCGTCGATTTTGATATTCACGTTATCCAGTGCGACCCGGTAAAGCGCAATCGGGTACGGCGTGGAGAGGTTCAGCGGGCCGCTGTCCTCTTCTTCGACAGGCTCGGACTTCGGCATTTTTTTGGAATCTATCGCCACGTTAACGTCTTTTAGCGACAGATCGTTTACGCACAGCTGGCTGTCCCGCAGGCAGCCGAGCTTGACCGCCAGATGAAACTCGCCCGCATTCACCGCCACACCGGGCTGTTCATAACGGATATTTTTCAGGCGCAGATCGCGCCAGCCGCCCGTTACCTGGCCGATTTCCAGCCCCGGCACCCAGCGGTTCGCGGCGTTAAACAGCAAATGCAGGCCCGTGGTGGTGCCCACCAGAAACGCCACCGTACCGAGCAGTAATACGATAAAAATCAGCACCCCGAGGCTTATCTTCTTCCATAAACTCATAATTCAGGCCCCAGACCGATGTAAAACTGTAAACCGTGTTCGTCTTTGTCGCCCACCGGAACGGCGAAATCGAGCTTGATGGGCCCGACCGGTGACTGCCAGCGCACGCCTACGCCCGCGCCGGTTTTGAAATCGCTGCGGCGGATATCGTTCACCGCTTCACCGCCGTCAACGAACATCGCTCCCCACCACTTGCCGCTGACGTTGTACTGGTACTCCAGCGAGCCAGTCGCCAGTTTTGACGCCCCGGTCAACTGGCCTTTGTCGTTTTCAGGTGAGATCGATTTATACTTATACCCGCGAATGCTGCGGTCGCCCCCGGCGAAGAAGCGCAGATCCGGCGGGACGCGTTCGAAGTCACCGGTTTCGATCCAGCCGAGATTACCGCGCATCACAAAGCGGTGTTTGTCGTACAGCGTGCGGATCCAGACGTTTTGCGCCTGAAAGACGGAGAAGTCTACGTCGGAGCCCCAGGCGGTGTTGGAGTAATCGATGGAGTAGCGCTGAGAATCGCCCCAGGTCGGCATCAGGCCACCGCGCGAGCGGGTACGGCTGATCATCACGCCCGGATAAAGCAGCATGGTGGTGTTGGTGACGTTTGCCTGGGTAAAGTGGTCGAGGCTCCAGCGCAGGTTAATGGCGCGCTGCCAGCCGCTGGAGAGATCCCAGAAGCGTGATACCGCAAGCGTCGTCGAGTCCTGCTCGGTATCGTTCAAATCGGTACGCTTAAAGCCGCCCTGCACGAGGTAGTATTGCTCAAGCGGATTTTTCAGCAGCGGCATTTTATAGCTGAAGTCCAGCTGCTGTTCAGGCGCAGACAGGCTGACGCTGGTGGTCAGGCTGTGGCCGTAGGAGTTCATCCACGGTTTTTTCCATGAGGCTTTCACGCGCGGGCCGACGTCCGTGGAGTAGCCGACACCGGTCTCAATGGTGTTCTCGGTGCGCGGAGAGACCACGCCATGCAGCGGTAACACTTTCGTTTTACGGGATTTATCAAATTCCGGCGCTACCACCACGGAGTTAAACCAGCCCGTCGCGGACAAACGACGGTTCAGCTCGCCCAGGTCGCTGGACTGGTAGTAGTCGCCCTTTTTAAACGGCACCAGATTTTGCAGATACTCGTCACGGATTTGCGATCCTTCGAAGGTCACATCGCCAAACCGGTAGCGCTCGCCGCTGTCGTAATCGATATCCCAGAATGCCTGACGTCGCTCAAGCGCAACGCCCAGCTGGCTTTTGTTGAACCGGCTGTCGAAGTAGCCTTTGCGCAGCGAAACGCTGGTTAAGGATTTTTTAAAACGATCGTAATCCCCGTGATTGAGCACGGTGCCCACTTTCGGACGGGTGCTGAGCAGATCCAGGTAGTCCCGATCGGTGCGCGCACCGCCGCGCAGCACCACGTTCGTGCCGCCAATCAGGACGGGTTCGCCCGGCGAGACGCGGGCAATCAACACCTGGCGTCCTTTCGCCGGCGGCGGGCGTAAATCGAAATCGATGGTGGGTTCGTAGTACCCCAACGCCTTTAAGCCTTCGCGGATGGCGTCATCCACGCGCGCGCGAAAACGCCGATCCGGCGTGACCTCATCGCTCTGGATGGTAGAAAGCTGCGCACGCACGTTTTTTTCCAGCGCCCCGGATAACCCCTCAACCTGCAAACGGACATTCGCCGCGCTGGCAATCCCGCTGGTCAGCATTAAACTGACTAAACATAACTGGCGGATCTTTGTCACGTTTTCTCCTGAATATCCCTGTTTCCACCCTGGAAGCAAATGCAGTGCCGCTCCGCGGCAAAATACGGCCTGAAAGCCAAAAACCCAAATTACGGGTTGAAAAAGGGTGTAACACCCAAATATTTCTTATGATTAAATCTAGACTCATTCATCGCATTTATTGTGTTCAATTAAACGCTTCGTGACAACCTTAACCGAAACAACGCTACCCGGGAGGCCCCACCGTGAGTTTATTCGATAAAAAGCATCTGGTATCACAAGCCGATGCGTTACCGGGACGCAACACCCCTATGCCAGTGGCAACATTACACGCCGTAAACAACCATTCAATGACAAACGTTCCTGATGGAATGGAGATCGCCCTGTTTGCCATGGGCTGCTTCTGGGGCGTAGAACGCCTGTTCTGGCAACTGCCGGGCGTGTACAGCACCGCTGCGGGCTACACCGGAGGATATACGCCTAACCCAACCTATCGCGAAGTCTGTTCCGGTGAGACCGGTCATGCTGAAGCGGTGCGTGTGGTGTATGACCCGAGCGTCATTAGCTATGAACAGCTGCTCCAGGTGTTCTGGGAAAACCATGACCCGGCGCAGGGCATGCGTCAGGGTAACGATCACGGCACCCAATACCGTTCGGCCATCTACCCGCTCACCCCAGAGCAGGAGGCCGCCGCCCACGCCAGCCTGACGCGTTTCCAGGAAGCGATGCAGGCGGCCGGTGATAAACGTCAGGTCACGACGGAAATCGCTACCGCGAAACCGTTCTACTATGCCGAAGACGACCACCAGCAGTACCTGCATAAAAATCCGTACGGCTACTGCGGTATCGGCGGCATTGGCGTTTGCCTGCCTCCCCAGCAGGCCTGATTACTGCATCAGCGCCACGCGAGCCGCGTGGCGCGTGGCATTACTCACCGAGCCGTAATCAATGACTTTCCCCTGCAACAGCAGGTTAAACACTGGCGCCTGTGGTCGGTTGAGCCGCGTTTGCAGCAAATGCACCGCTTCTATACCCAAATCCCGACAGGGCACCGTGATCCCCGTAATGGGCTTTTCAAGCCGGTTTGCTAAATTCCACGCAAAATCGGTGGTGATGATGGAGATGTCTTCCGGCACGCGCAGCCCATGCCGCTGTAACGCCTTCAGCACACCCTCGGTCATGCTGGTGCTGTTGGGAAAAATGACCTCAGGCCACTGCGCTCTGTCGTGACGTAACAGCCACGCATCCAGCTCGCGCTCAGCCTCTTCAGCGGTAAACCACTCCGTGACCAGTAAATCCCGCTGCGGCTCAAACGCCACATGAAAATGCCGGTACGCTTCTTTAATTCCATCCAGCCGGGCATAGAGCGTGTCCCGGCGTAAACAGGTGATGGTCAGCACCCGGCGATGCCCCTGCTCGAAAAGATATTGCATCGTGGTAAAGCCGATTGCGCGATGATCGGGCGAAACCGAATCCAGCACCCGGTCCCGGTCGACGGAATTAATTAATACACAGGGTTTATTCAGCGTGCTGGCCAGCTTAAATATGGTGGAATCATCCGTACCAATGATAATTATTGCGTTAATATTTTTATGGCTTGCCTTTTCCATAAATAATTTCACGTCCGCATTCTGTTCCTCTAATCCGCAATAACTGATCCAGACATTATGTGGCGCGCTGGCTTCCGCAATGCCTTTGGTCACTTCCAGATAAAAAATATCCCCACGACCCTGAAACGTTCTTTCAGGCGCAAATACAGCGATTCCGTTAATTAAAAGCCGTCCGCTCGCCATCGACTCCAGCACGCCAAGCTCCCGCGCGGTGCGGACAATGGCTTCCCGGGCCTTATCGCTGGTATAAGACTTGCCGCTCAACACCCTGGAAACCGTGCTCACGGAATATCCCGTCAGGGATGCGATCTCCTCCATTTTTAACTTGCCCGGCATAGTGTGACCTCGCTCTCAATCAGTTTTTGCAAATATTTGCAGAAACAGCGCTTTGATTTTAAAACCAAATTTCAAAATGGTTGGAGTTTACTTATTCACCTTGCGAGTATTCTCACAAAAACACATTGTCGCTACGTCTCGCCTTTCCTATTTTTCGGTCATCACGCTTTTTGACTGAAATTAAGGTGAGAAATGGAGAAGGTACGTTTTGGCATTATTGGTATAGGTAATATCGGTACGGTCCACGCACGCTATTTACTGGCCGGAACCGTCAGCGACGCCTGCCTTACGGCGGTGTGCGATAACGCGCCGGAAAAGCATCCGGCCATTCGGCAGCTGGTTGGTGGCATTCCGCTGTTCAGTGATGCGCAGGAGATGCTCCAGAGCGGGCTTATCGATGCGGTCATTGTCGCCACGCCGCATTACGATCACCCGCACCTGTCGATGCTGGCGATGCGCCACGGCATTCATACCCTGTGTGAGAAGCCAGCAGGCGTCTACACCGCGCAGGTCCAGGAGATGAACGCCTGCGCCCGGGAGTGCGACGTGGTGTTCGGCATCATGTATAACCAGCGGCCCAACCCGCTGTATCAGAAAGTGAAAGATCTGATCGACAGCGGCGAGCTGGGCGAGATCCGCCGCTCCAACTGGATCATCACCAACTGGTATCGCTCGCAGAGTTACTACAACTCCGGCGGCTGGCGCGCCACCTGGAAAGGGGAAGGCGGCGGCGTGCTGCTCAACCAGGACCCGCACCAGCTCGATCTCTGGCAGTGGCTGGTGGGCATGCCGGTTCGTCTGCGCGCGTTTTGCCAGTTCGGTAAGCATCGCGATATCGAAGTGGAAGACGAGGTGACAGCCTACGCCGAATATGCCAGTGGCGCGACCGGCGTGTTCATTACCACCGTCGCGGAAACACCGGGTACCAACCGCCTGGAGATTGTCGGCGATCGCGGCAAAGTGGTCGTCGACGAGGGCAAACTGCGCTACTGGCGGCTGCGCGAATCGGAAACCGAGTTTAACGCTCGCTGGCAGAATGGCTTCGGTGAGCCGGAATGCTGGGAGGTTTCTGTCCCTGTTGCCCCGGAATACAGCGAGCACCACGTCATCACCGCCAACTTCTGCGCCGCCGTGCTGTGCGGCGAGCCGTTGATTGCACCGGGTCTGGACGGCATTCGCGGTTTAACCCTCTCTAACGCCATGCACCTCTCCACCTGGACGGACGACTGGGTTGAGCTACCGCTGAACGAAAAGCAATACCTGCGCCTGCTTCAGCAGCGCATCAGCACCTCTGTAGATAAAGGGGCCACCAGCATCACGCTGGATGCCGCGGGTACCTGGTAACACCGGAGAAAATCGATGTTAAATGTCGCCATTGTGGGAACAGGAAATATCTCCCATAACCATATTCAGGGTTATTTGCAGTTTGGACAGCGCTGCCGGATCGTTGCGCTGGTTGATATCTATCCCGAGAAAGCGGAAGAGAAAAAAGCGCGTTACGGCCTGACGGACGCCCGCGTGTACGCCAGCCACCGGCAGTTGCTGGAGGATGCGCTTCCCATCGATATCGTTGACGTCTGCACCCCGCCCTATGTCCATGCGGAGATCAGCATCGATGCGCTTCATGCCGGCTGCCATGTGCTGTGTGAAAAACCGATGGCCGCCTCGCTGGAGGAGTGTGATGCGATGATCGCCGCCCAGCAGGCCAGCGGAAAAACGCTCTCCATTATTGCCCAGAACCGCTTTACCGATGCCTTCTGGCGCTTAAAAGCGGCGCTGGATTCCGGCCTCGCCGGAAAAATATGCCATGCGCAGGTGGATTCCTTCTGGTGGCGCGGACATTGCTACTACGACCTGTGGTGGCGCGGCACGTGGGAAAAGGAAGGGGGCGGCTGCACGCTGAACCACGCGGTGCACCATATTGACGCCATTCAGTGGATGCTCGGCTTCCCGTCTGAGGTGGTGGCGATGATGACCAACGTGGCCCATGACAACGCCGAAGTGGAAGACCTTAGCGCCGCGATATTCAAATACCCCAGCGGCGCACTCACCCAGCTTACCGCCTCGGTAGTACACCACGGGGAAGATCAGAAGATCATTATCCAGGGTGATAAAGCGCGCATCTCCGCCCCATGGCAGGCTTATGCCAGCGTGAGTGCTGACAACGGCTTCCCGCAGGAGACCAACGATATTGAGCGAGAAGCCCAGCTTGACGCCGTTTTCCAGGCGACGCCCAGGCTCGAATGGACTCTGCACACCGGGCAGATTAACGACCTGCTTCAGAGCATTGAGCGCGGTACGGCCCCGCTGGTGGACGGCGTGCAGGGTAAGCGCTCGCTGGAGCTGATTACTGCGATGTATAAATCAGCCATTACCCGCAGTGTCGTTTCCCTGCCTGTTGGCCGCGATGATCCGTTTTACCGTACCGGCGGGACGAACGCCCTCGCCCCCCGTTTTTATGAAAAATCCGCAAGCGTCGCCAACTTCAGCGAAGTGGGCGCTATCCCTCTGGGTAAAGATCTGGATCGAGGACTGTAACCATGAACAAGAATGACGGAATGAACTACGCGCCGGTGGGCAAACCGCAGCCGGTGGTGCAGGCGGGTGAATTTGTATTTGCCGCCGCCGCGCTCGACCACGGCCATATCTACGGAATGTGTAATGGCCTGATTGAAGCAGGTGCCACGCTGAAGTGGGTTTACGATCCCGATCCGGCGAAAGTGGACACGTTTGTTCAGCAGTACCCGCAGGTGAAGGTGGCTGATTCCCTGGACGTTATTCTCGCCGATGGCGACGTGCGCCTGGTGGCCGGGGCGGCCATCCCCTCCGAACGCTGTGCGCTGGGGCTGAAGGCGATGACGGCTGGCAAAGACTACTTCACGGACAAAGCGCCGCTCACCACCCTTGAACAGCTGGCAGACGCCAAAGCGATGGTGGAGAAAACCGGGAAAAAATACGCGGTCTACTACAGCGAGCGTCTGCACGTGGAAAGCGCGGTCTTTGCCGGGCAGCTGGTACAGCAAGGCGCCATTGGTCGCGTGGTGCAAACCCTGGGCATGGGGCCGCACCGGGAAGGGACTGGCCGCCCGGACTGGTTCTACGATCGCCGCTATTTCGGCGGCATCCTGTGCGACATCGGCAGCCACCAGATCGAGCAGTTCCTGTTTTATACCGGCAACCGCGACGCCACCGTGGTCGCCAGCCAGGTGCGCAACGTTAACCACCCGCAGTATCCCGCATTCGAAGATTTTGGCGACGCCATGCTCAAAGGAGAAAACGGCGCCAGCGGCTATTTCCGTTGTGACTGGTTCACTCCTGACGGGCTCTCCACCTGGGGCGATGGTCGCCTGACGCTGCTCGGTACCGACGGGTATATCGAGATCCGTAAATATGTCGATCTCACCCGGGGTGAGCAGGATGTCGTCTACCTCGTCAATAACGAGGGCGAGTTCCGCTATCCTGTGGCCGGGCAGGTTGGGTTCCCGTACTTTGGCGAACTGATCCTCGACTGCCTGCACCGCACCGAAAATGCCATGACTCAGGCGCATGCTTTCAAAGCTGCCGAACTGTGCGTGAAAGCACAAATGCTCGCAAACGCAGCTGACTAAGGGGACGACATGAACATCCTGAACACGGCGATTATCGGTGCCGGGGCTATTCACAGTTGCCATGTGAATGCCCTGAGGCAAATCCCCAATGTCGCGCTGCGCGCGCTGGTCGATATCGACAGCGTCAAAGGACTGAAGCTGGCGATGAACTATCAGTGCCGCTTTTATCAGGATTACCGGGAAATGCTGCTGGATGACAGCATCAACGTGGTGCATATCTGCACGCCCCACTTCGAGCACAAAAACATGATTCTGGCGGCGCTGGCCGCCGGGAAACATGTCTTTTGCGAAAAACCGGTGGGCATGAACAGCAGCGAGCTTGCCGACATTGCCTCTGCCGCCGCGCAGGCACCCGGCAGGCTCGGCGTCTGCTACCAGAACCGGCTCAATCCGACCAGCCTGCGCATTCGCAAGGAGCTGGCGGAAGGCGTACTGGGAAAGATGTTAAGTATCAAAGCTGTGCTGACCTGGTCCCGCTCGGGGGCGTATTACACGGAAAGCCCGTGGCGCGGGCAGCTGGCAACGGAAGGTGGAAGCCTGCTAATCAACCAGGCGATCCATACCCTCGATCTGATGCAGTGGTTTACGGGTGGCGCCACGCGGCTGAAGGGGGTAGTCGACAGCGGCGAACTGGCTGACGTCACGCAAGGGGAAGACAGCGCGATGGCCACGCTTCACTTCACCAACGGTGCCCGCGGTCTGTTTTATGCCAGCAACTGCCACACCACGGATTCCCCCCTCTGTCTGGAGATCCACTGCGAGCGCGGCTCACTGCTGCTCAACGACAACACGCTCTGGCGCATAACGCCCGGCGAACGGTTTCGCCTGGAAAGCGATGCCTCTCCCGATGGCACCGCAAAAAGTTACTGGGGATTAGGACACCAGCAGGCGATCCGCCGTTTTTATCACGCTATTCATCACCCGGAGAGTACGGATTTTACCGATATTTGTACCGCCGGAAAATCACTCAAGATTGTGGAGGCTTTTTATCGGTCATCTCAGTTAAGACAATGGATAGATATTAATAATTAGAACGTCACGTGTAGTCCAGCAGTGCAATAAAAATACAACCTCTACATCTACCCTACACTGGATATTATTATGGTTAAACCAACTGAACGCAGAGTGGGTTATGGCGTGGCGCTTGGCTACGGCATAACCGACCTCTTTGGCGGAGGCGCTTTCGCCATTATCGGCACCTGGCTGTTATTTTTTTACACCACCTATTGCGGATTATCCGTCGTGGAAGCCGGCTCTATATTTGCTATTGCCCGCGTCATTGACGCGGTATTAAGCCCAATAATGGGTTACATCACCGACAATTTCGGCGATACCTGGCTTGGGCGTAAATTTGGCCGTCGTCGTTTCTTCTTATTACTCAGCTCTCCTTTAATGTTCCTCTATGCTCTGCTGTGGCTGACGGACATGGGTTACTGGTATTACCTGGGCACCTATCTTTCCATCGAACTGCTTTCAGCGATGGTGCTGGTGCCGTGGGAAACCCTCGCCGCGGAGATGACCAACCGCTATGAAGAGCGCAGCCGCCTGTCAGGCGTACGGATGATCTGCTCGCAATTGGGCGGTTTTCTTGCGGTGTCGGTTCCGGGCGTGATTATGCAATTTACCGGCAAAGATAATTCCTTTACCTACACGCTAACCGGACTGATATTTTCCTGCGTCTTTTGCATCGCGGTATTTATTACCTGGTACAGCACCTGGGAAGCAAAAGATGTGCATCAGGAATATGACTTCAAAGTTGATACCCAGCGCAGCAGCGGAGTAATTAATCACCTCAAATATCTGGTGCTGGATCTCTTCTCTTCTTTTCGTATTCGCGCTTTCCGCCTGCATATTCTTATTTATATTTTCTCCTTCACCGCGATGGACGTATTTGGTTCAGTCTTTACCTATTACGTGGTGTATTGCCTGAGTCAGGATGCGGCAGCAGTGTCCGGCTGGCTAAGTATTGCGGCTTTTGCCTCCGTGCCCGGCACGTACGGATTTATGCTGTTACTCAACAGGCTGAACATGACCCCTTCCGCCGCACTGCGCCTTTCGTATAGCTGCATTTTCCTGGTGCTGGCATTCCTGTTTACGGTTTATCTCACCAAAACAGAGGTGCCAACGCTGCTGTTCTCCGCCGTCTTCATCCTGCTGGGTGCAGCCCGTTCCGGCCTCTATTACATTCCGTGGAATATTTATAGCTTTATTCCGGATATCGACGAGATCGTCACGCAGCAACGCCGGGAAGGCATTTTCGCTGGCGTAATGGTGTTGACCCGCAAAAGCACCGTCGCCATTGCGATTATGATTATCGGCCTGGTGTTGCAGGAGTCCGGTTTTGTGAAAGGCAGTGGCGCACAGCCTGAAAGCGCGCTGGGAGCAATAATTGGCCTGATGATTTTTGCCACCGCCGCGCTGCTGGCAGTGAGCTTCTTCGCGACCTACAAATTTAAGCTGACCCGCGAGACGCATAAGGTGCTGCTCAAGGAGATCGCGCGTCGGAAGCTCGGTGGCGACTATCGCGACTGCGACGCCAGCACCCGCGTGGTCATCAAACAGCTGACAGGCTATGAGTACGATCAGGTCTGGGGCGGCGATGCCACACGCCTGGCTGTGGGCGAAAACTTATCCATCGTGAAATAGCCCTTCTCGCCGGATCGGCCCCGTGCCGGTCCGGCTTTTTTTGCCGAAAACGTGACCTCTGGCAGGTTTACACGTCTTTACGCTATACTACCGTTGAAATAATCGGCTCAACGCTACGAGCTGAGTTCAATGTGTCTTCACACGAATGGTATCAACTCCCCTTCTGAGGATCTGGCGAGAAGCCGGATAAACTATGTTAAACAGTATTTTAGTAATACTTTGTCTTATTGCCGTCAGTGCATTTTTCTCAATATCGGAGATCTCGCTGGCTGCCTCCCGTAAAATCAAACTGAAGCTGCTTGCCGACGAGGGCAACATCAACGCATCACGCATTCTGAAAATGCAGGAAAACCCCGGCATGTTCTTTACCGTGGTGCAAATTGGCCTGAATGCGGTCGCCATCCTTGGCGGTATCGTGGGCGATGCAGCGTTTTCTCCGGCGTTTTATAGCCTCTTTGTTAAGTACATGTCCGTAGAGCTGGCCGAGCAGTTGAGCTTCATCCTCTCCTTCTCCCTGGTCACCGGCTTGTTCATTTTATTCGCGGACCTGACCCCGAAACGCATCGGTATGATTGCGCCAGAAGCTGTGGCTTTGCGTATCATCAACCCGATGCGCTTCTGCCTGTATGTCTTCCGTCCGCTGGTGTGGTTCTTTAACGGCCTGGCGAACGTCATTTTCCGCATCTTCAAGCTGCCGATGGTGCGTAAAGACGACATCACCTCCGACGATATTTATGCGGTGGTGGAAGCCGGGGCGCTGGCAGGCGTGCTGCGTAAGCAGGAGCACGAGCTGATTGAGAACGTTTTCGAACTGGAATCCCGTACCGTGCCGTCCTCCATGACCGGCCGTGAAAACATCATCTGGTTCGATCTGCATGAAGACGAGCAGAGCTTGAAGACCAAAGTGGCGCAGCATCCGCACTCCAAGTTCCTGGTCTGTAACGAAGATATCGACCATATCATCGGCTATGTGGACTCCAAAGACCTGCTGAACCGCGTGCTGGCAAACCAGAGCCTGGCGCTGAACAGCGGCGTGCAGATCCGCAATACCCTGATAGTGCCGGACACCCTGACGCTCTCCGAAGCGCTGGAAAGTTTCAAAACCGCCGGAGAAGACTTCGCGGTGATCATGAACGAATACGCGCTGGTGGTGGGCATTATCACCCTCAACGACGTTATGACGACCCTGATGGGCGACCTGGTCGGCCAGGGGCTGGAAGAGCAGATTGTTCAGCGTGACGAAAATTCATGGCTCATCGATGGCGGTACGCCGATTGAAGACGTCATGCGCGTACTCGACATTGACGAGTTCCCGCAGTCCGGCAACTACGAGACCATCGGCGGCTTTATGATGTTTATGCTGCGTAAAATCCCGAAACGTACCGACTCGGTGAAGTTCTCCGGCTTCAAGTTTGAAGTGGTGGATATTGATAACTACCGCATCGACCAGCTGCTGGTAACGCGTATTGATAGCAAACCGACCGTGCTGGTGCCGAAACTGCCGGATGCCGAAGAGAAGGTGTCGGCGTAATCCTTTGTGTGCCCCACAAACATCAACGGCTCCCATCGGGAGCCGTCTTTTTAACTACTACTGCATAGCACGTTGGTTAAGCCATCTCAGTTTGCAGACGCATAACCTGACGGTTGACTTCGGACATCACAGACAAGTGCTGTTTGTCCTTCACTTTTGGGATAAGGATTTTGCCCTTATCGAACTCAAAAGCGCCAACATCCTTGATGTACAACCGTCCACGGAACAGGATCTTCACGTACTTCGCCACCTGAAGCGGGTTGTAGCGTTGGAAAATTTTCATTCTTGTATCTCCTGCGAATCATACGCTCTTGCGGTGCCACAATCGGCCCGACTGTCCTGAGCGCAAATTTTGATGCCCAATGACTATAGACCAGAACCTCGTACTTACCCAGTGTGCATAAGTTTATTTACCGTTTGATTACAATTATTCAGAATAATCTTTGCAAAGCGTGATACAGCGCAGTATATGCCGTCGTTTTTGCATGGATATGTGCGTTCGCCCGCAAACTGGCATCGGGATTGCGGGAAAAGCCTATTGATCGCACTTATGATTAAAAGCGCATGACCAAGTGGTCGGATCACCTGCTAACAATAAGGAAACACCATGACCCTACGTAACCTCCTGGCAGCAGCTTGCCTGTTGCTGCCGCTGATGGCTTCCGCACACAACATTGAAAAAGGACAACGTGTCCCGCCGGTCGGGATTGCTGACCGGGGAGAATTGATTCTCGACAATGATAAGTTTAGCTATAAAGCCTGGAATAGCGCGCAGCTTGCGGGCAAAGTGAGAGTTGTACAACATATTGCCGGGCGTACATCCGCTAAAGAGAAAAACGCTACCCTCGTGGAAGCGATCAAGGCCGCAAAACTCCCGCACGATCGCTACCAGACCACCACCATCGTGAACACCGACGACGCGATTCCCGGCTCCGGGATGTTTGTGCGCTCAAGCCTTGAGAGCAATAAGAAGCTCTATCCCTGGTCGCAGTTTATTGTCGACAGCAATGGCATGACGCGTAAGGCGTGGCAGCTGGAAGAGGAGAGTTCAGCGATTGTCGTGCTGGATAAAAACGGTCGCGTACAGTGGGTTAAGGACGGCGCGCTGACGCAGGATGAGGTGCAGCAGGTGGTTGCCCTGCTGCATAAGCTGCTGACTCAGTAAAGTGACACCCGGAAGCCCGGATTCAGGAATGACTCGCGCGGGGTGTAGTCCAGTGGCTTACCCTGCCAGTCATGCACATGCGCGCCAGCCGCCGCCGCCACCGCATGCCCTGCCGCCGTATCCCAGACGTTCGTCGGCCCGAAACGGGGGTACAGCTGCGCCTGCCCTTCCGCCACCAGACAGAACTTCAGCGACGAGCCAATCGACGTCGTCTGGTGTTCCCCCAGCTGTTGCAGGTACTCCTCCAGCTCGCTGTCACTGTGCGAGCGGCTGATCACCACCAGCGGAGGACGGGCATCACGCACCTGGATCTGCTTACGCACGCCGCACTCTTCCTTCCAGGCTTTACCTTCCGCCGCGCTGTACATCACCTTCATCACCGGGGCGTAAACCACGCCAAGCACCGCTTTTCCTTTTTCAATCAGGGCGATGTTGACGGTGAATTCACCGTTACGCTTGATAAACTCTTTCGTGCCGTCCAGCGGGTCGACAAGCCAGTAACGCTGCCAGTGCTGACGTTCATCCCAGCTCTGGGGCGCTTCTTCAGAAAGGACCGGAATATCCGGCGTCAGGGCCTGCAAACCTTTCAGGATCACCGCATGCGCCGCGATATCCGCCGCCGTCACCGGGGAGTCATCCGCTTTGCTGACAACATCCATCGGTTTCGCACCGTCGTACACCTGCATAATGGCATCACCCGCATCCCGTGCGAGCTGACAAATTTTATCTAACATTCTCCACCTCTTCGTTAACGCAGTGGGCATAACTTATTGTTTTAGTTATATCGTAATGTGAACAATTCCGCTATCTGTGAAGCAATTCTGGTTTCAGCACCCTTTTTTCTGGCAGCATTCACACTTCTGTAAGCAACAAATACTACATACATATTCTTTTGTGGCTTGGATCGAAAAAAGGACTCCTCAGATGATTAAGTTTAGCGCAACGCTCCTGGCAACGCTGATTGCGGCAAGCGTTCAGGCAGCGACGGTGGATCTCCGTATTCTGGAAACCACCGATCTGCACAGCAATATGATGGACTTCGATTACTACAAAGATACCCCTACGGAAAAATTCGGACTGGTACGCACGGCAAGTTTGATCAACGCCGCCCGCGGTGAAGTGAAAAACAGCGTGCTGGTCGATAACGGGGACTTAATTCAGGGCAGTCCGCTCGGCGACTACATGGCGGCGAAGGGGCTGAAAAAAGGCGAGGTCCACCCTGTCTATAAAGCGATGAACACCCTGGATTATGCGGTTGGCAATCTGGGCAACCACGAATTTAACTACGGCCTGAAATACCTGCACGACGCGCTGGCAGGGGCAAAATTCCCGTACGTTAACGCCAATATCATCGACGTTAAGACGAAGAAGCCGCTCTTTACCCCTTATCTGATTAAAGAGACCGAGGTTGTCGACCAGGACGGTAAAAAACAGACGCTGAAAATCGGCTATATCGGTTTTGTGCCGCCGCAGATCATGACGTGGGATAAAGCCAACCTCGACGGGAAAGTGACCGTCAACGACATTACCGAAACCGCGCGCAAATACGTGCCGGAGATGCGGGCGAAAGGGGCGGATGTGGTCGTCGTCGTGGCGCACTCTGGCCTCTCGGCCGACCCGTATCAGGTGATGGCTGAGAACTCCGTGTACTATCTCAGCCAGGTGCCGGGCGTGGATGCGATCCTGTTTGGTCACGCCCACGCCGTCTTCCCGGGCAAAGATTTCGTTGCTATCAAAGGCGCGGACATCGAAAAAGGGACGCTTAACGGTGTGCCATCGGTAATGCCGGGCATGTGGGGCGACCACCTTGGCGTGGTGGATCTGGTGCTGAATAACGACAGCGGAAGCTGGAAAGTCACGCAGTCGAAAGCGGAAGCGCGTCCGATCTACGACGCAGCGGCCAAAAAATCTCTGGCAGGGGAAGATAAAAAGCTGGTCGACGTCCTGAAGCATGACCACGACGCGACGCGTGAATTTGTCAGCAAGCCGATCGGTAAATCGGCTGATAACATGTATAGCTTCCTCGCGCTGGTACAGGATGACCCGACCGTGCAGGTAGTCAACATGGCGCAGAAAGCCTATGCGGAGCACTATATTCAGGGCGATCCGGATCTGGCAAATCTGCCGGTACTGTCTGCCGCGGCGCCATTCAAAGTGGGCGGCCGGAAGAACGATCCGGCCAGCTACGTTGAGGTGGAAAAAGGCCAACTGACCTTCCGTAATGCCGCCGATCTCTACCTCTATCCCAACACCCTCGTGGTGGTGAAAGCTACCGGGAAAGAGGTGAAGGAGTGGCTGGAGTGCTCTGCCGGGCAGTTCAACCAGATCGATCCGCACAGCAGCAAACCGCAGTCGCTGATTAACTGGGACGGTTTCCGCACCTACAACTTCGACGTGATCGACGGCGTGGAATATCAGATTGACGTTACCCAGCCCGCGAAATATGACGGCGAATGTCAGGCCATTAATCCGCAGGCAGAACGCATCAAAAACCTGACCTTCAACGGCAAAGCGATTGATCCGAATGCCACTTTCCTGGTGGTGACTAACAACTACCGCGCCTATGGCGGTAAGTTTGCCGGTACGGGTGACAGCCACATCGCCTTTGCCTCGCCGGATGAGAACCGTTCGGTGCTGGCGGCGTGCATCAGCGCGGAGTCGAAAAAGACGGGTGAAATTCATCCGGCGGTGGATAACAACTGGCGACTTGCGCCGATCCACAGCGACACTAAGCTGGATATTCGCTTTGAGACATCTCCGTCCGATAAAGCAGCCGCGTTTATCAAGGATAAGGCGCAGTATCCGATGCAAAAGGTCGCGACGGATGATATTGGGTTCGCGATTTATCAGGTGGATTTGAGCAGGTAGCGATGATTGTGCCGGGTGGCGGCTTCGCCTTACCCGGCCTACCCGCAATCCTCGATCCCGTAGGCCGGGTAAGCACAAGCGCCACCCGGCATTTCATGCCGCACGCTCTTCCCGGTTTGCCATCACCTGCGGCGTATTGACCTCAATCCAGTCGGCCAGCGCGGCCACCTTCTCGCTTACCTCCCGCCCCAGCGGCGTCAGGCTATACTCCACATGCGGCGGCACGACCGGATACGACACGCGATCGATAAACCCGTCATGTTCCAGCGCCTGTAAAGACTGAGCCAGCATCTTCTCGCTGACGCCGCCCATCTTGCGGCGCAGATCGCTGAAGCGATGCGTCCCCTGACGTAACGCCACCAGGATCAGCACGCCCCAGCGGCTGGTTACGTGTTTGAGCACCTCCCGTGACGGGCACTGTTCCGCAAAGAGGTTGCCATCGCGCATTTGCTCGCTGAGCGTTGGTATTGTTGTTTTCATACTTACCTTTTTGTACGTACTTACTAAAAGTTAGTTATGGTGATAGTGTGCCACAACACCAGACAAACACGAAGGAGATTCATCATGATCGCGATTACCGGCGCAATCGGCCAGCTTGGCCAACACGTTATTGAAGAACTGCTGAAAACCGTTCCGGCCAGCCAGATCGTGGCTATTGTGCGTAACCCGGCGAAAGCCGAAGCGTTGCGTCAGCAAGGGGTCGTTGTGCGTCAGGCGGATTACACCGATGAAGCCGCATTTACCACCGCGCTGAACGGCGTGGATAAACTGCTGCTCATCTCCTCCAGCGAAGTGGGCCAGCGTGCCGTACAGCACCAGAACGTGATAAACGCCGCCAAAGCCGCCGGGGTGAAATTCATCGCCTATACCAGCCTGCTGCATGCTGACAAATCTCCGCTGGGTCTGCACGTTGAGCACGTCGAAACCGAAAATGCCCTGGCGGCCTCCGGCGTGCCTTACGCTCTGCTGCGCAACGGCTGGTACACCGAAAACTACCTGGCAAGCGCGCCGCCAGCGCTGGAACACGGCGTATTTATGGGTGCCGCAGGCGAAGGCAAAATTGCCTCTGCGACCCGTGCGGATTACGCGGCGGCGGCAGCGAAAGTGATTTCTGAAGAGGGTCATGCCGGCAAGGTGTATGAACTGGCGGGTGATAATGCCTGGACGCTGAGCGAACTGGCTGCGGAACTGAGCAAGCAGAGCGGTAAGCCGGTAACGTATCAGAACCTCAGCGAAGCCGATTTCGCCGCTGCGCTGAAAGGCGTTGGTCTGCCTGCCGGGCTGGCGGAGATGCTGGCGGACTCCGACACCGGCGCGTCCAAAGGCGGCCTGTTCGACGACAGCCGTACCCTGAGCAAACTGATCGGCCGCCCAACCACATCACTGGCGGAAAGTGTCAAAGCCATCCTGTAGTTGTTAAAAATTGGTTATTTTTTGTGGCATCCCCTCGGGTCATCTCTGATAATGAAGCGATGACCCACAAGGAGGCTCACCGTGCAAGGCGTACCGGAACAGTTCACTGATGAGAGAGACAGCGCGCGCTTTCGCCATCTGGCGCAGCTGCCGGGCCTGGAGCTTTATCACGCCCATATCTCTGACTACGCCTTTGAGCCTCACACTCATGAAGCCTTCGGTATCGGCACCATCGAAACCGGTGCCGAACGCTTCCGCTATCGCGGTACCCAGCATCTTGCCGCGGAAAAATCCGTCGTGACCATGAACCCGGACGAGATCCACACAGGGGAATCCGCCACCGAAGGCGGCTGGCGCTACCGGATGGTCTACATCGAACCCGACCTGCTGGAAGAGGTCACCGGCCTGCGTCACTGGTGGTTTAATGACGTCACGCGCCACGACCCTTTGCGCTCGCAGCAGATTGGCCGGTTAATTTACGGCCTGTGGCACACCAACGATCCGCTGGCGCAGAAGGGGCTGCTACTGGATTTGATTCAGACTTTTCAGCCACTGGCCCATCATGCGCCGGTGGTGCAGGAGGCCGCGCACCGCTTCGAACGCGTTCGCGATTATCTGCACGACAACTATATGCGCTCGCTGACCCTGGACGAGCTGGCTAACGTTGTCTCGCTCAGCCCGTACCATTTTCAGCGCCAGTTCAAAGCCCATTTCCACGTTACGCCCCACCAGATGCTGATGGCCATCCGGCTTTGGCGCGCAAAAGCATTCCTCACCCACGGCATGCCTGCCGCCGAGGTGGCCGCCGCGACCGGGCTGACCGATCAGTCGCATTTAACCCGCGCCTTCACCCGTCGCTACGGCATCACGCCCGTGCGCTACCAGAAACAGGTTATGCCGCGCTAATGCGCAACCTCATACAATACGCGCGCGTTTTGCCCTCCTACACTGATCGCAAAGTGAATCAAGATGGATGGAAAAATGATTAGCGGCGTGTTGTATGCCCTGCTTGCGGGTTTGATGTGGGGGCTGATTTTTGTCGGCCCGCTGATTGTGCCGGAGTACCCGGCAATTTTGCAGTCGACCGGACGTTACCTGGCGCTGGGGCTGATTGCCGTGCCGCTGGCATGGCTGGGGCGCGCGCGTCTGCGTCAGCTGGGCCGCCAGGACTGGCTCACCGCGCTGGCGCTGACCATGATGGGTAATCTGATCTACTACGTCTGTCTGGCGAGCGCCATTCAGCGCACCGGTGCGCCGGTGTCCACCATGATTATCGGCACGCTGCCGGTGGTCATCCCGGTGTTCGCGAACCTGCTTTACAGCCAGCGTGACGGCAAACTGGCGTGGTCAAAAATGGCGCCCGCTCTGGTCTGCATTGCCGTGGGCCTGGTGTGCGTGAATATTGCCGAGCTTCGCCACGGCCTTGAAAACTTCAGCTTGTGGCGTTACGGTTCAGGGATCTTTCTGGCGTTTATCTCGGTTGTCTGTTGGGCATGGTATGCCCTGCGCAATGCACGCTGGCTGCGGGAAAACCCGGATAAACATCCGATGATGTGGGCGACGGCGCAGGCGCTGGTCACCCTCCCTGTCTCGTTGCTGGGCTATGTGGGCGCGTGTGTCTGGCTGGGTAGCCAGCAACCGGCATTTACCCTGCCCTTCGGACCGCGCCCGTGGGTATTCGTCGGGTTAATGGTCGCCATTGCCGTGCTCTGTTCGTGGGTGGGCGCGCTGTGCTGGAACATTGCCAGCCAGAAGCTGCCGACGGTGATACTGGGGCCGCTGATTGTCTTTGAGACACTGGCAGGGCTGCTCTATACCTTCCTGATGCGTCAGAGCGTGCCGCCGCTGCTAACGGCCTGCGGGATCGCGCTGCTGGTCGTTGGGGTGGTGATTGCGGTGAGAGCGAAGCCGGAAAAACCGATGGTCGTTCCGGCGTCGGAGGGGTGAGCTTTTCGCCCAGCGGCGCTTCGCTTGCAGGGCCTACAAAACCGTAGGCCGGGTAAGCGAAGCGCCACCCGGCACAGTATCAGAACGTTTCCCAGTTCGCTTCAGACGCCGCCGCGACGGGCTGCGCTTTAGGTGCATAGGTCTTAACCGGCGCGGCTTTCACCGCCTGGTTGCGGGTGATCTTAAACACCGCCACCGCGTCGTTCAGGCGTGCAGCCTGATCTTCCAGCGCCGCCGCTGCCGCCGCAGACTCTTCCACCAGCGAGGCGTTCTGCTGGGTGACGCGATCCATCTCCGCCACCGCCTGACCCACCTGGTCGATACCGCGGCTCTGTTCGTCGGAGGCCGACGCAATCTCACCCATGATGTCCGTCACGCGCGTAACCGCATTGACGATCTCCGCCATCGTCGCGCCCGCTTCATTTACCAGCTGAGAACCCGCGTTGACGCGTTCGCCGGAATCATCGATCAGCGCTTTGATCTCTTTCGCCGCCTGCGCGCTGCGCTGGGCAAGGGTACGCACCTCGCCCGCGACAACCGCGAAGCCACGTCCCTGCTCGCCCGCGCGCGCCGCTTCTACCGCCGCGTTCAGCGCCAGAATATTGGTCTGGAAAGCAATGCCGTCGATCACGTTAGTAATTTGCGCGATTTTGCTGGAACTGGTGGCGATTTCGTCCATGGTGCGCACAACGCCCTCGACCACGTTACCGCCCTTCTTCGCGGTGGAGGAGGCGTCCAGCGCCAGACGCGACGCCTGACGCGCGTTATCGGCGTTTTGCTTCACGGTGGCGGTTAACTGTTCCATGCTGGCTGCCGTCTCTTCCAGAGAAGCGGCCTGTTGCTCGGTACGAGAGGAGAGATCGTTGCTGCCCGCCGAGATTTCACCCGCGCCGGTGTAGATGGTATCTGCGCCTTCACGCACCACGCCCACCGTGTTGGCCAGCGCAGTCTGCATCTCCTGAACGTTGCGCGCCAGGATCGCCATTTCATTTTTACCCTCAGCCTGAATCGGCTGGGTTAAATCCCCTGCGGCAATGGCGCGGATATGGTTGATCACCTCTTCCAGCGGCAGCAGCAGCACGCGGCGCATCGCAATCCAGCTGGAAATAATCACCGCGATCACCAGCAGCATCACCGCAGAAAGGATCCACAGAATGCGTTTGTAGTCGCTTTCATTGTCCCGGATCCCTTTGGCGGTCAGCGCGGCCTGCGCCTCACGCCACTCGCGATAAACCTTTTGCATCGCGGTCTGCTTCTGTTCGGCATTTTGTTTGAACATATCTTCCAGATTGCCCTGCCCCAGCAGAACGTTCATTTGCGTCAGCGTGGCGGAGTAGACGCGGTATTGCTCTTCCAGACGATCGGCCAGGTGCTCGTCCATACCCGGCGTTTCCGGCAGCGCGTAGTATTTATCGTAATGGATCTGGGCATCGGCCAGCAGGTTTTTCGCGGTATTGACCAGCTCGTTCAGCTGCCCGCCGTTAATCTGCGACGCCATGCTGCTTTGCAGGCGCAGCATGCCGCGGTTGAGAGTGACGCGCGCCTGGTTCAGGCTGATCCAGGCGTCGGTAAACTCCGCGACGTTCTGGCTGGAAAGCTGAGAAACGGTGAAGTTCTCTTTATCGTTATTGAGTGCGTTAATGAAAATGCCAGCGGAGATCAGCTGCATGATGCCGAGCACAAGCAGCACCGAAATCAAAAGAGTAATGACTTTTATACGTTTAAACATGCGTTGCCTTTTTTATATACAGGTATTGTCTGACCTGTATCTATCGGCACGTTCGGCAGGTTGTTTACTGTTTCTCCACCTTTAAAAACTTTCGAAAGCCCTTTTCTGCATTCAATCAGCAAGTTAAAAGCACGCTTTTTTTGTGATCCCCTTCTCATTTTCACCCTTGCCTCTAAAGGGTTATAGTATCCACCTAAAGATGTATTTAAAATGCACCTTATATTCCTGATGATGAGGTAACTGTTATGGCCTTCCGCGACCAACCCTTAGGCGAGCTGGCGCTCTCCATCCCTCGCGCTTCTGCGCTGTTCCGTAAATACGATATGGATTACTGCTGCGGTGGTAAGCAAACGCTGGCGCGCGCAGCGTCGCGTAAAGAGCTGGATGTGGAGGCTATCGAAGCGGAGCTGGCTCAGCTGGCTGAACAGCCTGTCGACAAAGACTGGCGCACCGCGCCGCTGGCTGAAATCATCGACCATATCATTGTGCGTTACCACGATCGTCACCGCGAGCAGCTGCCGGAGCTGATTTTACAGGCGACCAAAGTTGAACGCGTTCATGCCGATAAACCTTCCGTACCGCGCGGCCTGGCGAAATACCTGACCATGCTGCACGAAGAACTTTCCAGCCACATGATGAAAGAGGAGCAGATCCTCTTCCCGATGATCAAACAGGGCATGGGCAGCCAGGCCATGGGGCCCATCAGCGTGATGGAAAGCGAACATGATGACGCCGGCGAACTGCTGGAAGTGATCAAACACACCACCAACAACGTCACACCGCCGCCAGAAGCGTGCACCACCTGGAAAGCCATGTACAACGGCATTAACGAGATGATCGACGATCTGATGGAACACATCAGTCTTGAGAATAACGTTCTGTTCCCGCGTGCATTATCGGGTAAATAAAAAAGCCCGGTGGCGCTAGCGCTTACCGGGCCTACAACATCCGCGAACGTAGGCCGGGTAAGCGTCAGCGCCACCCGGCAACATGCTTAGCGCATGCCCGCCATACGTTTCTTACCGATAAACAGCCAGCCAAGCCCCAGCGCGATAAACCACAGCGGCGTGACCATCAGCGCCTGTCGGGTATCTTCTTCCAGCGTCAGCAGCACCAGCACGAAGACGAAGAACGCCATGCACACCCAGCACATCATCTTGCCCAGCGGCATCTTGTAGATCGACTTCTCGTGCAGGTGTGGACGCTGCTTGCGGTACACCAGGTACGAGCAGAGGATGATGGTCCAGACGAACATAAACAGGATCGCCGACACCGTGGTGATCATGGTGAACGCGCCGATTACGCTCGGGTTGACGTAGAGCATCACCACACCGCCCAGCAGACAGATGCAGGAGAAGGTCAGCCCTTTCGCTGGTACCGCGCGTTTAGACAGTTTGGCAAACGCGCTCGGAGCAACGCCCTCCTGCGCCAGGCCGAACAGCATACGGCTGGTGGAGAAGACGCCGCTGTTCGCGGAAGAGGCCGCAGAGGTCAGCACCACGAAGTTAATCAGGCTCGCGGCAGCAGGCAGCCCCACCAGCACGAACAGCTCGACGAACGGGCTCTTGGTTGGCACCACCGAGCTCCATGGCGTCACGGACATAATGACGATCAGCGCGAACACGTAGAACATGATGATACGCAGCGGAATGGAGTTAATCGCGCGCGGCAGGGATTTCTCCGGATCTTTGGTTTCCGCCGCCGTGGTACCGACCAGCTCAATCCCGACAAACGCAAACACCGCAATCTGGAAGCCGGCAAAGAAGCCGCTGATACCTTTCGGGAACCAGCCGCCGTCATTCCACAGATGGGCAAACGAGGCCTGTACGCCGGTTGGCGACTGGAAGTGCGTCAGCACCATCACCAGCCCGACGACAATCAGCGCGATGATGGCGACGATTTTGATCATCGCGAACCAGAACTCCATCTCACCGAACATTTTAACGGTGGCGAGGTTCAGGCTCAGCAGCAGAACAATCACCGCCAGCGAAGCCACCCAGTCCGACAGGCCGGGGAACCAGAATTGGGCGTAGGCCGTAATAGCGACAACATCCGCCATGCCGGTAACCACCCAGCAGAACCAGTAGGTCCAGCCGGTAAAATAGCCCGCCCACGGGCCGAGCAGGTCTGACGCGAAGTCGCTGAAAGATTTGTATTCGAGATTCGACAGCAGCAATTCACCCATTGCACGCATCACGAAAAAGAGCATAAAACCGATGATCATATAAACGAAGATGATCGACGGGCCGGCAAGACTGATGGTTTTGCCCGAGCCCATAAACAGCCCGGTGCCGATGGCTCCACCAATGGCAATAAGCTGAATGTGACGGTTCGTGAGATTTCGCCGTAGCGACTGTTCAGACGTCGCCTCTTCTGCGGCGGCGACTTTGACCTGATCTACCATGTGATATTTTCCTGTTTATGCCTGTCTGTGTTGTTAAGGCTCTTCTGGCCTTTATATACGCCAAATAAATGACGGACCCTGTGTAAGGACTAATCGATAGTAGGTAAGAATCGGCGGGATGAATACTATGATTTGAATATTATGTTAATAATATGTTGAAAGTGAGTGTCATATCACTCATACAGCGCGAAACAGCTCACAAAAATACACGTAACAGTTTCGTTTGCAATACAAAATGTTGATTTCGTCGTAACTCCGGGTTTTATCGCTATTTTCCTCTCCCCGATCGGAGAGAGGAAAATAAGAAAAACCGATTACAGGATTTCCAGCAGCTCGACTTCAAACACCAGGGTGCTGAATGGCGGAATGGACGCGCCAGCGCCACGCTCGCCGTAAGCCAGGTTGTGCGGGATAGTGAGTTCCCATTTGGAACCTACTGGCATCAGGGTCAGGGCTTCGATCCAGCCTGCGATAACGCCGTTGACCGGGAATTCAGCCGGTTCGCCACGCGCGACGGAGCTGTCGAACACGGTACCGTCGATCAGCTTACCGGTGTAGTGTACGCGAACGTGGTCGGTACGCGCCGGGATTGCGCCATCACCCTGATTGATTACGCGGAACTGCAAGCCGGACTCGGTGCTGTTCACGCCTTCACGCTCACGGTTCTCTTCCAGATATTTCACGCCTTCTGCCGCCATCTCTTCGAAACGCGCGCGACGTACGGCGTCAGCACGTTCGTGGATTTCACGCAGCGCACGGTGCACAACGTCAACCGGCACAGCGGGCTGCTTGCCTTCCAGCGCGTCAGCGATACCCGCCACCAGCGCTTCCGGTAACAGACCTTCCAGGCCGGATTCGCTCAGCTGCTGTCCTACCTGCAAGCCGATGCCGTAGCTTGCCTGCGCTTCGATAGTGTCAAAAGTCGGGGTGGTCATGGGTTTTCCTTCCATCACATTTAAAGTAGCGGGCAGCATATCAGCCATGCCCTTATGGGTAAAACTTTGTCTTAAGTAAAGGTGACAAACTGCGACGAAACGGAAACAATAGTAGCCGTCAGGATTTTCCCTAATATATGTCACGAAAGCTGGCTTTGTTACGCCCATCAGGCAGTTAGCAAACTACACTTCTCAGGACAGGATAAAAAGACGCGGAGCAGGAGGAGAGCCATGCCCGGGCGATTTGAACTGAAACCTACCCTGGCGAAAATCTGGCATGCGCCGGATAACTTTCGCATCATGGACCCGCTGCCGCCTTTGCACCGCAGAGGCATTATTATCGGCGCGTTGCTGATCGTCATCGGCTTCCTGCTTCCTTCCGGCAGTGACAACGTTGATACCGCGCCGGTCAGCCGGAATGCTGAGCTGGATATCCAGTCGCAAAGCCAGCCGCAGCCTGATTCACAGCCGATGCAGACGCAGCTGGTCACACCGTCTAACGATCCGGGCCAGGTTGCGCCGGTTGAACCTGAACCGGTTCAGGAAGATCAGGAGCAGGCCGCCGCCCCTTCAGAGCCACAGGCGCAACAGCCCACCGGCATTGAGCAGCAGTGGCGTTCGTATCGCGTAGAGCCTGGGAAAACTCTTGCCCAGCTGTTCCGCGACCACAATCTGCCAGCAACGGATGTGTATGCCATGGCGCAAGTCGAGGGGGCAGGCAAACCGCTCAGCAACCTGCAAAATGGTCAGATGGTGCAGATCCGCCAGAATGCCAGCGGGGTGGTGACCGGGTTAACGATCGATACCGGAAACGGGCAGCAGGTACTGTTTACCCGCCAGCCGGACGGCAGTTTCATCAGAGCACGTTAATGGCCCAGGCCGGGTAAGGCGATGCCGCCACCCGGCACTTTTGTTCTCAGGCACGCCGTTTATTCACCCACCAGATCCCCGAGCAGACCAGCACCAGCGCAATCGCGTATTTGATGTCCAGAATGTTTTCGCCGAGGAAGATGGCGGAGAGCACCGTCCCTGCTACAGGTATGACAAAGTTGAACGGGGCAATCATACTCACGCGGTTTACTTTCAGCAGCGCGCTCCACAGGGCGAACGCCACGGATGAGAGCAGCGTCAGATACCCCAGCACGGCGACGGCTTTCATGCTGTGCACCTCCAGCGTCCCGCCCGTGGCATAGCCTCCCGCAACCAGTGCCGCCCCGCCTATCCCCAGCTGCCAGCCAGTCATCACCGTCGGGTCAACGGTCTGGGAAATGCGTTTCCCGTAAAGCGTGGCCGCAGAGAGAATAAAGGCGGCCAGCACCACAAATCCGTCACCTTTCCAGACAAACTGGAACTCACTTAACCCGCTGTGGAAGTTCACCAGCATCACCCCGGCAAAGCCCAGAACACATCCCAGCGTTTTGTTATAGCTGAGTTTGTCGTTGTGGTAGATAAAGTGCGCCAGCAGCACGCTGAAGAAGGTCCCGGTGGCATTCATGATGGAGCCGTTCACCCCGGTCGTGTAGGCCAGGCCGATATAAAAGAAGGTGTACTGGAGGGAGGTCTGGGTCAGTCCGAGGATCGTGAGCTGGCCAAACTGCGTGGGCGTGAGCCTGCCAATCGGCTTTCGCTGGGCCATGGCAAAAAGCAGCAGCAACGCGCCGGCAAACAGAAAACGGTATCCGGCAAAGACGACTTTGGAGGGGATATCAACGGTCGCGATCTGAAAGAGTTCGTAGCCACTTTTAATGGCCGGGTACGAGCTTCCCCAAAGCAGACAGCAGAGCGTGGCGCAGGCATAGGCCACATTGCGACGGGCAAAGACGGGCGTGGGCAGAGCAGTATCCATGACAAATCTCATAAATAAAATTGCGTTTCAATTTATTATCAGAGAATGCGTCAGGAATAGCGACCTTACAAGAGCAAAAGATGACGCAGGGTCACGCTAAAAAGCAAAACGCCGGCACAAGGCCGGCGCTTCGACGCGAGCAGAGTAAAAAATTACTCAGCTACTACGTTAACAACCAGTTTAGCGAACACTTCGCTGTGAACCTGGAAGTCAACTTCGTGCTCACCAGTGGTACGCAGAACGCCGTTCGGCATACGAACTTCGCTCTTAGCCACTTTAACGCCTGCCGCAGTAACTGCATCAGCGATATCGCGGGTACCGATGGAACCGAACAGTTTACCTTCGTCGCCAGCTTTAGACGCGATAGTAACGGTGCCCAGTGCGTTGATTGCTTCAGCGCGAGCGTTAGCAGCCGCCAGAACGTCAGCCAGTTTGGCTTCCAGTTCAGCACGACGTGCTTCGAAAAACTCTACGTTTTTCTTAGTAGCTGGAACAGCTTTACCCTGTGGAACCAGGAAGTTACGAGCGTAACCCGCTTTAACGTTTACCTGATCACCCAGGCTGCCCAGGTTTGCTACTTTATCAAGCAGAATAACTTGCATTACCTTATCCTCTTAAAGTCGTATTAATGGACCGTGCCCGATTACTGATGACGATCAGTGTACGGCAGCAGAGACAGGTAGCGAGCGCGTTTGATAGCGCGAGCCAGCTGACGCTGATATTTTGCACGAGTACCGGTGATACGGCTTGGGACAATCTTACCGCTTTCGGTGATGTAGTTTTTCAGCGTTGCGATATCTTTATAGTCGATCTCTTGAACGCCTTCCGCGGTGAAACGGCAGAACTTGCGACGACGGAAATAACGTGCCATATGGCTAGTCTCCAGAATCTATCAAATCAATCTGCTCGGCATGCAGAACCATTTTGCTCAGGCCGTTCTTTGCCTTGTGGCAAGAAATGAACCCCTGAACGATTACTGCACTACCGACCGTTAAACTGTGAGTAATGGCCTGGTTTTCGTGTCCGCTAATAATCACGGGCATTTGGCACCACGCCTGCCGGTGAAACCCGGCTTCCTCTTGCACAGAACGATGCTCAAGCACGAACTGGCAATGCGGAATTCCTGATGGGCTGACCTTTCGAAGGGGGGTCCTGCACACGGTGCCGGACAACACCAGACGGTTGGTCATCAGAAATTACTCTTCAGAATCCCCAGCATCAGAATCATCTGCGGTTTCGTTTGCGAAATCATCGCGACGCTCACGGCGCTCGTCTTTCGCTTTAACCATCGGAGATGCTTCGGTCACTGCGTGTTTGGTACGCATAACCATGCTGCGGATAACGGCATCGTTGAAGCGGAAGGTAGTTTCCAGCTCATCGATCACTTCCTGCGGAGCTTCAACGTTCATCAGAACGTAGTGTGCTTTGTGCAGTTTGTTGATCGGGTAAGCCAGCTGACGGCGGCCCCAGTCTTCCAGACGGTGGATCGTGCCTTCTGCACCAGTGATGGCAGCAGAGTAACGCTCGATCATGCCCGGAACCTGTTCGCTCTGGTCAGGGTGGACCATAAAAACGATTTCGTAATGACGCATCGAATTGCTCCTTACGGATTATTCAGCCTCCTGTCTGGGTCAGCCGAGGCCCGGGGAGGCAAGGAACGTGTTAAAGGTCGGCTGAAAAATTGACGCGTCATAATACTTGCGCCCCCCAGGAAACTCAAGCTGATTGCACAAATAATTCGCACAAAGGGTAAAGCTGTTCTAAGTGGGTGATTTAAAATCGCACTCATCAGAAGCGCTGTTTTTTTGAACAACACCATCAGAAATGGTCACCCATCGCAACCCGGGTAGCGATTACACTTTAATCAGAGACACTGAACAGAGAAGGAGAACATTACCCCGTATCACAGCACGCAGTCGTGGAGCGCATATCATGAAAAGAATCGCAATCGCCATTTTGGCTGCGCTTTTGCTCAGTGCAAACGCGATGGCAGCCATCAGAATAGACAGCCAACAGGCCAGAAACATGGATGATGTGCAGAGCTTAGGCGTTATTTACATCAATCATAACTTCGCCACTGAAAGTGAAGCAGATCAGGCGCTTAATGAAGAAACCGATGCGCAGGGCGCAAAATACTATCACGTCATGCTGACACGTGAGCCCGGCAGCAACGGTAATATGCACGCCAGTGCAGATATTTATCAGTAACGCTTTATCGCTAACACCAGGAAAGCCAACGAAAATCAAAGCCATATATAATTTGCCCCCTGCCCGGGGGCTTTTTTTATGAATGGCTCCGGAATACCACCGGTTACAACTGTTTCGGTATTCCAGAGCACTTATTCACTTCTGCCCGTAATAAGCATTCGGGCCGTGCTTACGCATGAAATGCTTGTTCATCAGGTAATCATCAATGCCCTGAAGCTGTGGATTAATGCCGCGCGCAATCCACGCCATTCTGGCCACCTCTTCCATCACCACCGCGTTATGCACGGCGTCATGCGCATCTTTACCCCAGGAGAACGGACCATGCTGGTACACCACAATACCCGGCGTATGCAGTGGTTCCGTCTCACCCAGCGTTTCGATAATGACCCTGCCGGTGTTAAGTTCGTACTCGCCTTCGACCTCAGCCTGCGTTAACGCTCGCGTGCAGGGAATATCGCCGAAGAAGTAATCTGCGTGCGTCGTACCCAAAGCAGGGATCGCCAGCCCGGCCTGTGCCCAGGCGGTGGCGTGCGTGGAATGGGTATGCACAACGCCCCCCAGAGACGGGTAACGCTGATACAGCGCCAGGTGGGTTGCCGTATCAGAAGAAGGGCGCCATTTGCCTTCAACGACGTGTCCTTCCAGGTCAACCACCACCATATCGTCCGCTTTCATGGCGTCATAGGCCACGCCGCTCGGCTTAATCACCACTAGCCCCTGCTCGCGATCGATGGCGCTTACGTTGCCCCAGGTAAACGTCACCAGTCCATAGCGCGGGAGATCCATATTGGCTTCAAAGACCTGCTGTTTCAGCTTAAGCATGTTCCGCCTCCATCAGCCCTGCCCGCGCCATGCGCTCGCGCACCCAGTCCCGGGCTTTCGCCACTTCTGCCGCCGGGTCGTCCGCGGTTTCGCTCCACATCTCAATCAGGTAAGGCCCGCAATAACCTGTCTGTTTGAGCGTCTGGAAGCACCGTTCGAAATCCACCACCCCGGTGCCGAACGGTACGTTTTTAAACACGCCAGGACGGGTATCTTTAACGTGCACCGCCACGATATGCCCGATGCCCGCCTGAAGCTCCATCTGTACGTCGTTATCCCATGCCGACAGGTTTCCGATATCCGGATAAAGCTGGAACCATGGGTTGTTCAGATAGTGCGCATAGCCCAGCGCCTTGCTGATGGAGTTCATCAACGGATAATCCATGATCTCCATCGCCAGCGTCACCTGCGCACGGCTTGCCATCTCAACGCTCTCTTTCAGGCCCTCCCGGAAACGACGGCGCGTTTCATTGTTGGCTTCCTGATAGTAAACATCATAACCCGCCAGTTGGATCACGCGGATGCCGACATCCTGTGCAAAGCGAATGGCTTTACGCATGATCTCCAGCCCTTCGGCGCGTACAGCATCATCTTCGCTGCCAAGCGGAAAACGACGATGAGCGCTCAGGCACATGGATGGCACGCGCACGCCGGTTTCGGCAATGGCGCTCACCAGCGCCAGACGCTGGTCGCGGCGCCAGTCCAGGCGAGAAAGACGCTCGTCCGTCTCATCCACAGACATTTCGACAAAATCGAAACCCAGCTGCTTCGCCAGCTGCAACCGCTCCAGCCAGCACTCCCCCGCAGGGAGTGCCTTTTCATAGATGCCAAGCGGGACCTGTTTTGACAACATACCCGCTCCTTAACCCCAAAGCTGAGCGATTGAGCGTTTGAACTGACGCGCCGCTTCCACCGGAGACGCAGCATCACGAATGCTACGACCGGCAATAAAGACGTGAATCGGGATACCCTGGAACAGCGGCAGATCCTCCAGCGCCAGGCCACCGGTGACGGTCACTTTGAAGCCCATATCGGCCAGACGTTTGATCGCGCTGATATCGGCTTCGCCCCACGCCACGCCTGCGGCCTGCGCATCACGGCTACGGTGATAAACCACCTGCTGGATACCCGCTTCGCGCCACTCCTGCGCCTGCTCCCAGGTCCAGAAACCGGTCAGTTCAATCTGCACGTCGCCGTTGAACTCTTTCGCCACGTCCAGCGCGCCTTTCGCGGTGTTGATATCCGCACAGCAGATCACGGTGACCCAGTCGGCGTTGGCTTCAAAGCACATGCGAGAGAGGATTTTGCCCGCGTCGGCGATTTTGGCATCCGCCAGCACGATTTTATGCGGATAGAGCGCCTTCAGGTCACGAACCGCACGAACGCCTTCGCCCACGCACAGAATGGTGCCGACTTCGATGATGTCCACTTCTTCCGCAATCAGACGGGTGGTTTCGTAAGCGTGAGACAGAGTCTGGTTATCCAGCGCGACCTGCAACATTGGTAATGACATTTTCAATTCCTCTTAAACGGCCGCCGCAGTGGCGTTATCAATTAAATCCAGCACGTCCTGCGCGGTACGACAGGCGCGTAAACGGTCAAAATTAGCTTCATCATCAAACAGATTGACGATCTGCATGATCCCCACCTCCTGGTGGGTGTTGGCATCGACAGCCGCCATGGTGATCAGAATATCGACCGGGTCGTTATCTTCGTGGTTGAACACCAGTGGTTTTTTCAACGTCACCAGCGCAAAACCGGTTTTCTTGACGCCCTCTTCGGGACGGCCATGCGGCATTGCCAGCCCCGGGGCAATCACAAAATAGGGTCCAAACTGCGCCACGCCATCCAGAATGGCCTGGTAATAATGCGGCTCGACAACGTCCGCCTTAACCAGCAGGTCCACGCCCAGCTTCACCGCTTCCTGCCAGGTGCTGGCTTCGGCTTGTAAAAGGATGGAGTTATTCTCTGCCAGCGAATCACGTAGTTTCATGTGGCATCCTTACTTCACGTCTTGTGGGAAGTGTTCTTTGATCACTTCCAGCAGCTTTGGCCCGAAATCCGCAGGCGACAGCATGTTGCGTACGCCTACCACGTATTTGTTGCCCGACACGCTAATCTCGCCGGCAATGTGCGTTGAGGCGATGATGATGTCCGCGCCGTTCAGTTCACTTTTGTATTCACCCACTGCGCAGCTGTTCACCGTGTGGTCAATGTTTGACTGGGTTAAAAACTGGTCCACTTTCATCTTCATGATCATGGAGCTACCTTGCCCATTGCCACACACAGCCAGGATACGTACGGTCATAATCGAAACTCCTTAATGAGCAGACACTTCTGCTGTTTGTTTTTCTGCATCTTCTTCAGCCCGCAGCGAACGGCCAGCGAAGAACATATAAGCCAGGGCAATCAGGATGATGACGGCCATAAAGACCAGCCCGACGGACGCAAAGCCCTGCATCATCGGCGGCGCCAGAATTGACCAGTCCGCCATGCCCATCCAGGCGCTCATGCCGGTGAGCTTGACCGCCCACACGCACCCGAAGATTTCAATCATGCCCATCACCAGGCAGATCTTGAGCGCTGCGCGCCATCCGCCGAAGTGGTTAGCAAATACGCCAATAGTGGCGTTGGAGAAGAACATCGGGATAAAGCCAGGAATAATCAGGATTGAGGAGCCACAGCCCACCAGGATGCCGACCGCAATCAGCTGGCCGATGGTGCCCCACATAAAGCCCCAGACGACGGCGTTTGGCGCAAAGCTATAGATAGCCGCACAGTCAATCGCCAGCACCGCGCCAGGGATCAGGCGCTGGGAGATGCCGTTAAACGCTTCCGACAGTTCGGCGACGAACATACGCACGCCCTGGGTGATGATGAAAATGGCCACCGCGAAGGAGAAACCGGTTTGCAGGATATAGACCGTCCAGTGGGTTTTACCCGCCATCGCCTGCACCACGTCAATGCCAAAGGAGAGCAGGATGGCACCGAAGAAGATGGTCATCACAATTGCCGTGGAGACGATGTTGTCGTGGAAGATATTCAGCCAGCCAGGCAATTTGAGATCTTCAACACTCTCCTCTTTTTTGCCCAGGTACGGCGCAACTTTGTAAGCAATCCAGGAGGCGAACTGCTGCTGGTGACCGATGGAGAAGCCGCAGCCGTCCGTAACGTCCTGCGTTGGCTTATACATCATGTTGGAGGTGATGCCCCAGTAAAGCGAGACCAGTATTGCCGTGCAGATGACGGTGGTCCACATTGGGTAGCCGAAGATATAGAGAGAAACCGCAATCAGCCCCGCCTGCTGGAACATGATGTGCCCGGTGAGCATGATGGTGCGAATACCGGTGATGCGGCGCAGGAGCACGTAAATGATGTTCAGCGCCAACGCGAGCAGTACCGCATACCCAACCCAGCTGTACGCATCCCCCATACGATCGATGGTGGCCATCATGGACGCGTAAGTGTCAGAGATGGCGCCGTTAATGCCGTACACCTCTGACATTTTGGCAACAACCGGCTTAAACGTGCTGGTCAGAATGCCAGACCCCGCCTGCAACAGCATAAAACCAATGATGGTTTTGATGGTGCCTTTGATAATCACGCTGACGCTTTTGCGCAGCAGGATGTACCCCAGGCACGTCACGATACCCAGCAACAGCGGGGCGTTGGTCATTACCTGATTAAAGAACACGGTAAAGACGTTGTAGAGGATCTCCATAACTCTCTCCAGAAAATGAGAACACGAGGGGCAATCCCTGTGTGGTTGGTGTCATCACTCTATTAATCACAAATAATCATCACAAGATTGCATTTGATTATTTGTGACGGATCACGCAATTTATTTCCATGGTATTAGTAATGATTTTCACTACCAATCCAACCAAATAAATAAATTCTTAAATTTCAATACATTAATCATTTATAACGGTTATCTTAACAACGTCATGAAGTTTTTTCTGTGAGGTAGCGAGGGGAATTTTCCGCAAATCAGCCATTGCAAATCGATTAAAACAGTGCCAGCATTAATCACAACAAGTCACATAGTGATTACTTTTGATTAAAACCAGGAGTCAAACGATGAGTAAAGTGAAAACCATCACCCGTGAATCATGGATTCTGAGTACCTTTCCGGAGTGGGGTAGCTGGCTGAACGAAGAGATCGAGCAGGAACAGGTTGCTCCTGGCACATTTGCGATGTGGTGGCTGGGCTGCACCGGGATCTGGCTGAAATCAGAAGGCGGCGCCAACATTTGTGTTGATTTCTGGTGCGGCACCGGCAAACAGAGCCACGGCAATCCACTGATGAAAAAAGGCCACCAGATGCAGCGTATGGCCGGCGTTGAAAAGCTCCAGCCGAACCTGCGCACCACGCCTTTCGTGCTGGATCCTTTTGCCATTCGTCAGATCGACGCCGTACTCTCTACCCACGATCACAACGATCATATCGACGTGAACGTGGCGGCAGCGGTAATGCAAAACTGCGCGGACGACGTACCGTTTATTGGGCCGCAGACCTGCGTGGATTTGTGGATTGGCTGGGGCGTGCCAAAAGAGCGCTGCATCGTGATGAAGCCGGGCAACGTAGTGAAAATCAAAGACATTGAAATTCACGCGCTGGATGCCTTTGACCGTACCGCGCTGATCACCCTGCCTGCCGACCAGAAAGCCGCAGGCGTACTGCCAGACGGGATGGATGAGCGCGCGGTGAACTACCTGTTCAAAACGCCTGGCGGTTCCCTGTATCACAGCGGTGACTCCCACTACTCCAACTATTACGCGAAGCACGGTAACGAGCATCAGATTGACGTGGCGCTTGGCTCTTACGGTGAAAACCCGCGCGGGATCACCGACAAAATGACCAGCGCAGACATGCTGCGTATGGCCGAAGCGCTGAACACCAAAGTGGTGATCCCGTTCCACCACGATATCTGGTCAAACTTCCAGGCCGATCCGCAAGAGATCCGCGTCCTGTGGGAGATGAAAAAAGACCGCCTCAAGTATGGCTTCAAGCCGTTCATCTGGCAGGTTGGCGGCAAGTTCACCTGGCCGCTGGATAAAGACAATCTTGAGTACCACTACCCGCGTGGTTTCGATGATTGCTTTACGATTGAACCCGATCTGCCGTTCAAATCCTTCCTCTGATTCTGAGGCCCAATCGCCAGACCTTGCGTCTGGCGATGTCATATTTATCTTAGTAATTTCACGCTATTTCAAATATCATCTTTTCAAATCAATTCTTATCGGAATAGCTCATGACGGAAGCGCAACGGCATCAAATTTTACTGGAACTCCTGGCGCAAACAGGGTTTATCACCGTCGAGAAAGTGATCGAACGTTTAGGGATCTCCCCCGCTACCGCGCGGCGGGACATTAACAAGCTGGATGAGAGCGGCAAGCTGAAAAAAGTCCGCAACGGTGCAGAGGCCATCAGCCAGCAGCGTCCACGCTGGACGCCGATGAACATCCACCAGGCGCAGAATCACGATGAAAAGGTGCGGATTGCCAGAGCGGCATCACAGCTGGTAAATCCTGGAGAAAGCGTGGTGATCAACTGCGGTTCGACGGCGTTTCTGCTGGGCCGTGAGATGTGCGGCAAGCCGGTGCAGATCATCACCAACTATTTGCCGCTGGCCAACTATCTCATTGACCAGGAACATGAAAGCGTGGTGATCATGGGCGGCCAGTATAACAAGAGCCAGTCCATCACCCTTAGCCCGCAGGACAGTGAAAACAGCCTCTACGCCGGGCACTGGATGTTTACCAGCGGCAAAGGTCTGACGGCGGATGGCCTGTATAAAACCGATATGCTCACCGCAATGGCAGAACAGAACATGCTTAACGTAGTGGGCAAACTGGTGGTGCTGGTCGACAGCAGCAAGGTCGGTGAACGCGCCGGCATGCTTTTCAGCCGCGCCGAGCAAATCAGCATGGTGATCACCGGCAAAAACGCCAACCCCGAGATCCTCAGCAAGCTGGAGGATCAGGGTGTCACAGTGCTGCGCGTTTAAAGGTGCTGACGGAAGAATTCCACGGTTGACTCCAGCGCGGCCGGGGTAATACGGTGCCGGACACCTGCTCCCCACAGGCAGGTCAGATTGCTGTCCAGCCCTTCGCGCTGTAGCGCCTGTTGCAGGCGGAACGTTTCACCGGGCGGTACGACGTCATCGGCGTCCCCATGCCACAGAAGCAGCGGACGATCGGCCAGCTGCGAAAGCGCATGGCTGACGTCCCATTCAGACAACAGGGCCTCAATCTCCTGAGGGGCCTGCGGCGGGAACAGCGTCTTTGCCAGTGATGTAAAGTAGCCCGATCCCATCAGGCAAGCGACAGACGTCACCTCCGGATGCCTGGCCATGATCCCCAGCGCCGTCATTCCGCCCATTGATGCGCCTGCGACCGCCAGCCGTTTCCCCTCCACCAGCCCGGCCTGCAAGAGCGCGTCACGCAGCCCGGCGAACTCGGTCAGATTGCCGTGCAGCGTTTGCCAGAACAGCCCCAGCCGCGCCTGCTCATCGCCCGTAAAGCGTGCCCCATGATTCGGCGCATCAGGCATGACCACCCGGAAACCGGCCTGCGCCAGCGCGACGGCAAAATAGCTGTAGACCAGCTTCGAGGAGAGAAAGCCATGATAGAAAACTACTGTCGGCAGCGGCTGTTCACCTTTACCAGCCGAAAAAGCATGGATGATTTCATGCCCACTCAGCTGGCGAGTTTCAATTTCAATCATTGTCGATCCTGTGCTGATGAATGATTCATAATGTTGAGAGCTGGATTACGGTTTCACGATATTTTCATTCGAAATCTACGTCCCAGATAACACTTCGGGAACATTCCCCCAAAACTAAATTCGCAGACAACTACACTATGGCTATCAGGAAAAGAGACAGGTTTATGCGCAGGCTTACGGCTTTATTGCTGGTCTCACTGCTCAGCGGATGTTCCATATTGCAGGGTACGCCAGAACCGGCGCCGCCGGTTACCGATCATCCTCAGGAAATTCGTCGTAATCAGACGGAAGGATTACAACGCCTGGGTACCGTATCCGCGATGGTTCGTGGTTCCCCGGATGATGCAGAAGACGCAATTGAAGCACAGGCCGTTGCCGCAAAAGCAGATTATTACGTCATCACGATGATTGATGAAACCATTATTACGGGACAGTGGTACGCCCAGGGAATTTTGTACCGTAAGTAAGCATCATCATTTGAACGACTTTTACACTGCTTTGCGTCCGTAGACATTTTCCTGTCCACAATAAACTCCATGCCAGCAACAATGGAAATGAGTTTATTCGCGAAGGATTGCCCGGCGGATACCGGAGACACGTGAAAAGGAGCTGACGATGAAACGAACCCTTGCTTTAACGACGCTATTGCTTTCAGCGGGCCTGCTGAGCACCACGGCGCAGTCGGCCGAATTTGCCAGCGCGGATTGCGTCACGGGCCTGAACGAGATTGGTCAGATCTCCGTCAATAATATCACGGGAAGTCCGCAAGACGTTGAACGTGTCGTCGCCCTGAAGGCCGATGAACAGGGCGCATCCTGGTATCGCATCGTCCAGATGCAGGAAGATAACCATGTTAATCACTGGCGCGTGCAGGCCATTCTTTATGCATAATCCCTTCCGATAAAAGCCACTTAATTTTAGTGGCTTTTCACTTTTGCAAATTTTTTATCCCTCCCGAAACTTAATAAAAACAAATAGGTAACATTCAGTTACATTAAACAGATAAACGTTCTCTTCGCTCTGCCGTTGAACAGCCATCACTTTTCAATAATGAGCAATTTATGATCACCTTTTTCCGCCGGGCAGGTCTGGGCACGAAGCTATCGCTGCTAACAGGTGCAAGTGTCGCCACGCTTTTTTTGCTGTTCACTTTTCTGTTGAGCCACAACGCCAGCCAGCAGCTTGAAGATCTTGCGGTTGAAGACCTGCATAACCAGTCCACCGGCATGGTGGATATGGTAGAGATGTTCAACACCAGCCTGAGCGAAGAGGTTGAAAGCTATACCCGTCTGTTCACCACCTTTTTGCCACAGCCGCTGAACAGCGACAGCAGCCAGAGCCGGACCATAAACGGGCTTACCGTTCCTCTGCTGAAAGGCGGCGAAACGGAGTTGCATGAAAACAATACGCTTTCTGATGACTTCCTGAGCCGAACGGGCGCCATCTCGACGCTGTTTGTCCGCAGCGGTAACGATTTTATCCGCGTGGCCACGTCGCTGCGCAAAGAGAATGGCGACCGCGCCATCGGAACCGTTCTTGATACCACCAGCCCGGCATTTGCGGCTGTCACCAAAGGGGAGGTCTATCGTGGCCTCGCGCTTCTGTTCGGCAAGCGCTATATCACGCAGTACCAGCCTGTTAAAAATGCGGAAGGCCAGGTTATCGGGATTATCTTTGTCGGCGTGGACATCACCCATTCGTGGAACGTCATGCGCGAGAAAATCCTTAACCGTCGTCTGGGCGAGAGCGGCCACTTCTTTGTACTGGATCGCATCAGCGGCAAAACGCGCGGACAGTATCTGTTCCATGCCAGCGAAGAGGGCAAACTGCCCAACTGGGACACGGCGACACAGCAGCAGCTTCTGAGTGATAAAGCCGGCACGCTGGAGCGCGTGAGCGCAGATGGCCGTACGCTCAAAGTTGCCTACACGCCGCTGCCGGGCTGGAACTGGACCATCGTGGGTGAAGTGGATAAAGCCGTACTGCTTTCAAGCGTCACCACGCTGCGCGATCGCTTCCTGATGGCGGGCGTGGTGCTATCCGCGCTCTTCGCGGGCCTGTTCGTTATCCTCATTCGCCGGATGCTAACCCGCCCACTGCGCGCAGTGATCGCGCTTGCCCGGCAGTATGCCGCAGGCGATCTGCGCGCCAGCCTGCCGGTAACCCGCCAGGATGAGGTCGGCCAGCTGATTGATGCCATCAACGGGATCGGGGGCGGCCTGCAAAAAATTGTGTTGCAGGTCCGCGAGGCCGCAAGCGAAATCCATCTGGGGACTAACGCGCTGGCTTCAGACACCGGCGAGATCTCTGAACAGATCAACAAACAGGCCAGCAGCGTTGAGGAGACCTCCGCCAGCATGGAGCAATTAGCCGCCACCGTGCAGCAAAATGCCGCCAACATGGAGCAAACTCAGCAGCTGGTGGGGGAAACCTCACGCGCGGTGCATCAGGGTGGAGAGACGGTGACCCACGCAGTTTCCACCATGGATGATATTCGTGATGCATCGAAACGCATTGAAGACATTACCCGCGTGATTGAGTCCATCGCTTTCCAGACCAATATCCTGGCGCTCAATGCGGCGGTTGAGGCGGCGCGGGCGGGCGAGCACGGGAAAGGTTTCGCAGTGGTGGCGCAAGAGGTGCGCGCCCTGGCCGCACGCAGTGCCAACGCGGTAAAAGAGATTGAACAGCTGATTGGCGACACGCTGAACAAGGTGAGCGAAGGCCATGCGCTGTCTGAGCAGACGCGTCTGGCGATGGATGCCATCATTGTTCATATCGATAACATCAGCCAGCTTGTCACCGAAATCAACCACGCCTCCCGCGAGCAGTCTGCGGGGATTGGTCAGGTGAATCTGGCGATGACGCACATCGGTGAGGCATCGCACATCAATGCCGATCGCATCTCGCGCAGCGAGCAGACGGCACAGACGCTGCGCGAGAAGGGTTCACATCTCACCCGGCTGGTGAGCCTGTTCCAGCTGAAGGCTTAACCGACCCGGCCCGTGGCGCGCAGAAGCAGGTCGGTTTGCACCTGTTCGCTCATCAGCGTGCCGCCTCGGGTATCCAGCATCATGCGGCACCACGCCTGCGCCACGGGCGGCGATGCGTGCCGCAGCATCTGGCTTCCGGCCCCGAGTAAAAAGAGCTGCCGCGCGATCTCCCTGCCCTGCGCTTCCTGCGGTTTACGCAGCTTCTGCTGTAGCTGCCGCCAGCTGCGATCGAAGTGCCTGTCCTGACCTTTGACCTGCACGAAATCATCGGCGAGCAGGTCGAGAATGCCCGACTGCTTCGCCAGCACGCGCAGTACATCCAGGCACATAATATTGCCAGAGCCTTCCCAGATGCTGTTGACGGGCATTTCACGGTACAACCGCGGAAGTTCACTCTCTTCGCAATAGCCTGCACCGCCCAGCACCTCCATTGCCTCTGCCACAAACGGTATGCCCGCTTTGCAGACGCTGTATTTTGCCGCCGGAGTGAAAAGCCGCGCCCATGCGGCCTCCTGCGGGTCGGTGCGGTTGTCCCACGCCCGGGCGAGTCGGAACAGCAGTGCCGTGTGTCCCTCCAGCACCAGCGCCATACGGCTTAGCACGTCGCGCATTAACGGCTGGTCGATCAGATTTTTGCCGAAGGTCTGCCGCTGATGGGCATGATAAAGCGCCACCGAGAGCGCACGGCGCATCAATCCGTGGCTGCCAAGCGCACAGTCAAAGCGCGTCAGCCCGCCCATCTTCAGAATTTGCCGGACACCTTCACCCTCTTCGCCCAGCAGCCAGCCGTAAGCATCAAGGAACTCAGCCTCACTGCTGGCATTTGAACGGTTACCGAGCTTGTCCTTCAGACGCTCAAGGCGCACGGCATTACGTTGCCCGTCGGGTAAAAAACGCGGAACAAAAAAGCAGGAAAGCCCGCCCTTCGCCTGCGCCAGCACCAGATGCGCATCGCTCTGCGGCACGGAGAAAAACCATTTGTGCCCCACCAGCCGGTAACTGCCATCACTGCATTTCTCTGCTTTGGTGGTATTACTGAGTACGTCCGAACCGCCCTGCTTTTCCGTCATCCCCATGCCGATCAGCAGGCCGCGCTTTTGCGCCCCCGGCGCGAGATGGGGATCGTAGCGATCGCTCATCAGCGGCGTTAACCAGTTGTCAAACGGTTTGGGCAGCGACTGTAGCAACAGCGGCGTGGCGGCGAAGGTCATGGTCACCGGGCATAGCGTTCCCGCCTCCACCTGAGCATGCAGCACAAAACGCGCGGCCCGGGCGACGAACGATCCTTTCCGCGCCTCCTCCTCCCACGCCAGGTTGTGCACCCGGTTGGCGCAAAGCCCCTGCATCAGAAGATGCCATGCCGGATGAAAGCGGACGTCATCCAGCCTCGCTCCCGTGGCGTCATAACGCAGCAGCTCCGGCGGATTAACGTTCGCCAGCCTGCCCAGCTCCAGCGACTCCGCCGTACCCAACTGCTGTCCGATGCTGGCAAGAAGATCCACATCCCACTCAGCCCCTTCGCGCGCTACCGCATCGCGCAGGGCGCAATCAGAGAGAAAAAAGTTGCTGTTCGATAGCGGTGCAGGTTGATTAAAAACGGTATGTGTCTGCCAGTGCATGCTGTCTCCCTCCTTTCATTGGCAATAAAGGTAAGTATGGACAGAGGGCATGCACGCTGCATGGGAGGGGGGTCACACGATGACGATCGTGTTGATATCATTCGTGAAATAGCTCACAGAACATAAGAATAAACTATTTCATTACTTCACCAATGCTGAATAATTTATTCTTACCCCGTTTATGTGAGGATCGTTATGCAACAGGATGCGCACAAGCGTGCATTAATTGCAGGCTCCATCGGTAATTTCATCGAGTGGTATGAATTTGCGGTCTACGGTTTTCTGGCAACGGTGATTGCCAGAAACTTCTTCCAGCTTGAGGGGGAAGCGGAGCTCACCAGCCTGATCCTCACCTGGGCCTCGTTCGCCATCGCTTTCTTCTTCCGTCCGCTGGGTGCGGTGGTCTTTGGCCGCATTGGCGACAGGATTGGCCGCAAACCGACGCTGATTATAGTGCTGGTATTGATGACGCTCGCCACCGCTGCCATCGGTATTGTGCCGGTCTACGCCAGTATCGGGATTGCCGCGCCGCTGATCGTTACGCTCCTGCGTATTCTGCAAGGACTGTTCGCGGGCGGTGAGTATGGCGGTGCGGTCTCGTTGATGACGGAGTTCGCCCCGCGCGGCAAGCGCGGTCTTTACGGGGCATGGCAGTCCTTTACCGTGGCGCTCGGGCTGTTAGCGGGCGCAGGCATTGTCGCGTTGCTCTCCGCCCTACTCTCCCCTGAAGCCTTGCACGACTGGGGCTGGCGCATTCCGTTCTTCCTGGCGTTGCCGATGGGTGCGGTCGCGCTATGGCTGCGGGTGAGCATGGAAGAGACGCCGAGCTTTGTGCAGCAACGGGAAAAACCGGTTGTTACTCAGGCCAGCACCGCCGCCACGTTCAAAACCATCCTGATGGGCATTGGCCGCGTGATGGTCTGGTCTGCGGCGGGTTATACCTATCTGGTGATTATGCCGACCTATCTGCAATCTGCGCTGCATACCGGTTTTAACCAGGCGCTACTGATTGCGGTGATTTCTAACATTGGGTTTGCGCTCACGATCATTCCGTCGGGCATGCTGAGCGACAGGATCGGGCGGCGCACGGTGATGATTATCGCCACCGTGCTCCTGCTGATCCTCGCCCTGCCGCTGCTGAAAATTTTGCAGGCGGAATCCAGTACGCTGGCAGTCAAAGCGATTGTGGTGCTGATTGCGGGAGGTCTGGTTGGGATGCTGGCAGGGCCGGGGCCGGCAATGCTGTCTGAGATGTTCCCGACGCGCGTGCGTTATACCGGGCTGGGGCTGGCCTATTCTCTGTCGAATGCGATCTTCTCGGGCTGTGCGGGGCTGATCATTACCGGGCTGATTAAAGAGACGGGCAATCTGGATATTCCGGCGTACTACGTGATGGCAACGGCGGTGGTGAGTATTTTCGCGCTGATGACGCTGAGAAAGGATGACCATTTACGGTCGTTAGAGGAGTGAGATTGTTGCCCGGTGGCGCTGCGCTTACCGGGCCTACGGTACCATGCTTTTGTAGGCCGGGTAAGGCGAAGCCGCCACCCGGCACAACAGGCTACCCGCGCTGACGCACCGCTTCAAACAGGCAGATACCCGTCGCAACAGAAACGTTCAGGGACGATACGCTGCCCGCCATTGGGATGCTGATCAGCTCATCGCAGTGCTCGCGCGTCAGACGACGCATACCTTCGCCTTCCGCTCCCATCACCAGCGCCATACGGCCGGTCATTTTGCTCTGGTACAGGGTGTGATCCGCTTCACCGGCTGTTCCTACGATCCAGATATTTTCTTCCTGCAACAGACGCATGGTGCGCGCCAGGTTAGTCACGCGGATTAACGGGACGTTTTCCGCCGCGCCGCAGGCGACTTTTTTAGCGGTAGCGTTAAGCTGCGCGGAGCGATCTTTTGGCACAATCACCGCATGCACGCCTGCTGCATCGGCGCTACGCAGGCACGCGCCCAGGTTATGTGGGTCGGTTACGCCATCGAGGATCAGGAAGAACGGGTTCTCCAGCCCGGCGATCAGATCCGGCAGATCGTTCTCCTGATACTGACGGCCTGGCTTCACGCGCGCGATAATGCCCTGGTGTACAGCACCTTCGCTTTTTTCATCCAGATACTGGCGGTTCGCCAGCTGGATCACTACGCCCTGCGCTTCCAGCGCGTGGATCAGCGGCATCAGACGTTTGTCTTCACGCCCTTTCAGAATAAAAACTTCCTGAAAACGCTCCGGCGCGCGCTCCAGCAGGGCCTGCACCGCGTGGATGCCGTAAATCATTTCACTCATTGATGGTTCTCGTAATAAATATTTTCCCTCTCCCGTTGGGGAGAGGGTCAGGGTGAGGGGAAATTACTCCGCCTGCTGTTTCTTCGCCGCGCGCTTCGCTTTGGTCGCGGCCGCTATTTTTTGGGTCTTGGTCGACGGTTTTTTCGCTTTACGAGCGTCTTTTTTCGCCGCCTTGGGCTTCTGTTTCTTCTCGCCACGGAAAGCACTGTCTGGCTCAAAGTTTACTCTTTTACCTGCCTGACGTCGCTTACCGCCCGCTTTACCGTTACCGCCTTTTTTCGCTTTCTCACGCTCGGTTTTGCCGACGTTACGCGGAGCACGCTCGCTGGAGATGAGGCTGAAGTCGATTTTACGGTCGTCCATATTCACGGCTTCAACCTTCACTTCCACCCGATCGCCCAGACGGTAGGTCTGGCCGCCGGATTCGCCGATCAGACGTTGTCCGACCTGGTCGAAGCGGTAGTAATCGTTATCGAGGCTGGAAACGTGCACCAGACCGTCGATAAACAGCTCATCCAGACGCACGAAGAAGCCAAAGCCGGTGACGCTGGCAATCACGCCTTTAAAGACGTTACCCACCTGATCCAGCATAAAGTCACACTTCAGCCAGTCCGCCACGTCGCGCGTCGCTTCATCCGCACGACGCTCGGTCATGGAACAATGCTGGCCCAGTTGCAGCATCTCTTCCATGGAGTAGTGATACCCTCCGGTTTCGGTCGTGTTGCCTTTATGACCCTGCTCGTGCGCCAGCAGATACTTGATCGCACGGTGCAGGGACAGATCCGGATAACGGCGGATCGGCGAGGTAAAGTGCGCGTACGACTGTAACGCCAGACCAAAGTGGCCCCGGTTTTCAGGATCGTAAATCGCCTGCTTCATGGAGCGCAGCAGCATGGTTTGCAGCATTTCCGCGTCAGGACGATCGCTGATGGATTCCAGCAGCTCGGCGTAATCGCGTGGCTCAGGCTTATTACCGCCAGGCAGCTCCAGGCCGAGTTCAGCCAGCACGGAGCGGAACGAGGTTACGGCCTCCGTGGTTGGCTTGTCGTGAATACGGAACAGCGCAGGCTCTTTGGCTTTCTCAACGAAACGTGCCGCCGAGATGTTCGCCAGGATCATACACTCTTCAATCAGCTTGTGCGCATCGTTACGCTGAGTCTGTTCGATACGCTCGATACGACGCTCAGCGTTAAAGATAAACTTCGCCTCTTCACTCTCAAACGAGATCCCACCGCGCTCTTCGCGCGCCTGATCCAGCGTTTTGTAGAGGTTGTGCAGCTCTTCGATGTGTTTGACCAGCGGCGCGTACTGTTCGCGAAGATCCTGATCGCCCTGCAACATATGCCAGACCTTGGTATAGGTCAGGCGCGCATGAGAACTCATCACCGCTTCGTAGAACTTATAGCCCGTCAGACGTCCCTTGCTGGAGATGGTCATTTCGCAGACCATACACAGGCGGTCCACCTGCGGGTTGAGGGAACACAGGCCGTTGGAGAGCACTTCTGGCAGCATCGGTACAACCTGCGACGGGAAGTAGACCGACGTACCGCGGCTGCGCGCTTCGTTATCCAGCGGCGTGTGTGGACGCACGTAATAGCTCACATCCGCGATGGCCACCCACAGACGCCAGCCGCCACCGCGTTTTTTCTCGCAATATACGGCATCATCGAAGTCACGGGCGTCTTCACCATCAATGGTGACCAGCGGCAGATCGCGCAGATCCACGCGGCCTGCTTTGGACTCTTCCGGCACTTCTTCACGCAGGTTTTCAATCTGATCTTCAACCGCTTTCGGCCAGACATACGGAATTTCATGGGTACGCAGCGCCATATCGACGGCCATGCCGGTGCCCATGTTATCGCCCAGCACTTCGACGATTTTACCCACCGCTTTGGTGCGACGGGTTGGGCGCTGGGTGAGTTCCACCACCACCACAAAGCCCATGCGTGCGCCCATCACCTCTTCAGGCGGGATGAGAATGTCGAAGCTCAGACGGCTGTCGTCCGGCACCACAAAGCCTACGCCCGCATCGGTAAAGTAACGGCCAACGATCTGGCTGGTTTTCGGCACCAGCACGCGGACCACGCGCGCTTCGCGGCGGCCTTTACGGTCTGCACCCAGCGGCTGCGCCAGGATCTGGTCGCCGTGAATACACATCTTCATCTGTTCGGATGAGAGGTACAGGTCGTCTTTACGCCCTTCCACGCGCAGGAAGCCGAAGCCATCGCGGTGACCAATAACGGTGCCTTTCAGCAGGTCGAGGCGTTCTGGCAGCGCGTAGCACTGGCGACGAGTAAAGACAAGTTGCCCGTCACGTTCCATGGCGCGCAGGCGGCGGCGAAGGGCTTCAATTTGCTCTTCACCTTCTATGTTTAATTCAACGGCAAGTTCTTCACGATTGGCGGGTTTTTCGCGTTTTGTTAAGTGTTCAATGATGAACTCGCGGCTGGGGATAGGATTCGCGTATTTTTCGGCTTCGCGTTCCTGGAAAGGATCTTGTGACATGTCGGTTCCTCCGTTGTCAGCTCCGGTGGAAATTTTCTTCATTCCACCAGCAATAATTTATAAAGCGGTTGATTCTCTTCAACCAAATCGGCCAGCGTGTAGTTATCCAGTTCCTTGAGAAAACTTTGCACGGCCTTTGAAAGCGCCTGTTTCAGGCGGCAAGCGGGCGTAATGTGGCAGAACGCGCTGCTACAGTTCACCAGAGAGAGCGGCTCCAGTTCACGTACCACATCGCCAATACGGATACTCTGCGCCGGTTTACCGAGACGGATCCCTCCATTCTTCCCGCGGACGGCAGCAACGTATCCGGCACGACTAAGTTGATTGATTATTTTGACCATATGATTACGGGACACACCGTACACCTCTGTGACTTCAGAGATGCTGGTCATCTTCCCATCGGGTAACGACGCCATGTAAATCAGCGCGCGTAAGCCGTAATCGGTGAAACTTGTTAACTGCACATCAACCTCAGGAAAAAGGGAAAACGCGGTCAAACCGCAGAGATATTCATTAATGATGATAAACCAGCCAGATAGTTAGCGGCTAATTTATTTGACAGACGGGGCGAAAAAGCGGAGATCCAGGAGCGGTCGCCGGATGGCGCTGCGCTTATCCGGCCTACGGGTTTCCCCGCAGGCCAGCAGTCACGAAGATTATGCGTCGAACGGGTCGCGCAGGATCATCGTTTCAGTACGATCCGGGCCGGTAGAAATAATATCGATCGGCACTTCGGTCAGTTCTTCAATGCGCTTGATGTAGTCCAGCGCGGCTTTTGGCAGGTCACTACGCTCTTTCACACCAAATGTGGTCTCAGACCAGCCCGGCATGGTTTCGTAAATTGGCTCAATGCCTTCCCAGTCGTCAGCAGCCAGCGGAGTGGTGGTCACTTCGCGGCCATCAGGCATACGGTAGCCTACGCAGATTTTTACTTCTTTCAGGCCGTCCAGTACGTCCAGCTTGGTCAGGCAGAAGCCAGACAGGGAGTTGATCTGCACTGCGCGACGTACGGCAACGGCGTCCAGCCAGCCGGTACGACGACGACGACCGGTGGTCGCGCCAAACTCGTTACCCTGCTTGCAGAGGAACTCGCCGGTCTCATCAAACAGCTCGGTCGGGAATGGACCCGCACCCACGCGAGTGGAGTACGCTTTGATGATGCCCAGAACGTAATCGACATAACGCGGGCCCAGGCCGGAGCCAGTCGCCACGCCACCCGCGGTGGTGTTAGAGGACGTTACGTACGGATAGGTACCGTGGTCGATGTCCAGCAGCGTACCCTGCGCACCTTCAAACATGACGAAATCGCCACGCTTGCGCGCCTGGTCCAGCAGATCGGACACATCAACAACCATACCGGTCAGAATGTCAGCAATCGCCATGACGTCATCCAGCACTTTCTGGTAGTCAACGGCTTCGGCTTTGTAGAAGTTCACCAGCTGGAAGTTGTGATATTCCATCACTTCTTTCAGTTTTTCAGCGAAGGTCGCTTTGTCGAAGAGGTCGCCCACGCGCAGACCGCGACGAGCCACTTTATCTTCGTAAGCCGGGCCGATACCACGACCGGTGGTGCCGATCGCTTTCGCGCCACGCGCTTTTTCACGCGCCACGTCCAGCGCCACGTGATAATCCAGGATCAGCGGGCAGGCTTCGGAGAGCAGCAGACGCTCACGAACAGGGATACCACGGTCTTCCAGACCTTTCATCTCTTTCATCAGCGCTGCTGGAGACAGCACAACGCCGTTACCGATGATGCTGGTGACGTTTTCGCGAAGAATGCCTGATGGAATAAGATGGAGGACGGTTTTTTCACCGTTGATTACGAGAGTATGGCCTGCGTTGTGACCGCCCTGGTAGCGTACAACATATTTAGCCCGTTCAGTCAGAAGATCAACAATCTTCCCTTTACCTTCGTCACCCCATTGGGTGCCCAGTACGACGACGTTGTTACCCATTTTTTCAAAATCACCGTTTGCTTAAAAATGGATTCTACCATCGCTTTTTCAGATATACAGCACTTTTTGACCCTAAAATATGCCAATTGCGGTTAGTTTTTGATCAGCCAATCGTTTTCCTCAACATGTAGTAGATAACGATACCGGCAACCACAAGACCACCGCCAAAACGACGCAAAATATTGTCCGGGAGTTGGCTCATTGTCGCGATCATCCGGCGCCATGCGCGCGGATAAAGCATCGGGCCGAGGCCTTCCAGCACCAAAACCAGGGCCAGTGCGAGCCAGATCGTGGAATTCATTTTGGTTCCTTATAAAAGAAAACCACCGCTCCGTGAAGAGCGGTGGTTTGAATACTCAAACGAGCCTGAGTTTATCGCGTTGCGTTGGTCGGCGTCTTCATATAACGGAAGAAATCGCTGTCCGGGCTGAGCACCATCACATCCTGGTTGCTCTTGAAGCTATTCTCGTAAGCGCGAAGACTACGGATGAAGGCGTAGAAGTCTGGATCCTGGCTGAATGCATCAGCAAACAGTTTCGCCGCTTCGGCATCACCTTCACCGCGCAGGATACGACCCTGGCGCTCAGATTCCGCCAGCGTCTTGGTGACTTCATAGTCCGCTGCGGCGCGCAGTTTTTCCGCTTCTTCCTGACCCTGTGAACGGTGACGACGGGCTACCGCTTCACGCTCGGCGCGCATACGGTTGTAGATCGCCTCGGACACTTCCGCTGGCAGGTTGATCTGCTTGATGCGCACATCAACCACTTCGATGCCCAGCGCCGCCATGCTGTTCGGGTTGATCACCGGCACTTTACCGTTGGTTTCAGCCTGAACACGTTCAGCCGCTTTGGCAATCGCATCGTCTGCCGCCGGGGTTTCAACTTCATCCTCGGTGCCCGCAGAGCCGGAGTTCAGCGCATCACGCACTTCCAGCGTCAGACGGCCACGGGAGTCGGTCACGATGTCTTTCACATCCAGACGACCAATTTCAGAACGCAGACGGTCAGAGAACTTACGTTTCAGCAGCACTTCTGCCTGAGAAACGTCGCCACCCCCGGTTGCCAGGAAGTAGCGGCTGAAATCGCTGATGCGCCATTTGATATAGGAATCAACGATCAGGTCTTTCTTCTCTTTGGTCACGAAACGATCGGCCTGGTTATCCATGGTCTGGATACGCGCATCGAGCGTTTTCACTGACTGAATGAACGGGATCTTAAAGTGCAGACCCGGCTCATAAATCACCGGACGCTTGTCGCCATCACGCACGACGCTGCTGAACTGGAACTTGATCCCACGCTCGCCCTCTTTCACCACAAAGATGGAGGTGTAGAGCACGACCAGTACGATGATGATGATCGCAATAACTGACTTACGCATCCTTATTCCCCCTGACGCTGGTAGTCGTTACGCTGCGCGTTAGCACGGCGTTGGTCCATAATGTCACCATCGTTCGAAGAAGGCGTTGTGTTCGCGCTGGCGCTGCCAGACGAGGCCGGTGGCAGACGCAGCAGGTTGTTCGCACCGCTGTTGTCTTTTGCTGCCGGTGCAGAACCGCCTTTCAGCATCTGATCCAGCGGCAGGACCATCAGGTTTCCGCCTTTGTTGTCGTTAACCAGCACTTTACGCGTATGGCTCAGCACTTTTTCCATGGTCTCGATATAGAGACGCTCACGGGTAATTTCCGGCGCGGCTTTATATTCCGGCAGGATCTTCGCGAAGCGAGCCACTTCACCCTGTGCTTCCAGGATGGTCTGGGTCTTATACGCACGCGCTTCTTCCAGAATACGCTGCGCCTGACCGTTTGCACGCGGCTGAACTTCGTTGGTGTACGCTTCCGCTTCACGGATGTACTGCTGTTCGTTTTCACGCGCGGCAATCGCATCGTCAAACGCCGCTTTCACCTCTTCCGGCGGACGTGCAGCCTGGAAGTTGACGTCCAGCAGGGTGATACCCATGTTGTACGGACGGATGGTCTCTTCCAGCTCACGCTGGGTATCGCTACGAATAACGGTACGACCTTCGGTCAGGATACGGTCCATGGTGTATTTGCCGATCACGCCACGCAGGGCGCTGTCGGTTGCCTGACGCAGGCTGTCATCGGCGCTGGTCACGCTAAACAGATAACGTTCCGGATCGGTCACGCGGTACTGTACGTTCATCTCAACGCGCACCACGTTCTCGTCAGAGGTCAACATCACGCCAGAGGCGGCCAGTTCACGGACGGACTCCACGTTAACCGCGGTCACGTCATCAATGAAGGTTGGCTTCCAGTTCAGGCCCGGTTCAACCAGATGGCTGAACTTACCGAAACGGGTGACCACGCCGCGTTCTGCTTCTTTAATGGTGTAGAACCCGCTGGCTGCCCAGATGATTACCACCGCAGCGGCGACAATGCCCACCACGCGGCCACCCATTGGCGGGCGCGGACTCTGAGTGGAATTGCCACCCGAGCCAGAACCTTTTCCTCCGCCAAGGCCACCAAGCTTTTTGCTCAGTTTGCGGAAGATATCATCCAGATCCGGCGGCCCCTGCTCGCGACCACCTTTGTTGCCATTTCCCCCAGAGTTGCCGCCTTGATTATTGCTGCTTCCCCACGGGTCGCGGTCTTGTCCGTTATTACCGGGCTGATTCCACGCCATGTATATGCTCCATATTTGTTATGCAAGGGCGAATTTTTCAGGCTTCCCCTTTCTGATCAGACGATATAGTCCGCCAGCGCAGGTTCTTGTTTACAGAGGCGACGCCAGTCAACGATCGGCATACGCACCTGCATCCCCACGCTGCCGTCATCCTCCATCCACTCTTTTTCTATCGCCTGAAGCTGATAAAACCGGCTGCGCAGCCTGCCTTCCTGTGGCGGCAGTCGCAGCGTGTGCTGAGCTACCTCACCGGAAAGACGTTCTGTCAAAGCCTGGAAAAGCAGTGGCACACCAATCCCGGCCTGAGCAGACAGCCAGACCCGAATCGGTTTGTTCTCTTCGTCTCGGTCGATACGCGGTTCGAAATCGTCCAGCATATCGATCTTGTTCATCACCAACAGGGTGGGAATTTCGTGGGCGTCGATCTCTTCGAGCACCACGTTCACCGCGTCGATGTTCTCCTGCACGCGTACGTCTGCCGCATCAATCACATGCAGCAGCAGGGTCGCCTGACGCGTCTCCTGCAACGTCGCTTTAAACGCCGCGACCAGATCGTGCGGCAGATGGCGGATAAACCCTACGGTATCCGCCAGCACCGTTTCACCCACGTCTGCGACGTCAATACGGCGCAGGGTTGGGTCCAGGGTCGCAAACAGCTGGTCTGCGGCATACACCTGGGCCTCGGTTATCTGGTTAAACAGGGTGGATTTACCGGCGTTGGTATAACCCACCAGCGACACCGTTGGGATATCGGCTTTCGTTCGCGCCCGACGCCCCTGTTCGCGCTGTTTCTCTACACGTTCCAGACGTGAAAGGATCTGAGTTATACGCCCACGCAGCAAACGGCGGTCGGTTTCGAGCTGGGTTTCACCCGGGCCGCGCAAACCAATCCCGCCTTTTTGTCTTTCAAGGTGTGTCCAGCCACGCACCAGACGCGTCGCCAGATGGCGCAACTGCGCCAGCTCAACCTGCAACTTACCCTCGTGGGTACGCGCACGCTGAGCAAAAATATCTAAGATCAACCCCGTGCGATCGATTACACGGCATTCGCAGAGAGCTTCCAGGTTACGTTCCTGAGCCGGAGACAGCGCATGATCAAACAGCACAACGGATGCGCCGGTTGCTTTTACGGCATCCGCAATTTCAACTGCTTTACCTTCACCAACAAAGTACTTCGGGTGCGGCGCTTTACGGCTACCGGTAATCACCTGCATTGCTTCGACACCGGCGGAAGAGACCAGAGATTCAAACTCCTGGAGGTCTTCCATATCTTTGTCTTGCGAAAAATAGATGTGTACCAGCACCGCCTGCTCACCGGCGTCATAACGGTCAAACAAGCGTAAACCTCTCTAAAAAGATCAGCGGGGAACGCAGGATCCCTGGCTCCCCGTGTGGATAACAGCCCAAAACCTTATTCGGTTTCTTCGCTGTCCTGCGCTGGTGTTGAAGAACCCTGCGCGTTGCTGCCGTGATGGTAGTTACTGCCAGTGCCGCCGCCAGCGTTATTGCTGTGATGAGATACCGGACGGGACGGAACAACAGTAGAAATCGCGTGCTTATAGACCATCTGGCTGACCGTGTTTTTCAACAGGATCACGAACTGATCGAAAGACTCAATCTGACCTTGCAGCTTAATACCATTCACCAAATAAATAGAAACTGGAACACGCTCCCGACGCAATGCGTTCAGGAACGGATCTTGTAAAGATTGCCCCTTAGCCATTCTATCTTTTCCTTATATGCTTGTTTTGTACTTAGAACCTTGCGATTCTGAAAAATTGCGCACGATACGGCTTAATTGTACACATTCAGTCAGCGATATCACCAATAACCTCAATCACTTCGTTTAACGCCTGTTGTGGTTTTTCACTGTCTAACCAGTGAACACCCTCCCAACCGCGTAACCAGGTGATCTGGCGCTTCGCTAACTGTCTCGTGGCGCAAACACCTCGATAAACCATTTCATCGTATGAAATCTCACCTTCAAGATACGACCACATCTGGCGGTATCCCACACAACGAATGGAAGGCATGTCCGTATGCAAATCTCCACGGGCAAAAAGCGCCCGCACTTCTGCTTCAAAATCTGAAGCCAACATCTGATGAAAACGCTGCTCAATTCGTTGATGGAGCAGTTCACGGCTCGCCGGGGCGATGGCGAACTGATGCACCTGATACGGCAGAGCGTCTCCTGACGTTTGCGTCAGTTCCGTTAAAGTTTTACCCGAAATGAAAAAAACTTCCAGTGCCCGGGAAAGCCTTTGCGGATCGTTTGGGTGGATCCGCGCTGCGGCAACCGGGTCAATCTCTTCCAGTTGCCTGTGCAAAGCGTCCCACCCCTGCTCTGCCGCCTGCCGCTCAATCTTCGCTCTCACTTCCGGATCGGCCGATGGCAGAGGCGATAACCCCTCCAGCAGCGCCTTAAAGTAGAGCATCGTGCCGCCAACTAACAGCGGTATGCGTCCCGCGGCGGTAATCTCGGCCATCTCGGCTAAGGCGTCGCGGCGAAAATCTGCCGCGGAGTAAGCCTGTGCCGGGTCGAGAATATCCAGTAAACGGTGCGGTGCCGCACGCAGTTCGTCTGCGTTGGGCTTCGCCGTGCCGATGTCCATCCCTCGGTAAATGAGGGCTGAATCAACGCTAATCAACTCTACTGGCAAAACTTTACGTAACTCAATGGCTAACGCCGTTTTGCCGGAGGCCGTTGGCCCCATTAAAAAAATCGCCTTTGGCAGGCTCGCCTTACTTACTTCAGTCATGTTTCAGGGCGGTCATCGCCGTTTGTAAATCAACAGGTTGTAACAAACCACCTGGAGGCGCTTTCACCAGCTGTGGACAGAGGCGCTCCACCTCCGCCAGAACGGTAATCGCCTGCGCCATACTCCACGGTGCATGCTCGCTGGCCAGATGGCGGGCGATCCACTGCGCGGTATCGGCGGCATCAAACGTCGTTTGCTGCGCCAGGTAGCCTATCAGTTCAGGAATCAAGTTTTGTAAATTTTGTTGGCGTAAGGGTAAAGGCACTGCGCGAATTGTCACATGCTGCGCGTCCAGTACGATTTCAATCCCCATTTCGGCCAGTTGCGTCTGCACGCGCCGCAAAACCCCTGTTTCTTCAGGGGATATTTTCAGGCGAACGGGGATCAACAGCGGCTGCGCGCAGGCGGCATTCACCCCCGGAGTTAACTGCGCCTGTTTGAGCCAGCGCTCCGCCACGGAAAGCGCCAGCAACAGGAGTTTACCTTCGCGTTCAAGCAATGCCATGTCGGGGGCAATAATGGTCAATACCCGACCAAAACTCTGGCTATGCCCATCCAGAGAAGGGGTTGAAACCGTGATGTGCTCTTTATGCTCCACCGCCGGCGTATCCAGCAGTTTGCGGTACAGCGCCCCCTGCTGTTTGTGATAGCCCGGCTGAGCGTTGGGATAGTTGGCGCCGGTTGGTCGCGGCGCGTTGCCCGCCGGGGATAAACATGGAGCAGCCGGCTCGCGCGCGACCGCCGGTTCGGCAAAATGGTTACGCCCGGCCGCCACGCGGTTTTCCGGCAGTGGGCGCGGCGCGGGCTCTTCTTTTGCCAGCGGCAACTCTGGCTCTGCCTGCTGCTGCAATACAGCGGCAACGCCCTGGTAGATGAAATCATGCACCAGGCGCGACTGGTGGAAACGCACCTCGTGCTTGGCGGGGTGCACGTTAACGTCAACCTGGTGCGGGTCGATCTCCAGATAAAGCACAAAGGCGGGCTGTTGATCGGCGCCGAGCTTATCTTCGCAGGCCTGTCGAATAGCGTGGTTAATCAGGCGGTCGCGCATCATGCGGCCGTTGACGTAGCAATACTGAATTTCTGCGAACGCGGCGCTGCTGGCGTTCGGATCGGCAACCCAGCCGCGCAGGGCCAGATCGCCATGCTGCCACTCAATGGCCAGCGCTTTTTCCAGAAACGGTGTGCCGCAGATGGCGCCCAACCGACGCTCCTTTTGTCCACCCTCCGCCACTGCGCGGTACTGGCGCATCACCTTACCGTTATGGCTGAGGTTGAGGGTGACATCAAAGCGCGCCAGCGCGATGCGGCGGATGATCTCGTCGATATGTCCGAATTCGGTCTTCTCGGTTCGCATAAACTTGCGCCGGGCGGGCGTGTTATAGAAGAGATCCAGCACTTCAAGCGTGGTGCCTACCGGGTGCGCCGCAGGTTTAACCGTGACGTCCATATCACGCCCTTCGGCGTAGGCCTGCCAGGCTTCCTGCTGGTCGGCCGTGCGGGAGGTCAACGTTAAGCGGGAAACGGAGCTGATACTGGCCAGCGCTTCGCCGCGAAAACCCAGGCTGATAATCGCTTCCAGATCGTCAAGTGAGGCAATTTTACTGGTGGCATGACGCGCCAGCGCCAGCGCCAGCTCGTCCTTTTTGATGCCACAGCCGTTATCACGAATGCGGATAAGCTTTGCGCCCCCGCGTTCGATATCAATATCAATGCGGGTCGCCCCTGCATCGAGGCTGTTTTCCACCAGTTCCTTCACCACCGACGCAGGGCGTTCCACCACCTCACCGGCGGCGATTTGGTTCGCGAGCTGCGGCGGTAGAACCTGAATCGGCATGAACTCTCCTTAATTAGTCGCGGTCATCTCACCCGGCAGCGCGGCGCTTGCCGTCTGGGCGGCCCCGCCCTGCGGCGCAGACTGAAGCGGATGCGCGTCAAAGTATTTACGCAGGCCGTTATAAATCGCTTCGGCAATTTGCTGCTGATAGCTGTCGCTGCCCAACAGGCGCTCTTCGCCGTTGTTACTGATAAAGCCCGTCTCTACCAGAATCGACGGAATATCCGGCGAACGCAGGACACCGAGGCTTGCATGCTCCGGACGACGCTTATGCAGCGATCCAATGCTTTGCAGCTGGCTCAGTACGTTAGTGGCGACATCATACCCGACGCGCTGAGAATGACCGAACTGTAAATCCAGCACCGCCTGGCTGAGATACGGATCGGCCTGGCTGTTTGCCAGCACATCGCCTGCCCCGCCTAACAGTTCAGACTGCTTCTCGTGCTCTTCAAGCCAGTTCGCCATTTCACTGTTGGCGCGACGGTTCGACAGCACCCATACCGACGCGCCGGTGGCGTTACGGTTCGGCGCAGCATCCGCGTGAATCGACACCAGGAAGTTGGCGTTTTGCTTACGCGCCACATCCGAGCGTCCCATCACTGAAATAAAGTAATCTCCGTCGCGGGTCATGACCCCTTTAAACATCGGATCGTCATTCAGAAGCGCACGCAGCTTACGGGCAATGGCGATAGTGACGTTTTTCTCCCGCGTGCCGCCCGGGCCAATCGCGCCAGGATCTTGCCCGCCGTGTCCGGCGTCGATGGCGATAATCACTTTGTCGCCACTGACCGGCGTACGCCGCGCGCTGACCGCCGGACGCGTCACCGTGTTGCTGCTGGTCACGGCGGTAAGTCGGTCATTTTGTGATTTAAACGGATTACGGGCTGGCTCAGACGGCCTTGGGGTATAAACCGGCGCCTCCACCCGTTTTGCTACAACAGGTGCAGGCGGTGGCGGCGGAACATCCGCATTAATGGTAAAGACCACCGTATAATTGGCGCCGTTTTGCTGCTTAACCGCCTTCGTTTTGCCCTTTTCGGTGAGATCGACCACCAGACGCAGAGACTGCGCATCCTTCGGCGTCCCCGAACGGATGCTTTTCACCAGATTGTTGCCGCTGAACTGGAGCGGCAGCCCCTGGATCACCCCGGTCTGTTTAATATCGAGCGCCACGCTGCGGCTGTCGATTTGTGAGAAAGCATATTCAGGATCGCCCATAAAGCTGAACGTAATGCGGGCCTGGCTATCGCCATTCGACACCTGAATATCCGAGAGGCTGGCCGCCCCGGCCTGCGCGCACAGCAGGACCGTGGCAGCCAGCACCCAACCTTTAACGCGATTAATCATCCCGTTATCCCTACGCTCAACCGGCTAAACGCGCCAGTAAGGAACAGCCTGATGAGGAAACCGCACTGATGCGCGCCTCACGCCCTTGTGCCTGGTAATCTAAGTGAATTTCGACATCCGGGTCAGGCAGCACACCCGCACCTTGTTGCGGCCACTCCACCAGGCAGATGGCGTCGTTGGCAAAGTAATCGCGGATCCCCATAAATTCCAGCTCCTCAGGATCCGCAAGACGATATAAATCAAAGTGGTACACCATGATATTTTCAAGCGTGTACGGTTCTACCAGCGTATAGGTCGGGCTTTTTACGTTCCCGTTATGGCCTAACGCCTGCAAAAAGCCACGGCTGAAGGTTGTTTTACCCGCGCCTAAATCACCATACAGATAAATGACGGTCGCCCCCTGACAGGCCTGCGCCACGCGCTTGCCGAGATCTAAAGTGGCTTGTTCATCAGGTAAAGGAATCGCTCGATTAGTCATTTTCTACGTCAATCACATCCGGGTTAACAACACGCCGCAGCGTGCAAAAAAGATCGGTGGCCAGCATACCGCGCGTTCCGTAACAAGCAGCCAGCCTGTCAGCCGCCGCACCGTGGGCCACGCAGCCGGCACAGGCTGCATCATAAAGGGGAAGTTTCTGTCCGAGCAATGCGCCAATGATGCCAGAGAGCACATCGCCCATGCCGCCGCTCGCCATGCCTGCATTACCGGCATCAACGATGCCCATCGCACCATCGCTGGCGATAACGGTCCCCGCCCCTTTCAAAACGGCAACACCTCCGTAACGTTTTACCAGACGTTGGGCTGAAAATAAGCGATCGCTTTCAATTTCTGCCACGCTACAGTTAAGCAGCCGTGCGGCTTCGCCGGGGTGCGGCGTCAGAATGCGATTGTGACGCTTATCCGGGTTTATTGCCAGAAGGTTAAGCGCGTCGGCATCCCAGAGCATCGGTTTACGAAAATTCTCGGCCTTTTGCAGGGCCTGTTTACCCCACTCCTGCTGACCCAGGCCCGGACCAATGACCACCACGTCCGCCCACTCAAGACCCTCTTCAATCGCCTGCGGGGTAAGCTCGTGGACCATCAGCTCCGGCCGCGCGGTAATAATGGGCGGGATGTTTTCGCTGCGGGTCAGCACGCGTATTAATCCGGCGCCGCTGCGCAACGCGGCCTCTCCGGTCATACGAATCGCACCTGCCGTGCCGCGATCGCCGCCGATAATCAGCAGTCGGCCATGGTCGCCCTTATGGGACGTGGGACGACGCGGCGGCAGCCACTGTGCAAGCAGGGAGGCATCAAAGCGGGTGATGTGGGTATCCTGTCCGGCCAGCCAGTTTTCCAGCCCCAGGGCGTTGTGGTGTAACGTGCCCACGACATCCCGCGCTTTCCCGGTCAGTAAACCCGGCTTCAGGGCGATAAAGGTCACGGTGCGCGCCGCCTCAATCGACACGCCCGGCGTCACGCCGGTTTGCGCCATCAGGCCGGAGGGAATATCCAGCGCTACCACCGGGGCGGGGTGCGCATTAGCGCGCGTAATCAGCGCGGCGACGTCATCGCGAGGCGCGCGCATCAGTCCCGTCCCCAGCAGACCATCAACAATCACGTCGACATCCTCGGGCCAGACGATATCAGGCGCATGAATAATGCCCCCCGCATTCAGCCAGGCCTCTCTCGCCATGCCCGCTTCTTCCGGTAACGGCTTGTCGCTCTCCAGCGCCAGCAGGGTGACGCGCAGCCCCGCCGCCACCGCAAGACGAGCCACCACATAACCATCGCCACCGTTATTGCCGTGTCCGCACAGGACTAGATAGTGCGAGGCATCCGGATAAGCCGTGCGCGCCACGTTAAACGCCGCCTCGCCCGCGCGCTGCATCAGTTCGTAAAGGGTAATGCCCAGGCTATCTGCGGCCTCTTTCTCGGCCCGACGGAGGTCATCCGCATGCCAGATGGAATGTGGTATACTTGCGGGGTTTTTCTTCACAGTATGGTCCGTCATGTCACAGCCCCTCGATCTCAATGAATTAGCGCAAAAAATAAAACAGTGGGGTGCTGAACTGGGCTTCCAGAAGGTCGGTATTACTGACACCGACCTCTCTGCCAGCGAGCCTAAGCTCCAGGCATGGCTGGATAAACAATACCACGGCGAGATGGAGTGGATGGCGCGTCACGGTATGATGCGTGCCCGCCCCCACGAGCTGTTGCCGGGTACGCTGCGCGTTATTAGCGTACGCATGAACTATCTGCCTGCTAACGCGGCCTTTGCGCGCACGCTAAAAAATCCTTCGCTGGGTTACGTCAGCCGATACGCTCTGGGACGTGACTACCATAAACTTCTGCGCAACCGTCTAAAAAAGCTCGGGGAAACCATTCAGCAGCACTGTGTTTCGCTGAATTTTAGACCCTTTGTCGATTCTGCGCCTATTCTTGAGCGCCCGATCGCCGAAAAAGCCGGGCTCGGCTGGACAGGTAAGCACTCACTTATCTTAAGCCGCGACGCGGGCTCATTCTTTTTCCTGGGTGAACTGCTGATTGATTTACCCCTGCCGGTAGACGGTCCGGTGGAAGAAGGCTGTGGTCGCTGTGTGGCCTGTATGACCATCTGCCCAACGGGCGCTATTGTCGAACCGTATACCGTTGATGCGCGCCGCTGTATCTCTTATCTCACTATCGAGCTGGAAGGCGCCATTCCAGAGGAATTTCGTCCGCTTATCGGCAACCGCATCTACGGCTGTGATGACTGTCAGCTGATTTGTCCGTGGAACCGTTATTCACAGTTGACGGACGAAGAAGACTTCAGTCCGCGCAAGGCGTTACATGCCCCGCAGTTGATCGAACTGTTCGCCTGGAGCGAAGCCTGGTTCCTGAAGGTGACGGAGGGTTCCGCCATACGTCGTATCGGCCACCTGCGCTGGCTGCGTAATGTGGCCGTTGCGCTGGGGAATGCCCCGTGGGATGAAGCAAATCTTCAGGCGCTCGAAAGCCGTAGAGGTGAGCACCCACTTCTTGATGAGCACATAGAATGGGCGATTGCGCAGCAAATTGAGAAGCGAAATGCCGGCGTGGTTGAAGTGCAGTTACCGAAGAAACAGCGCCTGGTCAGGGTGATTGAAAAAGGGCTGCCGCGGGATGTGTGATATATTCACAGGCTGTGAATAAAAATAAGAATTCAGGCGCCATCAGCTCTGGCAAACAGGTCAAGTGATCTCAATAACATTTTGAAATCAAATTTTCTTCATAAATTACAATGAATTACGAAGATATTATTCACCCTGCTAACATTTCGTACAGACTGGTTTTATCACGGTTTCTGTGGATAACTCTGTTCACAAGAGTATTTCAGACATAATAGAAAACGTCCCCAACGAAGCACTTCGCTGTGGATAATCTGGAGATGAAGAAGAATTTGGAGCGGGAAACGAGACTCGAACTCGCGACCCCGACCTTGGCAAGGTCGTGCTCTACCAACTGAGCTATTCCCGCTTGGGTGTTCTGGTGCT
>NZ_KI973212.1:0-684645 GCF_000534535.1 Enterobacter sp. MGH 33 | reverse complement strand
TTTCAAATTTTGGAGCGGGAAACGAGACTCGAACTCGCGACCCCGACCTTGGCAAGGTCGTGCTCTACCAACTGAGCTATTCCCGCAAATCTGTACTGCTTTTGTTGCTGTCGTAACGTGTAATTCTCTGTCGTTACGGGAGGCGCATTATACGAGAAATCCGTTTAGCTGCAACCCCCCTCAAAGCGATTTTTTTGAAATTCAGTTCAAGTGCTTATTTAATCGGCAAGCTGAACAATTTAGCGACAAAAACCCGGCCACGCAAGGCGCCGGATCGCAAAATCAGAGCTTAATAAAGTTTTCGCGATAGTACGCCAGCTCCGCAACAGACTCACGGATGTCGTCCATCGCCTGGTGCGTCCCCTGCTTTGTGAAGCCGTCGAGAATTTCCGGTTTCCATCGGCGGGCCAGCTCTTTCAGGGTGCTCACATCCAGATAGCGGTAGTGGAAGTAGGACTCCAGCTCCGGCATGTACTTAAACAGGAAACGACGATCCTGACCGATGCTGTTGCCACAGATAGGCGATTTTCCTGCCGGCACCCACTGCTTCAGAAATTCAAGCGTCGCCAGCTCCGCTTCGCGGTCGCCCAGGGTGCTGGCCTTCACGCGTTCCACCAGCCCGCTGCCGGTATGGGTACGCACGTTCCACTCATCCATCAGCGCAAGCTGGTCATCGGACTGGTGAACGGCAATCGTTGGGCCTTCCGCCAGAATATTGAGATTGGCATCGGTGACCAGTGTGGCGATCTCAATAATGCGATCGCGCTCGGGATCCAGGCCGGTCATCTCCAGATCGATCCAAATCAGGTTGTTTTCGTCCGCGCTCATGTTATTTTCCACCCTTCTCGCATAACCGGCAGTAGCAGGTTAACTAGTATTAATTAGAGTGTATCATAGAGGTTTTGCCCGCTACGGGCGACCAGGAGCCAGCGCGATTGAGTAAAAATAAACTCTCCAAAGGGCAGCAGCGCCGCGTGAATGCAAATCACCAGCGCCGTCTTAAAACCACTACGGAGAAGCCCGATTACGACGACAACCTGTTTGGCGAAGCGACAGAAGGCGTTGTGATTAGCCGCTTCGGCATGCACGCCGATGTCGAATCCGCCGACGGGGATATCCACCGTTGCAATATCCGTCGCACCATCCGTTCCCTGGTGACCGGTGACCGCGTGGTCTGGCGTCCAGGTAAAGAGGCGGCGGAAGGGGTAACGGTTAAAGGCATCGTAGAAGCCGTGCATGAACGCACGTCGGTTCTGACCCGTCCAGATTTCTACGACGGCGTGAAGCCCATTGCCGCCAACATTAACCAGATCGTGATCGTTTCGGCGATTTTGCCTGAGCTTTCGCTCAATATTATTGACCGTTATCTGGTGGCCTGCGAAACGCTACAGGTTGAGCCGCTCATCGTGCTGAATAAAATCGATCTGCTGGATGACGAGGCCATGGCCTTTGTAAATGAGCAGATGGATATTTACCGCAACATTGGCTATCGCGTGTTGATGGTTTCCAGCCGCACCAAAGATGGCCTGAAGCCGTTAGAAGATGCGCTGACCGACCGCATCAGCATCTTTGCGGGGCAGTCCGGCGTAGGTAAATCGAGCCTGCTTAACAACCTGCTCGGCCTTCAGCAGGAGATCCTGACCAACGATGTGTCTGACGTCTCGGGCCTGGGCCAGCACACCACCACCGCCTCACGTCTCTATCACTTCCCGCACGGTGGCGACGTAATTGACTCCCCGGGCGTGCGTGAATTTGGTCTCTGGCACCTCGAGCCGGAACAAATCTTTAACGGATTTGTCGAATTCCATGACTATTTAGGCGCTTGCAAATACCGCGACTGTAAACATGACAACGATCCGGGCTGCGCTATCCGCGAAGCGGTAGAGAACGGAGAAATTGCGGAAACCCGTTTCGAAAATTACCACCGTATTCTCGAAAGCATGGACCAGGTAAAAACGCGTAAAAACTTTTCTGATTCTGATAACTGACAACTAAGCTAAGCGTCGCTAAAATCGTCCCCTTTTTTCAGGTTCCGGCAGCGTAATGCCGGATCAGGAACGACAAAACAATGGCCTGGAGGCTACCTTGTTAAACTCATTTAAACTTTCGCTTCAATACATTCTGCCGAAACTGTGGCTCACTCGCCTGGCGGGCTGGGGCGCGAGCAAACGAGCGGGCTGGCTGACCAAACTGGTCATCGACCTGTTCGTGAAATACTACAAGGTCGACATGAAAGAAGCGCAGAAGCCGGATACGGCAAGCTACCGCACCTTCAACGAATTTTTTGTGCGTCCGCTGCGCGACGAAGTGCGCCCGCTGAATACCGACCCGAACGTGCTGGTGATGCCAGCGGACGGCGTGATCAGCCAGCTGGGTAAAATTGAAGACGACAAAATTTTGCAGGCGAAAGGCCATAACTACAGCCTTGAAGCGCTGCTGGCCGGTAACTACATAATGGCCGATCTGTTCCGTAACGGGACTTTCGCGACCACCTATCTCTCCCCACGCGACTACCACCGCGTGCATATGCCGTGTAACGGTATTCTGCGCGAGATGATCTACGTGCCGGGGGATCTGTTCTCCGTAAACCACCTGACGGCGCAAAACGTTCCTAACCTGTTTGCCCGTAACGAGCGCGTCATCTGCCTGTTTGATACTGAATTTGGCCCAATGGCGCAGATTCTGGTGGGTGCTACCATTGTAGGCAGCATCGAAACCGTCTGGGCGGGCACCATTACGCCGCCGCGCGAAGGCGTGATCAAGCGCTGGACCTGGCCTGCCGGCGAAGAAGAAGGTTCTGTGGCCCTGCTGAAAGGTCAGGAAATGGGCCGCTTCAAGCTGGGCTCAACGGTCATCAACCTGTTCGCACCGGGCAAAGTTAACCTGGTCGACGAGCTGGAAAGCCTGTCCGTGACCAAACTCGGCCAGCCTCTGGCAGTATCGACGGAGGTCTTTGTGACGCCAGAGGTTGCGCCTGCCCCGTTGCCGGAAGAAGAGATCAAAGCCGAGCACGACGCCAGCCCGCTGGTTGACGACAAAAAAGACGAAGGCTAACAACAGAAGGATCGCTGACGTGCGCCCGATTATCGTATTACTGATGGCCTGGTGCCTCAGCATGGGGGCGTACGCAGCGACGGCCCCCGACGCCAAACAGATAACCCAGGAGCTGGAGCAGGCAAAAGCGGCGAAACCCGCTCAGCCGGAGACCGTTGAGTCACTCCAGTCTGCACTGAACGCGCTTGAGGAACGAAAGGGTTCCCTTGAGCGCGCGCAGCAGTATCAGCAGGTTATCGACAACTTCCCCAAACTCTCTCAGACCCTGCGCTCGCAGCTAAACAACCTGCGCGATGAACCACGCCAGGTCCCCGCGGGGATGACGTCCGAGGCGCTTAATCAGGAGATCCTGCAAGTCAGCAGCCAGCTGCTGGAAAAAAGCCGTCTGGCGCAGCAGGAGCAGGAACGGGCGCGTGAAATTGCCGATTCCCTCAGCCAGCTTCCACAGCAGCAAACCGATGCCCGCCGTCAGTTAAATGAGGTGGAACGTCGCATCGGGACGCAGACAGGCAGCACACCGCAGAATCAGGCGCAAAATCTTGGGTTGCAGGCGGAATCCGCCAGACTAAAAGCGCTGGTTGATGAACTGGAGCTGGCGCAGCTTTCCGCTAACAACCGCCAGGAGCTGTCGCGGATGCGTTCTGAGCTGGCGCAGAAGCAGAGCCAGCAGCTGGATGCATATCTCCAGGCGCTGAGAAATCAACTCAACAGCCAGCGTCAGCGTGAAGCTGAACGTGCGCTGGAAAGCACCGAGTTACTGGCCGAAAACAGTGCTAACCTGCCCGACAGCATCGTCGCCCAATTTAAGGTTAACCGCGAGCTTTCTGCCGCGCTGAATCAGCAGGCGCAGCGCATGGATTTGGTGGCCTCGCAGCAGCGTCAGGCCACCAATCAAACCCTCCAGGTTCGTCAGGCGCTTAACACGCTGCGTGAACAGTCCCAGTGGCTTGGCTCGTCTAACCTGTTGGGCGAAGCGTTACGCGCGCAGGTGGCTCGTCTGCCAGAGATGCCAAAACCGCAGCAGCTTGATACGGAGATGGCGCAGCTGCGCGTTCAGCGTCTTCATTATGAAGATCTCCTCAACAAGCAGCCGCAAATCCGCCAGATCCGTCAGGCTGACGGACAGCCGCTCACCGGCGAGCAAAGTCGTATTCTGGAAGCGCAGCTGCGCACCCAGCGCGAACTGCTCAATTCCCTGTTGCAGGGAGGCGATACGCTGATCCTTGAGCTGACCAAGCTGAAAGTCTCGAATAGCCAGCTGGAGGATGCGCTGAAAGAGGTCAACGAAGCCACTCACCGTTACCTTTTCTGGACGTCCGACGTGCGGCCGATGACCTTCGCCTGGCCGATTGAGATTGTGCAGGATCTGCGCCGCCTCATTTCATTGGACACCTTCAGCCAGCTGGGCCTCGCCAGCGTAATGATGATAACCAGCAAGGAGACCATCTTCCCGCTGCTGGGGGCGCTGATTCTGGTGGGCTTCAGTATTTATTCCCGTCGTCACTTCACCCGTTTCCTTGAGCGCTCCAGCGCCCGAGTGGGAAAAGTAACCCAGGATCACTTCTGGCTGACGTTGCGTACGGTGTTCTGGTCAATTCTGGTCGCGTCTCCGCTGCCGGTGCTGTGGATGACGCTCGGATACGGCCTGCGTGAAGCCTGGCCCTACCCGCTTGCCGTCGCGATTGGCGATGGCGTGACCGCCACCGTTCCGCTGCTGTGGGTGGTGATGATTTGCGCCACGTTTGCGCGGCCAAATGGTCTGTTCATCGCTCACTTTGGCTGGCCGCGTAATCGCGTTGCGCGGGCGATGCGTTACTACCTGATGAGTATCGGGCTGATTGTGCCGCTGATTATGGCGTTGATCATGTTCGATAATCTCAATGACCGGGAGTTCTCCGGCTCGCTGGGACGGCTGTGCTTTATGCTGATCTGCGGAGCGTTAGCGGTAGTGACGCTCAGCCTGAAACGCGCCGGGATCCCGCTCTATCTCGACAAGACCGGCAGCGGCGATAACATGTTTAACCGTCTGCTGTGGAACCTGCTGCTCAGCGCGCCGCTGGCGGCGATGCTGGCGGCAGCGGTCGGTTATCTCGCCACGGCGCAGGCGCTGCTCGCCCGACTGGAAACGTCGGTGGCTATCTGGTTCCTGCTGCTGGTGGTCTACCATGTTATTCGCCGCGGCATGCTGATCCAGCGTCGTCGTCTGGCGTTTGACCGTGCCAAACACCGTCGCGCAGAAATTCTGGCCCAGCGCGCTCGGGGTGAAGAAGAGCCGAACCACGTCAACAGCACCGAAGGGACCACAGACGCCGATGACGTCGAACTGGATCTGGATGCGATCAGTACCCAGTCCCTGCGGCTGGTACGCTCAATTCTGATGCTGGTTGCCCTGCTGTCGGTGATCTTCCTGTGGTCGGAAATCCACTCCGCGTTTGGCTTCCTGGAGAACATCTCTTTATGGGATGTGACGTCCACGGTGCAGGGGGTCGAAAGCCTGGAGCCCATCACCTTAGGGGCCGTGCTGATTGCGATTCTGGTGCTGATCATCACCACGCAGCTGATCCGTAACTTCCCTGCCCTGCTGGAGCTGGCGCTGTTGCAGCATCTGGATTTAACCCCCGGCACGGGCTATGCGATCACCACTATCACCAAGTATTTAATCATGCTGTTTGGTGGGCTGGTTGGCTTCTCGATGATTGGTATCGAATGGTCAAAACTGCAATGGCTGGTTGCCGCCCTGACCGTAGGCCTGGGTTTTGGTTTACAGGAGATTTTTGCCAACTTCGTTTCTGGTCTGATCATTCTGTTTGAAAAGCCGATTCGAATTGGCGATACGGTGACCATCCGCGATCTCACCGGCAGCGTCACCAGGATCAACACCCGCGCCACCACCATCAGCGACTGGGACCGTAAAGAGATCATCGTCCCGAACAAGGCGTTTATCACCGAGCAGTTTATCAACTGGTCGCTGTCCGACTCCGTCACGCGTGTGGTGCTGACCGTCCCCGCTCCGTCGGATGCCAACAGCGAAGAGGTAACGCAGATCCTCTATACGGCTGCTGAACGCTGTTCGCTGGTAATCGACAACCCGCCGCCGGAAGTGTTCCTGGTTGATTTGCAGCAGGGGATCCAGATTTTCGAGCTGCGTATCTACGCCGCCGAGATGGGACACCGTATGCCGCTGCGCCATGAGATCCACCAGTTGATTCTGGCTGGCTTCCGCGAGCACGGTATTGATATGCCGTTCCCACCGTTCCAGATGCGTCTGGAAACGCTGGACGGACGTAAGACGGGAAGAACGTTGACGTCAGCGGCGCGTACGCGCCCGGCGGGAAGTTTGTAATCCTTTCCCCCTCCCCGTCGGGAGGGGGTCAATCCTTTACGCCACTTCTGCTACACAGGCCGTCGAGCGACGACGGTAATGCTCATAAATCCCCATTGCCAGCAGCGAGAAGAAGATCGGTCCGCCAACCATCCACAGCGTGCTGTTCCAGTCATTTGCCTCAACCACGGGCTGAATGACGGTAAAGATGTTGGCGAACGCGACGACCAGCACCACAACAGTGGTCGCCAGCAGCGTCGCCGCGCGGGTTTTGAAGATCACAAACGGCCGCTCCAGATCCCGCTTCGCCTTAAAGAACGGGAACGCCAGGGTCAGGAACAGATACGGAAGCGTCATCGATACGTTCGCCATCAGGGTCAGCTTGTTATAGAACGCCGACGCGGTATCACCGCCGAAGGACACCAGCAGAATGAACACGCACACCAGCAGGCACTGCATCCACATCGCGTTGGCAGGCATACCGGCAGCGTTCAGCTGCGTCATACGTGCGGGCCACAGCGCCTTTGGCGTCCCCTGAATAATCGCTTTCAGCGGCGAGTAGATCAGCGTGAAGAATGCGCCAGTATAGGCGAGGAACATCGACAAGCCGGTAATCCGCGCAAACCAGATCCCCAGGGTGGCCGACGTTTCCGGCGCGAGATCCATGGCGTTGCCCAGCGTCACCCCCAGGCTTTTCATCAGCACGTAGGTAATGTTGCCGAGGTTGGTGGTGTTATTACTTAACATCTGCTGCCAGTTGGTGCTGACGCCCCAGAGGAAAATCGCCAGTGAGTAGCCAATGGAAATGACGATGGCGGCAAAGATAATGCCTTTAGCGAAGTTCTTTTCCGGATTTTCGGTTTTGTCGACCAGCCCGCCCACGGCTTCAATTCCACCGTAAGCAAAGATGGCAAACACCACGAAGGAGAGCATGGCCAGCCCGGACTGGTAACCCGGATTAGGCGATGAAACGAAGTTGACTTCCTGTGCGAAATGCCCGCCGTTCAGGCACAGAATGGCGATGCTGACCAGCAGCAGCACCAGGTTCAGGCACATCACGGAAATACCGCCAACGGCAGTGATACGGGCAATTTTGTTGATGCCTTTCGAGGCCACCAGGGTGACCACCACCATCCAGCACACTGCCAGAATACCGACCACCTGCGTGGAGCTCAGCCCCGCCAGAGACCAGACCTGCGTTTTATCCGCACCGAAGAGAAACGTTGAGAACGGCACCCAAACCTTGGCCGCCGTGCTGACCATCCAGACGACGTAGGATGAAAACCACATGAACGTACCGATAAACGCGTAACGCGGACCGACGCTGTTGTTCATCCACGAATAGATGCCGCCCTCTTCTTTCCGGTACGCCGAGCCCATCTCCGCCATCATCAGCGCAAACGGGATAAAGAAGAACAGAGCGGAAACGATATAAAACGGCGTCGCGCTGTAGCCCATCAGATAAAACGCGGACGGGCTATTGGCAAAGCCAAAGACTGACGTAAAAATCATCAGAATGAGCCCGGTAAGGGTCATTTTTTTGAGTGAGTGAGACATATAACCATCCGAAACGGAATTAAACTGCGCGGATGGTAGCAGATGACCAGACAAACAATGTGGCTATCCGAGTCAAATTAAGAAAAAGACCCGTATAGAGAGAAATGAGCAGTTTTTAATGTGGCAGAGTTAAATGACCGAGTAGGCCGGGTAAGCGCAGCGCCACCCGGCATTTTTTCAGGCGCGATCGACCGTAAAGGCAATCACATCGCCCAGGTGCTCGGCACCCAGCGCCAGCATGACCAGGCGATCCACACCCAGCGCCACGCCGGAGCAGTCCGGCAGACCGGCTTTAAGCGCTTCCAACAGATGAGTATCAATCGGCTGCTGCGGCAGACCGCGCGCGTTGCGCTTGCGGTTATCCTGCTCGAAACGCTGCTGCTGTTCGCGCGCGTCGGTCAGCTCGTGGAAACCGTTCGCCAGCTCGATGCCTTTGAAATACACCTCAAAACGCTCCGCCACGCGGTGATCTTCGGTGCTGATCTGCGCCAGTGAGGCCTGGCTGGCCGGGAAGTGATAGACAAACGTCGGACGATCTTTGCCAATCTGCGGTTCAACACCAAAGGTGAACAGCAGTTGCAGCAGCGTGTCGCGATCCTCTTCGTTATCCGCCACGTTGCTCAGATCCAGTTTTGCCGCCACTTCACGCAGCTGTGTTTTATCAGCCGACAGTGGATCGATTTCCAGATGGCGCTGGAAGGCCTGCTGATAGGAGAGCGTTTCAGCTTCCGCGCAATCCAGCACCTGTTGCAGCAGATCGTCAACTTCGTTCATCAGACGATACATGTCGTAGTGCGGGCGGTACCACTCCAGCATGGTGAATTCCGGATTATGGTGTCGGCCCATCTCTTCATTACGGAAGCTACGGCACAGCTGATAGACCGGACCACACCCGGCCGCCAGCAGACGCTTCATATGGTATTCCGGGCTGGTCATCAGATACAGATTCATGCCCTGAGAGTGGCCTGGGCCAACAAAACGGGTTTCAAACGGGACCAGATGAATATCCGTGACCGTCGCCTGACTCATGCACGGCGTTTCCACCTCCAGGACGCCGCGATCGGCAAAGAAACGGCGGATCTCCGCCATAATTGCTGCGCGCTTTAGCAGGTTTGGAATGGATGCGCTCGGCTGCCAGGTGGCCGTTTCGCTCATGAGTTATTTCTCCGTTTTCAGACAAGGGCACGAAGTCTACTCGTAAGCCGGGGCAGAGACAAATTTTGCACAGTAAAAGTCCTTTTTCATTGCACAGAGAAATACTGTGACGCCATTCATTAATCACGATGATAAATCACCGCACAGAACAGCAAAAAAATCGAACACGTCAAATTTCCCTCACTTCTACGCGGTTATACTGTTTTACCCATAAAGGAGCAGTGGAATCGCTTCCGCAATCGCCCGTTCGGGCAGGTGAACGTCCTTTAGTTCATCCCGTTGCGGGAAAACAAAAATCTGGAGGAATGTCGTGCAAACTTTTCAAGCCGATCTTGCCGTAATAGGCGCTGGCGGGGCTGGATTACGCGCTGCAATTGCTGCGGCACAAGCCAATCCGAACGCTAAAATCGCATTGATTTCAAAAGTCTATCCGATGCGCAGCCACACGGTAGCCGCAGAAGGAGGATCCGCCGCCGTCGCGCAGGATCATGACAGCTTCGAATACCATTTCCACGACACGGTTGCAGGGGGCGACTGGCTTTGCGAACAGGATGTCGTTGATTACTTCGTGCACCATTGCCCAACGGAAATGACCCAGCTGGAACAGTGGGGATGCCCGTGGAGCCGCCGTCCGGACGGGAGCGTCAACGTCCGCCGCTTCGGTGGCATGAAGATCGAACGCACCTGGTTTGCCGCCGATAAGACCGGCTTCCACATGCTGCACACCCTGTTCCAGACCTCCCTCCAGTTCCCACAAATCCAGCGCTTTGACGAACATTTCGTTCTCGACATTCTGGTCGACGACGGTCATGCGCGCGGACTGGTGGCGATGAACATGATGGAAGGCACGCTTGTCCAGATCCGCGCTAAGGCGGTGGTGATGGCAACGGGCGGTGCGGGTCGCGTATACCGCTACAACACCAACGGCGGCATCGTCACCGGTGACGGTATGGGCATGGCACTCAGCCACGGCGTCCCGCTGCGTGATATGGAGTTCGTCCAGTATCACCCAACCGGCCTGCCGGGCTCCGGCATACTGATGACGGAAGGCTGCCGCGGTGAAGGCGGTATTCTGGTCAACAAAAACGGCTATCGCTATTTGCAGGATTACGGCATGGGTCCGGAAACCCCGCTTGGCGAGCCGAAAAACAAATACATGGAACTCGGCCCACGCGACAAAGTTTCTCAGGCTTTCTGGCACGAGTGGCGCAAAGGCAACACCATCTCAACGCCGCGCGGCGACGTGGTGCATCTCGACCTGCGTCATCTCGGCGAGAAGAAACTGCTGGAGCGTCTGCCGTTTATCTGCGAGCTGGCGAAAGCCTATGTGGGCGTCGATCCGGTGAAAGAGCCGATCCCGGTGCGTCCAACCGCGCACTACACCATGGGCGGTATCGAAACCGACCAGCAGTGCGAAACCCGCATCGAAGGGCTGTTTGCGGTGGGCGAGTGTTCCTCCGTCGGTCTGCACGGCGCAAACCGTCTGGGCTCGAACTCGCTGGCTGAGCTGGTGGTCTTTGGTCGCATGGCGGGCGAACGTGCGATGGAGCGTGCCGCAACGGCAGGTGAAGCTAACAGCGCGGCGCTGGATGCGCAGGTTGCAGACGTCGAAAAACGCCTGAAAGACCTGGTGAACCAGGAAGGTAACGAAAACTGGTCGAAGATCCGCGACGAAATGGGGCTGTCGATGGAAGAAGGCTGCGGGATCTACCGTACGCCAGAGCTGATGCAGAAAACCGTCGACAAGCTGGCTGAGTTGCAGGAGCGCTTCAAACGCGTGCGCATCACCGACACCTCCAGCGTCTTCAATACCGATCTGCTTTATACCATTGAACTGGGCCACGGCCTGAACGTCGCAGAATGTATGGCCCATTCCGCCCTGGCGCGTAAAGAGTCCCGCGGCGCGCACCAGCGCCTGGATGAGGGCTGCACCGAACGTGACGACGTCAATTTCCTTAAACACACTCTCGCCTGGCGCGATGCGGATGGCACTACGCGACTGGACTACAGCGACGTGAAAATCACCACGCTGCCACCGGCGAAACGCGTGTACGGTGCAGAAGCAGAAGCCGCCGATAAGAAGGAGAAGGCGAATGGCTGAGATGCAAAAACTGAAAATTGAAGTGGTGCGCTACAATCCGGAAGTGGACGCCGCGCCGCACAGCGCTTTCTATGAAGTCCCTTACGACGAGCAAACCTCCCTGCTGGATGCGCTCGGCTATATCAAAGATAACCTGGCCCCAGACCTGAGCTACCGCTGGTCCTGCCGCATGGCAATTTGCGGCTCCTGCGGCATGATGGTCAACAAGGTGCCAAAGCTGGCGTGTAAAACCTTCCTGCGTGATTACACCAAAGGTATCAAGGTTGAAGCGCTGGGCAACTTCCCGATTGAGCGCGATCTGGTGGTCGACATGACCCACTTTATCGAAAGCCTCGAAGCGATTAAGCCGTACATCATCGGCAACCCGCGCACGCCGGATCAGGGGCCAAACACCCAGACGCCCGCGCAGATGGCGAAATACCATCAGTTCTCCGGCTGCATCAACTGCGGCCTGTGCTACGCCGCCTGTCCGCAGTTTGGCCTGAACCCTGAGTTTATCGGCCCGGCCGCCATTACCCTGGCGCACCGTTATAACGAAGACAGCCGGGACCACGGCAAAAAAGAACGTATGGCCCAGTTGAACAGCCAGAACGGGGTCTGGACCTGCACGTTTGTCGGTTACTGCTCCGAAGTCTGTCCGAAGCATGTCGACCCGGCCGCCGCCATTCAGCAGGGAAAGGTGGAAAGCTCGAAAGACTTTCTTATCGCTACCCTGAAACCACGCTAAGGAGTGCATGATGACGACTAAACGCAAAGCCTACGTGCGACCAATGCCGTCCACCTGGTGGAAAAAACTGCCGTTTTATCGCTTCTATATGCTGCGTGAAGGCACGGCTGTTCCCGCGGTCTGGTTCAGCCTCGAACTGCTGTACGGGGTTTATGCCCTCAAGCACGGCCCGGAAGCCTGGGCCAGTTTTGTGGGCTTCCTGCAAAACCCAATCATCGTTGTGCTGAACCTGATTGTGCTCGCCGCCGCGCTGCTTCATACCAAAACCTGGTTTGAACTGGCGCCAAAAGCAGCGAACATCATTGTAAAAGGCGAAAAAATGGGGCCAGAGCCGGTCATTAAAGGGCTCTGGGCAGTGACGGCAGTTGTCTCTGTGGTCATTCTGTTTGTCGCACTGTTCTGGTAAGGAGACTACTGTGATCAATCCAAATCCAAAACGTTCAGACGAGCCGGTCTTCTGGGGGCTGTTTGGCGCAGGCGGCATGTGGAGCGCCATTATTGCCCCGGTCATTATCCTGCTGGTCGGGATAATGCTGCCGCTGGGGCTGTTCCCGGGCGATGCGCTGAGCTATGAGCGCGTACTGGCCTTTGCGAGCAGCTTTATTGGCCGCGTGTTCATCTTCCTGATGATCGTCCTGCCGCTGTGGTGTGGTCTGCACCGTATCCACCATGCGATGCACGATCTGAAAATCCATGTGCCAAGCGGTAAATGGGTCTTCTACGGTCTGGCGACCATTCTGACGGTCGTCACGTTGATTGCCGTGGTCACCATCTGACTGAACAGGCCCGCCATCCGGCGGGCTTTTTACTTTTTCATCTTCTCCACCAGCCACCGGGAAAATTCGCGCATGGCTGGCGTTTCTGCCCGGGACTGCAATCGGGTCAGCCAGTAGCTGCCAAGCTCAATCTGCGTCGCAAAGGGCTGCACAATGCGCTCGCTGGCTAACAGATGGGTAAACATATCGACAGGCGCAATAGCAATACCCACCCCTGCCTGAGCGGCCTCCAGCATGGTCACGGACGAATCAAATACCATCACGCGGTGCGTTGGCGAAGGGGGATGCTCGCCGGCCGCCTGCATCCACGCGGTCCACTCGTCGCGTCGGTAGGAGCGCAGCAGCGTAAACCTGAGGATGTCGGCCGGACTGTGCAGACTGGCGGCAATATCAGGCGTACACAGCGGCGCGAGCGGCGCATGACAAAGAAATTCAGCCTCGGTACCGTGCCACGCCCCGCCACCGTAGCGGATCGTATAGTCAAGCCCTTCGGCAGCCGGATCAACGCGGTTGTTATGGGTGGAAAGCTGAAGATCGATGTGTGGGTAGCCACGGCGAAAATCCTCCAGCTGCGAGAATAAGACCCCGGTGGCAAACGTACCCACCACGCCGATTTTCAGCTTCTCCTGCGCACGATGGTTAGCGAAGCGATCCAGCATTCCGGCTATACGATCGAACGAATCATTCAGCACCGGCAGTAAATTTTCGCCCTCGGTAGTCAACATCAGCCCGCGCGACACGCGAACGAACAGCTGACAGTTCAGGTGCTGCTCCAGCGTTTTCACATGCTGGCTAATAGCCGAATGCGTCACGTTCAGTTCAATGGCCGCATGCGTAAAGCTGAGATGTCTTGCGGCGGCCTCAAAAGCCCGAAGCGAATTGAGGGGGAGATAGCTTCGCGTCATGGTCGCTTCCGTTAGAAAAATTAACAGCTAATGCTAAATTTAACCGTTTGTCAGGCACAGTCAAATCCAACAGACTACGCCTGTCTGACGGGCCCGGACATCCCCTTGACTCGCTATTACGGAAGATTACTGATGATGAAAAAATCCCTTTGCTGCGCCCTGCTGCTCGGCATCTCTTGCTCTGCTCTCGCCACGCCAGTGTCAGAAAAACAGCTGGCGGAGGTGGTCGCGAATACGGTTACCCCGCTGATGAAAGCCCAGTCTGTTCCAGGCATGGCGGTGGCCGTTATTTATCAGGGAAAACCGCACTATTACACGTTTGGCAAGGCCGATATCGCGGCGAATAAACCCGTTACGCCTCAGACCCTGTTCGAGCTGGGTTCTATAAGTAAAACCTTCACCGGCGTTTTAGGTGGGGATGCCATTGCTCGCGGTGAAATTTCGCTGGACGATCCGGTGACCAGATACTGGCCACAGCTGACGGGCAAGCAGTGGCAGGGTATTCGTATGCTGGATCTCGCCACCTACACCGCTGGCGGCCTGCCGCTACAGGTACCGGATGAGGTCACGGATAACGCCTCCCTGCTGCGCTTTTATCAAAACTGGCAGCCGCAGTGGAAGCCTGGCACAACGCGTCTTTACGCCAACGCCAGCATCGGTCTTTTTGGTGCGCTGGCGGTCAAACCTTCTGGCATGCCCTATGAGCAGGCCATGACGACGCGGGTCCTTAAGCCGCTCAAGCTGGACCATACCTGGATTAACGTGCCGAAAGCGGAAGAGGCGCATTACGCCTGGGGCTATCGTGACGGTAAAGCGGTGCGCGTTTCGCCGGGTATGCTGGATGCACAAGCCTATGGCGTGAAAACCAACGTGCAGGATATGGCGAACTGGGTCATGGCAAACATGGCGCCGGAGAAGGTTGCTGATGCCTCACTTAAGCAGGGCATCGCGCTGGCGCAGTCGCGCTACTGGCGTATCGGGTCAATGTATCAGGGTCTGGGCTGGGAGATGCTCAACTGGCCCGTGGAGGCCAACACGGTGGTCGAGGGCAGCGACAGTAAGGTAGCGCTGGCACCGTTGCCCGTGGCAGAAGTGAATCCACCGGCTCCCCCGGTCAAAGCGTCCTGGGTCCATAAAACGGGCTCTACTGGCGGGTTTGGCAGCTACGTGGCCTTTATTCCTGAAAAGCAGATCGGTATTGTGATGCTCGCGAATACAAGCTATCCGAACCCGGCACGCGTTGAGGCGGCATACCATATCCTCGAGGCGCTACAGTAAAACATTGCCGGGTGGCGCTGCGCTTACCCGGCCTATACAACGCGTGAACTTTGTAGGCCGGGTAAGGCGAAGCCGCCACCCGGCAAAACACCCTACACAATCTCCCGCATTTTCCCTGCTGTCATCTACACTTAACAAAAAACAGTAAGGAAACTCCTATGCGCATTCTGCCTGTTATTGCCGCAGTAACAGCCGCGTTTTTAGTGGTTGCTTGCAGTTCCCCTACTCCTCCGCCTGGCGTCACGGTAGTCAGTAATTTCGACGCACAGCGCTTCCTCGGCAACTGGTATGAAATCGCCCGAATGGACCATCAGTTCGAACGGGGCTTAGAAAAAGTCACGGTCAGCTACAGCGCGATGGATGACGGCGGGATCCGGGTCATTAACCGCGGCTATAACCCGGATCGCCAGATGTGGCAGCAGTCAGTTGGTCAGGCCTATTTCACCGGCGCGTCTAACCGCGCGGCCATGAAAGTCTCTTTCATCGGCCCATTCTACGGCGGGTATAACGTCATTGCGCTGGACAGAGAGTACCGCCATGCGCTGGTGTGTGGGCCGGATCGCAACTATCTGTGGCTCCTCTCCCGCACGCCAACGATCTCGACGGAAATGAAACAGCAGATGCTGGACATAGCGACCCGGCAAGGGTTTGACGTGACGAAATTAATCTGGGTAAAACAGCTGCATTAGTGCGTACTGAGTTTTAACCCGATGATACCCGCGACGATTAACGCGAGGCTGGCGATGCGCGCCAGACTCGCAGACTCCCCCAGCAGCAGAATGCCGGTAATGGCAGCCCCTACCGCGCCAATTCCAGTCCAGACAGCGTAAGCCGTTCCGACTGGCAAGGTTCGCATCGCCCATGACAGCATGACGATACTGACAATCATTGCGGCGATAGTGATGACGCTGGGCGTCAGGCGGGTAAAACCGTGGGTATATTTCAGGCCAATTGCCCATACCACTTCGAGCAAACCGGCAATAACAAGAACGATCCAGGACATATCAGGCTCCTTAACTTAACGACAAGTTGGGGCCGTCCCCGATGAATGAAGCGCTTACGGGTCGTCCCGCAAGGCTGAGGTTGCGCCTTATATTTTGGTTAGCATGGAATTTTTTTTCAAACTTTTTCTGCTGAACACGTTAAGGCAAGAAATAGCCTCAGTAAGGCACGGAGTTCAGGCATTTATGACTCATCCGACTTCTCTATGATGATAGGCTTTCTGATGGCAGGAAGCCAAACCACTAGCCGACTGCGAAAATTATATGTTCAAAATTCTTTTGATTGACCGTTGTCACTTCACCCGCACGGGATTTGAAGCCTGGCTCAATCATTCAGACCTGTTTTCGGGTCATTTCGTCGTAACCGGGGTAAATAATCTTTTCCTCGCCAGAGAGCATATCCTGCAATGGAAACCTGCGCTGGTCATCGCTGATTTATCGGGCTTCCGGCAGGATTTACACCATTTTCAGCAGCTGTCTTCCCTGCTTATTGCCAGCGAAACATTGCCTTTTATTATGCTGCAATCGGGGCAGGAGCAGGAGATGACAGATTATCTTGCGCAGTTCCCGATATGGTCTTCACTCTCCAAAAATACCGATCTGGAAAAACTGGCGGCGGTGATAAACGACGCGCTAACGACATGCGTAAGCGCGGAGCTTCCGGAAATGGCGGCACCGTTACTGACGCGTCAGGAAGAGAGAGTACTGACCCTGTGGATGGATGGTGCGAGCAACCAGAAAATTGCCAGCAATCTGCGCATTAACGGAAAAACGGTGTATACGTACAAACGCAATATCCGCATGAAGCTGCATATGGATACGCGTTACTCCCCGTTTTTATCGCTACAGGAAGTGGAAAATTGACGGTACGGTGAAGTTAGCTGCCGTACCGTCGCTTTCATTAGTTCTGAGCTTTAGTTGCTGCGCCAGAAATCGCGTTACCACCGTCGGAGATATCTTCCCCTACGCCACGGGTGGTGTTACATGCAGTCAGTACCGAAGAAAGCACCAGAACAGAAAAGATCGCTGCAATTGTTTTCTTAACCATAATATCTTCCTTTTATAGCCAAAGTTATTTTGTGTATAGCAACTTAAGAATAGACAAGATCTTGTCGTTTGACGGAAAAGGAAGAATTTTTAGGAAAATTAGACGGAATTAGCTGGCCGCATGGGAAATGATATGGCCGAGATCCTGAATATCTTCGCCCACGCCACGCGCGGTGTTGCAACCGGAGAGAATTGTGCTGGAGAACGCTAACAGAAGCAGAATTTTAACGGTACGTTTCATCTTCCCTGCCTGCAAAATCAGGCGCAGCGGGCGCTGCGCCTTTAATCATGACGTAAATTACTTCACGCGGGATACGTATTCGCCGGAGCGGGTATCCACTTTGATCACTTCACCGATCTGTACGAACAGTGGCACTTTAACCACCGCGCCGGTAGACAGGGTGGCAGGCTTGCCGCCAGTACCTGCGGTATCACCTTTCAGACCTGGATCGGTTTCAACGATTTCCAGCTCAACGAAGTTCGGAGGCGTAACCGCGATAGGCTGACCGTTCCACAGAGTAACGATGCACTCAGCCTGATCCAGCAGCCACTTGGCGTTGTCGCCAATCGCTTTCGCGTCCGCAGACAGCTGCTCGAAGGTTTCGTTGTTCATGAAGTGCCAGAACTCACCGTCGTTGTACAGGTAAGTCAGGTTCATATCGACAACATCAGCGCCTTCAGCGGAGTCAGTAGATTTGAAGGTTTTCTCAACACGGGTACCGGTCAGCAGGCGGCGCAGCTTAACGCGTGCGAATGCCTGGCCTTTACCTGGTTTAACGAATTCGCTGGCTTCAACCGCGTACGGTTCGCCGTCCATCATGATTTTAAGACCAGCACGAAAATCGTTGCTATAGTACGTTGCCATAAGGCCCTCTAAATTTGTTAACTGGTAGCTAAGCCACAAAATGGCGCATATTGTAACCCTAAACACCCCGTCCAGAGAAGATTGGTTATCGCAACTTGCCGATGTAATCACCAGTCCTGATGAATTGCTGCGTCTTTTAGACCTCGAACAGCACGAAGCGTTGCGTGCAGGTCGTGAGGCGAAGCGCCTTTTCGCCCTGCGCGTTCCCCGCGCGTTTGTTGCCCGAATGGAAAAGGGTAACCCTGATGATCCATTATTAAAACAGACGCTTACCTCTCAGGATGAGTTTATTACCGCCCCCGGATACAGCACCGATCCGCTGGAAGAGCAAAACAGTGTCGTACCGGGTTTGCTGCATAAATACCGTAATCGCGCCCTGCTGCTGGTTAAGGGTGGTTGCGCGGTAAATTGCCGCTATTGCTTCCGTCGCCACTTCCCGTACGCCGAAAATCAGGGCAATAAACGCAACTGGCAGGTGGCACTGGACTACATCGCGGCGCACCCGGAGCTGGATGAAATCATCTTTTCCGGCGGCGACCCGCTGATGGCAAAAGATCATGAGCTGGACTGGCTGCTGACTCAGCTTGAGACCATCCCGCACATTAAGCGTCTGCGCATTCACAGCCGTTTACCGATCGTCATCCCGGCGCGTATCACCGACGCCCTGGTCACGCGCCTGGATCAGTCCCGTTTGCAGGTGCTGCTGGTGAACCATATCAACCACGCGAATGAAATTGACGCGGACTTTCGTGCGGCGATGGCGCGTATGCGAAAGGCAGGCGTGACGCTGCTCAACCAGAGCGTATTACTGCGCGGCGTGAACGACAGCGCCCGCGTGCTGGCCGATCTCAGCAATGCCTTATTTGATGCGGGCGTAATGCCCTATTACCTGCATGTTCTGGATCGCGTCCAGGGCGCGGCGCACTTCATGGTGACAGATGAAGAGGCCCGGAAGATTATGCGCGAGCTGTTAACGCTGGTTTCGGGTTATATGGTGCCGAAGCTGGCACGTGAGATTGGCGGAGAGCCGAGTAAGACGCCGCTGGATTTGCAGCTGCGGCAGCAGTAAAAAGGCAGGTGGCGCTACGCTTACCTGCCCTGGAGATAAAGCGGCAGCGCCATCAAAAAGTTATATCAGTTCGGGCACTTATAGACCTGGCCGTTCATCTGGCTGGCGGTTGGCACAAAGCTGGACAGCATCCCCTGCGTCGGGCTGCTCACCCCGTAAATGACGTTGCCGCCCATTGCCGCAGCCTGATTACGCAGGGCATTGGCCGCACCGCGCATAGAGCCGCCCTCTTCGCCGTGCTGCCCCGACATCCAGTTGCTTTGCTCGCCAGTGGCGGTGCCTAACAGCTGGCATTCGCTGCCCGGCTTATCTTCCACAAAGCGAACGCTCTGGCCCGCTGCCGTCAGCTCATTGCTGGTGCTACAACCCGCCAGCAGCAATGCTGCACCTACAATCCCTGCACAGACTTTTATGCGCATGTTATTCCTCGTTTTCAATAAGCTGGACAGTAGTTGTCCGCGTGTAAACCTTATACTAAAAAGATGACCAAAAGAAAAATGCTGAGCATTTCTGCGAGCCAGATTCCGCTCGCACTCCTCCGACATCTTAAATGAATTCTGATAATAACCTTTGGGATATCGTGTTTTAGCCCCCGATCGTTTTTAGTGATGCGACGTACAACTTTTGTACGCGACTCAAAAAAGGGGGTTTCATGAGTGCATCATCCTCAGGAGAGGAAAAAGTAACCTGGGTGGGCTATCTGGCGTTCGTGCTCACCATCGTATTTTTCTCAGGTTTTTTCGCCAAAAGTACCGAATGGTGGCGCGTGCTGGATTTCACCGTGCTGAACGGCAGCTTTGGACCGGTGAACGGCGCGCTGACGTTTCGCGGCGAGGGCGGCACAGGAGCGAAAGACGGTTTTTTATTTGCCCTTGAACTGGCGCCCTCGGTCATTTTATCGCTCGGGATCATTGCCGTTACCGAGGGGCTGGGCGGGCTGCGCGCCGCACAACAGCTCATGACGCCCATTCTGCGCCCGCTGCTCGGCGTGCCGGGCATCTGCTCTCTGGCGCTTATCGCCAACCTGCAAAATACCGATGCAGCCGCAGGGATGACCAAAGAGTTGACTGACGAAGGGGCGATTACTGACCATGAACGCGCCATTTTCGCCACCTTCCAGACCAGCGGTAGCGCCATTATTACCAACTATTTTTCTTCCGGTGCCGCACTCTTTACCTTTATTACCGTCCCGGTGATCACGCCGCTTGCCGTCATTCTGGTGTTCAAATTTGTTGGCGCGAACTTCCTGCGACTGTGGATCGCCCACATGGAAGTTCGCCGCGTTCAGGAGGAAAAATGATCGCCCAGCCGCGTAAAAATATCATGGACCTGTTTATTGATGGCGCCCGCCGCGGCTTTACCATCGCCACCACCAGCCTGCTGCCGAACGTGGTCATGGCGTTTGTCATCATTCAGGCGCTCAAGGTAACCGGCCTGCTGGATATTGTCGGCAGGGTATGCGAGCCCATCATGGCCCTGTGGGGGCTTCCGGGTGCGGCGGCAACGGTTCTTCTGGCCTCGGTAATGAGCATGGGCGGCGGTGTGGGGGTCTGCGCCAGTCTGGTCGCTGCCGGCACGCTCAACGGTCACGATGCCACCATCCTGCTGCCCGCCATCTATCTGATGGGTAATCCGGTGCAAAACACGGGCCGTTGCCTTGGCACCGCAGGCGTCAACCCGAAGTATTATCCGCACATCATCACTATCTGCGTCATTAACGCCCTGCTCTCAATGTGGGTGATGCAGCTACTCTTCTGAGGAGATAAAAATGGATTTTTCAGTGCTGGAACCGCACCTTTTCCGCAATGCGCAGCTTTACGCTCCCGAGGATCTTGGGCATTGCGATCTGCTGATTGCCGGAGGAAAAATCGTCGCAGTCGAAAAAGCGGGCCACGCCACAACGAGGCCAGACTGTCCTGAAAGCGATCTCGCCGGAGCGGTGGTTTGTCCGGGGTTTATCGATCAGCATGTACACCTGATTGGCGGCGGCGGTGAAGCCGGTCCCCACACCCGGACGCCAGAGGTGCGATTGTCTGCGCTGGTGGCGGCTGGCATCACCTCCGTTGTTGGCCTGCTGGGCACCGACGGCGTGACCCGCCATCCCGAGTCGCTGCTGGCGAAAACGCGGGCGCTTGAGCATGAAGGGATCAGCGCGTGGATGCTGACAGGCGCGTATGGCCTGCCTTCTCCGACGATTACCGACAGTATCGAAAAGGATGTGGCGCTGATTGATAAAATCATTGGCGTGAAATGCGCGATTTCCGACCATCGCTCTTCCGCTCCGGCAGATGACCAGCTCGCGAATATAGCCGCCCAGTCACGCGTCGGCGGGCTGCTGGGTGCCAAAGCGGGGATATCCGTGTTTCACCTCGGCAACAGCCCGAAACTGCTGGAGCCGCTGCTTAACATCCTGAATAACGCCGACGTGCCCCGCACGAAGCTGCTGCCAACTCACGTCAACCGCGCCCAGGCACTGTTCCACGCCGCACTGGACTATGCCCGCGAAGGGGGGTACATCGACATCACCACCAGCATCAGCGAGCCTGTTGATGCCGCCACCGCTATCGCGACGGCCCGTGAAGCACAGGTGCCGTTTAACCGGCTCACGCTCAGCTCGGATGGCAACGGCAGCCAGCCGAATTTTGACGCAAATGGTAATCTTGTTGGCATTGGCGTGGCGGGATTTGAATCCCTGCTTGAGACGCTACAGCAGCTGGTCGGCCGGTATCACCTGCCGCTGGAGGAGGCGCTTCTGCCGTTTACGCGTAACGTGGCGGAATTTCTCGGCCTGGAGCATAAAGGGCGGATCGCGCCCGGATGCGATGCCGACGTCCTGGTGCTGACCGATGATCTGAAGATCCGCGAGGTCTGGGCGAAAGGCCGCCAGATGGTGAGTGGAGGCGTTGTGTGCGTGAAAGGCACGTTTGAGTAGAAGACAATAAAAAACCCCGGGCATTGCTGCCCGGGGTTCGTTCTGAGAGGTTCAGAACAACATGATTACATCATGCCGCCCATGCCACCCATGCCGCCCATACCACCAGCAGCACCTAAGTCAGGCGCGTCGCCTTTAGGCAGGTCGGTCACCATGCACTCGGTCGTGATCATCAGACCAGCTACAGATGCCGCGTATTGCAGTGCAGAACGGGTCACTTTAGTTGGATCCAGGATACCGAAGTCGATCATGTTGCCGTATTCTTCAGTTGCCGCGTTGTAACCGTAGTTACCTTCACCCGCTTTCACGTTGTTCGCAACCACAGACGGCTCTTCACCGGCGTTGGACACGATCTGACGCAGAGGAGCTTCCATCGCGCGCAGCGCAACTTTGATACCCACGTTCTGGTCTTCGTTCTGAGCAGTCAGGCCAGCCAGTTTAGCGGCTACACGCACCAGCGCGACACCACCACCAGCAACCACGCCTTCTTCTACCGCAGCACGGGTCGCGTGCAGGGCGTCGTCAACGCGTGCTTTCTTCTCTTTCATTTCAACTTCGGTAGCCGCACCGACTTTGATTACCGCTACGCCGCCTGCCAGTTTCGCTACGCGCTCCTGGAGTTTTTCACGGTCGTAATCGGAAGTTGCTTCTTCGATCTGCTTACGGATCTGACCAACACGGCCCTGAATAGCAGCTTCTTCACCCACACCGTCGATGATGGTGGTGGTGTCTTTGTTGATCACAACGCGTTTCGCCTGGCCCAGGTCTTCCAGGGTCGCTTTTTCCAGCTCCATACCGATCTCTTCGGAGATCACGGTACCGCCAGTCAGGGTAGCGATATCCTGAAGCATCGCTTTACGACGATCGCCGAAGCCAGGTGCTTTAACCGCTGCCACTTTCACGATGCCACGCATGGTGTTAACCACCAGAGTCGCCAGCGCTTCGCCTTCAACGTCTTCAGCAATGATTACCAGCGGCTTGCCTGCTTTCGCAACGGCTTCCAGCACTGGCAGCATTTCGCGGATGTTGGAGATTTTCTTGTCAGCCAGCAGGATGAACGGGCTTTCCAGCTCAACAGCGCCAGTTTCTGGCTTGTTGATGAAGTATGGAGACAGGTAACCGCGGTCGAACTGCATACCTTCAACCACGTCCAGTTCGTCTTCCAGACCAGTACCGTCTTCAACGGTGATCACGCCTTCTTTACCGACTTTATCCATCGCTTCAGCGATCAGTTTACCTACGGTTTCGTCGGAGTTAGCGGAGATAGTACCAACCTGAGCAATGGCTTTAGAGTCAGAGCACGGTACGGACAGCGCTTTCAGTTCTTCAACAGCAGAGGCGACAGCTTTGTCGATACCACGTTTCAGATCCATTGGGTTCATGCCCGCAGCAACGGCTTTCAGGCCTTCGGTGATGATCGCCTGCGCCAGTACGGTCGCGGTGGTGGTACCGTCACCGGCAGCGTCGTTCGCTTTAGAGGCAACTTCTTTCACCATCTGTGCGCCCATGTTTTCGAACTTGTCTTCCAGCTCGATTTCACGTGCAACAGAAACACCATCTTTGGTGATGGTTGGCGCGCCGAAGGATTTGTCCAGCACTACGTTACGGCCTTTCGGGCCCAGAGTGACTTTCACTGCGTCTGCCAGTACGTTTACGCCGCGGAGCATTTTTACACGAGCGTCGTTACCGAATTTTACGTCTTTAGCTGCCATGTTCTTATTTCCTCAAATTCGTACAGTTTCGTGCGTTAATTACGCTTCAACAATTGCCAGAATGTCGCTCTCGGACATGATCAACACTTCTTCATTGTCGATCTTCTCGGATTTCACGCCGTAGCCATCGTTGAAAATGACGATGTCACCAACTTTAACGTCCAGTGGCTGCACAGTTCCGTTTTCCAGGATGCGGCCCTTACCGACAGCGATGATTTCGCCACGCGTTGATTTTGCTGCTGCTGAACCGGTCAGAACGATGCCGCCAGCAGACTTGGTTTCAACTTCTTTACGTTTGACGATCACACGATCATGTAACGGACGAATACTCATTGATAGCTCTCCTTTGAGAAAGTCATTATCAGTTATGGATGACGCCGGTCCGCATGCGGTTTTCCGGCTAGTGCCCTGAGAGATGGGGATAGCTTTTTACCCCTTCAAGGGGTAATCGAAAAAAAATTTGCGAAAGTGTTACCATCCACTCTCTTTTGATGGTGGCGGGACGAGGTAAATGAGTGGACTCAGGCAGGAGTTGGGGCTGGCGCAGGGCATTGGCTTACTCTCAACGTCTTTATTAGGCACGGGGGTATTTGCGGTTCCCGCGCTGGCGGCGTTGGTTGCCGGCAATAACAGTCTTTGGGCATGGCCGGTGCTGATCGTGCTGGTGTTTCCGGTGGCGATTGTCTTTGCCATACTCGGGCGGCACTTCCCGAGCGCAGGCGGCGTAGCGCATTTTGTCGGCATGGCGTTTGGGCCGCGGATGGAGCGCGTCACCGGCCGGCTATTTTTGTCGGTGATACCCGTTGGCCTTCCGGCAGCCCTGCATATCGCAACCGGCTTCGGACAGGCGCTGTTTGGCTGGCACGATGAACAGCTGCTGCTGGCTGAACTCGGTACGCTGGCGATTGTCTGGTGGGTAGGCTCACGCGGGGCCAGCTCCAGCGCCAATCTGCAAACGCTGGTCGCCGTGTTAATTGTCGCGCTGATCGTCGCCATCTGGTTTGCGGGTGACATTACGGTGGCGGATATTCCTTTCCCCGCGATTAACGACATCGACCACGCACAGCTTTTCGCTGCACTATCCGTTATGTTCTGGTGTTTCGTCGGTCTGGAGGCGTTCGCTCATCTGGCATCCGAGTTTAAACAGCCCGAGCGTGATTTCCCCCGCGCCCTGATGATTGGCCTGCTGCTGGCGGGTACCGTGTACTGGGCCTGTACCGTACTGGTGCTGCACTTCAACGCGTTCGGTGAAGAGAAAGCCGCCGCCGCGTCGCTGCCGGGCATCGTGGTGCAGCTGTTTGGCGTTAAGGCCCTGTGGGTAGCCTGCGTGATTGGCTATCTCGCCTGCTTTGCCAGCCTCAACATCTATATTCAGAGCTTCGCCCGGCTGGTGTGGTCTCAGGCACTTTATAAACCGGATAGCCCCCTCTCACGCCTGTCAAAGCGTCAGCTTCCGGTGAATGCGCTGAATACCGTACTGGGCTGCTGCGTGGTGAGTTCCCTGGCCATTTATCTCCTCGACATCAACCTTGACGCGCTGATTGTCTACGCCAACGGTATTTTCATCATGATCTACCTGCTGTGCATGCTGGCGGGCTGTCGGCTACTGAAAGGACGCTTTAAGGCGCTGGCGGCTGTCGGGTGTGTCCTGTGCCTGATGCTGCTGGCGATGGTGGGATGGAAGAGTGTGTACGCCATCGTCATGCTGGCGGGGCTGTGGGTGTTTTTACCGAAGCGGCAAAAGCCGCAGGCCCGGTGAGCGAGCGCCACCGGGCCACAAACTCACCGATCGTCTTTATGATCTAATCGGTCGCGCTGCTCATCCTTACGCTGATATTCCCCTTCAAAGGTATCCCCCGGGCCGGTGCTGAAACCACCGCCTGGCATACGGCTGAAACGCAGGTGCGGCAGCAGCTTCATGGTCAGATGCTTCTGCACCGGCGGCAACAGCAACAGCAGGCCGAGGAAGTCGGTGAAGAAACCAGGCAGGATCAGCAGCAGGCCAGCAATAATCAGCGACACGCTTTTGATCATCTCGGCTGCCGGGCTTTCGCCTGCGGCCATCTTCTGCTGCATTAACAGGAAATTTTTGAAACCCTGATTGCGCACCAGCGACATGCCGATGACGGAGGTGAAGATCACCAGAATCAGCGTCAGCAGGACGCCCAGCACATGGGCAACCTGGATGAAAATCGAAATCTCAATGTAAACATAAAGAAAGAAAGCAATAAATGGTATCCAGCGCACTGGCATCTCCTGTGTGGCAGGTGCCTTCCGGCCCCTGACTGAATGTGTTCGCGAAGCGCGTAGATAAGAAATGGTGACGGTTAGCCAAAATTCAATCGGTTTGCACGGATATTTTTTCTGGAAATATTAAAGCGGTGACATATTTCACAGATTAATAATTATCATGAAATCGGGTCGATAATAAGTGATCCAGCTTACGGCAATTCGCTATCATCAGCATATGATCTCGAACATCTGGCCGATTGAGGGAATAATCGTCGGTCATAAAATATTCAAAACCACATATATACTGTGTGTTTAGTACAATCCATCGGCAGCTTGAAAAGAAGGTTCACATGTTAAACAACATTCGTATCGAAGAAGATTTGTTGGGTACCAGGGAAGTTCCAGCGGATGCCTACTATGGTGTTCACACTCTGAGAGCGATTGAAAACTTCTACATCAGCAACAGCAAAATCAGCGACATCCCTGAATTTGTGCGTGGCATGGTGATGGTAAAAAAAGCCGCGGCTCTGGCGAACAAAGAGCTGCAAACCATTCCTAAAAGCGCTGCAAATGCGATTATCGCCGCGTGCGATGAGGTGCTGAACAACGGTAAATGCATGGATCAGTTCCCGGTTGACGTCTATCAGGGCGGCGCGGGCACCTCCGTCAACATGAACACCAACGAAGTTCTGGCAAACATCGGCCTGGAGCTGATGGGTCATCAGAAAGGTGAATACCAGTACCTGAACCCGAACGACCACGTTAACAAATGTCAGTCCACCAACGACGCCTACCCAACCGGCTTCCGCATCGCGGTGTATGCCTCTATCGTCAAACTGGTCGACGCGATTAATCAGCTGGGCGATGGCTTCCAGCGTAAAGCCGTTGAGTTCCAGGATATCCTGAAAATGGGCCGTACCCAGTTGCAGGACGCGGTGCCAATGACCCTCGGACAGGAATTCCACGCGTTTAACGTGCTGCTGAATGAAGAGACGAAAAACCTGCTGCGCACGTCCGAACTGTTGCTGGAAGTTAACCTGGGCGCAACCGCCATCGGTACACGCCTGAACACGCCAGATGGCTATCAGCAGCTGGCAGTACAGAAGCTGGCTGAAGTGTCCAACCTGCCGGTTGTGCCTGCGGAAGACCTGATTGAAGCCACCTCAGACTGCGGCGCCTATGTGATGGTACACAGCGCCCTGAAACGTCTGGCGGTGAAACTGTCCAAAATCTGTAACGACCTGCGCCTGCTCTCCTCCGGTCCGCGCGCTGGCCTGAATGAAATCAACCTGCCAGAGTTGCAGGCGGGTTCATCCATCATGCCAGCTAAAGTGAACCCGGTGGTGCCAGAGGTGGTGAACCAGGTGTGCTTCAAGGTTATTGGTAACGATACGACCGTCACCATGGCCTCCGAAGCCGGTCAGCTCCAGCTGAACGTGATGGAGCCGGTGATTGGCCAGGCAATGTTTGAATCTATCCATATTCTGACCAACGCCTGCTACAACCTGCTGGAAAAATGCATCAACGGCATCACCGCGAATAAAGAAGTGTGTGAAGGCTACGTCTATAACTCCATCGGCATCGTCACCTACCTCAACCCGTTCATCGGCCACCACAACGGCGATATCGTCGGGAAGATTTGTGCCGAAACCGGTAAGAGCGTGCGTGAGGTTGTTCTCGAGCGAGGATTGTTGACCGAAGCCGAACTGGACGATATCTTCTCCGCCCAGAACCTGATGCACCCGGCATATAAAGCGAAACGATATACCGATGAAAGCGAACAGTAACCGTTCAGGCTAAGCTTCCGAAAGGCACGTCACTTGTGACGTGCCTTTTTTCTTTATGGGCGTTACCAAAACACAACAATTCAATATCAACTTGTTAATGAGCAAGGCAGGTCTTTATGTTTGGAGCAGAACTCGTCATCGTCCTGTTGGCGATTTATTTGGGCGCACGACTCGGGGGTATCGGCATCGGTTTTGCCGGCGGTCTCGGGGTGCTTGTACTTACCCTGATCTTTCAGATTAAACCCGGCGCAATCCCTTTTGACGTTATCGAAATCATCATGGCGGTTATTGCTGCTATCGCGGCTATGCAGGTCGCAGGCGGTATGGACTACCTGGTGAGCCTGGCGGAGCGAATGCTGCGTCGCCATCCGAAATACATCACCTTCCTTGCCCCACTGGTGACCTGGTTTATGACCATTCTCGCCGGTACCGGCCATACCGCTTTCTCCACGCTGCCGGTAATCACCGAAGTGGCGAAAGAGCAGGGTATTCGCCCGTCTCGCCCTCTTTCTATTGCCGTGGTCGCCTCCCAGATTGCGATTACCGCCTCGCCTATTTCCGCGGCGGTAGTCTTCTTCGCGGGTATCCTTGAGCCGATGGGCGTAAGCTACCTGACGCTGCTGGCAATCTGTATTCCGGTCACGCTGATTGCGGTAATGATCACTGCCGTACTGTGTAACTTCCTTGGCGCCGAGCTGAAAGACGATCCGGTTTACCAGGAGCGTCTGGCAAAAGGTGAAGTGAGCCTGCGCGGTAGTCAGGTCTTCGAGCTGAAGCCGCATGCAAAACGCTCCGTGCTGCTGTTCCTGATTGGTATCGTCGCCGTGATGTTCTACGCGACCGCCATCAGCGATACGGTAGGTCTGATCCAGAACCCGGTTCTGCCGCGTAACGAAGCCATTGTGGTATTTATGCTGACCATCGCGACGCTGATCAGCATCACCTGTAAAATCGACACCAGCGAAGTGCTGAACGCCAGCACCTTCAAATCCGGCATGAGCGCCTGCGTGTGCGTGCTGGGCGTGGCGTGGCTCGGTGATACCTTTGTGAAAGCGCACATTAGCGATATCCAGACCGTTGCAGGCGACCTGCTGCACAACTATCCGTGGCTGCTGGCGGTAGTGCTGTTCTTTGCCGCGACGCTGCTGTACTCCCAGGCTGCGACTACCAAAGCGCTGATGCCTGCGGCACTGATGCTGGGCGTAACGCCGCTGACGGCGATTGCCTCTTTTGCAGCAGTTTCCGCCCTGTTCGTTCTGCCCACCTACCCAACCCTGCTGGCCGCGGTTGAGATGGATGACACCGGCTCAACCCGTATTGGTAAATACGTGTTTAACCACGCGTTCCTCATCCCGGGCGTGGTGGCGATTACGCTCTGCGTGATCCTCGGCTTTATCATCGGCGGCATTGTGCTGTAAACGATTAGCCGTTGTAAAAATAGTTAAAAACGGGCCGCTCTGCGGCCCGTTTCATTAATGACCAACCGCCTTGCGTGATATAGTGAAGACTTTCGTGATGAGGAGGTCGACTTGTGAACACGCCTGATGCTGTTGTTGTACTGTGCACCGCCCCTGATGAAGCTTCTGCCCAGGATCTGGCCGCCAAAGTGCTGGCCGAAAAACTGGCTGCCTGTGTCACACTTCTTCCCGGTGCCACCTCCCTTTATTACTGGGAAGGTAAGCTGGAGCAAGAGTACGAAGTCCAGATGTTGCTCAAAACCAACCTGACAAACCAGCAGGCGCTCCTCGACTGCCTCAAGTCTCATCATCCATACCAAACCCCGGAGCTGCTGGTTCTGCCAGTGGTCCACGGCGATAACGATTATCTCTCATGGCTCAACGCTTCATTACGCTGATCCTGCTGCTGTGCAGCACGTCAGCTTTTGCCGGATTGTTTGACGCACCCGGCCGTTCGAACTTTATTCCTGCCGACCAGGCGTTCGTTTTCGACTTTCAGCAAAACCAGCACGATCTCAGTCTCACCTGGCAGGTGAAAGAGGGTTACTACCTCTATCGCAAGCAGGTCAGCATCACGCCGGCAAAGGCGAACGTCGGCGCATTGCAGATGCCCGCTGGCGAGTGGCACGAGGACGAGTTCTACGGTAAGAGTGAAATTTATCGTCAGCGCTTAAGCGTGCCCGTCACGGTGAATCAGGCGGATAAAGGCGCCACATTAACGGTCACCTATCAGGGCTGCGCCGATGCTGGATTCTGTTACCCACCTGAAACAAAGGTCGTTCCGCTTAGCGAAGTGAAAGCGGCGGCCTCCCCTCACCCCTCAGGGGAAATGGCCAGTGTGAGGGGTGAAGGCGTAGCCGCTTCAGACCTTCCGTTCTCAGCGCTTTGGGCATTATTGATTGGTATCGGCATCGCCTTTACGCCCTGCGTGCTGCCCATGTACCCGCTTATCTCTGGCATCGTGCTGGGCGGTAAACAACGCCTTTCCACTGCCCGCGCGCTGGTACTGGCCTTTATCTATGTGCAGGGCATGGCGTTAACCTATACGGCGCTCGGCCTCGTGGTCGCTGCTGCCGGATTGCAGTTCCAGGCCGCCCTTCAGCACCCTTATGTGCTTATCGGTCTGTCAGCGGTGTTTATTCTGCTGGCGCTGTCGATGTTTGGCCTGTTCACCCTGCAACTGCCCTCTTCCCTGCAAACCCGTCTGACGCTAATGAGCAACCGTCAGCAGGGTGGCTCTGCGGGCGGCGTGTTCGCCATGGGTGCCATCGCCGGGCTGATTTGCTCCCCCTGCACCACTGCGCCGTTGAGCGCCATCCTGTTATACATTGCTCAGAGCGGCAACCTGTGGCTCGGCGGCGGCACGCTGTACCTCTACGCGCTCGGCATGGGCCTGCCGCTGATCCTGGTGACGGTGTTTGGCAATCGTCTGCTGCCGAAGAGCGGACCGTGGATGGAGACGGTGAAAACCGCGTTTGGTTTTGTCATTCTGGCGCTACCGGTATTCCTGCTTGAGCGCATCACTGGTGATGTGTGGGGTACACGTCTGTGGGCGATGCTCGGCGTGGCCTTCTTCAGTTGGGCGTTTATCGTGAGTCTGGGGGCGAAGAAACCGTGGATGCGCCTGCTACAGATCCTTCTGCTGGCGGCCGCGCTGGTGAGCGTCCGTCCACTACAGGACTGGGCGTTTGGCACCCCGGCAGGTCAAACGCAGGCTCATCTGAATTTTATACAGATTAAGAACGTGGATGACCTTAACCGCGCCCTGGCGCAGGCGAAAGGCAAACCGGTCATGCTCGATCTCTACGCCGACTGGTGCGTGGCCTGCAAAGAGTTTGAAAAATACACCTTCAGCGATCCGCAGGTACAACATGCGCTGAGCGATACCGTTCTGCTCCAGGCGAACGTTACCGCCAACAGCGCGCAGGATAAGGCTCTACTGAAGCAACTTAATGTGCTCGGGCTGCCTACCATCCTGTTCTTCAATGAACAGGGGGAAGAACAGCCGACGCAGCGTGTAACCGGGTTTATGGACGCGACGACATTCAACGCGCATTTGCGCAATCGCCAACCGTAAACAACACTTTAGACGGGACAAACCGTTGGGAATAGCGGAGGAGATAACCGTGCAACGCGAAGACGTACTGGGACAAGCCCTGCAATTGCTTGAGATTCAAGGGATCGCCAGCACCACGCTTGAGATGGTCGCCGACCGTATCGATTACCCTCTGGATGAACTTAAGCGCTTCTGGCCGGATAAAGAGGCGCTGCTGTACGATGCCCTGCGCTATCTCAGCCAGCAGGTGGATATCTGGCGCAGGCAGCTGATGCTGAATGAAGAGCTGACCACCGAGCAAAAGCTGCTGGCGCGCTATACCGCACTGACGGAGTGTGTAACCAACAACCGTTACCCAGGCTGTCTGTTTATCGCCGCCTGCACCTACTATCCGGATCCCGGGCACCCCATCCATCAACTGGCAGATCAGCAAAAACGTGCCGCGCACGAGTTCACACACGAGCTGCTGACCACGCTTGAAGTGGATGACCCGGCAATGGTCGCGAAGCAGATGGAGCTGGTGCTGGAAGGTTGCCTGAGCCGCATGCTGGTGAACCGTAGCCAGGCGGATGTGGATACGGCGCACCGTCTGGCGGAAGATATTTTGCGGTTCGCGCAGTGTCGTATGGGTGGTGCACTGACCTAAGCCAGCATTCCCGTCCAGGCGGAAATAAACAAACACAGCGCCATCGCGCGCTGAAATCGCACCATCGCCACGGTGGTGCGGAAAATCCGGTTCACCGCCTTCCCCAGCCACGCCCAGCACAACAAACAAGCCACGGAGATCGCCAGAAACCATAGCGCCATCAGCGCAATATCCCGAAATGCATGGTCGCTTGCCGGAGCAAACAGGCTGACAACTGCCAGTGCCATCATCCACGTTTTTGGGTTTACAACCTGTAATAACGCCGCCGCCCGCGCGGTAAACCGGACATGGCGTCTGGAGGAGAGATTCGCGGCCGGGGCGCTAAACAGCTGCCAGCTCATCCAGGAAAGCCACAGCACGCCCGCCCAGCTCATTACCTGACGTATCAGCGGATACTGGCGTAACACTTCTCCTGCCCCTGCGCCTGAAACCAGAACAATAGCGCTGGCGGCAATACACCCGCCCAGGATCGCAGGAAACGTATTTTTTACGCCAAAGTGCTGACTGTTAGCCAGTACCAGAATATTGGTTGGCCCCGGTGTAATCGAGGCGACAAATGCAAACAGCAGGAAGGGTAATAAATTCACAGGTGACTCCTTTTTTATTAGAGCCACGAATGTGCCGTTATTTTCTGGAAACGTCTGGAAGGTTTGTGCACAACCGACGGTAGTGTGCCGGAGAAATACGGTATGCCCGCTGGAACCAGCGACCAAGATGGCTTTGATCGGCAAAACCCACTACCGCCGCAACATCAACAGGCAGTTCCCCACACGCCAGCATCTGTCGGGCCTTTGCCAGGCGCAGCTGGATAAGCCAGGCGTGCGGTGCCAGGTGAAATTCGCGCTTAAAACAGCGGGTGAGCGTAAAGCGGTCCGTACCCGTCTCACGGGCAAGGTCTGACAGCCCCACGTTCTCGCCGATATGCGCATAGAGATAGTCGCGGGCACGATGCGCCACGGCGGAGCTTTGTAACTGAGACGGGAGTTTCTTACGCCAGTGGCAGTGGGCAGTGATCTGAGAGAGCAGGTTATCCATTGTGCTCTGTTGGACGATCTTCATTTCATCGTTATGCAACGAGGCAAATGTATCACCGATAGCGCGCACCAACTGAGGCTCTCGCGTCAGCGTTTGGGCAAAGTGGAGGGTGTAGCTCCCGGGAGTAGAGTCGTACAGCCCTTGAAGCGTACGGGTGAGCCAGTGTTCATCCAGATAAAAGGTCAGATAAGTAAAGCCCCCCTCTATCGGCGCATCACCGTCATGGATCTCCCCGGGCTCAAGTAAAAAAGCATCGCCCGGCTGGCTACGGTGGCGTTCACGGCGACAGTGGAACTGCTGCGTGCCGGAAAGGGTTATTCCGACCAGATAGCTATCATGCCAGTGGGGATCAAAGGCATGTCCTTCGAAATGCGCCTTAATTGTCTCAATACCTGTTTCTGCATGCTGACGCAGCTCAAGCCAGTCGTTTGCCATACTGCCCTCCTCTTACCGTCAGCATTGTCACATCTTGCCTGAACTGTCTGGAAGATTTGTGCAATTCCAGGGCACAAACGGACAGATTGCCGCAAACTTAAGCAGTTGAACAGCTTTTCCCGAAATAATGTTGACGATCGCGCGCGATTGCGGTTTAATGCGCTCCGTTGCCCGGATAGCTCAGTCGGTAGAGCAGGGGATTGAAAATCCCCGTGTCCTTGGTTCGATTCCGAGTCCGGGCACCACTATTTAAAGAACCCAGCCTACGGCTGGGTTTTTGCTTTTCTGTATCCGCTACGCATTGAATTTTCCCTTCTGTCAGGTAATAGTGATTTTTTCCCCTGACAATGAAATTGATATGACCTTATCTGCTTTAAAAGTCGGGTCACTGCTCCTGCTGTTGATCCTGTTTTATACCGGCCTGTTCACGAGCGATCGCATCACCTGGCTGATGGAGGTGACGCCCGTCATTATCATCATCCCACTTCTGCTTGCCACGCACCGGCGATACCCCCTGACTCCCCTTCTCTATACCCTGGTTTTCTTCCACGCCATCATTCTGATGGTTGGTGGTATGTACACTTATGCAAAGGTTCCGGTTGGTTTTGAGGTTCAGGAGATGCTCGGGCTTAGCCGAAATCCGTATGACAAGCTCGGTCACTTCTTCCAGGGGCTGGTTCCCGCACTGGCAGCGCGAGAAATTCTGCTGCGCGGTGGGTATGTTCGTGGACATAAGATGACGGGATTTCTGGTGTGCTGTGTTGCTCTGGCCATTAGCGCCACCTATGAACTCATTGAGTGGTGGGCAGCTTTGGCAATGGGACAGGGTGCGGATGATTTTCTGGGGACGCAGGGCGATCCATGGGATACCCAGTCTGATATGTTTTGCGCGCTGCTTGGTGCGTTAACGACGGTGCTGACCCTTGGGCGTTTCCATCAGCGGCAATTGCTTCGTTTGAATGTTTGTCAGGGATAGTACGCTCTGAGTTGCCGGGTGGCGGCTTCGCCTTGCCCGGCCTGCCGTTTTTCAACAAACAAACGCAAAAAGGCCATCCTTGCGGATGGCCTCTTCACTTGTTTGATGCCTGGCAGTTCCCTACTCTCACATGGGGAGACCCCACACTACCATCGGCGCTACGGCGTTTCACTTCTGAGTTCGGCATGGGGTCAGGTGGGACCACCGCGCTAAAGCCGCCAGGCAAATTCTGTTAATCTGTATCAAAGCTGAAATTTGATTGTCTGTCTCTTCGCCAAAACACCTTCGGCGTTGTAAGGTTAAGCCTCACGGTTCATTAGTATCGGTTAGCTCAACGCATCGCTGCGCTTACACACCCGACCTATCAACGTCATCGTCTTTAACGTTCCTTCAGGAGACTTAAAGTCTCAGGGAGAACTCATCTCGGGGCAAGTTTCGTGCTTAGATGCTTTCAGCACTTATCTCTTCCGCATTTAGCTACCGGGCAGTGCCATTGGCATGACAACCCGAACACCAGTGATGCGTCCACTCCGGTCCTCTCGTACTAGGAGCAGCCCCCCTCAATTCTCCAGCGCCCACGGCAGATAGGGACCGAACTGTCTCACGACGTTCTAAACCCAGCTCGCGTACCACTTTAAATGGCGAACAGCCATACCCTTGGGACCTACTTCAGCCCCAGGATGTGATGAGCCGACATCGAGGTGCCAAACACCGCCGTCGATATGAACTCTTGGGCGGTATCAGCCTGTTATCCCCGGAGTACCTTTTATCCGTTGAGCGATGGCCCTTCCATTCAGAACCACCGGATCACTATGACCTGCTTTCGCACCTGCTCGCGCCGTCACGCTCGCAGTCAAGCTGGCTTATGCCATTGCACTAACCTCCTGATGTCCGACCAGGATTAGCCAACCTTCGTGCTCCTCCGTTACTCTTTGGGAGGAGACCGCCCCAGTCAAACTACCCACCAGACACTGTCCGCAACCCGGATTACGGGTCTACGTTAGAACACCAGCCATTAAAGGGTGGTATTTCAAGGTTGGCTCCACGCAGACTGGCGTCCACGCTTCAAAGCCTCCCACCTATCCTACACATCAAGGACCAGTGTTCAGTGTCAAGCTATAGTAAAGGTTCACGGGGTCTTTCCGTCTTGCCGCGGGTACACTGCATCTTCACAGCGAGTTCAATTTCACTGAGTCTCGGGTGGAGACAGCCTGGCCATCATTACGCCATTCGTGCAGGTCGGAACTTACCCGACAAGGAATTTCGCTACCTTAGGACCGTTATAGTTACGGCCGCCGTTTACCGGGGCTTCGATCAAGAGCTTCGCGTTGCCGCTAACCCCATCAATTAACCTTCCGGCACCGGGCAGGCGTCACACCGTATACGTCCACTTTCGTGTTTGCACAGTGCTGTGTTTTTAATAAACAGTTGCAGCCAGCTGGTATCTTCGACTGATTTCAGCTCCGCCCGCAGGGGCTTCACCTACACATCAGCGTGCCTTCTCCCGAAGTTACGGCACCATTTTGCCTAGTTCCTTCACCCGAGTTCTCTCAAGCGCCTTGGTATTCTCTACCTGACCACCTGTGTCGGTTTGGGGTACGATTTCGTGTTACCTGATGCTTAGAGGCTTTTCCTGGAAGCAGGGCATTTATCACTTCAGCACCGTAGTGCCTCGTCATCACACCTCAGCGTTAATAAGGTACCGGATTTACCTGGAACCTCCGCCTACATGCTTAAACCGGGACAACCGTCGCCCGGCTGACATAGCCTTCTCCGTCCCCCCTTCGCAGTAACACCAAGTACAGGAATATTAACCTGTTTCCCATCGACTACGCCTTTCGGCCTCGCCTTAGGGGTCGACTCACCCTGCCCCGATTAACGTTGGACAGGAACCCTTGGTCTTCCGGCGAGCGGGCTTTTCACCCGCTTTATCGTTACTTATGTCAGCATTCGCACTTCTGATACCTCCAGCATGCCTCACAGCACACCTTCAACGGCTTACAGAACGCTCCCCTACCCAACAACACATAGTGTCGCTGCCGCAGCTTCGGTGCATGGTTTAGCCCCGTTACATCTTCCGCGCAGGCCGACTCGACCAGTGAGCTATTACGCTTTCTTTAAATGATGGCTGCTTCTAAGCCAACATCCTGGCTGTCTGTGCCTTCCCACATCGTTTCCCACTTAACCATGACTTTGGGACCTTAGCTGGCGGTCTGGGTTGTTTCCCTCTTCACGACGGACGTTAGCACCCGCCGTGTGTCTCCCGTGATAACATTCTTCGGTATTCGTAGTTTGCATCGGGTTGGTAAGCCGGGATGGCCCCCTAGCCGAAACAGTGCTCTACCCCCGAAGATGAGTTCACGAGGCGCTACCTAAATAGCTTTCGGGGAGAACCAGCTATCTCCCGGTTTGATTGGCCTTTCACCCCCAGCCACAGGTCATCCGCTAATTTTTCAACATTAGTCGGTTCGGTCCTCCAGTTAGTGTTACCCAACCTTCAACCTGCCCATGGCTAGATCACCGGGTTTCGGGTCTATACCCTGCAACTTAACGCCCAGTTAAGACTCGGTTTCCCTTCGGCTCCCCTATACGGTTAACCTTGCTACAGAATATAAGTCGCTGACCCATTATACAAAAGGTACGCAGTCACCCCATAAAGAGGCTCCCACTGCTTGTACGTACACGGTTTCAGGTTCTTTTTCACTCCCCTCGCCGGGGTTCTTTTCGCCTTTCCCTCACGGTACTGGTTCACTATCGGTCAGTCAGGAGTATTTAGCCTTGGAGGATGGTCCCCCCATATTCAGACAGGATACCACGTGTCCCGCCCTACTCTTCGAGTTCACAGCATGTGCATTTTCGTGTACGGGACTATCACCCTGTACCGTCGGACTTTCCAGACCGTTCCACTAACACACAAGCTGATTCAGACTCCGGGCTGCTCCCCGTTCGCTCGCCGCTACTGGGGGAATCTCGGTTGATTTCTTTTCCTCGGGGTACTTAGATGTTTCAGTTCCCCCGGTTCGCCTCGTTAACCTATGTATTCAGTTAACGATAGTGCAACGGATTGCACTGGGTTTCCCCATTCGGACATCGCCGGGTCAAGGGTTCATATCACCTCGCCGGCGCTTTTCGCAGATTAGCACGTCCTTCATCGCCTCTGACTGCCAGGGCATCCACCGTGTACGCTTAGTCGCTTAACCTCACAACCCGAAGATGTTTCTTTCGATTCACCATCGACTTGCGAAAATTTGAGAGACTCGAACACACATGAGCTGTGTGTCGTTTCAATTTTCAGCTTGATCCAGATTTTTAAAGAGCAAATATCTCAAACATGACTCGCAAGTCAGTTTTGAGATATGACGGCAGGTGACTTTCACTCACGAACCAGCAAGTGGCGTCCCCTAGGGGATTCGAACCCCTGTTACCGCCGTGAAAGGGCGGTGTCCTGGGCCTCTAGACGAAGGGGACGTACAGTCTCAATCGCAAGACGCCTTGCTATTTACTTTTCATCAGACAATCTGTGTGAGCACTGCAAAGGCAGGTTCTTTAAGGTAAGGAGGTGATCCAACCGCAGGTTCCCCTACGGTTACCTTGTTACGACTTCACCCCAGTCATGAATCACAAAGTGGTAAGCGCCCTCCCGAAGGTTAAGCTACCTACTTCTTTTGCAACCCACTCCCATGGTGTGACGGGCGGTGTGTACAAGGCCCGGGAACGTATTCACCGTGGCATTCTGATCCACGATTACTAGCGATTCCGACTTCATGGAGTCGAGTTGCAGACTCCAATCCGGACTACGACGCACTTTATGAGGTCCGCTTGCTCTCGCGAGGTCGCTTCTCTTTGTATGCGCCATTGTAGCACGTGTGTAGCCCTACTCGTAAGGGCCATGATGACTTGACGTCATCCCCACCTTCCTCCAGTTTATCACTGGCAGTCTCCTTTGAGTTCCCGGCCTAACCGCTGGCAACAAAGGATAAGGGTTGCGCTCGTTGCGGGACTTAACCCAACATTTCACAACACGAGCTGACGACAGCCATGCAGCACCTGTCTCAGAGTTCCCGAAGGCACCAATCCATCTCTGGAAAGTTCTCTGGATGTCAAGAGTAGGTAAGGTTCTTCGCGTTGCATCGAATTAAACCACATGCTCCACCGCTTGTGCGGGCCCCCGTCAATTCATTTGAGTTTTAACCTTGCGGCCGTACTCCCCAGGCGGTCGACTTAACGCGTTAGCTCCGGAAGCCACGCCTCAAGGGCACAACCTCCAAGTCGACATCGTTTACGGCGTGGACTACCAGGGTATCTAATCCTGTTTGCTCCCCACGCTTTCGCACCTGAGCGTCAGTCTTTGTCCAGGGGGCCGCCTTCGCCACCGGTATTCCTCCAGATCTCTACGCATTTCACCGCTACACCTGGAATTCTACCCCCCTCTACAAGACTCTAGCCTGCCAGTTTCGAATGCAGTTCCCAGGTTGAGCCCGGGGATTTCACATCCGACTTGACAGACCGCCTGCGTGCGCTTTACGCCCAGTAATTCCGATTAACGCTTGCACCCTCCGTATTACCGCGGCTGCTGGCACGGAGTTAGCCGGTGCTTCTTCTGCGGGTAACGTCAATCGACAAGGTTATTAACCTTATCGCCTTCCTCCCCGCTGAAAGTACTTTACAACCCGAAGGCCTTCTTCATACACGCGGCATGGCTGCATCAGGCTTGCGCCCATTGTGCAATATTCCCCACTGCTGCCTCCCGTAGGAGTCTGGACCGTGTCTCAGTTCCAGTGTGGCTGGTCATCCTCTCAGACCAGCTAGGGATCGTCGCCTAGGTGAGCCGTTACCCCACCTACTAGCTAATCCCATCTGGGCACATCCGATGGCAAGAGGCCCGAAGGTCCCCCTCTTTGGTCTTGCGACGTTATGCGGTATTAGCTACCGTTTCCAGTAGTTATCCCCCTCCATCAGGCAGTTTCCCAGACATTACTCACCCGTCCGCCACTCGTCAGCAAAGCAGCAAGCTGCTTCCTGTTACCGTTCGACTTGCATGTGTTAGGCCTGCCGCCAGCGTTCAATCTGAGCCATGATCAAACTCTTCAATTTAAAAGTTTGATGCTCAATGAATTAAACTTCGTAATGAATTACGTGTTCACTCGTTGAGACTTGGTATTCATTTAGTGTCCGAAGACATTAAGAATCCATGTCACTTTGAGTGCCCACACAGATTGTCTGATAAATTGTTAAAGAGCAGTTGCGACGCGCTTCAGCGCTCTGTCGCGAGGTGGCGTATATTACGCTTTCCTCTTTCAGAGTCAACCCGTTATTTCAGGATTTTTTCTCTTCAACCGACCGGGTTGTTTGTGAAGTGATTCACATCCGCCGTGTCGATGGAGGCGCATTATAGGGAGTTCCCGAGCGACCGCAACAGAAAAGTTGCAAAAAAATGACTGACTGCTGTATTCCCCAGCAAAACCCCGCCTTATACCTTTTTACGCACAGACTTATCCACAATCTATTGACGATCCCGGTGTGATCCAGCGATTTGAACACTATACTAGCGGCAAATATTTCTCTCGCGGGCCAACCTCATGACGACACAACGACTTCAACGTGACTGGCGTACCCCAACCGCCGGGCTCGCCATGCTGGTGTTACTTATGGCAGGTTTTGCACTGCATACGCACTGGAATGCTTTTATTCAGTGGTGCCTCGCCACCCAGATCACCCTGCACCGATATCTGGTGATGTATCTGCTGCAACTTAATAATCATCAGTACAGCGGTGGGCTATGGTTGTTAACCGGTGCGTTTCTTTATGGTGTACTCCATGCCGTTGGACCTGGGCACGGCAAATTTATCGTTACCACGTATCTCACCACCAATAAAGAGAGCCAGCTCGCGGCGCGCGTCGTACCGTTTATCGGTAGCATGATGCAGGGCGTCAGCGCGATCGTCTTTGTCTTTATCCTGGCGGTTGGATTGAACCTCGCGTCAGGAGATATCAGCACCAGCCGTTGGTACGTCGAGAAAATCAGCGCCGTGCTGATTGCCGTCTTCGGCGCGTTTATCATTTATCAGGCGCTCAGCAGCCTGCGTCCGCGCAAAATGGCGATTAGCGCCATCAAGCCGCTTCACCAGCATAATGAACGCTGTGGCTGCGGCCATCACGGCGTAGGGGTGGATCTGACTAAAAGCGACTGGAAAACCCGTCTGGGCGTGGTGCTGGCCATTGGCGCACGCCCGTGCAGCGGGGCAATTATGATCCTGATGTTCTCGAATGCGCTCGGTATTATTAGCTGGGGGATTGCTGCTGTGATGACAATGTCGCTGGGCACGGCGCTGTCGATTATGGGGCTGTCGCTGGCAGTACGTTACGCGCGTGAACGCACAGTAACCTGGTTTGGCGGCGGCACGTCCCTGAACTGGGTAATGCCGATGGTCAAAATTGCCGGAGGGGTTGTTCTGATACTGTTCGCGACGATCCTGTTCCTGACGGTGATCCCCGTCAGCGCCGGCGGCGACTATATTGCCGCAGGATGCTAATAAAAGAAAACCCGCCAGCGGCGGGTTTTTTTATCACTCGTTAATTCGCGGATGCTGATCGACAAGGCGAGAGCGTTTTGTCTGGAGCGCCTCAATCTCTGCGTCAATATCTTCAATCTTCTGCTCTACATTATCGTAGTGCTCACGCAGGATCTCTTTCGCTTCCTGAATATCAGACGCCGCAGGCGTTGCCCCTTTCAACGGACGATTCGCCGTCTCCTTCATGGTAATACCGGTAATCAGGCCGATCACCGCAATGACCATCAGATAGTAAGCAGGCATCATCAGGTTCTGCGTGCTCTCCACCAGTGAAGCAGCAAGCGTCGGCGTCAGGCCCGCAATCAGAACGGAGATATTAAAGGCTGCCGCCAGCGCACTGTAGCGAATATGCGTCGGGAACATTGCCGGCAGCGTAGAAGCCATCACCCCGATGAAGCAGTTGAGGATCACCGCCAGCATCAGCAGACCGGCGAAAATCAGCCCCAGCACATTGCTGTTAATCAGAATAAAGGCCGGGATTGCCAGTGCGAACAGGGCGACGCTGCCGAGAATAATGAATGGCTTACGGCCAAAGCGGTCGCTCAGCAGACCCATAATCGGCTGCACAAACAGCATACCCACCATGATGGCGATAATAATCAGCACACCGTGGTCTTCCGAGTAGTGCAGGTTATGCGACAGGTAGCTCGGCATGTAGGTCAACAGCATGTAATAGGTCACGTTGGTGGAAATCACCAGACCAATACAGGTCAGCAGGCTGCGCCAGTGTTTGGTCGCAATCTCCTTGAACGACACTTTCGGGCCATCCTGTAACCCTTCACGGTCACCCTGCTCCAGCTTTTCAACGTGCTGCTGGAACGCAGGCGTCTCTTCCAGGGCGTGACGCAGATAAAGCCCAATGATGCCCAGCGGCAGCGCCAGGAAGAACGGAATACGCCAGCCCCAGTCAAGGAAGTTCTCTTCACCCACTACGGTTGAGATCAGAACCACAACCCCCGCGCCCATGACAAAACCGGCAATCGAACCAAAGTCCAGCCAGCTGCCCATAAAGCCACGTTTACGGTCCGGAGAATATTCAGCGACAAAAATCGATGCGCCGGTATATTCGCCACCAACGGAGAAGCCCTGCGCCATCTTACAGATCAACAGCAGAATCGGCGCCCATATACCAATAGTTGCATACGACGGAATAAGGCCGATACAGAATGTACTTATCGACATGATGACAATGGTAATAGCCAGGATCTTCTGGCGACCATATTTATCACCCAGCATGCCGAAGAAAAGGCCACCGAGAGGACGAATCAGGAAGGGAACGGAGAACGTACCCAGCGCAGCAATCATCTGCAAGCTGGGATCGGCACCAGGGAAGAACACTTTACCAAGTGCATAGGCCACAAAGCCGTAAACACCAAAATCGAACCACTCCATCGCATTACCGAGCGAGGCCGCTGTAATCGCTTTGCGCAGTTTCGCGTCATCAATAATGGTGACATCGCGCAGCGTGATGGGTTTTACTTTTTTCCTTCTAAGCATAGCTTTCCTCGTAGACTCAGCCCTGTCCGTTTCACAGCGCATTTTGCAAGCTGTGAACCAGAGACCCGCTCCATGCGAATCTCCTTATTCAAGCGTAGCAGGTTTACTTACATTGACGTTTTACCTCAATACAACCGAACCTGTTGACGCCTGTCTGGGCAGTTAAAGACCTTTTTACCCTACCAGCGTTTATATATGTGATCAACTTCACACATATTTTTCCTGTTCGTAAGCTGCCTTCAGCTTTTGTCAATTCATGATAAATAAGGTCATTCTAAACCCCCTTATCAAACAGATCTTAACGCCCGTTATTATTCCTCCCCAAACAAAATGCAAGCACATTTCTTCACAGCGAATTTACACAAAATTCAATTATTAACAGTGGGCAATCCTGTTTACATTCAATATGTGACGAAGATAACTAAAACAGTGTTTTATTTTCGTTGAATCACAATTCCAAAGATCGCATGATAAATCCGAACACGATATCCCAGCAGCTTTCAAATGAAGGAATGCTGAACACCTGAATTTCGCTCTACAGCATAAATAACGAATCGATTGGCCCCAAAAAAGGCAATCGTTTGAATTTGTTGATCTATTTTTTGAGCTTTCCGCCAGCCATGCGGACGAGATGTGAGGGTTAATGATGAAGATTAAAGCAACAATAGAACGCATCCCGGGCGGGATGATGCTGGTCCCGCTGGTACTTGGCGCGATATTAAATACGCTAGCCCCGAATACCGGTGCTTATTTTGGCGGTTTTACAAAAGGTATGATTACCGGAACGGTACCGATTCTGGCAGTCTGGTTCTTTTGCATCGGCGCATCAATTAACTTGCGTGCAACAGGTACGGTATTACGTAAATCAGGGACGCTGGTCATTACTAAAATTGCGGTCGCCTGGGTTGTTGCCATGATCTGTGCAATGTTCATTCCGGAGAATGGAATTCAGACCGGCTTCTTCGCCGGATTATCCGTTCTGGCCATAGTCTCAGCAATGGATATGACCAACGGCGGTCTCTATGCCAGCCTGATGAATCAATATGGCACCAAAGAAGAATCGGGCGCGTTCGTGCTGATGTCCCTGGAGTCGGGTCCGCTGATGACGATGTTGATTCTGGGTTCTGCCGGCCTTGCCTCTTTTGAACCACACCATTTTGTCGGGGCGATCCTGCCGTTCCTGATTGGTTTTGCGCTGGGCAACCTCGATCACGATCTGCGTGATTTCTTCAGCAAAGCCACCCCGGTACTGATCCCGTTCTTCGGCTTCGCGTTGGGCAATACCATCAACCTGAACGTGATTCTGGAAACCGGCCTGCTGGGCATTGTGCTGGGTGTTGCCGTCATCGTCATCACGGGTATTCCACTGATTATTGCAGACCGCGTCATCGGGGGCGGCAACGGAACCGCGGGCGTGGCCGCCTCTTCGGCCGCAGGCGCTGCGGTAGCCAACCCGGTGATTATCGCCCAGATTAACCCGGCCTTTGAACCCGTGGCCGCTTCCGCCACGGCTCTGGTTGCCGCCAGCGTGATTGTGACGGCAATTCTGGTCCCTGTCATCACGGCACTGTATGCCAGACGCTTTGGGCATGTGCCTGAGTCCCAAACAGAACCTGAAGCGGTAGAAATGCACCACTAACCCTTTCGCCCCCTCCTTAAAAAGAGGGGGCAATCACGTACCAAATATCTCTTCCACCATGCCATCCACCAGCCGTTTTGCCGAACAGAGTCTCGGCATCCCCAGCGCGACCGTTTGCCAGCTCTGCGTCACTGACCAGCTCACCGGATGTTTATCCGCCTGACACCAGTCCCCCAGCCAGCCCAGCATATCTTTATAATCAATCAGACCGGGAGAAGCGGGCGTCGTCAGCCACTGATGGTAAAAATGCCGGGTGGTGGGAGAAGCATTAATTCCCTGTGCCAGATAGTTTGCGGCCATGCTGCGCAAATTATCTTTCAGCATGGCCGCCACATCGCTATTCGCCAGACGACAGGCATCGCCAAACGCCCCCCAGCGCAACTCTTCCAGCACGATAAAGCAGCGGCCAGCCAGCGACCAGCCGTCATACTGCCCGGCTCGCCAGCGGGTAAAAATTTGCTCGCTGTGCTCACCCGCCTGAACCGTCAGGCCGCGCTGCGCGAGCGCTTTCTCTTTATAGGCGGCACGCTGGTTGAAATGTGCGGAGAGCTCCTCGTACTGTTGCAACAATCCGGGCGGTTGAGGGAGGCGTGGATTCACCTGCTGGCGCAGGGCTACCAGCCTGTCGGACATACGGGTCAGCGCAAGGTGTCCGGGGTCGAGCATACCGGCCAGTTTCTCCGCCAGACCCAGCCGCAGCGCTGCATTTTCGTTGAGCATTCCCGCCATTGCCCACGGCCGCAGCCGGGTCTGCGTAATGATCTCCTGCGTCAAACGCTCACGAAATTGCAGTTGCTGTGGCCCCAGGAGGGAGTGACGTGCAGCATCCGCCCCCTGGACCAAATCGACCATAAATTTTGGATGAATACACTCCAGCGTCCGCCCGGGACCGTCCAGTAGCTGTGTTGTCATGGTTGCTCTGCCGCGAATAAGGTTTGAATATCATCGCGTAACAGTCGGGTATCTTCCTGAATCCACGCCGCAGTAGTCATACTTTGCTTCAACAACTGGCTAAGCGCCCGGGTTGAATGTTCATTCTGCTGCCGCACGGCAAGGCTATCACGCAAGCTTTCCTGTAACCCGGTCAGGCACAACGAAAACTCTGCAAAGAACGTTGCCATACCTGCCGTAACAGAGACATCGACCTGCGCGGCCAAAGCTTTACGTATTTGATCGCAAAACTGATCGATATGTTGCGTAAATTTGCCATGAAGCTGAACGATGTCGATGACATAGCGTGTGCGCGTCACGACATACTCTTCCCAGCCCCAGCCGGGATTATTGAGCCAGCGCGAGACGGTATTACGTACGCTGCCTGCCCCTGCTGGTTGACTGGCGGGAGGGGTGTCCTGCACAATGGCATCATTAAATAAGCCGCGCGTATTGAAATTAAGCTGGTTTGCCTGAAACGCCGGGAAGCTAATCCGCGCCCGAAATCCGGCATGACTGAGCTGCTCCTTAATTCGCGTCTCGATGGGTCGCATCGCCTCATTCAACGATCGGGCGAGCGTAGACTCCAGCTGATCGAAGCGTAACGCCAGCTCCCGGCCAATTCTGCTCTGCGCATTCAGCATAATCTGCTCGCATGACGATCGGATCTTGCTCAGGACAATCTGCGCCTGCCCTTCATCGTCAAGCACCAGCTGCTGGATCGCATCCGCGTCGTCTGCACGCAAACTGGATGGCTCGCGCCCTGCTAAATCAAGAATAGACGGGCGGCTAAAAATGTCGCCCAGCGCCTGGTGAAGTTCCCCTTTCTGGCGAAGCAGGAATGCATCCGTTGCGTTAAGCGCCTCTTCAACTTCATGCTGGACCTCATCGCTCACCACGCTCTGCCGCTGACGCAGCATCGTCATATCCTCTTCCAGGCGCGCAATATTCAGCTCCAGCTCATCAAAAGCGACCGTCAGTCCCTGATGGCGAAAATCCAGGTATTCTCTGGCATTTTGCGCATAGTTCAGCAGCTTATGCGATGCCGACCGCAAAGCGAACAGCGAGGCGTTGGCGTAAGCCGCGTAAATCAGTTTGCGGATGGGCTGTTCGAACAGCGAATCCTCCCACAGCAGATCCGCCGCATGGCGAATATGGTCAATATCGTCCAGGTCGGCCGTTCGCCAGCGGCGGCCCAGCGCGGCCTCGGCAAAATCCTGTACCCAACGCTGATCCTGATGATCGGGAAGGCGCCCATGAACGTTCATCTCATAGCGGGCGCGGTTTGCCAGATAGGCCCACATGGAAGAGACCGGATAAATTTGCCCCGGAGAAATATTTCCTTTCATCAGCGTGCCGGAAATCATCGCCCGCACCTGCTCTTCATCGTCGCTGTTACGATCTTTCTGATCGAATTTGTTGACCAGGGCGTAAAGCGGCACGGATTTGCCGGCGGCCGAAATTGCCTGACGAACCTCCGCATCAGAAATAGATTTAAGCTGTGTATAGTCCATCACCGCCAGCACGGCGGAGGCGCGCGCCAGCTGCTCGCTGAGCATTTTTTGCAGGTGCGGCTGACCGGCCTCGTTCGGCCCCGGCGTGTCGAGCAGCGTCAGTTGCCCCAGGTGCGCATCCAGACCGGCGAGATGCACAAACTCCACCTCAATCACCGGAATATGTTCTATCGCGGCATACTCAGAGAACGGAAACTCCACGCCCAGCGCCTGAGACAGCCGCACCAGATCGTTCAGGCTTTTCAGACAATGAAAGATGGGCTCCGCGCCCAGGTGATGTTTTTCAAACGCCTCACCTCTTTCTATGCGCTCCAGCAGCGTATTCATGTCCTTGTCGATTTCCAGACGCCGCGCCAGCTTGCCGCGATCTTTATCGCACAGTTTTTTCTGCAACTGGGTAATCAGGGTATCGATGGGCGAAACGTGCAAAAAATGCAGCACCGGCTCCTTCTGGCCCGGCGTATGGCGGATCAGCGTGGGAAGTGCCGTCATCGGACGATTGCGGTTCGGCAGCACTTCCGTGCCCACAATCGCATTAATGGTGGTCGATTTTCCCGCTTTCATGGTACCCACAATCGCCAGCACCATTTCGAGGCGGGTTATTTTGCGTAATTCGTTATTCAGCATCGCCTGCTGAGCGTCGACACCCCGTGCGCTAAAATGTAACGGCAAAACGTTGTTATTAACGCCGCTCATCGCAGCGGCTGTGCTATCCAGCTTTGCAATCGGCATAGATTTTAATGAATCAAGATTGTTCAGAGCGAGCTGTAACAATCGTTCAGCTTCCTGGCTTAATTCAAATATGGTCTGTGTGTGCATGATAAAAGCCTTCCCTTAACGCAAATTTATTACTTTTATTAAGCCACGATGTTTTAATTATACTTTTCAGGCTTATATGATCACGTATGGAAAACATGTTCATTTAATACAACTAACTGAAGATAATGAGAATTTAAAAACCACCCTCGTAATACGTTTAAAACATCCCCTGGCCAGAAAGCCAAAAGTGAATAGACAAAACGCATTTTCAGGAAACATCAGGATATATCATCGTTATTTACCCACCAAAAAAGAGAGGTATTCCCTGGCGCCAAAAGATGTATGGCGTCAGAAAAGGATAGATAAATAACGGCTTGTTCCTTCACCTTATCCGAAATGGCACAACGTAGCAATTTGCTGTAATAAAATATTCGATACATTTAGCATGATTACGATCTCTGCCGTTCAGGGCTTAAGCTTCCCTTAATTCACTGACAGTTCGTGTCATCGCTTGCGCATTTATGCGCTATTTTTATAAAACAATATCACCGACAAAAGTGGGGATTTGCGTTATACTCGCTGCCTTTTTCGGCACACTGCCGTCATTTAGCTGGCGTTTTCCAGCGTGTTAACACTTTTGAGGATACCAACATGCAACTTCCACACTGCCCGAAATGCAATTCTGAATACACCTATGAAGACAATGGCATGTTCGTTTGCCCGGAATGCGCCCATGAATGGAACGATGCGGAGCCTGCACAGGACAGCGATGCGCTGATCGTGAAAGACGCGAACGGCAACCTGCTGGCAGACGGCGACAGCGTTACCGTTGTGAAAGATCTGAAGGTAAAAGGCAGTTCCTCCATGCTGAAGATCGGCACTAAAGTCAAAAATATCCGTCTGGTTGAAGGCGATCATAATATCGACTGCAAAATTGACGGCTTCGGTCCGATGAAACTGAAATCTGAGTTCGTGAAAAAGAACTGATTGTCCCGCCCGGTGACGCTTCGCTTACCGGGCGTTCGGGAACTACACTTAACGGGCTTTTCTTACGTGAGGTAAAGATTATGCCGTTAAGTCCCTACATCTCTTTCGCCGGCAACTGTGCGGAGGCGACCGCCTTCTATCAGCAGGCCATCGGCGCAGAACTCCTCTACAAAATCACCTTCGGCGAAATGCCCAAAGACGAAAACAGCGAAGAAGGCTGTCCGTCAGGCATGAACTTCCCGGATACCGCCATCGCCCACTCTAATGTCCGCATTGCCGGCAGCGATATCATGATGAGCGATGGTCTGCCACCCGGTAGCAGCACGCAGTACGCCGGATTTACGCTGGTGCTCGACACGCAGGACGTGGATGAAGGCAAACGCTGGTTCGACAACCTCTCTGATGGTGGCAATGTCGAAATGGCCTGGCAGGAGACTTTCTGGGCGCACGGATTCGGGAAAGTCACCGATAAATACGGCGTGCCGTGGATGATTAACGTCGTTAAATCCTAGGCCACATAAGCGCAGCGCATCCGGCAACAGCGCCCGGAGACGCTGCGCTGACCGGGCCTGCGGTGATTGTCATCAAACTCCCCCTCAACTCTTCAAACTCCCGCAACCAACACTTAACCTGAATGTCATATTGATGCGCCAGCATGAGGCCACATTTATCGTGAGGCCCGGCACATGCAAACTGTCATTCGCGTCGAGAAACTGAGCAAAACCTTCCATCACAACAAGGCGCTGCATGCCGTTGATCTGACCGTCCAGCAGGGCGAAATGGTGGCGCTGTTGGGGCCGTCTGGTTCAGGTAAATCAACCCTTCTTCGTCACTTGAGCGGCCTGATTACCTGTGACAAAACGCCGGAAAGCCGCGTCGAACTGTTGGGGAACACCGTGCAACATGCGGGGCGTCTGGCGAGCGATATTCGCAAAAGCCGCGCTCAGACGGGCTATATCTTTCAGCAGTTCAACCTGGTGAACCGCCTGACCGTGCTCGAGAACGTGCTGATTGGCGCGCTCGGCAGCACCCCGTTCTGGCGCACCTGCCTGCGCTGGTTCTCCCCATCCCAGAAGCAAGAAGCCTTACAGGCGCTGACCCGCGTCGGCATGGCGCATTTCGCCCACCAGCGCGTCTCCACGCTCTCCGGCGGACAGCAGCAGCGCGTCGCCATCGCCCGCGCCCTGATGCAGAAAGCCAAAATCATTCTGGCCGATGAACCTATCGCCTCGCTGGACCCGGAATCGGCCCGCATCGTGATGGAAACCCTGCGCGACATCAATCAGAACGACTGCATCACCGTGGTGGTGACGCTGCATCAGGTGGATTACGCCCTGCGCTACTGCGAGCGCATCGTCGCCCTGCGTCAGGGCCATGTGTTCTTCGATGGCGCAAGCCACCAGTTTGATAACGAACGTTTTGATCATCTCTACCGCAGCGTAAACCGCGTCGAAGAGCGCGCGCAGGCTGCTTAACGTCCCCATAACGAGGAATGGACATGAACTACAAAGCCGTTGCCGCGCTGGCCTTCACCAGCATGTTCAGCATCAGCACCCTGCTAAGCCCTGCTTACGCTGAGGAACAGGAAAAAGCGCTGAACTTTGGCATCATTTCAACGGAATCACAGCAAAACCTGAAGCCGCAGTGGGAACCGTTCCTGAAAGATATGGAAACCAAACTGGGGATCAAAGTAAACGCCTTCTTCGCCCCGGACTACGCGGGCATCATTCAGGGAATGCGCTTCAACAAAGTCGACATCGCCTGGTATGGCAACCTCTCTGCTATGGAAGCGGTAGATCGCGCGAACGGCCAGGTCTTCGCCCAGACCGTTGCGGCAGACGGCTCACCGGGCTACTGGAGCGTGCTCATCGTTAACAAAGACAGCCCGATCAACAATCTCAACGACATGCTCGCCAAACGCAAAGAGCTGACCTTTGGTAACGGCGACCCGAACTCCACTTCCGGCTTCCTCGTCCCTGGCTACTACGTCTTCGCGAAAAACAACGTCTCCGCCAGCGACTTTAAGCGCACGGTCAACGCCAGCCACGAAACCAACGCCCTGGCCGTGGCGAATAAGCAGGTTGACGTCGCCACCAACAACACTGAAAACCTCGACAAGCTGAAGACCTCCGCGCCGGACAAGCTGAAGGAAATCAAGGTTATCTGGAAATCGCCGCTGATCCCGGGCGACCCGATCGTGTGGCGCAAAAACCTCTCCGAGAGCACCAAGGACAAGGTCTACGACTTCTTTATGAACTACGGCAAAACGCCGGAAGAGAAAGCGGTTCTGGCGCGTCTGGGCTGGGCGCCGTTCCGCGCGTCCAGCGATTTGCAGCTGGTGCCGATTCGCCAGCTGGCGCTGTTCAAGCAGATGCAGGGCGTGAAGGACAACAAGGGTCTGAAGGAAGAAGAGAAGACCAGCAAAGTGTCTGAAATTCAGGCGCAGCTGGACGATCTCGACCGCCTGACCGCCGCGCTCGGTGCCATGACCAGCGTGAATAAAGCGGTGCAGTAACGCCTTTCTCCCTCTCCCTGTGGGAGAGGGCCGGGGTGAGGGCATCAACACGCACATTCCCCCCTCACCCTAACCCTCTCCCTCAAGGGAGAGGGGACTAAACCCAAAGGAGCCAACATGCAAACCATCACCCTCCCGCCGCCAAAGCGCAGCTGGTTCTCGCTCATAAGCTGGGCCATTCTGCTGGCGGTGCTCGTTATCTCCTGGAAGGGCGCGGAGATGGATCCGCTGCTGCTCTTCAAAGATTCCGGCAACATGGCGACCTTCGCCGCCGACTTCTTCCCGCCGGACTTCAGCCAGTGGCAGGACTACCTCGGTGAAATGGCGATCACTCTGCAAATTGCCGTCTGGGGCACCGCCCTCGCCGTGATCCTTTCCATTCCGTTTGGCCTGATGAGCGCAGAAAACATCGTGCCGTGGTGGGTTTACCAGCCGATGCGTCGCCTGATGGACGCCTGTCGCGCCATCAACGAAATGGTCTTTGCGATGCTGTTCGTGGTCGCCGTCGGCCTGGGTCCGTTCGCGGGCGTGATGGCGCTGTTCATCCACACCACCGGCGTGCTCTCCAAGCTGCTCTCCGAAGCGGTTGAAGCCATCGAGCCCGGCCCGGTGGAAGGCATCCGCGCAACCGGAGCGAACAAAATCGAAGAGATCCTGTACGGCGTCCTGCCGCAGGTGATGCCGCTGCTCATCTCCTACTCCCTGTACCGCTTCGAGTCCAACGTTCGCTCCGCCACCGTGGTCGGCATGGTGGGCGCAGGCGGCATTGGCGTCACCCTGTGGGAAGCCATTCGTGGTTTCCAGTTCCAGCAAACCTGCGCCCTGATGGTGCTCATCATCGTCACCGTCAGCCTGCTGGATTTCCTCTCTCAACGTTTGCGTAAGCACTTCATCTGAGAAGCGAGGCTTTGATTTGTATGCACTTATCCAGACATCCGACCAGTTACCCCACCCGCTGGCAAGAGATTGCGGCAAAGCTCGAAGTGGAGCTGCGCACGCACTACCGCTGCGGAGACTACCTGCCCGCCGAGCAGCAGCTTGCCGACCGCTACGAAGTGAATCGCCACACCCTGCGTCGCGCCATTGATCAACTGGTGGAGCGCGGCTGGGTCCAGCGCCGTCAGGGCGTCGGCGTGCTGGTGCTGATGCGTCCGTTCGACTACCCGCTCAATGCCCAGGCGCGTTTTAGCCAGAACCTGCTCGATCAGGGCAGCCACCCCACCAGCGAAAAGCTGCTGTCAGTCCTGCGCCCCGCCTCCCGCCACGTGGCGGACGCGCTGGGGATTCAGGAGGGCGACAACGTCGTTCACCTGCGCACGTTGCGCCGGGTGAACGGCGTGGCGGTCTGTCAGATCGACCACTACTTCGCGGACCTCACCCTCTGGCCCGTGCTGCAACATTTCGCCAGCGGTTCCCTGCATGATTTTCTTCAGGACGCGACGGGTATCGCGCTCAAACGCACCCAGACGCGCATCAGCGCCCGCCGCGCGCAGGCGAAAGAGAGCAAGGTGCTGGAGATCCCCAACATGGCCCCGCTGCTCTGCGTGCGCACCCTCAACCACCGTGACGGCGACGTCAACGCAACGGAATACTCCGTCAGCCTGACCCGCGCCGACATGATTGAATTTACCATGGAGCACTGAATGCACTTCGACACCTCCACTCGTCAGCGCTGGATGCGCGTGCTGGCCCACAGCCAGCCTGATGCGCTGGCTGCCCGCATGAGCGCGCTCGGCCTGACGCCGGACTACGACACGATCCGCGCGCCGGAGATCGGCCTGGTGCAGATCCAGGCACGCATGGGCGGCACCGGCGAGCGCTTCTTCGCCGGCGATGCCACCCTCACCCGCGCGGTGATCCGCCTGAAAAGCGGCACGCTAGGCTACGGCTACGTACTTGGGCGCGACAAAACGCACGCCGAACGCTGCGCAGCGATCGACGCGCTTTTACAGGAACAGCCGCATTTTCAGACGTTAATGGAAACCCTTATTGCCCCGCTGGAAGCCGACCGCGCCGCACGCCTTGCCGCGCGTCAGGCCGAAGTGAATACCAGCCGGGTCGACTTCTTTACGCTCGTTCGCGGAGACAACGCATGACGCTTCAACCTGCTTTTACCCTGGCCGTCCAGGATGCCCAACAGAGTTTCCGTCGCCTGCTGAAAGCCATGAGCGAGCCGGGCGTCATTGTCTCGCTGCACCAGCTCTCCCAGGGCTGGCTGCCGCTGAACCTCGCCTCGACCAGCGTGCTGCTGACCCTGGCGGACAACGACACCCCGGTATGGCTGTCAGGCGCATTGCTGAACGATATCGCCAGCCAGAACCTGCGCTTTCACACCAACGCGCCGCTGGTCGAGCAGCCCCAGCAGGCGGTCTTCGCCGTGGTCGACGAGCAAATCAGCCACGAAGAGCTTAACGCCCTGAGCGAAGGCAGCGCCGTCGCACCGGAAACCAGCGCCACGCTGATTTTGCAGGTCTCCAGCCTGAGCGGTGGCCGCATGCTGCGCCTGACGGGTGCAGGGATTGCCGACGAGCGGATGGTCGCCCCCCAGCTGCCGGAGTGCATCATTCATGAGCTGACCGAGCGCCCGCATCCGTTCCCGCTCGGTATCGACCTGATCCTGACCTGCGGCGAGCGCCTGCTGGCGATCCCGAGAACCACTCACGTGGAGGTGTGCTGATGTACGTTGCCGTCAAAGGGGGCGAGAAGGCGATCGCCGCCGCCCATGCCTTGCAGGCGCACAGACGCCGGGGAGATGACGCCCTTCCCGAGCTGAGCGTCGCCCAGATTGAACAGCAGTTAAACCTGGCCGTCGACCGCGTGATGACCGAAGGCGGCATCGCGGACCGCGAACTGGCGGCGCTGGCGCTGAAACAGGCCAGCGGCGATAACGTGGAAGCCATCTTCCTGCTGCGCGCTTACCGCACTACGCTTGCGAAGCTGGCGGTTAGCGAGCCGGTGAATACGGCGGAAATGCGATTAGAGCGCCGTATTTCTGCGGTGTACAAAGATATTCCTGGCGGCCAGCTGCTTGGTCCGACCTACGACTACACCCATCGCCTGCTGGACTTCACTCTGCTGGCGAACGGTGAAACACCGCAGCTCAGCGTGTCTGACGCTGAACAAGACGCCTCCCCGCACGTCTTTAGCCTGCTGGCAAACCAGGGGCTGGCGAAGGCGGAAGAGGACACCGGCAGCACACCGGATGACATCACCCGCACGCCGCCGGTCTATCCCTGTTCGCGCTCGTCCCGCCTGCAACAGCTGATGCGCGGTGACGAAGGGTATCTGCTGGCGCTGGCCTACTCCACGCAGCGCGGCTACGGGCGCAACCACCCGTTCGCGGCAGAGATCCGCAGCGGTTATATCGACATTGAAATCGTGCCGGAAGAGCTGGGTTTTGCGGTGAACATCGGCGAACTGCTGATGACCGAGTGCGAAATGGTCAACGGTTTTGTCGCGCCAGAGAATGAAGATCCGCACTTTACCCGCGGCTACGGGCTGGTGTATGGCCTGAGCGAGCGCAAGGCGATGGCGATGGCGCTGGTTGACCGTGCGCTCCAGGCGCCGGACTACGGCGAGCATATTGCAGGCCCGGCACAGGACGAAGAGTTCGTGCTGGCCCACGCGGATAACGTCGAGGCCGCTGGCTTCGTCTCGCACCTCAAGCTGCCGCATTACGTCGATTTCCAGGCCGAACTGGAACTGCTGAAACGCCTGCAACGGGAGCGCGAACATGGCTAACTTAAGCGGCTACAACTTTGCCTATCTGGACGAGCAAACCAAACGCATGATCCGCCGTGCCATCTTAAAAGCGGTGGCTATTCCGGGCTATCAGGTCCCGTTCGGCGGCCGTGAAATGCCGATGCCCTACGGCTGGGGCACGGGCGGTATTCAGATCACCGCCAGCGTGATCGGCGAGGCTGACGTGCTGAAGGTCATTGACCAGGGTGCAGACGACACCACCAACGCCGTGTCGATCCGCAACTTCTTTAAGCGCGTAACGGGCGTCAACACCACCGAAAAAACCGAAGACGCGACGTTGATCCAGACCCGTCACCGCATTCCGGAAACCCCGCTGGCCGAAGATCAGATTTTGATTTTTCAGGTGCCGATTCCGGAGCCGCTGCGCTTTATCGAGCCGCGGGAAACCGAAACCCGCACCATGCACGCCCTGGAAGAGTACGGGATCATGCAGGTCAAACTGTATGAGGACATCGCCCGCTTCGGCCATATCGCCACCACCTACGCCTACCCGGTGAAGGTGAACGGCCGCTACGTGATGGACCCGTCGCCGATCCCGAAATTCGATAACCCGAAGATGGACATGATGCCCGCCCTGCAACTTTTTGGCGCCGGACGGGAAAAACGCATCTACGCCGTACCGCCGTACACCCGTGTGGAGAGCCTGGATTTTGACGATCACCCGTTTACGGTGCAGGAGTGGGACGAGCCGTGCGCCATCTGCGGTTCGAAGCATAGCTATCTGGATGAAGTGGTGCTGGACGACACGGGCAAACGGATGTTTGTCTGCTCCGACACCGATTACTGCCGCCAACAGAGCGAGGCGAACAGCCAATGAAACAGCTGCTTTCGGTTAATAACCTGACTCACCTTTATGCGCCGGGCAAAGGCTTTAGCGACGTGTCGTTTGAGCTGTGGCCGGGCGAAGTGCTGGGCATTGTCGGCGAGTCCGGCTCCGGTAAAACCACCCTGCTGAAGTCCATCTCCGCGCGCCTGACGCCGCAGAATGGCGACATTCTGTATGAGGGCGTGTCGCTGTATGGCATGAGCGAAGCCGATCGCCGCCGCCTGCTGCGCACCGAGTGGGGCGTGGTGCACCAGCACCCGATGGATGGCCTGCGCCGCCAGGTGTCGGCGGGGGGCAACATCGGCGAACGGCTGATGGCCACCGGCGCGCGCCACTACGGCAACATCCGCGCCACGGCGCAGCACTGGCTGGAAGAGGTTGAAATTCCCGCCTCGCGCATCGACGACCTGCCGACCACCTTCTCCGGCGGCATGCAGCAGCGTTTACAGATTGCCCGCAATCTCGTCACCCATCCGAAGCTGGTGTTTATGGATGAACCGACCGGCGGGCTGGACGTCTCTGTGCAGGCTCGCCTGCTCGACCTGCTGCGCGGCCTGGTGGTGGAGCTAAACCTGGCGGTGGTGATTGTCACCCACGATTTAGGCGTCGCGCGCCTGCTGGCGGACCGCTTGCTGGTGATGAAGCAGGGTCAGGTGGTGGAAAGTGGGTTAACCGACCGCGTGCTCGACGATCCCCATCATCCGTATACCCAGCTGCTGGTGTCGTCCGTATTGCAGAACTGAGGGCGCGGTTGCCGGGTGGCGCTGCGCTTACCCGGCCTACGAACACCGCACCTTGTAGGCCGGGTAAGGCGAAGCCGCCACCCGGCAAAACGAACACCGCACCCGTAGGCCGGGTAAGGCGAAGCCGCCACCCGGCAAAACGAACACCGCACCCGTAGGCCGGGTAAGGCGAAGCCGCCACCCGGCAAAACGAACACCGCACCCGTAGGCCGGGTAAGGCGAAGCCGCCACCCGGCAAAACGAACACCGCACCCGTAGGCCGGGTAAGGCGAAGCCGCCACCCGGCAAAACGAACACCGCACCCGTAGGCCGGGTAAGGCGAAGCCGCCACCCGGCAAAACGAATCGCGAGGCCAAAATGATCCACGTACAAAACGTAAGTAAAACCTTTGTGCTCCACCAGCAAAACGGCGTCCGCCTGCCGGTACTGCAAAATGCCTCGTTAGAGGTCAGCAACGGCGAATGCGTGGTGCTGCATGGCCATTCCGGCAGTGGAAAATCCACCCTGCTGCGCTCCCTGTATGCCAACTACCTGCCGGACGAAGGCCATATTCATATTCGCCATAACAATGAATGGGTCGATCTGGTTCAGGCTCCCGCGCGCAAAGTGCTGGAAGTGCGCCGCTCGACGATCGGCTGGGTCAGCCAGTTCCTGCGAGTGATCCCGCGGATCTCCGCCCTGGACGTGGTCATGCAACCCCTGCTGGATCTCGGCGTGCCGCGCGAAACCTGCGCCGCTAAAGCCGCCAGCCTGCTGACGCGCCTCAACGTACCGGAGCGTCTGTGGCACCTCGCCCCGTCGACCTTTTCCGGCGGCGAGCAGCAGCGCGTCAACATCGCCCGCGGCTTTATCGTCGATTACCCGATTTTACTCCTGGATGAACCCACCGCCTCGCTCGACAGTAAGAACAGCGCAGCGGTGATGGAACTGATCGAACAGGCCAAAGCGCGCGGCGCGGCGATCGTCGGGATCTTCCACGACGACGCCGTACGCCAACGCGTGGCGGACAGACTGCACCCGATGGGGACAAACGTATGATTATTAATAATGTCAGGCTGGTGCTGGAAAATGAGGTCGTGAACGGCTCGGTTGAGGTGCGGGACGGTGTCATCCGCGCCTTTGCCGAAACCCGGAGCCGCACTCCTGAAGCGATGGACGGCGAAGGCGGCTGGCTGCTGCCGGGGCTGATTGAGCTGCATACCGATAATCTCGATAAATTCTTCACCCCGCGCCCAAAGGTGGACTGGCCTGCTCATTCAGCGATGAGCAGCCACGACGCGCTGATGGTCGCCAGCGGCATCACCACGGTGCTGGACGCGGTGGCGATTGGCGACGTGCGCGACGGCGGCGATCGCCTGGAGAATCTGGAGAAGATGATCAACGCCGTGGAGGAGACGCAAAAGCGCGGCCTCAACCGCGCCGAGCACCGCCTGCACCTGCGTTGCGAGTTGCCGCACCACACCACCCTGCCGCTGTTTGAGAAGCTGGTGGGCCGCGAGCCGGTCTCGCTGGTTTCCCTGATGGATCACTCGCCGGGGCAGCGCCAGTTCGCCAACATTGAAAAGTATCGCGAATACTATCAGGGCAAATATTCGCTCAACGACGCGGAGATGGCGCGCTACGAAGAAGAGCAGCTCCAGCTTGCGGCCCAGTGGTCGCAGCCGAATCGCCTCTCCATTGCCGCCATGTGCCGGGACCGGAATATTGCCCTGGCCAGCCATGACGACGCCACGCACGATCACGTGCGCGAATCCCACCAGCTTGGCAGCGTGATAGCTGAATTTCCCACCACGTTTGAAGCGGCAGAGGCATCGCGTAAGCACGGCATGAACGTCCTGATGGGCGCGCCAAATATCGTGCGCGGCGGATCGCACTCCGGCAACGTGGCGGCAAGCAGGCTCGCCTCGCTCGGCCTGCTGGATATCCTCTCCTCTGACTATTACCCCGCCAGCCTGCTGGACGCGGCCTTCCGCGTCGCGGACGACGAGAACAACAGCTTCACGCTGCCACAGGCGATTCGCCTGGTGACGAAAAACCCGGCCAGCGCGCTTAATCTTCACGATCGCGGTGAAATTGCCGAGGGGAAACGGGCCGATCTGGTGCTCGCCCACCGTAAGGGCGAGCACATTCATATCGACCACGTCTGGCGTCAGGGAAAAAGGGTATTCTGATGGGAAGACTCATCTGGTTAATGGGCCCGTCCGGCTCCGGGAAGGACAGCCTGCTGTCGGCGTTACGGCAGCGGGAACATTCACAGCTGCTGGTGGCGCACCGCTATATCACGCGCGATGCCAACGCCGGAAGCGAGAACCATATCGCCCTGAGCGAGCAGGAGTTTTTTACCCGCGCCGGACAAAACCTGCTGGCGCTGAGCTGGCATGCCAACGGTTACTACTATGGCGTCGGTATTGAGATTGACCTCTGGCTGCATGCGGGGTTCGACGTGCTGGTTAACGGCTCGCGGGCGCATCTCCCGCAGGCTCGCGCCCGGTACGAAGCGGCGCTGCTCCCGGTCTGTTTGCAGGTTTCCCCGGACGTTCTCCGTAGCCGGCTGCAAAAGCGGGGGCGCGAAAACGCGCGCGAGATCGACCAGCGGCTGGAACGGGCGGCGCGCTACACCCCGTCGGGTTGCCATCTCCTCAATAACGACGGAAGTTTGCTACAGTCAGTCGAGACCTTGCTATCGCTTATTCGCCAGAAGGAGAAACAGCATGCCTGACTGCCAGCTTCGCCCCGCCACCGCCGACGATGCGCCGATCGTTTACGCGCTGATCTGCGAACTTAAGCAGGCCGAGTTCGATCATCAGGCGTTTCACGCCGGGTATCTGGCCAACTTGCAGGATCACAATATGCGTTACCAGCTGGCCGAGCTGGACGGGCAGATCATCGGTATGATCGGCCTGCATATGCAGTTTCACCTGCATCACGCCCGCTGGATCGGCGAGATCCAGGAGCTGGTGGTGATGCCGCAGGCGCGCGGATTAAAAGTGGGCAGCCAGCTGCTGGCCTGGGCAGAGGACGTCGCGCGACAGGCAGGCGCCGAGCTGACCGAGCTTTCCACCAGCGTGAAGCGCGTGGACGCGCACCGTTTTTATGTTCGTGAAGGATATACGCAAAGCCATTTCCGCTTCACCAAACCGCTGTAGAGGTGCGTTATGAGTCTGACGATCACGCTGACAGGAACCGGAGGGGCTCAGCTGGTGCCGGTGTTTGGCTGCGACTGCGCGGCGTGCCGACGGGCGCGTTTACAGGAAAATTATCGCCGTCGCCCCTGTAGCGCGGCGGTGAAATTCAACGATTCGGTCACCTTGCTGGACGCGGGTATTCCACACCTGATGGACGACTGGCCCGCGGGGAGTTTCAGGCAGATTTTGCTTACCCATTATCATATGGATCACGTTCAGGGGCTTTTTCCTCTGCGCTGGGGCGTGGGAGCGACCATTCCGGTTTACGGTCCGCCGGACGACGCAGGCTGTGACGACCTGTTCAAGCATCCGGGCCTTCTCGATTTCAGCCACACGGTGGAGCCGTTTGTGATGTTTGAACTTCAGGGCTTGCGGGTCACGCCGCTGCCGCTCAACCATTCAAAACTCACGTTTGGCTATCTGCTGGAGTCCGCCCACAGCCGCGTGGCGTGGCTTTCTGATACCGCCGGGCTACCGGATAAAACGGTGACGTTTCTGCTAAACAATCAGCCGCAGGCGATGATTATCGACTGTAGCCATGAACCGCGCCCGGAGACGCCGCGCAACCATTGTGATTTGAATACGGTGATTGCGCTGAATGAGGTGATTGGCTGTCCGCAGGTGATCCTGACGCATATCAGCCATCAGTTTGACGTGTGGATGATGGATAACCCGCTGCCGTCCGGCATTGAAGCGGGGTATGACGGGATGGTGCTGGTGTTGGATTAAATTTTGCCGGGTGGCGGCTGAGCCTTACCCGGCCTACGCGTTGCAATACCAGGGTTACCACCGATCGTAATCATCCTCTAACCGGCGCTCATCCTCTTCTAACCGACGCCGATCGTCATCCAGCTGCCGCTGACGCTCGTCTAAACGCTGGCGTCGATCTTCTAACTGTCGACGACGATCGTCGTACTGGCGGCTGTCGGTTTGACGGCTGCGATCGTAACGATCGTCGTCGTCATCATTATGGCTGCTGCCGGGGTTATAGGCGTCGTTGATCGCCTGCTGAATATTGCCAATGGCATCATCAATCACATCGGCATGCGCCAGTTGGCTGGTTAAAGTCAGCAGACCCAATAACAGAGCGGTAGAGTAACGTTTCATAAGGCCAGACTCGCAGGTGAACTGGCCTTAAAGTAATGACTGGCTGTTAGCGGGAGTAGCGGAGGAATCTCAAATTCTGTTCCAAACGCCTCATCAGGCTTCAGGCATTTCCATTGAGCGAATCACAAAAAAGTCCTGCGAGATACCCGTTCCTTTTTCAACGGTTTGCAGGTCGTGTACAAACCACGCATACATTTCTGGCGGAACCGTATCTATGGGAATCGGCTGGGGCTTACCGAGGTATGCTGCATGGGAATAGTCAAGAAATCGCTTCGCACGCCACAGCGCAGGCCCGTACACGTTCGGAACGATTTCCCTGCGTTTGTCCATGGGGTCCTGTTCCATACTGTTTCGCATTCTTATGGCCGCATCCTTCAAGTCATCAAGCCAGCCCCAGTTTTGTTGTAATACTGACAGTTCATTTGCGTACTGCCCGGCGGTCTCTTTCGCCTCCTGCGTGATGCCTGCAAACCCTGCCGATGCGCCAGCAGAGGCCAGCGTGTCCCCGCGCTGTTTTTCATATTTCATACATTCCGTGCGGTACTGATAGTACTGACGGCCCAGCCAGTCGATATAGCTGTCCAGATGACGGTTCTGGCATGCGGTGCTTAATGAGGAAAAGGGCAATGCACTCCGGTATGCTTCTGCCCATTGAAGGACGGACCGGTTTTTAACGTTATCCTGGATGATGAAATATTCAGCAACTACGGGGTTGCTTTCATTCAGCGTCTGAAAATCAGGGAAAGGCACGCCCGCCATGGTCGCCTCACGGTACATTCTGTGCAACGCCACGCGACAGAGTTCCGCACTGGGCTTTTGTTCGTCCGGTGTCAGGCCCCCGCCGATATCCTCCGCGCACCCGGGATAGAGTTCTTCCATATGCGCCGGGTTATTGCCGGTGCGGTACAGGCAGCGCCAGACGCGGGTCTCGTGGGCGGCAACCAGGTGCAGGCTTTTCTTCACTACCTTTGGCAAGGGGGTGTCCTGATCGATGGACTTGTCCCCCAGCAACACGCTAATCCCTTTTATCGGCCCGCCAAACGCAGAGATAAAGTAATCCACGCCGTTGTTGTTGCTGGCCGACGTGCGTCGCGAGCAGTCAAACAGGCCGGTAAAGACGATATCGACGGGTATGCCCTGGTAGGTGTATTTATCCCCCTCTTTCTTACAGATATCTTTCAGCAGACTGTCCAGGAATTTACGTGCCAGGGTAGCGCCGAGGTCAAAACCGAAAAGGGAGACAGAAATGAGTTTAATGGGCACCGGGCTTTTTTTAACGGCTTCCTTATATCCCTCTTCAAACGATATTTTGGTCGATGCAATACGGGTATCAGCACCCGTTACCAGCATATCTGCTATCGCAGGGTTATCACGAAGCCAGGGGGTTGCTTCGATACTGACTTTTTTAACCGCTTTCTTTGCCGTATCGGAAGCCAGTTTTTTCCATTCTGTAGGGTTAAGAAGTTTCTTTCCCTGATTTTTGAATATCTCGTACCAGTTGTTGCCTTTTATGGAATCCCAGGCCGCTTCTTTAGCCATTTCACCGGGCTGTTCTTTTAAATTATCTTTTATACTGCCCAGACCGCTGTCCATGATAGTGTGAAGTTTTTCAACGAGAGTTTCATTAAAAGGAGTACCCAGGCCAGAAATATAAAATTTTGAGTGGTACTCTTTGTTTGTTTTTTGTGCATCATCAGGAAATGCACGAAATAAACGCGCAATATTGCTGAGACGATGCTCCGGTGCATCCTGTTCAATATTCCGATGGATCCCATCAAAAAAGAACCCCACATGCCATATCCGCGAGCAATTACCTAAACCTGCATCTTCTGCCTGCTGGGCCCGATTTGCTGCGGCAATAAGACTTTCAATATCCATATATTATCTTCCTTTATTTAATTCTGTAGTTTGGTCTTTAATATCGTGAGAGTCAGGATGATTGAATCCGGTACTCCACCATAACCGGACATTATTTTCAGGCAGGAAATAGACATGAAGATAGTTTTCGCCCCACTGGCGCTGCGGCATGGGAAATATTTTTTTGTGGACTTCTGTTCGCACACCCGCTTTATATTGCGCAAGTGTGTAATCGACAGTCCAGATAATTTCTGCTTTATCTCCACTGATGCTTCCACAGCAGGTGGCTCCGCCTCCGCCATAAGCATATGCATTCGCACCCGCCACGCCATTTACACTAAATCCTCTTATTGGCCTGTCAATTTCACTGTGAATTATCAGCGTTACCGGCCCCGATGGTGGTCCCCAGACCGCAGCCCACACCGACCAGCCAAGATATATCACTACCGGCAGTAACAGTGCACCCCAGAGCCATTTTCCCCAGCGGGCATAACCCCGGTTAACCGCACCGTCTATTCTTTTATACGCACTGAAAAAACCCATGGTTTATTTTCATCCCTGATGTTGAATGTTATTTTTTAAGACTTGCTCCAGCGAGATTTTTCCCTGAGCCACATCTTCTAATGCAGATTGTATCGATCCAGACTCCACGAACTTTTTACCAGCAGTAAGATAAAAAAGGGCATACAGTTTTTGTTCTGTGCCCGCTTTCATTTTCGCTTCGCAGGCTTTGCTCAGTGCTTTTTTGACCATATCGCGTTGTGCGCAAGGAGAAAAATGCTTGCTGGAGGGCAACTTTTGCCATGCGGTTAACACACTAGTCACAACCGGTTCATCCGCGATATATAGCCATTCTTCTTTATTCAATCGTATGGTGCTGTCTCTCGCATTTATTACCCGTGAAGGGGGAATATCTACTGGATGCCATCCATTTTCTCCAGATGTCCACCACTGTGAAACCCCTCTGAATAACATACTGTACCATTCCCGATCGTTACAGCTCGTCAGCAGATTCATGGCATCAAGGGTATAAAAACGCACTAAAGTCGCTGATCCATCAGGCGAAATAATTGTGCATGCCGCGGAAAGCTGAACGGCTAAAGCGCATCCTGAACGTGAAGAGGCAATAACAGCCACTAAACCTGGCATAGAATAAATATAACGCTGTAGCGCCTCCTTATTTTCTAAAGCAAATAACCAGGGGCCATAGTTTCTGAATTCTGCAACTTGCGGATGGAGATAAAGTGAATACAGAGATGACGCATGTTCGTTATAAAAAGCCTGAAAAGCGTCCGATGTTTGCGCACCACCTTCCAGCAACAGAAAGAGATGGGTGTGAGTTGATTCAGGTAGCATATGCATCATTTTTGTGACATCCATTGACTACGCTCCCTGCACGATAGTGTCGTTGGCTTTAATGGCATTGAGGAGACACTCAATACATATCTTGCCATTAAGTGGTGGATACTGACCAGGGAGAAGCGGTATGGATAGCGGCATTGTGGCTGGGGCTGCCGCCATTGTTCGTTTAACCTTCCGTATATACATCGCCGTCGTGCCGTACTCAATTCTCCCCGCCTCCAGCCGCAGGTAGCTCCCGCCACCAATCAGGGTGATGCGCTTCTTGCCCGCAAACGTGATGTCACTCGCGGACGACAGGGTGAGCTTTTTCTCCGCGAACAGCTGCATTTTCCCGTTCTGCGCCTGCATCTCCACCGGGCCTTCACTGGCCTTCAGGCTCAGTTGTCCGGTTCTGGCAAACAGCCCGAGCTTTTCCCCCGCCAGCGCCGTCATGTTGCCCATGACGCCGGTACTGATATCGCCCCCGGCGTTGATGGAGACGTTTTTTGTGGCCGTCATCTGCATGTGCTCTCCGCTGGTCACGGCAACGCCTTCCGGGGCAGAGAACAGCAGGGTTTCATTAAGGGGCTTCAGGCGCTGCTCAAACATCTGTATCTGGCTGTCCACGTCAGCTTTCAGCGCCTGCGCCTGCTCTGCCGCGATTTCCAGCTGTTGCAGTTGCTGATTAAGCCGGTCGATTTCCTTCAGCGCGGCATCCCTGTCCAGCGCATCACCCTGCGCTTTCATCTGAGCATCCGCAGCAACAAACAGTCCTTTCCCTGCCCGCAGGGTTCCCCACTCATCGGTGCTCAGTTCTGTGCCCTGACCGCGGGTCTTTCCCTGAGCATCCACCAGGTGGCCAGTGTTAAGCTGCGTTTTGCCGTACTCCGTGGCAAGTTTGATATGCTCCTCGCCGCGCTTATCCTCCATCCGCAGCTTGTTGTTCGCGGGTGTGCGCAGCACGTTGCGGGTGTGGTTGTCGCGGGTGACGGGGTCCGGGTGCTCTGAGTCGTGCAGGGCATGGGAGATATACGGCAGGTCAATATCACCGTTGCTGTACGCTATCGCCACTTCCGTGCCGTCGGTGAGCGGGGTGTGCCAGCCGTACGTCTCTCCGGCATACGGCTTCGCCATCCGCAGCCACAGGTAGCCGTAGCCCGGCTCTGTCCCTTCCCGGTCAAAGTCCAGCTTCACCCGGTAGCGGCCCTGCGGGTCCAGGTGAGCGTAGATATCGTTCTTCTCCCGGCTCTCAATGCGGGCCGGAAGCGTGCCGTGAATTTCCGGGCGCGGGATTTCCGCCGGGCGGAAACAGTAGCGCTCAGTGTAGGGCATGCCCCATACCGACACGTGCAGGCGGGAATCCCGCGCTCCCCGGAAGGTCACCAGCGTGAGGATGACCCCCTCTTTCAGGGCCGTAATGACATCGCCCTGCGGCTCCAGCACCTGACCGGGCGCGAGGAGTGAGGCGTTGCTGAACAGGTGAATGCGGGCTGATTTATTGAGTTCCCGCTCGTGATGAAGCCGGGCATAAAATGCGCCGGATTCGGTTTCCGGCTCCGGGTCGCTGTCGTCGCCCGCTTCCCGGTACGGCGCTTTGTAACGGTAGTGCTCACCCGTCGTCACCGCATCACTGCGTACGCTGACCGTCGCATCCATCGGCGTGGTGGCGGTCCGGTAGTTGTAATCCCGTGTGGCGACGGTACCGGTAGCGATGTTGTGCCAGGTCCGCACATCCCACACCGATTCTGCCGCGCCGTCGAAAAGTCCCGACGGCTCGCGGTACGGCAGGCGCACGTCAAACCGGTAGTTAAGCTGGCTGTCGGCAAAAATGTACGTATCCAGACCGCGCACATCAACCATCTCCGTACGCCAGTAAATCCCCACCTCTGACAGAATGCGCTGGATAAACTGCAAATCCGTCTCCTGCCACTGGGTGATAAGTTCACGCGCCGGATAGCTGCGCTCCAGACGAAACTCAAAGTCCGGCCCTTCCAGCCCGTGCTGACGCAGAACCTGCTCCACCACCTCCGGTACGGCCTGGTGCTGGAAAATGCGGCACTGGCGGGTGCGGCTGAGCAGCGCCAGACGGGAGCTCAGCTCCACCCGGTAATGCGACTGGTCGGCAGTGGTGGAAAGCCACTCCAGACGGGTGATGATGCCGTGCACTGCCTTCCCGCTGCGCATGCGCAGGGTAGCGTACTTCATCAGTACCTCTTCGGGGGCGAGATTATTCTGCGGGGTGGTGAAGTCGATGGTCCAGCGGAAGGGCTCGCTGAGCGCCTCGCGGCCCTTAAAACGCAGCACGTCGGGCGTGACGCGGGAGTCCGCAATGTCCAGGGTGTAACGGGTCTGTCCGTCGAAGAGCGCCAGCCAGTTATCCATAACAAAGACCTTGTTTAAAATGAGGTTAAGCGAGGATGGTTACATGGCGAAACAGCACTGTAAATAGCTGAAACAGGTGTTAAATTCTGAAAAGAATGGGCAATCTCAAATTACCATCACCTTGCGCAGCGCCTGCGCCAGCTGTGCGCGGGTGAACGGTTTTCGCAGTAACTGAACGTCCGGCAGCTGCGGGTTATGCGCCGGGCGCAAATCCTGTCCGCTGATCAGCAGCACCGGCAACTGCGGATAGTGGCTGCGTACATGGCCGATCACCTCCGCGCCGCTCAGGCCGCCCGGCAACATCAGGTCGCTGATAAACATGCCGATATCCGGCGATGCGTCCAGCATGTTCAGCGCCTGCTCGCCGTTTTCGGCTTCAAGCGTCAGGTAGCCAAGCTGGTGCAGTTGCTCGCACAGGGTCTGCCGCACGCCCGCCTCATCTTCCAGGACCAGCACAAGCAGCTCACTCTCTGCCGGGGCCGTGGTCGCCAGCGCGGCATCATCGGAGAACGCGGGCAGCGTCGAACGCGGCAGCTGGAGCCGCACGGTGGTTCCCTGCCCCGGCGCGCTTTCGATCTCAACGCGCCCCCCGGACTGACGCACAAAGCCGTACACCATCGACAGCCCTAACCCGCTGCCGCTGCCGGTCTGTTTGGTGGTGAAGAACGGTTCAAAGACCTGCGATTTCACCTCCTGCGACATCCCGCAGCCGTGGTCAATCACCTCCAGCGCGACCATATCCTGCCTGCGCCCGTCGCTGCGGGTCACACGCTGGTTCCAGGTGCGGATTTTGATCACACCATTTTGCCCCTCCATTGCATCACGGGCGTTCATCACCAGGTTGATAATGGCGTTTTCCAGCTGGCTGACGTCAATCCATGCGGGCCAGGCCGGGGTTTGCGCTTCAATATCCAGCGTCAGCGTGGCGGGAAGCGAGTGCCGCATCAGCTCGCTCAGGTTCTCCAGCAGCGGCTTCATCTCTACCGCATGGGGTTGCAGGGATTGCTTGCGCGAGAAGGCCAGCAGACGCTGGGTGAGCATGGCCCCGCGTTCCGCGGCTTTGAGCGCACGAGTGATGCGCGGCGCGTCCGGTGACGCTGAATCGGTCAGCTCCAGACTGCCGATAATCACCGCCAGCAGGTTATTAAAATCATGCGCCAGCCCGCCCGTCAGTTGCCCGACCGCCTTCATTTTCTGGCTGTGCAGCAGCGCCTCCTCCAGCCCCTGACGTTCGATGCGGTCGACCTCCATCTGCGAGGTCTTCTCCTTCAGTAGCCGCGTGGTGTGCTCCAGCGAAGCGGTATTGCGGGCAAAAACGTTAAACGCGCGTGCCAGTTCCCCCAGCTCATCACGCCGCTGTAGCGCGGGCACCGACACATCCTGCTCGCCGTGAGCGAGGCGCGACATTGCCCTTGAGATAGCCGTCAGGTTGGATCCCAGATTGCGGTAAATATACCAGCAGGCGCAGCCGGTGATGATCAGCGCCAGCACCGCGAAGACGCTGATAAACACGCTGATGGAGCGCAGCTCCTGGTGGCTTTGGGCGGTACGCAGCCGGGAGGCCTGCGCCACCTGTTCAACGTACTGATTAATGTCGCGGTTTAATATCGCCACCAGCGCCTTGATGTGGAACATGTACCAGCTGATGGACAGATCGCTCTCTTCCAGCTGCTTCGACAGTGGCGCGAGCTTGCGCAGCTCATCATTAAAATCCGGGAGCACCAGGTTGACCACCGGTTGCAGGGCGCTCGCGGGTAACATCGCGGTTACTGCATCCAGCTGCTGCACCGTGGCGCGCGGTGAAGGGGTATCAATGGCGGCAACGATCAGCCTGTCCATCTCTGCAAGCTGCCGGGCGTCTGGCACATTGCTCGCGTAACGGCGGTTGATATCCTGCAAATGACGCAGGTAGCTTTGGCTTTGATACAGCGCGCTGAGCAGCGCGTTACGCTCCAGATGCCGTTTTTGCCCGCGCTCCAGCATTCCCGTCACGCTCTGCTGTAACTCATTGCTCCTGCGAATAATACGCGCCACCAGCGCGGGCTCCTGCTGCGCCAGCGGCGCATCGGCAAGCTGCTCCAGCGAGTGGCGCAGCGCCATCTGCGTCTGTTTCAGCCGTTCAGCTTCGCCTTTGTACTCCAGCGCACCGACTACCTGCGACAGCCGCACCGCCGCCGTCGCCACATTCGCGGTATCACGCGCGAGGTTCATGCTGCCAGTCATATCATCCAGCGTTTGCTGCTGCACCTGCTCCTGGATCTGGCTGGCATGACGAAAGCCGAGCACCGCCACGCCGCTTACCATCAGCGTTACCGCCACCACCAGCAGGTTAAATATCAGCAGGCGACCGCGGGCGCTGGTGAAGAACGGGGGGCGTGAAGACATGGGTTTGGGCTCCTCTGCGGTTTGGTGCCCTCACCCTGGCCCTCTCCCACAGGGAGAGGGAAAAGGAAAATGTGATGGCGATTAGCTATTCATAACTATGACAAATATGAACAGCTTCTGACATTTTGCATTTACGCACCTGTGATGAAGTGCAGATATCGACATTCACAGGAGATCCGCCATGAGCAGAACCCCGGTTTTAGAGATGCGCAATATTGCCAAGACGTTTGGCAATTTCCACGCGCTCAAGGGTGTGGATTTGACGGTTTTCCCCGGTGAGATCCACGCGCTGATGGGGGAAAACGGCGCCGGAAAAAGCACGCTGATGAAGATCCTCGCAGGCGCCTATACCGCCAGCAGCGGCGACATCCTCATCGACGGTCAGCCGTTTCACATCAAAGGGCCGAAGGATGCGCTGGCCGCAGGCATTACCCTGATTTATCAGGAGATGCAGCTTGCTCCTAACCTGACCGTGGCGGAAAACATTTTTCTCGGCAGCGAGCTGTCGCGCGGCGGGCTGGTCCAGCGCAAAGAGATGGCTGCCCAGGCGCAGGCGGTCATTGACCGTCTGGGCGCGCAGTTCAGCGCCACCGACCTGGTCATGAAGCTGACCATCGCCGAGCAGCAGCAGGTGGAGATCGCCCGCGCGCTGCACCGCAACAGCCGTATTCTGGTGATGGATGAACCCACCGCCGCCCTCTCCTCGCGCGAAACCCACCGTCTGTTCGAACTGATTTTGCGCCTGCGCGATGAAGGGATGGCGATTATCTACATCAGCCACCGCATGGCGGAAGTGTATGAGCTTTCCGATCGCGTCAGCGTCCTGCGCGACGGGCAGTACGTCGGCAGCCTGACGCGCGACAAGCTGAATGCCTCTGAGTTGGTGCGCATGATGGTGGGCCGCCCGCTCAGCGATCTGTTTAACAAAGAGCGCGATATTCCGCTCGGCAGCCCGCGTCTGAACGTACACCACCTGACAGATGGCAAAAAAGTGCTGCCGTGCAGTTTGCAGGTTCGCTCCGGTGAAATCGTCGGGCTGGCGGGGCTGGTCGGGGCCGGTCGCTCCGAGCTGGCGCAGCTGATCTTCGGCGTGCGCAAAGCCACCGGCGGCATGATCGAGGTCGACGGCGAACCGGTGGTGATCCACTCCCCGCGCGCGGCCATTGAAAACGGCATCGGTTTTCTTACCGAGAACCGCAAGGAGCAGGGGCTGTTTCTGGAGCTGGCGGCGCAGGAGAACATCACCATGGCGACGCTGGAGCGCGACGCCACCTTCGGCTGGCTGAACCGCAAAAAAGCGCAGTCTATTTCCGATGACGCCATCGCCCTGCTCAATATCCGCGTGCCGCATTCTCAGGTGCGCGCGGGCGGGCTCTCCGGCGGCAACCAGCAAAAGCTGCTGATCTCCCGCTGGGTGGCGATAGGCCCGCGCATTCTGATTCTGGACGAGCCCACGCGTGGGGTGGACGTCGGCGCGAAAAGCGAGATCTACCGCATCATGAACCAGATGGCGCGCAAAGGCGTGGCGATTCTGATGATCTCCAGCGAGCTGCCGGAAGTGGTGGGCATGAGCGACCGGGTGTACGTGATGCGGGAAGGCAGCATCGCGGGTGAACTCCACGGACGCGACATCTCTCAGGAAAACATCATGACGCTGGCAACCGGCGTGAACGACACACATCATCAGGCGGTGTAATTATGACAACTCCAACCCATCCGCAGCAGGTGGCGAAATCCGCCTCCGCCAAAAAAATGCTGATGAGCGATCTGATGCAAACGATCGGCATTTTGCCAATTTTAATCCTGATTGTGGCGGTATTTGGCTTTATCGCCCCGAACTTTTTCACCGAGAGCAACCTGCTGAATATTACCCGGCAGGCGTCGATCAACATCGTGCTGGCGGCGGGGATGACCTTCATCATCCTGACCGGCGGGATTGACCTCTCTGTGGGCTCGATTCTGGGTACTACGGCGGTAGCGGCGATGGTGGTCTCGCTTATCCCGGAATTTGCGATGCTCTCCATTCCGGCGGCGCTGATGCTCGGTATGGTGCTGGGGCTGTTCAACGGCGCGCTGGTGGCCTTCGCCGGGCTGCCGCCGTTTATCGTCACGCTCGGCACCTATACGGCACTGCGCGGCGCGGCGTATCTGCTGGCGGACGGCACGACGGTCATTAACTCCAACATTAACTTCGAGTGGATCGGCAACAACTACCTCGGCCCGATTCCGTGGCTGGTGGTGATCGCCCTGGCGGTGATTGTGGTGTGCTGGTTTATTCTGCGTCGCACAACCCTCGGCGTTCACATCTATGCGGTCGGCGGCAATATGCAGGCGGCACGCTTAACCGGCATCAAGGTCTGGCTGGTGCTGCTGTTTGTCTACGGCACGAGCGGCCTGCTCTCGGGATTAGGCGGCGTGATGAGCGCCTCGCGCCTCTACAGCGCCAACGGCAACCTCGGCACGGGGTACGAGCTGGATGCGATTGCGGCGGTGATCCTCGGCGGAACCAGCTTCGTCGGCGGGATCGGCACGATCACCGGCACGCTGGTCGGCGCATTGATCATCGCCACCCTCAACAACGGCATGACGCTGATGGGCGTCTCCTACTTCTGGCAGCTGGTGATCAAAGGGGCGGTGATCATCATAGCGGTGCTGATCGACAAATACCGTACCCGACACCATCAAAGTGCATAACAACAATACCCTACGTGAGGAATACAGCATGAGATTGAAGCCCTTAGTGACCGCGCTCTGTGCTGGCGCGCTGCTGGCCGCAACCCCGTTTGCGCAGGCAAAAGATCTGAAGTCCATCGGCGTGACGGTGGGCGACCTGGCTAACCCGTTCTTCGTGCAGATCACCAAAGGTGCCGAGCTGGAAGCGCGCAAGCTGGCGGGAGATAACGTCAAGGTGACGCTGGTCTCCAGCGGGTACGATCTGGGCCAGCAGGTGTCGCAGATCGATAACTTCATTGCGGCGAAAGTGGACATGATCATCCTCAACGCCGCGGATTCCAAAGGGATCGGCCCGGCGGTAAAACGCGCCAAAGAGGCAGGGATCGTGGTCGTGGCGGTTGACGTGGCGGCGGAAGGGGCTGATGCGACCATCACCTCCGATAACACCCAGGCGGGGGAGATGGCCTGTAAGTACATAACCGACCGCCTGAAAGGTAAAGGCAACGTGGTGATCATCAACGGGCCGCCGGTTTCTGCGGTACAAAACCGCGTGGAGGGCTGCCAGACCGAGTTCAGGCGCCACCCGGATATCAAAGTGCTTTCGGATAATCAGAACGCCAAAGGCAGCCGCGAAGGCGGACTGGAGGTCATGACCTCCCTGCTGGCGGCCAATCCGAAGATCGACGGCGTATTCGCAATTAACGATCCGACGGCGATCGGTGCCGATCTGGCGGCGAAACAGGCTCAACGTAATGAGTTCTTTATCGTTGGCGTGGATGGCAGCCCGGACGGTGAAGAAGCTCTGAAGCGCGAAAACTCCCTGTTTGTGGCGACGCCGGCGCAGGATCCGCAGGTGATGGCGGCGAAGGCGGTGGAGATCGGCTATGACATTCTTCAGGGCAAACCTGCGCCGAAAGAGCCTGTGCTGATCCCGGTGACGATGATCGATAAAAAGAACGTCGGCACGTATAAGGGGTGGACGGTTAAGTAACCCCGGTGCGGCCTGATGCCCTCACCCTAACCCTCTCCCCCTCTCCCTTGAGGGAGAGGGCCGGGGTGAGGGGGTGGCATAAAACGCAAGGAGTCCCCATGAAACGCTCCGACATCAATGAAATCCTCGGCCACACGCGGCAGTTCTTCTCCATGCACGACGTGCATCTCCCGCCGTTTGCCAGCTTTCCGCCAACAAAATGGCAGCAGCTTGACCAGGCCGCCTGGCAGGAGGTGTTCGACCTCAGGCTCGGCTGGGACGTGACGGCGTTTGGCGGCAACCACTTTGCCGCACAGGGGCTGACGCTGTTCACCCTGCGCAACGGCTCCCCCAACGGCGTGCCTTATGAGAAGTGCTATGCCGAAAAAATCATGCACGTGCGCGACGGCCAGGTGACGCCGATGCATTTCCACTGGCGCAAGCGGGAGGACATCATCAACCGCGGCGGCGGGAATCTGATTATTGAGTTATGGAATGCGGGCGCGCATGAGGAGACCGAAAACACCGACGTGATCGTCACGATAGACGGCTGTCGGCAGACGCACGCGCCCGGCAGCCAGCTGCGCCTCACGCCAGGGGAGAGCATCTGCCTGACGCCCGGCCTGTACCACAGTTTCTGGGGTGAACGCGGCTTTGGCGACGTGCTGGTGGGCGAAGTGTCGTCGGTCAATGACGATGAACACGACAACCACTTTTTACAGCCCATCGATCGCTACAACACCATCGAAGAAGACGAACCGGCGGTGCTGGTGCTGTGCAACGAGTACAACCTGTTTCGGATATAAGGAGTGAATGATGCCATTGATTTCTCTTGCCGACGGTCTGGCACACGCCAGAGAACACCGCTACGCCCTGGGCGCGTTCAACGTTCTCGACTCCCATTTTCTGCGCGCGCTGTTTGCCGCCGCGAAGCAGGAACGCTCGCCGTTTATCATCAACATCGCCGAAGTGCATTTTAAGTACGTGTCTCTGGAGTCGCTTGTTGAAGCGGTGAAGTTCGAAGCCGCCCGTCACGATATTCCCGTGGTGCTGAACCTCGACCACGGGCTGCATTTTGAGGCCGTCGTGCGCGCCCTGCGCTTAGGGTTCAGCTCGGTGATGTTCGACGGCTCGACGCTGAGCTATGAGGAAAATATCCGCCAGACCCGGGAAGTGGTGAAGATGTGCCACGCGGTGGGCGTCTCGGTGGAGGCGGAGCTGGGCGCAGTCGGCGGAGATGAAGGCGGCGCACTGTATGGGCATGCGGATGAAGCGTTCTTTACCGACCCACAGCTGGCGCGCGAGTTTGTCGATTTAACCGGTATCGACGCGCTGGCGGTCGCCATTGGCAACGCGCACGGCAAATACAAGGGCGAGCCGAAGCTTGATTTCCCCCGTCTGGACGCCATTCGCCAGCAGACGGGCCTGCCGCTGGTGTTACACGGCGGCTCTGGCATCAGCGATGCCGACTTCCGCCGCGCCATCGAGCTGGGCATTCATAAAATCAACTTCTATACCGGCATGTCGCAGGCCGCGCTCGCCGCCGTTGAGCAGCGCATGGCAAACCGCCAGCCGCTGTACGATGAGTTTGCCGAACTGCTGCTGGGCATTGAAGAGGCCATTACCGATACGGTCGCGGAGCAGATGCGCATCTTCGGCAGCGCGGGGCAGGCATAATGGAACGCAAAGGGATTATCGCCGCAGGCAACATGCTGGTGGATCACGTTCATCAGATCGTGCAGTGGCCGGAGCGCGGCTGGCTGGCGGAAATCACCCACAGTGAACGCTCAACCGGCGGTGCGCCGCTCAACGTTCTGCTGACGCTGGCGAAAATGCACGTCGGCCTGCCGTTACAGGCGGTGGGGCTGATTGGAGAAGACAGCGACGGAGACTATATTCTGGCGATGCTCGACCAGTATCACGTCAATCGCCAGCGCGTGCAGCGCACGACGTTCGCCCCAACGTCGATGTCGCAGGTGATGACCGACCCCAGCGGACAGCGCACCTTTTTCCACTCGCCGGGCGCCAACCGCCTGCTGGATCTTCCCGCCTTCGATCGTTTAGACGGATCGCTGAAGATCTTCCATCTCGGCTATCTGCTGCTGCTCGACAGCCTGGACATGCCGGACGAGGAGTTTGGCACCCGCAGCGCGCGGTTACTGGCACAGATGCGCGATCAGGGGTATGAAACCTCGCTCGATCTGGTCTCCCGCAAGGGCGATCCGCGCTATCAGCCGCTGGTGCTCCCTGCCCTGCGCCATCTTGATTATCTGGTGATTAACGAGCTGGAAGCTGGTGAGTTTAGCGGGCTTGAGATCCGCGACAGTCATGGTGCGCTGAACATGGTCCATATCGCCGACGCTGCCGCACAGTTGCTGGCGGCAGGCGTGCGGCAGCGGGTAGTGATCCACTGTCCGGAAGGGGCATGGGGTGAAGCGCCGGGTGAAAAAGGGCAATGGGTTCCTTCGTGGAAGCTGACGCAGGACGAGATTATCGGCAGCGTCGGTGCGGGCGACGCGTTTTGCGCAGGCTTTTTATACGGTTGCCATGAATCGCTGTCGCTTACCGAGAGTATTTATCTGGCGCACGCCTGCGCGCGGGCCAGCCTGCTGGCGGCCAATGCGATTGACGGCGCGAAAACGCTGGCCGAGCTTCAGGCGTTTATTCAGGAGAACGGTCAGGCGGCTTTCTCATGATGGGAAACGTCCGTGGCAAAAACATAGCCCAGACCGCGAATGGTTTTGATCAGCAAAGGCTGGTGCGGATTGACCTCAATTTTTCGCCGTAGCCGCATGATCAACACGTCGATAGTGCGGTCAAAGACCTCGGCGCTTTCGCTGTGGGTCAGCTCCAGCAGCTGTTCACGACTCAGTACCCGGCGGGCGTTTTGCGTTAATGCCAGCAGCAGGCCGTATTCGCCCTGGGTTAACGGCACGGTATTACGCTGCGGATCGCTCAGCTCGCAGCGGGTGGTGTCCAGCGTCCAGCCGTTAAAGGCAATACCTTCAACGCGCGGCGCGGCAGGCTCCGCGTCCAGCGCGCCGGTTCGACGCAGCACCGCCTTAACGCGGGCGACCACCACGCGCGGATTGAACGGTTTTCCGATGTAATCATCGGCGCCCATTTCGAGCCCGACGACCACATCTGATTCACTTCCCAGCCCCGTCAGCATCACCACCGGTAGCGATGGTCGCTGCTTTTGCAGTTGCAGCAAAACCTGTAATCCGTTGATATCCGGCAGCATCATGTCCAGCAGAACCAGCGCAATGCCGGGATCCTGCTGGACACGGTTCACCGCGTCCTGACCGGTGTGACACGTCAGCACGGTAAAGACGTGCTCGCTGAGCACATCCTGTAGCAGTTCGCAGACTGCGACATCATCATCAACCACCAGAATCGCCGGTTTCATCGCATGCTTCCGTCAGGGAATTATGTTAAGTCTGAACCATTCTGCCGCTGGCTCCAGCCGAATTGTTTTTTACGTGACGGAAATTCAATCCATGTCACATCCCCTGCCCTTTCGACACGTCAATTTTGACGATTGGCTGTTTTTCGTCAGGGTTTTGCCCCGCAAAGGGTCGTAAAGTCAGGAAATACCCATAATAAAAACATGGCATAGAAGCTGCATATTGGGCAGGTAAGAACTGTTTAACTGGAGCAAAGTGATGAAAAAAGTCGTCACGGTTTGCCCTTATTGTGCCTCAGGTTGCAAGATCCACCTGGTGGTCGATAACGGCAAAATCGTCCGGGCGGAAGCGGCGCAGGGTAAAACCAATCAGGGCACGCTGTGCCTGAAAGGGTACTACGGCTGGGATTTTATTAACGATACCCAAATCCTCACGCCGCGCCTGAAAACCCCTATGATCCGCCGCGAGCGCGGCGGCAAGCTGGAAGCCGTCTCCTGGAATGAAGCGCTGGATTACGTCGCCACGCGCCTCAGCGCCATCAAGGCCAAGTATGGCCCGGATGCGATTCAGACCACCGGCTCCTCACGCGGAACCGGGAATGAAACCAACTATGTGATGCAAAAATTCGCGCGCGCCGTTATTGGTACCAATAACGTCGACTGCTGCGCTCGCGTCTGACACGGCCCATCGGTTGCAGGTCTGCACCAGTCGGTCGGTAACGGCGCAATGAGTAATGCCATCAATGAGATAGATAACACCGATCTGGTGTTCATCTTCGGCTATAACCCGGCGGATTCTCACCCTATCGTCGCGAATCACGTTATTCGCGCCAAACAGAACGGGGCGAAAATCATCGTCTGCGATCCGCGTAAAATTGAAACCGCGCGCATTGCGGATATGCACATCGCACTGAAAAACGGCTCGAACATCGCGCTGTTGAATGCGATGGGGCATGTCATTATTGAGGAGAACCTCTACGACCAGGCGTTTGTCGCGAGCCGTACGGAAGGGTTTGAAGAGTATCGCAAGATTGTCGAAGGCTATACGCCGGAGTCAGTAGAGGCGATAACCGGCGTCAGCGCGCAGGAGATCCGCCAGGCGGCGCGGATGTACGCCGGAGCGAAAACCGCCGCCATTCTGTGGGGCATGGGCGTGACCCAGTTCTACCAGGGCGTGGAAACCGTGCGCTCGCTCACCAGCCTCGCCATGCTGACCGGCAATCTGGGTAAAGCGCATGTGGGCGTGAACCCGGTGCGTGGTCAGAATAACGTGCAGGGTGCGTGTGATATGGGCGCGCTGCCGGACACCTATCCGGGCTACCAGTACGTCAAATTCCCGGAAAACCGCGAGAAGTTTGCGAAGGCCTGGGGCGTGGAAAGTCTGCCGGCACACACCGGATACCGCATCAGCGAGCTGCCGCACCGCGCGGCGCACGGTGAAGTACGTGCGGCCTACATCATGGGTGAAGATCCGCTCCAGACCGACGCCGAACTGTCTGCGGTGCGCAAAGGCTTTGAGGATCTGGAGCTGGTGATTGTTCAGGATATCTTTATGACCAAAACCGCGGCGGCGGCGGATGTGATTCTGCCGTCGACCTCCTGGGGCGAGCATGAAGGTGTCTATACGGCGGCAGACCGCGGCTTCCAGCGCTTCTTCAAGGCCGTCGAGCCGAAGTGGGATCTGAAAACGGACTGGCAGATCATCAGCGAAATCGCCACCCGCATGGGCTACCCGATGCACTACAACAACACCCAGGAGATCTGGGACGAGTTGCGGCATCTGTGCCCGGACTTTTATGGGGCAACCTATGAAAAAATGGGTGAGCTGGGCTACATCCAGTGGCCGTGCCGGGATGAATCAGAATCCGATCAGGGGACGTCATACCTCTTTAAAGAGAAGTTCGACACCCCGAACGGGCTGGCGCAGTTCTTCACCTGCGACTGGGTCGCGCCGATCGATAAGCTCACCGACGAGTATCCGATGGTGCTCTCCACCGTGCGTGAAGTGGGCCACTACTCCTGCCGCTCCATGACCGGCAACTGCGCCGCGCTGGCGGCGCTGGCGGATGAACCGGGCTACGCGCAGATCAACACCGCCGATGCCGAACGGCTCGGTATTGAAGATGAAGCGCTGGTGTGGGTGAACTCGCGTAAGGGCCGCATCATTACCCGCGCGCAGGTCAGCGACCGTCCGAACAAAGGGGCAGTCTATATGACCTACCAGTGGTGGATTGGCGCCTGTAACGAGCTGGTGACGGAGAACTTAAGCCCGATAACCAAAACGCCGGAGTATAAATACTGCGCCGTAAACGTGGAGCCCATTGCGGATCAACACGCTGCGGAACAGTATGTGATCGACGAATATAACAAGCTGAAAGCCCGCCTGCGTGAAAGCGCAATGGGTTGATGCCGTTAATTAATCGATGAATAAAGGGAGTGAGATATTCACTTCCTTTTTATTTCCGCTTAACACATTAAAAATATCAATTGTTATACTGGAAAGCGGCTCGCAGAAATAATGTAATTCGTGCGAAAAAGAATTACATCTTTGCATTTTAATTCAGCGAGATAAGATATGCGGCGGGTGCTTAAGACTTTCTGTCTTGAGCATTGTTGAGGGACAGAAAGTAGGAAGCCCCGGGAAATTTTCATTTACCCGAGGCTACTCCCTCAACTACCAACAGGTTGAGAGTAGCCTCTTATTCTTTTTTACACAAGGAGTAAAAGGCATGACGCCATTAAAAACTACGTTAGGCATCGTCTTTATTATTTGCCTGACGATAGTGATCTTTACCTTTATTACTCGCGATAAGTTATGTGAGTTTTCAATAAAGAGTGAACATCAGGAGGTGGCGGCGAAATTAGCCTGTAACGCAGGCTAACCTCTTCGGGCGGAACGCGTGTTCCGCCCGGCTTGTGGGATGCTGAGGTCTTAACGCACCCGTTTTTTTCTTCTGTCACCGCGATTATACTGCGCGGCGTGTACCCAGATGATAAGAATCCATGAAAACCCTTTTTCTGATGTTGTTATTTTTAACCGCGTTTGCCCATGCCGATGAGATAGGCAGCCAGTATAAAAAGCAGGCTGAAGCGGGCGATGCGCGCGCGCAGTATTATCTTGCCGATACCTGGTTCAGTTCCGGCGACAGCGCGCAGGCGGCGCTGTGGGCGGAAAAAGCGGCAAAAGGCGGTGATGTCGACGCCATGGCGCTGCTGTCGCAAATCCACTTTTCGCAGGGCGACTATGCTCAGGCCAAAGCCCTGGCCCAGCAGGCAAACATTGCGGGCAGCAAACGCGGCGCGATCATGCTGGCGCGGGTGCTGGTGAACACGCAGGCGGGCAAAACCGACTACCCGCAGGCCATCGCACTGCTGCAATCGGCGACCGAAGACATCGATAGCGACTCGGCGGTAGACGCGCAACAGCTGCTGGGGCTGATCTATGCCAACGGCGTTGAAGTCCCTCAGGATGACGTGCAGGCCGCGTCGTGGTTCAAGCGGAGTTCGGCTCTGTCCCGGACGGGCTATGCGGAGTACTGGGCAGGAATGCTGTTCAGGCAGGGTGAGAAAGGCTTTATCACACCGAATAAGCAGAAAGCGCTTTACTGGTTAAACCTGAGCTGTACCGAAGGGTTTGATACCGGGTGTGAAGAGTTTGATGCGTTGAGCGGGGAGTAACGTGCCGGGTGGCGGCTTCGCCTTACCCGGCCTACAAAACCCGTAGGCCCGGTAAGCGCAGCGCCACCGGGCTTAGAATGTTACTGGTCAGCCGTTTTATCAAAACGACCCAGCACCTCGCGTTCATACGCCAGCGCTTTTTTACGGTCGAACTTGTGTTCCCACTTGGAGATTACCAGCACCGCCAGCGCATTACCCACCACGTTCAGCGCAGTACGCGCCATGTCTAGGATACGGTCCACACCGGCAATAAACGCCAGGCCTTCCAGCGGAATACCGACGCTGCCCAGCGTCGCCAGCAGCACCACGAAGGAGACGCCCGGCACGCCTGCGATGCCTTTTGAAGTCACCATCAGCGTCAGAACCAGCACGATCTCCTGCCACAGCGACAGGTCAATGCCGTACAGCTGCGCGATAAAGATTGCCGCAATACTCTGATACAGCGTCGAACCATCCAGGTTAAAGGAGTAACCCGTTGGCACCACGAAGCTGGTAATGGACGCCGGCGCACCGTAGGCCTCCATCTTCTCAATGATACGCGGCAGCACGCTCTCGGAGCTTGCCGTGGAGTAGGCCAGAATCAGCTCATCCTTCAGGATGCGGATCAGGATCCAGATGCTGAGCCCGCACAGGCGCGCCACAATGCCCAGCACTACCAGCGCGAAGAACAGAATCGCGAAGTGCACCAGAATCACCAGCTTCGCCAGCGGCCACAGGGAGGCAAAGCCGAAGTTCGCTACGGTCACCGCAATCAGCGCGAATACCCCGACCGGCGCATAACGCATCACCATGTGGGTGACTTTGAACATGGTTTCGGAGACAGATCGGAACACGGTGACCAGCGGTTCACGGTGCGTCGCGGGCAGGGAAGAAAGCCCCAGACCAAAGAGTACCGAGAAGAAGATGATCGGCAGCATCTCGCCCTTCGCCATGGACGCGATAATGTTGGTCGGCACCAGCGAGAGAATAGTCCCCATCAGTCCATGCGAATGGCTCTGCACATCGGCGGTTGTGCTTTGGTATTTCGAAATATCCACCGTCGCCAGCTGTGACATATCGATCCCGGCACCAGGCTGGAACACATTCGCCAGGGTGATGCCAAGAACGATGGCAACCGTGGTGATCACTTCGAAATAGAGAATAGTTTTAACGCCGATGCGGCCTAACTGTTTCGCATCACCGACACCCGCGATACCGACCACCAGCGTCGAGATCACAATCGGCACAACAATCATCTTGATCAGATGAATAAAGATATCGCCCGCAGGGGAGAGAAGGTTCGCAATCAGCCACTCGCGGCTGTCGCTATGATAATGGAGGTAACTGCCCAGCAAGATGCCCAGCACAAGGGCCAGCAGGATCTGCCAGGCCAGGCTGACTTTCAAATTTTTCATAGAAACTGACTTCCTCAATGAAATCTCCGTACCATCAAAACTGCATGAATATGGAGACATACTGAAAGGGTATGAATTGTGTTGCGTTGGTTTATGGGATTTTTTAACGCGCCGTATGAGTATCATTTGCACGGCATGCTGCGCAAGCCTTAAAGAACAAGGCATTTCACTGCAAAAAGTGTCATTGACGGCAATTTATAGCAATTCGCATAAATAACCATTTGTTATACAAAATATTTTCACTTCAAAAAAGTGAATAATTCTTCAGGTGAATTATTTCCCTTCAAAGTTTCATTCGCTCAATTTTCATACTCTTCAGACATTGCGTGATCTGTCGCCCAAATACTAAACAAAGCTTGTAAAGCCCCTACTATTAACGTTTTTGCGACATATTATTAACATCTTACAAGGAGAAAAAAAGCCATGAGCCAAATACACAAACACGACATTCCCGCAAACATTGCGGACCGTTGCCTGATAAGCCCGGAGCAATACCAGGAGAAATACCAGCAGTCCGTTTCCAGCCCTGACGCGTTCTGGGGTGAGCAGGGCCACATCCTCGACTGGATCAAACCTTATCAGAAGGTAAAGAACACCTCTTTCGCGCCGGGCAACGTCTCCATTAAATGGTATGAAGACGGCACGCTGAACCTGGCGGCGAACTGCCTGGACCGCCATCTTGCTGAACGCGGCAACGAAACGGCCATCATCTGGGAAGGCGACGATGCCTCTCAGAGTAAACATATCACCTATAACGAACTTCATCGCGACGTGTGCCGCTTTGCCAACGTGCTGCTGGCCCAGGGCATTAAAAAAGGCGATGTGGTGGCGATCTATATGCCAATGGTGCCGGAAGCCGCCGTGGCTATGCTGGCCTGCGCGCGCATCGGTGCGATCCACTCCGTTATCTTCGGCGGTTTCTCGCCGGAGGCGGTTGCCGGGCGTATTGTCGACTCGAATTCGAAGCTGGTGATCACCGCTGACGAGGGCGTGCGCGCCGGGCGCGGTATTCCGCTGAAGAAAAACGTTGATGAAGCGCTGAAAAACCCGAACGTGAAATCCATCAGTAACGTCATTGTCTTCAAACGCACGGGCGGCAAAATCGACTGGCACGAGGGGCGCGACCTGTGGTGGAGCGATCTGATTGAAAACGCGAGCGACCAGCATCAGCCTGAAGAGATGAACGCGGAAGATCCGCTGTTTATCCTTTATACCTCCGGCTCCACCGGTAAGCCGAAAGGCGTGCTGCATACCACCGGCGGCTATCTGGTTTACGCGGCCACCACCTTTAAATACGTTTTCGACTACCATCCGGGCGACATCTACTGGTGTACCGCCGACGTGGGCTGGGTGACCGGTCATAGCTACCTGCTGTACGGCCCGCTGGCCTGTGGCGCAACAACGCTGATGTTTGAAGGCGTACCGAACTGGCCGACCCCGGCGCGTATGTGCCAGGTGGTTGATAAGCATCAGGTCAACATTCTCTACACCGCGCCAACGGCGATCCGCGCGCTGATGGCAGAAGGAGATAAAGCCATCGAAGGGACCGACCGCTCTTCCCTGCGTATCCTCGGCTCCGTGGGCGAGCCGATCAACCCCGAAGCCTGGGAGTGGTACTGGAAGAAGATCGGCAACGAGAAGTGCCCGGTGATGGATACCTGGTGGCAGACCGAAACCGGCGGCTTCATGATCACCCCGATGCCGGGCGCCACGCAGCTGAAAGCCGGTTCGGCCACCCGTCCGTTCTTCGGCGTGCAGCCTGCGCTGGTGGATAACGAAGGCAATCCGCAGGAAGGCGCTACCGAAGGCAACCTGGTGATCGTCGATTCCTGGCCTGGCCAGGCGCGTACCCTGTTCGGCGACCATGAGCGCTTCGAGCAGACCTACTTCTCGACCTTCAAAAACATGTACTTCAGCGGCGACGGCGCGCGCCGGGATGAAGACGGTTATTACTGGATCACCGGACGCGTGGACGACGTGCTGAACGTCTCCGGCCACCGTCTGGGCACGGCGGAGATTGAGTCTGCGCTGGTGTCGCATCCGAAAATTGCCGAAGCGGCGGTTGTCGGCATTCCTCACAACATCAAAGGCCAGGCGATCTACGCCTACGTCACTCTGAACCACGGCGAAGAGCCGTCGCCAGAGCTGTATACCGAGGTGCGCAACTGGGTGCGTAAAGAGATCGGCCCGCTTGCCACGCCGGACGTGCTGCACTGGACCGACTCGCTGCCGAAAACCCGTTCCGGCAAGATTATGCGCCGTATCCTGCGCAAAATCGCGGCGGGCGACACCAGTAACCTCGGTGATACCTCAACGCTGGCCGATCCTGGCGTGGTGGACAAACTGCTCGAAGAGAAGCAGGCCATCACAATGCCTTCCTAGTGTTTTCTCCCTCTCCCCGTGGGAGAGGGCCGGGGTGAGGGCATCAGACCGCACCTTCCTCCCCTCACCCTAACCCTAACCCTCTCCCCACAGGGGAGAGGGGATAAAAACAAACCAACCTTACTTCTGGAGAACTCTGTGATGAATAACGATATTTGTCAGCAGATAGAGAATAGTGCGCACTACAGGGAGCTCGTCGAAAAACGGCAACGGTTTGCCTTCATCCTTTCCATCATCATGCTGATTATCTACGTCGGCTTTATTCTGCTGATCGCCTTTGCGCCGCACTGGCTGGGCACCCCGCTGCATGAGGGTACCAGCGTCACGCGCGGTATTCCGATTGGGATTGGCGTGATCATCATTTCGTTTGTGCTCACGGGTGTGTACGTCTGGCGTGCGAACGGTGAATTCGATCGTCTTAACAGAGAAGTTCTGCGCGAGGTAAAAGCATCATGAAGCGAGTCCTGACGGCGCTAGCCGCCACACTTCCCTTTGCTGCCCATGCGGCAGATGCCCTTACCGGCGAGATTCAGCGCCAGCCAACCAACTGGCAGGCGATTATCATGTTCCTGATTTTCGTGGTGCTGACGCTGTACATCACCTACTGGGCGTCGAAACGCGTACGCTCCCGTAACGATTACTACACCGCGGGCGGCAACATTACCGGCTTCCAGAACGGGCTGGCGATAGCGGGGGACTTTATGTCCGCCGCCTCGTTCCTCGGGATCTCCGCGCTGGTGTACACCTCCGGGTATGACGGCCTGATCTACTCCCTCGGGTTCCTGGTGGGCTGGCCAATCATTCTGTTCCTGATTGCCGAGCGCCTGCGCAACCTGGGACGCTATACCTTTGCTGACGTCGCCTCCTATCGCCTGAAGCAGGGGCCGATTCGCTCCCTCTCCGCCTGCGGTTCGCTGGTGGTGGTGGCGCTCTATCTGATCGCCCAGATGGTGGGCGCGGGCAAACTGATCGAGCTGCTGTTCGGCCTGAACTACCACGTCGCGGTGGTGCTGGTCGGCGTGCTGATGGTGATGTACGTCCTGTTCGGCGGCATGCTGGCCACCACCTGGGTACAGATCATCAAAGCGGTACTACTGCTGTTCGGCGCCAGCTTTATGGCCTTTATGGTGATGAAGCACGTCGGGTTCAGCTTCAATAATCTGTTTACCGAAGCGATGGCGGTCCACCCGAAAGGGGAAGCGATCATGAGCCCGGGCGGGCTGGTGAAAGATCCGATATCCGCGCTCTCGCTCGGTCTCGGCCTGATGTTCGGTACCGCTGGCCTGCCGCATATCCTGATGCGTTTCTTCACGGTGTCAGATGCGCGTGAAGCGCGTAAAAGCGTGTTCTACGCCACCGGGTTTATGGGCTACTTCTACATTCTGACCTTTATCATCGGCTTCGGCGCAATCATGCTGGTGGGGGCAAACCCGGCGTTTAAAGACGCGGCGGGCGCGCTTATCGGCGGTAACAACATGGCGGCGGTGCATCTGGCCGACGCGGTGGGCGGCAACCTGTTCCTCGGCTTTATCTCTGCCGTGGCCTTTGCCACCATCCTCGCGGTGGTTGCAGGGCTGACGCTGGCCGGCGCGTCGGCGGTTTCGCATGACCTCTACGCCAACGTCTTCCGCAAAGGCGCAAGCGAGCGCGATGAGCTGAAAGTCTCCAAAATCACCGTGCTGGTGCTGGGCGTTGTCGCCATCCTGCTGGGGATTTTGTTCGAGAAGCAGAACATCGCCTTTATGGTCGGGCTGGCCTTCTCGATTGCGGCAAGCTGTAACTTCCCGATCATTCTGCTCTCCATGTACTGGTCAAAACTGACCACCCGTGGGGCGATGATCGGCGGCTGGCTGGGCCTGCTGACGGCGGTGATTCTGATGATCCTCGGCCCGACCATCTGGGTGCAGATCCTCGGTCACGAAAGCGCTATCTTCCCGTATGAATACCCGGCGCTGTTCTCCATTGCCGTGGCGTTTATCGGGATCTGGATCTTCTCTGCCACCGATAATTCACCGGAGGGTAACCTGGAGCGTGAAAAATTCCGCGCCCAGTTTATCCGCTCGCAAACCGGCCTGGGCGTTGAGCAGGGCCGCGCGCACTAAGCCTTTTCTCCCCGGTCGCTCTGGCCGGGGAGCTTAAAACATCACCCACGCCACCAGCGGCGCAATCAGCACCATCGTGACGCCCGAAAGCATCATCACCAGGCTCGCGACCACGCCCTCCTGCTGTCCCAGCTCATACGAACGTGCCGTCCCCGCCCCGTGCGACGCCGCGCCAAACCCCGCGCCTTTCGCCATCCCTTCGCGAATGGAAAGCCGCAGAAACAGCACATCCCCCACTGCCATGCCGAAGACGCCCGTCACCACCACAAACAGCGCCACCAGATCCGGCTGGCCACCGAGCGGTTTGGCGGCTGCCAGCGCAAACGGCGTGGTCACCGAACGCACCGCCAGGCTGCGCTGGATTTCATCCGACAGGGTAAACAACCGCGCCAGCCAGACCGAACTGCACACCGCCACCACCGTCGCGGTGACGACACCCGCGCTGAGCGACATCCAGTGGCGTCTGATAATGGCGAGGTTGTCATAAACGGGTACGGCGAAGGCGATGGTCGCCGGGCCGAGCAGCCACAGCAGCCAGTGGGATTCGCCAATGTAGTTCTGCCAGGAGATATGGCCGAAGACCAGCATCAGCACCAGCAGGATCGGCGTAAAGACCAGCGGCATCAGCGGCAGCGCGCGAAAGCGGCGATACAGGCGCTTGTTGGCAAAGTAGATGATGACTGTCGCAATCAGGCACAGCACGCTTATCTGAAAGTTAGTCATGCTTCTGCCTGCTGATTTCAAAGCGATACACTTTATCCACCACCCAGGCGGTGGCGCCCAGCACCATCATCGTGCTCAGGGCGATAACCGCAAAGATGCGCCAGCCGTCGACCATCAGCAACTGGGCATAATTCACCACCGCCACCACAGCCGGCACAAAGAACAACAGCATCTCCGCCAGCAGCCAGCGTGCGCCGGCCCGCACCCAGCTAAGGGGCAACGCGCGACAGAGGATCAGCGTCAGCATCAGCACCATCCCCACCAGGTTGGCGGGTAAAGGCAGATGCAGCCAGTCGACAAGATATTCCGCGAAAACAAACAGTCCCGCGTAGAGCAGTACCTGAACCGGTACCTGGAGTCGTTGCACAACGGCAGGCGTAACACGGCTTAACGCCACGGCCATGGGGGTTTTCCTCAGAAATGAGACGAGGCGCCAGTATAGTGAGCGTACGGTATCGACTGAAATGAATTAAAATCATCGAAGGTATAGTTTCGAGGAATAATCATGGACATAAGAACGCTGCGCTATTTTGTCGAGGTGGTTCGCCAGCAAAGTTTTACCCGCGCAGCGGAGAAGTTATTCGTAACCCAGCCGACCATCAGCAAGATGCTGAAAAATCTCGAAGATGAGCTGAACTGTACCCTGCTGATCCGCGACGGGCGCAAGCTACTGCTGACCGATACCGGACGCGTGGTGTTCGAGCGCGGGCTGGCAATTCTGGCGGAGTTCCGCCAGCTGGAGGCCGAGCTTGGGGACATCAACCATCTGACAAAAGGGCTGCTGCGGCTCGGTATTCCGCCGATGGTCGGCATGATGATGGCCGGACCGATAAGCCTGTTTCGCCAGCGCTATACCGGCGTTGAGCTAAAAATTTCTGAATTTGGCGGCCTGACCGTGCAGCAGGCGGTGATGAACGGTGAACTGGACGTGGCCATGACGGCCCTTCCCGTGGAGGAGGAGAGCGGCCTGGCGACGCTGCCTCTGTTCAGCCACCCGCTGTGCGTGCTGGTGCCGCGCTCCGGCGACTGGCTGAAGATTGAGTCAGTAAAACCCGAGCTGCTCGGCGAACACCCGCTGCTGATTTACAACGAAGATTTCGCCTTAAGCCGCCAGCTGATGGCGCTGTTTAACCAGCACAACGTAAAGCCGCGCATTGCGGTGCGCAGCGGTCAGTGGGATTTTCTGGCGGCGATGGTACAGGCGGGCGTGGGGATTGCCATTCTGCCGCAGCCGATCTGCGAGCGGCTGGATAAAAATACGCTGCGCTGGATCCCGCTGGAGAGCGACCTGCACTGGCAGCTGGGGATGATCTGGCGTGAAGGGGTCTATCTGTCGCACAGCGCGCAGGCGTGGTTGCAATGCTGTGAGGGGTTTTGGGTACCCTCACCCTAACCCTCTCCCACAGGGAGAGGGTACCGATCGAGCACGTAGGCCCGGTAAGCGCAGCGCCACCGGGCAATTACAGCGCTACTGATTCTCTATCAACAACGCTTCCAGCAGATCCAGATCGTGCAGCAGCTTTTGCAGCGTCTCGTTGCTGATCTGCCGCGTCGCGCGCAGGTGATACAGCTCGGCACGCTCGGAGCGCAGCGCCGCCAGGCGGAAACGGCGTTCGAGGTTCTCTTCCTGCAACGAACTTTCCACGTCGTTACGTCCGTCAGCACGGCGACGCAAATTACCGATCACGCGTGAACTGACTTCCTTCAGCAGCTGGTTATCAATGTTCTCTTCGGCATCGGCGGCCAGACGCTCCTCCATCTTCTCGATGGCGACAATCGCCACTTCCGCCGTCGCCGCACGGGCAATCCGCTCTTCTTTGTGCTGTTGCGAGGAGTCACCCGCGTCAATATGTTGCAGCAGAATCGGCAGCATAATCACGCCGACAAACAGGGAGAAGAGGATCACGCCCGCCGCCAGGAACACCAGCTCGTAGCGCGCCGGGAAGACGTCACCCGTCGGCAGCAGCAGAGGAATGGAGAGCACACCAGCAAGGGTGATCGCCCCGCGCACGCCCGCGAAAGAGGCAATCAGCAGCTCGCGCGTGGTCCACGAGCCGAACTCCATCGGCTTTTTGGTCAGGAAGCGAACGCTGAATTTCTTCATCGTCCACAGCCAGCCGAAACGCACCAGCATCAGCGCAAGGTAGATGAGCACGATATCGGTAAACAGCATCCAGACTTCAACGTTTGGATCCGCTTCGGCCGCAATCAGCGAGGATTCCATAATGCCCGGCAGTTGCAGGCCCAACAGCAGGAACACCATGCCGTTAAACACAAACTCGAGCATAGCCCAGGTACTGTTCGCGCGCAGGCGCATCGCCAGCGGCGCGCGCCGCATAACGCCGGAGCGGGTGATGGTCATCCCCGCGGCTACCGCCGCCAGAATGCCCGACACGCCAATGTGTTCGGCAATCAGGTAAGAGGCGAACGGCAGCAGGAACAGCAGGACGATCTGCGTCGCCGGTTCATCACCACCCCAGCGGCTAAGGAAGCGCAGCGAGCGTCCGTACAGCCAGCTCACTACGAAGCCCGCGAGGATACCGCCAATCGCCACCTTGAAGAATTCCAGGGTCGCGCCGCCGACGGTAAAGACCATGGTGCCCATGGCAACCGCCACGGCAAACTTCAGGGCGACCAGGCCAGAGGCGTCATTCATCAGCGCCTCGCCCTGCAAAATGCCCATGATTTTCTTTGGAATGCGCCCTTCGCCCACAATGCCGGACAGCGCCACGGCGTCGGTAGGCGACAGCACGGCGGCCAGCGCAAAGGCGGGTATGAGCGGGATCCCCGGTACGGCCCAGTAGATCAGGAAACCAATCCCGACCACGGTGACCACCACCAGCGCCAGCGCCAGGCCGAAGATCTCTCGCCCGTGCTCCAGAAATTCGCGCGTCGGCGTTTTCCAGCCATCGGCAAACAGCAGCGGCGGGATAAACAGCACGAGGAACAGTTCCGGATCGAACTCCACGTGCAGACCGAACGTCGGCCACGCCAGCAGCGCACCGATAGCTATTTGCATTAAAGGCAGGGGGACCTGGAAGGGCAGTACGCGTGTAACCACCCCGGATAATGAGACCACAAGGGTCATGATGAGTATTGTGAAGAAAATTTCCATGCGTTCCCTGTTTGCTGTGTTTCTTATATGCCAAACCTGAGGCGTCGTGCCTCTTATTCTATCCTCTCCAGAGTAACGTAAAAGGCAACGGGATGAGTCCTGAAAATAAAAACGGGCGGCCTGAGCCACCCGTTTTCGCATAAAAAGTCAATTCAGATGGCCCAGCCGCCCGCGTAGAACGCCACCAGCGCAACGGCGATGACCACGGTACCGATGTTCAGCTTACGCCACTCACCGGAGACCAGACGCCCAATCACCAGCGAGGCGAAACCGATCATAATGCCGGTCACGATGTTACAGGTCAGCACGATGAATACCGCAGTGATCAGGCCGGACATGGCATCAACAAAATCCGCGAAGTCGATTTTCGCCACGTTGCTCAGCATCAGCAGGCCGACGTACATCAGCGCAGGTGCGGTCGCGTAAGCCGGCACCAGATAAGAGAGCGGAGAGAGGAACAGGATCAGCAGGAATAGCACGCCAACGGTGATGGCCGTCAGGCCGGTTTTACCGCCTGCCGCCGTACCCGCTGCGGACTCAATGTACACCGCCGCAGGCGCCGCACCCACCAGGCCAGAGAAAACGCTGCTCAGGGAGTCGGTGGTCAGCGCTTTGCCGCCGTCAATAATCTGTCCGTCTTTATCCAGCAGGTTAGCCTGACCGGCCACCGCGCGGATGGTGCCCGTGGCATCAAACACCGCGGTCATTACCAGCGCCAGCACGCTTGGCAGGATCACCGGGTTCAGCGCGCCAACAATATCCAGGCTGCCAATCAGGGAGTTGCCTTTGTCATCACTCAGCGACGGCATGGCGAAAATCCCGGAGAAATGAACGGTCGGGTCGAAGATCAGGCCGACGATGGACACGCCGATAATGGTCAGCAGAATGCCGCCCGGCATTTTCAGTTTTTCCAGGCCAATGATCACCGCCAGACCCACCAGCGACATGATCACCGGGAAGCTCGCGAAGTTACCCAGCGCAACCGGCAGGCCGTCCAGCGGGTTCTTGATGACCAGACCCACGCCGTTGGCAGCGATCAGCAGCAGGAACAGGCCAATACCGATGCCGGTGCCGTGCGCCACGCCCTGCGGCAGGTTGCGCAAAATCCAGCTACGAATGCCGGTTGCTGAAATTACGGTGAACAGCACGCCCATCAGGAACACGGCGCCGAGCGCTACCGGGACGCTGATATGCTGGCCCAGCACCAGGCTGAAGGCGGTAAACGCGGTCAGGGAGATGGCGCACCCGATCGCCAGCGGCAGGTTCGCCCACAGGCCCATCACAATCGAACCCACACCCGCAACCAGGCAGGTGGCAACGAAGACCGCCGCTGGCGGGAAGCCCGCTTTGCCGAGCATGCCCGGCACCACGATGACGGAGTACACCATCGCCAGAAACGTGGTCAGACCGGCAACAACTTCCTGGCGCACGGTGCTGCCGCGAGCAGAAATTTTAAACATGGCGTCAAGTGAACCGCCGGTACGCGCAGATGGCGTAGACATAGAAAACATCCCCTGAAAATTTTTATTGAAAGTCCGTAAGCGTGGTGGAGACTCCACTGCCAGCGAAACGTCAAATCCTTGTGCTGCGTTTGCGACGAAAGGGGCGTCACAAAAAAAGCAAACGTTTAGCTCCGCGCTTACAAAACGGGTGGTCAAATGTAGGCAAACGATTATCTAGCCTAATACCCGCCCTTTTCAACTGAACTTTCTCGTTTTTCGCTAAAATTGCCTCATGACGATGAAGAATTAAGCAGAGGATGCGCAAACGTTATCGTCCATGCGCAATTTCGTTACATTTCATCCCTCGCCGGGGATCGTCAGCGGGCCGCCTTTCGCAAGCGTTGTCTGCCAGCCCGGACGTGCCTCCACTCTCTGTTTCCACGCCGCTATGTGGTCGAGATTGTCGATGCCGCCTCTCGCCAGCAGGGCGAAGAGGGGAAAACTCATCTGGATATCAGCCATGGTCAGCGTGTCGCCGGCAAACCAGCTGTTTTCGGCAAGATGATCGTTAATAAAGCGCGCATGCGTTTCCAGCTGGCGGTTGAGATACGCTTTTTGCACCCCCTGCCCCAGCGCCTTACCCAGCGTGCGCAGGCCAAACGGGACGGGTGGTTTGCCGAGGCTGTTAAACACCAGCTTCATTAACAGTAGCGGCATCAAAGACCCTTCGGCGTAATGCAGCCAGAAGCGATACTGCACTTTATGGGCGGGATCTAACGGTTTGAATCGTGACGCCGAATCGTACGTTTCCTGAAGATATTCCAGAATCGCGCCTGATTCGGCCAGCACCAGTCCGTTATCTTCCAGTACCGGGGATTTCCCCAGCGGATGCACTTTTTTGAGCGAATCAGGTGCAAGCATGGATTTTTCGCGCTGGTAGCGCACAATCTCATACGTCAGACCCAGCTCTTCCAGCGCCCAGAGGACGCGATGTGAACGAGACTGATTAAGGTGGTGGACCGTTAGCATGATGTTCTCCGGTGATTCATACTTTTTAACTATAGAAAACTGAACAACTTCACGAAAAAAATTTGGCTAAAATCTCACCGTCTCCGGTGGCAAAAACGGCGGCCGGGCATAGAATTAAAGTGTCAGTACAAACCGGAACCTCCTCCACAAGCTCGACACGAGGGGTACTGATGTCGGGGGAAACCCTCCCGTGAGCCAGCGGGATAGAGAGAAAGACAAAGACCGGAAAAAACTAAAGCGCCCTTAGTGGCGCTTTAGTTCTTTATGCTTGTTGCCGGGTGGCGGCTGCGCCTTACCCGACCTGCAAAACCGAGAGCGTAGGCCGGGTAAGCGAAGCGCCATCCGGCAAACACCTCTCAATCCTCCTCCAGCAACCGCGCCCCCGTTCCCTGCTCGCCCAGCCTGTCACCCGGGTTACGCAGCGGACAATCGCTGCGTGATAAACACCCGCAACCAATGCAGCCGTCCAGCTCATCGCGCAGGGCCACCAGCGTGTGAATACGACGATCCAGCTCTTCTCGCCACTGGGACGACAGCTGCTTCCACTCCTTCGCGCTCAGCGAGTGCCCTTCCGGCAATACGCCGAACGCGTCACCGATGGTGGCCAGAGGAATGCCGATACGTTGCGCAATTTTGATGATCGCCACGTAGCGGAGCACATCGCGGGTGTAGCGCCGCTGGTTTCCGGCGTTACGGATACTTTTTATTAACCCTTTGCTTTCATAGAAGTGGAGTGCCGACACCGCCACACCGCTTCGCTTAGCCACTTCACCGGGGGTTAACAGCGCTTTGATGCGCGGTAATCTCTTTTCCATAAAACCTCTTTACCTCAAGTTAACTTGAGGAATTATACTCCCCCGCAGAGAAAACGACGAATCAACCAGGACAGATGTCTCCACAGAGGGGTAACCTTATGTCGCATCAGCAAATTATTCAGACACTTATTGAATGGATTGATGAACATATCGACCAGCCGTTGAACATTGATGTGGTCGCTAAGAAGTCGGGCTATTCGAAATGGTATTTACAGAGAATGTTCCGCACCGTAATGCATCAAACGCTGGGTGATTACATTCGCCAGCGCAGGCTCCTGCTGGCGGCGCAGGCGTTACGCTCAACGCAGCGGCCCATTTTTGATATCGCAATGGATCTGGGCTATGTGTCGCAGCAGACCTTTTCCCGCGTCTTCCGCCGCGAGTTTGACCGTACGCCGAGCGACTACCGTCATCAGCTCAATTAATGCGTGTTAACGCAAGGGTTGCTGCTGCCAGGCCATAAATGCCTGGGGCGGCATCGCTTTCGCGAAGTGCCATCCCTGACAATACTGCACGCCACGCTTCAGCAACCAGCTCACCTGCTCCCCCGTCTCGACCCCTTCCGCAATGGTTTTCAGCCGCAGGCTTTGCGCCATCTCAATGATGTGCTCGGCAATCAGGTGGCTGGTGCTGTTGGTGGTTAAGGTATCGATAAAGGATTTGTCGATTTTCAGGATATCGACGTTCAGCGAATAGAGGTTATGCAGGTTAGAGTAGCCGGTTCCGAAATCATCAATCGCCACTTCATACCCCGCCTGGCGAAACGCCTGAATGACCGGCGTGGTTTTCGGCACGTCAATAAACCCCCGCTCCGTCACCTCAATTTTGATTTGCTGCGCGCGAACCGAGTAAAAGCGGGCTTTGTCGGAGATCAGGGCGATAAGACGCGAAGAGTGAAAATCCGACGCCGACAGGTTAATCGAGACATACAGATCGGGATGAGCGGCAAGAAAATGGCCCAGATCGCTGAACACCTCCTCCACGACGTAATCCGTAATGCGCTCAATCATCCCCTCTTTTTCTGCCAGGGGAATAAATTCCGCCGGGCTCATAACCTGACCGTTGAATCCAGGCCAGCGCAACAACGCCTCTGCCCCCACGCACTGGTTATTTTTAATATCAATAATGGGCTGATAATGGACGCACAGCTGGCGTTTATTCAGCGCCCGGTGCAGAAGTCGGCCAGGCGAATTGAATTCACGGTGTGTACGCGACCACACCAGCAGAATAATAATGCTGCAAATTATCCCCAGCGGTAGCGTCAGGGTAGCCTGATGATAAAGCGTTTTATAAAAACGGGCGCTGGAGGTTGAAACGATGGCCGCAATCGGCCGCTGCCCGGATTTCACGATCGTATAAAAACGGTCACCTTTCTGAAAAGTCGTTTCCTGATGTCGAAGCATCGAATGCAATAAAGAAATATTGGCTTTCTGGCTTACAGAAAAGAATGCATTGCTGACGGTGTCATACACCCCCCACGACAGGGAACGATCGTCTGACATCACCTCACTGTACGAAAGCGGGTTGACCACTGCGACATAATTTCCGCGCTGCATATATATCATTTTATAACCATCAAAAAATGGCGTATCGCGAAAATAATAGATAGCAACGTCGGGTTTACGTGTGTAATTGGCAGCGGGAATGGTGTAAGGATGATCCGGCGTAAAAAGGGTCGAGCAGAGAAACGACTGGCCTTCAGCATAAATTAAATCGGCAACAAAAAGACGACCGCGGGAAACGTTCAACATATATTGACGATGCTCCGGCGTACACACTTTTCCCTGATATTTTTCCGCGTCTTCCCGGGCCAGATCAACCTGTTGAATAACCCGTTCAGTTTTGTTTAAAGCAAGTTCAGCAAACGTGCGCAGCTGGGCGCTGATTTCCGACACGGCTCTAAGCTGGGCAAACCATAGCGCAAGCATCACCGGCAGCATAACTACCATGATAATCCCGACCACTTTGAGCATGTTGCGCAGCGCGCTACGATTCATTTCCCGCTCTGTATCCCTGCATGTTGTACGCCTGTAGCAATGAAGACCGGCTGCTTTGATAAACAGGTGATTACGTTGCATGAATCATGGGAAGTTAGCAACTGACTTTTGGTATTAAAAATCCTAAAATTCGTGATGCCGATAATATTTTCCCGTAAGCCAAACTAAAAGTATTCATTTCGTTTCTGATAAGGAAAATAATTACCCGCGACAGGTGTGGAAAATTCGCTGGCTGAAATAGCCTGCTCTTTGTTCTTATGCAGATTTATAAATAATCAGACGCCAGGACCGTTTTTCCTCTTCCCGTACGCTTGGCGTCATATAATGCCTTATCGGCACGCATCAGTATGGCAGAAGTATCCCGTTGCCCCTGACAGACTTCAACCACCCCGGCGCTGAAAGAGAGTACCAGCGTTTTATCGCCCACACGCAGCGGTTTTGAGATCAGCGCGGCACGCAGCCGGGAAGAGAGCAACGTAGCGGCCATACCATCCGTGTGCGCCAGCAGAAGAACAAACTCTTCGCCCCCCACCCGTCCCAGCGCCGACCCGGCCGGGCTCACCTCGCGAATACGGTCGCAAAAGTGGATCAATGCCGCATCGCCAACCTGATGTCCCCACCGATCGTTGATCTGCTTGAAATAATCGAGATCGAACATCAGGAGACAGAAGTGGCTACTGACATCCTGCGGCGAACTGGCTGCCAGCGCTATTTTGAGACGCTGTAAGATTGTCGAGCGATTCAGACAGCCCGTCAGATCGTCCGTGGTGGCTTTGACGGTCAGCTGCTGTTCTGCTTTTTTACGTTCGGTGATATCCAGGCCAATGTTGAGAATGGAGTTATCCGGCAAAAGGATGTTTGACCAGAGAATGGTTAACTGCGTCCCGTCTTTACGCACCGGGTGCCATTCGTACATATCCTTAAGTGGTGCGAAACGAACCGACTCCTGCACGCGCTGTCGCTCCTCAGGATCCGGGTAAAACAGGGCCAGCGGATCGGGATGCTCGCCGATTTCAGTCATACTCCAGCCAAAGACTTTTTCGCATTCGGCATTCCACAATACACACCGGTTATGCCTGTCAAAGGCGTTCATTAATACCGGAGCACGCTCAAATAAGGTTTTATATTGCGTGACGACGCGCTGCATTTCCTGCGCCGTTTTTTCCCGCACGATGATGTCATCAAAATAATCTTTTAGCTTCTCAACCAATACCACCACGATATTTTTCAATATCGGCAACGAGGTCAGTTTTTCATTAAAAGCCAAAAAGAAATAACCACTGCACTGTCTGCCATGCGCTGAGAATTTACACAGCACGCCGCTTTGCAGCCGCGCATAGCCTGGGTGCTGAGGGGAAAATACCGCCCGGCCAATATGCTCTTTCCAGTAGATCACCCGCCAGGCGCGGTGATGCCGCTGCAACAGGGTGCTGGCAAGAAAATCCGCCACGTTAAAGGCGTGACACGTCACGTCGCCGGCACAAACCACGCGCGGCCCGTCTGCGGATTCGACACTGACCCATGAGAGATTTGCCCCCAGTGCGCTGTTGATAATTTCCAGCATTTCAACCGGCGAACACTGCGCGTTGAGTTGCGGCATCAGCTTCGCCAGGGCATGCAGCGCCTGCATGCTGTCGTTAATAATCTCGCGTCTTTTTTCTTTCATTATCTTTTCGCAGGTCATTAATCGAGAGAGCAACCGCAATAATTCATATCTGAATAAAAGAATAAGACCACGAAATCCAAGAGCATGCCGAGTGTAAAACAAAGAATACAAAATCCAAAAAAGTCAATTAATTCAATGCGATGAATTATTTTTGCGGGTACATTTATTGTTCCACACAAGCATAATCCATAGATATACTGCTGTAAACGCTATACAGCCGATGGCGTTTTGCAAAGGTTTTACTATCTGGATGAAATAAAAATAAAAATTCCGACCAGACGTCGTTCTGAGCGACGACGATATATTTTCCCCGGCAATAATCCCACTTTTACCTCACGCGGATACTGGCGAATAAAACAGCAAATGTGATATAGTTCACACATCTTATGTAACGAGAAACATTGTTTCATTCCAGTTCGTCTGTTTTGTCGAGGATGGGTTTTATGGCAACCATTACCACCAGCATGGTGCTCCTGCGCTGGCCGTTGTTGAGCGCGGTTTTGATGTTCCTGGCCAGCACGTTAAACATTCAGTTTCGAAAGTCCGACTACGCAGGTCTTGCTGTGATTAGCACCCTGTTAGGGTTGGGCGCCGCATGCTGGTTCGCGACAGGTTTGCTTGGCATTACGCTGGTAGACATTGCCGCCGTCTGGGAAAACATTAAAGTGGTGATGGTTGAAGCCATGAGCCACACTCCGCCAGACTGGCCGATGGTGATTACCTGATAGCTTGTTATAAAAAACCCAGACATTGTCTGGGTTTTTTGTTTTTCACGCGTCTGGATATCAGAACGGGATATCGTCGTCGAAATCCATTGGCGGTTCGTTAGACGGTGCCGGAGCAGACTGCTGCTGCGGACGGGACTGCGCGCCGCCGCTGAACTGGTTGCCGCCCTGAGGCTGCTGAGGCTGACCCCAACCACCCTGCTGCTGATTCTGACCGCCACCTGCCGGTGCGCCACCGCCCTGACGGCCACCCAGCATCTGCATGGTGCCGCCAACGTTCACCACCACTTCCGTGGTGTATTTTTCCTGACCGGATTGATCGGTCCATTTGCGGGTACGCAGCTGGCCTTCGATATAGACCTGAGAACCCTTACGCAGATACTCACCGGCCACTTCAGCCAGTTTGCCAAACAGCACAACGCGGTGCCATTCGGTCTGCTCTTTCATTTCACCGGTCGCTTTATCACGCCAGGATTCGGAAGTAGCCAGCGTAATGTTGGCAACTGCGCCACCACTCGGCATGTAGCGTACTTCCGGGTCCTGGCCCAGATTACCGACGAGAATCACCTTGTTTACGCCTCTGCTGGCCATGTTCGTGTCTCCTGAATACGTTTCTTAATAGTGTAAACGCGCGAGTGTACCATTTCCATGCGACACTTTGATAGTTGCGTAGCACGTTCCAGAGTTCTCTCGCGGACTCGACATTGTTACACAGTGAATCAGAAAATGCATTCCAATACTGTATATTCAAACAGGTCATTTTGTGTCATAATTAGCCGTTTCTGACAGCCGTTTGTCCTTCAAACAAATCAGGCAATCCGTGTTCCAACCGGGAAAGGTGAATGGATAAGATCGAAGTTCGGGGCGCCCGCACCCATAATCTCAAGAATATCAACCTCATAATCCCTCGCGACAAACTCATCGTCGTGACCGGGCTTTCGGGGTCTGGCAAATCCTCACTGGCTTTCGACACTTTGTATGCCGAAGGACAGCGTCGTTACGTTGAATCGCTCTCGGCGTACGCGCGTCAGTTCCTGTCGCTGATGGAAAAACCGGATGTCGACCACATTGAAGGGTTGTCCCCTGCTATCTCCATTGAGCAGAAATCCACATCGCATAACCCGCGCTCCACGGTCGGTACCATTACCGAAATCCATGACTACCTGCGTCTGCTGTATGCGCGCGTGGGCGAGCCGCGCTGCCCGGATCACGATGTCCCGCTGGCGGCACAAACCGTGAGCCAGATGGTGGATAACGTGCTGTCGCAGCCGGAAGGCAAACGCCTGATGCTGCTGGCGCCGATCATTAAAGAGCGTAAGGGCGAGCACACCAAAACGCTGGAGAACCTGGCAAGCCAGGGCTATATCCGCGCCCGTATCGACGGTGAAGTGTGTGACCTGTCCGATCCGCCAAAGCTGGAGCTGCAAAAGAAACACACCATCGAAGTGGTGATTGACCGCTTTAAGGTACGTGAAGATCTGGCGACGCGTCTGGCGGAATCCTTTGAAACGGCGCTGGAACTCTCTGGCGGCACGGCGGTGGTGTCAGACATGGACGATGCAAAAGCGGAAGAGCTGCTCTTCTCCGCCAACTTCGCCTGCCCGATTTGCGGCTACAGCATGCGCGAGCTGGAACCGCGCCTGTTCTCGTTCAACAACCCGGCGGGCGCGTGCCCAACCTGTGACGGCCTGGGCGTTCAGCAGTATTTCGACCCGGACCGCGTGATCCAGAACCCGGAACTGTCGCTGGCGGGTGGCGCTATTCGCGGCTGGGATAAGCGTAATTTTTACTACTTCCAGATGCTGAAATCGCTGGCTGAGCACTATAAGTTCGACGTTGAAGCCCCGTGGGCGAGCCTGAGCGCGAACGTACATAAAGTAATCCTGTTCGGTTCCGGCAAAGAGAACATTGAGTTCAAGTACATGAACGATCGCGGTGACACTTCCGTGCGTCGCCACCCGTTCGAAGGGGTGCTGCACAACATGGAGCGCCGCTACAAAGAGACCGAATCCAGCGCGGTGCGCGAGGAGCTGGCGAAGTTCATCAGCAACCGCTCCTGCGCCACCTGCGAGGGTACACGTCTGCGTCGCGAAGCGCGTCACGTGTTTGTCGAAAACACGGCGCTGCCGACCATCTCAGACATGAGCATCGGCCACGCGATGGACTTCTTCAACAACCTGAAGCTCTCCGGACAGCGCGCGAAAATCGCTGAAAAAGTGCTGAAAGAGATCGGCGATCGCCTCAAGTTCCTCGTGAACGTCGGTCTGAACTACCTGACGCTTTCCCGCTCGGCTGAAACGCTGTCCGGCGGTGAAGCCCAGCGTATCCGTCTGGCGAGCCAGATTGGCGCGGGCTTAGTCGGCGTGATGTACGTGCTGGATGAGCCGTCTATCGGCCTGCACCAGCGCGACAACGAACGCCTGCTCGGCACGCTGGTTCACCTGCGTAACCTCGGCAACACGGTAATCGTGGTCGAGCACGACGAAGATGCGATCCGCGCCGCGGACCACGTCATCGACATCGGCCCGGGCGCAGGCGTACACGGCGGCCAGGTGGTCGCGGAAGGGACGCTGAAAGACATCATGGCGGTGCCCGAGTCGCTGACCGGCCAGTACATGAGCGGCAAGCGCAAAATTGAAGTGCCGAAACAGCGCGTGGCGGCGAACCCGGAAAAAGTGCTGAAGCTGACCGGCGCGCGCGGCAACAACCTGAAGGACGTGACCCTGACGCTGCCTGTCGGGCTGTTTACCTGCATCACCGGCGTGTCCGGTTCCGGTAAATCGACGCTGATCAACGATACGCTGTTCCCGATTGCGCAGACGGCGCTGAACGGCGCGACGCTGGCCGAGCCTGCGCCGTACCGCGACATTCAGGGGCTGGAGCATTTCGACAAGGTTATCGACATCGATCAGAGCCCGATTGGCCGTACGCCGCGTTCCAACCCGGCGACCTATACCGGCGTCTTTACGCCCGTACGTGAACTCTTTGCCGGCGTGCCGGAAGCGCGTTCACGCGGCTATACGCCAGGCCGTTTCAGCTTTAACGTGCGCGGCGGCCGCTGTGAAGCGTGCCAGGGCGACGGCGTAATCAAGGTTGAGATGCACTTCCTGCCGGATATCTACGTGCCGTGCGACCAGTGTAAAGGTAAGCGTTATAACCGCGAAACGCTGGAGATTAAGTACAAAGGCAAGACCATCCACGAAGTGCTGGATATGACCATCGAAGAGGCGCGCGAGTTCTTTGACGCCGTCCCTGCGCTGGCGCGTAAGCTGCAAACCCTCATGGATGTGGGTCTGACCTATATTCGTCTGGGGCAGTCAGCGACAACGCTGTCCGGCGGTGAAGCGCAGCGCGTGAAGCTGGCGCGTGAGCTGTCCAAACGCGGTACCGGTCAGACGCTGTATATTCTGGATGAGCCGACCACCGGCCTGCACTTTGCGGATATCCAGCAGCTGCTGGACGTGCTGCACCAGCTGCGCGATCAGGGCAACACCATCGTGGTGATTGAGCACAACCTGGACGTGATTAAAACCGCTGACTGGATTGTCGATCTCGGCCCGGAAGGCGGCAGCGGCGGCGGTGAAATCCTCGTCTCCGGTACGCCAGAGACCGTTGCAGAGTGCGAAGCCTCGCACACCGCGCGCTTCCTCAAACCGTTGCTGTAATCGTCACACGGAGAGCTGCTGTCGGATCGTTTCCGGCAGCAGTTCAACCGCCTGTAGATACGACGCATCCACCAGGTAGTAAATTTGCGAATCTGGTAGCGAGCCGTCGAGAAACACCGTACTCCAGTGCGCTTTATTCAGATGCTTACTTGGCCTGACATCATCGTGCTGCTGGCGCAGTAAGTCGGCCAGTTCCGGACTGGTTTTCAGTGATGCCGCAGGCCGCGCATCCACCTCTTTCACCATCGCGAACAGCACATCCCCCACTTTGATCTGCGTGGCTTTCCAGTCGCTGTGAACGCTTTGTTCCGCACCCGGCTTGCTCATGCAGTACTGAAGTATCTCCGAAATTGTCATCTTTATTCCCCTTGTAGCGTTGCGATAATTTTACGCGAACCACCGTGAATGCGATGTTCTCCCAGCCAGATCCCCTGCCACGTTCCCAGCTGTAGCCGTCCGTTGTGGACCGGCAGCATCAGCGAGACGCCCAGCAAAGAGGATTTGATGTGCGAAGGCATATCGTCCGCCCCCTCATAGTCATGCTCATAAGGCGCGTTGTCCGGGACGCTCTTCAGAAAATGGTGCTCCATGTCGGACCGGACGGTGGGATCGCAATTTTCATTGAGCGTGAGAGAAGCAGACGTGTGCTGAAGCAGCAGATGCAGCAAACCCGTTTTGACGCGCGACAGGTCGCGGATTTGCCCGATGACTTCGTCCGTCACAAGGTGAAATCCGCGTGGTTTTGCGCTTAAGGTCAGGGTCTGTTGATACCACATGTGCTGCTCCATTATGAAAGGTGAATCTTTCTAAGTGTGCAGCAAGAAAGCGAAAGGTAAAACCCGCGCAGCGAGATTTGCTTAAAAAAGCATTCACCCCGCCGTTAATGCGTCAGTATTCAGAGTTAACGATCACCTCTTCACCAAATTTTCCGGCCATCGGCAGCGGTCGGTAGGTGGAGTTCGAGGCGCGTAACACCCTGATGCCTCTGGCTCCCACGTCTTGCGCCGCGGTGATGTCGTTATCTGAATCCCCGTAGAACACTTTGATATTTTTCTTTTCCAGCCACTGGGTTTTGGTGTTTTGCCCTTCCTGGTCCCCGGCAAAAATGACCGGGTTCATGCTGGCCGCCGGGATCAGGAAATCATCCTGTAGCGTTTTCGAGACGGTTTCGGTTTTGGTCTGGCTACGTCCGGTCACGAAGTAAATGCTGTCGCCGCGCTTTACGTGCATGGCGATCAGCGCGCGGGCAACCTCTTTCGGGATACTGAACTCATCCCAGCCGTTGTTCATCTTTTCCCAGAATTCCGGGTTTTTCAGATAGGCTTCGCTGTCCGGGGAGTACGTTTTTTTGCCGCGCCAGAAACCGGGGCTGGAGAAGAGAACGGTATCGTCAATATCGAAGCCCACGGCTATCGGCGGGCGACCCGTCAGGCTATTTTCGATTTGTGCCACTGAAACCCAGTGAATGGGGGCCTGTTCGGCAAGAATGGCGGCGGTAGTGCCGGTGTAAAGCGGCGTGGGTGCAGAAGCCCGTGCAACAACGGCGCTATTAAGCGAGAACAATAAGCAGGCGGCGCTGAGCGCCAGTGTGATCTTGCGCATATTTTCCCCTGAATATTCAGTTTGTTATCTTTTTATTTTGAGCGGATGGTCAAAAAACTATCCGACCATAACCCCAGCGGTAGGGGAAGGAAAGGAGTTTTTACTTATGGAGCTGAATAAAAAGAAGACGATCACAAAGCGCAGAAGAAACGTGTAGGTCCGGGAAGCGAAGCGCCACCGGGCAATGACTGGCACCGGCGCGAACAAAAAAGCCGGGTGGCGGCTACGCCTTACCCGGCCTACATACAGTATGCAAGTAAGTGAATGCTTACATTACGGATGCAAACGCCTGCGCCACGCGCTGGACGTTACTGGCATTCAGACCCGCCACGCACATACGGCCGCTGGCGATCAGGTAGACACCGAACTCTTCGCGCAGGCGATCGACCTGCGCTGCGCTCAGTCCGGTGTAGCTGAACATCCCGCGTTGCTTGAGAAGATAATCAAAGTTATGCCCAGGCACGGCCTCTTTCAGGACGTTAACCAGCTCCTGACGCATCGACAGGATGCGCTTACGCATCGCTTCCACTTCAGCAAGCCAGGACGCTTTCAGCGTTTCGTCACCGAGAACTGTCGCCACCACCTGCGCACCAAAGTTCGGCGGGCTGGAGTAGATCCGGCGGACCGTCGCTTTCAGCTGACCGAGTACGCGTCCCGCGGCTTCGGCGTCTTCACACACCACGGACAGGCCGCCAACGCGCTCGCCGTACAGGGAGAAGATTTTTGAGAACGAGTTGCTGACCAGAGCGGGAAGCCCCGCGCTGGCAATCGCGCGAATGGCGTAGGCGTCTTCCTCCATGCCCGCGCCAAAGCCCTGATAGGCGATGTCGAGGAACGGGATCAGGTTACGCGCCTTCAGTATCTCGATCACCGCATCCCACTGGGCATTGGTGAGGTCCGCACCGGTCGGATTATGGCAGCACGGATGCAGCAATACGATACTGCGCTCCGGCAGGGTGTTCAGTTTTTCCAGCAGCGCATCAACGCGCACGCCGTTGGTTTCGCTGTCGAACCACGGATAGGTCGCCACCTTAAAGCCCGCGCCCTCGAAGATCGCAACGTGGTTTTCCCACGTCGGGTCGCTGACCCACACGCCGGAATCCGGGAAGTACTTTTTCAGGAAATCTGCGCCTACCTTCAGCGCACCCGAGCCACCCAGCGTCTGGATAGTCGCCACGCGCTTTTGCGCGAGCACCGCGTGGTCCGCACCAAACAGCAGCGGCGCGATAGTGTTGCGGTAGGTGTTTAATCCTTCCATCGGCAGATAAAGCGAAGCACCGTGCGGGGTTGCGTTCAGACGCGCTTCAGCTTCGGCAACGGCTTTCAACTGAGGAATGATGCCGTCTTCGTTGTAGTAAAGACCAATGCTGAGGTTCACTTTGTCGCTGCGAGGATCTTCTTTGAAACGCTCCATCAAGGAGAGGATAGGGTCGCCGGCGTAGGCGTCTACTTTCTGAAACACGCGATGTTCTCCGGATTATTATGAGGCAGGGCATTCAACAATAAACCGGAAGCGGAAGAAGATCGAGGGGATGTTAACAGAAGCGGGATGCATCTCATCCCGCTCATGCTTAGTCGACGTATTTCATTGCGACCCTTGAGGTAAGGCGCGTGATAAGTTCGTAAGCACTCACTTTTGTTATTTCAGCAATACGCTCTACCGGCAGGCCTTCACCCCACATCACCGCATCGTCCCCCGCTTTATCCTGCGCGTCGGGCCCAAGATCAACACAAATCATGTCCATCGCCACGCGACCGACAATCTTGACTTCGCGTCCATTGACCAGCACCGGCGTCCCCGTTGGCGCGGCGCGGGGATAGCCGTCGCCGTAACCCATCGCCACCACGCCAAGACGCGTGTCGTGCTCGCTGGTCCAGGTGCCGCCGTAACCCACCGGCTCTCCCGCTTTGTGCTCACGCACGGCAATCAGCTTTGAAACCAGCGACATAACCGGCTTAAAGCCAAAGTCCGGCCCCCAGGGTTTGTTCTCCAGCGGCGAAACGCCATAAAGAATGATGCCTGGACGCGCCCAGTCGAAGTGCGACTGCGGCCATAGCAGGATCCCGCCGGACGCCGCAATGGAGCGCATCCCCGGTTTGCCTTCGCAGAAGGTGTTGAAGATATCAAGCTGCTGTTCCGTTGCGCCGCATTCAGGCTCATCGGCGCGGGCAAAGTGGCTGACGATATTCACTGGCTGACGCACATTTTTGCACTGACTCAGACGCTGATAAAACGCCTCCGCGCTTTCCGGCCGCACGCCCAGACGGTGCATGCCCGTGTCGAGCTTCATCCAGACGGTGACCGGCTCGCTCAGTTCAGCCGTTTCCAGCGCGGCCAGCTGTTCTTCGTTATGCACCGCCGTGTGCAGGTGCTGATCGGCAATGGTCGGCAGGTCCGAGGCTTCAAAAAAGCCTTCCAGGAGCAGTATCGGTTGCGTAATTCCACCTGCGCGCAGGTGGAGAGCTTCTTCGAGACGGGCGACGCCAAAAGCGTCGGCATCGGGGAGCGTTCGCGCGGTCTCAAGAAGACCGTGTCCGTAAGCGTTCGCTTTCACGACTGCAACGAGCTTACTGGCGGGCGCCAGTTCTCGCAGACGTTGCAGGTTGTGTCGCAGAGCGCGGCGGTTAATAACAACAGTTGCCGCTTGCATTTGAATTCCTTAGAAATTACTCATCATCATATTGAGGACCGGCATAGTTGTCGAAACGCGACCACTGGCCGTTAAAGGTCAGACGTACCGTACCGATGGGGCCGTTACGTTGCTTACCAATAATAATTTCGGCGATCCCTTTCAGATCGCTGTTCTCGTGATAAACCTCATCACGGTAGATGAACATGATTAAGTCGGCATCCTGCTCGATGGAGCCGGATTCACGCAGGTCGGAGTTGACCGGGCGCTTGTCTGCACGTTGTTCCAGAGAGCGGTTAAGCTGCGATAGCGCCACCACCGGCACGTGCAGCTCTTTGGCTAACGCCTTGAGCGAGCGGGAAATCTCGGCAATCTCCAGCGTACGATTGTCGGAAAGCGACGGAACGCGCATCAGCTGAAGGTAGTCGATCATGATGAGGCCGATACCACCGTGTTCACGGGCGATACGGCGCGCGCGGGAGCGCACTTCCGTCGGCGTCAGGCCGGAGGAGTCATCGATATAGATGTTCCGTTTTTCCAGCAAAATCCCCATGGTGCCGGAGATCCGCGCCCAGTCCTCATCGTCCAGCTGACCGGTACGGATGCGGGTCTGATCCACGCGCGACAGGGACGCCAGAGAACGCATCATGATCTGTTCAGAGGGCATCTCAAGACTGAAGATAAGCACCGGCTTATCCTGCAACATCGCCGCGTTTTCGACGAGGTTCATTGCAAATGTCGTTTTACCCATCGACGGACGCGCCGCGACGATAATCAAATCCGATGGCTGAAGACCTGCCGTTTTCTTGTTGAGATCGTCATAACCGGTGTTCACCCCCGTCACGCCATCGTGCGGCTGCTGGAAAAGCTGCTCAATACGCGCAACGGTGGCGTCGAGCACGTCGGCGATGTTTTTCGGGCCTTCGTCTTTGTTCGCCCGGCTTTCGGCGATTTTAAAGACGCGGGATTCCGCCAGGTCGAGCAGATCTTCGCTGGTGCGCCCCTGGGGATCGAAACCAGCCTCGGCGATCTCATTCGCCACCGAGATCATCTCGCGGACAACGGCACGTTCACGAACGATATCAGCGTAAGCGCTGATGTTCGCGGCACTTGGCGTGTTTTTTGACAGTTCTGCCAGATAGGCAAATCCGCCGACGCTGTCGAGCTGTCCCAGACGCTCCAGCGATTCTGCGAGCGTAATCAGGTCGATAGGGCTGCCCGACTCCTGCAAACGCGCCATTTCCGTAAAGATATGGCGGTGCGGGCGGGTATAGAAGTCTTCCGCGACAACACGCTCGGCGACGTCGTCCCAGCGTTCGTTATCCAGCATTAAACCGCCCAACACCGACTGTTCCGCTTCAATCGAGTGCGGCGGGACTTTTAACCCGGCGACCTGATAATCACGCTCACGAGGTTCAGTCTGTTTGTTGAAGGGTTTGTTTCCTGCCATAGTGAATGGAGTTACCGAGATAAAGAGTGGGTCGAAAGATTACCACATTCTGGAGGAAGCATGGCAACACGTATTGAATTTCACAAGCATGGTGGCCCTGACGTACTCAAAGCGGTGGAATTTACCCCCGCTGCGCCTGGCGAGAACGAAATCCAGGTGGAAAACAAAGCGATCGGCATTAACTACATCGATACCTATATTCGCGGCGGCCTCTATCCGCCTCCGTCGATGCCGAGCGGACTGGGCACCGAGGCGGCCGGTATCGTCAGCAAAGTGGGCAGCGCGGTTAAGCACATTAAGGAAGGCGATCGCGTGGTGTACGCGCAGTCGGCGCTGGGCGCTTACAGCTCCATCCATAACGTTCCGGCCGAGAAAGCGGCGCTTCTGCCAAATGCGATCGGCTTCGAGCAGGCTGCCGCCTCATTCCTGAAAGGGCTGACGGTTTATTATCTGCTGCGCAAAACCTACGAAATTAAGCCTGACGAGCAGTTCCTGTTTCACGCAGCCGCAGGTGGCGTGGGGCTGATTGCCTGCCAGTGGGCGAAAGCCCTGGGCGCGAAGCTGATCGGCACCACAGGCAGCGCGCAAAAAGCGCAGCGCGCGCTGGACGCGGGCGCATGGCAGGTGATCAACTACCGGGAAGAGAGCATCGTTGAGCGGCTGAAAGAGATCACTGGCGGCAAAAAGGTCCGCGTGGTGTATGACTCGGTGGGGAAAGACACCTGGGAATCTTCGCTGGACTGCCTGCAACGTCGCGGGCTGATGGTGAGCTTCGGTAACGCCTCCGGGGCAGTCACCGGCGTCAACCTGGGCATTCTGAATCAGAAAGGGTCGCTATATGTCACTCGCCCTTCCCTGCAAGGTTACATCACCAACCGGGAAGAACTTGAGGAAGCCAGCAACGAGCTGTTCTCGCTGATCGCCAGTGGGGTAATTAAAGTGGATGTGGCAGAGGCGCAGAAATATCCGCTGACCGATGCGCAGCGCGCGCATGAGGTGCTGGAGAGCCGGGCAACGCAGGGATCAAGTCTGTTAATTCCCTGAGCCATAAAAAGAAATTGGGCTTCCCGTGGGAAGCCCTTTCTTTTTTTAGTTCGGCTGTATGTAGGGTACAGCTCGATGAATTCTTTAGCGGCAGCCATAGTGACAGATTCGATAAGTAAATCCTATTCTGTTCTAAGGATTGCTGCCGGAAAAGTTGCAGGTATGTGACGTACACCTCAATACCTTAGTAACGGAAGCGGTTATTACGCTGATAAGTGGGCAGTTTTGGTGATTTAATCGCCCGTATCGCCCATACCACCGCAATCGCCAGAAGTAACCACGGCAAGAGTTTAATCGTCAGGGCAAATAAACCGCCAACAAACATCACCACCGTGGCCACGACGAGCGCGGCCAGGATACCGAGCAGCGATACGCCCGTGACCATCAGCATGATAAAGAAGCCAATCACAAAAAGTAGTTCCAGCATGGTGCTCTCCCACGAGTTCCCGAATGATGCTGCGATCGTTACAAGAAACATGCCAAAAATAAGTCGTTGTTCTGAAAGCAAAACGCCCCGCAATGTGTTGCAGGGCGTGGCGTATTTGACCATCTTTTAGCGAAATTTAACGTTTATCCGCAACCAGACGCAGCGCGTGTTCCAGGACCTCAATATCCGCACCGGCCTTATGCGCGTTTTCGCTGAGATAACGACGCCACTGCCGCGCACCAGGAATGCCCTGGAACAGGCCAAGCATATGGCGGGTAATGTGGCCCAGATACGTACCATGACTCAGCTCGCGCTCAATGTACGGATACATGGCGCGCACTACTGCCACGGGATCGGTGTCAGCACCGTCAACGCCAAAGATTTCCCGGTCAACCGTCGCCAGAATGCCCGGATTCTGATACGCCTCGCGTCCGACCATCACGCCATCCATATGTTCGAGATGCGCTTTGGCCTCGTCCAGCGACGTAATACCGCCGTTGATCGACATGGTCAGGTGCGGGAAGTCGCGTTTTAGCTGGTACACGCGCGGGTAGTCCAGCGGCGGGATCTCGCGGTTTTCTTTCGGGCTGAGGCCAGAGAGCCAGGCTTTACGGGCGTGGATGATAAACATCTCGCATTCACCCTTCCCTGATACGGTGTTGATGAAATCACACAGAAACTCGTAGCTGTCCTGGTCGTCTATGCCGATACGGGTTTTGACCGTAACCGGGATAGAGACGACGTCGCGCATCGCTTTGATACAGTCCGCCACCAGATGTGCATTACCCATCAGACACGCGCCGAACATACCGTTTTGCACACGGTCGGACGGGCAACCGACGTTGAGGTTAATCTCGTCATAGCCGCGTTCTTCAGCCAGCTTCGCGCACTGCGCCAGCGCAGCCGGATCGCTGCCACCCAGTTGCAGCGCAACCGGATGCTCCTCTTCGCTGTACGCCAGATAATCGCCCTTGCCGTGAATAATTGCGCCGGTAGTGACCATTTCGGTGTACAGCAGCGTATGGCGGGAGAGCTGACGCAGGAAATAGCGGCAGTGTCTGTCCGTCCAGTCGAGCATTGGCGCAATGGAGAAACGGTGTGCAGGGAAAGCGGTCTGGAATTCTGACGACATGGCGAAGTTTTAAGCATCTGGTGGAAAAGGGGCGCTACTATAGCACAAAGAAAAGCCGGAGGCGCAGCGCCTCCGGTGTACTTTAGAACGTCATGCTCAACTGTGCCCCTGCGCCCCAGGTCTCGTCTTCGCCATAAAGCCCCATCAGGTCAACGTGGACGGAGTTGAACGGCGCGAAACCGACACCGCCGGTAAAGACGTTGCTGTCGTTCCCTTTCATATCCGCACGATAACCGGCGCGTACTGCCAGCCAGCTCAGTGGCGTGACTTCGGCACCAACGCCAACGTACTGGGAGGTGTCTTCGCTTTTAAAGCCCTTGGTTTCGGTCAGATCGCCGTCTGCGGTCAACGTGACCAGATCGTTGTGCCAGGCGGCCCCGGCAGTGACCAGCGGACGGATCTGATAGGTGTCTTTATAACTCACCACCTCTCCCGTACGCCCGTTGCGGATGCGGATATCTTTGGTATCGATATCGCGCGACATCAGGTTTTGTCCGCTCACGCCGACCGTCCAGTTTTCACCGAAATCAGCAGCAATGCCGGCATCGACGTTGAAGCCAGTGTCGTCGGTACGGTAGCGGCTGTCGTTCCACTTATTACTGTCGTAATCGTAGATTGAGGTGGTGTAGTTATAGAGCCAGGTTTTTTGCAGCTTCGGCGTGACGCCAACGGAAACCGGAACGCCGCCAAGATCGAACTGACGGGCCACCGCAATACCGTAGTCGGATACAATCGCCGCCCGACCAGACGCCGTAGAGTTAAGGTTTTTGGTGATCTGATCGGTGCCGTTTAGCGCGGCATCCAGCGCCACACCGGCAGCCACCGCATCGCTTCGTTGTATACCGCGCAGATAATCAATGTCCTGCTGATCGATTGAAGAGCTGACCCGGCCATGGGCATAGCCTTTTGCCATAAAGGCCACGGAAAGAACATCGTTAGGGATACTGACGGCAATCCCTGCCCCAGCGGTGGCGTGTGCGGTCTTGCCTTTCAGGTAGTCCAGTTCATCAGCGAGATCTTTCGCTGCGCCCTGGAACTGATTGATCGAACCTAATGGATTGGTGATAACTTCAATGGGGGTCAGACTATCAACCACATCCTTGTAATGATTGATTTTGTCATTAATGGTATCAATCTCGTCCTGAAGATTGTCTTCATCGGTCACCTGTACGCCAACGGACGGCAAAATAACCGTCACATCATCCTCGGGCTTAGATTTTGCCAGTAACGCGGGGTTGATTAACGCCCCGCTGCCATAGCTCCCTGCCGCGACACCCGTTCCGCCCATTGCGTCGCTACGCGCTTCCGTCCAGGTATTGGCTGCTCCCGCCTGATTTGCCATAAAAAAGGAGACAGCGATGCTAACCATCGAAAATTTAAAATGTTTTTTCACAGTGTGCTCGTAAATAGTTTGTTATTAGTTAACCCTGTCTGTTATCACCCAAACAGGAACGAACTATTGCTGTGAATAAGTGCAAAAAGACCCGCTATTTCCTTAAGTTAAATTCCATCCCGGCCTGTTGTAATATGTGACGACCATCAATATTTATAGAAGAGGAAATTATTTTCGCCCAGGTTTTCCATCGTGCGGCCCAAAAAACTGAGGCGGATGGTCGACCCAGCGGTCTTCGCGCGTCGCGGCATACACCGGATTGAGCGGATAGTAGATGCGGTTATGTTTTTTATTGGCCTCACCCACCACCAGTAAGCGCACCTCTTCATCGGTATTGTTGATAAAGGTGTGACACACGCCCGTCCCGGCTGGAAATCCCACGCTGTCTCCGGGTTCGAGCTTCCATAAATAGCCATTGATCCAGGCCTCAGGGTAACCCTCCAGAACGTAAACAAACTCCTCTTCGTCGCTTTCCGCATGCGGATAAGACGTACGGCGTCCGGGTGGCAGCCGTTCATGGTGAATACCAATGCGGCCGAGACCCAGCCTGCGGGCCAGCGGCGCGCCAACAGAAAAACGTTCGTTGCTGTCAGGATACGTTGCGTCATCAGCGCCTTCCACGTCCCGCCAGTGCCGAATACAGTCAGGTCTTTTCATTTTGCGATCTCCTGATTTGCGATGCGTCAGGTATAGCACAGCCTGGCGGATCTCGGTGTTTTTAGCAGAACATGATAAAGTGAATGTTTTCACCCCTTACCATATCCGAGGTGCCCGATGGACAAGTCCACAAAAGAGCTGTTAGCGCAAGCTGAAAAGCTGTGCGCGCAACGCAATGTGCGCCTGACCCCGCAGCGCCTTGAGGTACTGCGTCTGATGAGCCTGCAACAGGGCGCCATCAGCGCCTACGATCTGCTCGATCTGCTGCGTGAAAGCGAGCCGCAGGCAAAACCGCCGACCGTTTATCGGGCGCTGGATTTTCTGCTGGAGCAAGGGTTTGTGCATAAAGTGGAATCAACAAACAGCTATGTGCTGTGCCATCTTTTTGACCAGCCAACTCACACGTCCGCCATGTTTATCTGCGATCGCTGTGGTGTGGTGAAGGAAGAGTGTGCGGAAGGTGTGGAAGATATTATGCATACGCTGGCAGCCAGAATGGGCTTTGCGCTGCGCCATAACGTGATTGAAGCCCACGGCTTATGTTCTGCCTGCGTGGAGGTGGAGTCATGCCGCCATCAGGATGCCTGTCAGCACGATCACTCTATCCTGGTGAAGAAAAAGCCGCGTTAAAGCCAAAGAAAAAGGCGGCTCAGGGCCGCCCTTGGGGATAGTGCCGGTTACCAGCGGTAGTCGTTACGGGTTTCCCAGTCTTTGACTTCATTTTCCGCCTGATCTTTTTCGTAACCGTAGCGCTCCTGGATTTTACCTACCAGCTGATCGCGCTTACCTTCAATGACGGTCATATCGTCATCTGTCAGCTTACCCCACTGTTCTTTCGCTTTACCTTTGAATTGCTTCCAGTTGCCGCCGATTTCGTCTTTATTCATAATCGTGTCCTCGTGTTAAGCGTCTATGAGTATCGTCCGCTTCGTTCTTTTCTGCTGGACGTGATTATTATTGTAGTTAAGGATTCGGCAGTTGTTTTTATATTCGGAATCTTTAACCGTTACGATATATCGTGCGGGGCTGGAAACCAGGTATTGTTTCGCCAGTGACGATGCCAGATAACGGCCAGCGAAAGGCCACGCAGTGAGAGAAACACCGCCAGCGCCAGCCACAGACCATGATTGCCGAGATACGGCAGGGTTAGCAGCGTCAGGCCGAACCCCGCCGCCGCGACGGCCATGCTGTTGCGCATCTCCACCCCTCGCGTCGCACCAATAAACATGCCGTCCAGCAAATAGCACCACACGCCCACCACCGGTAATACTACCTGCCAGAGGATGTAGCGATCGGCCAGCTCACGTAGCGCGGGCAACGAGGTGAGTAGCGCGACAATATGCCCACCAAAACAGGCGTACACCAGAGCAAAGACCAGCGCTACCAGGCCCGCCTGACGACAGGCAGCACGCCAGACTTCACGTAACTGGCCGCTTTCACGCGCGCCATAGGCCTGCCCTGAATGCGCCTCCACGGCGTAAGCAAAACCATCCAGCGCGTAAGCGGTAAAGGTCAGTAATGTCATAAGCACTGCGTTGACGGCAACGATCTCAGGCCCAAGACGCGCACCAAAAACGGTTAATGCACCAAAGCAGAGTTGCAGCAGAAGCGAACGGAGCATGATGTCGCGATTAAGCGCCAGCAGCTTACGAATGTTGCCGCGCCAGGCCGATTTCAGCAGAACCAGGGTGATACCGCGCATCGCCAGCACGCGCCAGACCATCCCCAAACCGATCAGCAGCGTACCGTACTCGGCAATCGCCGTGGCCAGCGCCGCGCCCCGGACGTTCATGTGCAGCCCCATCACCAGCCAGAGATCGAGCACAATGTTAAGCAGGTTGCCCACCACCAGTAGGATCACCGGCGCGCGGGCGTACTGCACGCCCAGCAGCCAGCCCAGCAGGACCAGGTTTGCCAGTGAAGCGGGCGCGCTGAGCCAGCGAATTTCGAGGAACCGCCGGGCCTGTTCCAGTACGGCATCGCTGCCACCTACAATATGGAGCGCAAGATCAATCAGCGGCGTACGCAACAGAACGATTAACGCGCCGGCACCGAATGCCAGAATGAGCGGCTGAACCAGCGCACGCGCCAGACGCAGAGGATCTTTTGCACCATACGCCTGGGCCGTCAGGCCTGTCGTACTCATGCGCAGAAAAAGCAGCAGCATAAAGAGGAAGCTGGTCGCCGTTGCGCCGATCGCGACGCCGCCAAGATAAATCGGCGAATCGAGATGCCCGATAACCGCCGTATCCACCAGCCCCAGCAGAGGAACGGTAATATTGGAAAAAATCATCGGTAGCGCAAGACGCCACAACGCCTTATCGGCAGAAGTTAGCAATGCCATGGAAATTACCGGAATCAGAAAACAGGCCAGGCTGTAGAGGAACTACAGCCTGTCAGGAAGAGATTACAGCCATTCACCGTTGCGGATAACGCCGACCGCCAGTCCTTCAATAGAGAAGCTCTGCTCGCGGAGATCCACCACAATCGGGGAGAATTCATTGTTTTCAGGCAGAAGCTGCACGGTATTGCCTTGTTTTTTCAGGCGCTTAACCGTCACTTCATCATCAATGCGCGCCACCACGACTTGCCCGTTACGCACATCCTGCGTTTTGTGTACCGCCAGCAGATCGCCATCCAGAATACCGATATCTTTCATGGACATTCCGCTAACGCGCAGCAGGAAATCGGCGCTCGGCTTGAACATGCCTGGGTCAACCTGATAGTGCCCTTCGATGTGCTGCTGCGCCAGCAGAGGTTCACCTGCGGCAACGCGGCCCACCAGTGGAATACCGCTCTCTTCTTCCACAAGCAGACGAATGCCGCGTGAGGCGCCGGAAACAATCTCAATCACGCCCTTACGCGCCAGCGCTTTAAGGTGCTCTTCGGCAGCATTAGGAGAACGGAAGCCCAGACGCTGCGCAATTTCTGCACGCGTGGGTGGCATACCCGTCTGGCCGATATGATCCCGAATGAGATCAAACACCTCTTGCTGCCTGGTCGTTAACGCTTTCATACCGCCCCCTGGGTGTATATACAGTTATGCTGTGAGTATATACAGTCAAAGGCGATTTTGGAACCAAAAACTGCACAAAAAACCAGGGACTTAATTATTCCTCGAGGCTCATCGGAAATGCGACCAAAGCAGCGTGACCCAGGTGATCGCCGCAGTGATAATCGCCAGCAGTACGGCAGCGGAACCCATGTCTTTCGCCCGGCCAGACAGTTCATGGAATTCCGACCCGATTCGGTCAACAACGGCCTCAATAGCGCTATTCAGAATTTCCACTATCATCACCAGAAGGACAGATCCGATGAGCAGTACGCGGGTGATAGCATCAACATCAAGGAAGCAGGCGATGACAACGGCAACGATTGCGGCAACCGCTTCCTGGCGGAAAGCGGCTTCATTAACCCATGCCGCGCGGAAACCTTTCCATGAATAACCGGCAGCTTTAATGATTCGAGTTAACCCAGTGATATTATTGGCCATTAAAAGAACCTTTTATGATAAATAGCGTCTGTAACTAAAGCCGCAGCGCGTTTTGCTGCAACCTGAAGTATGACGGGTAACAACAGAAATTTTGCGCGCTTTCTGTTATCCTTGCGCCGCAATTGCATTATTAACCAGAGGCTTTACATCGTTTATGTCCGGCTGGCCACGAATTTACTACAAATTACTTAATTTACCATTAAGCGTCCTGGTAAAAAGTAAGTCTATCCCAGCAGAACCTGCGCTGGAATTAGGGCTCGATACGTCGCGCCCTATTATGTACGTTTTGCCTTATAACTCGAAGGCAGACCTGCTGACGCTTCGCGCTCAATGTCTGGCGCACGATTTACCTGACCCGCTTGAACCGCTGGAAGTCGACGGTACGCTGCTGCCGCGCTACGTGTTCATCCATGGCGGGCCGCGCGTGTTCACCTATTACACGCCGAAAGAAGAGTCCATTAAGCTGTTCCATGATTACCTCGATCTGCACCGCAGCAACCCCGATCTGGACGTGCAGATGGTGCCGGTGTCGGTGATGTTTGGCCGTCGTCCGGGGCGCGAAAAAGGGGAAGAGAACCCGCCGCTGCGTATGCTCAACGGCATTCAGAAGTTCTTCGCCGTCTCCTGGCTAGGACGCGACAGCTTTGTCCGCTTCTCACCTTCCGTTTCACTGCGCCGCATGGCGGATGAACACGGCACTGACAAAATCATTGCGCAAAAGCTGGCGCGCGTTGCGCGTATGCACTTTGCACGTCAGCGTCTGGCGGCCGTTGGACCACGTCTCCCGGCACGTCAGGATCTGTTCAACAAGCTGCTGGCTTCCAAAGCGATTGCCCGTGCCGTAGAAGACGAAGCGCGCAGCAAGAAAATTTCGCACGAGAAAGCTCAGCAGAACGCGATAGCGCTGATGGAAGAGATCGCCGCGAATTTCTCCTACGAGATGATTCGCCTCTCTGACCGTATCCTTGGCTTCACGTGGAACCGCCTCTATCAGGGGATTAACGTCCACAACGCCGAGCGCGTACGTCAGTTAGCGCACGACGGCCACGAGATTGTCTATGTGCCCTGCCACCGCAGCCACATGGACTACCTGTTGCTCTCTTACGTGCTCTATCACCAGGGTCTGGTGCCGCCGCATATTGCTGCCGGTATCAACCTGAACTTCTGGCCAGCAGGCCCGATTTTCCGCCGTCTGGGTGCGTTCTTTATTCGTCGTACCTTCAAGGGTAACAAGCTTTACTCCACCGTCTTCAGGGAGTATCTGGGCGAGCTGTTCAGCCGCGGTTATTCCGTGGAGTACTTTGTTGAAGGCGGTCGCTCGCGTACCGGTCGTCTGCTCGATCCGAAGACCGGCACGCTGTCGATGACCATTCAGGCCATGCTGCGTGGCGGTACGCGTCCTATCACGCTGGTGCCTATTTACATCGGTTATGAACACGTGATGGAAGTGGGCACCTACGCGAAAGAGCTGCGCGGAGCGACCAAAGAGAAAGAGAGTCTGCCGCAGATGCTGCGTGGGCTGAGTAAACTGCGCAACCTCGGCCAGGGCTACGTGAACTTTGGTGAGCCCCTGCCGTTGATGACATATCTGAACCATCATGTTCCGGAGTGGCGCGAGTCTATCGATCCTATCGAAGCGGTACGTCCGGCCTGGCTGACGCCAACGGTCAACGGCATTGCATCCGAGCTGATGGTACGCATCAACAATGCTGGTGCGGCAAACGCCATGAACCTGTGTTGTACTGCGCTTCTGGCCTCCCGCCAGCGTTCACTGACCCGTGAGCAGCTGACCGAGCAGATTGATTGCTACCTGGATATCATGCGCAACGTGCCGTATTCCGTTGATTCGACCGTGCCGTCTGCCACCGCCAGCGAGCTGATCGATCACGCGTTGCAGATGAACAAGTTCGAAGTCGAGAAAGATACGATTGGTGACATCATCATTCTGCCGCGCGAGCAGGCCGTGCTGATGACCTACTACCGCAATAACATCACGCACATGCTGATGCTGCCGTCGCTGATGGCGGCCATTATTACCCAGCACCGCCGGATTTCGCGTCAGGAGCTGCTGCGCCATATTCAGGCCATCTACCCAATGCTGAAAGCGGAGCTGTTCCTGCGCTGGAGTAAGGATGAACTGGCGGCAGAGCTCGATAAAATGACGGCAGAGATGCATCGTCAGGGGCTGATTACCATCAGTGATGATGAACTGCATATCAATCCGTCACGTTCCCGTACCTTGCAGCTTCTGGCTTCCGGTGCGCGTGAGACGTTGCAGCGCTACGCCATTACCTTCTGGTTGCTGAGTGCAAATCCGTCCATCAACCGCGGTACGCTGGAAAAAGAGAGCCGGACGCTGGCCCAGCGCCTTTCCGTTCTGCATGGCATTAACGCCCCGGAATTCTTCGACAAAGCGGTATTCAGCTCCCTGGTGCTGACGCTGCGCGACGAAGGGTACATTAGCGATACGGGCGATGCCGAGCCGGAAGAGACGATGAAGGTTTACCAGATGCTGGCAGAGCTGATTACCGCGGATGTGCGTTTGACGATTGAGAGTTCGACGCAGGGCGAATGATGCTAAAGCCGGGTGGCGCTAACGCTTACCCGGCCTATATGTTCCGCTAAATCGTAGGCCGGGTAAGGCGAAGCCGCCACCCGGCTTTTTTATCACCAGTAACTCATCGCCAGGCCCAGAAACAGCACCAGCCCGACGTAGTTATTATTCAGAAACGCTTTAAAGCAGGCTTCACGCTCGCGCTTCGCGATCAGCTTCTGCTGATACGCAAACAGCAGCCCCGCCACCAGTACGGACCAGTAAAACTCCCAGTTCAGCCCGTTCAGGCGACCAATCGCCACCATCAGCGCCAGCACCGCCACCTGCAATATGCCGATGATAAGTTTGTCGTGACGACCAAACAGGATCGCCGTCGATTTGATGCCAATCTTGAGATCGTCATCGCGATCGACCATCGCGTATTGGGTATCGTACGCAACGGCCCAGAGAATATTCGCCAGGAACATCAGCCAGCAGCTGAGCGGAACGGACTCGCTGACCGCGGCAAACGCCATGGGAATCGACCAGCCAAATGCCGCACCCAATACCACCTGCGGCAGATGGGTGTATCGCTTCATGAACGGGTAAACCCAGGCCAGCGCCAGAGCAGCAACGGACAGCAGAATGGTCATGGTGTTAAGGGTTAACACCAGCATAAAAGAGAGAAGCACCAGCACCACAAACAGAATGCGCGCCTCTTTCCCGGTCACCTGACCGCTCGGCAGAGGACGATTCGCGGTGCGCTTAACATGTCCATCAAATTTCCGGTCAGCATAGTCGTTAACCACACAGCCCGCAGCGCGCATCAGCCAGACGCCCGCCACAAACACCGCCAGGATCCACAGCGGCGGCACGCCCGGCGTGGCAACCCACAGCGCCCATAAGGTCGGCCACAGCAGCAGCAGCGCGCCAATGGGTTTATCAGTACGCATCAGGCGGTGATAGGCCAGCAGCTTATTCTGCGTCAGACTCCACTCCATTTTTTCTCCCTCTTAGTACAACGGCGATGCAGGCAAAAAGAGTTCCGTCAGTATTAACGGCTTGCCACTCAAACGAAGGCGGGAACGGCGCCCCCACAAATCGGCATCGCAACCAATTTCAATAAAATCACGGGTCAGTTCAGACGAGGTGAACAGATAGCGCCCCAGGGGCGTTTTGCCGAGGCGTTGCAATGCCAGCTCCGGCCCGGAAAGTGTAGACTCAGGAACCACCGTCCGCCCGGCAAGCCACGGCTCGCCATCGGCACACAGTAAAATTTCACGCAGCCAGTAGCGTTCTTCCTGCGGCAGCAGCGGCAGCTCGCTGGCAATCTCCGCAGGCGAGACAAACCCTTCCTGAATCATCGTCACCGTGACCGTTTTACCCTGTTGCTCAAAACGTTTTGTCATGGAATCTTCCAGCAGCAGCCAGTCCAGTTGCTCCGGGTCAAGCGCGGGTATTTGGTCGAAATAGCGTAGCGCACGCAGCTGCGTTAGCGCGGGGTGTGACATGCCAGACTCTCCGATACATAACGTAAAGGCATTGTATCGCAGATTGGCAAAATGAGGACGGACAAACCAAATTTAGCGATCACTATCGCAACAATGGTGCAACTTAGCCAAAAAAAGTGCGCCCGTGAAGGCGCACTAAACGACTAACAAAATCAGCACTGTGGGGAGACGGTTACCCCTTGCCTTTTACACTGCTGATAAAGGTGGAACGGGCAGTGGTTGAACCTAAACGCTCAGCTTCATCAAGCAGTTTCAGCGCTTTATCGACATCGCCGTTTTTAACCGCCTGCTTGATGGCGTTGTTAAAGTAAGTTTCAGTATCGTTAAGCACGGGCTCGGCTTTTTTCGCCGGGGCCGGGGCTGCGGCCGGTGCTGCGGCTGGCGCGGCGTACACAGGCGCGGCAGTATTACCCACCGTTACCGGACCCGGGCCAGATGAGCCAAACAGCGGGCCTACGAGTACGCTGGAGGCGCTGTTGGTGGAGACTTTCAGCTTGATCAGACCATCGGTGGTATGACGGGCAAGCGGGTCCGGAATATCCGGGACAGAGTTCCCCGTGCCTTTCGCATAGGCTTTTGCCGGGTCAACAAGCTTCGTTGTCTGTTGCAGATCTTTTTCAGTCGTGAACACCAGGACATAAATCTTCTGCTGACCCAGGGCTGGCGTCAGGCGCATAACGCCTTCCAGCCGATCGGCACTCATGACGCCAGGCTCCTGATAGCTGAAATAGTCACTTGGGAAGAACGCGGATGGCGTCATGTTCTGATCGAGGATCAGCACGTTAGGCGCGAAGACGCTGGTCTGTTTATTGACTTCACTGGTCAACGTCAGGGTCAGCTCGCCGATATTCGCCGGCACGCTGAAAGCCGCGACCGGACCGCTGATACCCGGCACGTTCAGTGACTGGCCCCCCGCTGAAAGCTGGGTAGTTTGTGTTTTCGATTGATCAACTGGCGTCCACACCAGTTGCTGTAGTGCCGCAGCCGGAATAGCTGGCGCAGCGCTGGTATTTTGAGGAACAAAATTCACATCTGCAAAGGTGACCGCAGGCGCACAGGCCAACAGCCCCGCAGAGAGGCACAGCGCGACGAGACTTTTCTTCATTTTCATTGTTATTACCTCTGATAGCGTGAGCACTGCGGTGGCCAGGCAATAGCGCGCAGCACCCTAAGGAGAGAGGGGCTTGCGCCCCTCTTTTCAGGTCATTACGTCAGGCTTGACGAATTACCACCAGATTTCCATCTGGGCGCCGAAGGTCCACTCATCGTTGTCGCCACGGCTGAAGGTTTTCGCGGAGGTGTCGCTATACGCTACGCCAGAGGTGTAACCTGCACCTGAGTCGTTGTTTGCATAGCCCCATTTCTCATCCCACTTCGCGTAGGTTGCGAAGACACGGATAGCCGGACGGGACCAGATGCTGTCGCCTGCCTGCCATTGCTGTGCCAGGGTGATTTTGTACTGGCTGTTTTTGTCGTCAGTTTTCTGAGATTTGACGTTGTCGTAGCCCACTTCCAGCAAGGTGCTCATGATCGGCGTCCATTTGAACATTGGACGAACACCCACGGTCCACCACTCGGTACCGTTGTTGTTGTCACGATCGATGTTCTGGTACATACCGACGTACATCAGGTCCCAACGGTCTGCCAGGGTGATTGCACCGTGGTCCAGCACGCGCCACATAGAGCCGTCGTTATCGATGCTGCCGCCCTGTGGAATACCTTTACCGTTAGAGGTCATGGAATCCGTACCGTATTGCAGTACGAACTTGTTGAAGCCTTTCATCATGCTCTGGGTGTGTTCAGCGGTGAACAGCCAGCCATCTTTAGAGGCGCCAGGTTGCAGGTAGTAGTCGTCAGGAATGTTGGTATGACCGTAGTCAACGCCCAGCTCCAGCGTACCGCCCGGGTTGGTTTCCAGACCGGCTAAGCGAACGTCGAAGACATCGTTTGGTACAATATTGTCATAAACACGGTCGCCGTCCGCATCACGATCGGCGAAGGTTGCAGAACCGCCGGACTCAGAAGAACGGGTCGCTGCCAGAGAGAGTTTACCAAAGCCCAGATCGATGTTTTCAATACCGGCACCAGGACCAGAGATATCCCAGTAGTAGAAGTCGATCATGTGTACGTCATGACGCTGATAGAAGCGCTTACCGGCCCAGATGGTAGAGCCTGGCAGCCATTCAATCAGGTTTTTACCCTGCACGTTAGCTTCACGGAAGGCCGGGCTGGTGGATTCCCAGTCATTCTGTTGAGAAACGGAGTACGCTACGTTGGTGTCGAAATAGAAGCTCTTGTCGCCTTCTTTCCACACTTCCTGGCCCAGTTTCAGTTCGGCGTAGGTTTCACATTCGTTACCGAGACGGTATTTACTTTGTGCGCCTGTTGCCTGGAAACATTGTTGTTCACCGCCACTTCCGGTCCAGCCAATGCCGGAACGAGCATAACCTTTAAAGTCTACGGCGCCCGCCTGGGCAGACAGGATGCCTGCCGCAATGGCGACAGCCAGAGGGACTTTGCGCAGAGTAATCATTATTCTATCTCCTGAGATCATTGCTTTTCTTTGTAATTGGAATGCTTAAACGCCTGGCTCTTTGTGCAACCGACGACATGCAGTGCCATCCTCACGGAACAGATGGCAACGCTCTGGCGGCAAACCGATAGCGAATGTGGCACCCTCTTCTACCAACACCACGTCATTCTGGCGGTAGACCAGGTTCTGACGGATGGCGGGGATCTGGATATGAATCTGTGTTTCGTGACCAAGCTGTTCGACGACCTGAACTTCACCTTCCAGCGTCACATCAGCGATGTGGCTCGGCAGTAAATGCTCAGGGCGGATACCGAGGGACATATTGGCCCCCACCTGTACGTTGGCGCTGTCGACCGGCAGCCAGACTTGCTGACGGTTTGGCAGCTCCACCTGTACCTGTTCGATTGCCGTCGCGGTCACTTTTACGGGCAGGAAGTTCATCTTTGGCGAGCCAATGAAGCCCGCAACAAAGCGGTCTGCCGGGTAGTGATACAGCTCCAGCGGTTTGCCCACCTGCGCCACGCGACCGGCGTCCAGCACCACGATTTTGTCGGCCAGCGTCATCGCTTCGACCTGATCGTGGGTGACGTAAATCATCGTGCGTCCAAGGCGTTTGTGCAGACGGGAGATTTCGATACGCATCTGGACGCGCAGGGCGGCATCCAGGTTAGAAAGCGGTTCATCGAGCAGGAACACGCGCGGCTCGGCCACCAGCGTACGGCCAATGGCCACACGCTGACGCTGACCACCGGAGAGCGCCTTCGGTTTACGCTCCAGCAGATGTGCCAGCTGGAGCACTTCCGCCACCTGGGTGACGCGCTGGTTAATGGTCTCTTTTTTCGCGCCGGCCAGCTTCAGGCCAAAGGACATGTTCTCGGCAACGGAAAGATGCGGATAAAGGGCATAAGACTGGAACACCATGCCCACGCCGCGTTCAGCTGGCGGGATGTCGTTCATTCGGGTATCACCAATAAATAAATCGCCACTGGTGATGGTTTCAAGACCGGCAATCATACGCAGCAGAGTCGATTTACCACAGCCTGATGGACCCACGAACACCACAAACTCACCTTCGTGGATGTCCAGATTGATGTCTTTTGACACCACAACGTCGCCCCAGGCTTTCGTTACATTACGCAGCTGTACGCTCGCCATGCCCTTCTCCCTTCGTTACAACCTGTCACCGACAGAAACATTCAAGATAAGTTCACTATGCGTGTTCCATTACTTTCGTGAATCCTCCACCCCCCGGCTTTTTTATGGGGGAGGAGGCGGGAGGATGAGAGAGCAGGCTCTGCGACCGCAGCGGAGGGGCTGAGGCGAAAATCGTGAAGCGGCCTGCAAAATTCAGTGGGTTTTTATGTGCGCCAGCACTCATAACTTAAATTTATGTTACAGGGATCACACAAACAGGGGGTGGGGCGTAGGGACTGGGAGGATGGAAAGAGGATGTCAAATAAGGAGACTGAGTCACGTTGAACCACCTTATGTATCCACGAGCACATCACCAATAAAGGATGGCAGATATGAAGATCAAGACTGGCGCACGCGTTTTCGCATTGTCCGCCCTCGCAGCAATGATGATTTCCGCACCGGCTCTCGCCAAAATTGAAGAAGGTAAGCTGGTTATCTGGATTAACGGCGACAAGGGCTATAACGGTCTGGCCGAAGTGGGCAAAAAATTCGAGAAAGACACCGGTATCAAAGTCACCGTAGAACACCCGGACAAACTGGAAGAGAAGTTCCCGCAGGTTGCGGCAACTGGCGATGGTCCGGACATTATCTTCTGGGCGCATGACCGTTTCGGGGGCTACGCGCAGTCTGGCCTGCTGGCAGAAGTTACGCCAGACAAAGCCTTCCAGGACAAACTGTTCCCGTTCACCTGGGACGCCGTTCGCTATAACGGCAAGCTGATCGCTTACCCAATCGCGGTTGAAGCGCTGTCTCTGATTTACAACAAAGACCTGGTGCCAAACCCGCCGAAGACCTGGGAAGAGATCCCTGCTCTGGATAAAGAGCTGAAGGCGAAAGGTAAATCCGCCCTGATGTTCAACCTGCAAGAGCCGTACTTCACCTGGCCGCTGATTGCTGCCGACGGCGGTTACGCGTTCAAGTTTGAAAACGGCAAATATGACGTGAAAGACGTGGGCGTGGACAACGCAGGCGCGAAAGCGGGTCTGACCTTCCTGGTTGACCTCATCAAGAACAAACACATGAATGCGGATACCGACTACTCCATCGCGGAAGCGGCGTTCAACAAAGGCGAAACCGCGATGACCATCAATGGTCCGTGGGCCTGGACCAACATCGACAAGAGCAAAATCAACTACGGCGTGACCCTGCTGCCAACCTTCAACGGCAAGCCGTCTAAACCGTTCGTGGGCGTGCTAAGCGCAGGCATCAACGCCGCCAGCCCGAACAAAGAGCTGGCGAAAGAGTTCCTCGAAAACTACCTGCTGACCGATCAGGGTCTGGATGAAGTGAACAAGGACAAGCCGCTGGGCGCCGTTGCGCTGAAATCCTTCCAGGATCAGCTGGCGAAAGATCCGCGTATTGCGGCCACCATGGATAACGCCCAGAAAGGCGAAATCATGCCGAACATCCCACAGATGGCTGCGTTCTGGTACGCCACCCGTACCGCGGTCATCAACGCTGCAAGCGGTCGCCAGACTGTCGATGCCGCACTGAAAGATGCTCAGGGCCGTATTACTAAGTAAGTCTGAAAAACGGCGGGTGGCGCGTGCGCTTACCCGCCCTACGACTACGGCACGATCCGTAGGTCAGGTAAGCGCAGCGCCACCTGACGATAAGTTTCCACCGTTGTAGAGGAAGAACCCCATGGATGTCATTAAAAAGAAACACTGGTGGCAAAGCGACGCACTGAAGTGGTCAGTGATAGGTCTGCTGTGTCTGCTGGTGGGTTACCTTGTTGTTTTAATGTACGTGCAAGGGGAATACCTGTTTGCCATCATGACGCTGATTTTAAGCTCGGTTGGCCTGTATATTTTCGCCAACCGTAAAGCGTACGCCTGGCGCTATGTCTACCCGGGCGTTGCCGGGATGGGGCTGTTTGTCCTCTTTCCGCTGATCTGCACCATCGCGATTGCCTTTACCAACTACAGCAGCACCAACCAGCTCGCGCAGGAGCGTGCCACCCAGGTGCTTCTGGATCGTTCTTACCAGGCGGGTAAAACCTTTAACTTCGGCCTGTATCCCACGGGTGACGAGTGGAAGTTAGCGCTCACTGACGGTGAGAGCGGCAAAACCTATCTTTCCGACGCGTTCAAATTTGGCGGCGAGCAGAAGCTGGCCTTAAAAGAGGCTGCGGCCCTGCCGGAAGGTGAACGTGCGAACCTGCGTATCATTACCCAGAATCGTCAGGCGCTGACCCAGCTCACCGCCGTGCTGCCAGACGAAAGCAAAGTGACCATGAGCTCGCTGCGCCAGTTCTCCGGCACGCAGCCGCTTTATACTCTGGCGGATGACGGCACGCTGACCAACAACCAGAGCGGCGTGAAGTACCGTCCGAACAACGATATCGGTTTCTATCAGTCGGTGAATGCCGACGGCAGCTGGGGCGACGACAAACTCAGCCCGGGCTATACCGTCACCATCGGCTGGGACAACTTCACCCGCGTATTTACCGACGAAGGCATCCAGAAACCGTTCTTCGCCATCTTCGTCTGGACGGTGGTCTTCTCGGTGCTAACCGTGATCCTGACCGTGGCCGTAGGCATGGTGCTGGCCTGCCTCGTGCAGTGGGAGTCCCTGAAAGGCAAAGCGATTTACCGCGTGCTGCTGATTCTGCCCTACGCCGTGCCGTCGTTTATCTCGATTCTGATTTTCAAAGGGCTGTTTAACCAGAGCTTCGGTGAAATCAACATGATGCTGAGCGCGCTGTTCGGTATCAAACCGGCCTGGTTCAGCGACCCAACCACCGCTCGCTCGATGATTATCATCGTGAACACCTGGCTCGGTTATCCATACATGATGATCCTGTGCATGGGGCTGCTGAAGGCTATCCCGGACGACCTTTACGAAGCCTCGGCGATGGACGGCGCGGGTCCGTTCCAGAACTTCTTCAAAATTACCCTGCCGCTGCTCATTAAGCCGCTTACGCCGCTGATGATCGCCAGCTTCGCCTTTAACTTTAACAACTTCGTGCTGATTCAGCTGTTGACCAACGGTGGCCCGGACCGTCTCGGCACCACCACGCCGGCAGGCTATACCGACCTGCTCGTGAGCTACACCTACCGCATCGCCTTCGAGGGCGGCGGCGGTCAGGACTTCGGCCTGGCGGCGGCGATTGCCACCCTGATCTTCCTGCTGGTGGGCGCCCTGGCGATTGTGAACCTGAAAGCCACACGTATGAAATTTGACTAAGGAGGGCACTGATCATGGCAATGGTACAACCCAAATCTCAGAAACTGCGCCTCCTCGCGACGCACTTAGGCCTGCTGATTTTCATCGCAGCGATCATGTTCCCGCTGCTGATGGTTATCGCCATCTCCCTGCGCTCGGGGAACTTCGCCACCGGGAGCCTGATCCCGGACGAAATCTCCTGGGAGCACTGGAAGCTCGCGCTGGGCTTCAGCGTGGAACATGCGGATGGCCGCGTCACGCCGCCGCCGTTCCCGGTGCTGCTGTGGCTATGGAACTCGGTGAAGGTGGCGACCATCACTGCGATCGGCATCGTGACGCTCTCCACCACCTGCGCTTACGCCTTCGCCCGTATGCGTTTCCCGGGCAAAGCGACGCTGCTGAAAGGGATGCTGATTTTCCAGATGTTCCCGGCCGTGCTGTCGCTGGTGGCGTTGTATGCCCTGTTTGACCGTCTTGGGCAGTATGTGCCGTTCATCGGCCTGAACACTCACGGCGGCGTGATCTTCGCCTATCTTGGCGGCATCGCCCTTCATGTGTGGACCATCAAAGGCTATTTCGAAACCATCGACGGCTCGCTGGAAGAAGCGGCGGCGCTGGATGGGGCGACACCGTGGCAGGCGTTCCGTCTGGTGCTGCTGCCGCTGTCGGTGCCGATTCTGGCGGTGGTGTTTATCCTGTCGTTTATCGCCGCCATCACCGAAGTCCCGGTCGCCTCACTGCTACTGCGCGATGTGAACAGCTACACCCTTGCCGTCGGTATGCAGCAGTACCTCAACCCGCAAAACTACCTGTGGGGCGACTTTGCCGCGGCGGCCGTCCTCTCTGCCATCCCGATTACCGTGGTGTTCCTGCTGGCCCAGCGCTGGCTGGTCAACGGCCTGACGGCGGGCGGTGTGAAAGGTTAAGTTTCATTTGTTATGCCACTGCAACCCTCAACTTTAGACGTATTGTATTGAACCAACTTGTGACTGTTATTCGGCGGCCTCCGGGCCGCCATTTTTTTTATTCGCGTTTCAGCCGCTTCGAGTTGCACAGCCAGAGGGTGATCACCAGCAGCAGGATCGCCGCCGAGTAGATCAGCACGTCGAGCGGGGATTTATGATCGACGATGATCAGCCGCACAATGGCGGTGATGCCAATGTACACAAAATAGCGCAGCGGGAAGTGAAAGCCGGACTGAAAGTACTTCACAATCAGGGCGATAAATTCAAAGTAGAGAAAGTAGACCACCAGGCCTTCCACCAGCGCGTATTTGCTGGTTTGCTCAGGGGCGAACAGCACATCCGCCAGATGCACCGTCTCTTTACCCAGAAAAACGACCAGGATCAGGCCAAGGCTCAGCAGACCGAGGTTCAGCACGGTCTGGAGTATCGTTGAGATAAACTCAACGCGCGGACGAGTCAGGGATGTCATACAGCACCTCATTCTCCAGGGCGAGGTTCCTGTATAACGCAAAAATGTGACGGGGATCTATATTTTTTGTTTATGTTTTGTCCAGATGAACATTCTTGCCGGGCGGCACTGCGTTTGCCCGGCCTACAAAAACACTCTCGTAGACCCGGTAAGCGCAGCGCCACCGGGCAAATAAGCATCAGCGGAAGTTAATGTTCTTATCGCTGGTCATATCATACAGCTGGAATTTACGTCCAAGCTGCTGACCGCCGTCGCGCGTCAGCGGCGTCCAGCCCACTGCCGCACGGCTGCGGGTTGGGCCTGATGAGAACAGATCCAGCGGAATCGACACGTACACCCCTTTGGTGAAGTCCCCTTCCCCGTACTCGTCTGGCGAAACGTTGGTGATGGTGGCATAGCCGCCCACCACCACGCCGCTGTCGAAGTGTTTGGAGATATCCAGCGTGCCGCCCTTATCACCCGCCAGATACTGGCCGACGCTGGCTTTCACCAGCACGTCCTGCGCGAACGACGGCGTCCAGTAGGCGGTCAGGTGGCCGGTTTTGACGCTGTAGTCGGTGAACTTCATCATGTCCTGCGCGCTGCGCCAGTCACGCTGTTTCACGTAGTTAGCATCAATCCCAAACGCCCAGTTGCTGTCGACAGGACGATAAAGCACTTCTGCCCCGGCGCCGCCGAACATGGTTTCCAGATAGCCACCGTAAACCTGGCCGTAGAAGCCGTTGCCGAAGTACTGGAAGTAGTTGGCCTGGAGGTTATTCACGTAGATATCGTTCTGCACATATTCGCGAACGCGGGTACGCACGCGCGGCAGTTTTGAATCGTTCGGCGGGTTGGTGTAGTTAAATTTGTCGTAGTTGTTAGCAATGTTGCCGAACAGACTACCGGTGGTCAACAGGTGGTCGGTCACCCACAGATCCGCCGTCGCCATCGCCCCCAGCTGATACATGTAGAAGTTTTCCGGCCCACCCACGGACTGGTTCAGCACCGGATCGATATGGAAATCGAAGCGGGATTTATCGATATACCAGCCCTGCTCGGTGCTCTCTGGCACCACCGGCTCAACGCGTTTTTGTACCAGCTCGGTTTCATGTCCCAGCGGTTCGCCTTCAAGATGACGCTTAAGGCTGGCAACATCGGTTTCGGTTGTGACCTGCGGCAGGTTGAGGCGGTTCTCCGTCACGCGGATCGTGCGGATCCCCTCCGGCAGATCGTTCATGACGATCCGGTTGGCGCGCTCGATCCCTTCGCGGGAGTCTCGGTATTTTACCTGCTCGCCGGTGACGTACAGCGTATCGCCTTTGGTCTGGATCTTTGGATCCGCCAGGCCCGCGTTATATTTCAGCAGCGTCAGCTGATTCGCTACCACGGAGTGCTGAATGATCGCATCCTGCGGCTCCGGCTGATATTTTGGCCGCGGGTTGTCATTGTAGTGCGGCCGCATGTCGTTAAAGTTAGTGCGCAGGGTAAAGCCAAACATTAGGGTATTACCGCGCTCATAGCTGAGGTTAACGTCGGCCCAGTCGGTGACGCGGTAAATGGCGCCGACGTTAAACTTGCTCTTTTGCTCAATTTTCCCGGCGAAGTCCTGCGAGTAGTCGTTTCCTTCGTACTCCAGCTTCAGACGTAACGGCTGCCACGGTGTTTGATACTCCACGCCGCCAAACAGCGAGGCCGGGCCGTGGAACATCTGGTCCCCGTTGATGGAGCCCGCTTTCTGGTAGCTGTTATCGCGGTAGCAGTATTTATCGCTGTAGGTACAGAACGGATTTTTGACGTTGCCGCTGGTGCCGAGATAGCCCCATCCCAGACCGAGTGAGAAATCAAACGGTCCCCAGGCTTTGCTGGCCACGATGTATTCCGCGTCAAACAGGCCGGTCCCGCCGATATCCTTCGCACCAACGGAGACCTGCGGCATCCAGTAGCTCTCTTCCCACAGGCGCAGCTTCACGTCGAAAGCTTTGTCTTTATAAGTCTGGTCGCCGGAGAAGGCATCCACGCTGCTGTACTGTTTTGTACGCACGTCGGTGTAGCGCAGCGTGGTCTCCAGCCAGGGGAACAGCTGCACGGACGCAGAGTAGTAACGGTACTGATCGTTATCGCGATAGTTAAGGCTGATTTCCCCCTCGCGGGCCATACGCGCGGTTGGGGTTTGCAGTAAGCCCACGCCGCCAAAATCGGACTGCGACGGGCCGATGGGTGCCGGATACGTTTCTGCATGACAGGCGGAACTCACGCACAGTGCAAGCATGCTGTAGAGATAGGTTTTTTTCATTATTCCGGTATCCGCTGTATCAGGGAGCGAAGGATATCGGCATTAAGCCCGTCATACGCTTTCGTCCAGAAATGGTCGGCAAAACCGACAAAAATGATGCTGCCTGGCATAGGTTCGATATGGCGTTTATTCCAGTAAGCCACTGGCGCTTTCTGCGTATGCCCGTCCGGATAGACCACCCAGGCATAGCTGTTATCCGCTCCGCTGAGCAGACTTTGCTCGTCGAGATAGCTCGCCACGTCCCGGCCCGGCGTAAACGGCTTTTTGCCAGGGCTGCTGAGAAGCCCCATCATGGTGACGGTGGAAGGCTGAGCCGGAAGCCACAGGGTATAGTCCCCTTCCAGCGACGGATTGCCGTTTTCCGCAACGCGCACCTCATCCGGATCCAGATTCACCTTCTGGCGCCCCGTCACCTTAACCGCCTGAAGCTGCTGACGCAGGCTAGTAATGGCAGCGGCATCGTCGGTATCTTCCTGTTGTGCCAGCCCGCTTAGTCGGGCGAGCAGCGCCTGATGTTTTTGTTCCGCTACGATCGTCGCCTGACGCTCGCTGATCACCGCCCCGGTCCACCAGCTTTTCGCCAGCCTCGGCTGCCCCACCAGATCGAGCAGATGCCCGGCATTGGTTAAGGTTTTAGGTTTTTCGCTGTCCGGGGTGTAGACCTGTACCGTTCCCGCAGACCACGCCAGCGGCGAGGTCAGGCTGGCGAGAAGCGCAATGTGGATGAACATTTTCATGATTTCGCCGCCTTGATCAGGGTGGCCTTCACCGGGAAGAAACCGGCACCGAGATACTGTAAGGACTGGCGGATTTGCCCCTCTTCGTCCACCCAGAAGCGGTTATGCCAGGTGGCCTGATCGGTTGTCACTTCTTCATCCAGCACGCGCACCTGCGTTTCGTCGCTGCCCACTTTGACACTGTCCGTACCGTCCCAGCGGAAGGTGGAGCGGGCCGTGGCGTAGCGCACCTGTTTATGCTCGGTCCAGCCCATCGTGCGCGTCCAGCTTGCGCCATCGACGATCTGATTCGGCTTGATGAGCGGATCTTCAGCCAGGTTGTTCACCTCAAGCAGGTTGTCGCCGCCGAGCAACGTTTTCACGATGCGGGAATGCTGCGTCACGATGGTGGCCTGATCCTGCGTCACCCATTTCTGCTGCCCGTTTTCATCGAAAGCGAGCACCACAAACAGTTGCGGACCATCGTTTAGCTGCATGTACTGGCTGGCATACGGCATGTTCTGAAGTTCGTCATCGGTCAGATGCACGCCCGGCGTGCCGAACATGCTGTCCCACAGTGAGTGGCCCAGCCCTTTGGTGGTAGCTGAGCACGCCTGCAACAGCAGGCAAATCAGGATGATTGCAGGTCGCTTCACGACTCTTCTCCGAAGGGGCGAAATAACCACACCGAAGTGTGGTTATGATTAAAACACCCGTTATTACTGGGTGCTGGTCGTCGTAGTGGTCGTGGTTCCGGTATTGGAGCCATCACCGCCACCGGTTGCCGCCAGCGCGACACCCACGGCTGAACTTACGGCGCTGGTGCTGGCTGCGGTAGAACTCCCCGCAGACGCAGACGTCGCTGCCGACCCTGCTGCTTCCCCGACCTGGACCGGAGCTGCATAGACAGACGTCGCCGCAAGCGCAGATATGGCAAAAATGCCATACAGTACTTTCTTCATAACAATTTCCCTTCAATGAATGAATGGAGATTTGCCCGAAAAGAAATTCAGGCGGATTCGAGTATACACAACTAAAGCAGTGGGTTTACCGTGGGGGTAAATAGGGATGAGGTTTTCAGACTAATGGTTAAAAATGGAAGGAAAAAAGAATCAAGGAAATATATAATCACTATAAATCAACAATTTATAATATAAGAACATTAAAATATCACTCCGTATTTTCTTAAAATAAACCTCAGCAATTAACGGGGTTACCGTCTTTTTCGGATTAAACTCAGATTCAGAATTTGAGATAACTAACAGACATCAGGAATTATCCGATAAAAAAATGCCGGCATATCGCCGGCATTGTTCATGACATATTTATTACGCACGCCAGGCTTTATAACGGTTAATCAGACCATTGGTGGAGCTGTCGTGGCTGTCGATCGCTTTATCGTCACCCAGCTCTGGCAGAATGCGGTTTGCCAGCTGTTTGCCCAGCTCAACGCCCCACTGGTCAAAGGTGAAGATGTTCAGAATAGCGCCCTGAGTGAAGATTTTGTGCTCGTAGAGGGCAATCAGCGCACCCAGGCTGAACGGCGTGATTTCGCGCAGCAGAATGGAGTTAGTTGGACGGTTGCCTTCGAACACTTTAAACGGCACAACGTGCTCCAGCGTAGCCGGATCTTTACCCTGGTCACGGTATTCCTGCTCAACCACCTCGCGGGATTTACCGAACGCCAGCGCTTCGGTCTGGGCGAAGAAGTTAGACAGCAGCTTCGGATGGTGGTCGGACAGCGGGTTGTGCGTGATCGCCGGGGCGATGAAATCGCACGGTACCATTTTGGTGCCCTGGTGGATCAGCTGGTAGAACGCGTGCTGACCGTTGGTGCCCGGCTCGCCCCAGATGATTGGGCCAGTCTGGTAATCCACCGCGTTGCCGTTACGGTCAACGTACTTGCCGTTGGATTCCATGTTGCCCTGCTGGAAGTAGGCCGCAAAGCGGTGCATGTACTGGTCGTACGGCAGAATCGCTTCGGTTTCAGCGCCGAAGAAGTTGTTGTACCAGATCCCGATCAGCGCCAGCAGTACCGGCAGGTTTTTCTCAGGCGCGGTGGTGGAGAAGTGTTTGTCCATCGCGTGCGCGCCGGAGAGCAGTTCAACGAAGTTGTCGAAGCCCACGGACAGGATGATGGACAGACCGATCGCAGACCACAGTGAGTAGCGGCCGCCCACCCAGTCCCAGAACTCAAACATGTTCGCGGTATCAATACCGAACTCACCCACCGCTTTACCGTTGGTGGACAGCGCCGCAAAGTGTTTCGCCACGTGCTTTTCGTCGCCCGCGGTTTTCAGGAACCAGTCGCGCGCGCTGTGGGCGTTGGTCATGGTTTCCTGAGTGGTGAAGGTTTTAGAGGCCACCAGGAACAGCGTGGTTTCCGGGTTCACCTTTTTCAGCACTTCAGCGATGTGAGTCCCATCGACGTTGGACACGAAGTGCATGTTGAGGTGGTTTTTGTACGGGCGCAGCGCCTCGGTCACCATGAACGGGCCGAGGTCAGAGCCGCCGATACCGATGTTTACGACGTCGGTGATCGCTTTGCCGGTGTAGCCTTTCCAGCTACCTGAGATGATCGCTTCAGAGAAGGTTTTCATCTTTTCCAGCACCGCGTTCACTTCCGGCATCACATCTTTGCCGTCTACGATAATTGGCGTATTGCTACGGTTACGCAGGGCCACGTGCAGGACGGCACGGTCTTCGGTGCGGTTGATTTTCTCACCGGAGAACATGGATTTGATGGCATATGCCAGCTCAGTCTCTTTCGCCAGATCTTGCAGCTTCGCCAGCGTCTCTTCGGTGATACGGTTCTTGGAGAAATCCACCAGCATCAGGTCATCGAAGGTGGCGGAAAACTTGCTGAAACGATCGGCATCTTTCGCGAACAGATCCGCGATAGTGACGTCTTTCATTTCATCAAAATGTTTCTGTAGTGCCTGCCATGCAGCGGTCTGCGTTGGGTTGATGTTTTTCATAGCAATACTCTTCTGATTTGAGAATTGTGACTGCGGTCGATTGTAGCGCCTGCAAATAAAAATTGTGATGGTTTTTATGCCATTGCCCTGGTCTGCATCAAACGCAGGTGAAAAGACCCGAAAAGTATAGCTGCTGTCGCGCCCTTCCGGCGTGGCGAAATGTTGGTCAAAAAGGGGGAAAAAGGAGCATAAAATATGGGCTTGTTATAAGTCCTGTTTCTGAGGGGTACCCCCCCATGAAAAATCCGCATAATCCCAGCATTGACAGGACCTCCCCCGCATTTTATTTATAGGGCCGTATTTTGCGCCTGCACCTGTTCTCGCTTCATTCTTGTGCCAAGGTCGCTCTATTCATTCCCTGACACGAGGTTGTTATGACGAGTTTTGTGGTCGCCAAGTTTGGCGGCACCAGTGTGGCAGACTACGATGCCATGAACCGCAGCGCCGATGTGGTGCTGGCCGATCCGAATACCCGCCTGGTGGTGCTTTCCGCCTCAGCCGGCGTGACGAACCTGCTGGTTTCCCTGTCTGAAGGACTGGAAGCGACCGAGCGTTTCGTGAAGCTGGATGCACTGCGCAAAATTCAGTTCGACATTCTCGAGCGTCTGCAAAACCCGAACGTCATTCGTGAGGAAGTGGAACGCCTGCTGGAAAATATCACCACCCTGGCAGAAGCCGCGTCGCTGGCCACCTCCAGCGCACTGACCGATGAACTGGTCAGCCACGGCGAACTGATGTCCACCCTGCTGTTCGTTGAGATCATGCGCGAGCGCAATATTCAGGCGCAGTGGTTCGACGTGCGTAAAGTGATGCGCACCAGCGACCGCTTTGGCCGCGCCGAGCCGGACGTGGAAGCCCTGGCTGAGCTGACTAACCAGCAGCTTGCCCCGCGCCTGGATGAAGGCATAGTGATCACCCAGGGCTTTATCGGCAGCGAAGCCAAAGGGCGCACAACCACGCTGGGCCGTGGCGGTAGCGACTACACCGCCGCCCTGCTGGGTGAAGCCCTGCACGCCACCCGTGTGGATATCTGGACGGACGTGCCGGGTATCTACACCACCGACCCGCGCGTGGTCTCTGCGGCAAAACGTATTGACGTGATCGCCTTTGAAGAAGCGGCTGAAATGGCGACTTTCGGCGCGAAAGTGCTGCACCCGGCCACCCTGCTGCCCGCCGTGCGCAGCGACATTCCGGTCTTCGTTGGCTCCAGTAAAGATCCAAAGGCGGGCGGGACGCTGGTCTGCAAGAAAACCGAGAACCCACCGCTGTTCCGCGCGCTGGCCCTGCGTCGTAAGCAGACGCTGGTTACCCTGCACAGCCATAATATGCTGCACTCCCGTGGATTTCTGGCGGAAGTGTTTGGCATCCTGGCGCGCCACAATATCTCCGTGGACCTGATCACCACGTCAGAAGTCAGCATCGCGCTGACGCTCGACACCACCGGCTCCACCTCTACCGGCGACACCCTGCTGACGCAGTCGCTGCTGATTGAGCTTTCCGAGTTGTGCCGCGTGGAGGTGGAAGAAGATCTGGCGCTGGTGGCCATCATCGGTAATAAGCTGTCGCGCGCGTGCGGCGTGGGCAAAGAGGTGTTCGGCGTGCTCGACCCGTTCAATATCCGCATGATTTGCTACGGCGCGTCCAGCTACAACCTCTGCTTCCTGGTCCCTGCCGATCAGGCCGAGCAGGTCGTGCAGAAACTTCATCAGAATTTGTTTGAATAAAATTCGTTAGCACGATAAACAATATCAATAAGCCGGGCACAGACCCGGCTTTTTTATAACAAAACAACACGACAATACTGCAAGGAATTCACTATGCTCTCCGCTATCACCCGGCTGTTCCCGTTATGGGCGCTGCTGCTCTCTGTACTCGCGTATTACACTCCTGCCACGTTCACGGGCATTGGTCCGTGGGTCACCACGCTGCTGATGCTGATTATGTTCGGCATGGGCGTGCATCTGAAAATTGACGATTTCAAACGCGTGCTGTCTCGCCCGGCACCGGTTGCCGCAGGGATTTTCCTGCACTACCTGGTGATGCCGCTCGCGGCCTGGCTGCTGGCGATGGCCTTTAAGATGCCGCCCGACCTTTCCGCCGGGATGGTGCTGGTGGGAAGCGTAGCCAGCGGTACGGCATCTAACGTCATGATCTATCTGGCGAAAGGCGACGTGGCGCTCTCCGTCACCATCTCGTCCGTTTCCACGCTGGTGGGCGTGATTGCCACGCCGCTGTTAACCCGCCTGTATGTGGACGCGCATATCCAGGTGGACGTGATGGGCATGCTGCTCAGCATCCTGCAAATCGTGGTGATCCCGATTGCGCTGGGGCTGGTGATCCACCATCTCTTCCCGCGGGTAGTGAAAGCGGTTGAGCCGTATCTGCCCGCGTTTTCGATGGTCTGCATACTGGCCATTATCAGCGCCGTGGTAGCCGGTTCCGCATCGCACATTGCTTCGGTGGGCTTTGTGGTGATCGTCGCGGTTGTGCTGCATAACACTATTGGTCTGCTGGGCGGTTACTGGGGCGGAAAGCTGTTTGGCTTTGACGAATCCACCTGCCGCACGCTGGCGATCGAAGTGGGGATGCAGAACTCCGGCCTGGCGGCGGCGCTGGGTAAAATTTACTTCTCACCGCTGGCAGCGCTGCCGGGGGCGCTGTTCTCTGTCTGGCACAACCTGTCCGGTTCGCTGTTAGCAGGATACTGGTCCGGTAAGCCGATTGATGACCAACCGAAAAAAGATGCGGTGAAACAGGGTTAATTGACCCGGCTTGCTTTACACTGAAGCCTCCCCATCAGGAGGCTTCAGCAATGGCTACACCACGTTTGACCCAGAAAGACATGACCGAAGCCGAGCAGCGCGAACTGAAAACGCTTCTCGACCGCGCCCGCATCGCGCATGGCCGCACGCTGACGAACGCCGAAACCAATCAGGTTAAAAAAGAGTACATCGATAAACTGATGGCGCAACGTGATGCCGCGGCGAAAAAAGCCCGCAAGCTGAAAAAAGAGCAGGCGTATAAACCCGATGCAGAGGCGACTTTTTCCTGGTCCGCCAGCACATCAACCCGTGGAAGGCGCTAATCAGCGCCCTTTCTTTTTGCGCCCCGGCTGGGTAAAGCGTTTTCCGTTGCCCGGCTTGCCCCGCCCTTTCTCTTCCGCCTGCGGTGCCTTCACCACCGGACGCTTAATCGCCTGCGTTTTCGGTTTGACTTTAGCTTTCGGCTTCGCTTCGGACGAGGAGTTCTCGATAAGTTTGAACAGCTCGATCAGCTCGTCATCCGTTAAGTCACGCCACTCGCCCAGCGGGATCCCGGACAGGCTGACGTTCATGATGCGCGTGCGTTCCAGCTTCGTCACTTCATAACCGAAGTACTCGCACATGCGGCGGATCTGGCGATTCAGGCCCTGCACCAGCGTGATACGAAATGCAAACGGCGCCTCTTTTCTGACTTTACACTTCTTCGTCACGGTGCCCAGAATCGGCACGCCTGCGCCCATTCCCCGGATGAACTCGTCCGTGACCGGCTTGTTCACCGTAACAATGTACTCTTTCTCGTGGTCGTTACCGGCACGCAGAATTTTGTTCACCAGATCACCGTGGTTGGTAAGGAAAATCAGCCCCTGAGAGTCCTTATCCAGGCGACCAATCGGGAAGATACGGCTGCTGTGGTTCACGAAATCAACAATGTTGTCCCGCTCGCCATCTTCCGTAGTGCTGACAATCCCAACCGGCTTGTTCAACGCGATAAACACCAGGTCTTCGGCATCACGCGGTTCGATGACCTGACCATTCACTTTCACCACATCGCCAGGCACCACCTGGTCACCGATGGTGGCGCGCTTGCCGTTAAGAAACACGTTACCTTGTTCAATGTAACGGTCAGCCTCGCGACGTGAGCAGATCCCGCTCTCGCTAATGTATTTGTTTAATCGGGTTGATTGAGTTGGCAGCATAGTTTCTCCTGTGAAGGGCGAAATATACCTTACCTTGCGCCTGACAAAAAAGTCCTAGTAACCGCTGATCAGAAAATCGAGTGCATCCCGCAATGAAGCACTGCTGTTAGTAAGATCGGCAACGCGTTCACCTAACTCTTTTGAAGAGATGCCTGACAGCATATGCATCATGACAACGCAGGACTTACCCGCGATTTCAACGACAGGGCACACTTTCGCAGGCGGACGAATGCCGCCCAACTGGCTTAATTCAACGGCGGGAGCAACCAGTACATGTTTCATCACATTAGCAACAGGGTGCTGCATATTAATAAGCCATGGATATGCTTTTTTCCCATTACCTTCATTCGCATAAGCAAAATATTGCTCCATCAGAATGACCTCTGAAAGTCACTAAAGGAGCCGTTTTCATCAACCCACTGGTTAATGGCCTCTATAGACGCTTTATTTTCTGCTAACCACTCTGCGCGCTGATGCGCACGAAACTGCTCCTGTAGAGCGGCCGTGAGTACAGCAGAGAGATTGAGCTTAAGACGTCGCGCTTCTTCAAGAATTTCTGGTGCTAACGAAACATTGACTGATTTTTTAATGCCATTAGTAGTGCGCATGATAACCCCCATTGGAATGCGCATGAATTGGCGAAGTGTAGCGTAATAAACGAGCATTTTCTATTCCCTTAAAAATGTAAGGCCTTAAGAATGAATTGCTCTTTAGAAGGTGTCACGCCTCACAAAAGGGTTTTGCGAGGCGCTTTCAGAGATTAATACTCATCCCGCTCATCGTCTTCATCCGGCTGCTCCATCACGCTATAGGCCACCGCACAGAACAACGAGTTGAGACGCTTCATATCCCCCAGCAGCCCCAGGTGGAGTGAGCTGGTCTCGATACTCTGCACGTTCTGCTGGTGCAGACGCTCAACGTGGGCGTGTGAGTAGCGGCGATTAAGGATGCGGAAACGATGCTTATTGCGGCGCAGGCGGCGCGCGCTCGGCACGTCGCTGGAGAAGAAGACCGACATCGCCAGCTTCAGGTTGCTGACCAGCTGTTCGTGCAGCGCTTCCAGTTCTTTCAGCCCTTCAACAGAAAACGCCCGACGTGCGGCCAGGGATTTGTCCGCGATTTCACTGCCCATACGCTCGACAATATCCGAAGCCTGCTCCAGGTTAAGCGACATCTCGATGATTTCCGCCCAGCGGCGGGACTCCTCTTCCGCCAGCTCGTCCTGGGGGATCCGCGCCAGATAGAGCTTGATGGCGGTATAGAGCACGTTGATATCGTCCGCCAGCCTGCGCAGCTCTTTTTCTTCGCGCGGCTCGCCGTGCATCACCTTTTGCAGCCCTTCCAGCATGGTTTCCATCGCGTCGCCCATGCGCAGCGTTTCGCGGGCGGCATTGGCGATTGCCAGCGCAGGAGTATCCAGCACCGAGGTGTCCAGATGCTTCGGTTTAAGGCGCGCGTCCAGCTCCGGTTCATCACGAATAAGCCGCTCGCAGAAGCGGGCCATCGGCGCGGCAAACGGCACCATCGCCAGACAGCGCACCAGGTTGTAGAAGACGTGGAAGTAGATCACCAGCTCCGCTTTCGGCAGAGAGAGATTATCCATCAGGTTCGCCAGCGGGTGCACAAACGGCAGAATGATCAGGCTACCCACCAGCTTAAACAGTAAACTCCCCAGCGCCACCCGGCGGGCGGCAGCGTTGGCGGCGCTGTTGTTGAGCATCGCCAGCAGGCCAGAGCCGAGGTTGGCACCGATCACCAGGCACAGCGCCACCGGGAAGGAAATTACCCCTGCGGCGGTTAAGGTCGCCGTCAGCAGGACCGCTGCCAGGCTGGAGTAGCTGACGATGGCAAATACCGCGCCGATCAGCGCATCCAGCATAATGTCGCCGGTTAACGAGGCGAAGATAACCTGCACACCGTTGGCCTGGGTGATCGGCGTGACAGCCTGCACAATCAGCTCCAGTGCCAGCAGGATCAGCCCGAGGCCAATACCGACGCGGCCAAGCTGCCCGGCACGGCTTTGCTTACGGCCGAGGAAGAAAATGACGCCGATAAAAATCAGCAGTGGCGACAGCCAGGAGAGATCGAACGTCAGGATACGCGCCATCAGCGCGGTACCGACGTCGGCGCCAAGGACAATCACCAGCGCCGGGGCGAGCGCCACCAGATCCTGCGCCACGAACGAGGTGACGAGCATGGTGGTGGCGTTGCTGCTTTGCACCAGCGCCGTGACGCCAATACCCGCGCAGAAGGCGAGTGGCTTCTTCTCAACGCTGCCGCTGAGAACGGTACGTAAACGTGCGCCAAACACGCGCATCACGCCGGTACGAACGATATGGGTGCCCCATACCAGCAGTGCGACTGCGGAGAGCAGGTGTAACAACGTCAACACGGTAGGTATTCCTCCTTATCGTTATTCGTTTTCCTGAGGTTCAGTATAAGGGTTTAAACGTAAGAAAGAGACAAGGCACCATAGCGGTGCCCTGTTTGTTGTAAGGAAAAGTGACGTTAGTCTGCGTCGTAGCCCAAATTCGGCGCCAGCCAGCGTTCCACCTCTGACACGCTCATGCCTTTACGCAGGGCGTAATCCTCAATCTGATCGCGCTGAAGCTGTGCCACGGCGAAGTACTTGCTGTCCGGGTGGCTGAAATACCAGCCGGAAACGGACGCGCCCGGCCACATGGCGAACGACTCGGTGAGCTTCATGCCAGTATGCGCTTCGACGTCCAGCAACTTCCAGATAGTGCCCTTTTCTGTGTGTTCCGGGCAGGCCGGATACCCCGGCGCCGGACGAATGCCCTGGTAGTTTTCGCGGATCAGCTCCTCGTTGCTGAGGTTCTCATTCGCCGCGTAGCCCCAGTAAACCTTACGTACGCGTTCATGCAGATATTCAGCGAAGGCTTCCGCCAGACGGTCGGCGATCGCTTTCACCATGATTTTGTTGTAATCATCGTGCTGCGCGTCGTACGCATCCGCCAGCGCGTCTTCTTCCAGACCGCCGGTTACGGCGAACGCGCCGATATAGTCGGCTTTACCGGAGAGTTTCGGTGCGACGAAATCCGCCAGGCAGTAGTTGGCAAAGCCCACTTTCTCGGTTTGCTGGCGCAGGTGGTGGCTCACGGCCAGCACGTGGGTGCGGGTTTCATCGCGGTAGATTTCCACATCGTCGCCCACGCGGTTCGCCGGGAACAGCCCCACCACGCCGCGCGGGTTGAGGGCTTTCTCTGCGCTCAGCCTGTCGAGCATGTCGTTAGCATCTTTAAACAGGCGCTTCGCCTCTTCGCCCACCACCTCATCTTCAAGAATGCGCGGATATTTGCCCGCCAGCGACCAGGTCATGAAGAACGGCGTCCAGTCGATGTAGTTACGCAGCGTTTCGATGCTGGCCGTCACGTCCTGCACGCCCAGACGGTGTGCGACCGGCGGCGTATAGCTGGACCAGTCGAACGCCAGATCGTTATCGCGCGCCGCCTGAAGCGAAACCGGCGGCGTGCGCGGTTTCTTACGTCCATGCTGAATGCGGACGGTTTCATACTCTTTGCGGGTGCGGGCGACAAAGTCATCGCGCTGGGTGTCGGACAGCAGCGCGGAGACCACGCCCACGGTGCGCGAGGCGTTTTGAACATACACCGTCGGCCCACTGTAGTTCTGCTCGATTTTCACCGCCGTGTGGGCTTTCGAGGTGGTTGCCCCGCCAATCAGCAGCGGAATGGTAAAGCCCTGGCGCTCCATCTCTTTTGCCACGTTGACCATTTCGTCAAGCGAAGGCGTAATCAGCCCGGAAAGACCAATCAGATCCGCATTCACTTCGCGCGCGGTCCTGAGGATTTTATCCGCCGGGACCATCACGCCAAGATCGATAATTTCGTAGTTATTACACTGCAACACCACGCCAACGATGTTTTTGCCGATGTCGTGTACGTCGCCCTTCACGGTGGCGATGACCATTTTACCGTTACTGGAGCCCTTCTCTTTGCTGGCTTCGATAAAGGGTTCCAGATACGCCACCGCCTGCTTCATGACGCGGGCGGATTTCACCACCTGCGGCAGGAACATTTTGCCCTCGCCGAACAGATCGCCGACCACGTTCATACCGTCCATCAGCGGCCCTTCGATCACTTCAATCGGACGGGCGGCCTGCTGACGCGCTTCCTCGGTATCCTGCTCGATAAACTCGGTAATGCCTTTTACCAGCGAGTATTCCAGACGCTTATTCACATCCCAGGAGCGCCATTCGGCCTGTTGAACGTTGGCTGATTCGTCAGATTTACTGCCGCGGTATTTTTCCGCCAGATCCAGCATGCGTTCGGTGGCGTCGTCACGACGATTGAGGATCACGTCTTCTACGGCGTCGCGCAGCTCGGCTGGCAGATCGTCGTAAATTGCCAGCTGGCCGGCGTTGACGATCCCCATGTCCATCCCGTTGCGGATGGCGTAGTAGAGGAATACGGCGTGGATCGCCTCACGCACCGGGTCGTTGCCGCGGAACGAGAACGACACGTTTGACACGCCGCCGGAGATCAGCGCATGCGGTAGCTCGCGTTTAATGTCTTCACACGCGCCGATAAAGTCCTGGGCGTAGTTGTTGTGCTCTTCGATGCCGGTCGCGACGGCGAAGATGTTCGGGTCGAAGATGATGTCTTCCGGCGGGAAGCCCACCTCTTCGGTCAAAATTTTGTACGCGCGGCGGCAAATATCAATCTTGCGCTCGCGGGTATCGGCCTGGCCCACTTCATCGAAGGCCATCACCACCACGGCGGCTCCGTAGCGACGGACCAGCTTCGCGTGGTGGATAAAGGTATCGACGCCCTCTTTCATCGAGATGGAGTTAACGATGCCTTTGCCCTGAATGCACTTCAGCCCTTTTTCGATGACCTCCCACTTGGAGGAGTCAATCATGATCGGCACGCGGGCGATATCCGGCTCACCGGCAATCAGGTTGAGGAAACGCACCATTGCCGCTTCGGCATCAAGCATCCCCTCGTCCATGTTGATATCGATAATCTGCGCGCCGCTTTCCACCTGCTGGCGAGCAACGTCCAGCGCTTCGCTGTACTTCTCTTCTTTGATCAGGCGCTTGAACTTCGCAGAACCGGTAACGTTAGTACGTTCACCCACGTTCACAAACAGGCTGTCGTCGCCGATGGTCAACGGCTCCAGGCCGGACAGACGACAGGCTACCGGAAGCTCGGGTAGCTTGCGCGGTGGAAGCCCGGCGACGGCGCGGCTCATGGCGGCGATATGCTCCGGCGTGGTGCCGCAGCAGCCGCCGACGATGTTGAGGAAACCAGATTCGGCCCATTCGCGGATTTGCGCCGCCATGGTGTCGGCATCCAGATCGTACTCACCAAACGCGTTCGGCAGACCGGCGTTCGGGTGGGCGGTGACGTAGCACTCTGCGATGCGCGAAAGCTCCTGCACGTACTGGCGCAGCTCGTCCGGCCCCAGCGCGCAGTTCAGGCCGAAGGAGAGCGCTTCGGCGTGGCGCAGGGAGTTATAAAACGCTTCGGTTGTCTGGCCGGACAGTGTACGGCCAGAAGCGTCAGTGATGGTGCCGGAAATCATGATCGGCAGGTCAACGCCCAGCGCCTCGAACTCCTCTTTCACCGCGTAGATCGCGGCTTTGGCGTTGAGGGTGTCGAATACGGTTTCAATCAGGATCAGATCGGAACCGCCTTCCACCAGCGCTTTAGTGGACTCACGATACGCGGCCACCAGCTGGTCAAAGGTGATGTTCCGAAACGCCGGGTCGTTGACGTCCGGAGAAATCGACGCGGTGCGGTTGGTTGGGCCCAGCACCCCGGCTACGTAGCGCGGCTTGTCCGGCGTACGGGCCGTCCATTCGTCGGCGCAGGCGCGCGCCAGCTTCGCCGCTTCAAAGTTGATCTCCGCCGACAGGGATTCCATCTGGTAATCCGCCATGGCGATGGTTGTCGAGTTGAAGGTGTTGGTTTCAACAATATCCGCACCCGCTTCGAAGTAAGCGTTGTGGATATCCCTGATAACAGACGGTTTGCTTAACACCAGCAGGTCATTGTTCCCTTTCAGGTCACAAGGCCAGTCGGCAAAGCGCTCGCCGCGGAAATCGTCTTCACTCAGACGATAGCCCTGGATCATGGTGCCCATGCCGCCGTCCAGCACCAGAATTCGTTCATTTAACTGCGCACGCAGTTGCTCTACTTTGCTGCTCACACTTGCTCCCGACAACGCTCAACAAGGCCAAAAGGCTGCGTTCCATACTGGCATAATCTCGCAGGGTCGAAAAGTCACACAGCGGTAACATGAGACATGTTCACTATCACTCCTCCGATCAGTCAGGAAAGCGGTTGCAAAACCACCAAATAAAACGAAAATGATTTCCACGATACAGAAAAAGGAGTTCGTCATGGTTACGACCGTTCCCGCTAAACGCGGCAGAAAACCTGCTGCAACCACCGCTGCACAACCTGGCGGACAGGTTCAATCCCTGACGCGCGGCCTGAAGCTGCTGGAATGGATAGCCGAATCGCATGGTAGCGTGGCCCTGACGGAGCTGGCGCAGCAGGCTGGCCTGCCGAACTCCACCACGCACCGTCTGCTGACCACCATGCAGCAGCTGGGCTTCGTGCGTCAGGTGGGCGAGCTGGGGCACTGGGCGGTGGGGGCGCATGCGTTTATTGTCGGCAGCAGCTTCCTGCAAAGCCGCAACCTGCTGGCGATTGTCCACCCGATTCTGCGCAAGCTGATGGAGGAGTCCGGCGAGACGGTAAACCTGGCCGTGCTGGATCAGAGCGATCACCAGGCGATTATCATCGACCAGGTGCAGTGTACGCAGCTGATGCGCATGTCCGCGCCGATTGGCGGCAAGTTGCCGATGCACGCCTCTGGCGCAGGGAAAGCGTTTCTCTCGCAGCTGAGCGAAGAGCAGGTAACGGGGCTGCTGCACCGTAAAGGACTGCACGCCTATACCCACGCCACGCTGGTGTCGCCGGTGCATCTGAAAGAAGATCTGGCTCTGACCCGCAAGCGCGGCTATTCGTTTGATGACGAAGAACATGCCCTCGGGCTGCGCTGCCTCGCGTCCTGCATTTTTGACGAGCACCGCGAGCCGTTTGCCGCCATCTCCATCTCCGGGCCGATTTCACGTATGACCGACGACCGCGTCACCGAGCTGGGCGCGATGGTGATTAAGGCCGCGAAAGAGGTGACGCTGGCATATGGTGGGATTCGTTAAACGTGCATTGCCGCCTGATGCCCTCACCCCGGCCCTCTCCCACAGGGAGAGGGAGAAAAGCGGATGCAAAACCGCTGCTTGCGGCGGTAAGCATAGACATCTTCCACGTGCCCATTTTTGATCCGCGTTTGCAGCCCGCGCCAGTAGCTGGCGCGGAACAGATCGGCATGCATCTCTTCGAATAGCGGCCCGATGCGCGGGTCGGCACAAAGCCAGTGGCGAAACTCCTCCGGAAACACATCGCCCGGCGATACGCTGTACCACGGCTCGCTGGACAGTTCATCTTCCGGGTAGCGCGGCGGCGGGATATCGCGGAAGTTCACCTCGGTCATGTAGCAAATTTCATCGTAATCGTAGAACACCACCCGCCCGTGACGGGTGACGCCGAAGTTTTTAAACAGCATGTCGCCGGGGAAAATATTGGCGGCGGCGAGCTGGCGAATCGCATTGCCGTACTCTTCAATGGCGTCTCGTAAAGCCTGACCTTCGGACTGCTCCAGCCAGATATTTAGCGGCACCATCCGGCGTTCGATATAGAGATGGCTAATCGCAATCTTATCGCCAAGATCGGTAATTTTCGTCGGCGCTTCCTGCATTAGCAGCGACATCAGCGACGGATCGATCTGCTGCTTATCCAGCACAAAGTTTTCAAACTCCTGGGTATCCGCCATTCGCCCGACGCGATCGTGCTCTTTAACCAGCTGATAGCAGGCGCGGACGTGAGCGGCGGTCATCTCTTTCTGCGGGGCAAATTTATCCTTAATCACCTTAAACACGCGGTCGAAGCCCGGCAGTGTGAAAACCAGCATCACCATGCCGCGGATCCCCGGCGCTTCGATAAACTGCTCATCAGCCGTGGTGACATAACGCAGGTATTCCCGATAACTTTCCGTTTTGGCATGCTTCTGACAGCCAATCGCCATATACAACTCGGCGGTGGTTTTGCCCGGCAGGATCTCGCGCAGCCACTCCACCAGGGCGGCAGGCAGTGGGGCATAGACCATGAAATAGGAACGGGCGAAGCCAAATACGATGCTGGCCTCGGCGCCGGTGGTCAGGCAGGTATCGACAAACAGTTCCCCGTCGTCGGTACGGTGAATCGGCAGCAGAAACGGCACGATGGCTGTCGGCGTAACCAGTTTGCCCACCAGCCAGGCGGCCTTATTCCGGTAGAAAAGCTCGTTGGCAACCTGCAAATGGCTGCGGCTGAGCACCGCCTCGCCGAAGGTTTCACTGAGATACGCGTGGATATAGCCGATATCCCGGGGTTTATTCTCCCACGGCAGGCGCAGCGGCAAATCCATTAAGACGCGGTGCAGGAGCTTTTCCCAGCCGCGATCGGGAAAGAAATCTTTCGCCAGCGGACGCGGAATGGTACGGAAGCGGCGCTCCGGCTGGGAGCTGAAGATAAATAACCGCTCAGGAGATAATGAGCGGTGGTCAAATAACCGGCAATAGACGGAGTTGAAAAAGCTCTCCGCAATCTCGAAGCGCGGGTAGTCGGGTAACAGATGGGTGTAATGCTCTTTCACGCGCAGTAAAAATTCCGCATCCGGGCTTTTACCGTCGGTGATACAGCGCAGTTGCTCCACCACCAGACCTACGTGGTGATCATAAAGATGGATACGCTGCTTCATGGCCTGCTGAACCGCATGCCAGTCGGCGTGCTCAAAACGCTGTTGCGCGCCGGAGGTGACTTCCAGAAAGCGGCCATACTGGGCATCGAAGCCCTGCAAAATAGTTTGGGCAATCAGTAATTCCAGACCACGCGACATATATTCCCCCTCACCCCAACCCTCTCCCCGAGGGGGGAGAGGGGGAAAAGATTAGAACTGTGCTTCTTCCGTCGAGCCCGTTAATGCCGTGACGGAGGAGGCCCCGCCCTGAATAATCGTGGTCACATTATCGAAGTAGCCGGTTCCCACTTCCTGCTGGTGCGAAACGAAGGTATATCCTTCTTTGCCCGCCGCAAATTCTGGCTGCTGTACCTTCTCAACATAGTGTTTCATGCCTTCGCCCTGCGCGTAGGCGTGCGCCAGGTCGAACATGTTGAACCACATGCTGTGGATACCCGCCAGAGTGATGAACTGGTACTTGTAGCCCATATATGACAATTGCTGCTGGAAGCTGGCGATGGTCGTATCGTCCAGATTCTTTTGCCAGTTGAAGGACGGCGAACAGTTATAGGCCAGCAGCTTGCCCGGATACTTCGCATGAATCGCATCGGCAAAGCGCTTCGCCAGCGCCAGATCCGGCGTGGAGGTTTCACACCAGACCAGGTCGGCGTAAGGGGCATACGCCAGGCCGCGGCTGATCGCCTGTTCAATACCGGCATTTGTGCGATAGAACCCTTCGCTGGTACGTTCGCCGGTAATGAATTCGCTGTCATACGGGTCGCAGTCAGAGGTGATCAGGTCCGCCGCGTCCGCATCGGTACGGGCAATCACCAGCGTCGGCACGCCGAGCACGTCAGCAGCCAGACGCGCGGCAACCAGCTTCTGGATCGCTTCCTGGGTTGGCACCAGCACTTTCCCGCCCATATGCCCGCACTTCTTCACCGACGCCAGCTGATCTTCAAAGTGAACGGCCGCTGCACCGGCCTCAATCATGGATTTCATCAGCTCAAAGGCGTTCAGCACGCCGCCGAAACCGGCTTCCGCATCGGCGACGATCGGCAGGAAATAGTCGATAAAACGCGGATCGTGGGGTTCGATACCCGCGGCCCACTGGATCTGATCCGCACGGCGGAAGGTATTGTTGATCCGATCCACCACTGACGGCACCGAGTTCGCCGGATAAAGAGATTGATCCGGATACATGCTGGCGGCCAGGTTAGCATCCGCCGCGACCTGCCAGCCGGAAAGATAGATAGCCTCAATGCCGGCCTTCGCCTGCTGCAATGCCTGACCGCCGGTCAGCGCGCCGAGGCTGTTGATATAGCCTTTTTTAGACCCCCCATGCAGCAGATCCCACATTTTCGCCGCGCCGTTCTGCGCCAGCGTACATTCCGGGTTAACCGAGCCGCGTAACTTCACCACTTCCTCTGCGCTGTACGGACGGCGAATGCCTTCCCAGCGCGGTTGGGTCCACTCTTTTTGTAACTCTTCGATCTGTTGGGTACGGGTTTTCATGTGCAGATGCTCCATATTGTTATGTGGTGAATTACGCCAGGAAGCGGTAGCCCGGCAGGGTCAGGAAGTCGATTAAGTCATCAGAGGTGGTGATTTGCTCCATCAGACGTGCGGCATCGTCAAAACGCCCACTGCTGAAGCGGTGCTCGCCCAGTTCGTCCTGGATGACCCGCATCTCTTCGGCCAGCATCTGACGGAACAGGGCTTTGGTTACCGGTTTGCCGTTGCTGAGCGTTTTTTGATGACGGATCCACTGCCAGATGGAGGTACGTGAAATTTCCGCCGTGGCGGCATCTTCCATAAGGCCGTAGATCGGCACGCAGCCGTTGCCTGAGATCCATGCCTCGATGTACTGCACGGCGACGCGAATGTTGGCGCGCATCCCCTCTTCCGTGCGTTCGCCCGCACACGGCGCCAGCAACTGTTCTTCTGCGATTGGCGCATCGTCTTCACGGGTGACAAACAGCTGGTTTTTGTTGTCGCCGAGTACGTGGTTAAAGACTTCCATCGCCGTATCGGCCAGACCAGGATGGGCAATCCACGTCCCGTCGTGGCCATTACGGGCTTCCAGCTCTTTATCGGCTTTCACCTTGTTGAGCACCTGATTGTTACGCTCTGCATCTTTGCTCGGGATAAACGCCGCCATACCGCCCATCGCAAAGGCGCCGCGTTTGTGGCAGGTCTTAATCAGCAGGCGCGAGTAGGCGCTGAGGAACGGTTTATCCATGGTGACAACCTGACGATCCGGCAATACCCGGTCGGCATGGTTTTTCAGGGTTTTGATGTAGCTGAAGATGTAATCCCAACGGCCGCAGTTCAGGCCCACAATATGGTCACGCAGCGCATGGAGGATCTCATGCATCTGGAATACGGCAGGCAGGGTTTCAATCAGCAGCGTGGCCTTAATGGTGCCGCGCGGCAGGCCAAAGCGGTCTTCTGCGTAGCTGAAAACTTCACTCCACCACGCCGCTTCCTGCCAGGACTGGGTTTTCGGCAGATAGAAATAGGGGCCGCTGCCTTTCGCCAGCAGGTTTTTATAGTTGTGAAAGAAGTACAGCGCAAAGTCGAACAGGCTGCCCGGAATCGCTTCTCCGCGCCAGGTGACGTGTTTTTCTGGCAAATGCAGACCGCGTACGCGGCAGATCAGCACCGCCGGATTCGGTTTGAGCTGGTAAATTTTACCGGCTTCGTTGGTATAGCTGATGGTGCCGTTGACGGCGTCGCGCAGGTTGATCTGCCCGTCGATAACTTTCTGCCAGTCCGGCGCGAGGGAATCTTCGAAGTCCGCCATAAATACTTTGACGTTGGCATTCATGGCGTTGATCACCATTTTGCGCTCTACCGGACCGGTGATCTCTACGCGACGATCCTGTAAATCTTCAGGGATTCCGCGAATTTTCCATTCACCATGACGAATGGAAGCGGTTTCCGAAATAAACCCTGGCAACTTGCCGTTATCGATCTCCTGCTGTTGATGAATGCGCGCCGCCAGCAGTTTATTACGCTGTGGCGTAAAGCGAGTCACCAGTTCAGTCAGAAACTCTACCGCTTCTGCCGTCAAAACTTGCTGTTCTTGTTCACCATTCGGCTGGGTAAAGGTCAGTTCATCGACCGTTGTTGCCTGTTGAGTCATCGTTCTGCTCCTCATCAAAGATCCAAAATCACGCCCCCGACGCGAGCGAAAGATCGTTGTGTAGTTTTCGCTCAGCAGAATTAAGACTATCTATAATTTTTCCAAAATCAAAAACAATTTCCATTTTAATTTATATATAATCACAACCGATTGATTAATATGACATTAAAGTTTTTCACGGGGTTGAGTTGGATTTCGGAAATAAAAAAGGCACCCGAAGGTGCCTGATCTGAATAGCTGAAACGCTTTAGGATCGTTTAATGCAGACGATTACTCCAGCGTCGGATTCATGTGGCGCAGATCGTACGGCGTAATCTGGTAGACGTAATAGTTGAGCCAGTTGGTGAACAGCAAATTTCCGTGACTACGCCAGGTTGCCCGAGGCGTGTTTTGCGGATCGTTTTTCGGGAAATAGTTGTACGGGACATCCGGATTCAGACCCGCTTCAACGTCACGAAAATACTCTGACGCGAGGGTATGCGGATCGTACTCAGGATGGCCGGTAACGAACGCGATGCGTTTGTCTTTACTGGCGAACAGGTAGGCATCGCCGTCTTCAGTTTCGGCCAGGATCTCCAGGTCGGTGTAATCGCGGATCAGCTGTGCCGGAAAATCGGCGTAGCGAGAATGCGGGGCCAGGAAAGTGTCATCGAAACCACGCGTCAGCAGCGCATGCGGGTGAAGAATGTGGTGTTCGTATACGCCAGAAAGTTTGTCGCTGCGGGTTTGCTTGGGAATGCCATAGAGGATATTCAGTGCGGCCTGTACCGCCCAACAGACAAACAAGGTGGACGTGACGTGATCTTTTGCCCACTCCAGCACCTGCCTGATCTGTGGCCAGTAGGCAACGTCATTAAATTCCACCAGGCCCAGCGGTGCGCCGGTGACGATCAGTCCATCGAAATTCTCATCGCGAATATCTTCAAAATTACAGTAGAAGTTATTCAGATGCTCAGCAGGCGTGTTGCGTGACTCACGCGCGTCAATGCGCAGCAGCTGGATATCAACCTGAAGCGGAGAGTTGGAGAGCAAGCGCAGGAACTGGTTCTCCGTTTCGATCTTCTTTGGCATCAGATTAAGGATCAGCACCTTCAGCGGGCGAATTTCCTGACCAGAAGCACGCGAAGTTGTCATTACGAAGACATTCTCTTCACGCAAGAAATTGACGGCTGGTAGCTCGTCCTGCACCCGAATCGGCATAACCTTAAATCCTCACAGCATACGTATAAACGTTTAGACATCCAGACAGCTAACGATACCCAGAAACGGGGTTAATGTCGAGTCTGCAAGCGAAAGGTGAGAAAGTTTCAAGGAGGGAAAGCATGTAGGGCGGGTAAGGCTGGGCCACCACCCGACTTTTCAGAACGTACAAAGCAAAAAACCCCGCACCTTACGGTACGGGGTTCTTCTTAATTGATGCCTGGCAGTTCCCTACTCTCACATGGGGAGACCCCACACTACCATCGGCGCTACGGCGTTTCACTTCTGAGTTCGGCATGGGGTCAGGTGGGACCACCGCGCTAAAGCCGCCAGGCAAATTCTGTTAATCTGTATCAAAGCTGAAATTTGATTGTCTGTCTCTTCGCCAAAACACCTTCGGCGTTGTAAGGTTAAGCCTCACGGTTCATTAGTATCGGTTAGCTCAACGCATCGCTGCGCTTACACACCCGACCTATCAACGTCATCGTCTTTAACGTTCCTTCAGGAGACTTAAAGTCTCAGGGAGAACTCATCTCGGGGCAAGTTTCGTGCTTAGATGCTTTCAGCACTTATCTCTTCCGCATTTAGCTACCGGGCAGTGCCATTGGCATGACAACCCGAACACCAGTGATGCGTCCACTCCGGTCCTCTCGTACTAGGAGCAGCCCCCCTCAATTCTCCAGCGCCCACGGCAGATAGGGACCGAACTGTCTCACGACGTTCTAAACCCAGCTCGCGTACCACTTTAAATGGCGAACAGCCATACCCTTGGGACCTACTTCAGCCCCAGGATGTGATGAGCCGACATCGAGGTGCCAAACACCGCCGTCGATATGAACTCTTGGGCGGTATCAGCCTGTTATCCCCGGAGTACCTTTTATCCGTTGAGCGATGGCCCTTCCATTCAGAACCACCGGATCACTATGACCTGCTTTCGCACCTGCTCGCGCCGTCACGCTCGCAGTCAAGCTGGCTTATGCCATTGCACTAACCTCCTGATGTCCGACCAGGATTAGCCAACCTTCGTGCTCCTCCGTTACTCTTTGGGAGGAGACCGCCCCAGTCAAACTACCCACCAGACACTGTCCGCAACCCGGATTACGGGTCTACGTTAGAACACCAGCCATTAAAGGGTGGTATTTCAAGGTTGGCTCCACGCAGACTGGCGTCCACGCTTCAAAGCCTCCCACCTATCCTACACATCAAGGACCAGTGTTCAGTGTCAAGCTATAGTAAAGGTTCACGGGGTCTTTCCGTCTTGCCGCGGGTACACTGCATCTTCACAGCGAGTTCAATTTCACTGAGTCTCGGGTGGAGACAGCCTGGCCATCATTACGCCATTCGTGCAGGTCGGAACTTACCCGACAAGGAATTTCGCTACCTTAGGACCGTTATAGTTACGGCCGCCGTTTACCGGGGCTTCGATCAAGAGCTTCGCGTTGCCGCTAACCCCATCAATTAACCTTCCGGCACCGGGCAGGCGTCACACCGTATACGTCCACTTTCGTGTTTGCACAGTGCTGTGTTTTTAATAAACAGTTGCAGCCAGCTGGTATCTTCGACTGATTTCAGCTCCGCCCGCAGGGGCTTCACCTACACATCAGCGTGCCTTCTCCCGAAGTTACGGCACCATTTTGCCTAGTTCCTTCACCCGAGTTCTCTCAAGCGCCTTGGTATTCTCTACCTGACCACCTGTGTCGGTTTGGGGTACGATTTCGTGTTACCTGATGCTTAGAGGCTTTTCCTGGAAGCAGGGCATTTATCACTTCAGCACCGTAGTGCCTCGTCATCACACCTCAGCGTTAACAAGGTACCGGATTTACCTGGAACCTCCGCCTACATGCTTAAACCGGGACAACCGTCGCCCGGCTGACATAGCCTTCTCCGTCCCCCCTTCGCAGTAACACCAAGTACAGGAATATTAACCTGTTTCCCATCGACTACGCCTTTCGGCCTCGCCTTAGGGGTCGACTCACCCTGCCCCGATTAACGTTGGACAGGAACCCTTGGTCTTCCGGCGAGCGGGCTTTTCACCCGCTTTATCGTTACTTATGTCAGCATTCGCACTTCTGATACCTCCAGCATGCCTCACAGCACACCTTCAACGGCTTACAGAACGCTCCCCTACCCAACAACACATAGTGTCGCTGCCGCAGCTTCGGTGCATGGTTTAGCCCCGTTACATCTTCCGCGCAGGCCGACTCGACCAGTGAGCTATTACGCTTTCTTTAAATGATGGCTGCTTCTAAGCCAACATCCTGGCTGTCTGTGCCTTCCCACATCGTTTCCCACTTAACCATGACTTTGGGACCTTAGCTGGCGGTCTGGGTTGTTTCCCTCTTCACGACGGACGTTAGCACCCGCCGTGTGTCTCCCGTGATAACATTCTTCGGTATTCGTAGTTTGCATCGGGTTGGTAAGCCGGGATGGCCCCCTAGCCGAAACAGTGCTCTACCCCCGAAGATGAGTTCACGAGGCGCTACCTAAATAGCTTTCGGGGAGAACCAGCTATCTCCCGGTTTGATTGGCCTTTCACCCCCAGCCACAGGTCATCCGCTAATTTTTCAACATTAGTCGGTTCGGTCCTCCAGTTAGTGTTACCCAACCTTCAACCTGCCCATGGCTAGATCACCGGGTTTCGGGTCTATACCCTGCAACTTAACGCCCAGTTAAGACTCGGTTTCCCTTCGGCTCCCCTATACGGTTAACCTTGCTACAGAATATAAGTCGCTGACCCATTATACAAAAGGTACGCAGTCACCCCATAAAGAGGCTCCCACTGCTTGTACGTACACGGTTTCAGGTTCTTTTTCACTCCCCTCGCCGGGGTTCTTTTCGCCTTTCCCTCACGGTACTGGTTCACTATCGGTCAGTCAGGAGTATTTAGCCTTGGAGGATGGTCCCCCCATATTCAGACAGGATACCACGTGTCCCGCCCTACTCTTCGAGTTCACAGCATGTGCATTTTCGTGTACGGGACTATCACCCTGTACCGTCGGACTTTCCAGACCGTTCCACTAACACACAAGCTGATTCAGACTCCGGGCTGCTCCCCGTTCGCTCGCCGCTACTGGGGGAATCTCGGTTGATTTCTTTTCCTCGGGGTACTTAGATGTTTCAGTTCCCCCGGTTCGCCTCGTTAACCTATGTATTCAGTTAACGATAGTGCAACGGATTGCACTGGGTTTCCCCATTCGGACATCGCCGGGTCAAGGGTTCATATCACCTCGCCGGCGCTTTTCGCAGATTAGCACGTCCTTCATCGCCTCTGACTGCCAGGGCATCCACCGTGTACGCTTAGTCGCTTAACCTCACAACCCGAAGATGTTTCTTTCGATTCATCATCGACTTGCGAAAATTTGAGAGACTCGAACACACATGAGCTGTGTGTCGTTTCAATTTTCAGCTTGATCCAGATTTTTAAAGAGCAAAACTTCTTAATGCACTCAAAAGTACATTCAGAAGTTCATCATTCATCAGACAATCTGTGTGAGCACTGCAAAGGCAGGTTCTTTAAGGTAAGGAGGTGATCCAACCGCAGGTTCCCCTACGGTTACCTTGTTACGACTTCACCCCAGTCATGAATCACAAAGTGGTAAGCGCCCTCCCGAAGGTTAAGCTACCTACTTCTTTTGCAACCCACTCCCATGGTGTGACGGGCGGTGTGTACAAGGCCCGGGAACGTATTCACCGTGGCATTCTGATCCACGATTACTAGCGATTCCGACTTCATGGAGTCGAGTTGCAGACTCCAATCCGGACTACGACGCACTTTATGAGGTCCGCTTGCTCTCGCGAGGTCGCTTCTCTTTGTATGCGCCATTGTAGCACGTGTGTAGCCCTACTCGTAAGGGCCATGATGACTTGACGTCATCCCCACCTTCCTCCAGTTTATCACTGGCAGTCTCCTTTGAGTTCCCGGCCTAACCGCTGGCAACAAAGGATAAGGGTTGCGCTCGTTGCGGGACTTAACCCAACATTTCACAACACGAGCTGACGACAGCCATGCAGCACCTGTCTCAGAGTTCCCGAAGGCACCAATCCATCTCTGGAAAGTTCTCTGGATGTCAAGAGTAGGTAAGGTTCTTCGCGTTGCATCGAATTAAACCACATGCTCCACCGCTTGTGCGGGCCCCCGTCAATTCATTTGAGTTTTAACCTTGCGGCCGTACTCCCCAGGCGGTCGACTTAACGCGTTAGCTCCGGAAGCCACGCCTCAAGGGCACAACCTCCAAGTCGACATCGTTTACGGCGTGGACTACCAGGGTATCTAATCCTGTTTGCTCCCCACGCTTTCGCACCTGAGCGTCAGTCTTTGTCCAGGGGGCCGCCTTCGCCACCGGTATTCCTCCAGATCTCTACGCATTTCACCGCTACACCTGGAATTCTACCCCCCTCTACAAGACTCTAGCCTGCCAGTTTCGAATGCAGTTCCCAGGTTGAGCCCGGGGATTTCACATCCGACTTGACAGACCGCCTGCGTGCGCTTTACGCCCAGTAATTCCGATTAACGCTTGCACCCTCCGTATTACCGCGGCTGCTGGCACGGAGTTAGCCGGTGCTTCTTCTGCGGGTAACGTCAATCGACAAGGTTATTAACCTTATCGCCTTCCTCCCCGCTGAAAGTACTTTACAACCCGAAGGCCTTCTTCATACACGCGGCATGGCTGCATCAGGCTTGCGCCCATTGTGCAATATTCCCCACTGCTGCCTCCCGTAGGAGTCTGGACCGTGTCTCAGTTCCAGTGTGGCTGGTCATCCTCTCAGACCAGCTAGGGATCGTCGCCTAGGTGAGCCGTTACCCCACCTACTAGCTAATCCCATCTGGGCACATCCGATGGCAAGAGGCCCGAAGGTCCCCCTCTTTGGTCTTGCGACGTTATGCGGTATTAGCTACCGTTTCCAGTAGTTATCCCCCTCCATCAGGCAGTTTCCCAGACATTACTCACCCGTCCGCCACTCGTCAGCGAAGCAGCAAGCTGCTTCCTGTTACCGTTCGACTTGCATGTGTTAGGCCTGCCGCCAGCGTTCAATCTGAGCCATGATCAAACTCTTCAATTTAAAAGTTTGATGCTCAATGAATTAAACTTCGTAATGAATTACGTGTTCACTCGTTGAGACTTGGTATTCATTTAGTGTCCGAAGACATTAAGAATCCATGTCACTTTGAGTGCCCACACAGATTGTCTGATAAATTGTTAAAGAGCAGTGCAACGCGGCTTTCGCTCACCGTTGCGAGGTGGCGTATATTACGCTTTCCTCTTTCAGAGTCAACCCGTTATTTCAGGATTTTTTCTCTTCAGCCGACTCGGTTGTTTGTGAAGTGATTCACATGTTCCGTGTCGATGGAGGCGCATTATAGGGAGTTCTCCGCAGGCCGCAACCGCTAAATGACAGAAGAATGACTGACTGCTGCATTCCACAGCAAAACCCCGCCTTATACCTTTTTACGCACAGACTTATCCACAATGATACGAAAAAGTAAAAATGTGCGAGCGTTGCGCAAACGTTTTCGTTAAAATGCTCGCGCTTCACAAGGATGCCTCGTCAGGTGTGTTAGATGAGTTTTTCACAGGAAAATTCATCTAACGCTCTCTGTAATCGTGAAATCCAGGGGATTTACCATGCAACAACGTCGTCCAGTCCGCCGCGCTCTGCTCAGTGTTTCTGATAAAGCCGGTATCGTCGAATTCGCTCAGGCACTTTCTGCACGTGGCGTAGAGCTGCTTTCTACAGGCGGTACCGCTCGCCTGTTAGCAGATAAAGGTCTGCCGGTAACCGAAGTGTCCGATTACACCGGTTTCCCGGAAATGATGGATGGACGCGTCAAAACCCTGCACCCGAAAGTGCACGGCGGTATTCTGGGCCGTCGCGGTCAGGACGACGGCATTATGGAGCAGCACAATATTGCCCCCATCGACATGGTGGTTGTTAACCTCTACCCGTTCGCCCAGACCGTTGCCCGCGAAGGCTGTTCTCTGGAAGACGCTGTTGAGAATATCGACATCGGCGGCCCGACCATGGTGCGCTCCGCAGCCAAGAACCATAAAGATGTGGCCATCGTGGTAAAGAGTAGTGACTACAACGCCATTATTAATGAGATGGATGCCAACGAAGGGTCCCTGACGCTTGAAACGCGTTTCGATCTCGCCATCAAAGCCTTCGAGCATACCGCCGCCTACGACAGCATGATCGCCAACTACTTCGGTAGCCTGGTACCTGCCTACCACGGTGAAAGCAAAGATCCATCTGGCCGCTTCCCGCGCACGCTGAACCTGAACTTCATTAAGAAGCAGGATATGCGTTACGGCGAGAACAGCCACCAGCAGGCTGCCTTCTATATAGAAGAAGAGGTAAAAGAAGCCTCTGTAGCGACTGCCCAGCAGGTACAGGGCAAAGCCCTCTCCTATAACAACATTGCCGATACCGACGCCGCGCTGGAATGCGTGAAAGAGTTCAGCGAGCCAGCCTGCGTTATCGTCAAGCACGCCAACCCATGCGGCGTTGCGGTAAGTGCGTCTATTCTGGAAGCTTACGATCGCGCCTACAAAACCGACCCGACCTCCGCGTTCGGCGGCATTATCGCCTTCAACCGCGAGCTGGATGCGGAAACCGCGCAGGCCATCATCTCCCGTCAGTTTGTCGAAGTGATCATCGCGCCATCAGCATCCGAAGAGGCGCTGAAAATCACCGCGGCGAAACAGAACGTGCGCGTACTGGTTTGCGGCCAGTGGGCAGAACGCGTCCCGGGCCTGGACTTCAAGCGCGTGAACGGCGGGCTGCTGGTTCAGGACCGCGATCTGGGTATGGTGGGCGAAGCCGATCTGCGTGTCGTCACCAAACGTCAGCCAACCGAGCAGGAACTGCGTGACGCGCTGTTCTGCTGGAAAGTGGCGAAGTTTGTGAAATCCAACGCCATCGTCTACGCCAAAGAGAACATGACCATCGGAATAGGCGCAGGCCAGATGAGCCGCGTTTACTCTGCGAAAATCGCGGGTATTAAAGCAGGTGACGAAGGTCTGGAAGTCAAAGGTTCCGCCATGGCCTCTGACGCCTTCTTCCCGTTCCGCGACGGTATCGACGCGGCCGCTGCTGTGGGCATCACCTGTGTGATCCAGCCTGGCGGTTCAATCCGTGATGACGAAGTGATTGCCGCTGCCGACGAGCATGGCATCGCAATGATCTTCACCGACATGCGCCACTTCCGCCATTAATCCCCGGAGCAGAAAATGAAAGTATTAGTGATTGGTAACGGCGGGCGCGAGCACGCCCTGGCGTGGAAAGCAGCGCAGTCTCCGCAGGTTGAAACCGTCTTTGTGGCACCGGGTAACGCCGGGACCGCGCTGGAGCCCGCACTACAGAACGTCGCCATCGGCGTAACCGACATCCCGGCGCTGCTGAGCTTTGCCCAAAACGAGAATATCGATCTGACGATTGTTGGCCCGGAAGCACCGCTGGTGATCGGCGTTGTAGATGCCTTCCGCGCCGCGGGCCTGAAAATTTTCGGCCCAACGGAAGGGGCTGCGCAGCTGGAAGGCTCAAAAGCCTTCACCAAAGATTTTCTCGCGCGTCATAACATCCCGACGGCGGAATATCAGAACTTCACCGAGGTAGAGCCTGCTCTGGCTTACCTGCGTGAAAAAGGCGCGCCGATTGTGATCAAAGCCGACGGCCTGGCTGCCGGGAAAGGCGTTATCGTGGCGATGACCCTCGAAGAAGCGGAAGCCGCCGTGCAGGATATGCTGGGGGGTAACGCCTTTGGCGACGCGGGCCACCGCATCGTAATTGAAGAGTTCCTCGACGGCGAAGAAGCGAGCTTTATCGTGATGGTTGACGGCGAGCACGTTCTGCCGATGGCGACCAGCCAGGATCACAAGCGCGTAGGCAATGCCGACACGGGGCCAAACACCGGCGGGATGGGAGCTTACTCCCCTGCTCCGGTGGTCACTGACGAAGTACACCAGCGCACCATGGACCGCATCATCTGGCCAACCGTGAAGGGGATGGCTGCGGAAGGCAATACCTACACCGGTTTCCTTTACGCAGGCCTGATGATCGACAAGCAGGGTAACCCGAAGGTGATTGAATTCAACTGCCGCTTCGGCGATCCGGAAACCCAGCCGATCATGCTGCGCATGAAGTCCGATCTGGTTGATCTGTGTCTGGCGGCGTGCGAAGGCAAGCTGGACGAGAAAACTTCCGAGTGGGACGAGCGTGCCTCTTTAGGTGTGGTGATTGCTGCGGGTGGCTATCCGGGTAGCTACAACACCGGAGATGAGATCCACGGCCTGCCGCTGGAAGAGATTGACGGTGCGAAGGTGTTCCACGCCGGTACAAAGCTCTCTGACGACGACCGCGTGCTCACCAACGGCGGTCGCGTGCTGTGTGCGACCGCGCTGGGCCAGACCGTGGCAGAGGCGCAGAAGCGCGCCTATGCGCTGATGGCGGATATTCACTGGAATGGCAGCTTCAGCCGCCAGGATATCGGCTATCGTGCCATTGCGCGGGAGCAGGGAGAGTAATTTCACACCCTCACCCTAACCCTCTCCCACAGGGAGAGGGGATTTACGTCAGAAACTCTTCTCTGTCGGCTGCCAGGTGCAGAAATCTTCATTCGCCACCAGCAACAGCTGAGAGCCTTCCGGCGCTTCCAGCCATGCCACACTCACCTCCACAGATGAATGCCGCTGACGACGCTGAATGTGTTCGGTTGCCCAGGATTCAAGCTCAGGCTTCACCGTCTGCCCTTCGCAGGTGGTCACCGTGCCGTCGGCATGCCAGCGCCCCTGGCGCAGCACCACGCGGCCCTGACGCAGCGCATCGCTGGTCTGGCGGAGTTGTTCAGCACGGTAGCGGTAGAGGGCGACCTGATCGCTGGAAAGCTGCTGTTTCAGTCCACTGACCTCATGCTGCATAAAGCTCAGCTCGCCGTGGTCGTCGAAACGCACCTTCACGTGTTCGGGAGTCTTACTGTAGATATTCAGTTCAATGAGCGACAGCGCATCGCCCTGCCAGCGGTATTCTGCGGTCGAGGTGTTGCCGTTATGCCACGGGCTGAATGCGGTGAGCATATGGACTTCATCGCTGGAATCTTTGCGCCAGATCCTGACCGCACCCTGGTTGTCAGCATAGCCGCTGGCGGTAAACGGGGGGAGTGAGGAATCATGGCTACAGGCAGACAGCAACAGTACGCCTGCCAGCGCGAGTGTTCCACGCCAGAATGACAAAAGGGGCGTTGCCGCCCCTTCGTTAAAACTGTTCACTGCCACGCGTCTTACTTAACTGCGTCTTTCAGTGCTTTACCAGAAACAAATGCCGGCACGTTAGCTGCGGCGATTTTGATTTCTTTACCAGTCTGCGGGTTGCGGCCAGTACGCTCAGCGCGGTGGTTCACTTTGAAGGTACCGAAACCAACCAGTTGTACAGCATCGCCTTCTTTCAGAGACTCAGTAATAGCAGCCAGGGTAGATTCCAGAGCAGCTTTAGCCTGCACTTTAGACAGATCAGCCTTGTCCGCAATTACATCAATCAGTTGAGTCTTGTTCATAAGTTATCCTTTCAATGTGTTTATCGCTTGCTAAGCATCGAGTGCGACGAAAATGCCAAAAAAGCACTCTCCTGCATACACGCACCGATAGCCACTTTTTTTCGCCCCCCAAATGTAGACCAGACGGGGGGCGAAAGGGAAGAGTCGAGGAGTGACAAAACAGGCGTTAAATCACGTTTTGTTGTCTCATTGGTTAAAAATTATACCAATATTGCTCTCACCGGCCTCGCGAAGGTCCGCGCGAAGCCCTTTGATCAGCTCAATATCACGTTCTTCACACTCCGCCAGCAGACGGAAAATTTCCCACTGAATATCCCATTCCTGTTCAACCGCCGGGTTAGCACGCAGCTCCTCGTCGGTCATTTCACGGCCTTCCTGGGTCATTTCCAGCATCGCAACGGTGGTAATGGATGCCTTACTGACTTCAATGGCGTGTTCCAGGGTTTCACCGCTCAGACGGGAGTGGATCAGCTCGCTCAACGCCACACAGGCATCAATGGCCGGGTAGACGCCATACAGGTCGAAATCATCCGCAGCCGGAATAGCCTCTTCCAGCTTTTCGAGCTGAGAGTCAAAATTTACCTTCGCATCTTTGACCGTCAGCGTCTCCCAGATTAAATCCAGGATACGACGATAAATCTGGCCTTCGCCAAACGCCGTCTGCTTGCAGAACGCGGCATAGTTGGGATACATGCGCTCGCACAGGCAAGCCATAAACGTCACGTGCTGCCAGCTTTCCAGCTTCTCAAGGCGCAGATGAATCGGGTTTTGTAACATGATGATGTCTCGAATCGAAAATTAGCCGCAGTTTACCTGAATCACGGCTGAATTTCCTGCCAACGAATGAATGCCGGACGTGAAGAGGCCACGGCGTCAGCCCAGCGGGTTGGCTCCGGTAAACGGTAGCCCTTCATACAGCGTTGCACCCACGCCAGGGCGCTATCCATGCTGACCCGATGCCCGGTGGCGATAAACAACGGGTTGCAGCGCGCTTTACTGCGCCAGACCCACGCCAGCTGCTCGCCTTTATGGATAAGCGGCGCCAGTGCGCCCGGTTCGGCAGAGAGCGGCTCAAACGCGCCGCACAGGCGTTTTTTCGCTACGCCGATGGTCGGCACGTCCACCAGCAGACCAAAGTGGCTGGCGACGCCTAAGCGACGCGGATGGGAGATACCATGCCCATCAACAAACAGTAGATCGGGTTTTTGCGAGAGTTGCTCCCACGCGGCCAGCAGCGCGGGATATTCGCGGAAGGAGAGAAAGCCGGGGATATAGGGCATGGTGGTGGCGATACGCGCCACTTTGTACTCCACCAGCTCCAGCGAAGGGTATTTCAGCACCACCATCGCCGCTCGCGTCACTTCACCGCCCTGCTCAAATCCGACGTCCGCCCCGCCAATGTACCGCGGAGGGTCCGTATCCAGACGATCCTCGCGGATCACTGATGAAGCCAGTTCGATTTGCTGAGCGCGTAGCGACGCGAGATCCATAACCACTCCTTACTTATGATACTGGGCAGAAAGCCTATGCACCGCCTCCACAAATACGCCAGCGTGTTCTGGCGGTACATCCTGATGAATACCGTGACCGAGGTTGAAGACGTGGCCTTCGCCCTGGCCGAAACCAGACAGTATAGTCGACACTTCTTCTTCGATACGGGCAGGCTGCGCATAGAGCATGGACGGATCCATGTTGCCCTGGAGCGCCACTTTGTCCCCCACGCGACGGCGCGCATCGGCAATATCGGTGGTCCAGTCGAGGCCCAGCGCGTCGCAGCCGGTGGCCGCCATCGCTTCCAGCCACTGACCGCCGCCTTTGGTAAACAGCGTCACCGGCACGCGACGGCCTTCGTTTTCACGCAGCAGGCCATCGACAATTTTGTGCATGTAGTACAGGGAGAACTGCTGATAATCACGTCCGGTCAGCACGCCGCCCCAGGTGTCGAAAATCATCACCGACTGCGCGCCGGCTTTAATCTGCGCGTTGAGATAGAGCGTGACGCTCTTCGCCAGCTTGTCGAGCAGGGCATGCAGGGCCAGCGGCTCGGCGTACATCATCTTTTTGATGACGGTAAAGGCTTTGCTGCTGCCGCCTTCCACCATGTAGGTGGCCAGCGTCCACGGACTACCGGAGAAGCCAATCAGCGGCACGTCGCCTTTCAGTTCGCGGCGAATGGTGCGCACGGCGTTCATCACATAGCCCAGCTCGCCTTCCGGATCGGGGATCGGCAGCTTATCAACGTCGGCTTTGCTTTTGATCGGAGAGGTAAAACGCGGGCCTTCTCCGGTTTCGAAATAGAGCCCAAGGCCCATCGCATCCGGAATGGTGAGAATGTCCGAAAAAAGAATGGCGGCATCGAGCGGGAAGCGGCGCAGCGGCTGGAGCGTCACTTCACAGGCCAGCTCGGCGTTTTTGCACAGCGACATAAAATCGCCTGCCTGCGCGCGCGTGGCTTTGTACTCTGGCAGATAGCGTCCCGCCTGGCGCATCATCCACACCGGGGTGACATCAACGGGCTGGCGCAGCAGCGCACGCAGATAACGATCGTTCTTCAGTTCGGTCATTTTGCAGTTCCTTATTGCGTCAGTCCGTCAGTGTAACACTACTCATACTCGGCCCGACACATTGCCACGGTATCTTCTATCAGGCGACGCGCCACCGTTCCCGGTGGGGGCAGCAGCGGTAAATCGTCGTAGCGATACCAGTTCGCCTCCAGCAGCTCTTTCTGATCGATAACAATCTCGCCGCTGTCGTATTCCGCCATAAACGCGGTCATCAGGGACATCGGGAACGGCCACGGCTGCGACGTCACATAGCGCAGGTTTTTCACCTTAATGCCGCTCTCCTCCATCACCTCGCGCGCCACCGCCTGTTCCAGCGTTTCGCCGACTTCCACGAACCCGGCGAGGACGGTGTGAATGCCGTTGCGATGGCGGGTATGCTGCGCCAGCAGGATGGAATCATCACGGCGGATGGCGACAATGATGCACGGTGCGATTTGCGGGTAGTAGCGTTCACGGCAGTGGCCGCAGAGCATTGCCCACTCGGTTTTGCTCGGGTGCATGGTGTGGCCGCAGTAGCCGCAGTATTTGTGCGAGCGGTAAAACTCCGCCAGCTGCACGCCGCGCCCCGCCAGCTGGAACAGGCCGACATCCCGATCCAACACCTGACGAACGGATCCCATATCCTGACGACGAGCCTGTTGGATCAACCATACCGGATCGCCCTGCCACTCGCCGATCCGCAGCGCCGGTTGGCCGACGAGATCGAAGATGTCTGCCGCACCGTAGGGTATCTCCCCACCGGGCAGCCATAATTTTTGTTCGTGACTGACGATCCACCAACCCAGATCTGATTTTTCAATAATACGATCCATATCTATTGCACTACCTTCGCTTCACTGACATGTTGTTAGCATTATGGTTACATTTTGGATAAGCAGATCCCATTCTAAACCTTATGGAGTCGACCATGTTAAACCAGCTGGAAAGCCTGACTGAGCGCGTTGGAGGAAGTAACACCCTGGTGGATCGCTGGCTACATGTGCGCAAGCATCTACTCGTGGCGTATTACAATCTGGTTGGTCTTAAGCCTGGCAAAGAATCCTTTATGCGGCTGAATGAAAAAGCGCTGGACGACTTCTGTCAGAGCCTGGTCGACTACCTTTCCGACGGCCATTTCAACCTTTATGAACGCATTATCCGCGAAATGGAAGGGACAACGCCGTATTTAGCGGCCAGCAAACTCTGTCCGCTGCTGGAAGCCAACACCCAGCAGATCATGGACTACTACGATTCCACGCTAGAGAACGCTATCGATCACGATAACTATCTTGAGTTTCAGCAGGCGCTTTCCGACCTTGGCGAAGCGCTGGAAGAGCGATTCACGCTGGAAGACAAGCTCATCGCCCTCGTGCTGGACAACAACCTGAATATCAGCACCAGCGATAACGTTGCGCGCCCTGCTTGAGTTCTTAATCGTTAACGAGTAATTTACAACCATTCGCCCCTCTCACGAGGGGGATTTTTCTTGTCGGAGTGCCCAGTGTGAAAGCACGGGCTGAGACCGTTAATTCGGGATCCGCGGAACCTGATCAGGTTAATACCTGCGAAGGGAACAAGAGTCACACTGCTGTTGTATCGCCCCTGAGGCGATCTTCTCTTGCTTCATCCGTCGTCTGACAAGCCATGTCCTTCACATCTGGAATGAGCTATGTCTACAACAAAACTGACCCGCCGCGAACAGCGCGAACACGCACAACGCTTCATCGACACCCTAGAAGGCACCGCTTTCCCGAACTCAACGCGCATCTACATCACCGGTTCACAGGCTGATATCCGCGTGCCGATGCGCGAAATCCAGCTCAGCCCGACGCTTATCGGCGGCAGCAAAGAAAACCCGCAGTTTGAAGACAACGAAGCCGTGCCGGTGTATGACACCTCCGGCCCGTACGGCGACCCTTCTGTTGCTATCAACGTACAGCAGGGTCTGGCAAAACTGCGCCAGCCGTGGATTGACGCCCGTAACGACTGCGAAGAACTGAGCGTGCGCAGCTCGGCGTATACCAACGCGCGCCTGGCCGACGACGGTCTGGACGAGCTGCGCTTTACCGGCCTGCTGACGCCGAAACGCGCTAAAGCGGGCAAATGCGTCACCCAGCTGCACTACGCGCGCCAGGGTATCGTCACGCCGGAGATGGAGTTCATCGCCATCCGCGAAAACATGGGCCGCGAGCGCATCCGCAGCGAAGTGCTGCGCCACCAGCATCCTGGTGAAGGGTTTGGCGCTCGCCTGCCGGAAAACATCACGCCGGAATTTGTGCGTGACGAAGTGGCCGCCGGGCGCGCCATTATCCCCGCCAACATCAACCACCCGGAATCCGAGCCGATGATTATCGGCCGCAACTTCCTGGTGAAGGTCAACGCCAACATCGGCAACTCAGCGGTGACGTCATCCATCGAAGAAGAGGTGGAAAAGCTGGTCTGGTCGACGCGCTGGGGCGCGGACACGGTGATGGACCTTTCCACGGGCCGCTATATTCACGAAACCCGCGAGTGGATCCTGCGTAACAGCCCGGTGCCGATTGGCACCGTCCCGATTTATCAGGCGCTGGAGAAGGTCAACGGCATCGCCGAAAACCTCACCTGGGAAGCGTTCCGCGACACGCTGCTGGAGCAGGCCGAGCAGGGCGTGGACTACTTCACCATCCACGCGGGCGTGCTGCTGCGCTACGTGCCGATGACGGCGAAACGTCTGACCGGTATCGTCTCACGCGGCGGTTCGATTATGGCGAAATGGTGCCTTTCCCATCATCAGGAAAACTTCCTCTACGAACACTTCCGCGAAATCTGCGAAATTTGCGCCGCGTACGACGTCTCCCTGTCGCTGGGCGACGGCCTGCGTCCTGGCTCCATCCGCGATGCTAACGACGAGGCGCAGTTTGCCGAGCTGCACACGCTGGGCGAGCTGACCAAAATCGCCTGGGAGTACGACGTGCAGGTGATGATTGAAGGCCCGGGCCATGTGCCGATGCAGATGATCCGTCGCAACATGACCGAGGAGCTGGAGCACTGCCACGAAGCGCCGTTCTACACCCTGGGGCCGTTGACCACCGATATTGCGCCGGGCTACGACCACTTCACGTCAGGCATTGGCGCGGCGATGATCGGCTGGTTCGGATGCGCCATGCTCTGCTACGTGACGCCGAAAGAGCACCTCGGGCTGCCAAACAAAGAGGACGTGAAGCAGGGGCTGATCACCTACAAGATTGCCGCCCACGCGGCGGATCTGGCGAAAGGCCATCCGGGCGCGCAAATTCGCGACAACGCCATGTCCAAAGCGCGCTTTGAATTCCGCTGGGAAGACCAGTTTAACCTGGCCCTCGATCCGTTCACCGCCCGCGCCTATCACGACGAAACCCTGCCGCAGGAATCGGGCAAAGTTGCGCACTTCTGCTCCATGTGCGGACCTAAATTCTGCTCGATGAAGATCAGCCAGGAAGTACGCGATTACGCCGCCGCGCAGACCATTGAAGTCGGCATGGCGGACATGTCGGAAACCTTCCGCGCGAAAGGCGGCGAAATCTACCTCAAAAAGGAGGAGGCATAATGTACAAGCCTGATTTCCCCCCTGTCCCCTTCCGCTTAGGGCTTTACCCGGTGGTGGACAGCGTGGCGTGGATCGCTCGCCTGCTGGAGGCAGGCGTTCGCACGATCCAGCTACGCATCAAGGATAAACGCGATGAAGAGGTGGAGGCCGACGTGATCGCCGCTATCGCGCTGGGACGTCGCTACCACGCCCGCCTGTTTATCAACGACTACTGGCGGCTGGCGGTTAAACACCAGGCGTACGGCGTGCATCTGGGACAGGAAGATCTGGAAACGACCGATCTCAACGCGATCCGTGACGCCGGTCTGCGGCTGGGCGTCTCCACCCACGACGATATGGAGATCGACGTGGCGCTGGCGGCCCGCCCCTCTTACATCGCGCTCGGGCACGTTTTCCCAACGCAAACCAAACAGATGCCGTCCGCTCCACAGGGTTTGACGCAGCTGGCGGCCCACGTTAAGCGCCTTGCCGATTACCCCACCGTCGCCATCGGCGGGATCAGTCTTGAACGTGCGCCCGCGGTGCTGGAGACCGGCGTCGGCAGTATCGCCGTCGTCAGCGCTATCACCCAGGCGGCAGACTGGCAGGCCGCCACCGCGCAGCTTTTACAACTGGCAGGAGCAGGTGATGAAAGATCGTGATTTTATGCGTTACAGCCGCCAGATCCTGCTGGAGGATATCGCCATCGAGGGGCAGCAAAAGCTGCTCGCCAGCCGGGTACTGATTGTCGGTCTGGGCGGATTAGGCACCCCCGCCGCGCTGTATCTGGCCGGCGCGGGCGTGGGCACGCTGGTGCTGGCCGATGACGACGAGGTACATCTCAGCAATCTGCAACGGCAAATTCTCTTTACGACAGAAGATATCAACCAGCCTAAAGCGCACGTTACGCGCCAGCGGCTGAACCAGCTTAACCCCGATATCGAACTGGTCGCACTCCAGACGCGGCTGAGCGGGGAAGATCTGCAACGCGAAGTGGCCCTTGCCGACGTGGTGCTGGACTGTACGGACAATATGGCGACACGTCAGGCCATCAACGCGGCCTGTGTTGCGCAGAACACGCCGCTGATCACCGCCAGCGCGGTCGGTTTCGGTGGGCAAATAATGGTGCTTACGCCGCCGTGGGCACAGGGCTGCTACCGCTGCCTGTGGCCGGACGAGGCTGAACCGGAGCGTAACTGCCGCACGGCAGGCATTCTGGGCCCGGTGGTGGGCGTGATGGGTACTCTTCAGGCGCTGGAGGCCATCAAGTTGCTCAGCGGCATGGAGACAGAACGCAACACGCTGCGGCTGTTCGACGCCCGCTCCAGCGGCTGGCGTCATCTGGCGTTAAACCGTGCCAGCCACTGCCCGGTATGCGGAGGCCGCAATGCGCATTCTGTTTAACGATGAGCCGATGACGTGCGACGACGATCTCACCGTTGCCGCCCTGCTCGACATGCTGCGCCAGCTGAAGCCGGGAACGGCGCTGGCGCTCAATCAACAGATCCTGCCGCGCGAGCGGTGGGAACATCAGCAGGTCAATGAGGGCGACCAGATCCTGCTGTTTCAGGTTATCGCAGGGGGCTGAGATGTTACGTATTGCCGACAAAGTCTTTGATTCACATCTGTTTACCGGAACCGGAAAATTCGCCTCCCCGCAACTGATGGTGGATGCCATTCGTGAAAGCGGCAGCCAGCTGGTGACGCTGGCGATGAAGCGCGTGGATTTGCGTCAGCACAACGATGCCATACTTGCGCCGTTACTGGAGGCAGGCGTGACGCTCTTACCGAATACCTCCGGTGCGAAAACGGCCGAGGAAGCAATTTTCGCTGCGCAACTGGCGCGGGAAGCGCTCGGCACCCGCTGGCTGAAGCTGGAAATTCACCCGGACGCCCGCTGGCTGTTGCCCGATCCGATCGAAACCCTGAAAGCGGCAGAGAAGCTGGTGCAGCAGGGATTCACCGTTCTGCCCTACTGTGGTGCCGACCCCGTGCTCTGTAAGCGTCTGGAAGAGGTCGGCTGCGCGGCCGTAATGCCGCTGGGCGCCCCCATTGGCTCCAACCAGGGGCTGGAGACCCGCGCGATGCTGGAAATCATTATTGAGCAGGCGACCGTGCCCGTGGTGGTGGATGCGGGCATCGGCGTACCCAGTCACGCCGCGCAGGCGCTGGAGATAGGGGCCGATGCGGTGCTGGTCAATACCGCGATTGCGGTGGCCGACGACCCGGTGATGATGGCGCGTGCGTTCCGCCTTGCCGTGGAGTCCGGTCTGCTGGCTCGGCAGTCCGGCCCCGGCTCGCGCAGTGTTCAGGCGCAGGCCACCAGCCCGCTGACCGATTTTCTGGAGGCGCTCTGATGGCTACCTTTACCGATCGCTGGCGTCAGCTTAACTGGGACGATATTGCCTTACGCATCAACAGTAAAACCTCTGCGGACGTAGAGCGGGCATTAACAGCCAAACATTTGACGCGCGAGGATTTGATGGCCCTGCTTTCTCCGGCAGCCAGCGCGTACCTTGAACCGATGGCCCAGCGCGCGCAACGCCTCACCCGCCAGCGTTTTGGCAACACGGTGAGCTTTTACGTGCCGCTCTATCTTTCTAACCTGTGCGCCAACGATTGCACCTACTGTGGTTTCTCCATGAGCAACCGTATTAAGCGTAAAACGCTGGATGAGCATGAGATCGCCCGCGAGTGTGCGGCTATTCGTGAGATGGGTTTTGAACATCTCCTGCTGGTGACGGGTGAACATCAGGGCAAAGTGGGGATGGACTATTTTCGCCAGCATCTTCCGGCCATCCGCCGCGAATTTGCCTCGTTGCAAATGGAAGTGCAGCCTCTGTCGCAGGAGGAATATGCAGAGCTGAAAACCCTCGGGCTGGACGGCGTAATGGTTTATCAGGAAACCTACCATGAGGCGACCTATGCCCGGCATCACCTGAAAGGGAAGAAGCAGGATTTCATCTTCCGGCTGGAAACGCCGGACAGGCTGGGGCGCGCCGGTATCGATAAAATTGGGCTGGGCGCGCTTATCGGTCTGTCCGACAGCTGGCGGGTGGACTGCTATATGGTGGCGGAGCATCTGCTGTGGCTACAGCAGCAGTACTGGCAAAGCCGCTATTCCATCTCTTTCCCGCGACTGCGTCCCTGTACGGGAGGCGTTGAACCCGCCTCGCTGATGGATGAGCGCCAACTGGTGCAAACCCTGTGTGCATTTCGCCTGTTCGCGCCGGAAGTGGAATTGTCGCTCTCCACGCGTGAATCCCCCGCGTTTCGCGACCGCGCGATCCCGCTGGCGATCAATAACGTCAGCGCCTTTTCCAAAACGCAGCCGGGCGGTTACGCGGACGATCACCCGGAACTGGAACAGTTTGCACCGCACGACGGCCGACGGCCCGAAGCGGTGGCGGAAGCCCTGACTGCACAGGGGCTACAGCCGGTGTGGAAAGACTGGGATAGCTGGCTTGGAAGAGCCTCGCATTAGCGCTGAAACTGTCTGCAAAAATGCGAAAAGGTTACGAGGCGGCTCGTAAGATCATAACCGGGCGATTGAGGCGATCTGCCCGGTTTTCTTATGCTTAACCACGTCAGCAACGGACGCTGACCAGGGTGAAAATGCTTCTTCCTCGTTTCGCCCTGCCCTCCGCCTCTTAAACAAAATTCAATTGATACAATAAATACGTCGTTTCTTATCTACGCTTAAGATAAATCATCTCGTCGGTAATCGCCTTCTGTATAATTTACTACCAGCAACCGGACAGCGACTATGCTGAGGGTATCGACAGACGCAACGCGTCTACCATCTGGATTGATGTACAACTCATGGCACTCCACAGTAAAAAGCTCTCTTTTACCCGGCCAATTATGGTCAGCTTCGCGGGGATACTGTTCAGTTTCGCGCTGATCGCCGTCCTGGTCGTCCTTTCACAGAGAAAGGATTTCCTTGAGGATTATCATAAGATTAATGGTAACTTCACCCATAATCTGGCGGTGAACTATACCGAATCCATCCTGCGAGAAAATGACTATATTCTTGGTCGCGCTTCGATGTACTTCGCCCGTAATGACAGAGTGAATCAGACAATAAATATCGATCCGACACACGGTTTGCAGATGTTGATGCATTTGCAGAACCTGATGCCGACGGTGTCGTCTATCTCTCTGGCGGACACAGAAGGGCGCCATCTGCGCGCGCCGGAAGTGCTGCCAACGGAGAAAAGTAAGTCGTTCGACGCCAGAACCCGCCCATGGTTTGTCGGGCAAGCGGAAGCCAGCAACTTTCCTCACTACACCCGCCCCTATCTGGACTATTTCACCCAACATCCTACTGTCACCCTCTATAAGCCGGTCATTTCACCTGAAGGCCGTCTGAAGGGCACGCTCGCTTTCCATCTTGATTTAACGTCCATGGGGTATACCCTGCGCCAGATGGTGGCGCCTGTTCAGGGTGAGTTTTTTGTCGTGGAGCGTGACGGCGCCGTTGTGCTGCATCCGGACACGGGGGCGCTCTTTAAGCAGTACGTAAGCGAAGCGCTGATGGACAAAATGACCAGCGGCGAAGGCCATCTTTTCGACCCCAAAAGTAAAACCTGGTATTACTACTACTCTTTCACCAATCCGGACTGGTTTGTGATTTATCGGGTCTCCGATGCCACGCTTACCGTCATCACCCGGCATGAAACCACCGTCGTCGGCTGGGGATTTGCGCTGGCGGCAATCATCATCATTTTGTTCGGGCTTTACCTTCGTCATGCCTCGCGTTCTGTGCTGATGAACATTATCAACGCCATCAAAACCGGCGACGTCAACCAGGCGCCACGCCTTGAGGCGATGCTCAGCCATACCATTCGAACCAATAAAGAACGCGAGCTGGCCTATGTCCGTCAGGCCACCCATGATGCGCTGACAGGCTGCAAAAATCGCCGTGCGTTCGATAACGATGTGGATGAGCTGCTGACCGCTCATCAACCCTTCGTTCTGGCGCTGATCGACATCGATAACTTCAAATCCATTAACGACACCTGGGGCCACCTGAGCGGGGATATTGTGCTGCGCAACGTGGCGCGGGAAGGTATTCAGATCATGCAGCCGCACCACGTTTCCGTTTACCGCTACGGTGGAGAAGAGTTCGGCGTGATATTCCCGGCCGAGCTGATGAACTCCGCGCACGCGCTACTGGAAGCCTGGCGCACCGCCGTTGAAAAGCGGACCTGGCGGGAAGAGAACCTGCGAGTGACCTTCAGCGCCGGGATGGGAGAGTGGCACTTCGAACCGCTGGAACAATTTATCGGTAGCGTAGATGAAGCGCTGTATACCGCTAAACAACAGGGTAAAAACCGCATCGTAAGCACGGCCTGCCGATAATACCCTTCCTCAAATTCTGCCCGATCTGACGGGCAGAATGCTCTCCGCTGTAAAATTGTAACCGGTTTCAGAAAAATGCCGATTTCTTTGTGATGCCTGACACACAATCGCGGTAAAGCGGTTGTTGAAGCGGTCTGCACGGGATAATTATCAATAAACACATGTAGATCGAGGCTGACTATGAAGAACATCGTTTTATGCTGTGCAGCGGGAATGTCAACCAGCATGCTGGTTCAACGTATGAAAGATGCCGCGCAGAAAAAAGGAGTCGAAGTAACCATTAAAGCCGTTCCGGTCGCGGAGTTTAAAGATAACATCGCGACGGCTGATATCGTATTACTGGGGCCACAGGTTAAATACGAACAGGCAAAACTCCAGGCGCAGGCCGATCCGCTCGGAAAAAAGGTTGCGGTCATCGACATGATGGATTACGGCATGATGAAAGGTGATGCCGTACTGGAAAAAGCGCTCAAACTTCTGGAGTCATAATGGAAGACTTAGAAACCACGATTATGGAACTGCTGGTCAACGCAGGCGCAGCGCGCAGCGCGGCCCTGACGGCGTTACAGATGGCGCGAAAAGGCGACTTTGATGAAGCCGAGAAAGCGATGGAAGAATCGCGTGAATATGTGAAACATGCGCATACGATCCAGACGCAGCTTATCGGTCTTGATGAAGGGACCGGGAAACTTCCGGTTAACCTGATCACCGTTCACTCTCAGGATCACCTGATGAACGCGATGGTTATTCAGGATCTGGCGGGCGATATGATTGAGCTTTATCGACGTATCCCGTTAGTGAACTGAAGACATACAGATGTAAAAAAACCCGCCGAGGCGGGTTTTTTATTGTCGGGTGGCGCTACGCTTACCCGACCTGTGATTCATATGCCCGGTAATTTTACCTACCGGGCATCAACGATTACTCGTTGTCGGAACCGCCCAGACCTGCGTTCAGCAGTTCTGCAAGGCTCGCGGATGCATCTTCGGCAGTCACCTGCGGTGCAGCTGGCAGTTCGCCCGCTGCGCGACGACGCATACGATCCTGGTGGTACGCATAACCGGTACCGGCCGGGATCAGACGACCCACGATAACGTTCTCTTTCAGACCGCGCAGTTCATCACGTTTACCTGCAACAGCCGCTTCGGTCAGGACACGAGTGGTTTCCTGGAACGATGCAGCAGAGATGAAGGACTCGGTTGCCAGAGACGCTTTGGTGATACCCAGCAGATCGCGTGCGAAGGTCGCACCGATTTTGCCGTTCGCTTCCAGATCGCGGTTAGCGATCTTAACGCGTGAGTATTCAACCTGCTCGCCTTCCAGGAAGTCGGAGCTGCCCGCGTTTTCGATGGTTGCTTTACGCAGCATCTGACGAACGATAACTTCAATGTGTTTATCGTTAATCTTAACGCCTTGCAGACGGTATACGTCCTGTACTTCGTTAACAATGTAACGGGTAACAGCATGCACACCACGCAGACGCAGGATGTCGTGCGGCGCTTCTGGACCATCGGAAACCACGTCACCACGTTCTACGCGTTCACCTTCGAACACGTTGAGCTGACGCCACTTAGGAATCATCTCTTCGTACGGCTCGCTGCCATCTACTGGCGTAATAACCAGGCGGCGCTTACCTTTGGTCTCTTTACCGAAGGAGATGATACCGCTGATTTCAGCCAGGATCGCAGGCTCTTTCGGACGACGTGCTTCGAACAGGTCCGCAACGCGTGGCAGACCACCGGTGATGTCCTTGGTACCGCCGGATTCCTGAGGAATACGCGCCAGGGTGTCACCAGAGCTGATCTGTACGCCATCTTCCAGCTGTACAATCGCTTTACCCGGCAGGAAGTACTGCGCAGGCATATCGGTACCAGGGATCAGAACGTCGTTACCCTGAGCATCAACGATTTTCAGTGCAGGACGCAGATCTTTACCGCCGGTAGTACGTTCAGCAGAATCCAGAACCACCAGAGAAGACAGACCGGTCAGCTCGTCGGTCTGACGAGTAATGGTCTGGCCGTCGATCATGTCAGTGAAGCGGATGAAACCACTTACTTCGGTGATAACCGGCATGGTGTGTGGATCCCAGTTTGCAACGGTTTCACCGCCAGCAACCTGCTCGCCATCACCTTTCGCCATAACCGCACCGTAAGGCACTTTATAGCTCTCTTTGGTACGACCGAATTCGTCGATCAGCTTCAGCTCGGTGTTACGGGAAGTGATAACCAGTTTACCGCTGGAGTTCACAACCGACTTCGCGTTGCTGAGCTTGATGCTACCTTTGTTTTTCACCTGGATGCTGGATTCAGCAGCCGCACGAGATGCCGCACCACCGATGTGGAACGTACGCATCGTCAGCTGTGTACCCGGCTCACCGATGGACTGTGCCGCGATAACGCCGATAGCCTCACCTTTGTTGATGATGTGGCCACGCGCCAGGTCACGACCGTAGCAGTGCGCACACACACCAAAGTCGGTGTCACAGGATACAACGGAACGCACTTTCACGGAGTCAACAGAGTTCGCTTCCAGCAGGTCACACCACTGTTCGTGCAGCAGGGTGTTGCGCGGAACCAGAATGTCTGCGGTGCCCGGCTTCAGAATGTCTTCCGCGGTCACACGACCCAGTACGCGATCGCGCAGCGGCTCTTTAACATCACCACCCTCGATAACCGGGGTCATGGTGATACCTTCGAGGGTGCCACAATCGTCTTCGGTGACGACCAGATCCTGCGCAACGTCAACCAGACGACGCGTCAGATAACCGGAGTTCGCCGTTTTCAGTGCGGTATCCGCCAGACCTTTACGCGCACCGTGCGTGGAGATGAAGTACTGGAGTACGTTCAGACCTTCACGGAAGTTCGCGGTGATTGGCGTTTCGATGATGGAGCCATCTGGCTTCGCCATCAGACCACGCATACCTGCCAGCTGACGAATCTGTGCCGCAGAACCACGCGCACCGGAGTCGGCCATCATGTAGATGCTGTTGAAGGAGACCTGCTGCTCTTCTACGCCGTCACGGTTAATCACGGTTTCGGTTTGCAGGTTATCCATCATCGCTTTAGATACACGATCGTTCGCCGCAGCCCAGATATCGATAACTTTGTTGTAACGTTCGCCTGCGGTTACCAGACCAGACTGGAACTGCTCCTGGATCTCAGCAACTTCAGCTTCCGCTTCAGAGATGATCTCGTGTTTCTTCTCTGGGATGACCATGTCATCGATACCAACAGATGCACCTGAACGCGCTGCATAAGCAAAGCCGGTGTACATTGTCTGGTCAGCGAAGATAACGGTCGGCTTCAGACCCAGAATGCGGTAACAGGTGTTCAGCATTTTGGAGATCGCTTTCTTGCCCAGCGCCTGGTTGACGATGGAGAAAGGCAGACCTTTCGGTACGATCATCCACAGAATGGCACGGCCAACGGTCGTGTCTTTCAGGCTGGTGTGCGCAACGAACTCGCCGTTTTCATCTTTTTCGTATTCGGTGATACGCACTTTAACGCGCGCATGCAGAGAGGCCAGGCCAGCGCGATAAATACGCTCAGCTTCTTTCGGGCCAGTCAGCACCATGCCTTCGCCTTTGGCGTTAACACAGTCACGGGTCATGTAGTACAGACCCAGTACAACGTCCTGAGAAGGAACGATGATAGGTTCACCGTTCGCTGGAGACAGGATGTTGTTGGTAGACATCATCAGCGCACGCGCTTCGAGCTGGGCTTCCAGCGTCAGCGGTACGTGAACAGCCATCTGGTCACCATCGAAGTCGGCGTTATAGGCCGCACAAACCAGCGGGTGCAGCTGGATCGCTTTACCTTCGATCAGGACTGGCTCAAAGGCCTGGATACCCAGACGGTGCAGAGTTGGTGCACGGTTCAGCAGTACCGGGTGTTCGCGGATCACTTCGTCCAGGATATCCCAAACGACAGCTTCTTCACGCTCAACCATTTTCTTCGCGGCTTTGATGGTGGTGGCGAGGCCACGCAGTTCCAGCTTGCCGTAGATGAACGGTTTGAACAGCTCCAGTGCCATTTTCTTCGGCAGACCGCACTGATGCAGACGCAGGTATGGACCTACGGTGATTACAGAACGACCGGAGTAGTCAACACGCTTACCGAGCAGGTTCTGACGGAAACGACCCTGCTTACCTTTGATCATGTCGGCCAAAGATTTCAGAGGACGTTTGTTAGAACCGGTGATCGCACGACCACGACGACCGTTATCCAACAGGGCATCGACTGCTTCCTGAAGCATACGTTTTTCGTTGCGTACGATGATGTCCGGCGCAGCCAGATCCAGCAGACGTTTCAGACGGTTGTTACGGTTGATCACGCGACGGTACAGATCGTTCAGATCCGACGTTGCGAAACGACCGCCATCCAGCGGAACCAGCGGACGCAGATCTGGCGGCAGAACCGGCAGAACGGTCAGGATCATCCACTCTGGTTTGTTACCAGACTGAACGAACGCTTCCAGCAGTTTGATACGCTTGGTCAGCTTTTTACGCTTGGTTTCGGAGTTGGTTTCATTCAGCTCTTCGCGCAGAGTTTCACACTCTTGCTCCAGATCCATGCTCTTCAGCAGGGCCTGGATAGCTTCCGCACCCATCTTCGCGTCGAATTCGTCACCGAACTCTTCCAGCGCATCCAGATACTGTTCTTCGGTCAGGATCTGGTTACGTTCCAGATTGGTCATCCCGCCTTCGATAACCACATAAGATTCGAAGTACAGAACACGTTCGATATCGCGCAGCGGCATATCCAGCAGCAGACCGATACGGGACGGCAGAGATTTCAGGAACCAGATGTGAGCGGTCGGAGACGCCAGCTCGATGTGGCCCATACGCTCACGGCGTACTTTGGTCTGGGTCACTTCAACGCCGCACTTCTCACAGATCACACCACGGTGTTTCAGGCGCTTGTACTTACCGCACAGGCACTCGTAATCTTTTACTGGCCCGAAAATACGCGCGCAGAAAAGGCCGTCACGCTCAGGTTTGAACGTACGGTAGTTAATGGTTTCCGGCTTTTTAACTTCACCGAAAGACCATGAACGGATCATGTCTGGCGAAGCCAGAGCAATTTTGATCGCATCAAACTCTTCGGTTTTAGTTTGCGCTTTCAGAAACTTTAATAAGTCTTTCACGGATTTGCTCCCGTCGGAGTTAGCACACTCTGCTGTCGGGCGTTAACCCGACAGCAGTGACCTGTTTGAGCGAGAATTACTCGTCTTCCAGTTCGATGTTGATACCCAGCGAACGAATCTCTTTCAACAGTACGTTGAAGGATTCTGGCATGCCCGGTTCCATCTGATGGTTGCCGTCTACGATGTTCTTATACATCTTAGTACGACCGTTCACGTCATCAGACTTAACGGTGAGCATTTCCTGCAAGGTGTATGCTGCGCCGTATGCTTCCAGCGCCCACACTTCCATCTCCCCGAAGCGCTGACCACCGAACTGAGCCTTACCACCCAGCGGCTGCTGAGTAACCAGGCTGTAAGAACCGGTAGAACGAGCGTGCATCTTGTCGTCGACCAGGTGGTTCAGTTTCAGCATGTACATGTAACCTACGGTTACCGGACGCTCGAACTGTTCACCGGTACGGCCGTCAAACAGCGTAATCTGACCAGACGTTGGCAGACCACCCAGTTGCAGCAGCTCTTTAATTTCAGCTTCTTTTGCACCGTCGAATACCGGCGTTGCAATTGGCATACCTTTGCGCAGGTTCTCTGCCAGACGCAGCACTTCTTCATCGCTGAAGGTGTTCAGGTCGACTTTCTGACGAACGTCGGTACCCAGATCGTAGGCACGCTGGATGAACTCGCGCAGTTTCGCGACTTCCTGCTGCTGTTTCAGCATGGCGTTGATCTTATCGCCGATACCTTTCGCAGCCATACCCAGGTGGGTTTCCAGAATCTGACCGATGTTCATACGAGACGGTACGCCCAGTGGGTTCAGTACGATATCTACCGGCGTACCGTTAGCATCGTGCGGCATATCTTCGATCGGGTTGATCTTAGAGATAACACCCTTGTTACCGTGACGACCTGCCATCTTATCACCAGGCTGGATCTGACGTTTAACAGCCAGATACACCTTAACAATCTTCAGCACGCCTGGTGCCAGATCGTCGCCCTGAGTGATTTTGCGGCGTTTCGCTTCGAGTTTTTTCTCGAACTCGTGTTTCAGTTCGTCATACTGCTCAGCCAGCTGTTCCAGCTGATTCTGTTTCTCTTCGTCGGTCAGGCCCAGTTCCAGCCAGCGATCGCGTGGCAGTTTGTCGAGCTTCTCAGCTTCAACGCCACCGGCAACCAGCACCGCATAGATACGGCTGAACAGACCTGCTTCGAGGATTTGCAGTTCTTCAGACAGGTCTTTCTTAGCCTGTTTGAGCTGCATCTCTTCGATTTCCAGCGCACGCTTATCTTTCTCAACGCCGTCACGGGTGAAGACCTGAACGTCGATAACCGTACCGGAAACACCGTTTGGTACGCGCAGAGAAGAGTCTTTAACGTCAGACGCTTTCTCACCGAAGATAGCACGCAGCAGTTTCTCTTCTGGCGTCAGCTGGGTTTCGCCTTTCGGCGTGACCTTACCAACCAGAATGTCACCGCCGGTCACTTCCGCGCCGATGTAAACAATACCGGATTCATCCAGTTTAGAGAGCGCAGCTTCACCCACGTTCGGGATGTCAGCGGTGATCTCTTCTGGCCCCAGCTTGGTGTCACGGGACACACATGCCAGTTCCTGAATGTGGATGGTGGTGAAACGATCTTCCTGAACCACACGCTCGGAGACGAGGATGGAGTCTTCGAAGTTGTAACCGTTCCACGGCATGAACGCTACGCGCATGTTCTGACCGAGCGCCAGTTCACCGAGGTCGGTGGACGGACCGTCTGCCAGCACGTCGCCGCGCTCAACTGGCTCACCCAGAGACACACATGGCATCTGGTTGATACAGGTGTTCTGGTTAGAACGGGTGTATTTGGTCAGGTTGTAGATGTCGATACCCGCTTCGCCCGGATACATCTCGTCTTCGTTAACTTTGATAACGATACGGGATGCGTCAACGTACTGAACGGTACCGCCACGCTTAGCAACTGCTGTAACACCAGAGTCAACGGCAACAGCACGTTCCATACCGGTACCAACCAGCGGCTTATCAGCACGCAGAGTTGGAACGGCCTGACGTTGCATGTTCGCACCCATCAATGCACGGTTGGCGTCATCGTGTTCCAGGAACGGGATCAGGGACGCACCGACGGATACCACCTGCTGGGTGGATACGTCCATGTAGTCAACCTGGTCGCGGCTGAACAAGCTGGATTCGCCTTTGCTACGGCAGGTAACCAGATCTTCTACAAAGTGGCCTTCGTCATCCAGGTTGGAGTTCGCCTGAGCGATAACGTAGTTGCCTTCTTCGATAGCAGACAGGTAATGAATTTCGTCAGTAACAACACCGTCGGTCACTTTACGATACGGGGTCTCGAGGAAACCGTATTCGTTCGTCTGTGCGTACACGGACAGGGAGTTGATCAGACCGATGTTTGGACCTTCAGGCGTTTCGATTGGACATACGCGACCGTAGTGAGTCGGGTGTACGTCTCGAACTTCAAAGCCTGCGCGTTCACGGGTCAGACCGCCTGGGCCGAGTGCGGAGATACGACGTTTGTGCGTGATCTCAGACAGCGGGTTGTTCTGGTCCATGAACTGAGACAGCTGGCTGGAACCGAAGAACTCTTTCACTGCCGCAGAAATCGGCTTCGCGTTAATCATATCCTGAGGCATCAGGGTATCCAGATCGCCCAGAGACAGACGCTCTTTCACCGCACGCTCTACACGTACCAGGCCAACGCGGAACTGGTTTTCCGCCATTTCGCCTACGGAACGGATACGACGGTTGCCGAGGTGGTCGATATCGTCCACTTCGCCTTTACCGTTACGGATATCGATGAGCTTCTTCATCACTTCAATGATGTCGTCTTTGCTCAGGATACCGGAACCTTCGATCTCGTCGCGCAGCAGAGAACGGTTGAACTTCATACGACCAACCGCGGACAGATCATAGCGGTCTTCGGAGAAGAACAGGTTCTCGAACAGGCTTTCAGCCGCTTCGCGAGTTGGTGGCTCACCAGGACGCATCATGCGGTAGATTTCGACCAGCGCGCTCAGACGATCGTTGGTTGGGTCGACGCGTACAGTCTCAGAGATGTACGGACCGTGGTCCAGATCGTTGGTGAACAGCGTTTCGATACGTTTGTGGCCAGACTGGCTCAGCTTAGCCAGCAGATCCAGGCTCAGCTCCATGTTCGCCGGGCAGATCAGCTCGCCAGTTGATTCATCAACGTAATCTTTCGCGGCTACTTTTCCTGCAATGTATTCAACCGGAACTTCGATGTGTTTGATATCATCTTTTTCCAGCTGGCGGATGTGGCGCGCGGTGATACGGCGACCTTTTTCCACATACACTTTGCCGTCGGCTTCGATGTCGAACGACGCGGTCTCACCACGCAGACGTTCCGGCACCAACTCCATCTGCAACTTGTTGTCGCGGATTTCAAAGATCACTTTCTCAAAGAACAGGTCCAAGATCTGCTCAGTGGTATAGTTCAGTGCACGCAGAATGATGGTTGCAGGCAGCTTACGACGACGGTCGATACGGACAAACAGGTTGTCTTTTGGATCGAATTCGAAGTCCAGCCATGAACCACGGTAAGGAATGATGCGTGCGTTATACAGTACTTTACCGGAAGAGTGCGTTTTACCTTTATCGCTGTCGAAGAAGACGCCCGGGCTACGGTGCAGCTGGGAAACGATAACACGCTCAGTACCGTTGATAACGAAAGTACCGTTGTCCGTCATGAGTGGAATTTCACCCATGTAGACTTCTTGTTCTTTAATGTCTTTTACGGTGCCTTCCGGCGCTTCGCGCTCGTAGATCACCAGACGCAGTTTTACGCGCAGCGGTGCGGAATAGGTCACGCCACGGATCTGACATTCCTGAACGTCAAACACCGGTTCGCCAAGGCGGTAGCTGACGTACTGCAGCTCGGAATTACCGCTGTAGCTCTGAATCGGGAACACGGAACGGAAGGCTGCTTCCAGGCCGTACTGCCCTTCAGGATCTTGCTCGATAAACTTCTGGAACGAGTCAAGCTGGATAGAAAGGAGATATGGAATGTCCAGAACTTGTGGACGTTTACCAAAATCCTTACGAATACGTTTTTTCTCGGTATAGGAGTAAACCATAGGGTTCCTCAGCTCGCTGACAAGTCGACCCATCTGTCCGACGAAGGGACAGTTTGTGCAACACCATTTTGTGGACCGGAAAATTGAATACTTTCCGCAATACCTGTTGCTATCACGCTTAAACCATTTCATTGCGATTTACACAGAGCGAGCACCCTGTCGCAGTATATTAAGTCGTCGATAGAAACAAGCATTGTCAGGACAACCAGCAGTCAAACAGTGTGAAATGCTGCTGATGCCTTACAGCGCAAAAAGGCTGGTGACTAAAAAGTCACCAGCCATCAGCCTAATTACTTAGGCTGCAACCAGAAAAGTTGGCTTATTTAACTTCAACTTCAGCGCCAGCTTCTTCCAGAGATTTTTTCAGTGCTTCTGCGTCGTCTTTGCTCACGCCTTCTTTCAGCGCAGCTGGAGCAGATTCTACCAGGTCTTTAGCTTCTTTCAGACCCAGGCCAGTTGCGCCACGTACTGCTTTGATTACAGCAACTTTGTTCGCGCCAGCAGCTTTCAGAATTACGTCGAATTCAGTTTTTTCTTCAGCAGCTTCAGCCGGGCCCGCAGCTACAGCTACAGCAGCAGCAGCAGAAACACCGAATTTTTCTTCCATTGCAGAAACCAGCTCTACAACGTCCATTACGGACATAGCTGCTACTGCTTCAATGATTTGATCTTTAGTGATAGACATTTAAATTGTTCCTGAAAATCAGAATAAGTTTATACGTAAGCAAATGCTTTATAAAGATAACTGCGATTAAGCAGCTTCTTTCGCATCGCGTACAGCAGCCAGAGTGCGAACCAGTTTGCCAGCCGCAGCTTCTTTCATGGTTGCCATCAGGCGTGCAATTGCTTCTTCGTAGGTCGGCAGGGTTGCCAGGCGATCGATTTGCGATGCCGGGATCAACTCACCTTCAAAGGCTGCAGCTTTGACCTCAAATTTTGCATTCGCTTTCGCGAACTCTTTGAACAGACGAGCAGCAGCGCCCGGGTGTTCCATAGAGTATGCAATCAGGGTCGGACCAACAAACGTGTCTTTCAGGCACTCGAACTGAGTACCTTCAACTACGCGACGCAGCAGGGTGTTACGAACAACACGCATGTATACGCCAGCTTCACGACCTGCTTTACGCAGTTCAGTCATTTTGTCTACAGTAACGCCACGGGAATCCGCAACTACTGCAGACAGCGCGCCTTTGGCTACTTCGCTGACTTCAGCAACAATCGCTTGTTTGTCTTGAAGATTTAAAGCCATTAGCTTTGCTCCTGGATGTTTGCCGGAACTCATGTTCCGGAACTCACTTCACTCGACCCAACGGGAAGAGCGTCTTAATACGGTGAGCAGAAACAAGCCAGAGTATTTAAAATAATCTTAGCGTTCTGTCACCGTCTACGCAGGGGATTAAGTTTCTTGCGAAACACCTGCGGTCTTCGACGGAGGCCTGGATAGGCCAGGCTCCAACGAACAATTCTTTTAGCCGCTAACTTTTGTTAGCAAACGTGGGGGTAAGATTGTAGACAAAATCACCGCCCACGTAAAGGCATTAGTTTGCAGCAGCGCTCAGGCCAGCCTGGTCAACTGCAACACCTGCACCCATGGTGGTGGAGATGCTAACTTTCTTGATGTACACGCCTTTCGCCTGAGTTGGTTTTGCTTTTTTCAGCGCAACCAGCAGAGCTTCCAGGTTTTCTTTCAGTTTGTCAGCGTCAAAGTCCACTTTACCGATGGTGGTGTGGATGATGCCGTTTTTGTCGTTACGGTAACGAACCTGACCTGCTTTAGCGTTCTTAACCGCTTCAGCAACGTTAGGCGTTACAGTACCCACTTTCGGGTTTGGCATCAGGCCGCGTGGACCCAGAACCTGGCCCAGCTGGCCAACAACGCGCATTGCATCTGGAGAAGCAATAACAACGTCAAAGTTCATTTCGCCTTTCTTGATCTGATCAGCCAGATCTTCCATACCTACCAGTTCAGCGCCGGCAGCTTTAGCAGCTTCAGCGTTTGCACCCTGAGCAAATACAGCTACGCGTACGGAACGGCCAGTACCGTGTGGCAGTACAGTTGCGCCACGAACGTTCTGATCGGATTTACGAGCGTCGATGCCCAGGTTAACGGCAACGTCAACGCTTTCAACGAACTTAGCAGTTGCCAGTTCTTTCAGCAGAGCGATAGCTTCGTTGATGTCGTACTGTTTGGTCGCATCAACTTTGTCACGGATCACGGACATGCGCTTGGTCAGTTTAGCCATTTCTTAGTCCTCCACTACCAGGCCCATGGAACGTGCAGTACCTTCGATGGAGCGAGTCATCGCTTCAATGTCGGAACCAGTCATGTCGGCAGCTTTGGTCTGCGCGATTTCCTGCAACTGAGCGCGGGAAATTTTACCCACTTTGTCTTTGTTCGGCTTACCGGAACCAGACTTGATGCCCGCTGCTTTCTTCAGCAGAACTGCTGCTGGAGGGGTTTTGGTAACGAAAGTGAAAGAACGGTCAGCGTAAACAGTGATTACAACTGGGATTGGCAGACCTTTTTCCATGGATTCAGTTTTGGCGTTGAACGCTTTACAGAATTCCATGATGTTCACACCCTGCTGACCCAGAGCTGGACCAACTGGTGGACTTGGGTTCGCCATACCTGCTGCAACCTGCAGCTTGACGTAGGCTTGTACTTTCTTAGCCATTCTAAAATCCTCTGATTGGGTAATAACGCCTCGGAGAGGCTCCCCGTGAATAAAATTCGTTTTACGGGCCGGGGCCCATAAAAACAAAAGGCGCGAAATTGTATTCCAATCTCGCGCCCTGTGCAACGATTAAATCGTCGCTTTTTTGATCGCTGCTTAGGCTTTTTCTACCTGAGCAAAGTCCAGCTCTACCGGGGTCGCACGACCAAAGATAGAAACGGAAACTTTCAGGCGGGACTTCTCGTAGTCCACTTCTTCGACGACGCCATTGAAGTCAGCAAACGGACCGTCGTTAACACGAACCATCTCACCCGGTTCAAACAGCGTTTTCGGACGCGGTTTATCACCAACCTGCTGGAGGCGGTTCATAATCGCATCAACTTCTTTGTCGCTGATTGGCGCCGGACGGTCAGATGTGCCGCCGATAAAGCCCATCACGCGTGGTACGCTGCGCACCAGGTGCCAGCTCGCGTCGTTCATCACCATCTGAACCAGCACGTAACCCGGGAAGAATTTACGCTCGCTTTTGCGACGTTGGCCGCCACGGATCTCAACCACTTCTTCGGTCGGAACCATAACTTCGCCAAATAACTCTTCCATATTGTGTAATTTGATATGCTCACGCAGCGACGTAGCTACGCGGCCTTCAAAACCGGAAAACGCCTGAACGACGTACCAGCGCTTTTTAGGGGCTTCAGACATCTCAGAACCTCAGGCCAGTGATAAAGGATACCAGGCGAACCAGAATACCATCCAGTCCCCACAGGATCAGTGACATTACAGCGGTTACCGCCGCTACAATCAGCGTGGTGTGCAATGTTTCCTGGCGAGTCGGCCAAATGACCTTGCGGACTTCGGTACGCGCTTCGCGGGCAAACGCAACGGTCGCTTTGCCTTTCGTCGTCAACAGCGCGACACCACCCGCCGCAGCAATCAGAATTACCACTGCAAGCGCGCGTAGCGGCAGCATCATGTCACGATAAAGATAGTTGCCGACAATCGCCACAATCAGCAGCACGGCTACAACTACCCATTTCATCGCTTCCAGGCCGCGCCCGCTCCCTTGAGCTTCGGTATTCGCACTCATAAACCAACCTGTCAGAAGTATTCTACAAACATTTTCACCCCGCGTGTGCGAGGCAAACCAATCGAAATGCTATTCGCTTTTCGTATTATACGCTCTCCGCAGAGCCTGTCTCAGCAATGATTATGACAAAATTAATCACTGATGAGCCAGGTTCTGATGTGAAAGCGTGCAAAAAGGGCATCAAATGATGCCCTTTTATTGCGCATTGCGTCAAATGTTATCAGCGATTAGCCGAGAACTTTAGCAACAACGCCCGCGCCAACGGTACGGCCGCCTTCACGGATTGCGAAACGCAGACCGTCGTCCATCGCGATTGGGTGGATCAGCGTCACAACCATCTTGATGTTGTCGCCTGGCATTACCATCTCTACGCCTTCTGGCAGTTCGATGGTACCGGTCACGTCAGTTGTACGGAAGTAGAACTGTGGACGGTAGCCTTTGAAGAACGGAGTATGACGGCCGCCTTCGTCTTTGGACAGAATGTACACTTCAGATTCGAACTTGGTGTGTGGCTTGATTGAGCCTGGCTTCGCCAGAACCTGACCACGTTCGATTTCTTCACGTTTGATACCACGCAGCAGAACACCAACGTTCTCACCAGCACGGCCTTCGTCCAGCAGTTTGCGGAACATTTCAACGCCAGTACAGGTAGACTTCGCAGTCTCTTTGATACCAACGATTTCAACTTCTTCACCAACTTTGATGATACCGCGCTCTACACGACCGGTAACAACGGTACCACGACCGGAGATGGAGAATACGTCTTCGATTGGCAGCAGGAATGGCTTGTCAATCGCACGCTCTGGTTCTGGGATGTAAGAATCCAGGTAGCCAGCCAGTTCGATGATTTTCGCTTCCCACTCTGCGTCGCCTTCCAGCGCTTTCAGCGCGGAACCACGAACGATTGGAGTGTCGTCGCCTGGGAAATCGTACTGAGACAGCAGTTCACGAACTTCCATCTCTACCAGTTCCAGCAGCTCTTCGTCATCAACCATGTCACATTTGTTCAGGAACACGATGATGAAAGGAACGCCTACCTGACGACCCAGCAGGATGTGCTCACGAGTCTGAGGCATAGGGCCGTCAGTCGCAGCAACAACCAGGATCGCGCCGTCCATCTGCGCAGCACCGGTGATCATGTTTTTAACATAGTCGGCGTGGCCTGGGCAGTCTACGTGTGCGTAGTGGCGAGTCGGGGTGTCATACTCAACGTGAGAGGTGTTGATGGTGATACCACGAGCTTTTTCTTCTGGTGCGTTATCGATCTGGTCGAAAGCACGAGCAGCACCGCCGTAGGTTTTAGCCAGTACGGTAGTGATTGCAGCGGTCAGCGTTGTTTTACCATGGTCAACGTGGCCGATAGTACCGACGTTAACGTGCGGTTTTGTACGTTCAAACTTTTCTTTAGACATCGATTGTCCCTCTAAGACACGGATAAATCGGTGATATCACCACATCAACCAGGCGAAAATGCCTGAACTGTTGAATACATTTACATTGAAACAGAGAGAAAGGGAGGGAGAAGTGAAGTGGTGCTGATACCCAGAGTCGAACTGGGGACCTCACCCTTACCAAGGGTGCGCTCTACCAACTGAGCCATATCAGCACGTATTGGAGCGGGCAGCGGGAATCGAACCCGCATCATCAGCTTGGAAGGCTGAGGTAATAGCCATTATACGATGCCCGCATCCTGAAACTCGGCTACCCAGTTCTTTCTGTAACAAAAAAAGAGATTTCTCTCTTTTCTGTTCGAGCTGGTCAATTTTTCCAACCAGCTCCGGCGGCGTTGTCGCTGCCAGAAAGTGGTGGTGGGGGAAGGATTCGAACCTTCGAAGTCTGTGACGGCAGATTTACAGTCTGCTCCCTTTGGCCGCTCGGGAACCCCACCGGACTTGATGGTGCCGACTACCGGAATCGAACTGGTGACCTACTGATTACAAGTCAGTTGCTCTACCTACTGAGCTAAGTCGGCATCAAGTAGCGCGCATTCTATGGAGACCTGCGCAGTCATGCAACTAAAAAATTGCATAAAACGTTCTTTCGCTCACATTTTATTCGAAACCAGGGCTAACCGCTGTAAATTCATCCGCTCACGGTTAAAAATTCAACATGAACGCCTGATTTCGGCACGCTATAGCCCCAGGTGATGCCTGCCCGGTTAAGCATCGCTTTCCCATATTTTTTCTTATTATTCCTCTCATCTGGTGTTAACCTCCTGCCCATTGTCCAAAATTAACTATGTGATGAGCCCGCACCCGCCGTTTCGTGATGGTTCACAGAAGCATGCTTATGAGCAAAAAAGAGCAAACGTTAATGACGCCCTATCTTCAGTTTAACCGTAGCCAGTGGGCAGCCCTGCGTGACTCCGTCCCTATGACACTGACGGAAGGTGAAATCGCACGGCTAAAAGGGATAAACGAAGATCTCTCCCTGGAAGAGGTGGCAGAAATCTATCTCCCCCTTTCTCGCTTGCTTAACTTCTATATCAGCTCCAATTTGCGCCGTCAGGCCGTACTGGAACAGTTCCTCGGCACGAACGGTCAACGTATTCCTTATATCATCAGTATTGCGGGCAGCGTGGCAGTGGGTAAAAGTACCACCGCGCGCGTGCTACAGGCGCTGCTGAGCCGCTGGCCGGAACACCGCAGCGTGGAGCTGATCACCACCGACGGCTTCCTGCATCCCAACGAGGTGTTGAAAGAACGCGGCCTGATGAAAAAGAAGGGCTTCCCGCTCTCTTATGATATGCACCGCCTGGTAAAGTTTGTTTCAGATCTAAAATCGGGCGTACCTCACGTTACCGCGCCGGTTTACTCGCATCTGATCTACGACCGCATCCCGGATGGCGACAAAACGGTTGTGCAGCCCGACATCCTGATTCTGGAAGGCTTAAACGTCCTGCAAAGCGGGATGGATTATCCTCACGATCCGCATCATGTGTTTGTCTCTGACTTTGTCGATTTCTCAATTTATGTCGATGCGCCGGAAGATTTGCTGCAACGCTGGTATATCAACCGCTTCCTGAAGTTCCGCGAAGGCGCGTTCACCGACCCGGATTCCTACTTCCACAACTACGCCCAGCTCTCTGAAGAAGAGGCTATCAGCGTGGCGACCGGGCTGTGGAATGAGATCAACTACGTCAACCTCAAAGAGAACATCCTGCCGACGCGCGAACGCGCAAGCCTGATCCTCACCAAGAGTGAGAAACACGCCGTCGACCAGATTCGTTTACGGAAGTAGACCTCAGACGTAAAAAAACCGGCTTAACGCCGGTTTTTTTATTTATGCCTGCGGCTTTTCGCCGTTTTCATCCTGATCGACCGCGAAGCAGGCCACCAGCTGTCCGCCATAATCCTTCAGCTGTGGCTGCAACTGCGTGCACGGGCCGAAGCGGCGACGGCAACGGGCGTTGAACGCACATCCCGGCGGTGGGTTAAGCGGGCTTGGCAACTCGCCGGTCAGCTTAATGCGCTCCCGGCGGTCATCCGGGTTCAGTCTCGGCGTTGCAGACAGCAGCGCCTGCGTATACGGATGACGCGGGTTAGTAAAGATCTGATCTTTCGTCCCCTTCTCCACGCAGCGTCCCAGATACATCACCATCACCTCATCGGCAATGTGCTCAACCACGGACAGGTCATGGGAGATGAAGACGTACGACAGTCCCAGATCCTGCTGTAAATCCATCATCAGGTTAAGCACCTGCGCGCGAACGGACACGTCAAGCGCTGAGACCGGCTCATCGGCAATCACCACGTCCGGGTCAAGCATCAGCCCACGGGCGATGGCAATACGCTGACGCTGACCGCCAGAGAACATATGCGGGTAACGATCGTAATGCTCGGTTTTAAGCCCCACCTTCGCCATCATCGCCAGCGCTTTTTCACGACGCTGCTCTTTGCTCAGATTGCTGTTAATCAGCAGCGGCTCTTCCAGAATCTGCCCCACTTTTTTACGCGGGTTTAAAGAACCGTACGGGTTCTGGAACACAATCTGGATTTTTTGACGACGCAGCTTCTGCGCCTGCGGATCGTGCTTGAGCAGATCCTGGCCCTGATAGTAAAGCTCGCCGCCGGTTGGCGTTTCGATCATCGTCAGCAGACGGCCCAGCGTGGATTTCCCACAGCCCGACTCCCCTACGACCGCCAGCGTTTTACCGCGTTCAAGGCTGAAGGAGACGCCGTCCAGCGCTTTTACCAGGCGCTCGGGGGCAAAAATCCCCTTCTTCACCGGGTAATGTTTTTTCAGGTCGATAGCCTGCAACAGCGGCTGTTGCGTGGTGGCCTCGTGCGTACTCATAGTGTTGGCCTCCCGGCATCATCGAGTGGGTAGTGGCATTTTGACTGCCGACCATCGGCCAGCAGATTCAGCTCTGGCTCCTCGGCGCGGCATTTATCCGTCGCATACGGGCAGCGCGGATTCAGCAGGCAGCCCTGCGGACGGTCATATTTACCCGGAACCACACCCGGCAGTGACGCCAGACGCGCTTTGTCCTGGGCAAACTCCGGCAGCGCGCGCAGTAACGCCTGCGTATACGGGTGACGCGGAGCGCGGAAGATATCGTGCGAACTTCCGGTCTCCACCACCTGACCCGCGTACATCACGATGATTTTGTGTGCCGCTTCCGCCACCAGCGCCAGGTCGTGCGTAATCAGCACCAGCGCCATATTCTCTTTCTGCTGCAACTCCAGCAGCAGCTCGATGATTTGCGCCTGGATGGTCACGTCCAGCGCGGTAGTTGGTTCATCCGCAATCAGCAGTTTTGGTCGACAGGCAATCGCCATGGCGATCATCACGCGCTGGCTCATGCCGCCGGAAAGCTGATGCGGGTAAACGTCCAGACGCGATGCTGGGTCAGGTATCCCCACCAGGTTCAGCAGATCGATAGCACGCTGGCGACGGGTTTTCTTGTTGCCGCCCTGATGCACCTTAATGGCTTCCATAATCTGGAAACCGACGGTGTAGCATGGGTTCAGGCTGGTCATGGGGTCCTGGAAGATCATCGCCACTTCCGCGCCCACCAGCTGGCGGCGCTGTTTTTCGGAAATGCGCTTCAGATCCTGACCGTTGAACTCCAGATTTTCCGCCATCACGCGGCCGGGGTAGTCAATCAGCCCCATAATCGCCAGCGAACTCACTGACTTACCGGAGCCCGACTCTCCTACAATCCCGACCACTTCGCCCTGATTAACGCTGTAGCTGATGCGGTCCACGGCGCGAAACGGTGTGCCTTCGTCGCCAAAGTGCACGGATAATTTATCTACATTTAATAACGCCATCTCGTGCCTCTTACTGCTTCAGTTTGGGATCAAGTGCATCACGCAGACCGTCACCCATCAGGTTAAATGCCAGCACCGTCAGCAGAATCGCCAGACCCGGGAAGGTGACGACCCACCAGGCGCTTTGCGCGAACTGCAACACGTCGGAGAGCATGGTGCCCCACTCCGGTGTTGGCGGCTGCGCACCCATGCCAAGGAAGCCAAGAGCGGCCATATCAAGAATGGCGTTAGAGAAACCGAGCGACGCCTGAACAATCAGCGGCGCAAGGCAGTTTGGGAAGATATTGATAAACATCTGACGCATCGCACCGGCACCCGCCACGCGAGAGGCGGTAACGTAGTCGCGGTTCACTTCCACCAGCACCGCCGCACGGGTCAGACGCACGTAATGCGGTAGCGCAACAAACGTCAGCGCAAGCGCGGCGTTACCAATCGACGGACCAAAGATCGCCACCAGCACCAGCGCCAGCAGCAGGCTTGGCAATGCCAGCATAATGTCGACGACGCGCATGATGATGTTATCAACAATGCCGCCGAAGTAGCCTGCCACCAGGCCGAGTACGATCCCCATGATCAGCGACAGTACGACAACGAGGCAGCCAACCAGCAGCGACAGGCGTGCGCCGTACATCAGGCGCGACAGCACATCGCGGCCCACGTCGTCGGTGCCCAGCAGGTGCGTCAGGCTTCCGCCGTCCTGCCATGCAGGAGGTGCCAGCAGCGCATCGCGGAACTGATCAGCCGGGTTATACGGCGCAAGGACGTTCGCAAACACCGCAATCAGGATCATGATGGAAACATACACCAGCCCGACGACCGCGCCTTTGTTGCGCTTGAAGTAGTGCCAGAACTCCTGCATCGGCGTCATTGGCACCGGTGCGGTGACCACTTTATTTTGAGTAACTTGTGACATGATGGCCCCTTACTTCTTATGACGAATACGCGGGTTCACCACGCCGTACAGCAAATCGACCAGCAGGTTGACGAGGATAATCATCGTCGCGACCAGCAGTACACCGCCCTGCACAACCGGATAGTCACGGCGTTGCAGCGCATCAATCAGCCAGCGTCCAAGACCCGGCCAGGAGAAGATGGTTTCGGTCAGGATCGCCCCCGCCAGCAGCGTACCGACCTGCAAACCGATAACGGTTACCACCGGCAGCATAGCGTTACGCAGGGCATGAATGATGATGACGCGCATACGGGTCAGGCCTTTAGCGCGGGCAGTACGAATATAATCCTCGCCCAGCACTTCCAGCATGGAGGAACGGGTCATACGCACGATCACCGCCAGAGGGATGGTGCCCAGCACCATTGCAGGCAGGATCATGTGCGCAACCGCATCAATGAAGTTGCCCTCTTCGCCCCAGATCGCCGTATCAATCAGCATAAAGCCGGTTAACGGGTTGGTGTCGTCAAGGAAAACCATGTCGCTGACGCGTCCGGAGACCGGCGTCAGGTTCCACTGCACCGAGACCAGCATGATCAGCATCATGCCCCACCAGAAGATAGGCATGGAGTAGCCGGTCAGTGCCAGGCCAACAGCGGTGTGGTCGAAAATAGAGCCACGCTTAACGGCAGCCAGTACGCCAACGGGGATCCCTACCGCGGTCGCGAAGATCATGGCGCAGATACCGAGTTCCAGCGTCGCTTTAAAGCGCGGTACGAACTCGTCCCACACCGGAAGACGGCTTTTCAGTGAAATCCCTAAATCGCCGTGCAACACACCCCAGATATAGTGGAGATACTGCTGCCACATCGGCTTATCAAGGCCGAGTTCAGCCAGCAGTTGCGCATGACGTTCAGGGGAGATACCACGCTCACCTGCCATAATCATTACCGGGTCACCCGGGATCATATGGACGAAGGCAAAAGTGAGAAGGGTGATACCGATAAACGTCGGGATAACCAGTCCCAGACGTCGGAGGATGAACTGCAACATAACCCGGATTCTCTCTGATGACGCACGCCCAGTGGCGTGACGTCTGTATTGCTCACAAATGTAAATTCCCTCTCCCTGTGGGAGAGGGTTAGGATGAGGGGATGCATGCACGCCCCTCACCCCTGCCCTCTCCCAGAGGGAGAGGGAGAACACCCTACTTATTATTCAACAGACACGTTTTCGAAGTGGTGTTTGCCCAGTGGATCGACCACGTAGCCCTTCACTTCTTTACGCACTGGCTCGTACACGGTGGAGTGAGCAACAATCAGCGCCGGAGCCTGATCGTGCATGACAACCTGAGCTTGCTTGTACAGTTCAATACGTTTGTTGTGATCGTCGGTCGCACGCGCCGGCTGGATCAGATCTTCAAACGGCTTGTAGCACCAGCGAGAATAGTTTGAACCGTCTTTCGCTGCCGCACAGCTGAACAGGGTCGCGAAGAAGTTGTCCGGATCCCCGTTGTCGCCGGTCCAGCCCATCATGACCGCCTGGTGTTCGCCCGCTTTAGCGCGCTTCAGGTACTCGCCCCACTCGTAGGTCACAATTTTGGCCTGTACGCCAATCTTCGCCCAGTCAGCCTGAACCATTTCCGCCATACGACGTGCGTTCGGGTTGTAAGGACGCTGTACCGGCATCGCCCACAGCTCGACGGTGAAGCCTTTGTCCTGGCCCGCTTCTTTCAGCAGCGCTTTCGCTTTCTCAGGGTCGTAGGTGTAGTCCTTAATGTCGTCGTTATAACCCCACATGGTTGGTGGGATCAGGTTCTTGGCCGCAACGCCCGCGCCCTGGTAAACGGCTTTGATGATCGCTTCTTTGTTCACCGCGTAAGTCAGCGCCTGACGCACTTTCACGTCATCGAACGGTTTCTTCTCGGTGTTGAAGGAGAGATAACCCACGTTCAGGCCCGCCTGCTCCAGCAGGTTGATATTTTTGTCCTGCTTCATGCGCGCGATGTCAGCCGGGTTTGGATACGGCATCACCTGACATTCGTTTTTCTGCAATTTTGCGTAACGCACGGATGCGTCAGGCGTGATGGAGAAGACCAGACGGTCGATCTGCGGCTTGGTGCCCCAGTAGCCCGGGAAGGCTTTATACAGAATACGGGAATCTTTCTGGTACTGAAGCAGCTGGAACGGGCCGGTACCGATTGGGTTCAGGTCCACTTTTTCCGGCGTGCCGGCTTTCAGCATGTTGTCAGCGTACTCTTTAGAGAGAATCGAGGCGAAGTCCATCGCCAGGTCAGCCAGGAATGGCGCTTCCGGACGCGTCAGCACAAACTGAACGGTTTTATCGTCCACTTTTTTCACTTCAGCGATCAGGTCTGGCAGACCCATCCCTTCGAAGTATTCATAGCTGCCGCCAGACACTTTATGGTACGGGTTCTGGGCATTTTTCTGACGGTCGAAGGAGAACACAACGTCGTCGGCGTTAAAGTCGCGCGTAGGTTTAAATTCTTTGCTGTCCTGCCACTTCACGCCCTGGCGCAGGTGGAAGGTATAGGTTTTACCGTCTTCGCTGATATCCCACTTTTCAGCCAGGCCAGGAATTACTTCCGTGGTGCCGGTTTTAAATTCAACCAGACGGTTATAGATCGGTACAGAGCTTGCGTCGTAAGTCGTACCAGAGGTAAAGAGCTGTGGGTTAAAGCCTTCCGGAGAGCCTTCAGAACAGTAAACCAGGGTTTTTGCCTGTACGCTTGCTGCAACGGTCATGGCCACCAGGCTCAGACCAAGCTTCAGCATCCCTGACTTCTTCAAGGAAATACTCATTATTGTGCTCCAATGTGATGTTTTGCTTTGTTGTGTTACGCCGCCTGACCTTTATTTATTTTTTACCCGGTCCGGTCGGTGATGCCCGAAGGCGTTAAAAGGGATAGAGAATCCTTTCAGAAGAGCGTTTGAGTTGCAGCGCAGATCCTCCCTGAAATGCCCCTCGTGCCCTACAATCTGTCAACAGAATGTGAAAACGTCAATACAGGTGGCGGGGATTTACGTGGAGTGTGAGAAACCGCAAACAAAGATTAAAAAAACCCTGACCGTGAGTTTTCAGCAGAGAAATTTATGCTACTCGCCATGATGCAGCACAATTATCTTCATATTTCGCAACACTCAGTGATTAAGTTTTATTCAGAATGGGTAAATTTTCTTACAGAATGGTGATTATCTGAGCACTAAATACCGCGAACGTTAAAACGCACAGCAAAAAATGCTGAGGTTATCCATAAGCAACGCGAAAAAAGATCAAACTATATATAAAAAAATACAATGGATTATGTCACAAAACCGCAAGCAGGCAGGGGGAAGCAGGGCTAAGGGGTATTTTGAGGACTCGTGCGGGGTAACGCGTTAATGCAAAAAGGGCTAACCTTGCGGTTAGCCCTTTTTAGAATGTGGTCGGCGAGAGAGGATTCGAACCTCCGACCCACTGGTCCCAAACCAGTTGCGCTACCAAGCTGCGCTACTCGCCGAATGCGGAGCGCATCTTACTGCTGAGGTGCGCCCCCGTCAATCCCTTATTTTCAAAAAGCCATTCAACTGGCGATATTCTCGCCAGACCAGCTACTGCGCGGCTTTTGTGGTGTTATCAGGGAGTTTACACCAGTTGTTGTTTTCGTTAATCCCACCGTTCGGTGAGGTATAGCCGAGACAACCCATAATGGTGTCGTACAGCTCAACGTGACGGCGCGGTACCTTGATCTCTGCCTGCTGTTTCAGATGGGCAAACATTTTGGCTTTGTCCGGGTTTTCCAGGTACTTATCCGACATCCACATGATCATCGGCACGCGGAACTGCTCAGGCGGGGCCAGTTTACGCGGCGTGCCGTGTAAATGCTCTTTCTCGTTGATGGACTCGCCGTGGTCGGCCGCGTAAATCACAATCGCTTTCTTATCGCGAAGCTGGTCGATCACCCGGCTGAGGAAGGTATCCACATACAGAATCGAGTTATCATAGGCATTGATCAGCTCCTGCTTGCTACAGTTCTTGTTAATGCCGACGCACTCAGGCGTCCATTTGGCGAAATCGCGTGTGTAACGCTGATAGTAGCTGTAATGTGACCCTTTGGTATGCAGAACAATAAGGTGCTTACCCTGCGGATGGTTTTTCAGCGACTGTTCCATCTCAGAGAGCAGCAGCATATCATCAACGTTCTTTCCGCGGTTACGCGGCTCGGCGCCAATCTGCTCGCGGTAGGCGATGTTATCCGCCATGGTGTTGGTGTAGAACCACATCTCACTTTGCATGGCGAACAGATCGGAGCTAAATCCAAGCTGCTTCAGAACAGCAAACACGTTTTGCTCTTTGAGAGTGCGCTGAGGATTATCACTCGCACCGCCCTCACGAACAAACATACAGCGCAATGAAAGCTTCGTGGCGGTATCGCAGGAGTAGCCGCGGTATGCCACCAGGTTCTTTTCCTGCGCCAGTTTCGGGGTGGTATCGCGGTCATAACCGAGAATACCCATATGATCCCAGCGCGTCGTTTCGCCGATAACGAAGACCACGTAAGTATCATCCAGTCCGTCAGCCGGAGCCTGGTAGGTGAACTTTTTGGTCGGGTTAATCAGCGATTTCACATCGCTGGATTCGTCCGCCTGAGCCCAGGCATAGAGACCTAGCGCCGACAGCCAGTTAGACGGCAGATACGAGTTAGCCACCACGCCGCCGTAGCTTGGCATATCTACGCCTGTCGCTTTTTCGATCCGCTTTTGCTGTTTTTCCATCAGGCGAATAGGCGCCCATACCAGCAGACCCGCCAGAAGAACGACGGCGACGTTGCGGATGCGTTGCCCACGGGTACGCAGCTGGCGTAACAGGGTATAGCGACAGGTATTACTCCAGATAAAGAAGAGCGGGATCAGGCAGGTCAAAATCGTCCACATGATGAACCCTTGCCCCACCACCTCTTTCGAGAGGTCGATGTCCGTGGTCATCACCGAGGCCACAATACCGTAGCCAATGACCACATTCATGAATGTCATGTAATAGCTTGCAGCGGCAGAGATAATCACCACCAGCGAGGCCAGAACCTGCCATGTACGTCTGCCAAAAAGCGAGAGCAGACGTAGCAGGAAGAAGGTTGCCAGAATTGAGCCAAACACTTCAATCGCGGCGAAAATCCCGTTTCTTACGGTGAGGTGTTCAAAATAACCTTCCACTCTTCTGAACAGCACCGCGCCATTCAGAAACAAACCGATATAGACAGCCAGCATCAGACACAATCTTTGCTGGGTAAGAGACCTGATATATTTCATGCAAACAACCCTGGGGGAAGGGGTATAAAGACCCGCCGAATCTCATTGAGAAAGCAGACAGAGTAAGTAGGTGCGAGATAAACCGTTATCAGAAACGTCTACAAGCGCGATAAGTAGACCACAGCGAGGAAGAAAAGTGGCAGCAGAGAATGTGAATCGATGAAAATTTTTACAAAATAACAAGTCCGGAAGTGATATGGCGATAAAAAAAGAGGCCCTGCGGCCCCTTTTTTATCGAATCATGCATGCGCTTCTTTATATACCTCGCGCTGCGGCTGACGAATCGTGGTGGACAGCGCCAGTGAAATAATCAGCAAGGCAAATATCACGCAGAATGTCACGTAGAAGCCACCAAACAGCGAGGCAATCAGCGATCCGCAAATACTGCCGATACCGAAGCCGAGATAAATCACACCGTAGTTTTTCGCCAGATTGTTCAGCCCGAAGAACTCGCTCACCAGCGACGGGAAGACGGTAATGGTGCCGCCAAAGTTAAAGGCTACGCAGGCTATCGCCGCAAAGAATGTCGCTTCGTTCAGCGGAGCGAACAGCAGCGCTGCCATCCCCACCAGGGATATCACCTGCCCCAGCGTAATCACGCGGATCCTGGCGATTTTGTCAGACAGGATACCCAGTACCAGACGACCCGAGAGGTTAGCGATGGAGATGACCGTTACCGCGTTCGCCGCCGTCGCCGCGTCCAGTTTCACCATTCCCTGCGCGATATCTTTCGCCACGCCGATGACATACAGACCGCTCATGCAGGCCGTCAGGAACATCACCGCCAGCATCCAGTACTGCGGTTTACGCATGGACTGTGCAAGGGTGAAATCATTCTCCACCACACCGTTAACGGTTTTCACTTCCTGCTGCGGCGCGTCTTTCATCAGCGTTGCGCCGAAGAGGATCATCACCAGCACAATCACGCCCCAGATCATAAAGGTTTTTTCAAGCCCCACCGAGGCCAGCAGATGCGCATCGATGAATTTGAAGCCAAGGCTGCCCAAGCCATATGAACCAATGGCAAACGCGGAGATAAGCCCTTTACGCTCCGGGAACCACTTCACGCAGTTAGACAGCGTCAGCAGGTAACCTGCGCCGTCCGCCAGCCCCACCAGCACCCCGGCGCTCAGCCACAGCATCATCAGGTTGTCGGAATATGCCGTCAGGAAGAAGCCCACGCCCAGCAAGATCCCGGAGGCCATGGTTACACGCTTCACGCCGAAGCGCTCCTGAAGTTTGCCCGCCACGGAAGAGGAAATTGCTAACCCAAGACTCAGCAAGCCGAAGGAGAACGCCACCTGGCTTATCGGCGCGCCGATCTTATCAGACAGGGCGCTGTTAAACAGGCTCCAGGTATAGACCGATCCCAGTGCGAACTGGGTAACGATGGTGCCGAATAGCGTCAGCCAACGCGTGCGGTTATAAGTTGATGTGTTCATGGCAGTGTCCTGCAAGATAAATTAAGGAAATTCGCTGAGGACACGATAAACAAAACCCCATAACACCAGGGGTAAAACGGCATGAAATGCAGGAGAAACGGAATGAAATGCCTGGAAGCGGGAATGAATGACCTTGCCGGAGAAGAAAAAGCTCAAAGGTGAGCGATCACTATCGCTACAGCCCACGCCGTTATTGTATTAAATATGTTACCGCAGCGTTTAAAAAAGTGACAACCCTTTAAAATTTGGCGCTCAATCCCAGCGTATATAAATATTCTTCTTCAGATTGCTGGTTATAGCTGATCTTCGCCCAGGGGTGTAAATCACCATACTGCGTATCGACACGCCACCCCAATGAGTTCACGCTGGCATGCCAGAGTGGATCGGTAAGCGACTGCGTGGTGGTTGTATCCTCAAACGCATTCACTGGTGCGGAGGGAGCGTCATCAGTGCGCCACGCCATTACGGGCCCGGTGGTGAAATGTCCCGCCACGGGAAAATTCCAGCCAACGCTCAGAACGGTTTCCGCATCCGAAGCGGAGGGATCGTTCAGGGTAAACCCCGCAGCATTCTGCGTGCGGTTAATACGCTCCGCGAGAATATCTTCATAACGAGGTTGGTGATCGGCGTCCCATGTATAGCGTTCCATCGTATTACTTTGAGCATCTGAAACGATATATTCCTGTTGCCACGCAAAAGCGGTGTTACAAAAAAGCAGGCAGACTGAAACACCCACCAGGCCAGAAGCAGCATGGCGACCACTGATTTTTTTTATCATCATCAAAGCGACTCCAGAAAGAGCCGAGTTCGGCGATATATGTCATTGTTCGAAGAGGTATTAGGGCGTATAGCCCTGTATTAACTATTGTCTCTTTAGCAGACACGTCAAGCCGGGCAGATTGAAATTTTTGCGTTTACCGTATCAGGAAGGGAGATGACCTATGCAACGTTGCGGCTGGGTAAGCCAGGATCAGCTTTATATCGATTATCACGACAAGGAATGGGGCGTACCGGAAACCGACGGTAAAAAACTGTTTGAAATGATTTGCCTTGAAGGCCAGCAGGCCGGACTGTCGTGGATCACCGTTCTGAAAAAGCGTGAGAACTACCGTAAAGCCTTCCACCAGTTCGATCCGGTAGCGGTTGCCGCCATGAACGACGACGACGTGGAAAGGCTGGTTCTGGATACCGGTATCATCCGCCATCGCGGTAAAATTCAGGCCATTATTGGTAACGCGCGTGCTTATCTGGCGATGGAGCAAAACGGCGAACCCTTCTCAGCATTCGTCTGGTCGTTTGTGGATAACGAGCCGAAGGTGACGCAGGCCGCCACGCTTGCAGAGATCCCAACGTCGACCCCCGCCTCAGATGCCCTGTCGAAAGCGCTGAAAAAACGCGGCTTTAAGTTTGTGGGCACCACCATCTGTTACTCCTTTATGCAGGCCTGCGGGCTGGTCAATGACCACATTACGGGCTGCTTCTGCCATCCGGAGGGCCACCATGATCCGCAAATGGCAAAGTGAGGACACCGCTCCGCTTTTGAGTCTGTGGCTGGAGAGCACCACCGAGGCGCATCCGTTTATCGACGCAAGTTACTGGCAAGCGAATGAAGCGGTAGTGCGGGATGAATACCTTCCCGCCGCCGAGACCTGGGTCTGGGAAGAAAACGGTACCCTGTGCGGTTTTATCAGCGTCATGCAGTTCCAGTTCGTGGGGGCGTTGTTTGTCGCCCCGGCGTTCATCGGAAAGGGGATCGGGCGTGCGCTGCTGAACCACGTTCAGCAGCACTATCCGTATTTAACTCTGGAGGTGTATCAGAAAAACGTGCGGGCGGTGAATTTCTATCATGCTCAGGGTTTTCGCATCGAAGACAGCGCCTGGCAGGATGATACCCAACACCCGACGTGGATCATGAGCTGGCAGGCGGATCAAACGCCGTAAGGGTAAGCGCCGGCCCCTCATATTTCTCCACCCATGCCAGCGCCGTATTCCCCGCGCAGCCATTCCCCAGCTTCGAGCTGGGGAGATCTTTGGTCAGCACGTTTACGGCGCCGTTCTTACAAATACCGCCCTCGTCCAGCGCCAGATCCGGCCATGCGCCCTGATGAATGCAGAAAACGCCAGGGCGGATCCCGTCACTCACCACGGCGCCTGCCAGCACCTGCCCGCGCGCGTTCCAGACCCGAACGAGGTCGCCGTGGTTAATCCCCCGCGCCTTTGCGTCATCGCTGTTCAGCGCAATCGGCTCACGACCCGCCACCGCATACTGCTCGCGCAAAGCCGAATAGTTGAGCTGGCTGTGCAGACGATGGGCGGGATGGGCAGACAGCAGCTGAAGCTGCCCCGGCTGCGCATTGCCATGCCATTCGTCCGGCTCCAGCCACGCCGGATGTGGCGGACAGTCCGCGTAGCCAAAGCTGGCGATGCGTTCGCTGTAGATCACAATCTTCCCGCTTTCGGTTTTTAACGGATGATTCTCCGGATCGCGACGGAAGTCAGCAAAGCGCACAAACCGCGCATTCTGCTCGCTTTCCGGCATTTCGAAGAGTTGATTCGCCTCCCAGAACTCAGCGAATGGCGGCAGCGTCACGCCCTGCGCAGCCCCGCGCTGGCTGGCAATCTGGTAAAACGTTTCCAGCCATTGCAGATCGGTTTTGCCCTCGGTGAAACGCTCCCGACCGCCCGCTTCCCACATTTCACTCAGGTCGGCAAAGACATCAAAATCATCCCGCGCTTCATCCCGGGGAGCCACGACGCGCTTCATCGGCACCATATGCTGATTACTGTAATCCCCCGTCATGGTGAGATCGTTACGCTCGAACGAGGTCGTGGCGGGCAAAACGATATCGGCATGTTTCGCTGACGCGGTCCAGAAGCACTCCGAGATCACCACCAGCTCCGGTTTCTGCCAGGCGCGGATCAGGCGGTTAGTATCCTGGTGATGGGTGAAGTTGGCCCCACCCGCCCACCAGACAAACTTAATATCCGGGAAATGCCGATCCTGGCCGTTGTGCTGATAAAACCCGCCTGGGTTCTCCAGGGCTTCAACAATGCGTGCCACCGGAATTTTATCTACCGCGTCCACGCCACCCTGCACCGAGCCCTGCATGGACGCCAGCACCGCGGCTTTTCGCGTCGGGTTGCCGCCGTTAGCAAAGTGATAGGAAAGCCCAAAACCGCCGCCGGGTGTGCCAATCTGCCCGAGCATCGCGGCGAGCGTCACCAGCATCCAGTGCTTCTGCTCGCCAAACTGCTGGCGCTGCATCCCCCAGCCGGACATGAGCATCGTGACACGGCTATGGAATAACGTCGCCAGTTCGCGGATTTTAACGGCATCAACGCCGCAAATCGCCGCAGCCCACTCTGCGGTTTTGGCGATACCGTCGGTTTGTCCCGTCAGGTAGTCGGCAAATTTATCGAAACCCGTGGTGCAGCGCGCCAGAAATTCCGTATCGTGCCAGCCGTTCTCCACCAGGGTGTGGGCGATGCCCAGCATCATCGCCACGTCGGTGCCCATATGCGGCGCGATCCACTCGGCGCTGTCGCCGAAGAAATCCAGCGTTTCAGAACGCATCGGATCGATACAGATGATGCGCTTGCCGCTTTTGCGCAGCGCATCAAAGTAGGAAACGCCCTGCTCGTCGGACGCATTCCAGGCAATTTTCAGGGTATTGAGCGGGTTGGCGCTCCAGAGCACCACCACCTCCGCATGCTCCAGCACCAGCGGCCAGCTGGTCTGCTGCTGATAAACCTCATTCCCGCCCACGACATACGGCATGATTGCCTGCGCCGCGCCAGTCGAGTAATCGCCCAGATGGCCGGTGTATCCTCCGGCCAGGCTCATATAGCGTTGCAGCAGGGTTGCGGCCTTATGCAGCACGCCGTTCGAGCGCCAGCCATAGGAGCCGGCAAAAATGGACGACGGGCCATAGCTGTCGCGAATGCGTTTATGCTGGGTATGGATCAACGCCAGCGCGTCGTCCCAGCTCACGCGTACGAACTCATCCTGCCCACGAATACCCTGCGGCTTATCCGGTGACGCCAGAAAGCCTTTACGCACCATCGGCCAGCGGACGCGGGTTTTACTGTGTACCTGATCGCGAACGACGGTCTGTAAAGAGTTGAGATGGCGCGAAGGCAAAGCCCCGCGAGACGACAGCACAGTGTCGCCATCGGTTTCGACCAGCATCGGCCCCCAGTGGGCGGCGGTCAGAATGGTTTTTGTTGAGGTGCTCAAAGCGTGCGCTCCTGGTTGCGTGCAGGTGTTTCGGCCTTTCATTGAGGCAGTTTATCGTTTGTGACAAATTTCAGAGTTATACACTGAATTTTCTCCGTATCCGGACGTCATAATCCACTGCCACGTCCATCGTGGCAAAGAATAAAAAGGATTAAGGAAATAAGATGAAAAAACGCGTACTCGTTATTGCCGCTCTGGTGAGCGGCGCACTGGCTGTTTCTGGCTGCACAACCAACCCTTACACCGGTGAACGCGAAGCGGGCAAATCCGGCATTGGCGCGGGTATTGGTTCCCTGGTGGGCGCTGGCGTTGGCGCACTCTCCTCCTCCAAGAAAGATCGCGGCAAAGGTGCGCTGATTGGCGCAGCGGCAGGCGCAGCCCTGGGCGGCGGCGTGGGTTATTACATGGACGTGCAGGAAGCAAAACTGCGTGACAAAATGAAAGGTACGGGCGTGAGCGTGACGCGCAGCGGTGACAACATCATCCTGAACATGCCAAACAACGTGACCTTTGACAGCAGCAGCGCGACGCTGAAACCCGCAGGCGCAAACACCCTGACCGGCGTGGCCGCAGTGCTGAAAGAGTACAATAAAACTGCCGTGAACGTGATTGGCTACACCGACAGCACCGGCAGCCAGGATCTGAACATGCGTCTGTCCCAGCAGCGCGCCGATTCCGTGGCCAGCTCGCTGATCGCCCAGGGCGTAGAAGCGAACCGCATCCGCACCAGCGGCATGGGTCCGGCTAACCCGATAGCCAGCAACAGCACGGCGGAAGGCAAAGCGCAGAACCGCCGCGTTGAGATTACGTTGAGTCCTGTGCAGTAGGTAAAAGCAAAACGGTAACCCCGTTGCCGTTTTTAGTGTTTGCGCCCTCTCCCGTGGGAGAGGGTTGGGGTGAAGACATCAGACCGCAACCTCCGTTAAGCGCAGCGCCACCCGGCAAATAGCTTGATTCGCCAGATTTTCCCGCTAAGGTATTCTCACTAAATTCAGGGAAATCAGCGATGATCAAACCAACCCGGGCCACCATCAGCGACGTGGCGAAAGCCGCCAAAACCGGTAAAACCAGCATTTCACGCTACCTCAACGGCGAGAAACACCTGCTTTCCGATGCGCTGCTGGCGCGAATCGAACAGGCCATTGCCGATCTCGACTACCGTCCCAGCCTGATGGCGCGCGGCCTCAAGCGGGGCCGCACCCGTCTGATTGGCCTCATCATCGCCGATATCACCAACCCCTACTCCGTAAACGTCCTCAGCGGCATCGAAGCGGCATGCCGTGAGAAAGGCTTTACCCCGCTGGTCTGTAACACCAATAACGAGGTTGATCAGGAGCTGCATTACCTCGATCTGCTGCGCAGCTATCAGGTGGAAGGGATTGTGGTGAATGCCGTCGGGATGCGAGAAGAGGGGCTAAATCGTCTGCAACAATCGTCTCTGCCAATGGTGCTTATTGACCGAAAAATCCCGGAATTTGCCTGCGATGTGGTCGGGCTGGATAACACCCAGGCGGCTACCACCGCCACTGAGCACCTGATTGAACAGGGCTTCGAAGCCATTTTATTCCTGAGCGAACCGCTGGGCATGGTTAACACCCGCCGCGACCGCCTGGCTGCATTTCGTGCCACACTGGCGCGATATACCGGCGTGATCGCCGAGAATGCCGAAATCCCCCTGCATGAAGCCGGGCAGCTGGATAATACCCTGCGCCAGTTCCATACCCGCCATCGGGGTATGCGCAAGGCGGTGATCTCCGCGAACGGGGCGCTGACGCTTCAGGTTGCCCGCTCGCTTAAACGCATTGGCCTGCACTGGGGCAGCGACATCGGCTTACTCGGCTTTGATGAACTGGAGTGGGCAGAACTTGCTGGCGTAGGCATCACCACCCTCAAACAACCCACCTGGCAGATCGGCTATGCCGCGGTTGAACAAGTGGTTCGCCGCATTGAAGGCACCCGCGACGCCGTACGCGAGCAGGTTTTTTCCGGCGAACTGATCGTTCGCGGCTCTACTGCCCGTTAATTTCCCCTTCGTGACAGCGATCATAAATTCAGCATCCCGATCTTTTCTTTGGAACCGGTTCCATCTAGCGTAATACTATCGATTACGCTCTGGAGTCAGGAAATGAGCAGGAAAATTATGGTGGTCACCGCCGCGTATGGTGCGGAACAGGTGCGACAGGCAGGCGGTCAACGGGCAATGCTTCCCGTTATTGCCGGCGCGGGAGCTGATGGCGTTGAAATCCGCCGCGAGCTCTTCAGCAACGACGAGTTAATGGCCCTGCCTGCGCTCGGCGAGTCCATTGAACTGCTGGGTTTACTGGCGTGCTACTCCGCCCCGGCCCCCCTGTTTATGCCCGATGGCACCCTCAACACAGATCTCCCGCGCTACCTTAGCGAAGCCAGCGCCCTGAACGCGCTGTGGCTTAAAGTCTCGCTGGGTCATTTCAGCGACAAACAGCCGCTTGAAGCCCTGCGCGCACTGCTGGATGAAAGCGGCATGACGCTGGTGGTGGAAAACGACCAGACCGACTGCGGGCAGCTCGCGCCGATGCAGCGCTTCAAAGCCGCCTGCCGGGTAATGGCGCTACCGGTCACGCTGACGTTCGATATGGGCAACTGGCTGTGGGTTGGCGACTCCCCGGAAGAGGCTGCACGTCAGCTGGCTCCCGCCGTGAGCTATATTCATGTGAAGGCCGCGGTCCCACACAAGGCGCAGTTCCGCGCCGTCGCGCCGGATCAGACCGATTCTCGCTGGCGGGATCTGCTTAATCAACTCCCTGCCGATGCGCCACGCGGTATCGAATTTCCGCTGGAAGGGACGGATCTCACCGCCGTCACCCGCCATTACGTCAACCTGCTGCGCGAGGAGTAAACCATGCACAAGACGCTGGATGTCATCACCATTGGCGAGGCCATGGCGATGTTTGTCGCCACCGAAACGGGCGAGCTGAGCGCAGTGGAGTACTTTATTAAACGCGTGGCAGGTGCCGAGCTGAATGTTGCTACCGGCCTTGCGCGGCTGGGGCTGAATGTCGGCTGGGTAAGCCGCGTGGGAAATGACAGCTTTGGCCATTTTGTTCTCGACTCGCTGAAAAAAGAGGGCATTGATGCCGCAGGCGTGACCCTCGACGGACGCTTTGCGACGGGCTTTCAGCTGAAATCTAAAGTTGAAAATGGAACCGATCCCATCGTGGAGTATTTCCGCAAAGGCTCAGCGGCAAGCCATCTCTCCGTGGATGATTATCACGCCGCATATTTCTCCTCCGCGCGCCACCTGCACCTGAGCGGCGTGGCGGCGGCGCTCTCGGCCAGCTCGTACGATTTACTGGATCATGCGGCTTCGGCAATGATAGCGCAGGGCAAAACGATCTCCTTTGATCCTAACCTGCGCCCGGTGCTGTGGAAAAGCGAAGCGGAGATGGCTGAGAAACTCAACCGACTGGCGTTTCAGGCGGACTGGGTTCTGCCGGGCATAAAAGAGGGAATGATCCTCACTGGCGAAAGCACGCCCGAAGGCATTGCTGATTTTTACCTCAACAAAGGGGTAAAAGCCGTGGTGCTAAAAACCGGTGCCGACGGCGCATGGTTTAAAACTGCCGACGGTGAGCAAGGCGCTGTCGCTGCGGTAAAAGTCGACAACGTGGTCGATACCGTGGGCGCGGGCGATGGGTTTGCCGTCGGGGTTATCAGCGCCCTGCTGGAGGGCAAACCACTGTCGCAGGCCGTGGCGCGAGGCAACAAAATTGGTTCGCTGGCGATTCAGGTGCAGGGCGACAGCGAAGGATTACCAACACGAGCAGAGCTCGGCGTCTAAATTCCCTCTCCCTGTGGGAGAGGACCAGGGTGAGGGCAGCAATCCGCACCAGATAATTAAGCCACCGTGTACCCTACAGACAACGGCGGCAACAACCTCAACAACAGAGGCAAGCCTATGAACAGTTCGACCAATGCAGTAAAACGCTGGTGGTACATCATGCCAATCGTGTTTATCACGTACAGCCTGGCGTACCTGGATCGTGCCAACTTCAGTTTCGCATCCGCCGCCGGGATCAACGAAGACCTCGGGATCACCAAAGGGGTCTCCTCCCTGCTGGGTGCCCTCTTCTTCCTGGGTTATTTCTTCTTCCAGATCCCCGGCGCGATTTACGCTGAACGCCGCAGCGTGCGAAAGCTCATTTTCATCTGCCTGATCTTATGGGGTGCCTGTGCGTCGCTTACTGGCGTGGTGAATAACATTCCTGCTCTGGCGGCTATTCGCTTTATTCTCGGCGTGGTTGAGGCGGCCGTCATGCCAGCAATGCTGATTTATATCAGCAACTGGTTCACAAAATCTGAGCGTTCACGTGCCAATACGTTCCTGATACTCGGTAACCCGGTCACCGTGCTGTGGATGTCGGTGGTTTCCGGCTACCTGATCCAGTCCTTCGGCTGGCGCGAGATGTTCATCATCGAAGGGGTTCCCGCGATTATCTGGGCCTTCTGCTGGTGGGTGCTGGTGAAAGATAAGCCAGCCCAGGCAAAATGGCTTTCAGAGGACGAAAAAGCCGCACTCCAGGCGCAGCTGGATAAAGAGCAGCAGGGGCTGAAAGCGGTGCGTAACTACGGTGAAGCCTTCCGCTCCCGGAACGTTATTCTGCTGTGCGCACAGTATTTTACCTGGAGTATTGGCGTGTACGGCTTTGTGCTGTGGCTGCCGTCGATTATCCGCAGCGGCGGTGAAAACCTTGGCATGGTGGAAGTGGGCTGGCTGTCATCCGTGCCTTACCTGGCTGCGACCATCGCGATGATTATCGTCTCCTGGGCATCGGACAAGCTGCAAAACCGTAAGCTGTTCGTCTGGCCACTGCTGCTGATCGCTGCTTTTGCCTTCATTGGCTCCTGGGCCGTAGGCGCAAACCACTTCTGGGTCTCGTACACTCTGCTGGTGATTGCGGGTGCGGCCATGTATGCCCCGTATGGTCCGTTCTTTGCCATCATCCCGGAAATGCTGCCGCGTAACGTCGCAGGGGGCGCGATGGCGTTGATCAACAGTATGGGCGCGCTGGGTTCGTTCTTTGGCTCGTGGTTTGTGGGCTATCTGAACGGCGCCACCGGCAGCCCGTCGGCCTCTTACATCTTTATGGGGGTGGCGCTTTTTGCTTCGGTATGGCTTACTTTGATCGTTAAGCCTGCTAATAATCAACAGCTACCCGTCGGCGCACGCCACGCCTGAATCCTTTTAAAATCAACGGAGATTAGCATGAAGCCGTCCGTCATTTTGTACAAAGCACTGCCTGAAGATCTGCAAAAACGCCTGGAGGAACACTTTACCGTTACCCGGGTAAAGAACCTCAGCCCGGAAACCGTGGCGCAGCACGCCGACGCGTTTGCCAGCGCCGAGGGCCTGCTGGGTTCGAGCGAAAAGGTGGATGCAGCGCTGCTGGAGAAAATGCCGAAGCTTCGTGCTACCTCAACCGTTTCGGTGGGATACGACAATTTCGACGTGGATGCGCTAAACGCGCGTAACATCCTGCTGATGCACACGCCGCATGCCCTGACGGAAACCGTCGCCGACACGCTGATGGCGCTGGTGCTCAGCACCGCCCGTCGCGTGGTGGAAGTGGCCGAGCGCGTGAAAGCGGGCGAATGGACGAAAAGCATTGGCCCGGACTGGTTCGGCGTGGACGTTCATGGCAAAACGCTGGGGATTGTTGGGATGGGCCGTATCGGACTGGCGCTGGCACAGCGCGCGCATTTTGGCTTCAACATGCCCATCCTGTATAACGCACGCCGTCACCACAGTGAAGCTGAAGAACGTTTCAATGCCCGCTATTGCGAGCTTGATACGCTGTTGCGGGAAGCCGACTTTGTCTGCCTGATCCTGCCACTGACGGATGAAACGCGTCATCTCATCGGCAAAGCGGCGTTTGAAAAGATGAAGAAATCGGCTATTTTCATCAACGCGGGTCGTGGTCCGGTGGTCGATGAGAAGGCGCTGATTGAGGCACTGCAAAACGGTGAGATCCACGCCGCCGGTCTGGACGTGTTTGAACAGGAGCCGCTGCCGGTGGATTCTCCGCTACTGACCATGCCGAACGTCGTCGCCCTGCCCCACATCGGCTCTGCCACTCATGAAACACGCTACAATATGGCGGCGACCGCCGTGGATAACCTGATTGCCGCGCTCGGCGGTAAAGTGGATAAGAACTGCGTTAACCCACAGATACAACAGTAGAAACGAAAAAACCCGCCAGAAGGCGGGTTTTTGAATTTTGTGCTACTGGGCTGGAAGCTTACAGGCTTACAACGTTACCAGCTGCTGGGCCTTTAGCGCCGCTTTCGATGGTGAAGGAAACTTTCTGACCTTCATCCAGAGATTTGTAGCCATCGTTCTGGATAGCAGAGAAGTGTACGAACACGTCTTTAGAGCCATCGTCAGGAGTGATGAAGCCGAAACCTTTATCAGCGTTGAACCATTTTACCAGACCAGTCATTTTAGCAGACATAGAAATTACCTTATTAACAAATATATTGTGCCTTCCGGCTTGATGGATTGCGTTACAGATTTTTAAGCGATGAAGGAAGGGTCACTACGAAGGGTATCTATGGATAACAATCTGGACTGCTTTACTAAACTGCTTTAGGTCTGTGTAACAAACCGACGAACATAGTTATACCGATGTGGTAGATGAATGACAAGCGTTATTTTCATCAAGCATAAAAAAAACCCCGCCGAAGCGGGGGTTTTTCTTATTCCGTAGCAGCGACCGCTGCGCTCCAGGCCTGGCTAAAGGCCTGATGCTGGGACGCGAGCGGCCCGATCAGCGCGTTATACTGGCTCGCCTGCTGGGAGGTCGGGAACTGGATACCGTTAGAGACGAAGCTTACCTGCGTACCTTGTTCACTGATAAAGTCACCCACCTGAACCAGCTGCTGAGTAAAGACCTGCGCCGCCGGGATCAGCGGTTGCAAGGCGTTTGACGGCTTGGTCACGACTTTCTCATACACCTGGTCATAGACCGGTTTGAGATCCTCGCCCTGCTTCAACGCGGAACGCGACGCATCAGCCTGCATTTTGGCATTTTGCAGCTGCTGGCTCAGTACCCCAAGCGCGCCATTTGACTGGCGCAGCGGTTCGCGCTGGGTCATATAATCCTGTGGAACGCGAATAGCATTTACGCTATCCACTACCGGGCGAATACCGGAATCCATCGCCTGGCTTACCTGCTGTGAATAGCCATACAGAATGGCGTAATCCGACACGAATGGACCAAACTGTTTTTTCTGATCCGCAGTCAGCGTTGGTAAACGCTCGCCGCTACGCATCACTGTATTCTGTAGAAAATCGATAAACGCTTTGCGCTGATCGCCTTCTTTATCGAAACACCCACTCAGGCTAAAAACCATCAACAACGCCGCAATAGGCGCAAACCAGCGAGAGCAGGACTTTCCTGTCGCCATTTTATTACTCCTTTCACCCAAAAAGCGCACACCGGCACACGCGTGCCCAACGGTGACAAGGATAGTCCAGGTCAGCCTTGCAAGATAGAGTTTTCATGCAAAACGGGTATTCCCGTTTTTGTACTGACTATTTACAAAAAAATACCTGTGCATCCCTACATATGACTAATCAGGTAATTGGCATAACTATCCATATAGCTGAATCGCGTAAAGCGATCGTTATCGCACAATTAATCACAGCCGTGACGATCCTGTGTCTGGTTTAGGGACTATTCTTAACAGGCTCTCTGATGTTCATGATCCCGATGTGTGATTTATGAGGAGTTCTCAATGGAATTAAAAGATCCTGAGTTTGAGCTGCTGAGCAGCCTGGAACAGATTATTTTTAAAGATGTACCGCCGACGGTTACCCTGAATCAAAAGTCCAATCCTTTTAGTGAATTTGAGCGTTTACGCAAAGGATCGGGCCTGAAAACAGATGAATTCGCAAGAGCGATGGGTGTCAGCGTAGCGATGGTGCTGGAGTGGGAGTCAAAACGTGAAAAACCTACCCCAGCCGAGCTAAAGCTGATGCGCCTGATCCAGGCAAACCCTGACCTTCGCAAGCAGTTAGCCTGATAAAGTTTGTTTGCCCCCGCCCTTGCGGGGGCTTGTGTTTACAGACTTTCACATCGCCATCCCGTCTCTTCCCACACCAGTTCATGCGTCAGCTTCAGCCCTGCCAGAAAGGCTTCATCATGCGACACCACCAGCAGCGCGCCGGGGTAATCGGCTAAGGCCGCTTCTATGGCCTGAACAGAGGCCAGATCAAGATGGTTGGTCGGCTCATCCAGAAGCAACAGCTGCGTTGCCGCTTCACGCCACAATACGCAGGCCAGCGCGGCCTTCAGGCGCTCGCCGCCACTCAGTTCGGCCAGTGGTAGTGTCACTTTCTCTGCGCCCAGCTGAAGCTGCGCTAAACGGGTACGCAGCGCCCCTTCTTCGAGCGGCGTATTGCCCAGGCTAAGGTGTGTCATCACCGACTGCGACAGATCCAGCCGGGAAAGATGCTGATCGAGATACGCACACCTGACAGAGACCTTACAGGTTCCCGTGACAGGGGCGGTTTCGCCCAACATCACTTTCAACAGCGTGGATTTTCCACAGCCGTTCGGCCCGCGTAGCGCCACGCGCATCGGGCCATCCATTCGCCAGTTTATCGGGGAGACAGGCACGTGCGGAAGCACCAGTTCTTCCAGCACCAGCACCTGTTTTCCTTCCGGGATTTCACTGCCCGGCAGGGTAAACATCACCGCGTTCTCCTCTTCAACCCGCTCGCGTGCCTGGTTGACCGCAGCGTTCAGAGCATAATTTTGATCGCTATGCTGTTTTTTCCAGGAACCAATACGCTCTTTCGCCGCCCCTTTGTATTTGACCCGTTCAAACGAGGCGATGTTAAGGCTGTCGACCGTGCGAAGCGTTTTGGCTGAACGCCGCAGGCTGTCGTCATGCTCTTTATGCAGACGGGCGCGGGTACGCTTGCGTTCGGTGGCAGCATGCTCCAGCGCGGCGCGGGCAGCCAGCTGCTCAGCATCACGCTGGGTTCGATAGCCAGCATAATTCCCACCGTAGCTGCGCAGGCCCAATGCGCTCAGTTCAAGGATACGCGATACCTGGGCCAGCAACTCACGGTCGTGGGAGGCCACCAGCACCCCGCCCTGATACCGGGAAAGCTGCTCGTAGAACCACACGCGGCCTTGCCTGTCGAGGTGGTTGGTCGGTTCGTCCAGCAGCAGGTAATCAGCATCTGCGGCGAATGCGCCGCACAGCAAGGCACGAATGCGCTCGCCGCCGCTCAGCTCTGCCGCGCGTTTATTCGGGTCAAAAGGGGGAAGTTTTGCAGTGATAAAAGCCTGGCTCAGCCGTTCAGCCAGATCCCAGTAACCATCGAGCGTGTCGAGATCGTCGGGTTCATAATGACCGCTGTCGATGCGCGTGCGCGCCGCAAAGATCGCGTCGTAACCAAGCAGTCCGGCAAGCGTGGTATCCGCAGAAATATCCTGCTGCTGCGCCACATAGACGTGTGTACCAAAGCGCTCAATATGACCGCTGGCGGGTTCATCAACCCCTGCCAGCAGCCGCAGAAGGCGTGTTTTACCGCTGCCGTTGCGGCCAACCAGCGCGCACACTGACGCATCCAGAGAAAGATTCAGTGGACCAAAAAGGATATCGCCCGTCGCAAACTGACAGGTGACCTGATGCAAAATAAAAGAGGGGGACTGCGCAAAATGAGCCATAAGCACTCCTGAATGAAATCAAAACATCCCCTGCCGACGCGGTGCGTTGAGCAAGGATCGAAATTCATCAGTCGTGTTTGTTCATTTTTGGGGGGCGCTCCTGAGGGCGAAATTTAACGGGAACAAGAATAACGGCAATGCGCCGCCCATTTCAAGGTTAAATTTTCACCAGGCTATTGCCCGAGCGTAAAAAACCCGCCGAAGCGGGTCTCTCAATCAGATAAACGCAAACGCATCGCCAAACAGACGATCTTCCCGCGCGTCACGCTCGTTGCAGAACAGGTCGCGGGCAATTTTCGCCATTTCAAAGCGACCGGCAATATAGATGTCGTGCCCGGCCAGCGTCCCGTGATCCTGCAATACCGCAGTCAGCACCGTACCGCTGCGCCCGCGCCAGCCCTCTTCCGGCTGCTCGACAACCGGCTCAATGCGCAGGTTTGGATGATTTACGCTCAGCGCTTCCAGCTCAGACAGATCGTAAAGATGCTTCTCTTCACGGCCGCCCCAGTAGATGGTGATATCGCGATTCGGGTTGCGCGCCAGCGCGGTCAGCAGAATAGAGCGGACATAAGAGAAGCCCGTGCCACCGGCAATCAGGATCAGCGGACGGTCTTCGTCTTCACGCAGCCAGGCCTCGCCATGAGGAATATCGACCACGATTTCACGCTCTTTCAGGATGCGGTCCATCACGGCCATCGCGTACAGGTTAAGCTCAGACGCACCAATATGCAGCTCAATAAATTCCTTCTCTGCTGGCGTTGAGGCCATAGAGAAAGGACGCTTATCACGCTCGTCCATCACGACCATCAGGTACTGACCGGCACGGAATGAGAAGGCCGCTTCAGGAACCAAACGGACGCGATATACGGTGTCGGTAATAGCATCTACCGACGTCACTTTACAGCTTAAGGTTGTCATTCGCTCTCTCTGTCGGGAAGTCTATAGGGCTAAACGGTCTTATTCTGCCTTACCGTTATTCATTATGGCCAGCTCGTCCCAGATCGCGTCAATTCGCGCGGTCACGGCAGGATCTTTTTCGATCGGGCGACCCCATTCACGGTCGGTTTCGCCAGGCCATTTGTTCGTGGCATCCAGTCCCATTTTTGAGCCAAGGCCGGAAACCGGCGAGGCAAAGTCCAGATAATCAATCGGCGTGTTTTCCACTAACACCGTATCACGCGCCGGATCCATACGCGTGGTGATGGCCCAGATGACGTCATTCCAGTCGCGGGCATTGACGTCATCATCGCAGACAATCACAAACTTGGTATACATAAACTGGCGCAGGAAAGACCATACGCCCATCATCACGCGCTTAGCGTGACCGGCATACTGCTTCTTCATCGTCACCACCGCCAGGCGATACGAACACCCTTCCGGCGGCAGATAAAAATCAACGATTTCCGGGAACTGCTTTTGCAGGATCGGCACAAACACTTCGTTCAGCGCCACGCCAAGCACCGCCGGTTCGTCGGGTGGACGGCCGGTATAGGTGGAGTGATAGATGGCATCTTCACGCTGGGTAATGTGGGTGACGGTGAACACCGGGAAGTTATCCACTTCGTTGTAATAGCCGGTGTGGTCGCCGTACGGCCCTTCGGGCGCCAGCTCGCCCTGTTCAATGTAACCTTCCAGCACAATCTCTGCGCTGGCCGGTACTTCCAGGTCACTGGAGATGCACTTCACCACTTCGGTTTTGGTGCCGCGCAGCAGCCCTGCAAAGGCATATTCAGACAGCGTATCAGGAACAGGCGTCACCGCGCCCAGAATGGTTGCCGGATCGGCACCCAGCGCGACGGAAACCGGGAAGCGTTCGCCCGGATGGGCCGCGCACCACTCCTGGAAATCCAGCGCCCCACCGCGATGGGACAACCAGCGCATGATGAGCTTGTTTTTGCCAATCAGCTGCTGGCGGTAAATGCCGAGGTTTTGACGCTCTTTATGCGGCCCACGCGTCACGGTGAGGCCCCAGGTGATCAGCGGTGCGGCATCGTCAGGCCAGCACTGCATGATGGGAATTTTGGTCAGATCCACCGCATCGCCTTCCAGCACTTTTTGCTGGCACGGCGCACCGCGCAGGCGTTTGGTGGGCATGTTCAGCACCTGCTTAAACTGCGGCAGCTTGTCGAACAGGTCGCGGAACCCTTTTGGCGGCTCCGGCTCTTTAAGAAAGGCCAGCAGTTTGCCCACTTCACGTAACGCCGTGACATCTTCCTGTCCCATCCCCAGCGCCACGCGGCGAGGTGTGCCAAACAGGTTGCACAGCACCGGCATGGCGTAGCCTTTTGGGTTTTCAAACAGCAACGCCGGGCCGCCCGCGCGCAGGGTGCGGTCAGCGATTTCTGTCATTTCCAGATACGGATCAACAGGAAGCGTAATGCGTTTGAGTTCGCCCTGCTTTTCCAGCAGCGCCAGGAAGTCGCGTAGATCGTGGTATTTCATGCAGTTAATCATGGCCTCTCTGTAAGCGCTTCATTATACGGCGTAAGACCGCGTGATGCTGTAATTTTGTTAAATTAGCGTGAACTTCCACGACTTACTCTCTTTTTCGCCATTATAATCACCTTAGCGATCCCGCCAGGGTTTTGGTATGCTTGCGCCCCGAACAATGGGAAGAGTGATTATGCAGGCCTGGTATTTACTGTATTGCAAACGCGGGCAACTTCAGCGCGCGCAGGAACATCTTGAACGTCAGTCTGTTAACTGCCTGACACCCGTGATCACGCTTGAAAAAATGCAGCGTGGAAGACGCACGACCGTCAGTGAGCCTCTGTTCCCGAACTATCTGTTCGTCGAGTTCGACCCCGAAGTGATCCACACCACGACGATCAGCGCCACGCGCGGCGTCAGCCATTTTGTGCGTTTTGGCGCCCATCCGGCAAGAGTACCGTCATCGGTTATTCATCAGCTTTCTGTCTACCAGCAGCCTGAAGATATTACCGATCCGGAAACCCCTTATGCCGGCGACAGCGTGGTGATCACCGAAGGCGCCTTTGAAGGGTTACAGGCCATCTTCGCTGAGCCGGACGGTGAAGCGCGCTCCATGCTGCTGCTCAACCTGCTGAACAAAGAGGTGTTGCAGAGCGTTAAAAACACCGATTTCCGCAAAGTTTAGAACTGCACGCCGAACAGACGACGCACGTTATCATCGGTTTGTGCTGCCAGCCACTGGGCATCTTCTCCGCGCCAGTGCGCCACTCGCTCAGCAATATGCCCCAGGTAGGCCGGTTCATTACGTCGTGATGGCGGTTTGGGCTGCATATCCCGGGGCAACAGATACGGCGCATCCGTTTCCAGCAGCAAACGATCGGCCGGGATAACGGGTAACAGCTCACGCAGTTCCAGCCCACGACGCTCATCGCAGACCCAGCCCGTGATACCCAAATACAGCCCGCGGTTCAGGCAATCCAGCGCTTTCTGACGGGAGCCCGTAAAGCAGTGCAACACCGCGCCCGGCAGTTTCTCCAGCCAGGGTTCCAGTAGCGCCATAAAACGTTCATGCGCATCGCGACAGTGCATAAACACCGGCATCTCCAGCTCTGCTGCCAGCGCGAGCTGGGCGGTAAATGCCTTCTCCTGCTCTTCAGGCGTCGAGAAGTTACGGTTGAAATCAAGCCCGCATTCGCCAATGGCAACCACTTCTGGCGTTTGTGCCAGACGATGAAGCGCCTCAGCGCTTTCATGCGTCCACTGGCTGCTGTCATGAGGATGCACGCCTGCGGTGGACCAGCAGTGTTGATAGCGTTGCGCCAGCTGCCGTGCCTGCTCACTCTCATGCAGATTCGTTCCCGTCAGTAGCAGCCCACCCACGCCGGCGGCAAAGGCACGCGCCACCACCTCATCGTGGTCTTTCGCAAACTGGGCGCTGGTGAGGTTAAGCCCGATATCAAACATACGTATCCCCATATGACAACCGCCCTGACGGGCGGTTGGTTTTATTCTTTAGTAGTCTCTTCAGACGGCTCGTCTTCTTCGTCCCGGGTACGCCCCTTTCCGACGTAGAAACGAGCGAAGAACACGCCGACTTCAAACAGGCAGTACATGGGTATCGCCAGTAAGGTTTGCGAGAAGACGTCCGGTGGCGTTAACAGCATACCTACGACAAATGCCCCCACCAGGATGTACGGGCGCTTCTTACGCAGATCGTCAGGCGTGGTCACCCCCACCCAGCAGAGCAGGACAATTGCTACGGGCACCTCGAAGGCGACACCAAAGGCCATAAACAGCGCCATCACGAAGCTGAGGTAGCTGGCGATGTCCGTCGACACCTGTACCCCTTCCGGTGCGGTATGCGTCAGGAAGCCGAAGGCCAGCGGGAAGACAACGAAGTAGGCGAACGCCATGCCGATATAAAACAGCAGCGAACTGGACACCAGCAGCGGAATAACCAGCTTGCGTTCATGCTTGTACAGCGCGGGCGCCACAAATGCCCAGACCTGATACAGAATGACCGGCGCAGAGGCAATCAACGACACCCAGAAGGTCAGTTTGATCGGGGTAAAGAACGGTGAAGCAACGTCTGTTGCAATCATCGTCGCGCCCAGAGGCATCTGTTTAATCAGCGGCGCGGAAACCACCTGATAGATATCGTTGGCAAAATAGACCAGACATAAAAAAATGAGGAAAACCGCAATAATGCAGTTTAACAGGCGCTTACGCAGCTCAATGAGGTGCGTAATAAGCGGTTGAGTATCATCTACTGCCATGTTTACGCTTTATCACTCGACGAGGGGGATGATTCGGAAACGGGCGCGGCGGGTTTTACCTCAGCCGTTTTGACCACGGGCTCTTCCGGCGGCACCTGCTTTTTCACTTCGGGCTCCTGCGGCGATTGCTCTGGCGAAGCAGCCTGATGCTCCGCGCTGGAAGGCGTTACACCCTCGCGCTGCTCTTCGCTACCCTTCACCACCGGATTGTGGATGGTGTTTGCTTCATCGCTCGCCTTCTCAGGATCGTTAATACTGTAAGAACGCTTCATGGATTCAGCCGCTTCGCGCAACTCATCCATTGATGCTTTCAGCTCCGGCGTCAGGTTGTCCATACTCGCCTTTTCAACCTTTTTCAGGCTGTCCTGAAATTCCTGAAGCTTCAGCTCCTGCGCCAGTTCGTTCTGCACGGTAGTTGCCAGCGAGCGAAGCGCCCGCACCCAGCCCACGACGGTTTTCACCGCAACGGGTAAACGCTGCGGCCCCAACACAATCAGACCAATCACAAAGACCAGCAGTAACTCACCAAAACCAATGTCGAACACGAATTACACCTGCTCTTTATCGTGACGTTTAGCCTCTTCCTTTTTGGCTTCGTCCTGCTTATCGGCGATGGATTTAGCGGTAAAATCAGCATCCTGACTGGTTTTTTCCTGCTTATTCTCATCATCGCTCATGGCTTTCTTGAAGCCTTTGATTGACGCGCCCAGGTCGGAACCAATCGATCCGAGTTTTTTCGTGCCAAACAGCAGCACAACGATGACGGCAATGATCACTAACTGCCAGATACTGATACCACCCATGCGTGTTCCCCAGTGATAGATGATTAATTAGTCAGATCGCATTATACGTATGCAATCTCTCGATAGCGACGCTAATTCAGCGCGTTTTTCGCCAGCCAGCAAGCCAGACAACCACACCGGCAGCCATAATCCAGGCTGGCATCATTTCCCAGTCCGGACGATTGATCAACAGCAACGTGCCGCTTATCAGCAGCGTCGCGCCAATTCCGAAGAGATAGCGGGACTGCCCCTGACGCACGCGACTGGATTGAAGCTCGTGCGCGATTTTATCCATGCTGTGCTGAAGGTTCTTGCTCTGACGCAAACTGTCGTAAACCAGTTCAGGAATTTCAGGCATTTTTTCAATCCAGAACGGGCCTTTCTCTTTAAGCGAGCGAACCAGGGCTGGAATACCGACCTGATCCTTAATCCAGGATTCGAGGAACGGTTTCGCGGTTTTCCACAAGTCTAACTGAGGATAGAGCTGGCGGCCTACGCCCTCAACGTAAAGTAATGTTTTCTGAAGTAAAACTAATTGTGGCTGCACTTCCATATTGAAACGGCGTGCGGTGTTGAACAGGTTGAGCAGGACGTGTCCGAAAGAGATCTCCGAGAGCGGCTTTTCAAAAATCGGCTCACAGACGGTGCGGATCGCAAATTCAAACTCTTCCACGTTGGTATCTGGCGGAACCCAGCCTGAATCCACGTGCAGCTCGGCCACCTTACGGTAGTCGCGATTGAAGAAAGCGATAAAGTTCTCGGCGAGATAACGCTTATCCTCTTTATTCAGCGAGCCGACAATACCGCAGTCGATGCCGATGTATTTCGGATCTTCCGGGTGCTCATAGCTGACGAAGATGTTGCCCGGATGCATGTCTGCATGGAAGAAGCTGTCGCGAAAAACCTGAGTAAAGAAGACCTGCACGCCACGCTCGGCCAGCAGCTTCATGTTGGTGCCCTGTTTTTCCAGCGCCGCCACGTCCGAGACCGGAATACCGTAGATACGTTCCATCACCATCATGTTCTGACTGCAATAGTCAGAATAGACTTCAGGAACATACAGCATCGGGCTGTCTTCAAAGTTTCGACGCAGCTGAATGGCGTTCGCCGATTCACGCAGCAGGTTAAGCTCGTCAATCAGCGTTTTTTCGTATTCCCGAACCACTTCCAGCGGACGCAGACGGCGACCATCCGGCAACAGACGCGGCACCCAGCGAGCCAGGCGATAAATCAGCTTCATGTCTGCTTTGATAACCGGCAGGATATCCGGACGAATCACTTTGATGACCACCTCTTTGCCATTTTCCTTCAGGCGCGCGGTGTGAACCTGCGCAATAGAGGCAGAGGCCAGGGGCTGAATATCGAAATCATCAAACCAGGTCTCGATGGGGATATTGCCCATCGCTTCTTCGATTTGTTTCTTCGCTCTCTCTCCGTCAAACGGAGCAACGCGGTCCTGCAATAGCGCGAGCTGATCGGCAATCTGCGGTGGGAAAAGGTCGCGACGTGTTGAGAGCATCTGTCCAAACTTGATCCAGACCGGTCCCAGCTCCTGCAACGCAAGACGCAGGCGTGCGCCCAGTTCCTGATCCTTATGGCGATTCGGCATCCAGAACAGCGTGCGACGCCAAAGCCGAAGCGGCAGGGTGATACGCATTCTGGGGATAAGCTCGTCGAGCCCGTAGCTCAAAAAGGTGCGAACGATAAAATAGAGGCGCCGAATTTCACCAGGCGTCATTTGCCCTCCAGTTTTTCCAGCCGTTTGGTTAACGCATCAACTGCGCGCTCAACTGCCGCGGTCTCTTCTGCAAACCAGGCGACTTCTAAAGGCCCCGGCGCCATACGCCACTCTTCGGTCAGCACCTCGGCAGCGTAGCGCTGTTGACGGAGCAGACCTTTACGCAGGAAAGCGGAACCCGTGCGCAGCGTTTTGCTTATACCTTCAGCCGCGATGTCGCCGATATAGGGCGCCAGCAGTTCCGCCGGGTCGAATTCAGCCTGATCGCTGAGTGCAACGAAGTTCTGTACCACCTGAATATCGCCTTCGACCTCCAGCTCACCGCTGCGAATAAGCGCCGTCATCTGCTGACGGTCACGCAGTTTTGGCAATACGCTCATATGCGTAATCACCGAGCAGTCCGCCTCGCCTTCCCACTCCCCCAGAACGTCAAGCTGGCGTTCGCTGAAGACCAGCACAAGCGGCGTCGAGAACTCCTTTAAAACGATGCGCAGCACCTTTCCGTTAAGCCGCTGACGTGCGGTTTTCAGCGCCGGAGCGCGATACAGAAAGGCATTCAGTACATTCTCGATGCCTGCGGTGACTAAGGGTTTAATGGGCACGGGAAACCTCCACTCAGAACTTGTAACCACGATGCAGCGCGACGACACCCGCCGTCATATTGAAGTATTCCACGTTTTCAAACTCCGCATCCTGCATCATCGCTTTCAGCGTGTCCTGATCCGGGTGCATTCGGATGGACTCGGCCAGATAACGGTAACTTTCTGCATCGTTTGCCACCAGCTCGCCGATGCGCGGCAGAACGTGGAAGGAATAGGCATCGTAAGCTTTGCTCAGCGGGTCGATAATCGGTTTAGAAAACTCGAGAACCAGCAGTCGGCCGCCCGGCTTCAGCACGCGGTACATGGAGCGCAGCGCTTTATCTTTATCGGTCACGTTACGCAGACCGAAAGAGATGGTGATGCAGTCGAACGTATTATCCGGGAACGGCAGCGCTTCGGCGTTGGCCTGAACATATTCAACGTTGCCTACCACGCCGATATTACGCAGCTTTTCGCGTCCCATTTTCAGCATGGAGTCGTTGATATCCGCCAGCACCACGCGGCCGGTTTCGCCAACCAGACGGGAGAATTTAGCGGTCAGATCCCCTGTGCCTCCGGCTAAATCCAGCACCGTTTGTCCACGGCGCACGCCGCTGCAATCAATAGTGAAGCGCTTCCACAAGCGATGAATGCCAAATGACATCAAATCATTCATCACATCGTACTTCGCCGCCACGGAATGAAATACGTGGGCCACCATGTCAGCTTTCTGCGCTTTGGCGACAGTCTGAAAGCCAAAGTGCGTTGTGTCTTGTGAATCGTCAACCATCTCAGAGCCTGCTAATCAGTCAAATGTTCGTGAAGTGTAACAGATTGGGCGCATTTGCCCTACGTTTCAACCACCGTGAAAGAAACGCGCCGGCTGCGCTTCGGGGGATAAACTCGCCGCTAAATCGTTGTCTTCATTGCGGCTATTTTGCTTACCGTCGCCTTCACGCAGACGAAACTCTTCGTCCTGAGCGGTAGCCTGCTCCACCAGTTCCGGATTAATCTCGCGTTTAACTTCCACCCCCAGGCTGCGAAACGCCTCCGCCTGCGCCAGCAAATTGCCACGCCCGGAGGAGAGTTTTTTCATCGCCTGGCGGTAGTTATCCTGCGCGCGATCCAGGCTTTGCCCCACCGAGGACATATCGTCCACAAACAGCCGCATTTTGTCGTACAGCTTGCTGGCGCGATCGGCAATCTGCTGCGCGTTACGGCTTTGGTGCTCATAGCGCCACAGGTTGGCAATGGTACGTAACGCCACCAGTAGCGTGGTGGGGCTGACCAGCATAATGTTATTTTTCAGCGCTTCGGTGATCAGTTCGGGCTGTCTGTCGAGCGCCAGCAGGAACGCAGGCTCGACCGGAATGAACATCAGCACATAATCCAGCGATCGCAGCCCCGGCAACTGCTGATAATCTTTTCTGCCCAACAGACGGATATGGTTACGCACGGAGGCGATGTGCTCCTGCAACGCTGTTTCGCGGGTGTAGTCATCCTCAGCGTTGAAGTAGCGCTCATAGGCCACCAGCGTCATTTTGGCGTCGATAACCACATCTTTGCCCTGTGGCAGACGAACAATGACATCCGGCTGCATCCGCGAGCGCGCATCGTTCTCAATGCTGACCTGCGTTTCGTATTCGTATCCTTCGCGCAGGCCAGAGGCCTCCAGCACGCGCGTCATGACCACTTCGCCCCAGTTTCCCTGCGCTTTGTTATCACCTTTCAGTGCGCGCGTCAGGTTAACCGCCTCCTGCGCCATCTGCGCATTCAGCTGCTGGAGATTACGAATTTCATGCGCCAGCGTGTGGCGTTCGCGGGCTTCCTGACCAAAGCTGTCCTGTACCTGACGGCGAAAGCCATCCAGCTGTTCACGCAGCGGCGTCAGCAGGCTGTTCAGGCTCTGGCGGTTCTGCTCATCCACGCGGCGATTGCTGTGCTCAAAAATGCGGTTCGCGAGGTTCTCAAACTGCTCGCTAAGACGCTGCTCGCTGTTGATCATCTGACGGATTTTGTCTTCGGCGTGCAGTTGGGTGGACTCAAGACGGGTGGTCACTTCACGGAGATCGGCCTCCAGCGAGGTATTGATATCACGCAGATTGCGCAGTTCGTTATTGAGCAGTTCGCATTCGTCGCGCCAGTGGTCACTCAGCGCAAGCTGTTGTTTCGTCGCGCTAAGTTCAGCGACGATCTCCTCGCGCTCTGCCAGCTGTTCGGCTTTCTGCTGCGCATGCTGGTAGCCGGAAATGAGCCAGCCAATTCCCACGCTCACCAGCGCAATCACTGCATAAATCAGGATTGAGATATCCACAATGCCCCCTGCATCAACGTATTACCGCACAAAATAGAATTGTGCTGTATGAACGTCCAGTTTGAAAGGGTTTTCCTGCGAGGCGTTACGCAAAAAGAAAAGGCCGAGCATGTCGACCTTTCAGCACTGAAGAGAGAATTAGATCAGGCGGCGCGCCGCTTCAACCACGATTTTCACCGCATGGCTTTCAGTCTGCTTCATGGTTTCAGCGTTCGGGATCTCCTGCTGAGTACGGTTGACGATAACGCCCGCCACCATACCGGCACGCAGACCCTGGCTTGCGCACATGGTCAGCAGCGTCGCAGATTCCATTTCGTAGTTCATGACGCCCATCGACTGCCACTCTTCCATGGAGCCTTTGAAACGGCTCACCACGCGACCAGAGAAGGTGTCGTAACGCTCCTGGCCCGGGTAGAAGGTATCGGAAGAGGCAGTTACGCCCACGTGGGTGGTTGCGCCCACGGACTTCGCGGCTTCAACCAGCGCGGTGGTGCATTCGAAATCGGCCACTGCCGGGAATTCCATCGGTGCAAAGTGCAGGCTTGCACCGTCCAGACGCACGGATGCGGTGGTAACCAGCACGTCGCCCACGTTGATGTGCGGCTGAATGGCGCCGGTGGTGCCGATACGCAGGAAAGTACGAATGCCCAGCTGCGCCAGCTCTTCAACGGCGATAGAGGTAGACGGGCCACCAATACCGGTAGAGCACACGATCACCGCTTTACCGTCCAGCTCTGCGCGCCAGGTGGTGAATTCTCGATGCGCTGCCAGCTTAACCGGCTTATCCATCAGCGCGGCGATCTTTTCCACACGCTCAGGATCGCCAGGGACGATAGCAAGCGTAGCCCCTTGTAAATCGTTTTTAGTGAGGCCGAGATGAAAAACATCAGACTTAGACATAGGTGACTCCTCTGTGGGTCGGTTTGTCAGAAGAAGTAAAACGGTACTTTACAGAAGCAATGTGCATTATTTCGTGACACACTTCACCATGAATGAAAATGATTGCAGTTAATTTCCATAAAATAGTGATTCACATCACATTAACAAGTTATATCGCCGGGTGCTGCACAAAAGATAGACGCTATAAGGCACTGTGGATTGTTAACCTGGTGTCTATATTTATCTTTGCGCTAATCCATTCATTGGTACGGAGAATGCCATGACTGAAAAAACCGGTTTTGCACCTGCTGCGGCCCCGCATGCTTCAACCATCGTCTCAACCCCTGAAGAGGCCATTACCGCAGGCGAGACCTCCATTCCCTCCCAGGGAGAGAACATGCCAGCGTACCACGCGCGGCCAAAATCCGCCGATGGCCCGCTGCCCATCGTGATCGTGGTGCAGGAAATATTTGGCGTTCATGAACATATTCGCGACCTCTGCCGCCGTCTGGCGCTGGAAGGTTACCTGGCCGTTGCGCCGGAACTCTATTTCCGTCAGGGCGATCCGAATGATTACAGCGACATCCCGACGCTGTTCAGCAACCTGGTCACCAAAGTGCCGGACGCGCAGGTGCTGGCCGATCTCGACCACGTTGCCAGCTGGGCGGCGCGCAACGGTGGCGACCCGCACCGTCTGATGGTGACCGGCTTCTGCTGGGGCGGACGCATTAGCTGGCTGTATGCCGCGCACAATCCGCAGCTGAAAGCCGCTGTGGCCTGGTACGGTAAACTGGTGGGTGAAAAGACCCTGAACTCGCCGAAACATCCAGTTGATATCGCCACCGATTTAAATGCCCCGGTGCTAGGGCTGTATGGCGGCCAGGATACCGGCATTCCGCTTGATACCGTCGAGACCATGCGCCACGCGCTGCGGGCGGCAAACGCGACGGCGGAGATCGTGGTGTACCCGGATGCGGGACACGCGTTTAATGCCGATTATCGTCCGAGCTATCACGCAGAATCGGCGAAAGATGGCTGGCAGAGAATGCTGGCGTGGTTCAGCCAGTACGGCGGGAAGAAAGCGTAATACAAAAAGCCCGGTGGCGGCTGCGCCAACCGGGCAATCCAGCCCCACTACGCCTGACGCAAATTCTGCGCCGCCTGCACCATGTTCGCCAGCGCCGCGCGGGTTTCAGGCCAGCCGCGAGTTTTCAGGCCGCAGTCCGGGTTTACCCACAGGCGTTCCGCCGGAATGCGCTGGGCGGCTTTGTGCAGCAGCGATTCAATCCACTCCACGCTCGGCACGTTAGGGGAGTGAATGTCATACACGCCCGGCCCGATTTCGTTCGGGTAGTCGAACTCTTCGAACGACTCCAGCAGCTCCATGTCTGAACGCGAGGTCTCGATGGTGATCACATCGGCGTCGAGCGCGGCAATGGAGTCCATGATGTCGTTAAATTCGCAGTAACACATGTGGGTGTGGATCTGCGTGTCGTCCTTCGCGACGGCCGCGTTGAGGCGGAACGCCTCCACGCCCCACGTCAGATAAGCATCCCAGTCGCTGCGACGCAGCGGCAAGCCTTCACGCAGCGCCGGTTCGTCGATCTGAATGATGCCAATCCCCGCCGCTTCCAGATCCGCCACTTCATCACGCAGCGCCAGGGCGATCTGTTTGGCGATGGTTTCCCGGGATACATCTTCACGCGGGAACGACCAGCAGAGAATGGTCACCGGCCCCGTCAGCATGCCTTTTACCGGTTTGTCGGTCAGAGACTGGGCATACTTCGCCCACTCCACGGTGATCGCTTCCGGGCGGCTGACGTCACCGATCACCACCGGCGGCTTCACGCAGCGGGAGCCGTAGCTTTGCACCCAGCCGTTCTGGGTAAAGACAAAGCCGTCCAGGTGTTCACCGAAGTATTCCACCATATCGTTACGCTCGGCCTCGCCGTGCACCAGCACGTCCAGACCCAGACGTTCCTGCTCGACGATCGCCTGTTTGATGTGCTCCGCAATGCCGGTGCGGTAGTGATTCGCATCCAGATTGCCCTTTTTGAAGTCCAGGCGCAGGCCGCGGATCTCGGTAGTCTGCGGGAAGGAGCCGATGGTTGTGGTCGGCCATGCGGGCAGGTTAAAGCGCTCACGCTGGGCTTCGGCGCGCACTTCATACGGGCTCTGGCGCTGGCTGTCCCGGGCAGTGATGGCCGCCAGACGTTTTTCCACCGCCGGGTTATGCACGCGCGTTGAGTGACGGCGCGCCTGGATCGGGGCGCTCCAGTCGGTAATCGCTGCCGTGTCGCCGCTGTTCAACGCGTCGCGCAGCAGAGCCAGCTCCTCACACTTTTGCAGGGCAAAGGCAAACCAGCTTTTCACCTCAGGGTCGAGTCGGGTCTCCACGCTCAGGTCGATCGGGCTGTGCAGCAGGGAACAGGAAGAGGCTACCCACAATTCACGTTTACCGGCAATGTCCTTGATTTGTGCATATTTCCCGGTGAGATCGGCACGCCAGACGTTACGACCATTCACCAGACCGGCAGAGAGCAGCCACTCCGCAGGCAGACGCTTGTGCAACTCTGCCACATCGTCTTTGCCGTGAACGAGATCAACGTGCAGACCCTGAACCGGCAGCGCGGTGATGGTGTCGAGGTTCGGCGTTACGCCCTCGAAATAGGTGGTCAGCAGCAGCTTCACCTGGCCCGTGAGCGCGTCATACGCCGGTTTGAAGGCATCCAGCCACGCCTGCGGCAGCTCAAGCACCAGCGCCGGTTCATCGATTTGCACCCACTGAATACCGCGCTTACCCAGCTCAATCAGCACCTGCTTATAAACCGGCAGAATATCGTTCAGCAGGCTGAGGCGGTCGAACTGCTCACCTTTCACTTTGCCCAGCCACAGGTAGGTGACCGGCCCCAGCAGCACGGGTTTCACCTGGTGACCCAGCGCCAGCGCTTCGTCCACTTCATCCAGAAGCTGGGTCCAGGTCAGTTTGAACTGCTGGCCCTTAACGAACTCCGGCACCATATAGTGATAGTTAGTGTTAAACCACTTGGTCATTTCCGCCGCTGCCGCTGGCTCACCCGTTGGCGCACGGCCACGGCCGATGCGGAACAGGGTATCGATATCCACCGATCCATCGTTGTTCTGATGACGAGCCGGCACGTTGCCAAGCAGCAGGCTGGTGGTCAGAACATGGTCGTACCAGGCGAAATCGCCCACCGGCAGCAGGTCTACGCCCGCCTGTTTTTGCTGATCCCAGTGACGCGCGCGCAGCTCGCGCCCCACCGCCAGCAGTTCTTCGCGGGTGGCGTTACCCGCCCAGTAGCTTTCTTGCGCTTTTTTCAGCTCGCGACGCAGACCAACGCGAGGGAAACCGAGAGTGTGAGTGCGGATTGTCATGGCATACCCCTTGTAGAAATTCGTTATTTAGACGTCCAGATGTTTACACTTCTATAATTGGCAGGTACTGTATATTCCTCAAGCGCAAAATGTTCATGGCGAAGTGAAGGACTTTCATGATCGAGATAAAACACCTGAAAACGCTACAAGCGTTGCGGAACTGCGGTTCTCTTGCGGCGGCAGCGGCCACGCTGCACCAGACTCAGTCTGCCCTTTCTCACCAGTTCAGCGATCTGGAACAACGCCTCGGCTTTCGTCTTTTTGTGCGTAAGAGCCAGCCTTTGCGCTTTACGCCGCAGGGCGAAATTTTGCTTCAGCTGGCGAACCAGGTGTTGCCGCAGATTGCCAGCGCGTTGCAGTCCTGCAACGAGCCGCAGCAGACCACCCTGCGCATCGCCATTGAGTGTCACAGCTGTATTCAGTGGCTGACCCCCGCGCTTGAGAACTTCCGCCAGAAGTGGCCGCAGGTGGAGATGGACTTCAAATCCGGCGTCACGTTTGATCCGCAGCCGTCGCTTCAGCAGGGTGAGCTGGATCTGGTGATGACCTCAGATATTCTGCCGCGCAGCGGTCTGCACTATTCGCCAATGTTTGATTTTGAGGTGCGTCTGGTGCTGGCCCCGGACCATCCGCTGGCCGCTAAAACGCGTATCACGCCGGAAGATCTGGCAACGGAGACGCTGCTGATTTACCCGGTACAGCGCAGTCGTCTGGATATCTGGCGCCATTTCCTGCAACCCGCGGGCATCAGCCCACAGCTGAAAAGCGTGGATAACACGCTGCTGTTAATTCAGATGGTGGCGGCCAGAATGGGGATTGCGGCGCTGCCGCACTGGGTGGTCGAGACGGTTGAACGCCAGGGTCTGGTGGTCACCAAAACCCTGGGTGAAGGACTGTGGAGCCGGCTGTACGCCGCCGTGCGCGACGGCGAACAGCGTCAGCCGATTACGGAAGCGTTTATTCGCTCAGCGCGGAACCACGCGTGCGACCATCTTCCGTTTGTGCGGAGCGCGGAGCGACCCAGCGGCGATGTACCCACAGCGAAGCCAGGATCACCGTTCCCCCAATAAGGAAACTCGGCCAGTGCGGCTGCTCCTGCCAGATGGCGAGGTTCACCAGTAGCCCCGCCGGCACGTGCACATTGTTCATGATCCCCAGCGTCCCGGCGTCTACCTGCGTAGCGCCGTAGTTCCACATAAAATAGCCCAGCCCCGACGCTACCACGCCCAGCCAGACCAGAACGCTCCACTGCACGGAGGTAGTCGGCAGCTTTTGCGGATTGCCGAGCAGAAACCACGCCGCTACCGCGACAATCGCCGCGCCCATATAGAACCACGCAAACGCGTTATGCTGCGGCATCGGGCGGGTCTCCATCAGACGTTTGTAACCCACCATCCCGATGGCAAAGCTGATATTAGCGAGCTGGACGAACATCAGCCCGGTCCAGAAATGATCGCTTACCTTGTCATAGCGAATAATCGCCGCGCCAATGACTGCCAGCGCAGCGCTCAGCAGATATCCCCAGCGCAAACGGCGCCTGCTGAGCAAGTCATAAATCAGCGTGATGTAGAGCGGCGTCAGCACGGTGAAGAGCAGAAATTCCGAGACGGACAGGTAAACGTAGGCCCGGAAGCTGAACAGGTACATGATGCCGAGCTGCATCGCGCCTACCAGCATGTACAGCAGTATCGTTTTTAGCGACTGCCCGCGGGTACGCAGGAACGGCAGGAACACCAGCGCCGCCAGCCCCACGCGCATCAGCACCGAGAAGTAGCTGTCGACCGATCCGGCAAGGTATTCGCCAATCAGACTAAAGGAGAAGGCCCACAGGATAGTGGTGATAATGAGTAGCGCCACAATGCTTGTCTCTCAGAAAGAAGGAGAGGCATTGTAGCGAACTCTTCAGTTGACATCTGAACAATAAACAATCAATTGAAGATTATTCAAGGAACAGTTTGCGCAGATACTTAGGCACGGCGTTATCGCCGTTGGTGCCGATCACTTCCAGCTCCGGGTGCAGATCTTTCAGGCGCTGGTGCGCGTTCTGCATGATGCAGCCTTTACCCGCCATGGAGAGCATCTCGGCATCGTTCATGCCATCGCCAAAGGCGATACAGTCTTTCAGATCAAAGCCCAGCCGTTTCGCTACCGCTTCCAGCGCGTGACCTTTGGACACCCCGCCCGCCATCACTTCCAGACAGGTCAGCGTGGAGAAGCTCACGTTCACGCGGTCGCCCCAGCGGGCGTTGATCGCCTGCTCCAGCGGCAGTAACTCCTCATGATTTACACAGGTGAAGAATACCTTGCTGATCCCTTCCGGCTCCAGCAGACCCGGCTCGTACAGTGAGTACTGGAATACGGCTTCCTTGAAGAAGCGCATCTCTTCCGGGCGATGGCGGTTCATAAACCACTCGTCGTCGCGGTAAACGTTAGTCACGATATCCGGGTTGTTATGCACAATGCCGAACAAATCGGTGGCGATGTCACGATCGAGATTATGGGTAAAAATCAGGTTGCCGTCCGTGTCATGTACGCGCGCACCGTTAGAGGTGATCATGTACGACTTGATCTCCAGGTTATCGCGGATCTGTCCCACGTCCACGTGGTGGCGACCGGTGGCGAACACAAAGTTCACGCCACGGGCAGTCAGGAGTTTTAGGGTCTCTTTCGCATAAGGCGACAGGGTGTGGTCGGGGGAAAGCAGCGTGCCATCTAAATCAGATGCAACAACCTGGTACATAGGGATTTCAACCTCTGGTGGAAAACAATAATCAGTTATGCCTGTTGAAAAATTCAACAATGGCGTTGAGCGCGACTGAGCGCATAGCGTCCTTTTCAAAAAGGATCTCATGGTACGCACCGTTGATGACCAGCGGTTTACCCCCTTCACAGGGATGGCCCGCAGCGGCGCGAAGTTCACAATAGCGGTCATGCATGCGGTTATCCACCACACGCTCTTCTTCCGCCTGGATCAGGAGCGTCGGCGTGTCATCATCGCCTACGCCCGCCAGCACCTGCTCACCGGCATGAATACCTTCCCGCACCCAGTGCCAGGTGGGGCCGCCGACCCGCAGACGCGGTTCATCGGCATAAAAACGCAGGTTGCGGCGATAACGCTGCCGGCTGTGGGTTAACACGTTGATGGCAAACGGCAATGCCCGCCAGCGTCCTGTTCCGATGGCATAGCCTTCTCGAATGCGCTGATGGCCCTCAGCCCAGTCGAGAAGATGGCGCACCATCCAGTCAGGAAAACGTATCACAATGCCGTACATCGGCGCGGTCAGCGCAATGGCGTCACACTGGTGCTTATGGCGCTGCAAAAACAACGTCGAGATCGCCCCCCCCATGGAGTGGGCAAGAATATAACGCTTGCGCCACGGTCCGGGCTGCACTTCCTGCTGCCAGAACGCGGCCAGATCGTCGACGTAATCGCTGAAGTTATCCACGTGGCCGCGATGGGTATCCGGCAACATCCTGCCAGAAAGCCCCTGCCCGCGATGGTCGATAATTAACACATCAAAGCCCAGATGGAACAGGTCATACGCCAGCTCGGCATATTTGATATAGCTTTCGATGCGCCCGGGGCAGACCACAATCACCCGGTCATTTTTTTCATCACGGAAACGAACGAAGCGTACCGGGATTTCCCCGACGCCCATAAACTCATCTTCCTCACGCTGGCGCCAGAAATCGGTCAGCGGCCCCATGGAGAAAGCAGCAAATGCGTTTTCTCGTGTTTCCCAGTCCTTTTTCTGCTGAAACATTGGGTTTCCACCCCCCGTAATTCAGGGAATATCGTTTTTTTCGTCACCGGTCACAAAATGACTCAACAATAGCGTATTGTGGCATAAAAACAGACGATCCGGGAGTTTCAAATGACCTTCGAATGGTGGTTCGCCTACCTGCTGACATCCATCATCCTCAGCCTTTCACCTGGCTCGGGCGCAATCAACACCATGACCACCTCCATTAATCACGGCTATCGCGGCGCGGCGGCGTCAATCGCCGGTTTACAGACCGGGCTTGGCATTCATATTGTGCTGGTGGGGATTGGTCTGGGCACGCTGTTCTCCCGTTCGGTGCTGGCCTTCGAGGTGTTGAAATGGGCTGGCGCAGCGTATCTTATCTGGCTGGGTATTCAGCAGTGGCGCGCCGCAGGCTCGATTGATCTGCATACGCTCTCCCGGACGCAAACACGCGGCCACCTGTTTAAACGCGCGGTGTTCGTTAACCTGACCAACCCGAAAAGCATCGTGTTCCTCGCCGCCCTGTTCCCGCAGTTTATCGTGCCGCATCAGCCACAGGTGATGCAGTACGTGGTGCTGGGCGCGACCACCATTATTGTCGATATCATTGTGATGATTGGTTACGCGACGCTGGCGCAGCGAATTGCGGCGTGGATCAAAGGGCCTAAACAGATGAAGGCCCTGAACAAAGTCTTTGGTTCGCTGTTTATGCTGGTTGGCGCGCTGCTTGCGTCAGCGCGTCATGCTTAGCGAGAAATGATGAGATGAATGCCGAAGCCGGCGAACAGCGCGCCGGCAAAGCCGTCGATCCACTTCGCGATGCGCTGGTAGCCGCGACGCATCGCCGGTAAGGCAAACAGGCTTGCCACAACGGTAAACCAGGCGAACGTCTCAACAACGATCAGCAGGAAGATCCCCCAGCGCGCGCCCGCGCCGACGTTATCCCCTACAAACAGCGAGAACACAGAGCCGAAGTAGATAATCGCTTTCGGGTTCGCCAGGTTGGTCAGCAGCCCTTTCACAAAGCTACGGCCGCCCGTTGCCAGCTCAACCTTTGGCTCTTCCGGCTTTTTCTCTTCTTTCTTCAGCGCCCCGCGCAGCATCTGGTAGCCCATCCAGCACAGGTACAGACCGCCGCCGACCATGATGATGTTATGCAGCCACGCCATTTTCGCCAGGATCAGGTTCAGACCGAGCAGCGCAACCGCCGCCCAGACCATGACGCCCATGGTAATACCGAGCACACCCATCATTGCCTCTTTGCGGGAGCGGCTGACGGCCGTTTGTGACACGAAGAAAAAGTCAGGGCCAGGGCTCATCAGCGCCACGATGTGCACTAACGCCACGGTGAGAAATAGCATTAACATAATTAGCTCGCGGGGAAATAATACAGTGAGTCACCATCCTGGCACTTTTTCGCCCGGCTGACTACTCCTCATCATCACCATCAGCGTGGGAACGGATGAGCGCCATAAACTCTTTACCGAAGCGCTCCAGCTTACGCGTGCCAACGCCGTTGACGCTGAGCATCTCGCTGGCGCTGAGCGGCATTTGCTCGGCCATCTCGATAAGCGTCGCGTCGTTGAACACCACGTATGGCGGGATGTTCTCTTCATCCGCAATGGCTTTACGCAGCTTACGCAGCTTGGCGAACAGCTTGCGATCGTAGTTACCGCCGTAGGATTTCTGCATCACGCGCGGCTTCAGGGCGACGACGCGCGGAACGGCGAGCTTCAGTTCAACCTCGCCACGCAGGACCGGTCGCGCCGCTTCGGTCAGCTGAAGCGCAGAGTGCTGGGCAATGTTCTGCGTGGCAAAGCCGAGATGGATCAGCTGGCGGATGATACTCACCCAGTGCTCGTGGCTCTGGTCTTTCCCGATGCCATAAACCGGCAGTTTGTCGTGACCCATATCGCGGATACGCTGGTTGTTAGCCCCGCGCAGCACTTCAACGACGTAGCCCATCCCGAAGCGCTGGTTCACGCGTCCGATAGTCGAGAGCGCTTTGCGCGCGTCCATCAGGCCATCGTACTGCTTCGGCGGGTCGAGGCAGATATCGCAGTTGCCGCACGGTGCCTGACGCCCTTCACCAAAGTAGTTGAGCAGCACCAGACGGCGGCAGGTTTGCGCTTCGGCGAAGGCCCCCATCGCGTTAAGCTTGTGGCGTTCGATATCCTGCAACTGCCCCTGCGGTTTCTCCTCGAGACAGCGGCGCAGCCACGCCATATCCGCCGGATCGTAAAACAGCATCGCTTCCGCAGGCAGGCCGTCACGCCCGGCGCGGCCGGTTTCCTGATAGTAGGATTCGATATTGCGCGGAATGTCGAAATGCACCACAAAGCGCACGTTGGGCTTGTTGATCCCCATCCCGAACGCCACCGTTGCGACCACGATTTGCAGGTCGTCGCGCTGGAATTTCTCCTGCACGTCGGCGCGGATATGGTTCTCCAGCCCGGCGTGATAGGCCGCGGCGCTAAAGCCACGGTTTTGCAGACGGGCGGCGGTGTCTTCCACCTTCGCACGGCTGTTGCAGTAGATGATGCCGGACTTACCGCGCTGCTCCTGCACGTAGCGTAAGAGCTGATCCAGCGGCTTGAACTTCTCCATCAGCATATAGCGGATGTTCGGGCGGTCGAAGCTGCTGACCTGAATATACGGGTCGTTTAGCCCCAGCAGGCGAACGATGTCCTGACGCGTGGTGTCGTCCGCCGTGGCGGTAAGCGCCATAAACGGCAGCTCGGGGAAGCGCTGACGAAGCTGGCCAAGAGCGGCGTATTCCGGGCGGAAATCGTGCCCCCACTGGGAGATACAGTGCGCTTCATCCACCGCCAGCAGCACCGGATTCCAGTGCGCCAGATGATCGAGGAAGTTGTCCAGCATCAGGCGTTCTGGCGCGATATACAGCAGGCGGATCTGCCCGGTGCGGCACCCGGTCATTACCTCTTGCTGTTGCTCGCGGGTCTGCGTCGAGTTCAGGCAGGCCGCCGCCACGCCGTTGGCAAGCAGCTGGTCGACCTGGTCTTTCATCAGGGAAATAAGGGGCGATACCACGACCGTCAGGCCATTAAGCACCAGCGCGGGCACCTGATAGCAGAGCGATTTTCCGCCGCCGGTCGGCATGACCACCAGGCAATCGCGGCCTTCCAGCACGGTTTCAATGATGGTTTCCTGGCCAGGGCGGAACTGCTGGTAGCCAAAGGTTTCCTGCAAAACCTGTTTAGCCAGCGATTCCTGATTCAATACTTCCGCCTGCGCCACGTTAACCCCATATGCCAGAAATGAAACAGGCGCTATTTTCAGCGCCTGAGAGAGAAACTTCAACGTTTAACGCAAAAACATTCGAGCAGCTTAGAAAATATCGTTCAGCATGACGCCCACACCGACGCGGGTCTGATTGAAATTGTAGTCGATCAGCGATTCGCCATACCCGCTATACACCTGAGTATAAAGACGAACGTGTTTCGTTACCGGGTAGCTCAGGCCCAGCTCTGCACCGCCGTAGCCGGTATTCCAGTTGTACTGGCCTTTGGCGCTCAGCACCGCGTCACCCAGCTGATAGCCCACTTTAAGCTGATAGTAGCCCATATATTTGGTGATATCCGGGTTGTCATCGGTGCTGCCCACCACGTACCACGGCTTCACTTCCACCATGAAATTGCCGTTCTGCGCCATCAGACGCGTATAGATGCGGTTCCAGCTGCGTGAGGTTGGGTCGGAACGACCGTTGGAATCGTGGTTATAGCCCACCTCCACGTCTCGCAGCGTCCAGCCTGCAAACTCATAATCGGTGGCGAAACCGAGGAACAGCTGCGGTTCATAGTTGGTTTCGCGGAACGGTGAAGATTCCCCGCTGTTGGAGAGCTGCCACCATGACTTCTGCGTGTAAGACGCGCCAAGCACCGAGTTCGGCCCCAGGATGCCGCGCCAGAACGGGAAGGCGAGGCTGAGCTGGAACTTCACCTCATCTTTACGCGCATTATCAGACCAGTTATAGGAGCTTATCGCCTCTTTGTTGAGATCGCTGGTCTGGGTGTAGATCACGTAGTTTGTGTCATACGGGTACAGCGTGAACGGATTGTCATGCTCCTGAAGCATATTGGCGATGATGCTGCCCTTAACGGCAGGTTTATCATGCACCTCTTTGATCGTCGCTTCCTGCGCATATGCTGTGAGGGGCAGCGCAACCGCCGCCAGTAACCAACCCAGATACGTCCGCATCGGTGGTGTTCTCCTGAAATGGTGACATTTAATGAATAGTTTTGTCCGGGCATTCTACAGACTTCTGCGATAACTTCCGCTTCCTCGTTTCTTAAAGTGGCATTCCTTTATCCTGAAGCATAAAATCAACATTTTGTTAACAACAAGGATGCCACGTCAGATGTCAGCCACACTCACCGCCGAAGAAACCTTAAAGCTCGTGGGCGAGATTTTTGTGTACCACATGCCGTTCAACCGTGCACTGGGTCTTGAGCTGGAGCGATACGAAAAAGACTTCGCTCAGCTGAGTTTCAATAATCAGCCAATGATGGTCGGTAACTGGGCGCAAAGCATTTTGCACGGCGGGGTCATTGCCTCCGCGCTGGACGTGGCGGCCGGTCTGGTGTGCGTGGGCAGCACGCTGACGCGCCATGACACCATCAACGAAGATGAGTTACGCCAGCGCCTGTCGCGCATGGGCACCATCGATTTACGCGTCGACTACCTGCGTCCGGGACGCGGAAACCGCTTCACCTGCACCAGCAGTCTGCTGCGCGCCGGGAATAAAGTTGCCGTCGCCCGCGTTGAGCTGCATAACGAAGAGCAGGTTTATATCGCCAGCGCAACCGCCACTTATATGGTGGGTTGAGACGGCAAATTCGGGTAAAATTACTTCACTTTTTTGTAACGGATTTTCCCGATGGATGCTAAACAGACGCGGCAGGGCGTTTTACTCGCCCTTGCCGCTTATTTTATTTGGGGTATCGCACCGGCGTACTTCAAACTTATCGCCTATGTCCCGGCGGACGAGATCCTCACTCACCGCGTCATCTGGTCGTTTTTCTTCATGATTGCGCTGATGAGTATCAGCCGTCAGTGGTCAGGCGTCAAAACGCTGCTGAAAACCCCGAAGAAGGTCTTCCTGCTCGCTCTCTCTGCGGTGCTGATTGGCGGAAACTGGCTGCTGTTTATCTGGGCGGTGAATAACCATCACATGCTCGAAGCCAGCCTGGGCTACTTTATTAACCCGCTGGTCAATATTTTGCTGGGGATGATTTTCCTTGGTGAGCGCTTTCGCCGGATGCAGTGGGTGGCGGTGATTCTGGCCTTCTGCGGCGTGCTGGTACAGCTGTGGACCTTCGGCTCACTGCCGGTTATCGCCCTGGGGCTAGCGTTCAGCTTTGCGTTTTACGGCCTGGTGCGTAAGAAGATTGCGGTGGAAGCGCAGACGGGAATGCTGTTTGAAACCCTGTGGCTGCTGCCTGTCGCCGCGATCTACCTGTTCGGTATTGCCGACAGCGCCACCAGCCACATGGGCAGCAACCCATGGTCGCTGAACCTGATGCTGATGGCCGCAGGCGTGGTCACAACGATCCCCCTGCTGTGCTTTACCGGCGCGGCAACGCGTCTGCGCCTCTCCACGCTGGGCTTCTTCCAGTACATTGGCCCGACGCTGATGTTCCTGCTGGCGGTGGTGTTTTACGGCGAGGTGCCGGGTGCGGATAAGATGGTGACGTTCGCCTTTATCTGGGTGGCGCTGGCCATCTTTGTTGCGGATGCGATTTATACCCAGCGCAGGGTGCGCAAAGGGCTGTAGTGCCTTTTTGCCGGATGGCGGCTGCGCCTTATCCGGCCTACAAGATCTGTAGGCCCGGTAAGCGCAGCGCCACCGGGCGGATTCTCAAAGCCAGTTACGACGCTTAAAGTACAGATACGGCGCCAGCCCGGCGAGGATCATAAAGATAATCGCCCCCGGGTAGCCAAAGCTCCACTTCAGCTCCGGCATAAACTCGAAGTTCATCCCGTAGCTGGACGCCACCAGCGTCGGCGGCAGGAACACCACGGACACCACCGAGAAGATCTTGATGATACGGTTCTGCTCGATGTTGATAAAGCCCATCGCCGCCTGCATCAGGAAGTTGACCTTCTGGAACAGGGATTCGTTGTGCGGCAGCAGGGATTCGATATCGCGTAAGATCTCACGCGCCTGCTCCAACTGACCGCCCGGCAGACGCGCCTTGCGCACCAGGAAGTTCAGCGCGCGCTGGGTATCCATCAGACACAAACGCACCTTCCAGCCGATATCTTCCAGCTCAGCCAGCGTGGACAACGCTTCGTCGTACTCATCGCCCTGATGGCCTTCCATGATCACGCGGCTCAGCTTTTCCAGGTCGCTGTAGATGTTTTCGATTTCATCCGCCAGCTGTTCGATTTTGGTTTCGAACAGATCCAGCAGCAGCTCATAAGCGTTGCCGTCCATCATCGCCTGGCTGCGGGCACGCATACGGTAGAGACGAAACGCAGGCAGTTCGCGCTCGCGCAGGGTGAACAGGCGGCCATCGCGGATGGTAAACGCCACGGTGGAGTTCCCCGCGTGGTCTTCGGCATCTTCGAAAAAGAAGAAGGAGTGAATGTGCAGGCCGTCTTCGTCTTCAAAAAAACGGGCGGATGCTTCGATGTCTTCCAGTTCCGGGCGTGTCGCCAGGCTTTGCCCCAGTTCAGATTGTACGCGAAGGCGCTCATCGTCGTCCGGCTCGACCAGATCCACCCATACGGCATCAATGAGGGGCTGTGACTCTTCGGCTTCAAGCCGAGTCAGTCGGTTATTTTCGAGTTGAAATGCGCTCAACATGACCGGGACTCCCAATGCAAAAAATATCGGACAGTTCGGTGGGCACACAGAAACAAATTGGGTTTCAGACCATTAAACAGCCTGACTCAGCGCGACGGGAATGATGCAGTCGCTGACAACCACTAAGGCCATCAGCAAGAGGAGATAGCCTTAGGAGTTGTTCCTGGATGACAGGGAATTGAGCCAGTATCTACTGGGTGTGTCCAAGGCGAATGTCCTCTTAGCGTAATCGTGCGCGCATGTTACGCCAGCAATAACTGTGGCGTCAACACGCAACGGAACGCTGAAGGGCATTAATTGACCTTCAACGTATAAGGCTAGCAGATTATTACAAAATAGTGATATTTTTCTGAAAGTTACACACTTTCCAGCTTGGCATAGGCTGCCACCAGCCATTTGATCCCCTGCCCCTGGAACGCTACCTGCAAACGGCTGTGCTCGCCGCTGCCTTCCAGGTTGACGATGGTGCCTTCGCCAAACTTCGAGTGGCGCACGCGCTGGCCCAGCTTGTAACCGGTGTCGGTTTCAGAGATCGGCGAGCCCATACGCTGATGGCTGACCGGACGGCTGATGCTGGCGCGCAGGCGCACCTCTTCCACACACTCTTCCGGCAGTTCGCCGATAAAGCGCGACGGACGGTGATACACCTCTTTCCCGTACAGGCGGCGGGTTTCCGCGTAGGTCAGGGTCAGTTTCTGCATCGCACGGGTCACGCCCACGTAGGCCAGACGACGCTCCTCTTCCAGACGCCCGCCTTCATCCAGCGACATCTGGCTCGGGAACATCCCCTCTTCCATCCCGACGATGAACACCTGCGGGAACTCCAGACCTTTTGCGGAGTGCAGGGTCATCAGCTGAACCGCATCCTGCCAGGTATCGGCCTGCCCTTCACCCGCCTCCAGCGCGGCGTGAGAGAGGAATGCCTGCAACGGCATCAGGTCTTCGTCTTCTTCGTTGTAGCTGAACTGGCGCGTTGCCGTCACCAGTTCCTCTAAGTTCTCAATACGGGTCTGGCCCTTCTCGCCTTTTTCCTGCTCGTACATGGTGCGCAAGCCGGAATCTTTGATCACTCGGTCGGTCTGGACGTGCAGCGGCATGTCGGCCGTTTCCTGCGCCAGCGCGTCGATTAACTCCAGGAAGCGCTGCAATGCGCTGGCGGCGCGCCCGGCAAGGGCTTTTTCCTGTAACAGCTCGCGGCACGCCTGCCACAACGTGAGCTGACGATCGCGCGAGGCCTGACGCACCACGTCCAGCGTACGATCGCCGATGCCGCGCGTCGGCGTGTTCACCACGCGCTCAAACGCCGCATCGTCGTTACGGTTGGCAATCAGACGCAAATACGAGAGCGCATCTTTGATCTCCTGACGTTCGAAGAAGCGCATACCGCCATAAATGCGGTACGGCATGCTCACCTGCAACAGCGCCTCTTCCAGCACGCGCGACTGGGCGTTGCTGCGATAGAGAATGGCACACTGCTCCAGCGCGCCGCCGTTCTCCTGCCAGGTTTTAATGCGGTTCACCACGAAGCGGGCTTCGTCGAGCTCGTTGAAGGCGCAGTAAATCGAAATCGGTTCGCCGTCGACGCCATCGGTCCACAGCTTTTTACCCAGGCGCCCGTTGTTGTTCTCAATCAGGGCGTTGGCCGCGCTCAGAATGTTGCTGGTAGAACGGTAGTTCTGCTCCAGACGGATGGTTTGCGCGCCGGGGAAATCGTTGAGGAAGCGCTGGATGTTCTCCACCTGCGCGCCGCGCCAGCCGTAGATAGACTGGTCGTCATCGCCTACGATCATCACCTTGCCGGTATCCCCGGCCAGCAGGCGGATCCAGGCGTACTGGATGTTGTTGGTATCCTGGAATTCGTCCACCAGGATGTTGGTAAAGCGTTCACGGTAGTGTTGCATGATATGCGGTTTGTTCAGCCACAGCTCGTGGGCGCGCAGCAGCAGCTCGGCGAAATCCACCAGACCGGCGCGATCGCACGCTTCCTGATAGGCCTTGTAGACGTTCTGCCAGGTCTGCTCGACCGGGTTACCGAAGCTCTGGATATGATGCGGACGCAGCCCTTCGTCTTTCTGACCGTTGATGTACCACATCGCCTGACGCGGCGGCCACTGCTTCTCATCGAGGTTCATCGCCTTGATCAGGCGTTTCAGCAAGCGCAGCTGATCTTCGCTGTCGAGGATCTGGAAATCCTGCGGCAGGTTAGCGTCCATATGGTGCGCGCGCAGCAGACGGTGCGCCAGGCCGTGGAAGGTGCCAACCCACATGCCGCCCTGGCTGGTGCCCATCAGCTGCGCGATACGGTGGCGCATCTCCGCCGCCGCCTTGTTGGTGAACGTCACGGCCATAATCGAGTACGGCGAGCAGTTCTCCACGCTCTGTAGCCAGGCGATACGGTGAACCAGCACGCGCGTCTTACCACTGCCCGCTCCAGCCAGTACCAGCAGGTTTGTACGCGAGGCGGCAACCGCGTCACGCTGTTTATCATTAAGGCTGTCGAGCAGGTAAGAAACGTCCATTGGCACCGTCACGTCATGTCGGGCAGGCAAATGTTTCCATTCGCCAAAACCCTGTTAATTTATACAGAACAATTGATGATTATATCAGCGTCGTGAGGGATGCCAACCGTGAAATTTCCACGTGCGGCAGAAGACGGCTATCCGGGGTAGTCATCAGATCGGCATTTTCCGGCTTGATCCAGCAGGCCTGCATGCCGCAGCGGATCGCCCCGGCGACGTCCGTGGTCAGGTCGTCGCCCACGTGCAGGATCTCACCGAGCGGCAAATCCAGTTTTTCCGCTGCCAGATGATACATATCGTTGAACGGCTTCGAGCGTCCGTGCGGGCCCGCGCGCAGCACGAACTGAAAATAGTTCCCCAGACCAAACAGTTCAGGCTGAGCGTTGCCGTTGGTGATGGCCACCAGCGGCCACTTTTCGGCGAGCTTCGCCAGCGTGTCGTGGGTCTCCTGCGGCACGTCGATCCGACTGCGCCATTTGGCGAAGTTTTCCATGGCCGCTTCGGCCCCCGTGGCCGCATCCTGCGCGCTCAGGCCGGCGTTGAGCATCGCCTGCTCAACCGCACGGCGGCGCCATTCGGTCACGTCGTGGTAAATCTCCGGTTCGGTTTCCCGCAGGGACTGACGCAGCTGCTGGAAGTCTTTGTTCTGCATCGCTTTCAGCGCAGGATGGTAGTTCTGCACAAACGCCAGCGACTCCTGCTCGGTACGCAGGATCACCGGGCGGTTATCGTAAAGAGTGTCATCAAGGTCAAACGTCAGGGCTGATATCTGACCGAGTGGGCGGTAAAAACGCATTATTTCCCCCGTTTGGCGCGTGGATGCGCCGCGTCATACACCGAGGCAAGGTGTTGGAAGTCTAAGTGGGTATAGATTTGGGTGGTCGACAGATTCGCGTGACCAAGCAGCTCCTGTACGCCGCGCAGGTCGCCGCTTGATTCCAGCATGTGCGTCGCAAAGGAGTGGCGCAGCTTGTGGGGGTGAACGTGGCTGTTCAGCCCCTGCTTAATGCCCCACTCCGCAAAGCGCTTCTGCACGTTACGCGCCGAGATCCGCTTGCCGAGTTTCGACAGGAACAGCGCATCTTCGTCGGCGCCAAACAGCCCGCGAAGGTCCAGCCAGTGCTCAATCCAGGAGACCGCATTGCGGCCGATCGGCAGGCGGCGCTCTTTGCTGCCCTTGCCCATTACCCACACCTCGCCGGATTCCAGATCGAGGTGCTTTAAGTCGAGGTTCACCAGCTCAGAGAGACGCAGGCCCGCGCCGTACATCACCTCCAGCATCGCGCGGTCGCGCACGGCCAGCGGATCGTTAAGATCGATATCCAGCAGGCGGTTTACGTCGTCGACGTCGATATTTTTCGGCAGATGACGCGGGGCTTTCGGCGTGGCGATCCCTTTTGCCGGGTTGGCTTTCAGACCGCCCTGACTGACCAGCCAGTCGAAGAAACTGCGCAGGGCAGAGAGCCGGAGCGCCAGGCTCGCCGGGCTGAGATTTTTTTTACGGCTACGCACGACGAACCCGCGTACCGTGGCGGCGTCACATTGTTGCCAGCTTTTCAGGCCGATTTCATCGGCAATCTGCATGATGGCATCAAGCTGACGCTGATAGTTGAGCAGCGTAATAGGGCTGAGCTGGCGTTCCACGCCCAGATAGCGCAGAAAGCGGTTGACGTCAGTAGCGAGCAGTCCGTCCGTCATACGCGCTCAATCCAGCGCTCCAGCAGCTCAGGCAGCATCAGGGCGATCTCCTGCAACAGTTGCGTGCCCTGCCCCTGTTCATAATGATGCGCGTCGCGGCTGGTAAATAACATCACGCCCAGGTCACCATCGCGCCCCATCAGCGACATCGCCACCGAGCCGATAGCTTTGGCTTCCGGCAGCACCACCAGCAGTTCTGGCCCGTTAAGCGGCCCCAGATAGTGGTGCTCATGGCCCAGACGCTGAATGCGCAGCGGTTCGAACGCCTGACGGCTCAGCGCCAGATGGGTAAACCCGGACGGCGCGCCAATGCGCCAGCGGTCAGGGAAGAGACGGATCGTCGCGCCTGCCAGCCCCAGCTCGCGCGCCCAGCGGTGGAAGCGGTTGAGGAACTCTTCGAGACTGTGTGCGGAAGCCAGACGCGCCTGAAGGTGTAGTAGACGGTAGAACAGGCTTTCGTTATTGCTGGCCTGCTCCATCAGCAGCGTCATGTTCTCTTCGAGCTGATTGATGTGGTTGCGCGAGCGCGCCATGTGCCATTCAACCAGCGACACGGTCTCGCGAACCGGATGCGGCACGCGCATCCGTTCGACGACGCGTGCATTGCGGATAAAAAACTCAGGATTGTGCAGCAGGTAATCCACAACAGCGCTGTCGTCCAGCTCTGATACAGGTTCCCGCAGTTCTTCCCCTGGTTGCTTCATAGATGGATAAACCCGTCATAAACATGTGTCGCCGGGCCAGTCATGTACAGTGGATGACCCGCTCCTTTCCAGGCGATATCAAGACGTCCGCCCGGTAATTCCACGCGAACCTCTTCTGCCAGTAACCCCTGTGAGATACCGACGGCCACCGCCGCACAGGCACCGCTTCCGCAGGCCTGGGTTTCGCCCGCGCCGCGCTCGTAAACCCGCAGGCGAATGTGTTCACGCTTCACCACCTGCATAAAACCGATGTTCGCCCGCTCCGGGAAGCGCTCGTGGCTTTCCAGCACCGGGCCGAGCGTTTCAACCGCCGCGGTTTGCACATCATCCACCTGAATCACGCAGTGCGGGTTACCCATTGAGACGACGCCGCACAATACTGTCTGCTCGGCGGCACGCATAATATAGGTCTTTTCCGCTTTGTTGGCGCGAAACGGCACGGCAGAGGGGTCGAAGTTTGGCTCGCCCATGTTCACGCGCACCAGTTCGTCGTCGGTGACGCTGAGCACCATCCGGCCGTTGGCGGTGCTGACGCGGATATCGCGCTTGTTGGTCAGCCCTTTCAGCCGAACAAAGCGGGCAAAACAGCGCGCGCCGTTGCCGCACTGGGAAACTTCGCTGCCGTCGGCGTTAAAAATGCGGTAGTGAAAGTCCAGGTCAGGATCGTAAGGCGGCTCCACCACCAGCAGCTGGTCAAACCCCACGCCCATGTGTCGATCCGCCAGGCGACGGATCAATTCCGGGGAGAAAAAGACATTCTGCGTTACCGCGTCGACGACCATAAAGTCGTTGCCAAGGCCATGCATTTTAGAGAACTGCATCATTTGCTCCATTGCGCGGGTACAGAACGTAATTGTCAGAGATTGACCTGAGTCGGGCCGCCGTTATTGCCGCGATCGTTGGTATCCGGCGTAGATGACTCGATACCACTTTGCACCGGTTTTGTCGGCGGTGGTGCGTTTTTATCCTCTGGCGGGAAGTACAGTGGTCCCTTCAGTCCACAGCCGGTCAGGCTAAACAGAGTGACAAGAACGACAAGCGTTCGGAAGACGTTTTTCATGTAGAGGTTGCCCGTAAGTTCAAATCTGTTTCTATCATCGCAGGAGAAGACACAAAAGCAAGAGTTTGCCGCTTTCCTGCAACGGGAATTATTTAGCGTTATACTGCCGCCATCACGAAAAACAGGAATAAAACCATGAACGACAGTGAATTTCATCGCCTTGCCGATACCCTGTGGATGACCATCGAAGAGCGTATCGACGACTGGGACGGCGACAGCGATATCGATTGTGAAATCAACGGCGGGATCCTGACCTTAAGCTTCGAAAACGGCAGCAAGATTATTATTAACCGTCAGGAGCCGCTTCACCAGGTGTGGCTGGCGGCGAAACAGGGCGGCTATCACTTTGATCTGAAAGGTGACGAGTGGGTCTGCGATCGCAGCGGCGAAACGTTCTGGGATCTGCTGGAGCAGGCGGCGACGGCGCAGGCGGGCGAGGACGTAAGTTTCAGATAGTTGCGTTGCCCGGTGACGGCTACGCCTTACCGGGCCTACAACGACTCAAACCGTAGGCCGGGTAAGCGATAGCGCCACCCGGCGAAAAGCCTCAGGAAAAATACTGCTGCAACAGCGGCGCAGTTTCCTGGTTAGCGGGCGCCGCAGGGGTAATCGCCTGCGTACGGAACGGGATCACCTGCGCTCGCCCATCCACATTCACAATCTGGTAGAACTGCGGCAGGTTGAAGTTGATAAAGCTTGAGCCGTAGGTAAAGCGATCGTGCGAGGACGAATAGAAGCGGCTGACGTCGCGCACCAGCTCCTCTTTGCTGCCTTCACAGTGGTGATACACCTCGGCACGGTTGGTTTCATCCAGAATGTAGATGTTAAACCCGGCGTTATCGCCCGACTCTTCGAAGAAGAACTGAATAATCCCTTCACTCGCAAAGCCATCCACCACCTGCGGCAGCTTAACGTGATTGGTTTCCACCTGAACCGACAGGCCATGCAGTTTGTTGTGTGAAATCGCGCCGTAGAATTCAATGGCGTTCTCCAGCTTCTGCACCGACACGTTCAGGCGCTCAAAGAACAGCCCCCAGGTCTGGCCGGAGACGCGCAACGCTTTAAAGCGCCCGGTTTCCTGTCGGGTGCTGGAGAGACGCAGTTCGATGCACTCAGACACCAGTTGCTGAACGCGGGTACGAATCAGGCCGCGCAGGTGCTGACTGTAGCAGAACACCTCCACGCTGTCCGGCGGCGCGGCGTCCTGGTGCATCTTGCCGAGGATCGTTTTCAGCGCCTCGATCATCGCCTGCTCGCCGTTAAAGTGCAGGGTACGCACTTCGTTCCACGAGTTGCGGTACAGCAGATCCACGCTGCCCACCAGGCAGTTTTGCTGCTCGCCAAAGCTAAAGACGTCCAGCTTGCGGAAGTCAAAGTGAACCACCTGATTGCGGAAGGCCGCCGTCGGGTCGTATTCCAGGTTGACGATGATCGCCAGATGGCGAATCTCACACGGGCTGTAGAGCGCTTTTGGCGTCGGCGCAGGCAGACGCAGCGGGAAGTGGTGCGAGACATCCGCCACCATCTCCTGCAACTTGGCTAAATCGACCACCTCGTTGCCTTTGATAAACAACCGGGTACGTGAAGTGAGAAGGCCGTTAAACCAGGCCCAGGCCACCAGCTTGTTCAGGTAGCGGTTATACTCCAGCGGCTGATGGCTGATGATCGAATCCATGCTTGGCGCACGGTTGTACAGATACCACCCGGTGCGGTTCGCGCGGCCCGGCGGTACGTAGATAAAGGTCAGATTCGGTTCAGACAGGTCAGGCGAAATCTGTGGGTTAACCAGCGTTACCTTGCCCGGCAACGCTTCAAACGCGGCGTACAGTTTGCGGGTCAGCACCCCGATATCCTGTGGGCTGGCAGAAACGCTAAGGTTGTTACGGCGGGCAAAGCGGATCAGGTTGCGGTAGCTCTGCATCATCGCATCAAGCAGTTCGTTGTGCGCCTCACGCACCTGATCGATCTTCCAGTTGGCGCGGTTGTCGAGCATGGCGAGACGCTCTTCGTCCCATCCCCACTCTTTGACTAACTGGCTGACGACTTCACGACGCCAGCCCACGCAGGCGCGTTCGCGGCTCAGTTTTTCACAGACTTTGAGATAGAAACATCGACGCACCAGGTCAAGACGCGTGGCGTCCTCAATGGCTGTCAGGTATTCGGTGACGCGTTCCAGCATCATGCAGTAGGCATCAAGCCCGTAGGAGACGATCTCCCCGTCGTGCAGACGCTGTTTAATATCTTTCGCCAGCAGGCGCGGCGTGGGGTATTCCCAGGAGTAGGCTTCCAGCAGCAGGGTTTTCAGCACCGCTTTGTACGGTGAATCAATGCTCTTATAAAGCTGCCAGAGGCTTGCGCCAAAGTACTCTTCGGCGGACAGGGAGCTCAGGCCGCCCAGATCCAGCCACTCGTTTGGCGTCAGAACGCCCTGCGAGTAAAGCGACATGACGTAGTCGTCATAATTCTCTTCTTCATCGCACGGCACCATATTCCACAGAATACGTTTCCCGGCCAGGCGAACGGCAGTACGGTAAAACTCATCCAGCAACAGGATGTGCTGAGTCGAGCCGCAGTCTTCACCACCCAGACTGCCGCTTTCGTTATGGCGGAAACGGTTTTCATCAATCAGGAAGAAGCTCACTTCCACGCCGAGCGACGCCGCCCAGCTCTCCAGCAGGCTGCATTTACGCTGCAACAGCTGGCGCTCTTCATTGTCGAGCCAGGACTGATGGCAGACCCAGATATCCAGGTCAGAAGAGCAACTTTGCCCAACCGATGACGTGCTGCCCATGGAGTAAACCCCGGTAATCGGCAGCTCGCCTTTCGGCGAATCCTGCGGCGGCATACCACGGTAGAGTTCAAGTTCAGTCAGGTAATGCTGTTGGGTTTCATCAGGCGTGAAGAGGCAAATGCCCTGGGGAACGTTACCATCAAGGTAACCCGGCATCAGCGGATGGTGATAGTGCAACAATGTTGGCAGTAGACTGTATACCTGCTGGAAAGCAGGGCCCATGGCAGCAAGCGCGCGATCCACACGCAATTGATTGATGGCATCCAGTCTCTGTTTCAGAGTCTCAATATAGAGGTACAAGACGTATCGCCTGATGTTTCCGGGTGTCGCACGCCAGTCAGAACAGAAAAAGCAGCGGACCCGCAGTATTTCAAAAAATAACCGTTACCCTTTTTTCGCCTTTTGCTTTTCTGGTGGTACAGACGAAAAAATGGTCTAAAACGTGATCAATTTAACACCTTGCCGGTTGACCGTAAAGAAAGATGCGCTACATACAAGTGTAGCACCGTTCTTGACGTGTAAATTCCTGAATACGGCGATGGCTGACGAGTACGCCGCCCTGTCCCTCTCACTCTTCATCAACCGTAAAACTGCCATCCGAGTGTCAACAATGTTAGGATGGTTAGCGATTGATAATGACGGTAACAAGCATGTTAGACAATGTTTTGAGAATTGCCACACGCCAAAGTCCTCTTGCACTCTGGCAGGCACATTATGTTAAGCAACGCCTTGAAGCCTGCCACACCGGGTTACGCGTTGAGCTGGTGCCAATGGTCACGCGTGGCGATGTCATTCTGGATACGCCGCTGGCCAAAGTGGGCGGAAAAGGTCTGTTTGTCAAAGAGCTGGAGCTGGCATTGCTTGAGAACCGCGCCGATATCGCCGTGCATTCGATGAAGGATGTGCCCGTTGAGTTCCCGGAAGGGCTGGGGCTGGTGACCATCTGCGAGCGCGAGGATCCGCGCGATGCGTTTGTCTCTAATCGCTATGACTCGCTCGATGCGTTGCCGGCAGGCAGCGTGGTCGGCACGTCAAGTTTACGCCGCCAGTGTCAGCTGGCTGAACGTCGCCCGGATCTGGTGATCCGTTCGCTGCGCGGGAACGTCGGCACACGCCTTGGCAAGCTGGATAACGGCGACTACGATGCCATTATTCTTGCGGTTGCGGGCCTGAAACGCCTGGGGCTGGAAGAACGCATTCGCGTCGCGTTGCCGCCGGAGCTGTCGCTGCCCGCCGTCGGCCAGGGTGCCGTCGGCATTGAGTGTCGTCTGGTTGATGCGCGCACTCAGGCACTGCTCGCGCCGCTGAATCATGACGATACCGCCGTTCGCGTAAAAGCCGAGCGCGCGATGAATACTCGCCTCGAAGGAGGCTGTCAGGTGCCAATTGGCAGCTATGCTGAATTAACTGACGGTGAGCTGTGGTTGCGTGCGCTGGTTGGCGCGCCGGACGGCTCACAGATGGTTCGCGGTGAACGTCGCGGCAAGCCGCAAGATGCCGAGGCACTTGGCGTATCGCTGGCGGAAGAGCTGCTGAATAACGGCGCGCGTGAAATTCTGGCTGAGGTCTATAACGGAGAGCCCCCTGCATGAGCATACTTGTCACCCGCCCTTCTCCCGCAGGAGAGCAGTTAGTGAGCCGTCTGCGCGCACTGGGGCAGGTGGCCTGGAGTTTTCCGCTGATTGAATTCTCCCCCGGTCGCGAGCTGCCTGAGCTCGCTGACCAGATGCGTCTCTTGCAGGAAGGCGATCTGCTCTTTGCGCTGTCGCAGCATGCCGTGGAGTTTGCCCATGCGCAGCTGCAACAGCATGCCGTTAGCTGGCCTCACGCCCCCCGCTATTTCGCCATCGGGCGCACCACTGCGCTGGCCTTACATACCGCGAGCGGAATCGATGTTCGTTACCCGTTAGATCGGGAAATCAGCGAAGTCTTGCTACAATTACCTGAATTACAAACCATTGCCGGAAAGCGCGCGCTCATTTTGCGCGGCAACGGTGGCCGCGAACTGCTGGGCGAAACGCTGCGCGAACGCGGCGCAGACGTGACGTTTGTGGAGTGCTATCAGCGCTGTGCGAAACACTATGATGGCGCGGAAGAAGCAATGCGCTGGCACGCCCGCGGTATTAATACGCTGGTGGTCACCAGCGGTGAAATGTTACAACAGCTTTGGTCGCTGATTCCGCTTTGGTATCGCGAAAACTGGTTACTCCGCTGTCGGCTTCTGGTCGTCAGTGAGCGTCTGGCGAACCACGCCCGGGAACTGGGCTGGCAGGATATTCGGATCGCTGAAAACGCCGACAACGATGCGCTGCTGCGCGCATTACAATAACTCTCAAATGGGAAGCCATAATGACGGAACACGAAAAATCCTCCGCCGTGGTTGAAGAGACCAGGGAGACTGTGGACACCACGTCACAGCCAGAGACGACAGACACAACCGTTGAGAAGAAAAACGGCAGCAACAAAACCAGCCTCACGCTGAGCGTGATTGCCATCGCGATTGCGCTGGCCGCAGGCGTGGGACTCTACGGACTGGTGAAGAAACAAGGCACCAACCAGACGGCCACCAGCGACGCGCTGGTTAACCAAATCACTGCCCTACAGAAAGCGCAGGAGGCGCAAAAAGCTGAGCTGGAAGGCGTGATCAAACAGCAGGCTGCCGCCCTCGCCGACGCGAACAGCAAACGTGAAGAGTTGACCAAACAGCTGAGCGAAGTGCAGGAAAAAGTCGCCACAATTTCGGGAACCGATGCCAAAACCTGGCTACTTTCACAGGCCGATTTTCTGGTGAAACTGGCCGGGCGAAAGCTCTGGAGCGATCAGGATGTCACCACCGCCGCCGCGCTGCTGAAAAGCGCCGACGCAAGCCTGGCGGACATGAACGATCCGAGCCTCATCAACGCTCGCCGCGCTATTACGGAAGATATCGCCAGCCTGTCCGCGGTTTCTCAGGTCGATTACGATGGCATCATCCTTAAGGTAAATCAGCTCTCCAACCAGATTGATAACCTTCAGCTGGCCGATAACAACGACGATGACTCCCCGATGGATTCTGACGGCACCGAGCTGTCCAGCTCCCTGAGCGAATGGCGTATCAACCTGCAAAAGAGCTGGCAGAACTTTATGGACAGCTTTATTACCATTCGCCGCCGTGATGAAACTGCCGTGCCGCTGCTGGCGCCGAACCAGGACGTCTATCTGCGTGAAAACATCCGCTCCCGCCTGCTGGTGGCTGCCCAGGCCGTACCGCGTCACCAGGAAGAGACCTACAAACAGGCGCTGGATAACGTTTCAACCTGGGTACGTGCTTACTACGATACCAATGACGCAACCACGACCGCGTTCCTTGAGGATATCGACAAGCTGAGCCAGCAAAACATCACCATGAACGTGCCGGACAAGCTGGAAAGCCAGCCGATTCTGGAGAAGCTCATGCAGACGCGCGTGCGTAACCTGCTGGCCCAGCCGGGCGTTCCGGCAGAGCGTCCGGCTGAAGCACCTGCCGCCGCGCCAGCGCCTGAAAGCGCGCAGCAAGGAGAGTAATGATGCTAAAAGTCTTCTTACTCTTCATCCTGCTGATCGCCGGGATTGTACTGGGGCCGATGCTCGCGGGTCACCAGGGTTATGTATTGATCCAGACCGATAACTACAATATCGAAACCAGCGTAACAGGGCTGGTAATTATTCTGATCCTGGGTGTGGTCGTTCTGCTGGCCGTGGAGTGGCTCCTGCGTCGTATTTTCCGTACCGGCGTACATACGCGCGGCTGGTTCGTTGGCCGTAAGCGCCGTCGCGCCCGCAAGCAGACCGAGCAAGCGTTGCTGAAGCTGGCCGAAGGCGACTATCAGCAGGTTGAAAAGCTGATGTCGAAAAATGCCGACCATGCAGAACAGCCGGTTGTTAACTATCTGCTGGCCGCTGAGGCGGCGCAACAGCGAGGCGATGAGGCCCGCGCCAATCAGCATCTTGAACGCGCGTCTGAGCTCTCTACTAAAGATCCGATTCCGGTTGAGATCACCCGCGTTCGTCTGCAACTGGCGCGCAATGAAAACCATGCCGCTCGTCACGGCGTTGACCGTCTGCTGGAAATTACCCCTCGTCATCCGGAAGTGCTGCGTCTTGCTGAGCAGGCATATATTCGGACCGGCGCCTGGGGCTCGCTGCTGGACATTATCCCTTCCATGGCGAAAGTCGACGTGGGCGATGATGAACATCGTGATGAACTTCAGCGTCTGGCCTGGATTGGCCTGATGGATCAGGCGCGCGCCGATCTCGGCAGTGACGGCCTGAAAACCTGGTGGAAAAACCAGAGCCGTAAAACGCGCCAGCAGGTTCCTCTTCAGGTGGCGATGGCAGAACATCTGATTGAGTGTGATGACCATGACACCGCGCAGGAGATCCTCCTCGACGGTCTCAAGCGACAGTATGATGACCGCCTGGTGATGGTCATCCCGCGTCTGAAAACCAACAATCCGGAACAAATTGAAAAAGCACTGCGCCAGCAGATCAAAACCGTGGGCGATCGTCCGCTGCTGTGGAGTACGCTGGGCCAGTCTCTGATGAAACACGGCGAGTGGCAGGAGGCGAGTCTCGCCTTCCGCGCCGCGCTGAAGCAACGTCCGGACGCATTTGATTACGCCTGGCTTGCTGATTCGCTGGACAAGCAGCATAAGCCGGAAGAGGCCGCAGCTATGCGCCGTGATGGGCTGTTATTGACGTTGCAAAATAACGGAACGCAGCAGTAATTAACAGGAGGCCAGATGGCCTCCTTTTTTACGCCCATAAAAAAACGCCTGCTATAAAAGCAGGCGTTAAAACAGGTCTGTAAGACAACATATTTGGTGCTTCACTCAACGTTGTGTCCATGGTGTCTGATGAGGCCGAAGCGACATCTGTCAGTGGACGATAAGCACCGTAAACGGCTCTGCGTCATTCCTGAGTTTATGAGGCCTTAAGGCGAACATAAGAGATGGAATGAGCATCTACACGCATATTATTGCATGTAATGTGCCAGGTTTACACGCAGAACTTTTACATCGCGCAACATTTTAAGATAAAAGGAAATTATGCTGTTAAGAACCGCCTGAAGCCATACAACATCGCGCTGAAGGCGGCGATATGTCGTCACCAGGAGACAGGTTAAGAGGTAAAATAATAAATTCTTTAATATTAACGGGTTATATGTCGCTGAATCGCGACAAGGATATAGAGTGTTGTCGGGGAAAGGCTACAGGATAAAAAACGCAGAAAACAAAAACCCCGCCGAAGCGGGGTTCAAAATTGGTCGGCGAGAGAGGATTCGAACCTCCGACCCACTGGTCCCAAACCAGTTGCGCTACCAAGCTGCGCTACTCGCCGATGTACTGCTTTTTTGAATTTTTAGTTCAACTCATTAAAAGTCGTGGTGCGAGGGGGGGGACTTGAACCCCCACGTCCGTAAGAACACTAACACCTGAAGCTAGCGCGTCTACCAATTCCGCCACCTTCGCAATTCACAACTCTTTCAATAATGGGGTGGCTAATGGGATTCGAACCCACGACAACTGGAATCACAATCCAGGGCTCTACCAACTGAGCTATAGCCACCACTGTATTCTTTCACGCGGTTCTGACTACTTCTCAGACCACCGCAGCTCTAGCGCCGGGACTAAAATGGCGCGCCCGACAGGATTCGAACCTGAGACCTCTGCCTCCGGAGGGCAGCGCTCTATCCAGCTGAGCTACGGGCGCTTAGCGCCGTTGCGGGGCTGGATATTACGTACCTCCGTCCCCGCTGTCTAGTGCTTTTTTGAAAAAAATGCGCGTTTGGTTATGGTTTGCACATTTTGCCGCTTATTCCTCCACTTTATGGGCGGAGCCACGGCGGCCCAGGCCAAAAAGTTTATATGCAGCTGTGACGGCAGCCAGGAAGATCATCCCGACAAACAGCGACATGCGGGTATCTTCATTAAAGTACATTCCAATTAATACGCAAATCAGGAACGCCATCGTCAAATAGTTCGCATACGGGAACAGAATGGAGCGGAACGGATGGCTGGCGATCGCTTTTTTGTGCGCCTGTCGGAAACGCAGCTGGCTAATCAAAATGACAAACCACGGTACCATTCCCGGCAGCACGCTGGCGCTATAGACGTAAACAAACACGCGCTGCGGATTCGGGATGATGTAGTTCAGGCAAGAGCCAATCAGCAGAATCACAATCGACACCGCTACGCCCGCCACCGGTACACCCACGCGGGAGACTTTACCCATCACCGCCGGCAGCTGTTTGTTTTGCGAGAGCGCGTAAAGCATACGCCCGCAGCTGTACATCCCGCTGTTACAGCCGGAGAGCGCCGCCGTCAGCACCACAAAGTTGATAATGGCGGCCGCCGCCGTGATGCCAATCTTAGCGAAGGTTAAGACAAACGGGCTGCCGGTGGTGCCGATCTCGTTCCATGGGAAAATGGTCACGATAACGAAGATCGCGCCCACATAGAAAATCAGGATACGCCACAGCACCTTGCCTACCGCGCTACGCAGCGTGACCTGCGGGTTTTTCGCCTCACCTGCGGTAATGCCGATCAGCTCAACGCCCTGATAAGAGGCGACAACGATACAGAGTGCGGTCAGGAAGCCTTTCCAGCCGCCGGCAAAGAAGCCGCCGTGTCCGGTCAGGTTACTGAAACCAATCGCGTGCCCGCCGTTACCGAAACCAAAGAAGATGACACCCAGACCCACAACAATCATCACGATAATGGTGGTGACTTTGATCATCGCAAACCAGAACTCGATTTCACCGTAAAGGCGAACGGCGGCAAGGTTCGCCAGCGCCACAAGCCCTACGGCGATGAGCGCGGGTATCCACTGGGCCATCTCCGGGAACCAGAACTGCACGTAGACCCCGATGGCGGTGATCTCCGAAATCCCGACGGCCATCCACATAAACCAGTACGACCAGGCCGTGAGATAGCCAAAGAACGGGCTCATATAACGGTGGGCGTAAACGGCGAAAGAGCCCGTTACCGGCTCCAGAAACAACATTTCGCCCATTGAGCGCATGATGAAGAAGACGAACAGCCCGGCAATAATATACGCCAGCAGGACGGAAGGCCCCGCCCATTTCAGCGTGCTTGCCGAGCCCATAAACAGGCCAACGCCGATAGTGCCGCCCAGCGCGATCAATTCAATATGTCGAGCTTCCAGCCCACGCTGAAGCTCCGGTTTTTTCTCTGCCATAAATCCTCGGTTGTGTTTGCTGTTTCCCGACTTATTGCCGGGTATTGTTTTGAGGGGTACTGAAATACGGAGCGAATGGTTTCTTAAATTCTGGCAAATGGCAAACAATGCATTAAAAAAATGAATGCATTGTACAGAAATCCAGCAGTTTTACAGGGGGGGTTGCAGCGCGAACAGCAGATCGCGCTGCATATTGATTACATTTTCCCGGTGTAGTGCCAGGCGAGGTAGCGCAGCAGACGAATCTGTCGTTTGATACGCGTCGGTTGAGAGAGCAGGCGGTAGAGCCACTCCAGCCCCAGGTTTTGCCAGACTTTGGGCGCCCGCTTAACGTGGCCGGTAAAGACGTCGTAGGTGCCGCCAACGCCCATATAGAGCGCATCCGGGCTGACCAGACGGCAATCGCGCATCAGAATTTCCTGCCGCGGCGACCCCATGGCGACAGTGACAATTTTCGCCCCGCTGTCGCGCACGCGCTCATATAACGCCTGGCGATCTTCCGGCCTGAAATAGCCATCCTGGCTGCCCACGATGTTAACATTCCACTGGCTACGCAGCTTTTGTTCGGTCTGCGCCAGCACCTCTGGTTTGCCGCCAATCAAAAATACCGGCGTGCCTTCAGCGCCTGCGCGTTCCATAAGCCGCTCCCAAAGGTCAGCACCCGCCACGCGAGACACATTAGCGTCAGGAAACTTTTTACGAATTGAACGCACCACGCTAATACCGTCGGCGTATTTAAACTCCGCGGCTTCAATCAGGCTTTTCACTTCCGCATTATCTTCAACCGCCAGCATTTTTTCTGCGTTGATGGCCACCAGCGTGCCCGATTTCATCTGCCCGTCCGCGAACAGGAAATCCAGCGCGTGTTGCATGTCACGCCAGCCAATAAGCTGTAGCCCACGCAGCGCATAACGCGGGGCTGAAGTTGTATCCGTCATGATAATCCCTACTCAGACTTGCGACAGCGTTGTGCTGCCCTGTGGCTCACGTCTGTGCACAAGCCCTGCACTGTCAAACAACCAGTACAGCAGTTTTGCCAGCAGCAGACAGAGACCGAAAACGACCATAAAAAACACCACGCGTGAGACGAACGAATCCAGCCCCTCGCGCGCCAGAACGATCATATTGAAAATGGCACCGAAACAGAAACTGTGCAAAACAGCGGCTTTGTAGCGGTTGGTCTCTTCGTTACCCAGCGTATATAGCCAGTCGAACCATTTTATTATCAACCCGACCGCGATCGCGCCCGGCAGGATAAACCACGTTCCGCCCATCACTACCAGCGAGCCAATCAGGGTTGGGGAAATCGCCAGGCCCGAATGGTTGTTCAGCACTTCCCAGGTAAAGTAGTTCGCCGTGTTCAGGACAATACCGGGACGGTCAGGCCACAGCCACGTCGGTATAAAGACATAGAAATCGCGAACAATCGGCGCCAGCCCCTGGAATTCGATTTTGTCGTAGTTTTGCAGCAGTAAAGCCAGGTTTTCCCACGGAGAGAAGGTATCGCGCGTCAGATACAGGAAGGTATAAAACGCTTCGTCGCCGGCCACGTTCAGTCCGTAGCGCTTCAGCGCCAGCCAGAACATCCCCACAATGCCAAAGACGCCTGCCGCCGCCAGCATCCACAGCGAGATCCAGCCGCGAATAATGCCGATAAACAGGAAAATCGCGAAGGCGATAATGATGTTGGCGCGGGTGCCGCCGACGATCATGTAGGTCAGAATGCCAAATGCGACGGTGCTGACCAGGAAGAACAGCCAGGCTTTACTGTCCTGACGCAGGAAAAAGACCACCAGCATCGCCGGAATGAAGAAATAGAAGAAACGCTTGAGCGCGACGCCGGAGACTTCGGCGGAGAAAATCTGGCTATAGGACTGCAACTTAAACAGTAAAAAGCCGTTATGCATGAAGAAAATCGCCACGCTGACGAGGGCGATGGTCATCAGCATAACCCACGTCAGATGGGTTTCTACCCGGTTCATGGTAAACAGCGGACGACGGGGTGTGGTGTCTTTCGCCGCGCGCAGGCGCGTTTTATAGGTGACGTAATACACCGCGTAGAAGCAGGTCGCAGAGAGCAGCGCCTGCAACAAGATTTCCGGCGGAGCGACGCCAACATCAAAGCGGAACACGAGGATGCTGGTCAGCGGGAAGCCAAAGAAAAAGGTCAGCAAAAACAGCAGCGAGAAGAATACGTTGAAGTTAAAACGTACGCGCCGGAACTCAAACCAGGTGAGCGTGGCGATAAACAGCGTACTCAGCAGCCAGACCACCAGCAAGCCACTAAATTGCAACTGGCTCATGCGTTGTCTCCTGAAGCAATACGCAGCGCGCGGTGCCACGGCGTGAGATAGTTCGGGCTGAAAAAGTCGATGCTATTTTTATCCACCAGCGTGAGCTGACGCTGCGCTTCCCGTACCACCTCGACATTAAGCGTGTCAGAGGTAAACAGCACCGGAATATGCTGTTCGGCCATGTCCTGCCAGAACGGGTTTTCGCGGTTGAGCACGCACGGTACGCCCGCCTGAATCAGCAGACACAGCGTACCAATCCCCTGCTGACGGGCAAAGATGAAATAGCCCAGATCGCATTTTCGCAGCAGCGCGAGATAGTCATCAAATTCCAGCTTATCGCTGAGAATGTGCAGATTTTCCGCGCTAAACAGCCCAAGCCCCTGCTGGCGAACGTCATCGATGTAGGCGTCGTTATTGGCGGGATAGCCCATCGGCACCACCACGTTCACCGTATCGCCAAACTGTTGATGCACCGCCCGCAGCGCCGCGACATGCTCGTTACTGCGATCGCCGGAATTTCCCACCAGGATGGTCAGTTTGCCTTCACGAACCGCGTCATTCGCCATGGTATTCAGTGCCGGATCCATACGGGTCGGAAAATAGAGCAGTTCCCCGCGAACCTTCGGGTGCTGTTTAGCAAAATAGTTGAGGTCGCCACGGGTAGCAAAAACGCAGCCCACGCGCGCCTGCGCCAGACGACGCAGCGGATAGAAAAGACGGAACTTCCAGCCGTGGGAGACTTCGTAGAGATCCGCTCCCCAGATATGCCAGCTGAACTGGGAAGGTTTTATCCCGCCGCTTAACAGCGCCAGCCACAGCCCGGTATTGAATTGTCCGTGGAAGAAGAAACGCTGGCTTCGGTCCGCTTTGGCTTTCGCGACAACGGCTTTGGTCAGGGCCGCTTTGTCTGGCCAGAAGGTGATGTGCAATGCCGGACACGCCGCGCTCAGTCCGTTATCGCGTCCAACGACCATAAACTCGCGCGCATCGGGCGTGCCGGATGCCAGTTCATCGTTGAAGAACCGCAGAACGGTCTGGTTATGATGCGGGATATCCGATCCCAGTATGTGTATCAGTGCAGTCATGCGCGTTTACGCCAAAGTAAAAATACGCCGCAACAGGCAGCGAAATAAACGATATAAGTTGCCATATAGGCCTGAGCCGCCCCCAGCGCACCGTGGGTGGGGATCAGCCAGTGAGAAAATGCCGTCAGCAGCGCAAACTGGCCGATCTCTGCCAGGATATACAACCGCAGCGAAGCCTTCGCAATCACCAGATAGCCGAAAACGTATGCCCCCACTTTCAGCACATCGCCGACCAGTTGCCAGGCAAACAGATCGCGCATGGCGGTAAACTTCGCCGAAAACAGCAGCCAGATGGCGAAATCACGCAGTAACCAGACGGTAAAACTGGCGATCGCAACCGCCGGCAATACAAAACGCAGGGAGCGAAAAATCTCGCGGGTAATATCCTGCCTGGAAGTCAGGCGCGATAAGGTTGGCAGTAAATAGACGCTAAAGGAAGCCGTAATAAATTGGAGGTAAGCATCTGAAATGCTGCTCACGCCCTGCCAGATCCCCACTTCATCCCAGCTGTAATGCGCTGCCAGCAGGTTTCGCATCATCACGTAGGCAACGGGAAGCGTTACTGAAGTGATGAGCGCCATCAGGGTAAACTTTCCTAGCTGCCCCGCCAGCATCTTGTCCCACTGCGGTTTCAGGTAATTCAGCGGGACATTGCCTCTGCGCATCAGCATAAACGCTGCCGGAATGACAACGAGCGCAGGCACCAGCGCCAGCCCCAGCAGCGCGCCTTCATAGCCGCCCAGCCGATAGCAAAAGTAGTAGGCGATAACGCCGATGATGCTGCCGAGGATCAGCGCCAGCGCATTCCCGGCGGCATCACGGAAGCCTTTCATCAGCGCCAGCAGCAGGTTTGCCCAGGCGATCCCCATCTGAACGAGCGCCACCAGGCGCACCAGCCCCTGATAGTGCGTGTGTCCGAACAGTCCCTGGCTGATGGGTGCCGCCGCCAGCAAAAAGACGACGGCCAGCAACGTAGAAAAGCCCAGCACCATAGCAGAGGAGGTGCCCACCACCGTGCGGAGCTTTTCGGCATCGTCATGATGCTGCGCGACGTATTTGGTGACGCCATTGAATATCCCGGCACCCGCCAGCACGCCAAGCACCGTGACCAGCTGGCGGAAATTCCCTGCCAGCCCAACGCCTGACGGACCAAATGAGACGGCCAGCAGCTTGACGACCAGTAACCCGGCGCCAATTTTTACAAGCGTGGACGCTGCCGTCCACACCGACGCTTTTGCCAGAGACATATCAGGCGAAATAACTCAGAAGCGAATTGATCACCGTACGCTGGTTCACCGGCGCGAGGTTGTAGAACAGGGGCAGGCGGAGCAGACGTTCGCTCTCTTTGGTGGTGTAGCGGTCTTCACCGGCAAACATCCCGAAGGCTTCGCCAGCCGGGCTGGAGTGCAGCGGAATATAGTGGAATACCGCCATAATTTCCGCCTCTTTCAGCCAGGCAATCAGCTTGCTGCGATCGTCGTTATCGCGCAGCTTGATGTAGAACATGTGAGCGTTGTGGATACAGTCTGCCGGAATAGTCGGCAGTTCAATACGTCCGGCTTTTGCCAGCGGCTCCAGCGCGTCGTAGTAGGTTTGCCACAGGGAGAGGCGTTGCAGATTGATGCGCTCTGCCGCTTCCAGCTGCGCCCAGAGATACGCGGCCTGCAAATCCGCCATCAGGTAGCTTGAGCCGATATCGCGCCAGGTGTACTTATCCACTGACCGCGAAAGAACTGGCTGCGGTTGGTCCCTTTTTCACGGATCACTTCCGCACGCTCTACCAGGGCACGATCGTTAATCAGCGTCGCGCCGCCTTCGCCGCCTGCGGTGTAGTTTTTGGTTTCGTGGAAGCTAAAGCAGCCGATATGACCAATGGTGCCCAGCGCGCGCCCTTTGTAGGTGGACATCACGCCCTGCGCGGCGTCTTCCACCACAAACAGGTTGTGCTTTTTAGCGATGGCCATGATGGTGTCCATCTCACAGGCCACGCCCGCGTAATGCACCGGCACAATCGCCCGCGTTTTATCGGTGACCGCCGCTTCAATCAGCGTTTCGTCGATGTTCATAGTATCCGGACGGATATCCACAAACACGATTTTCGCCCCGCGCAGGACAAACGCGTTCGCCGTGGAGACGAAGGTGTAGCTCGGCATGATCACTTCATCGCCGGGCTGGATATCCAGCAACAGCGCCGCCATCTCAAGCGATGCGGTACAGGACGGCGTCAGCAGTACCTTGGCACTGTGAAAACGTTGCTCCATCCACTGCTGGCAGCGGCGGGTAAAACCGCCATCGCCACAGAGCTTGCCGCTGCCCATAGCAGACTGCATGTAATCAAGTTCAGTGCCCACAACGGGAGGCGCGTTAAATGGAATCATCTTGTCACCTGTATAACCAGTAGGCGGTGGCGTCGATGCTGGCACCACTCGCAATATAACGTTTAAGCGCAGCGGTGTTGCCCATCTGGGTTGCGACCCGCAGCGTCGATACCTGTTGTTGCTCCGCCCAGTGCAGCGCCGCCTGCATGAGTTTCTCGCCCATGCCGCGCCCGGCTAACAAACCGATGCGCGCCTCGTACTCGTTGAGCCTGCGAAGCGAAACAAAACCCTGAATCTGCCCCCCGGCAGTACGGAACACCAGACAGACGTGGTCAAACGTGCCTTTGACCGCATTCTCTATCCACTGGGCATAAAAGCGGCCGCTGTCATCGGGCGCATACCAGGGCGCCCGGAAACGGCTCTGAGCGAAGGCCAGCGCCGCCATCTTACGCAGCGCGGGGATATCCTGCTCCGTTGCAATTTCCGCGCCCGGTGAGGCGTGGAGAGCCACGGTAACAGAGAGATCAACCTCACCCTCGACCAGCCGGAATCCGTGCTGCTGGAGGGCGTCCAGCAGATCGGCTCGGTCCGCCGGGATCTTAGCCTGTACGCGCTGCCAGGCGCTGAAGTCTGCTTCCTGCAACGCAGGGGCATTGTCGCGCAGACGCACTATCGCTGAGGGACGCGCAAAGAATGCGCTTTCCCACTCAAGGGCCTCCAGCACGCCGTTGAGGATACTCAACGCCACACGCCTTTGGTATCAACAACATACTGCTGACGTACGGCATCACCGGAAACCGCTTTGAACGCATTGTGATCCACCAGCAGCACCAGCACATCCGCCGTCGCCAGCGCGTCATCCAGGGCGGTAAGGGTGCAGTGACCGGCAAGTTTTGCCGGCAGCGCATGAATATTCGGCTCAACCACCAGCGTTTCACCGCTGTGCCAGGCAGCGATCATTTCGGCAATTTCCATCGCCGGGCTTTCGCGCAGATCGTCAATATTCGGTTTGAATGCCAGACCAAAGCAGGCAATTTTCAGCTCACTGGCGCGTTTGCCGCTGTCGGCCAGGCAATCCGCGACCGTGGCTTTGACCTGGTTGATAACCCAGTGCGGTTTGTGGTCGTTTACTTCGCGCGCGGTGCGAATCAGGCGTGCCTGTTCCGGGTTCTGCGCCACGATAAACCACGGATCGACCGCGATGCAGTGCCCACCCACGCCCGGCCCCGGCTGAAGGATGTTCACGCGGGGGTGACGGTTGGCAAGACGAATAAGTTCCCAGACGTTAATCCCCTGATCGGCGCAAATCAACGACAGTTCATTCGCAAACGCGATGTTAACGTCGCGGAAGCTATTTTCGGTCAGTTTGCACATCTCGGCGGTGCGGGAGTTGGTCACCACACATTCGCCTTCAAGGAAAATTTTATACAGCTCGCTGGCGCGCGCGGAGCAGACTGGCGTCATGCCGCCAATCACGCGGTCATTTTTAATCAGTTCCACCATCACCTGGCCGGGCAGTACGCGCTCAGGACAGTAGGCGATATTGATATCGGCCTGGTCGCCCGCCTGCTGCGGGAAGCTAAGATCGGGACGCGCCTCGGCCAGCCACTGCGCCATCTGCTCGGTAGCCCCAACAGGTGAAGTGGACTCAAGGATAACCAGCGCCCCTTTCTTCAGCACAGGCGCAATGGATTTTGCCGCCGCCTCGACGTAAACCATGTCAGGCTCATGATCGCCTTTAAAGGGCGTTGGAACCGCAATCAGGTACGCATCGGCTTCTACCGGCGTGGTGCTGGCGCGCAGGAAGCCACCGTCCACCGCCTTTTTCACCACACGATCGAGATCGGGCTCCACGATATGAATTTCGCCACGGTTGATGGTTTCCACCGCGTGCGCGTTGATATCTACGCCAACGACCTGCTTTTGACGAGAGGCAAAGGCCGCCGCAGTAGGCAGCCCGATATAGCCAAGACCAACAACAGAGATGGTAGAAAAACTCATAGCGTTACCCGATTGTGTTTAAGTGCGTGCAAAATACGACCACAAGCCTGCCCGTCACCGTATGGATTGTGGGCCCGGCTCATCGCCTGATACTCTTCATCGTCATGCAGTAAGCGCGTGACCTCTTCGACAATACGACGCGGATCCGTTCCCACCAGACGCACGGTACCGGCAGTAACCGCTTCCGGGCGTTCGGTGGTTTCACGCATCACCAGTACCGGCTTACCGAGGGAGGGCGCCTCTTCCTGAATGCCGCCAGAATCGGTCAGGATCAGCCAGGCGTGGTTCATCAGCCAGACAAATGGCAAATAGTCCTGTGGCTCGATCAGGAGCACGTTTTCCACGTGGCCCAGGATACGGTTGACCGGTTCGCTGACGTTCGGGTTGAGGTGCACCGGATAGACAATCTGCACATCCTCGTTCTGCGCGGCGATTTCAGCCAGCGCGTGGCAAATTTGCTCAAAGCCACGGCCAAAGCTTTCGCGGCGGTGGCCCGTCACCAGAATCGTTTTCTTGCCGTTGTTCAGGAACGGATAGCGCGCAGCAAGTTCTGCCTGAAGCTCGCTGTTAGCCAGCACGCGGTCACGCACCCAAATCAGCGCATCAATGACCGTATTGCCGGTGACGAAGATCTTGCTGTCGCTGATATTTTCGCGCAGCAGGTTCTGACGTGAGTTCTCGGTTGGCGCAAAATGGTACATCGCCAGGTGACCGGTGAGCGTACGGTTGGCCTCTTCCGGCCACGGGGAATAGAGATTGCCGGTACGCAGACCCGCTTCAATATGACCAACGGGGATACGCTGATAGAACGCGGCCAGGCTGGTCGCCACGGTGGTGGTGGTGTCGCCGTGCACCAGCACCACATCCGGCTTGAACGACTCCAGAATAGGCTTTAATTCTTGCAGAATACGGCAGGTGATTTCCGTCAGTCCCTGTCCCGGTTTCATTATATTGAGATCGTAATCCGGGACGATAGAAAAGAGGGTTAAGACCTGATCGAGCATCTCACGGTGCTGGGCAGTCACGCACACTTTCGCTTCAATATCAGGATCTCTGGCCAGCGCATGAACCAGAGGCGCCATCTTGATGGCCTCCGGCCTGGTGCCAAATACGGTTAGTACTTTCACATCGATTCTCTTCGATTAGACGATGAAGGCCGCAGCCTTCATCGTAGACGGCGTTCTTAGTTTGTGCGGCGACGCAATAACGCTACGCCAGCGCCAGTCAGTGCGCCCACAATCCCCCACATGATCATCAGGAATGCGCGACGCGGACTATCGCGTTTTACAGGCTCTTCAGGCGTTCTTAAATAACGATAGGTCTGAAAACGCGGGTCCAGCGTTGGACCGACGTTGAGCGTATTGAGCATGGCGCGGTTTTGGTCGTAATCAAGGTCAAAGTCAGGGCCAACGGCCTGGATATTTTCCAGACGTGCCTGAAGCATTGGGCGACCAAGAAGGAACATTTCTGAATCCGGGAGTTCGTCAGCCGGAACATCCGTTTCGCTACGGGAAATATTGTGCTGTTCCGCAATCTTCAGCGCCTGCTCAATATTATGTACGCGACGGGCGAAGATAGCCTTAGCGACCTCTTCCTGACGTTTGACCTGCGCTTTCATCTGAATAGTACGCGCAGCCCAGGCGCCTTTCAGCTCGTCATTCAGATGACTGGCCGCGCGCTGGCTGGCAAAAGCAACGTACTGACGCAACAGGTTATTGGCGTCCGGCGCCGTTTCCGCAATCAGCTTCACGCTGTCGCTAACGTTACGGAGCACATCGCCAGGCATAAACTGAATGTTATTAATCAGGTCATCCAGCAGCGCGGCATCCGCTTTGCTGTTACCGACCATGCGCTGCTTGTAGTAGTCCGTCTGGGACCAGAAATCGCGACGTGTATCCCACGACGCCAGCTGCATCACAAACTCTTTGTAGGATTCATCCATCACCGAAGCCTGATCCGGGGTCGCCAGATTGGCCTTGATATCAAGATTACGCAGGAATTGCTGCTGGGAGTAGTAGCCTCCAAGCATATTCACCGTTGGTCGGTCTGTGATCGCCGTGGCGCTCCACTCTTGTTTTGCAAAGAAGGTGTAGGCAAGCGCTAACAGCGCGAACCCCAGGGCAATCCCCACAATCCACAGTTTGCCCTGCCATAACACGCGAAACAAACCACGAATATCCAGCTCGTTCTCAGTGCCCACTGATTTCGCTCCCGCCAACGGTTGAGTCATCATAGTCCCGGTTTTACTTAGTTAATGTTGTGTTTTTGCCACTGTTCCGACGCATCCTGCGTTTTAAACGTTTAATAAAACGCGCGACTTTCCATGCACGCTTGATGCAGTAACCGTACATGAAAAATGCTAGCAAGAATAATACCAACATTACCCATTCAGGAATGAAATGTGCGTATTCCGCGGCAACGCCAATCGCAGCCAGAATAGCAGCCGCAAGCGTAATCAACACAAATGCCTGACGAGACGTGAAGCCGGCGCGCATAATCAGGTGATGAATATGCTGCCGATCGGGAGAAAACGGGCTCATCCCTTTACGCAGACGGCGGTACATTATAGCGACCATGTCCATCAGCGGGATGGCGATAATCCAGAGAGCCGTTACCGGGCTGATAGGGTGCGTTTTACCCTGCGTGGTTTCCAGCAGGACCCAGATAACCGTAAAGCCAATCAGGGTACTGCCCGCATCGCCCATAAAGACTTTATAGCGACGCCCTAACACACCCAGATTCAGGCAGATGTAAGGCAGGATGGCGGCAATCATGGCAAAGCACCACATTGACAGGCTGTACTGGCCGTCAAACCATAAGATGATGCCGATAGCGCCAAACGAAACAGAGGACAGCCCACCGAGCAGACCGTCTATACCGTCAACCATGTTAAAGGCGTTGATAGCCGCCCACACGGCAAACAGCGTCAGGAAGAAGCCGAATGGCCCAAGCACCAGCTCCCAGGGACCAAACACGTAGCCCAGGCTTCTGAGATAGAGGCCGCCTACCACCATCATAATGATGCCAATGGCCGCCTGTACCGTCGCGCGGAACTTCACGCTGATATCAAAACGATCATCAAGGGCGCCGACCAGTACCAGCACACCGGCACATGCCAGGTAGAGTGCGGCATGGGGGATATAGTAATCCGCGATCCCGAATGTGAAACAGATGCCTGCGTATACCGAAATGCCGCCCACCAGCGGAATAAGCCCCTGATGACGTTTACGGAAGTTCGGTTTGTCCACTAACCCAATTCTTTTTGCTACCTTGCGCGCAATGAACAAAAAACAGGTTGTGAATAAAAAAATACTGATCAGCTCAGTTACAGCAGTGAGTAGATTCACAATGGATTGCTCTCAACAAATGTTAGTCCCGGAAGTATAACCATGAAGCCTCTGCCTCAGAAGGATTAAAGATGGCTCATCACAACTCCCTTTGTATGTTTTTCAATCAATTATTTCTTTGACTGTGCAAACCTTCTTATTGTCGCACCGACAGGTCTAAATTGGGAGTGTGTGGTAATAGCGTATAGTCCATAAATAAAAAACGCCACGTAAAAACGTGGCGTTTACTGGGATTATTTGCGTTACGAGCGTTTCATCATGTCGAAGAAATCGTCGTTCGTTTTGGTCATCGCCAGTTTGTTAATGAGGAATTCCATTGCGTCGATTTCGCCCATTGGATGGATGATTTTACGCAGGATCCACATTTTCTGAAGCTCTTCCTGAGTGGTAAGCAGCTCTTCTTTACGGGTACCGGAACGGTTGTAGTCGATCGCCGGGAAGACGCGTTTTTCTGCGATTTTACGAGAAAGGTGCAGTTCCATGTTGCCTGTACCTTTAAACTCTTCGTAGATAACTTCGTCCATTTTGGAGCCGGTATCGATCAGCGCCGTCGCGATAATGGTCAGGCTACCGCCCTCTTCCACGTTACGCGCCGCACCGAAGAAACGCTTCGGACGATGCAGGGCGTTAGCATCCACACCACCGGTCAGTACTTTACCGGAAGCCGGCACCACGGTGTTGTAGGCACGCGCCAGACGGGTAATGGAGTCGAGCAGGATGATCACGTCTTTCTTGTGCTCAACCAGGCGTTTCGCCTTCTCGATGACCATTTCCGCAACCTGAACGTGGCGAGAAGCAGGCTCGTCGAAGGTAGACGCAACCACTTCCCCTTTCACCAGACGCTGCATCTCGGTTACTTCTTCCGGACGTTCGTCAATCAGCAGCACCATCAGCACACAGTCTGGATGGTTGTAAGCAATGCTCTGCGCGATGTTTTGCAGCAGCATGGTTTTACCGGCTTTTGGCGGCGCCACAATCAGACCACGCTGGCCACGACCAATTGGCGATGCCAGATCCAGCACACGAGCGGTTAAGTCTTCAGTAGACCCGTTACCACGCTCCATGCGCAGACGAGAGTTAGCGTGCAGCGGCGTTAAGTTCTCGAACAGGATCTTATTGCGGGAGTTTTCCGGTTTGTCGTAGTTAACTTCGTTAACCTTCAACAGCGCAAAGTAGCGTTCACCCTCTTTTGGAGGACGAATCTTACCTGAAATGGTGTCACCAGTGCGGAGGTTGAAACGGCGGATTTGGCTAGGGGATACGTAGATGTCGTCAGGGCCGGCGAGGTAGGAGCTGTCTGCGGAGCGGAGGAAACCAAATCCGTCTTGCAGTATCTCCAGCACACCGTCGCCAAAGATATCTTCGCCACTCTTAGCGTGCTGCTTCAGGATGGCGAAAATGATGTCCTGCTTGCGCATACGAGCCTGGTTTTCCAGTCCCATATTTTCGCCGAGAGTGATCAGCTCAGAAACCGGCGTATTCTTTAATTCGGTAAGATTCATAATGGTGTGGGTTCTTAAACTCGGGGTGATTCTCGAACTTAATGTTGTGAATGGTATGGCAGGGTCATCCATGCCTGTTTAGCGGCCATCACCTCATGTCTGTTCGCTGTCTGGTCACAGGGAAAGAACGCAGAACTGAAACGACAAGACGGATTGAGTGACAAGCCCGGAATCTAGCAACTTCACGCACTGTTTAAGTTAACAACGGGAAGTATCGGGTAAAACAAGATTCAAACAACAAGATATGTTTAAAACGTAGTCATAGCTAACTTAGCACGACTAAAGCCGGGCGTCCAGAGCTCGCCGTTAATTAGGCGTTCTGGACGCTCGGCTGAGAAACCTTACGCCAGGTTAGCGTCCAGGAACTCTTTCAGTTGACCTTTGGACAGTGCGCCCACTTTGGTCGCCGCCACGTCACCGTTCTTGAACAGCAGCAGGGTCGGGATGCCACGGATACCGTATTTTGGCGCGGTGCCCGGGTTCTGGTCGATGTTCAGCTTGGCAACGGTCAGTTTGCCCTGATATTCGTCAGCGATTTCATCCAGAATCGGAGCGATCATTTTGCAAGGACCACACCATTCAGCCCAGAAATCAACGAGGATCAGCCCGTCAGCTTTAAGTACGTCCGTGTCAAAACTGTCGTCAGTCAGGTGAATAATTTTATCGCTCATATATAACTCCACAGGAATAAGCCTGGTACGTTGGTTTTGTCTCCACCAACGACGTGTTGATGTCGCATTAACCAACTAAAGGTTGACTTTATTTCACCGGATACGCTTTCGTAAAGCAATAGTAAGCTGATATTCTACCACACTATGAGCAAAACACATTTAACAGAACAGAAGTTTTCCGACTTCGCCCTGCACCCAAAGGTGATCGAAGCCCTTGAAACTAAAGGGTTTCATAACTGCACGCCCATTCAGGCTCTCGCCCTGCCGCTGACGCTGGCGGGTCGCGACGTTGCAGGGCAGGCGCAAACCGGTACTGGCAAAACGATGGCGTTTTTAACGTCAACGTTTCATTATTTACTTTCTCACCCGGCGATTGCAGACCGCAAAGTTAACCAGCCGCGCGCGCTAATTATGGCCCCGACGCGAGAACTGGCGGTACAGATCCACGCAGACGCTGAGCCCCTGGCGCAAGCCACCGGCCTGAAACTTGGCCTGGCCTATGGCGGCGACGGCTACGATAAACAGCTGAAAGTGCTGGAAAGCGGCGTCGATATCCTGATTGGGACCACCGGCCGTCTTATCGACTACGCCAAACAGAACCATATCAACCTCGGCGCAATCCAGGTCGTGGTGCTGGATGAAGCAGACCGCATGTACGATCTGGGCTTCATTAAAGACATCCGCTGGCTGTTCCGCCGTATGCCTGCGGCAAACCAGCGTCTGAACATGCTGTTCTCCGCTACCCTGTCATACCGCGTACGTGAACTCGCATTCGAGCAGATGAACAATGCGGAATATGTGGAAGTAGAACCGGAGCAGAAAACCGGGCACCGCATTAAAGAAGAGCTCTTCTATCCTTCGAATGAAGAGAAAATGCGCCTGCTGCAAACCCTGATCGAAGAAGAGTGGCCGGATCGCGCGATTATCTTCGCGAACACCAAACACCGCTGTGAAGATATCTGGGGTCACCTGGCGGCAGATGGGCACCGTGTGGGCCTGCTGACCGGCGACGTGGCGCAGAAAAAACGCCTGCGCATTCTCGACGAATTTACTCGTGGCGACCTTGATATTCTGGTCGCGACCGACGTGGCGGCCCGTGGCCTGCACATTCCAGCCGTGACGCACGTCTTTAACTATGACCTGCCAGATGACTGTGAAGACTATGTACACCGTATCGGACGTACCGGTCGTGCCGGCGCAAGCGGTCACTCCATCAGCCTTGCGTGTGAAGAGTATGCGCTGAATCTTCCGGCCATTGAGACCTACATCGGTCACTCTATTCCACAGAGCAAATACAATCCGGACGCGCTGTTGAGCGAGCTGCCGCCACCTAAGCGCCTTACCCGTCCACGCTCCGGCAATGGTCCGCGTCGTTCCGGCGGTGCACCGCGTAATCGTCGTCGTTCAGGTTAAAAAATATGCTCAGCTCCACCTCGCTTTATGCGGCAATTGATCTCGGTTCGAATAGTTTTCATATGCTGGTTGTGCGCGAGGTGGCGGGAAGCATACAAACGCTGACGCGCATTAAGCGCAAGGTCCGCCTCGCGGCGGGCCTGAGCAGCGATAATCACCTCTCCCCGGAAGCCATGGAACGTGGCTGGCAGTGTCTGCGTCTGTTTGCAGAACGTTTGCAGGATATCCCGCTCAGTCAAATTCGCGTTGTTGCCACGGCGACCCTTCGTCTGGCGGTTAACGCTGGCGATTTCATTGCCAGAGCACAGGAAATTCTGGGCTGCCCGGTGCAGGTCATCAGCGGTGAAGAAGAAGCGCGTCTGATTTATCAGGGTGTGGCGCATACGACCGGCGGCGACGATCGTCGTCTGGTGGTCGATATCGGTGGCGCCAGTACCGAACTGGTCACGGGCACAGGCGCGCAGGCGACGTCACTGTTCAGCCTGTCGATGGGCTGTGTGACCTGGCTGGAACGCTACTTTACCGATCGAAACCTTGCCAAAGAGAATTTTGACGAGGCGGAAAACGCGGCGCGTGCGGTCCTGCGCCCGGTTATGGACGAACTGCGCTATCACGGCTGGAAAGTGTGTGTCGGCGCGTCCGGAACCGTTCAGGCGTTGCAGGAAATCATGATGGCACAGGGAATGGACGAGCGGATCACGCTTGCCAAACTCCAGCAGCTTAAACAGCGCGCCATCCAGTGTGGTCGTCTGGAAGAGCTTGAAATAGAAGGGCTGACGCTCGAACGCGCGCTAGTTTTCCCCAGTGGGCTCGCCATTCTGATCGCCATTTTTACTGAACTGAATATCCAGTGTATGACCCTGGCAGGCGGTGCGCTGCGCGAAGGTCTGGTCTACGGAATGCTGCACCAGTCGGTCGATCAGGACATCCGTAGCCGTACGCTGCGTAACGTTCAGCGCCGCTTTATTGTTGATATCGACCAGGCACACAGAGTGAGTCAACTGGCGTCACTGTTTGCCGATCAAGTGAAAAAAAGCTGGGATATTGAACCGTTAAGCCGCGATCTGCTGCTAAGCGCCTGTGCGCTACATGAAATTGGTCTCAGCGTGGAGTACAAGCAGGCACCGCTGCACGCGGCCTGGCTGGTGCGTAATCTCGATTTACCGGGCTATACGCCCGCCCAGAAGAAGCTGCTGGCCACCCTGCTGCTAAATCAGACTAACGCCGTCGATCTCTCTTCCCTTCACCAGCAGAACGCTGTACCGCCGCGCGTGGCGGAGCATCTGTGTCGTCTGCTTCGCCTGGCGATCCTGTTTGCCAGCCGGCGTCGTGATGATTTGCTGCCAGCCATTACGCTGGCGGCAGACGATGAGAAACTGACGCTGACGCTACCGGAAAACTGGCTTGAGGATCATCCGCTTGGGGCGGAACTGATTGAGCAGGAGTACCAGTGGCAGAGCTATGTGCACTGGGCGCTTGATGTGAAGTGACCCTTTGAAGCGTGCCGGGTGGCGGCTTCGCCTTACCCGGCCTGCAAATAGTTATCCCTTCTCTTTGGCTTTTGCCAGCATCGCGCGAATGTTTGCCACGTTTGCCTGCCCTTTGTGCATACGCTCTTCAGCGGTAATGACTTTACGCTCCTGCTCCCAGATAAGATCGTCCTGAGGCAACTCCAGCAGAAAACGGCTCGGCTCCGGGCGCACCAGCTCACCATACTGACGGCGCTCTTTGCACAGCGTAAACGTCAGCTCTTTCTGCGCACGTGTGATCCCCACGTAGGCCAGACGGCGCTCTTCGTCGACGTTATCTTCATCAATGCTGCTCTGGTGCGGCAATAAGCCCTCTTCCATTCCCACCAGATAGACATAGGGGAACTCCAGCCCTTTCGAGGCATGTAACGTCATTAGCTGAACCTGATCGGCCTCTTCTTCGCTTTCGCCGCGCTCCATCATATCGCGCAGCGTGAAGCGGGTGACCACCTGCGTCAGGGTCATGGGCTCGTCAATCTCAGATCCTTCAAGCATTTCGGTCATCCAGCTGAAGAGCTGGTTAACGTTTTTCATCCGCATCTCGGCTGCTTTCGGGCTGGCAGAGGTTTCATACAACCAGGATTCGTAATCAATGCCGTGGATCAGATCGCGTACTGCCGCCACAGGCTCGCGCTCTGCCAGACGCTGTACCTCACCCAGCCAGTGGGTAAAGCGGGTTAAGGCGTCATAGCCGCGCCCGGTCAGGGTCTGGCTCAGCCCCATATCGAAGCTGGCGGTGAACAGGCTTTTGTTGCGGGTCATCGCCCATTCACCCAGTTTTTGCAGCGTCGCAGAGCCAATCTCGCGTTTCGGCGTATTCACGATGCGCAGGAAAGCGCTGTCGTCATCCGGGTTGGTCAGCACGCGCAGATAGGCCAGCAGATCCTTGATTTCGGGACGCGAAAAGAACGACGTACCGCCGGAGATTTTGTAGGGGATGCGGTTCTGCATCAGCATCTTTTCAAAGACGCGCGACTGGTGGTTTCCGCGATAGAGGATCGCGTAATCCTTGTATTCAGTTTTGTTGACGAAGTGATGGGCAATCAGCTCGCCCGTTACGCGCTCCGCTTCGTGCTCTTCGTTGTTGGCGCTGAGCACTTTCAGCTCGGTGCCGTAACCCAGTTCGGAGAACAGGCGCTTCTCAAAGACGTGCGGGTTATTGGCAATCAGGATGTTCGCCGCCTTCAGGATACGCCCGGAAGAACGGTAGTTCTGCTCCAGTTTAATCACCTGCAACGCCGGGAAGTCTTTGCTCAGTAGCACCAGGTTTTGCGGACGCGCGCCACGCCATGAGTAAATCGACTGATCGTCATCGCCTACGACGGTAAAGCGTGCACGCTGCCCTACCAGCAGCTTCACCAGCTCGTACTGGCTGGTGTTGGTATCCTGGTATTCATCCACCAGCAGGTAACGAATTTTGTTCTGCCAGCGCTCGCGTACCTCTTCATTCCGCTGAAGCAGCAGCGTCGGCAGCAGGATCAGATCGTCGAAATCCAGGACGTTACAGGCTTTCATATGCGCGTCGTACAGACCGTAGCAGTGGGCAAAGATGCGGTCGCGCTCGCCTTTGGCGCTTGCCGCTGCCTGGGCCGGCGTCATCAAATCGTTTTTCCAGTTCGAGATCGTCGAGATCAGCTGTTGCAACAGCACTTTGTCATCTTCGATCAGCCCTTCCGTCAGCTCTTTAAGCAGCGCCACCTGGTCGGTGTCATCGAAGAGAGAAAAGTTGGACTTCATGCCCAGCGCCGCGTATTCGCGCTTGATAATATCCAGACCCAGCGTGTGGAAGGTGGAGATCATCAGCCCGCGCGCCTCTTTACGGCCCAGCGTCTGGCCGACGCGCTCTTTCATCTCACGCGCCGCTTTGTTGGTAAAGGTGACCGCCGCGATATGGCGCGCCTGGTATCCACAACCCCGAATTAAGTGGGCGATTTTGTTGGTGATCACGCGTGTTTTACCGGATCCCGCTCCCGCCAGCACCAGGCAGGGTCCGGTGACGAATTCGACAGCTTGTTGTTGTCCGGGGTTTAAACGCATAAATGGTCACTCAATGAAAGTCGGGAGAGGAGGAAAAACGCGTGGTAGTATACCGACCGTAAACTAGTCGACTCAAGGCACGATCATGGCAAAAACAGCAGCAGCACTGCATATCCTTGTTAAAGAAGAGAAACTGGCACAGGATCTGCTCGAACAGATTAAAAACGGCGCCGACTTCGGCAAACTGGCGAAGAAACACTCGATTTGCCCGTCAGGCAAACGCGGTGGTGACTTAGGCGAGTTCCGCCAGGGCCAGATGGTCCCGGCGTTTGATAAAGTGGTCTTCTCCTGCCCGGTGCTGGAGCCAACTGGCCCACTGCACACACAATTCGGCTATCACATTATCAAAGTGTTATACCGCAACTAATCAAAAGCCCGGTGCATTGACTCACCGGGCTTTTTTATTTAGGTGTTCCGGCGTTCAGATACCGTCGCCGTATTCGAAGGTGTGATGAATACCGTTGAAGTGCTGATCCATATCCATCGACGGCTTATCGCTGTCTGGCTTACCGACGATGCGCGCCGGGACGCCAGCGGCGGTGGTGTGCGGCGGTACAGGCTGGAGCACAACCGACCCCGCGCCAATCTTCGCGCCGCGTCCGACTTCAATATTGCCGAGGATTTTAGCGCCCGCGCCAATCATCACCCCTTCACGGATTTTCGGATGGCGATCGCCGCTGGTTTTACCGGTACCGCCCAGCGTAACGGATTGCAGGATCGACACGTCATCTTCGATCACCGCCGTTTCCCCGACAACAATGCCGGTGGCGTGATCGAGCATGATCCCGCGGCCAATTTTCGCCGCCGGGTGAATATCGACCTGGAAGGTCACGGAAACCTGGTTTTGCAGGAAGATGGCCAGCGCGCGGCGTCCCTCATTCCATAACCAGTGGCCGATGCGGTACGCCTGTAAGGCGTGGAAGCCTTTGAGATACAGCAGCGGCGTGGAGTATTTATCCACCGCCGGGTCTCGCGTGCGCACAGCCTGGATGTCGCAGGCGGCAGAAGCAATCATCTCCGGATCTGCGGCGTAGGCCTCTTCCACCACCTCGCGAATCGCAATAGCAGGCATGATAGGGGAAGCCAGTTTATTGGCGAGCATATAGCTCAGGGCGCTGCCGAGATTTTCGTGCTTAAGTAGCGTCGCGTGATAGAAACTGGCCAGCATGGGCTCACAGTCGGCCAACGCTCGGGCTTCGGCTTTAATATTATTCCAGACGATATCCAGTTCTTCACACGGCATTGCTTGCTCCAGACGATAGTTAATGACCAGCCAGTTCTGCGCTGGCTGGGTCATTCAGGTGACGATACTTCCCGGCTAATTGCTACTGCGCTCGTCCTTGCGCGCACGACCTAATAAGGTCAATGCTGCCTCGCGCGCATTTTTTCCGCAATACAATACCTGATAAATTTCCTCGGTTATTGGCATTTCGACACCGAAACGGTGCGCCAGTTCGCGAACTTCTTTGGTATTGCGATAGCCTTCAACCACCTGACCAATCTTCTCCTGCGCGCTTTTTACATCGCTGCCCTGTCCGAGCATCATGCCAAAGCGGCGGTTACGCGACTGGTTATCGGTGCAGGTCAGCACCAGGTCGCCCAGCCCTGCCATTCCCATAAAGGTGGCCGGATCGGCACCCAGCGCTTCGCCCAGGCGGGACATTTCGGTCAGGCCACGGGTGATCAGCGCAGTACGCGCATTCGCGCCGAAACCGATGCCGTCAGACATCCCGGCCCCGATGGCAATGACGTTCTTCACCGCGCCGCCCAGCTGCACGCCGATAAAATCGGGGTTGCTGTACACGCGGAAGCTTTTGCCGCAGTGCAGCAGTTGCTGAAGATCGTCGGAAAATGCCTGGTCGGTGGACGCCAGCGAAATCGCCGTCGGCAAGCCCGCAGCCAGCTCTTTGGCAAACGTCGGCCCGGAGATCACCGCCAGCGGGATCGCTGTTCCCAGCGCTTCGCGGGCAACGTCCTGCAACAGACGTCCGGTTTCCGCTTCCAGCCCCTTCGTCGCCCACACAATACGCGCATCCGCACGCATCAGCGGCTTAATCTGACGCAGGACTTCGCCAAACACATGGCTTGGCACCACAATCAAAATATTGCGGCTGGCCGCCAGCGCGGTCGCGAGGTCGCTTTCCAGATACAGGGAGTCAGGGAACGGAACGTCCGGGAGAAACGCCACATTGCAGCGGTCGTGTTGCAACGTCGCGATATGTTTTGGATCGTGGCCCCACAGGACCACGTCGTGACCATTTCTTGCCAGGGTGATGGCAAGAGCGGTGCCGTAAGAGCCGGCACCGATCACAGTCATTGACGCATTAACAGTGCTCATCAGGCATCCTGATGTTGTTCGGTACCTTCGCCAGCCTGCTGCTGTAGATAGTTCATGAACAGCGCATCAAAGTTTACTGGCGCAAGGTTCAGTTGCGGGAATGTACCGCGAGAAACCAGGCTGGTGATGCATTCACGGGCATACGGGAACAGGATGTTCGGGCAGTATGCACCCAGGCAATGCGCCATCTGGTTGCCTTCGATGCCGCCGATGGAGAAGATACCGCCCTGCTGAACTTCGCACAGGAATGCGGTTTCTTCGCCCAGAGAGGCGGTCACGGTGACACGCAGTACGACTTCATACACATCATCCGCCAGCTGGGTGGATGCGGTATCCAGATCAAGTTTAACCTCTGGCTGCCAGTCTTTCTGGAAAACGTGCGGCGCATTTGGCGCTTCGAAAGAGACATCCTTGGTGTAGATGCGCTGGATCTGGAAAGTCATCTCGGTGTTGTTTTGTTCTGACATGGAAAAACCCTTTTTAATTGTCCTAAAGTCTCTAGCTCAGCAGCGGATCGAGTCCGCCACGAGCGTCGAGCGCATACAAGTCATCACAGCCGCCAATGTGCTGCGCATCAATAAAAATCTGTGGAACCGTTGTGCGACCACTGCGTTGGATCATCTCTTCGCGTTTAATCGCGTCACCATCGATCGGCAGTTCCTTGAACGTTACGCCTTTGCTGGACAGCAGCGCTTTCGCTCGGTGGCAGAACGGGCACGTTGCTTTGGTGTAGATCTCAATATTGGCCATCACTTAACTCCTTATTTACCGCGCACTAAAGGAAGATTCTCCCCGCTCCAGCCGGAGATGCCTTCTTTCAGCACCATTACGTTTTCAAAGCCTGCTTTATGCAGTGCGCTGGCAGATTCCTGCGCCTGCATGCCAGTGCCGTCAACAACAATAATCGGCTGGGCTTTATGCTTCTCCAGCTCACCAATGTTGTTCGCTTTAATTTCCGCGGGCAGCAGGTTGATAGCACCTGCGATGTGGCCCTTGCGGAAATCGTCGCGCTGACGCAGATCGACAACCACGGCGTCCTCTTTGTTGATCAGACGTGTCGCTTCACCGCGGGTGATCACCTTAATTTTAGACGTCAGTCCCTTAAATGTGGTGAACAGTACAGCGACCAGCAGGCCAATCCACGCGATGCTCAGAACCGGGTGGCGGCTAACGAATTGCATAATTTCTTGCATGGGGGGTAACAACTCCCGACTAAGTGATTAAAAAAACCAGGACAGGAGTATACCTGTGCGCTGTGGCAAATACAGCCAGCGACATAAAGCTAATCTATTTTCTGCGGCATGCCACGTAAAAAAAGCCTCAAAATGGCTTGAGAACAGCATTGCCCCCGCGCTTTCTTTGATCTTCTGCGGCTATTTTATCGATTCAGCTGTAGTAAAATTACGCAAATTTTTTGTCTCTTGAGCATGAGGTTGTCGCAATGTCGGTTTCTAAAAAACCTATGGTACTGGTGATTCTGGATGGCTATGGCTACCGTGAAGATCAACAGGATAACGCCATTTTCAACGCCAAAACCCCGGTTATGGATGCGCTATGGGCAAAACGTCCCCACACCCTGATTGATGCGTCTGGCCTGGAAGTGGGTCTGCCAGATCGTCAGATGGGCAACTCTGAAGTGGGTCACGTTAACCTGGGTGCGGGCCGTATCGTTTATCAGGACCTGACGCGCCTGGACGTTGAAATCAAAGAACGTACATTCTTTGCCAACCCAACGCTCACCGGAGCGGTTGATAAAGCCGTTGCCGCAGGCAAGGCCGTTCACATTATGGGTCTGCTCTCTGCGGGCGGCGTTCACAGCCACGAAGATCACATCATGGCGATGGTAGAACTGGCCGCCGAGCGCGGTGCGGAAAAAATCTATCTGCACGCCTTCCTGGATGGTCGCGATACGCCGCCACGCAGCGCAAAAGGTTCTCTTGAAGCGTTTGAAGATAAATTTGCCGCACTGGGCAAAGGCCGCGTGGCGTCCATCGTTGGCCGTTACTATGCCATGGACCGTGACAACCGCTGGGACCGCGTTGAGCAAGCCTATGATCTGCTGACCCTGGCAAAAGGCGAGTTCCAGTTCCCGACCGCCGTTGAAGGCCTGGAAGCAGCTTACGCGCGTGATGAAAACGACGAATTTGTGAAGGCAACCGTGATCCGCGCTGAAGGCCAGGCCGATGCCGCCATGGAAGATGGCGATGCGCTGATCTTCATGAACTTCCGTGCTGACCGCGCGCGCGAAATCACCCGCGCCTTCGTCAACAGCGATTTCGACGGTTTCGCCCGTAAGAAAGTGGCGAAGATCGATTTCATCCAGTTGACCGAGTATGCAGCGGATATCAAAGCCCCATGCGCGTATCCACCCGCTTCCCTGGAAAATACCTTCGGCGAGTGGATGGCGAAAAACGATAAAACGCAGCTGCGCATCTCCGAAACTGAGAAGTATGCGCACGTGACCTTCTTCTTTAACGGCGGCGTAGAAGAGCCGTTTAAAGGCGAAGACCGCATCCTGATTAACTCGCCGAAAGTCGCCACTTACGATCTCCAGCCAGAAATGAGCTCTGCGGAGCTGACCGAAAAACTGGTGGCCGCGATCGAAAGCGGTAAATACGACACCATCATCTGTAACTATCCGAATGGCGACATGGTGGGCCACACCGGCGTGATGGAAGCAGCCGTTAAAGCTGTTGAAGCGCTGGACCACTGCGTTGAGCAGGTCGCGAAAGCGGTTGAATCCGTGGGCGGCCAGCTGCTGATCACTGCTGACCACGGTAACGCAGAACAGATGCGTGATCCGGCAACCGGTCAGGCGCATACCGCCCATACCAACCTGCCTGTTCCACTGATTTATGTAGGTGATAAATCAGTGAAAGCTGTGGAAGGCGGCAAGCTTTCCGACATCGCGCCAACCATGTTGTCGCTGATGGGTATGGAAATCCCTGAAGAGATGACTGGCAAGCCGCTGTTCATCGTGGAATAATCGCTCCCCATGAGGGGAAAGGCGATTTTTTCAATCACATGGGTCGTGAAGCCGCTTCGGTTATCAGTCAGACCTCTGCTTTGCGCCAGCGCACTCAGCGCTGGCGTATTGCTGTGCGCCGCATCCGCCCACGCGGATGACCGCGATCAGCTTAAATCCATTCAGGCCGATATCGCCGCCAAAGAGCGTGCGGTACGTCAGCAACAGCAGCAGCGCGCCACCCTGCTCGCCCAGCTTAAAAAGCAGGAAGAGGCCATTTCCGCCGCCGCGCGTAAGCTGCGTGAAACACAAAACACCCTTGCCCAGCTCAATAAGCAAATCGATGAAATGAACGCGTCGATTGCGAAACTGGAGCGTCAGCGCGATGCCCAGGAGCGGAACCTTGCTGCACAGCTTGATGCTGCTTTCCGTCAGGGTGAGCACACAGGCCTTCAGCTGATCCTCAGCGGTGAAGAGAGCCAGCGTGGTCAGCGTTTACAGGCCTATTTCGGCTATCTAAACCAGGCGCGTCAGGAGACCATTGCGCAGCTGAAACAGACGCGCGAAGAAGTCACCACGCAAAAAGCCGAGCTGGAAGAGAAGCAGAGCCAGCAGCAAACGCTGCTCTACGATCAGCAGGCGCAGCAGGAGAAGCTTGAGCAGGCGCGCAATGAGCGTAAGAAGACGCTCGCCGGGCTGGAGTCCTCTATCCAGGCAGGACAAAGCCAGCTGAGCGAAATGCGCGCCAACGAATCCAGACTGCGTAACAGCATTGCCCGGGCAGAAGCCGCGGCCAAAGCGCGCGCCGAAAAAGAAGCGCGCGAAGCGCAGGCGGTGCGTAATAAGCAGCAGGAAGCCTCCCGGAAAGGCACCACCTACAAACCGACTGAAAATGAACGTTCCCTGATGTCGCGTACCGGCGGCCTCGGCTCCCCGCGTGGTCAGGCTTACTGGCCCGTTCGCGGTACGATCCTGCATCGCTATGGCGAACAGTTGCAGGGTGAGCTACGTTGGAAGGGGATCGTTATCGGTGCGTCTGAAGGTAGCGAAGTGAAAGCCATCGCCGATGGCCGCGTGATCCTGGCCGACTGGCTACAGGGTTATGGGCTCGTGGTGGTGGTTGAACACGGTAAAGGCGATATGAGTCTTTACGGCTACAACCAGAGCGCGCTGGTCAGCGTTGGCACCCAGGTGCGCGCGGGTCAACCCATTGCCCTTGTGGGCAGCAGTGGCGGTCAGGGCCGCCCGTCACTCTATTTCGAAATTCGTCGTCAGGGTCAGGCGGTCAATCCACAGCCGTGGTTGGGAAGATAGGTTTTGCTTCAATTTCGTCGAATTGTTGTTTCCGTAGTCAGCGCACTGGCGCTGGCTGCACCGGTTTATGCAGGCAAACTCGCGATTGTGATTGATGACTTCGGTTATCGACCACACTATGAAAATCAGGTGCTGGCGATGCCGCCAGCCATCTCTGTCGCCGTCCTGCCTAATGCGCCTCACGCGCATGAAATGGCGACCAAAGCGCACAATGGCGGCCATCAGGTCCTCATCCATCTGCCGATGGCCCCCCTCAGCAAGCAGCCGCTGGAAAAAGATACCCTGCGCCCGGACATGAGCAGCGACGAGATCGATCGCATCATCCGCGATGCGTACAATAAAGTGCCGTATGCCGTGGGTCTGAATAACCATATGGGCAGCGCGATGACCTCCAGCCTGTACGGTATGCTGAAAGTGATGCAGGCGCTGGAGCGTTACAATCTCTATTTCCTCGACAGCATGACCATCGGCAACAGCCAGGCGATGCGTGCCGCTCAGGGGACAGGTGTAAAAGTCATCAAGCGCAAAGTATTCCTGGACGACTCCCAGAACGAAGCGGATATCCGCGTGCAGTTCAACCGCGCGGTACAGCTGGCGCGCCGTAACGGTTCGGCGATTGCCATTGGGCATCCGCATCCGTCTACCGTTCGCGTTTTGCAGCAAATGTTGTCGGGCTTACCCGCCGATATTACGCTGGTGCGTCCGAGCGATCTGCTCAATGAACCTCAGGTGGATACTTCTCGTCCGGGTAGCACGCAACCATCCGCAACGCAGCCGCGTAATCCATTCCGCGGCGTGAAGAACTGCACGCTGAAACAGCCGCCTGAACCGGTCTATGCAACCCGCTTCTTCTCGGTGATTGGCGAAAGCATCAGCAGCAGTACACTGGTTAAATACGTCCAGCAACAGTGGCAGGGTTGGGGAAAAAAAGCCTGATCGGCTAACGCCTATTCTGCCAGATAAGAGTCCGACCGCTCTTTTGCAACGGACTCTCTCTTTTCCCGATCCTGATACCAGGCCTTGAAATACTTCAAAAAACTGTACGCCGTGGCATAAAACCCTGTCACCACACCTACTTTGCCCTGACGCCAGGCACCGCTAAGGAAGGTGCGAATAAGCGGGGAAATTCTTCTCGGCTGACTCAGTCATTTCATTTCTTCATGTTTGAGCCGATTTTTTCTCCCGTAAATGCCTTGAATCAGCCTATTTAGACCGTTTCTTCGCCATTTAAGGCGTTATCCCCAGTTTTTAGTGAGATCTCTCCCACTGACGTATCATTTGGTCCGCCCGAAACAGGTTGGCCAGCGTGAATAACATCGCCAGTTGGTTATCGTTTTTCAGCAACCCCTTGTATCTGGCTTTCACGAAGCCGAACTGTCGCTTGATGATGCGAAATGGGTGCTCCACCTTGGCCCGGATGCTGGCTTTCATGTATTCGATGTTGATGGCCGTTTTGTTCTTGCGTGGATGCTGTTTCAAGGTTCTTACCTTGCCGGGGCGCTCGGCGATCAGCCAGTCCACATCCACCTCGGCCAGCTCCTCGCGCTGTGGCGCCCCTTGGTAGCCGGCATCGGCTGAGACAAATTGCTCCTCTCCATGCAGCAGATTACCCAGCTGATTGAGGTCATGCTCGTTGGCCGCGGTGGTGACTAGGCTGTGGGTCAGGCCACTCTTGGCATCGACACCAATGTGGGCCTTCATGCCAAAGTGCCACTGATTTCCTTTCTTGGTCTGATGCATCTCCGGATCGCGTTGCTGCTCTTTGTTCTTGGTCGAGCTGGGTGCCTCAATGATGGTGGCATCGACCAAGGTGCCTTGAGTCATCATGACGCCTGCTTCGGCCAGCCAGCGATTGATGGTCTTGAACAATTGGCGGGCCAGTTGATGCTGCTCCAGCAGGTGGCGGAAATTCATGATGGTGGTGCGGTCCGGCAAGGCGCTATCCAGGGATAACCGGGCAAACAGACGCATGGAGGCGATTTCGTACAGGGCATCTTCCATGGCACCGTCGCTCAGGTTGTACCAATGCTGCATGCAGTGAATACGCAGCATGGTCTCCAGCGGATAGGGCCGTCGGCCATTGCCCGCCTTGGGATAAAACGGCTTGATGACAGCGGTCATATTCTGCCATGGCAGAATCTGCTCCATGCGGGAGAGGAAAATCTCTTTTCGGGTCTGACGGCGCTTAGTGCTGAATTCACTATCGGCGAAGGTGAGTTGATGGCTCATGATGTCCCTCTGGGATGCGCTCCGGATGAATATGATGATCTCATATCAGGAACTTGTTCGCACCTTCCCTAAACAGATACCATTTGAAAAATGCGCCGATAGCGCTGATCGCGCCGCGACCAAGAGAGGGACGTATCGTCTGATATTGAACCAGGCGAGTGGTATATCCGTTTAATTTATTAAAAAGTTCATGCAGCGAATGAAACGTCTCATGTCTGACATAACCTGGAATACGTTCAGAACGGAGAAAACCTTCAACCTGATCGTCTACTGGCCGGTTATTAAATCGCGACTGCGTACGGTTAAAAAGACGCACCGGATAATCCGGTGATGAGACGGGATAAATCGTTCGGACATTTTCTCCCAAAACAAACCAGTGACGACATATCCGCCACGCCATATCCAGTTCGGGTTCATCGCCCATTTTTAATTCTAAAATAGCATCAACGGTTTCTTGATCGAGTATTTCGTCACTGTCCATGCACAGCACCCAGTCGTTATGCGCATGGGATACGGCATGGTTCATCTGCTCGCCGTGCCAGCTATATTTTTTGAATATGGGCGACAATCCATAACTCTGGCAAATATATATCGTCGAGTCTGTACTTCCGGAATCCACTATAACGAATTCATCTGCTATTTTTAAAAGAGGAGGAATAACATCGTGCAACGTTCTTTCGGAGTTAAACGTTAATAAGCAGACCGTTATTTTAAACATATTTTCACTCTCTCAATAACGACATAAAATTTTTCACTCATACTATCGAATTGAGAAGAGGCGATTAAAGTCTTAAATCGCACTTTTAAAATAAGCGCGTTTAAAATGTTTTCTTGTAAAAAGACAAAGAAATACAAAAAATCTATTTTATTTCAGTAAATTCTTTATAATGCGGTCAGATGAAGGGTAGCATACGGATTCAGACATGCCGCAAAAACGTAAAATCCTCCTCCTGGACACGGGCAAAGAATGGGGGGGAGGTACCAACAGTATGCTTGAGCTTCTGAAGCGAATCAACCGCGACAAATTCGACATTACTTGTTGTTTTTACAGTGATTATAGTCGTGCTGAAGGTCAAACGATTGGCCAGGTGCTCAATAGCATTGGGATCCCGCTACTCGTTATCCCTCAACGTAAGCAACCGGCATGGGCAAAACTACTGAAAGAAGCGGGACGTGGTCTGCTGTTTTTCTCGCGTTCAGCGCGCAAAGCATTTACGCGGCATATCGATACCCTGTGGCGCATTCGCCCCAACGTCAGCAAGATCGAGACCATTTTCAGGGAAGGTGGATTCGATACGCTGTATATGAACAACCAGCCAGGCTCTAACGAAGAAGGGTATCTGGCGGGCGCAAACCTGCATGCGCGGATAATCCAGCACTGCCGGATTGAACCGGTGCTGACCCCGCCGCTGGTGAAGCTGGTCAATGCCCATGCCACAAAAATCATCGCCGTCTCGCACGGCGTTGAACGCGTGTTGCTTCAGCATGGCGTCCGGCCAGCGCTGTGTACCACGGTCAACAATGCTATCGACATCCACCAGCCTTTGCCCGACCGACGCGCGATGCGCCAGCGTCTGAACATTGATGACGACACGTTTGTGTTCGGCAGCATTGGCTCGCTAATCCCTCGCAAAGCCAACCACCATACGCTGGAGGCGCTGGCACAGTTCAGCCAGAGGCACCCGCAGGCAAAATGGAAGATGGTGCTGGTCGGTGAAGGGGCGGAGCGCGGCGCACTGGCGGCACAGGCTGACGCGCTGGGTATTGCTGAGCACGTCATTTTTACCGGTTTCCAGAACACGCCTTTTGACTATCTCGCCACCTTTGACGCATTTATTCTGGCCTCGAAGAGCGAAGGCCTGCCGCGCGTCGTGCTGGAGGCAATGCTGCTGAATATTCCCGTGATTGGTTCAAAGGTGACCGGCACGGCAGAATTGATCGATCATGAGTCGACCGGCCTGCTGTTTCCCTGGAGCGACGTGTCGCAACTTGCTCAACATCTGGATAATATCTGGCAGGATCCTGCTCTGCGCGCCCGGCTCGCCGCTGCCGCACACCAGAATGTCTGCAACATGTATGCCATTGAAAGCTATGTTAACGGTGTCGAGGCCGTTCTTGGCGCGCAATAACCAAACGAGAAGAACATGTTTAAATTCCTGAATGCTCGCTACCGCCACATTACCGGGCGTCATAACATTCCTTACGCTTCCCTTCCGGTCACGCGCGATCTCGTTGCGGTGGATTCCATTGTGATCCCGTGTACGGGCGCGGATTTCGTCGAAGAGGCGTTATTGTCAGCGACCTTTGCAGAGCGTTATGCCACCGACGTCAGCGAGATTGTTATCGTCAGCGATCAGCCTGAATCCGCTTTCGGCGAGCTGCCGCCAAAAACCCGCGTTGTTACCCTCACGCTTCCAAAACGTGAAGAAGGTTACCGCTATAAGCAGATCTACCTCAGTCGTCTGGTGAAGCTTAACGCTCCGTTGCAGGCGCGCGGTGAAGGTGTGCTGATGATCGACTCCGATCTCAACCTGCTTAAAATGCCAGAGATCAACATGGCGGATATGCACATCTACTCCAGCTTCCGTCAGGGCAAAATGATTGCCAAGCTGGACGGCGCGCCAGCGGAGAAAGTGCCGGCATATTACAAAGAAACGGTGCGTCCGTATCTGGTCGATCACGTTAACGGCGCGTTTCTTGCCGCCACCAAAAAGACCTGGCGCCGTATCTGCCCGCTGTGGCTGACGCTGTTCCAGGATACCTGGGAGCTGATGGACGACACGCAGCCGCCGACCGATCAGCTGCCGCTCGCTGCGCTGCTGGACATGCTGGATGTAAAAACGGTTAACCTCGGTGACTGGATGAACTGGCCGGTCTCCAAGAAGATCGGCGGTCAGGAAGCCGTTGTGCCGAAAGAGGTGATTGGCGCGCACGGTGGTTTCCCGCTTTCCGAATGGCAGAAGTATCTGGAATCGCCGGATAACAGGCTGCTGTTCAAAGGCCAGGATTACACCCGCAAGGTGCGTTACCTGACGGACGAAGAGAAAAAGAATCAGTAAAAAAAGGGGCCGCTGGCCCCTTTTTAATTACTTATCCCAGCTCAGGATCACTTTCCCTGACTGGCCGGACCGCATTGCGTCAAAGCCCTGCTGGAACTCATCGATGGAGAAACGGTGAGTGATAATCGGGGACAGATCCAGACCGGACTGGATCAGCGCGGCCATCTTGTACCAGGTTTCGAACATCTCACGGCCATAGATGCCCTTAATGAACAGCCCCTTGAAGATGACTTTGTTCCAGTCAATGGACATATCTGACGGTGGAATACCCAGCATCGCGATACGGCCACCGTGGTTCATGGTGTCGAGCATGGTGCGGAACGCCGGTGGCGCGCCGGACATCTCCAGACCCACGTCAAAGCCTTCGGTCATGCCCAGCTCTTCCATCACATCGGTCAGGCTCTCTTTCGAGACATCCACCGCGCGGGTGACGCCCATTTTGCGCGCCAACGACAGGCGGTATTCGTTCACGTCGGTGATCACCACGTTGCGCGCACCCACATGCTTCGCCACGGCTGCCGCCATAATGCCGATGGGGCCCGCGCCGGAAACCAGCACGTCTTCACCCACCAGGTCGAAGGAGAGCGCCGTGTGTACCGCGTTGCCGAACGGGTCGAAAATGGAGGCCAGATCGTCAGAGATATTGTCCGGGATTTTGAAGGCGTTAAACGCCGGGATCACCAGATATTCCGCGAAACAGCCCGGACGGTTCACGCCCACGCCGACGGTGTTGCGGCACAGGTGGGTACGCCCACCGCGACAGTTACGGCAGTGACCGCAGGTAATGTGGCCTTCACCGGAGACGCGATCGCCAATGTTGAAGCCTTTTACTTCCTGGCCGATACCCACCACTTCGCCGACATATTCGTGACCGACAACCATCGGTACCGGAATGGTTTTCTGTGACCACTGGTCCCAGTTGTAGATGTGAACGTCAGTACCGCAGATGGCGGTTTTACGAATTTTGATCAGCAGATCGTTATGACCGACTTCCGGCTCCGGCACGTCGGTCATCCAAATCCCTTCTTCCGCTTTCAGTTTGGATAACGCTTTCATCATACGTCCTCAGGCAATGACGCCCAGCTGTTTGCCGATGCGGGTAAAGGCTTCCACCGCACGTTCAATTTGTTCAGGCGAGTGCGCCGCAGACATCTGGGTGCGGATACGCGCCTGACCTTTTGGTACCACCGGGAAGAAGAACCCGGTCACGTAAATCCCTTCTTTCTGAAGCTCACGAGCAAATTTCTGCGCGACAACCGCGTCGCCCAGCATCACCGGAATGATCGCGTGATCGGCACCGGCCAGGGTGAATCCTGCGGCACTCATTTTTTCACGGAACAGGCGGGCGTTAGCCCACAGGCGGTCGCGCAGCTCAGCCCCGGATTCCACCATCTCCAGCACTTTAATGGAGGCAGCCACAATCGCCGGCGCCAGGGAGTTGGAGAACAAATACGGGCGGGAGCGCTGGCGCAGCCACTCGACCACCTCTTTACGCGCGGCAGTGTAGCCGCCAGACGCGCCGCCGAGCGCTTTGCCCAGCGTACCGGTGATGATATCCACGCGGCCCATTACGTCGCAGTATTCGTGGGAGCCACGACCGTTTTCGCCGACAAAACCGACCGCGTGAGAGTCATCCACCATCACCAGCGCGTCGTATTTATCCGCCAGATCGCACACGCCCTTCAGGTTGGCGATCACACCGTCCATGGAGAACACGCCGTCGGTGGCGATCAGGACGTGGCGAGCCCCTGCTTCACGGGCCTCTTTCAGGCGCGCTTCCAGCTCCACCATGTCGTTGTTGGCGTAGCGGAAACGCTTCGCTTTGCAAAGGCGTACGCCGTCGATGATGGAGGCGTGGTTCAGGGCGTCGGAGATAATCGCGTCTTCTGCGCCGAGCAGGGTCTCAAACAGACCGCCGTTGGCGTCGAAGCAGGAGGAGTACAGAATCGCGTCTTCCATTCCGAGGAAGTTCGCCAGCTTTTGCTCAAGCTGCTTGTGGCTGTCCTGCGTACCGCAGATAAAGCGAACGGAGGCCATACCGAAACCGTGGGTGTCCATGCCGTTTTTCGCCGCGGCAATTAGCTCAGGGTGATTCGCAAGACCTAAGTAGTTGTTCGCGCAAAAGTTGATCACATGGCTGCCGTCGGCAACGGTGATGTCCGCCTGCTGGGCAGACGTGATAATACGCTCTTCTTTGAACAACCCTTCCGCACGTGCGGTGTCGAGGTCGCTGTTTAACTGTTTGTAAAAATCACCACGCATTGCAATTCTCCAGACTCGGCAAATTTTGGCACATATTACCCAAACCAATAGTTCATGACGAGATGACGCAGTATCTCTTCTCGTTTTTGCAGCATAAATCACGCGTACCCCTGCTGCATATCGGTGAATGGCTGAAGCCTGAGCATTGTGATGATATGATAAAGAGATTAGCGTTCGGGATATTCCCCGACTCATACTTCAAAGGTTACAGTTATGATCATCGTTACTGGCGGCGCGGGCTTTATCGGCAGCAATATTGTTAAGGCCCTCAATGACAAAGGCATCACCGACATTCTGGTGGTGGACAACCTGAAAGACGGCACCAAGTTCGTGAACCTGGTGGATCTGAACATCGCTGACTACATGGATAAAGAAGACTTCCTTATCCAGATTATGGCGGGTGAAGAGTTCGGCGAGATCGAAGCCATCTTCCACGAAGGTGCGTGCTCCTCCACCACCGAGTGGGACGGCAAGTACATGATGGATAACAACTATCAGTACTCCAAAGAGCTCCTGCACTACTGCCTGGAGCGTGAAATTCCGTTCCTGTACGCCTCTTCCGCGGCAACTTACGGTGGGCGCACTTCAGATTTCATCGAATCCCGCGAATATGAGCAGCCGCTGAACGTTTACGGTTACTCCAAATTCCTGTTTGATGAGTACGTACGTCAGATCCTGCCAGAAGCGAACTCGCAGATTGTCGGCTTCCGCTACTTCAACGTCTACGGGCCGCGCGAAGGCCACAAAGGCAGCATGGCGAGCGTGGCGTTCCACCTGAACACCCAATTAAATAACGGCGAAAGCCCGAAACTGTTCGAAGGCAGCGACGGCTTCAAGCGTGACTTCGTCTACGTGGGCGATGTGGCGGCAGTAAACCTGTGGTTCCTGGAAAATGGCGTGTCCGGCATTTTCAACCTGGGCACTGGCCGCGCGGAATCCTTCCAGGCGGTGGCAGACGCGACGCTGGCGTACCATAAGAAAGGCAGCATCGAGTACATTCCGTTCCCGGATAAGCTGAAAGGCCGCTACCAGGCATTCACCCAGGCGGACCTGACTAACCTGCGCGCCGCAGGCTACGACAAGCCGTTCAAGACCGTTGCCGAAGGCGTAACGGAATATATGGCCTGGCTGAACCGCGACGCATAAGCATGAAAATTCTGGTGATCGGCCCGTCATGGGTGGGCGACATGATGATGTCGCAAAGTCTCTATCGCACGCTCAAGGCGCGTTATCCCCAGGCGATAATCGACGTGATGGCACCCACATGGTGCCGTCCGCTGTTATCGCGTATGCCGGAAGTGAACGAGGCGATCCCGATGCCGCTCGGACACGGGGCGCTGGAAATCGGTGAACGCCGCAAACTCGGCCACAGCCTGCGCGAGAAACGCTATGACCGCGCGTACGTGCTGCCTAACTCCTTCAAATCCGCCCTTGTGCCCTTCTTTGCGGGCATCCCGCACCGTACCGGCTGGCGCGGTGAAATGCGCTACGGCCTGCTGAACGACGCCCGGGTGCTGGATAAAGAGGCCTGGCCGCTGATGGTGGAGCGCTACGTGGCGCTGGCCTACGACAAAGGCGTGATGCGCAGCGCGAAAGATCTGCCGCAGCCGCTGCTGTGGCCGCAGCTCCAGGTAAGCGATGGGGAGAAATCCCACACCTGCAACGCATTTGGCATTTCGTCCGAACGCCCGATGATTGGGTTCTGCCCTGGCGCAGAATTCGGTCCGGCAAAACGCTGGCCGCACTATCACTATGCAGAGCTGGCGAAACAGCTTATCGATGAAGGCTATCAGATTGTGCTGTTTGGCTCGGCGAAAGATCATGAGGCGGGCAATGAAATTCTCGCCACGCTGAGCACCGAGCAACAGGCATGGTGCCGCAACCTGGCCGGGGAAACGCAACTCGAGCAGGCGGTTATCCTCATTGCCGCCTGTAAGGCCGTGGTCAGTAACGACTCTGGCCTGATGCACGTCGCCGCCGCGCTGGACCGCCCGCTGGTCGCGCTGTATGGCCCAAGCAGCCCGGACTTCACGCCGCCGCTGTCGCACAAGGCGCGCGTGATCCGTTTGATCACCGGCTACCACAAGGTGCGCAAAGGCGATGCCGCAGAAGGTTACCATCAGAGCCTGATCGACATTACCCCGCAGCGTGTTCTCGAAGAACTCAACGCACTGCTGTTGAGCGAAGAAGGATAACGGATGCGGGTATTGATCGTTAAAACCTCCTCAATGGGTGATGTTCTGCATACGCTGCCGTCGCTGACGGACGCCATGCGGGCCATTCCCGGCATCCGTTTTGACTGGGTGGTGGAAGAAGGCTTCGCGCAGATCCCCACCTGGCATGAAGCGGTTGATCGCGTGATCCCGGTGGCCATTCGCCGCTGGCGCAAAGCGTGGTTCTCCGCACAGATTAAAGCCGAACGCAAAGCCTTCCGCGAAGCGGTGCAGGCCCGGCGTTACGACGCGATCGTCGACGCCCAGGGGCTGGTGAAAAGCGCCGCGCTGGTCACGCGTCTGGCGCACGGCGTAAAGCACGGCATGGACTGGCAAACCGCCCGCGAACCGCTGGCGAGCCTGTTCTATAACCGTCGCCACCATATTGCGAAGCAGCAGCACGCCGTGGAACGTACCCGTGAGCTGTTCGCTAAGAGTCTCGGCTATGCAAAACCCGACCTCCAGGGTGACTACGCCATCGCACAGCATTTTCTGCGCGAAACGGACAAGGATAGCGCGCCCTATCTGGTCTTCCTGCATGCCACAACGCGCGACGATAAGCACTGGCCGGAAACGCACTGGAGAAGGCTGATTGAACTAATGCAACCTTGCGGTATCCATATTAAACTCCCGTGGGGCGCTGAACATGAGCGGCAGCGAGCGGAACGTCTGGCAGCAGGTTTTTCCCACGTCGAGGTGTTACCCAAACTCACGCTGGCGCAGGTTGCCGCACAGCTGGCGGGCGCTAACGCCGTCGTTTCTGTGGATACAGGGTTAAGCCATTTAACCGCCGCACTGGATCGTCCTAATATCACGATTTTCGGCCCGACCGATCCGGGGTTGATCGGGGGTTACGGTAAAAACCAGCATCAGATGGTCAGCCCTACGCAACAAACGAAGGATATTAGCGCAGATGCTATTTTTTCATTTTTACAGGGCAGCCATCGGCTTTCCAACAGGGATATTTAACCCATGAGTTATGTATTTCTGCTGATTTTACTCTTTCCGGTGAAACTCATCCGGAAGCTGTTTCGAAAAGACACGGGCAAGAACCTTGTCATTCAGACAGCCAAAATCGGTGACTTTATTAATGCGACGCCTCTTCTGGCATATCTGCAAAAAAGCGATGTGTTGATCAGTCGCAGCGTTGGCGCGCTGGCGAAGCATGATGAGACTATTGAGCAGATCTATTTTATTGAGCAGCATAAGCGCAACCTGTGGCGTAAACTGTGCTTCGCGTGCAGGATCATGAACCGCTACGACAACGTCTACCTGCTACAGCCCAACAGCGTGAACCTCTTTTTTGCCGCCGTCTGCAATGCCAAAAACAAACAATTTTTAAGCATTTACACGCGCAGGTGGTATCACGGGATTTTCTATCTCGCAGCCGACGGCACCGTTGAGCATGGCAAAAAAACGCTTTCGGTGACGAACTACCTGAAACTGGCCGACCGCTCGCTCACGTGGCAAGACTCTCCCAAGCACGCCACAAAGCCACTCTTCAAGCCGACGACCTGGCCGGCCATTCTTGATAAACCTGGCGTTATCCGCATCGGCATCAGTATTGCGGCGGGCAATAAAGCCAAAACCGTCCCTCCGGTTATCTGGAAGCGGATTGTTGATCAACTTGCTGATTTACCCTGCGAGTTTTATGTCTTCGGCGCGCCAAACGAACAGTCGTGGATGGACGATATCACCCGTCTTTACGGTGACATCCCCAATTTTATCAATCTTATTGGCAAAATTTCGCTGGAAGAGCTTCCCTGGGCCATTTCTAAGATGGACTGCTATATCGCGTCTGACTCGGGGAATGTCTACATCGCAGACGCCGTCGGCGTGCCGGTGGTCCTGCTGTTTGGACCGTGTTGTCACTATGAACAGCGTCCGCTTGGCAATGTGATGCTGATCGGGAATGACGATAACATTTGTTCTTATGTGTTTGAAACGCGCTATTACTTCCCGCAAGAACGGGAAGCGCTATTCTCTGTCACTGACTCCGCGTTACACGATCTTCAGCAGTTTATCCGTACATTACCAAAAGCCCGCTCACTGGCTAGCGCTACCGACGCTCAAGGAAACTAATTTTTATGGCTTTTTTAAGCGTCATTATTGCTGCGCATAACGCTGAAGCTACGCTGCACGCCACGCTTTCAAGCCTGCTGGCAGCAACCGATCAGGATACTGAAGTCATTATTTTCAATGACAGTTCTGAGGATGCCACGCAGGCAATAATTGATGAGTGGTCGCCGAAATTTCCTCAGATCATAACGCGCACCGTGAACTTTCGTAACGTTGGCCGGGTAAGAAACAGCGCTGTCGCACTGGCATCGGGTGAGTATATTACGATGCTCGACAGTGATGATTGCTTAAAGCCTGGCAGCCTCAGGGACGCAATGGCCTTCCTGAAAGCGCAACGTCCGGACATGTTACTGACTCGTTTGCTTGAGATTCGCGATCCCCGGAAAATGACTTCAGACTGGCAGGGATTTAAGCCTGTGCCATTGTCACAACATGAAGCAATTGCTCGTTTCTTACGTCATAAAGACTTTCAGGCACATCTCATTGGCCAGTTTATTCATCGTAGTCTTTACGAGAAAAATCCCATACCTCCGATGTTATGTTATGAGGATTTCGCTGTCTTCCCGGGAATGTTGATGCAATCGAGCAAAATAGCCTATCAACGCCAGGGGCATTATTATTACATCAAGCGTCGCGACAGTTTGTCGAGCAGTCTGGACGCCAGCAAAATTTCAACGCTTGTCGAATGCACGTTACAGATGGAAAGAACATTTCCGTCACGCTACAAACATCTCGTCAATTGCCACTGGTTTGATATTTACAGCAACCATCGGTCCTGTCTGACAGACCAACAATTGCAGCTCGTGAAACAACGCGTAAAGACCATGTATACATTGTCTTTTTTCCTGTCCACCGATGTTCGTTTTAGCTACAAAAAAAGGGTTATTGAGGCGTTATGGAAAAAATAAAACCACGGCTATATCAACTGACGATCGCTTTAAGCCTCATCTCCTTGATACTGGCTTTAGTCAGTTCTGGGAAGCAAAGAGAATTTTTCTATATCGCTATTTACGTCAGTATTATTGGCCTGGCTTTCGAATATAAAAAAATCACTCTGCGACCTTTTACTATAGCACTGCCCATTCTGCTGATTGGGTTACTTAACCTCGGCTGGTACTTACTCTATGAGTATCATAACGAGGGTCTCAACCTTTACAGCGACTACCTCGGTGCCAGCAAAAAGTTAATTTTAGCGAGTGTCCTGATTTTCTATATCGACCGCTTTAAGTTTTATATCGATAAGGATACCTTCAGGAAATTCTTCTTCTTCGCAACGGCCCTGGGGTTTGTGCTCGCCACAGGGTATGGCTTGTGGCAGGCCTCGCAAGGTATGACTCGCGTTGAGATGGCAATTAACCGTGCCACCGTTTCAGCTTATGTTTATTCTGTCCTGTCACTGGCTTTCGTATACAGTCTTTACCTTCAACAGAACGTGAAGCTGTATGTTGTTGCGGGCTTCACTATATTAATCTCTTACTTCGTCATACTGTTGACGGGGACCCGCGCTGCGATGGGTTTATATCTGCTTCTGGCAATTGTGCTCACGCTTTATCATTTCAGAAAGATTCATCTTAAATCAGCCCTCATCTTTTTATGCATTGTTGCAGGCGTTGTAATCGTTAGCTACAAACCATTGATTTCGCCAAAAATACAACAAACCCAACGTGAGGTTGAACGTTATCAACAAGGTTTTGACCGCACCTCACTCGGCGCACGTTTTTCGATGTGGACTATCGGGATCGAGAATGGTCTTGCCCATCCGTTAGGGCAATCGCTGGAAGAGCGTGAAGCGTGGACACGGCAGTATATAAAAGACGGCCATCCACATCTTGCTACCGCGCTCGTGTACATCAAAGTCCACCTGCATAATGAATTTATTGAGAAATACTCTTTGCAGGGGATCCCCGGCGTAGCGGTAATGCTCTTTTTCTTCGTTTCGATGATTGTGTATGCCTTACGAAACAGAAACGCACTGCTGCTGACGTCGATGCTTCTTTTGCTTTTGTATGGACTGACAGATGTCATACTGCTCAGTTCAGAAGCCTTAATCTTCTTTATGATTTTGTTTGCGCTAAGTACACCTTTCTCACAAACAAAACAGCAATAACAAATATGCCCGCCTGGCGGGCATAACTATTTTTTGTACTGGTAAAACTCCGCCAGCGTCATCCCAACGGTCTTATCTGATAACCAGGTAAAGAGCTGCTCCAGATCCTGATACAGCCCCTCAATCGCGACCTCGTCTTTAAAAGTAGGGCTCCCGCCAGGCATAAATTCCGACGAATGCAGCATGAATTCCACGTAGTCATTCCCCTGAGCCAGGCACTGCTGCGCAACCTTAATCATCTCCGCCGCATTTCCTCCGGACGGACGTAACCAGTTAACTGACGGAGAACGGTATTTACCGCGCAGACGATCATAACCCTGCTTCAGGGAATTCAGCCATGCCGGGTGTTTATACTGGATGCTCATCGGCACTTCGAGGAGAGGGCTGTTTCCCGGCCGGGAAATGTCGTCTACGTCCAAAAAGTAGGCACTATCGGGAAAATGCTGGTAATTCGTTCCGCCATTACCCTGCGGGGCACCTTTCGCGTTGCGCCAGTTCACGCGCGGCGTAACGGAACAATCTACCTGATACCCCAGCTCAATCAGCAACTGGGCGTAACGGCTGTCGAATGCCCAGCGCCCGGCGCGATGGCTGAGCATTTTTGTCTGGAAAGTCTCTTCCAGTAAGCGGGTCATGAAGAGCACTTTCTCACGCATGACCTCGTCTGAAAACTCAATCAGATAAGGCTGCCAGCGCCAGTCATCACCGGTCAGATCGTGCTCCGGAGGGCTGTTCCAGGCATGGAGATGCATTCCCACCTCACCCTGGCCGCGGGCTATGACCTCTTTCGCGAACTCAATGAATACCGGTTCGACGGCCATCTCGTAGTTGGTCAGCCAGACGGGCTTAAAGCCGAAACGTTCACAAAGCGCCTGAAACCGCGCCAGGTAGCGCGCGTTTTCCGTTTTGATCACCCGGTGGTTCTGCCAGAGATTATCCCCTTCGGTATCGATCGTGATGATAAACGCTGGTTTTTTCATAATGAGCCCGCAAGACAAAATAGTTAGCGCTATGTTACGCACGCCCGAAAGCAGGAGTAAACCCTTCCAGGGAAATTCCTGACATTATGGAGAAAGAGTGCAAGTCGTTACCAGGTCTATTAGAATTGCCAATAGTACAACGCCGATAAGATGATGATGAATAACTTACCTGACACGCCTGATTTGCGCATTTTACTGATCAAACTTCGCCATCATGGTGACATGTTACTCACCACCCCCGTCATCAATTCATTACGCCAGAAATGGCCTGACGCCCAAATCGACGTGCTTCTCTATGAAGAGACGCGAGACATGCTCGCCGCGCACCCGGCAATCGGGACGATCTATGGTATCGATCGTAAATGGAAGCAGCTGGGGACGCTGAAGCACCTGCAAAAAGAGTGGCAGTTGCTTCGTGCTTTACGTGCTCAGCATTATCATCTGGTGATCAATCTTGCCGATCAGTGGCGCAGCGCGATTGTCACCCGCTTCACCGGCGCACCGGTTCGACTCGGGTTCGCCTTTAACAAGCGCAATAACGCCTTCTGGCGTTTTTGTCACAGTGAACTGGTCTCGGTCGCCAGCCATCAGTCGTTGCACACCGTTGAACAAAATCTCTCCATACTGTCAGCGCTGCCGGTAATGGCCAACCCTACCGTGACCATGGCTTACAGCGCGGATGACTGGCGCCATGCTCACCAAAAGCTGTCGCAAAAGGGCGTGGGAGACCGCTACATCGTTATTCAACCCACTTCACGCTGGTTCTTTAAGTGCTGGGACGAAGGCAAAATGGCGCAAACTATCGCCGCGTTGCAGCAGGACGGCCACACTATCGTCCTCACGGCGGGACCGGACAAGAAAGAGCTGGCGATGATTGACCGCATTCTTGCCGCCTCCCCGCAGACGGGTGTTGTATCGCTGGCAGGGCAGTTAACCCTGCGCCAACTGGCCTCGCTAATCGATCACGCGATCCTGTTCATTGGCGTTGACTCCGTACCCATGCACATGGCCGCCGCTCTTCAGACGCCCTGCGTGGCGCTGTTTGGCCCGTCAAAATTGACGTTCTGGTCGCCATGGCAGGTTAACGGAGAGGTCATCTGGGCAGGTAACTACGGCCCGCTTCCCAACCCTGACGCCATTGATACAAAAACGACGGAACGTTATCTCGACGCCATCCCCGTTGATGCTGTCGTCTCCGCCGCAAGGAGATACCTGCAATGAAGCTTCATCGTCTGGCCATTGTGCGCCAAAAATATCGTCCGGATGGGGGAGCAGAACGTTTTGTCTCCAGGGCACTTACCGCGCTGAGCAATCAAAATCTTGAGCTCAACGTCATCACCCGCGAGTGGCAGGGCGAAAAGCAGGACGACTGGCATATTCATATTTGCGATCCACGAAAGTGGGGCCGCATCAGCCGTGAGCGCGGCTTTGCACACGCCGCGCGCACGCTGTGGCAGCAACAGCAGTTTGATATTGTCCAGAGCCACGAACGTATTCCGGGCTGCGATATTTACCGCGCCGGGGATGGTGTACATCGACGCTGGCTGCTACAGCGTACGCGTATTCTCCCCGCCTGGCGCGCGAAGCTGCTTATGCACGATCGCTATCACCGCTACGTGATGCACGCAGAACGTGAAATGTACCAGGCTCCCGAGTTGAAAGCCGTTATCTGTAATGCGGAGATGATCAAGCGCGAAATCGTCGAAGACTTTGATATTGACGCAAAAAAGATACATGTGATTTATAATTCAATAGATTCCAGCCGCTTCGTTCCGGCAGAAGAGAGACAACGCGCTGTACTGCGTCAGCAATTTGGCTTACCCGCTGATGCCGTCATTTTCTGCTTCGTGGGTTCAGGGTTTGAACGCAAGGGGCTGGCAAGCGCTATTCGGGCTATAGCAGGAACCTCGGCGTGGCTGGTTGTGGTCGGTCAGGATAAAGCGGAAAGCCGTTATCGCGACCTCGCCCGTTCATTAGGCTGTGAGGGGCAAATCCGTTTCCTGGGGATGCAAAAAGAGACGCTGCCATTTTATCAGCTTTCTGATGGTTTACTGCTGCCGACGCTGTATGATCCTTTCCCTAACGTCATACTTGAAGCAATGGCCTGTGGATTGCCCGTCATTACGTCAGAGAGTTGCGGTGGTTCAGAATTTATTGAGCAAGGCCAGAACGGGTTTTACTGTGATGCACTTGATATCCACACATTGAAGGAGGCCGTCATGTCCATCCCTTCACTGGAAAAAAATAACAATATGGGGCTTGCGGCGCGTGAACGCGTCAGAGAAGCAACCCCTGAAAAACTATCAAGTCAGCTTATTTCGCTTTATCAAAAATTACTGGATTAATAATGCGCATCCTAATGATTATTGATGGTTTACCCGGTGGAGGAGCCGAAAAGACGGTTCTTACCCTCTCCAGCGGACTGACAGAACTGGGGCATCAGGTCACCCTTTTCTCCTTACGGAAGGTGTGCGACTACGCCATTCCGGAAGGCATCGATTTTCAGGTTGTGCAGGATACCTGTAAAAAACCCTGGCGGAAGCTGACCGAGATCCCGCGTCGCGCCCGTTTGCTGGATCGCGCCATCGAGCAGGCAGAACGCAGCGGTAAATTTGATGTCGTGTTCTCACATCTGCATAAAACCGACCGTATCGTGGCGCACAGCCGCGTGCTGGATCGGGATAAGGTCTGGTTCTGCGTACACGGAATGTTCTCCTTCTCCTATTTGCGCCATCGCAGCGGGCTTTCTCGCTGGTTTAAGCATTATAAAATTCGTCATACCTATGAAAACCGCAACGTGGTGGCGGTTTCTGGCGCCGTGCTGCACGATCTGTCTGAAGTACTCGCGATCCCCCTGCGGCGCAAAGCGGTTATCCATAACCCCTTTGATATCCCTGAAATTCAGCGTCTGGCGGAAGCGCCCTTTGAGATGCAGGGGCAGGATTACATTATCCACGTTGGCCGTTTTCATGAACACAAACGTCACGACAGGCTGCTGCGGGCGTTTGCGCTGAGCAAGATCGACGCATCGCTGGTGTTGATAGGCAAAGGTTCTGACGCGAAAATAAATCAGCTCAAACAGCTTGCCGCTAAGCTGGGAATTGAAAACAAGATCGTCTTCCGCCCGTTCGAAACCAACCCCTACCCGTGGATCAAAGGGGCACGCCTTTTAGTGTTAAGTTCCGACTGCGAAGGTTTTGGTAATGTACTGGTAGAGTCCATTATCTGTCAGACCCCACCGGTGAGTACAAACTGCCCTGGCGGCCCTGCAGAGATCCTTACTGGCCCCCTGGCGCGTGGTCTGACAGCGTTAACCGACGAATCACTGGCGAAAACACTGGCAGAACTGTATGCCTCTCCGCCGGTTGTTGATCGCGAAACGATCGCATCGTTCGGTATCAACGCCATTTGCCAGCAATACATTGCTTTGGTCGACAACCAAAAATAATCAGGTTTCATATGCAAAATTCAGCGCCTTTATTAAGCGTGGTGGTGGCCGTTTATAACGGTGAAGCTTTTCTCGATCAGTTCTTTACCTGCCTTGTAAATCAACACATCGACAGTATGGAAGTCATCATCGTGAATGACGGTTCCACTGACCGCTCGATGCAGATTGTCGAAAAATGGCGCGAAAAGCTGCCACAGATGCAGGTTATTGAACAACCTAATCAGGGCGTGTCCATCGCGCGTAATACTGGCCTGGCCGTTGCGACCGGGCAGTATCTCTCTTTCCCGGATATTGATGATGTCTTCAAACCCGGCATGTACCAGCGTCTGCTGGATATGGCCGTCACGCAGAACCTGGATGTCGCCACCTGCAATGGCAACTACGTCTGGGAAAATAACAAAAAACCGTCTCGCCCTATTTTCCCTGAAGATAAGCTCGCCTCAACGGGCGTCATGAATGGCGCGGCATGGTTAAAAAAGGCGCTGGATTCACGTAAGTTCCTGCATGTGACCTGGCTGAATATCTATCGTCACGATTTTATTCGTCAGCACGGCTTCCGTTTCGAGCCAGGCCTGCGCCATCAGGATATCCCGTGGACGACTGAGGTGCTGCTTGCCGCGGAACGCGTTCAATACACCAGCGAACGCTTTTACGACTACTACATTCACTCCGCCTCGGTATCGCACACCCCGGATAATGACGACACGCTGATTCGCTCTGCGCGCCATTATATGAAGATCCTGAAGATGCTTGATGCCATTAACCAGCGCTACCCGGATAAAGTGAAAAATATCCCGGCCTGTTACTGGCAAATCGCTAAAGAGGGTCTGGGAATTATTCATACCTTCGACAACATGAAGGATGAGGCGAAGAAATCAATGATAATCAAAGAGTTCTTCGACACCGGGATCTGGAAGCTCATCTGGAAAAGTGCCAAAAGCCCGCGTTTGCGCTGGCGCCTGGGCCGGCGCTACTTCCGTTTAAAACGGTATCTGGCATAAGAGATAGCTTTAGCACGCTTAAATGCTTAGAATTTCCCGGCCGAAACTAAAAAAACGGATAATCGCTTGGAATTGTTGTATACCGCCCTGCTCTACATCATTCAGCCACTGGTGTGGCTGCGACTGTTGCTTCGTAGCCGTAAAGCGCCTGCGTACCGTAAACGCTGGGCCGAACGTTATGGCTACTGCCGCAATAAAGTGGCGCCGGACGGTATTCTGCTGCATTCCGTGTCAGTCGGGGAAACGCTGGCCGCCATTCCACTGGTGCGTGCCCTGCGCCACCGTTATCCGTCACTGCCCATCACCGTCACCACGATGACGCCAACCGGCTCAGAGCGCGTGATGTCTGCCTTCGGTAAAGACGTGCATCACGTCTACCTGCCGTACGATCTCCCCTGCGCCATGAACCGTTTCCTGAATACCGTGCGCCCAAAACTGGTGATCGTCATGGAAACCGAACTGTGGCCGAATATGATTTCCGCCCTGCATGCCCGTAAAATTCCTTTGGTTATCGCCAACGCGCGTCTGTCGGAACGCTCGGCGAAAGGGTACGGCAAGCTGGGTAAATTTATGCGTCGCCTCCTCAGCAAAATCACGCTGATCGCCGCGCAGAACGAAGAAGATGCCGCGCGCTTTATCGCCCTCGGCCTGAAGCGCAACCAGCTTGCGGTCACGGGTAGCCTGAAGTTCGATATTTCCGTCACCCCTGAACTCGCCGCCCGTGCGGTAACACTGCGTCGTCAGTGGGCGCCGCGTCGCCAGGTCTGGATTGCCACCAGCACCCATGATGGCGAAGAAGCCATTATTCTTCAGGCTCACCGCCAGCTGCTGGAAAAATTCCCTGATTTACTGCTGATTCTGGTTCCTCGCCATCCTGAGCGTTTTAAAGATGCCCGCGAGATGGTGCAAAAAGGCGGTTTCAGCTTCACCCTGCGCAGCAGCGGCGAAATCCCCTCTGGCAGCACGCAGGTGGTGATTGGCGATACGATGGGCGAACTGATGCTGCTGTACGGGATCGCCGATCTTGCTTTCGTTGGCGGAAGCCTGGTGGAGCGCGGTGGTCATAACCCGCTGGAGCCAGCAGCCCACGCCATTCCCGTGCTGATGGGGCCACACACGTTTAACTTCAAAGATATCTGCGCGAAATTGCAGCAAGCCGATGGCTTAATCACCGTGACCGACGCGGATTCGGTGGTCAAAGAGGTCTCTACCCTTCTGACTGACGAAGATTACCGCCTGTGGTACGGTCGTCACGCCGTTGAAGTCCTGCATCAGAACCAGGGGGCGCTGACCCGTCTGCTGCAACTTCTGCAACCTTACCTGCCGCAGCGGAGCCACTAATGTCAACGCGTCTGTCGGTCGTGATGATCGCCAAAAACGCCGCCGACCTGCTTCCGGATTGCCTGGCCTCTGTTGCCTGGGCTGACGAAATCGTCATTCTCGACTCCGGAAGTACGGACAACACGGCGGACGTTGCCCGTGCAGCCGGAGCAAAAGTCTTTACCGACACCGACTGGCAGGGCTACGGTATTCAGCGCCAGCGTGCGCAGGGTTACGCCACGGGCGATTACGTGTTGATGATCGATACCGATGAGCGCGTCACCCCGGAACTCCGACAGGCCATTCAAACGGTGCTTGCCGCGCCACAGCCCGGCGCGGTCTACAGTATCGCGCGTCGTAACTATTTCCTGGGCCGCTTTATGCGCCACAGCGGCTGGTACCCCGACCGCGTGATGCGCCTCTATGCGCGCGAGCGTTATCAGTACAACGACAACCTGGTCCATGAATCTCTGGCCTGCGATGGCGCTCAGGTCATCCCCCTGACGGGCGATCTGCTTCATCTGACCTGCCGCGATTTCGCCAGCTTCCAGCGTAAACAACTGAACTATGCCACCGCCTGGGCACAGGAGCGGCATACGCGCGGCAAGAAGGCCACGCTGACCGGCATCTTCACCCACACGCTGGGCGCGTTTCTGAAAACGCTGCTGCTGCGTGGCGGCGTGCTGGACGGCAAACAGGGCTGGTTACTGGCCGTAGTGAATGCCCAGTATACTTTCAACAAATACACCGAGCTGTGGGCGCTGAACCGCGGCTACTCAGAGAAAACGTGAGCCATGAGCACAAAAGCGATTTATCCGGGTACCTTCGATCCGATCACTAACGGTCATCTTGATATCATCACCCGTGCGGCGTGTATGTTCGACAAGGTGATTCTGGCCATTGCCGCCAGCCCGAGCAAAAAGCCGATGTTCGACCTGAACGAACGCGTGCAGCTTGCCACCGATGCGATTTCGCATCTGTCGAATGTTGAGGTCGTCGGATTCAGCGACTTGATGGCAAACTTTGCCCGTGACCGGCAGGCCAATATCCTGATCCGCGGTCTTCGCGCGGTAGCAGACTTCGAATATGAGATGCAGCTGGCACACATGAACCGCCATCTGATGCCGGAGCTGGAGAGCGTATTCCTGATGCCCTCCAAAGAGTGGTCCTTCATCTCTTCTTCGCTGGTGAAAGAGGTGGCGCGCCATCACGGGGACGTTACCCACTTCCTGCCGGTTAACGTCCACCAGGCGTTGATGGAAAAGCTAAAGTAACCCTACTTCTGGCACTGACGGCAGTAAAACGTGGCGCGCTGTGCGTGCTTCGTGGCAATAATCGGCGTCCCGCAGGCTCTGCACGGCTCACCCTTACGGCCATAAACCTGCAACTCCTGCGCAAAATAGCCCGGCTTCCCGTCGCTTTGCAGGAAATCCTTCAGCGTCGTCCCGCCCTGCTCAATTGAGCGCAGCAGTACCGCTTTAATTACTCTGACCAGCAGCTCGCACTCCTGCGCCGACAGCGAGGAGGCCAGCCGATCGGGATGGATCCCGGCGGCAAACAACGATTCGCTGGCATAGATATTTCCCACGCCCACCACCAGCTTGTTATCCATCAGCCAGGGTTTAATCGGGGTTTTCTTTTTCGCGCACTTCTCTTTGAGATAATCCGCGTTAAACGCCTCTGACAGCGGCTCAGGTCCGAGATGCGCCAGCACGTTGTGTCCTTCCAGCTCTTTGGTCCACAGCCATGCGCCAAAGCGACGCGGGTCGGTGTAACGCAGCACTTTGCCGTTACTCATCACCAGATCAACGTGGTCGTGCTTTTCCGCAGGCAACTCTTCGGTGAGGATGCGCAGGCTTCCCGACATGCCCAGATGGATAATGATCCAGCCGTCAGGCAGCTCCAGCAGCAGGTATTTCGCGCGGCGCTGCACGCTCAGGACGGGTTTGTCGCTTAACGCGTGGATCTCATCGGACACCGGCCAGCGCAGACGCCCGTTGCGAACGACAGCATGAAGAATAGTCGCGCCAACCAGATGGGGCTCAATGCCGCGGCGGCTGGTCTCTACCTCTGGTAATTCAGGCATGGTTCCTCCGTTGAGATGCAGAATGCAAAAAACCCCGCAGTTGCGGGGTTTTTCAATACAAGGAGACTAAAATTATTTGATTTTAGCTTCTTTGTACAGTACGTGCTGGCGTACAACTGGATCGAATTTTTTCAGTTCCAGTTTTTCCGGCTTAGTACGTTTGTTCTTCGTGGTGGTGTAGAAGTGACCTGTACCAGCAGAAGAAACCAGCTTGATTTTCTCGCGAATACCTTTAGCCATGATTTATTTCCTCTTTAAGTACTTAGTACTTTTCGCCACGGGCACGCAGTTCGGACAGAACTGTATCGATGCCTTTCTTATCGATTACACGCATACCTTTAGCAGATACGCGCAGGGTGACAAAACGCTTCTCGCTCTCAACCCAGAAACGGTGAGAGTGCAGGTTCGGCAGGAAACGGCGTTTAGTCGCGTTCAGTGCGTGGGAACGGTTGTTACCGGTCACCGGACGCTTGCCAGTAACTTGGCAGACTCGGGACATGTCTATTCTCCAAAAATCAAATTAGCTCGAGCTTCGTATGGGGTATCGGCGCCTCGTCAGGCTTTACAGCCCGGTCATCGCATAGTTCTATTGAACTCTCGATTGCCAGGCCCAAATGCCAAACCCGAGATTCTCAAAGGTGGCGTAGTATACGCTGACTCGGCGGTGTGCTCAAGTCCCGAACAGACAAAGATCCCGATGGATCGCGAGAAAAGGCCTAAATCCAGCCACGTTCGGCAAAAGAAATGTACTCTCCGCGGCCAATTATCAGATGGTCCAGCACACGAATGTCCATGAATTGACAGCATTTGATAATACGTTCGGTAATTGCTTTGTCAGCTCTGCTTGGTTCTGCACAGCCAGAGGGGTGATTATGCGCGAGGATCACGCCGGCTGCATTCACTTTTATCGCTTCCCGCACAATTTCACGCGGATGCACCTCAACGTGGCTCAATGTTCCCGAAAAAAGGCGGGTATGTTTCAGTACCCGGTTTTTGTTATCGAGAAAGATCACCATAAAGATCTCCCGCTCCAGATCGGAGAGCTGGCTTTGCAGAAATTCGCGGGTCATGTCGGGGGTGAGGATCGGGTCTTCTTCCTCCATACGCACGTTGTAAAATCGCCGGGCCAGCTCGGCAATGCCCCGTAACTGGGCATATTTCGCCACGCCAATGCCCTCAACGTGCGTAAACGCCTCCAGCTCAGCGGTCAGCAATCCATACAGTGAACCGAAATGGTCTATCAGTTCTTTCGCCAGCGTAAATACCGTTTTCCCCGGCGTGCCTGTGCGTAAAAAGAGCGCCAGCAGCTCGTCGTCCTTTAACAACGTGACGCCATGACGCAGCATTTTTTCACGCGGTAGCAGCAGTTCAGTCTCTTCCATGCCCGGCCTCCTTCTGTTTGCCATTATGCTGCCACAGGCAAATTCGGGGTTCGACGCTGGCATTTCGTTCTTGCGTAACGCCTCGCAAAGTGAATTAAGGACATCATCACCCCGTTTTAGGGATTGTGATAAAATGCCCGCTCTCTGGTGAAACCCAACAGGAAAGAATCATGATGAGCCTGGCCGGTAAAAAAATCGTTCTTGGCGTCAGCGGCGGTATTGCTGCCTATAAAACGCCAGACCTGGTGCGCCGTTTGCGCGAGCGCGGGGCCGACGTACGGGTCGCGATCACCGAAGGCGGCAAAGCCTTTATCACCCCGCTGAGCCTGCAAGCCGTCTCGGGATACCCGGTATCCGACAGCCTGCTCGACCCGGCAGCCGAAGCCGCAATGGGCCACATTGAGCTGGGGAAATGGGCCGATCTGGTTATCCTTGCCCCCGCCACGGCAGATTTAATTGCCCGCGTGGCAGCCGGTATGGCGAACGATCTGGTAACGACCATTTGCCTCGCCACGCCTGCGCCCGTCGCGGTTGTGCCGGCAATGAACCAGCAGATGTACCGCAACGCCGCTACCCAGCATAATCTGGACACGCTGGCCTCGCGCGGCCTGCTGATTTGGGGACCGGACAGTGGCAGCCAGGCCTGCGGCGACGTTGGGCCAGGGCGTATGCTCGACCCATTGACGATTGTTGATATGGCCGCCGCCCATTTCTCGCCTGTCAACGATCTGCAACATCTCAACATCATGATTACCGCGGGCCCCACGCGCGAGCCGCTGGATCCGGTGCGTTACATCACCAACCACAGCTCCGGCAAAATGGGCTTTGCGATTGCTGCCGCGGCAGCCAAACGCGGCGCGAACGTCACGCTGGTGAGCGGCCCGGTGTCGCTTACCACCCCTGCGTTTGTGCAGCGTATTGATGTAACGACCGCGCTGGAAATGGAAGCCGCCGTACAGGCACATGCTCAACAGCAGCATATTTTTATCGGCTGTGCGGCCGTCGCTGATTACCGCGCCGAAACCATTGCCGACGCCAAAATTAAAAAGCAAGGTGATGAATTAACAATAAAAATGGTGAAGAACCCGGATATCGTTGCCGGTGTCGCCGCATTGAAAACTCATCGACCTTACGTTGTTGGGTTTGCCGCAGAAACGAATAATGTGGAAGAATATGCCCGGCAAAAACGTACCCGCAAAAACCTCGATTTGATTTGCGCGAACGACGTATCGCTGTCCACGCAAGGATTTAACAGCGACAGCAACGCATTGCACCTTTTCTGGCAGGATGGAGATAAAGTCTTACCGCTTGAGCGCAAAGAACTCCTGGGCCAACACTTACTGGACGAGATCGTTACCCGTTATGATGAAAAAAATCGACGTTAAGATTCTGGACCCGCGCGTTGGCGAGCAATTTCCGCTGCCAACGTATGCCACCTCCGGCTCTGCCGGTCTTGACCTGCGCGCCTGTCTTGATGACGCCGTAGAACTGGCGCCAGGTGCAACGACCCTGATCCCGACCGGGCTGGCGATTCACATTGCTGACCCGTCACTGGCAGCGGTGATCCTGCCGCGCTCTGGCCTGGGCCACAAGCATGGCGTCGTGCTGGGTAATCTGGTCGGCCTGATCGATTCTGACTATCAGGGTCAGCTGATGGTATCCGTCTGGAACCGTGGCCAGGACAGCTTCACCATTGAGCCGGGCGAGCGTATCGCGCAGATGGTGTTTGTACCGGTGGTGCAGGCAGAATTTAACCTGGTGGCAGACTTCGACGCTACCGACCGTGGCGAAGGCGGCTTCGGCCATTCCGGGCGCAAATAACTGCCCGACAAACACGCATCTCACAGCGCCATAATGCAATAACAAACCGCAAACGTCAGTTTGCGGGTCGCTGTGTGGTTGCCAGCCTGACAAGTGCTTATTTTCAGGGGTATTTTGTAACATGGCAGAAAAACAAACCGCGAAAAGGAATCGTCGCGAAGAAATACTTCAATCTCTGGCTCTGATGCTTGAATCCAGCGACGGCAGTCAACGCATCACCACCGCAAAACTGGCGGCCTCTGTGGGCGTGTCAGAGGCGGCGCTGTATCGTCATTTCCCGAGCAAAACCCGGATGTTTGACAGCCTGATCGAGTTTATCGAAGACAGCCTGATCACGCGCATCAACCTGATTCTGAAGGATGAAAAAGACACCAGCACGCGTCTGCGTCTGATTGTGCTGCTGATTCTGGGCTTTGGTGAACGTAACCCGGGTCTGACCCGTATTCTGACCGGCCACGCGCTGATGTTTGAACAGGATCGTCTGCAAGGCCGTATAAACCAGCTTTTTGAGCGTATCGAAGCCCAGCTGCGTCAGGTTCTGCGCGAGAAGAAAATGCGGGAGGGCGAGGGATATAATACGGATGAAACCCTGCTGGCAAGCCAGATCCTGGCATTTTGCGAAGGGATGCTCTCCCGGTTTGTGCGCAGCGAGTTTAAATATCGACCAACGGACGATTTTGACGCCCGCTGGCCGTTAGTGGCTGCTCAGTTACAATAACGCCATCGCCGGATGGCGGCTTCGCCTTATCCGGCCTACGAACGGGTAGGCCCGGTAAGCGTAGCGCCGCCGGGCAATTGAATTATACGCCAAACTCTTCGCGGTATTGACGCACCGCCGCCAGATGATCAGCCATCTCAGGCTTCTCTTCCAGATACGCAATCAGGTCTTTCAGCGTGATAATCGACGTGACCTTGCAGCCATAATCGCGCTCCACTTCCTGAATAGCAGAGATGTCGCCGCGCCCGCGCTCCTGACGATCGAGCGAAATCAGCACACCCGCAAGCGTTGCGCCGTTAGCCTGGATAATCTCCATCGATTCACGGATCGCGGTACCTGCGGTGATCACGTCATCCACCAGCATCACACGCCCCTGCAACGCACTGCCTACCAGATTGCCGCCTTCACCGTGGGTTTTGGCCTCTTTACGGTTAAAGCAGTACGGTACGTCGCGGTCATGGTGCTCCGCCAGCGCTACCGCCGTGGTGGTTGCGATTGGAATGCCTTTGTACGCGGGGCCAAACAGCAGGTCGAAATCAATCCCGGAATCCACCAGCGCTTCGGCATAGAAGCGGCCTAACAGTGCCAGGTCGCGCCCGGTATTAAACAGTCCGGCGTTGAAGAAATACGGGCTTTTACGCCCGGATTTCAGCGTGAACTCGCCAAACTTAAGTACCTGCTTGTTAAGCGCAAACTCAATAAACTGGCGCTGATACGATTTCATGGATTTGCTCCTTTGTCTTTTCAGTCTTACAGGCAAAAAAAAGGCGACTCATTGGTCGCCTTAAAATCAATTTTCTAACGCCGCTTTCTGCGTCGCTACAATAGATTCGATTCCCCCTCGGGCCAACGCCAGCAAGGTGAGCAGTTCTTCGTGGGTGAATGGCTCGCCTTCTGCCGTACCCTGCACTTCAATGATGCGACCATCTTCGGTCATCACCACGTTCATGTCGGTTTCTGCGGCAGAATCTTCAACGTATTCCAGATCGCAAAGCGCCTCGCCGTTAACGATACCAACGGAGACAGCAGCAACCATCCCTTTCATTGGGTTGGTTTTCAGCTTACCGGCGGCAACCAGCTTGTTCAGGGCATCTGCCAGCGCCACACAGGCACCGGTAATAGAGGCCGTACGCGTGCCACCATCGGCCTGGATCACGTCGCAGTCCAGCGTGATGGTGAACTCACCCAGCGTTTTCAGGTCAACCGCGGCGCGGAGCGCACGCGCGATCAGGCGCTGGATCTCCATAGTACGGCCGCCCTGCTTACCTTTTGCCGCTTCACGGGCATTACGGGTATGGGTTGCGCGCGGCAACATACCGTATTCGGCGGTGATCCACCCCTGGCCCTGACCTTTCAGGAAGCGAGGCACGCCCTCTTCAATGGACGCGGTGCAAAGCACCTTGGTGTCACCAAACTCAACCAGCACGGAGCCTTCAGCGTGTTTTGTATAGTTACGGGTCAGGGTGACGGGACGCACCTGGTTGGCGCTACGACCTGCTGGACGCATGATGGATTCTCCGGCTTGAAACGAATGTGGCTGCGCATTATACGGATAAAGGACGCTTATTCCTATCCTGAGAAGCCCCTGAAAGCTATAATCCCCCCATCTCTCCTTTAAAAACGGGAATGTCTATGATCCGCAGTATGACCGCCTACGCCCGGCGTGAAATCAAGGGTAGCTGGGGTAGCGCTACCTGGGAAATGCGCTCGGTAAACCAGCGCTATCTGGAAACGTATTTCCGTATGCCGGAACAGTTCCGCAGCCTGGAGCCTGTGGTGCGTGAGCGTATCCGTACGCGTCTGACCCGCGGGAAAGTGGAATGTAATTTGCGTTTTGAGCCCGATGCCAGTGCACAGGGCGAACTGATCCTGAACGAAAAGCTGGCAAAACAGCTGGTTAATGCGGCGAACTGGGTCAAAATGCAAAGCGATGAAGGCGAGATCAACCCGGTTGATATTCTGCGCTGGCCTGGCGTGATGGCCGCCGGAGAGCAGGATCTGGACGCGATTACCGCTGAAATCCTGGCTGCACTCGACGGCACGCTGGACGACTTTATCGTTGCCCGCGAAACCGAAGGCCAGGCGCTGAAAGCGATGATTGAGCAACGCCTTGAAGGCGTGAGCGCCGAAGTCGCTAAAGTGCGCGCTCATATGCCAGAAGTGCTGCAATGGCAGCGTGAGCGTCTTGTCGCCAAACTGGAAGAGGCGGAAGTTCAGCTGGAAAACAACCGTCTGGAACAAGAGCTGGTGCTGATGGCGCAGCGTGTGGACGTGGCTGAAGAGCTGGATCGTCTGGAAGCGCACGTTAAAGAGACCTACAACATTCTGAAGAAGAAAGAAGCGGTAGGCCGCCGTCTCGACTTTATGATGCAGGAGTTCAACCGCGAGTCGAACACGCTGGCGTCTAAGTCTATCAATGCAGAGGTAACCAATTCAGCGATTGAGCTGAAGGTCCTGATTGAGCAGATGCGCGAGCAGATCCAGAATATCGAGTAATTCCTTTCAGGGTGGTGTTGCCTCGCACACCACCCATTACTTTTTCTAATCCTTATTTAGCCTTACTTTCTTTTCCTCCCGCCTTATCACAAGCCCGCCAGGCATGCGTTGATAAATTTCTGTAGGGCAAACCCCCTCGCCTTAGAAAATCTCAATCGTGATCTTCCGCACAAATCGCTAATCTCCTCCTCTTCATTCCGGAGGGTTTATGCTGCTTCACATTCTCTATCTTATTGGCATTACCGCAGAAGCCATGACCGGCGCGCTCGCTGCCGGACGTCGCCGTATGGACACCTTCGGCGTGATTATTATTGCCACGGCCACCGCGCTCGGCGGCGGGTCCGTGCGCGATATCCTGCTTGGCCATTATCCGCTCGGCTGGGTAAAAAACCCTGAGTACGTCATTATCGTGGCAACGGCAGCCGTGCTAACCACGATTGTGGCCCCGGTGATGCCTCATCTGCGCCGCGTGTTCCTGGTGCTGGATGCGCTTGGGCTGATTGTTTTTTCCATCATTGGCGCACAAATCGCTCTCGATATGGGTGAAGGCCCGGTTATCGCCATCATTGCTGCCGTGATCACGGGCGTGTTTGGCGGGGTGCTGCGGGATATGTTCTGCAAACGTATCCCGCTGGTTTTCCAGAAGGAACTGTATGCCGGCATCTCCTTTGCCGCGGCAGTGCTTTATGTCGCCTTGCAGCACTATGTCACCAGCCACGATGTGGTGGTTATCTCCACCCTGCTGTTTGGCTTCACCGCGCGTATGCTGGCATTGCGCCTTAAGCTGGGCCTGCCCGTTTTTCATTACAAACACAATGCGCATTAATGTCAGAACGGGCAGGCGCCGGATAATCAGTTACTCGAGTAGTTGTAACCGTAGTGATGGTAGCCGTAGCCGTAAGCGTTGCTTGCCCGCTTAACGACGCCGTTGAGAATCACCCCTTTGGTATTGACGCCACTCTGCTCCAGACGCTGTACACAGACCAGCATCTCCTTCACGCTGTTTATCCCGAAGCGGGCGACCAGCAGCGTGGTGCCTGCGCGACGACCGACAACAGCCGCGTCGGTGACCGCCAGGATCGGTGGCGTATCGATAATCACCAGATCGTAGCGTTCATTCGCCCAGTCCAGCAGCTGCTGGAAACGCGTATGCATCAGAAGCTCCGCCGGATTAGGGGGGATCTGCCCGCGCACGATGGTATCGAACCCGCCTTTATCGAAGGTCTGAACGCCCTGGGTATACTCCGCCTTACCGGACAACATCTCCGATAAGCCGCAGGTATTGTCGAGCTTAAACAGATCATGGGCATACCCGCGACGCATATCCGCATCAATATAGAGCACTTTCTGGCCCGCCTGCGCCACGACGGCCGCCAGGGTACTGCTGACAAAGGTTTTACCGCTGTCAGGCGTGGCGCCAGAGATCATCAGTATATTGTTCGCTGACTCCATCATCGCAAAATGCAGACTGGTGCGCAGGCCGCGAATCGCCTCCACGGAGAGATCGACCGGGTTATCCGCCGCCAGGAAGGGGATATGTTTGGTCTTATGGCGCAGCCCTGAGGACATAAAGTCTTTTTTGCGCAAACGCATCTTTTTAGCCAGCCATTCCGACAGCGGTACGGTGGCATAGACGTTAATCCCATGCTCCTCCAGCTGCTCCGGCGTTTCAATGCCCATACGCAGCATACTGCGCGCCAGGATCCAGCCCACAGAGACGAACAGACCCAGGAGAACCCCCAGAACGACGACCAGCGCTTTTTTCGGCTTGACTGGCTGCGGCCGGGTCACGGCCGGATCGATAATGCGGACGTTACCAATTGCGCTCGACCGGGCGATGCTCAGCTCCTGTTCGCGGTTAAGCAGCTGCTGGTAGATAACGCGTCCCGACTCCACATCACGGCTCAGGCGCAACACCTCCTGCTGGGTCGACGGCATGGACGATACCCGTTTATTCAGGCGGTTTTTTTCCTGCTCCAGCGTCTGGCGTTTCTCAATCAGCGCCCGGTAGGTGGGGTGATCTTTTTTGTAGAGCTGCGAAATTTCCGCTTCCCGGAAGGTCAGTTCATTGAGCTGATTGTCCGCATTTACAATCTGCTCCAGCACCGCTTTTGCCTCCAGGTTCAGGTCAACGGAGTCATTTTGCTGGCGATAGCGGTTGAGCTTCTCCTCGGCCTGGTCCAGCTCGCTGCGCACCTGCGGAAGCTGCTGCTTCAAAAATTGCAGGCTTTTCGCATCCTGCGCCGCCTGGCGAGCCACGTTCTGTTGTAAATAGTTATCGGCGATGCAGTTAAGCACGCGCGCCATCTCATCGGGATCTTCCCCCGTGATGGTCAGGCCAAGCATCCCACTGTCCTTGCTGCGCTCGCTCACGGAAAAACGCAGCTGTAGCGCGTCAATGGCCTCCAGCTCGCTCAGCTGTGTAATCGTAAATTGCGTACCCGGCTTCGCCTGGATAGCGGCAATGGTAATGGCGATATTCGCCGCGCTCAGCGGCTGTCCCACGACGCCCTGTAACGTCACGTTATCGCCTTCCAGCTGATAGTGGCCCTTCTCGCCGACGGTCAGCGTCAGCTTTTGCGCCCGACCCGCGACAGGGGGAAGATTGAGCATACGGATATCGACGATGCCAGGCTGTTGCCCGGTGAGTCGCGCCCAGCCGCGTCCGACAAGGGGAAAATAGTTTTCACTTACCTGCGTGCGCAGGTTCAGGTCATCAATCGTTTTACCGAGGATCATGCGCGACTGGAGAAGCTGAAGCTCCGGCGCCGACTCAGGCGAGGAGTCAGGGATGAACTCGCTAAGGTTACTGAGTAGCGCGTTGCCCTGCTTCTGTTCCACCTGTATCAGCGCATCGGCCTGATAAACTGGTGTGGCAAAGAGCGCATAAAGCAGTGCCGCCAGCGTGAACAGCGCGGTAAGGATGAGAATAAATTTTCGGTGGTCGAGCAGCTCACCCAACAGGCGCACCAAATCGATCTCGTTATTCGCGGCAGACGCATCATGGGCGTGAAGGTTATTTGTTGACATAAAACGTAACTATCCCGTGTGATTAACTGAGCCGTTTCGCCCATTCCAGACTGGCCTGCTCCAGCAGCCCATAAACATATTCAAATGCGTCCCGGTTTTTACGGTAGGGGTCCGGGATCTCTTTTCTGCCCGTCCAGTGACCAAAGAGCATCATTTTGCCGCGCGCCTCCGGTGCGATAGCCGTGACCTGCTCGATATGTTCCAGCTCCATCGCCAGAATCAGATCGTAGTCGCGCACCATGGCGGCGGTGAGCCTGCGCGCCACGTGGCCCTCAAGCAGGGTGCCGCGTTCGGCGGCGATCTCTGTCGCCTGTGAATCGGCGGTGCGCCCTTCCAGGCCACAAATTCCCGCTGAATCGACCCGGGCGGCGGGAAGCAGCCGGCGCAGCAGCCGTTCCCCAATGGGAGAGCGGCAGATATTGCCGGTACAGATCACCAGGATGGCGTTAAACGTTAGTTTGGCCATGTTCTGATATATCTCCCTGTTTCAGTCAGGTCATGTACGCCGGTAATGGTCGGCACAAGCTGAGAGATCACGCGGTTCCAGCGCACCAGCGGCGCGGTGGTGACATAGACGATGTCGTAAGGCTCAAGCTGAAATTCGGTGCTCAACACCATCGCGGTGGCATCCCGGGCGTTAAGCTGGTAGACGTTGGCGATTTTGCCGTTCTGCTTGCCCTGCAACGGACGAATCACAAAGATCCCCGTGGCGTCGGCCATATCCTGATTCACGCCCTGCGCATTACCCAGCGCTTCCGCCAGCGTCATGCCGCTACGGTCCATCTTCAGGGTGCTCTGTTTACCCACCTCGCCCATGACAAACACTTTCAGGTCGTCATTACGGGGAATGAAGAGAATATCGCCCGGATAGAGGAGTTTGTTCTGGGTGAGATCGCCGCGCTGCATCAGCGCGTAGAGCGAAATGTGCGTATCCTGGCCGTTATGGGTCAGCACCACGTGCCGCCAGTCCGCCTCTGACGTCAGGCCGCCTGCCGCATTGATCGCATCCATTATGGTCAGCGGAATGTTGGTGATGGGCTGCTGGCCCGACTTGGCCACTTCGCCCGTCACGTAGGCTTTTTGCGAGCGGAACGCCGCGACGCTGACATCCACCTGCGGGCTCTCAATCACCGAGTCCAGTCGGGCGGCGATCTCATCGCGCACCTGGGCCAGCGTTTTGCCGACGACGCGGATTTTGCCGATATAGGGGTAGAAGATCGTGCCATCGGCATTCACCCAGTTGCCCGTATCGCTGGCGCTACGGTACTGACCTGCGGGGGTGGTCAGCTCCGGGTGGTCCCAGACGGTAACCATCAGCACGTCGCCGACGCCGATGCGATATTGGTAGTTCTGAAGCTGGCGATCCAGTTCAGGATTCGCGCAGGAGTCGACTTTGCCAGGCAGCAACTGCTCCACCAGCCCCGGCGTGAGCGGATAGACGTTGACCATCTTATTCAGATCGTAATTGCTGTCAGGCAGATCGATAATATCTTTGCCCTGGGTGCTAAGTCCCTGGCCCGGTACGATAGTACAACCGCTTAACGCCATCATAGCCAACGCAAGCACGGAAAATTTAACGTTTTTCATTCAGGAAAATCATCTGGTTAAGTAATGCCTGTTTCATCCGGTACTACTGCCCTACCGGGGTTTCGCGTTCTGACGTCATGTCATAGAGCTGATATTTACGGCCTAACATCTGGCCGCCATCACGCGTGAGAGGCGTCCACGAGACCACCGCCCGGTTGCGATTTGGGCCGATCGTCATCAGATCAAGCGGGATCGAGATGTAGAAGCCTTTGCTAAAGCCACCTTCGCCATAATCCTCTTTCGAGACGTTGGTCAGCGCCGCCCAGACGCCTACCGTCACGCCGCTGTCGAATCGCTTCGCGACGTCGAGGGTGGCGCCTTTATCCTTCGCCAGGTACTGCCCGACGCTCAGCTTCATCAGCACGCTGTTGAGCTTCGCCGGGTTCCAGTAGGCGGTGATAAATCCGGTTGGCGCGCTGTAGTCGGTGAAGCGCATCATGTCGTCCCAGTCGCGCTGCTTGACGTAGTTCGCATCCACGCCCAGCGCCCAGTCGCTATCAAGCGGGCGCCAGAGCGCCTCTGCTCCCACGCCGCCGTACATGGTTTCGAGGTAGCCGCCATAAATCTGGGCATAGAAGCCGTGCCCCAGCGCATCGACATAGTTTGCCTGTAAGTTGTTGATGTAGACGTCATTGCTGACATAATCACGAATATGGGTTCTGACGCGCGGCAGGCTGGAGTCAGCGGGAAGCAGCGAGGATTTGAACTTGTCGTAGTTGTTATAGAGGTTGGCGAACACGCCGCCGTCGAGCAGCAGACGATCGGTCAGCCAGTAGCTGGCGCTGGCCATCACCCCCACCTGGAACATATAGAAATCTTCCGGACCGCCCAGCGACTGCGCCAGCGTCGGTTTGACGCTGTAGCTGAAGCGATCGGCGCGAATACGGTAGCCGCGCCCGAACGCTGTAGTATCCACAGGCTCGACGCGCTGCTGCCTGAGCGCCTCCTCCTGGCCGAGCGGCTCTCCCGCCAGCTGTTTGCGCAGGCTGGCGACGTCGGTTTGCGTCGTGACCAGCGGCAAATGGTCACGCCGCTGGGTGATAGCGATCGTGTCGACCCCGTCGGGCAGGTTATTGATCAGAATACGGTTGGCGCGATCCACCGCTTCGCGCGAATCGCGATAGCGATACTGTTCGCCGGTCATGTATAAGGTATTGCCGTGCTGAAGGATCTCCGGCGCATCGAAGCCTGCGTTGTACTTAAGCGCGGTGAGCTGGTTTGCCGCCGAGGTATAGTCCAGCGTCTCGCCTGCCGGTGCCGGTTGCCAGGCCGGTTTCGGGTTATCACGCAGCGCGGGGCGCAGATCGTTAAAGTTGGTCCGCAGGGTGAAGCCAAACATCAGCGTATTGCCGCGCTCGTAGCTGAGGTTGAGATCGGCCCAGTCGGCAACGCGATAGACTGCCCCCACGTTGATATGGCTCGACTGCTTAATGGAGCCGGCAAAATCATCGGCATAATTGTTGCCGTCATACTCGAGCTTCAGGCGCAGGGGCTGCCAGGGTGTCTGATACTGGAGGCCGCCAAACAGCGACGCCGGACCACGAAACATATCGCTAAAGCTGATATCCCCGGCATCATGTGATTCGCCGCGGGTGCAATACTTATTGTTGTCGTGGCACAGCGGGTTACCCACGTTGTCGCTATTACCGGGATATCCCCAGGCTATTCCAAAGGTAAAATCGACCGGTCCGGCCATTTTACTGGCAACCAGATATTCACCGTCGAACAGGCCGGTGCCCGCAATATCGCGCTTGCCGAGCGCCACCTGCGGCAGGCTATAGTCCTCTTCCCACAGACGAACCTTAAAATCGAACGACTTATCCTTGTAGCTTTGATCGCCGCTGAAATCCTCGTCGCTGCTGTATTTGCGGGTGCGGACGTCGGTATAACGAATCGTCCCTTCCAGCCACGGAAAGAGCACGACCGAAGAGGAGTAAAAACGATACTGGTCGTTATCGCGGTAGTTGACGCTGAATTCCCCTTCCCGACCAAAGCGCGCGTCGGGCATTTGCATCAGGCCGGTGCCGCCAAAGTCGGACTGTGAAGGTCCGGTCGGATCGGGCCAGGTACGCAGCTCCGCGTGGCAGGCAGAAGAGATAGCCAGAGCAAGGCCGCTCAGTAAAAAAAGTTTGTTCATCAGTCAGGTATCCGCCGCGTCAGGAGCGCAACGATTTGCTCATTCAGACCGGTAAAATCGTCCGGCACCGCCCGGGGATCAAACCCCACCCACAGAACAGCGCCCGGCTCTGCTTCAATATGGCGTGCGTTCCAGTACGCCACCGGCGCAACAACCGTACTGCCGTCAGGATCGATAACGGTCACGTTATTCCTGTCGGCGCCAGCCAGCCGCAGCTGCCCCTGTAAGTAATCCCTGATGCTTGCGCCCGGTCGCCAGGCCAGTTTCCCCGGTGTGGCGACCGCCCCCATCAGCGTGACGGTGCGGGGCGCAGGCGAGACCCACAGATCGTAACGGCCCTCAAGGGAACGATCGCCGCGGGCGTCGGTACGCACGGCGTCTGGATCGAGGCTGACAAACTGCCGCCCGACGATCCGCAGGGAGCGGATCTGTGCAGCGACAGCGCGAATGGTCGCGATCTGCTCGTCATCGGCACGATTCTGCCAGGCTGAAAGCGACGCCAGCACCTGCTGTTGCGTCTGTTGCGCTCGCCGCGTGGCGGAAGGGGTTGCGATGACAGCGCCCTGCCACCAGACGTTGTTCAGCTGCGGCTGGGTGACCAGCCGGGAGAGCGTATCGGCCTGTCCAGCAGACCACGTTTTGCCCGGCTGATGCACGGTAACGACGCTTGCACATAAGGCGGGCAGGCCGAAGAGAGATAGCCCTACGCCAGGTAACCATTTTCTGAGTCTGTTCATGGGGCGGGCTTCAACATCGTCATGGCGACAGGGAATACGCCCGCGCCGAGCATCTGTTCGCTCTGGCGTACCTGGCCGGTGGCGGAATCAATCCAGAAGGTGTTATGCCAGCGACGATCGAGGCCGTCGGCCTGCACCGTCTCCTGCCAGACCTGACAACGTAGCGTGTTTCCGGCAAGGGTCAGGTTTTCCGTCCCGCTCAGGGAGAAGCGCGAGGTCAGGTGTGCGGAGCGATACCGCCCCTCTTCCTGCCAGCGCACATCGCGCGACCACTGGCTGCCGTCGCGGAGCTGCGGCGTGTGGCGCAGCGGATCGTGCTCAAGGTTGGTTACCTCAAGCAGGTTATAAGGAAGCTTGAGCGTGTGGATAAGGCGACCGTTATGCGTGACGATCATCGCATTATCCTGCGATAACCACTTACTGTTTCCCTGTTCGATGTATCCGAGAACCACCAGGATCCTCGGGCCATTATCCAGACGCAGGTACATGGTTGAGTATGGGAGCACCTGAATCTGCCCGTCCGTTACCGTCACATCCTGGCGCCCGTCCAGGCTGGCGTTAAAGGTCTCAATAATGCTCTGCTGGCTCGGCGTACATCCCTGGATCAGCAGAGTCATAATGAGCAGAATAAACAGTCTCACCAGAAATCCTTGATTAAATAACATTGAAATCAATTAAATACCCGGCTTTGATATCGCCACCGGGTCAAGTCGTTGCGCTGTTCAGCGCAAGGCTATATCGCCTTGCGCACCAGCCTTAGCGGGTAACTGTCGTCGTGGAAGTACCATTGCCTGAGTCATCGCCACTGTCGCTTGCCGCGACAACGGCTAACGTCGCTACGCCGGCAATCGCAGCGGTGGTGACAACAGCGGTTGTCCCAATCGCGCCTGCCGCCAGTCCTCCCGTAGTGCCAGCGGTAGTTCCCACCGTTGCTCCGGTTGTTGTACCGGTTGTTGCTGCGCTGGTGCTACCTGCTTCGGTGGTAGCGCCTATAGCAGGCAGGGCAGTCGCCAGCGTGAGTGCCGTCAGCATTGTACAAAGCGTCCTTTTCATTTTTGGTCCTCATTCAAATGAAGGAAAATATGAGCACCTGGAAACCAGGTCCCGGTTAACGGGCATAAAGCCCGGGGCTGAATTCCGGCCCGACAGGGACGGAAAATCATCCATGTAAAAGCCCTGGGCTCTGAACACCAGCGCATATAAACCGCCAGGATATATTTCGGTACCCTTAATTGCTTCAATTGGAGTTCAGATAGTTAACTCCCTCACGGGGTGCAAAAAGAAAGGAAAACGCAGAAGTGATGCGAAATGCACCCCAGCGGTAACTACCTTAAAAATTTTGGATAAGATAATTCTTATAATAATTTGACGCAATGATTTCCGGCAGAATAAATATGACTAATTGTTAACCAGAAAACACTCAACATATTATTAATAAAATAGTTAAACAGCTGAAATTAAAAGCAAAAAAACGATCAACACTCAGGCTGCATCACCTATAACTCCTTCATTCCCGGCTATTGCTCTCGATTAATAGTGATTGAGATCAATTAAGCCGTTCTCTCAAAGAAAATAAAAACGCAAGCAGAGCAAATTCTGAAATTGGGTTCAGGGATAATATTTCCTCAAAATATATTTACCATGAATAATTCATTTATATTCATAATTATTGCGTATATAAACCGCGTCTCATAAATACGCTATTCACGGCAGCGGAAGTGTGCCCCCTCGCCAGTCTGTTCAGGAGCGCACGCAGATTAAAATCCACCGATGTGCTCTGCGGCCAGCCATTTTGCCAGGGCATCAATCTGAGGCTGATGCAGCCAGTTTACGATCTGGCGGGCCTTCTCCTGCCCGACACCCGGCAGCATCCGCCACTCCGCTTCGCTTCGCTGAATCAGCGCCTGCCAGGTGCGATCCCCTGCCGCCCTGAGCGTCGACCGGGCCAGCGGTATTCCCATCGCGGTGATCCAGCGGATAAAAGGTCGCTCCCGCGCCAGGTTAAACTGATGCCACAGCGCAGCGCCATGCGATGCCGATATCCCCGCCGTCGCGGTGAGCTGCGCCTGCGTGAGCTGTAGCCAGGAGAAGAGGTGCTCAAACCGATGCGCCTGATAGAGGGTCCGCCATCCTGATTCGCCCACTCCTTCGATATCTAACGCCTGCCTGGAACTTAGCCACGTCAGCCGGGCAAAAAATTGCTCCATGCACTCCGGGGAGGCATAGAAACAGGTTAAGCCGTTATAGCGCGATGAGGGCGGCTGCGGTTTACGGCGATCCACATTGCGCCACACCACGTTATCCAGCCGGGGAATACCTTGTCCCGCCAGGCTTACCAGCACCTGATCGCCGGGGGCAATATCCAGCCTCTGCCAGCGGTTAACCGACCCTAAGCTGACGCGCTGTACGCGTTTATCGTCGAGCATCAGCGGCTCAAGCTGCGCAATCGCGGTGATCCGCCCGGTACGGCCAACGGTAAAGTGAATCGCTTTGACTTCCGTCACCTGGGCCACAGGAAGGTATTTCCATGCGACGACCCAACTCCCTTCCCCCGGCAGCCATCGCTCGCCCGGCGGCTCTGCCGAGGCGCGAACCACAATGCCATCCGTGGCGAAAGGCAACGAAGCCTTAAACCAGGCCGTCCGCTGCGCTTCCACGTCAGCCGCGTTTTTAACCGGCAGGGTATAGCGGGCCGTCAGGGTAAAACCTGCCTCCGCCAGCGCGGAAAGGCGTGCTTTCATCGCTTTTGGGCCGTCCGGCCAGGCCCAGATAAAAATGCCTGTCTGCTTCAGCGCTGCGCGATCGGTCGCGCGCATCATCGCTCCCGCTACCTTCGCACGCGCGTTCATCCCTCCCATCCGCTGCTGGATATGCCCCTCGCGCAGCAGAAAAAGTTCACCCTGCAACACGCTGTTGGCAAGCGGCCCGGCCAGCGTTTGCGGAATAGCGGGGATCATTCGCGCCTGTGCCGTCCACTCTTCCCCCTGTAAGCCGTCGCCCCGGCTAATCGCCTGCACCAGCTTGCCGTTTTTGTAGACCAGGGTGACCGCAACACCATCCACCTTTGGCTGTACCCAGAGATCCTGCTTCGTCGCCATCCAGCGGCTAAGCGCCTGCTTGCTTTCTACCTTATGCACGCCGGTATGGGCGAAGGGATGTTTCACCGTCCCACTGGCAGCTGGAAGATCGTCGTGCAGCGGTTCATCGTGAAAACAGCGCTGCCACTGTTTTAAGCGGGCGTTAAGCCTGTCGTAAACGTCGTCGCTCACCTCGCTGCTGCCCTGCTTCCAGTAATCATCATTCCAGCGGGTCAGCTGCGCCTTCAGGGCCGCGATCTCCTGCCCGGCTTTAGCCGGTGACCAGACCGGGCAGATAGCCATCGCCCCGCTGCTTAAGAAGATCATCAGTATGCTTATCCATTTCACCATTATTACCCCTCCCTGTTTTGGAAGGGTATACCCTGCCCGGGAGCCGCAGACCAGCTGCAAAATTGCATTTTACGAGCGCGCTTCAGCGCATTGTTTTTATTGCAGCAAAAAGAAGGTAAAAGCTGAAAACGGCACGCAAAATTTAATCATCCAGGGGAAAAAGTGTGACAAAGGCTACGTCACACAGCGGCGACGTGTATAATAAGCCCGTATGTAGGACTTCTTCGTTAACACATACAAAAGACTCTCATGGCTCAAGGCACGCTTTATATTGTTTCTGCCCCTAGTGGCGCGGGTAAATCCAGCCTTATTCAGGCACTGTTAAAAACCCAACCGTTGTACGATACGCAGGTTTCTGTTTCTCACACCACGCGAGCACCGCGTCCGGGTGAAGTGCACGGTGAACACTATTTCTTTGTGAATCACGACGAATTCAGAGCGATGATTGGCAGAGACGCGTTTCTTGAACATGCAGAAGTTTTCGGTAACTACTACGGTACTTCGCGTGAAACCATTGAGCAGGTTCTGGCGACCGGCGTTAACGTGTTCCTGGATATCGACTGGCAGGGCGCGCAGCAAATTCGTAAGAAAATGCCTGATTCGCGCAGTATCTTTATTTTACCGCCATCGAAAGATGAACTGGATCGCCGCCTGCGTGGTCGCGGCCAGGACAGCGAAGAAGTTATCGCGAAGCGTATGGCGCAGGCAGTTGCAGAAATGAGCCATTACGCGGAATATGATTACCTTATTGTGAATGATGATTTTGATGCCGCGCTGAGCGATCTCAAAACTATCCTTCGCGCAGAACGTCTGCGTATGAGCCGCCAGAAGCAGCGACATGACGCATTAATCACCAAACTGTTGGCAGACTGAACCCACTTTCAGTATCATGCCCAGTCATTTCTTCACCTGTGGAGCATTTTAAGTATGGCACGCGTAACTGTTCAGGACGCTGTAGAGAAAATTGGTAACCGTTTTGACCTGGTGCTGGTCGCCGCGCGTCGCGCTCGTCAGATGCAGGTAGGCGGTAAAGATCCGCTGGTACCGGAAGAAAACGATAAAACCACCGTTATTGCACTTCGCGAAATCGAAGAAGGTCTGATCAACAACCAGATCCTCGACGTGCGTGAGCGCCAGGAGCAGCAAGAGCAGGAAGCCGCTGAATTACAAGCTGTTACCGCTATTGCTGAAGGTCGTCGTTAATTAAACCTGCGGGTCGCCCTTGTATCTGTTTGAAAGCCTGAATCAACTGATTCAAACCTACCTGCCTGAAGACCAGATTAAGCGTCTTCAGCAGGCGTATCTCGTTGCACGTGACGCTCACGAGGGCCAGACACGTTCAAGCGGTGAACCCTATATCACGCACCCGGTAGCGGTGGCCTGTATTCTGGCCGAGATGAAACTCGACTACGAAACGCTGATGGCCGCCCTGCTGCATGACGTGATTGAAGATACCCCTGCCACCTACCAGGACATGGAACAGCTGTTTGGCAAAAGCGTTGCCGAGCTGGTGGAAGGGGTCTCTAAGCTTGATAAGCTGAAATTCCGCGACAAGAAAGAGGCGCAGGCCGAAAACTTCCGCAAGATGATCATGGCGATGGTGCAGGATATCCGCGTCATTCTCATCAAACTGGCTGACCGCACCCACAATATGCGCACGCTGGGCTCACTTCGCCCGGATAAACGTCGCCGCATCGCCCGTGAAACCCTCGAAATTTACAGTCCGCTGGCGCACCGTTTAGGTATTCATCACATTAAAACCGAGCTGGAAGAGCTGGGTTTTGAGGCGTTGTACCCGAACCGCTATCGCGTGATTAAAGAGGTGGTGAAAGCCGCTCGCGGTAACCGTAAAGAGATGATTCAAAAGATCCTCTCTGAAATCGAAGGGCGTTTGCAGGAAGCGGGCATTCCGTGCCGCGTGAGCGGTCGCGAAAAGCATTTGTACTCTATCTACTGCAAAATGGTGCTTAAAGAGCAGCGTTTTCACTCGATTATGGATATCTACGCGTTCCGCGTCATCGTCCACGACTCAGACACCTGTTATCGCGTGCTGGGGCAGATGCACAGCCTGTACAAGCCGCGTCCGGGGCGCGTCAAAGATTACATCGCCATTCCAAAAGCGAACGGATACCAGTCTTTGCACACCTCCATGATTGGCCCGCACGGTGTCCCTGTTGAGGTGCAGATTCGTACCGAAGATATGGATCAGATGGCAGAGATGGGTGTCGCGGCGCACTGGGCTTATAAAGAGCACGGCGGCGAAAGCAGTACCACCGCGCAAATCCGCGCCCAGCGCTGGATGCAGAGCCTGCTGGAGCTGCAACAGAGCGCAGGTAGCTCGTTTGAATTTATCGAGAGCGTTAAATCCGATCTCTTCCCGGATGAGATTTACGTTTTCACGCCGGAAGGGCGCATTGTCGAACTGCCTGCGGGCGCGACACCAGTCGACTTCGCTTACGCCGTGCATACCGATATCGGCCATGCCTGCGTAGGTGCCCGCGTCGACAGGCAGCCTTATCCGCTGTCGCAGCCGCTTTTCAGCGGACAGACGGTGGAGATCATTACCGCGCCGGGGGCACGTCCTAACGCCGCCTGGCTGAACTTTGTCGTGAGCTCAAAAGCGCGCGCAAAAATCCGCCAGCTGCTGAAAAACCTCAAGCGCGACGACTCCGTTAGCCTGGGGCGTCGTCTGCTCAATCACGCGCTGGGTGGCAGCCGCAAACTGGCAGAGATCCCACCAGAAAACATTCAGCATGAGCTGGAGCGTATGAAGCTCGCCTCGCTGGATGACCTGCTGGCAGAGATTGGTCTCGGCAACGCCATGAGCGTGGTCGTGGCGAAGAATCTGCAACAAGGCGAAACGACAGCCGTTCCTACCACCACACAAAATCATGGTCACCTGCCGATCAAAGGCGCTGACGGGGTGCTCATCACCTTCGCCAAATGCTGCCGTCCTATCCCGGGCGACCCGATTATTGCGCACGTCAGCCCGGGTAAAGGGCTGGTGATCCACCATGAATCCTGCCGTAACATCCGTGGCTATCAGAAAGAGCCTGAGAAGTTCATGGCGGTCGAGTGGGATAAAGAGACGGCGCAGGAATTTATCACTGAAATCAAGGTGGATATGTTCAACCACCAGGGTGCCCTGGCGAACCTGACGGCAGCGATCAACACGGCCTCATCCAACATTCAAAGCCTGAATACGGAAGAAAAAGATGGCCGCGTTTATAGCGCCTTTATTCGCCTGACCGCCCGTGACCGCGTGCATCTGGCCAATATTATGCGCAAGATCCGCGTGATGCCGGATGTCATTAAAGTCACCCGTAACCGAAACTAGCATTATGAATTCAAAACGTTACGAGCGAATCTGCGAAATGCTCGCCAGGCGTCAGCCTGATCTGACGGTCTGCATGGAGCAGGTCCATAAACCTCATAACGTCTCTGCTATCGTCCGCACCGCAGATGCCGTCGGCGTGCATGAAGTCCACGCCGTCTGGCCTGGCGCACGTATGCGTACCATGGCCTCCACCGCCGCAGGCAGCAACAGCTGGGTATCCGTGAAAACTCACCAGACTATTGGTGAAGCGGTCTCGCACCTGAAAGGGCGTGGCATGCAGGTTCTGGCAACCAACCTCTCTGCTAAAGCCGTGGATTTCCGTGAGATCGACTACACCCATCCGACCTGTATTTTAATGGGCCAGGAGAAAACGGGGATCACGCAGGAAGCACTGGATTTGGCCGATCGGGACATCATCATTCCAATGATCGGCATGGTCCAGTCACTCAACGTGTCGGTCGCCTCGGCGCTGATCCTGTATGAAGCGCAGCGCCAGCGTCAGAATGCCGGAATGTACGAGCGCAGCAACAGCATGCTGCCGGAAGAGGAGCAGCAGCGCCTGCTGTTTGAAGGTGGCTATCCGGTGCTGGCTCGCGTTGCGAAGCAGAAGAAATTGCCTTACCCCCACGTCAACGCGCAGGGCGAAATTGAAGCCGATGCCGAGTGGTGGTCCACCATGCAGTACGCGGGGTAAATCATGAAAGGCCGCCTGCTGGACGCCATACCGCTCAACAGCCTGACGGGCGTGGGCGCGGCACAAAGCAGTAAACTGGCGAAGATAGGCCTGCACACCGTGCAGGATCTCCTGCTCCACCTCCCCCTGCGTTACGAAGACCGTACTCAGCTTTATAAGATTGGCGATCTGCTGCCCGCTATTTACGCCACCGTTGAAGGGGAAGTGCTGAACTGCAACATCACCTTTGGCGGACGCAGGATGATGACCTGCCAGATCAGCGACGGCACCGGCATTCTCACCATGCGCTTTTTCAACTTCAATGCGGCGATGAAAAATAGCCTTGCCACTGGACGACGCGTACTTGCGTACGGTGAAGCCAAACGGGGCAAATACGGCGCGGAGATGATCCACCCGGAATACCGCGTGCAGGGCGATCTCAGCTCACCTGAGCTACAGGAGACTCTCACGCCGGTCTATCCAACCACTGAAGGCATTAAGCAGGCTACGCTGCGCAAGCTCACCGACCAGGCGCTGGAGCTGCTCGATACCTGCGCCATTAACGAGCTGCTGCCGCCGGAGCTGGCGCAGGGCATGATGAGCCTGCCGGAGGCGTTGCGCACCCTGCACCGTCCACCGCCAACGCTTCAGCTTGTTGATTTAGAAAGCGGTAAACACCCTGCCCAACGGCGTCTTATCCTTGAGGAATTACTGGCTCACAACCTGAGCATGCTGGCCCTGCGCGCAGGTGCGCAGCGCTTCCACGCGCAGCCCTTAAGCCAGCGTGATGAGCTCAAAGATAAGCTGCTGGCCTCACTGCCGTTTAAACCCACCGGCGCCCAGGCGCGGGTGACTGCCGAGATCGAACGCGATATGGCGCTGGATGTGCCGATGATGCGTCTGGTGCAGGGCGACGTGGGTTCCGGGAAAACGCTGGTCGCCGCGCTGGCCGCTTTGCGCGCCATCGCCCACGGTAAGCAGGTGGCGCTGATGGCGCCGACGGAACTGCTGGCCGAGCAGCACGCCAACAATTTCCGGAACTGGTTTGCCCCGCTGGGAATTGAAGTGGGCTGGCTGGCCGGGAAGCAGAAGGGCAAAGCGCGCCTTGCGCAGCAGGAAGCCATTGCCAGCGGGCAGGTGCAGATGATTGTCGGCACGCACGCCATTTTCCAGGAACAGGTGCAGTTTAACGGCCTGGCGCTGGTGATTATCGACGAACAGCACCGCTTTGGTGTTCATCAGCGTCTGGCGCTGTGGGAGAAAGGTCTGCAACAGGGCTTCCACCCACATCAGCTGATCATGACCGCCACGCCGATTCCGCGCACCCTGGCGATGACGGCCTATGCCGATCTGGATACCTCCACCATCGACGAACTCCCCCCGGGTCGTACGCCGGTGACAACGGTCGCCATTCCGGACACGCGCCGCAGCGACATCATTGACCGCGTGCGCAACGCCTGCACCCACGAAGGACGTCAGGCTTACTGGGTCTGTACCCTGATTGAAGAGTCTGAGCTGCTGGAAGCGCAGGCTGCCGAAGCCACGTGGGAAGAGTTAAAGCTCGCCCTGCCGGAGCTGAACGTCGGTCTGGTTCACGGGCGCATGAAGCCTGCCGAGAAGCAGGCGGTGATGCAGTCGTTCAAACAGGGCGAGCTGCATTTGCTGGTCGCGACCACGGTCATCGAAGTGGGCGTGGACGTGCCGAACTCCAGCCTGATGATTATTGAGAACCCGGAGCGCCTGGGCCTGGCGCAGCTCCACCAGCTACGAGGCCGCGTGGGCCGTGGCGCGATCGCCTCTCACTGCGTGCTGCTCTACAAAGCCCCTCTGTCGAAAACCGCGCAGATGCGTTTGCAGGTATTACGCGACAGCAATGACGGCTTCGTCATTGCGCAAAAAGATCTGGAGATCCGCGGCCCGGGCGAACTGCTGGGCACGCGTCAGACGGGTAACGCCGAGTTTAAAGTGGCGGATTTATTGCGCGATCAGGCCATGATCCCCGAAGTACAACGCCTTGCGCGTCATATTCATGAACGCTACCCCGAACAGGCGGCAGCGTTAATTGAACGCTGGATGCCGGAAACCGAGCGGTATTCCAACGCCTGACGGTCAGCCAAACATCGGCAGCATCAGGTAGAGCTTAATGACCAGCGCGTTGACGATATCAATGAAGAATGCGCCCACCATCGGCACCACCAGAAACGCCATGTGCGACGGGCCGAACCGTTCGGTGATCGCCTGCATATTCGCGATGGCCGTTGGCGTCGCCCCCAGACCAAACCCACAGTGGCCCGCAGCCAGTACCGCCGCATCATAGTTTTTGCCCATCATGCGCCAGGTAACAAAGATGGCATACAGCGCCATGAACACGGCCTGCACCGCCAGGATCGCCACCATCGGCAGCGCCAGCGAGGCCAGTTCCCACAGCTTGAGGCTCATCAGCGCCATCGCCAGGAACAGCGACAGGCTGACGTTCCCCAGCACGGACACTGCGCGCTCAAAGACGCGGTAGAAGCCCATCTGCGCCAGACCGTTGCTCAGGATCACCCCGATAAAAAGCACGCAGACAAAGGTTGGCAGTTCGAAAGCCGTTCCCGCCAGCCATTGCGCAACGATTTTGCCCACGGTAAGGCAGATGGCAATCATGGCGATGGTTTCAATCATCACCAGCGAGGTGATGCTGCGGCCAACGTCCGGTTTTTCAAATGCGGTCGGCACCATTTCATCGTCTGGCCTGCCTTCCGGCGTGGTGGAGTGTTTCACCAGATAGCGCGCTACCGGGCCGCCAATCAGCCCGCCAAGCACCAGGCCAAAGGTCGCGCAGGCCATTGCCACTTCCGTTGCGTTTTCAAAGCCATAGCGTTCGATGAACAGCTTGCTCCACGCCGCGCCCGTTCCGTGGCCACCTGACAGGGTAATCGACCCCGCCAGCAGACCCATCAGCGGATCCAGCCCCAGCAGCGACGCCATACCGATGCCGATGGCGTTTTGCATCAGCAGCAGGCCCACCACAACAATCAGAAACACGCCCAGCACCTTGCCGCCCGAACGCAGGCTTGCGAGGTTAGCGTTCAGGCCGATAGTAGCAAAGAAGGCCAGCATCAACGGATCTTTCAGGGACATATCAAAATCGATTTCCCAGCCCATGCTTTTTTTCAGCACCAGCAGGGCCAGCGCCACCAGCAATCCACCGGCGACAGGTTCAGGAATGGTGTACTTTTTCAGAAAGGAAACACTGTGTACCAGCTTGCGACCAAGCAGAAGAACCAGCGTTGCGGCAACAAGGGTCGACAACGTATCGAGATGAATCATAAAAGGCTCCTGTTATGCGCGTGTTCCATACACACGCGGCGTTATCCTGGGCCGGGTGATGCTCGTCATGAGCCGCCGGCGCGAAAAGTGTAATTTTTTTTTCCTGTTCGTTGTAGAAAACCTGCTCACATCGGCAGATTTTCTCTCTTATTTTTGCTGGCAATCGTTTGCTTTTACCAGGTGGTCAGCTAAAATGCCCGCTTTTCCACCGTGGGATTGCCGCCGATGTCTGTTAACACTCTGGAGTCTGCTGATGCGCAACCGATTGCGCAGAAGCAAAACAGCGAACTGATTTACCGCCTTGAAGATCGTCCCCCGCTGCCTCAAACCCTGTTTGCCGCCTGCCAGCACCTGCTGGCGATGTTCGTTGCGGTCATCACGCCGGCTCTGCTGATTTGCCAGGCGCTGGGGTTACCGGCGCAGGATACGCAACACATCATCAGTATGTCTCTGTTCGCTTCCGGCGTGGCCTCCATCATTCAAATTAAAGCCTGGGGTCCGGTGGGCTCGGGTTTGCTGTCGATTCAGGGCACCAGCTTTAACTTTGTGGCGCCGCTGATCATGGGCGGTACGGCACTGAAAACCGGCGGCGCAGATGTCCCGACGATGATGGCGGCGCTTTTCGGCACCCTGATGCTGGCAAGCTGCACAGAGATGATCATTTCCCGCGTTCTGCACCTGGCGCGCCGGGTGATCACCCCGCTGGTCTCCGGCGTGGTGGTGATGATTATCGGCCTGTCACTGATCCAGGTGGGTCTGACCTCCATCGGGGGCGGCTACGCGGCAATGAGCGACCATACCTTCGGCGCGCCGAAAAACCTGCTGCTGGCAGGCGTCGTGCTGGCGATCATTATTCTGCTTAACCGCCAGCGTAACCCGTACCTGCGCGTGGCATCGCTGGTGATCGCCATGGCGGCCGGTTACCTGCTGGCGTGGGCGCTGGGCATGCTGCCGGAAAACACCACCCCAACCAACAGCGCGTTGATTACCGTGCCAACGCCGCTCTACTACGGCCTGGGCATTGACTGGAGTCTGCTCCTGCCGCTGATGCTGGTCTTTATGATCACTTCGCTGGAAACCATTGGCGATATCACCGCCACCTCCGACGTGTCCGAGCAGCCGGTCTCCGGCCCACTGTACATGAAACGTCTGAAAGGCGGCGTGCTGGCGAACGGACTGAACTCGTTTGTCTCGGCGGTGTTCAACACCTTCCCGAACTCCTGCTTTGGCCAGAACAACGGCGTGATCCAGCTGACCGGCGTGGCCAGCCGCTACGTGGGCTTCGTGGTAGCGCTGATGCTGGTGGTCCTCGGCCTGTTCCCGGCGGTGAGCGGGTTTGTGCAGCACATCCCTGAGCCGGTGCTGGGCGGCGCGACGCTGGTCATGTTCGGTACCATCGCGGCCTCTGGCGTGCGTATCGTCTCCCGCGAGCCGCTGAACCGCCGCGCAATCATGATTATTGCGCTGTCTCTCGCCGTAGGGCTTGGCGTCTCCCAGCAGCCGATGATTTTGCAGTTTGCCCCTGACTGGGTGAAAAACCTGCTCTCTTCCGGCATCGCCGCGGGCGGTATTACCGCTATTGTGCTGAATCTCATTTTCCCGCCTGAAAAGAACTGATCCCCACACGGCAGGCTGTCAATGCCTGCCGTGACATCTCTTTACACCATTCCCGCCTTGAGCATTGCGCATAAATCGTGCATAACACCCTTATGTGCGTTTCGCGGGAAGGAAGACCATGAAATTTATTGGAAAGCTGCTTATCTATCTTCTGGTAGCCCTGCTCATTGTAGTGCTCGCCTTTTATTTTCTGCTCCAGACCCGCTGGGGCGCATCGCAGGTCAGCAGCTGGATCACGGTGAATACCGATTACGAGCTCAACTTTGACCTGATGGATCACCGCTTTTCATCCCCTTCTCACATCCTTCTGGAAAACGTTACCTTCGGACGAGATGGCAAACCGGCCACGCTGGTCGCTAAAAAAGTGGATATTGGCTTAAGCAGCCGCCAGATCACCGACCCGCTGCATATGGATGCCATCACCCTGTTCGATGGCACGCTGAATTTATCGCCGCAGACGGCGCCGCTGCCGTTCCAGGCCGACCGTCTGCAACTGAATAACATGGCCTTTAACAGCCCGAATACGGAGTGGGATCTCAGTGCGCAAAAGGTGACCGGCGGCGTCAGCCCGTGGCAGCCCGAGGCGGGGAACGTACTGGGAAAAAATGCGCAAATCCAGATGAGCGCCGGGTCGCTCACGCTCAACGGCATACCGGCCAACAACGTGCTGATTCAGGGACAACTCAACGGCAAAGAGGTGGTGCTGAATACCATCGGTGCCGATATGGCGCGCGGCTCGCTGACGGGCTCGGCTCTGCGTAATGCCGACGGTGGCTGGGTTATCAACACCCTGCGTCTGAATGAGATCCGCCTGCAAAGCGACAAATCGCTGCTGGATTTCTTCGCCCCTCTCTCCACCCTGCCTTCGTTACAGATTGGGCGGCTGGAAGTGACCGATGCCCGTCTACAGGGGCCAGACTGGGCGGTAACCGACCTCGATCTCAGCCTGCGTAACCTCACCCTGAGTAAAGGTGACTGGCAAAGCCAGGAGGGACGGTTATCCATGAACGCCAGCGAATTTATCTACGGCTCGCTGCATCTGTTTGACCCTATCCTGAATGCGGAATTCTCCCCGCAGGGCATTGCGCTGCGTCAGTTCACCTCCCGCTGGGAAGGGGGCATGGTGCGCACCTCCGGCAACTGGCTGCGCGAGGGTCAGGCGCTGGTGCTGGACGACGTTGCCATTGCCGGGCTGGAATATACGCTTCCGGAAAACTGGAAAACGCTGTGGATGGACCCGCTTCCGGCATGGCTGAACAGCGTGACGCTAAAAAAATTCGGCCTGAGCCGCAACCTGGTGATCGACATCGATCCGGCGTTCCCGTGGCAGATCACCTCCCTCGACGGTTATGGCGCTAATCTGCGGCTGGCGCAGGATCACAAGTGGGGCGTGTGGGGCGGTAACGCAACCCTCAACGGGGCGGCAGCAACCTTTAACCGCGTCGACGTGCGTCGCCCGTCGCTGGCGCTGAATGCCAACGCCGCAACGGTAAATATTACCGATCTGAGCGCCTTTACCGAGAAAGGGATCCTGGAAGCGACCGCCACCGTGTCACAGCTGCCACAGCGACAAACCACCGTGAGCCTGAACGGGCGCGGTGTACCACTCAACGTTTTGCAGCAGTGGGGCTGGCCAGCGCTGCCGATTGCAGGCGACGGCAATGTTCAGCTCACCGCCAGCGGCAGCGTGCAGGCCAATGCGCCGCTGAAGCCGACGGTGAATGGGAAGCTGAGCGCGGTGAATATGGATAAACGGCAGGTACAACAGACGATGACCGGCGGGATGGTGTCGACGGTGGCTCCGGCACAGTAAATAGCCGGGTGGCGGCTTCGCCTTACCCGGCCTACGATCTAATGTAGGCCCGGTAAGCGAAGCGCCACCGGGCATTTTTCCAGCTCAGAGGTGAACCACCACCTCATCCCCCTCGGCTTTCACCACCACACCCCATTCGCTGCCCGCATGTGAACCGCCTTTTACGCCGCCGACCTTCTGCACGTTGCGCAAGCACACCGACCAGTTTTGCGCATCTCCCGCGCCGGTAAAGGTCACGACGTCGCCCTGACGTGACGCCTTCAGCGTAAACACCACAGAGCCTTCCGCCGCAGGCACTTCACTCACCGCCGTTGCGCCATCGCTCAGGTTAAAGAGCTGGAAGGCCGTCCCCTCGTGCCACGCATAGTCTGGCTTCTGGTTATTGTTACCCAGCGCCAGCAGCGTGTTGTCGCGCACATAGACCGGCAGGCTCTGGAAATCGTGCTGCTGCTTATGCCAGCGGCTACCCTCGATTTCATCGTTGTGCCACAGGTGCGTCCAGCGCCCTTCCGGCAGGTAGAACTGCACGTCGCCCGCCTCGGAGAACACCGGCGCCACCATCATTGAATCCCCCAACATGTACTGGCGGTCGAGGTAATCGCACGCCGGATCGTCCGGGAACTCCAGCATCATCGCCCGCAGCATCGGCGTGCCGAACTCGTGCGCCAGCGCCGCCTGACGATACAGGTACGGCATCAGCTGGCATTTCAGCTGCGTGAAGTGGCGCACCACATCGCAGGACTCGTCATCGTACGCCCACGGCACGCGGTAGGATTTGCTGCCGTGCAGGCGGCTGTGGCTGGAGAACAGCCCGAACGCGCACCAGCGTTTGTAGACGTGCGCCGGAGCGGTGTTTTCAAACCCGCCGATATCGTGGCTCCAGAACCCGAAGCCGGACAGCCCAATCGACAGCCCGCCGCGCAGGCTTTCGGCCATCGACTCATAGTTGGCGTAGCAGTCGCCACCCCAGTGTACCGGGAACTGTTGCGCACCCACGGAGGCAGAACGGGCAAACAGCACCGCCTCTTCATCTCCCACCGTCTCTTTCAGCACGTTCCACACCAGTTCGTTGTAGATGTAGGCGTAATGGTTATGCATCTTCTGCGGATCGGAACCGTCAAACCACTGGACCTCCGTCGGGATACGCTCGCCGAAGTCGGTCTTGAAGCAGTCGACGCCGATCTCCACCAGGCCTTTCAGTTTGTCCGCATACCACCTGCACGCGTCCGGGTTGGTGAAGTCGTAGATCGCCAGCCCCGGCTGCCATTTGTCCCACTGCCACAGGGAGCCGTCCGGGCGCTTCAGCAGGTAGCCCTTCTCTTTCAGCTCCCGGAAGATCGGCGATTTCTGGCCGATGTACGGGTTGATCCACACGCAGACCTTCAGCCCTTTCTCTTTCAGGCGGCGGATCATGCCTTCCGGATCGGGGAAGGTCACCGGGTCCCACTCGAAGTCGCACCACTGGAAGGCCTTCATCCAGAAGCAGTCGAAGTGGAACACGTGCAGCGGCAGGTCGCGCTCGGCCATGCCGTCGATAAAGCTGTTAACCGTGGCTTCGTCGTAGTTGGTGGTGAACGAGGTGGTCAGCCACAGGCCGAACGACCACGCAGGCGGCAGCGCCGGACTGCCGGTGAAGCGGGTATAGCGGTTCAGCACTTCTTTCGGCGTCGGGCCGTCGATCACGAAGTACTCCAGATACTCCCCTTCCACGCTGAACTGCACTTTGGAGACTTTTTCGGAGCCGACTTCAAACGAGACATTTTCCGGATGATTCACCAGCACGCCGTAGCCGCGGTTGGTCAGGTAGAACGGAATGTTTTTGTAGGACTGTTCGGTGCTGGTGCCGCCGTCGCGGTTCCAGGTTTCGACCGTCTGGCCGTTGCGCACCAGCGCGGTAAAGCGCTCGCCCAGACCGTAGACCGTTTCGCCCACGCCCAGATCCAGACGTTCGAACACGTAATTGCGGTCGGTATTGCTGTCCTGCACGTAGCCGTTGTTTTTCAGCTGGCTGCCGGTAATGCGCTGGCCGTTACGCAGGAAATCCAGCGCCCAGAACTCGCCTTTGGCGACGCGCACGCTGACGCTGCCGCTTTTCAGCTCGGCAAATTCGGCGTTGTTTTCAATCTCAACTTTTACATCCTTCAGAACGTTCAGCGGATAGTGCGGGCCGTTGTTCAGCGCACCCTGGAAGTGCTCAATGCGCACCCCGACAATCCCTTCCTGCGGGGCAAACAGGCGCACCGTGAACATCAACGTGTCGAGCTGCCAGGTGCGTTCGCGCACGTCACGCGGCGCCACATACACCACCAGGTCATTGCCCTGCTGCTCCACGTCGAACACCTGCACCGGATAGGTCACATTCAGGCCCGGTTGAATAAGCCAGTTTCCATCACTGATTTTCATGCTTACGTCCTCTTAGTTCTGCAATTCTTTGCTGACCGGCAGGTTTTCAAACTCCTGCTGATTGCGGCGCGCGCCCTGCGCCAGCTCGCGCAGAATTTTGGTCAGGAAGGGGGTTTTCAGCGTGTAGTAGCGTTTGGCGATGATGGCGCTCAGCACGTAACAGATCGCCGGTGCCAGGGTAAACAGGCCGATGATGATGCTGATGGTCGCGCTGTTCTGGGTTTTGGCTGCCGCGTCGTAGCCGCCGCCTGCCAGCATCCAGCCTATCATCGCCCCGCCCAGCGCCAGGCCGAGTTTCAGCACGAACAGCGTGCCCGCAAAGCTGATGCCGGTCAGACGTTTGCCGTTGGTCCATTCGCCGTAGTCGACGGTATCGGACATCATTACCCACTGAATCGGCGTCACCAGCTGGTGCAGCACGCCGATAACGAAGATGAAGCCGAACATCAGGACGGTGGCATGCATCGGCACGAAGAACATCGCCACGCTGACCACCGCCAGCGCGGCGTTGGTCCACCAGAAGATGCTGACCTTGCACTTCCAGTCGGTGAGCGGTTTCGCCAGCGCGGAGCCGATCAGGTTGCCGACGCAGTAGGTGGTGAGGAACGCGACGAACACTTCCGGCGAACCCATGATCCAGGTGCAGTAGTACATCATCGCGCCCCCGCGCACGCAGACGGCGAGAATGTTGAGGATGGTGAGCACGCCGACGATGCGCCACTGGTCGTTTTGCCAGATATCACGCAGATCTTCACGCATGGAGGTGGTGCTCGGCGGCACCTGGATGCGCTCTTTGGTGGTGAAGAAGCAGAACGCCAGCATCAGGAACGCGACCACCGACAGCACGGCGATCCCGCCCTGGAAGCCGAATGCCTTATCGTCGCCGCCAATCAGGTTCACCAGCGGCATCATCAGCACCGTGGAGAGCATGCCGCCCGCCGTCGCCAGCACAAAGCGCCAGGATTGAAGGGAGATACGCTGCGTCGGGTCGTTGGTGATCACGCCGCCCAGCGCGCAGTACGGGATATTGACCACGGTATAGAGCAGGGTCAGCAGCGTGTATGTGATGGCGGCGTAAACCATTTTTCCGTTAAGGCTGAGGTCCGGCGTGGTGTAGGCCAGCACGCAGACGATGCCGAACGGAATGGCGCCGAACAAAATCCACGGACGGAACTTGCCCCAGCGGCTGCGGGTGCGGTCGGCAATCAGGCCCATGCACGGGTCGGAGATCGCATCCAGCGCGCGGGCCAGCAGGAACATGGTGCCGACAAACCCGGCGGGAATACCAAAAATATCGGTGTAGAAAAACATCATATAAAGCATGACGTTATCAAAAATGATATGGCTGGCGGCGTCTCCCATGCCGTAGCCAATCTTCTCTTTTACTGACAGGACTTCGCTCATATTTTTATCCTTCACGCTGTAGGGGGCGCTGAGACCGGTTACCGTTTTTTAAACCATTGTTTCAGGAGCGGGTATTGCGTTTTCTGGTTAAGAGATTACGTTTCTTGTTTTTTGTGATCGGGATAAAAGTTGATGAGCACGAAATGCTAACCTGAGGATTTTCTTAAGAATTAGCTGAAACAGGGGGATTCAGGTCAAAAGAGAGGTGAAAAAAGTGGTGTGGGGTATGTGGTAAATGCCTGAAAGTAGCTATAATGCGCCCCGCCTCCATGTAGCAATGCAGGCGCGGAAGATCGTCATCTCCGGTGAGGTGGCTGGACTTCAAATCCAGTTGGGGGCGCCAGCGTTCCCGGGCAGGTTCGACTCCTGTGATCTTCCGCCAAAAATACAGCTAAATCTACTTTCAGAGTTAATAACATGTATAAATATCTTCCCTCAGAAAGAATCGATATACTTGAAAATAACTTAATATGTTTTAATAACCCTTTAAATTTTAACGACCCATTTGAATTCAATACTTCTTTTAACTTTAGTAGCTTTGAATCCAATTTATACGATTCGTTAAGCACTGTAGACCTTCTCAAAGAATTTCCAGCTGAATTATTAAATCAGATTGAAAAACTGCCTAAAGAAATTGTCAGTAATTTACTTAAAGATGCAAAAAAAACAATGCTCTCGATGTATAAAAAAGAAAGAGGAAATATAATAAGAGCAGCAGATACTACAATGCAAAGTTTTAACTCTAAGTTGATAGGAATAACGAGGATTCTATCATTAACAGAAACCCCTACGAATATTTTGATGTGGGGACACTACGCACAGGCCCACAGTGGGTTTATCATTGAATTTGATATCACTCATCCATTTTTCTCACAACGTCGCGGCCAAAAAGATGAATTTGGTTATTTACGAAAAGTTATATATCAGAAAGAATATCCATTCTTGGATCCATTCTCAGACGATCAAATAAATCATTTCCTAATAAAAAGCAAAGACTGGGAATATGAACATGAATGGCGAATGTTGTTACCACAGGCCAATTCTGGTAAAACAATTAATGTATGTGAAAAAGAATTTGATCTCTATGAACTACCATCCGATGCTATCAAAACGATAATTTTTGGTTGCAATACCTCAGAACATTTTAAAACTAAAATGTTCAGGTTAATAAGTTCACGAACCGACTATGAACATATCAGTTTTATACAGGCTAAAAAATCAAATTCAAGATTTGAGATTGTATTAGACCCGTTATGACTACTTTTTTAATCTATTTAATTCATTTCGACCTAAATTTTTTAACCAATTCCCCAAACTCATCCCTTCAGCCTTCGCCGCAGCCTCAAACTGGGCCTTCAACTCTGGCGTAATACGTATCTGAAAAGTCGGTGCTTTTCCGGATTTTGACTTATTAGGATCGCGTTTAGCTGTTGACATGTACGTACCTAAAAGAGCAGTATATCTTCATTGAGGTACGTACCTTAACATATAACGACCTCAGATTGGAACGCCCTCGCCAGGTGCTCGCAACACCAGACGAGAGCTAACCTCACCAACTATCAAGGAGTTGATTATGGCTGATTCGCATTCTACCCCAGACACCGACCAATCCGGAACCGAGCGTTCGTTAATTGTGGGATACCGCCCGAATGTTTACGACAAATCCACGCCGAAAATCATCCTTTCCGGTAAGTGGTTGCGCGCAGCGGGGTTTGATACCGGACAGCAGGTCACGGTAAAGGTCATGAAAGGATGCATCGTTCTGGTGGCGTATAACGAGCAGGAGCAGCGTTTGCAAGATGATTATAAACGGACGAAAGCAAAGCTTATTGAGATAGAGGACGCGCTTGCAGCGATCCAAATTCCGCATGCTGGAAAGCGACTCGCAAAATCAAATACAAACCACCTGGCTTAGCGGCTGTTTCTGGCATACTACGAGCTTACAGGCATCAACCTTATGAAGCGGAGGCAGCATGACATATGAGGAATTAATAAATTCTCCAGCCGGTGAGTTCGTCATGTTTGCCAGCAAGGATGGAAAAGTTCGCATTGAATGCCGCTTCGAAAGCGATACGTTGTGGCTCTCACAGGCCACGATCTGTGAGTTATACGGCAAAGCCAAAGCTACGATCAGCGGGCATATCAAGAATATTTTTGATGAGGGTGAGCTGGTCGAAAATTCAGTTGTTCGGTTTTACCGAACAACTGCCAGCGATGGTAAAGTATATAACGTTCAATACTTTAGCCTGCCCGTCATTCTCGCCATCGGCTATCGCGTCCGGTCCACGCGAGGTACGCAGTTCCGCCAGTGGGCCACCCAAACGCTCCAGGAATACCTGGTTAAAGGCTTCGTTATGGACGACGAGCGCCTGAAAAATCCGCCTGTGGGATCTTCCGCCGTCCCTGACTATTTCGATGAAATGCTGGAACGCATTCGCGATATACGTGCCAGCGAACGCCGGGTCTATCTTCGCGTGAGGGAGATTTTCGCATTAGCTGCTGACTATCAGCCGTCGCTCAAAGAAACCACGCAATTCTTTCAGACCATCCAGAATAAACTGCATTTTGCCTGCACTGGGCACACCGCTGCTGAGTTGATTCACCAACGTGCGGACGCCACTCAACCGCATATGGGGCTGACCAGCTATAAATGCGAAGAAGTCCGTAAAAGCGATGTCACCACCGCAAAAAATTATCTGTCTCAGGATGAGGTGAGCGAGCTTAATCGCGTCGTTAATATGTGGCTCGATTTTGCCGAAGATCAGGCCAAACGCCGCAAGCAGGTATTTTTACGAGACTGGCAAACCAAGCTCGATCAGTTTCTGCAATTTAATGACCGGGACGTTTTAGAAGGAGCAGGCAAAATCAGCAAGAAAACGGCTGATGAAAAGGCGTGCTCAGAATACCTCGAGTTTGAAAAAAAGCAGCGCCTGCTGAAAGAAGCCGAAGGTAAGAAAGATATCGCCAGCTTATTAAAATGGGATAAGCAGGCTAAGCGCTAATCCCGGCATAGGTTCATTATTCAATGATATTCATCATTTCAATATTTGATGCTTTTTTTAGTGACTATTATTCTTGCGATGGAAGAATAGTCATAAATCAACCTTATAAATTTTTAAACGTCAATTGATACCATCCATATCTCGCAACTACAACTTTCTATTAAACCAACCGAAATTCTTTAACATTCCTGTTTTGAAATGAAAGTCACAATTTAAATCCATTATGAAGAGTAGTTTCCCTCAGTCTATAAAAGGAGATTGAGATGGCTATACCTGTTTACTTATGGCTCGAGGATGATTCAGGCCGGAGGATTAATGGTTCTGTCGATATAAAATATCGCGAAGGTTCAATAGAAGTGATTGAATTTATGCACTCTATAGAACAACCTATAGATAAATTCTCCGGTAAAATCACTGCAAAACGCATTTGTAGTACCTATGCATTCATGAAAGAGATTGATTCATCATCCTCTTATCTATACAAAGCCTTATGCACTGGGCAAACACTTAAAAAAGCAGAGTTCATATTTTACAGAATCAACTATAACGGACTTGAAGAGGCTTACTTTAAGACAACTTTAGAAAATGCAAGAGTAGTTCAAATTGAACCACTCATGTTTGACATTAAACTACCGCGAAACGAACGCTATACACATTGTGAATATGTAGATCTAACATATGAAAAAATAACATGGCATTACATAGATGGAAACATCATTCATTCTGATACCTGGAAGGAACGCGCTTAAGGAGAAAGTATGTCCTGGGAATATGATGTAAAAGAGCACAAATTTTATCTTGATGGTGTTTATCAGTTCGATGCAGATTATGCAGGAGCAAGTGGTTACAAAAACGATCCATCTCAAGAATGTGTAAAAAACAGTGGGCCTCTACCTCGAGGGAAATACACAATTGGTTCCCCTCATAATTCAGCCCACACCGGGAAATATACTCTCAGCCTCACGCCCTACTCGACAAATGAGATGTGTGGTAGAGACTCATTTAAAATACATGGTAAAAGCAGTTTGCACCCTGACGACTCTTCAGAGGGCTGCATCATTGCTCCTCTGAGTGCCATAAGGAGTATCTGGAAAAGCAACGATACGGTATTGATAGTCAAATGAAGCGTTTATTTTGTTTATTGCCATTACTCGTTGCAGTCAGTTCGCACGTCTCAGCAACGGAAATGACCGGCTTCGCGACCGAGTATTACGATGAAGACGGATCATTGACGGAAATTTCTACAACAGTGCCCCTTTCACCGACCATCGCTATAGGCAAGCAAGCCGTACGAATGGAGGTTACTCACCTGTCAGATATCACCAGCACACCAGTTAACAAAGACAGCTCAGCACGCTGGGTCTGCCTTCATGACGACGATGGCACGAATTACTGGTTCATTTCTGATAACGAAATGGGTGCAGGATTGTTAACTGCGCTAGTTATTGCCAAAGATGGCATCCATAAAGAGTGTGCTAAAACAACGGAACCTGTCAGCGTCTCAGTCGCGAATGTTCCATTGTTGAATGCTACTCACAGGAATCTAATTGAAATATTCGGCAAGAAAGGGATCGCCAAAAAGAAAGCGATACTTTTTTATCAGGAGACGCCAGTACAGAATGGATTCATCCAGAGTAATACGGTCTCGTATTACTTTGATGGCGAAAAATTGCGCGGCGTAATTATCGGGCAAATAACCAGTAACTAGCTTGCAGGCTCCCTCTTTTACAGAAGAGGGCGTTAAGCCTGTCCACTCAACCGCATATGCAACAGCGGAAACGGATTCCCCTGCCCGTCCAGCTCCGAGCGCCCGACCGGCTCAAACCCCATATAACGATAAAACGCCACCCCCTGCGGATTCTGCTCGTTCACATCCACTTCATTTACGCCGAATTCTGCGATGGCATATTGCAGCAGCATTTTCCCGATACCCTTCCCCCGGCTCGCATCATCCACAAACAGCATTTCAATGCGATTTTTATCCACGCCCAAAAAGCCGTGAATAATACCCACGTCATCCCGGGCAATCACAACCCTGAGATTAGGCAAATATGCGTTGAGCAATAACGGACGCAGCGCCGCGATATCGCTTTCCTGCAAAAAGCGGTGCGTGGCGCGAACGGACGACTCCCAGACTGCGACGAGGCGTTCAAATTGTGAGGGGTGTGCGGCTTCTATTTTCATGATGATATTCCGGTTGAGTAAAGTTTCAGGGCAGCAATGTAATGATATTCAGCTCTGCGACGTGCGCCACACGCCAGGCGTACAACCATACTCCGTCTGAAAATGACGAATAAAGTGCGCGCAGTCGCTGAACCCCATCCGCTGCGCAATATCCGTCACGCTTTGCTGTGAGTTCTTCAGCAGCCAGCAAGCATAGCGCAGTCTGGCGCTGCGGATAAATTCGCGGGCCGTTTTGCCGAATTCTGCGTGGAACAGACGGTTGAGCTGGCGTTCACTCAATGCCACTTCTCGCGCAAGCCCGGCGGTGGTGAGCGGCCGGGTCAGGAACTGTTCTATCAGCATGACGGCGCGGCGCAACCGCGAGTCAGGGATAAGCGCAAAATTCGCCGGACGCGGGGTGGCAATTTCATGCGGAACGAGCGACAAACGCTGACAGGTGGTGCTGGCGATATCATCCCCGGCATGGGCGCGGATAAGCTCAGTTGCCAGCGTCAGGGTGGAAATACCGCCCGGGCAGGTCAGCACATCGCCATCGTCGATGAAATCATACCCTTGCTCAGCATAAACCAGCGGGAAAGCCTGCCGAAATGCATCAAGGTGGAAAGGATGGATGGACGCTCGTCGTTCATTCAGCAATCCTTCCTGTGCGAGGACAAAACTGCCGGTGCCAATGCCAATGAGCGGAACCCCGGCATGGTGGGCATGTGCCAGATACGCTTTATCCCCCTGATACCCTAAGTCCAGATACTGCAATTCACCGCCGATAACAGCAAGATAGTTAAAACTGTCCGGCGGCGCATGGGGGGAATCCGGTCTCATGATAATCCCCGCATTGCTGATAATCGGGATATCAGGAAATTCACTTATCAGGCTGATTTTAAATGCTAATTTATCCTGAGCTTTCGCTGCATAACGCAGCGCCTCCAGCAACCCGGAGACGGCCAGGAGTGAATAACGGGGCCATAATATCAACCCAATATGCAGACACTTTTCCGGTACTGATTTCCCCCCATCGGAGGAGTCAAATACACTTTTCATTTACTTGCCAAATTTAAAATTAATTACATTATCGCAACATGATCTGTCGCACTTTTTATTTCTAAGGTAATCCTGATATTTTAAATCAAGCATAAATGAGACGGGAGGAAAATATAATGTTTTTCTCGTTTATATCATTCTTTTTTTGAACCACGACACACATATGTCGGTAATGTTCCTAAGGTAAAGATATAGTTACCATTATGTTGTTCATTGATCCGCATATAAATACTCTTGCCCGGATAGACAAAGAATTGCGGTTCATATTTTTCCAGCCAGCTGTCTTCGACATTATCGTCCGGGAACGTCATATTTTTTTCTGACGCCAGCAAATAGAGATGATCTTGTCTCTCCACCCGAAAGGAAATTTTCCTGTCAATGGTTTTACCCGGATCGCTCTTTGCCCGGCCATTCATGCTCAGGGTGCCGAGTTTCCCGTCGAAGGTGTAATTCAGCCAGACCGTCAGCGTCTCATCCGGATGGTGCTGTACCAGATTAGCCTGGCATGAAAAAGGCTGAACGTAAGTTCGGTGCCACAGGTAATAGCCCGTCAGCACGCCTGCGGTGACGAGGCCCGTCACGATGATATACAGCATCTGCCGAAAACGAGTCATGCTAGGGAAGGTGCGAACAAGTTCCTGATATGAGATCATCATATTCATCCGGAGCGCATCCCAGAGGGACATCATGAGCCATCAACTCACCTTCGCCGATAGTGAATTCAGCACTAAGCGCCGTCAGACCCGAAAAGAGATTTTCCTCTCCCGCATGGAGCAGATTCTGCCATGGCAGAATATGACCGCTGTCATCAAGCCGTTTTATCCCAAGGCGGGCAATGGCCGACGGCCCTATCCGCTGGAGACCATGCTGCGTATTCACTGCATGCAGCATTGGTACAACCTGAGCGACGGTGCCATGGAAGATGCCCTGTACGAAATCGCCTCCATGCGTCTGTTTGCCCGGTTATCCCTGGATAGCGCCTTGCCGGACCGCACCACCATCATGAATTTCCGCCACCTGCTGGAGCAGCATCAACTGGCCCGCCAATTGTTCAAGACCATCAATCGCTGGCTGGCCGAAGCAGGCGTCATGATGACTCAAGGCACCTTGGTCGATGCCACCATCATTGAGGCACCCAGCTCGACCAAGAACAAAGAGCAGCAACGCGATCCGGAGATGCATCAGACCAAGAAAGGAAATCAGTGGCACTTTGGCATGAAGGCCCACATTGGTGTCGATGCCAAGAGTGGCCTGACCCACAGCCTAGTCACCACCGCGGCCAACGAGCATGACCTCAATCAGCTGGGTAATCTGCTGCATGGAGAGGAGCAATTTGTCTCAGCCGATGCCGGCTACCAAGGGGCGCCACAGCGCGAGGAGCTGGCCGAGGTGGATGTGGACTGGCTGATCGCCGAGCGCCCCGGCAAGGTAAGAACCTTGAAACAGCATCCACGCAAGAACAAAACGGCCATCAACATCGAATACATGAAAGCCAGCATCCGGGCCAAGGTGGAGCACCCATTTCGCATCATCAAGCGACAGTTCGGCTTCGTGAAAGCCAGATACAAGGGGTTGCTGAAAAACGATAACCAACTGGCGATGTTATTCACGCTGGCCAACCTGTTTCGGGCGGACCAAATGATACGTCAGTGGGAGAGATCTCACTAAAAACTGGGGATAACGCCTTAAATGGCGAAGAAACGGTCTAAATAGGCTGATTCAAGGCATTTACGGGAGAAAAAATCGGCTCAAACATGAAGAAATGAAATGACTGAGTCAGCCGAGAAGAATTTCCCCGCTTATTCGCACCTTCCCTAGCTATCCTTCAGGAAATAATCAGATATACAGCGGTTCGGCTCTTTCATTGGCCGGTCGCAGCGAATAACCGACGCACGAGGAAGCAGAGCGTACCAGCTGATGTAAACCCAGGGATATTGCGCGCATTCAGCCTTGAATTGTTCCACATAGGTCAGCGCTGAAGCGCGTTCAGCGTGAGTCTGAATGTCATTCGCAAGATAAACGCGACAGGCTCCGACGGATGCCGCAAAACGGTAATCCTCAACAAAACGGTTTTCTGTGGCGTTCATATATCCCGTCACGCCTGCCCCGGCCAGGACGATCAATAGCCCCATGACGACAGCCAGCCAGCGCGTGGGCTTCCTGGCAACGGGCGTTGCTGGCTCGGAGGATGCAGAGACCTCCTCGATCGCTGGCGCCTCCACACATTGTCCCTCTGCGGGTTGAGGCGCGACGGGTGAAGACTCTCTGACGGTTATTTGCGTGTCGCTTGCCAGCGTCAACCCAATCCGCGGAATGGTAACGATAGGGTCAGTTTCAAAACCAATCTTTTTGAGCCCTTTGCGCAGGATGGAGATGTTCTGGTAATAGGTATTGGAGGAGACAAGCATGCCGCGGCTTTGCCAGACAATATCAAGGAACTCTTGCTGAGTGACAATCGACCCCGCTCTGTCGATTAATAACAACAGGCATCGGCCTGCTGGCGAATTTAACACAACCACACGGTCAGGATTGTTGATATCACGTAACGTGCTGGCCGCAGGATGAAATTCGACGATATTATTTATAATGTAATGCTTATGCATAGGGGCAGTATGAATTCTCCGGTTAACAGATGTTGAACCTGGGTCACCGCATGTATGGGATGACATTCACGTCGGGATTAATGTGACTGATTAACGTCATGCTGTATATCTTCGCCATTGGCGAAAAATCTTAATTTATATTTCATCCCTTAAGCTTCACTGAACCTGCATAAGAACTCAACCCTTGTAGAATGCGGCTTGCAGAGCCGCTTCATCCGCGATCATCCTCATTATGATGTTTTGTGAAGTGAATTTCCGCTCCACAGAAGTATCTGACTACCGGCAGCATCTCATTTATCAGGGCCTCATCTTTTGGCGCACTCCTCGCCTCTTGACATTGACAAATATCTACATAAAAAAACATTGTACGCCACGGACATGCGTGTCTAAAATATTCAGCACCCTTAAGCCTTAAGTTTTCTCAACCTGACCAGTATCAATAACTTACATGGTTTTTGTATGCTTTTAAGCCACCTTTCTATCAGTTTTTATCGATGATAACATTCGTAAATTGTTATTCCCCGTCAGCAACTTCACACCCGCACTGACACCAGACGACAAACTCCTTACAAAACATTTATCAAAGCTAAATTTTCATTAAAAATAGCGGCTATCATAATTTACAGAAAGCGAAGCGGAATAAGACCAATCAGAGGGAAGCGTCGTAACCGGTCTCGATCTTAGTAATTAATACAATTTTAGATTAATTCAGATTACCTCTTTATTGGCCGACGTATAGTAGGCCTACAGTATGCAATACGTCATTGCTTCGAGAATACTGGCGATAACCTTATAAATAATTCGCCTGATTACTATTATAAATCGAGGAATAACATGACGAACAATAGCCAAATAACACAGCATATAACTGTTGCACTGATGGGCGGCGATCATTATGCAAGAAACGGCATTAAAACGTTATTAAGCAGCATCCGCGACGACCTTCACATCATTATCATCGAAGGAGGTTATCAGGAACTGGATAAGGCGCTGTCGTCGATTCGTATCGATATCTTATTTATATCCGGCGCAGAGAAATACCATACAGGGTATGACTCACTGAAATATTTAAAAAAAATCAAAGTCACGCAGCCTGAAGTGATTATCTGCCTTTACTCAACCTCTGCCCATTCCCTGTTATGGGTCCGGGAAGATATTGATGCCTATATCTCGCTACAGAACACGGTTTATCAGTGGCGGATAAAGCTAGCAAAAATGGTCGATAGCCATTATCGACCCCAAAAGCAGCCAGCGGCGTTATCGCTGACGCCTGGAGAAAGGAGGGTATTAAAGGAACTCAGGAACGGACTGGATATACGTTACATCGCAGAACTGGAGAAACTTTCTTATCGCCGCGTGAGCGCCTTAAAAAGCTCAGCGATAAGGAAACTCGGGCTCAGGAATAAGACAGATTTGCTGGTCTTTTTAACCAGTTAGACCTGCCGCTTTCAGAGCAAATCTCGTAATAAAAAAATCAAGGAACTATGAAATGAAAGCACGCCTTACTTGCCATTCTCTGCTGGCATTAAGCATTGCCGCCCTGCTGCCAGCGGGCTCAGCACTGGCCGCCACCACCAGCGGCGGCACGGTTAACTTCAGCGGTAAAGTGGTGACCTCCGCCTGTGCCATCAGCGCCGGTAGCGCCAATATCGACGTCGACATGGGTGAAGTGCGTACCGCCACGCTGGCTGCCGCAGGCAGTGAAGCCAGTACCGCAAAAGCCTTCTCCATCACCCTGGAAGATTGCGAAATCGCCGATACCTCCGCGTCCACGGAAGATAACCCTATTGCCGCAACGACCGTGGCTATCACCTTCACCGGTACACCGGACAGTACCGATGTGAATAGCCTGGCCGCGGGAGTAAACGGCGGCGCGGGCTCGGCGCAGCATGTCGCTATCCGTCTTTATGACGAACAGGGCAACGTCGTCAGGCTGGGTGAGCCGGCAGCAGCGATCCCCCTGCGTGCGGGGGCGAACATCCTGAACTTCAGCGCGAAATATTACTCCCCACTGGGCAACGCCACGGCGGGTGATGCCAGCGCGGTCGCCACCTACACCGTGACCTATTCGTAATCTTCAGGCCCGGTCTGCTGGCCGGGTCTGACTCAGCTTTCAGGAGACGCACTATGCGCGTAAACACATGGATTTGTCTGGCTGGCACGTTATGTTCATCCGCCGTGTACGCAGGCGGCGTGGGGTTAGGCGCAACGCGGCTGATTTACACCGGCGCGGCTACGCAGACGATGATGCAGGTAAGAAATACCCACCCTGATGCCACGTTTCTGATCCAGTCCTGGATGGAAGACGAGAAAGGGAGCCGTACCAACGACTTCGTCATCACGCCGCCGCTGTACGTCATGAAGCCCGCCAGCGAAAGCGCGGTGAAAATCATGTTCAGCGGCGACGCCCTGCCAGCCGATCGCGAGACGCTGTACTGGATGACGGTCAAAGCTATCCCACAGCAGGTTAAAAACGGTTCCGGCAATTCGCTGCAATTCGCCTCTGCCAACCGCATCAAGGTCTTTTATCGCCCGGAGCGGCTCAGGGAAGGTGCAGGGGAGGCATGGAAAAACCTTGCCGGCGCCTACCGCGCGGGCAAGGTCACGCTGACCAACCCAACGCCGTATTACCTCACCACCATTAACGTGAAAATTGATGGCAGGCCGGTGTCGCCCGTCATGGTACCGCCGAAATCCAGCGTGACGCTGGCAGACACCTTCAGCCATGCGAGCAGCTTAAGCTACCAGACGATTAACGATTATGGCGCCTGGACGCCCGTTACCCGCACGTCATTGTCCCAATAATAAAAACAGTAAGGCGTGACCACATGAAAATTAAAATCCTGTGCGCCACGGCGATCGCCCTGGTGATTCGGCAAGCCGTGGCTGCCGAAAGCGAGCTGCAATTTAATCCTGCGTTTCTCAACGGCGAGCGCGCCAACAGCGCCGATCTCGCCTGGGTCAACGCCGGGAGCGCGTTGCCGCCGGGCGAGTACAATCTTAACGTGTATATCAACACCCAGTTCGCGTTCACAGGTAACGTCACGTTTCGCGTCGCTGAAAACACCGCCGGTGAAGCCCTGCCGTGCCTTACGCCTGCGCAATTCGCCGCACTTGGCATCGACAGCCGTCAGGCTAAAGGGGGTGAGCTGCCGCCTGCGCAGCGCTGCATTTTTTTAACCCAGTCATTCGCCGATACCCGGTTTGATTTTGACCAGAGGACGCTTACCCTCAACTTCACCGTACCGCAAAGCGCGATGCGCGCTCTGCCGCGCGGGTACGTCAGCCCGGAGAGCTGGGAGTCCGGCATCCCTGCCGCGTGGCTGAACTATGTGGTCAATGGCGCGAATAATGACTACCGGGGCGAGACGCGCACGCGGGAACAACAGCTGTTTGTGAGCCTCAACAGCGGCGCCAACCTGGGCGCATGGCGGCTGCGTGATTTCACCACGTGGACCAAAGAGAGTAACGAGCTCACCCACGTCCAGACCTGGCTACAGCGGGATATCCGCGCCCTGCGTGCCCAGGTTTATGCCGGTGAAACGTTCACCTCATCGCAGGTGTTTGACGCCGTTGGCCTGCGTGGGGTTGCCCTGAAGACCGATGACAATATGTTGCCCGCCAGCCTGAGCGGTTACGCGCCCGAAGTGCGTGGCATCGCGCGCAGCAATGCCACGGTGACGGTTCGCCAGAACGGTAACGTCATCTATCAAACCTCCGTTCCGCCGGGGGCGTTTGTGCTGAAAGATCTCTATCCGACCTCTTCCGGCTGCGATCTCGCGGTCACCATTCAGGAGAGCGACGGTAGCCAGACGCAATACACCCTGCCCTTTGCCAGCGTGCCGAATCTGGTGCGTAACGGTCAGGTCAAATATGCTCTGGGGGCGGGGAAATACCGCCCTGCGGGCAATCAGATCTCGCCCTCCTTCGCGCAGGGCGAGCTGTTCCTGGGCTGGAGATACGGCCTCACGTTTTATGGCGGGGCGCAGTTTTCCGATCGCTACAACGGCCTGGCCTTCGGTATCGGGCAGAATCTCGGCCGCTTTGGCGCCTACTCCCTCGACCTCACCCATGCCCGCAGCCAGCTGGCTGATAACCAGCACTACACCGGTGATTCGGTGCGCCTGCGGTACAGCAAGCTGCTGAACGATATCGGTACGCGAGTCAATTTCTTCTCGCTGCGTTACTCAACGGCAGGGTTTTATACCCTCAGCGATACCACTTACAAAGGCATGGCGGGCGGAGCGCCAAAACAGACCGTGGAAGACGATGGCACCGTCACCACTCACTACGACACGGTTTACAACCTGCATATGTCGCGTAAGGCAAAAAATCAGCTGCTGTTGTCGCAGCCGATGGGCGAATACGGCGCGCTGTCGCTGTCCTGGGATCAACAAACCTACTGGAATACGTCAAAAACCACGCAAAGTTTGCAGTTCGCGTGGAACGCGACGTTTCGTAACCTGTCGCTTGGCATCAGCGCCCAGCGTAGCTCTGGCCTGTACGACAACAAGAAAGACAATATCCTCGCGTTGTCCCTGTCGGTGCCGCTGGGTAACCCGGCGCTGTCGACCCGTCTCCGTTTTACCGCTACCCATGCGGATCCCGCTGGCACCACCGCCAGTACCGGTGTCAGTGGTTATCTGCCGGGGCAGGAGAATCTTTTCTATAGCGTCAACCAGCGCTACAGCGCGCAGCAGCACTACGGCGGCGATGCCGCGCTGCAATACGAGGGCGCGTGGGGAGACTATAACCTGGGCTACAGCTACGCCGGTGACTCCCGCAACCTCAGTTACGGGATGAGCGGCGGTGCGGTGCTGCATGAGGATGGTCTGACGCTGAGCCAGCCGCTCGGGAACACCAATATTCTGGTGAAAGCCCCGGGCGCCAGCCATGTCGCCGTGCTCAACCACAAGGGCATCAAAACCGACAGCCGGGGCTATGCGGTGATCCCGTACGCCACGCCGTATCGCGTTAATCAGGTTGCGCTGGATGTCACCACCGTGGGCAATGACGTGGAACTTGAGAACGCCATCGCCAATAAAATCCCCACCGACGGGGCACTGGTTCGCGCCACCCTCACCACGCGTCAGGGGGCAAAAGCGATGTTTATCGTACGTCACGCTAAAGACGTGCTCCCCTTCGGCACGCTGGTCTCGTCAGAGGATGACAAAGCCAGCGGTATCGTCGGCGACGGCGGCAGCGTGTATCTGACCGGCCTGTCAGCGGAGGGAACATTGCATGCCGTATGGGGGCGCAACAGCGCCCAGCGCTGCACGATCCGCTATGCGTTGAACCCGCAGAATTATCACGCCCGCACCGGGCTTTATTCCCAGGAGGTCATATGTCAGTAACCATCCGGTTCCTCCCCCTGATCCTGCTGATGTTCATCACCGTTCCCGCGCGCGGCTATGACGTGCTGGTTTCCGTGACCGGCAACGTGATCGGCAATACCTGCATTGTCTCGGAAGATTCGAAGGAGCAAAACGTGCCGCTGGGCACCCTCGGCGTGAAGCAATTTAGCGAGGCGGGCGCGGTCAGCAATATCAAAACGCCCTTCACGCTCACCCTTGAAGCGTGCGGCCCCACCTTTGCTGGCGTGAAAATCCGCTTCAGCGGTACGCCGGATGACGAGAACCCGCAGCTTCTGAAAGTCGCTGACGGCGGCGCGACCGGCGTGGCGGTGCAGATTCTGGATAAAGACAGCGTACTTATCCCGCTGGACACCCAAACCGCTGCTTACGGCGCGGCGGGGGATGACAGCGTAAAAATGACCTTCTATGCGCGACTGGCCGCCACGGGTGCGCCGGTCAATGCCGGAGACGTTTCGGCAGTGGCAACCTGGACGACGGAGTATCAATAATGCGTTTACTGTTTTTAGCCCTGTTTTTCATGTCCTCTCAGGCACTTGCCCTCTCCTGGACATCGGATATCACCCTTTCGCCAACGCCTATGTCGTGGTCCGGCCCGGCAGACTCCATCGTGCCTGGAAAGACGATCGGCTCTGAATGGAGCGCCTCTGCGAGCGTCTCGGAAGTGTTCTGGTGCGGCCTGGTATTTACCTGCTCCAAAGGGACGCTGGAGCCGAGCAGCAGTATAACCGCCACCGGCATCACGGTTATTCTTGATGGCGCAAATTACATGGTATTTGAAACGGGCGTGCCCGGCATCGGCTTCATTCTTGGGCTTAAAGATTATAACGGCACCACCTATGTCCCGATGCAGACGGGCATTACGCAGAGCTATCCGGCCGATGGGACTAACGGTTACGCCACCGCACTGGGCTGGTCGGCAAAAGTGACGTTTATCAAGACCGGCGTTCCGCTGAAATCCGGCGTATACCAGACCCCGACCATTAACGCGGCGATCCTGACGGCCTATAACAACGAAGTGAAAACCGCGCAGGTGATCATCAACCCCACCACCATCACGGTGACGGCAAGCGGCTGCACGGTAGGCACAAAAAGCGCCAACGTCGACCTGGGCACCATTGATGTTCACACGCTGCCCAGCGTAGGCAGCACCTCGCCGTCGGGGGAGTTTAACGTCAGCCTGACCTGCGATGAGAACGTGGCGGTTAACGCAGTGATGACCGATCAGACCACACCGTCAAATACCTCGTCGGTCGTGACGCTGACCGGGGACTCCACGGCCTCCGGCATTGGCGTACAGTTTTTCTATAACGGTACCGGGCCGCTGATGATGGGACCGGACAGCTCGTCCGCAGGTACGACGGGACAGTTTTTCATCCAGACCACCAGCTCGGCACAAACGCTGTCCCTGCCGTTCCAGGCGCAGTACATCCGAACCGGTGAACTGGTCCCCGGCTCGGCCAACGCCCTGGCAAGCATCACCTTTTCGTATCAGTAGGTTAGTGCTTCACCCACACCAGCTGATCGACCCGGAAGCCCAGCTCGCGTGCGGTGTTCAGGTAGTCCTGTTTTACCGCATCCGGAATGGTCGGGGTGCGCGATAAAATCCACAGATAGTCGCGGTTCGGGCCGCTGACCAGCGCGTACTGGTACTTATCATCCAGCTTGATCACGTTATAGCCGCCGTAGAACGGGCCGAAGAACGATACCTTCAGCGCAGCCGTGGTCGGTTCGCCGGTAAAGTACGCCTTTCCTTCGCTCTCATTCCATTTTTTCTTCACCGGATCGTAGCCGCGGTTCAGTACGCTGATACCGCCATCGCTGCGATTGCCGTACGTCGCGGTGACCTGTTCCAGACCGCGCTCGAAGCGATTTTCCAGTCGGGCGACTTCATACCATTTGCCGAGATAGCGGCTGGCATCAAAGCCGGTAATGGGCTGCACGCCTTTCGGCGGCGTGGGAGATTTACAGGCAACCAGCGTCAGCGCAATGGCGACACCGGTAACGACAGGCCATAGCCTCATGAGAACTCCTTTCATTTACGCGGTTGGACGTTAAGTGTAGCGCACCCGTGCGGCGCTTCATCCCGTCGGGGAATATTCGTAGTATATTGAGACAACTCCTTCTCTTCGGATGCAGACATGGCTTACTCCATCGGCGAATTCGCCAGACTCAGCGGCATCACCGCCACCACGCTGCGGGCGTGGCAGCGACGCTATGGCTTGCTCAAACCCGAGCGTACGGACGGCGGTCACCGCCTGTACAGCGATGAGGACGTTCAGCAGGCGCTGAAAATCCTCGACTGGGTAAAAAAAGGCGTACCCATCGGTCAGGTAAAATCACTGCTGGAACGCCCTGCGCCGCGCCGCGCCAATAACTGGCAAACCCTGCAACAGGCCATGCTGCAAAAGTTGCAGGAGGGGAAAATTGAGTCCCTGCGTCAGATAATTTACGACGCCGGACGCGAATACCCAAGGCCAGAGCTGGTCACTAACGTGCTGCGTCCGTTGCGCAGCCAGATATCGGCCAACGTCGCCGCCGCCATGACGCTGCGTGAGATCCTCGACGGCATCCTCATCGCCTATACCTCGTTTTGCCTTGAGGGCGATAAAAAAGCGCCGGGCGATAACATCCTCATCAGCGGCTGGCATCTGAACGACCCCTGTGAGATCTGGCTTGAAGCTCTGACGCGCACCGGCCAGGGCCACCGCATCGACATACTGCCGGTTCCCCCTGCCGCGCTGGCCCCGGAAATTTTCCCGGACCGCAAATGGCTGCTGGTCACCAGCGGTAAACTTACCGCCGTGCGGAAAAAGCAGGTTGCGCAGTGGCAGCAGCAGGTTTCCCTTGAGGTGATTATCCTCTGATTATTTTCTGCTGAGGCAATCTTCACGAAAAGTTGAATATTTTTTCGCACAGCGAGTGCTAACGTTTTCCTGTCACCGACAACTCAACAGGAAAACACGATGAAAAAGACACTCCCTCTGATGATGCTGGCTACAATGGCTTTCGCGCCTGCCGCGTTCAGCGCCCCGGCAGGCACCCTGAGCGTCCACGTTCTGGACCAGCAAACCGGTATGCCGCCAGCGGATGTGGCCGTCACGCTGGAGAAGCAGGAGCAGGACAAGTGGACCCCGATTGCCAGCGGTAAAACCGACCACGACGGGCGCATCAAATCGCTCTATCCGCAGGATCAGGATATGGCGCCTGGCGTGTATAAAGTGACCTTCAAAACTGCCGATTACTTCCACGGTAAAAAGCTGGACTCCTTCTTCCCGGAAGTGCCGGTGCTGTTCACCGTCACCCGCACCAATGAAAAACTGCACATCCCGCTTCTGCTCAGCCAGTACGGTTACTCAACCTACAAGGGCAGCTGATTGCTCTTGATTTTAAAGACGATTTAAAAATAATCCCGCCAGTACTTGGACAAATACGCATTGTTGTGTAACTTTTAGGTATGAGATCGGGAGGTGCACACCATGACAACAAAACCTGTGCTGGGTATTAGCGGATGTTTGACCGGTTCCGCCGTTCGCTTTGACGGCGGGCATAAGCGTATGGGCTTTGTGATGGATGAGCTGGCGCAGTGGGTCGCTTTCCGTCCGGTATGCCCTGAAATGGCTATCGGCCTGCCCACGCCTCGTCCGGCGCTGCGTCTGGTGATGACCACCGGCGGCGAGACAGAAATGCGGTTCAGCAAAGCGCCGCACGATGACGTCACGCAGAAGATGGCCGCATTTACGGCAGATTATCTGCCGAAAATCGGCGATCTGGCGGGTTTTATCGTCTGTGCAAAATCCCCCAGCTGCGGCATGGAGCGCGTGCGGCTGTACGACGAAAACGGCAACCGGGGCCGCAAGGAGGGTGTCGGGCTGTTCACCGCCGCCCTCCTTGAAACTTTCCCCTGGCTGCCCGTCGAAGAAGACGGTCGCCTGCACGATCCGGTACTACGGGAAAACTTTGTTGAGCGCGTTTTCGCTCTCCACAAACTGAACGTAATGCGTAAAAATGGCCTGACGCGCCGTGCCCTGCTGGACTTTCACAGCCGCTATAAGCTTCAGCTTCTGGCGCACCATCAGGCAGGCTACCGTGAAATTGGCCCGTTCGTGGCATCACTGCACGAGTGGGACGATCTGGACGCGTTTTTCGTGGCCTATCGCGACAAGCTGATGACCATTCTGAAAAAACCCGCTTCGCGGAAGAATCACACTAACGTGCTGATGCACATTCAGGGCTATTTCCGTAACCAGCTGAACAGCCGCCAGCGTGGAGAACTGCGTGATGTGATCCTGCATTACCGGGACGGGCTGCTGCCGATCCTCGCGCCGCTGACGCTGCTGAAGCATTATCTGGCTGAATACCCTGACCGGTATCTGATGACGCAAAACTACTTTGATCCCTATCCTGATGATTTGGGTCTGCGTCTGGCCGTTACCTGATAAGAAAGAAGCGAAGGCCCTGTTGACCCACAGAGGCCCAAAGCAGTACCCCGTTTAGACGACACCCTCACTGTCGTCTTTTTTTTGCGCTCAGCGTAAAATACTGTAATTCTGTACAGGTTAAGCGTGCACAGCGGAGTACCCCGATGATCAAAAATTTGCATATTCAGAACTACCGCTCAATTCGCGATATGTCGCTTGAGCTGGAACAGCTCAATATCGTGTTCGGCCCCAACGGCACCGGAAAATCTAATATTTATAAAGCGATTTACCTGATGCACAGCGCGGCGCAGGGGCAATTCTCCCAGGCGCTGGCGAACGAGGGGGGAATTTTGAAAGTGTTCTGGGCGGGCAAAACCCGCAGCGACCAGCTACGACGCATGAACCTGGCGGTGGAAACGGAAACCTATGAATATGAGCTTCAGGTCGGGTTCGTGGAAAAGCTGCCCTACCCCTCACAGTTTCAGCTCGATCCGGTGATCAAGGAGGAATCTATCTGGCTCGGCGGACAGCACCGTCGCCCGTCGTCACAGCTGATGAAGCGTAAGAATCAGGCGGTATTCCTGAACAACGTGCATCACGAAAAAGTGACCCACAGCGGTACGCTGTATGAGAACGAGTCGGTGTTCGGTCAGCTCGGTGAACCGCACCTCTACCCCGAAGTCTCGCAGATGCGCGAGTCCCTGCGTAACTGGCGATTTTATCACGAGTTTTCCGTCTCATCCGGCTCGGCGATCCGTGCGCCGCAGGTGGGCTTTCGTTCCCCGGTGCTGGCCAGCGACGGCGCGAACCTGGCCGCCGCGTTTCAGACCATTGTCGAAATTGGCGACGAGCTGCTGCTGATGCGCATTCTCGACCAGGCCTTCCCCGGCTGCGTGTTTTACAGCGACAACACCGGCGGGCGCTTCCGCATGATGATGCAGCGCGAGGGGCTGAGCAGACCGCTGGAACCGGCAGAGTTCTCCGACGGCACGCTGCGTTTTTTGTGCCTGGCGGTGGCGCTGTTAAGCCCGCGGCCTCCCGCATTCATCGCCCTCAACGAACCGGAAAACAGCCTGCATCCGCAGATGCTGCCCGCCCTGGCAAGCCTTATTGCCGAGGCCAGCCGCTACTCGCAGATCTGGCTCACCAGCCACTCGCCGGAGCTGGCGCATTTGATTGAGAAGCACCGATCGTTTTCGCTGTATCAGCTGTCGATGGCGGAGGGGGAGACGAGGATGGAGAGGCTGGGGTAATTGCCAGGTGGCGCTACGCTTACCTGGCCTACTGGCGAGTACGAAACGTCTTGCGCCACTCCGCCGGGCTGACGCCAAAGCGCGCCTTAAATTGCTGCCGATACGTCACCGCTGATAAAAACCCCACCTGCCCGGCGACATTTTCGATTGGCAGGTTGCCGGACTCCAGCAGGATCTGGCTGCGCCGCAGGCGCTCGGCGGTAAGCCAGTCGGCAACGCTCATGCCCGTCGCCTTGATAAAATGGCGGGTCAGCGTGCGCCGGCTCATCGACACCACTTCCGCAAGAGAGTCCAGGTTATGCGGTTCGGAAATATGCTGCTGAAGGTAGTCAATCAGACAGTTAATCCGCCCATCACGGGTATCTTTCGGCACAGGTTGCGCAATAAACTGCGCCTGCCCGCCCTCTCGGTGCGGCGGGACGATCATCCGGCGGGCAATCTGATTGGCGACGACGCTGCCAAAGCGCTGACGGATGATGTACAAACAGCAGTCGAGCGCGGCGGCGGTACCCGCCGAGGTAATCATATTGCCGTCATCCACGTAGAGGGCGTTGATATCCAGTCGGACGTCCGGAAATAGCGACTGGAACTGGCGTTCAAACTCCCAGTGTGTGGCGGCCCGTTTGCCGCTGAGTATGCCCGCATAGCCCAGCACAAATGATCCCAGACACAGCCCAACAATTTCCGCCCCGTTGTCTCTGGCCTGAACCAGGCTGTCGAGCAGCGTCTGAGGCGGGCGCTCCAGAACGTGCTGCCAGTAGGGTACAACCACAATTTCAGCCGATGCGATCGCGGAAAAATCCTGCGTCGCATGCAGGGCAAAACCGTCTTTCGAGTTCAGGAATCCCGGTTTTTCAGCGCAGATCGTGACGTTAAAGCGCTTTTCCCCGGATACCGTGTCGCCAAACAGGATGCAGGGGACGGAGTAGTGGAACGGGCTAAACCCGTCCACCGCGACAATGGCAACGTTAATAAGCGGCATCTGTCTCTCCTGTCCCCTTTAACAGTCAGAATATAACGGTTTCGCCGTCCTGGGGAATGCTCACCGCGTCACCTGCCTCGTTGGCATCAACATACTCGCGCAGCGCGCGGCGGGTCAGCAGGCAGTGGTTGAGAGCTTCCATATGGGTCGCCACGATTTTCGCCTGCGGCAGCAGGAAATGCACGTTAAGCAGATCTTCTTCCCCCATGATAATCGGCCCAAACCCAATGACATGAGCGTAACCGGCGTTGAGCACGACGATATCCGGCTGGTGCTTTTGCAGATCGGCCGCCACCGCATCGCGCCAGATGGTATCCCCTGCGATATAAAGCGTCTTCTCATCGGGATGACGGAACACCACGCCGCAGGCTTCCCCCAGAAACTCTGCCAGCTCCGGCACGGCGTAAGCGCGGTCAGTACCGTGCTGGCCGCCGTGGGTTTTCACTATCCGGATATCGCCGTACGTTGTTTCCCCGGTCATGATCGTCAGGTTGGTAAATCCCTGGCTGCGCAGCAGCGCGGCATCACTATCATTTTGCACGTAGATCGGCTTGCCTTTGGCGATCAGCTCAACGGCGTACTGATCCCAGTGATCGGCATGGGTATGGGTGACGATCACCGCGTCAGCATCCAGAAGCGTTTGAACGTCAACGGGAAGATCGACCATCGGGTTGCGAATATCAGCCCGCGCCGTGCCGGGAAAACCCGGATAAGTGCCTTTTGGCGCCAGCATTGGGTCGATTAAAAAGCGTTTTCCCGCGTAAGTGATCAGCTGGGTGGCATTGCGAATTTGCGTAATGTTCATGGGCTATCCTCCGGTTGGTATGAGAAGGAGAATAGCCCCAGGGTGCCGTTAAGAATGTGGGCTAAAGGGCGATGATCGATGAAATCGGGTCAATCGATAAACCGCTTGCGTACCCTTTCCAGCGGCGCAATCAGCAGATTGATAAGCGGCTTACGATCGATAACGATATCGGCGTTCACCGTCATTCCGCCCATCAGCATGCGCTTTTTCTTGTCCGGGTCGGTAAACCAGGAGGGGACGCGCACTTTAGCCAGGTAGTAGTTCTGCCCCTCCTGGAGCGGGATCAGCGCCGAATGGGCATCAATGTTTACCTCATAGAAATCGGACAACGTCGCCTCCACGGAACCGTATTTGTCTACGGGCCACGAGTCGAAGCGCAGCTTGACCTTATCGCCTTTCGCCACGCGCCCCACCCCCGTTGCCGGAACATACAGGTACCCCTCCATCGTCGCCGCGGTATTTTTACGGATCACCACTACCACCTCGCTATTTTGCGTAATGGCCCGGCCAGGCGGGAAGTTAATCGCCACCACGTAACCATCGGAAGGGGCCAGCATCGCCATGGTGGAACTTCCCCGGCTGGACAGGTTGCGGTCAATTTCGCTGATGCGGTTTTTCACATACAGCTGCTCTTCGCTCAGAGAGTCAATTTGCGACTGGGTGCTGTCGGTCAGGCTGGTTTTTCGTGCCTCAAGCTCAAGAATAGTGCTCTCCTCCAGCGTCAGGTTGAGCTGCGCATTGAGCACATCGTTGTGGCTTTTATCGAGATCCACTTTGGAGACATAGCCCTTCCCGGAGACGGATTTCCACGCCTCGTAGGTGTCGGTGCTGTTTTTTAACAACGCGCGCAGCTTCTTCACCTTATCGCGGGAAACGGCGATCTGCTTGTCAGTGAGAGCCAGCTGCTGCGCCAGATTTTTGCGATACGACGCAATCGAGTCCTCAATGGCCTGGATGCGCTGCTCGCTGCGCTTCTTCTCCGCTTCCATCTGCTGGCGGTCAAACTGCACCACCGAGCCCTGCTTGCCGCCATAGTCCTGTGACACGGTGAACAGCGGATCGTTTTCCTTCACGTACTGACCTGGCCGTACGGCAAAATCCACAAGCGTACCGGACTCCCGGGCGCGGACTTCCACATCGCCCTGCGCCGGGATCAGCACCCCGCGTGCCAGCGTGGTTTCCGAAAAGTTAAAGACAATCGCAAAGACCAGCAGGCAGAGAAAAAAGGTGATGAACAAGGTCAGCACGGCTTTCAGCCGTGGCGCGTTGATGTGATAGCTTTTTGAGAAATGATGCGGGATCAGCGCCCGCCGCTGTCGGCTTCGGTTTTTTAATTTCACGATATGTCATCCATGATAAATCACTGAAAGATCGTCCCATGCACTCCAGAGCGTGGGGGTTTTGCGCAGCGCGTTCAGCGTGTCGGCGGCGGCCTGACGGTAATCCTCTGGCGCATACGCCTGACTCTCCAGCCCAAACTCCGCCGCGTGCAGCGAACAGATCGGCAGCAGCGTTCGGACGCTGTAGCCATAGCGCGATAAAAACCGCGTTGAGACATCCGTTAACCACGCCTTTTGATCCCCAGCCTGGGTGGAGAACAGCGGCGCATCCGGCAGGCGTTCGTCCATCAGCAGCACCGTCACCAGGCGGTGAGGGGCGAAAAACGAGCTGGCGCGTCGGCCTTCGTGCGCGGCCATTAGCTTATGCAGCGCAGGGTGACGGGTAATAAACTGAAAGCGCACATCGGCTGGCGCGGTGGCGAGCAGCGCATCCACGATCAGACCAAAGCCCGCCCAGCGCATTCCCAGAAGCAGGGTGCGAGATGAACTGTAAAACGCCTGCTCCTGCGTCCACTGCGCCACGTACGCGTGCAGATCGAAGCGGACGTTGCGCGCCCAAAGCGCGGGCGGGAAGATCTGCTCCACGAAGTTAAACCCGCTCAGCTCATGGGCGTTCTGATGCAGAAAATCAGCCGGGACATCGGTCTCCGGGCAGCGCATAAACTGGCTGTAGTTTTGCGTGATCCGGTTTGCCAGCAGCGTGCGCCCGGCCTGGCGCGCGCAGAGTCGCGCATAGAGACGCGGCAGAAACATCATTGCTCACTCTCCCGCAGGGTGCCGTTTTCCATGGTATAGAGACGCCCCTGGCAGCCCACCACGTCCGGCGAGTGGGTGACAAACACCAGGCCAATCCCCAGGCTACGCAGGTTCGCCAGCACTTTCTGCGCGGTCGTTTTATCCAGGTTCGCCGTCACTTCGTCACAGAGCAGAAGCTTAGGCTGGCTGTACAGGGCGCGCGCCAGAACCAGACGCTGCATCTCCCCGGCAGAGAAAAAGGTGTTCCCCGGCAGCATCTCCGTTTCGTAGCCGTGCGGCAGCCTGGCGACGACGTGGTCCACCTCCGCCAGCCGACACGCGGCAATGACCTGCTCTTTATCCGGTGCGCTGTCAAAGCAGGCGATGTTGTCCAGAATCGAGCCGGTGAAGAGAATATCGTCCGCATGGACGATGCGGATGTGCTGACGCAGCGAGGAAAGATCGCACTCCTCAATGGGGATCTTATTGATCCGCAGCGTGCCAGACGATGACAGCAACATGCCGGAGATCAGACGCAGCAGCGTGGTTTTTCCCGACCCGCTCTGGCCCACAATCACCGCTTCTTCGCCCTGCTTCAGGGTCATATTGATATGCTGTAGCGTGGCCTCCCGGCCAGGATAGGCAAATGAGACATCCTCAAATTGCAGACAGACCGGCGAGGTGACAATCCGCTTCCCAAACTGGCTGGTTTCAGAGGGGGCAAACAGCAGGTCGCCCACGCGATCCAGCGGCCCCTTGAGGGCATTTTTGTCCAGCAGCTTCTGCGCCACCTGCACCATGGCATCGGAAAAATAGCGCTTATAGCTGATATAGGCGTAAAGCATCCCGATGCTCATCTGCCCTTCCAGGATCAGCCACGCGCCAAAGCAGACCACCAGCAGCTGCTCGGCATTGATCACCAGCAGCGAAGCCACGTCAAAGCGGGCCAGCAGCCGCTCTTTACGCATCAGCCCGGCGATGTGCTCACGCTGTGATTTGTCCATCACCGCATCCCGGGCCTGCTCCATATTGTTCGCTTTGAGCGTAATGATCCCTTTCTGCGTCTCCACCAGCAGGGATTCATACTGGGCGGTGCGCTCGATGGAGTCATCCACCGCGCGTTGATAGGGGCCGATCAGCGAAAAGCGGATCAGGAAAAACACGCCCATCAGCAGCATCGTCAGCAGCGCAATTTTGACGTTATACAGCAGCATAAACAGCAGGCTGGTGACGGCGATCAGGCTGGAAAAGAGAATTTGCACGTAACCATTGCTGATGAACTCCGCGCAGGCGTGGAGCGATTTTTCAATGGCCAGCACGATGCCCGGCGGGCGCGAGCGGAACCAGCTGGTCTGGGTGCGCAGCATGTAGTGGCGCACGGACTGGCTTAAATCGTCATAGGCAATGTTACGCATCAGGATCTCAAGCAGCTGCTTGAGGAATTTACCGATGACTTCAAAGATAAAGACAATAGCGAAGATCGCGGTGAGCAGGATCACCAGATCGCTGTCGCTGCGGGAAATGGCCTCATCCATAATCAGCTGCACGTAGGTGGGGCTTGCCAGCATGGTGATGAGGGTAAAAATACAGAGCACAAACAGCAGCAGCTGGCGCTGGAACAGGCTCGGGGATTTATTGGCTAACCGGCCAAGCGTGAGCTTTTCATCCGGGGATTTCTTTTTGAAGCACGGCGTGGGCTTAAGCTCAAGAACATAGCCGGAAAAGAGTTTTTCCGCCTCTTTCAGACGGTAACGACGCACGCCGCTGGCGGGGTCGTGAACGGTCACGCTGCGGCTGTCGATCTTCACGATGACCACGAAATGGTTGCCGCGCCAGAAGGCGATGAGCGGCAGCTCAGACGTTTCTATTTCAGTGATTTCGCCTTTAAGCACCCGGCCAGACATATTTTTATCGCTGGCAAGGGTCATCAATTCCGCCATTGAGGTTCCCGCATCGGCGGAAACGGAAATCTCCCGGCGCAGCTGGCTGACGGAGACATGGTGGTCGTAGTGCCCCAACACCATCGCCAGGCAGGCCAGTCCACATTCGGTAAATTCATGCTGGCGAATAACAGGGGTCTTACCCTGTTTTTTATACTGAAAGAGCGAAAACATAATGATCCGTGGCTGAAATAAAAAAATGGCCCGGCAATGCGGGCCATGCGTACAACGTGCTTCTCGCTTAGGCGCTGAAGAAACCGCCGATGAAGCCGCCCACCAGGCCGAACACGCCGCCGATGGTGCCGCCCAGCGCGCCTAACATCTGGCTGCCCGCGTTATAGCCCGCGCTTGCGCCCTGAATAGCGGCAGCAAACGGATCCCAACCACCGATGATGGCCTGTGCTTTTTTGAAATCAATAACTTGCATGAGTCTTTTCCTGTTAACGTGAATTAGTTGTAGCTACCAACCAGCGCACCCAGGAAGCCCATTGCGCCACCCAGAATTCCGCCAACCACACCGCCAACCATGCCCATGATGCTTGCGCCGGTGTCGTAACCCAGCTGTGCACCTTTAACCAGACCAGCGAACGGGTTTAACGCGCCACCGATAATGTCTTTCGCTTCTACGAATGAAATCGCTTTCATTTTTATCTCCTGTAGTGATGGATCTTTAGCATGATGCTAAAGGCTAATTTCCTTTTATGAAGGAAAGCGGTTGCTACGGGCAGGTGGTAAGCGGAATGATTTTATTGCCATAAATAATCATCCGCCTTGCAGCCTGCCCGGCATTATCTATTTCCAGCCGTTGCCCCGGCGGAATATATTTTGAATTGTTGTATTGCGTACTGCACCCGACCGAGGAAACATATTTAAAATAGGTATTCCCGGTATTACTCACCACCCCGTTGCTAAACGCATAATCAAAATGTCGTGTCCATGGACGGACAATCAAAATAGCCTCAAGCGAGACCACCACATCCGACTGGATGCGCTGGCCTTTGCGCGTGATAACCTTTGCCTGGAGCGGCGTCTCGGTGAATTTTACGCGATAGTATCGCTCTTTGTTGTCATGCGGGCCGGTATAATAAAATTTAAAACCCGCGCGTTCACCGCTCCCCAGCGTTAATTGCTTAGGCGAATACATGACTTCGCCGTCTTTTATTTCGGTTTCTTTTCCCTTCTCTTTAGGAACGTCTACCTGAATAAGCGAAACGGTATAATTCTGACGCTCGCTGGTATCGTTTTTTATCGGCTGAAAAACAACTTCTCTTTCGGGAAGAAAATCAATATTCAGACTTTCGATAATTAAAGCATTTGCCCCTGTGGAAATGAAGCAATTTATTGCAAAAATAGCCAGGAATTTTCCAGTCATGGTTGATTAATTCCAGGATGCGCTAACATCTATTCTTCCCTGCGCGGTCACTTCGCCAAACCAGCTATTTCCGTCATAGGTGGTTTTCGATACCGGATTATCCATAACGAACTGGAGGATCAGCGGTGTTTTCCAGAGCCACATATCGGTCACGCCGGAACTCATTTTGTCCCACTCTTCCGCATGGGTGGCCGGCGCCGGGATCGACAGTACTTCGCCTTTACAGTTGTGCGCCATCAGCGTCTGGCTTTTCCCCACCAGCACGTTGCCCGGAATGGGAACCGTGAAACCGTTGCCGCTAAAGGCGCAGTAGTCCACCCCATTCAGGCTTTGGGTAGGCCCGGTGACTTTTACCGTGACCGCAATCGCCGCATCTTTTTGCGCCCCGCTGTAGGTGATGGTGTAGGGGATCTCAATGGGCGCTTCGCCGATAATGCCTTTCCCGGAGCCGCCCAGACCGTCAGGATCGAGGGTGTAATCCGGGTTGTCTGGCACAATCTCCAGCCCGGGCTCGATAGGGTTAATCACCAGGCCGCCCCCCGGCTGGAAGCAGAAATCCGCCGCCAGCGAGCTGTTGCCGGGCGTCAGACACAGGCTGACGATATTGCCAATGTTGCTGCCGTCCCCCGCCTGCGCCACGCTCAGAATTAACGCTTTCGGCAAAAAGATTTTAAGGGACGCTTTGCCGCCGTTTTTCTGCGGCGCTGCAAGGAAGGTGTTCGCCAGGACACGCGTATCGCTCAGGATACCGCCGGAGATACTGTACCAGGTGTTTTCATCGAAGGTCAGCTCGGCGGCAAGCCCGGTGCCGCCGCTCATGTGCGATTGCAGCACGCTGTTGACGCGGGAAGAGGTGAGCGCCAGCCCCCCGTTGTAACCGGAGATATCCTCCCCAACAAACGTGTATTCGAGCAGGTCGCACAGGACGCCAGAGACCGTGTTGCGGGTGTATTTGGTGCAGGTGGCCCCCGTTGATCCATCGACAATCGTCACCTCACCGCTGATCGGGTCAATCCCCAGGTTAAGCGCCCTGGCGTTGGTCATGGTCAGCGTGCCCACCTTGTGAAGCGTATTGGTGGTGGTCACTTTGTTGATGGAGCTGATTTGCGGCGTGGAGGTGATGGTCACTTCATCCCCTGGCGCGGCGTTGAGCAGATAGTTAAAGAACGGATCGCCCAGTACCCAGCGCCCGTATGACGTGCCGGGCTCCATCACCGGCGGCTTAACCACCATCGACGTGTCGGTATAGCTGGTCGTCGGGGTGTACCCCGTGTTGCCGCAGGACGAGGAACACGCCGTCCCTTTGAAGAACGGAGAGGCGCTGGAACCGGTCACCGAAAAGTCGATGGTCAGCGCGCTGCCTGCCGGACCGCTGTAGCTGTTGTCCGGGATGTAAGTGGCGATACCGTTATTCGTTTTCGCACTCAGGGTCGGCCACTCGCGCGAACCGTGTAAAAACGCGGTCGACGTGCTGTTCAGACTAAACAGCCCCGCGCTGTTTCCCGTACCGTTATTGTCCGGGTTATTAATGGCGAAATAGGGCAGCTCCTGCGCCTGGGCCGCCGCGCTCATCAGCAGTAAATTAAGAGCGAATATCTTTTTCATCGTCACGTTCCTGCGTTCCTTTTGCTTCCTGCCAGACAAAATCGCCTTTGTCGCAGGAGATGTCCCCGAGCCACAGCGCACCGCGGTTAGACTCGATGTCCAGGCGCACTTCGCAGACGCTGTCGTCCGGCGTGGCGATACTCAGGACAGGGTTGTTCTTATCAACGTCGATCACGAAGCGTCCGTCGTTTTCCGTCCGGGTCAGCCCGACATGGTTTTTGATCTGCATGGCGCCAACCGGGGCCCCGTTTGCATCCACAAGACGACCAAACAGGGTGACGATTTTCTTCACCTGCGGCTTCATCACCACGGTATTGCCCGGATAAACCGTGATATGGCGACGCGCATTCGCGCCAATCTCATAGCTTTCCGTACCGGTTTCACTGTTCATCACTTCCAGGTCATAAGCCTGGTATGCCGGCAGCGACAGCCAGGTCTTATCCCCTTTGATGCGTTCCGCCCGGCCGTTAAGCTTCAGGGTCAGTGCTTCATCAGATTTGAGACCGGTACTGACAATCACCCCTGCGCTTTCGGTGCCTTTCCCGGCGGCGATGGCCTCTTTGGACCAGCCCACGCTGCCGTCACTGGTCAGCGTGGAGTTCCAGCCTTTACTCATGCCGCTCTGGACGCTGAGGATGTTGCTGTTCCACGGCGTGTCGAAGTTCACGCTGCCGCCGCCGCTTACGCTGCGATCCTGGCGGCTGTTAAAGGCTTTCGAGACGTTGGCGGTAGCCGATTTCAGGTAATCGCCCTCAAACTGGCGGCTGGCGCTGACGTTCAACGCCGTGCCGGTATCGCGATTGTGGGAAACGCCAACCGACACGGTATTGCCGAGCGGTATGGCGAAATCGAGCATTACGTAACGATCTTTCTCTTCGTAATACCCGTCGTATTTGTTGCGCGACATCCCCACCCGCAGGCGCGCCGTACCGTAGCGACCGGCGTATAACCCCTGGGAGTAGTCCAGCTGATAGCGTTTATAGCGATAGAGGTCGTCTTCCTGACGCATCAGGCTCAGGTTGCCTGCCGAGGGCAGGCCGAATGACGGCAGGCTAAAGGAAGCGCCCCAGGTGTTGCCCTTGCTCTCATAGATATCCAGGAACTTGCCGCTGGAGAGCTGTTCATGGGAGTACCACACCGAGCCGATCTGCCACGGCAGGCTGAGATTCGCCCCATAGTTGGCGCGATACGTTCCGTCGGAGGCGGCCATGGTCTGGGTATTCACCGAGAAATAGTCCGTCAGGTTCAGGGAGGCCCACAGCTCGCTGACGATGTGTTCCCGCATCATGTAGGTAGAGGCGTTCCAGTCGACCATCCCGCTGCGCTTGCTGAACGAGGCTCCCACCAGCGACATGGTGTCTTTATGTTTGGTGTCGTAATCGTAGTAGTAGGTGTTATCCTGCTCGTTTTTGCGTTTCGCGTATTTTTTATAATTGACGACGGATTTATCGCGGCTATACATCCCGCCCCACATCTGCCAGCGCAGCGTTTCCGACACGTTGCTGGAGAACGGTTTATTTACGGTGTACATGCTGCGCGACACGGTGCGGCTTCCGCTCACCACTTCAACTTCGACGCTGTAGATCCCGTAGGGCAGGCTGCTGGTGTCAATTTCATGGTTGCCGACGTCAAAGCGCTGAATGCCGATAAGCTGCCCGTCACGACGAATACGGGCCTCGCCCGCCGTGGGAAAATAGACCACCACCGGCGTCAGAGAGAGTGTGTTATCGCGCTTGCGAGAGTTGGCCTGGTTGCCCATGGAAACGCCGTAGACTTCACCGCCGGAAATCCCGCTGACGCTCGCCAGAGACTGCATCGCCCAGCCGTTCAGCATGCCCGCGGCGTAGCGCATCCCCTGATAGTCGCGCTCCCACATAACCGCGTTCATCTGGGTATCGCTGCTGTTCTCGTTGACGTAGCCAGAGCCGTCGATCAGCACATGATCGACGCCCATTGAGATCCAGTTTCTCGCGTTCAGATAGCCCGACGACCAGCTGTCACCGTAGCCGCTCTCGGTGTGATACGCTCCGAGGTTGTAGGAGAACGTGCCGCTCAGGTCGTCAGACTCCGGCGCATCAATGTCCACCTCACGCGGGCGAATATTCACCCCGTAGTCGCTCTGCGACAGATTCAGCAACAGGCGCATTTTTTTCTGATCCAGTTCGAACGCCGAACCCGCGCTAACAGGAATACGCATCTGGTCATCAAACTGCTTATCGTTAATGCTTTGCAGTAACGCCCGCATCTCTTTTGACAGACGAATGCCGTTATCAGACTCCTGGACCTGAACATCCCTCAGCCCCAGCTTCAGATCTTTTGCAAAGAGCGTCACGTCACCGATACGAACATATTCGCTCGCCGTGCCTTCGTGGTTCCCTTGTTGTGCTGAGTGTGGACGCGTATTCACCAGATAGACGGGAATTTTGATCCCCTGCTCCAGCAGTGCATAAAGCGAGTCGGGAAAACGGTAATTAGCGATAACCACGGAGCTTGAGGCTGCATGCGCAAGCGCGGGCAGCGTGCCGGATGCGCAAGCCATCATCACCGGCAACACTAATTTATTTTTCACCATGCATCCTTACTTAACAGGAATGAACTGTTTCAGGTCCCATATTCCGAGATGAAAATGGTTATCCGTAACGTTGATATCCTCGATAGCGCGCGAGGTCTCTGGCATCAGGTAGAAGTTTTTGCTACACGGCGTGCCGGGGGATTCCGGATTCGGCTTCAGGCAGGTCCCGGTCGCATTGACGCGAAACGAGGTGTTCCCTTTATTGGTTATTTTTCCCGCCACATAGACGAAATCAATCTTCTTATCCCGGGGCTGAACCACCAGAATGGTGCTCACCACCGCACGCGTCATCCCGGTGCCGTTTTTTGGCGAACCGCTGTCCACCTCTTCGCTTACCCCTTCATCCGTGAAGGTAATGCGGTAGTAACGCTCTTTGTTATCGGCGTTCCCGTGATAGTAAAATTTGACGATATTGCTGGTACCGGCGGGCATTACCATGCGCGTGGGCGTCAGCAACAGTTCGTCCACTTTCTCCGGATTAATGACGATCCCTTCATCCATTGGGCTGCTGATCCGCTGTGCGCGAACAGAAACAATACGCACGCTGTCTGCTTCGTTTTTTATTTCCTTGGCGGTGGAGTCAGCATCCGCAGAAATAATGGTGGTGACTTTTCCCACATTAATGGCCAGCGCGGAGGAAGAGATAAATAATAAAAATAAGAAGGTGGATTTGAGGTTAAACATGCTATTTCCCTAAACAGGGGCTTGCGCCCCTGGATCGATCAGGCCTTAGCCCCAGGTTGCGCGGAACGCAACAGACACGGTCCCTTCCCACAGGCTGTTGGTCAGGTCTTTGAACTCTTTCGCAGTACCCGCGTTGTCCTGAGCGGAGTCAACGTAGAAGACGAATTTGTCCTGGCCGGTAATTTCGGTATCTGCCGCCGCGCCTGCGCTGGTGGTCAGGTTCCACAGGCCAGAAGAGACGCCGGTGTTAGAAGAAGAATCAACCAGCGTGGTCCATGCGGTCGATTTCGCCCCCACGGTGCCACCGATAGAGCCCAGGTCGTTACCGCCCCAACGCGCACCCACTTTCAGCTTGGTCGCTTCACCACCCACGCTGAACAGCGTGTTGTTTGAATCGTCGAGGATAGCTTCGAGTTTGAAGCTGGTCGCCGTAGAGTGATCGCCACGGATAGCCACATCAAACAGACCGGTATCGGTGTTGAAAGATTTGGTATTGGCGCTGTAAACGAAGTTCAAAGCACGCGTTGGCGTAACAACCAGATCGGATTCGCTGTCTTTGGTCGCGGTTGCCTGCCAGGTGGCAGAAGCCGTGGTTTCAGCTGCATTAACTGCGCTCAGGGCAGAAACAGACAGCAGGGAGCCCAGAACGATAGCGTTCAGTTTGTTCATTTATTTAGTCCTTCAAAAAAGAATCCACGTGTATAAAAAGGGGAGCCCCTTTTTCGAGGCGGAGTATAGACAGCCGCAAAATAACGAGGCAATACAGAAAAATTCACTCGACGGATAGCAACAATAAAAATATAAATAAATTTCTCGTATCTTATTGTTACGTATTGAGTAAATTACTCAATTTCCCGAGTAATAGATAAATATCGATTTTTCAATAAAGAGAAATATCAGGACGTCGGGACAGCTACACACATCATTACAGGCAACACCAGCCCCTTAATTAACCACGCATGTTTTTTTACGCTGGTAATATAGAAGAAGTTGATATTATCAAGTAACATTTCGTTTACAACGCCATCCGGCGCCGCATCATCTTCAGATTTATTCAGCTTTTTATCCTTAATATAAAAGATATTGCTGCCGTCGACCTTTTCCACGCTGAGCGTGTAATTTCTGTCAATCAGGTAGCTTTTGCCCTCTTTCTTGAGTACGCCTTTATGAATAACCGTCACAACATCTTTGTTGTTAAACAGGAAAAGCGTGGTTAGCGACATATCGGTTGACTCACCCGTGGAATAGGTTTTCCAGGAAATGGTATCTGACTGGCAGCCAAACCCCTCATCCTGCGTTCTGGTAAAATAGACCCATAACAACGCGATGACAGACAGCGCCAGTACGATACTGAACAGTACACTCATTTTAGTCCTTGACATATTTTAACTCCCGGTCAGGCTTCTGTAAGAAATGCAGTTCTTATAATCGTCGATACTGTCCTGCTGATAACAGATGGCCAGGAAATAATTTTCTATCTGCGACTTTTTAAACCTGGAATAGTAAGCATCTGCAACCTGATGCTGACAGTCGATATGTTGACTGGCGATGACCTCTTTTACGTGATTAAAGTAGTGCTGTCGCGGCTGATACATATTCTTATCGATCAGGTATATCGTACACCTGTCCACTTTACCGAGCAGATGCATATCAGAATCTTTCAGGCTCTCGGCATAGGAATCCCGTTGGTGCAACAGTAAAACAGCGGTGCCGGTAACAATAATCAGTAATAACGTGCAGAGAGAAATAAAGAGTCTGTGCAGCGATATTATTTGTTTAGGCGGATCGGCATCTTTCTTATGCGCTAGCGTATCGAATGCTTCAGAGGCAGATTCTTCGCTAAGCGTTGAAATAACCGGCGGCCTGACCGTGTGGTGTTCAATATGCGCGGCAAGGCTAAATCCCTTGCCACGTATCGTTTTTATCAGTAAAGGGTCGCAGCCTAATGTACGAAATGCTTTTCTGATTTCACTTATGGCAACATTTAGACTCACCGAAGAACCAGAGAAACCATGATCCTCCCAGACCTTCTTTATCAGGTCGTCTCTGTCGAGTGTTTTACCATTATTGATGATAAGTTCATAAAGCAGACGACCCGCCTGGTTAGATAACTTAATGGATGACTCTTCCTCTCCATTAATCATGATCATACCGGTGTCGACTTCATAAAGCATTGTAAGATCAATGAGATACTTCATATTATTATTACGCCATTGTTAAATTTTTGTGCATTTGCCAGGCAATAATAAGTCTAAAGTTTGTGTGGTCAAGTCGCGTGATATTAATTGAGAGATGAATTCATAAAGCTTCATTAATTAACGATTATTAAAGCATTAATAAAAATCTTCGAACCAACGTATTTAGGTTAAAACATTAAAAAAAACATACTGACAAGATTATAATCTTAAACTTTAGAAGTTATTGGAATAATGTTTTGTTATGTACTTTTTTAGTGCAACATAATATCGTCAAAGCATTCTCCCGAGTCGCCATGCGTCTAGCCGGTACATCAGGGACATGTGTAGCCGATTAACATTCATTTTAAATAACACAAATCTTCATGGAGTTTATCATGTTCAAATCGATCATGACCGTATCACTGCTGGCCGCCGCTATTGCCTCTACCAGCGCAGTGGCCGCAGACAATTCGGCGGGTGGTATCATTAACTTTACCGGCGCTATTACCGATACAACCTGTACCATTAACGGCGGTAAAAGCGCGGACTTTACCGTTGCGCTTTCCCCTATTTCGGTAAAAGATGCGGGCACAACGGTTGGCCTGATCACCCGAAATAAAAAATCTATTGCGCTGACATTCTCTGGTTGCTCACCAGCAGCCGGAACGACCGGTACCCCGCTGAAAGTTTATTTCTCCAGCGCGGATAATATTTCCACTGACGGTAAATACCTGCTGAATAACAGCGTGAACGAAAGCGATGCCAGCGTGGCACGTAATGTCGGCTTTGCGTTAGTGGAGCCAGGTTCGTCTACGCCTATTACCCTGAACCAGCCTTACACGACAAATATTATGGGTACAGCGACCGCGCCAGATTCCGAAACGCTGACGCTGGACGTTTATTACTATAAAACAAACGCCGCTGCCGCCACCGTGGGCGAGTTAAGCTCCAACGTAACGTATACCATTTCCTACCTGTAATAGTGATTATTCAGGCTCTGTTTTCGCAGAGCCTGTATTTAAGGTTGCAATCATGCGCAAGGCAATTTTGCTGGCAGGCTTACTGCTAAGCACGGGTCACTCATGGGCCAATATTGTCATTAATGGCACCCGTGTCCTTTATCCTGAAAATAACAAAGAGGTGATCGTCCAGTTAATGAATACGGGCGATGCGCCGGCTCTGGTACAATCCTGGATAGATGACGGTGATATTAATTCCACGCCGGAAACAGCCAATGTGCCGTTTCTGTTGTCGCCGCCGGTGATAAAGGTTAACGAACATAATGGTCAACAGCTTCGTATTAAAAAGCTGCCGTCCAGCTTGCCTGCGGATCGCGAATCCGTCTTTTTCCTGAATGTCCTCGACATTCCGCCCAGACCTGAAAATCTGCAAAACCAGAATACCGTTCAGCTGGCGATTAAATCCCGTATCAAACTTTTTTATCGGCCCGCTGCGCTGAAAGGCACGCTGGATGACGCGGTGGCGAAACTGACGCTCGCCGCCGACGGCGATCGCTTTCGCATTACAAATAACAGTCCGTTCCATATTACGGTCGCCAATATTTCGCTGGGTAAAACGAAATTGCTCCAGGAGTCCCCGATGGTTTCCCCGTTTGGGCAGCTGACGGTCGCCGCCAAAAATACGGTTAAGCGCGGACAGACCTTCCAGCTGATGTATGTGGACGATCTTGGCGCGTATAAAACCCGGACTTTCACCAGTCAGTGATCGGAAAGACTCACCATGAAAATGAAACAAAACAGACTCTGTCTGCTGGCAGTCTGCACGCTTCTGCTTTCGCATAAATCAGGGGCCGTCTCGTTTGATCCCTCCCTGCTTGCTGGCGCATCCGGTGAGTCCGATCTGTCTCGCTTTTCCGAAAACAACGCCATGCCTGCCGGCAGTCAGGAGATGGATATCTACGTAAACGGCAGCTGGAAGGGACGTTATACCGTCATCTACGGCGAGCAGCGTGACGACATCCGCCTTGCCTGGAAAGATGCCCGGTCGCTGGGCATCAACACCACGTCCGTGCCTGCGCCCGCCATTGCGCACGGGCAGGTCCAGCTGCGCGATCTGGTTCAGGGCGGTGAAGTCAAAACCGATACCAGCACCCTGAGTCTGGCGCTTACCGTTCCGCAGGCGGCCGTGCAGCGTACTGAAGAAGGTTACATTGCCCCCCAGTTCTGGGACGAGGGGATCCCGGCGCTGATGCTCTCGTGGAACACGACCTGGTACAACACCCGCGCGAAAGGCACTGCGAAAGACACAAATGATGATTTTTATGCCGGGCTGGATTCCGGCGCCAACCTGTTCGGCTGGCAGTTTCGCGACAGCAGCGCCTGGCGGAAAACCGCCAGCGGAGAGAGTAGCTGGCAGAATAATACCCGCTACCTGCGCCGTCCCCTGGCCTCGCTGAAATCCAACCTGACGCTGGGTGACTTTTATATTCCTGGCGATCTGTTTGATTCCCTGCGCGTGCGCGGCGTGTCGCTGGCGTCGGATATGAAGATGCGCCCAAATTCACAGCAGGGTTTTTCACCGGTGGTTCACGGCGTGGCAAGGACGAACGCCCTGGTGAAAGTTATCCAGAATGGCAACGTGATCTATCAGGAGAACGTGCCGCCGGGCCAGTTTACCCTCGACAGCATTCAGCCTACCGGGTCCGCGGGCGATTTGCTGGTGGTGGTGCGTGAAGCGGACGGTTCACAGCAGTCCTTCACGGTGCCGTTTTCCGCCGTGCCCGGGATGCTAAAAGAAGGGGTGAGCCAGTACAGCGTAGTGGCGGGTAAAGTGCATCAGAACACGCTCGATGCCGAACCCGCATTCATGCAGGCCACGCTGCGCTACGGGTTTAATAACCTCATCACCGGGTATACCGGGACGATTATTAGCGATAACTACCAGGCCGGGCTTATCGGTACCGGGTGGAACCTTCCCTTTGGCGCGGTCTCGTTTGATGTCACCCACGCCAAAACCACCCTACAGGATCGCACCAGCAGCGGTCAGAGTTATCGCGTGTCGTACAGCAAATTTATCGATACCACCGCCACCAACTTCACCCTGGCGGCCTATCGCTATTCCACTAAAGGCTATTACAGCTTCAGCGACGCGCTCTATTCGCGCGAAGGGTATCAGCGCCTGAGAGCGCAGTACGACGACTATGAAGATCGGTTTGGCGTTGCGCCCGACATGTCGCTAAGCACCTGGGACGCCCTGCGCGCGGCGCAGCCCAAGAATACCTTTACGCTTAACCTTAATCAGCGCCTGCTCAATAACTGGGGCACGGTGTTTGTCTCCGGCACACAGCGCGATTACTGGAACTCACAGCAAACCACGCGCGAGTATCAGATGGGCTATTCCAACGCCATCGGCCGCGCCAGCTATACCCTGTCGGCCAGCCGGGTATGGAACAGGGACAGTGAAGAAGAGACGCGCCTTTACCTCTCCCTCAGCCTGCCGTTCTCGCTGTTTGATAATAATGCGTGGATCACCTCCAGCCTGACGGCCAGCGATTCGCATTACGAACAGAGCAATATCAGCATGAGCGGGAACGCGCTGGCGTCGAACCGCCTGAGCTATACCCTCTCCGGCAGTAATGCGCGTGGGGGTAAAAATGCGGCAAGCGTTAACGCCGCGTACCGTTCGAACTTCGCGACACTCGGTGGCTCTTACAGCGAATCCTCCGACTACCGCCAGACCGGGCTCAGCGGGCGCGGAAGCCTGGTGGCCTACCCGTGGCACGTTCTCGCCTCAAACGAAACCGGCACAACCATGACTATCGTCGATGCGCCAAAGGCGGAGGGACTGATGGTGAACGGCGATGAAAGCATTATGACGAACCGCGATGGCGTGGCGCTGGTGCCTTACGCCACCCCGTATCGCAAAAACGCCATTACGTTAACTGAAACGGAAAACAGCGCTGGCGCGGAGGTGATCGGCAATATGGCTAACGTGGCTCCTTACGACGGGGCGGTGAGTTATATCCGCTTCGAAACCGATAAGCGCCAGTCATGGGTACTTCATGCGACGCGCACCGACGGCAAACCGCTGCCGTTTGGCACCGAAGTGCTGGATGAACACGGTGGATCTGTCGGGTATGTCGGCCAGGCCAGCGTACTGTATATCCGTGCTGAACAGCCGCCACGCGCGCTCAACGTGCATCTCCGCAGCGGAAAGTGCGAAATCTCCTCCCCGGCCTGGGGGCTGAACAGCCCCTCATCGGTTTGCCATTAATTACGGATTATCAAAATGTTACGATCATTCATGTTCCTGCTCCTCACCAGCATTAGCGGGATGAGCTATGCCACCTGCTCCGGCAGCAGCATCGTTTATGGCACACCGATTACCATTGATTTATCGGATAAGCTGAGCCCGGCCACGCCCACATGGACCGGCAGCTTCAGCACCCAGTACAGCGGCTCGTTCAACTGTACGACGGGTAACAGTGAATTTTCTTACACGCCGATCCTCTCGACCGACAGCAAATACGCGACCATCCTCGGGTTCAGCAATAACAAGTATATGGTGCGGGCGGAGATCACCGATCCCCCGGCCAATAAAACCCTGTCTGCCAGCGGTAGCCATACGGCGTCTGAGCTGAACACACCGTTTACGGTTCGCTTCACCCTCGTTAACCAGAGCGGTACCACCCTGACGGGGGATACGGCGAACATGAGCGACGTTCTGTTCGTCAGCGACATGAGCGGGTTATCCATCTGGGAAATCATCACCTGGCCAATCAATCAGGTCATCAAGATAGCGCAGTGGTTATTCAGCGGGTTCAAGTGGCCTTACGACAACCGAGATATGTTTGGTCAACCGATGATCATCAAATACGCGCCGAAACTGACTACCTGTTCCTTTGATAATGCGGGGCTGACCGTGGCGCTGCCGACGCTCGGCATTCCCCAGCTCAGTGCATCCTCACAGCCGGGGCTGACGCCTTTTTCACTGAACATGAGCTGTCAGAACGTCGGGGTTAATGGCAATTCCGATCGGGCAATTGAGATGTTTCTGTCCAGCACGCAGCTGCTCTCAACCGACAGCTCGGTGCTGATCGACAGCAGCAGTAGCGCGGCGCAGGGCGTGGGGCTCCGCCTGATAAAACGTGACGCCCCGCAAACGCCGGTGACCTTCTCTACCTCAACCACCAGCCGTGGCAACGCCACGATGATTTTCAGCGTGGCGGCTGGCGCGGCGCTGGACGAACATTTCACCCTTCCGATGGCGGCGTACTATTACGTGTGGGCGCCCGCCCAGGTGAGCCAGGGTAAGATCAATACATCGGCTACGCTGAATATTATCTATCCCTGATGTGAACTATTCCTCCATCTTTCCAACCGCTTGCACATACTTAATCAGTTCGCTGTGGTTGGAAAGATTCAGCTTTTTCATTGCATTGTGTTTCTGTGTCGCAATGGTACTGACCGAACGGTTTCGATGACGGGCAATCTCCGTCGTTGAAAATCCTTCCACGATAAGATGGAGCACCTCCCACTCTCTGGCCGAGAGGATGGAACGCGCCCGGGAGCCGGACCGCATTACCCGCCTGAGCCACGAAGAGATCGACGGTTTTTGCCCGTCCGCCATGAGCAACGCGGGTAATTCCTTTTTCAGTTCAGTCAATTCATCCTGCTGACTGATGGTTAATTCAAATTTCATCTCCAGAACTTTTTTTAACAGCCCGTAAGGCAGCTCGGGCACCAACAGAACACGCCTGACGTGATGGGTTTTACATAAAGATGTAAAACGGCTGCTGACCTCCGCACTCCACTCTTTATGATTAAGCAGATAATTAAATTCAGTGAAGAAAACATCCACGTTATTATCCGCCACCGCCGCCAGCGCCTGTTCTGTGGAATCGACCTGAGTAATGTTCAGTACGTAATCGGGTAAAAGATCCTGGAGCGCCCGGAATATTATCTCTTTAAATATATTTATTTTGTAAAACACCATTACCCTTACGATACGTTCAGTATTATTCATGTCTTTTCTAAATTCTCGTGACCGGAGGAAAATGATAATAGTTTATGTACTCACCACTCACAACCTCTTCGCGCCAGGATTTTATCCTTCTCAGGCTTAAAAATCTGAACAAGGACATTAAATTCATAGAAAAAATTCTATTTTATTCTGCGCGCCGTTTCCCCTCGCAGATAAAGCCCTGTCGATAACCCTGCCACGATCACAATTTTTCTTACAGAAACAGCAGTAAATCACTGAAAAGACGGTGGATTAACCCCATTAATCAACCTTCTGATGCTTATTATCCGCTCATTTACAGAATAAAAATCTGGCATGAATATTATTAGAAGATTAAAACAATTACATATACCATTAAAACCATTTTTCAATTTTATCTTCCGCTAATAATTGGCTTCAGCTTTACTCGACGGTTTGTATTGGCTTACATTGATGCCATCGCATCGCGTTATTTAAAAAAGTGCTCGCTATTCTTTTAATAAGAGAGTGCGAACCGCCATTTTCTCTTATATGGACTGTTTACTCAGCGAAAGGAGAATGCCAATGCAAAATAAAAAAACAATTCACGTTGCCGTTGTTGACAGCTGCGAATTCACGATGATTGGCCTGCAATCGCTTGGAAAGCGTGAGCCTGATGAAAAACACGACGTTATTTTCCATGGATTTACCCATATCGAAGAACTTGCTATGAGTGAACAACTCTTTGATATCATCATTTATGATCCGTTGAATACGCGTCATTTCCGGGTGACGACGAATGACGACATTCTCTGTATTAAACAGAAACAAGTGACGGCGAAGATCTATATCTATTCGTTATCCGCCGGCTATTTGAAATTCAAACATGTTGATGGAGTCATCAGCAAAAGAGTCTCCCTGGGGGATATCAAAGCGCTGTGGCAAATACTGATGAGCCAGACGCCGCAAGAGTCTGGCCGTTACAACGTAGGCATGACGACCCGCTTACGCACCCCGGCGAGGTTGTCCAGCGAGGAGGCCAGCGTATTGCGCGGCTATTCCTGTAATCTCAAAACCAAGCAAATCGCCCGTCAGCTGGGGTGTAACGTCAGGCTGGTTTACTTTTATAAGAACAACGCCATGAACAAGCTTAAGGCCGTGCGTGGCCCCTCGTTTTACCAGAGCATTCGCTGGATCCTGAATTAAGAATTTGACCGTGTGTCGTTTGCCTTTTGTTCCCGTGTCCGCGGGAACCTTTTTTCATTTCCTGAAGGCTGTTCCATGTATACCGTTCTTCCCTCTCCCCTGTTGCAACGTATCTCAGGGCTGCGATTCCAGCCTCTTGTCGATCTTCATTCGGGCCAGGTGTTCGCGCATGAAGTTCTCGTGGAGATCCATAACGTCAATCTTGAGGTGTTGTTTGCCTCGCTGCCCTCGCGCAGCGCGCTGCAAATCTTCTTCTGGCAGGCCAACACCCTGTTACAGATACCCGCCCGGGACGCTTACTGGCTAAACCTTCCGGCAGAACACCTTCTCAACGAACGCGCTATCCGGTTGTTGCTGGCGTTACGCCATCAGCAGCGGTTAACGATTGAAATTCAGGATCCCCTCACCATCACACGGCTGAGCGAGGATGAGCAACGTCGCCTTCATGCCACGCTTGTTCGGTTAAAAGAGGTGGGATGGCAAATCTGGCTGGACGATTTAACCCGGGAGTTGGCGGAGGCGTTCGCGCGGCTTGCGCTGCCGCTGGATGGGGTGAAAATTGACCGCTCAGCGCTGCGCGAGCGCGCGCCGCTTGCCCCGTTTGTACAGGAGGTCAGGGCAGGTATCGCGCAATCAATTCTTATAGAAGGCATCGAAAACTCGCGGGATCTGGCGCGCGCCCGCGCGTCCGGCGCACAGTCTGGTCAGGGTTTTCTGTGGCCCGAAAGCCGAACCGATGCCCGCGTAACGCTTTGACGGCCAGCGGAGCGCTGGCCTTTTTACCGGGGCTTACCAGCCCGGCACCGCGCCACCGTTAAAAAGGGTCTCCGCCGCTTTCGCCACTTCCGGCGACTGATAGGACTGGATAAATTCCTTCACGTTTTCGGCGTCTTTGTTCTCTTCACGCGTGACCACAATATTCACGTAGGGTGAGTTTTTGTCTTCGATAAAGACGCTGTCGTGTACCGGAGAAAGCCCCGTTTGCTGGAGATAGGTGGTACTGATGATGGCCACATCCACTTTCGGATCGTCCAGCACGCGCGGCAGCTGCGCCCCTTCCAGCTCCATAATCTGTAAGTTTTTCGGGTTCGCGGTAATATCCAGCGCCGTTGGCAGCAGCCCAACATCCGGTTTAAGGGTAATCAGCTTCTCTTTTTGCAGCAGCAACAGCGCGCGGCCAAGGTTGGTGGGATCGTTTGGAATCGCAATGGTTGCGCCGTCCTTCAGCTCAGAGACCGATTTAATCTTTCGGGAGTAACCCGCCATCGGGAAGACGAAGGTATTGGCCACGGCGACCAGCTTGTAATTGTGCGCCTTGTTATCTTCTGCGAGGAACGGGCGATGCTGGAAGACGTTGGCGTCCAGTTCGCCCTGGTTGGTGGCATCGTTGGGTAGCAGCGAGCCGCTAAAGCCCACCAGCTCAACATCCAGACCGTATTTCTCCTTTGCCACCTTTTTGGCGACTTCCGCCACGTCCTGCTCAGCGCCATTGATCACGCCGACTTTAATGTGTCTGGCATCATTGCCGCCCTGATCACAGCCCGCGAGCAGCAGGCCAGTCAGGAGAAGCGCACCCAATCGAAGTTTCACGAGACAGTTCCTTTTGATAGACGTTTTGAAGACTATATCGACAACGAGACGGCAGGCTAAAAAACGAAAAGGAATCAGTAAGACGGTTAAGTTATATGCGGCCTGTTGCCGGGTGGCGCTGCGCTTACCCGGCCTACGTGACGGGGGAAGTGTAGGCCCGGTAAGCGTAGCGCCACCGGGCGATGGGCATCAGGCTACGGTAGTCCAGGCGCAAGCAGAACCGCTTCCCTCACGCCTGCCGACGCAGCGGCGCTTCGCGCAAAAACCACGACAGCACAAACGCCAGCACCATAATCCCCGCCGCCAGCATGAATACCGCATGGATCGCCGAGCCGAACGCATCCAGATAGTCCAGACGCAGGGCATCAGGCAGATGGTGTATGGCAACGGGATTAAGTTCGCGCGGCAGTTCCGCCCCTTCCGGCAGCCTGTCGATCAGGCCTGATTGCAGAATATGGGTGAACACCGCGCCAAACAGCGCAACGCCAATCGCCCCGCCAATGGAACGGAACAGCGTCACCCCAGACGTCGCGACGCCGTATTGATCGGCTGACACGCTGTTCTGCACCGCCAGCACCAGCACCTGCATCACCAGTCCCAGCCCCATGCCCAGCACGCCGGTAAACAGGTACAGCTGCCAGGTTGGGGAGGTGATTGAAATGCGCGTCAGTAATACCATCCCCACCACGCCGAGCAGCGTGCCGAGGATCGGGAACAGACGATATTTCCCGGTACGGCTGATGATGCGCCCGCTGATGATGGAGGTGAGCAACAGCCCCCCCATCAGGGGGATCAGCTGCAAACCGGCCTGCGTCGGCGTGGCGTCTTTTACCACCTGTAAATAGAGCGGCAGGAAAGTGACGGAGCCAAACAGCGACATGCCGATAATAAAACCGATCAGGCTACAGAGCAGGAAGCTGCGGTCGCGGAAGAGCGACAGCGGGATAATCGGCTCCCACGCCAGCCGCTCTTCGTAGATAAACCCGGCGATCCCCGTCAGGCCGAAGGCCAGAATGCACCACAGCTGCGGGTCGCTCCATTGGCGGATCGTCCCGCTCTCGGTGGTAAACAGAATGATGCACAGCAACGCCATGCTGAGGTAAATCGCCCCCAGGTAGTCAATCTCATGCTTGCTGCGCCGCGCGCTGCCGTGGAAAACCGCGCCAATCACCAGCAGGGCAAACAGCCCCAGCGGCAGGTTGATGTAGAAAATCCAGCGCCAGGATGCGTGCTGAACGATAAACCCGCCGATCAGCGGCCCTATCACCGTCGCCAGGCCAAACACGCCGCCAAACAACCCCTGATAGCGACCCCGATCGGCAGGCGGGATCACGTCCGCCACGGCAGCCATGCTGATCACCATCAGACCGCCGCCCCCCAGACCTTGCAGGGCGCGCATCAGCACCAGCTGGGTCATGTTCTGCGCCAGACCGCACAGCGCGGACCCTACAAGAAACAGCACAATCGCGATTTGCAGAACGATTTTTCGGCCAAACAGATCGCCGAATTTGCCGTACAGCGGCACCACGATGGTCGAACTGAGGATATAGGCCGTTACCACCCACGAGAGCTTATCCAGCCCGCCCAGCTCACCGACGATGGTCGGCAGCGCGGTGGAAACAATGGTCTGATCCAGCGCCGAGAGCAGCATCACCAGCAGGAGTGCGCTGAACAGCAGCTTAATCGACGGCGCCTTTTTCGCAGGTTGAGTCATTACGTCGGACTCCATAAGACATCACTTGAAATTAATTAATCGTATAATTAATATTTGTGGAAGTGATGAATAAGATCAAGAGATACGGTGACCATGCCAGCACAAAAGGACAATTCTGAACCCCGCCGCCCCGGTCGGCCACGCGGCGGCAAGCGCGTTACCGCCAGCCGTGAACAGCTGCTGGACATCGCCCTGAACCTCTTTTCCCGCCAAGGGATCGCCAATACGTCGTTGAACGCCATCGCCCGCGAAGCAGGCGTGACGCCCGCCATGCTGCACTACTACTTCAACTCCAGAGAACAGTTACTGGATGCGATGATTGAGGAGCGCTTCCTGCCGTTACGCGAGCGGATCGGGGCGATTTTCGCCGACAACCGGGATTCGCCGGTGGATGCCCTGACGGAAATGGTCAGGGTGCTGGCCGAACTGGCGGAAAAGTATCGCTGGTTTGCCCCGCTGTGGATGCAGGAGGTGATTGGCGAGATGCCGGTACTGCGCACCCATTTGCAGGCACGCTTTGGCGATGAGAAATATCACACCACGCTGGCAACCATCAAAGGCTGGCAGCAGGAAGGAAAGCTGAATCCGGCGCTGGCCCCCGAACTGCTGTTCACAACGCTGCTGAGCCTGGTGCTGGTGCCGTTCTCCCGCATGCGCAATGACGAGAGGCTTAACGCCCTCTCGCCGGAGATCGTGGTGCGCCACGTGTTAGCCGTGATAGGCACCGGGATCGGCGGTTAAAGATTTTTGGACAGATAGTGTCTCTGCATTCCCTGATAAGGGTAGTCCTGCAAGGACATCTGCACCTGATAACCCTGTTTTTCATAGAACGGACGCGCCTGGAAGCTGACCGTATCCACCAGCGCGTGACGACAGCCTTTGCGACGGGCCTCCTCTTCAGCCGTTTTGATAAGCTGGCTTCCCACGCCCGTTCCCCGCACGCTGTCGCTGACCCACAGATAGTCGATGTTCAGCCAGTCGCCTTTCCGTACGCCGATTAACCCGCCCAGCATGACGCCATTGTCGTCTCGCATATATACGCCAATATCGCCGCCAAATGTCGACAGATCTAAAAACTGCGCGTTATAGGCTCTTAGCCCCGTTAATAATTCTTCTTTTTCTTCGGCTGTGACATTATCTGTAATGCTCAGATGCATAATTCTCTCCTTATTTTCAGCGCAATCTGAATATCTCACAGCTTAACCTTCATAAAAACTCCTTATTTTCTCCATTGTTTATACCTGGAAATATTCATTCAATATGTAAATAAAAAAAGCCTTTCCAATAGTCTCCGAAAACGTATAATGAGAACGATCATTCTCACTTTTTACGGTAGCCGACAATGAGTACAAAGCTGGAAGAACGACAAAAACTGCGGCAGGACGAAATCATTACCGCCGCGCGCCGCTGCTTTCGCGCCAGTGGATTTCACGCTGCCAGCATGTCGCAGATCGCCAGCGAAGCCAGGCTCAGCGTCGGACAAATCTATCGCTATTTCAGTAACAAAGACGCGATTATTGAAGAGATGATCCGGCGCATTATCGACTCACGTATTGAAGAGATGCAGGGCAAAACCCTGGTTGAAGGGATGCCGCAGGCGCTTGCCTGGCGCCAGACGCTTAACGAAGACGATGACGCGCTGATGCTCGAAATGTCCGCAGAGGCCACGCGCAATCCGCTGGTGGCAAACATGCTGATCGAAGCCGAAGCCCGCATGTTCGCCAACGCCTGTGAGCACCTGAAAAAGCAGTTCCCTCACCTGAGCGATGAGCATATTCGCTGCTGCGTGGAGATTACCGCCGTGATGATCGAAGGCACGATTTACCGTCGACTCACGCCTTTAAAAGTACCATCAGAACAATTAGAGCCTATATACCAGAATATTTTAAATATGATTTTCTCTGCGAAGTAATCGCATGTGAATAATTAGCGGAAATAAGTAATTTCCCTTTTTTCATTTCTGGCTCAGCCAGAGATGCGGGATCGCTGTGCTTTTAATTAGCCCTCCTCCCTGTTAAGCGATTAACAGGGCAGGCTTCGTTCACCCTGGAAAAAGATTATGAAAACCATAACAACCTCCATCGCGGCATTACTCCTCCTGACAGGGTGCGATAATGCGCAAACATCTGCTCCTCAACGTCCTCTTCCGGAAGTGGGGATTGTCACCCTCATGAGCCAGCCGGTGTCCGTCGTCAGCGAGCTGACCGGCCGCACCGCCGCCGCAATGAGCGCCGAAGTGCGCCCCCAGGTAGGTGGCATTATCCAGAAGCGCCTGTTCACCGAAGGCGATACGGTCAAGGCCGGGCAGGCGCTGTATCAGATCGATCCTTCCAGCTACCGCGCCGCGTATGATGAAGCCGCCGCCGCACTGAAACAGGCGCAGGCGCTGGTGCAGGCCGACTGCCAGAAAGCCCGGCGTTATGCGCAGCTGGTGAAGGACGACGGCGTATCACGTCAGGATGCGGAAGACGCGAAGTCCACCTGCGCGCAGGACAAGGCCAGCGTCGAGTCAAAGAAAGCCGCGCTGGAAAGCGCCCGCATTAACCTCAACTGGACCACCGTCACCGCGCCGATTGCCGGACGTATCGGCATCTCCTCTGTGACCCCCGGCGCGCTGGTGACCGCCCAGCAGGATACCGCGCTGGCCACCATTCGCGGGCTGGACAGTATGTACGTCGATTTAACCCGTTCCAGCGCCGATCTGCTGCGTTTACGCAAGCAAACCCTCGCCAGCAACAGCGATACGCTGAACGTGTCGTTGATTCTCGAAGACGGCAGCAGCTACAGCGAAAAAGGCCGCCTGGCGCTGACCGAAGTGGCGGTGGATGAGTCTACCGGCTCAGTCACCCTGCGCGCCGTCTTCCCGAACCCGCAGCATCAGCTTCTGCCGGGCATGTTCGTCCGCGCCAGAGTGGATGAAGGCATCATGAATGACGCGATCCTCGCCCCGCAGCAGGGCATCACCCGCGACGCCAAAGGCACCGCCACCGCGCTGGTGGTGAACGCCAGCAACAAGGTCGAACAGCGTCAGCTGGAGACGGGCGACACCTACGGCGACAAATGGCTGGTGCTGAGCGGTTTGAAGGCGGGCGATAAGCTGATTGTGGAAGGCACCGATAAAGTCACCGCCGGGCAGGAAGTGAAAGCTGAAGAGATGAAAACCAACGGAGGAAACGCCTGATGTTTTCCCGTTTCTTCGTGCGTCGCCCGGTCTTTGCCTGGGTTATCGCCATTCTCATCATGCTCGCCGGAATGCTGGCGATCCGCACGCTGCCCGTTGCGCAGTACCCGGACGTGGCTCCGCCGTCGATCAAAATCTCCGCCACCTATACCGGTGCCTCCGCACAGACGCTGGAAAACAGCGTGACGCAGGTGATCGAGCAGCAGCTCACCGGGCTGGATAACCTGCTCTACTTCACCTCCACCAGCAGCTCGGACGGGTCGGTGAGTATTAACGTCACGTTTGAACAGGGAACCGATCCGGACACCGCTCAGGTACAGGTGCAGAACAAAGTCCAGCAGGCGGAATCGCGCCTGCCGACCGAGGTGCAGCAGTCCGGGATCACCGTCGAAAAATCCCAGAGCAACTTCCTGCTGATCATGGGCGTATATGACAAAACCGACACCGCCAGCAGCTCGGATATCGCCGACTGGCTGGTGAGTAATATGCAGGATCCGCTGGCGCGCGTGGATGGCGTCGGTAGCCTACAGGTGTTCGGTGCAGAATACGCGATGCGCATCTGGCTCGACCCGGCGAAGCTGGCGTCGTACTCGCTGATGCCCTCCGACGTGCAGAGCGCGATTGAAGCGCAGAACGTGCAGGTCTCCGCCGGTAAAATCGGCGCACTGCCCTCGTCGAACGCCCAACAGCTGACCGCCACCGTCCGCGCTCAGTCGCGTCTGCAAACGGTCGATGAGTTCAAAAAGATCATCGTCAAGAGCCAGTCCAACGGTGCGGTGGTGCGCATCAGCGATGTCGCGCGCGTGGAGATGGGCAGCGAAGATTACACCGCCACCGCGAAGCTGAACGGCCACCCTGCGGCGGGTATGGCGGTGATGCTCTCGCCGGGCGCCAACGCGCTTAACACCGCCACGGCGGTAAAAGACAAGATTGCCGAGTTCAAAAAGTCGATGCCGGAAGGCTACGACGTGGCCTACCCGAAAGACAGCACCGAGTTCATCAAGATCTCCGTTGAGGACGTGATTCAGACGCTGTTCGAAGCCATTATCCTCGTGGTGGTGGTGATGTACCTGTTCCTGCAAAACATCCGCGCGACGCTGATCCCGGCGCTGGCGGTGCCGGTGGTGCTGCTGGGCACCTTCGGCGTGCTGGCGCTGTTCGGTTACTCCATCAACACCCTGACGCTGTTTGCGATGGTGCTGGCTATAGGGCTTTTGGTGGATGACGCCATCGTGGTGGTGGAAAACGTCGAGCGTATTATGCGCGACGAAGGGCTGCCCGCCCGGGAAGCGACCGAAAAATCGATGGGCGAAATTTCCGGCGCGCTGATCGCCATTGCGCTGGTGCTCTCTGCGGTATTCCTGCCGATGGCCTTCTTCGGCGGCTCTACCGGGGTCATTTACCGCCAGTTCTCGGTCACCATTATTTCGGCGATGTTCCTCTCCGTGGTGGTGGCGCTGACCCTGACGCCCGCGCTGTGCGGCTCGATCCTGAATCACACCGCTCCGCACAAAAAGGGCTTCTTCGGCGCGTTTAACCGCTTCTACAGTAAGACCGAGCACGGCTATCAGAACAAGGTGCTGCGCGCCCTGCGCCGTTCCGGTGGCATGCTGGTGATCTACGCCCTGCTCTGCGGCGCGATGGGGTTCGCCATGCTAAAACTGCCGTGCAGCTTCCTGCCAACCGAAGACCAGGGTGAAATCATGGTGCAGTACACCCTGCCTGCCGGCGCAACCGCGGTGCGTACCGCCGAGGTAAGCCGCCAGGTACGCGAGTGGTTCCTCACCAAAGAGAAAGCCAATACCGACGTGATCTTCACCATTGAAGGCTTCAGCTTCAGCGGCAGCGGCCAGAACGCCGGGATGGCGTTCGTCTCCCTGAAAAACTGGTCAGAGCGCAAAGGCGATGAGAATACCGCCCAGGCCATTGCCCTGCGCGCCACGCAGGAGCTGAGCACCATTCGGGATGCCACAATTTTCGCCATGACGCCCCCGGCGGTGGATGGTTTAGGCCAGAGCAACGGCTTTACCTTTGAACTGATGGCCAGCGGCGGCACCGACCGCGACGCGCTGCTGAAACTGCGTAACCAGCTGATTGGCGAAGCCAACCAGGACAACTCGCTGCACGCCGTGCGCGCCAACGATCTGCCGCAGATGCCGCAGCTTCAGGTGGATATCGATAACAACAAAGCCGTGTCGCTGGGGCTCTCCCTGAGCGATGTTACCGACACCCTCTCCAGCGCCTGGGGCGGCACCTACGTGAACGACTTCATTGACCGTGGCCGCGTGAAAAAGGTCTACATCCAGGGCGACAGCGACTATCGCGCGGTGCCATCGGATCTTAACAAATGGTATGTGCGCGGCAGCGACAGCACCATGACCCCGTTCTCCGCCTTCGCCACCACCCGCTGGGAGTATGGCCCGGAAAGCCTGGTGCGCTACAACGGCTCGGCGGCGTATGAGATTCAGGGCGAAAACGCCAGCGGCGCCAGCTCCGGTACGGCGATGAGCAAAATGGAGCAGCTGGCGAATAACCTGCCGTCCGGCAGCACCTGGGCATGGAGCGGTTTGTCGTTGCAGGAAAAACTGGCGAGCGGTCAGGCAATGAGCCTCTATGCCCTCTCGATCCTGGTGGTGTTCCTGTGCCTGGCGGCGCTGTATGAGAGCTGGTCGGTGCCGATTTCGGTCATCATGGTGATCCCGCTAGGGGTGCTGGGTGCGGCGGTTGCCGCCTCCCTGCGCGGCCTGAACAACGACGTCTATTTCCAGGTGGCGCTGCTGACCACCATCGGTCTGTCGTCGAAGAACGCCATTCTGATTGTCGAGTTTGCCGAAGCCAAAGTGGCCGAAGGCTACTCCCTGACGCGCGCCGCCCTGCGGGCCGCCCAGACGCGTCTGCGTCCGATCATCATGACCTCGCTGGCGTTTATCGCAGGCGTGACGCCGCTGGCGATTGCCACCGGCGCCGGGGCCAACAGCCGCGTGGCGATCGGTACCGGTATTATCGGCGGGACGCTGGCCGCGACGCTGCTGGCCATCTTCTTTGTTCCTTTATTCTTTGTACTGGTGAAACGTCTGTTCTCCGGTAAGCACGCAAACCGGAGGTCATAATGTTTCGTGTAACCGTATTAACGTTAGCGCTGCTGAGCGCGGGCTGTGTGTCATTAGATCCCACGTATCAGCGCCCGGACGCCCCCGTCCCGGCGACGTTGCCGGGCGCCCATGGCGAAGCCAACGCCGTGGTGAGCCAGTGGCAGCAGGTGATGAATGATGCGCGGTTGAAAAGTGTGGTGACGATGGCGCTCAACAGCAACCGCGACGTGCAAAAAGCGATTGCGGATATCGACGCCGCCCGTGCCCAGTATGGCGAAACGCGCTCGTCCCTGTTCCCGACGGTGGACGCGGAACTGAGCCACACCCGCAGCCGCACGCTGGCGAGCGGCGTCGCGACAAGTGACGAAGCCAACGGCGCGGTCTCCAGCTTCGAACTGGATCTGTTTGGCCGCAACCAGAGCCTGTCGCGCGCCGCGCGTGAAACCTGGCTTGCCAGCGAGTTCACCGCGCAGAACACGCGCCTGACGATGGTCAGCGAGCTGACCACGGCCTGGGTGACGCTGGCGGCGGATAACAGCAATCTGGCGCTGGCGAAGTCCACCCTGGAGAGCGCCGCAAACTCGCTCAAGATTGTGAAGCGCCAGCAGGAAGTGGGCGTGGCAGCGGCAACGGACGTCAGTGAAGCGATGGCGGTTTACCAGCAGGCGCGCGCCAGCGTGGCGAGCTACCAGACGCTGGTGATGCAGGACAAAAACGCTCTCAACCTGCTGGCGGGCGATACGGTGCCCGAGAACCTGCTGCCCGGCACGCTGGAGAGCCTGAGCGACAACGCCATCACGCTGATCCCGGCGGGCGTCAGCTCCAGCGCGCTGCTGCGTCGTCCGGACATTCAGGAGGCGGAACATAACCTGCTGAGCGCTAACGCCAACATCGGCGCGGCGCGCGCCAACTTCTTCCCGACCATCTCGCTCACCGCCAGCGCGGGCGTCGGCAGCGATTCGCTGTCGTCCTTGTTCAGCCACGGGATGAAGGTCTGGTCGTTTGCGCCGTCCATCACCCTGCCGCTGTTCAGCGGCGGCAACAATATGGCGCAGCTGCGCTATGCGGAAGCCGAGAAAAAAGGGTTAATTGCGACCTATGAGAAAACCATCCAGAGCGCGTTTAAGGACGTGGCCGACGCGCTGGCCCGGCGCGAAACGTTGAGTGAACAGCTTGATGCCCAGCGTGAATACGTGGCGGCGGAGCAAAAAACGCTGGATGTGGCGACGCGCAGTTACAAGGCTGGCGCAGGCGATTATCTGACGGTGCTCACCGCGCAGCGGTCGCTGTGGTCGGCGCAGGAATCACTGATTGCCTTGCAGCAAACCGACCTGGAAAACCGCATCACGCTGTGGCAGTCGCTGGGCGGCGGGATTCAGTAACATCACTGCCGGGCGGCGCAACGTTGCCCGGCCATCAGAGTAAATACCTATGGCAAAACTCTCTTTTTCTTTCGCGGCCATCCTTGGCCTGCTGACGGCGATCGGGCCGCTGTGTTCCGATTTTTATCTTCCGGCGCTGCCGGAGATCGCCACCCAGCTCAACACCTCCACAACGCTGACGCAGCTTTCTCTTACCTCGGCGCTGATTGGCCTGGGGCTGGGACAACTCTTTTTCGGCCCGCTAAGCGATCGCATCGGACGTAAAACGCCGCTGCTGTTCTCACTTTTGCTGTTTGTACTGGCTTCAGTGCTTTGTGCCAGCACGCAGAATATTTACGCCCTGATCGGCTGGCGATTTGTGCAGGGCGTTGCCGGGGCGGGCGGCTCCGTACTTGCCCGCTCCATCGCCCGTGATAACTATCATGGCACGATGCTAACGCAGTTTTTTGCCCTACTGATGACGGTCAACGGCATCGCGCCCGTGGTGTCCCCGGTACTCGGTGGCTATATCGCGTCGCATTTCGACTGGCGGATGCTGTTCTGGGTAATGGCAGGGGCGGGTCTGGCGCTGCTGATCGCCAGCCAGCTTTTTATCCGCGAGTCCCTCACAGAGAAACAGGGCGGGGGATCGCTGACGCAAACCGCCAGGACGGTACTTAAAAATCGTCGCTTTATGCGCTACTGCCTGATCCAGGCCTTCATGCTGGCGGGGCTGTTCGCCTATATCGGGGCATCCTCCTTTGTGATGCAAAACGAGTATGGCCTGAGCGCCATGCAGTTCAGCCTGCTGTTCGGTGTGAACGGTATCGGCCTGATCGTCTCAGCGCTGATTTTCTCCCGTCTGGCACGCCGACACCCGGCGGAAGGGTTAATGCAAATAGGTCTGGTTTTGGCCTTAACCTGCGCGGGGCTGACGTTGCTCTTTGCGTGGATGCAGCTTTCCGTTCCGGCACTAATTGCACTCTTTTTCACCGTCGCATTTAACAGCGGGATCAGCACCATTGCGGGTTCAGAAGCGATGAGCGCAGTCGACGCGAAGGAGTCCGGCACAGCGTCAGCCATTCTGGGCATGCTGATGTTTTTATTCGGCGGGATCGCAGCGCCTCTCGCGGGTATCGGCGGAGAAACGATGCTGAAAATGAGTCTCGCGGTGTTAGTAAGCTATGGCATTGCACTGGCGATCGGATCCCGCACGCAGAATGCGTAAATTCATACTTTTGGCTTGAATCACGTTGATGAATGTAACGATATATTTCAGGGGAAGCATGTGACTTTCAAAGGAGGTTTCGATGAAATCTGCACACCTGGTTTGCCTGCTCGTTTGCCTGATTTTCGCTGCGTTTGTTCACGCGCAGGAGCAGAGCGCTCCGGAGAAAGAGGCGCAAATAAAACAGCAGGTCCTGAAAGATGTGAAGAAAACCTGTACCCCGCAGAAAAAGCAGAGCGATAAGGCCTGGCAGGCGATGATTTTGTCGTCTGAGGCCAATCAGCTGCTGATCAAAAACGCCATCACCGCCGTGAAGCGTGACAACCTGGACGCCTACTGGGATGCAGTAAGTCAGGTGGATTGTATGGAAGATTACTGAGGGTTGAGCGCCGGGTGGCGCTGCGCTTACCCGGCCTACATCACACGTTTAACGCTTCCGCACATCCGGAATAATCAAATCCCCGCGCAGAACGTAGGACCCGAGCATCTGCGTTTTCTCTGTCAGCCAGCTCACGATGCGCGCCGCCATGGCGTCCATGGAATACTCAATGGCCGGGATCACCGGAATACCCGGCAGATGCAGCGAACCGCCGAGGCTGAAAACCATGATGTCTTCCGGTACCGATTTATTAAACGCCTGTAACTGCGGGATCACCCGCTGGGCTTCCTGCTCATCCGCCACCAGCAGCGCGTTGAAGTTCAGCGTGGACGCGTTGTTGAGTAATTCCTGAAGCGCAACGGACGATGAAGTCGCGTCCATAAACACGAGGTTGCGATTAAAGGGCAGGAAGTTTTTCTCCAGCGCGTGTTTGTAGCCCAGCAGCACCTGATCGGCAAAGCCGCTGCCGTGCGGGTGGATGAGCGCTATCTGGCGACGCCCCTGGCTGGTGAGATAGTTGCAGGCCGTTTCAGCCGCGAACGCGTGATCGAACTGAATGCTGTTGGCGTTATCGGCTTCCATACAGTCGACCAGAATTACGTTGTCCATGTCTACGTCCAGCGGGAAACGCGCGCCAATCACCAGAATGTCATCACATAAGCCGCAGGAGAGTTCTTCAAGGGCGTTCATCACTTCTGTTTTCGTGTGTGCGAAACGCAGCAGCAGATGTTTTTGATGCTGGCTGAGGTGTTTTTCCAGCGCGTACAGGTAACCGGTGGTCTGGTTAATGTTTTCCTGCGCGCAAATCACCCCAATGCAGCCCGTCGACTGGCTGAGCAGCGACTGGGCGATCACATTGGGACGATAGTTCAGCTCGTCCACCGCTTTCAGAACAGCCTGGCGGCTGGCTTCTTTAACGCCACGCGACCCGCTCAACACCCGTGATACCGTGGCTTTGGACACCCCGGCCAGACGCGATACATCGTTGATTGTAGACATCTCTCTCCCCTGTCAGACGCAACTGGCGTCTGTAATTTCCATCACCGCTACGGCTCACATTATAGCCAGAACGGAGTATATCCGTTTCCGTTTTCCATGGAAACAGATTTTCCGTTTCCACTCAATTTGATGCAAAAACAGCCAAATTTTGTGACCCACATCCGGTTAACTAGCCTCATAAGTATTGGATCTTGATGGTTGTCACACTTCTGTCTTTTATAAATGGAAACCGGTTTCCGTATCATGTCCAATCATCCTCGCAATAACTTTTTACATTTTGAGGATGGTTGTCGATGTTCAAGATTATGCTGTGCTGCTCTGCCGGGATGTCCACCAGCCTGCTGGTCAGCAAAATGATCGATGTTGCAAAAGAACGGGGCTTGCCCGTGAAGATAGATGCGTATGGCGTATCCGAATTTGATACGCAGTTTCCGCACTATCAGGTGGTGCTTCTCGGACCGCAAGTGAAATACATGTTAAAGACGCTCTCAGACAAGGCAGCGACGCAAGGCATTCCGGTGCAGCCCATCGACATGATGGATTACGGCATGCAGCGTGGCGATAAAGTACTGGACTATGCTCTGTCGCTCATCAAAGCGGCACACTAAAAGGTGTTCACATGAGTTCGTTATATCAATCCATGGTCGCGGTGATTGAGCAGTCAATTACGCCGCTGGCCGCGAAGCTCGGTCAGCAAAAGTATGTAATTGCCATCCGCGACGGCTTTACCGCCGCGCTGCCGTTTATGATCATCGGCTCGTTTATGCTGGTGTTTATCTTCCCGCCGTTTTCGGCGGATACCACCAACAGCTTCGCCCGCGGCTGGCTGGATTTCTCCGAGACCTACCGCGAACAGCTGATGCTGCCGTTTAACCTCAGCATGGGCGTGATGACCTTCTTCATCTCGGTGGGGATTGGGGCAAGCCTGGGGCGTCAGTTTAACCTCGATCCGGTGATGTCCGGCCTGCTGGCCTTTATGGCCTTCCTGCTGGTCGCCGCGCCCTATGCCGATGGCAAAATTTCGACCCAGTATCTCTCCGGTCAGGGGATCTTCACTGCGCTTATCACCGCGATCTACTCCACTCGCGTCTATGCGTGGCTGAAACAGAACAACGTCACCATCCGCCTGCCGAAGGAAGTGCCGACCGGCGTGGCGCGTTCGTTTGAGATCCTGATCCCGGTGATGGTGGTGATCGGAACGCTGCACCCGCTGAACCTGTTCATTGAAGCGCAGACCGGGATGATCATCCCGCAGGCGATTATGCACCTGCTGGAGCCGCTGGTGTCGGCGTCTGACTCGCTGCCCGCCATTCTGCTCTCCGTGCTGCTGTGCCAGATCTTCTGGTTCGCTGGTATCCACGGGTCGCTGATTGTCACCGGCATCATGAACCCGTTCTGGATGGCGAACCTCTCTGCAAACCAGGCGGCGCTGGCGGCGGGCGCGGCGCTGCCGCACGTTTATCTGCAAGGTTTCTGGGATCACTACCTGCTGATTGGCGGAGTAGGCTCCACCCTGCCGCTGGCGTTCCTGCTGCTGCGTAGCCGCGTTACCCACCTGCGCACCATCGGCAAAATGGGCGTGGTGCCAAGCTTCTTTAACATCAACGAACCGACTTTGTTCGGCGCACCGATCATCATGAACCCGATGCTGTTTATCCCGTTCGTGTTTGTTCCGCTGGTCAACGCCTGCCTGGCGTACGGCGCAACCAAACTCGGCTGGCTGGCTCAGGTGGTTTCGTTAACCCCGTGGACCACCCCCGCGCCGATTGGTGCGTCGTGGGCGGCGAACTGGGCGCTCAGCCCGGTGGTGATGTGCCTGGTCTGTATGGTGATGTCCGCGCTGATGTACCTGCCGTTCCTGCGTACCTATGAGCGTACGCTCATCAAAAACGAAGAGCAGAAAGCTCAGGCGACCGTCGGTAACGCTGAAGCCGCCAGCAATTAAGTCAAAGAGGAAGAGTCATGAAATACGCATTTCCCGATAACTTCTGGTGGGGCAGCGCAAGCTCCGCTCTCCAGACGGAAGGGACACGAGAGGGTGAAACCACGTGGGATTACTGGTTTGCCCGCGAGCCGAACCGTTTTCACAACGGCGTGGGGCCGCAGCACACCTCCACGTTTTATCAGCACTGGAAAACGGACATTCAGCTGTTAAAGCAGCTGAACCACAACAGCTTTCGCACATCGATTAGCTGGGCGCGCCTGATCCCCGACGGTATCGGTGAAGTGAGCCCGGACGCGGTCGATTTTTACAATCAGGTCATTGATGAGCTGAATGAACAGGGCATCACGCCGTTTATCACCCTGTTCCATTTCGACATGCCGATGGCGATGCAGGAGATTGGCGGCTGGGAAAACCGTGACGTGGCGGACGCGTACGCCCGCTATGCGCAGATTTGCTTCGAGCTGTTCGGCGACCGCGTGCTGCACTGGTTTACCTTCAACGAGCCGATTGTTCCGGTGGAAGGCGGTTATCTGTACGACTTCCACTACCCGAACGTGGTGGATTTTCGTCGGGCAGCCACCGTGGCGTATCACACCGTGCTGGCCCATGCGAAGGCCGTTCAGGCTTACCGCGCCGGACACTACGCGGGTGAAATCGGCATCGTGCTCAACCTGACGCCGTCGTACCCGCGCTCCCGGAACCCGGCGGACGTGAAGGCGGCGCACATAGCGGACCTGATGTTTAACCGCAGCTTCCTCGACCCGGTGCTGCGCGGGGAGTATCCAGCGGACCTGGTGGCATTGCTGAAATCTTACGATCAGCTGCCCGCCTGCAAGCCGGAAGACGGTTTCCTGATTGCGGAAGGGAAAATCGACCTGCTCGGCGTTAACTACTATCAGCCGCGTCGCGTGAAGTGTCGCGACAGCGCGGTGAACCCGCAGGCGCCGTTTATGCCGGAGTGGTTCTTTGATAATTACGAGATGCCGGGCCGTAAGATGAACCCGTACCGCGGCTGGGAAATCTACGCGCCGGGTATTTACGATATTCTGGTTAACCTGCGCGACAATTACGGCAACCCACGCTGCTTTATTTCTGAAAACGGCATGGGCGTCGAAAATGAGCAGCGCTTTATTGAAAATGGCCAGATTAACGATCACTACCGCATCGAGTTTATTTCCGAACATTTAGCCTGGCTGCATAAGGGTATTAGCGAAGGGTGCAATTGTCTTGGTTACCATATGTGGACGTTTATTGATAACTGGTCGTGGTGTAACGCGTATAAAAATCGCTACGGATTTATCCAGCTCGATTTAAAGACGCAGCAGCGCACCATTAAGAAAAGCGGAGAGTGGTTTGCCGCCACCGCCTTAAATAATAGCTTTGATAAAGAGTAATGATGATGATCGCACTAGAAGAAGCCGTAATGGAAATTATCGTCAACGCCGGGCAGTCCCGCAGCCTGTGCTTTGAAGCACTGCACGCGGCGCGTCAGGGCAACATTGACGAGGCCAAAAGCCTGCTGCGCGAAGCCGACGGCTATTCGCGCCAGGCGCACAAGATGCAGACCAAACTGATCGAGCAGGATGCGGGCGAAGGACGTCAGCCGATGACGTTAATCATGGTGCACGCGCAGGATCATTTAATGAATTCCTTATTAGCGCGTGAATTATCCGAAGAAATTATTCATTTATATCAGAGATAGTCTATGGCGAAATAAATTACTGTAATACCTCTTTACCTTAAATAGAATTCCACTTGTTCTGATGATAGCGACATACTCTGTCAGATCGGAGCGGGATGGTTATTGTCTGAATAAAATTAAACTATATTGAGATAACCATGAATACGATTAAAAAACTTCCATTAACCATGGCGGTTATCGCCGCGCTTTGCCCAATTTCCGTTCTCGCTCAGGAATTCACTCAGGAGCAAATCGACGCCATTGTGGCAAAAGCGGTGGATAAAGCCCTGGCCGAACGTCAGGCCAAAATGGATGCGGCGGTCGCGAAAAAAGCGGACGTGGTGACCGAGCCGCAGAGCGCGGCGCAATCTCCGGATATGGCGATCCCGTTCGGGGTTAAATTTACCGGCTACGCCCGCTACGGCGCGCACTTCCAGGCCGCCGATCAGAAATACGTGGCGGTGGACGGCTCCTACAACGGCGCGTCCGCCATTGGTCGTCTGGGTAACGAAGGCAACGGCGGCGAGTTCCAGCTCTCTAAAGCCTTCAAGGGCGAAAACGGCGCCATCTGGGACATCAACGTGATGATCGACCACTGGGGCGACGAAGTTAACCTCAAGAAAGCCTACGCCGGCGTGACCAACATTATGGCCTCCAACCCGAACGCCTACTTCTGGGCGGGTCGCGACTTCCACCAGCGTCCGCAGCAGGGCATCAACGATTACTTCTGGATGAACCACGACGGTCAGGGCGCCGGGGTGAAGAACTTCGACATCGGCGGCGTGCAGTTTGACGTGGCCACCGTGGCGGCAGTGGAATCCTGTAGCCCGGAAGTGATGGAGGACGAAGCGAACCCGTCGCGCATCACCTGTACCGGCGGGTCCGGCACGGGCGACAAAGGCAACTACGCCGCGACGTCTAAAATCCACGGTATGAAGCTCGGTCCGCTGGATCTGGAGCTGTACGCCAACTACGGCTTTGACTCGAAAGCGGTGGAGGGCGACGAACGTCTGAACGCCTGGCAGGGCGGCGTGGTGCTGAGCCACACCAACGACAGCGGCGTGAACAAGGTGATTGCCCGCTACTCCGATAACGCGGACAACAGCGTGTTCAACAAAACCGAGGATCTGACCACGGTCTACGCCAGCTTCGAAGGGCTGTACAAATTCACCCAGGCGACGCAGGTGGAGTACCTCCTCGCCTTCCATGACTACGACAACAGCCGCGATAAGACCGACAACCGCAAGAACTACAACGCCATCGTGCGCCCGATGCACTGGTGGAACGACGTTCACTCCACCTGGCTGGAAGCGGGCTGGCAGCACGTGGATTACGACAACGGCGGCGACAACAAGGGCTGGAAGCTGACCCTGTCGCAGAACATGTCCATCGCCATGGGGCCGGAGTTCCGTCCGATGCTGCGCTTCTACGTGACCGGCGGCAAGGTGGATAACGAACGTACCGCGCGCGTGAACAACACCAAAGATGAAACGCTGGACGACTTCAACGTCGGCGCGATGTGGGAGGCGTGGTTCTAAGGTCAACAACATGCCGGGTGGCGCTACGCTTACCCGGCCTACGGTTTTCCCCCTCTCCCCGTGGGAGAGGGTCGGGGTGAGGGCATCAGGCCGCACACAACCATGCTATGCTGTTGGCCAATTAACGACAACATAACAGGGGAGAACATGGGTTCCACACGCAAAGGGATGCTCAACGTCCTGATCGCCGCCGTTTTATGGGGCAGTTCCGGGGTTTGCGCGCAGTACATCATGGAGAAAAGCCACATCTCTTCGCCTTACCTGACCATGGTTCGTCTGCTGTTTACCGGCGTGATCCTGCTGACGCTCTCCTTCGTTCACGGCGACAAGATTTTCTCGGTCATCAAAAACCGCAAAGACGCCCTCAGCCTGCTGTTTTTCTCGCTGGCTGGCGCGCTTACCGTGCAGCTCACCTTCCTGCTGACAATTGAAAAATCCAACGCCGCGACGGCCACCGTGCTCCAGTTTCTGTCGCCGACCATTATCGTGGCATGGTTTGCGCTGGCGCGGAAAACGCGTCCCGGCATATTTGTCTTATCCGCGATTTTCACGTCGCTTGTGGGTACCTTCCTGCTGGTAACCCACGGCGACCCGACGTCGCTCTCCATCTCGCCGGCCGCGCTGTTCTTCGGTATCGCCTCGGCGTTTGCCGCGGCGTTTTATACGACGTACCCGTCGACGCTTATCGCCCGCTACGGCACGCTGCCGATTGTCGGCTGGAGTATGTTGATTGCGGGACTAATGCTGACGCCGTTCTACGCCGGACGCGGCACTACCTTCGTGATCGACGGCGGCCTGCTGCTGGCGTTTTTCTACCTGGTGGTGATAGGTACCGCGCTGACGTTCAGCCTGTATCTGAAAGGCGCACAGATGATCGGCGGGCCGAAGGCGAGCATTCTGAGCTGCGCCGAGCCGCTGAGCAGCGCGCTGCTGTCGGTGGTGTTGCTGGGGGTGGCATTCACCCTGCCGGACTGGCTGGGGACGCTGCTGATTGTGTCGTCGGTGGTGTTGATTTCGATGGATTCGAGAAGACGGGTTCAGACATCGGCGTAGCCTGATGCCCTCACCCCAACCCTCTCCCACGGGAGAGGGAGAAAAGCACTACTTCGCCTTAACCTTCCCCGCCACCAGCAGCGCGGTCAGCAGCATCAACGTGCCGGAAATTACCAGCGGCGAGGTCAGCCCCAGGTGGTCGAGCGCTACGCCGCCCACCGCCGCGCCGCAGGTATTCGCCAGCTGGATCACCGCCACCTGAATCGACCCGGCTTTTTCCGCCTGATCGGCAAGCGAGCGGGTGATCCACGTCGACCAGCCCACCGGCACCAGCGCAAAGGCAAAGCCCCAGATAATCGCGATCGCCGAAGCCACCCACTTATCGCTGCCCCACAACACCAGCACCGCGGCGCTGATCGCCAGCACCAGCGGGGCACCCGCCAGCGCCACCTTCAGGGAGCGCTTCAGGAACTGGGACGACAGCGAGGTGCCGACAAAACTGGCGATCCCGAAGCTCAGGAGCACCAGCGTCAGGCCGTCCACGTCAAAGCCCGCCATGGTCATATACACCGGGCGGATATAGGTGAAGAAAGCAAACTGCCCGGCAAAGGCCATGAAGATGGCGGTCATCCCCGCCAGCACGCCCGGGCGCTTCAGCAGCGCGAACATGTTCTGTTTGTGGTGCGCCGCTTCCCCCGGAAGGGACGGCAGCGCCTTCCACACCCAGATAATGCACAGCACGCCCATCACCGCCGCCGCGTTAAAGACGTTGCGCCAGCCGATAATTCCACCGAGGAAACTGCCCAGCGGCGCGGCGATCACCAGCGCGATCGAGACCGCACCGAAGATAACGGACAAGGCTTTTGGCACCGTACGCGCGGGCACCAGGCGCATGGTCAGCGAGGCGGACATCGCCCAGAAGCCGCCTAATCCCAGCCCCAGGCAGGCACGGCCGAGCAGCAGCAGGGTGAAGCTTTCAGCGAAAGAGACCAGCAGGCAGGAGAGCGTCAGCAGCACGCTGAACAGAATAACCACCTTGCGACGGTCAATGGTGCCGATCGCCTGCGTGATAAACAGGCTGGCGAACATCGCCACAAACGCGGTGACGGTCACGGACTGCCCCGCCACGCCCTCGGAAATGCCCAGATCCTGCGCCATCGGCGTCAGCAGGCTGACCGGCAGGAACTCGACGGTGATCAGGCAGGCGACGCAAAATGCCACGGAGAAAACCGCCGACCAGTTGGGGCGTGAAACCTCTTTGGCCTGCGGTGTAGTCGTGGGCTGGGTATGTTCTGTCATGGCATCACCTGAAGATAAAAACGTGCGGAAAAGTCGCGCAGTTTATCATCAAAAGTGTGACGAATTTAACGTTTCGACAACTTTTGTCGTTTTTTAATGCCGGGCGGCGCTGCGCTTGCGCCGGCCTACGGGCTTGTAGGCCCGGTAAGCAAAGCGCCACCGGGCAAAATTACCCGCGAGCCTTAAGAGCGGCATTCGCTAATCCCACGATCCACTCCTGATGCCCGTTAATCATTGGGTTTGGCACCGTGCGCGCTAATTCCTGCGCCGGCACGCCTTTCTGCGACTCCTGAGTCAGAATGCGCACGCGGTTTCCCGGCAGGTCTTCAAACAGCCAGGCGTGGATCACGTCCAGACGCGAATTTGCATCCCCTTCTACCCAGCCGTGCCACGCGATACGCGCGGCTTCGCCCTCCACGGGCGGAACATACTCCGTCACCTGCGCCTCAACCGGGAAGCCAAAGGTGGTGAAGCGGAAGCAGGCGTTGGCGCTCAGCGCCGGGCCGCTGCCGTCGTGAAAACGGATATCTTCGGCGTTGCTGTAGTAGTTCGGCCACAGGGTGGTGTCGTTGAGCTGCGCCCAAATCTCTTTTGCGCTCAGCCCGGCGACGATGATTTCGTTGGAGGCAAAGTTATCGGTGGTGCCGGGCAGGTAGTCGTTCGGCCAGATAATGGCGGATTGTTTCATGGTTCACCTCATCGGTTAGTTGATAAGGTGATGGTGCGCCTGCGGGTGATATAAATCTAATGACGATGCTTTATACTCTTCATCACGTTTTGTGATATCAGTGCAGGTAAAACACGCCCTCTTCCGGCAGGAAAAGTTGGTTGTAGCGCAGCTGGAAGGCGTTGAACTCCTGCGGGTCTGGCTCTATCTCGCGCATAAAGCCGAGCGCGAGGCGGATTTGCGCGTCGGTGATCGGCGCGGCCAGACGGGCTTTACGCAGCATGCGGTGCCAGGTATGCAGATTCTCTTCGCTGGCGTCGACGATGCAGACCTGCCAGATCAGCAGCACCTGGGCGGCATTTTGCAGATGCGCCTCGTCGGGGCGTTCAAGATAGCGGATAAACTCATTGCCCGGCGTTTTACCGAACTGGTCAATCATCGACTCGACCGGCATCGGGGTGATCCCCAGCCGCTCGCTTAAACGTTTGATGGCGCGGCGGGAGTCTGAGGTCAGGACACGAAATCCAACCACAAACACCACGGCAAGCGTTGCCAGCATTATCCAGACCATGCGTTCTCCTTAGACTAGCCGCCCATCATAGCGGGAAACGCAGCGCGTCAACAGCGGGCAGCGCCATAATAGTAAACGGAAAAGAGGTGGAAAAACGTCATGAAAGCGGATCTGCGCACGCTGGATCTTAACCTGCTGAAAACGCTGGATGCCCTGCTGGACGAACGCAGCGTCACCCGCGCGGCGGCGCGTCTTGCCCTGACCCAGCCAGCGGTAAGCGGCATGCTTAACCGCCTGCGGGATTACTTTGAAGACCCGCTGTTTATCCGCGCGCCGCACGGCATCGTGCCTACCACCCGGGCGGAAGCAATGGCGGCTCCCGTCAAACGCATTCTGGCAGATATCGACGAGCTGCTTCAGCCGATCGCCTTTGATCCGCTCACCGCAACGTTCACCTTCACGCTTGCCGCGACCGACTACGCCCTGCGCGCGGTCGTCGTGCCGTTTATCGCTGCGCTTAAGGTGCAGGCGCCGGGTATTCGCGTGCGCGTGGTGCCTGTGGAATCTGACCGTCTGGTCAGCCAGCTCGAACAAGGCTCTGTCGACGTGGCGCTGATCACCCCGCATACCACGCCTGACGAGCTTCACAGCCGGGCGCTTTATGATGAACGGTACGTTTGCATGATGCGTGCTGACCATCCGGATGCCGGACAGCCCATGACGTTAGACCGGTTTTGCGCCCTGGAGCATGTGCTGGTCTCTTACGAGGGCGACGGTTTTCGCGGCGTAACGGATGGCGCGCTGGAGAAAACTGGCCGAACGCGGCATGTTGGCTTATCGGTGAGTAACTTTTTAGTCCTGCCGGACGTGCTGGCCCTCAGCGATATGATTGCCGTTGTGCCATCACGCATAGCGGAAAAGCAGACGGGGATGTTCGTCTGCGAGACGCCGGTTCCCGTGCCCGGTTTTATCAAAAGCATGGCCTGGCACGGCAGAACGCACCGCAACCTCGCGCAGGCGTGGCTGCGCGGGCTGTTGCTGGAGACCAGTCAGCGCGCCTGAAGCCCTTTCAGCAGCGCCTCGTGGAAGCGTGCAGGATCCTGCATCTGCGGCGCGTGGCCCATGTCGTTAAATTCAACCAGCGTCGGGTGCGGGATACGCTTCGCCGTCTCTTTGCCCAGCACCGCGTAGTTACCGAGCGTCTTGCGGATCTCCGGTGGGGCGAGATCTTTCCCGATGGCGGTGTTGTCCTTCGTGCCGATCATCAATAATACTGGCATCTTCAGCTCGTTAAATTCATAGACGACCGGCTGGGTATAAATCATGTCGTAGAGCAGCGCCGAGTTCCACGCCACGCGCGCTTTGCCCGGCCCGTTGTTTAACCCGGCAAGCATGGTGACCCAGCGCTCGTACTCCGGCCTCCACTCCCCGGCGTAGTAGGTGTTTTTCTCGTACTGACGAATACCGTCGGCGCTGACTTTCAGCTCGCGCTGGTACCACTGGTCGACCGTAATATGCGGCACGCCGCGCGCTTTCCAGTCTTCAAGCCCTATTGGGTTCACCATCACCAGCTGCTCCACCTGCTGCGGCCACATCAGCGCGTAGCGGGTCGCCAGCATGCCGCCGGTCGAATGGCCGATAACCGTGACGCGATCGACGCCCAGCGTTTTCAGCAGCGCGTGGGTATTATCAGCCAGCTGCTGGAAGGTGTACTGATAATGCTCCGGCTTAGTGGATTTGCAGAAGCCGATCTGGTCGGGTGCGATCACGCGATACCCGCTGGCTGAAAGCGCGCGGATCGTGCCGTCCCAGGTGCCAGCGCAGAAGTTTTTGCCGTGCATCAGCACCACGGTGCGGCCGTTGGGTTTTTCCGGCTTCACGTCCAGGTAAGCCATATCCAGAGGCTGGTTCTGCGAGGTAAAGGTAAAGTGTTTTACCGGCCAGCCGTAGTCAAAACCTTCCAGCTTCTCGCCGTAGGTGGGGGCATCCGCGGCCATTGCGGGGGAGGCCAGCGCCATCAACAGCGCCAGGCAGGACAATCGTCGGGTCAACATGCAAGCTCTCCGTTAGCAAAAGGGGCTAAGGCTGCACGAAAGGCGGCAGCAAAAAAACTGTAGAGCATGGAGAAGGGCGGGTGTGTAAAGCGGGGTAAAGGTAAAAGGCAGGCCGTGAAAAATAAAAAAGCCCGGCATCACACACCGGGCAAAGAAGTTACCTGCACACTCAGGCTACTTTTAATTTCTGCGCACGATTCTCGCGGCGGATCTTACGCTCTTCCAGCACCGCAACCATCGCCATCAGGACGATACAGCCAATCGCTGCCGCATCCAGCGCGGCGAAGGTGCCCGCCCAGCCGGTGAGGCCGAAAATTGGCGTGCCGTCGGCGATCATGCCCAGACCGAGCTTGGCGAAGCTGTCGCCGATCAGGTAGGCGAAGGTGCCCTTAATCCCATCGGCTGCGCCGATCGCTTTTTTCGGCACAAAGCCAACCGCCGCCACGCCGATCAGCAGTTGCGGACCGAACACCAGGAAGCCGAGCGCAAACAGCGACGCCAGGTAAACGTACTGGTTGCTGGCGTGCTGGTAAACGCCGAGCGTGGCGATAATCAGCGCCAGCGCGACGCAGGCCACCAGCGCGCGACGGCCGTTGGCGAGGTCCGAGAGCCAGCCCCACAGCAGGGTACCGACCAGCGCGCCTACTTCGAACAGGGTGAAGCCCTGAATCGCCACCTCTTTCGAGAGCTTCAGCTCCTGGAAGGCATACACGGTGGACCACTGGTCGATACCGATACGCACCACGTACAGGAAGATGTTCGAGAAGCAGAGCAGCCAGATCACTTTGTTTTTCAGCACGTACTCAACAAAGATCTGCCATTTGGACATCTCGTTTTCTTCGGTCTCTTTGTCCTCCTCGCTGATCTCCTCCCCGAACAGCTCTTCAGCTTTGCCGAGGCCGTAGGATTCCGGGGAATCGCTGCCGTAGCGCAGGCCGATAAAGCCGACAATCAGGGCGATAATCGACGGGAAGATAAACATGCCAATCACGTGGCCGTCGAACAGGTAGTTCGCACCGAACAGCGCCACGCCGGCCGCGCCCGCTCCGCCGAGGTTGTGGGAGATGTTCCACATGCCGAGGTACGAACCCCGCTTGCGGCGCGGCGTCCATTTGGTGATGGTGGAGTAGCTGCACGACCCGCCGGTGCTCTGGAAGAAACCGCTCAGGGCGTAGAAGGCGATCATCAGGAACAGGCTGACGGAGCCCGCGCCCATGCTGGCGCTAAAGCCGAGCATACAGATGGCGGAGAGGATCAGCATAAACGGCAGGAACTGCTTGGTATTTTTGCCGTCCGCGTAGTAGGACACAACCGTTTTCCCCACGCCGTAGGTGATGGAGAAGCCCAGGCCAATCATCCCCAGCTGCGTCATGCTCAGCCCGTAGGTTGAGATCATGTCGTTCTGCGCGATGTTAAAGTTTTTGCGGATCAGGTACATGGTCAGGTAGCCGATGAAGACCACCAGATAGGACTGCATGAACGGTTTGAACCACATCTTGCGCCGCACGTCGAGCGGCAGATCCAGGGTCGGCTTGCGCACCTGATTTAAGAAGGCCAGCATGACTGAGTTACTCCTGAGCTGATTTTTGCAGCATTGTAAAAACCAGCCAGGAGAGATGCCTGAGACAGCGTCCAGGTGAAACCGGGAAAATTTCTTAGTTTTGCGCGTCTCGGCAGCAAAAGGTGAGGCGCGTCACGCTTCGCGCGGTGCCTGCGCGTGCAAAAACGGCAGCAACAGCAGGGCGGAGATGCCCGCCGCGATGGCGATCACCGCGAAGAACCCGCTCCAGTGCCAGACGTCGATCACCCGCGCCAGCGGCCAGCCGGAGAGCGATGCGCCAAGGTAGGCAAACAGCCCGACAAAGCCCGTCGCCGCGCCTGCCGCCTCTTTGTGGGAACACTCCGCCGCCGCCATGCCGATCAGCATCTGCGGGCCAAAGACGAAAAAACCGATGGTGAAGAAGCACGCCGCCTGCATCACGTAGCTGGCGAACGGCATCAGCCACAGCGAGCCGACGGAGAGTAAGATCCCGGCAGCAAAAATCAGGTTCATCGGCCCGCGGTTACCGTTGAACAGCTTGTCCGAGCCCCAGCCCGCCACCAGCGCGCCGATAAACCCGCCCAGCTCGAACATCGTCACCGCCGAGTTGGCGGTCACCAGGTCCACGCCGAGAGTTTCGGACATGTACAGATTGCCCCAGTCGTTGATCGCCGCGCGCACCACGTAGACCAGCACGTAGCAGAGCGACAGCAGCCAGATGTACGGGTTTTTCAGCACGTATTTGGTGAGGATCTCCTGGCGGGACAGCCCGGCCCCTTCCTGCTGCTGGGCGATCTCCATCTCGTCGTGCCGCCAGTCGCCCACCGGTGGAAGGCCGACGGTTTGCGGCCTGTCGCGCAGGCGCCAGCAGAGGAACAGTCCGGCGACAATCGCGAGGCCACCGGCAATCATCATCCCCGCGCGCCAGCCGTAGTGCAGCGCCGCCGCGCCGACCACCATCGGGATCAGCGCCCCGCCGACGTTATGCGCGGTATTCCATATCGCCCACCAGCCGCCGCGCTCGTTGCGTGAGTACCAGGCGGTGAGCAGGCGGGCGCAGACCGGCGCGCCCCAGCCCTGGAAAAAGGCGTTCAGCGCCCACAGCAGGGCAAAGGCCCACAGCGAGGTGGAGAAGCCAAACAGGATGTTCACCACCCCGGTGGCGATCAGCCCGACGCCCATAAAATAACGCGCGTTGGAGCGGTCGCTGACGATGCCGGAGAAGAACTTCGACAGGCCGTAGGTGATGTAAAACAGCGTCGCCAGCAGGCCAATATCGGTGCGCGTCATCACGCCGCTGGCGAGAATTTCCGGCGCGGCGGCGTTGAAGCTTTTGCGGGTGAAGTAGAACAGCGCGTAGCCGAGCCAGATGGTAATCAGGATATGGCGACGCCAGTAGCGATAGCGGGCATCGATTTCCGCTTTGTTGCTTAGCGGGGCGGCGCTGGCGGGGGTTTTAAACATGGTGTGTCCTTAACGGCAAACTGACGCTGACGCGCGTTCCGTGGGTGCAGGAGATCGTCAGCGTGCCGCCCAGCGCCTTCACGCGCTCGCGCATGCCCGCCAGGCCAAACCCCTGCTGGCCGGAGCCCGGCGGCAGGCCGCAGCCGTCGTCTTCAATCACCAGCATCAGGCGCTCGTCCTGCTGCCAGCCCTGGATCGTTACCGCGCTGGCGCTGGCGTGCTTGACGATGTTGTTCAGCCCTTCCTGGCAGACGCGGAACAGCGTCACACGCTGGCCTTCACTCAGCGCAGGTTCGTTAATGCGCCAGTCGAGATGGCTGACAATCCCGCGGCTCTCCAGCTCCATCTCGCGCATCAGAGAGCGTATTGCCTGCTCGAGCGAGAGATCGTCAAGCTGGCGCGGGCGCAGCCGCCCTAACAGGCGACGAACGGAATCATAGACGCCCAGCGAAAGCTGTTCGATATGCGCCCCGCCCTGCTTCACGCCCGCGTTTTCTGCCGCCAGGCGCTGAACAATGCCCGCCTGGGTGCGGATGGCGGTGATGGTCTGGCCGATATCATCGTGCAATTCGCGAGCAACCTCCTGGCGCACGCTCTCTTCCGTCTCCAGCAGACGCTCCGCCAGACGGCGGTTGCGCGCCAGCTCGGCTTGGAGGGACTGGTTCAGCTCGCGCAGGCGCTGTATGCCCGCGCCGAGCAGCAGCCCGGTGAGGCTCTGAGCCAGCAGCGAGAGCAGCAGATCTACCGGGTGATCGTGCCAGGTCTGGCTGGCAATCAGCGCGATGGCGTTCATCAGCGTGGCGATCAATGCGCCCTGCCAGCCGTAATGCCAGGCAAGGGCGATGATCGGCAGCGCCAGACAAAACGGCGTGAAGCGTGATAATTCAGCGGGCAGACCAAGCTGCAACCACAGGCTCACCACAAACAGCAGCAGATACCAGATCAGGTGCCGGGCGCGCCAGTTCACCGGCTGGGAGACCAGCGCCGGGCCGAGCGGCTGCCAGACGGTGCTGGTAAGGTAATGCCAGATCACAAGGCAGGTCGGGGCCAGCGTCAGGCCGCCGGTGAGGGTCAGCAGCAGGGCGTTGAGCCCCTCCTTTTCACCCACCCACGGCAGGGACTGCAACAGCGCGGCGGCAATCAGCGCCGCACCCTGACGCAGCAGCGTGCGCCAGTCGCGCTGGTGACGGTAGCGGGAAATCAGGGCGACCGGGATAAGCGTGAGCAGGCTTCCGGTCATCAATAAAGGCAGGTGCGCGAGGGCCACTTCCTGCGCCAGCCAGATCAGCATCAGCCACTCTGCGCCCAGCAGCACCGGCCAGTAGCCGCGCGGGCATTGCAGCATTAGCCCCAGCCGCAGGCCAAAGGGGAACAGCAGCACCGCCAGCTCCGGGCGCTCGACAAGATGCAGGCTGATACTCCACAGGCAGAACCACGCGGCGGAGAAGATGAAAAAGCTGGCAACAACGGCGATCAGCCGCGAAAACAGGGAGTTCATTGCCAGCTGTCAAACATACGGCGCGCCAGCTCGACATCGTTACTGACGTTGAGTTTTTCCATCAGGTTGGCGCGATGAACGTGAACGGTCTTTGGCGACAGCCCCAGCTCTACGGCAATCTCTTTCACCGACATGCCCTGGGCAAGTTTCTCTGCCACCTGGCGCTCGCGTCTGGTGAGCGGATCCTGCCGTCCCGCCGCCAGCTTGATGGCAATATCCGGCGTCAGGTAGCAGCCGCCGGTGGAGACGGTGCGCACGGCGGCAATCAGCTCGTCCGGGCTACAGCGTTTAGAGAGAAACCCGCGCGCCCCCGCGTTGAGCGCCTGCTCGACCAGTGCCGGGCTGTCGTGGACCGAGAGCATAATCGTCGCCATCCCTTTCGGCAGCTGGCTTAACAGCTCCAGCCCGGAGAGGTCCGGCATTGAGATATCGCAGATACAGACCTGCACCCCGCGTCCCGGCAGACCCGCCAGCGCCTCGCGTCCTGAGCCAAACTCGGCCACGACCTGAAAATCCGGCTCGAGGTTTAAAAGCTGGGCAAAGCCGGAGCGGACGATAAGGTGGTCGTCGATAAGGGCGATGGTGGTCATGCGTGTTCCTGCGGTCTGAAAATGCCGGATGGCGCTGCGCTTATCCGGCCTACAAGAGCGAAAGACGCTTACCTTAAGCGATTTACTCGAAAAACACCGCAATTTTGTTAAACATGGTGGGATCGGACTGGTTGCGTGCCACTTTGGTGACGTCCTCCAGCTTGTCGATCTGCGCCATCATCTGCTCCAGACGCTGGTCGTCGTTCACCAGTAGCCAGATGCGGCTGTGCTCGCTGCCCTGAATCGGCAGGCACAGAATGCCTTCCACGTTAAACGCCCGACGGGCAAAGAGCCCACAGACGTGGGTCATGACGCCTGGGTGGTTGCGGACGGTGAGTTCCAGAATGACGTTATCACATTGTTTCTGCATGGCTTATTCCCCCACCATCTCAGTATTTGCCGCACCCGGCGGCACCATCGGATACACTTTTTGTTCAGGGTCGATACGCACGTGGATCAGCGCCGGGCCAGGGCGAGAAATCGCATCCTGCAACGCCGCGTGGGCATCTTCTTCGGCGTTCAGATCGCAGGTGTGCAGGCCAAAACCAGCGGCAATCTGCATAAAGTTGATCATCCCCGGATAGATCGCCGCAAACACGCCCTGCTTATAGAACAAGCTCTGCTGCTGGTGCACCAGACCCAGCGCCTCGTTGTTCATCAGAATGATTTTAACGTCTAACTGGTTTTCGGCCGCCGTCGCCATCTCCTGAATATTCATCATCAGGCTGCCGTCACCGGAGAAGCAGATCACCTTGCGGTCCGGGTTGGCGAGCGCCGCGCCAACCGCTGCTGGCAGGCCGAAGCCCATGGTGCCAAGGCCGCCGGAGGTCAGCCACTGGCGCGGACGGTTCAGCGGATACGCCTGAGCGGTCCACATCTGATGCTGGCCGACGTCGGTGGTGATAATCGCGCTGTCATCCACGCAGGCGGCGACGGCGTTGATAAGACCATAGTGGCTCAGCGGGTCGCCCTCGATTGGGATAGCGCCCGGGAACTCCCGTTGCAGATCGGCCACCAGCTGGCGCCAGTCGGCGCGGTCGGTTGCCTCCGTCTGCGGGATCAGCTGCGCCAGCACCTCGGCCACGTCGCCCTGGATCGCCACGTGCGGCTGCTTGATTTTACCCAGCTCGGCGCGGTCGATATCCACGTGAATGATTTTGGCGTTCGGGCAGAACTGCTCGGTTTTGCCAATCGCCCGGTCATCAAAACGCGCCCCCATAACTATCAGCAAATCCGCCTCTTGCAGGATGTAGTTGGTGCTGCGCGCGCCGTGCATGCCCAGCATGCCGAGAGAGAGCGGGTGCGCTTTTGGCAGCATACCCAGCGCCATCAGGGTCATGGTGGTGGGCAAATTAGCTTTTTCAGCGAACTGGCGGATTTCATCCGCGGCGTTGATCGTCCCGCCGCCCAGATAGAGCACCGGGCGTTTGGCGGCGTTGATCATCGCCGCCGCATCGCGCACGCTCTCAGCGCTGAATTCTGGCGCGGGGGCACGGTCACCCGGCTCCGGCAGAACGTCGATTTCAATTTCTGCGGTCTGGACATCCTTAGGAATGTCTATCCACACCGGGCCCGGGCGGCCAGACTGCGCAATGCGGAACGCATCGCTGATAACCTGAGGCAGCTCGCTGATATCGCGAACTAAATAGTTATGTTTGGTGATGGGAATAGAGATGCCGTAGGTATCCACTTCCTGGAACGCATCGGTGCCGATCATCGAGGACGGCACCTGGCCGGTAATGCAGATCAGCGGAATGGAGTCGAGGCGCGCATCAGCGATGGCGGTCACCAGGTTAGTGGCGCCCGGCCCGCTACAGGCCATACAGACCGCCGGTTTACCCTGGGTACGCGCCATGCCCTGGGCGATAAAGCCTGCGCCCTGCTCGTGGCGCGCCAGCACGTGGCGGATCTGTGTGCTTTGGCTTAACGCATCATACAGCGGCAGTACGGTCCCACCCGGGATGCCCGCAACGGTGGTGATGCCCTGTCGTTCCAGTAAATGAACAATCAGCTGCGCGCCTGTAAAACGCGTCTTGGTGGATGTTGTGCCCGAACTTGCCATGCTCCAGTCCTTTTCTTCTGAGCCAGCCTTCCGGGGAGGGTCCTAAACGAAAAACCCCGCCCGGTTTGCGCCGGCGGGGTTTTGGATTCGTGTGTTGATCCAGTCCCTACGGCGCATTGCCGACGACCACCACCACACGCACGACGACCACTGCGGCAGGTTGCGCAGTTTTTAGTAGGGTCGAAGTGAAGATGGATGAAGTCATTGGGGACCTGTGTTTGGAATCATTGATTGAATTTATACAAACACAGGTTTTCGGATGTGACAATGGAAATATTTTCATCTGCGCAAAAATGCGTCAGGGATCACGTTTCAGTACGTTGCTCGCTCATTCCAGGTGTCACTATAGATGACATTGCCGTCGCAATGCTTCCAGATGATTTTCTCGTAGCGTATGAGAACCGTTTCAAGGTGGGTTCCGGTGTTTGCGCCGGGATACAGGTCTGGTGTGATTGAGGTTATTTTCACATTCTCCAGGAAGATATTAAAATACTCCTGTTCAAAACCCGCCTCATTAATCTGATACATCTTAATAGTGGCTGACTTGAGCGTTCTTCCCGTACTCAATGTGCGAAAGAGAAGCGGGGTTACACGATCAAATTCTTTTTGAAACATGATGGGCATGTGTATACGCGTACCCGTCAATTTCCCGGTATTCCCGTCGACCGGGACGTTGACATTATGAGTGAACGTTTTAAGTTCAATTGCACCTTCACGCCCTGACACAAGGCAAGGGCCAACCATGGGAGAACCATTTTCATCTGTTAAAAACAAATAAGCTGGGTTTGACATAAAAATCCTTTTAATAACATTTAATCGTATTTATCAAAGTGGCCAAAAATCATCGGGTGAACAATAATAAACACAACGATAGCAATGAATGTTAGTAAGACCCAGTGGTCAGGTACCAACCACAGGAACAAAGAGGCGCACGCAAAAATATAAACAGGGAATAAAATATCCGTAAATAGAATTGATAACAGACTTTTAAACATGCTCCTTGCCCCTTAAGTCTTTATAAATTGCATCGAAATCCTTATAGAATCCCAACTGCACCTTCTTAATGAGTTCAGACAGGAAAGGCTCAAAAAAGTAGTAAAGCATCTCCAGTTGTGCGGCATAGAGGGTGGCGTAATATTTAGGGTTCAGTGTTTTCAGGCGACGAGCAGCAAGAGCGCACTTCTGTTCCGTTCCAATCAATTGAAGCGCCATGACAACGTTAGGTACGCGGCGTGCAAGCCGTTCGACGACGATTTCAGACAGCAGGCCAGATTCGGAAAGGGATTTGGCCAGACCCCATGCTATCGCTAAACGCGCGGCCTTGCTGGTCGGTATGTTATTAACAAGCCCGGTTACTTTTGAATCCATCTTACGAACGCGATTGTGTTCATTTCCATTTTCAGAATCGGAAATAACACTTTCAAAATAAAGATATAGCATGTGTGCTATTACATCGCGATAACGGTAAAGCGAGAGAATTGAGAGGTACATTCTCTTTTCTTCTGAGAGAAGCTCGTCACACACATCGTGATAGCTGGGGATTAAGCATGATGAGTACCAACTTACACGCTCAATTCCTGAGTAAATATCAGAGCCGATCCCCTGTAATGCTTTCCATGTCCCTGCTACGCCCTGCTGTCCATAAATAGCCAACTGCCTGTCGCTTTGGAACTTCATCTTTAAATAATCAGATGCCTGCATAATGTATCCATACTATGCGCGTGGTTATAGATAGTACAATGAAAAATCGAATAATTCAAATTAGGGAGGGTTAACCCCGCAAATATTTAAGAAAAATATAAATTAGTTCATTATTATTTACTGCAATTATAGTCGATACCATTTTTTCACTTTCAGAAGAGTATTGATGTCTGGAATGAGTTTATGTATTGAGAGACGTAAACTTGTATAAGTGGCCTAGAACCAGAACCACTGCTTATTAGAACTTATTAAATTAATCATTGAATCATACTGCATGCCAGCCGCACCCATTGCCAATAAGTCAACAAGCACCTTTTCTGGGCTGCCCTGAAAACAAAAAACCCCGCCTAAGCGAGGTTTTTATCAGGGTTTTGCGGTTGGTTGCCGCAGAACACACTGTGTTACGTCAACGCGAAAAGTATACGCGATCGAAGACGAACGCGCAATTCCGGCACGGATTTTGACGTTTTTGAGTATGGATCGCCTTCCAAATTTTGTCCATAAAATACTGTTCATACATACAGTATTTATCTATACTGAGGGTGTTCGCAGTGAGCGAGGGGGCCGCAGTTTACCGGCGCAACGAAGTCCTGGCTGAAACGGGTGGTGCCGTCAGTGCCTTAACCCCTGAAGTGAGCACACTGTGTTACGTCAATCCAGGTGCTGGCCACAGGCGGCGGAAAGGTACGCCAGCATCGTGCTCCTTTTAACCAAAAGGAGACGCGTATGAGCGTCGTGGATATGGTCATACTTGTCCTCAAACTCATTGTTGCTGTATTGCAACTGCTTGATGCTGTCCTGAAATACGTTCGGTGATTCAGGTTCAAGTCGCACCTGAGAGGGGCGGGCAACCGCCCCTCTTTAATAACGAGGGAATGCTATGTCGCGTCTGTTAATTGAGCCCGTCACGCCCGATGAACCCGGGTATATCGCCCTGAAGGCGGAGAGTATCGCGTTGAATTTCAATATGCTGCGCAGGCTGGAAGAGAACTGGCAGCGGGGTGAAAACCGCTTTAACGCGCCGGGTGAAAAACTGCTGGGGGCGTTTCTTAACGGCAGGCTGGTGGGCGTGTGCGGCCTTAATCGCGATCCGTTCAGCCAGCAGCCGCGCGCCGGACGTATTCGTCATCTCTACGTCAGCGAAAAGTGCCGTGGGCAGGGCATAGGCAAACAGCTTTTGACCGTGGTGATGGCGGATGCCAGCATCTGGTTTGATTTTCTTAATACCCATGCGCCGGAAACCGCGTACGGATTTTACCATCGGGCGGGCTTCAGGCTGGTGTCAGACGAACCCCGGGTGACGCACCGCCTTTTTTGCGCAGTGTAAGCGGCTGGCAGCATCGACGGGTGAATGTTACAGTTGGATGACATTTCACCAACCGATACGCCATGACCATCACCGTTTTCTGCATTTTACTGTTCGCCGCACTGCTGCATGCCAGCTGGAACGCCATCGTTAAAGCCGGAACGGATAAACTCTACTCGGCGATCGGAGTCAGCGGTTCAGCCGCGCTTATTGCCCTGATTTTACTGCCCTTCTCTCCTCAGCCAACTGCCGCAAGCTGGCCATATTTGTTCGTCTCCTGTGCGTTACAGGTGGTGTACACCGTGCTGGTAGCGAAGACCTATCAGGTCTCTGACATGAGCCAGACCTACCCCCTTATGCGCGGGACGGCCCCTCTGCTGGTGGCGCTGATCAGCGTATTGGTGCTCGGGGATCATCTCTCCTGGCTTGCCTGGTCCGGCATTGGGGTCATTTGTCTGTCGATTCTGGCCATGGCGATGAACGGCCGCATGCAGTCACGCAAGGGGATCTGGCTGGCGCTGCTGAACGCCTGTTTTATCGCCGGGTATACCCTGGTGGACGGCACCGGTGTGCGACTCTCGGACACTGCGCTGGGCTATACGCTCTGGACCTTCTTCATGAACGGTTTCTGCCTGCTGAGCTGGGCAATGGTGGCACGGCGTCGCGAAGCGTCCAGCTACCTGCGCCTGCACTGGAAAAAAGGGCTGCTCGGCGGCGTCGGGACGATGGGATCTTACGGTCTGGCACTCTGGGCGATGACCCAGGCACCGCTGGCTGTGGTCGCGGCACTGCGTGAAACCTCTATTCTCTTCGGCGCATTAATCGCATTTGTGCTTTTAAAAGAGAAGGTTGCCGGCCTGCGCATCGCGGCGGCACTGGGTATTGCTGCCGGTGCGGTCCTGCTGCGCCTGGCGTAATTCGCTGGCAACATTAGTTGCCAATCTTGTTTACAAATCCTGCCTTCACGCCTTCTGTCATTCATCACAGTAATGCTTAAATTGTCATCTCTCTGTGGTAGATTCCTCGCGCATTTATGGGAATGCGTAGTCACTTATTCTTTATTTATCTCTTTTGGCAAAAGTATTCAGCGACATGAAAAAGCAACGGAACGTGAATTTATTGTTGATGCTGGTGTTACTGGTGGCCGTCGGGCAGATGGCACAAACCATCTACATTCCGGCGATTGCCGATATGGCAAAAGATCTGAGCGTCCGCGAAGGTGCAGTCCAGAGCGTGATGGCAGCCTATCTGCTGACCTATGGCGTTTCACAGCTGGTTTATGGTCCCCTGTCCGATCGCGTCGGGCGTCGTCCGGTTATTCTGGTGGGCATGAGCATTTTCATGGTAGCGACGGTGATTGCCATTACCACTCACAGCCTGACCGTCCTGATTGCCGCCAGCGCCCTTCAGGGCGTGGGCACCGGCGTTGGCGGGGTTATGGCGCGTACCCTGCCGCGTGATATGTACCAGGGCACACAGCTTCGTCACGCCAACAGTCTGTTAAATATGGGTATTCTGGTCAGCCCGCTGCTGGCCCCGCTGATTGGGGGTCTGCTGGACACCGTCTGGTCCTGGCGCGCCTGTTACGCCTTCCTGCTGGTGCTGTGCATTATTGTCACCTTCAGCATGGCGCGCTGGATGCCGGAAACCCGCCCAAAAGACGCGCCGCGCACGAAGCTCATCGCCAGCTACAAAACGCTGTTCGGTAATGGGTCCTTTACCTGTTATCTGTTGATGCTAATCGGCGGCCTGGCGGGAATTGCGGTGTTTGAAGCCTGTTCCGGCGTGCTGCTGGGCGCAGGCCTTGGCCTGAGCAGCATGGTGGTGAGTATTCTGTTTATTCTGCCGATCCCGGCGGCGTTCTTCGGCGCATGGTTCGCCGGACGTCCGAACAAGCGTTTCTCCACGCTGATGTGGCAGTCGGTGATCAGCTGTCTGCTGGCCGGGCTGATGATGTGGATCCCGGGGCTGTTTGACGTGATGTCGGTCTGGACGTTGCTCATCCCGGCGGCGCTGTTCTTCTTCGGCGCGGGCATGCTGTTTCCCCTCGCCACCAGCGGCGCGATGGAGCCGTTCCCGTTCCTCGCAGGCACGGCAGGCGCGCTGGTGGGCGGTTTGCAGAACATCGGTTCCGGCGCGCTGGCCTGGCTTTCGGCTATGATGCCGCAGACCGGGCAGGCGAGTTTAGGCTTGCTGATGACCCTGATGGGGCTGCTGATTTTGCTGTGCTGGCTGCCGCTGGCGTCGCGTGTCTCGCATCACGAACAGCCGGTTTAACCGCATGATGGCCCGGCTTCTCGCCGGGCTTTTCACAGACGGGCGCAATCATCGCCTGCAATAGCCGCTCTGGGGCAGGCCGCCACGCCCCCTCTTCCCCGTCATAAAACTGAACATCGGCGTTTATCGCATACGGGATGTTGGCCTGTTGCAGCTCGCACGCCATAAACGTGGCAAACGCCATCTGCGAGGCGGTTGGCGTCAGGCTTTTCGATTCGCCCACCCCCCAGCCGCCAACCCAGCTCACATGCCCGGTTTTTTGTTGCCAGTGCAGCGCGGCGTTGATTCGGTTACGGATAGCCGCTTTCTCAGCCGCAGTTCCGGACGTCCACGGGTATTTACCGTTCGTTTTCAGCGGGCCCCAGGGGAAAATATGCCACTCCGCCAGCAGGTAATTCTGGCTGTGCGCGGGCAGCTTCAGGCTGGATAAATCCTCCGGCGCGGCGCGCAGACGAGGGGCGATAAAAATCATGCGGCTGGCATCAATGGCGTGAATGTCTTTGATCGCTTTCTCATACACCCGGTTGAGCGAAGCAACGTTGTGGTTGAGCTTGTCCGCCGGTTCGTAGATCAGGTCAAAGCCCAGCAACGGCGAGCGCTGACCAAAATAGTGCGCCACGGCAATCCACCAGTTAATCACCTCTTTTTCGGTATCCGCTTTCGGGTCGTTTTTATATTCATCGGCCTGATAAGCGATGATGGGGATGACGCCGTATTGCTCGCAGGCCTCCACCAGCTTACGCAGGTGAATCAGCCGCGCTTCCGTCGGTTCGCCCGCCACCCGAATACGGACATGGTGTATGCCTTTCGCCTGAAAATCACGGACCACCAGCGGGTCGAACTCGCGGATACCGCGCTCGGTGCGTGCCCAGTCGACATCCATTCCGACGCCCAGCATCTGCGCGTAACGGGCAGCCGTCAGCGGCGGCTCAGCGGCAATCGCCCAGCCGGAAGAGAGTAAGATCGCAGTGGCAATAAAAGGCTTTAACACGGTTTACCCTGGATAAATCAAAAGCATTACCTGTATTTAGCACGCTTTTTCACATTTGGTGTAGAGCGAAAGCGTAATAATTCTTCAACCCGCCAGCTCTCTTAGCCAGCCGATAAAGGCGTCAATTTTCGGCCACTGACGGCCGGGAAGCGTTGAGACGTAATAATGCTGATGGCACTTGAGAGTTTTCCCATCAAAGGGTGCGATCAACTCCCCTCGTTCGAGACGTTTTTGCACCAGCCGCTTTCTCCCCATCGCCACCCCCACATTATTCATGGCCGCGATAATGGCTAAATCAGAGCGATCGAAGCCAATACCCGATGACAACGGCATATTCGCCGCGTAATGCTGCGCCCAGCTCAGCCACTCATCCGTACCGGAATCATTGCTCCAGGCCTGACGGTCGTGCAGTAACGTGCAGTGGCTGAGGTTATGGGGGTTTTTCAGCAGTTCATGCTCCCGGGCATACGCCGGCGAGCAGACGGGCAAAATCTCTTCATCCATCAAAAAGTGATGAGAAAGGTGGTTTGGCGGCGTATCGTCGAAATAGAGCGCCAGATCGATGCCGGTTCGCTGCATGTTGACGTAATCATTACCAGTCAGAATAGTAAGTGAAATCGACGGGTAGCGGCGGGTAAAATCCCCCAGCATCGGCACCAGCCAGCACTGGGCGATCGACGGCCGGGAGTACACCGTTAGCGTACCTGACAGCGCCTGGTTTTTAATATCCAGGATCTCCTGATTCAGGGTGTCGAGGGACGATTTCAGCGTCCAGTAAACGCGCTTGCCTTCCTGCGTCAGCTCCACTTTACGGTGTGAGCGGACAAACAGCTGAATGCCCAGCTCCTCTTCCAGCAGGTTTATGCGGTGGCTCACCGCGCTGGGGCTGAGCGACAGCTCCGCCGCCGCCAGCGCGAAGGACTCATGCCGGGCGGCCACTTCAAAGGTGTACATTTTCGACAGTTGCCAGCCGTTTAACAGCCGGTTTCTGCCTTCATTCGCATCGGTCATCACAATTCCCACACGTAATTTCTGCGTTCAGCATACCGCTCAAGAATGAATTTATGTGAACCTAATACGAGTTAAGTGCGCTTTTTAGAACACAGTCACTCAGTTGATCCAATCTGGCTCATCTGAACGCCAATTTATATCGTTTGTCAGCCCACGCCGTTTTTTCGTCCAATACCCCCAGATGACATAAGGGTGAGGTGAGATATGGGATCTCAGGTCTGGGTTGTGGCAACGCTGCTTGTCAGCATCGTATTGATTGTTTTAACCATCGTAAAACTGAAGTTTCACCCGTTCCTCGCGCTGCTGCTGGCAAGCTTTTTCGTCGGCGCGATGATGGGGATGAGCCCGCTGGATATGGTGAACGCCATTGAGAGCGGGATTGGCGGTACGCTGGGCTTCCTGGCGGCGGTTATCGGTCTTGGCACTATTCTCGGCAAAATGATGGAAGTCTCCGGCGCGGCAGAGCGCATCGGGATTACGTTGCAGCGCTGCCGCTGGCTGTCGGCGGACGTGATTATGGTCCTGGTCGGCCTGATCTGCGGCATTACGCTGTTTGTGGAAGTGGGCGTGGTACTGCTGATCCCGCTGGCGTTTTCCATCGCCAAAAAGACCAACACGTCGCTGCTCAAGCTGGCCATTCCGCTCTGTACCGCACTAATGGCAGTGCACTGCGTGGTGCCTCCGCATCCGGCCGCGCTGTTTGTCACCAATAAATTAGGGGCGGACGTCGGGACAGTGATTGTCTACGGTCTGATGGTGGGCCTGATGGCGTCTCTGGTTGGCGGCCCGCTGTTCCTGAAGCTGCTCGGCGATCGTCTGCCCTATAAGCCGGTTCCGGCGGAATTTTCAGACCTGAAGGTGCGGGAAGAACACACGCTGCCATCGCTGAGCGCCACGCTGTGCACCGTGCTGCTGCCGATTGCCCTGATGCTGGTGAAAACCATTGCCGAGCTGAACATGGCAAAAGAAGGCACGCTTTATACCCTGCTGGAGTTTATCGGCAACCCCATCACCGCGATGTTTATCGCCGTGTTTGTCGCCTACTACCTGCTGGGGATCCGCCAGCACATGGGCATGGGCGCAATGCTGACTCATACGGAGCACGGCTTTGGCTCTATCGCCAACATTTTGCTGATTATCGGTGCGGGCGGCGCGTTCAACGCCATCCTTAAAACCAGCGGTCTGGCGGAGACGCTGGCGCATATTCTCTCGAACTTGCATATGCACCCTATCCTTCTCGCCTGGCTGGTGGCACTGGTGCTGCACGCCGCCGTGGGTTCGGCAACGGTAGCGATGATGGGTGCCACGGCGATAGTAGCGCCGATGCTGCCGCTCTACCCGAACGTAAGCCCGGAGATCATCACCATTGCCATCGGGTCCGGCGCTATTGGCTGCACGATCGTGACCGATTCTCTCTTCTGGCTGGTGAAGCAATACTGCGGCGCGACCCTGAATGAGACCTTCAAATACTATACGACGGCGACGTTTATCGCCTCGGTGCTTGCACTTGGCGGCACATTCCTGCTTTCTTTCATTATCTGAGCGCGAAGAGACGTATTATGGAAAACGCAACTATCACTACTTTAACCGCACAGTTTCCTCTGGTTGAGGATCTGATTGCCCTGAAAGAAACCACCTGGCTTAACCCGCGCACCACGACGCTGGCGGAAGGATTGCCGTATGTCGGGCTGACCAAAGCCGACGTGGACGACGCGCACGCGCGCCTGAAACGCTTCGCGCCGTATCTGGCGAAAGCGTTCCCGGAAACGGCGGCAACGGGCGGGATTATCGAATCCGACCTGGTCGCGATCCCGGCGATGCAGGCGCGGCTGGAGAAAGAGTCCGGTAAGGCCATTCCAGGCACGCTGCTGCTGAAAAAAGACAGCCATCTGCCGATTTCCGGCTCGATTAAAGCCCGCGGCGGAATCTATGAGGTGCTGACCCACGCGGAAAAGCTGGCGCTGGAAGCCGGACTGCTGAGCGTCGAAGACGACTACAGCATCCTGCTGGAGCCGCGCTTTAAGGATTTCTTCAGCCAGTACAGCATCGCCGTGGGCTCAACCGGCAACCTCGGGATGTCCATCGGCATTATGAGCGCCCGCATTGGCTTTAAGGTGACGGTGCATATGTCCGCCGACGCCCGCGAGTGGAAGAAAGCCAAACTGCGCAGCCACGGCGTGATCGTCGTGGAATATGAGCAGGATTACGGCGTGGCGGTGGAACAGGGACGCAAAGCGGCGGAAAGCGATCCGAACTGTTTCTTCATTGACGATGAAAACTCCCGTACGCTGTTCCTGGGCTATGCGGTGGCGGGCGAGCGCCTGAAGGCGCAGTTTGCCGAGCAGGGCCGCGTGGTGGATGCCGATCATCCCCTGTACGTCTACCTGCCGTGCGGCGTCGGCGGTGGCCCCGGCGGCGTGGCGTTTGGCCTGAAGCTGGCCTTTGGCGATAACGTCCACTGCTTCTTCGCGGAGCCAACGCACTCACCGTGCATGCTGCTGGGCGTTTACACCGGGTTGCACGATGAGATTGCGGTGCAGGATCTGGGCATTGATAACGTGACGGCGGCGGACGGTCTGGCGGTAGGACGTGCCTCCGGCTTCGTGGGCCGCGCGATGGAGCGCCTGCTCGACGGGTTCTATACCCTCTCCGATCAAAGCATGTACGACATGCTCGGCTGGCTGGCGCAGGAGGAAGGGATTCGCCTGGAGCCGTCGGCGCTGGCGGGGATGGCCGGGCCGCTGCGCGTGCAGGCGGATGCCAACCCCACGCACCTGGTCTGGGCGACCGGCGGCGGCATGGTGCCGGAGGATGAGATGGCGAAGTATTTAGCTAAAGGGAAGTAATTATGCCGGGTGGCGGCTACGCCTTACCCGGCCTACAGTTCGCGGCAGTTGTAGGCCCGGTAAGGCGCAGCCGCCACCGGGCTTATAAGCTCATAATTTGCTGAATGTGAGTAACTGCAAAGAGTAAAGACAGAGATAGCACAGCCAACGCAATCAGGAACTTATCCCGCACCGCTTTCGGCTGCGCAAAGTCGTTCTGCGCCACGTCCATCAGGTTACGGCTGCGGGTGTAGCGCCATAAAATGACGGCTACCAGCGCCAGCACAACAATGGAGATCCAGAATGGCGCCCCCGTGCGGTGCCAGTTGTGCTTAATGGCAAGAGCGATCAGCGCGCCATACCCCAGCAGCGTGCGCAGCCAGGCCAGCGAGGTTCGCTCCGGCTGAAGCCCGGGGTCCGCTTCCCGCCGTGCTTTGCGGCTATCCGGCATACAACACCAGTAACATCACTACGCCCGCAACCATCAGCAAAATCGTACTAATGATGAGCAAGCCGCGCGTGTAGGGGAGATCCTGCTTCAGACGCATCGCCTTTTCATTTCTAAGCCAGCGCAGATAGCCATAAATCGCCAGCACACCGGCAATCAGGCACAGCAGCAGGGCCAGCACTTCGCGAATCAACGGGGTGGCAAAATCGGGGGCGAGCTGATCAAGACCGACACCTGCGGCCAGAAAGCCCAGGGCGGTGCGGATCCACGCTAAGAACGTGCGTTCGTTAGCCAGTGAGAAGCGGTAGTCCGGTGCTTCACCGAGGCGGGAAATGTTCATGAAGGTTCCTTGTCGTGCTGCATGCAGGCTTCAGCATAGCGTAATTCAGCCAGGACAAGGAGACCGGCATCTGGCGATGCCGGTCAGGAAAATTAATGCAGTTCCGGCCAGTACTCTTTGTTGGCTTCAATCAGATCGTCCAGAATCGCCTTCGCCACCGACGCGCTCGGTACGGTTTTCGACAGGGTAATCGCCTGCCAGAGTTTCTGATACGAGCGCTGCTCCCAGGCGTCCACCACCAGTTTTTCCACTGCCACCTGCTGGCTCATGAGCCCTTTCTGGAAGTGCGGAATATCACCAACGGTCAGCGGCTCCGGTCCGTTGTGGCCGACCAGACAAGGGATTTCTACCATCGCGTCGGCGTCAAAATTATGGATAGCCCCATTGTTAGGCACAATCAGCAGCATGCGTTCCTGGGTATTAAAGGCGATCGCGGTCGCCAGATCGACGATGTACGACGCATGTTCGTCGATTTCCAGTTCACCGGCAGAAGAATGACCGGCTTCGATAATCGCCCGGCATGAACTGAATACATGCTTCTCACGGTGATCCATCACTTCATTGGCGCGGGTACGCTCCGGGTTGGAATGGGCGACCACATAGTCCGGGAACAGGTAATACTTCAGGTAGGTGTTCGGCATGGTGTCCGGATCCAGCGCCTGTACGTCTTTAGCCTTGGCGAAAGTATCATTCCAGCTCGCTTCAGTATGCGCATCTTCCGAAGGCGGAACATAACCGTTTTTCGCCACGTATTCGCGCAGTTTCGGCATCAGATCGTTGCCGTTCAGATCTTCAATCGACGTCCACCAGCCGAAGTGGTTCAGACCGTAGTAGCGCACTCGCATCTCTTTGCGGTCTTTCAGACCGACGATTTGCGCCATACGTCCTTCAATGCCGATCGGCATGTCGCAGATGTTGAGAATTTTCGCGTTCGGACGCAGGCGGCGCGTGGCTTCCGCGACAATCGCCGCCGGGTTGGAGTAGTTCAGCATCCACGCGTTCGGGGAGTACTGTTCCATGTAATCCACCAACTCCAGCACGCCGCCGATGGAGCGCATGCCGTAGGAGATGCCGCCCGGCCCGCACGTTTCCTGGCCCAACACGCCGTGGCGCAGCGGGATTTTTTCATCTTTTTCACGCATGGGGTATTTGCCCACGCGAATATGCGCCATCACGAAATCCACATCGGTAAAGGCCGCTTCAGGATCGGTGGTGTAACTAAATTCAATCTCCGGCGCCTGCTCCTTAAGGATGATTTTGCACGCCTCGGCGATGATCTCCTGACGTGCTCCGTCATTGTCATAGAACTTCAGCGCACGCAGCGGGAAACGGTCACGGTTGGCTAACAGCATCAGGACGATACCAGGCGTGAATGTACTGCCGCCGCCTGCAATAACAACTGAGAATTTTTTCATGATATAGCCTCTGTCAGAGTGGTTTGTTCGTTTGTTAAAGGGGTTTTCATCAGCGATTCCAGCTGGTCGCGCACCTGAGGAACGTGCAGACCGACAATCACCTGTATGCCGTTGCCGCGCCGCACCACACCGTGTGCGCCCAGGGCCTTGAAGACGTCATCGCTTTGGGTTTTCGTCATATCCACCAGGGCGATACGCAAGCGGGTGGCGCAGTTATTGATACTTTCGATGTTTGCTGCGCCGCCGAGCGCCTGTAAGAACCCAGCAGCCTGCCCGACCTGCTGGCTGGCTGCCGCCGGGGCGGTGGTTTGCCCGCGCGCGGCCTTATAGTCGGCTTTGTTGTAGAGTTTGATTTCGCTCTCTTCCCGGCCCGGCGTTTTGAGATTCAGACGTTCGATAAGCGTTCTGAAGACCACGAAGTAGATCCCGGTGAAGCAGAGGCCGATGCCAATCTGGGTGAATACCGTCGAGGCGTGGTTATGGAACATCGGGATCCAGTTTTGCGGCAGGAACTGGTCCAGCAGACCGCCCCCCATGTTCCCCACCACCCCGAAGGTATACATCACCGTCGCCATCGTTGCGGCCAGCACGGCGTGGATGGCAAACAGCAACGGCGAGATAAACAGGAAGGTGAACTCCAGCGGTTCGGTAATGCCCACCAGCACGGCGGTAAGCGTGGCCGGGATCAGCAGACCTGCCACTTTGACGCGGTTCTCCGGCGACGCGGTATACCAGATAGCCAGCGCAATACCGACTGAGCCAAACACCTTAGAGTTGCCGTGCAGCGCGAATCCGCCCTCCGGAAACAGCGTTTTCAGCGGCACAGTGCTCTGGCTGAATTCCTGAAGGTGCTGTGCCCAGTAGACCTGAATGCCGCCTTCTACCGCAGCCGGGCCGAAGATAAACGGGCCGTAGACAAAGTGGTGTAATCCGGTTGGGATCAGAATGCGTTCCAGGAAGGTATAAACCCATACGCCCAGCGCGCCAGCGGTACGTAGAAAGGCCTGCAACGACTCAATGCCCATCTGCACTTTCGGCCATCCCAGCAGCGTCAGCCAGGCGCAGGGGATCATGACGAAGAACGCGAGGATAACGACAAACGAGGTGCCCTGGAAAATCCCCAGAAAGACCGGCAACGGCTTGTCGAAAAATCGGTTGTGGATGGCGGTGACGAGCCCGGAAATGATAATCGCCCCGATGATGCTGGTATCAAGCGTTTTGATTCCGGCAATCATCGCCAGCCCGCTGCCGGCAGTGGGTTCAGCAGAGAAGTCGACGCCAAAGAAGTGACCCCAGGTCATCCCCATCGCATTGATAAAGTAGTTCCAGGTCAGGAAGCTAATCAGCACCGCCAGACAGGCGCGGCCCTGCGCCTGCTTTGCCAGGCCAATCGGTAAGCCGACAGCAAAAATCAGCGGCATATTTCGGAACACCGCCCAGCCGCCCTCTTCGATGATGTGAACAATTTGCGCGAACAGATTATCCGGCGCGGTTAAGGCCTCACCGACAAACAGCGGATTGCGAAGCATGATGGCGATCCCAACCACGATCCCGGCAAAGGGAAACAGCAAAACCGGGGTGAACATGGCGCCGCCAAAACGTTGTATTTGACTGAGCATTTTTAAATCCTCATGAAACAACCTGTAGGGGATAGAGGCCTTTATGGTTTTTTACTGGCCTGAGGTGAGCATAAGAACTTACTGATGCAGCAACATGGTATGCCGCTGCGATTCGTGATCGCATTCATGGTTTTAATTTGACCAATCAGGTCTACTTTTTAAAATAAAAATAGACAAGTTAAGACGTAATCCACGCCATGATGTGCGCAGAGAGGTCTACTGGTGATCTACAAATCAATTGCCGATCGGCTGCGGCTGCGGCTGAATTCCTCGGACTACAACATTGGCAGTCCGTTACCCGGAGAAAAAGCGCTGGCAAAGGAGTTTGGCGTAGCCCGGATGACCATCCGCAAGGCGCTGGATCTGCTGGTAAGCTGGGGGCTGGTTGAACGTCGACACGGCAGCGGGACGTTCGTAGCGCGCAAAGACGTTCATCATGAAACGACTAACCTGACCGGGCTGGTGGAGGTGCTGCGCCAGCAGGGGAAAGAAGTGCAGAGCAAGGTGTTGCAGTTTGAAGTGATGCCCGCGCCGCCCGCTATCGCCAGCCAGCTGCGGATTCAGGTTGATGAGCGGATCTATTTTTCAAGGCGGGTGCGTTACGTGGACGGAAAACCGCTGATGCTGGAGGACAGCTTTATGCCGGTGAAGCTGTTCCGCAATCTTTCCCTGGCGCATCTCGAAGGGTCTAAGTTTGATTACATCGAGAAGGAATGCGGGATCACCATCAGCGGCAACTACGAGAGCCTGACGCCGGTGCTGGCAGATAAACAGCTGGCCGGTTATATGAATGTGCCGGAACAGACGCCGCTGCTGCGCATCACCTCCCTTTCCTACAGCGACAGCGGCGAGTTCCTCAATTATTCCGTGATGTTCCGGAACACCAGCGATTACCAGGTGGACTACCATCTGCGGCGCATCCACCCGGAAGACTTGTTAGCCCATCCCCCAGAACAGCACCGCCAGTAGCTGCGGGGTGATGATGCGCAGAAACATCACCAGCGGATAAACCGTGGCGTAGGACAATGCCGCCGCGCCGCTGGTGGCGTGCAGGTTGTTGGCGAACGCCAGCGCGGGCGGATCGGTCATGGAACCGGCCAGCATGCCGCACAGCGTAAGATAGTTCATTTTAGCGAAGATACGTGCCAGTAATCCGACTGTTATCAGTGGGATAGCGGTAATAAATATGCCGTATCCTACCCAGCTCATCCCTTCGCCGTTCACCAGAGTATCGACAAAATCGCCGCCGGATTTCAGCCCCACCACCGCCAGAAACAGCACGATGCCTAACTCCCGCAGCGCCAGGTTAGCACTCGGCGGCATAAACCAGTAGAGCTTACCAATGGAGCCGATACGCCCGAGGATCAGCGCCATAATGAGCGGCCCGCCTGCCAGACCCAGCTTCAGTGCCACCGGGAAGCCGGGCACGTACAGGGGGATGGAGCCAAGCATGACGCCAAGCCCGACGCCGATAAAGACCGGCAGCATCTGCACCTGCTGGAGTTTTTGCTGGGCGTTGCCTACCATGTCCGCTACGGCATCAATGGATGAGGGACGCCCGACGAGGTTGAGAATATCACCGAATTGCAGGCTGGCATCCTGGCTAGCCACCAGCTCGACACCGGCGCGGTTAAGCCGGGAGATCACCACGTCATAACGCTCTTTAACCTGCAAATCGCGTATTTTCTTGCCCAGGACTTTCTCATTGGTCACTACCACCCGCTCCACGCGCATGTCCGTTCCACGGGTTGAGAGTGAGGTATCCACCTCCTGACCGATCACCAGCCGGGCATTGTTTAAATCCGCCGGTTGCCCTACCAGATGCAGGAGATCGCCGTGCTGAATAAGGGTATCCGGTGAAGGCACCATCAGCGTTTCATCACGTTTCAGGCGGGAACAGATAATGGTCGCGCTGTTCAGAATGGGAACATCCTGTATCGCCATATTGTTCAGGTTGGGGTTTTCGACGCGAATGTTGATGGTTTTAATGAGCGCATGGCCGTTGGTCAGCGTGCTTTCATGCTCTTTTGCCTCCTGCTCGACGTTAACGCGGAACAGCACGCGCACCAGCCACATCGAGAGCAAAATACCGCAAATGCCAAACGGATAGGCCATGGCGTAGCTCATCCCCATCTGATCGACGACATCAGCAGGGATACCCAGATCGCGCAGAATTTGCTGGCCCGCCCCGAGCGCGGGCGTATTCGTGACGGCGCCGGAGAAGATGCCCAGCACAACGGGCAGCGGAATCGCGAAGAGTTTATGCAGAATGGCGGTAACCAGCCCACCCATCACGACGATGCCGAAGGCAAAGAGATTAAGGCGTAAACCGGAGACGCGCAGGGAAGCGAAGAAGCCCGGCCCCACCTGAATACCGATGGTATACACAAAGAGGATCAGGCCGAACTCCTGGATGAAATGCAGCATATCGGCGCTGAGCACCCACCCAAGCTGGTCGGCAAAATGGCCGACAAAAATCCCGCCGAACAGCACCCCGCCGATGCCAAATCCGACGCCGCGGATTTTGATATTCCCCAGCCATAGCCCCACTACCGCGACAAGGGCCAACACGCTAACGGTTAACGCGATATCACTCATGATCCACATCCTGTGTATAACCATAGTTATGCTAAGGATTCTCTCAGAGCTGACGGCGGTTGTATGGGCGATGGCGCACAAAAAAGCCCTGCCGGGGCAGGGCTTCATGGCATCTGTGAGCGAGTCGGGTGGCGGCTGCGCCTTACCCGACCTACAGGATCGGCAGGTTTGCCACCCGGCAAAAACGTGGTTTAGCTGTTCAACGCCGGGCGTTCGCTAATGGCGATGCGCTGAGGCGCAATGGCTTCCGGCACGTTACGGGTGAGGTCAATGTTCAGCAGCCCGTTAGTGAACGTCGCGCCAGAAACTTCCATATGGTCTGCCAGGGTAAAGCTCAGGCTAAACGGCTGAGTGACAAGCCCCTGATGCAGCCATTTGGTCTCGGTGTCTGGTTTTTCCGGTGACCCTTTCACGGTCAGGCGCGTACCCTCAAGCTGGATGTCGAGATCTTCCTGGCGGAACCCGGCCAGCGCAAGCGTGATGCGGTAGTGGTTATCATCGCTTTTTTCGATGTTGTACGGCGGAAAGGTCTGCTGTTCGGTTGCGCTTTGCAGCGCGTTAGCCAGTTTGTCAAAACCGATCCACTGACGCAGCAGGGGGGATAAATCGTAGTTACGCATACTAAATCTCCTTCTGAGAAGCGAGTGCGGCACAGTTTAATTTTGTGCACAGTTGTACCTGCAAACCCTTGCGGATTCGCATATGCTCCCGTTACGGCAAGCAAGTTCGGGTGGGCCGCTCACGCGACCCGCGTAATTAGTTGATTTCGATACGACGCGGTTTTTTCTCTTCCGGAATCACACGTTCCAGTTCGATAAACAGCAGGCCGTTCACCAGGTTCGCGCCCTTGACGTGGATGTTCTCAGCCAGCTGGAACTTGCGCTCAAAGTTGCGCTCTGCGATGCCCTGGTAGAGGTAGGTTCGTTCTTTCTGCTCGGCCGTATGGGAGCCTTTCACCACCAGCAGATTGTCCTGCGCGGTGATCTCCAGTTCGCTCTCTGCGAAACCGGCAACAGCAATCGCAATGCGATAGTGGTTTTCGTCAACCAGTTCAACGTTGTAAGGAGGATAGCCGTTGCTCTGGCTCTGGTTGTTTTCTAAGTGGTTGAACAGACGATCGAAACCAATGGCAGAACGGTATAGCGGAGAGAGATCGAAATTACGCATGGATAAATGCTCCTGAAATCAGCGAGAAAATGTAGCCTTCCACCATGGACAGGCTTCTGCTTCCCCGAACACCCATCAGGCGTGTCCGTTATCGGGTTACATTCTTAAAATGGGTCTGGATACGGCCTTTTCAAGACTGTTGATGTGAGATTTTTTTGCACTTTGCTGGTTGTCGCATAGACTCAGGGGCACAGCACAAAGGGTTAAATTGCGATGACGACCACAGTGCGGGAGTTTTGAGCTATCCATTTTGGACGCGCCTCGCTATAACCCTGAGTTGCAGGTCAATGCCGTGCTACTAAAGATGACTGAGTGATGATGAGAAATGTTCTGATTAAGCTGGCGTCGTTCAGCGGGGTTGTTTTACTTTGCGGGTGTTCGAGCGTGATGTCGCACACCGGCGGTAAAGAAGGAACATATCCGGGGACGCGCGCCAGTGCCGCAATGATCTCTGATGATGAGACAAACTGGGGTACCAAATCTCTGGCGATTCTTGATATGCCGTTTACGGCGGTTGCCGATACGCTTCTGCTGCCGTGGGATATGTTCCGCACCGACAGCTCAGTGCGTTCGCGCGTTGAGAAAAGCGAGCAGGAAAAGCTGGCGACCAATTCCGTCATCCCGCCCGCAGAGATGCCTCCACGCTAATTCTGTGCGGTTTCCGTTAGCCACAGCTGGCGGAAACCGTCCTTCTCTTCCATCCATGCAATAAATCGTCCGTCCGGGGAAAACACCACAGCGTCAGCAGACGGCGGATTGCCGTGATCGGACGTCAAAAACGTCACCTCTCCGGTCTGCGCATCGCAGCAGGCAATACGGCCTGCAAGCACAAATCCCAGCCCGTTGCCGGAAGGATGCCAGTTAAAGGCCGACTGAATATCACGCTCAGTGTGGGTCAGCTGACGCGGCTCGCCGCCCTCAGGGGAGATAAGCCACAGCTGCACAACGCCGTTATCGTCCCGCATTAAAAACGCAATCTGCGTCCCCTGCGGATTGCTGCGCACCCAGTGGCGCGGTACGTTCACCAGCCCCGGATACGCCTTCTGATGGGTGAAGGTTAAGCGACGTTGCGTTACGCCCGCAGGCGGCGCGGGCATTGTATCAGGCGTTCCCTGCAACGGCGCATCGCCCGCCCGTTTCCAGCCCTGCTCGTCTTTGGGGAGATCGACAATAAACAGTTCGGGCACTTTCTCGCCTTTCGCAGACACCGTATCGCCGATAAACGCCAGCCTGTCGTTGCCCACCCAGCCCTCTTCATAGGCGCGGTTTACCTCATCGCTGCCCGGTTTCGGGTTCGGCGTTGTACGGCTTACCAGTACGCTCCAGAAGGTGCCGGCATATTCCCGCGGATGGTTCCCCTGTGGGTTTACTGGGCCAAAAGGCGCCGCCACCCCGACGTTACGCAAATCCAGCTGCGGATCGCGCGCGTGCAGCACATGGTCGTTGTAGGTAAAGCTGACGAACTGCCCGTTCGGGCTAAAAACGTGGACGTGGCTGCCGCCACGCAGCGCGCCTGCGGTGTAAGGCGCGGTGATATCCATCGCATCAAGATTGCTCACCTGACCATTGTGCGCAATCACCCCCTGACGATGGTGAAAATCATACTGCCAGTCTGCATCCGGGTTTTTCGGGCCGTGGATAAAAACATATTTGTCCTGCGCCGGATGAACGGTTACCACGCCGACATGCGCGCCGTCAGTCGCACGGTAGATCGCCTCAACCTCGCCCGTACTAACATTGACCCGCTCAATGGTTTCACCGGTAAACGACGCGCCGGACGGGCGGACATCATAGACAAGCCACTGGCTGTCTGGCGTCCAGGTGTTGATGTTGGTGAGCTGGTGGTTGCGGGAAGCGAAGGTGATTTGTTTCATGAAAATACCCTGATGCGCGGTTATCGCATCAGGGTAAAACATCCGAAGGGATTAGCCTACTCGTTTAACGTCGCCGACCAGCAGGATGTAGGAGAGCGCCCCGATCAGCGCCACGGCAGAGATATACACCAGAGCCGGACCAAAGCCGTAGTCCTGCGCCAGGTAACCGATGACCAGCGGTACGGTGATCCCGCCCAGGCCGCCAACGAAGTTAAACACGCCACCAGTCAGGCCGATCAGACGCATCGGCGCCAGGGACGACACCAGCGACCAGGTGATGGAGGCAAAACCGTTTCCGAAGAACGCTACCGCCATCAGGGTCATGATCCACACCGGATCGTTGGTGTAGTTCGCTCCCATGATGCAGGTAGAGATCAGCAGTCCGCAGATAATCGGCGTTTTACGCGCAACGCCCAGCGAGAAGCCTTTTTTCACCAGCTTATCCGCCAGCCAGCCCGAGAGCAGGACGCCGAAAAACGCCGCAAGGAAGGGTACGGTGGTCATAAAGCCTGCCTTCAGCGCGGTAATACCTTTTTCCTGGGTCAGATAGTTCGGGAACCAGGTGAGGAAGAACCACAGCGTGGAGGTCACCGCGAACTGTCCCAGATACACGCCCACCAGCTTACGGTGGAAGACCAGCTTCCAGTCCGCTCTGGTCAGCGGCTGGCGCGCCTCTTTTTTCACGGGCGCATCGCCATCCACCAGGCCACCGCCGTCGCGGATGTAGTCCAGTTCGGCTTTGGTGATGCTTTTGGTCAGGCGCGGCGGCTGATAAACCTTAAACCAGATGAGCGACCAGATAATGCCGATCCCGCCGGTGACGATAAACACCCAGTGCCAGCTCAGCAGCTCCTGGATCCAGATTAACAGCGGCGTCAGAAACGCCAGACCAACAAACTGCCCGGAGGTGTAAAAACCAACAGCGGAAGCGCGTTCGTGTTCAGGGAACCAGCTGGTCACCATGCGGTTGTTGGTCGGAAACGCCGGCGCTTCAAACACCCCGGTGATGGCGCGCAGGCCAATCAGCGACATCAGCCCGGTCGCGAAGCCCTGGAACAGGGTCGCCACGGACCAGCCCAAAATAGCGATAAAGTAGGTCAGACGTGAACCCACGCGGTCAAGGAACCAGCCACCGGGGATCTGACAGAGCGTATACAGCCAGGCAAACGCCGAGAAGACGTAGCCCATTTCCGCTTTGGTGATGCCAAACTCTTCCTGAATATGAGCCGATGCCACGGCAAGGTTGGCGCGGTCGACATAACAGATGACCACGGTAATAAAGATCATGATCAGCGTCAGGTAACGACGACGCCCGGTTTTTGCAGCAGTAACTGGAATATCCATCGCAATCTGTCTCCAGATTTTGGGCATAGCGAAGCCGCTCACCATGCCCTGTAATTTACAGAGGGTTATATTTTTTCTATGTACGTTTTTTTTGCCCGGTGGCGCTTCGCTTACCGGGCCTACGAGAGAATAGGCCGGATAAGCGTAGCGCCATCCGGCGATTTACCACTCGGCTACGGAACCGTCTTCATGACGCCACAGTGGGTTACGCCAGTCCGGCGCACTTTTACTCAGCTCAATGACTTTAGCTTCGTCGATCTCCACGCCAAGGCCCGGCTTCGTTAACGGTTTAAAGAAACCACCTTCCATGCTGAAGTCTTCTTTGTTTTTCACAAAGTCGAGCAGCTCCGCGCCCTTGTTATAGTGAATGCCCATGCTTTGTTCCTGGAACACCGCATTGCGGGAGACGAAGTCGACGTGCAGGCAGGCCGCCAGCGCAATCGGCCCAAGCGGACAGTGCGGCGCCAGCGCCACATCGTAGGCTTCTGCCATTCCGGCAATTTTGTAGCATTCGGTGATGCCGCCCGCGTGGGAGAGGTCCGGTTGCAGGATCGCAATGCCGCCCGCTTCCAGCACGCGTTTAAACTCGAAGCGCGAGAACATGCGTTCCCCCGCCGCGATGGGAATGTGCGTCTGTTCAGCCAGTTTCGGATAGTATTCCGCCTGCTCGGCCAGCACCGGCTCTTCGATAAACAGCGGGCGATACGGCTCCAGCTCTTTAATCAGCACTTTGGCCATTGGCGCGCTGACGCGGCCGTGGAAATCCAGACCAAACTCAATCTCGTTACCGAAGGCTTCACGGATTTGCGCCACGGTATTCACCGCCCGGTCTACCGCGCGCGAGTTGTCGATAACGCCCATTTCTTCGCAGCCGTTGAGTTTGAAGGTGTCAAAACCGATGTTGCGCAGTTGCCGGATACCGTCGATCACTTCCGCAGGGCGGTCACCGCCCACCCAGCTGTAGGCTTTGATTTTGTCGCGCACCAGGCCGCCCATTAATTGCCAGACCGGGGCATTGAGCACTTTTCCTTTGATATCCCACAGCGCCTGATCAATACCGGCGATGGCGCTCATCAGAATCGGCCCCCCGCGGTAGAAGCCCGCGCGGTACATCACCTGCCACAGGTCGTTGATGCGTGCCGGATCCTGGCCAATCAGGTATTCGCCCAGCTCGTGCACCGCGGCTTCAACGGTGCGCGCACGGCCTTCAATCACCGGCTCGCCCCAGCCAACCACGCCTTCGTCGGTTTCGATTTTCAGGAACATCCAACGCGGGGGTAAACGGTACGTGGTGAGTTTGGTTATTTTCATTGCACTGCCTCTCGATACGCTTTCACAAATGCTGCCGCCTGCTGTGCGGTACGCTCAACGGGCTGACCGGCACGATAGAGATCGCTGCCCAGCCCCGCGCCCACACAGCCCGCGCTCATCCACTGGCCCAGGTTTTCCGGCGTGACGCCGCCCACGGCAAAGACCGGCACGCTGGCGGGTAAGACCGCTTTCAGCGCTTTGATGTAATCCGGACCAAAGGCCGACGACGGGAAAATTTTGAGAGACTGTGCGCCCGCATCGAGGGCGGCAAAGGCTTCTGTGGCCGTGGCGCAACCCGGGCAGACGGTCATGCCGTAATCCACCGCCCGGCGGATCACCTCGGGGTTGATATTTGGTGTGACGATAAGCTTGCAGCCCATCTTCGCCAGTTCATCCACCTGCTCCGGCTGTAATACGGTGCCAGCGCCAATCAGCGCCTTATCACCAAACGCCTTCACAATTGCCGGAATGCTTTTTTCCCACTCCGGGGAGTTGAGCGGGATTTCCACCGCGTCGAACCCGGCGTCGATCACCGCGCCAACGTGCGCTAAGGCCTCACCGGGCGTGATACCGCGCAAAATCGCGATCAGGGGAAGTTCAGTTTGCCACTGCATGAGCGATGCTCCTTATGCCTGCCTGAAATGCCGTGTCGCCTTCCACCGCAGCAACATCCCGTCCGATAGCGTGGAACGCCTGGCGGTAACGAGACGTCAGCGATGAACCCGCGACGAGCGTGATGGCCTGCTGCCCGGCGAACGCGTCGCTCAGAGTGGCGACTTCTGCGCCAATCAGCAGGCCGGACAGAAATTCGCTGACCTGTTCGCGCGGAAGATTTCCCAGCACGTGCGAGGCGCGAACCTCAAAAAGTTGCGGCAAAACGGCAGGGGATGCGATCCCGCGCTCAAGCCCGGCGGCAAACGCTTCCGGCGAAGGGGTCTGCTCCGGCAAACCGGCCCCCACCAGCGAATGCTTAAGCAGCAAGTGGTGCAGTTCGCCGGTCATCACGGTGCGGAAATCATGAATTTGCTCAGCATCCGCCTGGACCCATTTGCAGTGCGTCCCGGGCATGACGTAGACAGAAGAAGGAGAAAGGGTGCGCGCCCCGAGCAGCTGCGTCTCTTCGCCGCGCATCACATTATGGTTATCGTCGCGAGAGACGCATAAACCGGGAATAATCCAGACATTGTCGCCAACGGACGTTAACTGCTCGCCAACGGCGGTGAAATGCACCGGAACTGACAGGTAAGGCGCGACCTTCCACCCCACGTTACTGCCGACCATTCCGGCCATCACCACTGGCGTAGTACCGTCGCGCCAGTTTTGTGTCACTTCTGCTAACACCGCTGCGGGGGATTTACCGTTCAGGCGCGTCACACCTGCTTCTGATTGCCTGCTTTCCAGGCACTGCTCACCCTGGTAGAGCCAGGCGCGCAGATTGGTCGATCCCCAGTCAATTGCGATGTAGCGTGATGTCATGTGATTTCCTTCAGCCTTCGTGTCGAGCTGGCGATCATGGTCAGCGCCGCCTGCTCTGCCGCATCGCCGTCCTGATGCCGTATCGCATCGAACAGCGCTTTATGTTCCTGAAGCGTTTTCGGCATGTTGGCCTCATCGCCCATCCAGGTACGTTCAAATACTGCTCGCTGTAGCGAGCTGATCGCCACGCTAAGCTGCTGTAAAACCGGGTTATGCACCGACTGCAATACCGCTTCGTGGTAACGAATGTCCGCTTCGTTGAACGCCTCCCGATTCTGGTTATTGGCGATCATGTCGTTTAAAGCCGACTCAATCTGTGCCAGGTCACCTGACGTTGCGCGCTCTGCCGCCCAGCGGGCGATGGCCGGTTCCACCAGATTTCGGACTTCGCTCATCGCGCCGATGAGCCGTGGGTCGTAGTCGTTTTCCAGCACCCATTGCAGAACATCGGTATCGAGGTAGTTCCACTGGTTACGCGGCGCCACAAACGCGCCGCGATAGCGCTTCATTTCAATCAGCCGCTTCGCCATCAGCGAGCGGAACACTTCCCGAATGATGTTGCGCGAGGTTTCAAACTCCTCGCACAGTTCCGCCTCTGCTGGCAGCGGCGAACCGGGAACGTATTTGCCACCCACAATCTGAGTGCCCAGCGTGATGACAATGCGATCGGTTTTATTGAGTGTCATGGAGAGTCCTTGTGCTCTGTAAGTCCATCACTACTTTACCGCGACCGCTGAATTTCGCCTCACTTTTGCAGTACAAACGTGAGGCCTTTCGTCTTTGCTGTGGTGACAATGTAGTACAATCAGTTAATGTTGTACTACAATCCAGATCACAAAAAGAACAATTTGATAAATTCAGGGCCAAAAAAAGCCCCGGTTAATAACCGGGGCTAATCTTTCAAAGCACTTGTTACGACAGAACAAATTTCTCGATCGCCCAGGCAACGCCGTCTTCCAGGTTAGATTTAGTCACGAAGTTCGCCACTTCTTTTACCGACGGGATGGCGTTATCCATCGCCACGCCCATGCCCGCATATTCGATCATCGCAATATCGTTTTCCTGGTCGCCCAGCGCCATGATCTCCTCAGGCTTGATGCCCAGCGCATCGGCAAGCGATTTGACGCCCGTGCCTTTATTGACGCGTTTATCAAGGATTTCGAGGAAGTACGGCGCACTTTTCAGCACGGTGTATTTCTCTTTTACCTCAGCCGGAATGCGTGAGATGGCTTTGTCGAGAACCGCAGGTTCATCAATCATCATCACTTTCAGGAACTGGGTTGCCGGGTCCATGTTTTCCGCTTCGCAGAACACCAGTGGAATGGTTGCAACGTAGGACTCGTGCACCGTGTAGTAGCTGATATCGCGGTTGGCGGTGTAAAGCGTATTGCGATCGAGCGCGTGGAAGTGAGAGCCCACGTCGCGGGAGAGTTTTTCCAGGAAACGGTAGTCATCATAGCTCAGTGCAGTTTGCGCCACCGTGCTGCCATCGGCTGCCTTTTGCACCAGCGCGCCGTTATAGGTGATGCAGTAATCGCCAGGCTGGTTCATGTGCAGCTCTTTCAGGTAACTGTGCACCCCGGCATACGGGCGTCCGGTGGTGAGCACCACGTTCACGCCTTTTTCGCGTGCGGCGGCGATCGCATTTTTAACGGCAGGAGAGATAGTGTGGTCTGGCAGCAGCAGCGTGCCGTCCATATCGATTGCAATGAGTTTGATAGCCATGAGGTCCCCGGGATAAATGAGTGCTACCTCATGCTAACGCGATTAAGCACACAAAAATAGAGCTACCTTGCGCAACAAAAAGCCCCTTTTACGTTTATCCCGGGAACGGGAACTCACTCGCGGGTGAGAACGATTTTGCCAAACGCACCGCGATCCAGATGTTCAAGCGCCTGTTCCAGCTCGTCAAAGCGGTAGCGATGCTCAATCACCGGTTTTAGCTCCGTGACATCAACAGCACGGACAAAATCTTCCAGCGCCCGGCGGTGTCCAACCCCAATCCCCTGAATGACGGGAGATTTCAGCAACAGCTCGCTTGCAGGCAGAGAAATTTCTGTTCCGGCCAGCACGCCAATGACCGATATCCGCCCATGAACGGCAACGGCGCGCAGGGAATGTCTCAGGTTCTCCCCACCCACCGTTTCGATAATATGGTCGATGCCGCGATCCTGCGTCAGTGCCAGCGTATTTTCAGCCCAGTCGCCTTTCAGTCGGTTGATGCCCTGGCTGGCCCCCAGCTTTTTGGCCCGCGCCAGTTTTTCATCACTCCCCGACGTAACAATAACTTCTGCGCCGTGCGCTTTTGCTATCTGCAAAGCGAATAGCGCCACACCGCCCGTCCCTTGTACCAGCACCGATTGCCCGGCGCGTAAATGACCGCGCTCCACCAGCGCGAACCATGCGGTAAGCCCCGCGCAAGGAAGCGTGCTGGCCTCAGCGTCATCCAGGCTTTCCGGGGACGCCACCAGCGCGTTTTCACTCACAATCACATATTCGGCCAGCATGCCCTGGAAGTATCCACCGGACGTTTTATAGGGCAAATCGCGCGCGTCTGCCTGCGGCTTGCCGTCGATCCATTCCGGGAAGAAGGTTGAGATGACGCGTGCGCCGGGCTTGAAACGCGTAACGCCTTCGCCGATGCTGTCCACCACGCCTGCCATGTCAGATGCTGGGGTAAACGGGAAGGAAAGCGGAATCGGCATCGTGCCTTCAATCACCATTTTATCCCGGTAGTTGAGCGCAACGGCTTTAACCCTTACGCGAACCTCCCCCGGGCCTGGCTGTGGAACAGGCTCCTGAACGAGCCTGAGGCTTTCACGACCAAGGGCATCCATTGACCAGCGTTGCATTGTTTCAGTCATTTTTTTCTCCTGTCATCAGATGATTTTCAGTTCTGACAGTCTACCGTTGACTCAGCGTCGCCAGTGGCGATAAGTTTTCCCTTCATTGATGACCAAATTGACACAATCCGTCCATGACCGATACGCTGAAAGATATTCCCGTTTTCGTTGCCTCCGTTGAGGCAGGAAGTTTTGCCCAGGCCGCCGTCCGTCTGCATTTGTCGCGCTCGGCGGTAGGAAAAAGCATTGCTCGTCTTGAAGAGAGGCTGGGGGTTCGTCTGTTTCATCGGACCACCCGCAGTCAGAGGCTGACCGATAACGGCGCGCTTTTTTATGAACGCTGCCTGCGCGCGCTGGAGGAGATCCGTGGCGCTGAATCGCAGCTTGAAACCGGAAAACATCAGGTCAGCGGTCGGCTGCGTGTTGCCGTGCCGGTGCTGTTTGGTCGCCAGTGTATCGCCCCGCTGCTAATAGAGCTGGCGCAGGAGCATCCCGGGCTTGAGCTTGAAATGTCCTTCAGCGACCGCGTCGTGGATCTCGTGGAAGAAGGGTTTGATATGGCGGTGCGCAATGGCGCTCTGGCTGACAGCAGCGTGCTGGTCGCCAGAAGGCTGGGGGAGCACCGGATGGTGCTGTGCGCCGCGCCGGATTACCTGTTTAAGAATGGCCAGCCGCAAACCGTTGATGATCTACGCCAGCATACGGCCATTAACTACACGCGTGCGGGCAGAGTCCTACCCTGGCAGCTGATGGATTACGATGGCACGTCGCGCACGTTTATTCCCCGCTCATCGCTCAATATGGATGATTTGCAGGCGATCTGCGACGCGGCGCTGGCCGGCCACGGCCTTGCATGGTTACCCTGCTGGATGGTCATTAAAGAAATTCAGCAGGGAGATCTTGTCCCGCTCTTAAAGCAGGCCCCGGATGTACGCTTCGACGTTCATGCCGTCTGGCAGCAGACGCCACACCTGCCGCTAAGGGTAAGAATTGCCATAGATATGCTGGTCAAACGTTTACCAGCAGTGATGTCGCTGGAGTTTCCTGTGGCCATAAAAAAGCCGCGCTGAAGCGCGGCTTTTATCGCAGTATCACGATATTAGATATCGATATTCGCCGCCTTCAGGGCGTTCTCTTCGATGAAGGCGCGACGTGGTTCAACCGCATCGCCCATCAGGGTCGTGAACAGCTGATCCGCTGCGATTGCGTCTTTAACGGTGACGCGCAACATGCGACGGCTTTCCGGATCCATGGTGGTTTCCCACAGCTGATCCGGGTTCATTTCGCCCAGGCCTTTATAACGCTGAATAGAGAGACCACGACGGGACTCTTTTACCAGCCACTCCAGCGCCTGTTCGAAGCTGGCTACCGGCTGACGACGTTCGCCACGTTCGATAAACGCATCGTCTTCGATCAGACCGCGCAGCTTCTCGCCGAGGGTGCAGATACGGCGGTATTCCGGACCGGTCACAAATTCGTGCTCCAGCGGGTAGTCGGTATCGACGCCGTGGGTACGCACGCGGACGATCGGCTCGAACTGCTGCTCAGCGTTCTGCTGAACGTCGAACTTCCACTGGCTGCCATGCTGCTCTTTCTCGTTCAGCTCGCTCACCAGGGTGTTCACCCAGCGGGTGACGGTCTGCTCGTTGCTCAGATCGGCTTCGGTCAGGGTCGGCTGGTAAATCAGCTCTTTCAGCAGCGCTTTCGGATAGCGACGCTCCATACGGCCAATCATTTTCTGCGTGGCGTTGAACTCGGAGACCAGACGCTCCAGCGGCTCACCGGCCAGCGCTGGCGCGCTGGAATTTGCGTGCAGGGTCGCACCATCAAGGGCGATCGCGATTTGGTACTGATCCATCGCGTCGTCATCTTTAATGTACTGTTCCTGCTTGCCTTTCTTCACTTTGTACAGCGGCGGCTGGGCAATGTAAACGTGGCCGCGCTCAACGATTTCCGGCATCTGACGATAGAAGAAGGTCAACAGCAGCGTACGAATGTGCGAGCCGTCGACGTCCGCATCGGTCATGATGATGATGCTGTGATAGCGCAGTTTGTCCGGGTTGTACTCGTCGCGACCAATGCCGCAGCCGAGCGCGGTGATGAGCGTCGCCACTTCCTGAGAAGAGAGCATCTTGTCGAAGCGCGCTTTCTCAACGTTAAGGATTTTACCCTTCAGCGGCAGAATCGCCTGGTTCTTGCGGTTACGGCCCTGCTTCGCAGAACCGCCCGCGGAGTCCCCTTCCACAAGGTACAGTTCAGACAGCGCCGGGTCGCGTTCCTGACAGTCAGCCAGTTTGCCCGGCAGGCCTGCCAGGTCCAGCGCGCCTTTACGACGGGTCATTTCACGCGCTTTACGCGCCGCTTCACGGGCACGCGCCGCATCGATAATTTTACCCACCACGATTTTCGCGTCGGACGGGTTTTCCAGCAGGTATTCGCTCAGCAGTTCGTTCATCTGCTGTTCAACCGCCGATTTCACCTCAGAAGAGACCAGCTTGTCTTTGGTCTGTGAGGAGAACTTCGGATCCGGCACCTTCACGGAGACCACGGCAATCAGGCCTTCACGGGCATCGTCACCGGTGGCGCTGACTTTCGCTTTTTTGCTGTAGCCTTCTTTGTCCATGTAGGCGTTCAGGGTTCGGGTCATCGCCGCGCGGAAGCCCGCCAGGTGCGTACCGCCATCGCGTTGTGGAATGTTGTTGGTGAAGCAGTAGATGTTTTCCTGGAAACCGTCGTTCCACTGCAAGGCCACTTCCACGCCGATACCGTCTTTTTCAGTAGAGAAGTAGAAGATATTCGGGTGAATTGGCGTTTTGTTCTTGTTCAGATACTCAACGAACGCCTTGATACCGCCTTCGTAGTGGAAGTGGTCTTCTTTGTTGTCGCGCTTGTCGCGCAGACGAATCGACACGCCGGAGTTCAGGAACGACAGTTCACGCAGGCGTTTCGCCAGAATGTCGTACTCGAATTCGGTGACGTTGGTGAAGGTTTCGAGGCTCGGCCAGAAACGCACCATGGTACCGGTTTTATCGGTATCACCCGTGACGGCCAGCGGAGCGTCAGGCACGCCGTGCTGATAGATCTGACGGTGAATTTTGCCTTCGCGCTGGATAACCAGCTCCAGCTTCTGCGACAGGGCATTTACTACGGATACGCCTACGCCGTGCAGACCGCCGGAAACTTTATAGGAGTTATCATCGAACTTACCGCCTGCGTGCAGAACGGTCATGATGACTTCCGCAGCAGATACGCCCTCTTCCGGGTGAATACCGGTTGGGATACCACGACCGTCATCGGTAACGGACACGGAGTTGTCCGCATGGATCGTGACCACGATGTCTTTACAGTGACCCGCGAGCGCTTCGTCGATAGCGTTATCTACCACCTCGAATACCATGTGGTGCAGACCGGTGCCGTCATCCGTGTCGCCGATATACATACCCGGGCGCTTACGCACCGCATCCAGCCCTTTCAGGACTTTGATACTGGAGGAGTCATAAGAATTCGACATCAACGTTTCTCGCTCATTTCAACTTGGGTTAATCCGTTATTTTACCCTTTTCCACGGTAAACATCTTCGAATTTTCGTCCGACATGTCTATAACGTGTTCAGCGCTAATGGCGCTGACGAAAACCTGCGACTGCGTGGCTTTTAAGCGGCTGGCAAGCAGCCCGCGCCGCGCGTCGTCAAGTTCCGAGGCAAAATCATCTATCAGGTACAGGCAGCGTCGCCCGCTCTCTCGAGTGAGGAACTCCCCCTGCGCCAGGCGCAGCGCGCACATCAGGAGCTTCAGCTGCCCGCGCGACAGCGTGTCTTCCACCGGCGCACCGTCGGCACGAATGCGGAAATCCGCCTTGTGCGGGCCGTGCGCGGTGTAGGTCAACATGCGATCGCGCTCGAAGCTTCTCTCTAACACCTCGGCATAATCCGTCTCTTTTTCCCAGCCACGCTGAAAAGAGAAGGTGAGAGAGAACTCGGGTAAAAACTGTTTGCAGGTGTCGGCCATGTCTTCGGCGATACCTGCGCTGTATTCGGCACGCCAGCGGCTGATTTGTTCCGCAAGAGGGATGAGTTCCATGTCCCACGGACGCAGCTGAGCGTAGCGCGTGACCTGGCGCAATGCGGCGTTACGCTGTTTAAGCAGACGCTTCAGGTTGCTCCAGGCGTTAAAGAAACCGGCTTCATTGTGAAAGCATCCCCAGTCGAGGAACGCTCTTCTGTATTTGGGGCCGCCGTTGAGTAAAGTAAACCCCTCGGGCGTAATCAGCTGCATCGGCATCAGCAACGCCAGCTCCGCCACTTTGTGGCCATCGGTGCCGTCGATACGCACCTTGCTGTCGCCCTGCTTGTCTTTGGTCAGGCCGATGGCGGTTTCCCGCTCTGCGCCCTGCAAACGCCCGTGCAGAACAAAAGATTCCTGCTCGTGGCGAATCACGCGACCAATCTGCAAACTGCGAAACGCCCGGCCGTGGCCGAGCGTATAGATGGCTTCCAGCACGCTGGTTTTGCCGCTGCCGTTCGCGCCAACCAGGAAGTTAAAGCCAGGGGATAAAGCGAGATCCGCGCTTTCGATATTGCGAAAGTCGCGGATCAACAGACGGGTGAGCGACATTACAGTCTCATTGGCATGACAACATAAGCAGCCGACTGTGATGCGGCATCTTCAATCTGTACGCTCGAAACGGAGTCAGTCAGCAGGATGCGAACGTTCTCGCATTTCAGTGCATTCAGCACATCCAGCACATAGCTGACGTTGAAGCCGATTTCCATCTCAGCCCCGGCGTAGGTGACGTCCAGAATCTCTTCTGCCTCTTCCTGCTCCGGGTTGTTGGCGGTGATTTTGATCTGGTTTTCACTCACGTATAGACGTACGCCGCGGAATTTCTCGTTGGAGAGAATAGCGGCACGCGCGAACGCCTGCTTGAGGATGTCGCAACCCGCCTCCAGCGTTTTATCCGGGTTCTTCGGCAATACGCGGCGATAATCCGGGAAACGACCGTCTACCAGCTTCGATGTGAAGACAAAATCGCCCACGTGGGCACGAATATTGTTGCTGCCAATCTGCACGCGCAGCGGCGTTTCACCGCCGTCGAGCATACGCATCAGTTCAATTACGCCTTTACGCGGTACGATCACCGAATGGTTTGGCAGTGAATCGCCAATCGGCATGGAACAAACCGCCAGACGGTGACCGTCGGTCGCCACGGTACGCAGCTCTTCACCTTCGGTTTCGAACAGCATGCCGTTTAAGTAGTAACGAACGTCCTGATGCGCCATGGAGAACTGCGTGGCTTCAATCAGACGCTTCATCGTCGCCTGCGGCAGGGTAAATTCAACTTCGCTCTGCCAGTCATCCAGGTTCGGGAAGTCCGCAGCGGGCAGCGTGGAGAGGGAGAAACGGCTGCGGCCAGAGCGCACCAGCATGCGGTCGCCCTCCAGCTGCACGGCGATTTCAGCGCCTTCCGGCAGCCCACGGCAAATATCAAAGAATTTACGTGCCGGAACCGTGGTCGCGCCCGCGTCGTGCGGCTGAGTCAGCGTAACGCGCGCGATCATTTCCATTTCCAGATCTGTGCCGGTCAGCGACAGCGTACCGTCCGCGACCTGAAGCAGCAGGTTTCCAAGAATAGGCAGCGTAGGGCGGCCGCCTAATGGGCCACTCACCTGTTGCAGCGGTTTTAATAAATGTTCACGTTCAACGGTAAATTTCATAGCGTCACGATGATAATGTTCTGATTAAATTGGAAAAATCTTCTTTTATGTCGTGGCTTTCTTCGCGTAACTGCTCAATCTTACGACAAGCGTGCAGCACGGTCGTATGGTCACGGCCACCAAACGCATCCCCGATTTCCGGCAGACTGTGGTTGGTTAACTCCTTTGCCAGCGCCATCGCCATCTGACGCGGACGCGCCACCGAGCGGGAACGACGTTTAGACAGTAAATCTGCCACTTTGATCTTGTAGTACTCAGCCACCGTCTTCTGAATATTGTCGATAGTGACCAGTTTTTCCTGCAAAGCCAATAAATCGCGCAGCGCTTCACGCACAAAATCGATGGTGATCGCCCGACCGGTGAAGTTGGCGTTGGCGATAACGCGGTTCAGCGCCCCTTCCAGCTCACGCACGTTGGAACGCAGGCGCTTGGCAATGAAGAACGCCACTTCACCCGGCAGGCGAATGTCGTTCTCGTCGGCTTTTTTCATCAGGATCGCGACGCGGGTTTCCAGCTCCGGCGGCTCGATCGCCACGGTCAGGCCCCAGCCGAAGCGGGATTTGAGACGATCTTCAACGCCGTTGATCTCTTTTGGATAACGATCCGAGGTCAGAATGATCTGCTGATTGCCTTCCAGCAAGGCGTTAAAGGTATGGAAAAACTCTTCCTGCGATCGTTCTTTATTGGCAAAGAACTGAATGTCATCGATCAGCAGCGCATCAACGGAACGGTAGTAGCGTTTAAACTCTTCGATCGCATTGTTTTGCAGGGCTTTTACCATGTCCTGAACGAAGCGTTCGGAGTGCATATACACCACTTTGGCATTGGGCTTACGCGCCATAATGCCGTTGCCCACCGCATGCAGCAGGTGCGTTTTACCGAGACCCGTGCCGCCATACAGGAACAGCGGGTTGTAAGCGCCACCGGGGTTATCGGCAACCTGACGAGCCGCCGCGCGTGCCAGCTGGTTCGACTTACCTTCAACGAAGTTATCGAACGTGTGTTTCACGTTAACGTTAGAGCGGTAGGTAGGCTCAGCGGGGGCCGGAACGTTATCCCAGCCCTGACGAACCGGTGCAACGCGAGGCGCTGGAGCGGGCGCCGCCTGTGCAGGGGCTGCCACATTGACAACTTCACGAACGGTTTGGGTGACCGGCTTTGTGCCCACTTCAAAACGCAGCTGTGGGGCATCTGACCCGCAGAAATCGTTCAGCAGTCCATTGATGTTATTAAGGTATTTATCCCTTACCCAATCGAGCACGAAACGGTTTGGCGCATACAAAGCCAGCGTGTTATCGCTCAGTTCCGCCTGCAACGGGCGGATCCACATACTGAATTCTGTGGCTGGTAACTCATCCTGCAATCGGGCAAGACACTGCTGCCAAAGCGAAAGTGACACGGCGGACTCCACTCGAACAATAAAAGAAAACTATTGAATATTCATGATTGTTGGCGCACATCGACATGACCCCATCAGGGTGATGTGCGAACCGCTATCTGCGGTTATACACGCTATCGTTGATACAGCCTGAACGATGTTGTGTTTATGCCCGACCAGGATCGCTGGATCCCGATCGGGACCGCGGATCATAGCCTAAACTGAGCCAGAGATCTTCTGTTTCTCACAGATTCTTCCCGATTTATCCACAGGAAGATCCGGAATCGGGTAAGTGTAAACGATCCTGACGCGAGTGCCTCGCGATTTAGGCCGCATATTGGAAAATTTAATGAGCACAGACAATTTTTGGCTTAAATGATCTAACGAAGATCCGGGACGATCCTTGCGCTTTATCGTTGAGCCCGTATAATCCTCGACCCGGCGCGTGATGCTCATCTTCCTGCGTCGTCCGCTGCTCATTTTCCACGCGAAAACGTGCGGAAATACACAGGGATTTAAGGAAAGAGAATTGACTCCGGAGTGTACAATTATTACAATCCGGCCTCTTTAATCACCCACGGCTTCGGCGTCCGTCATTCGAAACTCGGTCGGGCATCCGCAAAAGTCATGAATTTTTTCAAGTTTAGGTAGAAATCGCCATGAAACGCACTTTTCAACCGTCTGTACTGAAGCGCAACCGTTCTCACGGCTTCCGTGCTCGTATGGCTACTAAAAATGGTCGTCAGGTTCTGGCACGTCGTCGTGCTAAAGGCCGCGCTCGTCTGACCGTTTCCAAGTAATAAAGCTAACCCCTGAGTGGTTAAGCTCGCATTTCCCAGGGAGTTACGTTTGTTAACTCCCACTCATTTCACTTTCGTCTTCCAGCAGCCATTACGGGCTGGCACGCCGCAAATCACCATCCTCGGCCGCCAAAATTCGCTGGGGCATCCCCGCATCGGTCTCACAGTCGCCAAGAAAAACGTTAAGCGTGCGCATGAACGCAACCGGATTAAACGTCTGACGCGTGAAAGCTTCCGTTTACGTCAGCACGAACTGCCTTCAATGGATTTCGTGGTGGTGGCTAAAAAAGGGGTTGCCGACCTCGATAACCGTGCTCTCTCGGAAGCGTTGGAAAAATTATGGCGCCGCCACTGTCGCCTGGCTCGCGGGTCCTGATAGCCCTCATTCGGGTCTATCAACGCCTGATTAGTCCGCTACTCGGGCCACACTGCCGTTTCACGCCAACATGCTCAAGCTACGGAATTGAGGCATTGCGCAGGTTTGGAGTGATAAAAGGCAGTTGGTTGACGGTGAAACGCGTATTAAAATGCCACCCTTTACACCCAGGTGGAGACGACCCCGTCCCTCCAGGACCTTTTGATACCAGAGAACACTAACGATGGATTCGCAACGCAATCTTCTTATCATCGCTTTGTTGTTCGTGTCTTTCATGATCTGGCAGGCATGGGAGCAGGATAAAAATCCTCAACCCCAGCAGCAGACCACGCAGACCACGACCACCGCAGCGGGTAGCGCCGCCGACCAGGGCGTACCGGCCAGTGGCCAGGGGAAACAGATTACGGTTAAGACCGATGTGCTTGAGCTGACTATCAACACCCGTGGTGGTGATGTTGAGCAGGCGCTGCTGTTGACCTACCCGAAAGAGCTGAAGTCTACCGAACCGTTCCAGTTACTGGAAACCACGCCTGAATTTATCTACCAGGCGCAGAGCGGCCTGACCGGTCGTGATGGCCCGGATAACCCGGCTAACGGTGCGCGTCCACTGTATAACGTCGAGAATGACACGTTTGTGCTGGCTGATGGTCAGAACGAACTGGTTATCCCGATGACCTACACCGACGCGGCAGGCAACACCTTCACCAAAACCTTCACCCTGAAACGCGGTGAGTATGCGGTGAACGTGGGCTACAGCGTACAGAACGCCGGTGCGAAACCACTGGAAATCTCTACCTTTGGTCAGTTGAAGCAGTCCATCAATCTGCCGTCTCACCGTGACACCGGAAGCAGCAACTTTGCGCTGCATACCTTCCGTGGCGCGGCTTACTCCACGCCAGATACCAAGTACGAGAAATACAAATTCGACACCATTGCCGATAACGAAAACCTGAACGTCAGCTCTAAAGGCGGTTGGGTCGCAATGCTGCAACAGTATTTCGCGACGGCGTGGGTACCGAATAACGACGGTACGAACAACTTCTACACCGCGAACCTCGGCAACGGTATTGCAGCCATCGGCTACAAATCTCAGCCGGTTCTGGTGCAGCCGGGTCAAACCGGTAAACTGGCAAGCACCCTGTGGGTCGGCCCGGAAATCCAGGACAAAATGGCTGCCGTTGCGCCGCACCTGGATCTGACCGTCGATTACGGTTGGTTGTGGTTCATCTCTCAGCCGCTGTTTAAGCTGCTGAAGTTCATCCACAGCTTCCTGGGTAACTGGGGCTTCTCCATCATCGTTATCACCTTTATCGTTCGTGGCATCATGTACCCGCTGACTAAAGCGCAGTACACCTCCATGGCGAAGATGCGTATGCTACAGCCGAAGATTCAGGCTATGCGTGAGCGTCTGGGCGATGACAAACAGCGTCAGAGCCAGGAGATGATGGCCCTGTATAAAGCAGAGAAAGTGAACCCACTGGGTGGTTGCTTCCCGCTGCTGATTCAGATGCCAATCTTCCTTGCGCTGTACTACATGCTGATGGGTTCCGTTGAGCTGCGCCACGCGCCGTTCGCTCTGTGGATCCATGACCTGTCCGCACAGGACCCGTACTACATCCTGCCGATCCTGATGGGCGTGACGATGTTCTTCATTCAGAAGATGTCTCCGACCACCGTGACCGACCCGATGCAGCAGAAGATCATGACCTTTATGCCGGTCATCTTCACCGTGTTCTTCCTGTGGTTCCCGTCAGGTCTGGTGCTGTACTATATCGTCAGCAACCTGGTGACCATCATCCAGCAGCAGCTGATTTACCGTGGTCTGGAAAAACGTGGCCTGCATAGCCGCGAAAAGAAAAAGTCCTGATTCGGTAACTTAACGCTAAAATAAGGGCGGTCGATTGACCGCCTTTTTTATTTGTATTGAACGAGAGCAACCATGAGCCATAACGACACTATCGTCGCCCAGGCAACCCCACCGGGACGCGGTGGTGTAGGCATTCTGCGCATCTCCGGCCTGAAGGCGCGTGAGGTGGCCGAAGCGGTGCTGGGTAAACTGCCAAAGCCGCGCTACGCTGATTATCTGCCGTTTAAGGATGCCGACGGCACACCGCTGGACCAGGGCATCGCGCTGTGGTTCCCCGGCCCAAACTCCTTCACCGGCGAAGACGTGCTGGAGCTTCAGGGTCACGGCGGCCCGGTGATCCTCGACCTGCTGTTAAAACGTATTCTGACCCTGCCTGGCCTGCGCATTGCAAAGCCGGGTGAGTTCTCCGAGCGTGCTTTCCTCAACGATAAGCTCGACCTGGCGCAGGCCGAGGCGATTGCCGACCTGATCGACGCCAGTTCCGAACAGGCAGCCCGCTCCGCGCTGAACTCGTTGCAGGGGGCATTTTCCGCACGCGTGAATCACCTTGTGGAAGCACTTACTCACCTGCGAATCTATGTCGAAGCGGCTATCGACTTCCCGGACGAGGAGATCGACTTCCTCTCAGACGGTAAAATTGAAGCTCAGCTCAACCAGGTGATGAACGATCTCGATGCCGTTCGCGCCGAAGCGCGCCAGGGCAGCCTGCTGCGTGAAGGAATGAAGGTGGTGATTGCTGGTCGCCCCAATGCCGGAAAATCGAGCCTGCTGAACGCCCTGGCGGGCCGTGAAGCGGCGATCGTGACCGACATAGCCGGCACCACCCGCGATGTCCTGCGCGAGCATATCCATATCGACGGCATGCCGCTGCACATCATCGACACCGCTGGCCTGCGCGATGCGAGCGATGAAGTCGAGCGTATCGGTATCGAACGCGCCTGGCAGGAGATCGAGCAGGCCGACCGCGTGCTGTTTATGGTGGACGGCACCACAACCGACGCCGTTGATCCGGCTGAAATCTGGCCAGACTTTATCGCCCGTCTCCCGGCTAAACTGCCGATCACCGTGGTGCGCAACAAGGCCGACGTTACCGGCGAAACGCTGGGCATCAGCGATGTGAATGGTCACTCACTTATTCGCCTGTCGGCCCGTACCGGTGAAGGCGTGGAAGCCCTGCGTAGCCATCTCAAACAGAGCATGGGCTTCGACACCAGTATGGAGGGCGGCTTCCTGGCACGTCGTCGTCACTTGCAGGCGCTGGAAGAGGCGGCTCGCCACCTTGAGCAGGGTAAAGCCCAGCTGATCGGCGCGTGGGCCGGTGAACTGCTGGCGGAAGAGCTGCGTCTGGCGCAGCAGAACCTGAGCGAGATCACCGGGGAGTTTACGTCGGACGATCTGCTGGGACGGATTTTCTCGAGCTTCTGCATTGGTAAGTAATTCCCGTTAATACAGGGTGATTTCCTCCAGGGAAATCACCATTGTCCAAATGGCAACTCGCTTAATCCCTCCACGCCCCCTATCCTGCTTGCCTGCATCTATGGGGGATTTATGGCTCGTTTTCTGTTCTGTAGTTTTGCGCTGGTTCTGCTGTATCCGTCCGGCATTGATATGTATCTGGTGGGGCTACCGCATATTGCCCGCGATCTGGGCGCCAGCGAGGCGCAGCTGCACATCGCGTTTTCGGCCTACCTCGCGGGAATGGCGTCGTCGATGGTATTTGCCGGGAAAATCGCGGATAAAGCAGGCCGTCAGCCCGTCGCCATTACGGGTGCAGTTATCTTTGCGCTGGCATCAGTACTGTCTTCAGTAGCTCAGGAAAGCACAATGTTCCTGTCAGGCCGTTTTATCCAGGGCATTGGCGCGGGTGGCTGTTACGTGGTGGCGTTTGCTATTCTTCGCGATACCTTAAGCGCCCAGCGCCGCGCTAAAGTGCTGTCGATGCTGAACGGCATTACCTGCATCATCCCGGTGCTGGCACCGGTTGTAGGCTACCTGATTATGCTTAAATTTCCGTGGCAGAGTCTTTTCTGGACCATGGCCGCAATGGGCGCCATCGTCTTTATCCTGTCCGTGACGGTGCTGAAAGAGACCCATCCCGGTTCGCAACAGCCATATCACACCGCAACCCTCCATCCGGCTGAAAAGCTGATGAATCGCTTTTTCCTGAGTCGGCTGACAATCACCACGCTTAGCGTGGCGGTGATCCTCACCTATGTAAACGTTTCCCCGGTGTTGCTGATGGAGACGATGGGCTTCGATCGCGGTGAGTATTCGACGGTGATGGCGCTAACCGCGATGGTGAGCATGGCGGTTTCATTCTCCACGCCCTTTGCGCTCAACATCTTCCGCCAGCGCACGCTGATGCTCACCTCACAGACGCTGTTCCTCGCCGCAGGCGTGATCCTGGCGACCGCCACCTCACACGCTGTAATGCTGGTGGGCATTACTCTGATCTGCGCCGGATTCTCCGTCGGCTTTGGTGTGGCAATGAGTCAGGCACTTGGCCCGTTTTCATTGCGGGCAGGCGTGGCAAGCTCGGTGCTGGGCATTGCGCAGGTCTGCGGTTCGTCACTGTGGATTTGGCTGGCGGCGGTGATCGGCCTTAACGCGCTGAATATGCTGATCGGGGTTCTGATTGGCTGTAGCATACTCTGCATTACTTTACTTATGGTCATCCAGCCCGCAGCGCACTATGAAGAAGCCCATCAGCAGTCTCGATCTTAATCTTTTACTTTGCCTGCAACTTTTGTTGCAGGAGCGCAGCGTCACCAAAGCCGCGAAGCGGATGAACGTGACGCCGTCCGCGGTGAGTAAATCCCTGGCGAAGCTGCGCGACTGGTTCGACGATCCGCTGTTTGTGAAAACGCCTTTAGGGCTATTGCCCACACCGCTGACGGTGAGTCTGGAACAGGATTTGGCCGACTGGATGCAGATTGGCAACCAGATCCTCGATAAATTCCACCATAGCTCTCCTGGCGGGCTCAAGTTTGTGCTCGCCGCCGAAACACCGCTGATGCTGATCCGCTTTAATACCCTGCTGGAGCAGGTGAATGAACGCTACCCACAGGCGACGGTGAAGCTGCGCCAATGGGATTACGATTCGCTGGACGCCATTACGCGCGGAGAAGTGGATCTGGGCTTCACCGGGCGTGAAACGCACCCTCGCTCGCGCGAACTGCTAAAGCTGATGCCGTGGTTTATCGACTACGAAATCCTGTTCAGTGACCGTCCGTGCGTGTATTTGCGCGAGGATCATCCCGCGCTCCAGGAAGCGTGGGATCTGGAGACGTTTCTGCGCTACCCGCATATCAGCATCTTCTGGGAACGCAGCGACACCTGGGCGCTCGACGAGGTGCTAAGAGAGATGGGTCGGGAGCGTAACATCGCCATGAGTTTGCCCGGTTTTGAACAGTCGATGTTTATGGCGGCCCAGCCGGATCACAACTACATTGCCACTGCGCCGCACTACTGCCATCACTACAATCAACTCCACCAGCGTAATCTGGTCTGTCTGCCCATTCCCATCGATGAGGCGCAGGCAGAAAAGCTCACCGTCCCCTTCACGCTGATCTGGCATAAACGGAACAGCCATAATCCGAAAATCCTCTGGCTGCGCGAGACGATCAAAGCGCTGTATACCGCACCAGGTCAGGTTTTTGCCTAAGATAATGTAAAGTTCGGTGCTCAGGCTTCTCTTATTTCCATTTACTGATTAAAACAGAAGCTGAGTTAAGCGATAATCATGTAACCGTTTAACCGACTACGACCATTATCAAGGAGCGAAAAATGGCTACGCACTTTGCACGAGGAACATTAACGGAAGGGCATCTCGTATCGGCCAGACTTTCTTCAGCCTGTCACAGTGAGGCGCTCAAACTACCTGAACACCGCAGGACGCGGTTTTTAGCTTCCAGAGCGCTCCTCGCAGAACTGCTTTTTATGCTCTACGGCACCAGCGAATTACCGGACATACTCACCCAGCCAGAAGGTCGCCCGGTTTTTGCGGACCCGGCACTCCCCCATTTTTCCATTGCGTACACCGGCAACATTGTTGGCGTCGCGCTGACGACGGAAGGTGATTGCGGCCTGGATATGGAGCTACAACGCGTCACGCGCAGCTTCCATGGTGCTAATGCGCTCGATGAATACCCGCTCTCCAGCAATGAGAAGCTGTGGATACGTAACCAGAACGACCCCGTTGAAGCCAGAGCGCAGCTCATCACCCTTCGCCAGAGCATCCGCAAACTGAGCGGCGCGGCGTCAGACGACGCCAGCCTGTTGCAGCTGCTCCCCGGCTCCGGACGCCTGCGCGCGACAAAAGCCTCGCTGGTAGAGGCACTCTGCGACGCTGAGGACGTACTGATCTGGTCCGTTGCGGTGACCCCCGCCATCGAACGGCTGAAAATCTGGGAGTTTGACAGCACTCGCGGTTGGCGTAGTCTTCCGGATGTACCTGAGCGCGCCAACGAGCCCGCCGCGCGCCTGATGCGATTAACCAGTTTACCGGCAGAAAAAGCATACACCCATAGCTGATCCGTCCAGGATCATCATGATGAAACAGGAGTAATCATGTCTGATACGTTGAAAGTTGTTACGTTACTGGGAAGCCTGCGCAAAGGTTCTTTTAACGGGATGGTTGCCCGTACGCTGCCGCAGCTGGCGCCTGCGGGAATGGAGATCAGTGCCCTGCCGTCCATTGGCGACATCCCGCTTTATGATGCTGACGTTCAGCAGGAAGAAGGGTTCCCGCAGAGTGTGGAAGCGATAGCCGAGCAAATCCGTCAGGCTGACGGCGTGGTGATTGTGACGCCTGAGTATAACTACTCGGTGCCGGGTGGTCTGAAGAACGCCATTGACTGGCTGTCCCGTTTACCGGAGCAGCCGCTGTCTGGTAAACCTGTGCTGATCCAGACCAGCTCAATGGGCGCCATCGGCGGCGCGCGCTGCCAGTATCACCTGCGTCAGATCCTGGTGTTCCTGGATGCGATGGTGATGAACAAGCCGGAATTTATGGGCGGCGTGATTCAGAACAAGGTCGACCCGCAGACGGGTGAAGTGGTGGATCAGAGTACGCGTGACCATCTCTCTGGCCAGCTGACCGCGTTTGGGGATTATATTAAGCGGGTGAAGGCGTAAGCCCTCACCCTAACCCTCTCCCACAGGGAGAGGGAACTTAGCCCGTAGGTCAGGTAAGCGAAGCGCCACCTGACACCACCAGCATCTTAGTGTGCATCAATAAACACAATCTTCAGCACAAACAGCAGCGCCACAATAATCACGCACGGGCTAAGTTCGCGGAAGCGGCCGGTACCGATCTTCATCACACAGTAAGAGATAAAGCCCAACGCGATACCTTCAGTGATCGAGAAGCTGAACGGCATCATCACCGCGGTAATAAATGCCGGAACGGCTTCCGTCAGATCTTCCCACTTCACGCGCGCCAGGCTTGAGGTCATCAGCACGCCGACGTAAATCAGCGCGCCGGCTGCCGCGTATGGTGGCACCATCCCCGCCAGCGGAGAGAGGAAGATCACCAGCAGGAACAGCAGACCCACAACTACCGCCGTCAGGCCGGTACGACCGCCCACGGACACACCGGAAGAGGATTCAATGTAAGCGGTAACAGACGAGGTACCGATGAAAGAGCCAGCAACGGAAGAGATGCTATCCACATACAGCGCCTGCTTCATGCGCGGGAATTTGCCTTTTTCATCTGCCAGACCCGCTTTGTCGGTCACGCCAATCAGCGTACCGGAGGAGTCAAACAGGTTGACCAGCATGAAGGAGAAAATCACCCCGGCCAGTCCCAGGTTCAGCGAGCCCGCCAGATCAACGTGGCCAATCACGGTAGAGACGCTCGGTGGCGCAGAGACGATACCGTTGTAATGCACGTCACCCAGCATCCAGCCCAGCAGCGTGGTCACAATGATAGAGACCAGCACCGCAGCATGGATGTTGCGCGATGCCAGGATCGCGATGATAAAGAAGCCCAGCACGCCCAGCAGCACGCTGTGAGAGGTCAGGTTACCAATGCTCACCAGCGTTTCCGGGTTCGCCACGATAACGCCAGCGTTTTTCAGCCCCATCATGCCGATGAACAGACCGATACCGCTGGTGATGCCCACGCGCAGGCTCACGGGAATGTTCGCAATCATCCAGTAGCGCACGCGGAAGATGGTCAGCAGCAGCAGGCCGACCGCGCCCCAGAAAATAGCGCCCATCCCAACCTGCCACGGCAGGCCCATCGCCTGAACCACCACGAACGCAAAGAACGCATTCAGACCCATTGCCGGGGCCAGCGCCACGGGCAGATTAGCGAAAACGCCCATCAGGATGCTGCCAAGGGCCGCGATCAGACAGGTGGTTACAAAGACGGCGCTGGTGTCCATGCCAGCCACGCCCAGAATTTGTGGGTTAACGAAAACGATATAGACCATCGTCAGGAAGGTAGTAAAACCGGCGATCACTTCGGTGCGTGCCGTTGTGCCGTGCTCGCGCAGTTTGAACACGCGCTCAAGCAGCCCCTGACCAGATGTCTGGGTAGTGTGTTGTTGACTCATCATCAATTTCCGAACAAGGAGGGAAAATTCGTCGCTATCCTATACCAAAATGCGACAATAGTGGCGGTTACGGGATACTTTTTTCATTGATTTTGCTTATACGGCAACGATTGCGTCCCGGTGAACTGCCGTACGAAAACGTTAAACTTGTTAAAAGGGAAAGGCATGTCCGGAATTGAAGCGGTATTTTTCGACTGTGACGGTACGCTGGTCGACAGTGAGGTCATTTGTTCCCGCGCGTATGTCGCCATGTTCCAGGAATTTGGTATTACGCTCGATCTCGAAGAGGTGTTCAAACGCTTTAAGGGCGTGAAGCTGTACGAGATCATCGACATCATTAACGAAGAGCACGGGGTGGATCTGGTGAAAGCGGATCTGGAACCGGTGTACCGCGCCGAGGTCGCACGCCTCTTCGACGCCGAGCTGGAAGTTATCGCCGGCGCTAACGCGCTGCTGGATGCGATGACGGTGCCGATCTGCGTAGTCTCTAACGGACCGGTCAGCAAAATGCAGCACTCGCTCGGCAAGCTGGAGATGTTGCACCACTTCCCGGAAAAACTGTTCAGCGGCTACGATATCCAGCGCTGGAAGCCCGATCCGGCGCTGATGTTCCACGCGGCGAAGGCGATGAACGTCAACGTGGAGAACTGCATTCTGGTGGATGACTCATCTGCCGGCGCGCAGTCAGGGATTGATGCGGGGATGGAGGTGTTTTACTTCTGCGCCGATCCGCACAACAAGCCGATCGACCATCCAAAAGTGACAACCTTTACCGATCTGGCGCAACTGCCAGCGTTGTGGAAGGCGCGCGGGTGGGATATTACGCGTTGAATTAACGTAGGGCGGGTAAGCGTTAGCGCCACCCGCCACACATATCACTCTTTCGGATCTTTACCCGCCAGCAGCTTGTCCAGCTCGTCGCCGCCCACGTGTCGGAAATCCTGCCCCTTCACGAAATAGAAAATGTATTCGCAAATGTTCTGGCAACGGTCACCGATACGCTCGATGGAGCGCGCACAGAACAGCGCGGTCAGTACGCTTGGAATGGTACGAGAATCTTCCATCATGTAGGTCATCAGCTGACGCACAATGCCTTCGTATTCCTGGTCAACTTTCTTGTCTTCACGGTAGATACGGACCGCTTCGTCCAGATCCATGCGCGCGAAAGCGTCCAGCACGTCGTGCAGCATCTGCACGGTGTGGCGCCCGAGAGACTCCAGGCTCACCAGCAGCGGCTGGTGCTGCTGGGAGAATTTCTCCAGCGCGGTACGGCAGATTTTATCCGCCACGTCACCGATACGCTCCAGCTCGGCGATGGTTTTGATGATCGCCATCACCAGACGCAGGTCGCTCGCCGTCGGCTGACGCTTCGCAATGATGCGCACGCAGGCTTCGTCGATGGCGACTTCCATCATATTGACGTTGTGGTCGCCTTCAATAACGCGCTTCGCCAGCTCGCTGTCCTGGTTGTGCATCGCCGTGATCGCATCAGAAAGCTGCTGCTCGACCATGCCGCCCATGGTCATCACCTGGGTGCGAATGCTTTCCAGCTCTGCGTTAAACTGGCCGGAAATGTGTTTATTAAGATTGAGGTTGTCCATGGTTTCTCCACATGCACTAAGGCAAATCAACCGTAGCGGCCAGTAATATAATCTTCGGTTTGTTTCTTCGCCGGACGAGTGAACAGCGCGTCCGTATCGCTGAACTCAATCAACTCGCCCAGATACATAAACGCCGTGTGGTCAGAACAACGTGCAGCCTGCTGCATGTTGTGGGTCACGATCACCACGGTGTAATCCTGCTTCAGCTCGGTGATCAGCTCTTCGATACGCCCGGTTGAGATCGGGTCCAGGGCTGAGCACGGCTCATCCAGCAGCAAGACTTCCGGGCGAATGGCGATACCGCGCGCAATGCACAAACGCTGCTGCTGACCACCGGAGAGAGAGTACCCACTCTGGTGAAGTTTATCTTTGGTTTCGTTCCATAATGCGGCCTTGGTCAATGCCCACTGCACGCGCTCGTCCATATCCGCACGGGAGAGCTTCTCAAACAGACGCACACCAAAGGCGATGTTGTCATAGATCGACATCGGGAACGGCGTGGGTTTCTGGAATACCATCCCCACTTTCGCACGCAGCAGGGCGATATCCTGGGTATTGGTCAGGATGTTGTCACCGTCCAGCAGAATTTCACCTTCTGCGCGCTGCTCCGGATAGAGCGAATACATTTTGTTAAAGGTGCGCAGCAGCGTGGATTTGCCACAGCCGGACGGACCGATGAATGCCGTTACCTGGTTCTTTGCGATATCCAGGTTGATATTCTTCAGGGCATGGAATTTGCCGTAGTAGAAGTTCAAATCACGAACCTGAATCTTACCCGGGGCAGTATCAACCATACTCATTGACTCATTTCCTCATTCGGCGCCGCGATGTGCCGCGCCGTAAAAATTTAACCGTGTTTCTTCTTCGCGAAAATGACGCGCGCCAGAATGTTCAGCAACAGTACGCAAAGGGTGATGATCAGCACCCCGGCCCAGGCCAGCTGCTGCCATTCCGCGAATGGGCTCATCGCAAATTTAAAGATCGTCACCGGCAGGTTGGCGATCGGCTGCATCATGTCCGTGCTCCAGAACTGATTGGAGAGGGCGGTAAACAGCAGCGGTGCGGTTTCACCGGCGATACGGGCGATAGCCAGCAGGATACCGGTCATGATCCCCGAGACGGACGCTTTCAGGGTGATCGCCGAAATCATCTTCCATTTAGGCGTACCCAGCGCGTAAGCCGCTTCACGCAGGCTGTCCGGCACCAGTTTCAGCATGTTTTCAGTGGTACGAATAACGATAGGCACCTGCAACAGCGCCAGCGCAATCACACCCGCCCAGCCGGAGAAGTGTTCCATTTGCGCCACCACGATGGTGTAAACAAACAGACCCACGACAATCGACGGGGCAGAAAGCAGAATGTCGTTAATGAAGCGGATGACTTCAGCGATCCAGGACTTGCGGCCATATTCCGCCAGATAGATACCCGCCATGATGCCCAACGGCGTACCGAAAACGGTCGCCCACAGGATCAACAGGCCGCTGCCCGCCAGAGCGTTTGCCAGACCACCACCCGCCGTGTTCGGCGGCGGCGTCATCTCGGTGAACAGCGCCAGGGACATTCCATCAATACCCCGGGTGATGGTGGACATCAGGATCCAGATCAGCCAGAACAGGCCGAACGCCATCGTTGCCATGGAAAGCGTCAACGCAATGCGGTTTTTAATCCGGCGCTTTGACTGCATTTTGCGACGGGATTCCGCAAGCTGAGCGGTGTTTTGCATGTCGAGAGTTGCCATTAGCGTGCCCCCTCGTTTTTAGCCAGACGCATAATCATCAGCTTGGAGATAGCCAGCACAATAAAGGTGATAACAAACAGGATCAGACCCAGTTCCATCAGCGCGGCGACGTGCAGCCCGGATTCCGCTTCGGCAAATTCGTTCGCCAGCGCAGAGGTAATACTGTTCCCCGGCATATAAAGCGAGGCGCTGTCGAGCTGGTAGGTGTTGCCGATGATAAAGGTGACCGCCATGGTTTCACCCAGCGCGCGGCCTAAGCCCAGCATAATGCCGCCAATCACCCCGTTTTTGGTGAACGGAAGGACGATGCGCCAGATAACTTCCCAGGTGGTGCAGCCGATGCCGTAGGCGGACTCTTTCATCATCACCGGGGTTTGTTCGAAGACATCGCGCATGACCGCCGCAATGTACGGAATAATCATGATGGCGAGGATCACACCTGCCGCCAGAATGCCGATACCGAATGCCGGGCCGGAGAACAGCGCCCCCACAAACGGAATGGCAGAGAGAACGTTACCGACCGGCTCCTGGAAGTACGTCGCAAACAGCGGCGCGAAGATAAACAGGCCCCACATGCCGTAAACGATACTTGGGATGGCCGCCAGCAGTTCAATGGCGATACCCAGCGGACGTCGCAGCCAGCCTGGCGCCAGTTCCGTCAGGAACAGGGCAATACCAAAGCTCACCGGAACCGCAATCAGCAGGGCGATAAAAGAGGTCACCAGCGTGCCGTAAATCGGCACCAGCGCACCGTAAATATCGTTCGGCGCATCCCACTCTTTGGTCCACAGGAAGGCGAAACCAAATTTTTGAATGCTCGGCCAGGAGGAGAAAATCAGGGACACGATAATGCCGCCCAGCAGCAATAGCACAATCAGCGCAGCCAGTTTCACCAGCGCGCTGAAAATCATGTCACCTTTTTTACCCGGAGGGTTAAATACAGGCTTGGTTGCAGCCATAAATTACTCTTCTGTTTGAGACGTTTTTACGAATATGCCCGGCGGCGCTGACGCTTACCGGGCCTACAGAGTAAACCGTAGGGCGGGTAAGCGCAGCGCCACCCGCCATCTTCGTTAAATATATCCTGTTAGTACAGCGCTTTACCGCTGCTGTCTTTCACGTTGGTTTTCCATGCAGCACGGATCTGCTCAACCACGCTGTCTGGCAGGCTGGCGTAATCCAGATCGTTAGCCTGTTTGCCGCCATTTTTATATGCCCAGTCGAAGAACTTCAGCACTTCAGCACCCTGCTCAGGCTTCTTCTGCTCTTTGTGGACCAGAATGAAGGTGGTAGACGTGATAGGCCATGCATCGTCGCCTTTCTGGTTGGTCAGGTCCTGCGCGAAAGATTTGCTCCAGTCAGCGCCTTTCGCGGCGTTGGCGAAGTTCTCTTCGGTCGGGCTAACCGGTTTGCCGTCGGCAGAAACCAGTTTGGTGTAAGCCAGGTTGTTCTGCTTAGCGTAAGCGTATTCTACGTAACCGATGGAGCCTGGCAGACGCTGTACGAAGGCTGCGATACCGTCGTTGCCTTTACCGCCCAGACCGGTTGGCCAGTTAACGGTAGAGCCGGAACCGACTTTAGATTTCCACTCTTCGTTCACTTTCGCCAGGTAGCTGGTGAACACGAAAGAGGTACCAGAGCCGTCAGCACGACGAACCACCGCGATATTCTGCGAAGGCAGCTTAACGCCCGGGTTCAGCTTAGTGATGGCTTCGTCATCCCATTTTTTGATTTTGCCCAGGTAGATGTCACCCAGGGTTTTGCCGTCCAGCACCAGCTCGCCTGATTTCAGGCCAGGGATGTTAACAGCCAGCACAACGCCGCCGATCACGGTCGGGAACTGGAACAGGCCTTCCTGATTCAGTTTCTCATCAGACAGCGGAGCGTCGGATGCGCCGAAATCAACGGTATTCGCGGTAATTTGTTTTACGCCACCGGAGGAGCCGATACCCTGATAGTTGACCTTGTTACCGGTCTCTTTCTGGTAGGTATCCGCCCATTTGGCATACACCGGCGCAGGGAAGGTTGCACCAGCGCCAGTCAGGCTTGCTGCTGCAAAGGCAGAGAAAGCGCTCATTGATAAGGTCGCGGCGACAACAGTTGCGACAGTGGTACGCATAACTTTCATAATGTCTCCTGCAAGGATTTCGTAAATCATTGTTTAAGTGGCTACGATGAGCAAAATAGGACAAACAGGTGACAGATAAATGTACGAAATATGACATTTTTATGACAAAGCCAGCGATGGATGTAACCACATGAAAAATAAAGCCATTAATTCACAGCATGGTCATATTTTTGTCATCTTTTTTGCAATGAATCAGTTTTAGCGTAGCTGATATGACAACGGCTGTCATAAACAGCCGTTGTCATTTTAATGAGCGATTTCAATCGTCAGAGTTGCCGTTGCATTGAACTGGCCTGGTTTGGGCCTCGCTCCTGTCGCGCTGGCAGGCGCGCTTGAAAATGTCAGCGTGCCCAGCGTATCCCCCATGATGTCGGGAATTTTAGTCGTTTCCGCTTCAAGGGCACCGCCATTCGTATTCACTTCCCGATTATATTTATCGTAGACTTTAATTCCTACGTCTTCGTTGTCCGTCGCAATCATCGAATTATCAGAAGCCACGGCTGAGGCATGCAGGGTTGCGTCGAGCTTGTCGTAGAACATCATATTGGTGCATTTGATGTTCACGGTACGAGTGATTTTGCGATCGGTCAGCGCTTTCCCTTTCGTCGACGAAAACTCTGACGCCAGGATTTTATTGAAATCAAAAACAATGGCCTGCCCCTCATCAATCTCACAAGATTGAGGAACCGTCACTGTTCCCTGAACAATCACATCAGAAATAATCTCATTCGAGACGGTACGCGGGTCGATCGTGGCATAGATATTCGCCACCAGCGTCGCCGGGATCGTCATCACCCCGGTAAAGGCTTTTTTAACGTACAAATAGACCTGCCCCGAGCCGCCACTATAAAACGTGGTGGCGGAACTTACACCGCTGTGACATTGATAGGGAGTACCGGTTTTATTCGGCAGATGATCAAAAGGCACGGCCGTATAACCGACACCAAGTATGTAAACAAGCAGGCCGATATCAACGTTTTCATTCAGGTTAAAATAGGCGACATTGTTCCTGCTTCCCGCAGGCACCAGCGCCGGATTAACGACGCTGGTTATGTAGGTGTGATCGTAACTCTGATTCGGCCCGGTCAGACAGTAGCAGGTACCTTTAAACGAGGTGTTGTTATTATTCACATTAATAAGCGTTGTCGTCCCGGCTATATTGTCCGTAATGGAAAACTGCTCTGTAAAATTGAGGTAGTTATGATATTTGCCATTGTCTGGCACACAATAACCGGTTGGGGCCGCATGCGCATAAAAGACGCAGGTCAGTAAGGCTAAAAGCCAGTATTGCAGTTTCATTTTAATCCTTTATCGACACGTGACGGGCATCTGCACCAGTCCAGCGTCAGGCTGTTGTTGAAGCGTGTATTCCGCCCGACAGGTTGCGCCGTCGTTTAGCGTCAACGTAAATTGCCCCTTTTCCGGCAGGCCTGAGAGATAGAGTTCGCCCTCTTCTCCGACAATGCCCGTAACGCTTCCGGTGTCCAGCGTTGCCGATCCCGTTGCCCCAAAAGGCGCAGGTTTGCCATTGCTGAGATGAACGTTGAAAAGGATGCGGTAGCCGATATGCGTAACGAATTCCGCTTTTACTACCGCTCCACGGGTGGGAACCAGATTCTGGACGCTTTTTTCCAGTTCAACATTGCCAGAGGCAAAGTCGCTGTCGCCAATTGCGATACGATTTTCATCATAGGGTGACAGCTGCGTTTTTACGGTGTAGCCGCGCCAGTCCGTCGCGACACCGCTGCTGTTTTCCACCGCCAGGCCCGCCGCTCCTGGAGCTTTCACCAGCGCGACGGTTTCTCCCATTTCCTGTGAGAAGGTGACACCTTCTGAATGCAGTAGAATGCCGCCGCTGACGCCATAATTGAGACTTCGGGTTTCGTTGCTCCAGGCATAGTTACCTTTCATGGAGCCATAAGCCGCGTCCCATGCCAGTCCCGCATTCCCCCCCGTACTGCCGCCACTTTCATCAACGGATTGCTGTATGTTCCAGTTCAAGTTGTTGTTCTGAAGCAGCCTTCCGTTCAGGCCTACCTGATGGGAGACGCTGTTTTTATTGTTGCCAGTAACGTTATAGTTGGCGTAGGTGTTCGGTAACCACTGGGAGAGCGGAAGCGAGAGTGACAGCATGAAAACGTGTTCGTTTTCGCCATCCTTTTCCCAGTCCCCATCGTGATGATTCGCAGTATCGGTATAGTTCCATGACGCATTCCACGTCATCTGTTTCCAGCTGTTGCTGTAACCAATCTGGATCAGCCGTTCAACGTTATCCGTTCGCCAGTACTGTTCACGGCTCAGCGTCAGGTAAATATTTCCATACCCCTGCGCAAAAGGTTGTGTCCACGTTCCCTCCAGACGGCTTCTGCGGTTACCCGTTTGCCAGAACGTCTCGCTATCGCTCCTGCGGGAAGCCCACTCATCCAGGGTATAAAATCCTTCCGTTGAATAGCGATAGCCTACTATTCGCAGGCTGGTATTACTTACATCGAACGTCTTGGAATAGAGAAAACGCCAGGATTGCCCCTGCTCCGTATCATCGACAAAACGAGACGCCGCATGGGTGACATCCATCGATATCGCCCCGATCTCGCCGAGATCCTGACCAATACCAGCCGCTATGGCAGTGTAATTCTCAGCTAACTGTGTGCCGCCATACAGCGTCATTCCCCCTTGCATGCCGCGTAAAAGCTGAGCCTGCAATAAATCAGGTGAATAGCGATCGCTGTTGTTCAGTTCGCCAATGCTGATATCAAAGTCCGTCTGGCCTTCCCGTCGCAATATCGCCAGGGAAGCATAAGGCTGCGTAAAATGCTGCTCACTACCGTCTTCTTCTTTGATCGTAACGTCGAGATCGCCCCCACTGCTGGTGGTGTTGAGATCGGTCAGGGCAAACGGCCCCTGAGGAACAGCAGATTGATAGATAATGTAGCCATTCTGACGAATGGTGACGACGGCATTACTTTTAGCAATGCCCCGGACGACGGGTGCGAAGCCGTTCAGACTATCCGGCAGCATGTCATTATCGGTGTACAGGCGCACGCCGCGCACCTGGCTGCTATCGAATAGATCATTTGCCGTCCAGGTATCCCCCATCATTATCTGGCTTCGCAGGCTGGCAATATCACGTTGTAAATACGTACTCGCAGAATGATAACTGCCGTTGCTGTTTACCGCATTGAGGGTGCTGTAGTTGCGAAGTCGCCAGCTGCCAAGGTTAATACCGCTACGCATGTTCAGATAATACAGATCGTCACTGTCATAGTCTGATTTCAACGTCTGGGTGGTTGAAAAATCATAATTCACCATCAGGGCATTAATACCCTGATCCCAGCGTGAAGGCGGAATGGCGTCACGCGCTGAAGAATCCATATAAATCTGCGGGATAGAGACCCGTAACGCGAGCTTTTCGTCATCCAGAACCCATGTAGCTCCCGCCAGCGGGGGAACGGGCTCGCAGCGGCTGGTGTTAATCGTAGCCAGTGCTTTTATGGCATCCACTTTTATGCCAAACGTAGCCAGCGTATTTTTTAAGTCGCGGAAACAGGGCTGGAGTGCGCTCTCGTTGTTTGTTCGAAAAAAATGGATTTCACGGCGCTCAAAAAAGCGCTCGTTGATATAAATATCAACCTGATAATCCCCTTCAGGGAGATTATCAGGCCGGCTAAACTGACTGATATCAATGTCGACCGGATGTTCAAGTTCTAACAATCGTGAGTTAAAGGTTTCACCAGCAGCGTGCCCGGAATACGTGCCGCTGACCCACAGCGACACCAGGGATAACATAAAATAGATGCGCTTCAACGTTAACCATCTCGCCTGAGTCAAAGGGGGTATTTGATGACGTCGCTTATCGCGCCATAATCATTGATGCTATGCCAGGTGAGTGTCTTACTCGCGACGCCAGCGGGTAAGGGAATGTTGAGCGTCTCAAAGGGCTTAATCATCGCCAAATCCAGCGGTTTGCCGTCTACAGCAACATCAATAACGTTGATATGGATAGCCGTAGGATTATTAACCACCAGGGTATTGCCTTGTTTGCGCCAGAGGACTTTTAGGCTGGCGGTTTCAGGCTTTTCAGTAATGCTGGCAGGGCGCCAGAATAACTTAATGCGCGTTTTAATCGCGATTTCCAGCTTGCTGTTCTGTTTGTCCGGCGTTGGAGGGATATTCTTAACATTCAGCCAAAAGACAGATTCCCGCTCGGTGGGTAAATCGCCTTTTGTTTTAATAATGCGCAATACGCGCTCCTGTTTTGGCTCCAGCCTTGAAACAGGAGGAATAACGGTAAACGGTGGTTTCGTTTTCTCTGTGGCTAAAAAAGGATCAATCCATGCCTGAATCAGATAGGGTAAGGAAGTATCATTATTAATTACAGAAATAGTGGTATCTGTTTTATTGCTGGGGAAAATAACCCGCGTACCACCGATAATAATCCCACCCCAGGAGGGAGAGGCACACACGACTAAAAAGAGAATAATAAAAATGTCGATAAAACGCCTGCGCATATCATATCCTGTGACAGGCCTGCGAGGTTTCGCTGTCCATTAGACGTAAAGAAACCTGCCTTGCCAGGCCTGATTATATTTCGGAAAGCTAGAGGTTAATTACTGTAAGTGATAGTAAATTCAGAATCCGCATTTGCCACACCAGGCGTTACGGTTGCGGAGGTAGCAATATAGCGAGCCATGAACGGCAGTGTCGCCTTGCCATCAGCGTCGATATCTGCACTGACTGACTGGTTGTAGAGCTTCAGCAAGGTGTTGTCAGCACGGTTGTAGATGGCAACGGCAACCCCTGTAGCTCCACCAGCGTTCAGTTTAAGGTAACCGTCTCCATCTTCTGTACCATCAAAGCGAGCGGTGGCTTTTTTATATGTATCAGGGCAATTTTCAAGATCGATCTGGAAAGCCTGTACGGAAGCCGTCGAGCCTGCACCAGAAAAGGCGGATTTATTGACTTTACCAAGGTCAACGGTTTGAGTTTGTGTTGGCGCAGTAACCTCACAGGTGCTGTCAATAATTTCGCCTGTAAAGTGTACAGTACCATTGCCGTTCCCCGCGTGCGCCTGCCAACCTAAAAGCAAAGATGAGCAAACTAATGCGCTTTTAAAAAGTTTTCCATTCATTATGACATTATCCTGAAGTTATGAATAATCATGTTTCATTATTAAAACAAATATTGCCGAACCATCCCGGCCAGGAAATAGTAAACTGAAAAATGAAAATAACAAGGAGAAATAATATTGTATTAATTATTACTGATGGAATAAGAGAATAAACATAAGCGTTTTATTACTTAATATAATTTTATATCACACTGAAAAGTCGACACACTGTAATTAGTTTTTATTTAATAAGAAGTGGAAAAGTTTATTTTTCAGAAAATATTTATGTTTTGATATAAAAATAACCCCGTAATCATAAATTAACGGGGTTATTCCTAAGTGATATATAATATTATTCTACGGTAACAGACTTCGCCAGATTTCGCGGCTGGTCAACGTCGGTGCCTTTGATCAGCGCGACGTGATAAGCCAGCAGTTGCAGCGGAACGGTATAGAAGATCGGCGCAATCACCTCTTCCACATGCGGCATCTCGATGATGTGCATGTTGTCGCTGCTGGCGAAACCGGCATCTTTATCCGCAAAGACGTACAGAACACCACCACGGGCGCGCACTTCTTCGATGTTAGATTTCAGTTTTTCCAGCAGTTCGTTGTTCGGTGCCACCACGATAACCGGCATATCCGCGTCGATCAGCGCCAGCGGGCCATGTTTCAGTTCACCTGCCGCGTAAGCTTCAGCGTGAATGTAAGAGATCTCTTTCAGCTTCAGTGCGCCTTCCAGCGCAATCGGATACTGATCGCCACGCCCCAGGAACAGGGAGTGATGTTTGTCAGAGAAATCTTCCGCCAGCGCCTCAATGCGTTTGTCCTGAGACAGCATCTGCTCGATACGGCTCGGCAGCGCCTGAAGGCCATGCACAATGTCGTGTTCAACGGAGGCATCCAGACCTTTCAGACGCGCCAGTTTCGCCACCAGCATCAGCAGAACGGTTAACTGAGTGGTAAACGCCTTGGTGGAAGCCACGCCAATTTCAGTACCGGCTTTGGTCATCAGCGCCAGATCGGATTCACGTACCAGCGAAGAGCCCGGCACGTTACAGATGGCCAGCGAGCCCAGGTAACCCAACTCTTTAGACAGACGCAGCGCCGCCAGGGTATCAGCCGTTTCGCCAGACTGAGAAAGGGTGATCATCAGGCTGTTACGACGCACCGCAGATTTGCGGTAGCGGAACTCAGACGCGATTTCCACATCACACGGCACGCCCGCCAGGGATTCAAACCAGTAGCGCGAGACCATACCGGAGTTATAAGAGGTACCGCAGGCCACGATCTGAATGTGCTCGACTTTGCCCAGCAGTTCGTTGGCATTGGCGCCCAGCTCGCTCAGATCCACTTCGCCGTGGCTGATGCGCCCGGTCAGGGTGTTTTTAATGGCGTTTGGCTGTTCGTAGATCTCTTTCTGCATGTAGTGACGGTAAGCACCTTTGTCGCCCGCGTCGTATTGCAGGTTTGATTCGATCTCCTGACGCTTAACCTGCTCGCCTTTCGTGTCGAATACGGTCACGCTGCGACGTGTCACCTCGGCAATGTCTCCCTCTTCCAGGAAGATAAAGCGACGGGTAACCGGCAACAGCGCCAGCTGGTCGGAAGCGATAAAGTTTTCACCCATGCCCAGACCAATCACCATCGGACTACCGGAACGCGCGGCCAGCAGCGTGGACGGGTCGCGGGAATCCATGATCACCGTACCGTAAGCACCACGCAGCTGAGGGATAGCGCGCAGCACCGCATCACGCAGTGTACCGCCCTTTGCCAGCTCCCAGTGCACCAGGTGAGCAATCACTTCGGTGTCGGTTTCAGAGACGAAGGTATAGCCGCGCGCTTTCAGTTCTTCACGCAGCGGTTCGTGGTTTTCGATAATGCCGTTATGCACCACCACGATGTGTTCAGACACATGCGGGTGTGCGTTGCCTTCAGATGGCTCACCGTGGGTCGCCCAGCGGGTATGTGCAATACCGGTGCCACCGTGCAGCGGATGTTCTTCCGCAGCCTGGGCCAGCATCTGCACTTTACCGAGACGACGCAGACGGGTCATATGACCTTCTGCATCGACCACAGCCAGACCGGCTGAGTCGTAACCACGGTATTCCAGACGACGTAAACCTTCGAGAAGGATTTCAGCAATATCACGCTGCGCAACTGCGCCAACAATTCCACACATAGTTAGATTTCCTGATTATGGCGTTATGCCATGCGTTGTCGCTGACCTGTATTTGCCCTTTCCGGGCGCCCCGAGCCTTGTAGAGAGTGGGGTTATTTTTATGGGTACTGCTTGTGGGGGGAGATATATATTTATCTCCTCTCCCGGGTTTGCCTGATGTCGGCTACGCCTTATCAGGCCTACTCAATCGTAGGGCGGGTAAGCATAGCGCCACCCGCCTTGTTGTTACTTCTTCTTCACCGGGCGTTTCCAGCCCTGCTTGCTGACCTGCGGCACACGGCTTAACACCAGCTCGTTCTCGGCCACATCGCGCGTAACGGTTGTCCCGGCGGCAATGGTCACGCCTTTGCCCACGGTGACGGGCGCCACCAGCTGGGTATCGGAGCCTACAAACACATCATCACCGATGATGGTTTTAAACTTATTGGCACCGTCATAGTTACAGGTGATGGTTCCAGCACCGATGTTTACGTTGTCGCCAATTTCCGCATCGCCCAGATAGGTCAGATGACCGGCTTTCGAGCCCTTACCCAGACGCGCTTTTTTCATTTCCACAAAGTTACCTACGTGAGCGCCTTCCAGCAGCTCAGCGCCCGGGCGCAGACGCGCAAACGGGCCGATGGTACATGCCGCCTCAAGATGGGCATCTTCCACCACGCTGTACGGGCTGATTTCGCAGTCGTCACCGATCACGCTGTTTTTAATCACGCAGCCAGTGCCGATTTTGACGCGGTTGCCCAGCGTGACGTTACCTTCCAGGATAACGTTAGTATCTATTTCAACGTCGCGCCCGTGGGTCAGCGTGCCACGCAGATCGAAACGCGCCGGATCGCGCAGCATAACGCCCGCGAGCAACAGCTTTTCTGCCTGCTCGGACTGATAAATACGCTCCAGGCGAGAAAGCTGGAGACGGTTGTTTACCCCGTCCGTTTCGCTGATGCGAGCCGGGTGAACGGCGGCAATCTCACGCCCTTCCTGGTAAGCCATCGCAATGATGTCGGTGATGTAGTATTCACCCTGCGCGTTGTTATTGTTGAGTCTGGACAGCCAGCGCTTCATATCCGCACCGTTCGCAATCAGGATGCCGGTGTTGATCTCCTGAATCTGGCGCTGTTCGTCAGTGGCATCTTTATGCTCAACAATCCCGGTTACCTTGCCGTTTTCACGCGTAATGCGGCCATAGCCGGTTGGATCGTCCAGCACGACGGTCAACAAACCGATGCCGCCCTGCGGTTTGGCTTCACGCAGGCGAGTGAGGGTTTCAACGGAGATCAGCGGGACGTCGCCGTAGAGCATCAGGATATCTTCATCATCAGCGAAGAAGGGTGCAGCCTGCTGCATCGCATGGCCTGTACCCAACTGTTCTGCCTGTAGCACCCAGTTGAGATTGTCGTCATGCAGCGTTTTTTTCAGCAGATCGCCGCCATGTCCATAAACCAGATGCACCTGGCTGGCGCCTAATTCATTCGCTGCATCAATAACATGCTGAACCATTGGCTTTCCTGCCAGCGTGTGGAGCACCTTAGGCAGATCGGAATACATGCGGGTACCTTTGCCTGCGGCAAGGATCACCACGCTCATCGCACTGTTTAACATACGCATCCTGACGGTAGTTTGTGTGAGAAGTAAAAACGTTTGATGCTTAAAATTCTACATCTTTTTCATCATGAATTAAGGCCGAAAAAAAAAGCCAGCCTGGGATCCAGACTGGCTTTTGTGCTTTTCAAGCCGGTGTTACATCGCTTTTTTGGTCAACTCGATAACGCGCAGTTTCGCGATCGCTTTGGCCAGCTCCGCAGACGCCTGAGCGTAATCCACGTCACCATGAGAGCTGCTAATGTGCTCTTCAGCCTTACGCTTCGATTCCAGGGCTCGCGCTTCGTCGAGATCCTGGCCACGAATAGCGGTATCGGCCAGAACGGTCACACTGCCTGGCTGCACTTCAAGAATGCCGCCGGACAGATAGATAAACTCTTCATGACCGAACTGTTTAACGATGCGGATCATACCAGGCTTAATGGCGGTGAGCAGCGGTGCGTGACCCGGGAAAATACCCAGTTCACCTTCACTACCCGTTACCTGGATTTTCTCGACCAGACCAGAGAACATTTGTTGCTCTGCGCTGACGACGTCCAGGTGGTAAGTCATTGCCATATCACCCTCCGATTAAGGCGTTAAAGTTTTTTGGCTTTTTCCACGGCTTCTTCGATGGAACCAACCATGTAGAACGCCTGCTCTGGCAGGTGATCGTATTCGCCTTCCATGATGCCTTTAAAGCCACGGATGGTGTCTTTCAGGGAAACGTATTTACCCGGAGCACCGGTGAATACTTCCGCAACGAAGAACGGCTGGGACAGGAAGCGCTGGATCTTACGCGCACGTGCTACCACCAGTTTGTCTTCTTCAGACAGTTCATCCATACCCAGGATGGCGATGATGTCTTTCAGTTCCTGATAACGTTGCAGCAGGGACTGTACGCCACGCGCGGTGTCGTAGTGCTCCTGGCCAACAACCAGTGGATCCAGCTGACGGCTGGTGGAGTCCAGCGGGTCAACGGCCGGGTAGATACCCAGAGACGCGATCTGACGGCTCAGTACCACGGTTGCATCTAAGTGAGCAAAGGTGGTGGCTGGGGATGGGTCAGTCAAGTCATCCGCAGGTACGTATACCGCCTGAACGGAGGTGATAGAACCGGTTTTGGTAGAGGTGATACGTTCCTGAAGAACACCCATCTCTTCCGCAAGCGTAGGCTGATAACCTACCGCTGAAGGCATACGACCCAGCAGTGCAGATACTTCAGTACCGGCCAGGGTGTAACGGTAGATGTTATCAACGAACAGCAGAACGTCACGACCTTCGTCACGGAACTTCTCAGCCATCGTCAGGCCGGTCAGCGCAACGCGCAGACGGTTTCCTGGTGGCTCGTTCATCTGGCCGTAAACCAGGGATACTTTATCCAGAACGTTGGAGTCGGTCATTTCGTGGTAGAAGTCGTTACCCTCACGAGTACGTTCACCCACGCCCGCAAACACGGAGTAACCGGAGTGCTCGATCGCGATGTTACGGATCAGCTCCATCATGTTTACGGTTTTACCTACACCCGCACCACCGAACAGACCGACTTTACCGCCCTTCGCGAACGGACACATCAGGTCGATAACTTTGATGCCGGTTTCCAGCAGTTCCTGAGAGCTGGACAGCTCTTCGTAGGAAGGCGCCGCGCGGTGGATAGCCCAACGCTCTTCTTCACCGATGTCGCCTTTCATGTCGATTGGCTGACCCAATACGTTCATGATACGACCCAGTGTTGCTTTACCTACCGGGACTTCGATCGGGTGCTCAAGGTCTTTTACTTCCAGACCACGACGCAGACCGTCGGAAGAACCCATGGCGATGGTACGCACGATACCGCCGCCGAGCTGCTGCTGAACTTCCAGCACCAGGCTCTCGTTACCATTCTGTACCTCAAGCGCGTCGTACACGCGTGGTACGGCGTCCTGAGGGAACTCGACGTCCACCACGGCGCCGATTACCTGGACAATCTTTCCAGTAGCCATCTTGAATCCTCTACGTAATTCGTAAACCTGGTTAAACCGCGGCGGCCCCCGAGACGATCTCGGTGAGTTCCTGAGTAATGCTGGCCTGACGAGCTTTGTTGTAAACCAACTGCAGCTCTTTAATCAGGCTGCCGCCATTATCGGTCGCGGCTTTCATCGCCACCATTCGTGCGGCCTGCTCGCTGGCCAGGTTTTCTACAACGCCCTGATAAACCTGAGATTCAACGTAACGACGCAGCAGGGTATCCAGCAGCGGTTTCGGATCGGGTTCATACAGGTAATCCCAGGCTTTCTGTTTCAGCTCGTCATCTTCTGATGCCGGTAACGGCAGCATCTGAGTGAGCGTAGGCACCTGAGACATGGTGTTAATAAATTTGTTGCTGACAACGTACAGTCTGTCCAGACGGCCTTCATCGTAGGCCTGCAACATCACTTTAACCGGGCCGATCAGTTCGGACAGGGACGGGTTATCACCCATACCGGTCACCTGAGCGACAATGTTGCCGCCAACGGAGTTAAAGAAAGAGACGCCTTTAGAGCCAATCAGTGCCAGATCGCACTGAACGCCTTTATCGGACCAGCCTTTCATATCCGCCAGCAGTTTTTTGAACAGGTTAATGTTCAAGCCGCCACACAGACCACGGTCAGTCGACACCACCAGGTAGCCCACGCGCTTAACGTCGCGTTCTTCCAGGTAAGGGTGCTTATATTCCAGATTACCGTTCGCAAGGTGACCAATCACTTTGCGCATGGTCTCTGCATAAGGACGGCTGGCCGCCATGCGATCCTGCGATTTACGCATTTTGGAAGCGGCGACCATCTCCATCGCTTTAGTGATCTTTTGCGTGTTCTGGACGCTTGCGATCTTACTACGTATCTCTTTTGCGCCGGCCATGAGCTTCTCCTCAATGCCAGACGGCTTGTCCTGAGACAAGCCGCCGGACGATTACCAGGATTGGGTTGCTTTGAAGGAATCGAGGATAGCTTTCAGCTTGCCTTCGATTTCGTCGTTATAGCCACCGGTCTGGTTGATCTCTTGCATCAGCGGAGCGTGATCACGGTCGACGTAAGCCAGCAGAGCGGCTTCGAAGCTACCGATTTTCGCCAGTTCCACATCTTCGAGGTAACCGCGTTCAGCCGCGAACAGTACCAGGCCCTGCTGAGCAACAGACATTGGCGCGTACTGTTTCTGCTTCAGCAGCTCGGTCACTTTCTGACCGTGGCTCAGCTGTTTACGGGTTGCTTCGTCCAGATCGGATGCGAACTGAGAGAACGCAGCCAGTTCACGATACTGTGCCAGCGCGGTACGGATACCACCGGACAGTTTCTTGATGATCTTGGTCTGAGCAGCACCACCCACACGGGATACGGAGATACCCGGGTTAACCGCCGGACGAATACCGGAGTTAAACAGGTTGGTTTCCAGGAAGATCTGACCATCGGTAATGGAGATTACGTTGGTCGGAACGAACGCAGAAACGTCACCCGCCTGGGTTTCAATGATCGGCAGAGCGGTCAGAGAACCTGTTTTACCCTTCACTTCACCTTTGGTGAAGTTCTCGACGTATTCCGCGTTAACGCGGGAAGCACGCTCCAGCAGACGAGAGTGGAGGTAAAATACGTCGCCCGGGAATGCTTCACGTCCTGGTGGACGACGGAGCAGCAGGGAAACCTGACGATAAGCAACGGCCTGTTTAGACAGGTCATCGTATACGATCAGCGCATCTTCACCGCGGTCACGGAAGTATTCGCCCATTGCGCAACCGGCGTATGGCGCCAGGTATTGCAGTGCAGCAGATTCAGACGCGGTTGCTACCACAACGATGGTGTTAGACAGTGCGCCGTGCTCTTCCAGTTTACGAACCACGTTGGAAATGGTGGACGCTTTCTGGCCGATAGCCACGTATACACATTTGATGCCGGAATCACGCTGGTTGATGATGGCGTCGATTGCCATCGCGGTTTTACCGGTCTGACGGTCACCGATGATCAGTTCACGCTGACCACGACCGATTGGGATCATGGCGTCAACGGACTTATAACCCGTCTGCACTGGCTGATCAACGGACTGACGGTCGATAACGCCTGGTGCGATAACTTCGATTGGGGAGAAGCCATCATGCTCAACCGGACCTTTACCGTCGATTGGCGCACCCAGGGTGTTAACAACGCGACCCAGCAGGCCACGGCCAACCGGTACTTCCAGAATACGGCCAGTACACTTAACCTTCATGCCTTCGGCAAGGTCAGCGTATGGACCCATCACAACGGCACCTACGGAGTCGCGCTCCAGGTTCAGTGCGATAGCGTAACGGTTACCCGGCAGGGAAATCATCTCACCCTGCATACAATCGGCCAGGCCGTGGATGCGGATAACACCGTCACTTACAGAAACAATAGTACCTTCGTTGTGAGCTTCACTCACAACATTGAACTGAGCAATGCGCTGCTTGATCAGTTCGCTGATTTCGGTGGAATTCAGTTGCATGCTCCAGTCCCCTTAAGACTGCAAGACGTCTGCAAGGCGCTCAAGACGGCCGCGTACGCTGCCATCAATGACCATATCACCCGAGCGGATGATTACGCCTGCCATTACAGACTTATCGATTTTGCAATTCAGCTTAACTTTGCGTGACAGACGTTTTTCCATCGCGGCGGTGATTTTCGCAAGCTGTTCGTTACTCAGTTCAGTCGCAGAAGTTACTTCAACTTCAGCGGTAGCTTCACTAAGGGCACGTAAGTGCTCAAACTGCTCGAGAACATCCGGGAGCACACGGAGACGACCATTTTCCGCCATCACCTTAATCAGGTTCTGGCCGTTGGCATCCAGTTGCTCTCCGCACACGGCGATAAACGACGCGGCGAGGGTTTCAGGCGCTAACGCACCAGAAAGCAACTCGGCCATTTGTTCGTTTTTCGTCACCTCAGCGGCAAACGCCAGCATATTCTGCCAGCGATCGACATTTTGGTGTTCGACAGCAAAGTCAAAAGCTGCTTTGGCGTAGGGGCGAGCTACCGTAACAAATTCAGACATCAGCCCCTCCCTCCTTACAGTTCAGCGACAAGTTTGTCCACGATGTCGCTGTTAGCAGCTTCATCCACGGAACGTTCGATGATCTTCTCGGCGCCAGCAACAGCCAGAATCGCAACCTGCTTACGCAGTTCTTCACGAGCACGTTTACGCTCAGCTTCAATTTCAGCCTGAGCCTGTGTCACGATCTTAGTACGTTCCTGTTCTGCTTCAGCTTTGGCTTCGTCCAGGATCTGAGAACGGCGTTTGTTAGCCTGTTCAATGATTACCTGAGCTTCAGCTTTCGCTTTTTTCAGCTGGTCTGTCGCGTTGGCCTGTGCAAGGTCCAAATCTTTCTTAGCGCGTTCTGCCGAAGCCAGACCGTCAGCAATTTCTTTCTGACGTTTTTCGATGGCAGCCATTAAAGGCGGCCATACATACTTCATGCAGAACCAGACAAAGAGAATAAACGCGATGGCCTGGCCGAGGATTGTTGCGTTCATGTTCACAGCACAATACCTCTTAAATTTCTGTGGCTTGGGGTTTTAAAACAACTACTACGCGACAGCAAACATCACGTACAGACCCAGACCTACAGCGATCATTGGGATTGCATCCACCAGACCCATAACGATAAAGAACTGAGTACGCAGCAGAGGAATCAGATCAGGTTGACGCGCTGCGCCTTCCAGGAATTTGCCCCCGAGGATGCCGATACCGATCGCAGCACCGATAGCCGCCAGACCCATCATCACAGCGGCAGCCATGTACAGCAGATCCATATTCAGGTTTTCCATGACAGTCTCCAGTTTGTTTCAATTAAAACGTAGTAGTGTTGGTAAAAAATCAGTGCTCTTCAGACGCCATCGACAGATAGACGATCGTCAGAACCATGAAGATAAAGGCTTGCAGCGTAATGATCAGGATGTGGAAAATGGCCCATGGCACATTAAGAATCCACTGTGACCACCACGGCAGAAGACCCGCGATCAGAATGAAAATCAGCTCACCCGCATACATGTTGCCGAACAGTCGCAGACCCAGTGAAACAGGTTTGGACAGCAGGCTAACGCCTTCCAGGATCAGGTTGACCGGAATAAACGCCCAGTGGTTGAACGGCTGCAAGGTAAGCTCTTTCACAAAGCCGCTTACGCCTTTCATTTTGATGCTGTAGAACAGAATGAGGATAAATACGCCCAGCGCCATCGACAGGGTGATGTTCACGTCGGCAGACGGAACCACGCGCAGTGCAGGCAGGCCGAGTACGTGCTCACCGATCCAAGGTAAGAAATCGATAGGCAGGAGGTCCATCAGGTTCATCAGGAAGACCCAAACGAACACGGTCAGGGCCAGCGGAGCAATCAGCTTGCTCTTACCATGGTACATGTCTTTCACGCTGCCATGGACGAAGCCGATGATCATCTCGATGAACGTCTGGAATTTCCCTGGAACACCGCTGGTCGCCTTTTTAGCAACGCTGCGGAACATGGCCAGGAACAGAAGACCCAAAACCACCGAGAAGAACATGGAGTCGATGTTGATCGTCCAGAAGGTGGCCGGGGGGTTATGTGGATCCACCAGCGAGAATGTACGCAGGTCCAGCTGAAGGTTATTCAGATGGTGACCTATGTAATCCTGCGGCGTCATATTTTCTGAAGCCATGATGCCTTTTACCCTTTGTTATTGATTACAGCTGGAGCCAGAACTTGTACCACCAGCACCAAAACCCACGTTGCTATCAGCGGCATGAATACCACTTTCAAAACCGCCAGCGCCATCACCAGTAGAGCAAAGGTCAGCAACACCTTACACACTTCGCCGAGAGCGAAGGACCAGGCCACGCGGCCTTTGGCGGGTGTATGCGCCTGATGACGCCAGGCAAAAATCATAAACAACACGTTTGGCAGAACCACCGCCAAACCTCCGCACGCGGCGGAGATGCCCCAGAAGGGGTCTTTGAGGCTAAACAGCAGTCCACTTGCTATCACAGCCAGAAACTGAATGAACAGAAGCTTACGAGCAACGTTTCTACTCAAGAGCGACACAGACATCACGTTTTTACTCCTGCTCCCTTCGAGGTATGCCGCGTGTCGTATAAAACGTCCTTTAAGGCTCAGAGTCAAGCATCAAAAAGCGGTCAAATTATACGGTGCGTACCCGTGATTTCAAACATTAAGTAGCGAAAAGGTGAATAAATGTTTAAATATTTTTCCCCAGTCCTATTTTTCAACTTTTGACCTAAGTGCCGACCTTCAGGCAAAACTGCAAACAGCGCGGAAACGTTGGTGATAAAGCGTGCACGAGATCACAAAATACACATTTGCGATAAAGTGGTATTTATCAAAGACGTAAAACGATTTATTTCATCTGTATGAAATTAAAGCAAAAAAATCGCAACTATTTTTAAAACAGAGCCGTATACAACAAAAACCTTTTATTGACATTCTTAATAAATATTTAACATTCCATTCTTGTTGCCTTTACCCACTTTTAGCAGGCTGATATTTTCATGGTTGATTATCCTCAGAGTGAACAACTCACTTCAGGTTAACCATAAGAAAACCCATGGTAACAACAAGGTTAAATTAACAACGGCCAAAACAGACGGGATGTGCTGCTTTTTAACACGATCAGAACAGCACAAATTCCACATTTTTTATTAATTTTTAAAAAGTGTTTGGCTTAATTATCACCAGATGACGCTCACCTTCGAGCTGAGGGATCTGAAGTTTCTCAATGGATTCGACAGCAAAACCGTCCGGAAGCTGCTCGATTTCGTCCCCCGGAAGTTGCCCTTTCAGCGCATAAAAACGCCCCTTCTCCGCCGGCAGGTGTTTGCACCAGCTCACCATGTCATTGAGTGACGCAAATGCGCGGCTGATAACGCCGTCAAACGGTGGCTCAGCCGGGAACTCCTCTACCCTGCTCTGCACGGGCGTGATGTTTTCCAGCTTCAGCTCATGCTGGACCTGGCGTAAAAAGCGTACGCGCTTACCCAGGCTGTCCAGCAGCGTGAATTGACTCTCCGGTCGAACAATAGACAACGGAACGCCCGGCAAGCCCGGGCCGGTGCCCACGTCGATAAAACGTTCCCCGTTCAGATATGGCGCCACGACGATGCTATCGAGAATATGACGAATCAGCATCTCGTTGGGATCGCGTACGGAGGTGAGGTTGTACGCTTTATTCCATTTGTTCAGCATATCGACATAGGCCACCAGCTGATTTTTCTGGTGATCGGTGAGCGAAATACCTGCCTGTTCCAGCAGACGAGAGAGTTTATTGAGCACGGTGGATACCTGTTGAGAAACTTAAGTGGCGGGTGGCGCTTCGCTAACCCGCCCTACGGGTTCAGTAGGCCCGGTAAGCGCAGCGCCACCGGGCAATTTTCAGAGCATTACGCGCTGCGGCGCAGCATACCCTGCTTTTTCAGCCACACCAGCAGAATCGAAATCGCGGCAGGTGTGACGCCGGAGATACGTGAGGCCTGGCCAATCGACACAGGTTTGTGATCGTTCAGCTTAGCGATCACTTCGTTGGAAAGGCCCGTCACCTGACGATAGTCCAGCATTTCCGGCAGCAGCGTGTTTTCGTTGCGCTGCTGTTTTTCGATCTCATCCTGCTGACGCGCGATGTAGCCTTCGTATTTCACCTGGATCTCGACCTGTTCAGCCGCTTCCGCGTCTTCAAGGCCCGGCGCGAACGCGGTCAGTTTGACCAGATTCTCGTAAGTGACTTCAGGACGACGCAGCAGATCTTCCCCGCTGGCTTCGCGCGACAGCGGTGCTGTTAAGTGAGCGTTTACTTCGGCAGCGGTTTCCGCCTGCGGATTCACCCAGGTGGTTTTCAGGCGCTGACGTTCCTGTTCGATACGCTCCAGCTTCTCGTTGAAGCGCGCCCAGCGTTCGTCATCCACCAGACCCAATTCACGGCCCACCTCAGTCAGACGCAGATCGGCATTGTCTTCGCGCAGCATCAGGCGATATTCCGCACGAGAAGTAAACATGCGGTACGGTTCTTTGGTCCCCAGCGTGCAGAGATCGTCGACCAGAACGCCCAGGTAAGCCTGAGAACGCGCCGGTGCCCAGCCCTCTTTCTCGGCAGAGAAGCGAGCGGCGTTCAGACCGGCCAGCAACCCTTGTGCGGCAGCTTCTTCGTACCCGGTGGTACCGTTAATCTGGCCTGCGAAGAACAGACCCTGGATGAATTTGCTTTCCAGCGTCGGCTTCAGGTCGCGCGGATCGAAGAAATCGTACTCAATAGCGTAGCCAGGACGAACGATCTTCGCGTTTTCCATGCCCTGCATTGAACGCACAATCTGCATCTGCACGTCGAACGGCAGGCTGGTGGAGATGCCGTTTGGATAAATTTCGTTAGAGGTCAGCCCTTCAGGTTCGAGGAAGATCTGGTGCTGGTTACGATCGGCAAATCGCATCACCTTGTCTTCGATCGACGGGCAATAACGTGGGCCGATCCCTTCGATCACACCGGCGTACATTGGGCTGCGATCGAGGTTATTGCGGATCACGTCATGGGTTTTTTCATTGGTGTGCGTGATGTAGCACGGCACCTGCTGCGGATGCTGAGCCGCATTGCCCATGAACGAGAACACCGGCATCGGGTTATCGCCGTGCTGCTGTGCGAGCACGCTGAAATCAATGGTGCGCGCATCAATACGCGGCGGCGTACCGGTTTTCAGGCGGCTTACGCGCAGCGGCAGTTCACGCAGACGACGAGATAACGGAATCGACGGCGGATCGCCAGCACGGCCACCGCTGTAGTTGTCCAGACCAATATGGATTTTACCGTCCAGGAATGTCCCGACCGTCAGCACAACCGCTTTTGCGCGGAACTTAAGACCCATCTGGGTCACGGCGCCAACAACACGATCGTTCTCCACGATAAGATCTTCTACCGCCTGCTGGAAGATCATCAGGTTCGGTTGGTTTTCCAGCGCGGTGCGCACAGCCTGACGGTAAAGCACGCGGTCTGCCTGTGCACGGGTGGCGCGAACAGCCGGACCTTTACTCGCGTTTAGTATCCTAAACTGAATGCCCGCATGATCGATCGCTTTCGCCATCAGGCCGCCAAGTGCATCCACTTCTTTTACCAGGTGTCCTTTCCCAATGCCGCCAATCGCCGGATTACAGGACATTTGTCCCAGCGTGTCGATATTGTGTGTCAAAAGCAGGGTCTGCTGACCCATTCGCGCTGCGGCCATTGCGGCCTCAGTGCCTGCGTGACCCCCGCCAATGATGATGACGTCAAAAGGATCCTGATAAAACATGGTGGTCTGCCTCGCGTAAAGCGGTATGAAAATGGATTGAAGCCCGGGCCGTGGATTCTACTCAACTTTAGTCTTTCGAGAAAGCATTGGGATCCTGGGCTATTAAAAAGAAGATCTTTTTATTTAGAGATCTGTTCTATTGTGATCTCTTATTAGGATCGCAGACCTCTGTGGATAAGTCCGATCCCATAAATAAGATCATGCAGTTAGGAAGGATCGTTTGCTGTGAATGATCGGTGATCCTGGACCGTATAAGCTGGGATCAGATCGCCACTTTATACACAGGTCAAAAACTAAACCAACGTTGTTCTTTGGATAACTACGGCTTAATACGAGCTTTTAACCAGAGTTATCCACATCTGATCGCACGATCTTTAATCGTTTTTGAGTAAATTTTTCCATTCCGCGAGCCAGATCTCGGCTGGATCTTCGGGAATGTCATGATCGAGGATGTTGATCTTCAGCGTTTCACCCAGCTGTTTTGCTCCGCAGACGGTCACCGCAGCTTCTACTTTCTCTATGGCGCCACAGAAAGTGTCATATTCACGGCTGCCGATCCCCACAGCGCCAAACCGGACGTTTGACAGATCGGGCTGTTGTTCCAGCAGTTCGTCATATAAAGGTTGCAGGTTATCCGGCAGATCGCCCGCGCCGTGCGTAGAGGTGATCAGCAGCCAGACCCCGTCAGTCGGGAGATCTTCCAGCAGCGGTCCGTGCAGCGTTTGTGTAGAAAAGCCCGCATCTTCCAGCTTCTCAGCCAGATGTTCCGCTACATATTCCGCACCGCCCAGGGTGCTGCCGCTGATAAGAGTAATGTCCGCCATTGATCGCTCGCTCAGATAAAGAGGCGGCCATTGTACGCTGTGAACGAGCTGGGATCTACCTGTGGAAAATGTGGGAATGAAATTGCCCGATCACGGGCGGATAGTACGCATGATCGGGTTTTGCAGGGAGATCAGGGTTTCAGTGGACTGAATTTCATCGATTGTTTGGATCTTGTTGATAAGTACCTGCTGGAGGGCGTCAATGGATCGGCACATCACCTTTATAAAGATGCTGTAGTGCCCGGTGGTGTAGTACGCCTCGGTGACTTCATCCAGCGCGTTCAGTTTCTCCAGCGCGGAGGGGTAATCTTTGGCGCTTTTCAGAATAATGCCAATGAAGCAGCAGACGTCATAGCCGAGCTGCTTCGGGCTGACATCAATGCGTGCGCCGGTGATGATCCCGGCCTGCTTCATTTTCTCTACGCGAACGTGAATGGTCCCCGGGCTGACGCCAAATTGTTTCGCCAGTTCGGCATACGCGGTGCGTGCGTTGGCCATTAGCGCTTCCAGAATGCCGCGGTCCAGATTGTCGATCTGATAATTTTCCATAGGTTTTTCTTATGAAGATTAATGATTCCCTCTATTCTAGCGTCTTATTTTAACGAATAAAAAGTGAAGGCGGCTTTTTGTTGATGGGTTATTGAATTAAGCGCCTGTTCTGTTGCTTAATCAGTATCAACAGGACGCAGGAGTATAAATAATGAAAACCGCTTACATCGCAAAACAACGCCAGATCAGTTTCGTAAAATCCCATTTTTCCCGCCAGCTGGAAGAGAAGCTTGGCCTTATTGAAGTTCAGGCGCCGATTCTGAGCCGCGTGGGTGACGGGACGCAGGATAACTTGTCTGGTTGCGAAAAAGCGGTACAGGTAAAAGTGAAAACACTGCCAGACGCCCAGTTCGAAGTGGTTCATTCCCTGGCGAAGTGGAAGCGTCAAACCCTGGGACAACACGACTTCAGCGCGGGCGAAGGGCTTTACACGCACATGAAAGCCCTTCGCCCCGATGAAGACCGCCTTTCCCCGATTCACTCTGTCTACGTTGACCAGTGGGACTGGGAGCGCGTAATGGGAGATGGCGAGCGTCACGTCGGTACGCTGAAATCCACCGTTGAGGCGATCTACGCCGGGATCAAAGCAACCGAAGCGGCCGTGAGCAAAGAGTTTGGTCTGGCACCGTTCCTGCCGGAAACGATCCACTTTGTTCACAGTCAGGAATTGCTGAGCCGTTTCCCGGATCTGGATGCCAAAGGCCGTGAACGCGCGATCGCCAAAGAGCTGGGCGCGGTATTCCTTATCGGCATTGGCGGGAAATTGTCTGATGGTAAACGTCACGACGTCCGTGCGCCGGATTACGATGACTGGAGCACCGTGGGCGAAAGCGAATATGCCGGTCTGAACGGCGATATTCTGGTCTGGAACCCGGTTCTGGAAGATGCGTTTGAACTCTCTTCGATGGGGATCCGCGTGGATGCTGAAGCACTGAAGCGTCAGCTGGCCGTGACCGGTGATGAAGATCGTCTGCAACTGGAGTGGCACCAGGCACTGCTGCGCGGTGAAATGCCGCAGACCATCGGCGGTGGTATTGGCCAGTCTCGTCTGACCATGCTGCTGCTGCAACTCTCTCACATTGGTCAGGTACAGTGTGGGGTCTGGCCGCAGCAGGTACGTGAGAGCGTCGGTTCTCTTCTTTAATTAACGTCGCCAGCGTCTGAGCAGGCGGCTACGCAACCCGGTATCAAAGCGCCAGATATGATCGAAGATGCGCATGATGCCGGGTTTTCCATGTGCAGACATCGCCACGGCATGGAAACGGTGCTGGTGCACGCGCTGCATCTCCTTCACTTTATTCACGACGTCGTCCGGCAGCCGCTGGGCAATAAAATCGGAAATCACCACCGCATCCGCGTCGTACCAGTCTCCGCCCTGCATGCGCTCAATGATGCTGCGAAAACAGCTGGCCAGATCGGTGCCGCCGCGAAAGCGCTGGCTTAAAAAGCGGATCGCCTGCTCCAGCCCCTGTGGGCTGGTCAGTTCATACCCCACCACTTCGCTGGAAAATAACATGATGTAGCAGCGACGACGATCGGCGAGCGCCACGCGCATCAGGGCCAGGCAGAACGCTTTTGCGCACTGTTCATTAAAGCCCCCCATCGATCCGGACGTATCGACGCAAACAATAAATGGGCCGCGCGGTTGCTCATCAAAATCCTGGTGCACTACCGGACGCTGGCTGATCTTCTCGCGCCAGGCTTCGCCATGCAGTCGATAGGTAATGAGCTGTTTTTCCACCAGCCGACGATAAAACTCATACTCCAGTTCGGTCATTCCCAGCGTGCTGAGTTCCGTGGGCAGCAGGCGCAGGATGTCATCGCTTTGCTGTAGCCCGTCCACCTGCTCCGGTACGGTGGAGGGTTCGCGTACCAGCGTACGGAAGGTCTCCATCGGCGCATCTTTCTTTGGGACCGACCGGGCCTCCCGGGAGCGGCCGAGCTGTTCTGCAAGCTTCATCAGCTCCGGCTGTTGCGCCAGAAAGTCGCCGTACTTCACGATCAGCTGATAATCGCCCCGCTTTAACTGGCCGGCACTCATATCCCAGAGTCGACCGGCGGCGTTTTCATTCTCCACCAGCACCTGTTCTAACTGGCCGCTCAGGGTCATTCGCTCCTGGACTTCACTGAGCAACTGTTCGCGCTCTTCGTCCAGCAACTGCTGATTAAGGGCCGTGGCCTGGACCACAAGGCTCAGACGCCAGCGCTGTAAAAACAGCGTATGCAGGGCGGGAGTAAAGCTGGGGTTGTCAGTGACCAGCGCTCTGGCCTGGCTGGCAAACGGGGAGTGAACGTTATCAAGCAGCGTCAGGGTTTGCTGTAGCTGGGCAATAAACTGCGGTGTTGAAAGCCGCTGGCACTGCTGGTAACCAGCCACTTCCTCTGTCAGTTCCGGCGGGACTTCCGTCTCCTTAAACCGCTGTCGCAGGTTATCGCGCCAGCGGGGCAGATCGTCCGTCATTGCTTTTCGGAGCTTCGGGAATTTTTCAAAGAAGGCCGCCAGCTGCGGTGAAGCGAGCAGGGTAATGACGACCTCTTCGATCAACCCTTCCTCGCTAACCGCCAGCATGACGTTAAGCGTGTCCAGCGTTAGCATTGACGCGCCTGTTTGATCTGCGCGCTGACATCCTGCAAGCTGGCTTCAATGCGACCTAACCAGTCGCTATGGATAAAGAGGCATTTCTGCTGCTCGCTGAAGCGCGTGTGCTGCTGATGCCATTCGTTATCCAGCGCGTCGAGCTGCTGTTTGATCTCCTCCGGAACAGTATCGGAGGCCGTGCCCGGCAGCGCCAGGCGCGATCCCTGAAGGCTGACGTCGCGGATCACAAGGTGCTGGCTGCTGTCGACTTCCATCGACAGCGGCTGTGCAAAGCCGATACCGTTGAGTTTACCGCGGATCTCACCGCCTTTATCCAGCCACTGAACCAGCGCAACGCGTTCGATCGTCACGTGCACAACCTGCATATCATGAAGCTTCAGCGGTTGCTGAAGAAGAAGCGTGAGCGAGGCGTCAGTCAGCCCGGCGGGCAGTTCATAGTGCGGTTTACGGGCAAACATCCCGCCAAGACGGTTCACCTTCAGCGCGGTTTTGTCACTTTGCTGCTGCTGGAGCTGAAGGCGACGTTGGGCAATCGCGCCCAGTTGATTAAGCATGGATTGTTGACCCCACGCGTGTCCGGTCATCAAAACGTCCAGCTGCTGTTGCATCAGATTCATCCCTTCTGCGTCGTGCCACAGGCAGTCTTTCAGCAGGATCAGATCGATTGGGGCGACAGCATCGCGGCCGCTAAACAGCGCGCTTGCCTGGAGCAGGCGAATGGCTTTTTTCCAGCGACGATCGGAGACGTACGGCGCGGAGGGCAGCAAATCAAGCTGCTGGCGCAGCATGAAGATCAGCTCAAAAACGGGATCGGGCAGTTTTATCTTGCCGATCTCCTCCTGCCACTGGTGGTATTCCTCGTCCGTGACCTGCAATGACGCTGCCACCGGGTTTTCGTTTTCATCCTGCTGGCTTACCAGCATAGAACGGAAGTTTGATTTATCCTGGACTTTATCCAGCCACAGGCGGATCAGCATACGGTCATACAGCGCTTCCAGGCTGCTGTCGGCTTCGGGCAATTCGTTAGACGCGGCCACCAGCAGGCGCATGGGGATCTTCTCTTCGCTGGCGCCGTTGCGGAAGCGGCGTTCGTTAATTGCCGTCAACAGGGTATTCAGTATGGCCGGGCCGGCTTTCCAGATCTCATCAAGAAAGACGATTTCCGCTTCCGGAAGATAGCCCGCCGTCAGACGTTCATAGCGTCCCTCATCTTTTAACGCCTGAATGGAGAGTGGGCCGAAAACTTCTTCCGGCGTGGAGAAGCGCGTCATCAAATACTCGAATGCGCGCGCGTTCTGGAAAGCGAATTTGAGGCGGCGTGCGATCAGACTTTTGGCAATGCCCGGCGGGCCCAGCAGAAATACGCTTTCCCCACTCAGCGCCGCCAGTAAACAGAGGCGAATGGCGTGGCTACGCTCGTAAAGGCCTTTCTCCAGCGCACTGCTGAGGCGGGAAATTCTTTCTGCTAATAAATGTGAGTGAGCCATAATAGTTTTGCATCCTTTCGCCGTCGTGGCGGCTAATTGAAGCGAGTATAGACGTTTCGGTCTGGCCTGGTAATAGGCTGAAGTGCGGCGCTATTTTCTTTGCGCTACATTAATGCGGCTGCATTTAGGGGTACGATTTTGCATTGAATCGTGCATACTGTGCGCTTTTTGTGGGCCAAGGGACTAAGCACACATTTGTTATTCAAACGAAAAGACTAGTCTATGAGCACTGATAATAAGCAATCATTACCCGCTGTAACGCTTGCGGCGATCGGGGTTGTCTACGGTGATATCGGCACCAGCCCGCTTTATACGCTTCGTGAATGTCTGTCCGGTCAGTTTGGTTTTGGTGTAGAGCGTGACGCCGTATTTGGTTTCCTCTCGCTCATCTTCTGGCTGCTGATCCTGGTGGTCTCCCTTAAGTATCTCTCTTTCGTAATGCGGGCTGATAACGCGGGCGAGGGCGGTATTCTGACCCTGATGTCCCTTGCCGGGCGCAATACGTCCGCAAGAATGACCTCCGTGCTGGTCATCATCGGCCTGATTGGCGGCAGCTTCTTCTATGGAGAAGTCGTGATTACGCCGGCGATTTCTGTAATGTCGGCCATAGAGGGGCTGGAGATTGTCGCGCCACAGCTTGATACGTGGGTGGTGCCACTCGCTATTATCGTGCTGACGTTGCTGTTTGCCATACAAAAACACGGTACCGGGCTGGTGGGTAAGCTGTTCGCGCCTATTATGCTGGCCTGGTTCCTGATCCTGGCGGCGCTGGGCTTACGCAGTATTATCGCCAACCCGGATGTCCTGCACGCGCTGAACCCAATGTGGGCGGTGCATTTCTTCCTTGAATATAAAGTGGTGTCGTTTGTGGCGCTGGGCGCGGTGGTGCTGTCCATTACCGGTGTTGAAGCGCTGTATGCGGATATGGGCCACTTCGGGAAACTCCCTATTCGCGTCGCCTGGTTTAGCGTGGTCTTGCCTTCACTGGTGCTGAATTACTTCGGTCAGGGCGCTCTGCTGCTTGCACACCCTGAAGCGATTAAAAACCCGTTCTTCCTGCTGGCGCCGGACTGGGCGCTGGTTCCGATGCTGATCCTGGCGACGCTGGCGACGGTCATTGCCTCTCAGGCTGTCATTTCCGGCGTATTCTCCCTGACGCGTCAGGCCGTGCGTTTGGGTTATCTCTCCCCAATGCGCATTATCCATACCTCGGAGATGGAGTCTGGCCAGATCTACATTCCGTTCGTCAACTGGCTGCTCTATTTCGCGGTGGTGATTGTTATCGTCAGCTTTGAGCACTCCAGTAATCTGGCGGCGGCGTACGGTATCGCGGTAACCGGAACGATGGTGTTGACCTCTATTCTCTCCACCACCGTGGCGTACCGTAACTGGCACTGGAATAAGTTCCTCGTGGGGCTGATCCTGGTTGGCTTCCTCTGCATCGACGTGCCGCTGTTCTCTGCGAACCTCGACAAGATTGTCTCCGGCGGCTGGCTGCCGCTGACGCTGGGTCTGGTGATGTTTATTGTGATGACGACGTGGAAGAGCGAACGTTTCCGCCTGCTGCGTCGTATGCACGAGCACGGTAACTCTCTTGAGGCGATGATCGCCTCGCTGGAGAAGTCCCCACCGGTGCGCGTGCCGGGCACGGCGGTGTATATGTCTCGCGCGCTGAACGTGATCCCGTTTGCGCTGATGCATAACCTCAAGCACAACAAAGTGCTGCACGAGCGCGTGATCCTGCTGACGCTGCGTACCGAAGATGCGCCGTACGTTCACAACGTGCGTCGCGTACAGATTGAACAGCTGTCGCCAACCTTCTGGCGCGTGGTGGCAAGCTACGGCTGGCGCGAAACGCCGAACGTGGAAGAGGTGTTCCACCGCTGCGGTCTGGAAGGCCTGAGTTGCCGCATGATGGAGACGTCGTTCTTTATGTCCCACGAGTCGCTGATCATCGGCAAGCGCCCATGGTATCTGCGCCTGCGCGGCAAGCTGTATCTCATTCTGCAACGTAACGCCCTGCGTGCGCCTGACCAGTTTGAGATCCCGCCTAACCGCGTGATTGAGCTGGGGACGCAGGTCGAGATTTAACCCTTCTGAATATGCCGGGTGGCGCTGCGCTTACCCGGCCTACCAGACCCGTAGGCCCGTGCAAGCGTAGCGCCGCCGGGCAATTTTCCTCTATTGCATTTCACTTAGCGAAACGTTTCGACGTTGATCACAAATCCGTTACGTCATGATGGTTTTCTGAACACTTCTGCGGCTACACTGTTTTTAGCGAAACGTTTCGCTAGTGGAGCAAAAAATGAAGAAAGGCACAGTACTCAACTCAGAAATCTCATCGGTGATTTCCCGTCTTGGGCATACCGATACGCTGGTGGTTTGCGATGCAGGCTTACCGGTTCCGCGCAGCACAACCCGTATCGATATGGCGTTAACGCAGGGCGTACCCTCGTTCATGCAGGTACTGGAAGTGGTCACCGCGGAGATGCAGGTTGAGGCGGCCATTCTCGCGGCGGAAATCAAACAACATAATCCGCAACTCCACGAAACGTTGCTCAGCCACATTGAGCAACTGCAACAGCACCAGGGAAACACCATAGAAATTCGTTACACAACGCACGAGCAGTTCAAACAACAAACCGCAGACAGTCAGGCGGTGATTCGCAGCGGGGAGTGCTCCCCGTATGCGAATATCATTCTCTGTGCTGGCGTCACCTTCTGAGGCCATCATGGACGCATTACTGCAACTCAAAGGGATCGATAAGTCGTTCCCGGGCGTAAAAGCCCTCTCCGGTGCGGCGCTGAACGTCTATTCCGGGCGCGTCATGGCGCTGGTGGGCGAAAACGGCGCCGGCAAATCCACCATGATGAAAGTGCTGACCGGTATCTACCAACGCGATGCCGGTTCGCTGCTGTGGCTGGGTAAAGAGACCACCTTTAACGGCCCGAAATCCTCTCAGGAAGCGGGTATCGGCATCATCCACCAGGAGTTGAACCTGATCCCGCAGCTCACCATTGCGGAGAACATCTTCCTCGGCCGTGAGTTCGTGAACCGGTTTGGCAAAATCGACTGGAAAACCATGTATGCCGAAGCGGACAAACTGCTGGCGAAGCTGAATCTGCGCTTTAAGAGCGACCGACTGGTGGGCGACCTTTCCATCGGCGATCAGCAGATGGTGGAAATCGCGAAGGTGCTGAGCTTCGAGTCGAAGGTCATCATTATGGATGAACCGACCGACGCCCTGACCGATACCGAAACCGAATCCCTGTTCCGCGTGATCCGTGAGCTGAAATCCCAGGGCCGCGGCATTGTCTATATCTCACACCGCATGAAAGAGATCTTCGAGATCTGCGACGACGTCACCGTCTTTCGCGACGGGCAGTTTATTGCCGAGCGCGAAGTGGCAACCCTGACCGAAGATACGCTGATTGAAATGATGGTGGGACGTAAGCTCGAAGATCAGTATCCGCATCTGGAGAAAGCGCCGGGAGAGATCCGCCTGAAGGTGGATAATCTCTGCGGGCCGGGCGTGAATGACGTCTCCTTTACTCTGCGCAAGGGCGAGATCCTTGGCGTCGCGGGCCTGATGGGCGCGGGGCGCACCGAACTGATGAAAGTGCTCTATGGCGCACTGCCGCGCACCAGCGGCTACGTTACCCTCGACGGCCATGAGGTGGTCACCCGCTCGCCTCAGGATGGCCTGGCGAACGGCATTGTCTATATTTCTGAAGACCGTAAGCGCGACGGCTTAGTGCTGGGCATGTCGGTGAAAGAGAACATGTCCCTGACTGCGCTAGGCTATTTCAGCCGCAGCGGCGGCAGCCTGAAACACAAAGATGAGCAGCAGGCGGTCAGCGATTTTATCCGTCTCTTTAACGTTAAAACCCCGTCTATGGAGCAGGCGATTGGCCTGTTGTCCGGCGGGAATCAGCAGAAAGTGGCGATTGCCCGCGGGCTGATGACGCGCCCGAAAGTGCTGATCCTGGATGAGCCCACCCGCGGCGTGGACGTGGGCGCGAAGAAAGAGATCTATCAGCTGATTAACCAGTTCAAGGCCGACGGTCTGAGCATCATTCTGGTCTCTTCCGAGATGCCAGAGGTATTAGGCATGAGCGATCGCATTATCGTCATGCATGAAGGGCATCTCGGCGGTGAATTCACTCGCGAGCAGGCCACCCAGGAAGTTCTGATGGCTGCCGCTGTGGGCAAGCTTAATCGCGTGAATCAGGAGTAAGAAGATGACTACCCAGGCTGTTTCTGGTCGCCGCTATTTCACAAAGGCATGGCTGATGGAACAAAAATCGCTGATTGCCCTGCTGGTGCTGATCGCGATTGTCTCGACCATGAGCCCGAACTTTTTTACCGTCAATAACCTGTTCAACATTCTTCAGCAGACCTCCGTCAACGCCATTATGGCGGTGGGGATGACGCTGGTGATTTTGACCTCGGGTATCGATCTGTCCGTCGGTTCCCTGCTGGCCCTCACCGGCGCGATCGCCGCGTCGATTGTTGGTATTGAGGTCAACGCGCTGGTGGCCGTTGCCGCTGCGCTGGCGGCAGGTGCGGCAATTGGCGCCGTAACCGGCGTGATTGTGGCGAAAGGTCGCGTTCAGGCGTTCATCGCCACGCTGGTGATGATGCTGCTGCTGCGCGGTGTGACCATGGTGTACACCAACGGCAGCCCGATTAATACCGGTTTTACCGATAACGCCGATCTGTTTGGCTGGTTCGGTATTGGTCGCCCGCTGGGTGTCCCGACCCCGGTCTGGATCATGGCTATCGTCTTCCTGGCGGCATGGTACATGCTGCACCATACCCGTCTGGGTCGTTATATCTATGCGCTGGGCGGTAACGAAGCGGCAACGCGCCTGTCCGGTATCAGCGTTAATAAAGTCAAAATTATCGTTTACTCCCTGTGCGGCCTGCTGGCGTCTCTGGCGGGCATCATCGAAGTGGCGCGCCTCTCTTCCGCGCAGCCAACGGCGGGTACGGGCTATGAGCTGGATGCCATCGCGGCAGTGGTTCTGGGCGGTACGAGCCTTGCGGGTGGTAAAGGTCGCATTGTTGGGACATTGATCGGCGCACTGATCCTCGGTTTCCTGAATAATGGTTTGAATTTGTTAGGTGTTTCCTCCTATTACCAGATGATCGTTAAGGCAGTGGTGATTTTGCTGGCGGTACTGGTAGACAACAAAAAACAGTAACTGACGACACTACAGGACATCTTAGATATGAACATGAAAAAACTGGCTACCCTGGTTTCTGCTGTCGCGCTGAGCGCAACCGTAAGTGCTAACGCCATGGCGAAGGACACCATCGCGCTGGTTGTCTCTACCCTGAACAACCCGTTCTTCGTCTCCCTGAAGGATGGCGCGCAGAAAGAAGCAGATAAACTGGGCTACAACCTGGTGGTGCTGGATTCTCAGAACAACCCGGCGAAAGAGCTGGCTAACGTTCAGGACTTAACCGTTCGTGGTACCAAAATCCTGCTGATCAACCCAACCGATTCCGACGCGGTCGGTAACGCCGTGAAGATGGCAAACCAGGCGAAGATCCCGGTCATCACCCTTGACCGTCAGGCAACGAAAGGGGATGTGGTCAGCCACATTGCGTCTGATAACGTACTGGGCGGTAAAATCGCCGGTGACTACATCGCGAAGAAAGCAGGTGAAGGCGCGAAAGTGATCGAGTTGCAGGGTATCGCCGGGACTTCCGCAGCCCGTGAACGTGGTGAAGGCTTCCAGCAGGCTGTTGCGGCGCACAAATTCAACGTGCTGGCGAGCCAGCCGGCAGACTTCGACCGTACAAAGGGCCTGAACGTCATGCAGAACCTGCTGACCGCGCATCCTGATGTGCAGGCGGTATTCGCACAGAACGACGAAATGGCGCTCGGTGCGCTGCGTGCGCTCCAGACTGCGGGTAAATCAGATGTGATGGTTGTCGGATTTGATGGCACGCCGGATGGTGAAAAAGCAGTAAATGATGGCAAACTGGCTGCGACCATCGCTCAGCTGCCTGAGCAGATTGGCGCGACTGGCGTGCAAACTGCCGATAAAGTGCTGAAGGGCGAAAAAGTTCAGGCCAAATATCCTGTTGACCTGAAACTGGTCATTAAGCAGTAAAGGCGATTCAGGCAGTCGCTGGCTGCCTGAGGGACACCAAATAAAAGAAAAGTGTGGCATACGCCACCGGGTAAGACCGGTGGCGCTCTCAGATGGACACCTCAATACATGAAAACCGCAGGCAACCTCGTCGTCCTTGGCAGTATCAATGCCGATCACATTCTTAACCTTGAAACGTTCCCCACTCCGGGCGAAACCGTCACTGGCAATCAGTATCAGGTGGCGTTCGGCGGTAAGGGCGCAAACCAGGCGGTTGCCGCCGGACGCAGCGGGGCGAATATCGCGTTTATCGCCTGTACGGGTGATGACGATACCGGCGAGCGCGTACGCAAACAGCTGGCAAGCGACAACATCGACATTGCACCCGTCAGCGTGGTTGCAGGGGAATCTACCGGCGTGGCGCTGATTTTCGTCAATGCGGAAGGTGAGAATGTCATCGGTATTCATGCAGGGGCTAATGCCGCGTTAACGACTGAACGCGTCGAAGCGCAGCGTGGAATCATCGCCGGAGCGGAAGCCCTGCTGATGCAGCTGGAGTCACCGGTTGAAAGCGTGCTGGCCGCCGCGAAAATTGCGCATGAAAATCATACGTCTGTCGTACTTAACCCTGCGCCTGCCCGTGTATTATCAGATGAGCTGCTGGCGCTGGTGGATATCATCACCCCGAACGAAACCGAAGCGGAAAAGCTGACGGGTATCCGTGTCGAAAATGATGACGATGCCGCGCGTGCCGCGCTTGCACTGCATGAAAAAGGCATCGGCACCGTAATAATCACCCTCGGCAGCCGTGGGGTGTGGGCTAGCGTCAATGGCGAAGGCCGTCGCGTACCGGGCTTTAAGGTCAAAGCCATTGATACCATCGCCGCAGGAGACACCTTCAACGGTGCACTGGTAACGGCGCTGCTGGAAGGAAAAGCAATGGATGACGCGATTCGCTTCGCGCATGCCGCCGCTGCGATTGCGGTGACGCGTAAAGGCGCTCAGCCTTCTGTTCCATGGCGTAAAGAGATTGATGAATTCTTAAGTCAGCAGGGGTAACGCTTGGCCACAATGAAAGATGTCGCCCGTATGGCGGGCGTTTCTACCTCGACTGTCTCCCACGTAATCAATAACGATCGCTTCGTCAGCGAGGCGATTCGGGAGAAAGTTGACGCTGCAATTAAAGAACTCAACTATGCGCCGTCTGCGCTGGCCCGCAGCCTGAAGCTCAACCAGACGCGCACCATCGGCATGCTGATCACGGCCAGTACCAACCCTTTTTATTCTGAACTGGTGCGCGGCGTGGAGCGCAGCTGCTTCGAGCGCGGCTACAGCCTGGTGCTGTGCAATACCGAAGGCGATGAGCAGCGCATGAACCGTAACCTGGAAACGCTGATGCAAAAACGCGTCGACGGGCTGCTGCTGCTCTGTACCGAAACGCATCAACCTTCGAAAGAGATCATCCAGCGTTACCCTTCTATTCCCACGGTGATGATGGACTGGGCGCCGTTCGACGGCACCAGCGATCTGATCCAGGATAACTCGCTGCTGGGCGGCGATATGGCGACTCAGCATCTGATCGATAAAGGTCATACCCGCATTGCCTGTATTACCGGCCCGCTGGATAAAACCCCGGCGCGCCTGCGTCTGGAAGGCTATCTTTCGGCCATGGAACGGGCGGGGCTTGCCATTCCTGATGGCTATCGCATCACCGGCGATTTCGAATTTAACGGTGGATTTGAAGCAATGCAGAAACTGCTGGCGCAAGAGCCGCGTCCGCAGGCGGTGTTTATCGGTAACGATGCGATGGCATTCGGAGCATATCAGGCGCTGTATCAGGCGGGATTACGTGTTCCGGACGACATGGCGATCGTCGGTTACGATGATATCGAACTGGCGCGCTACATGACGCCCCCACTGACCACCATCCATCAGCCGAAAGATGAACTGGGCGAGCTGGCCATCGATGTGTTGATCCACCGCATGGCCCAGCCCACGCTGCAACAGCAACGTTTGCAGCTTACTCCTGTTCTGATGGAACGCGGTTCGGTTTAGCCTTCTCTTTGTGACGCTCTTTAATCAGGTTCCGGCCGTCTTTTGGTTTTAACAACATAAAGACCACCGCCGATACCACGGTAAGCGCGCCCATAGTGATAAAGGTATAGTGGAACTGCTCAACGGTATTAGTTCCCTCGAACCCTTCATAAAACCGCAGTACCGCCGCGCTCACGGCAACCCCGAGGCTGATCGACAGCTGTTGAGTGACCGCCAGTACGCTGTTGCCGCTGCTGGCATTCTCGTCGGTGAGGTCCGCAAGGGTGATGGTGTTCATCGACGTAAACTGCGTCGACATGGCCATACCCAGCACAAACAGCGGCAGGATCAGCATCCAGATTGGTAACGCCGCAGATTGCAGGGAGAACTGCGCAATCATCAATCCGATAAAGATCGTCACGCCAACCAGCGTCTTACGATAGCCAAACCAGCGCAGCACCTGCGTGACCGTCGATTTTGCCAGAATCGAGCCCATCGCCGTGGGCGCCATCATGCAGCCAGCAATCAGGGCCGGATAGCCGAAACCGACCTGGAGCATCAGCGGCATCAGGAACGGTACGCAGCCCGTGCCCAGACGCGAGGCAATATTGCCCGCGATCCCGACGGAGAACGTTCGGGTGTTAAACAGAGATAAAGAGATAAGCGGTGTCGGATGGCGACGCGCATGACGTATATATAGAAGGAACAGCAGAATACCGCTGAGGATGACGGCCAGCGCCAGCCACGTCGCTACGATTTTCTCGCCAAACAGCTCCATCCCGCTGGAGAACAGGACCAGGCTCAGGCCAAACAGGAAGAAACCACCCATATCGAAGCTGCGTCTTGGCGTGGTGAAGTTCGGCATATATTTGCGGGCATAAATCAGCCCTGCCACACCAATCGGAATATTAATCAGGAAGATCCAGTGCCAGCTAGCCTAGGTCACCAGTACGCCGCCGAGAACCGGGCCAAGTATCGGGCCGACCAGCCCCGGCATAGTCACAAAGTTGAGCACCGGGAGCAGTTCGCTGCGCGGATAGGCGCGTAATAACGCCAGACGCGCGACGGGCATCATCATCGCGCCGCCTATCCCCTGTAGAACGCGGAAGATAACCAGTTCCGTCAGAGAGGTGGAGAGGGCGCAAGCCAGAGAACCGAGCGTGAACAGCGTCACCGCCAGCATGAACACTTTGCGTGTGCCGAAACGATCGGCCAGCCAGCCGCTGACCGGAATAAGCATCGCCACCGTCAGGGTGTAGCTGATGATGGCGGATTGCATCGCCAGCGGGGAGCGGTTAAGGCTTTGGGCTATGGCGGGAAGGGCGGTATTGAGGATAGTGGCATCCAGTGCCTGCATAAAGAACGCCATGGCTGCAATCCACGGCAGTCCGGCCATACTGCGTGCTTTTTTCTCTGTCATTTATTTACCTGCTGGTGGGTTGGCGCGGCCAGCAACGCCTGGCACGCACTCAGGGCTCGCTGCCCGTCGCTCTCCTGAATGGCATCGACTATCGCCTGATGCAGATCCAGCTTCACCACCTCATCCTGCGTGATAGAGGTAAAGTAAGTGTGGTACACAGAATGGAATAAAGAAGCAAAGGAGGTCAGGAAAGGATTTCCGCTCATATTATAGATATGTTCATGCCAGGCCATATCGACCGCTATCCAGCGCTCGCGGTTAAAGTGCTTTTTCAGATCCACCATCTCTTCCATCAAAGTATTGAGCTGCGCTTTTTGCTCGGCTGTGCCGAGCGTGGCGGCAAGCAGGCAGGCCTGAGGCTCAAGACTGCTGCGCATGACCAGAAAGTGATCGACGACCTGATTAAAGTTATCTTCGGTCATCCACCAGGTGAGTAACTCCTGATCGAGAAAGTTCCAGTTTCCCTGAGGCATAACGCGGGTGCCAATGCGCGGGCGTGGAAGCACCATCCCTTTCGCCGTTAATGTTTTTACCGCTTCGCGAACGGCGGTACGGCTAACGCCAAACTGATCTCCCAGCTCCATCTCGCTTGGCAGGATGCTACCTGGAGCATATTTACCCGCTAAGATCAGCTGCGCCAGTTTCTCTGCCAGCACATAGGACAGGTTTTTTTGAGCTGCCAGCTGTTGTGCGCTTAATGGCATCGCTTTTATTCCTTAAATATTGATGCGGTTAATTATGCCATCTCAGGTGTGATTGTGGTTGCAGATACATCAAATAGAACAATTTGTAGCTTGAACTCATCGCTTTTGGTGAAAAAAAACACGGTCAGAAACTTTTTTTAAATTTCCTCTTGTCACTTCAGAAGAACTCCCTATAATGCGCCTCCACTGACACGGAACAACGGCACGCAAGCCGCCGGGTCAGCAGAGAAAAAGCAAAACAAACGCTTGACTCTGAAGCGGGAAAGCGTAATATGCACACCCCGCGCCGCAGCGAAAACGAAGCGGCACTGCTCTTTAACAATTTATCAGACAATCTGTGTGGGCACTCAAAGTGACATGGATTCTTAATGTCCTCGGACACTAAATGAATACCAAGTCTCAACGAGTGAACACGTAATTCATTACGAAGTTTAATTCATTGAGCATCAAACTTTTAAATTGAAGAGTTTGATCATGGCTCAGATTGAACGCTGGCGGCAGGCCTAACACATGCAAGTCGAACGGTAACAGGAAGCAGCTTGCTGCTTCGCTGACGAGTGGCGGACGGGTGAGTAATGTCTGGGAAACTGCCTGATGGAGGGGGATAACTACTGGAAACGGTAGCTAATACCGCATAACGTCGCAAGACCAAAGAGGGGGACCTTCGGGCCTCTTGCCATCGGATGTGCCCAGATGGGATTAGCTAGTAGGTGGGGTAACGGCTCACCTAGGCGACGATCCCTAGCTGGTCTGAGAGGATGACCAGCCACACTGGAACTGAGACACGGTCCAGACTCCTACGGGAGGCAGCAGTGGGGAATATTGCACAATGGGCGCAAGCCTGATGCAGCCATGCCGCGTGTATGAAGAAGGCCTTCGGGTTGTAAAGTACTTTCAGCGGGGAGGAAGGCGATAAGGTTAATAACCTTGTCGATTGACGTTACCCGCAGAAGAAGCACCGGCTAACTCCGTGCCAGCAGCCGCGGTAATACGGAGGGTGCAAGCGTTAATCGGAATTACTGGGCGTAAAGCGCACGCAGGCGGTCTGTCAAGTCGGATGTGAAATCCCCGGGCTCAACCTGGGAACTGCATTCGAAACTGGCAGGCTAGAGTCTTGTAGAGGGGGGTAGAATTCCAGGTGTAGCGGTGAAATGCGTAGAGATCTGGAGGAATACCGGTGGCGAAGGCGGCCCCCTGGACAAAGACTGACGCTCAGGTGCGAAAGCGTGGGGAGCAAACAGGATTAGATACCCTGGTAGTCCACGCCGTAAACGATGTCGACTTGGAGGTTGTGCCCTTGAGGCGTGGCTTCCGGAGCTAACGCGTTAAGTCGACCGCCTGGGGAGTACGGCCGCAAGGTTAAAACTCAAATGAATTGACGGGGGCCCGCACAAGCGGTGGAGCATGTGGTTTAATTCGATGCAACGCGAAGAACCTTACCTACTCTTGACATCCAGAGAACTTTCCAGAGATGGATTGGTGCCTTCGGGAACTCTGAGACAGGTGCTGCATGGCTGTCGTCAGCTCGTGTTGTGAAATGTTGGGTTAAGTCCCGCAACGAGCGCAACCCTTATCCTTTGTTGCCAGCGGTTAGGCCGGGAACTCAAAGGAGACTGCCAGTGATAAACTGGAGGAAGGTGGGGATGACGTCAAGTCATCATGGCCCTTACGAGTAGGGCTACACACGTGCTACAATGGCGCATACAAAGAGAAGCGACCTCGCGAGAGCAAGCGGACCTCATAAAGTGCGTCGTAGTCCGGATTGGAGTCTGCAACTCGACTCCATGAAGTCGGAATCGCTAGTAATCGTGGATCAGAATGCCACGGTGAATACGTTCCCGGGCCTTGTACACACCGCCCGTCACACCATGGGAGTGGGTTGCAAAAGAAGTAGGTAGCTTAACCTTCGGGAGGGCGCTTACCACTTTGTGATTCATGACTGGGGTGAAGTCGTAACAAGGTAACCGTAGGGGAACCTGCGGTTGGATCACCTCCTTACCTTAAAGAACCTGCCTTTGCAGTGCTCACACAGATTGTCTGATGAAAAGTAAATAGCAAGGCGTCTTGCGATTGAGACTGTACGTCCCCTTCGTCTAGAGGCCCAGGACACCGCCCTTTCACGGCGGTAACAGGGGTTCGAATCCCCTAGGGGACGCCACTTGCTGGTTCGTGAGTGAAAGTCACCTGCCGTCATATCTCAAAACTGACTTGCGAGTCATGTTTGAGATATTTGCTCTTTAAAAATCTGGATCAAGCTGAAAATTGAAACGACACACAGCTCATGTGTGTTCGAGTCTCTCAAATTTTCGCAAGTCGATGGTGAATCGAAAGAAACATCTTCGGGTTGTGAGGTTAAGCGACTAAGCGTACACGGTGGATGCCCTGGCAGTCAGAGGCGATGAAGGACGTGCTAATCTGCGAAAAGCGCCGGCGAGGTGATATGAACCCTTGACCCGGCGATGTCCGAATGGGGAAACCCAGTGCAATCCGTTGCACTATCGTTAACTGAATACATAGGTTAACGAGGCGAACCGGGGGAACTGAAACATCTAAGTACCCCGAGGAAAAGAAATCAACCGAGATTCCCCCAGTAGCGGCGAGCGAACGGGGAGCAGCCCGGAGTCTGAATCAGCTTGTGTGTTAGTGGAACGGTCTGGAAAGTCCGACGGTACAGGGTGATAGTCCCGTACACGAAAATGCACATGCTGTGAACTCGAAGAGTAGGGCGGGACACGTGGTATCCTGTCTGAATATGGGGGGACCATCCTCCAAGGCTAAATACTCCTGACTGACCGATAGTGAACCAGTACCGTGAGGGAAAGGCGAAAAGAACCCCGGCGAGGGGAGTGAAAAAGAACCTGAAACCGTGTACGTACAAGCAGTGGGAGCCTCTTTATGGGGTGACTGCGTACCTTTTGTATAATGGGTCAGCGACTTATATTCTGTAGCAAGGTTAACCGTATAGGGGAGCCGAAGGGAAACCGAGTCTTAACTGGGCGTTAAGTTGCAGGGTATAGACCCGAAACCCGGTGATCTAGCCATGGGCAGGTTGAAGGTTGGGTAACACTAACTGGAGGACCGAACCGACTAATGTTGAAAAATTAGCGGATGACCTGTGGCTGGGGGTGAAAGGCCAATCAAACCGGGAGATAGCTGGTTCTCCCCGAAAGCTATTTAGGTAGCGCCTCGTGAACTCATCTTCGGGGGTAGAGCACTGTTTCGGCTAGGGGGCCATCCCGGCTTACCAACCCGATGCAAACTACGAATACCGAAGAATGTTATCACGGGAGACACACGGCGGGTGCTAACGTCCGTCGTGAAGAGGGAAACAACCCAGACCGCCAGCTAAGGTCCCAAAGTCATGGTTAAGTGGGAAACGATGTGGGAAGGCACAGACAGCCAGGATGTTGGCTTAGAAGCAGCCATCATTTAAAGAAAGCGTAATAGCTCACTGGTCGAGTCGGCCTGCGCGGAAGATGTAACGGGGCTAAACCATGCACCGAAGCTGCGGCAGCGACACTATGTGTTGTTGGGTAGGGGAGCGTTCTGTAAGCCGTTGAAGGTGTGCTGTGAGGCATGCTGGAGGTATCAGAAGTGCGAATGCTGACATAAGTAACGATAAAGCGGGTGAAAAGCCCGCTCGCCGGAAGACCAAGGGTTCCTGTCCAACGTTAATCGGGGCAGGGTGAGTCGACCCCTAAGGCGAGGCCGAAAGGCGTAGTCGATGGGAAACAGGTTAATATTCCTGTACTTGGTGTTACTGCGAAGGGGGGACGGAGAAGGCTATGTCAGCCGGGCGACGGTTGTCCCGGTTTAAGCATGTAGGCGGAGGTTCCAGGTAAATCCGGTACCTTGTTAACGCTGAGGTGTGATGACGAGGCACTACGGTGCTGAAGTGATAAATGCCCTGCTTCCAGGAAAAGCCTCTAAGCATCAGGTAACACGAAATCGTACCCCAAACCGACACAGGTGGTCAGGTAGAGAATACCAAGGCGCTTGAGAGAACTCGGGTGAAGGAACTAGGCAAAATGGTGCCGTAACTTCGGGAGAAGGCACGCTGATGTGTAGGTGAAGCCCCTGCGGGCGGAGCTGAAATCAGTCGAAGATACCAGCTGGCTGCAACTGTTTATTAAAAACACAGCACTGTGCAAACACGAAAGTGGACGTATACGGTGTGACGCCTGCCCGGTGCCGGAAGGTTAATTGATGGGGTTAGCGGCAACGCGAAGCTCTTGATCGAAGCCCCGGTAAACGGCGGCCGTAACTATAACGGTCCTAAGGTAGCGAAATTCCTTGTCGGGTAAGTTCCGACCTGCACGAATGGCGTAATGATGGCCAGGCTGTCTCCACCCGAGACTCAGTGAAATTGAACTCGCTGTGAAGATGCAGTGTACCCGCGGCAAGACGGAAAGACCCCGTGAACCTTTACTATAGCTTGACACTGAACACTGGTCCTTGATGTGTAGGATAGGTGGGAGGCTTTGAAGCGTGGACGCCAGTCTGCGTGGAGCCAACCTTGAAATACCACCCTTTAATGGCTGGTGTTCTAACGTAGACCCGTAATCCGGGTTGCGGACAGTGTCTGGTGGGTAGTTTGACTGGGGCGGTCTCCTCCCAAAGAGTAACGGAGGAGCACGAAGGTTGGCTAATCCTGGTCGGACATCAGGAGGTTAGTGCAATGGCATAAGCCAGCTTGACTGCGAGCGTGACGGCGCGAGCAGGTGCGAAAGCAGGTCATAGTGATCCGGTGGTTCTGAATGGAAGGGCCATCGCTCAACGGATAAAAGGTACTCCGGGGATAACAGGCTGATACCGCCCAAGAGTTCATATCGACGGCGGTGTTTGGCACCTCGATGTCGGCTCATCACATCCTGGGGCTGAAGTAGGTCCCAAGGGTATGGCTGTTCGCCATTTAAAGTGGTACGCGAGCTGGGTTTAGAACGTCGTGAGACAGTTCGGTCCCTATCTGCCGTGGGCGCTGGAGAATTGAGGGGGGCTGCTCCTAGTACGAGAGGACCGGAGTGGACGCATCACTGGTGTTCGGGTTGTCATGCCAATGGCACTGCCCGGTAGCTAAATGCGGAAGAGATAAGTGCTGAAAGCATCTAAGCACGAAACTTGCCCCGAGATGAGTTCTCCCTGAGACTTTAAGTCTCCTGAAGGAACGTTGAAGACGACGACGTTGATAGGTCGGGTGTGTAAGCGCAGCGATGCGTTGAGCTAACCGATACTAATGAACCGTGAGGCTTAACCTTACAACGCCGAAGGTGTTTTGGCGAAGAGACAGACAATCAAATTTCAGCTTTGATACAGATTAACAGAATTTGCCTGGCGGCTTTAGCGCGGTGGTCCCACCTGACCCCATGCCGAACTCAGAAGTGAAACGCCGTAGCGCCGATGGTAGTGTGGGGTCTCCCCATGTGAGAGTAGGGAACTGCCAGGCATCAAACAAGTGAAGAGGCCATCCGGAAGGATGGCCTTTTTGCGTTTGTTTGTTGAAAAACGGCAGGCCGGGCAAGGCGAAGCCGCCACCCGGCAGATCTCAGACTGCACACCACGCCAAAATAAACGCTGCAATCCCCTCCACATTATTCAAATCCAGAACCGGTACTTCCAGCGACAACGCAACGTCACTGGCCACGGCAATCACATGCTCATCCAGCATTAGTTCGCTAACATCATGCCCGGCGCCGTTTCTGAACAGCAAGATCTTAGGCACGGCCTCATGCTTAAACCCCTCAACCAGCACCAGATCCAGCGTGGAGTGATCCATCCGGCTGACAAGATAAGCGAGATCCAGCGGTGCTTCATCCGGTGTTTCTGTCATTAACGCCCAGCGCTGGTTACTCGCCACCATCGTTTGTGCAGCGCCAGCCTTACGCAGCTCGTAGCTATCTTTCCCCGGCTTATCGACATCCATGTTATGGTGCGTATGCTTAATCAATCCGGGACGAATGCCTTTGGCGCAAAGTGCAGGTATTAGTTTTTTTAGCAGCGTAGTCTTCCCGGTGCCACTCCAGGCAGAGATCGCTAATACGGGTATCATTTCTTCTCCTGCATTATCTGCAAATCTTCCGTCGTGTTTACATTCACAAACGCCGATTTCATGTCGCTGAAATCAACGGAATGCCCTCCGGACTGACGCATAAATACCATAACGCGTCGCTCTCCTGCGGCCAGGTAATCTTCCAGCGCGGATATTAACGAGCGATTAATCAATGCGATCGTTGGATGGTCGCGTTCACCGTCGTGTACCCAGACGACGGGAGCACCACCGCGCCGCTGCACCAGACGTTCAACCAGGCAGGACGGGATGAAGGGCGTATCACATGAACAAAAGAGAAACCACTCTCCATGCGACTGCTGCATAACGGAAAGCATTCCCGCCAGCGGACCGGGGTAGTCCACCAGGTTATCCTGATAAACCGGATACCCGCTGCGCTGATAAATATCAACATGTCGGTTAGCGCTGATCGCCATCGAGGACACCTGATCTGCAAGCGTATCAGCAACATGCTGCCATAATGGTGTGTTGTTCAGGAGCTGAAGCCCCTTATCCTTTCCGCCCATTCGCGTTGCCCTGCCCCCGGCCAGAACAACTCCGATGATTTCCTGGCATTGATTCACGAATATCGCCTCTTTTATTGTGGGATTGACCCTGCTAACGTGTCTCTCTAAATGAAAGGAGCACTACCATGAAATGTAAACGTCTTAATGAAGTCATTGAGCTTCTCCAGCCGGCCTGGCAAAAAGAGCCAGAGCTGAATCTGATGCAATTTTTACAGAAACTGGCGAAAGAGTCAGGTTTTGATGGTGAACTGGCAGACCTTTCTGACGACATCCTGATCTATCACCTGAAAATGCGTGACTCGGCTAAAGATGCTGTTATTCCTGGCATTCAGAAAGATTATGAAGAGGATTTTAAAACCGCATTACTGCGTGCCCGAGGCGTAATTAAAGAGTAAAAGCTTGTAAGCGGAGCCACCGAAATCGCCACAAGATGATATCCTGAATCATTCGTATAATTTCCGGATGATCGGATGAACGACCAGGCTTTTACTTTCCAGACATTACACCCGGATACCATTATGGATGCGCTGTTCGAACAGGGTATTCGGGTGGATTCCGGGTTAACCCCTTTAAACAGCTACGAAAACCGTGTCTACCAATTTCAGGACGAAGAGCGCCAGCGCTTTGTCGTAAAGTTTTACCGTCCACAGCGCTGGTCCGCAGAACAAATTCAGGAAGAGCATCAGTTTGCCCACGATCTGCTGGATGACGATGTTCCCGTTGCGGCACCCATTAAATTCAATAACCAAACGCTGCTGACCCATCAGGGCTTTTACTACGCGGTATTTCCGAGCCTGGGCGGAAGACAGTTTGAGGCAGATAATATAGATCAGATGGAATGGGTTGCCCGCTATCTGGGGCGCATTCATCAGACGGGACGTAAAAAACCGTTTGTTGCCCGTCCGACGATTGGTGTTCAGGAATATCTTATTGAGCCGCGACAGGTATTCGAAACATCGGCGCTGATCCCGAATGCGCTAAAGGATAATTTCCTCACGGCGACCGATAAGCTTATTGATGCTGTAAAAGCCTGCTGGCGGGATGATATTACTACTCTGCGCCTGCACGGTGACTGCCACGCCGGGAATATTCTCTGGCGCGATGGCCCACTATTTGTCGATCTTGATGACGCACGTATGGGACCCGCGGTGCAGGATCTGTGGATGCTGCTCAACGGTGATAAAGCCGAGCAGCGCATGCAGCTTGAGACCATAATTGAAGCTTATGAAGAATTTAGCCCCTTTAATTCAGACGAAATTGCCTTGATAGAACCTTTACGTGCGATGCGATTTGTTTATTATCTCGCGTGGTTAATCAGGCGTTGGGAAGACCCGGCTTTTCCCCGAAATTTCCCCTGGCTTACCGGGGAGGATTACTGGCGCAACCAGATATCCACATTTACCGCGCAGGTTAAGGTTCTACAGGAACCCCCTTTGCAATTAACGCCGATGTATTAATTGGACACACCCAGGAGAGAGTTAATCATGAAAAAAATTTGGCTGGCGCTGGCTGGTATGATTCTGGCATTTAGCGCAACTGCTGCGCAGTTTACCGACGGCAAGCAGTACATTACGCTGGACAAGCCTGTTGCTGGCGAGCCTCAGGTGTTGGAGTTCTTCTCCTTCTACTGCCCGCACTGCTACGAGTTTGAGCAGGTACTTCATGTTTCTGACAACGTGAAGAAAAAGCTGCCGGAAGGCACCAAAATGACGAAATACCACGTTGAGTTCCTTGGCCCACTGGGTAAAGATCTGACTCAGGCATGGGCGGTCGCGATTGCGCTGGGTGTGGAAGATAAGATCACCGCGCCTATGTTTGAAGCCGTACAGAAAACCCAGACCGTACAAACTACGGCAGATATCCGTAAAGTGTTCGTGGATGCCGGTGTTAAAGGTGAAGACTACGACGCTGCCTGGAACAGTTTCGTGGTGAAATCTCTCGTGGCACAGCAGGAAAAAGCTGCCGCTGACTTCCAGTTGCAGGGCGTGCCGGCGATGTATGTTAACGGCAAATACCAGGTGAATATGCGTGGTATGGACACGACCAGCATGGATATCTTCGTACAACAGTACGCTGATACCGTGAAATACCTGGTTGAGAAAAAGTAACAAACATAAAGAAAAACGCCGGTCACTGACCGGCGTTTTTGTATGAAGATTTAATCTTAGCTATCTGCTCGTCTTTCTCTTTCCAGAGTGTATTAAGCCAAAGCTGGAAACGACGTTTGAAGTTTTTATCGTTGACATAATCCCCGTGCAGTTCAGTGTTGACGGGCATCAGATCAACGCGGACAACGATACGCGTCAGCCTGCCGCTGAGCATATCGTAGAATGGCGTCCTGTCGTTTTCCGGATAGCAGAGCGTTACGTTCAACAATTTATCGAACTGCTCACCCAGCACGTTGAGCGCCATTGCGATGCCCGCAGCCTTTGGCGGCAACAGGTTCTGATAAGGAGAGCGAGTTTGCTGGCGCTTCTCTTCGGTAAAGCGCGATCCTTCGACGAAGTTAACAATGGTGGTGGGATGCGCGCGAAACTTCTCGCAAGAACGGCGCGTGGTTTCCACGTCCTTACCGCGGCGTTCCGGATGACGAATTAAATAGCTGCGTGAATAGCGTTTCATAAACGGCATATCCAGCGCCCAGCAGGCCAGTCCAATGAAAGGCACCCAGGCCAGCTGCTGTTTCAGAAAGTATTTGTTCATCGGAATGTGTTTGCGAAACAGTACGCACAATACAACGATGTCGGCCCAGCTGTGGTGATTGCAGATCAGCAGATACCAGTTCTTTTTGTTCAGCTTCTCCAGCCCCTGAACATCCCACTTCAGCCAGGGGTTCAGATGCAGCAGGATCGCCAGCCCTTCACACCAGCAGTACATCATAAAATTACAAAAAGCAGACACCGCGCGCCATACCGGAGGGACAGGCAGCAGAAGTTTAATTATTCCGGCAACGATGATTGGCACAGAACAGGCGATGGTAACCAGAATAGTTAAAATGACGCTTAACCATAATGTTATCGCTGCGAGTATTCTCGACATAATGAATTTATTCAGATAGTTAGCTGTAATTGAGCAGCCGGCTATCCGGTGCTGGGCGCCGATCTTATCAGAAATTCGCTCAGACCAGGGCGGTTTCACACCAGGAGGCTGCGGCTTTTCCTGCCAGGCAGCGAATTTTTGCATATAGACAGAGTGCTTAAGTCTTATATCCACATAGACTAAATAAACATCAGTGAAGCGCGATCTTAAGTGATCTTATAGCAATGCTTTGATTTTATTATATAAATAAGTTTTCAGTATCACTTTTATAAAGCTGTTATTCACCTGTATTAAAAATATGCACAAACTTATCCACAGTTTTGTTTTGCGAGCGATCTTCCCGATCGCAAAATCTTTTTCTGTATAAAGCGCTAAAACCTGATGTTTTCATCCTTCTGTGGCATCCTTTACCCATAAATTCATAAAAGGCACGGACATTATGGTTCAGATCCCAGAAAACCCACTTATACTCGTCGATGGCTCTTCTTACCTGTATCGGGCGTATCATGCGTTTCCTCCTCTGACCAACAGCGCAGGGGAACCTACCGGCGCAATGTACGGCGTGCTGAATATGCTTCGCAGCCTGATTCTGCAATACCACCCAACCCATGCGGCCGTGGTGTTTGATGCGAAGGGTAAAACCTTCCGCGATGAATTATTTGAGCATTACAAATCTCACCGTCCCCCTATGCCTGACGATCTGCGTGCGCAAATTGAACCGTTGCACGCTATGGTGAAAGCGATGGGGCTGCCACTGCTGGCGGTCTCAGGCGTTGAAGCTGATGACGTAATTGGTACCCTGGCGCGCGAAGCGGAAAAAGCAGGCCGCCCGGTTCTGATCAGTACCGGTGATAAAGACATGGCGCAGCTGGTAACGCCCGGGATCACGCTGATCAACACCATGACAAACACCATTCTTGGCCCGGAAGAAGTGGTCGCCAAATATGGCGTGCCGCCAGAGCTCATTATTGATTTCCTCGCCCTGATGGGCGATTCCTCGGATAACATTCCTGGCGTACCGGGCGTAGGCGAAAAAACAGCTCAGGCGCTGCTGCAAGGGCTGGGCGGGCTGGATACGCTGTATGCAGAACCCGACAAAATTGCCGGTCTTACCTTCCGTGGCGCAAAAACCATGGCCGGAAAGCTCGCCGATAACAAAGAGGTGGCTTATCTCTCCTATCAGTTGGCCACCATCAAAACTGACGTAGAGCTGGAGCTTACCTGCGAGCAGCTGGAAGTGCAGGAACCCGCCGCCGACGAACTGCTTGGCCTGTTCAGAAAATACGAATTTAAACGCTGGACCGCGGATGTTGAAGCCGGGAAATGGCTTCAGGCGAAAGGGGCTAAACCTGCGGCGAAGCCGAAAGAGACCATCGTTGTCGATGCCGAAGAGCAGGCAGAAGAAGAGGCGGCAGCGCTCTCCTTCGACAACTATGAAACCATCCTTGAAGAGTCACGGCTCATCGCCTGGATTGAAAAGCTGAAAAAAGCGCCAGTATTTGCTTTCGATACCGAAACAGACAGCCTTGATAACATTACGGCTAATATGGTGGGCCTGTCATTCGCAACGGAGCCGGGTATTGCAGCCTATGTTCCGGTGGCTCACGACTATCTGGATGCGCCGGAGCAAATCTCCCGCGAGCGCGCCTTTGAACTGCTGAAGCCGATTCTGGAAGACGAGAAAGCGCTGAAGGTCGGGCAAAACCTGAAGTACGACCGCGGTATTCTGCAAAACTACGGCATTGAGCTGCGTGGTATCGCTTTTGACACCATGCTGGAATCTTACATTCTGGACAGCGTGGCGGGCCGCCATGATATGGATTCCTTATCCGATCGTTGGCTGAAACACAAAACCATCACCTTTGAAGAAATTGCCGGTAAGGGCAAAAATCAGCTGACCTTTAACCAGATCGCGCTGGAAGAAGCAGGCCGCTACGCCGCGGAAGACGCTGACGTCACGCTACAGCTGCATCTCAAAATGTGGCCGAAATTGCAGAAGCACGAAGGGCCGCTGAATGTGTTCCAGAACATTGAGATGCCGCTGGTGCCTGTGCTGTCCCGCATTGAGCGCAATGGCGTTAAAATCGACCCAACGGTGCTGCATAACCACTCTGGTGAGCTGGCGCAGCGCCTGACCGAGCTTGAACAGAAGGCTCATGAGCTTGCTGGCGAGGCATTTAACCTGTCTTCACCGAAACAGCTGCAAACCATCCTGTTTGAAAAACAGGGTATCAAGCCGCTGAAGAAAACCCCGGGTGGCGCCCCTTCAACGTCTGAAGAGGTGCTGGAAGAGCTGGCGCTGGACTATCCGCTGCCAAAAGTTATTCTGCAATACCGTGGTCTGGCTAAGCTGAAATCGACCTATACCGACAAACTGCCGTTGATGATCAACCCGAAAACGGGCCGCGTGCACACCTCCTATCACCAGGCTGTGGCGGCGACCGGGCGACTTTCGTCAACCGATCCTAACCTTCAGAACATTCCGGTGCGTAATGAAGAGGGCCGCCGTATTCGCCAGGCTTTCATTGCGCCAGAGGATTATCTGATTGTCTCCGCGGACTACTCGCAAATCGAACTGCGTATTATGGCGCACCTGTCACGCGACAAAGGCCTGCTGACGGCCTTTGCCGAAGGGAAGGACATCCACCGGGCAACCGCTGCCGAAGTGTTTGGGCTGCCGCTGGAGAGCGTGACAAACGAGCAGCGTCGTAGTGCAAAAGCGATCAACTTCGGTCTGATTTACGGCATGAGTGCCTTTGGTCTTTCACGCCAGCTCAATATCCCGCGTAAAGAGTCGCAGAAGTATATGGATCTCTACTTCGAGCGGTATCCGGGCGTGCTGGAATATATGGAACGTACCCGCGCACAGGCGAAAGAGAAAGGCTACGTTGAAACGCTGGATGGCCGTCGTCTCTACCTTCCGGACATCAAATCCAGCAACGCCGCGCGCCGGGCTGGTGCTGAACGTGCTGCGATCAACGCCCCTATGCAGGGCACTGCGGCGGACATCATTAAACGCGCAATGATTGCCGTCGATGCCTGGCTCGAAAAAGAGAAACCGCGCGTGAAAATGATCATGCAGGTACACGATGAACTGGTCTTTGAAGTTCATAAAGACGATCTGGAGACGGTCTCTCAGAAGATCCATGAACTGATGGAAAACAGCATGAAGCTGGACGTACCATTGCTGGTGGAAGTGGGTAGCGGCGAAAACTGGGATCAGGCTCACTAAGGGTTATCGGAATAACGCGCGTTTTATGTAAGTAAGCAACATAAGTACGCGCGTTTTGTGACGATCATTAGAATTCCCTATGTAAAGAATGAAAAAAAACTACAAAAAGTGCTTTGTCCAGCGATAAAAAAAGAGTAGAGTTAACGACGTAGGGTACAGAGGTAAGATGTTCTATCTTTCAGACCTTTTACTTCACGTAATCGGATTTGGCTGAATATTTTAGCCGCCCCAGTCAGTAATGACTGGGGCGTTTTTTATTGCGGCAAAGAAAGTTTCAGGCGAAAAAAAGCGCGGTCATCGCCGCGCCTGTTGTTACTCTGCTTCCGCTTCAGTCGCCGGTTCCAGATCGTTAAACCAGCTGTCGAGCTTCTGTCGCAGTTTATCCACGCCCTGCTTTTTCAGCGAGGAGAACGGTTCAACCTGTACATCACCGTTGAATGCCAGCACCGCTTCACGAACCTTGTTCACCTGCGCCTTGCGCGCGCCGCTTGCCAGCTTATCCGCTTTTGTCAGCAGCACCAGCACCGCAATATCGCTTGCCACCGCCCAGTCAATCATCTGCTGGTCGAGATCTTTTAGCGGATGACGAATATCCATCAGCACCACCAGACCTTTCAGACACATGCGTTTTTCCAGGTATTCGCCCAGCGCACGCTGCCATTTGATCTTCATCTCTTCCGGTACCTGCGCGTAACCGTAGCCCGGTAAATCGACCAGGCGTTTGCCTTCAGCCACTTCAAACAGGTTAATCAGCTGAGTACGGCCAGGTGTTTTCGAGGTACGCGCCAGGTTTTTCTGATTGGTGAGCGTATTCAGGGCACTGGATTTTCCCGCATTGGAGCGGCCAGCAAATGCCACTTCAATCCCTGTGTCTGAGGGCAGGTGGCGAATATCGGGCGCACTGGTGACAAAATGCGTCTGTTGGTAGTTCCAGGTAGTCACGTGGTCGTCTCCAAAAATCGTAATCTGCGGGGATTATACCTGAATGCGGGCAAAAGGCTTTTCCCTTCGTCATTGACATGTAAGTGAAAGCCCTACGGAATGTAAGAGATCTGCCCTAAAGCGTATGAGAAATTTAAGAGAAATCGCAGGCGCTAAAAAACTCAAAATATTAAAATTCAAAGAGTTATTAATGAGTAATTATCTGAAAATCCGGTTTTGTACCTTTTCATAGCTTGTTAGTTTAAGGGAACAAGGTAAAGTGTGTGCCAGGGCGAGGATGCCAACAGGATAACGACTTAAGGATAAGGGTCAGGAGCGCCAGGAGGCGAAGACTCAGGATTGTCAGGACGACCGGCGCCTGGAGGCGTTTTTAACAGGAAACGGAACCGTATCACGGACGGTAGTAGCCAAGGGATAAACAGGGTTTGTTGCAGGCAAACAGGGAATGTCTGACCCGTTAAGGGTTGTGAGTCAGGAAAAAAGGCGACAGATTGCTCTGTCGCCTTTTTTCTTTGCTTGCTTTCTGCTAGATTTCGCCGCAATTCTATACTGAAGAAAACGACTTAAAGATAAAACATCATGAAAAAACCGACCTCCGCTGCGGGCGTGAAACGCCCTGCAAAAGCACGCCGCAAAACGCGCGAAGAACTGAATCAGGAAGCGCGCGATCGCAAACGCGATAAAAAACATCGTGGCCATGCTGCGGGTAGCCGTGCTAACGGTGGCGGTGCCGCAGGCGCTTCTGCAAAAGGCAAACAGCAGAAAGATCCTCGTATCGGCAGTAAAACTCCCATTCCACTGGGCGTGACAGACACGCCGGTCACTAAGCAGCACAAACCAAAGAGCGAGAAACCTATGCTTTCACCGCAGGCTGAGCTGGATATGCTGGAGAACGATGAGCGCCTGGATGCGCTGCTGGAACGTCTTGAAGAGGGTGAAACCCTGACCGCTGAAGAGCAGTCCTGGGTGGACGCCAAACTGGACCGCATTGATGAACTGATGCAGAAGCTGGGTCTGTCCTACGATGATGAAGAAGACGAAGAGGAAGACGAAAAGCAGGAAGATATGATGCGTCTGCTGAAAGGTGGAAACTAACATTTGCACCCGGCAGGTACACTCGTCCTGCTTATAACCCTTCCGGTTATATGTTATCTGGTGTGGTTATTCGTTAAACTACGGCGGTTGTCGCGGCGACAGAAGTGGCTGCGCACCCGAATGATGGCCCGCAACGGGACCAGAACGGGCCGCCGTATACGAACGCGACACCAACGGAAGGAGTGAGCATGTCTGTACCATCTATCGACTGGGATTTGGCCCTGATCCAGAAATATAACTATTCCGGGCCGCGTTATACCTCATACCCCACCGCGCTGGAGTTTTCTGACGCTTTCGGCGAGGCGCATTTTCAGCAAGCTGTGGCGCGCTATCCCGAGCGCCCGCTGTCGCTCTACGTCCATATTCCGTTCTGCCATAAGCTCTGCTACTTCTGCGGCTGCAATAAAATCGTTACCCGCCAGCAGCACAAAGCCGATCAATACCTCGATGCGCTCGAACAGGAAATTCTGCACCGCGCACCGCTGTTTAAAGGGCGTCACGTCAGCCAGCTTCACTGGGGCGGTGGTACGCCAACTTATCTGAATAAAGCGCAGATCAGCCGCCTGATGGCGCTGCTGCGCGGCAATTTTAGTTTTAACGACGACGCCGAAATTTCGATCGAGGTCGATCCGCGTGAAATCGAGCTGGATGTGCTGGATCATTTACGCGCCGAAGGTTTCAACCGCCTGAGTATGGGCGTACAGGACTTCAACAAAGAAGTACAGCGCCTGGTAAACCGCGAGCAGGACGAAGCGTTTATCTTTGCCTTACTCAACCATGCGCGTGAAATCGGCTTTACCTCAACGAATATAGACCTGATTTACGGCCTGCCGAAGCAGACGCCGGAGAGCTTCGCCTACACGCTTAAACGCGTGGCTGAGCTTAACCCGGACCGTCTGAGCGTCTTTAACTATGCGCACCTGCCGACGCTGTTCGCCGCTCAGCGCAAAATCAAAGATGCGGATCTGCCTTCCGCCCAGCAGAAGCTGGACATTTTGCAGGAGACCATAGCCTCGCTGACCGAAACCGGCTATCAGTTTATCGGCATGGATCACTTTGCCCGCCCTGACGATGAACTGGCGATTGCCCAGCGCGAAGGTGTTCTCCACCGTAACTTCCAGGGCTACACTACCCAGGGCGATACCGATCTGCTCGGAATGGGCGTCTCCGCCATCAGCATGATTGGCGACTGCTACGCCCAGAATCAGAAAGAGCTGAAGCTGTACTATCAGCAGATAGACGAAACCGGCAACGCGCTGTGGCGCGGCATTGCGCTAACGCGCGACGACTGCATCCGTCGTGATGTGATTAAGGCGCTTATCTGCAACTTCCGTCTCGAATTTCGCGAGGTGGAGTCGCAATGGGATCTGCAATTCAGCGATTACTTTGCCGAAGACCTGAAGCTTCTGGCGCCGCTGGCGAAAGACGGGCTGGTGGATGTGTCGGAGAGTGCGGTTGTCGTCACGCCGAAAGGACGTCTGTTGATTCGTAATATCTGCATGTGCTTCGATGCCTATCTGCGTCAGAAGGCGCGTTTACAGCAGTTCTCGCGGGTGATTTGAGCTGTAATGCCGGGTGGCGGCTTTGCCTTACCCGGCCTACTTAAGTGCGAGATGTAGGCCGGGTAAGGCAAAGCGCCACCCGGCTTTTCATCGACAGCTCGTTAGCTAAACAGCCCAACCAGTGCCGCACACAATACCGCCGCAACGGCAGTTTGTGGCGTGTGGCTTTCTGCTGCTCCGCTCGAAAGCAAAGTCACTAATGATTCCAGCATGATGCTCCCCCCTGTTTCCGGGCACGATCATACAAAACTCATCGGAACAGTAAAGCGCAAAATAACGGCACTTTGCGCTCAATTAGTAACCTTTACACAGCGGAGTAAGATCACTCCATTCCCAGCTCTTTCAGCTTGCGCGTCAGGGTGTTTCGACCCCATCCCAACAGGCGAGCCGCTTCCTGTTTGTGGCCCTGGGTATGACGAAGCGCGGTAGTCAACAGCGTGCGCTCCATCTCAGGCTGCGCTTCGGAGAGCAGATTTTGATGACCGGAACGCAGCGCGCGATCTGCCCACTGCGCCAGCAGCGTCGCCCAGCTGTCCGGCAGCGCATGTCCGGCGGTGCTTTCGGGCACGGTGGCTTCAAACAGCTCGGCGGGGAGATCCTGAATCAACACTTCCTGTCCGGCGGCCATCACGGTCAGCCAGCGACAGGTGTTTTCCAGCTGACGCACGTTGCCCGGCCACGCCAGACGGGTGAGGGCGGCATCCGTTTCCGGATGAAGCTGCTTGGCTTCCACGCCCAGCTCGCGGGCCGCCACTTGCAGGAAATGGCGCGCCAGACGCGGGATATCTTCCCGACGCTCGCGCAGCGGCGGGAGGTGGACGCGGATCACGTTCAGACGATGGAATAAATCCTCACGGAATTTCCCCTCCTGCACGCGCAGCTCCAGGTTCTGGTGCGTCGCGGCAATAATACGCACGTCCACCTTCACCGGCGCATAGCCGCCCACGCGGTAAAACTGGCCATCTGCCAGCACGCGCAGCAGTCGGGTCTGAACATCCAGCGGCATATCGCCGATTTCATCCAGGAATAGCGTTCCGCCGTCAGCCTGTTCAAAGCGTCCCTGACGAATGGTATTTGCCCCGGTAAACGCCCCTTTTTCGTGGCCGAACAGCTCAGATTCAATCAAATCTTTGGGGATCGCCGCCATGTTCAGGGCGATGAAAGGCGCTTTCGCCCGCGGGCTGTGGCGATGCAGGGCGTGCGCAACCAGCTCTTTACCGGTCCCTGATTCACCGTTAATCAAGACGCTGATAGACGAGCGCGACAGACGCCCGATGATGCGAAACACGTCCTGCATGGCCGGCGCTTCACCGATGATGTCCGTCGTAGGCCCGAAATCCGGCGCGTGGCGGGGCTGCTGTTGCTCCTGATAGTGGCTGATGGCGCGTTCGACCAGGGCAACGGCTTCGTCGATATCAAACGGTTTTGGCAGGTAATCAAACGCCCCCTGCTGGTAGGCGCTAACGGCGGCATCCAGGTCGGAGTGGGCGGTCATTATGATGACCGGAAGCATGGGGTGGCGCTGTTTGATCTGCTTTAAGAGCGCCAGTCCGTCCATGCCCGGCATGCGAATATCCGAGAGCAGAACGTCCGGCGTTTTGGTGGTGAGTGCGTCGAGCACTTCGCTGCCGCTCTCAAACGTCGTGCAGCTTAATCCCGCTCCTGTGAGCGCGCGTTCAAGCACCCAACGGATGGAGCTATCGTCATCGACTACCCAGACTATCCCTCGTTGCATAAACGTCACCTTTATTTTTTAATCGGCAGGAAAACCGAAAACTCGGTATGTCCCGGCCAACTGGTAAATTCAATTTTGCCGGAGTGTTGGTCAATCAAATTACGGGCTATGGATAACCCCAGCCCGGTGCCGCCTTCGCGACCGCTGACCATCGGGTAGAACAGGGTGTCCTGAAGATGCGGCGGGATCCCCGGCCCGTTATCTTCCACATCAATACGTGCCGCCAGACGATAACGCACGCCGTGCAGCGTCAGCTGGAACGCGGTGCGGGTACGCAGAATAATTTCGCCCCCCTCCGGGCCCAGCGCCTGCAACGCGTTACGCACAATGTTCAACAGCACCTGTTCAATCTGGTCCGGATCGTGCGCCAGCTCCGGCAGGCTTGGGTCGTAATCACGCACCAGCGCGACGTTATCCGGCAGCTCCATAGAGACGAGTTTCACCACCCGCTCCGCGACCTTGTGAATGCTTTCTGAAATATGCATCCCCGGCTGCTGCGGCCCGAGCAGGCGATCGACCAGATTACGCAGACGGTCCGCCTGCTCGATAATGACGTTGGTATACTCCGCCAGGGCAGGGTCAGGCAGCGCTTTGGTCAAAAGCTGTGCCGCACCACGTAAGCCGCCCAGCGGGTTTTTGATCTCATGAGCCAGCCCGCGCACCAGGTCGCGCGCCGCAATCTGCTGCGCATGCTGAAGCTGCTCCTGGCTGAGACGACGCTGGTTATCCATCGGCGCCATTTCCAGCAGAATCATGCCATCTGGCAGGCGTTGTGCGGTGAGGGACAAAATATGCGAGCGTCCGTCAATCACCAGCGTCACTTCGTTATCGGTGAAGCCCTGACCCGCCTGCAAACTCTCCTGCATCAGGCCAATATTCAGCGAGAAATAGCTCAGCAGTTCAGGCAGCGGCGTGCCAAACAGTTTACGGGCGCTTTGAGCGAGCAGCTGCTGCGCCGCCGGGTTGGCGTAATGCACCGCCAGCTCGTCGTCGACCAGCAAGATACTGTTAATCAAAGAATTGAGGATCTGCCCAGCATCGGGCAGCGTGCCAGTTGCCATTCAGCAGTCTCCTGGAGTCGTTGCACTATTTTAGTGCAGTATAGCGTTTTAGAGGTAAAAAGCGCGTGAGATCAGGTTGTTGGTGGAGAAAAAAGCCCATCCGAAGATGGGCTAAAGTTTCCACGGCAACTACTCCCGACGCGTATGCGCCGGGTAAAACAAATCAATTAAACGCTGTAGTACAGTTCGAACTCAACCGGGTGCGGCGTCATGCGAACGCGGTCGTTTTCTTCGGTACGCAGCGCGATGTAAGCGTCGATTGCTTCATCGGTGAACACGCCGCCAGCGGTCAGGAACTCGCGGTCTGCATCCAGCGCTTGCAGGGCTTCTTCCAGCGAGCCGGCGACCTGTGGGATCTCTTTCGCTTCTTCTGGCGGCAGGTCGTACAGGTTTTTGTCCATGGCTTCGCCCGGGTGGATCTTGTTCTTGATACCGTCCAGACCGGCCATCAGCAGTGCTGCGAAGCACAGGTATGGGTTAGCCGCCGGGTCCGGGAAGCGCACTTCGATACGACGCGCTTTCGGAGACGCCACCACCGGGATACGGATAGAAGCAGAACGGTTACGGGCAGAGTAAGCCAGCATCACCGGTGCTTCGTAGCCTGGGACCAGACGCTTGTAGGAGTTGGTGGTCGGGTTCGCCAGGGCGTTGATCGCTTTAGCGTGCTTGATAACACCGCCGATGTAGTGCAGCGCCTGCTCAGACAGACCCGCATATTTGTCGCCAGAGAACAGGTTGGTGCCGTTCTTGGACAGGGACATGTGGCAGTGCATACCGGAACCGTTGTCGCCGAACATGGGTTTTGGCATGAAGGTCGCGGTTTTACCGAAACGGTGCGCAACGTTGTGCACAACGTATTTGTAGATCTGAATCTCATCCGCTTTCTTGGTCATGGTGTTGAAGCGGGTTGCGATTTCGTTCTGGCCAGCCGTTGCCACTTCGTGGTGGTGCGCTTCAACAACCAGGCCCATCTCTTCCATGATCAGACACATGGTAGAACGGATGTCCTGTGAAGAATCGACCGGAGGAACCGGGAAGTAACCGCCTTTCACGCCCGGACGGTGACCTTTGTTACCACCTTCGTATTTGGTGGAAGAGTTCCATGCGCCTTCGATGTCATCGATAGCGACGTGGGAACCAGAAATGGAAGCACCAAAACGGATGTCATCGAACAGGAAGAACTCTGGCTCTGGCCCGAACAGAACGGTGTCTGCGATACCGGTAGAACGCAGGTACTCTTCAGCGCGTTTTGCGATAGAGCGTGGGTCACGGTCATAGCCTTGCAGCGTGCCAGGTTCCAGGATATCGCAGCGGATGATCAGCGTAGGTTCTTCGTAGAACGGGTCAATGAGCGCAGTGGTTGCATCTGGCATCAGAACCATGTCGGATTCGTTAATGCCTTTCCAGCCGCCAATGGAGGAGCCGTCAAACATTTTGCCTTCTTCAAAGAATTCGGCGTTCACCTGATGAGCAGGGATCGTGACGTGCTGTTCTTTACCTTTGGTATCGGTGAAGCGCAGATCAACAAACTTCACTTCATGTTCGTTCAGCATCGTCAAAACGTGTTCAGCGGACATACTTAACTCTCCAGATTGGTCATTGTCGTCGTGGTAACGAGGTCTTCAAATCGGCTGGGCTGCCATATTTTTACTGTATTTCTGTAAAGCGAAATCTGTGCCAACTTTTAAAACACCCCAAAAAGGCGTTATCATGCGCACCATAGTGCAGAAGGGCTGCACCACATTGGATTTGTTGCACCATTATAGTGCTTCTGTGTGAACATCGAGCACCATATTGGTGCAATTTACGTTAAAGTGCCCTTTTACCGCTCCGTGAAAGCGATCACAAAGCATCTCTGCAATACTTGTTTGCGGGGGATGTTTGTGATCCTGTTTTGTAGTGCGATTAATCCGTGTACAATAACGCGCTATTTCTAAATGCCTGAGGCAAAGTTGTGATCGAAAAATTGCGTAATATCGCCATCATCGCGCACGTCGACCATGGTAAAACTACCCTGGTTGATAAGCTGCTACAGCAGTCCGGTACGTTTGATGCTCGTGCCGAAACTCAAGAGCGTGTGATGGACTCCAACGATTTGGAGAAAGAGCGTGGGATTACCATCCTCGCCAAAAACACCGCTATCAAATGGAATGACTACCGTATCAACATCGTTGATACCCCAGGGCACGCCGACTTCGGTGGTGAAGTTGAGCGCGTGATGGCCATGGTGGATTCCGTGCTGCTGGTGGTTGACGCATTTGATGGCCCTATGCCGCAAACGCGCTTCGTGACCAAAAAAGCATTTGCCCACGGCCTGAAACCTATCGTTGTGATCAACAAGGTTGACCGTCCTGGCGCGCGTCCTGACTGGGTTGTTGACCAGGTCTTCGACCTGTTCGTTAACCTCGACGCGACCGACGAACAGCTGGACTTCCCTATCGTTTATGCGTCTGCGCTGAACGGTATCGCCGGTCTGGATCACGAAGACATGGCGGAAGACATGACTCCGCTGTACCAGACGATTGTTGACCGCGTTCCTGCGCCAAACGTTGACCTGGAAGGCACCCTGCAAATGCAGATCTCTCAGCTCGACTACAACAACTATGTTGGCGTAATCGGCATTGGTCGTATCAAGCGCGGTAAAGTGAAGCCTAACCAGCAGGTCACTATCATCGATAGCGAAGGCAAAACCCGTAACGGTAAAGTCGGTAAAGTTCTGACTCACCTGGGTCTTGAGCGTATCGAGAGCGACATCGCTGAAGCGGGCGACATCATCGCCATCACCGGTCTGGGTGAACTGAACATCTCCGACACCATCTGCGATCCGCAGAACGTCGAAGCGCTGCCAGCCCTGTCCGTTGATGAACCAACCGTATCCATGTTCTTCAACGTCAACACCTCTCCGTTCTGTGGTAAAGAAGGTAAGTTTGTTACCTCTCGTCAGATCCTTGACCGCCTGAACAAAGAGCTGGTGCACAACGTTGCGCTGCGCGTTGAAGAAACCGAAGACGCTGATGCATTCCGCGTTTCGGGTCGTGGTGAGCTGCACCTGTCTGTTCTGATTGAGAACATGCGTCGTGAAGGTTTCGAGATGGCGGTTTCCCGTCCGAAAGTTATCTTCCGCGAAATCGATGGCCGTAAACAAGAGCCATTCGAAAACGTAACGCTGGACGTTGAAGAACAGCACCAGGGTTCTGTGATGCAGGCACTGGGTGAGCGTAAAGGCGACCTGAAAAACATGAATCCAGATGGCAAAGGCCGCGTACGTCTCGACTACGTGATCCCAAGCCGTGGCCTGATCGGCTTCCGTTCTGAGTTCATGACCATGACTTCCGGTACTGGTCTGCTGTACTCCACCTTCAGCCACTACGACGACGTTCGTCCGGGCGAAGTGGGCCAGCGTAACAACGGCGTGCTGATCTCCAACGGTCAGGGTAAAGCGGTTGCGTTTGCGCTGTTCGGTTTGCAGGATCGCGGTAAGCTGTTCCTTGGCCACGGTGCTGAAGTTTACGAAGGCCAGATCATCGGTATTCACAGCCGTTCTAACGACCTGACGGTAAACTGCCTGACCGGTAAGAAACTGACCAACATGCGTGCGTCCGGTACTGACGAAGCAACGGTTCTGGTTCCACCGATCAAGATGACGCTGGAGCAGGCTCTGGAATTCATCGATGATGACGAACTGGTCGAAGTGACGCCTCAGTCAATTCGTATCCGTAAACGTCACCTGACCGAGAACGATCGTAAACGTGCTATGCGCGGTGCGAAAGAAGACTAATTCGGTTATGCCGTAGTCCGGGTAAGCGCAAGCGCCACCCGGCAACGAAAAAGCCGCTGAGCGATCAGCGGCTTTTTTTATTAGAACGAATACCGCAACCCTAAACGGATCCGGTACTGCTCGCGGTTGTAATCATTCCATCGGTCCAGCCACTGTAGCTCAAGATACGGCAGCCAGTTTCTGTCGATCTTATAGCTGAATTTATTGGTAATTTCCCAGTGATGATCTTTGCCATTTTTGCTGTGGTAATCATTCACCCGCTGGAAAAAGTGCGGCTCAAAGGTGTAGAAAAACGCATCCGTCACTTTGAAATTCCAGTAGTTGGCGAATTCATGCGTGTCGTTCTTATCCATCTGCCCGTTATAGTCCGGCGTATCATAATTGTTATGGTTATAGCGATAGCGGAACGTCAGATTAAACCAGTCCGTAAATTTATAGTTAGTATCTAAATAAACCGCGCCACCTGATCCTGCGCTGCTGTCATTAATCAAGCCGCCGGGCTGGAAGGTCAGTTTGTCGGTCGGTTTGAAGAGTGGATACCACCCCTCGATTTCGTTATAGCTGTGTTTCAGTTCGTCCCATTTCCCCACGTTATAAGCGTTGGTGAACATCAGTCCCGCGCCCATATCGAAGTTATAGCCTGCACGCAGGATCACTTCGTGCAGCTCAGAGGCGGTGTTGTAGGCTTCGCGCGTTTCGACATAGGCCCCGGCAAAAACCGGGCAGGACACAGACGACACGATCAGTACAGTAATGATTCTTTTCATAATTTGTCCATGTATCAGGTACAGAAAGGCCTCCCTCCTGATAAACAGGAAGGACATAGTGGCCGGATTTATTGTTATAAAGTGACTGCTGACGCTTTATTGTTGGTGGTTATCTCAGGGGTATTTGCTGTCTGTTTTTTCCGTTTTCCAATCTCCTCGATAATAAAGGCGAAGCGCGCTTCGTTGAGTTTATAAAACAGCCCCATGGTCACGGCGGCAACGATCGCCAGGCCGCACGGCCAGAGGAAAATAAGCTGGCGCAACCCAAGCAGCGTGCCTGCGCTCTGTACGGCATGGGGAACATAGCCAATCTGGGTCAGCATGATACCGGGCAGAAAACCGGCCAGCGCCGCGGAGATTTTGCGCGAGAAGGTATAGCCGGTATACACCGACCCTTCGGCGCGGATCCCGGTTTTCCACTCGCCGTAATCAACCGTATCCGGCACCAGCGCCCAGTTCAGGCTGTTCACAAACGCGGTGCCGAAAAAGGCCATGCAGGAAAAGAGCACGAACAGCAGGGAACTGGTTCCCCAGACGAAGTTCAGCACGTCGCCCACCGCCCACAGCGTCAGCCCGCCCAGATAGACCGGCTTCTTGCCAAAGCGCTTCACCGCGCCAGGCACCAGAAACACGCCAATCAGAATGCAACCCATGCTGAAAAAGCCCATCCACGACAGGAGATGCAGATCGTTCAGCACGTACTGGGTGTAATAGACCTGAATCGCCAGCTTGATGTTAAACGCGGCGAGGGTACACAGGTTGGCGATGCACAGCACCAGCAGCGGCGGATTGCGGAAAATCGCGCAGAACGATTTCAGAATGCCGGGCTTATGGTGATCGGGCGTAAGCTCGACGTAGCGCTCTTTCACCCCGCTGTAGCACCACCACATGCAGAACAGTCCCCCGGTGACGAACACCAGCGCGGCCACCAGATAGCCGAGTGAGGGCTGGCTGACGAACAGCGCCTGAATCGGCATAAAGCCGACAGTACAGAGCAACAGTCCTACCGTTGCGCCGCCCTGACGCCACGCCGCAAGCTGCGCGCGCTCGTTCGGGTTTTTGGTGATGGCCGGAACCATTGCACCGTAGGCGCAGTTCATCAGGCTGTAGCAGAGGCCAAACATCATGAAGAGCACGGTGGCGAGGGCCGTTTTCACCGTCAGGCTAAAGTCGTTGGCCATAAACTGCGCCGTGGCCACCAGCGCCACCGGAACGGAGGCGTAGAGAATGAATGGCCGGAATTTGCCCCGCGCGCCGATATTACGCCGGGAGTCCAGCAGCACCCCGGTCAGCATGTCGGTAAACGCGGTAAAGAACTTGGCGACCAGAAAAATGATGCCGCCGTAGAACGCGGGCATGCCCAGCTCGTCCGTGTAAAACTTCAGCAGATACAGCGTGCCAATACACAGCATCAGGTTCGAGCCAAAATCACCCATCCCGTAGGCGCACTTCTCTCGCAGGCTCAATTTCAGGGTTAACGGATCAGTATTATGTGTCATGGTCGATCCTCAAAGCGCCCCGCAGGGCGCTCAATCACGTCATTTATGCCGTACGTTTGCGCAGCTCAATTTCTTCCACGATGCGCACATACATCTTCTCGTTAAGGTTGTAGAAGCAGCCCATCGCCACGATGGTGATGACCGCCAGCAGGCTCGGATAGATAAATATCAGCTGCCGCAGCCCTTCAACCGTGCCGGCGGATTGCACCACGTTGGGCACATAGCCGATCTGCGTGAGCATGATCCCCGGGAAGAAGCCCGCCAGCGCCTGGGATACCTTACGGAAGAAGGTAAAGCCGGTGTAGACCGTCCCCTCGGAGCGCACGCCGGTGCGCCACTCGCCGTACTCCACGGTATCGGAGACCAGCGCCCAGTTCAGGCTGTTCACGAACGCGGAGCCGAAGAACGCCAGGCAGGAGAACGCCACAAAGCTCACCGAGCCGCCGCCGAAGAAGTAGTTAAGCAGATCGCCTGCCACCCAAATCGTCAGCCCGCTGATGTAGACCTTTTTCTTACCGAAGCGCCGCACCGCGCCGGGCATCATAAAGACGCCGATAAAAATACAGCCCATGCTGAAGAAGCCCATGTACGACAGCAGGATCGGGTCGTTCAGTACGTACTGCGTGTAGTAGACCTGAATGGCGAGCTTAACGTTAAAGGCGCCCAGCGTGCACAGGTTAGCGATGCACAGGATAAACAGCGGACGGTTCCCGGCGATGGCGCGAAACGACTGCAACAGCCCCGGTTTCTGCGCCGGGTTAGCAGGCTGCGTCTCGACGTAACGCTCGGTTACGCCTTTATAGCACCACCACATAAAGAACAACCCGAACAGCGAGAAGAGGGTGGCGGCAAAGATGTAGCCAAGCTGGTCGTTGCCCTCAATCAGGTTCATCACCGGGACAAAGCCCACCGTACAGAGCAGCAGACCCAGCGTGGCGCCGCCCTGGCGCCAGGCGGCCAGCGAAGCACGCTCGTCCGGGTTTTTGGTAATGGCGGGCACCATCGCGCCGTAGGAGCAGTTCATCATGCTGAAGAACAGGCCGTACAGCATGAACAGCACCGTCGCCATCACCGTTTTACCGGTAATTTCAAACGGTGTGCCGACGAAGTTAGCTATCGCCAGCAACGTTACCGGGAAGGCTGCATACAGCACGAACGGGCGGAATTTCCCTTTCGGGCCGATCTTGCGCCGGGAATCGAGCATGATCCCGGTGCCCATGTCGGTGAAGGCGGTAAAAAACTTCGCAATCAGGAAGATAATCCCGCCGTAGGTGCCAGGCAGCCCCAGGACGTCGGTGTAGAACTTCAGCAGATACAGCGTGCCGATATCAAGCAGGATGTTAGAGCCGAGATCGCCCATCCCGTAGGCGAGTTTTTCTTTAAACGGCAGGCGCAGGGTTGCCGGATCAGAAGTATGTTGACTCATTATTGTTCTCCGTCTGCCCGCAGGTTTCCCCGCGGGCGAGCCTTATCATATATGACGTAAGGTGCTAAACAGATCTGCCCATTCGCTGTGCTGGCGATAGAAGACCGGCGGTTTGCCGAGCGGGGCATCAACGGTGATGTCACCGCCCTGGCAGGTTTCCCCGGTCCACGCATTGACCCAGGTGTCCTGCGGCAGATAGAGCGACCAGTCGCGGCGTCCCTCTTCATGAACCGGCGCCACCAGCAGATCGCGGCCAAACAGGTACTGGTATTTCAGCGTGTAGGCGCGCGCGTCGTCCTCGTAGTGCAGGAACAGCGGGCGCATCACCGGTAGGCCGCTCTTCGCGTTCTGCGCTACCGCAGCTTTGATGTACGGCTTCAGAGTGGTGAAGACGGTGGTCATGCGCGCGAAGTGGGCGATGGTGTCCGCGTCGCCGTCGAACTGCCAGTTGTCGCCAGGGCGGTTGCCCTCGTGGGTACGCATCATCGGCGTAAAGGCGCTGAAGTCGCACCAGCGCAGCAGCAGCTCTTTGCTGCGCTTCATCTCGAAGAGGGTCGTATAGCCGCCAATGTCGCTGTGGTGCAGCCCGTGCCCGGTCATCGCCAGCGACAGCGCCGCCGGTACGACGGACGCCAGACCATCGTCCAGGCTCCAGTCGACGTTCTGATCCCCCGCCCACATCATCACAGAGTGCTTCTGGCTGCCGGTGTAGCCCGCGCGCATGAAGAACAGGATCTCCCCGAGCTTGCCGGTCTCCTCCAGCGCTTCGTAGTTACATTTCGCCCACAGGGCAGGCCAGGCGTTATGCATGATCTCCGCGCTCACGCCGTTGTGCAGGAAGGTATCGGTCGGCAGATATTCCCCGAAATCGGCCATCCAGCCGCCGCAGCCCAGTTCGATCAGGTTCTTTTTGATCACCTCTTTGTACCAGCTGTAGGCTTCCGGGTTAGTCAGGTCGATAACGCCCGCGTAGAACTCGCCGAACTCAACGTGGTAATCCTTGCCGTCGGCATCTTTGGTCAGATAGCCGCGCTTCGACGCCTCTTCGCAGAGATCTTTATCGCTGGCGACGTAAGGGTTGATATAGGAGAGGAACTGCACGCCTTCCTCTTTCCACTGCGCAATCCGCTCATCAAGCTGCGGATAGAGCGCGCTGTTCCACTTCCAGTTCCACATTACGCGTTTGCCAAAGGAGGTCATCCGGATGCCGGACCAGTCCTGCGCCCAGATGCCGTTTACCTTCACGCCGCCCTCGCGCATGGCGTCGAGCTTCTGCTGACACACCTCGGTGCCGCCCTGAATACCCAGCGTCACGCCGTCGTAAACCCAGTCCGGCAGTTCAGGCTGACGCCCCAGCAGGCCGGTCAGTTTTTCCAGCAGATCGACGTAGGTTTCTGCGCATTCGAAGCGCAGCGTGGCGTTATCTTCCCAGAATGCCAGCTCGTGGAAGTCCGGCGCGCTGAAGTCGAAGTTCATATAACAGCTGTTATCCACGTGGCAGTAGTACTTCTGGGTGCTCACGAAGGTAGGCTGTGGGAAGAAGGTCCAGTAGTAGTCGCCGCCCGCGTTCTCTTTGCAGTCGGCCTGCCAGGTGACGTAGGTCTGCTTATTGCGGCCCACGCCCTGCTCGCTGGTCCACAGCGGGAACGGCTTGCCGCGCAGATCGAAATACGAGAACTGCTCGCCGCAGCCGTAGATATGATCGTCAGGCTGAGCCGCCAGCCGCAGCCAGATGCGGTTATGGCTGGCGGCGTCATTTTTCAGCTTCAGCTCCAGACGGCCCTCACCATCCACGCCCACCAGCAGCGTCGCGCTCACCGCGTCGCCGCGGGTAAAGCGGATTGCCCAGCCCGCGCTTTGCTGCGTGACGGTCGCGTTCGTCAGGGCAATCTTTTCGTTAAGCTTGTCTTTGATGCTGAAATTGCCGCGAAACATCTCGATATCCGCTTCGCCTGCACCGATCCACAGGCAGGGGGCATCCGCAGAGTGGGATAAAATCAGACGGTCCTGCCAGCGCAGGGTGAAACCACTTTCGTTATTTTTCAGGTCAATATTGTGTAGGGTACGCATAAAAACTCCGTCTTTATTATTTGGCCAGGCTATCCAGTAATCCGGCGGCTACGGCAGGGGCTAAGCCCGGCGCCAGCGGCAGGCGGGGGATCACCAGGCAGTGCAGCAGGTGGTAAATATCCTGCTTGCCGTCCCAGACTTTGGTGGTCACTTCGTTATTGGTGTCCAGCTCCTGCCACCATGAACCGTTTTCGTAATCCATCAGGTACTTGATGCAGTAATCCCACCATTTCTGATACCAGGCTTCGTACTGCGCCTCGCCGGTGACGGTGTAGAGCGCGTAAGCCGTGCCCATCGCCTCGACGATTGGCCAGCGCACGCGTTCGCGCACGATAGGCTTGCCGTCCCAGCCCACGGAGTAGACAAAGCCGTCCGCCCCGTCGGGTGCCCAGGCGTCGCGAATAGTGGCGTGAAACAGGCCTTTCGCATCTTCCAGCAGCCACTCCGGCGGGGTTTCAAAGCGGGCTTCCAGCGCGGCACGCAGGTGCAGCATCAGGCGGCCCCACTCGATCCAGTGCCCCGGCGTGCCGCCGTAGGCGCGGAAGCGGTGGGCAGGGTTATCGATGTTGTAATCGCGGATCGGGTTCCAGCTGGTGTCGAAATGCTCGTTAACGCGGTACTCCCCTTTGCGCGCCACGTCGTGAATAATCACCGAGGCGATGCGCAGGGCGCGGTCGAGCCATTTCCGGTCGTGGGTCACGTCATAGACGATGAGGAAGGCTTCCACGGCGTGCATATTGGCGTTACCGCCGCGGGAATAACTTATCGTCCACGCCGGAGGAGAGGATCACCCACGGCATGGCGATGTTCTCGTTCAGCTTCTGCGAGGCCGTCAGTAGCTCGTGCTGTGTGCCCTTACCAAACAGCGGCATTTCCACTTTGTAGAGGTCGGCGCCGCTGTCGCCCAGCTCTTTGGCCGCATCGATAATCGCCTGCTCGCGGTCAAACGCGGCGCCGAGGCGCGGGGGACGCACCACCGGCTCGATAATGCTCAACAGTCCGTTGTCGTGGCACAGCGTATTGAACGCTTTCACCATTTCCAGGCGCTGCTGCGGATCTTCATCGCTGCGCCACAGCACCAGCAGCTTCAGCGCCTTACCGCCATCGCGTTTGACCGCCTGCGCGTCAACGTTCTTGTCGATCACCACGCTGTCGACCGGAATGCCGTTCCCCGGGATAAACTCGTCGGCGGCGACAATCATTGCGCAGCTTTTGGCCACGGCCTGCTGCTCGACAATCTGGCTGTAGCAGAACTGCTGGTCGACGAGGATCGCAGAGGCGTACGGCGACAGAATTTTCGCCGCATTGACTTTAAAATCCGTCAGGTGCTGGTCGGTTACCGGCACCGGCGCGCCTGCGGCAGCAAACATCAGGCGCATCGCTTCGCGCTGATCCACGGCCAGCATCGCAAAACCGCCGGAAGGTCGGGTGATATCTTTCAGGGTGTACATCGTCATTCCTCAGTCCTTTCGTATCAGTGTGTTTTTTTCAGCCCGGCAGATGCGCGAACCTGTTCAAGAATGGCCGTCCAGTCTTCGCGCCCGCGCCCGGCGGCGCGTGCCTGGTTGTATACTTCGCGGGACGCCGCGCCCAGCGGCATCGGAACGTGGAGCTGGTTGGCCACGTCGAGGGCGATCCCCAGATCCTTATGCGCAAGGTCGATCATGAAGGCGGGTGAAAGATCCCCTTTCAGCACCTTGTTCGGCCAGGATGTCGTGAAGTGGCCTTTGCCCGCCGGCGTGCCGCTCATCACCTTGAGCGCCACGTCAAAGGAGAGGCCAAGCGCTTCGCACAGTACGGCGGCCTCGGCGGAAAGGGCGTTCAGGGCGATGCTCATGTAGTTATTGATGAGCTTCACGCGGATGCCCATGCCCGGCCCGCCAGCGTTAATCAGTTCATTGCCCATCGCCATTAAAACGGGGGTGGCGCGCTCAACCTGCTGCGCCGTACCGCCCGCCAGCAGGAGCAGCGTACCGGCGATGGCATGATCAGAGGTGCGTCCGACGGGCACGTCCATCAGGCTGAAGCCTTGCTCAGCCATGTCGCGGATCAGTGCGTCGGTTTGCAGCGGGTGAATGGTGGACATATCAATGACCAGCGCGTCGCGGGATAACCCTTCGCATACGCCGTGCTCGCCGAACAGCACGCTGCGCACCAGGTCGCCGTTTGGCAGCATGGTAATGACGAATTCGGCCTCCGTTACGGCCTGCGCTGGCGTCCCCGCCGCCCGGGCGCCGCTCTCTACCAGCGCCTGAACCGCCTGCGGGTTCACGTCAAAGACGTTAAGCTGATGACCTTGCTTCAACAGATTCTTCGCCATTGGCGCGCCCATCTGCCCTAAACCGATAAATGCGATTGCTGACATGCCTCTCTCCTGTCACATCGTGTCAATTTTTGCGCGTTTGTGGTGTCTGTTTTTGATCGTATTTGTAATTTATAGTCAAAAAATTGACACGGGTCACTTTTTAAACATTTGGTGAAATTAAAATGAAGGCATCAGAAATCGCAGAAGGAATCACCATGACTCGCATCGTTTGTGTCGGCATTACCGTGCTGGATCGCATCTGGTATCTCGATGATTTACCGAAAGAAGGTGGGAAATATGTCGCAAAAGACTATACGGAAGTGGGCGGCGGCCCGGCGGCAACGGCGGCAGTGGCAGCCGCAAAACTGGGCGCGGAAGTGGATTTTATTGGTCGGGTGGGGGACGACGATACCGGCAGACGACTGCTTGCGGAGCTGGAATCCCTGGGGGTGAACACCCGCTATACGCGCATAGTTAAGGGAGCCCGATCGTCGCAATCGGCGGTGCTGGTGGACGCAGGTGGGGAAAGAGTGATTGCCAACTACCCCAGCCCCGATCTCCCTGCGGCGGCAGACTGGCTGCATGAAATCGACTTCTCTCAGTGGGACATTGTCTTAGCCGACGTGCGCTGGCATGACGGGGCAAAACAGGCATTTACCCTGGCCCGCCAGCAGGGCGTACCGACGCTGCTGGATGCGGATGTCACCCCGCAGGACATCGCGGATCTGATTGCCTTAAGCGACCACGCGGCCTTCTCCGCGCCAGGACTGCGGCGGTTAACGCAGCTGGATGAAACCGAAAACGCATTGAAAAAAGCACAAACGCTCACAAATGGACATGTGTATGTCACACAGGGGCGAGACGGCTGTTTCTGGCTGGAAAACGACACGCTATGTCATCAGCCTGGTTTTGAAGTGAACGTCATTGATACCACCGGGGCGGGCGACGTGTTCCACGGTGCGCTGGCGGTCAGCCTGGGGCAGAAATTACCCGCCGCAGACGCCGTGCGTTTTGCCAGCGCCGTCGCAGCACTGAAATGTACAAAGCCCGGCGGGCGCGCGGGTATACCCGACTGTGATCAAACCCGCTCTTTTTTGTCACTTTTTGTATAAAATGCGGGGCGTGATGGTTTTCAGAGGACAGCCCATGAGCCTTACCGAACTGACCGGCAACCCGCGTCACGATCAGCTGCTGACGCTGATTGCCGATCGCGGCTATATGAACATTGATGAACTGGCGCAGCTGCTGGATGTCTCCACGCAAACCGTGCGCCGGGATATCCGTAAGCTCAGCGAGCAGGGGCTGATCACCCGTCATCACGGCGGCGCGGGCAGGGCATCCAGCGTGGTCAACACGGCGTTCGAACAGCGTGAAGTCTCGCTTACCGAAGAGAAACGGGCGATTGCCGAAGCGATTGCGGACTATATTCCCGACGGTTCGACCATTTTTATCACCATCGGGACGACCGTGGAGCACGTTGCCCGGGCACTGCTTAACCATAATCATCTGCGCATCATCACTAACAGCCTGCGGGTGGCGCACATTCTTTATAAGAATCCGCGCTTTGAGGTGATGGTGCCCGGCGGTACGCTGCGCCCGCATAACGGCGGCATTATCGGTCCTGCGGCAACGGCGTTCGTGTCAGGATTTCGCGCAGATTACCTGGTCACCAGCGTCGGGGCGATAGAGCACGACGGCGCGATGATGGAATTTGACGTTAACGAAGCCAGCGTGGTGAAAACCATGATCGCTCACTCCCGTCACATTTTACTGGCGGCCGATCATACGAAATACCACGCCTCCGCGGCGGTTGAAATCGGCAACGTGGCGCAGGCGACGGCGCTGTTCACCGATGAGCTGCCCGGCCCGGCGCTGCAAAATCACCTCAAATCCAGCAAGGTTGAGGTTGTCGAAGTCAATTCCGGAGAAGAGCAGCAGGCTGGCTGAAAATCCTATGGCCCGATATTGCGATTCGGGCCTTTCCTTTCTCTAAGCTGAATCTGGCGCATAGCTAAAGTTTCTCTTTCCCGCTACAGTTACTTTTCCACGGCGAAAGGAGATAAACATGCTTTATATCTTTGACTTAGGAAATGTAATCGTCGATATCGATTTTAACCGGGTGCTGGGCGCATGGAGCGATTTTAGCCGTGTTCCGCTGGCGACGTTAAAGCAGAATTTCGCGATGGGTGAGACTTTCCATCTGCACGAGCGCGGTGAGATCAGCGATGAAGCGTTCGCAGAGCGTTTCTGTCAGGAAATGGGTCTCTCGTTAAGCTACGAGCAGTTTTCCCACGGTTGGCAGGCCATATTTGTCGCGATCCGCCCCGAAGTGATCGACATCATGCACAAGCTGCGCGAGCAGGGGCATCGTGTCGTCGTCCTGTCGAATACCAACCGCCTGCATACCACCTTCTGGCCGGATGAATACCCGGAAATCCACGCGGCGGCAGATAAGGTGTATCTCTCCCAGGAGATGGGGATGCGTAAACCTGAGGCGCGCATCTATCAGGCGGTATTGCAGGAAGAAGGATTCACGGCGGCGGATGCGGTCTTTTTTGACGACAACGCCGATAATATAGAAGGGGCTAATCAGTTAGGTATCACCTCCATTCTGGTGACCGGAAAAGAGACGATACCGAACTACTTTGCGAAGCAGTTATGCTAAAAACCGTTCATCAAAAAGCCAATCACCACACGCGCCCGCTGAGGGCGTGGCTGAAACTCCTCTGGCATCGCATTGACGAGGACAACATGACCACGCTGGCGGGCAATCTCGCTTACGTGTCCTTGCTCTCGCTGGTGCCGCTGGTGGCGGTGATTTTTGCGCTTTTTTCGGCGTTTCCGATGTTTGCCGATGTGAGCATGCAGCTTCGCCATTTTGTTTTCGCGAACTTTATTCCTGCCACCGGCGATGTGATCCAGAACTACATTGAACAGTTTGTCGCTAACTCCAGCAAGATGACGGCGGTGGGGGCATGTGGGCTTATTGTTACCGCGCTGCTGCTGATGTACTCCATCGACAGTGCGCTCAACACCATCTGGCGGAGCAAAAAAGTCCGCCCGAAGGTTTACTCCTTTGCCGTCTACTGGATGATTTTAACCCTTGGCCCATTGCTGGCGGGGGCAAGCCTGGCGATCAGTTCCTACCTTCTTTCGCTGCGCTGGGCGACCGACTTAAACAGCGTGATCGATAACGTGCTGCGTATCTTCCCGCTGATTTTATCGTGGCTTTCGTTCTGGCTGCTCTACAGCGTGGTACCAACCACGCGCGTACCCAACCGGGATGCCGTGGTGGGTGCGCTGGTCGCGGCGTTGCTCTTTGAGCTGGGCAAGAAAGGATTCGCGCTTTATATCACCATGTTCCCCTCTTATCAGCTGATTTACGGCGTGCTGGCGGTGATCCCCATTTTGTTTGTCTGGGTCTACTGGACGTGGTGTATCGTCTTGCTTGGCGCCGAAATAACTGTCACTCTCGGGGTCTACCGCGAACTCAAAAAAGCAGCAGAAGCTGAAAAACAACAAGAAGCAGACCAACCATGATTGCATTGATTCAGCGTGTAACCCGTGCCAGCGTCACCGTGGCGGATGAGGTGACGGGTGAAATTGGCCCAGGACTTTTGGTGCTTCTGGGTGTCGAAAAGGATGACGACGAACAAAAAGCCAACCGCTTGTGTGAGCGCGTACTGGGCTACCGCATTTTCAGCGATGCGGAAGGCAAGATGAACCTGAACGTTCAGCAGGCGGGCGGCAGCGTGCTGGTGGTCTCCCAGTTTACGCTGGCCGCGGATACCGAACGCGGCATGCGCCCGAGTTTTTCGAAGGGCGCGGCACCGGATCGCGCAGAAGCCCTTTACGAGTACTTTGTTGAGCGCTGTCGCCAACAGGACATGAATACACAAACCGGACGATTCGCTGCGGATATGCAGGTTTCGCTGGTGAACGATGGCCCCGTCACATTCTGGCTCCAGGTATGAGCCAACTGGCGGCATGGCCGCGGGTAACAAGAGAGAGTACAGCTATGTATCACCTTCGAGTACCGCAAACGGAAGAAGAATTAGACGCTTATTACCATTTCCGCTGGGAAATGCTGCGCAAGCCCCTGCATCAACCTAAAGGCTCTGAACGCGACGCCTGGGACGCGATGGCGCACCACCAGATGGTGGTTGATGAAGAGGGCAACCTCGTTGCCGTGGGACGTCTGTATATCAATGCCGACAACGAAGCTTCAATCCGCTTTATGGCCGTTCATCCCTCCGTGCAGGACAAAGGCCTTGGAACGCTGATGGCTATGACGCTGGAATCCGTTGCCCGTCAGGAAGGGGTCAAGCGTGTCACCTGTAGCGCCCGCGAAGATGCCGTTGAGTTCTTTGCCAAGCTTGGTTTCGTGAATCAGGGGGAAATCACCGCCCCGCAAACTACGCCGATTCGTCACTTTTTGATGATCAAACCCATCGCCACGCTGGACGATATTCTCCATCGCGCCGACTGGTGCGGGCAGCTCCAGCAGGCGTGGTATCAGCACATTCCGCTCAGTGAAAAAATGGGTGTGCGTATTCAGCAATATACCGGGCAAAAATTTATTACCACCATGCCGGAAACCGGCAACCAGAACCCGCACCATACCCTGTTTGCCGGCAGCCTGTTTTCACTCGCCACGCTCACCGGCTGGGGACTGATCTGGCTGATGCTGCGCGAACGTCATCTCGGCGGCACCATTATTCTGGCCGATGCCCATATCCGCTACAGCGCCCCGATCAGCGGCAAGCCGAGCGCGGTTGCTGACTTGGGCGCACTGGGCGGCGATCTCGACCGTCTGGCGCGTGGACGTAAAGCACGCGTACAGATGCAGGTGGAGCTGTTCGGCGATGAAACGCCAGGCGCGGTGTTTGAAGGCACCTATATCGTTCTGCCAGCGAAGCCGTATGGCGCGTATGAAGAGGGCGGGAACGAGGAGGAGTAGTCTCCTTTTCACTCTCGCCCGGCATGGTTAATGCGCCAGGCAATATCTCGCATAACGTCTCGCGCTGACTGGCTAATTCCACCCAACTGGAAGAAGCCGTGTATTACACCCCGCCATCGTTGAGCGGTACACTTCACGCCTTGCTCCGTGAGGCGCTGATAAAGCGCCTCGCCTTCGTCGCGTAACGGATCATACTCCGCGGTAACAATATGGACCTTCGGCAGACCGCTAAAGTCGTTGCGCCACAGTGGGCTGACTTCAGGATGTTGACGGTCGGCTCCAGCCAGATACATTTCATAGCCGCTCAAAAGGGTATCGCGAGTAATCACGTAATCCATGCCATTGAGGGCATAGCTTTCAAAACTGGCCGTAGCGTCGAGCATGGGGTAGATAAGAATGAGCTGCGCGGGATCCCAGAGACCTTTGGCCTTAAGCCGCAATGACGTTACCAGCGCAAGATGACCTCCCGCACTGTCTCCACAAAGTGTAATCCGGTTTTTATCCACACCTAATTGTTCTGCATTTTGCCAGACAAGATCTGCCGCTCTCTCTGCATCGTCATGCGCAGCGGGGAAAGTATGCTCGGGTGCGAGTCTGTACTGAACCGCAATGACCCGGCAGTTACCGTAAAACGCCAGTTGGCGAAGCTGATTATCATGGGTTTCAAACCCACCGCTGACAAAACAACCGCCATGATAGTAGAGGGCACAAGATAACGTTTCAGGGGCATTGAAAGGCGAAAATACCCGAAAGGTCATATCCTCAAGAACAAGCGTTTCAACCTGGACACGCGTTTCTGTTTCCCCGGCTAGCGCTGTGCTGGCGACATATCCGCTTCTCCGGTCATCAATACTCTGCTTTCGCGAGGAAGGTCGTCCTGCGGCAATAAACTCCTGTACCAGCTTATCAATACCCTTTTCCAGTGCCATGATTACGTCCTTTTACTGTGTTTTTATACAGTTTATAGCCTGGTTTACAGCAGATGAAAACAGAGAAATGTTGAGAGGTGCATATTGTGGAAAGCGGCTCGCAAAATCGATCATTCCCTAAAAAACGTCCTTTAACCCTAAATTGATAAAGAGTATTTTGCCTGAAAATTAACCAAAGATGATATACTAAGGTGATATATGAGCGTTTTGGCGGAACTTGATATGGGCAGAATACTTATCGATTTGTCTGATGACGTGATTCAACGTTTGGATAATCTCAAGCAATTGCGAAATCAGCCACGTGCTGAACTGCTTCGGGAAGCGATAGAGCTGTATCTCGACCAGCAGAGTTCTTCTGTTATCCGAAATGCGCTTGGTCTGTGGGGAGACAGAAAAGAGGACGGGCTTGAGTATGAACGCAAGCTGCGTGAGGAGTGGTAATCATGGAGCACATGGCAGTGTTTGATACCAATATTCTCATTGATCTCTTCAACAACCGTGTTGAAGCTGCGGATGCGATTGAGCATACCGCGTCGCATCGTGCCATCAGCTTAATTACCTGGATGGAAGTAATGGTGGGCGCTCGCAGGCATGGTCATGAAGCGAAAACGGCAGCCGTTATGGGCGCTTTTGAAATTATTGATGTGTCTCGGGATATTGCGGAAAGAAGCGTTTTACTACGTGAGAAGCATGGAATGAAACTGCCTGATGCTATCATTCTGGCCACAGCGCAGAGCAGAAAATGTCCGTTGATTTCTCGCAACACGAAAGATTTTGCGGGTATTGACGAGGTCCTTACGCCTTACCAGGTGTAGGCCGGGCAAGCTCGCGCCGCCCGGCACTCTCACAGGAGATTACTCCCCTTCACCCGGGAACAGGAACGGGTTGATCGAGCTGCGGGCAAAGCCCTCCTGCTCCATCTTCGCGTCCAGAATCAGCGAGGCGAGATCGTCGGCCACGGCTTCGACTTTCGGGTCTTTTTCCTGATACAGAATCTTCAGGTAGGTCCCGCAGTCGCCGCAGCTCTCCGCTTTCACCGCCGCGTCTTCATTTTCCAGCGACCAGTAGTTCAGATCGCGGGTCTGTTCGCAGTTGCTGCACTTGATGCGCACCACGTGCCACTCGGTTTCACACAGGTTGCAGTGCAGGTAGCGCAGCCCCTGAGTGGTGCCGATTTGCACCATGCTGGAGACCGGCATTGAACCACACACCGGGCAGAACTGGCGCGCTTCGCCGTATTCGGCGCGGGCTTTACCTGGAATCAGGCTCGCCATTTGCGCCCAGTAGAGCGACAGCGCAGCCCAGATGAACGGCGCTTTATCGCTGCTCACCAGTGAGAAGTCGGAAGCAAACAGCGCGCTCGCCATCTCTTCCAGCTCCTGATCGGAGGCTTTTTCCAGGTTCTCAATGACTGCCAGCGCCGTGCCGCTCATCTCGGGCTTCAGCTCGGCGATCAGGGAATGCAGCAGCTTATGCCAGTGCTTGTCGCGCGGCAGGACGTGAATATCCAGCGGCGGTTTGCCCTGCTCGTTGGCTTCTTTGATGCGTGCGGTCAGGTCCATTTGCAGCGGATGGTCGTACAGCACCACTTCCTGCGCATGGGCGACCAGCGCGGCAAAACGCAGAAAATCGCCCAGCGGGTTGTTCTCTGCTAGCTCGCGCAGACGCTCTGCGCGGCGGTTGTAGAGGTTCTTGAGTCTGGGGAATAACAACGGCGGAATATACTCCGCCGTACGTTTCTCGCTCGACCCCAGCTCATCTTGCGGGATTATGCGAATACTCATTCAGATGACTTTTCCTGTTTCTGGCGGACTTCTCGGTACCAGCGCGGGTGATGTTTCTTCGCCCACGTTTTGGTGACCCAGCCTTCCACCATCGCGGTAATGGTGCCTTTCACCCAGAGGGCGGCGTAAATATGCACCATGATAACCACAATTAACGCCACTGCGGCAAATGAATGCAGCATCAGCGCGAATCGGATCACCGGGATTGAGAAAGCAGGCGCAAAGTACGGACGCCAGATGATCACGCCGCTCACCAGCAACAGGACCAGGAAGATAATCGCCGCCCAGAATACGCATTTCTGGCCGAAGTTATAACGCCCGGTATCACCCACTTCCTCGTTGACGACGATCTTACGAATATTCTTCGCCCAAAAGATATCATCCCGATTGATTAGGTTATGGTGCCAGTAGCGGAAAAACATGATGATGAACGAGGCAAACATCACCACACCCACGAACGGGTGAAGGATGCGCGCCAGCTGCGGCGTGCCCAGTATCTGCATCAGCCAGTTGAAGGACGGGAAGAAGAACCCCAGCCCGCTTATCGCCGCCAGCATGAAGCAGAAGGCGGTGACCCAGTGGTTGATGCGTTCCGGCGCGGTGTAGCGCACGATGGTGTCACGTTTTCTCATTTGCGCACCTCGTCTTTCTCTTCATGCAGGTTGTCGTCTTCCTCTTCCGCACGGTTCGGACCAACGCCGACGTAGTGGAAGATGCTCGCTGCGAAGGTGGCCGCAAAACCGACCGCGGCCAGCGGTTTCCAGATACCTTTCCAGAACTTCACGGTCGCGCTGATTTCCGGGTTCTCCGGCAGGCCGTGATACAGGTTCGGCTTGTCGGCGTGGTGCAGCACGTACATCACGTGCGTACCGCCAACCCCGGCCGGATCGTACAGGCCCGCGTTATCGTAACCACGAGTTTTCAGCTCGCCCACGCGCTCTGCCGCCAGCGTTTTCATATCCTCTTTGGAGCCAAAGTGGATAGCGCCAGTTGGACAGGTCTTCACGCACGCTGGCTCCTGGCCGACATTTACGCGGTCAACGCACAGCGTACATTTGTAGACGCGGTTGTCTTCCGGGTTCAGGCGCGGCACGTCAAACGGACAACCCGCGATGCAATAGCCGCAGCCAATACACTGCTCGGACTGGAAGTCGACGATGCCGTTGGCATACTGAATGATAGCCCCTTCTGACGGACACGCCTTCAGGCAGCCCGGATCCGCACAGTGCATACAGCCATCTTTGCGGATAAGCCATTCCAGTTTGTCGTTCTGCTCCACTTCCGAGAAACGCATTACCGTCCAGGACTTGGCGGTCAGGTCCGCCGGGTTGTCGTACACCCCGACGTTGTGACCCACTTCGTCACGGATGTCGTTCCACTCTGAACAGGCCACCTGACAGGCTTTACAGCCGATACAGGTGGTCACGTCGATAAGCTTCGCCACTTCCTGCTGGTGGTCCCGCGCCTGAGGCGCGGGCGTGAAACCGTTAGTCGCGGAACGACGGATAATGTCTTGAGATTGATAAGCCATAAGTCGTCTCCGTTACACCTTTTCCACGTTCACGAGGAAGGCCTTAAACTCCGGCGTCTGCGTGTTCGCATCACCGACGAACGGCGTCAGGGTGTTCGCAATGAACCCTTTCTTCGCCACGCCCTCATAACCCCAGTGAATTGGGATGCCGATGGTATCCACCTGCTGACCGTGAACGTTCAGCGTGCGAATACGCTTGGTCACCACCGCCTTGGCTTTGATGTAGCCGCGGTTAGAGGAGACCTTCACGGTATCGCCATGGGCAATGCCGAGTTTGTTCGCCAGCTTCTCGCCGATCTCCACAAACTGCTCCGGCTGCGCGATGGCATTCAGCAGCGCGTGCTTGGTCCAGTAGTGGAAGTGCTCGGTCAGACGGTAAGTGGTGCCGACATAAGGGAACTTGTCCTTTTTACCCAGCGCTTCAAAATCGCCTTTGAAGATGCGGGCTGCCGGGTTAGAGACCACGTTCGGGTGCAGCGGGTTAGTACCCAGCGGCGTCTCAAACGGCTCGTAGTGTTCCGGGAACGGACCTTCCGCCATCTTATCGATAGCAAACAGGCGCCCCATCCCTTCAGGCTGCATGATAAACGGCCCGACATCGCTGCCCGGTGCGGCAGTGCTGTAGTCCGGAATATCCACGCCGCCCCATTTCGCGCCGTCCCACTTCAGTAGCTGACGCTTCGGATCCCACGGGTTGCCTTGCGGGTCAGCTGAGGCGCGGTTATAGAGGATGCGGCGGTTAAGCGGCCATGCCCATGCCCAGCCCAGCGTATTGCCGAGGCCCGACGGGTCGGCGTTATCGCGGTTGGCCATCTGGTTGCCTTTTGGCGTCCAGCTACCGGCAAAGATCCAGCAGCCGCTGGAGGTCGTACCGTCATCGCGCAGGTGCGCAAAGGTGCTGAGCTGATCGCCTTTCTTCGCCAGCACCGCACCGGTCGCCGGGTCGATAACGTCCGCCAGCGCCTTACCGTTGCTCTCCATCGCCACTTCTTCCGGAGACGGATTCTCTGGCGTCGAGTAGTTCCAGGTCATGTTCAGCACCGGCTCAGGCGTTGCGCCGCCTTCAGCCGCGTACATTTTACGCAGACGTAAGAAGATACCGGCCAGGATCTCGCCGTCGTTCAAGGCGATGCCCGGGGCATCCGCGCCTTTCCAGTGCCACTGCAACCAGCGGCCGGAGTTGACGATAGACCCGTTCTCTTCCGCGAAGCAGGTAGACGGCAGACGGAACACTTCGGTCTGAATCTTCGACGGATCGACATCGTTCGACTCACCGTGGTTCTGCCAGAACGTCGACGTTTCGGTATTGAGCGGGTCAATCGTCACCAGGAACTTCAGCTTCGACAGAGACTCGACAACCTTGTTCTTGTTCGGGAACGACGCCACCGGGTTAAAGCCCTGGCAGATATAGCCGTTGACCTGGCCCTGGTGCATCATTTCGAAGTACTGAAGTACGTCGTAACCTTTGTCCCACTTCGGCAGCCAGTCAAAGCCCCAGCTGTTTTCCGCCGTCGCCTTGTCGCCGTAGAAGGCTTTCATCAGCGAGACGAAGAACTTCGGATAGTTGCCCCAGTAGTTCACCTGGCCTTCGAGCAGCGGTTTTGGCGTGCTGGCCGTCAGGTAGGTTTGCAGATCGGTCTGTTTCTCGCTCGGCAGGTTCATGTAACCCGTCAGGCTCTGAGACAGCAGGCCGAGGTCGGTCAGACCCTGAATGTTAGAGTGACCGCGCAGGGCGTTCACGCCGCCGCCTGCCATCCCCATGTTGCCGAGGAGCAGCTGAACCATCGCCATGGTGCGGATGTTCTGCGCGCCGATGGAGTGCTGCGTCCAGCCGAGCGCATACAGGAACGACGCGGTTTTATCTTTCGCGCTGGTTTCCGCTATCAGCTCGCACACCTTCAGGAAGTCCGCCTTCGGCGTCCCACAGATGTTTTCGACAACCTCCGGCGTATAGCGGGACACGTGCTCTTTCAGCAGGTTCCACACGCAGCGCGGGTGTTGCAGGGTGGTGTCGCGCTTCGCAAAGCCGTTTTCGTCCAGCTCGTAGTTCCAGCTGGTTTTGTCGTATTTGCGTTTTTCGGCGTCATAACCGCTGAACAGGCCATCTTCGAAGTGGTAATCCTCACGCACGATCAGGCTGGCGTTGGTATAGGCTTCGGTGTACTCGCGGTTATATTTTTCGTTGGTCATCAGGTACAGCAATACGCCTGACAGGAAAGTGATGTCAGTACCTGAACGAATAGGGGTGTAGAAATCCGCCACTGACGCTGTACGCGTAAAGCGGGGATCGATCACAATCAGCTTCGCGCCGTTGTGGATTTTGGCTTCCATCGCCCAGCGGAACCCGACAGGGTGCGCTTCAGCGGCGTTACCGCCCATCACCACAATGAGGTTGGCGTTTTTGATGTCGACCCAGTGGTTGGTCATCGCACCGCGACCAAATGTTGGAGCAAGACTTGCTACCGTTGGTCCGTGTCAGACACGCGCCTGGTTGTCGACCGCGAGCATACCGAGTGCGCGCGTAAATTTCTGGGTTAAATAGCCGGTTTCGTTACTGGACGCAGAAGCACACAGCATGCCGGTGGAGAGCCAGCGGTTAACGGTGGTGCCTTCGGTATTCTTCGCGATAAAGTTGGCATCGCGGTCTTCTTTCATCAACTTAGCGATGCGATCGAACGCTTCCTCCCAGCTGATTTGCTGCCATTTGTCAGAGCCGGGAGCGCGATACTCAGGAAACTTCAGGCGGCTTTCGGAGTGGATAAAATCTACCAGACCGGCCCCTTTCGGACACAGCGCACCACGGTTGACCGGGTGATCCGGATCGCCTTCGATGTGGAAAATGGATGCTTTGGCGTTTTTCGCACCGTCGCCGAGGCTATACATTAACAGCCCACAGCCGACGGAGCAGTACGTACAGGTGTTACGGGTTTCGCGGGTGCGCAGCAGTTTATACTGCCGTGTTTCCGCCAGCGCTACACCGGGCGCAAAGCCCAGTGCCGCCGCCGTGGTGCCTGCCATACCGCCAGCGCAGATCTTAAAGAACTGCCTTCTGCTGACCTGCATGGGTCACTCCTTGGTTCATTACGACATTGCTATGTAGTTTTACTTTGCGGTTGAGAATTAACCGCAAAGGAGAAAAATTTGCATTAATCCCTCATTTCTCCGAGGGATAAGCCCAGAATACCACAATGTCGGTACGCCTGTTCTAACGGGGTTAAAACAAAGTGAACGTATTATCACGGCATTGATTATAAAATGTGATATCAATCACATTTTATCCTGTGCATGTTAAAGAGGTGTAGCAGCTGATCGGTTGCACCCCTCCGTATTGAGTAGGAGAATGGTTGCTGAAAAGTTGATCCATACTATGCGTAAGGCCTGCCGTTTGTGTTGCAATAGCAGGCTCACTTCCGTGGTTGTTCAGGAATACCGTTGTGTCTAAACAAAACCGTGCTGCCCACGTGTCGCCACTGCCTGCGGGCATTGTGGAACTGTCGGTACACAGACCGCCTCACATTTCACATGCCACGCCGGATTTTCTGGCGGAAGAGGTCCCCGTTGCCCTGGTTTACAACGGGATTTCGCATGTGGTGATGATGGCTTCGCCGAAAGATCTGGAACTGTTCGCCATAGGTTTTTCCCTCTCGGAAGGCATCATTGCGCATCCGCAGGAGATCTACGGTATGGATGTGGTTCAGGCCTGTAATGGCCTTGAAGTACAAATCGAACTCTCCAGTCGTCGCTTTATGGGGCTGAAAGAGCGCCGCCGGGCGCTGGCCGGACGCACCGGCTGCGGCGTGTGTGGCGTTGAACAGCTTAACGATATCGGTAAGCCCGTCGCGCCGCTGCCGTTTACCCAGACCTTCAACCTCGGTAACCTCGACAAAGCCCTGGAGCACCTCAATGATGTCCAGCCCATAGGTCAGCTGAGCGGCTGTACACATGCTGCGGCGTGGTTGCTCCCGTCGGGCGAGATCGTCGGAGGTCATGAAGATGTGGGCCGCCATGTGGCGCTGGATAAGCTGCTGGGCCGTCGCGCGCGTGAAGATGCCGTCTGGCAGCAAGGGGCCGCGCTCGTTTCCAGCCGCGCCAGCTATGAAATGGTGCAGAAAGCGGCCATGTGCGGCGTGGAGATCCTGTTTGCGGTGTCGGCTGCGACAACGCTGGCGGTCGAAGTGGCAGAGCGCTGCAACCTGACGCTGGTGGGGTTCTGCAAGCCGGGCAGGGCGACAATTTACACCCATCCGCAGCGATTGATTATTAATCAGTAATTTTGAATGAGTATAGCAAAACCTTCCGCTTTTAGTTGTTCATGATGAGGGCTAGTATTTGTCTCATCAAGGCACGGTGCCTTATCTAAACAACTTAACGAAAAGGTTTATCTCATGAAAAGCATCAAAACTTTTGTCGCTTTAATCGCTCTGGCTACTTCTTTCGGTTCTTTCGCTGCGCAGACTGTGACTGCATCCGCCTCTACGCTGGATGGTGCAGAAGCTAAAATCGCCGCACAGGCTCAGGAAGCGGGCGCGTCATCCTACAAAATTACCCAGGCATTCACCGGTAACCGCGTACACATGACCGCTGAACTGAACAAATAAGTCATATAGCCGCTGTCCCTTGCTTTTCGGAGCAGGGACAGGTTTCATTCTTCTTCCTTCTGCTTAATTTTCTTTTGACTCCTCCCAAAACAGTCATATCCTCCTGGATAAACCTTATTAACTAAATAAAATAAGTAATAATCCGCTTTTTAATGTGACTTTTGTTTAAAAAACAACAATCCCATAAGTATATTAAATAAATGGTCTGGCCAGTTGATTCCTTGTATTTATTCAATGAATGTTTTTGGCGGTTGCATTCGGTTATTTTAAGTTTCATATATAAAATATTTATTATTGATCTTGAGATTTAAGGAATTCCTCAGGCTCTAATCCTAAAACGTTTTGGGGTTATTGATCTGAGCTATCTGTAATGCTACTTTCTAAAACAATGTTTAGTAGTACCCCCCTTAGGCCAAATATTAATTATTTGGCATATTTTGTATTTCACTTTTATAAGGAAATTAAATGAACGCGATGTTTAAAAAAGGAATGCTGGCGTCCGCGCTGGCTGTCGTGGCGTCCTCTGCTCTGGCAGCTTCCAGTGTTGATATTCAGGTGACGGGTAAAATCGTCCCCTCTTCCTGTACGCCTACATTTATTAGCGGTGGTGGTATTGCCGATTATGGCACGATAAGTGCGTCTTCACTGAATTCCACTTCGGCTACACCATTGGCGGATGTTAAAATTATTCCTGTTTCCATTACCTGTGAAGAGGCCACCCGCATTGCAGTAACGTTTAATGATGCCCATGCAGACTCAGGACCAACTCAAGTTTTGCCGACCAGTTTTATTGATACGGAATTTGGGAGAGAGGCGTACCAAACCGCCGGGCTGGGTATGTACAATGGTAAGAAAATTGGTGCCTACTCATTAGGGATTCAGCTTACGAAAGGCGCTGTCACGAACGACGCAGGCGATGAACTGTATCCTACTGCATCGCGCGATAACGGAACAACGTGGGCAACAACAGGCGGACAGCGCTATTTAAAAGTAAACACAGACAAAAGCGAATTATATTCCTTCAGTGACACATTGGGCGGCACGCCTGTCGCACAAACCAAGGTTAACTTTAATGTGGGTGTCGCCGCGATGATTAACCCAACCGATGATTTAAATATCACGGATGAAGCCACCCTGGACGGCTTAACCAACGTTGAGCTGGTTTATCTGTAATCGCACCCGCGCATCATGAAATATCTGACACCCCACTCCGGCGGGGTGTCATTACCAATATTAATGGACTAATATTATGCTGCTTTTAAAGAGAACGCTGATCTGTGCCTGCCTGCTGGCCTCATTCAACGGTATGGCTGCCGGGATGGTGCCGGATACCTCGCTGCTTATTGTCAATGAAGACAAGCAGGGGGCCAGCATGGATGTTAAAAACACGGATGCTGAAGCACAGCTGCTGTACACCAAAATTATTGATCTCCCGGACGACCCCAAGCCGGGCCTGTTTGCCACGCAGCCGGTTGTGCGCGTAGATGCGGGTAAAACCCAGCGCGTGCGTTTTGTGCTGAAAAACAATAATGAGCCGCTGAAGGTGGAACATTTTAAGCGTGTCATTTTTACCGCTATCCCACAGCGTGAAAAAAATAAAGTTAAAGTGGTGTTTAGCCAGAACCTTCCCGTCATTATTCACCCGGCTGGCCTGGCGGTAAATATTGAACCCTGGAAGGCACTCACCTGGCAGATAAAAAATGGCAATGTCACGGTTGAGAATAATACGCCTTATGTCGTCCGACTGGAGCAAAAGGTGAAATTAATGGCCTCGGGTACGATCGCGACATTAGCTAAGACTTACATTCTTCCTGGCGAAAAAATGATGGCCAGCGCCCCAGCCAAAATATCAGTATCCGAAAAACAAATCGAAATCTATCCGGCAACGCGTTATGGCTATAAGGCAGGGAATTATATCGCCGACCTTCAGCAATAAAATCACTTAACAAACATGGAGTAGTTATGTTAAACGGTTCCTGTAAAAAGGGAATGCTCGTGTTTTGCCTTAGCGTGCTGGCATTTAATATTCGGGCTGAGATTTCCTCTAATGCGAATGAATCTCTGGAACTGGCGCGAGCCATATTTGACAGCGATGCTTTAAAAAATAACGGGCTTGATCCGGCCATTGCGGATTACTATTCCCTCACTCCCCGTTTTACCCCTGGCTACCATAATGTGACGGTTAATATTAACGGTAAGCCGCGCAATATTATGCCGGTGAAATTTGATGAGGAAGGAACGCCCTGTATTGATAAAGCGTTTCTGGAAAACGCGGGCCTGATTAAACAGACGAAAAGAGGCACCTGCCCGAAGATTTATCACTACTGGTCCGGATCAACGATTCAGACTTCGCCGGATATTGATGAAATATCGGTTGTTGTACCGCCTGAAGCGATCGACCCTGATTATGGCCGACAGTTCGCCGAGGTGCGTGGCGGACGTGCAGCCATGCTGAATTACTCCATGTTTGGCACCCATAATCACTATGATGATGAGAACGCTGACCGTTTCCAGTCGACCTTTGAAATGGGCTTTAATGCCGGAGACTGGATTGTGCGCAGCACGCAGTTCATTAGCGACGGCAGCGATCAGGATTTTGAGGTTGACTCCCTCTACACCTATGCCCAGCGTACCTTTACCGATTATGGCGTGATGGTGCAGGGTGGCCAGATTAATATCGCCAACAGCCGCTTCAGTATTCCGGGAATTTACGGGGTCCAGATGATGCCGGATACCGCACTCACTCCTCAGGTGGGGACGGGCGTCGAAGTCAGCGGTATTGCCCGTAATCCGCAGGCGCGCGTCGATATCCGCCAGGGCGGACAGCTTATTTACTCAACGCTGGTTCCTGCCGGTCCGTTCAACCTGGATGACGTGCCGCTGGCGAACCTCAACACCGACCTGAACGTAACGGTCACCGAGACTGACGGCAGCGAAAACCGATTCACTGTCTCGGCAAGTACGTTCCGCAGCAATCATATAGGCCGTGCCCCGGGCTTTACGCTGGCTATGGGCCGCGTTGAAGACATGGACTCACGCTTTGAAAATCCGTGGGTGGTGTCCGCCAACAACGGCTGGTCTGTCAATAAGCGTGTCAATTTCCTGGCCGGTATGGTGATGGCGGATAACCACTATTATGGCTTCTCCGGCAACCTCGATACCATACCGATGCAGAACCTGTATGCCTCGTTGGGTTTTCTGGCGTCAATAGACAACCAGACGCAAACTGACGGCAACAAAACGACGCTGGATCTGGGTTACTCCCTGCCGTGGGGCATTGGGCTTTCGCTGGGCGGTAGCTATGGCACACCGGACTATCGCGAGATGGCGGAACTTTACGGCGACGATGACGATATGTCGCAAACCAAATACGACACCAGCGTCGGTATCAACTGGTCGAGTACCACGCTGGGCCGCTTTTCCCTCAGCTATTATCGCAACGAGAGCTGGAACAGCGACTATGACAGTCGCCGGTTTATATCGTCGTGGTCACAGACTTTTAAATACTTCAACGTGAGCGTGAACTGGGAGTCGGATGTCAGCCGGCACGACAGCAGCGACAACGATCAGTTTTACGTAAACGTGTCGATCCCGCTGGGACGCTCAGGCGTGACAACCAGCTCCTGGTATCGCGAGAGCGAAGGTAAGCGTTCTTACGGCACGCGGGCGATGGGCTCGCTCAACGCTGAGAACCAGTACACGGTGGGGGTCACTCAGGACCAGGAAGAGAACACCACCAGCTGGGACAGCTCGCTGAACAGTAATCTGCATTACACCAACCTGGCGCTGGCGGCAGGAGGAGATAACGACAGCAATACCAACTACTCAGCAGCATTAAGCGGCGGGATTGTCGCCCACAGCGACGGGGTGACCTTCTCGCCTTACCGCGTGACCGATACGTACGCCATTGCCAGACTGGATAAACCGGTGGCTGGCATCGAGATAGGTACCCCGCGCGGCGCGGTATGGACCGATAAATGGGGCCAGGCGATTATTCCTGCGCTGTCGCCGTTCCGTGAAAGCACGATTGAGATCAACACGGAAAGCCTGCCAGGCAATCTGGACGTAAGAAATGGCAGAACAGCGATCAAAGCGTCTCACGGCGCTGTGGCGAAGTGGGAGTTTGCGACGTTAAGCCAGCGCCGCGTGCTGCTCAGTATACGCCGTGCGGACGGTACGCCGCTGCCGGAAGGTGTCTCGATTGTGGACGCGGCAGGGGAGTATGTGACGAGTGCGCCAGAAGACGGCGTGATCTTCCTGAACGATATCTCTGCCAGCCAGCAGCTGTATGCGAAGCTGGATGAAGGGCGTTGCAGGCTGACGTACACCCTGCCGGAGGCAGAACCGAATAAATTCTATGAAGAGGTGACAGGGAAATGTCTCTGAATAACGTTCGTCAATACGCGCTGATGCTTATGCTGCTCTGCGGCGCAGCGGGACTTTCGGGAATGGCGCAGGCCGATGACGGCGCCTGTGAAATGATGTCGGCGGTGAAGAAAGTCGATTACGGGCGCTACCGTAAAGAGGATATGCGGCAAACGTCCGCTGAACATATTGGCAAAGTGTACAACGGTTATGCTTCTGTGATGCGTGAAGTTCAGGTTTCGGTGCTGTGTCCGGATGTGCGCAAAATGCGCATCTCCGTAGACGGGATTGCCCGACAGAACCTGGCGTATCGTTTTACGGACAGCGGCGCGATGAAAATCGAATTCAAAGATGGGCGGGTGGACGGGAACCCCGTGCAGCTGGCCGCGGTCGATATTGGCGCGGTAGCCGTTCAGGGAGGCGCTTCTCAGGTGACGCTGAAGCCGGAAAAAGCGCTGGCGGCGGTAAACGGTACAGAAGTGGCGGGCGAGCAGTTTGTCGCCACCATGATGATCACGACCTATCTCTCTGACAAGGCGTTTAGCGTTACTAACACCACGGATTTTGAAGAAACGCTGACGCTTAACGTCGATACGCTTCCTGCGCATTAACCCCTCAGATGCCCGGCAGCGCTGTTCTGTCGGGCATTTTTCTTAGTGGATCCCCGCCAGACGCAGCAGCGCCGTCACCACCGCCGCCGCGACGATCACCACAATTAACGGCATTTTGCGCCAGGCCAGAAACACCGCGAACCCCACCCCCAGTACGCGCGCCATCCCGGCAAAATGGTCCCCTTCATAAAACGTTGTTGCCAGCGCGACGGAGAACAACAAAACGGTTGCCGCGTCTGAAAGCAGCGCCTGCGACCGTTCAGAAAGCGCCAGCCGGCTACCGAGTTTCGCCCCGCCGAGACGCATCAGATAGGTTCCGGCAGAAAGAATGGCGATGCCGAGAATAAAAACCGTCATGTTTTCCATTATTTTTTCCTCGCGGCAAGGCCGAGCAAAGAGAGCAGCACCGGCAGGCCAACCGGCGCAAACGGTACGGCGGCCAGCGACAACACTGCGCCGCTACAGGCGCGGATCAGCGTGGTACGGTTTTTAAATGCCGGCACCACTAACGCCAGCAGGATCGCCGGGAACACCGCGTCCAGCCCGATGGTTTCCGGATCTGGCAGCAGCTTGCCGACCATCGCGCCCAGCACCGCCCCCAGCGGCCAGATGATTGCCACGCCCAGGCCGCACAGCCAGTAGGCCGCTTTACGCTGCTCGGCGGTTTTTTGCGACAGGCCGAACACCACACTTTCATCATTCATGATATGACAGCCCAGAAAGCTCAGGCCGCGCTTGCCCACCAGTTCACGCACTGTAACGCCGAACGGCACATGGCGCGCGTTAACCAGTAAACCGGCCGCTGCCGCTGCCAGCGGATTGCCGCCGCTCGCCACGATACCGATAAACATAAACTCGGATGCGCCTGCCAGCACCGTGAGGGAGAGGACAAACGGCACCCACAGCGGGAAACCGTAGGCCATCGCCAGTGAGCCATAAGACATGCCGACCACGCCCACCGCGAGGCAGACCAGGACGATCGCTTTTATCGTGTCGCCTTTCAGGCAAGAGAGGTGATTCTTCATACCATTTTAGCCATATCGAACGTATTTCCATTATAATGAACGCATCAGAAACGTTTTACAAGACGAACGATTCGTTCGTTATAGAGAGAAAGAGGCCGTTATTATGACGCAGCCAATCAGCGTGATCGCCAAAAGCCTGGTGCGAGAACGCTTGCGAACCGGGCTCTCACTGGCGGAAATTGCCCGCCGTGCCGGGATCGCCAAATCCACGCTTTCTCAACTGGAGTCTGGCAACGGCAATCCTAGCCTGGAAACGCTGTGGTCGCTTTGCGTGGCGCTGGATATTCCGTTTGCCCGGTTACTGGAGCCGCAGCAACCCGTCACGCAGGTGATCCGCCGCGGCGAGGGCACAAAAGTCGTCGCCGGGCAGGCGAACTACGAGGCGATTTTGCTCGCGGCGTGTCCGCCTGGCGCGCGTCGTGATATCTATCTGCTGCTGACTCAGCCGGGGGCAGACCGTATTTCCCAGCCCCATCCGCCTGGTTCGGTTGAGCATATTATCGTGACCCAGGGGCGGGCGATGGTCGGTCTGATCGACGCGGCGGAAGAGCTCGGCCCGGGAGATTACATTTGCTACCCCGCTGACCAGCCGCATATCTTTAAGGCGCTGGAGCCAGATACGCACGCGCTGCTGGTGGCGGAACAAAACTAACAAAGATACGGAAAATCATGTCGCTTAAAGCCATTGCCAAAGAACTGGGGCTGTCTGTTACCACCGTCAGCCGCGCCCTCAACGGGTATGACGACGTTTCTGCTGAGACGCGCGCCCGCGTGGAAGCGGAGGCCCAGCGCCGTGGCTATCGACCAAATACCTTTGCCCGTCGCCTGAAGATGGGCAAAATCGACGCCGTAGGGCTGGTGTTTCCGGTGCATCCTGTTCCGCTCAATAACAGCGTTTTTATGGACATGGTCGGCGAAATTAGCCACGAACTGGCGCGACATGAGATTGACCTGCTGCTCATCGCTGACGACGATCTGGCGGACAAACACAGCTATATGCGCATGGTGCAGAGCCGACGCGTGGATGCGCTGATTGTGGCGCATACGCTGGATCACGATCCGCGTCTTGAGCAGCTACAGGCCGCCGGGTTCCCGTTCCTGGCGCTCGGCCGCAGCCAGCTCCCGCAGCCGTACGCGTGGTTCGATTTCGACAACTATGCCGGCACATATCAGGCCACCCGCTGGCTGATCGAGAAAGGCCATCAGCGCATTGCGCTGCTGGGCGAAAGCAACAACCAGGCATTCATCACCCAGCGCCGCCAGGGCTACCTGGACGCGCTGCGGGAAGCCGGACTTTCCAGCGAATGGCTGCGCGCCATGCCCCCTTCGCGTCGCGTGGGGTATGCCACCACGCAAGAACTTCTCTCCCTGCCGCAGCCGCCCACGGCCATCATTACTGACTGCAACACCCACGGCGACGGCGCAGCGATGGCCCTGGCGCAGATGGGGCGCTTAACCGGTGAAAATGCCGTTTCGCTGGTGGTCTATGACGGCTTACCGCAGGACAGCATTGTCGATATCGACGTCGCGGCGGTGATCCAGTCTACCCGTCAGGGTGTCGGGAAACAGATTGCCGATATGGTGCGCCAGCTGATTAATGGCGACGACATTGACACCCTTCAGGTGCTCTGGCAGCCAGAATTCTCCCCAGGCCAGACGGCCTGATTACACCAAAAATTCCAAACCCGATCACAGATCCGAAACGTTTTGGTTTGTATCCGAAACGTTTCGGGTCAACACTCAGGACATCCCGATGACAGGAGATGTCTGATGCAAGATTCCATTTTTCGACTTGAAAGCAATACGGTTGACTTGGTGGTAAAAACCCACCCGTTCGCCGAAATTCTCTACTGGGGGGCACACCTTCAGCACTTTTCGCCGCAGGATGTGCTGAGTATTGCGCGCCCGGTTGCTAATGGCAGGCTGGACGTCGACTCCCCCGTCACGCTGATGGCAGAGCTGGGGCATGGGCTGTTTGGCTCGCCGGGCATCGAGGGGCACCGCCAGGGGCTGGACGGATCGCCGGTATTTAAAACCACGCAGGTGCAGCAGGCGTTAAACGCCCTGACAATCACTGCTGAAGACGAGCATGCAGGCCTGCGTCTGACCAGTGAAATAACGCTGGATGCCAGCGGCGTACTGGTGGTGCGTCATGGGTTAACCAACCTGAAAACGCAGGCGTGGCAGGTGGATCGCTTTGCCGTGACGCTGCCGGTGGCCGAACGCGCGCAGGAGGTGATGGCCTTCCACGGACGCTGGATCAGGGAGTTTCAGCCGCACCGCGTGATGCTTGAACATGACAGCTTTGTGATTGAAAACCGTCGGGGTAAAACCTCCCATGAACATTTCCCGGCGCTGATTTCAGGTACGCCGTCATTCAGTGAAATGCACGGCAACGTCTGGGGTATACATCTGGGCTGGAGTGGTAACCACCGCCTGCGCGCAGAGGCGAAAACCGATGGCCGCCGCTATATGCAGGCCGAAGCGCTCTACCTGCCGGGTGAAATGGCGATTGAAGAGGGGGAAACGCTCTGGACGCCGCGCCTGTATGCCAGCCACTCCCCGCACGGGCTGAATGGCATGAGCCAGCAGTTCCACCGCTACCTGCGCGATAACATTATCCGCTTCCCGGAAGATAAACCGCGCCCGGTGCACCTCAACACCTGGGAGGGGATCTACTTCAACCACGATCCGGACTACATCATGCGCATGGCCGACGAGGCCGCAGCGCTGGGCGTGGAGCGCTTTATCATTGACGACGGCTGGTTCAAAGGCCGCAACGACGACCACGCCGCGCTGGGCGACTGGTATCTGGACGAGAAAAAATACCCGAACGGCCTAAAGCCGGTAATCGATCACGTTAAACAGCTCAGCATGGAGTTTGGTATCTGGGTTGAGCCGGAGATGATTAACCCCGATTCCGATCTGTATCGCGCGCACCCTGACTGGGTGCTGGCGCTGCCGGGCTACGCCCAGGCGACCGGGCGACATCAGCTGGTGCTCAATCTCAATATTCCGCAGGCCTTTGAATATCTGGTCGAACGCATGAGCTGGCTGCTGGGCGAACACGCGGTCGACTACGTGAAATGGGATATGAACCGCGAGCTGGTGCAGCCGGGACACAAGGGTAAAGCCGCCGCCGACGCGCAGACCCGCCAGTTTTATCGCCTGCTGGACGTGCTGGGCGAGCGCTTCCCGCACATTGAGTTTGAATCCTGCTCCTCCGGCGGCGGGCGAATCGATTACGAAGTGCTGACCCGCTGCCACCGCTTCTGGGCGTCCGACAACAACGACGCGCTGGAGCGCAACACTATCCAGCGCGGCATGAGCTACTTCTTCCCGCCGGAGGTGATGGGCGCGCATATCGGTCACCATAAATGTCACGCCACCTTCCGCCAGCACAGCATTCAGTTCCGCGGGCTAACGGCGCTGTTTGGTCACATGGGGCTGGAGCTGGATCCGCTCACCGTCGATGCGCAGGAGCGTGAAGGCTATCGCCATTACGCCGCGCTGCACAAGCGGTGGCGAGAGGTCATTCATCACGGCACCCAGTGGCGCGTGGATATGCCGGACGCCACCACCCTGGCGCAGGGTATAGTGAGCGAAGATAAGACGCAGGGGCTGTTTTTGGTCAGCCAGCTCGCGATGCCGGATTACACCCTGATGATGCCGCTGCGCATGCCGGGGTTAGACGCCAGCGCGCTGTACCGCATCACGCTGCTCGATCACCCGAACATCCAGATTACGGGCGAGGGCGGGCACACCATGCGTAAGCTGCCGGCGTGGATGAACGCGCCGCAAACGGTAAGCGGTGAGTGGCTGATGCAGGCGGGTATTGCGCTGCCGATTCTGGATCCGGAAACCGCCATTCTGATTGGTGTGGAACGCGTGTAAGGGTGACGGGCCGGGCAACCGGCCCTCCGTTGAGGATAAAAATAATGAACACAACAACCTGTACCCACAAAGACAACCCTAATTTCTGGATCTTCGGGCTGTTCTTCTTTCTCTACTTCTTCATCATGGCCACCTGCTTTCCGTTCCTGCCGATCTGGCTGTCGGACATCATCGGCCTGAACAAAACCCATACCGGGATTGTTTTCTCCTGCATCTCGCTGTCGGCCATTGCCTTCCAGCCGGTGCTGGGGGTCATTTCGGACAAGCTGGGGCTGAAAAAACACCTGCTTTGGATCATCTCGGTGCTGCTGTTCCTGTTCGCGCCGTTCTTCCTGTACGTCTTCGCCCCGCTGCTGAAAACCAATATCTGGCTGGGGGCGCTGAGCGGTGGGTTGTATATCGGCTTTGTCTTCTCAGCGGGGTCGGGGGCGATTGAGGCCTATATTGAGCGCGTAAGCCGCAACAGCTTTTTTGAGTACGGCAAGGCGCGTATGTTCGGCTGTCTCGGCTGGGGGCTGTGCGCCTCAACGGGCGGCATCCTGTTCGGCATCGATCCGTCGTACGTCTTCTGGATGGGGTCGGCCGCGGCGCTGTTGCTGATGCTGCTGCTGGTGGTCGCGAAACCGAAGCCTAACCAGACGGCGCAGGTGATGAACGCCCTGGGCGCGAATCAGCCGCAGATCACCGCTAAAACCGTTTTTACCCTGTTCCGCCAGCGCAGAATGTGGATGTTCATCCTGTACGTGATTGGCGTGGCCTGCGTGTATGACGTCTTCGACCAGCAGTTTGCCACCTTCTTCAAAACCTTCTTCGCCACGCCGCAGGAGGGGACCCGTGCCTTTGGTTTCGCCACCACGGCGGGGGAAATCTGTAACGCGATCATTATGTTCTGCTCGCCGTGGATCATTAACCGCATCGGCGCGAAAAACACGCTGCTGATTGCCGGGGTGATCATGGCGACGCGCATTATCGGCTCGTCGTTTGCCACCACTGCCGTGGAGGTGATTGCCCTGAAGATGCTGCACGCGCTGGAAGTCCCGTTCCTGCTGGTGGGGGCATTCAAGTACATCACCGGGGTGTTTGATACGCGCCTGTCGGCCACCATCTACCTGATTGGCTTCCAGTTTGCCAAACAGTCGGCGGCGATCTTCCTCTCCGCCTTTGCCGGAAATATGTATGACCGGGTCGGCTTCCAGGAGACGTATCTGATACTGGGCTGCTTCGTGCTGGCGATCACGGTGGTGTCGGCGTTTACGCTGAGTGGCAGGCGGGAGATTGCTGCCGCCTCGGGGGCAGCAGCGTTAACACATCAGTCCAGGTAAAACACCTCTTTCAGCGCCGAACTCACCGGGCTGTTATCCGGGTTCGACGGCATAACGTCACCCATATATTTCCACCAGCGCCGGCAGACATCGGTGTTTGCCACCGCGTTCCAGCGCTCTTCCGATTCAATCTCCACCGTCGCAAACAGTAGGTTGCGAGCTTTGTCGAGATAGATGGCGTAGTGGTGCGCGCCGTGGGCTTTCAGTACCGCCTCCAGCTCAGGCCAGATCGGGTTGTGGCGACGTGCGTACTCCTCGTGCGCGTCCGGGGTTACCTGCATCACAAACGCTTTGCGGATCATAAAGCCTCCAGGTACAGCTCGCGGACCTCTTCGCGGCTGGCGGTGCGCGGGTTGCACGGCGCGCACGGGTCGGCGAGGGCTTTATCCAGCCAGCCTTCAATATCGGCTTTGGTGACGCCGAGCTGGCTAAATCCGGACGGAATGCCGACCCGGGCGCTCAGGTCACGAATCGCCTGAATGGCTGACATGCTGGCCGCTTCATCGCTCATGCCGCGCGTGTCAACGCCCATCGCCTGCGCCACGCGGGCGAAACGTGCGACCGCGTTCGGGCGGTTAAAGTTTTCGATGATCGGCAGCAGAATGGCGTTGCACACGCCGTGTGGCAGGTTGTGCGTCGCGCCCGGCTGGTGCGCCAGGGCGTGCACCAGCCCCAGACCGGCGCTGTTAAACGCCATGCCCGCCAGATACTGACCAAAGGCCATCTGCTCGCGCGCTTCCAGGTTATGACCATCGTCAACCGCTTTCGGCAGCCAGAGGTTGATCAGGCGAATCGCCTCCAGCGCGTTAGCATCGGTCAGCGGGTGCGCGCCGACGGACACGTAGGCTTCAATCGCATGGGTCAAGGCATCCATGCCGGTTGCGGCGGTCACGGAGGCCGGAATATCAAGCATCACGCTGGCATCGTCCACGGCGATATCCGGGATGATGTTCGGGTCGATAATCACCTCTTTCACCTGCCGCGCGGAGTCAATGATCACCGCGTTGCTGGTCATCTCTGCTGCCGTGCCTGCGGTGGTGTTGATCGCCACCAGCGGCACGCCCGCGTTTTTCACCTTGCCGACGCCGGAGTAATCGGTTGACGGACCTGGGTTGGCGGTGAGGATTTTGATTGCCTTGGCGGTATCAATCGGGCTGCCGCCGCCAAAGGCAATCAGGTAATCACACTCCGCATCCTGATATGCCGCATAGCCTTTTTGCACCAGCGCTTCCGTCGGATTCGGGAATACCTCATCGAACAGGTGATACGACATCTGATGGGCGTCGAGCGCGGAAAACAAACTGTCGAGCAGGCCAAGTTTCACCAGCTGGCCGTCGGTGACAATCAGCGCTTTTCCCCACTGTTTGTTTGCCACCAGATTGACCATATCGCCGATCGCGCCCGCGCCGTGCAGGCTGATTTTGGGGAGTGCCAACATAAAGCTCATGATAATTCTCCTTAATTACTGTGATTTTTATGCCCGGCGGCGCTGCGCTTGCGCGGGCCTACGGTTAAGTAGGCCGGGTAAACGCAGTGCCACCCGGCTATGAGATCCGTCTTCGCTGCATCACCCGGCGGGTAATAATCGGCAGCGAAATCACCACGATCAGCATCGCGCCGATAATCACCGACATCACGATGCCGGGCACGTTGAGCAGGCTCAGGCCGAAGGTCACCAGCCCCATCAGGAAGGCGGCGATAATCACGCCCACCATGCTGCCGGACCCACCGAGAATATTGACGCCGCCGAGCACCGCCATCGTCACCACCGCCAGCTCCCAGCCCATCGCGATGGTCGGGCGGGTACTGCCCAGACGCGAGGTGAGTAGCACCGACGCCAGGCCGGACATCAGTCCTACCAGCGCAAACAGGATCAGGTTGTGGCGCTTCACGTTGATGCCGGAGTACCACGCGCCGGTCGGGTTGTTGCCGATGGCGTAGGTGCGGCGGCCAAAATTGGTGCGGTGCAGCACAAAGGCAAACAGAGCGGCCAGCACGATAAACAGCGCGAACTCAAACGACAGCGCACCCCAGACGTAGCCCTGGCCGAACCAGGCGAAGCTCTCCGGGTAGCTGTTCAGCGCCTGGTCCCCGAGCAGGATGTAGGTGATCCCGCGGTACAGGCTCATGGTGCCGATGGTGATGACGATGGACGACAGGTTAAAGCGCGTCACCAGAATACCGTTGAACAGCCCGCACAGTAGCCCGACGCCTAATCCCACGCACACCAGCAGCGGCGTATCGACGCCCGCTGCCGCGCAAAAGCCCATCACCGTGGAGCTGAGCGCGATGGTGGAGGCCACAGACAGGTCAATTTCCCGGGCGATAATCAGCATCGCCATCGGCAACACAATGATCGCTTTTTCCGTGAAGTTGAACGTCGCGTCGGAGAGGTTCCAGATATTGAGGAAGTAGGGCGAGGCGAGCGCGTTCACCACAAACACCGCCAGCGTCACTGCCAGCAGGAAGCCCTCCCAGCACAGCAGGCGCTGGAAGATGCCCGGCGCAGAAGTGGGTTTGAACTGTTCAGATGTCATCATTTTGCTCATGGTTTCACCGCCAGTTTCTGACGTGCCAGCGCCGCGTCGCGCAGGATCAGCCTGCCTTTGCGCTTGTTGCCGCGCTCGTTTAGCAGCACAGCGATGACAATGACCGAGCCGGAAATCGCCATCTGCCAGAACGGGGAGACGCCGATCACCGGCAGGGCGTTGTTGATGACGCCAAGGAACAGCGCCCCGAACAGACAGCCGAGCACGCGGCCGGTGCCGCCCATGGTGCTGATCCCGCCAATCACACAGGCTGCCACCACCTGCAATTCAAAACCGTTAGCGACGTCAACATACGCAACGGCAAAGCGTGATATCCACAGGTAGCCGCAGAACCCGGCCAGCAGACCGGAAAGGCAGAAGCTGATGAACTGCATTTTCCCGGCGTTGATCCCGGTGTAGTACGCTGCCGTGGCGTTCCCGCCGGCGGTGTAGAGCGCCCGTCCGGTGCGACTGTAGCGCAGGAAGTAGCCCACCAGCAGCAGTACGGCGATGGCGCACCAGCTCAGCACCGGCAGGCCCAGCACTGACGCACGCGGCAGGCCGAGGAAGTTTGCACCCATCTGGTTGGAGTTCACCCAGCCGCCGCCGGAGAGCAAAAAGATCATTCCGCGGTAGATGCTCATGGTACCGAGCGTGACCACAATCGCCGGAATGCCCAGTTTCCACACCAGCAGGCCGTTTATTGCGCCCATCAGCAGCCCAAGCGCGCTGGCGAGGATCAGCAGCGCCCAGACGGGCACGTCCGGGTAATGGAAATTAATCAGGGCGACAATCATCCCGGTCAGGGCCAGATTAGCCGCCATCGACAGGTCGATGCCTTTAGTGAGCAGCACCATCATCTGCCCGAGCGCGAGGACGATCAGAATGGCGGTGTCGTTAAACATCTCCACCAGGTTGCCCGGTGCGATAAACGATGGCACGCGGCTGCCAATGGCGACGACCATCAGGACAATCACCGCGCCAAGCAGCGCCTCGCGGTGTTTTAAGAGTGAGCTAAGCATTTATGCCGCCTCCTGTTTTGCACCGCTGGCGGCGCTGACGATGGTTTCCGCCGTCGCGTCTCCCGCCTGGTATTCGGCCACCATCAGCCCCTCGTGCATGACGATAATGCGATCCGCCATGCCCATCACTTCCGGCAGTTCGGACGAGACCATAATCACCGCCAGCCCCTGACTGACCAGCTCGGACATAAACTGATGCACGGCTGCCTTTGAGCCGATATCGATGCCTTTTGTTGGCTCATCGAGGATGATCACGTCAGGGTGCGTCGCCAGCCATTTGCCGATCACCACCTTTTGCTGGTTGCCGCCAGAGAGGGTCTCCACCGCCTGCTTCCAGCTGAAGGCTTTCACTTGCAGGCGTCTGGCGTATTCGTCTGCCAGCTTCCATTCGCGGTCGTCGTGCAGTACGCCGTTCGGATTGAGCCTGCTGAGCTGAGGCAGGCTGATGTTCTGGGCAATCGGCAGGGCGATAATCGCCCCCTGTTTCTGCCTTTCTTCCGGCACGCAGACGATACCGGCTTTGATCGCATCCGCAGGCTGGCGGAAGCGCCGGGGCTGTCCGTTGAGGATAATTTCCCCGGACGATGGCCGCGTGACGCCGGAAAGCGCCTGCATCAGCTCGGTACGCCCGGCACCCACCAGCCCGTAAAGCCGAGGATCTCCCCTTTACGCAGGGAGAACGAGATATGCGCAAACTCGGTCGGATGGCAGAGGTTTTTCACCTCCAGCACCGTCTCGCCTTTTTCGCAGTCGATTTTCGGGAAGGTTTGGGTAATGGCGCGCCCGACCATCATCGACACCATCCGCTCCTCGGTGATCTCATTTATTGCCCCTGCACCGACGAACACGCCGTCGCGCAAAATGGTGTAGTGATCGGCCAGCTCAAAAATCTCGTCGAACTTGTGGGAGATAAACAGGATGGCTTTTCCCTCCTGCTTTAAGCGCTCCACAATCTGGTAAAACTCGAGGATTTCATGCTGTGACAGCGCCGCCGTGGGTTCATCGAGGATCACCACCTGCGCCTCAAACGACAGCGCGCGGGCAATCGCCACCATGTGACGCTGGGCGATGCTCAGGGTTTTCAGCGTTGCGCGCGGGTCGATTTGCACCTCAAGGCGGGCGAGAATAGCCTGCGCCCGGCGGTGCATTTCCGGCCAGTCGAGCTTTTTCAGGAAGCCTTTGTGAAGGTACTGACCGACAAAGATATTTTCGGTGACCGAGAGTTCATCAAACAGCACGGTTTCCTGGTGAATGGCGGTGATGCCCATTTTATGCGCCGACTCCGGCGTCGGAAGGTGAACGGGGATCGCCTTGTAGAGAATTTCGCCCTCGTCGGGCTGGTATATGCCGGTCATCACTTTGACCAGCGTCGACTTGCCCGCGCCGTTTTCGCCGATAAGCGCCGTCACTTTGCCGGGCCACAGCGCAAGCTGCACGTTCTCAAGAGCACGCACGCCGGGGAACACCTTGGTGATGCCAGAAAGCTGTAGCAATGGGGTCATGATAGTTCTCCTGGACAGGGGAATTTGTAGGGCGGGTAAGCGGCAGCGCCACCCGCCTTTTGCCGGATGGCGCTACGCTTATCCGCCCTACAAATCGCATCAAAAGATTTTTGAGAACTTATCAATATTGCTGGCATCGTAAACGAACGGCTCGGCCATCGCGCCGTTGCCGTCGGCATCCAGCTTCACTTTGCCCAGCTTGCCCATGCTGGCCTCGCCTTTCGTGGCGGTGCCTTTCACCAGGTCATCCGCCAGGTAGGTTGCGGCATAGCCCAGGTCAATCGGGTTCCAGATGGCAAAGCTCTTGCTTGCGCCGGACTTCACCGCGCCCGCCATCTCAGACGGCAGGCCTAAACCGGTGACGTACACTTTGCCAATCTTGCCCTGGTCCTTCACCGCCTGCGCGGCAGCCACAATGCCCACGGAAGAAGGCGAAACAATCACTTTCAGCTCCGGGTAGGTTTTCAGCAGGCCGACCGCTTCGCGGTAGCTCTTGTCAGAGAGATCGTCCCCGTAGGCCACGGTCACCAGATTGACGGACGGGTACTTCGGCAGCACCTTTTTCATCTCCGCAATCCAGGTATTCTGGTTGGTGGAGGTTGGCGTGGCGCTCAGCACCGCCACATCGCCTTTCTCCACGTTCAGCGCTTTCAGGGCATCGGCGGCGAGCTTGACGTTGGTTTCGCCAATCAGGGCGTTATTGGACGGGTTGAGGTGGATCTGACGCCCGGCTTTCGCCACGCCGGAATCCCACGACACAACCTTGATGCCGCGCTGCATCGCTTTTTTCAGCACCGGCACGACGGCGTCCGGATCGTTCGCGGAAATCGCGATCGCATCCACGCCCTGGGCGATCAGCCCGTTCAGCACCTCGATCTGCGCTTCCGCCGTGGTGGTGGTCGGGCCGGTATAAATCACTTTTACATCGCCTAACTCTTTGGCCGCCTCCTGCGCGCCGACGTTCGCTGCCTCGAAGAATCCATTCCCTAAGGACTTCGCCACCAGGGCGATTTTCACTTCTGCTAAAGCGGAACCGGACAACGCCAGAGCGGCAACGGTGAGGATCAAGCTTGCTTTTATTTTCATTGCTTTTACTCCACTGACTTGAGTTAGTTGTAGGGATTGCAGGTGGTTTTCGCCCCGTCTCGGTGAGCGGGGCGCGATGTTGTTATTGGTACAAATCTAACGCCGACTGCATGGGGGTGACGCCAAAGCGTTTACCCAGGGCGATCAGTTCTTCCCGGGTGATGGTCTGCTTCATGCCGCCCATGGAATAGACCTTTACCAGCACTTCCGCGGATTTCTCGGCGGTGTCGATCAGGCCGAAGGTTTCATCCAGCGTCGGGCCGCTGCCGAAGACGCCGTGGAACGGCCACAGCACCAGTGAATGTTTCTGCATGTCCGTCGCGGTTGCCTGGCCGATTTCGTCGGTGCCCGGCACCATCCACGGCAGAATGCCGACGCCGTCCGGGAACACCACCAGACACTCGGTGCTGCCTTCCCACAATTTGCGGGTGAAGAAATCAGAATTGTTTTCCAGCACGTAGGTCAGGGCGATCAGGTTGGTGGCGTGGCAGTGCATGATCACGCGGTCCTTGCCATTGGTCGCCTTGATGCGCTCGCAGTGGGAGAGGAAGTGCGCCGGCAGTTCTGAGGTGGGCACCGCCTCATCCGTCAGCCCCCACAGAATGTGGTAGCCCGCGCCGTCGCTATCCACTTTCACTACGCCGAGGTTGGCCTGCGGGTCGAGCTGAACGTTGCGGAAGAACTTCCCGGAACCGGTGACGATAAACGGCGCGTTGGCGAGCAGCGGCATCGGCTGGCTCAGGGCGATATAGCGCGGCTTCTGGTGGAAATCGGCGGCAAATGGCTCGATATCCGCGTCGTCCAGGCGTAGCGTCAGGTTGCCGCCGTTGCGCTCGTCCCAGCCCTTCAGCCAGGCGTCGGAGGTGGCTTTGATCATGCCCTGGACGAACCAGGAGGTGGTGATGGTCTGCATACTGTGTTTCCTTTGAAAATGCCGGGTGGCGCTGCGCTTACCCGGCCTACTTTTACCTGTAGGCCCGGCAAGCAACGCGCCGCCGGGCAATGTTTTTTACTGACGAGCGGCAAGAACGTCTTTCTCATATGCCCGCACGTTGTCCAGCCACTGGCTGCCCGCAGGCGCATCGTGACGCTGGCAGTACATCTCCCACACCGCCTGCCACGGCAGGGATTTCTGCTCTTCCAGCAGCGCCAGGCGCGCGGTGTAGTCGCCGTTTTCTTCCAGCTGTTTCAGGGCGGCGACAGGCTCCAGCAGCGCGCGCAGCAGGGCTTTCTTCATGTTGCGGGTGCCGATAACCCACGCCGCGATGCGGTTGATGGAGGCGTCGAAGAAGTCGAGGCCAATGTGTACGCGGTCAAAGAGGTCGTGGCGGATGATTTCGCTGGCAATCGCCTGGGTTTCGTCATCCAGCAGCACCACGTGGTCGCTGTCCCAGCGCACCGGACGGCTGACGTGCAGCAGCAGGCGCGGCACGAAGAGCATGGCGGCGGAGATCTTGTCGGAGATCACCTCGGTTGGGTGGAAGTGGCCGGCATCCAGGCACAGCGCGGTCTGGCGGCTGGTGGCATAACCCATGTAGAACTCGTTTGAGCCCACGGTGTAGCTCTCTGCGCCAATGCCGAACAGCTTGCTCTCGACGGCGTCGATGTGGTGCGCCGGGTCCAGCTTCTCGCTGATGGCTTCATCCAGCGCGGCCAGCAGGCGCTGGCGCGGGGCCAGTCGGTCTACGGTGATATCCTTCATGCCGTCCGGGATCCAGATGTTCATCACCGACGGTGTGCCAAGCTGCTCGCCGAAATACGCAGAAACGCGGCGGCTGGCTTTGACATGGTCGATCCAGAACTGGCGGATTTCGTCGTTGGCGTGCGCAAGGGTAAAGCCGTCCGCGCTCAGCGGGTGCGAGAAGCAGGAGGGGTTAAAGTCCAGGCCCAGCTTGTTGGCTTTCGCCCACGCCACCCAGTTCGTAAAGTGCTCCGGTTTGATTTCATTACGCGCCACCGGCTCGTCGGATTCGAGATAAATGGCGTGCAGATTCAGGCGCTTTGGCCCGGGGATCAGGCTCAGCGCCAGCTCCAGATCCGCACGCAGTTCGGTGGCGTTGCGCGCTTTGCCCGGATAGTTACCCGTGGCCTGAATACCCCCCGTCAGGGAACCGCCCGGGTTCTCGAAGCCAGCAACGTCATCACCCTGCCAGCAGTGCATGGAGACGGGCAGACGGTCGAGCTGGCGCAGCGCCTCTTCGACATCCACGCCGACGGCGGCGAAACGCTGTTTAGCCAGGTCCCAGGCTTGTTCAAGTTGAGTGGTCATGCGCAAAGCTCCTTAGTCAGTCGTTTTTGCTGAAACTGCGCCCGGTAGCGGGCAATTTCATGGCAGGGATGGGGGGTGAAGGTGGTCAGGCTGTTATTCGCCGTCACCACCGAACGGAAATCGTCGACGTTTGAAAGTTCGTCCAGGGTCATCAGCTGAATGCCGATATTGCCGAGCGTGGAGGCTTCAATCGGACCTGCCACCACGGTAATGCCGCAGGCATCCGCGCAGAGCTGGTTCAGCAGCTGGTTCTGGCAGCCGCCGCCCACGATATGCAGCTGCGTGAACGGTTTGCCGCGAAGGTCAGCCAGCTCGCTCAGGATGTCGGCATAGAGCAGGGCGAGACTGTCAAAAATGCAGCGCGCCAGCTCGGCGGGGCGGGAAGGTACCGGCTGCCCCGCTTCAAAACAGGCGGCCTGGATTTCAGCGCTCATGTGCGCCGGATTGATAAAGCGGTCGTCGTTCGGGTTAATCAGGAAGGTGCAGGCCTTCAGCGTTTCGGTTTCCGCGATAAGCGCGGGCAGGTCGGTGATGTTCTGCTCTTTCAGCACCCGCTGGAGAAGCCACAGGCCCATGATGTTCTTCAGCACCCGGTAGCGCCCTTCGGCGCCACCTTCGTTAGTGATGTTCGCCGCCAGTGCGGCATCGCTGGTGTAGGGTGTTTTGCTCTCGAAGCCCATCAACGACCAGGTGCCGGAAGAGAGGTACGCCGCATCTTTGCCGGCGAGCGGCGAGGCAATGACCGCGCTCGCGGTGTCGTGACTGGCGACGGCGACAACGGGGATCTCATTCCCCTGCGGGCAAAGCCAGTGGCCGATCACATTGCCCGGATGGGTTGGCGCGCCGAACCAGGACGGCGAGGCGCCCGTCCAGGCCAGCAGATGTTCATCCCAGTTATCGGTGTTGATGTTAACCAGCTGCGTGGTGGTGGCGTTGGTATATTCCCAGTTCATGTTGCCGGTCAGACGGTAGCTTAAGTAGTCCGGGATCAGCAGCGCATGCGCCACCTTTTCGACCAGCTCTGGCTGTTGCTCAACCAGCGCGCGCAGCTGATACAGCGTGTTAAACGGCAGAAACTGAATGCCGCTGCGACCATAGATGTTCTCCTTGCCAAGCTGGGCGATGGCGTGCGCCATTAGCCCATCGGTGCGGCTGTCGCGGTAGGAGACGGGCAGGCCGACGCGTTCGCCGTGACTGTCCAGCAGTACGTAATCCACACCCCAGGTATCAATGCCGATACTGTCGATGCGAATACCGTCTTCGCAGACGTTGTGAAGTCCGGTGCGGATCTCTGCTTCCAGGGCGTCGATATCCCAGGTAACAAAACCGTCCTGTTGTTGCAGACAATTGGCGAAACGGTGCATTTCGCGAAGCGTAAGGGTGTGCAGGTCGCAGTCCCAGGTGGCGAGCATTACACGGCCGCTGGATGCGCCTAAATCGACAGCCACACAATGGCGAAAAGTCATGGTCGGGTCCTTTCTTAAGTCATTAGCGAGGAGTGTAAGAAAGGGAAGAAATAGCCACCTTCTCGCCACTGACAGCCCAAATCTCGCGCTGGCAAGAAAGCAAAGATGAACGTGAGGGAGTTCACAGTTTCCAGTAATGGCGGGGTTTGCAGGCAGTGTGACGCTGACCGCATTTCCTGATCTTTCCGCCTGTTTCTTGAAAAACCGACAGCTTTTGCGCGGTTTGCTGTCAAAAATTTAAGGTGAGCGTGGAAGGCCTTAATTACTATTTTGAGAACTTTTCTCATTGGTGGGGGCCGTTATGACCGTACTGCACAGCGTCGATTTTTTTCCTTCGGGGGCTTCGCCGGTCGCGATTGAGCCACGGCTGCCTCAGGCTGCGTTCCCGGAGCATCATCATGATTTTCATGAAATTGTGATTGTTGAGCACGGAACGGGCATCCACGTGTTTAACGGTCAGCCGTATACCATCAGCGGCGGTACGGTGTGCTTCGTGCGCGATCACGACAGGCACCTGTATGAACATACCGACAACCTTTGCCTGACCAATGTGCTCTATCGTTCTCCGGATGCGTTCCAGTTTCTCTCCGGGCTGAATCAGCTGTTGCCGCAGGAGAAGGACGGTCACTACCCCTCGCACTGGCGGGTGAATCAGTCCACGTTGCAGCAGGTGCGTCAGCTGGTGAGCCAGATGGAGCAGAGCGAGGATGGACAGGAGACGCACGCCATTGCTACCCGCGAGCTGCTGTTTATGCAGCTGCTGGTGTTGCTGCGGCGCAGCAGCCTGGTGGAAGGGCTGGAAAATAACGACGCGCGCCTGAACCAGCTGATGGCCTGGCTGGAAGATCATTTTGCCGAAGATGTCTGCTGGGAAACGCTGGCGGATGACTTTTCGCTCTCGCTGCGCACGCTGCATCGTCAGCTCAAGCAGCATACCGGGCTGACGCCGCAGCGCTACCTCAACCGTCTGCGCCTGATCAAAGCGCGGCACCTTTTACGTCATACCGACGAAAGCGTCACCGATATCGCCTATCGCTGCGGATTCGGCGACAGTAACCACTTTTCGACGCTTTTTCGCCGGGAGTTTAACTGGTCGCCGCGCGATATTCGTCAGGGGAAAGACGCGTTGCTTCAGTAACGCGAGGGCAGTCACCGTTTTTTTGCTGCAAAAAGGCTAATAATGTCCGGTTATTCGCCGTAGAGGTTGTGGTGTGGCTGCTCAGCTCATTCTTCGCAAAGATGATTTTTTTGCCTCCGCGAGTCAGGCCGTCGCGGTGGCCGACCGCTACCCGCAAAACGTCTTTGCCGAGCACACCCACGAGTTTTGCGAGCTGGTGCTGGTATGGCGAGGCAACGGCCTGCACGTCCTCAACGACCGCCCCTACCGCATCACGCGCGGAGACCTGTTCTACATCCGCGCTGAAGACAAACACTCCTACGCCTCGGTTAACGATCTGGTGTTGCAGAACGTCATCTACTGCCCCGACAGACTTAAACTGAATGTCGACTGGGCGGGCAATATCCCCGGTTTTCATGATGCCAGAGGCGAACCGCACTGGCGCTTAAGCAGCAACGGCATGGCTCAGGTGCGCCAGACGATTTCCCAGCTGGAGCAGGAGAGCCAGAAGAGCGATCCGGTGGCAAACCAGATGTCGGAGCTGCTTTTTGCCCAGCTGGTGATGACCCTGAAGCGGCATCGTTACGCTACGGATAATCCCTCTGCTACCACGCAGGAAGCGCTGCTGGATAAGCTCATCACCCGGCTTGCGGGCAGTCTGAACAAGAGTTTCGTGCTGGAAAAATTCTGCGAGCAGGAGCAGTGCAGCGAGCGCGCGCTGCGCCAGCAGTTCCGCACCCAGACGGGGATGACGGTCAACCACTATCTGCGCCAGCTGCGCATCTGCCACGCCCAGTACCTGTTACAGCATACGGAGCTGATGGTGAGTGAAGTGGCGATGCGCTGCGGCTTTGAGGACAGTAACTACTTTTCGGTGGTGTTTAACCGTGAGGTGGGGATGACGCCGGTTCAGTGGCGTCATCGCAGTCGAAAGGCAGCGTAATCAGTTCGCCATGCCGAGGCCGACGATATTGGCCGCAATGATAATCACCACACAGCCCAGGCTCAGCACGCCAACCGGACGACGCCCGGCATTGTTCCACTCTTTCAGCACCAGCCCAACCAGCCCGCCGCACAGCACGTAGAAGCTCATGTGCAGCATCCAGCTCATGTAGTCATACTGCGCCGGAATACTGGCGTGACCCCAGGCGTAGAAGAAGAATTGCAGATACCACATCAGACCGCCGAGGGCGGAGAGCAGGACGTTGGTGACGATCAGCGGTTTTGCCAGCGAGAAGTCGGCTTTTACCGACAGGTTCTTCACTTTTGCCAGACGAATGAAGCAGAAGCCGAGGTTTACCAGCGCGCCGCCGCCCATGATCACCACGTAGCTTGGCAGGGCAGCGTACAGCGGATCGACGCCCAGCGCCGCAGCGGCGTCGTGCATCGGTTTGGCGGCGTTCATGGCGAACGACATGCCCGCCGAGAATACGCCGCACATCACCGCCAGCAGCAGCCCTTTCTTCAGGTTGAACTCTTCGGCTTTGATGCCCATCTTGCGTTCTTTCAGCTGGCCTGCGCGGGTGACGATGCCCACGCCGATCACCGCCACCAGCACGCCCAGCAGCGTCATTCGCCCGCCCTGAGTGTTGATCAGCACGTCGAAGTGGCCGTTGAGGATTGGCGTCATCAGGGTGCCAACAATCAGCGTAATGCCAATCGCGATGCCAATCCCCATCGACATGCCTAGGTAGCGCATGGTGAGGCCGTAGTTGATATTACCGATGCCCCACATCGCGCCAAACAGGAATACCGGCAGCAGGGTGGAGGCGTTGAAGGAGGAGAAGTAGCCCCAGAAATCGGGCAGCAGCATGGCGCTGATTGTCCATGGCAAAATCAGCCAGGACACGGTGCCGCCAACGGACCACATGGTTTCCCATGACCAGCCTTTCACCTTTTTAAACGGGGCATAGAAACAGGCTGCACTGGCCGCGCCTATCAAATGCCAGAAAATACCCATCGTAATCGCATGATTCATTTTTACATCCTCATCGTTTTTATAGCCGGAGGCTTCCCGCCGACTTGATGAGTGTAAAAATGAGGCGGTTTGGGAACCTTCAGAAGGTTGCCGCACTTTTGTTCAGGATGGCAATCAGCACGTTAAGCACGTGAGCAGACTCACAATTTTGTCATTTATCAAAAACCTAATAACCTTATAAAAACTACGGCATTGATAATCATTTTCAATATCATTTAATTAACTATAATGAACCAACTGCTTACGCGGCATTAACAGCTGTGCCGCCCGACAATAATGGAGAGGATTATGAGTTATACACTGCCATCCCTGCCGTATGCCTACGACGCACTGGAACCGCATTTCGACAAGCAGACGATGGAAATCCATCACACTAAACACCACCAGACCTATGTGAACAACGCGAATGCTGCGCTGGAAAGCCTGCCAGAGTTCGCTAATCTGCCTGTTGAAGAGCTGATCACCAAACTGGACCAGCTGCCGGCAGACAAGAAAACCGTGCTGCGCAACAACGCGGGCGGTCACGCTAACCACAGCCTGTTCTGGAAAGGCCTGAAAACCGGCACCACCCTTCAGGGCGACCTGAAAGCGGCTATCGAGCGTGACTTCGGTTCCGTTGACAACTTCAAAGCGGAATTCGAAAAAGCCGCTGCAACCCGTTTCGGCTCTGGCTGGGCGTGGCTGGTCCTGAAAGGTGACAAACTGGCGGTCGTTTCTACCGCTAACCAGGACTCCCCGCTGATGGGTGAAGCTATCTCTGGCGCATCCGGCTTCCCAATTCTGGGTCTGGACGTGTGGGAACACGCTTACTACCTGAAGTTCCAGAACCGTCGCCCTGACTACATCAAAGCCTTCTGGGATGTAGTGAACTGGGACGAAGCAGCAGCGCGTTTCGCCGCTAAAAAATAAGGTTGCATTGACGCATGTGAGAAGCGAGTCTGATGACTCGCTTTTTTTGTATCTGAAGGAGTGGAGATGCATTACCCGGTGAATGTGTTTACAGGCAAGGTAAGGGAGTACGAAGGCAGCCGCCTGAGCGCCATCGCCAAAGTGCAGGTCGACGGTGAGCTGACGTTGACCGATCTCGGGCTTGCGGGTGACCAGCAGGCTGAAAAGAAAATCCACGGCGGGCCCGATCGCGCGCTGTGCCACTATCCGCGCGAGCACTATCAGCACTGGAAAGCCGAATTTCCTGAACAGGCGGACCTCTTCGTCGCCCCCGCGTTTGGCGAAAATCTCTCAACGGAGGGGCTGACGGAGAAGAACGTCTTTATCGGCGATATTTACCGCTGGGGCGATGCTTTGATTCAGGTCACCCAGCCGCGCTCACCGTGCTTTAAGCTTAATTACCATTTCGGCATTCAGGATATGTCGGCCCAGCTGCAAAACGCGGGTAAAACTGGCTGGCTGTATCGCGTTGTGCAGGCGGGACAGGTTTCGGCGGATGCGCCGCTTGAGCTGGCTTCGCGCTTGAGTGAGGTGTCGGTATACGAGGCCTGCGCAATTGCCTGGCATATGCCGTTTGATGACGAGCAGTATCACCGCCTGCTGTCAGCGGCGGGATTATCCACCAGCTGGACCAGAACGATGCAGAAGCGGCGGTTAAGCGGCAAGATCGAGAGCAGTTCGCGGAGATTGTGGGGGAAAGAGGTTCCGTAGAAAGTAGGCCGGGTAAGGCGAAGCCGCCACCCGGCACATACGGTTACGAACGCTTATACAGCGGCAGCCACAGCGTTAACCTCAGCCCGCCCAGCGGGCTGTCATCGGCTTTCACCCAGCCACGGTGCTGTTGCATGGCGGTTTCAACAATCGCCAGACCTAGCCCCGTACCACCAGATTCACGGTCGCGCGCCTCGTCGGTGCGGTAGAACGGACGGAAAATCTGCTCGCGATCTTCCGGGCTGACGCCAGGACCATCGTCATCGACAATGACGGTAATCCCGTCTTTATCCACCGAAAACGCCACTTCAATCTTCGTGTGCGAATAGCGCAGGGCGTTACGCACGATATTCTCCAGCGCGCTTTCCAGCGTGTTGGGGTTACCGTAGAGCGGCCACGGGCCCGGCGGGAAGTTGACGGTGAACGATTTGCCCATCTGCTCCGCTTCGAACGCCGCGTTGTCCAGCACCTCATGCCAGAGGTGATTGGCTTTCACCGTTTCGCTCACCAGCGCGTTTTTCTGCTGATTGCGAGACATCACCAGCAGATCGTTGATCATGCTGTCCAGGCGATGCGCTTCCGTCTCAATACGCTCCAGCTCTTTACTCTCACCGCTGCGGCGGCGCAGCAGGGCGGTACCCAGCTGTAAGCGCGTGAGCGGCGTCCGCAGCTCGTGGAAGATATCCGACAGCAGGCGTTGCTGCGCGGTCATCATGCGGTCAAGAGCAGAGACCATCTGGTTAAAACTGGTTCCGGCGGCCAGGAACTCCTGCGGCCCGGATTCCAGCTCCGGATGCTGCCTCAGGTTGCCCTGCGCCACTTCGTCCGCCGCATTTTTCAGCTTACGCGCCGGTTTCGCCAGGCTCCACGCCAGCCATAACAGCAGCGGGGAACTGACCAGCATCGTGACAATCAACAGCAAAAGCGGACGGTCAAACAGCAGGTTGATAAAGTCGGACTGGGAACTGCTCGCAGGGCGAATCAGATAGAGCTGGTAATTGTCTTCCCCATCCCGCACCGAGAAAGGACCGACCATCTCTACCCGACCATATTTCTTTTTCTGTGGGTGATCGGCATTATCCGCCTGGCCAATAAAGTTGCGGATAATCTGCATTTCATTGCGATCGGCCCCAATCACGCGGCCTTCACTGGTGACCAGTAAAAGACGTTGTCCGGGGGGCGCCCACTTGTCGATAGCGCGAAACAACCTGCGCCACCACATTAAATCGTTCGGCGGATCGTTTGCCAGCTCCGCTTCCACGTGCTGCTCGATCATCACGCCCTGACGTTGCTCGCTGTCGAGTAGCTCCGTCATCTGGCGTGAGTCGAGTTTTGGCAACATCAAAACGAGCATTAAAACCAGTGCCAGCGTCAGCCAGAAGATGGCGAAGATGCGGGCGGTTAAGCTGCCTATCATGAAGCGGAAACCATCAGATAACCGCGACCACGCAGGGTTTTAAACCAGGGATGACCGTCTTTACGCTCCGGCAGCTTACGGCGCAGGTTCGAGATATGCATATCGATGGCGCGGTCAAACGGGGTGAGGCGTTTGCCGAGCACTTCCTGGCTTAAGTGTTCACGCGACACCACCTGGCCGAGATGCTGCGCCAGCAGATACAGCAGGGTGAACTCGGTGCCGGTTAGCTCCAGCGTTTCACCGTCGAAGCTCGCTTCCTGGCGGCCCGGGTTCAGGCTCAGGGAGTCCACTTCCAGCGTAGGTGAGCTGTTGTCGGTATTCTGCTGCTGCTCGCTCCAGTGAGAGCGGCGCAGGATCGCGCGAATACGGGCCACCAGTTCACGGTCGTTGAACGGCTTAGGTAAATAGTCATCCGCACCCAGCTCAAGGCCGAGTACGCGGTCAAGCTCGCTGCCGCGTGCGGTCAGCATAATGACGGGGGTCTGGTGTGTCTGGCGAAGCTCTTTCAACGTATCAATACCGTTTTTCTTCGGCATCATGACGTCGAGCAAAAGTAAATCGATGCTGTCGTCAAGGAGACTCAGCGCCTGTTCCCCATCATGGGCAACCAGGACGTTGAAACCTTCCATGTCGAGCAACTCCTTTAAAAGAGATGTGAGCTCTCGGTCATCATCAACTAACAGGATTTTATTCATTGTTTAAATACCTCCGAGGCAGAAATTACGACATCAAGGCTATCTAATTCATGACTTTACGTTGTTTTACACCCCCTGACGCATGTTTGCAGCCTGAATCGTAGACTGTCTCTCGTTGAATCGCGACACGAAAGATTTTGGGAGCAAGTGATGCGCAAAGTTACCGCTGCCGTCATGGCCTCAACGCTGGCCTTCAGTGCGTTTAGCCAGGCTGCTGTAGCTATCAACAGCGATAACGGTTCCTCAGCAGAGGGCGCAACGCAGCACAGCAGCCAAAGCCATATGTTTGACGGCATAAGTTTAACCGAACATCAGCGTCAACAGATGCGAGATCTGATGCAGAGGGCAAGACACGACCAGCCCCCTGTTAATGTTAGCGAAATGGAGACAATGCATCGCCTTGTCACCGCAGAAAATTTTGACGAAAGCGCTGTACGCGCTCAGGCCGAAAAAATGGCGCAGGAACAGGTTGCCCGCCAGGTAGAGATGGCGAAGGTTCGCAACCAGATGTTCCACCTGCTAACGCCCGAGCAGCAAGCGGTTTTGAATACCAAACATCAGCAACGTATGAACCAGTTGCGTGAGGTTGCACGGATGCAGCGAAGCTCAGATATGACGCTTTTCAGTAGCAATAGCAGTACCCGTAGTAACCAGTAAACCCTGTTTTCCTTGCCATAGACACCATCCCTGTCTTCCCCCACATGATGTGGGGGTTTTTTTTGCCCATCGTTCAGGTTTGTTAACGCTTTATTCATCCTTTCACTCCACCACCATCCGTTATACTAGCGCCATGGCATGACAGGAGTGTTTATGAATCAATCCTATGGACGGCTGGTAAGCCGGGCCGCAATAGCCGCGACGGTGATGGCGTCGTGTTTGCTGATCATTAAAATTTTCGCGTGGTGGTACACCGGGTCGGTCAGTATTCTGGCGGCACTGGTGGATTCACTGGTGGATATTGCCGCCTCGCTGACCAACCTGCTGGTGGTGCGCTACTCGCTGCAACCGGCGGATGAAGAGCATACGTTTGGCCACGGCAAAGCGGAATCGCTGGCCGCGCTGGCACAAAGCATGTTTATTTCGGGCTCTGCGCTTTTCCTGTTTTTGACCGGTATTCAGCATCTTATTTCGCCTTCTCCGATGAACGATCCGGGCGTTGGCGTGGTCGTAACGGTAGTTGCACTTATAAGCACACTTGTTCTTGTAACGTTCCAGCGCTGGGTTGTACGCAAAACACAAAGCCAGGCTGTACGGGCCGATATGCTTCATTATCAGTCTGATGTTATGATGAATGGGGCTATTCTTATTGCGCTTGGTCTGGCCTGGTATGGCTGGCATCGGGCCGATGCGTTGTTTGCGTTAGGGATAGGGATCTATATTTTATACAGCGCCTTGCGGATGGGGTATGAAGCGGTACAGTCGCTTCTTGACCGTGCGCTTCCGGATGCAGAACGTGATGAAATTTATGCCATCGTGACCAACTGGCCTGGCGTCAGTGGTGCTCACGATCTTCGTACGCGGCAGTCAGGGCCGACCCGCTTTATTCAGATTCATTTGGAAATGGAAGACAACCTGCCACTGGTTCAGGCGCATATGGTCGCTGAACAGGTGGAGCAGGCGATTTTGCAGCGTTTCCCTGGGTCAGACGTCATTATTCATCAGGATCCGTGCTCTGTCGTACCCAGGGCGTTTTGAGCTTTCGTAATTCGTTGTAAAAAAGTGAGCCAGAGCAGCATTTTGTGGATAAATTACCACCATATGGCCTGACCTGAATCAATTCAGCTGGAAGGGATTGATATACTATTTGCAGTATTCGACGGTTGAACAGTTTCTTCCGGCAGCAGATTTCAATTTTGCATTCCTAAGTTCAGAGGTAGTCATGATTAAGAAAATCGGTGTGTTGACAAGCGGCGGTGATGCGCCGGGCATGAACGCGGCAATCCGTGGGGTTGTCCGTGCAGCGCTGACGGAAGGTCTGGAAGTTTTTGGTATCTATGACGGTTACCTGGGTCTGTATGAAGACCGCATGGTTCAGCTCGACCGCTACAGCGTGTCTGACATGATCAACCGTGGCGGTACTTTCCTCGGTTCTGCACGCTTCCCGGAATTCCGTGACGAACACATCCGTGAAGTGGCTATCGAAAACATGAAAAAACGGGGTCTGGATGCGCTGGTGGTTATCGGCGGCGACGGCTCCTACATGGGTGCAAAACGTCTGACTGAAATGGGCTTCCCGTGCATCGGTCTGCCTGGCACCATCGACAATGACATCAAAGGCACCGACTACACCATCGGTTACTTCACCGCGCTGGGTACCGTTGTGGAAGCGATTGACCGCCTGCGTGACACCTCTTCCTCTCACCAGCGTATTTCTATTGTTGAAGTGATGGGCCGTTACTGCGGTGACCTGACTCTGGCGGCGGCAATTGCCGGTGGCTGTGAGTTCGTGGTGGTGCCGGAAGTGGAATTTAGCCGTGAAGATCTGGTCGCTGAAATCAAAGCCGGTATCGCGAAAGGTAAGAAACACGCCATCGTTGCTATCACCGAGCACATCTGTGACGTTGACGAGCTGGCGAAGTACATCGAAACCGAAACCAAACGCGAAACCCGCGCGACCGTTCTGGGTCACATTCAGCGTGGTGGTTCCCCAGGCCCGTACGACCGTATCCTGGCGTCCCGCATGGGCGCGTACGCGATCGAGCTACTGCTTCAGGGACACGGCGGCCGCTGCGTCGGTATCCAGAACGAGAAACTGGTTCACCATGACATCATCGATGCCATTGAAAACATGAAGCGTCCGTTCAAAGGTGACTGGCTGGACTGCGCGAAAAAACTGTACTGATTGATTGACTCTGTTGCCCGGTGGCGCTGCGCTTACCGGGCCTACAAAAGCACGATTCGTAGGCCGGGTAAGGCGTAGCCGCCACCCGGCTTTTTTATGCGTGCACGCTTTTTTATTCCACTACGTTATAGCCAATCTTTTTTTATTCTTTAATCATCGGTTAGCTTTCTGGCACGCTGCATTCATCAAAACACTACACAAGAGAGCTGGGCGATGAATAAATGGGGCGTGGGGTTAACATTATTGCTGGCATCGACCAGCGTTCTGGCAAAGGACATTCAGTTACTGAACGTGTCGTACGATCCGACGCGTGAACTGTACGACCAGTACAACAAAGCTTTCGCGGCGCACTGGAAACAGGAAACCGGCGATAACGTGGTGGTTCGCCAGTCTCACGGTGGTTCTGGCAAGCAGGCGACCTCCGTCATCAACGGTATTGAAGCCGACGTGGTGACCCTGGCGCTGGCCTACGATGTTGACGCTATCGCCGAGCGTGGCCGTATCGACAAAAACTGGATCAAGCGTCTGCCGGACAACTCTGCGCCATACACCTCGACCATTGTCTTCCTGGTGCGTAAAGGCAACCCGAAACAGATTAAGGACTGGAACGACCTGATTAAGCCAGGCGTGTCTGTCATTACCCCGAACCCAAAAAGCTCCGGCGGCGCACGCTGGAACTATCTGGCAGCCTGGGGCTACGCGCTGCACCACAACAACGGCGATCAGGCCAAAGCACAGGACTTCGTCAAAGCACTGTTTAAAAACGTCGAGGTGCTGGACTCCGGCGCGCGCGGCGCAACCAACACCTTCGTCGAACGCGGCATTGGCGACGTGCTGATCGCCTGGGAAAACGAAGCCCTGCTGGCGACCAACGAGCTGGGTAAAGACAAGTTCGAGATCGTCACCCCGAGCGAATCCATCCTCGCTGAGCCGACCGTCTCCGTCGTCGATAAGGTTGTTGATAAGAAGGGCACCAAAGCGGTGGCGGAAGCCTACCTGAAGTACCTCTACTCACCGGAAGGGCAGGAAATTGCGGCGAAAAACTTCTACCGCCCACGCGATGAGGCCGTCGCGAAGAAATACGAAAACGCCTTCCCGAAACTGAAGCTGTTCACTATTGATGATGTGTTTGGCGGCTGGACCAAAGCGCAGAAAGAGCACTTCTCTAACGGCGGCACCTTCGACCAGATCAGCAAGCGCTAAGCGTTTTACAAAGAACGACACGGTAACCCGGTGTGAGAAATCCGCCGGGTTTTTTATTTGGTCATCATTTTGCGTTACTCTTTTGCCTCTATTGAAAACAGGGAACGCGTTGTGAAAAAAATTATCTTACTGATTCTGATCGTTATCGCCCTTGCCGCAGGCGGCGTGTACTGGATGAAAGCGGGTAATCCGAATGCGTTGCGTCATATCGTTCTCGACCAGTGTGTGCCCAACCAGCTGCATAACCGTAACCCGGCACCGTGTGCGCAGGTGAAGCCAGATGCGGGCTACGTGGTGTTCAAGGACCGCAACGGGCCGCTGCAATACCTGCTGATGCCCACGTACCGTATCAACGGCACCGAAAGCCCGCTGCTGACTGAGCCGCAGACACCGAATTTCTTCTGGCTGGCATGGCAGTCTCGCCATTTTATGAGTATGAAACGGGGGGCCGACGTGCCTGACAGCGCCGTTTCGCTGACCATCAACTCCCCGACCGGGCGCACGCAAAACCATTTTCATATCCACATCTCCTGTCTGCGCCCGGACGTGCGCGAGAAGCTGAACGCGTCGCAGGGGCAAATCAGCACCCAGTGGTTACCGCTTCCGGGCGGGCTGGAAGGGCATGAATACCTTGCCCGTCGGGTGACGGAGAACGAACTGGTGCAGCGCAGCCCGTTTATGATGCTGGCGGAAGAGCTGCCGGAAGCCCGCGATCATATGGGACGCTTCGCGCTGGCGATGGCACAGCAGTCGGACGGCTCGTTTGTATTGCTGGCGACAGAGCGTAACCTGCTTACCTTTAACCGCGCGTCGGCTGAGGAATTGCAGGATCATCAATGCGATATCCTGAAGTGACCCCACCATAAATAGCGTTTACTCGCCCTGCCTGTCGCCGTAGACTTGCTGAAAAATTCTACAGGAGACAGGTATGTCGCTCTGGTTAACGCATCCTCTGCTGCTTCCCTCGCTGATCGTCGGCGTCACCATCGTGCTGTGGGCGACGTCGCTGTTGCCGGAATTTATCACCGCGCTGCTGTTTTTCACGGCGGCGATGACCGCCAGAATCGCCCCGCCGGAAGTGATCTTCGGCGGCTTCGCCTCGTCTGCCTTCTGGCTGGTGTTCAGCGGCTTTGTGCTGGGCGTGGCGATTCGGAAAACCGGCCTGGCGGACAGGGCTGCCCGGGCGCTGTCGGCAAAGCTTACCGACTCCTGGGCGCTGATGGTGGCGAGCGTTGTGCTGCTGAGCTATGCCCTGGCATTCGTGATGCCGTCGAACATGGGACGTATTGCGCTGCTGATGCCGATTGTCGCCGCGATGGCGAAGCGGGCCGGCATTCCTGATGGCTCGCGGGCCTGGTTTGGCCTGGCGCTGGCGGTCGGGTTTGGCACCTTCCAGCTCTCGGCCACTATTTTGCCCGCCAACGTGCCCAACCTGGTGATGAGCGGCGCGGCGGAAGGCTCATACGGTATCCACCTCAACTATGTCCCGTATCTGCTGCTGCACACCCCGGTGCTGGGTATTCTCAAAGGCCTGATTCTGATTGGCCTGATCTGCTGGCTGTTCCCCGGCAACCCGAAACCGGCGAAGGATCTCACGCCATCGGAACCGATGGGGCGTGACGAAAAACGACTCGCCTGGCTGCTGGCGGTGGTGTTGACGATGTGGGTGACGGAGAGCTGGCACGGCGTTGGGCCAGCGTGGACGGGGCTGGCGGCCTCGGTCATCGTTATGCTGCCGCGCATCGGTTTTATCACCGGGGAGGAGTTCTCGGCGGGGGTGAATATGCGCACCTGTATTTACGTCGCGGGTATACTCGGGCTGGCCATTACGGTGACGCAGACCGGTATCGGTGCGGCCGTAGGCGAGGCGTTGCTCCATATCATGCCGCTGGATGCAGACCGCCCGTTTACCAGCTTCCTGGCGCTGACGGGGATCACCACGGCGCTCAACTTCATTATGACCGCCAACGGCGTTCCTGCGCTGTACACCACGCTGGCGCAGAGCTTCTCGGACGCGACCGGCTTCCCGCTGCTGTCGGTGATCATGATTCAGGTGCTGGGGTATTCCACGCCGCTGTTGCCGTATCAGGCGTCGCCGATTGTAGTGGCGATGGGCTTAGGGAAAGTGCCTGCGAAGGCGGGGATGCTGCTTTGTCTGGCGCTGGCGATTGCGACGTATCTGGTGCTGCTGCCGCTGGATTATCTGTGGTTTAGCCTACTGGGACGGCTTTAAAAAAGCCCGGTGGCGCTGACGCTTACCGGGCCTACAGAACCGTAGGGCGGGTTAGCGAAGCGCCACCCGCCGCAACAGCATTACGCCTGTTTAGCCGCTTCTGCCGCTTTAACGATCACCGCGAAAGCGTCTGCTTTCAGGGATGCGCCGCCAACCAGTGCGCCATCGATGTCTGGCTGGGTGAACAGCTCAGCTGCGTTTGATGCGTTAACGGAACCGCCGTACTGGATGATGACCTGCTCAGCCACTTTCGCGTCTGCTTTTGCAATGTGGTCACGGATGAACTTGTGCACCGCCTGTGCCTGCGCTGGAGTTGCAGATTTGCCGGTACCGATCGCCCAGACTGGCTCGTAAGCGATAACCGCGCCTTCGAACGCTGCCGCGCCCTGGGTTTTCAGCACAGCGTCGATCTGACGTGCGCACACTTCTTCGGTTTTGCCTGCTTCGTTTTCTGCTTCGGTTTCACCGATGCACAGAACCGGGATCAGACCCTGCTCTTTCAGCACAGCGAATTTCTTCGCGATGAACTCATCGGATTCTTTGTGATAGGTGCGACGCTCGGAGTGGCCGATGATGATGTATTTCGCGCCGATATCTTTCAGCATTTCAGCGGAGGTTTCACCGGTGAACGCGCCAGACAGGTTAACGTCAACGTTCTGCGCGCCCAGAATGATGTGGCTGCCGTCAGCGGCACGTTTAGCCAGATCCAGGTACATATCCGGCGGAGCGATAGCAACCGCGCAGCCGGTCACGCCAGCCAGCTCTTTACGCAGGTTAGCAACCAGTTCGTTTACCATGTGGCGGCTGCCGTTCAGTTTCCAGTTACCCATCACTAAAGGATGTCGCATTTCAATTCTCCACGCTCAATAAGCGAATTAAGGAATATGGCCGCCCTGTCGGGCAGCATGGTCTGTGAATCAGTATAGAGATTTTCCCTCGAAAGGCTTTGCTTTTTGTCATTAATTCGCCCCCTCGAGTGCGTCTGATAGGGCCAGCTTAATCGGTTCAACCGCGAAGGTCAGCCCCTTTTCGCCGTTATCTGCGACGACATAGCGAACGGCACCTTCCGTATCGGCGTAATAGCGTTTGTTTTTCCCGGCGGTAAGCAGTTTTTGCAGCTTTTGCTGGCTTTGCGCTTTCGTGAAGGTGGGGGTAAAGGCGCGCAGAATAGCGCTCATGTACTCCAGCGCTTTCGCTTTCGCCGCTTTCTGCTCTGGCCCCTGAATCGGCAGCCAGGTGATCTGCATACTTTTGATTTTTAACGTTCCGCGCTCAAGGGCGGTAGAGGCATACAGATTCTCGTTAATTTTGCTGGCCGCGCGGGTCAGGGTCGGCGTATCGCGGGCGCTGTCAATCGCACGGAACTCTCCCAGCGGAAGTGAGGGGTTTTCTTTGTTGAAGGCTTCGCGGAACTGGCTGATAGATTGATCGAAAGAGGGGGCGCCCGCCAGAAGATAGGGGGCGGTGACCGGGGAAGCCGTTTCCGCGGCATACAGGGAAAAACTGGCGCTCAGCATCGCTAAACACAAATAAAGAGAGTGTGCCGAACTTTTCATCAACATTGCCCCTGGCCGTCATTGCCCATGATTAAAACGATATCTGGTCGGCTTGTCAAAAGGTCACAACTCCAGGGTAAAATGCGGGCTAAACAATAATAAGGAACCTTACATGACCATACAGCAGTGGCTGTTTTCATTCAAAGGGCGTATTGGACGCCGTGACTTCTGGATCTGGATTGCAACGTGGGTTGTCGCCATGCTGCTTCTGTTTTTTGTTGCCTACAACGCATGGCTGAGCACGCAAACGGCGGCATTTGCGCTGGTCTGTTTACTGTGGCCAACCGCCGCCGTAGTGGTGAAACGTCTGCACGATCGTGGCCGCTCCGGCGCATGGGCTTTCCTGATTATTCTGGCGTGGATGCTGGTGGCGGGGAACTGGTCAATGCTGCCCTCAATCCTCCCATGGGTGGTGGGCAGACTGCTGCCGACGGTTATCTTTGTAATGATGGTTGTCGAACTGGGCGCGTTTATCGGCACCCAGAGCGAGAACAAATATGGAAAAGATACCCTTGAGGTGAAGTACCGCTGATCACCAGTAGTGTTCGGCGGTCATGTGGCCCGGCCGGCGGCGAAGGTGCTTCGTCATCTGCCGGGTATCCTTCAGCAACTGCTGCGTATCGCGTACCATCTGCGGGTTACCGCACAGCATCACATGGCTGGTTTCGGTATTCATCGGTAAACCCACCGCATCTTCCAGCGCGCCGCTTTCAATCAACGCCGGAACGCGACCGGTTAACGAGCCGGCTGCGGTTTCGCGGCTGACCACCGTCTGAATTTTTAACTTCCCGCCATATCGCTGTTCCAGCGCCTGCATCTGCGGCAAATAGCTCAGGTCTGCGGCGTAGCGCGCGGCGTGAACCAGCACGATATTTTTAAAGCGATCCAGATCTTTGCCGTATTGCAGAATGGAAAGATACGGGCCGATGGCCGTGCCGGTCGCCAGCATCCAGAGCGTGTCACAGTCGGGGATTTCATCCAGCACGAAGAACCCCGCCGCGTCGGAGACAATCTGCACTTCATCGCCCGGCTTCAGCGCGGCGAGGCGTGGGCTGAGCTTACCGTCCGGGACGGTGACCAGATAGAACTCAAGGTCCGGGTTATCAGGCGCATTAACGTAAGAGTAGGCGCGCTGTACGCGTTCACCGTCGATATCCAACCCGAGCTTGGCAAACTGCCCGGCAGTAAACGGATGAACGGGAGCGTGCAGCGTGAGGCTAAATAGCGCATCGGTCCAGAACTGTACCTTTGTGACTTTACCTGTTACCCAGTCCGCCATGATCTTCTCCTGTGCTGTTTCTCTCTTCTATCTTCCGTACTTGCGGGAAACATTTCCAGCCCATTCGGGCCGGAAAGCTCTATCGATCAAACGGTTTTACAGAATGTGCGTCTGTACGTCCGGATCTTTACGATCGAGATAATGAATGGACTTAATGCGACGAATGGTGCGGGATTTACCACGGATCAGCAGGGTTTCAGTGGTGGCCATGTTGCCCTTGCGGGTGATGCCGTCCAGCAGATCGCCTTTGGTGATGCCGGTTGCGGAGAAGACCACGTTATCGCTGCGGGCCATCTCGTTCAGCGCGAGCACTTTATTGGCCTCGATGCCCATCGCCGCGCAGCGCGCCAGTTCGTCTGCACCAATGCGAAGGTTCTCGTCGCTGTCGCCTTTGACCTCATGGCGTGGCAGCAAACGCGCCTGCATATCGCCGTCCAGCGCGCGGATCACTGCCGCAGAGACCACACCCTCCGGCGCGCCGCCGATGCCGTAAAGCACGTCGACTTCGCTGTCAGGCATGCAGGTCAGAATAGAGGCGGCAACGTCGCCATCCGGAATAGCAAACACGCGTACGCCGAGCGCTTGCAGGTACGCGATGGTGGCGTCGTGGCGCGGTTTCGCCAGAATGGTCACGGTGAGTTCGCTGAGCGCTTTACCCAGCGCCGCAGCGATATTGCGCAGGTTGGCGTCCAGCGGCAGGCTAAGGTCGATAGCGCCTTTAGCGCCAGGACCGACGATCAGTTTTTCCATGTACATATCGGGGGCGTTGAGGAAGCAGCCCTTATCGCCCACCGCCAGTACCGCCAGCGCGTTGGCCTGGCCCATCGCCGTCATACGGGTGCCTTCGATTGGGTCGACCGCGATATCCACGGCATCGCCTTTGCCCGTCCCGACTTTTTCACCGATGTAGAGCATCGGCGCTTCGTCGATTTCGCCTTCGCCAATGACGATAGTGCCATCGATATTGACCTGATTAAGCACAATGCGCATGGCGTGGACGGCTGCACCGTCTGCGGTATTTTTGTCGCCACGGCCCAGCCACTTGTAGCCTGCGAGGGCGGCAGCTTCGGTGACGCGGGAAAACTCGATAGCAAGTTCACGTTTCATGAGGTACTCGTACAATCAAAAGGAATTGCACGAAGTTTATCACAGAGTGGGGAGGGGCGAAGGGACCGGTGCGGTCGGAGCCCCTCACCCTAACCCTCTCCCAGGGGAGAGGGAATATAGGTTTACTCGTCGTGCTCTTCCCACGCCAGGGCACGTTTCACCGCTTTCTTCCAGCCGCTGTAGCGGTAGTTGCGCTCGGTGGTTTCGATGCCAGGACGGAATTCGCGTTCGATAACCGCTTTTTCCTGAAGCTCGTCGAGGTTTTGCCAGAAGCCAACCGCCAGACCTGCCAGATACGCCGCGCCCAGCGCCGTCACTTCTCGCACCTCAGGACGTTCAACGCGGGTGCCCAGAATGTCGGACTGGAACTGCATCAGGAAGTTGTTGGCTACCGCACCGCCGTCCACGCGCAGGGCGTGCAGACGAATGCCGGAGTCAGCCTGCATCGCTTCCAGCACGTCGCGCGTCTGGTAGGCGATGGATTCCAGCGTCGCGCGAATGATGTGGTTTGAGTTCACGCCGCGCGTCAGGCCGAAAATCGCGCCGCGGGCATACGGATCCCAGTACGGTGCGCCCAGACCGGTGAACGCTGGCACCACGTACACGCCGTTGGTGTCTTTCACTTTGGTCGCGAAGTATTCGGAGTCAAACGCGTCGCTGATCAGCTTCATCTCGTCGCGCAGCCACTGAATGGAGGCACCCGCCATGAATACTGCGCCTTCCAGGGCATAGTTCACTTCGCCGCGCGGGCCGCAGGCGATGGTGGTCAGCAGACCGTTTTCTGATTTCACCGCTTTCTCGCCGGTGTTCATCAGCATAAAACAACCGGTGCCGTAGGTGTTCTTCGCCATCCCTTCCTTGACGCACAGCTGGCCGAACAGGGCCGCCTGCTGGTCACCGGCGATACCGGCGATAGGAATACGGGTGCCACCTTTACCGCCAATGTTGGTCTGGCCGTATACTTCAGAAGACTTACGGACTTCAGGCAGCATCGCGCGCGGAATGTCCAGCGCGTCCAGCATCTTGTCATCCCACTCAAGGGTGTTGATGTTGAACAGCATGGTGCGCGAGGCGTTGGTGTAGTCGGTAACGTGAACGCGTCCCTGAGTCATCTTCCAGATAAGCCAGGTATCGACGGTGCCGAACAGTAGCTCGCCACGTCGTGCGCGCTCGCGTGAACCTTCCACGTGGTCGAGGATCCACTTCACTTTGGTGCCGGAGAAATAGGGGTCAACCACCAGGCCGGTGGCGCTGCGCACGTACTCTTCCATTCCTTCGCGCTTCAGCTGTTCGCAGATCTCTGACGTACGACGGCACTGCCAGACAATGGCGTTGTAGATGGGCTTACCGGTTTCGCGCTCCCAGACCACAGTCGTTTCACGCTGGTTGGTGATACCGATAGCGGCAATCTGGTCAGAACTGATGTCGGCTTTCGCCAGCACTTCCACCAGCGTGGAGCTTTGCGACGCCCAGATCTCCATCGGGTCGTGTTCTACCCAGCCTGGACGCGGGTAAATTTGCTCAAATTCGCGTTGAGACACGCTGACAATGTTCGCGTCATGATCCATTACGACAGCGCGGGAGCTGGTGGTGCCCTGGTCGAGCGCAACGATATATTTTTTTTCGGTCATGGTATGTGTCCCGTAGTCAGATTACAGCGAAGCTTTTTGTTGTGTGGTGGAAGCCGTCTCTTTCTCCTCTTCCACACAGGTGTCGCACGGTAAGTGGCGACCAATTAATTTGCGATAGCCGAATGCGCCCAGCGCCGCCCCTACGATTGGCCCGAACAGCGGAACCAGGAAGTAAGGAATGTCTTTGCCGCCCGTGAAGGCGACATCGCCCCATCCCGCAAAGAAGGCGAAGGTTTTTGGACCCAGGTCACGCGCCGGATTCATCGCAAAGCCGGTCAGCGGACCCATGGATGCGCCAATTACCGCAATCAGAAGGCCAATCAAAAGTGGCGCCAGCGGGCCGCGCGGAATGCCGTTTCCGTCGTCGCCCAGCGCCATGATGACGCCCATCAGAATAGCGGTAATCACCATCTCAACCGCGAACGCCTGCACAAAATTGATATGCGGATTCGGATACGTTGAGAAAATGCCTGCCAGATCCAGACTTTCGACACTGCCACGCACCATATGATGCGTCTGTTCGAAGTCGATGAAAAGATTGTAATAAAGCCCGTAAACTAACGCCGCTGCGCAAAAGGCGCCGGCAAATTGCGAAATGATGAAAGGAACAACTTTGCGTCCGTCAAAACACGCGAATAGCCACAACGCGATGGTCACCGCCGGGTTAAGATGTGCACCGGAAACCCCTGCGGTCAGGTAGATGGCCATCGCCACGCCCAGACCCCAGATAATACTGATTTCCCACTGACCAAAACTGGCACCCGCCACTTTCAGTGCTGCGACACAGCCTACTCCGAAGAATATCAACAACCCGGTACCCAGGAACTCGGCAATACACTGGCCTTTTAAGGTTGATGTCTGACTCATAATCGGAATCCTGCAAAAGAGTAATGTTTATTGTTTGCGTGACCGCCCGTGACAGTCACGATGCCCTGTAGACATAGTGTTAATTTATCGTTAACGAGCACAAACGAGAAATATCGAAATCTAAATGTGTGGTCTGCGTCAATAAAATGAGCGTTTTCGCGCCATAAAGCGCGTTTTTGCATCAGATAATGATTATGGGCTGAATCATTTCTTTAACTTATGGGTTAACAACTTAGGGGTATATGCGGCGAACGCACCAGGACGAGGCCGAAAAGTGTTGCAAACCGCGATCTGCGTGGCATGCCGCTGGACAGGGGCGACGGCGCTCCATACAATCGGAACATATGTTGTGCGCGTTTACGTTAAAGCGTCGCCTTGCAATTCAGGAGAGGTAGGATCATGTCTTTAGAAGTGTTTGAGAAACTGGAATCGAAAGTACAGCAGGCGATTGACACCATCACGCTGCTGCAAATGGAAATTGAAGAGCTGAAAGAAAAGAACAACTCCCTGTCACAGGAAGTTCAGAATGCTCAGCACAGCCGTGAAGAACTGGAGCGCGAAAACAACCAGCTGCGCGAACAGCAGAACGGCTGGCAGGAACGCTTGCAGGCGCTGCTGGGACGTATGGAAGAAGTTTGATTTCCTTAGGGAATGCATTGAACAGGCCGGGTAAGGCGAAGCCGCCACCCGGCTTTTTTATGGTTTTCGCTAACCGATATCAAACCATAAAAAAGGCCGCCCTGGGCGGCCTTAACGCTACTTGTCCTGCGCTGTCGTAGCAAAAGCAACAAACCCAACAGGTTCATCGCTCTTTACCACGAGTACGCTGGCGACAATGAACGCGATACATAAATAGCGTTTCATTATGCGGTCCCTGCTGCTTACCGCTCCACCGTTCACCACCGGTGATAAGTCGGTGGACACAAGCCCGGTTAAAGGTTGCTTTACGGTTATGAATACACCTTTCCCTGGACCGATGCCCATTTGCGAGATGGCGGAAAGGGACACAGCATCATAATGAGCAACAGCTGCGGAGTTAAGGTTTCCACACATAATTAGGAATTTATAAAGGGTCGACAGGGGTTACCTGAGGAATGAACCAGGGTAAGATAAAAATCCTGGTTAAAGGTTGCAATATCACCCAACGGACCGCGAATCCCGAGGGACAAAAAAAAACCGCCACATTGCTGTTGGCGGTTTTTTTATGCATCTCGCTTACCGATTAACTACTCAATATCCAGCGCATCCTCAGAAAGGATAATGCCGGTATTGTCAGCATAAAGGTGGTCACCCGAGAAGAAGGTCACGCCGCCGAAGTTAACGCGCACGTCGCTTTCGCCGATGCCTTCACCCGCTGCGCCAACCGGAATGGCGGCAATGGCCTGAATCCCGATATCCAGGTCTTCGAGATCGTCCACCTGGCGCACGGAGCCGTAGACCACAATCCCTTCCCACTCGTTTTGCACCGCAAGGCGGGCGAGGTCCGCATCGATCAGTGCACGGCGCACTGAACCGCCACCATCCACCAGCAGGACGCGACCACGACCGTTCTCTTCGAGCAGATCGTACAGCAACCCGTTGTCCTCGAAACATTTCACCGTGATGATTTGTCCGCCAAACGACGACCGTCCACCAAAGTTGGAGAACAGGGGTTCAACGACGTTGACATCTTCCTGGTAGATGTCACAAAGCTCGGAGGTATCGTATTTCATAGGTTTAACGCTCTGTTGCTGCGAATGTGTTCAGTATATCGTGCGAAATGCGTTGTTGGCAAAATCATCAATTGTTAATTGATATTTGTCAGCTAACTCAGCGTCTGGCTTAAGACAATCCCGATGACGAACAGCAGGTTAGTCAACAGCGCGCCTTTTACCGTACGTTCCAGCATCGGTGGCATGGCGGCCGGGCTGAGTTCACGCATAACGTAGCGGGCCTGCTTAATCAGCAGCGGTGCGGCGAGCACAAACAGCCAGCCCCAGAGGCTGTGCAGCGAAATCAGATTGAACAGCGCCAGGCAGACCAGCGCGCCGATGAGCAGGCAGGCGTGATAGCGGCGTGCATTCACCGGACCCAGACGCACGGCCAGCGTGTTTTTACCGTTCTCGCGGTCGCTATCGATGTCGCGCAGATTATTGATATTCAGCACCGCCGTCGCCAGCAGACCACAGGCGGTCGCCGGCAGGAACAGGGCAGGGATCACCGTGTGCGCCTGTAAGTACCAGCTTCCCATCACGCTCAGCCAGCCGAAGAACACCAGCACGGAGATGTCGCCCAGACCAATATACCCGTAAGGACGCGTCCCGACGGTATAGGTAATGGCTGCAATAATGGCGAGCAAGCCCAGCACCAGGAAGCCAATGAAATCACTGGTGGTTTTCGAGGCGACCGTCACCAGCGCCAGCCCGGACAGGCAAATCAACACCACGGTGATAATCAGCGCCCGCTTCATCTGTGCCTGGGTAATCACCCCTTTTTGCATCCCGCGCAGCGGCCCGATGCGGTCAGGCTTGTCGCTGCCTTTTACCGCATCGCCGTAATCATTGGCGAGATTAGAGAGGATTTGCAGCAGCCCGGCGGTGACAAGCGCCAGACCTGCTACCAGCGGATCGAAATGACCCTGCCACCAGGCAAGCGTGGTACCGACGATAATGGCGGCAAAAGCCAGAGGAAGCGTTTTAGGGCGCAGACTTTCGAGCCACGCCTGTGTACGGCTGATATCAGTCATAGTTATTTAGCCAATAAAAATGGGGGCCATAGCCCCCATCAACAGTGATGAAAATGCATTGAACGCGATTATAGAATAAAACGGCTCAGATCTTCATCTGCCACTAACGCATCCAGGTGTTTGCCCACATAGTCTGCGTCAATGGTAATGCTTTGACCGTTAAGGTCGCTCGCATCATAAGAGATGTCTTCCATCAGGCGTTCCAGCACGGTGTGCAGACGACGCGCACCGATGTTTTCGGTGGTTTCGTTGACCTGCCACGCGGCCTGGGCGATGCGCTTGATACCGTCATCGGTAAATTCAATGTTCACGCCTTCGGTCGCCATCAGCGCTTTATACTGTACGGTCACAGAAGCGTTTGGCTCAGTCAGGATACGTTCGAAATCTTCGGTGGTCAGCGCCTGCAACTCGACGCGGATTGGCAGACGTCCCTGAAGTTCCGGGATCAGGTCAGACGGGCTGGCAATCTGGAACGCACCGGAGGCGATAAACAGAATGTGGTCAGTTTTAACCATGCCGTGCTTGGTGGAGACGGTGCAACCTTCCACCAGCGGCAGCAGGTCGCGCTGAACGCCTTCGCGGGAGACATCCGGGCCGGACGCGTTGCCGCGCTTACAGATCTTGTCGATTTCGTCGATAAACACGATACCGTGCTGCTCAACCGCGTCGATAGCATCCTGTTTCAGCTCTTCCGGGTTAACCAGCTTCGCGGCTTCTTCTTCAATCAGCAGCTTCATCGCGTCTTTGATTTTCAGCTTACGCGCTTTCTGCTTCTGTCCGCCCAGGTTCTGGAACATGGACTGCAACTGGCTGGTCATCTCTTCCATGCCCGGAGGCGCCATAATTTCCACGCCCATTGGCGCGGCAGCGAGATCGATCTCAATCTCTTTGTCGTCCAGCTCGCCTTCGCGCAGTTTTTTGCGGAATGCCTGACGCGCAGCAGAAGGTTCAGGCTGCTGTTCAGCCTGTCCCCAGTTGTTTTTTGCCGGTGGGATCAGCACGTCGAGAATACGCTCTTCGGCCATCTCTTCGGCGCGATAGCGGTTTTTCTCAATTGCCTGGACACGCACCATCTTAATCGCCGAGTCGGTCAGGTCGCGGATGATGGAGTCCACTTCTTTACCCACATAGCCCACTTCGGTGAACTTGGTGGCTTCAACTTTGATGAACGGCGCGTTAGCCAGTTTGGCCAGACGACGGGCGATTTCGGTTTTACCCACACCGGTCGGGCCGATCATCAGAATATTTTTTGGCGTCACTTCATGGCGAAGCTCTTCGTCGAGCTGCATGCGACGCCAGCGGTTACGCAGTGCGATAGCCACGGAGCGCTTGGCGTCGTCCTGGCCGATAATGTGTTTGTTCAGTTCGCTGACAATTTCGCGTGGGGTCATTTCAGACATGGGCGATCCTTACGCTTTAGACGGTAATTCTTCGATGGTGTGATTGTGGTTGGTATAGATGCAGATATCACCTGCAATATCCAACGCTTTCACCGCGATATCGCGCGCGTTCATGTCGGTATTTTCCAACAGCGCACGGGCTGCGGCCTGGGCGTACGGGCCGCCAGAGCCGATGGCAATCAGGTCGTTTTCAGGCTGAACCACGTCGCCGTTACCGGTGATGATCAGCGAGGCGTTTTCGTCAGCCACGGCCAGCAGCGCTTCGAGCTTGCGCAGCATGCGGTCGGTACGCCAGTCTTTTGCCAGCTCAACGGCGGCTTTCACCAGATGACCCTGATGCATTTCCAGTTTGCGTTCAAACAGTTCAAACAGCGTGAAGGCATCAGCCGTGCCGCCTGCGAAACCGGCGATCACTTTGTCGTTATAAAGACGACGTACTTTCTTCACGTTGCCTTTCATGACGGTATTACCCAGCGTGGCCTGGCCATCACCGGCAATTACCACCTGGCCGTTACGGCGTACACTTACTATTGTTGTCACGAGCAGACCCCCTGGTTACAGATTCGGGAAACAGAAGCCCTGAGCCTGTGCTCAGGGCTGAATTAAATGATAGATGGGGGGGATTTTGGGGGTTTCAACCCCCGGAGGCGAGTCGAATGCAGTTTGTGTGGCCAGCCACTTTCAAACGGGAAATGGTGCCGTCTGCGTTTTCTTTGCCTTTGACCGGTCCAATCACTACGCGATTCCAGCCGTTATTGGTGGTAATGCGTGAGTCAAATCCTTCAAATGCCAGCTGAGCACGCACCGTTTCTGCCTGTTCGGCGCCTTTAAACGAACCGCACTGAACCATCCAGCGGCGTTCATCTTTTTTCTCAGCCGTCTGCTTCGGTGCCTCGGTCTCTTTGGTGACCGGCGCAGCCTGCTGCGTTTTTGGCTGTTGCGCAGTGGTATGCGCAGGCGTCTGCAACAGATCCTGATACGGCTGTGCCGTTTGCTTCTGCGGCTGCGCCTTCGGTTGCTGCTGGACAGGCTGAGTTTGTACGGTACGCGTCTGCTGCTGCGGTTGTGTACGCGGCTGCTGTACCGGCTGCGTCTGCGTCCACTGCTGCTGTTGCGTTTGCTGCTGAGCCTGACGCTGGCGCTGCAACGTTTGCTGACGCTGCGCCGGGGTTTGTTCGTTCCACGGTACTTCGTTCAGCTGCGTAGGCTGCTGGCGCATGTCCGCCTGCATCTGAGCGAGCAATTGACGCTGTTCGTCCGTCAGCTGATCGGCATTCTTTACTTCACCCCCGGCAGAAGGCTCGGTAGGCGCACGTACGCCAGGCTGGCGGCTTTCCAGCTCTTTAATGTAGCGCCAGCGCTCTTCAGGCTTCGGCGGCAGGCCGTTGCCGACGACCTTGTTACCCTGAAGGGCTTCAGACTCTTCTTTTTTATGATGCGTAATGAAGTAGAGGCCGCCAATAAAGGCCACCAGCACAGCCGCAGCAATGGCGACCATAGCTGGGGAGACAGCAGACAGGCTGCGTTGCTTGCTTTTTGAACTACTCTTTTTGCGTCGCGAAGGTGCCGGCTGGCCGCGACGTACATAATCTCGTTGTGCCACTATCGTTTCGCTGTATTTATTCGTTCGTCAGCCCGCCATGTTACTTAAGCGACGGGGCTTTGACCAGATAAGGGTGTCGAAAGGTATTTACTTTAAGTTAATGCCTGGGTAGAGCCGCGCACAATCAGCTCACAATCCAGTAGTCGTGACCCACTGCTAACTGATTGACCGTGCAGCTGATCCAGCAAAAGCAGCATCGCTTCACGGCCGATGTCATACCGCGGCTGTGCAACGGTCGAAAGCGGCGGATCGCAAAACTCCGAAAGTGAAATATTATCAAAACCGATTATCGACAGGTCCTGCGGCACGCGCAGGCCGTGACGTTTGGCGTAGGATAACGCCCCCAGCGCCATCACGTCGCTGTGGCAGAAGACCGCGGTGGGCGGTTCTGGCAAGGACAGCAATTTTTCCAGCGCCTGCCCGCCCGCTTCAAAGGTGAAATCACCGCGCGCAATGTAGTGCGGATCGACGATAGCCCCGGTACGGCGCAGCGCCTGAACGTAGCCCTGCAAGCGGTAATGACACAGCGGCATCTCTTCTGGTCCGGCGATACAGCCGATACGCTTATGCCCCAGTTCCTGAAGATAGTTCACGGCGTTGAATGCGGCGGTGAGGTTATCGATATGAACGGTTGGCAGCTCCAGCTCCGGCGCGAATTCGTTCGCCATGACCATCGGCGGTAAATTGCGCTGTTCTTCAATGCTGGCATCAAACGGCAGGCGTGAGCCAAGCAGCAGCATGCCATCAATCTGCTTGGTGATGATCAGGTCGATGAACGTTTTTTCCTGCTGGTTCTGGTGAGCACAATCGCCAATCAGCACCAGATAGCCCTGGGCGGCGGCCGTGACCTCAATGCCGCGGATGATTTCGCTGAAGAAGGGATCGCAGATATCCGGCACGATCACCAGGATGGTGCGGGATTCGTTGCGTTTAACGTTGCGCCCCATGGCTTGCGGGAAATAACCGACCTCAAGCGCCGCCTTTTCAACCCGGTTTCGGGTCGCCTGGGAGACTTTGTCAGGGTTCATCAATGCGCGGGACACGGTTGCTGTTGAGACTTGTGCTTTCTCGGCAACGTCTTTCATGGTCGCCGAGGCAACCTCTTTCCTGGACTTCAACGTCTTCTCCTCGCCTGAACACCGAACTGCGGACAGCACCATTTTTACAGATAGTTAATGGAATCGGTTACAGAATTTTCATAAAAAGTGTGAGGCGCATTAAATTTTTCGATCCGTCTTCAGCCTTCAATCGGATCGACGTCAAGAACCCACTTCACTTTTCGCGCTTCCGGTAGGGTATTGATCAGCGCCAGCGTGCCGCTGACGATCTGCTGTAAACGGATACGCGAGGGGTGCTGAAGTAAGAGTTGCCAGCGGAAACGGCCCCCGCGTTTCGGGGCGAGCGCGGGTACCGGGCCTAAAATCCACAGCTGATTATCCACCAGCGGGCTGGCTTGCAGGAGGTTTCTCAGCTGTTGCAGGAACAGCGGCGCCTGCTGGTTATTATGATCTTCCGCACGGATGATAACGTGGCTGGTCCATGGGGGAAGCTGCATCGTCTGACGTTCGGCCAGCGCCTGGTCCGCGAAGGCGTCATAGCCTTTGTGCAGCAGAGTTTGCAGCAGCGGATGTTCAGGGTGGTGCGTTTGCAGCACCACCTCGCCCTGCTTACCCGCTCGACCAGCGCGACCGGCAACCTGGGTATAAAGCTGGGCGAAACGCTCGGCGGAGCGAAAATCCGCGGAGAACAGCGCGCCGTCGACGTCCAGCAGGGCGACCAGCGTCACGTCCGGGAAGTGGTGCCCTTTCGCCAGCATCTGAGTACCAATCAGGATGCGCGCGCCGCCGCGATGCACTTCCGCCAGTTGCTGCTCCAGCGCCCCTTTACGGCTGGTGGTATCCCTGTCGATACGGGAGATGGGTACGTCCGGGAAGAAGGGCGCGAGCGCCTGTTCAAGCTGTTCCGTTCCCAGACCGACCGGCACGATGTGCGTTGAGCCGCAGGACGGGCATTGACGGGGGACCGGACGCTGGCTGTCGCAGTGGTGGCAGCGTAAATGGCGCTGAGCCTGGTGGAAGGTGTAGTAGTGATCGCAGCGCGGGCACTCTGCGATCCAGCCGCAATCGTGGCACAGCAACGCAGGCGCGAAGCCGCGGCGGTTCAGGAACAGGATCACCTGGTTGCCCGCCTGCAAATGCTGGCGCATGCGGCTAATCAGCGCAGGCGCTAACCCGGCCTGCACCTGCTGGCCTTTCAGATCCAGCACATGTTGAATGGCCGGGCGGGCATTCCCCGCACGGCGTGTCAGGCGCAGCATGTGGTATTTACGCTGGCGAACGTTGTGCAGCGTTTCAAGCGCGGGGGTAGCGGACCCGAGAATAATGGGGATTTGCTCGCTGTGGGCGCGATACACGGCTAAGTCGCGGGCGTGATAGCGCCAGCCTTCCTGCTGTTTATAGGAGCTGTCATGTTCTTCATCGATCACGATAACGCCGAGATTTTTAAACGGCGTAAACAGCGATGAACGGGTGCCGATCACAATCGCCGCTTCGCCGTTTTTCGCTTTCAGCCAGGCGCTGAGGCGCTCGCTGTCGTTCAGACCGGAGTGCAGAACCTCAACGGGCGCATTAAAGCGTTCACGGAAACGCGCGATGGTTTGCGGCGTCAGGCCGATTTCCGGCACCATCACCAGCGCCTGTTTGCCCTGCGCGAGCACGTTTTCCAGCACGCTCAGATACACTTCGGTTTTACCGGAGCCGGTGACGCCCGCCAGCAGCCAGGCGGAAAAACGATCGGCGGCGCTGTGAATCGCGCCCACGGCGGTGGCCTGCTCGGTATTCAGACGCAGGCGATCGCCCGAGACGGAAAAGCCGTCGCGCCAGTCGTGAAGGGCAGGTGCTTCACTGGCCAGCTCGCTCAACCCTTTCTTCCTTAATGCCTGCAACGCGGTTTCGCTTACCTCAAGCTCGTCGACCTGATGGCGCCAGATTTTTCCCTGGCGCAGCGAGGCCAGCGCCTGCTGCTGTTTCTGCGAGCGCTTCAGGCTGTTAATGTCCACAGCCTGGCCCTGCTCGGTGGCAAACCAGTACCACATTGGCGCGTGGCTGGCGCTCTTGCCCTGGCGCAGCATAATGGGCAGGGCATGGAACAGCACGTCGCCAATCGGATGATGATAATAATCTGCCGCCCACAGCAGCAGTCGCCAGGTGCTGGTGGAGTAAACCGGCTCGCTGTCCAGCACCTCAACAACCGATTTCAGCTCGTTAAGCGGCAGTTCGCTGTGTTCGCTGACGGACACCACGATCCCCACGCGCTGCTGTTTGCCAAACGGCACGGTCACGCGACAGCCCGCTTTGGCGCTCATGCTGTCGGGCAGCAGGTAGTCAAAGGTGCGGGGAAGCGGAACGGGCAGGGCAACGTGAGCGACGGGCATCGAATCTTCCTGACTTGAAAAGTGGCGCGTTAGTATACACATTAGTGAAAGCGGCGTGCGGATCAGTTTGCATACGTTGGTCAAATTCTGTATGATTCGCCGCCTTTGGTGTATTTTACGCCAAAGAACTTACATTCAACATCGCGTGGTGTCTGGCGTTAGGGCTGGAAGAGCGACGCGGCCTTAACTGAGGTTCTCCCATGAAAAAAGATATTCACCCGAAATACGAAATGATTACTGCAAACTGCTCTTGCGGTAACTCTATCCAGATCCGCTCTACCGTGGGGCACGATCTGAACCTGGACGTGTGCGGCAAATGCCACCCGTTCTACACTGGTAAGCAGCGTGATGTTGCAACCGGTGGCCGTGTTGACCGCTTCAACAAGCGTTTCAGCATCCCGGGCGCTAAATAAGTTTCCCGAAAAAAAGGCACCGCAAGGTGCCTTTTTTGTATCCGCTTATCAGTATTCCCACGTATCCGGGTCGATACCCAGTTCACGCATGATCACCTTCGCCTCTTCTGGAATTTCGTCACTGCGCTCTTTGCGCAGATCGTCATCGTTCGGCAACGGTTGGCCGGTAAACGCATGCAGGAACGCTTCGCACAGCAGTTCGCTGTTGGTGGCGTGACGCAGGTTGTTCACCTGACGACGCGTACGTTCATCGGTGAGGATCTTCAACACCTTCAGAGGAATGGACACCGTGATTTTCTTGACTTGCTCACTCTTCTTACCGTGCTCAGCGTATGGGCTGATATATTCGCCGCTCCATTCAGCCATGAGATACCTTTAATCCTCTCAGTCATTAATCTAAAGGTGCAAAACCGGTAACCATCAGTTTTGAACCGTAATCTTGCGTAGTTTACCGTAGAGACGATACCGAGGCACGGATATTGCCGCTGTAGCGTGTCCTAAAGCATATAATTTTAACGGCTATTTGCACATTGCTCAATCTATACGCAAAGAAGTTTAGATGTCCAGATGTATTGACGTCCATACTTTCAATGTTTACTCTGGTGCCTGACTTTTCACCTCATTCGCCAGGAAGCCTCACCATGACGCGTAAACAGGCCACCATCGCAGTGCGTAGCGGATTGAATGATGACGAGCAGTACGGCTGCGTTGTCCCGCCAATTCATCTCTCCAGCACCTATAATTTCACCGGATTTAATGAACCCCGCGCGCATGACTACTCGCGTCGCGGCAATCCTACGCGTGACGTCACCCAGCGCGCGCTGGCGGAACTGGAAGGCGGCGCGGGTGCGGTATTAACCAATACCGGCATGTCTGCCATTCACCTGGTGACTACGGTGTTCCTGAAATCTGGCGATCTGCTGGTGGCGCCGCACGACTGTTATGGCGGCAGCTATCGTCTGTTTGATAGCCTGGCGAAACGTGGCTGCTACCGTGTGCTGTTTGTCGATCAAAACGACGAACAGGCGCTGAAACAGGCGCTTGCCGAGCAGCCGAAGCTGGTGCTGGTGGAAAGTCCAAGCAATCCATTGTTGCGCGTAGTCGATATTGCGAAAATTTGTCAGCTCGCAAGGGATGCGGGAGCGATAAGTGTAGTGGATAATACGTTCCTCAGTCCGGCCCTTCAGAACCCACTGGCACTGGGTGCCGATCTGGTGTTGCATTCATGCACTAAATATCTGAACGGCCATTCTGACGTAGTAGCAGGTGTGGTGATTGCCAAAGATCCTGAGGTAGTCACCGAACTGGCATGGTGGGCCAATAACATTGGCGTCACCGCGGGCGCGTTCGACAGCTATTTGCTGTTGCGCGGCATCCGTACGCTGTCGCCGCGTATGGACGTGGCGCAGCGTAATGCCCAGGCGATCGTGGATTTCCTGAAAACCCAGCCGCTGGTGAAGAAGCTTTATCACCCGTCGCTGCCGGAAAATCAGGGGCACGAGATTGCCGCGCGCCAACAGAAAGGATTTGGCGCGATGTTAAGTTTTGAACTGGACGGTGACGAGCAAACGCTGCGTCGCTTCCTGAGCGGGTTGTCATTGTTTACGCTGGCGGAATCCTTAGGGGGAGTAGAAAGCTTGATCTCCCACGCCGCAACCATGACGCACGCAGGTATGGCACCCGAAGCACGTGCCGCCGCCGGGATTTCCGAGACGCTGCTGCGTATCTCGACCGGTATTGAAGATTCTGAAGATTTAATTGCCGATCTGGAAAATGGCTTCCGGGTCGCAGCCAAGGGGTAATCATGAGTGTGATAGCGCAGGCAGGGACGAAGGGTCGTCAGCTGCACAAGTTTGGTGGTAGTAGTCTTGCTGATGTGAAATGTTACCTGCGTGTCGCAGGGATCATGACCGAGTATTCACAGCCGGGGGACATGATGGTTGTCTCTGCGGCGGGCAGCACCACCAACCAGTTGATTAGCTGGCTGAAACTGAGCCAGACCGATCGCCTCTCTGCGCATCAGGTGCAACAGTCCTTACGTCGTTACCAGAGTGAACTGATTGCCGGTTTGCTGCCTGCGGACGTGGCGGACGGGCTGATTAGCGCTTTTACGCACGACCTTGAGCGTCTGGCCGCTCTGCTGGACAGCGGCATTACCGATGCAGTGTATGCGGAAGTGGTTGGCCACGGTGAAGTGTGGTCTGCGCGCCTGATGGCCGCCGTGCTGCAACATCTTGGTGTGGAAGCCGCCTGGCTCGACGCGCGTGATTTCCTGCGTGCAGAACGTGCCGCACAGCCGCAGGTGGACGAAGGGTTGTCTTACCCGCTGCTGCAACAGCTGCTGGTGCAACATCCTGGTAAACGTATTGTCGTCACCGGTTTTATCAGCCGCAGCAATGCTGGCGAAACCGTTCTGCTGGGCCGTAACGGCTCTGACTACTCGGCAACGCAGATTGGCGCCCTGGCGGGCGTGTCCCGCGTCACCATCTGGAGCGACGTGGCCGGTGTCTACAGCGCGGACCCGCGCAAAGTAAAAGATGCCTGCCTGCTGCCGCTGCTGCGTCTCGACGAAGCGAGCGAACTGGCGCGTCTGGCGGCCCCGGTGCTGCACGCGCGCACGCTACAGCCGGTTTCCGGCAGCGACATCGACCTGCAACTACGCTGTAGCTACACGCCGGATCAGGGTTCCACCCGCATTGAACGCGTGCTGGCATCCGGTACGGGCGCGCGCATTGTCACCAGCCATGATGACATCTGCCTGATTGAGTTCCAGGTGCCTGCGGGCCAGGATTTCAAACTGGCACACAAAGATATCGACACCATCCTGAAACGTGCCCAGGTGCGTCCGCTGGCCGTTGGCGTACATAACGATCGTCAGCTGTTGCAGTTCTGCTATACCGCTGAAGTGGTGGACAGCGCCCTGAAAATTCTGGATGAAGCGGGCCTGCCGGGCGAGCTTCGCCTGCGTCAGGGGCTGGCGCTGGTGGCGATGGTGGGCGCGGGCGTCACCCGTAACCCGCTCCACTGCCACCGCTTCTGGCAGCAACTGAAAGGTCAGCCGGTGGAGTTCACCTGGCAGTCGGAAGAGGGCATCAGTCTGGTTGCCGTGCTGCGTAAAGGGCCAACCGAAAGCCTGATTCAGGGTCTGCACACCTCCCTGTTCCGCGCGGAAAAACGCATCGGCCTGGTACTGTTCGGGAAAGGGAACATCGGTTCCCGCTGGCTGGAGCTGTTCGCCCGCGAGCAGGTGACGCTTTCGGCGCGTACCGGGTTTGAATTTATTCTGGCAGGGGTGGTGGACAGCCGCCGCAGCCTGCTGAACTACGAAGGGCTGGACGCCAGCCGGGCGCTGGCCTTCTTTAACGATGAAGCGGTTGAGCAGGATGAAGAGTCGCTGTTCCTGTGGATGCGCGCGCACCCGTACGACGATCTGGTGGTGCTGGACGTGACTGCCAGCGAACAGCTGGCCGATCAGTATCTGGATTTCGCCAGCCACGGTTTCCACGTCATCAGCGCCAACAAACTGGCGGGCGCGAGCAGCACTGATAAATACCGTCAGATCCATGACGCATTCGAAAAAACGGGCCGTCACTGGCTGTATAACGCCACCGTTGGCGCGGGCCTGCCGGTGAACCATACCGTGCGCGACCTGATTGAAAGCGGCGACAGTATTCTGGCGCTGAGCGGGATCTTCTCCGGCACGCTCTCCTGGCTGTTTTTGCAGTTTGACGGCACCGTTCCGTTCACCGACCTGGTGGATCAGGCGTGGCAGCAGGGCTTAACCGAGCCGGATCCGCGCGTTGACCTTGCCGGTAAAGATGTGATGCGTAAGCTGGTGATCCTGGCGCGTGAAGCCGGCTACGACATTGAGCCGGGTCAGGTACGCGTCGAGTCTCTGGTGCCTGCGGGCTGCGAGGAAGGGTCCGTCGATCACTTCTTCGAGAACGGTGACGAGCTGAACGAGCAGATGGTGCAACGTCTGGAAGCGGCTAACGAGATGGGCCTGGTGCTGCGTTACGTGGCGCGTTTCGAGGCGAACGGTAAAGCGCGCGTGGGCGTGGAGGCGGTGCGTCCTGAACATCCGCTGGCGGCGCTCCTGCCGTGCGACAACGTCTTCGCCATCGAAAGCCGCTGGTATCGCGATAACCCGCTGGTGATCCGTGGCCCGGGCGCGGGACGTGATGTCACCGCCGGAGCCATTCAGTCTGATATTAATCGTCTGGCTAAGCTGCTGTAACCCCTCACCCTAACCCTCTCCCCAATGGGGAGAGGGCGTGCTTCTCACCCCCATCATGAGCGCCCTTCATCTTCCCTGAACAAACCTCACCGTTAATGTTGATTATTTCTGTTGACGTCATCCCGCTTTTCCGTCATTTTTACATCTGGACGTCTAAACGTATAGAAGTTCACAACACAACAAACAACGACACGCGAAAGATAGAGGTAAGGTATGAGCTTTTTTCACGCCAACCAGCGGGAAGCCCTGAATCAGAGCCTGGCCGAAGTAAACGGCCAGATTAACGTCTCTTTTGAATTTTTCCCGCCGCGCACCAGTGAAATGGAGCAAACCCTGTGGAGCTCTATCGATCGCCTGAGCAGCCTGAAGCCGAAGTTCGTCTCCGTAACCTACGGCGCCAACTCCGGTGAGCGTGACCGCACGCACAGCATCATTAAGGGCATTAAAGATCGAACCGGTCTGGAAGCGGCACCGCACCTGACCTGTATCGACGCCACCCGTGATGAACTACGCGCCATTGCCCAGGACTACTGGAATAACGGCATTCGCCACATTGTGGCCCTGCGCGGCGACCTCCCGCCAGGCAGCGGCAAGCCAGAGATGTTTGCCGCCGATCTGGTCGGGCTGCTGAAAGACGTTGCCGACTTTGATATCTCCGTGGCCGCCTACCCTGAAGTTCACCCGGAAGCCAAAAGCGCCCAGGCGGATCTGCTCAACCTGAAGCGTAAAGTGGAGGCCGGTGCTAACCGCGCGATTACTCAGTTCTTCTTTGACGTGGAAAGCTACCTGCGCTTTCGCGACCGCTGCGTCTCGGCGGGTATTGATGTCGAAATCATTCCTGGCATTCTGCCGGTCTCGAACTTCAAACAGGCGAAGAAATTCGCAGATATGACCAACGTGCGCATTCCGCTGTGGATGTCCAAAATGTACGAAGGGCTGGACGACGATCCGGAAACCCGTAAGCTGGTGGGGGCCAATATCGCGATGGACATGGTGAAGATTTTAAGTCGCGAAGGGGTGAAAGATTTCCATTTCTATACCCTGAACCGCGCGGAAATGAGCTACGCCATTTGCCATACGCTCGGTGTTCGCCCGGCGCTGTAAAGTAAAAAACCCTCATAAAATGAGGGTTTTTTAATCGAACGGAGAGTTAAAAGGTATTAGCTATCGAATCTGTGGATTAATTCAACTATCTCTTATCGCTAGTGGTGTATATCGTAACGGTAACACTGTAAAGGGAGCATAGCGATGAGCATGTCAGACGAGACCAATAACGCGGCATCCGCCGGCAAATGTCCGTTCCACCAGGGCGGCGTCGATCATAGCGCGGGTGCAGGTACCGGCAGCAAAGAATGGTGGCCTAAACAACTTCGCATCGATCTACTTAATCAACACTCCAGCCGTTCTAACCCTCTGGGTGAAGACTTCGACTACCGCAAAGAATTCAGCAAGCTCGACTATTCCGCCCTTAAGGGCGATCTCAAAGCACTGTTAACCGACTCACAACCGTGGTGGCCTGCCGACTGGGGCAGCTATGCGGGCCTGTTTATCCGTATGGCCTGGCACGGTGCGGGTACCTATCGCTCCGTTGACGGTCGCGGCGGCGCCGGACGCGGTCAGCAACGCTTTGCACCGCTGAACTCCTGGCCGGATAACGTCAGCCTGGATAAGGCTCGCCGCCTGCTGTGGCCAATTAAGCAAAAATACGGACAAAAAATCTCCTGGGCTGACCTCTTTATCCTCGCGGGTAACGTGGCGCTGGAGAACTCCGGCTTCCGCACCTTTGGTTTCGGTGCCGGGCGTGAAGACGTCTGGGAACCGGATCTGGACGTGAACTGGGGCGATGAAAAAGCCTGGCTGACCCACCGTGACCCGGAAGCGCTGGCGAAGCGCCCGCTTGCGGCCACCGAAATGGGCCTGATTTACGTTAACCCGGAAGGGCCGAACGCCAGCGGTGAACCGCTGTCTGCGGCGGCGGCGATCCGCGCCACCTTTGGCAACATGGGCATGAATGACGAAGAGACCGTCGCGCTGATTGCGGGCGGACATACGCTCGGTAAAACGCACGGCGCAGGTGAAGCCACGCACGTGGGCACTGACCCGGAAGCGTCGCCGATTGAAGCGCAGGGCCTGGGCTGGGCCAGCACGCACGGCACCGGTATTGGCGCTGACGCCATCACCTCCGGGCTGGAAGTTATCTGGTCTCAAACCCCGACCCAGTGGAGCAATTACTTCTTCGAGAACCTGTTCAAATACGAATGGGTGCAGACGCGTAGCCCGGCGGGCGCCATTCAGTTTGAAGCCGTGGATGCGCCTGAAATTATGCCTGACCCGTTCGACCCGTCGAAAAAACGCAAGCCAACCATGCTGGTCACCGACCTGACGCTGCGTTTTGATCCGGAATTCGAGAAAATTTCCCGTCGCTTCCTGAACGATCCGCAGGCCTTCAACGAAGCCTTTGCGCGCGCGTGGTTCAAGCTGACCCACCGCGATATGGGGCCAAAAGCGCGGTACATCGGCCCGGAAGTACCGAAAGAAGATCTGATTTGGCAGGATCCGCTGCCTCAGCCGGTGTTCCATCCGACGCAGGAAGATATTGAAAGCCTGAAAGCGGAAATCGCGGCCTCTGGTCTCTCCGTGAGCGAGCTGGTTTCCGTGGCCTGGGCGTCGGCATCGACCTTCCGCGGCGGCGACAAGCGTGGCGGCGCTAACGGCGCGCGTCTGGCGCTGGCGCCTCAGCGCGACTGGGATGTGAACGCCGCGGCGGTGCGGGCGTTACCGGCTCTGGAAGCAATCCAGCGCACCACTAATAAAGCCTCACTGGCCGATATCATCGTGCTGGCGGGTGTTGTGGGCGTTGAGCAGGCGGCGAAAGCGGCTGGCGTTTACGTTAACGTACCGTTTACCCTAGGCCGCGTGGATGCGCGTCAGGACCAGACGGATATCGAGATGTTCAACCTGCTCGAACCGGTTGCCGACGGTTTCCGTAACTATCGCGCACAGGTGGATGTGTCCACCACGGAGTCGCTGCTGATCGACAAAGCCCAGCAGCTGACCCTGACCGCGCCGGAACTGACGGTGCTGATCGGCGGTTTGCGCGTACTGGGTGCAAACTTCGATGGCAGCAAGAATGGCGTGTTTACCAACCGCGAGGGCGTGCTGAGCAACGACTTCTTCGTTAATCTGCTGGATATGAACACCCAGTGGAAAGCGACCGACGACTCAAACGAGCTGTTTGCCGGTAGCGATCGTGCAAGCGGGGAAGTGAAATACACCGCGACCCGCGCCGATCTGGTCTTCGGTTCAAACGCCGTCCTGCGTGCGCTGGCCGAAGTTTACGCCAGCAGTGATGCACACGAGAAGTTCGTCCGTGATTTTGTTGCCGCGTGGGCGCGAGTGATGGATTTGGACCGGTTTGATGTGAAGTAACCCATGTGCCGGGTGGCGGCTACGCCTTACCCGGCCTACAAATTAAAGTGCCATGTAGGCCGGGTAAGCGCAGCGCCACCCGGCTTTTTTCGTTACTCCCACTCCTGCAAGAATCGCTGTCCATACTGGTCCGCCACCAGCAGCGCCGCATAGACCTGATCCGGCGTTACGCCGCCAGGCATGTTGTGAATGGTTTCCCCTTCGGCACAGGACGCCTCCGCGATCAGCCGCATTTTGGCCGGAATATCCTCTTTGATATTCAGCTGCGCCAGCGTGATCGGCAGCCCAACGCTGTGGCAAAGCGCGGCGACGGTCTCAATTTCTTCAACCGGCGCGTTCTCCAGTACCAGTTGCGTCAGCGTGCCGAATGCGACCTTTTCACCATGGTAGAAATGATGCGCATCCGGCACCGCCGTCATGCCGTTGTGAATGGCATGCGCCGCCGCCAGCCCGCCGCTTTCAAAGCCCACGCCGCTGAGATAGGTGTTGGCTTCGATAATGCGTTCCAGCGCCGGTGTGACCACGTGCTGTTCCGCCGCCAGCATCGCTTTCTCGCCCTCTTCAACCAGCGTGTTGTAGCACAGCTCTGCCAGCGCTAACGCTGCCTGCGTGCACTTGCCGCCCGCCATGGTCGTCGCGCCGCTACGTGAGCAGGCACGCGCTTCAAACCAGGTTGCCAGGGCATCGCCAATCCCGGCGGCCAGCAGGCGTGCAGGTGCGCCCGCCACCACTTTGGTATCGACAATCACCATGTTCGGGTTGTGCGGTAGCATCAGGTAGCGATCGAACTCGCCGCTGTCGGTATAAATCACGGAAAGGGCGCTGCACGGCGCATCGGTGGAGGCAATGGTCGGGGCAATGGCCACCGGCACGTCCATAAAGTGGGCCAGCGCTTTGGCAGTATCCAGCGTTTTTCCGCCGCCGATACCCAGCACCGCCAGACAGTCAGCGCTGTCGGCCAGCTTTTTCAGGCGATCGATTTCATTTTGCGAACATTCGCCACCAAATGCTGCAATTTCGGCATGGAGTCCGGCTTTTTTAAAACTCTGGCGCAGGGTTTCTTCAGCAAAACCCAGCACAAATTTATCGCCCACCACCAGCCAGCGATTTGCCAGCGGCTTCAGGTAGTCGCCGAGGCGAGTGAGAACATCTGCGCCCTGGATGTATTTTCCCGGGGATTGAATGACACGGTCCATAACATTACTCCCTTAGTGTTTGAGGTAAATTCTGTCCTGTTCGAACTGCACTAAGAGCGACTCTACTCCCGGCGTGCCGGTCATTTGTTGCGCTACGTCTAAGGGAAACGTGATTGCCTTACCGGTGGCAAAGATTGAGGGGGAGATCAGGGAAGGGGGAAGATCGAGAAGTGCCCGGCAAGCGTAGCGCTGCCGGGCACTGAGCATTAACCGGTGTTGCGCATACCTGCCGCAACGCCTGCTATCGTTACCATCAGCGCCTGTTCAACGCGCGGATCCGGCTCTTTACCTTCCTCCTCCGCCAGACGCGAACGGTGCAGCAGTTCAGCCTGTAAAACGTTCAGCGGGTCGGTGTAGATGTTACGCAGCTGGATAGACTCGGCGATCCACGGCAGGTCTTCCATCAGGTGGGAGTCATTAGCGATATCCAGCACCACTTTAATATCGCCTTCAAGCAGCTCGCGCAGCTCTTTACCCAGCGCCCACAGCTCTGGTTTCACCAGACGCTGATCGTAGTATTCCGCCAGCCACAGGTCGGCTTTCGAGAAGACCATCTCCAGCATGCCCAGACGGGTAGAGAAGAATGGCCAGTCGCGGCACATGGTTTCCAGTTCGCTCTGCTTTCCGTCTTCCACCACTTTTTGCAGCGCCGCACCGGCACCCAGCCAGGCCGGCAGCATCAGACGGTTTTGCGTCCAGGCGAAGATCCACGGAATGGCGCGCAGCGATTCAACGCCGCCGGTCGGGCGACGCTTGGCCGGGCGCGAACCCAGAGGCAGTTTACCCAGCTCCTGCTCAGGCGTGGCTGAGCGGAAGTAAGGCACAAAGTCTTTGTTTTCACGCACGTAGCCGCGATAGAGGTCGCAGGAGATGTCAGACAGCTCGTCCATAATCCGGCACCAGGACTCTTTTGGCTCCGGCGGCGGCAGCAGGTTGGCTTCCAGGATCGCACTGGTATAGAGCGACAGGCTGCTGATGGTCACTTCCGGCAGGCCGTACTTGAAGCGGATCATCTCGCCCTGCTCGGTCACGCGCAGGCCGCCTTTCAGGCTTCCTGGTGGTTGAGAGAGCAGCGCTGCGTGTGCAGGCGCACCGCCACGACCAATGGAGCCGCCGCGTCCGTGGAACAGGGTCAGTTCAATACCGGCTTTTTCGCAGGTTTTGATTAGCGCATCCTGCGCCTGATACTGCGCCCAGGAGGCTGCCATCACGCCCGCATCTTTCGCGGAGTCGGAATAGCCAATCATCACCATCTGTTTGCCCTGAATAAAGCCGCGATACCAGTCGATGTTCAGCAACTGGGTCATCACGTCGTTAGCGTTGTTCAGGTCGTCGAGGGTCTCAAACAGCGGGGCCACTGGCAGAGCATAGTCAATGCCCGCTTCTTTCAGCAGAAGGTGAACGCCCAGCACGTCGGACGGGGTCTTCGCCATGGAGATCACATAGGCGGCCACCGATCCTTTCGGCGCATCCACGATCGCTTTACAGGTGTTGAGCACTTCGCGGGTGTCGTTGCTTGGCTCCCAGTTGCGCGGCAGCAGCGGGCGCTTGGAGTTCAGCTCGCGGATCAGGAACGCCTGTTTGTCGGCTTCTGACCAGCTTTCATAGTCGCCGATGCCGAGGTAGCGGGTCAGCTCGCCCAGTGCTTCGGTATGACGGGTACTTTCCTGACGAACGTCGATACGCACCAGCGGCACGCCGAAACACTTCACGCGGCGCAGGGTGTCGAGCAGTTCGCCGTTGGCAATGATGCCCATCCCACAGGCCTGGAGAGATTTATAGCAGGCGTACAGCGGCTCCCAGAGCTGTTCGTTCTGGCTCAGCAGACCTTCCGGCTTCGGCAGGCGCTGGCCTTTCAGGCGCGCTTCCAACCAGGCCTGAGTGGCCATCAGCTGACCGCGCAGTTTTTTCATCAGGAAACGGTACGGTTCGCTGGCGCCTTCTTCACCGGCCAGCGCGCGCAGTTCCGGCGTCGCTTCCACCATCGACAACTCGGAGATCAGCACCTGAATATCTTTCAGGAACAGGTCGGTCGCTTTCCAGCGGCTCAGCAGCAGGACGTGACGGGTGATTTCCGCCGTCACGTTCGGGTTGCCGTCGCGGTCGCCGCCCATCCAGGAGGTGAAGCGTACCGGAACAAAATCAACCGGCAGGCGGTAGCCCAGGTTCTCTTCCAGCTGTTCGTTCAGCTCGCGCAGGTAGTTGGGGACCCCTTCCCACAGGCTGTTTTCCACCACCGCAAAGCCCCATTTGGCTTCGTCTACCGGGCTTGGGCGATGCTTACGAATTTCATCGGTGTGCCAGGACTGGGCAATCAGCTGGCGCAGACGGCGCATAAGCTGGTTACGTTCGTAGTCGGCAATGTCTTTGTTATCCAGTTGCTTCAGACAGTTGTTCACTTCCACCATTTTGTGGATCAGCGTACGACGGGTGATTTCAGTTGGGTGTGCGGTCAGCACCAGCTCCAGCGAAAGGGATTCTACCGCTTTTTTGATGGTCGCTTCGTTGAGGTCGGGCTGGTCTTTGAGTTTACGAAGGGTGCGGGCAATGACTTCCGGGTTGCTGGACGCTTCGCCTTTTGGCGAAATGCTGTGGTATTGCTCAGCGGTGTTTGCCAGGTTCAGGAACTGGCTGAAGGCGCGGGCAACGGGCAGCAGCTCATCGTTAGAGAGGTTCTGCAAGGTGGTGAGCAGCTCCTGACGATTGGCCTCGTTACCGGCGCGGGAAGATTTGGACAGCTTGCGGATGGTTTCAACGCGGTCGAGGATGTTCTCCCCCAGTGCGTCTTTGATGGTATCTCCAAGCACTTTGCCGAGCATACTGACATTACTACGCAACGCGGAATATTGTTCGTTCATAAAAACCCAGTCACCCCATCATTTTTGTTTATGCCCATGCGAAAATCTTCTGGACATTATTTTGTCATCTCCCTTTATAAAGCCACGTAAAACCCCTGTCGTCAATTGCTGCGAAAACGGTTCAGCAAACGAATAAATGTGGGCAATTTACGAAATTTAATTCGTATTGCGTCAGATAAGAGATGCTTATGGGAATGTGACGAAGATCATGCGATTTGTTGCCCTCACCCTAACCCTCTCCCACAGGGAGAGGGGACTGTTCGGTGCGTTTTAATGCCAGCAGAAGTGATGCACAACCTGGGTAATGAGTTCGCGAGTGGGCTTGATGAAGCGGGTTTCGAGATATTCGTCCGGCTGGTGGGCCTGGTTGATGGAGCCAGGGCCCAGAACCAGCGTCGGGCACAGCGTCTGAATAAACGGCGCTTCGGTGCAGTAGTTCACCACGTCGGTTTTCTCGCCGAGCAGTTTTTCCACCACCTGAACCAGCTGATGGTCAGGCGGACATTCGTAGCCTGGAATCGGCGGATGCAGTTCGGAGACCGTCAGACGGCCCGGCCAGCGCTCGCTGACCGGTGCCAGCGCTTCGTTCAGTAAGCCATCCAGATCGCTCAGCGTCATGCCCGGCAGAGGACGGATATCCATATGCAGTTCGCAGCAGGCGCAGATACGGTTGGACGCATCACCGCCGTGCAGGCTGCCGAGGTTTAGCGTCGGATACGGCACGGTGAACGCCTCGTAGTGATAGCGCTCTTTCAGATCGTCGCGCAGGGTCATGATGCGGCCAATCGCGTCATGCATCAGCTCGATGGCGTTCACGCCGCGCGCCGGATCGCTGGAGTGGCCGGACTGTCCGAGCACGCGCACCGCGGTAGAAATATGGCCTTTGTGCGCCCGAATCGGTTGCAGAGAGGTCGGTTCGCCGATGATCGCGCAGTCAGGACGAATCGATGTGTTTTCAGAGAAATAACGTGCGCCCGCCATGCTGGTCTCTTCATCGGCGGTCGCCAGAATGTAGAGCGGCTTTTTCAGGGTTGTCACGTCCACGTCACGCAGCGCGTCGAGGATAAAGGCGAAAAAGCCTTTCATGTCGGCGGTGCCCAAACCGTAGAGTTTGTTGTCATGTTCGGTCAGCGTGAACGGATCGCGTGTCCAGCGGCCATCATCAAACGGCACGGTGTCAGTGTGGCCAGCCAGCAGCAGGCCGCCCGCGCCATGTCCGGTACTGGCGAGCAGGTTAAATTTGTGGCGTGTTCCGGGGACGGGCTGAACCTCAACGTTAAACCCAAGATCGCTAAACCAACCCGCCAGCAGATTGATTAAAGACTCATTGCTCTGATCCAGGGCTTCTTCCGTCGCGCTGATGGAGGGTGTGGCAATCAGGGCGCGGTAAATCTCGATAAATGGCGGTAAGTTCATTTTCATTGTTGACACACCTTAGGTCGTGATAGTATCAATATTCATGCAATAAATGTGAATAAAAATACATTATCGTTGAGCATAAAGGAACCCGATGTTGAATACGCTGATTGTAGGCGCTAGCGGTTATGCGGGCGCAGAGCTTGTAAGCTACGTAAATCGCCACCCTCATATGACCATAACCGCTTTGACCGTGTCAGCGCAAAGCAATGATGCCGGAAAGTTAATTTCCGATTTGCATCCACAGCTTAAGGGCGTGGTTGATTTGCCTTTGCAGCCCATGTCTGACATCAGCGAGTTCACCGACGGCGTTGACGTTGTGTTTTTAGCCACGGCGCATGAAGTTAGCCACGACCTGGCACCGCAATTTTTAGCGGCCGGCTGCGTGGTCTTTGATCTCTCCGGCGCGTTTCGCGTTAACGACAGCGCGTTCTACGAAAAATATTACGGTTTCACCCATCAGCACCCGGATCTGCTCGAAAAAGCGGTGTACGGCCTGGCGGAGTGGAGCGCTGACAAACTGAAAGAAGCGGATCTGATTGCCGTGCCGGGCTGCTACCCGACGGCGGCGCAGCTTTCCCTGAAGCCGCTGATCGACGCCGGTCTGCTGGATCTGCATCAGTGGCCGGTGATCAACGCCACCAGTGGCGTGAGCGGCGCCGGGCGCAAAGCGGCGATCTCCAACAGCTTCTGCGAAGTGAGCCTTCAGCCGTATGGCGTGTTTAATCACCGTCATCACCCTGAAATCACCACCCATCTGGGCGCGGACGTGATTTTCACCCCGCACCTCGGCAGCTTCCCGCGTGGGATCCTCGAAACCATTACCTGCCGCCTGAAGCCGGGTGTGACCAAAGAACAGGTGAGCGAGGTCTTCACGCAGGCGTATGCGGATAAACCGCTGGTGCGCCTGTACGACAAAGGCGTGCCGGCGCTGAAAAACGTGGTCGGTCTGCCGTTCTGCGATATCGGTTTTGCCGTACAGGGTGAGCATCTCATCGTAGTGGCCGCAGAAGATAACTTACTCAAAGGCGCTGCCGCACAGGCAATGCAGTGTGCAAATATTCGTTTCGGCTTCCCTGAAACGCAGGCTCTTATTTAAGGTGTGATGATGAATCCATTAATTATCAAACTCGGTGGTGTACTGCTGGACAGCGAAGAAGCGCTGGAGCGCCTGTTTACCGCACTGGTGAACTATCGCGAATCACACCAACGTCCGCTGGTGATTGTGCACGGCGGCGGCTGCGTGGTGGATGAGCTGATGAAAGGGCTCAACCTGCCGGTGAAAAAGAAAAATGGCCTGCGCGTGACGCCTGCGGACCAGATTGACATCATTACCGGCGCGCTGGCGGGAACGGCGAACAAAACGCTGCTGGCGTGGGCGAAGAAACACCATATCGCCTCCGTTGGCCTCTTTCTGGGCGATGGCGATAGCGTAAAAGTGACCCAGCTCGACGAAGAGCTTGGCCATGTTGGACTGGCGCAGCCAGGTTCGCCTGAGCTGATTAACACCCTGCTGGAAGGCGGTTTCCTGCCGGTGGTGAGCTCAATCGGCGTGACCGAAGAGGGCGAACTGATGAACGTCAATGCGGACCAGGCGGCGACGGCGCTGGCGGCCACGCTGGGCGCAGACCTGATCCTGCTCTCCGACGTGAGCGGCATTCTGGACGGCAAAGGCCAGCGCATTGCGGAAATGACCGCCGCAAAAGCCGAGCAGCTGATCGATCAGGGCATTATCACCGACGGCATGATCGTTAAAGTTAACGCCGCGCTGGATGCGGCCCGCACGCTGGGCCGCCCGGTGGATATCGCCTCCTGGCGTCACGCAGAGCAGCTTCCGGCGCTGTTTAACGGCACGCCGATTGGCACGCGTATTCTGGCTTAAGATTCTGTGCCGGATGGCGCTTCGCTTATCCGGCCTACGTGAATTTTGTAGGCCCGGTAAGCGCAGCGCCACCGGGCAAAAATATCATCATTAAGGAAATTCGTTATGGCACTTTGGGGTGGGCGTTTTACACAGGCAGCGGATCAGCGGTTCAAACAGTTCAACGACTCTTTGCGCTTCGACTACCGCCTGGCCGAACAGGATATTGTCGGCTCTGTGGCCTGGTCCAAAGCGCTGGTGACCGTTGGCGTGCTGACCGCAGACGAACAGCAGCAGCTGGAAGAGGCGCTGAACAACCTGCTGGAAGAGGTGCGTCTGGATCCGGAGCAAATCCTCCAGAGCGATGCCGAAGATATTCACAGCTGGGTGGAAGGCAAACTGATCGACAAAGTCGGCCAGTTGGGTAAAAAGCTCCATACCGGGCGTAGCCGTAATGACCAGGTGGCGACCGACCTGAAGCTGTGGTGCAAAGAGACCGTCGGCGAACTGCTGGCGGCGAATCGTCAGTTGCAGAGCGCGCTGGTGGACACTGCGCAGAACAATCAGGATGCGGTGATGCCGGGTTATACCCACCTGCAACGCGCGCAGCCGGTGACTTTCGCGCACTGGTGTCTGGCCTACGTTGAGATGCTGGCGCGTGATGAGAGCCGTTTACAGGATACCTTAAAGCGTCTGGACGTCAGCCCGCTGGGCAGCGGCGCGCTGGCCGGTACGGCGTATGAAATCGACCGTGAGCAGCTGGCAGGCTGGCTGGGCTTTGCCTCCGCCACCCGCAACAGCCTGGACAGCGTCTCTGACCGTGACCACGTGCTGGAGCTGCTCTCAAATGCCTCTATCGGGATGGTGCACCTGTCGCGCTTTGCCGAAGACCTGATCTTCTTTAACTCTGGCGAAGCCGGGTTTGTGGAGCTGTCCGACCGCGTGACGTCCGGCTCCTCCCTGATGCCGCAGAAGAAAAACCCGGATGCGCTGGAGCTGATCCGCGGTAAGTGTGGCCGTGTGCAGGGCGCGCTAACCGGTATGATGATGACCCTGAAAGGGCTGCCGCTGGCGTACAACAAAGACATGCAGGAAGACAAAGAGGGGCTGTTCGACGCGCTCGATACCTGGCTGGGCTGTCTGCATATGGGCGCGCTGGTGCTGGACGGCATTCAGGTGAAACGTCCGCGCTGCCAGGAAGCGGCGCAGCAGGGGTATGCTAACTCTACCGAGCTGGCGGACTACCTGGTGGCGAAAGGTGTACCGTTCCGCGAGGCGCACCATATTGTGGGTGAAGCGGTGGTGGAAGCGATTCGTCAGGGTAAAGCCCTTGAAGAGCTGGCGCTTGCCGACCTGCAAAAATTCAGCGCGGTTATCGGGGATGATGTCTACCCGATTCTGGCCCTGCAATCCTGCCTGGATAAGCGTGCAGCGAAAGGCGGCGTGTCGCCGAAGCAGGTAGCGCAGGCGATTGCGGATGCGAAAAACCGGTTGGTTTGAATAGTGCGGGCTGGTGCCCTCACCCCGGCCCTCTCCCACAGGGAGAGGGAGAAAAACGGAGCCTGGCTTAGTGCTGGGCTTTTTTTTACGCAAAAAAAAGCGGACCACGGGGTCCGCAAAAGTTCACGTTGGCTTTAGTTGTTCGAGTTTTGAGAGAAACTCGCTGACGGTGCGGGGACGTCAAGGGTCAAACACGTGCCGCCTCGTCTATGTGATGTATTATTCAACAGAATGCTTGATAGGGATAATCGTTCGTTGCTATGCTATCTATCGCCATGAACTATCGTGGCGACGGAGGATGAATAATGAATATTCGTGATCTTGAATACCTGGTAGCGTTAGCTGAGCATCGCCATTTTCGTCGCGCGGCAGATTCCTGCCACGTCAGCCAGCCGACGCTGAGCGGCCAGATCCGCAAGCTGGAAGATGAGTTGGGCGTGATGCTGCTGGAGCGCACCAGTCGTAAAGTACTGTTCACGCAGGCAGGTCTGCTGCTGGTGGATCAGGCGCGCACCGTACTGCGCGAGGTCAAAGTGCTCAAGGAAATGGCAAGCCAGCAGGGGGAAGCGATGTCCGGCCCGCTGCATATTGGCCTGATCCCAACCGTTGGCCCGTACCTGTTGCCGCAAATCATTCCGATGCTGCACCAGACGTTCCCGAAACTCGAAATGTACCTGCATGAAGCGCAAACCCATCAGCTGCTGGCGCAGTTAGACAGCGGCAAGCTCGACTGCGCGATCCTGGCGCTGGTCAAAGAGAGTGAAGCGTTTATTGAAGTACCGCTGTTCGATGAGCCGATGATGCTGGCGATCTATGAAGATCACCCGTGGGCGAACCGCGATCGCGTGCCGATGGCCGATCTGGCCGGTGAAAAACTGCTGATGCTGGAAGATGGCCACTGTCTGCGCGATCAGGCGATGGGCTTCTGCTTCGAAGCGGGTGCCGATGAAGATACCCATTTCCGCGCAACCAGCCTGGAAACGCTGCGTAATATGGTGGCGGCAGGAAGCGGTATTACGCTGCTGCCGGCGCTGGCGGTGCCGCACGAGCGTAAACGTGATGGCGTGGTCTATCTGCCCTGTATTAAGCCGGAGCCGCGTCGCACCATTGGTCTGGTTTATCGTCCGGGGTCACCGCTGCGCAGCCGCTATGAGCAGCTGGCAGAGGCCATCCGGGGTGCGATGGATGGCCATTTCGACAGCGCGTTAAAACAGGCGGTTTAAGCCGTTCAGCGCAGCTACCCGATAAGCTTCCGCCATGGTCGGGTAGTTAAAGGTGGTGTTAACGAAGTACTCAATGGTGTTGCCACCACCTTTTTGCTCCATGATCGCCTGGCCGATATGAATGATTTCCGCCGCGCGTTCACCGAAGCAGTGAATACCGAGGATCTCTTTCGTCTCGCGATGGAACAGGATCTTAAGCGTACCTACGCTCATCCCCACGATTTGCGCCCGCGCCAGATGTTTAAACTGGGCACGACCCACCTCGTAAGGCACCTTCATGGCCGTCAGCTGCTGCTCGGTTTTGCCGACAGAACTGATTTCCGGAATGGTGTAGATGCCCGTCGGGATATCTTCAATCAGATGCGCCGTCGCTTCACCTTTCACCAGCGCCTGTGCGGCGATGCGGCCCTGATCGTAAGCGGCGGAGGCCAGGCTTGGGTAACCAATCACGTCGCCCACCGCGTAAACGTGCGGCAGCGCAGTCTGGTACATGCTGTTGACCTTGAGCTGACCGCGGCTGTCGGTTTCAAGCCCGATATTCTCCAGCTGCAATGAATCCGTGTTGCCGGTACGGCCGTTGGCGTACAGCAGGCAGTCCGCCTTCAGCTTCTTACCAGATTTCAGGTGCATGATCACACCGTCGTCGCAGCCTTCGATTTTCTCGTACTCTTCGTTGTGGCGAATCACCACGCCGCTGTTCCAGAAGTGGTAGGAGAGGGAATCTGACATCTCCTGATCGAGGAACGCCAGCAGCCGGTCGCGGGTGTTGATCAGATCAACTTTGACCTCCATTCCCCGGAAAATCGACGCATATTCGCAGCCAATCACGCCCGCGCCGTAGATGATCACATGGCGTGGCTCGTGGTGCAGGCTGAGGATGGAGTCGCTGTCGTAAATGCGCGGGTGCGAGAAATCCACGTCTGCCGGATGGTAAGGACGGGAGCCGCAGGCGATCACAAATTTTTCAGCGGTGAGCGTCTCAACCGAACCGTCGTGGCACTCCAGCGCCAGGGTGTGTTCATCCACAAAATGCGCGTTCCCTTGCAGAATTTCACAGTGGTTGCGCTCATAGAAACCCTGACGCATGCGCGTCTGCTGGTTAATGACCGTGTCTGCGTGATTCAGGATATCGGCAAAGGAGGAGCGAAGAAGTCGGGAGTGGTCGCTGTAAAGAGGGTTCTGGTTAAATTCGATAATGCGGCTAACGGCGTGGCGGAGGGCTTTCGAAGGGATGGTGCCCCAGTGGGTGCAACCGCCGCCGACGTTATGGTAGCGCTCAATAACCGCTACTCTGGCTCCCTGTTTTACCAGACCCATAGCAGCACCTTCGCCGCCGGGGCCGGAACCAATAACTATTGCGTCGTAATCGTAGGAATGTGGCATGGCAAGGCTTACCTGTTCTTATACATAAAAGCAACAGAATCATAACATCATTGCCAGGGTAACCCAATTATCGTTGTGCTTTTTTCGGGCAGTGGAGCACAAACCGCCCGTAAACAATCATTCACAAAGCCAGGTAAACAGATTAATTTTATTCTCTGGTATAGTGCCAACGGGCCTTTGGAAGGATTCAACTATCGTGATGGGCGTAAGAGCACAACAAAAAGAGAAAACCCGGCGTTCGCTGGTGGAAGCCGCATTCAGTCAACTGAGTGCTGAGCGGAGTTTTGCCAGTTTGAGCCTGCGTGAAGTGGCGCGCGAGGCCGGGATTGCGCCAACGTCCTTCTATCGTCATTTCCGTGATGTGGATGAACTGGGCTTGACCATGGTCGACGAGAGCGGTTTGATGCTGCGCCAGCTTATGCGTCAGGCGCGTCAGCGTATCGCCAAAGGCGGCAGCGTGATCCGCACCTCCGTGTCGACATTTATGGAATTTATCGGCAATAACCCTAACGCGTTTCGCCTGCTGTTGCGTGAGCGTTCCGGAACTTCAGCCGCGTTTCGTGCCGCCGTCGCGCGTGAAATTCAGCATTTCATCGCGGAACTTGCCGACTATCTTGAACTCGAAAACCATATGCCGCGTGCGTTTACTGAAGCACAGGCCGAGGCGATGGTGACGATTGTTTTCAGCGCGGGTGCCGAAGCGCTGGATGTCAGCATTGAACAACGTAAGCAACTCGAAGAGCGACTGGTATTGCAGCTGCGGATGATTTCTAAAGGTGCGTACTACTGGTATCGCCGTGAACAAGAGAAGTTGGCACATCAAAACGATGAGTGAAGGTGAGTAATGAAACAGTCAGGTCAGGATAAAGGAACGCTGTTGCTGGCATTGATCGCTGGCTTATCCATCAATGGTACGTTTGCGGCGGTTTTTAGCTCAATTGTACCGTTCTCGATTTTCCCGATTATCGCGCTGGTGCTGACGGTGTACTGCCTGCATCAACGTTATCTGAACCGCACCATGCCGGTTGGGTTACCGGGACTGGCCGCAGCCTGTTTTATTCTGGGTGTACTGTTGTACAGCACCGTGGTGCGCGCAGAGTATCCGGATATTGGCTCTAACTTCCTGCCTGCGGTACTGTCTGTGGCGCTGGTGTTCTGGATTGGCTCGCGCATGCGTAGCCGCAAGAGCCAGTTACCGGAGTAATGAATTATTTGTAGGGCAGGTAAGCGAAGCGCCATCTGCCAAAAAATGCCGGATGGCGCTACGCTTATCCGGCCTACAGATCACCGTGCGGTAAGTAAAACGCCGCACTCCATATGGTGCGTATACGGGAACTGATCGAACAGCGCCAGACGTTCAACCTTGTGCGTCTGGCTTAATGTTTCCAGATTCTTGCACAGCGTCTCCGGGTTACAGGAGATGTACAAAATACGCGGGTACGCCTGCACCATCTTCTCGGTTTCGCTGTCCAGGCCACTGCGCGGCGGATCGACAAAAATTGTCTCACACTGGTAGCTCTTCAAATCAATCCCTTGCAGGCGGTTAAACTCGCGTACGCCGTTCATCGCCTGGGTAAATTCTTCTGCCGCCATACGAATAATTTGTACGTTATCAATATGGTTAGCGGCGATGTTGTACTGCGCGGCGGCCACCGACGGTTTGGCGATTTCCGTCGCCAGCACGCGCTCGAAATTACGCGCCAGCGCCAGCGAGAAGTTGCCGTTACCGCAGTAGAGCTCCAGCAGATCGCCCTTAGACCCTTCTGTCGCCTTCAGCGCCCACTCAAGCATCTGCACGTTCATGGCGGCGTTCGGCTGGGTGAAGCTGTTCTCTACCTGACGGTAAACCATCTCTTTACCTGCTACCGGCAGACGCTCGTCGATGTAATCCTGGTCCAGCATGATTTTGGTTTTGGTCGCGCGGCCAATCAGGTGCACGTTGATGTTCTGCGCGCGCAGCGCATCGCGCAGGGCTTCTGCCTGCTCGCGCCACTCGTCGGTCAGCGCTTTGTGATAGAGCAGAGAAACAATGGCCTGATTGCTTTGGGTGGTCAGGTAGTCAATCTGGAACAGCTTGTTGCGCAGCACCGGATTATTGCGTACACCGTCGATCATTAGCGTCATCAGCTGGTTGATGAGCTCACTCGCCGCCGGAAAACTGTCTACGCGAATGCGGGATTTCGTCTGCTGATCGAAAATGATGTGGTACAGGTCATCGCCATCGTGCCAGATGCGGAACTCAGCGCGCATACGGTAGTGGCTGACCGGAGAACGAAACACCTCGGGAACCGGCGCGTTGAAAGGCGTCATCATACTTTGCAGGCGGACAACTTTTTCTGCCAGCTGTGCGTCGTACTGTTCTGTCGGGAGGTGTTCGGGGGTCATGATGCGTCCTGAGTGATAAAGAATTACGCGGGGATTGTAGGGATTGTGCAGTGGATGTCCAGATTTAATGGCTAATAGCTATCTGGACATCTATACGTGTCTAATTGTAGCATTCTGTTTCCGGTCTCCTGAGAGTGAAAAGGGAATCCAGTGCAAATCTGGAGCTGACGCGCAGCGGTAAAGACTGGCGGGATGAGAGTTGTAGACACTGTGAAAATGGGAAGTCTTCATCCGTATAACGCCACCCAGCCCGAAGACCTGCCGGGATCACGTCGCATTTGGTTTCATCATCGCGTGCTATCGATGAGGCCTGCGGCATCCTTCTTATATTGTGGATGCTTTAACAATGATTAAAAAAGTATCGCTGTTGACGGCGTTTTCCGTCACGGCATTTTCGGGCTGGGCGCAGGAAAGCGCCGACTCGTTGGTGGTGACAGCAAACCGTTTCGAACAACCAGCAAAAACCGTTCTGGCTCCGACCTCCGTCGTGACCCGTGAGGATATTGAACGCTGGCAGGCAACGAGTGTTGTGGAAATCATGTCACGCCTGCCGGGTGTGGACATCGCACAAAGCGGCGGGATGGGGTCAACCTCTTCAACGTTTATTCGCGGTACGGAATCCCGCCATGTTCTGGTACTGATTGATGGTATCCCCCTGAATAATGCCGGGATCAGCAATGTTCCCGATTTAAGCCAAATTCCGACGTCGCTGATTCAGCGTATTGAGTACATTCGCGGCCCACGTTCGGCGCTGTATGGCTCCGACGCGATTGGCGGTGTGATTAACATCATTACCGGGCGCGACAAGCCGGGTGCAGAAATTTCTGCGGGTGTCGGTTCAAAGGGGTATCAAAACTATAACGGTGCCTTCCAGCAGGTGTTCGATAAAACCAAAATCACCATGGCCGGTGATTATACCTATACCCGTGGTTTTGATATTGCCGCAAAAGATGCCCCGCGCCAGCCAGACCGCGATGGTTTTATGAGTAAATCGCTGTTTGGCTCGGTGGAGCAGCAGTTTACCGACAGCGTCAGCGGATTCGTCCGTGGCTTTGGCTACGATAACCGCTCCGCGTATGACGGTTACGATCACTATGGCGCGACCGGCATTGATGGGCGGCCGGACACGCGTCAGGTTTACAGCCAGAACTGGGACACCGGGTTGCGCTATAACCAGGGTATTTTCCAGTCACAGCTGGTGGCAGGGTATGGCCGTAGCAAAGATCAGAACTATGATCCGAAAAAAGGCCGCTACGCTGACTCCGCAACCATGGATGACGTGAAGCAGTACACCACCCAGTGGCTGAATACGGTTGAAGTGGGTCACGGCAATATCGGCGCGGGTCTGGACTGGCAGAAGCAGAAAACCCAGGCGGGTACGGGCTACCTGGAAAAAGGTTACGAACAACGTAATACCGGCGTGTTCCTTTCGGCGATGCAGCAGTTCAACAGCGTGACGCTGGAAGCGGCGGCGCGTAATGACGATAACTCTAATTTTGGCAATCACGCCACCTGGCAGACCAGCGCCGCATGGGAGTTCATCGAGGGGTATCGCATCATCGGTTCTTACGGTACAGCGTATAAAGCACCGACCATGAGCCAGATCCACAGTAAAGATTACGGTAATCCGGATCTGAAGCCAGAAGAGAGTAAGCAGTGGGAAGGTGGCTTTGAAGGTCTGACGGGGCCGGTAAACTGGCGTGTGACGGGCTATCGTAATGATATCGATAACCTCATTAATAGCGACCCGCGGACTTACCGTTATTACAACGTCGATGAAGCCCGTATTAAAGGAATCGAGGCGACGGCCCAGTTCGACACTGGCCCGGTAGGGCATCAGATTTCTTACGACTACGTCGACCCGCGTAATGCGAAAACTAACGAAGTCCTGGCTCGTCGCTCAAAGCAACAGGTTAAGTATCAGCTTGACTGGCAGGTGTGGGATCTCGACTGGAATCTGGCGTACCGTTATCTGGGCACTCGCTATGATGTTGCCGTTGATCCGAATACCTACGCCACAGAACGCGTGAAAATGGGCGGCGTCAGCCTGTGGGACGTCGCGGTTTCATATCCTGTCACCTCTCATCTCACAGTTCGTGGTAAAATAGCCAACCTGTTCGATAAAGATTACGAGACAGTTTATGGCTACCAAACTGCAGGACGGGAATACACCTTGTCTGGCAGCTACACCTTCTGATCCGCGTCCCACCGTGCTGGTGTTTGATTCCGGCGTCGGTGGGCTGTCGGTCTATGATGAGATTCGGCAGCTCCTGCCGGATCTCCATTACATCTACGCCTTCGATAACGTCGCGTTCCCGTATGGGGAAAAGAGTGAAGACTTTATTGTTGAACGTGTGGTTGAAATCGTCACCGCGGTACAAAAGCGTTATCCCCTGGCGCTGGCGGTCATTGCCTGTAATACGGCAAGCACGGTCTCTCTTCCTGCCCTGCGCGAAAAATTCCCGTTCCCGGTTGTGGGCGTTGTTCCGGCAATCAAACCTGCGGCGCGTCTGACGGCGAACGGCATTGTGGGGTTGCTGGCTACGCGCGGTACGGTAAAACGTCCTTATACGCGTGAGCTTATAGAGCGCTTTGCCAATGAATGCCAGATCGCCATGCTCGGCTCCGCGGAGCTGGTGGAAATGGCGGAAGCGAAACTGCACGGCGAGACGGTATCGCTTGAAGAGCTGCGTCGTATTTTGCGTCCATGGCTGCGGATGCAGGAACCACCGGATACGGTTGTTCTTGGCTGCACCCATTTCCCGCTATTACAGGAAGAGCTGTTAAAGGTTCTGCCTGAAGGGACCCGGCTGGTGGATTCCGGTGCTGCAATTGCGCGTCGGACGGCCTGGCTGCTGGAACACGAGGCGCCGGATGCGAAATCAGCGGATGCGAACATCGCTTTCTGTATGGCGATAACAAAAGAAACCGAACAACTTTTGCCCGTTTTACGTCGTTATGGCTTCGAAACGCTCGAAAAACTGGCGCTGTAGCACGGTTTTGAGCAAAAAAGAGACGGTTGAACGTTTTTTTTCAAAGAGGGGTTGTCAACGTCGGAGAACTCCCTATAATGCGCCTCCACTGACACGGAACAACGGCTTACAAGCCGCCGGGACAGCGGGGTTCAGAGATGAACGCCAACAGAGAAAAGTGAAAATAATTGCTTGACTCTGAATGAGGAAAACGTAATATACGGGACTTCGCAACGATGAGCTGAAAGCCGCGTTGCAACTGCTCTTTAACAATTTATCAGACAATCTGTGTGGGCACTCAAAGTGACATGGATTCTTAATGTCCTCGGACACTAAATGAATACCAAGTCTCAACGAGTGAACACGTAATTCATTACGAAGTTTAATTCATTGAGCATCAAACTTTTAAATTGAAGAGTTTGATCATGGCTCAGATTGAACGCTGGCGGCAGGCCTAACACATGCAAGTCGAACGGTAACAGGAAGCAGCTTGCTGCTTCGCTGACGAGTGGCGGACGGGTGAGTAATGTCTGGGAAACTGCCTGATGGAGGGGGATAACTACTGGAAACGGTAGCTAATACCGCATAACGTCGCAAGACCAAAGAGGGGGACCTTCGGGCCTCTTGCCATCGGATGTGCCCAGATGGGATTAGCTAGTAGGTGGGGTAACGGCTCACCTAGGCGACGATCCCTAGCTGGTCTGAGAGGATGACCAGCCACACTGGAACTGAGACACGGTCCAGACTCCTACGGGAGGCAGCAGTGGGGAATATTGCACAATGGGCGCAAGCCTGATGCAGCCATGCCGCGTGTATGAAGAAGGCCTTCGGGTTGTAAAGTACTTTCAGCGGGGAGGAAGGCGACAAGGTTAATAACCTTGTCGATTGACGTTACCCGCAGAAGAAGCACCGGCTAACTCCGTGCCAGCAGCCGCGGTAATACGGAGGGTGCAAGCGTTAATCGGAATTACTGGGCGTAAAGCGCACGCAGGCGGTCTGTCAAGTCGGATGTGAAATCCCCGGGCTCAACCTGGGAACTGCATTCGAAACTGGCAGGCTAGAGTCTTGTAGAGGGGGGTAGAATTCCAGGTGTAGCGGTGAAATGCGTAGAGATCTGGAGGAATACCGGTGGCGAAGGCGGCCCCCTGGACAAAGACTGACGCTCAGGTGCGAAAGCGTGGGGAGCAAACAGGATTAGATACCCTGGTAGTCCACGCCGTAAACGATGTCGACTTGGAGGTTGTGCCCTTGAGGCGTGGCTTCCGGAGCTAACGCGTTAAGTCGACCGCCTGGGGAGTACGGCCGCAAGGTTAAAACTCAAATGAATTGACGGGGGCCCGCACAAGCGGTGGAGCATGTGGTTTAATTCGATGCAACGCGAAGAACCTTACCTACTCTTGACATCCAGAGAACTTTCCAGAGATGGATTGGTGCCTTCGGGAACTCTGAGACAGGTGCTGCATGGCTGTCGTCAGCTCGTGTTGTGAAATGTTGGGTTAAGTCCCGCAACGAGCGCAACCCTTATCCTTTGTTGCCAGCGGTTAGGCCGGGAACTCAAAGGAGACTGCCAGTGATAAACTGGAGGAAGGTGGGGATGACGTCAAGTCATCATGGCCCTTACGAGTAGGGCTACACACGTGCTACAATGGCGCATACAAAGAGAAGCGACCTCGCGAGAGCAAGCGGACCTCATAAAGTGCGTCGTAGTCCGGATTGGAGTCTGCAACTCGACTCCATGAAGTCGGAATCGCTAGTAATCGTGGATCAGAATGCCACGGTGAATACGTTCCCGGGCCTTGTACACACCGCCCGTCACACCATGGGAGTGGGTTGCAAAAGAAGTAGGTAGCTTAACCTTCGGGAGGGCGCTTACCACTTTGTGATTCATGACTGGGGTGAAGTCGTAACAAGGTAACCGTAGGGGAACCTGCGGTTGGATCACCTCCTTACCTTAAAGAACCTGCCTTTGCAGTGCTCACACAGATTGTCTGATGAAAAACAGCAGTAAAAAACCTCTACAGGCTTGTAGCTCAGGTGGTTAGAGCGCACCCCTGATAAGGGTGAGGTCGGTGGTTCAAGTCCACTCAGGCCTACCAAATTTTTGCTGATGCTGCGTTGCGGCGACATTCACATACATAAGTATGCTTCGTGTCACCACGACTTGCCTCAACAAAAATTACCGGTACAGAGGTGACTACGATGGGGCTATAGCTCAGCTGGGAGAGCGCCTGCCTTGCACGCAGGAGGTCTGCGGTTCGATCCCGCATAGCTCCACCATCTTTTACTGCGAACACAAGAAAACTTCAGAGTGAACCTGAAAAGGTGCACTGCGAAGTTTTGCTCTTTAAAAATCTGGATCAAGCTGAAAATTGAAACGACACACAGCTCATGTGTGTTCGAGTCTCTCAAATTTTCGCAATCAGAAGTGAAACATCTTCGGGTTGTGAGGTTAAGCGACTAAGCGTACACGGTGGATGCCCTGGCAGTCAGAGGCGATGAAGGACGTGCTAATCTGCGAAAAGCGCCGGCGAGGTGATATGAACCTTTGACCCGGCGATGTCCGAATGGGGAAACCCAGTGCAATCCGTTGCACTATCGTTAACTGAATACATAGGTTAACGAGGCGAACCGGGGGAACTGAAACATCTAAGTACCCCGAGGAAAAGAAATCAACCGAGATTCCCCCAGTAGCGGCGAGCGAACGGGGAGCAGCCCGGAGTCTGAATCAGCTTGTGTGTTAGTGGAACGGTCTGGAAAGTCCGACGGTACAGGGTGATAGTCCCGTACACGAAAATGCACATGCTGTGAACTCGAAGAGTAGGGCGGGACACGTGGTATCCTGTCTGAATATGGGGGGACCATCCTCCAAGGCTAAATACTCCTGACTGACCGATAGTGAACCAGTACCGTGAGGGAAAGGCGAAAAGAACCCCGGCGAGGGGAGTGAAAAAGAACCTGAAACCGTGTACGTACAAGCAGTGGGAGCCTCTTTTATGGGGTGACTGCGTACCTTTTGTATAATGGGTCAGCGACTTATATTCTGTAGCAAGGTTAACCGTATAGGGGAGCCGAAGGGAAACCGAGTCTTAACTGGGCGTTAAGTTGCAGGGTATAGACCCGAAACCCGGTGATCTAGCCATGGGCAGGTTGAAGGTTGGGTAACACTAACTGGAGGACCGAACCGACTAATGTTGAAAAATTAGCGGATGACCTGTGGCTGGGGGTGAAAGGCCAATCAAACCGGGAGATAGCTGGTTCTCCCCGAAAGCTATTTAGGTAGCGCCTCGTGAACTCATCTTCGGGGGTAGAGCACTGTTTCGGCTAGGGGGCCATCCCGGCTTACCAACCCGATGCAAACTACGAATACCGAAGAATGTTATCACGGGAGACACACGGCGGGTGCTAACGTCCGTCGTGAAGAGGGAAACAACCCAGACCGCCAGCTAAGGTCCCAAAGTCATGGTTAAGTGGGAAACGATGTGGGAAGGCACAGACAGCCAGGATGTTGGCTTAGAAGCAGCCATCATTTAAAGAAAGCGTAATAGCTCACTGGTCGAGTCGGCCTGCGCGGAAGATGTAACGGGGCTAAACCATGCACCGAAGCTGCGGCAGCGACACTATGTGTTGTTGGGTAGGGGAGCGTTCTGTAAGCCGTTGAAGGTGTGCTGTGAGGCATGCTGGAGGTATCAGAAGTGCGAATGCTGACATAAGTAACGATAAAGCGGGTGAAAAGCCCGCTCGCCGGAAGACCAAGGGTTCCTGTCCAACGTTAATCGGGGCAGGGTGAGTCGACCCCTAAGGCGAGGCCGAAAGGCGTAGTCGATGGGAAACAGGTTAATATTCCTGTACTTGGTGTTACTGCGAAGGGGGGACGGAGAAGGCTATGTCAGCCGGGCGACGGTTGTCCCGGTTTAAGCATGTAGGCGGAGGTTCCAGGTAAATCCGGTACCTTATTAACGCTGAGGTGTGATGACGAGGCACTACGGTGCTGAAGTGATAAATGCCCTGCTTCCAGGAAAAGCCTCTAAGCATCAGGTAACACGAAATCGTACCCCAAACCGACACAGGTGGTCAGGTAGAGAATACCAAGGCGCTTGAGAGAACTCGGGTGAAGGAACTAGGCAAAATGGTGCCGTAACTTCGGGAGAAGGCACGCTGATGTGTAGGTGAAGCCCCTGCGGGCGGAGCTGAAATCAGTCGAAGATACCAGCTGGCTGCAACTGTTTATTAAAAACACAGCACTGTGCAAACACGAAAGTGGACGTATACGGTGTGACGCCTGCCCGGTGCCGGAAGGTTAATTGATGGGGTTAGCGGCAACGCGAAGCTCTTGATCGAAGCCCCGGTAAACGGCGGCCGTAACTATAACGGTCCTAAGGTAGCGAAATTCCTTGTCGGGTAAGTTCCGACCTGCACGAATGGCGTAATGATGGCCAGGCTGTCTCCACCCGAGACTCAGTGAAATTGAACTCGCTGTGAAGATGCAGTGTACCCGCGGCAAGACGGAAAGACCCCGTGAACCTTTACTATAGCTTGACACTGAACACTGGTCCTTGATGTGTAGGATAGGTGGGAGGCTTTGAAGCGTGGACGCCAGTCTGCGTGGAGCCAACCTTGAAATACCACCCTTTAATGGCTGGTGTTCTAACGTGGACCCGTAATCCGGGTTGCGGACAGTGTCTGGTGGGTAGTTTGACTGGGGCGGTCTCCTCCCAAAGAGTAACGGAGGAGCACGAAGGTTGGCTAATCCTGGTCGGACATCAGGAGGTTAGTGCAATGGCATAAGCCAGCTTGACTGCGAGCGTGACGGCGCGAGCAGGTGCGAAAGCAGGTCATAGTGATCCGGTGGTTCTGAATGGAAGGGCCATCGCTCAACGGATAAAAGGTACTCCGGGGATAACAGGCTGATACCGCCCAAGAGTTCATATCGACGGCGGTGTTTGGCACCTCGATGTCGGCTCATCACATCCTGGGGCTGAAGTAGGTCCCAAGGGTATGGCTGTTCGCCATTTAAAGTGGTACGCGAGCTGGGTTTAGAACGTCGTGAGACAGTTCGGTCCCTATCTGCCGTGGGCGCTGGAGAATTGAGGGGGGCTGCTCCTAGTACGAGAGGACCGGAGTGGACGCATCACTGGTGTTCGGGTTGTCATGCCAATGGCACTGCCCGGTAGCTAAATGCGGAAGAGATAAGTGCTGAAAGCATCTAAGCACGAAACTTGCCCCGAGATGAGTTCTCCCTGAGACTTTAAGTCTCCTGAAGGAACGTTAAAGACGATGACGTTGATAGGTCGGGTGTGTAAGCGCAGCGATGCGTTGAGCTAACCGATACTAATGAACCGTGAGGCTTAACCTTACAACGCCGAAGGTGTTTTGGCGAAGAGACAGACAATCAAATTTCAGCTTTGATACAGATTAACAGAATTTGCCTGGCGGCTTTAGCGCGGTGGTCCCACCTGACCCCATGCCGAACTCAGAAGTGAAACGCCGTAGCGCCGATGGTAGTGTGGGGTCTCCCCATGTGAGAGTAGGGAACTGCCAGGCATCAAATTAAGTAGTAAGCCGGTGCATTAATCCGGTGGTTACAGAAGTATTCGGTGGAGCGGTAGTTCAGTCGGTTAGAATACCTGCCTGTCACGCAGGGGGTCGCGGGTTCGAGTCCCGTCCGTTCCGCCACTTATTAAGACATTAAGCCTGCCCTTCCGGCAGGCTTAATGGCAAAAACTTTAGGGGCGTAGCTCAGTTGGTAGAGCACCGGTCTCCAAAACCGGGTGTCGCGAGTTCGAGTCTCTCCGCCCCTGCCATATAGAATCCTTTGCTTCGGCAAAGGATTTTTTTTTGCCTGCAAAACAGCTCAACACCTTCCTGAAGAATAAGCAGCCTGCGTTTCCGCAGGCTTTTGCGTTAATCCAGTATGCTGGTTTTTAACAGATCTTTTATCTGCGACTGCTTATCGCTGTTTTGCAGCCAAATGGCATACAGCGGTCTGGAGAGCGTTGTCGAATCGGTGACAACATGGAGTGTAGGATTATTATCCGCCCAGCGAACAGGTAACCAGGTACAGCCTTTCAATGCGGGAAGATGCTGGCATGCGATCTCCGCTGAGCTTGTCGTGAGCTGCGGGATATCATCGCTGGCAATTAACCCCGTCTCGTGTTGCTGAAAATCAGGCCCCCATTCCAGGCGTAAATAATTCAGGTCGGCCTTCATCATTGCAGGCTCCGATGCATAGAGCGCCAAGCTAAATTGTCCAACAATCTGGCTGCTAAATTCGTCCATCTTGGGGGCTTCTGTGGTGATCAGCAGATCAAGCTGCCGCTCGTGGAGTTGCTTAACCAGCGACTGACGTTGCGCAATCCTCGCCTCAAATTGCAGATGGTTGTGTGTGCGATATAGCCGCATAAGCCATTGGCTGAGCATGCATTCCCATAGCGATGCGCTGGCACCGATCGAGAATTCATTATGCCGGGAGGTGTGCGCAACCTCCTTTCGCGCTGCCTGCCAGGTATTCATCAGGGTTTCTGCATAAGGCAACAACTTTTCACCAGCCGGAGTTAAACGAATATTGTTGCGATGGCGGGTAAAAAGGTTCACACCCAGTTGATTTTCCAGCTGTCGAATACGAAAACTGACTGCTGACTGCGTCAGGTAGAGGGCTTCAGCTGCTCGCCCAAAGTGTCGCGTTCTGCTCACTTCGAGGAAAGTTTTTAGCAATTCCGTATCCACATCTTTCTCCACAAAATTATTTGTCGTTATGATTTAAATGTTTTGTTTTACACTCTGTCAAGCGTAACTAATACTCCGCGCCATAAATAGCTCGGCCAAAGAATTAGGAGCGTGTAGGATGGCGGAAAGCTTTACGACGACTAATCGTTTTTTCGACAATAAACATTACCCGCGCGGGTTCTCTCGTCACGGCGATTTCACTATCAAAGAAGCTCAACTTCTTGAGCGCCATGGTTATGCCTTTAACGAGCTGGATCTGGGTAAACGTGAACCGGCAACCGAAGATGAAAAACAGTTTGTCTCTGTTTGCCGTGGTGAGCGTGAGCCGCAGTCTGATGCAGAACGTGTATGGATCAAGTATATGGCTCGCATTAAGCGTCCTAAGCGTTTCCATACGCTGTCTGGTGGTAAGCCGCAGATGGAAGGTGCAGAAGACTACACCGAGTCTGACGATTAAGAAGAGAAGGGGCTACGGCCCCTTTTTTTACGCCAGCATTTTTTGCAGATGCAACAGCAGCCGATCGATCGCACGGTAACTTAATGCCTCCTGCAAATGCCGCCTCTCTATTCCGGGGCAGCCCTCCACGTCGGCGACCGTGCGCGCTACTTTCAACAAACGCTGCCACGCGCGAATGGATAGCCCAAACCGCGTCAGTGTCTCTTCCAGCCAGCCTGCATCTTCAGCGTTGAGAGAACAAAACTGTCGGATCCCGCTGTTATCCAGCCGGGCATTCAGCCTGTTCTGACGAGCATACTGCCGCGCCTGCGCCGCAATAACCCGTTCACGCACAGTTGCTGAGCTTTCGCCCCTAATACCGGTTTGCCTCAGCAGACCGGGCGGGGGCAGGGGGATCTCGAGAGATAAATCAAAACGGTCGAGAAAGGGGCCAGACAGCTTACTCAGATAGCGCAGCGTCTGCTCCGGCGTACAGCGGTTATGATTGCCCTGATAATGACCCGTAGGGCTAGGGTTCATCGCCGCGACTAGCTGAAACTGCGCAGGGTAGCTTATTTTGGCCCGTGTACGAGACAAATGGATTTCGCCGGATTCAATCGGCTCCCGCAATGCATCCAGCACGCGGCGTTCAAACTCTGGCAATTCATCCAGAAACAAAATGCCGTTGTGCGCCAGTGAGATTTCACCCGGTCCGGGGATCGAACCCCCGCCCACCATCGCGGTAAGAGACGCACTGTGGTGTGGAGAGCGGAAAGGACGGCGGCGCCACTGTTTATGCAGCGACGTAGAACTGACCAGGCTAAATATCGCGGCGCTTTCCAGCGCTTCATGATTATTGAGGGGTGGCAACAGGCCGCTCAATCTGCTCGCCAGCATCGTTTTCCCCGTGCCTGGCGGACCTATCAGTAACAGGTTATGCCCACCCGCGGCCGTTATCTCTAACGCCCGCTTACCCTGTTCCTGACCCATAATATCGCTGAGATCTTCGGGCGAAGCTGGCGCCACCTCGTCATTCTCCTGCGGCTCGGCAAGCTCGTGTCGGCCTTCCAGCCAGGCGCAAACCTCTTGCAAATGTCCTGCGACAAGACACCCCTTTTCGGCGATAAGGCTTACTTCAGAGGCATTTTCATTGGCCACAATGATTTGTCTTCCCGCGCGTATGGCTTCAAGCGCACCCGAGATTGCTCCGGGAACGCCTCTTAACGCGCCTGTAAGCGCTAATTCACCCACGAACTCACACGAGCTTAGCCCTGGCGTATTGAGCTGTTCAGAAGCCGCGAGAAGCGCTATAGCAATAGGTAAATCATATCGCCCTCCCTCCTTTGGCAAATCGGCAGGCGCAAGGTTAATGGTGATCTTCTTCGCCGGAAAAGCATAACCGCTATTAATAATTGCGCTGCGCACGCGATCCCTCGCCTCTTTAACGGTCGTTTCTGGTAAGCCGACCAGCGTCAGTCCGGGCAGTCCATTACTTAAATGAACCTCTACAGAAATAAGCGGTGCCTTCACGCCGATGGCCGCGCGTGTATAAACAACTGACAGTGACATAAGCCCTCCTTGGCGGTGACTATGCCAGCATCATTTTTTCCTGTTTAGCACTAATTCACTGAATTACGGCGCTCGTTCCAGCCTTTTAGCGGCAAAATGTAATCCTTACATGTCGGTGGAATCGGCCTCGCAGAAAAGAAATCATGCGCGCCTTGCCGGATGAAGCAGGACAAAAAAATGAAAAATCTTCATTTCTATTTTTTCCCTATATAAAACAACGATTTTGAAAGAAATAGTTCGCATGCTACAGATATAGGTCATAAAAAAATCTTGTGTCAGATGAAATATCTGTGGTAACTCTTTAGGTATTCCTTCGAACAAGATGCAAAAAGAACTGAAAATGACAGCCCTTCTACGAGTGATTAGCCTGGTCGTGATTAGCGTGGTGGTGATTATTATCCCACCGTGCGGGGCTGCACTTGGACGAGGAAAGGCTTAGAAATCAAGCCTTAACGAACTAAGACCCCCGCACCGAAAGGTCCGGGGGTTTTTTTATGACTAAAAAACTTAAATGAGGAGCAGAGAATGACGACTAGCACAAAATTCTGTTTCTCCAGATTTATGACGGGGAACTAACTATGAATGGGGCACAATGGGTAGTACATGCGTTGCGCGCGCAGGGAGTCGAAACCGTATTCGGTTATCCGGGTGGCGCAATTATGCCGATTTACGATGCACTGTATGACGGCGGCGTGGAACACCTGTTGTGCCGACACGAGCAGGGCGCAGCGATGGCCGCCATCGGTTATGCCCGTGCGACCGGTAAAACCGGCGTCTGTATGGCCACCTCCGGTCCGGGCGCAACGAACCTGATCACCGGCCTGGCTGACGCGCTGCTCGATTCCGTACCCGTGGTGGCGATCACCGGCCAGGTGGCCTCTCCGTTCATCGGCACCGATGCCTTCCAGGAAGTGGATGTGCTCGGTTTATCGCTGGCCTGCACCAAACACAGCTTCCTCGTTCAGTCTCTCGAAGAGCTGCCGCGGGTGATGGCCGAAGCGTTCGAGGTTGCCAGCTCTGGCCGTCCTGGCCCGGTTCTGGTTGATATCCCGAAAGATATCCAGGTTGCACTCGGCGATCTGGAGCCGCATTTCTCTACCGTGGAAAGCGATAATGCGTTCCCGCATGCAGAGGTGGAAGAGGCGCGTCAGATGATGGCGCAGGCCAAACAACCGATGCTGTACGTAGGCGGCGGCGTGGGCATGGCGCAGGCTGTTCCGGCGCTTCGCGCGTTCATTGCGACCACGCAAATGCCCGCCACCTGCACGCTGAAAGGTCTCGGTGCGGTAGAGGCGGATTACCCGTACTACCTCGGCATGCTGGGGATGCATGGTACCAAAGCGGCAAACCTGGCGGTGCAGGAATGCGACTTGCTTATCGCCGTCGGCGCCCGTTTTGACGACCGCGTTACCGGCAAGCTGAATACCTTCGCGCCGAACGCCAAAGTGATCCATATGGACATCGACCCGGCGGAGATGAACAAACTGCGTCAGGCGCATGTCGCGTTGCAGGGCGATCTTAACGCGCTGTTACCGGCGCTGGAGCAGCCGCTGGATATCAACCCATGGCGTCAGCACACCGCTGATATGCGTACTGAACACGCGTGGCGTTACGATCACCCAGGCGACGCCATCTATGCGCCGCTGCTGTTGAAACAGCTGTCAGACCGTAAACCCGCAGACAGCGTGGTAACGACGGATGTCGGCCAGCATCAGATGTGGTCAGCCCAGCACATGACCTACACCCGCCCGGAGAACTTTATCACCTCGAGCGGCTTAGGCACGATGGGCTTCGGTCTGCCAGCAGCCGTTGGCGCGCAGGTTGCCCGCCCGAACGATACCGTTATCTGTATCTCCGGTGACGGCTCCTTCATGATGAACGTCCAGGAGCTCGGCACCGTGAAGCGTAAGCAGTTACCGCTGAAGATCGTCTTGCTCGATAACCAGCGTTTAGGCATGGTTCGCCAGTGGCAGCAGCTGTTCTTCCAGGAGCGTTACAGCGAAACGACCCTGACCGATAACCCCGATTTCCTCACCCTGGCCAGCGCCTTCGGCATTCCTGGCCAGCACATCACCCGTAAAGACCAGGTTGAAGCGGCACTCGACACCATGCTGTCAAGCGAAGGGCCATACCTGCTTCATGTCTCAATCGACGAGCTTGAGAACGTCTGGCCGTTGGTACCGCCCGGTGCCAGTAACTCACAAATGCTGGAGAAATTATCATGATGCAACATCAGGTCGCCGTGCAGGCTCGCTTCAACCCGGAAACGTTAGAACGCGTATTGCGCGTGGTTCGCCACCGTGGCTTTCAGATTTGCTCTATGAATATGGAAACGGCCACCGACGCGCAGAACATCAGTATCGAATTAACCGTTGCCAGCCCGCGGCCGGTCGACTTACTGTTTAGTCAGTTATCAAAACTGGTAGACGTTGCCCATGTTGCCATCTGCCAGAGCACAACCACATCACAACAAATCCGCGCTTAAGCGTGACAGGACGAAAAAATGACGACAAAAAAAGCTGATTACATTTGGTTCAATGGTGAGATGGTTCGCTGGGAAGACGCGAAAGTTCACGTGATGTCCCACGCGCTGCACTACGGCACCTCCGTGTTTGAAGGGATCCGTTGCTACGACTCTCACAAAGGGCCAGTGGTGTTCCGCCATCGCGAACACATGCAGCGTCTGCATGACTCAGCCAAAATTTATCGTTTCCCGGTCTCCCAAAGCGTTGATGAGCTGATGGAAGCCTGCCGCGAGGTGATTCGCCAGAACAAACTGACCAGCGCCTATATTCGTCCGCTGGTCTTCGTGGGTGATGTCGGCATGGGCGTCAACCCGCCCGCTGGCTATAACACCGATGTGATCATTGCCGCGTTCCCGTGGGGCGCCTACCTGGGCGCGGAAGCGCTGGATCAGGGGATCGACGCAATGGTTTCTTCCTGGAACCGCGTGGCGCCAAACACTATCCCGACTGCGGCTAAAGCGGGCGGTAACTACCTTTCCTCACTGCTGGTCGGCAGCGAAGCGCGCCGTCACGGCTATCAGGAAGGTATCGCGCTGGATGTGAATGGCTACATCTCCGAAGGCGCGGGTGAAAACCTGTTTGAAGTGAAAGACGGCATTCTGTTCACCCCGCCATTCACTTCGTCCGCGCTGCCGGGCATCACCCGCGACGCCATCATCAAGCTGGCAAAAGATCTGGGTATCGAAGTGCGCGAGCAGGTACTGTCCCGCGAATCACTGTACCTGGCTGACGAAGTGTTCATGTCCGGTACCGCGGCTGAAATTACGCCGGTGCGTAGCGTAGACGGCATTCAGGTGGGCGAAGGCCGCTGTGGCCCGGTCACCAAACGCATTCAGCAAGCCTTCTTCGGCCTGTTCACCGGCGAAACAGAAGACAAATACGGCTGGTTGGATCAGGTTAATCACTAAATATAAATTTGGGACGGCACGCACCGTCCCATTAAATAGTCAGACGGGAGTAAATAAAGCATGCCTAAGTATCGTTCAGCCACCACCACCCACGGCCGTAATATGGCGGGTGCCCGCGCACTGTGGCGCGCCACCGGAATGACCGACGCCGATTTCGGCAAGCCAATTATCGCCGTGGTGAACTCCTTCACCCAGTTTGTACCGGGCCACGTGCACCTGCGCGATCTCGGCAAGCTGGTTGCCGAGCAAATCGAAGCCTCCGGCGGCGTGGCGAAAGAGTTCAACACCATTGCGGTGGATGACGGTATCGCAATGGGCCACGGGGGAATGCTCTATTCACTGCCGTCGCGCGAGCTGATCGCCGACTCGGTGGAGTACATGGTTAATGCCCACTGCGCCGATGCGATGGTCTGTATCTCCAACTGCGACAAAATCACCCCGGGGATGCTGATGGCTTCCCTGCGCCTGAACATCCCGGTGATCTTCGTCTCCGGTGGCCCAATGGAAGCGGGGAAAACCAAGCTCTCCGACAAAATCATCAAGCTCGACCTGGTCGATGCGATGATCCAGGGCGCGGACCCGAAAGTCTCTGACGAGCAGAGCGACCAGGTGGAACGTTCCGCGTGCCCGACCTGCGGCTCCTGTTCCGGGATGTTCACCGCCAACTCCATGAACTGCCTGACCGAAGCGCTGGGCCTGTCTCAGCCGGGCAACGGCTCGCTGCTGGCGACCCACGCCGACCGTAAGCAGCTGTTCCTTAACGCGGGCAAGCGCATCGTTGAGCTGACCAAACGCTACTACGAGCAGGACGACGCCAGCGCGCTGCCGCGTAACATCGCCAGCAAAGGGGCGTTCGAAAACGCCATGACGCTGGATATCGCCATGGGCGGTTCCACCAACACCGTTCTGCACCTGCTGGCCGCCGCGCAGGAAGCTGAAATCGACTTCACCATGAGCGACATCGACAAGCTCTCCCGCAAAGTGCCGCAGCTGTGTAAAGTCGCGCCGAGTACCCAGAAGTACCACATGGAAGATGTCCACCGTGCGGGTGGCGTGATTGGTATTCTCGGCGAGCTGGATCGTGCCGGGCTGCTGAACCGCGACGTGAAAAACGTGCTCGGCCTGACGCTGCCGGAGTCGCTGGAGCAGTACGACGTGATGCTGACCAAAGACGACGCGGTGAAAAACATGTATCGCGCCGGTCCGGCGGGCATCCGTACCACCCAGGCGTTCTCGCAGGATTGCCGCTGGGACACGCTGGATGACGATCGCGCCGAAGGCTGCATTCGCTCGCTGGAACATGCCTACAGCAAAGACGGCGGTTTGGCCGTGCTGTACGGTAACTTCGCGGAAAATGGCTGCATTGTGAAAACCGCAGGCGTGGACGACAGCATCCTGAAATTTACCGGCCCGGCAAAAGTGTATGAAAGCCAGGACGAAGCGGTAGACGCTATCCTCGGCGGCAAAGTGGTGGAAGGCGACGTGGTGGTCATTCGCTACGAAGGGCCGAAAGGCGGTCCGGGCATGCAGGAGATGCTCTACCCGACCACCTTCCTGAAATCGATGGGCCTCGGCAAAGCCTGCGCGCTGATCACCGATGGTCGATTCTCTGGCGGCACGTCAGGCCTCTCCATTGGTCACGTCTCGCCAGAAGCGGCAAGCGGCGGCAATATCGCGATCATCGAAGATGGCGACCTGATCGAAATCGACATTCCGAACCGCGGCATTCAGTTGAAGCTGAGTGACCAGGAGATTGCGGCCCGTCGTGAGGCGCAGGAAGCCCGCGGCGACAAAGCCTGGACGCCGAAAGATCGTCAGCGTGAAGTCTCCTTCGCCCTGCGCGCTTACGCGAGTCTTGCCACCAGTGCAGATAAAGGCGCGGTGCGCGATAAATCTAAACTGGGGGGCTAATGATGGCCGAGTCACAACCCTTATCCGCCGCCCCGGAGGGGGCGGAATACCTGAGAGCGGTACTACGCGCGCCGGTCTATGAAGCGGTGCAGGTCACGCCCCTGCAAAAAATGGACAAAATCTCTTCGCGTCTCGACAACGTCATTCTGGTGAAGCGTGAAGACAGGCAGCCGGTGCACAGCTTCAAGCTGCGCGGCGCCTACGCGATGATGGCCGGGCTGACGGACGAGCAGAAAGCGCGCGGGGTGATTACCGCCTCGGCGGGCAATCACGCGCAGGGCGTGGCGTTCTCCTCGGCGCGTCTGGGGCTGAAGGCGCTGATCGTGATGCCGGTCGCCACCGCAGATATCAAGGTCGACGCGGTGCGCGGGTTCGGCGGAGAAGTGCTGCTTCACGGCGCTAACTTTGACGAAGCCAAAGCCAAAGCGATTGAGCTGGCGCAGCAGCAGGGCTTCACCTGGGTGCCGCCGTTCGATCACCCGATGGTGATTGCCGGGCAGGGTACGCTGGCGCTGGAACTGTTGCAGCAGGACGCCCATCTCGACCGCGTTTTCGTCCCGGTGGGCGGCGGTGGCTTAGCCGCAGGTGTGGCGGTGCTGATCAAACAGCTGATGCCGCAGATCAAAGTGATTGCGGTTGAAGCGGAAGACTCTGCCTGCCTGAAGGCGGCGCTGGACGCCGGACATCCGGTAGATCTGCCGCGCGTCGGGCTGTTCGCCGAGGGCGTGGCGGTGAAGCGCATTGGCGACGAAACGTTCCGCCTGTGCCAGGAGTATCTCGACGATATCGTCACCGTCGACAGCGACGCTATCTGCGCGGCGATGAAAGATCTCTTCGAGGATGTGCGTGCGGTGGCGGAACCATCCGGCGCGCTGGCGCTGGCGGGAATGAAAAAATACATCGCCCAGCACAATATTCGCGGCGAGCGTCTGGCGCACGTGCTTTCCGGTGCCAACGTGAACTTCCACGGTCTGCGCTACGTTTCCGAGCGCTGTGAGCTGGGTGAGCAGCGTGAAGCGCTGCTGGCGGTGACCATTCCGGAAGAGAAGGGCAGCTTCCTGAAGTTCTGTCAGCTGCTGGGCGGTCGTTCGGTAACGGAGTTCAACTACCGCTTTGCCGATGCCAAAGATGCGTGCATTTTTGTCGGCGTGCGTCTGAGCCGTGGCGTGGAGGAGCGCAAAGAGATCCTCAGCCTGCTGCATGACGGCGGTTACAGCGTGGTCGATCTCTCCGACGACGAGATGGCGAAGCTGCACGTGCGTTACATGGTCGGCGGCCGTCCATCCAAGCCGCTGAAGGAACGCCTGTTCAGCTTCGAGTTCCCGGAATCGCCGGGCGCGCTGCTCAAGTTCCTGCACACGTTGGGCACGCACTGGAACATCTCTCTGTTCCACTACCGCAGCCACGGCACCGACTATGGCCGCGTACTGGCGGCGTTCGAGCTGGGCGAGCACGAGCCGGATTTCGAAACGCGCCTGAACGAGCTGGGCTATGAGTGCCATGACGAAACCCACAACCCGGCGTTCCGTTTCTTCCTGGCGGGTTAGGTTGTTCGGGAAAATGCCTGATGGCGCTGCGCTTATCAGGCCTACGTTCTAAGGGTTGAACTGCGTGTAGGCCGGGTAAGCGCAGCGCCACCCGGCTTTAGTGGTTCGGCAATATCGTCCAGAACGCATCAATAAGCGGCTCATGCAGCCGCTTTTTTTGTGCGCACACGCCGAGCTCGAACGGCGTTTTCTCGTCGCTGCGTTCTAAAATCATCACGCGATTGCGCACCGGCTCCGGGCTGTTTTCCAGCACCACTTCCGGTAGCAGCGCTACGCCGCAGCCGAGCGCCACCATCGATACCATCGCCTCATGGCCGCCGACCGTGGCGTAAATCGACGGGTTACTGATCTTCTGGCGGCGGAACCACAGCTCAATGCGGCGGCGCACCGGCCCCTGATCGGCCATGATAAACGGCACCGTGGACCAGTCCGGTTTCTCCACCGAAACCTGGTTGCGCACCGGGCAGGGCAGCGCCGGGGCAATCAGCACTACCGCCAGATTCTCCAGCATCGAGAACGCCACCGCCCCCGGCAGCGTTTCAGGTTTTCCGGCAATCGCCAGATCCGCTTCGCCCGTAACCACTTTTTCCATCGCGTCGGCGGCATCGCCGGTGGTGAGCTTAATTTCAACCGACGGATGTTCCGCGCGGAAGCGGTCAAGAATGGGGGGAAGATGGCTGTAGGCAGCGGTCACGGAGCAGAAAATATGCAGCTCGCCGGAAAGCGACGGCCCCTGCTGGTCGATGGTGTGCCGCAGCTGCTGATACTGTAATAACGTCTGCTGAGCAAAGATGCGCAGCTCTTCACCTGCTTCCGTGAGGGTGACGGTGCGGTTATCGCGCACGAACAGCGGCTGGCCGAGGTCTTCCTCAAGGCGCTGGATCTGGCGCGACAGCGTGGAGGGGCTGACGTGCATCGCCCGGGCGCTACGGCCAAAGTGACGGCTTTCCGCCAGGTGCAGGAACATTTTCAGATCGCGTAAATCCACCGATTCCACTCCCTCTTTTTACATTGCATAAATTGCAATGTGACGTTGTGAATATATCAATTTCCGCAATAAATTTCCTGTTGTAATGTGGGTACATTCTCGCTGAAACGCGAACCGAACAATAAGACACACAACATCACGAGGTATCACCCATGGCTAACTACTTTAATACACTGAACTTGCGCCAGCAGCTGGCGCAGCTGGGCAAATGCCGCTTCATGGCGCGCGATGAATTTGCTGATGGCGCGAGCTACCTTCAGGGTAAAAAAGTGGTCATTGTCGGCTGTGGCGCACAGGGTCTGAACCAGGGCCTGAACATGCGTGACTCCGGGCTGGATATCTCCTACGCCCTGCGCAAAGAAGCGATTGCTGAGAAGCGTGCTTCCTGGCGTAAAGCGACCGAAAACGGCTTCAAAGTGGGCACCTACGAAGAGCTGATCCCGCAGGCGGATCTGGTGGTTAACCTGACGCCGGACAAGCAGCACTCTGACGTTGTGCGTTCCGTACAGCCGCTGATGAAAGACGGCGCCGCGCTGGGTTACTCCCACGGCTTCAACATCGTTGAAGTGGGCGAGCAGATCCGTAAAGACATCACCGTGGTGATGGTGGCACCGAAGTGCCCGGGCACCGAAGTGCGCGAAGAGTACAAACGTGGCTTCGGCGTACCGACGCTGATCGCCGTTCACCCGGAAAACGATCCGAAAGGCGAAGGCATGGCGATTGCCAAAGCCTGGGCTGCGGCCACTGGCGGCCATCGTGCGGGCGTGCTGGAATCTTCCTTCGTTGCGGAAGTGAAATCTGACCTGATGGGCGAGCAGACCATCCTGTGTGGCATGCTCCAGGCCGGCTCTCTGCTGTGCTTCGACAAGCTGGTGGAAGAAGGCACCGATCCGGCATACGCGGAAAAACTGATTCAGTTCGGCTGGGAAACCATCACCGAAGCGCTGAAGCAGGGCGGCATTACGCTGATGATGGACCGTCTGTCCAACCCGGCAAAACTGCGCGCGTTCGCACTCTCTGAACAGCTGAAAACCATCATGGCGCCGCTGTTCCAGAAACATATGGACGACATCATCTCCGGCGAGTTCTCTTCCGGCATGATGGCGGACTGGGCGAATGACGATAAGAAACTGCTGACCTGGCGCGAAGAGACCGGTAAAACCGCGTTCGAAACCGCACCACAGTATGACGGCAAGATCACCGAGCAGGAGTACTTCGATAAAGGCGTCCTGATGATCGCGATGGTGAAAGCGGGCGTTGAGCTGGCGTTCGAAACCATGGTGGATTCGGGCATCATTGAAGAATCTGCGTACTATGAATCGCTGCACGAGCTGCCGCTGATCGCGAACACCATCGCCCGTAAGCGTCTGTATGAGATGAACGTGGTGATCTCCGATACCGCCGAGTACGGTAACTACCTGTTCTCTTACGCCTGCGTACCGCTGCTGAAAGAGTTCATGACCACCCTGCAAGCGGGCGATCTGGGCCAGGCGATTGCGGAAGGAGCGGTTGATAACGCGCAGCTGCGTGACGTCAACGAAGCGATTCGCAGCCACGAAATCGAGAAAGTGGGCCAGAAACTGCGTGGCTACATGACCGATATGAAACGTATCGCGGTAGCAGGCTAAACACGACGAATCGGGTGGCGTAAGCCACCCGAACTGTTTTAGCTACGCAATATCGCGCCGGGATAACCCAGCTGGCGCCACGCCTCATACACCACCACCGACACCGCATTCGACAGGTTCATGCTGCGGCTGTCCGGCATCATCGGAATACGAATTTTCTGCTCAGCGGGCAGGGCATCCAGAATGGTGGCCGGCAGGCCGCGGGTTTCCGGACCAAACATCAGATAATCCCCGTCCTGATAGCGTACGGCGCTGTGCGCTGGCGTACCTTTGGTGGTCAGGGCGAACATGCGCTGTGGTTTTTCGGATCCCAGAAACGCGGCGTAATCGTGATGACGAACGACGGCGGTAAACTCATGGTAGTCCAGCCCCGCGCGGCGCAGACGTTTGTCGTCCCACGTAAAGCCCATCGGCTCAATGATGTGCAGACGAAAACCGGTGTTGGCGCACAGGCGGATAATATTGCCGGTGTTCGGCGGAATTTCTGGTTCGAATAAGACGATGTTAAGCATGCTGTCCCCTTAATTGCGGGGGCAGAATAGCAGAAAAGAGAGGGACTAGGCGACGCCCGGCTCCTGCGCGCGGCTATACAGCATTTTGTAGACGGTTGCCGCCGCAGCCACGAGAGCAGGTACGCTGAGGATCATTAAAATACTGTCCGCCTGCCACTGCATGGAAAGAAGCTGGGCGCTGGTCATGGTGCCCGCCACGCCGCCGAAGCGGCCGATCCCCTGCATCCAGGCGATACCCGTCGCTCGGCACTCGGTAGGGTAAAAGGTGGCGGCCAGGGTCTGCATGCCCGACTGCGCGCCGTTCATCGCGATCCCCATCAGGAAAATTAACCCGCCAAACAGGGCGATATGGTTATGCTCAATGCCGAGTAAAAGAATCAGGCCCATCGTCAGCACGAAACCACACGCGACCACCTTGTGCGCTTCCCAGCGATCCATCATCCAGCCCGCGAGCAAAATGCCAGCGGTGCCGCCGAAGGTGAACAGCGAGGTAAGCCAGGCGGATTCCGCCAGCGCATATCCCATCCCCTGCATCAGTGTTGGCATCCAGCTCAGCAGGACGTAATAAATCACCAGCCCCATAAAATAGGTGACCCACAGCATCAGGGTGCCGGGCAGCCAGGGCATGGAAAACAGCTGCGACACGCTGCCTTTTTTCGACGCGACTTTCTCCTCCGCGAGGAAAAAGCCCGTGACGCTATCCAGCGTGCTGCGGGCGAACCGGCTGGCGATGCGGCGAACCTGGGCGACGTCTTTCCCGCGCTGCACCAGAAACTTCACCGACTCCGGCAACAGCAGCGCCAGCAGCACCGTTAAAATCAGCGGCGCAATCGCGCCGGTCAGCAGCACGCTTCGCCAGCCATGGTGAGGGATAAGCCAGGACGAGATTGCTCCGCCGCCCGCCGCACCCAGAGGGAAGCCGCAGTACATGGTGTTAATTGCCATGGCGCGGCAGCGCTGGGGGGCAAACTCGGAGATCAGCGTGATGGCGTTAGGCATGGCAGCGCCGAGGCCGAGGCCTGTCAGAAATCGCCATAGCGTCAGGGTATTCAGACTTTGCGCCCAGGCCGTGCCCAGGCTCGCCAGGCCGAAGAACAGACACGAAAAGACCAGTACGCGCTTGCGTCCCATCCGGTCCGATACCGGACCTGCAATCAGGGCACCCAGCGACAGCCCCAGCAGCGCCGCACTCAGCACCGGCCCCAGATCCTGTTTATGTATTCCCCACTCCGTCGACAGCGTAGGCGCAATGTAACCCATCGCTGCGGTATCAAACCCATCAATCGCCAGCACCAGAAAGCCCAGCACAATTAGAAGCCAGTGAAACCCTGAAAAAGGACTTTCATCGATCACCTGCTGAATATCCACCTTACCTGAATACGCCATACGCTCCACTCCGATCTGATGTTGTTTTTGTGTTCTTGTATTTGCTTGTCTATACAATTGCGGACGGCAGGTGGATGTCAAATTTTCTTATCCAGAATGTTACGCAGGTGTTATTTTCGACAAAAAAAGCGCCCGAGGGGGAAGTCGGGCGCGGAAGAAGGGGAGGCTAACCGGGGGAGATCAGGCCGCGTTTCCCTGAGAAAGAGGGGCCAGCGCCGCAGGCAGCTTACTGAGCTCCTGCACCAGAGAGTCTTTGCTGATTTCACCGATTGTTTTCGCACCGGTCAGCGTCATCGCCACCTTCATCTCTTTCTCGATCAGGTTCAGCAGATTCGCCACGCCCGCCTGGCCGCTGGTGGCCAGCGCGTACAGGTAAGCACGGCCCAGCAGCACGCTGTCCGCGCCCAGGGCGATCATGCGCACCACGTCCAGCCCGTTACGGATGCCGCTGTCGGCCAGGATCGCAATATCGCCTTTCACCGCATCGGCAATGGCCGGCAGGGCGCGGGCGGAGGAGAGCACCCCGTCAAGCTGGCGGCCACCATGGTTAGAGACCACGATCCCATCGGCGCCAAAACGTACCGCGTCGCGGGCATCTTCCGGGTCGAGGATCCCTTTGATCACCATCGGGCCGTCCCAGAATTCGCGGATCCACTCCAGGTCTTTCCATGAGATAGATGGATCGAAATTGTTCGCCAGCCAGCCGATGTAATCTTCCAGCCCGGTCGGTTTACCCAGGTAGGCCGAAATATTGCCCAGATCGTGCGGACGGCCGTTCACGCCCACATCCCACGCCCACTGCGGGTGCGTCACCGCCTGCCAGTAACGGCGCAGGGCCGCGTTAGGGCCGCTCATGCCGGAGTGGGCGTCGCGGTAGCGCGCGCCGGGGGTCGGCATGTCGACGGTAAAGACCAGCGTTGAGCAGCCCGCCGCTTTGGCGCGCTCCAGTGCGTTGCGCATAAAACCGCGATCGCGCAGGACGTACAGCTGGAACCACATCGGGCGCTTGATGGTCGGGGCGACTTCTTCAATCGGGCAGACGGACACGGTGGAAAGGGTAAACGGAATGCCTTTGGCATCTGCGGCGGCGGCGGCCTGCACTTCACCGCGACGGGCATACATGCCGCATAAACCGACAGGTGCGAGCGCTACCGGCATGGAGAGCGTTTCGTTAAACAGCTTCGTCTCAAGGCTCAGGTCAGACATATTCTTCAGCACGCGCTGGCGCAGGGCCACCTCCGACAGGTCTTCCACGTTGCGGCGCAGGGTGTATTCGGCATACGCCCCGCCGTCAATGTAGTGGAACAGGAACGGGGGCAAAATGCGCTGCGCCGCGGCGCGATAATCACTGGCTGCTGAAATAATCATGCTTTGTTCTCCCTGGAAATATCACTCTCGCCAGGCAGACGGGTAATACGCGCCTGTCGGGCCTGATCTTCATCGAATCGTTTAATGGTGGTATGCACGAAGCCGAGATGCGCCATCATCGCCTTGCGCGCGGCCTCGGCATCACCGGCCAGAATGGCGTTGAGCACCGCCTCGTGCTGTTCGGTCAGCTGAGCAAACACCGGCGGGACCAGATACATGCGCTGGCGGCTCTGCTTCACGGAGGATTGCAGCAGGTCGAAGAACCCGCGCATGGTTTGCAGCAGCACCACGTTGTGCGAGGCCTCGGCAATCGCCAGATGGAACCGCACATCCGCCTGGGAGGCGATGTCCGGGTCGCTGCTTTGCGTGGCTTCAAAACAGGCTTTGAGCTTCTCTTTGTCGGCGTCGGTTGCCCGCATCGCCGCGTGCCACGCTGTACTGGTTTCGATGGCGTGACGCGCTTCGAGGATGTCGAAGCTGTAGTCCGGGTCGTTTTCCATCAGCGTCTTCAGCGGCTGCACGATGTTTTGTTCGGACCAGTCGTCATGCTGCCAGCGCACGAAGGTGCCGCCGCCGCGACGGCTCAGCAGCACCCCTTCACTAACCAGCGTCGCCAGCGCCTCGCGCAGTGAGTTGCGCGACACGCCAAGCTGAGCGGCAAGCTGACGCTCGGCGGGCAATCTCATGCCCGCTTCCAGCTGTTGTTCTTCTATCAGCGCCCGTACGCGAGTGGCAATCTCGTCGGACAGGCGTCTGGGCATCACTATCATGGAATCATCCAGGTTAAGACATAGGCCTGCAATGTGGTGATCACGCCCACCATGCAGGTAAATATCAGGCTGTGTTTCACGGTAAAGCGGAACAGATCCGACTCTTTGCCTACCAGCCCCACCGCGGCACAGGCAATGGCGATGGACTGCGGCGAGATCATCTTCCCGGTCACGCCGCCGGTGGTGTTCGCGGCGACCAGCAGCACGTCCGAGACGCCAATCTGCTGCGCAGCCGTGGCCTGTAGGGCGGCAAACAGGGCGTTAGATGACGTATCTGAACCGGTCAGGAACACCCCCAGCCAGCCGAGGAACGGCGAGAAGAAGGTAAACGCGTGGCCGGTATGCGCCAGCGCTAACGCCAGCGTCGACGACAGGCCGGAGTAGTTCGAAATAAACGCGAACGCCAGCACCATGCCGATGGAGTAAATCGGCAGCATCAGCTCTTTTATCGTCGCCGCAAAGGTCTGCACCGCGGCGGCAGGCTTCATGCGCAGCCACACTACGGAAAGGATAGCGGCAAACAGGATGGCCGTGCCGGTGGCTGAGAACCAGTCGAACTTAAACACTGCCGCATACGGCGTGGCGTCGTGCACCACCGGCGGCATACGGGCGACCATTTTGTCGAGGAACGGCACGGAGATATTAATCACCATGTCGTACAGCGCGCCGCCCGGGGCGAACAGTGCTTTAAACGGCGGAATGCTCCACAGCGTCACGGTGGCGGTCAGGAACAGGAACGGTGACCATGCGCGCACAATCTGTCCGGCGGTATAGCCGGTGCGCGCCAGCGTCTGATCCACGTGCGATGCGCCCATGTCAGCAAAGCGGAAGATACGTACCGGCTGCCAGCGTTTCAGGAACAGCGTCAGGCAGACCAGCGACACCAGGGAAGAGATGATGTCCGGCAGTTCCGGGCCGAGGAAGTTGGAGCTGAGATACTGGGCAATGGCGAACGAACCGCCCGCTACCATCACCGCAGGCCAGGTCTCCTTCACGCCGCGCCAGCCGTCCATAATCGCCATGATCCAGAACAGCACGATAATGGTCAGGAACGGCAGCTGGCGACCCACCATCTGGCCGATCTCGAAGCTGTCCAGCCCGGTCACCTGGCCTGCCACCAGAATCGGAATGCCCATCGCGCCAAACGCCACCGGGGCGGTGTTCACAATCAGGCACAGGCCAGCGGCATACAGCGGGTTAAAGCCCAGCCCGACCAGCAGAGCGGCGGTGATCGCCACCGGCGCGCCAAATCCTGCCGCCCCTTCAAGGAACGCCCCGAAGGAGAAACCGACAATCAGCATCTGTAAACGCTGGTCCGGTGTAATAGAGAGAATCGACGAGCGAATAATATCGAACTGCCCGGTTTTGACCGAGATTTTGTAGACAAAGACGGCGGCGATGATGATCCACGCAATCGGCCACAGGCCGTAGAAGAAACCATACACCACGGAGGCCAGCGCGCGATCGACCGGCATTTTATAGAAGAACAGCGCCACCAGCAGGGCGATGGCAACGGTGTACGTTGCGGCAAGGTAGCCCTTCAGCTTGAGCTTAATTAGCGCAAAGAAGAAGAACAGGATCGGTAGCGATGCGATCAGGCTCGACAGCCAGATATTCCCGGCCGGATCGTAGTTTTGTTGCCAGAGGCTCATGCAGGTCTCCTGAGGACCACACAGGTGTTCGTCGGGTGAGTCTCTGCTCATCTCAGCGTCACACTTAGTGTAAAAGTGGTCCATCCAATATTGTGATGTAGGGTTAATGGCAATAAATGGTTAACCAAGTGTTGCTATTCGGCAATGGTTTTGTGAAGTGGAGCATCAAAACTGTGAACGATGGATAGCTTTGCGCATGATTGGTAGGACCAAAATCGCAAAATCAACTCACCGTGTGCGTTGGGAGCGGTAGTCAGGTGGAGGGCATTACTTTCGCCTTTTGAGCAGATACGGCGCGTAAAAGATGTTGAATAAAATGGGGAGGTGATAATATTACGTGAATTGAATGAGGTTTGTTTGCTTTATTTGTGTTTTTGAAAAGCTGTATATATGTGAGCAGAGTGATTTATTTCCTATAAATAAAATTTTTTTTGGTTAAAAATGCGAAATCTAAGCTGTAGCAAAAAATTTTAATTAAGGTAAATTTCACATATAGATTTTAACAGTGTATTACAAACGATCAATTGCTGATCGATAAAGAAATATCCTGTTTAACCGTGATTTTTCAGGATAAAGGGCAAGAATTTTTTGCTGAAGTGACATTTTTTGGCTAATAATATTCTGAAATAAATTGATCAAACAATGATCAGTTGGCTCTCTTGTAATTTAGTTACGGTATTAAAAGCAAATTAATAATTATCAGGGCAATCGAAAGGGGTTAAATTTGTTAGCTGAGTGTTAATTCCAGAGTGTTTACAGACGCGGCGTACTGCTTTTCAATACGTAGACGTTAAAAGGCATATGATTTACTATTTATTCAGAAGCAACGTTACAGAAGACATTAAATTTATTACTAACCACAACGTATTCAGTGTTATTTTCGGCCAGAAGTCATTTCCTCAGTTGCAGGATATCTGTGTATGGCCTTCTGAAAATATACGGATTATCACCATGGGATGGACCCTGCTTTATTCTATAAGGTCGCGTCACCCATTCTGCTAAAACCCTTTTGGTGGCGTTTTAAAATCCTTATAGCGGTTATTGTACCTGGTACAACAAGTCTATATCTGTTTAATTTACAGAGGGGAAAGTGTTCCAAATGAAAATCAAAAATGTGGCGCTGGCGATTGCCGCGGCGGGGCTGCTGTTATCTTCTCAATCAGTACTGGCAAGCAGTGATTCTGGCGTTAATGCTTCCCTGGATACAGGCGCTGGCTCGCAGAGTACAGGCGGCGTGATCAACTTTACCGGGAAAATCACTCTTATTTCCTGTGATATTACCCCTGCGTCAAAAAGCAAAACGGTAGACCTCGGCGCGTGGGCGAAAAGCTACTTCGACGATCACAGCGAAACGACGCCGCGTGAGTTCAAAATCAACGTAGAGAACTGCCCGGAGACGGTTGAATCGGTTGCGGTACTGTTTGACGGAACCAAAGATACGGTGAATGACACACTTCTACAGGTTACCCCAGGCGAAGGTATGGCGACGGGCGTCGGCGTGAAGCTTTATAACAGCGATCGCAGCACCGCGATTAAACCGGGTACGGTATCTGAAACAACCGCACCGGATGCTGAAGGCAATGCTGAATTAACGTTTTATGCCTCTCTCGACAAAGACGGGTCGGAAATTAACGCGGGCGACGTCAATGCCGTTTCCAACTTCCTGATGGTTTATAACTGATTTCACTCTCAGCCACCTCCAGAGATAATAATGATGAAACGTTTATCGTATATTATGCTCACTGCATTAATGGTTAGTTCTGCGTCAGTTTCCGCTGGCGTTGTAATGGGGGGAACACGGATCGTATACCCACAACACAGCAAGGAGGTGGCATTTTCTGTTTCTAATATGGAAAGTGCGGTTCCCTATCTTATTCAGTCGTGGGTTGAAGGTGATGGGCAGGATAAAAATAACGCTGCGCCATTTATTGTTACACCACCTCTGTTCAGACTTGATCCGGAGCAGACCAACACGCTGCGTATTCAATATACCGGCGCTCCGCTGCCCACAGATCGTGAATCTGTATTCTGGCTCGATATTAAAGCGATTGCGCCAAAGCCAAAAGAGAGCAGCAACGAATTACAAGTTAACGTTAAATCGAAATTTAAAATTTTCTACCGCCCGGACAACCTTAAAGGGGACGCTGCCACTGCCTGGCAGAAAATAACGTTTTCGCGGACGGGAAAAGGGCTTAAGGCCGCCAACCCGACGCCATACTACGTCTCTTTTTATCGACTGTCCGTTGGCGGGCATAAAATTGAGCAGCCGGGCATGATCGGTCCAGGGGAAATCCGCGAATGGCCTGTGTCCGCCTCCGGGGGCGTAAGCTGGTCGGCTATTAATGATTTTGGTGCCATCACCGCCACCCACACCCAGCCTCTTTAAGACCATGTCTTTTCGCCTGTTTCGTTACGCGCCGCTTTCGGTGTTGCTGCTTAGCTTCAGCCGCGCGGGGATGGCCGAGGATTACTTTGATCCCGCCGCGCTGGAGCTTTCCTCTACCGAACAGAAAACGGCGGATCTGCACTATTTCTCTGAAAAGGGCGGGCAGATGCCAGGCACCTGGCTCGTGACGCTGGAGATTAACGGACGCGAGGAGCGGCATCAGGAGATCACCTTCGTCAATGAGAAAGGCAGCCTGCAACCCGTTTTTAGCGTATCGCTGCTGGAAGCGCTTGGGGTGAATGTCAGGGCCATTCCTGCATTCTCACGGTTGCGGGAGGGAGAAACGTTCACGCACCTCGCGGATTTCATTCCGGCAGCGCGAACCTCCTATGATTTCAACCAGCAGCGTCTCTTTCTCAGCCTGCCGCAGGCGGCGATGAAACACCGCAGCCGTGGCTACGTGCCGCAGTCGCAGTGGGACGATGGTATCCCGGCGGCATTTACTGATTACAGTCTGTCGGGCGGCCAGGCACATCATCAGCGTGGCGTCACGACATCCAGCTATCTGAGCCTGCGTAACGGTATCAATCTGGGGGCGTGGCGGTTGCGCAACACCTCCGCCTGGAGCCACAGCGACGCGGGCGGCGACCATTTTCAGTCGCAAAGTAGCTGGCTGACCCGGGATATTCGCCGTCTTAACAGCCAGCTACGGATCGGCGATGCCTGGACCGCAGGCGACGTCTTCGATAGCGTGGCGTTTCGCGGGGTACAGCTCACATCAAGCGAAAGCATGTTGCCCGACAGCCAGCGCGGCTTCGCACCAACCATCCGCGGCGTCGCACACAGCTTCGCTAAAGTCTCCGTTTCGCAAAATGGCTATGTGATCTATGAAACCTGGGTGGCCGCCGGGCCATTTATCATTAACGATCTGTTCCCCGGCGCACAAAGTGGCGATCTACAGGTGACGGTCACGGAAAGTGACGGCTCAACGCGCGTCTTTACCCAACCCTATTCTGCGGTGCCGTTTATGCGACGCCTGGGCAGCCTGAAATACAGCCTCAACGCCGGACGATTTCACTCCGGCTCCGGCGATGCGCGTTCACCTGAGTTTGTTGAAGGCGCTTTCTTCTACGGCCTGCTCTCGAGGATGACGGTGTATGGCGGCTTTCGTACGGCGAGCAACTATCAGGCCGGTGCAATTGGCGTAGGCAGAGGGTTTGGCGCATTTGGCTCGCTGGGCATTGACGATACGCTGGCAAAAAGCCGTTTACCCAATGGCAAAAGCGCGATGGGGCAGGCGTGGCGCATTCAGTATCAGAAAGATTTCAGCGCTACCGGCACCGCCTTCAACCTGGCGAGTTATCGCTATGCCTCGCGCAATTACTATGAATTCAGTGAACTGAATCAGTCTGACAGCCAACAGCTGCAACTCAATAATCGCCGTAGCCGCTCGCAGGTCACCTTCTCACAGACGCTGGGTCAGTTCGGCAGCCTCAGCGTCTCGGCATGGATGCAGGATTACTGGCATACGTCCGGGCAGGATAAAACCATCCACATTGGCTGGTACACCAGCTGGCGAGGCATTACCTGGGGCGCGGGGTATGACTACACCGACTCAGCGCTTGAGCAGCATCCCGATCGTACCGTGTCGTTTAACGTCAATGTTCCGCTTGGTCACTGGTTACCGGACAGCTCGGTCAGTTACTTCATCAACCACAACAATCGTGGGATGACCACGCAGCAGGTGTCACTCAACGGCAGTGCGCTGGCGAATCGCAACCTTAATTACAGCGTTCAGCAGAGTAAGGCCAGCGAGGGACAAGCCGACAGTACCAGCCTGGCGCTGCAATACAACGGTGGCTACGGCAACGTCAGCCTCGGTTATGACCACAGCCGAAGCGGTAGCAACGCGAGCCTCGGACTCGCCGGAGGCGTTATCGCCACGCAGTATGGCGTCACGCTTAGCCAGCCGCTGGGCGATACCGTCGCCCTGCTACGCGTGCCCGGCGCGGCGAACGTTGAGCCGGAGGGCTACAACGGGATCCATACCGACAGCCGCGGCTATGCGGTCATGCCAACGCTCTCGGCGTATCGCAAAAATACCGTCAGCCTTGATACGGCGACGCTGGGTGAGAACGTCGACGTTGAGCAGAGCGGTCTGACGCTCATTCCCACCAGCGGCGCGGTGGTGCTGGCCAATTACAAAACCCACATTGGTTATCGCGTTCTGTTTTCCCTGCGCTACCACGGCGAACCGTTGCCGTTTGGCGCGCAGGCTGAAGTGGTGGAGCAGAACCGCCATTCTGCAAACCGAAGCATGGTCGCTGACGGCGGTCAGGCCTACCTGAGCGGGGTACCAGAGCGCGGCACCCTGCGCGTCAGCTGGTATCAGGACGGGGAGCAGCAGCAATGCCAGACACCTTTCAGACTGGGGAAAGCTCATATGGCCCCCGGTATCGCTACGCTATCCGTTGAGTGCCATTAGAGGAATATCATGCGTCGTTTTATTCACTGGTTTTTCTACCTGAGCCTTCTTTCGCTTTTTGGCATGCTGAGTTTTCATGCCCATGCTCAGACCTCATCTTGCCGCACCACGCGCGATCAGTGGGTCGTTCAGGTGCCCTACGCCATAGGGTATGCGCCCGGCACGGCGGACTGGACGCCGATATCTGCGCCGATACAGTCTACCGGGGCGGATTTCTACAGCTGTGATGGCGGGAATGATGCCTGGCGTAGTATCGGCTTTGTCGACGTGGATAACCCCGTCGGCACCGTGGTTGGTGAAGACGGGGCGTCACGTCACGTCTATAAAACTCAGATCGACGGCATCGGCTATGCGCTGGGGTTCCGGGAACAGCAGTACTGCGGCGCCGATGCGGTACGCTATATTGACGGCACAAGTCAGGTGAATGGCAATGAGTCCCGGCGCATTTGCGACGCATCGCAAAACCCCGCCTTTGCCAGCGCCTCAATGTATAAAATGCAGTTCTGGGTGGTGTTTTACAAAATTCCAACGACCAGCGCCATGCCTGACGATAACGCCAATTCCCAGGAGCAAAATGTCGGATCGCTGATATTGCAGGCGGGAGAAAATCAAGCCAGCGCCACCAACGTGGCGACACCGGTACAGATCCATCTCGCCAGCTTCACCGTCAGGCGTACCAGCTGTTCAGTGGGTTCTCGCAGCATTCTTGTTCCCATGGGGAGCGTGAGCCAGCGTGATTTTCACGGTATCGGCTCCCGCGCCGGAGGCGGACGCTTCAGCATTCCGGTGACCTGCGAAAATAACACGGCGGTGAAGATGGGTTTCTTTGGCGATACCACGCCGGGCAACGATCGGGCGCTGGCATTGACGAAACAGGAGGATAGCGCCAGCGGTGTCGGGATCGAACTGCTTTACGGTGACAATACCGGTTCGGTTCAGGGGCAGGTGGTACCGTGGAACACCCCACAGGTGTCAGCATTTGGGCAAGTGGGGGATAACCAGACGCAAACCTTCTGGTTTGATGCGCATTACCTTCAGACGGAAGAGAACGTGACGGCGGGAAAAGCGGATGCGATGGCGACGTTTAACCTGATTTACAACTGAGTTTCCCCTGCCGCAGCGGCAGGGGAGGGCGATCAGAACGCGGTCTTACAAAAACCCGTCATCTCTTTCAGGCCCATTTCGCGACCAAGCTCAGTCATCGGGTGCACCACCACCAGGCCACGGACGCTTTTCTTAAGCTTGCCCATGTCGGCCTGCTCTTTTTTGGTGATCGCGCGGCGATGCGGCATGTTCATCAGCTTCTGCGCTTCTTTACTCAGCTTCTGGCCTTTCACTTCGCGCAGGCGTTCAATTTCCGCCTCCAGCTTCACGGACTCTTTTTCCAGCTCGGCATATTTCTCGGCGGAATCGACCAGGGAGAGGCCAGCCATCTGATGGCGGATCAGATCCAGACGGTCGCTCAGGCGTTTAATTTCGTTCTTTTCGACTTCTTTCATGACAAATAACTCTGAAAACGGGGAATTTACAGGGAAGGATACACCAATGTGTGCGGGCTTACTTCTGAAACGCTTTTTTTAAGCTGATTTTAGAAATCAGCTCAGTCAAGGAAAGCACCATGGTGGAGCGCACAACCTGTTGATAACGCAGCTTTTGCATCGCGTACAGATCAGGGTCGCTGTTATCAAACTGAGGTGCGGGAGGGAGCGCGGATACGCAGTGCAGTTCGCCGAAGGGCCCCAGTATCTCATCATCGGTAAAGGTGTACTCATTACCGTCATGATTGAGCTCTTCGCGCAGCGCCATTAACAGCTCGGCGTCTTCATACTCCTGGCGGTTCAGCACGCCAAGACCGTAAATCAGCTTCAGCCGTACCGATAAATCGCCCAGCGGTCCGTCTCCGTCCAGTAACGGTTCTACAGCATACTTTACCGCGTAGTCGTCTTTGCGAAACACCTGAAGCACCAGAATGTTCACCGCCTCGGTTAACAGCTCGACGGCGGCAATCAGGAAACTTCGTACGGTTTTGCCAGCATTCAGACGCTCAAGCACACGATTTTCAAAGGCCTGGGTTTGTTCCATTATTGCCTGCATATCTGACAATCTGTTATTCGGGCGCAGGCTAACCTGCGCCGGACTCTGCATCATTTGGTTGCGTTGTATGCGCTGACCGCCTCCGCAACTACGTCACTGTTGGCATCCAGACCGGAGATCTGCGCCAGCGCAGCCTGCGCGCCTTTGTCATCAATCAGCTGAGCCAGCTCAATCGCCTGCGGGTCCTGCTCGCTGCGGTAGTGCATGGCGGCAGCGATGCCCTTCACCAGGTTAGCGTGCGGCAGGCCGTATTCCAGCGTGCCCAGCAGCGGTTTAATCAGGCGGTCGCCCGCGCTTAGTTTACGCAGCGGCTGACGACCCACGCGCTCAACGTCATCTTTCAGATACGGGTTTTCAAAACGACCGAGGATTTTCTGGATGTATGCCGCGTGTTTATCAGCATCAAAACCGTAGCGTTTGATCAGCACCGCGCCGCTCTCTTCCATTGCCCCTTTGACCACCGCACGGATGTTCTCATCGAGGATCGCGTCACGAATCGTCTGATGACCGGCCAATTTTCCGAGGTACGCGGTTATAGCATGCCCGGTGTTCAGCGTGAAGAGTTTACGTTCGACAAATGCCATCAGGTTATCGGTTAATTCCATTCCCGGAATGGTCGGCAGCGCGCCCTTAAACTGGGTTTTATCAACGATCCACTCGCTGAAGGTTTCCACGGTCACTTCCAGCGGGTCGTTGGTGGCGGATGCTGACGGCGGAACGATGCGATCCACGGCGGAATCCACAAAACCCACGTGCGCTTCAACCCAGGCTTTATCTTCGTCGGCGACGGCCGCAAGAACGTGGCCTTTCAGCTGCGTGGTGCCGCGCACCATGTTTTCACAGGCGATGATGTTCAGCGGTGTTTCAACGCCCTGTGCTTTACGCTTCGCCAGGCCTTTCGCAACCGCCGGGGCGATACGCTCAAGCACCACCGGACCCACGGCGGTGGTGACCAGATCAACGCTCGCGATGAGGTCAATCACGTCGTCGCCAATGCTACTTACCGCGTTGACGCCAGAGACCGTTTCAACCTGTTCGTTTTCACCCACCACGTGAACCTGATAGCTATGACGGGCATTCAGGGCATCCAGAACCACCTGATTCACATCGGCGAATGTCAGGGTAATGCCCGCGTCTGCCAGCAGTTTACCGATAAAGCCACGACCGATATTACCTGCGCCAAAATGTAATGCTTTCATAGTGTTAACCTTCATCAATGTTTTTACCCGAGAGGGCTGGGGTGAGGAACGTTTTCCCCTCACCCTAGCCCTCTCCCCGGGGGGAGAGGGAAGAGGCGCTGTTACTTGTTCAGCAGGGCCAGAACTTCTTCAACGCTGGTGGTGTTGGCCAGACGCTCAATAACCGTTTCGTCATCCAGCGCGTTGGTCAGGCTGGTAATCACCTGGATATGCTCGTTGTTGCGAGCGGCGATACCAATCACCAGACGGGCGATGTCGTCCTCTTCTTCACCGAAGCGCACACCATCAGGATACTGACAGAACACCACGCCGGTTTTCAGCACGCGGTCTTTGGCTTCTACCGTACCGTGTGGAACCGCGATGGATTCACCCAGGTAGGTTGGGGTCAGCTTTTCGCGTTCCAGCATCGCCTCAACGTACTCAGGCTGAACGTAGCCGCCTTTCACCAGCTGCTCACCGGCGAAGCGAATGGCCTCTTCTTTATTGGTCGCCGTGCGGCCAAGGAAGATGTTTTCAGCGCCCAGTTTGAACAGATGCGCGTTGCTCTCGTCGAAGCTGTCTTGCAGGCTGGTACGCACTTTCACTTCGTTATCTTCATGGCGCTGCGCCGCCACCAGGCGTTCGGTCAGGCTGGCGTACAGGCCGCTGTCGAGGAAGTTGGTCAGGGAAATGTGCTGTGCCTGCGGTACCTGACGCATAGCGCGTTCGGTCAGATCGCGGTGCGTGATCACCAGGTCAACGTCCGGCGGCAGGCTGTTAATCGCGCTGTTGGTGACGGAGATGTTGGTCAGACCCGCATCCTGCACTTTCTTCCGCAGTACGCCCGCACCCATTGCGCTGGAGCCCATACCGGCATCACAGGCCACGATGATTTTACGCACGTGGCTCAGGTCGTTAGAGACATCTCCCGCCGCCAGCGGCGTTGCGCCTTTGGATTCGGCTTTCATGTCATGCATACGACGGGTTGCCGCTTCGATATCGTCGTCTTCTTTCACCTTGCTGGTTTTCAGCAGGATAGCGGAGGCCACGAAGGAGACCGCCATGGCCGCACAGATCGCCGCGATGTTCGCGAAGTAGGCGCCTTTCGGGGTCATCGCCAGCACCGCCAGGATAGAGCCTGGAGAAGCAGGAGACACCAGACCACCGCCCAGTACGCTCAGGGTGAACACACCGGTCATACCGCCAAGGATAACGGCCAGGATCAGACGTGGGTTCATCAGCACATATGGGAAGTAAATTTCGTGAATACCGCCCAGGAAGTGAATGATCGCCGCGCCGCCAGCAGACTGTTTCGCGCTGCCGCGACCAAAGAACATGTATGCCAGCAGAACGCCCATACCCGGACCCGGGTTCGCTTCAATCAGGAAGAAGATGGACTTGCCGAGATCGTGTGACTGCTGAATACCCAGCGGTGAGAAGATACCGTGGTTGATGGCGTTGTTCAGGAACAGGATTTTCGCTGGTTCAACAAAGATAGACGCCAGCGGCAGCATGTCGTGCGCCACCATGAAGTTAACGCCCGCGGCCAGCAGCTTGGACAGCACTTCAACCGCCGGGCCAATGCCGAGGAACGCCAGAATCGCGAGGATCATCCCGATGATGCCCGCAGAGAAGTTGTTCACCAGCATTTCGAAGCCGGATTTGATCTTGCCATCAACCCAGACGTCAAATTTCTTGATCGCCCAGCCGCCCAGAGGACCGGCAATCATCGCACCGAGGAACATCGGCATATCCGCACCGACGATCACCCCCATGGTTGTGATGGCACCCACGACGCCACCGCGGTCACCGCCCACCAGACGACCACCGGTATAACCGATGAGCAGTGGCAGGAGATAGGTAATCATTGGGCCAACAAGTTTTGCCAGCGTTTCGTTAGGCAACCACCCTGTCGGAATAAATAATGCGGTGATAATACCCCACGCGATAAACGCGCCGATATTTGGCATCACCATGTTGCTGAGGAAACGACCAAAGCTTTGCACTTTGATCTTGAAATCGGATGACATAAAACACCCCTTCTTATGTTTACGCTTAGGCTTGTGGCCCGAGGTTTATCGTTAATGTGCGGCGGCAGAGGTAGCCGGGCCCTGTTCTGATGCTGTGAAATCTGGCACTGAATCGTTCAACTGTCCAGACAGTGAAATTTTGTGTGATCTGAATCACATGAATGTAGGGGGTGAGGACATTAGTGAAGTGATCGCGATCACAAAATGAGTGTGTAAAAAAAATACATCGCTCAGAAATACGCCATAATGGGCGGCGTTTTGTGATTTGCATCACAATGTTAAGTTGGTTGTTTGTTTCCAGATTGTGATTTGATTCACAAAATATTTTTATGCAGATTTCTCCCGTATCCCCTCATGGCAGGAATGCGATACGCACACCTGCCTTTTTCCACGGCTTGATCCATACTGACCTCTTTGTGGGCATTAAGGATAAGCAATGAAACTCATCGGCAGTTATACCAGTCCTTTCGTGCGTAAGATTTCGATTCTCCTGCTGGAGAAAGGGATTGAATTTGAATTCGTAAATGAACAGCCCTACAACGCAGAGAACGGCGTTGCGCAGTACAACCCGCTGGGGAAAGTCCCGGCGCTGGTAACGGACGAGGGCGATTACTGGTTTGATTCCCCGATCATTGCGGAGTACATCGAACTGCTTGGCGTTGCGCCAGCCATGCTGCCGGCGGATCCAAAAGCAGCGCTGGCGATGAAGCAAATTGAAGCCCTGGCGGATGGCATTATGGATGCGGCATTGACGTCCGTACGCGAGCAGGCAAGGCCCGCCGCCCAGCAGTCAGAAAATGAGCTGCTGCGCCAGCGCGAAAAAATCAGCCGCAGCCTGGATATGTGCGAACAGCTGATCCGCGACGGGAAAATTCAGAGCGATAGCCTGAATCTGGCGACGATCGCCATCGCCTGCGCCATTGGCTACCTCAATTTCCGCCGCGTCTCGCCGGGCTGGTGCGTGGATCGTCCGCTGCTGGTCAAACTGGCGGAGACGCTCTTCCAGCGCGAAAGTTTTGCCCGGACTGAACCGCCAAAGGCTTGATGCGGGTTATAACACTTCCTGGCGGGAGGCGGTACAATCCCCCCACATGTTAACTCCCTCTCCCGTCGGGAGGGGGGAAGATATTTACTCGCCAGGCGCATTCATGACTACTCATCATTCCCTCTACAGCCAGATCCCCGCTACCGATCGACTGCTTCGTGACCCGCGCATCACTGCAGTGCTGGAGCAGTTTGGCCATACTGCAACGGTCGACATGCTACGCCAGCTTCAGGACGATGCGCGTCGCCATATTCAGGCTGAGAACGCGCTACCCGGCTGGTGCGTGGCGTGGGCGCAGGAAGTTGAACGCAGGCTGAGCAAGCACGGGCAAAGCGCGTTGCGCCCGGTTATTAACCTGACAGGCACGGTTCTGCACACCAATCTGGGCCGGGCACAGCAGGCCGAAGAGGCAACAGAGGCCGTCACCCGTGCCATGCGCTCGCCGGTGACGCTGGAGTACGATCTGGACGGCGCCGGGCGTGGGCATCGCGATCGCGCACTGGCGGATCTTCTCTGCCAGATCACCGGCGCGGAAGATGCCTGCATTGTGAATAACAACGCGGCGGCGGTGCTGTTAATGCTGGCGGCCACCGCGAGCGGAAAAGAGGTTGTCGTCTCTCGCGGCGAGCTGGTGGAGATCGGCGGGGCGTTTCGTATTCCGGACGTCATGCGCCAGGCGGGCTGCACGCTGCATGAAGTGGGCACAACCAACCGTACCCATGCAAAAGATTATCGCGCGGCGATGAATGAAAACACCGCCCTGCTGATGAAAGTGCATACCAGCAATTACCACATTGAGGGTTTCACCAAAACGGTGGAAGAGGCCGAACTGGCCGCCATTGGGCGCGAGCTAAACGTGCCGGTGATTGCCGATCTCGGCAGCGGTTCGCTGGTGGATATGCGCCAGTACGGTCTGCCGAAAGAGCCCATGGTGCAGGAAATGGTTGCCGCGGGCGTAAGCCTGGTCAGTTTCTCCGGTGATAAATTGCTGGGCGGGCCGCAGGCGGGGATTATCGTCGGCAGGCGCGAGCTGATTGCGCAGCTACAGCAGCACCCGCTTAAGCGCGCCCTGCGTGCCGATAAAATGACGCTGGCCGCGCTGGAAGCCACGCTGCGGCTCTATCTCCACCCGGAGAAACTGGCTGACCGCCTGCCCACGTTGCGTTTGCTGAGCCGTGATGCGGCCTCCATTCGCGCGCAGGCGGAAGCGCTACTGCCGCAGGTTGCTCCTCATTACCCTGAGTTTGACGTTCGTATCGAGCCTTGCCTGTCGCAAATTGGCAGCGGCTCGCTGCCGGTGGACAGGTTACCGAGCGAAGCGCTGACGTTCACCCCGCGCGACGGACGCGGAAGCCAGCTTGAGGCGCTGTCGGCGCGCTGGCGCGCATTACCGACGCCGGTGATTGGCCGGATCGGTGACAGTCGCATGTGGCTGGATTTACGCTGTCTGGAAGATGAAGTGCGGTTTCTGGAGATGATGTTGAAATGATTATTGCCACCGCCGGTCACGTTGACCACGGCAAAACCACGTTATTGCAGGCCATTACGGGCGTGAATGCCGATCGCCTGCCGGAAGAGAAAAAGCGCGGCATGACCATTGACCTGGGTTACGCCTACTGGCCGCAGCCCGACGGTCGCGTGCTGGGCTTTATCGACGTGCCCGGCCACGAGAAGTTTCTTTCCAATATGCTCGCGGGCGTGGGCGGGATCGATCACGCTCTGCTGGTGGTCGCGTGCGATGACGGGGTGATGGCGCAAACGCGCGAGCATCTGGCGATCCTCCAGCTGACGGGAAACCCGCAGTTGACCGTCGCCCTCACCAAAGCGGACCGTGTGGATAAGGCGCGAATCGACGAGGTGCGTGAAGAGGTGCTGACGGCGCTGAGTGAATACGGTTTTAAGGATGCGTCACTGTTTGTCACCGTGGCGACAGAAGGCCGCGGTATCGACGCTCTTCGCGACCATTTGCAGCAGATCCCGTCTCGTGAACATGCCAGCCATCACCGCTTCCGTCTGGCGATCGACAGGGCATTTACCGTGAAAGGGGCTGGGCTGGTGGTGACCGGCACCGCGCTGAGCGGCGAAGTGAACGTGGGCGATACCCTGTGGCTGACGGGCGTGAACAAACCGATGCGCGTGCGCGGGCTTCACGCGCAAAACCAGCCGGTGGAACAGGCCCACGCCGGGCAGCGTATCGCGCTGAATATTGCCGGTGATGCCGAAAAAGACCAGCTTAACCGCGGCGACTGGCTGCTGGCCGACGCGCCGCCGGAGCCTTCTGAACGGATCATCGTTTCTCTCCAGACCCATAATCCGCTGACCCAGTGGCAGCCGCTGCATATCCACCACGCGGCCAGCCATATCACCGGACGCGTGTCGCTGCTGGAAAACGATCTCGCCGAACTGGTGTTCGACTCCCCGCTCTGGCTGGCGGATAACGACCGCCTGGTTCTGCGCGATATTTCGGCGCGGGAAACGCTGGCGGGCGCGCGCGTGGTCATGCTGGATCCGCCCCGTCGCGGCAAGCGTAAGCCCGAGTATTTACAGTGGCTGGCCGCACTGGCCCAGGCCCGCGATGATAAGTCTGCGTTAGATATCCACCTTGAGCGTGGTGCGGTGAATCTGGCGGCGTTCGCCTGGGCGCGCCAGCTCAGCGGCGAAGGATTGCGTCTTCTGACGCAGGAGCCAGGTTTTATTCAGGCCGGGAACAGCCTGCTGAACGCGCCGGTGGCGGCATGCTGGCAGCGCAAAGTGCTGAGCACGCTGGCGACCTACCATGAACAGCATCAGGATGAGCCCGGTCCGGGTCGTGAACGTCTGCGGCGCATGGCGTTGCCCATGGAAGACGACGCGCTGGTGCTGTTGCTGATTGAAAACATGCGTGAAAGCGGCGTGATTGCAAGTCATCACGGCTGGCTGCACCTGCCGGAACACAAGGCCGGTTTTACCGCTGAGCAGGACGCGGTCTGGCAAAAAGTGGCGGCGCTGTTTGGCGATGAACCGTGGTGGGTGCGCGATCTGGCGCGTGAAACCAATACCGATGAGCAGCTGATGCGTCAGGTACTGCGCCATGCGGCGCAGCAGGGGATGATTGTGGCGATCGTGAAAGATCGTTATTACCGCAACGATCGGATCGTGGCGTTTGCGAACCTGATCCGGGAGCTGGATCAGGCGCGCGGATCAACCTGCGCCGCAGACTTCCGCGATCGGCTGAACGTGGGACGCAAACTGGCGATTCAGATCCTGGAGTATTTCAACCGCATCGGGTTTACGCGTCGTCGTGGCAATGACCATGTGCTACGCGACGCGCAGTTATTTCCCTAAGCGTTAAGCGCTACGCGCCTGCTTCTGCTTAGCCAGCCAGACCGCGCCCAGCCTTCCCGCCTGGTTACCCAGCTCGCAGGGAAGGATGGGCACCCGGAGCGCTTCCCACTCCTCGAATCGCTGTAGGTATTTATCCAGCAGGAGATAGATTTTCTCCTGCTCGCTAATGCCGCCGCCAATCAGCACCGCCTGCGGATCAAACATGGAGATCACGCTGTAGATGCCCCGCGAGAGGAAATGCGCCCACTCTTCTATGGCCTCACGCAGATGCACGTCGCTGTCCATGCGTCTAAACAGCTCCTCACCATCAGGCATCTCATCTTCCGACACGGCCAGCGCGCGGCGGCAGGCTTTCATCAGGCCGCTGGCGGACGCCACTTCGTGCATCGGCTCGCCGTTGTTGCCAACGGGCAGCACGCCAAACTCACCCGCCCGGTAGTGCGACCCACGGTAGAGATCGCCCTCCATGACGATACCGCCGCCGACGCCGGTGCCGATGGTGATGCAGACAAAATGCTCATAATCCTTACCGGCGCCCTGCCAGCGTTCGCCCAGCGCCGCGCAGTTGGCGTCATTTTCGGTTGTTACGGGGAGATCGGTCAGCTGTGCGAAAAGCTCGCACAGGTTTTCACCGTCAAGGTAATCCAGCGCCCCGGCCTTGGCCGCTTCGCCGGTATGGTGATTGATGTGGCCCGGAAAACTCACGCCGATGCCGACGATCTCATGCTCCTGGCGGTACTTATCCACCACCGCTTTCCACTTCTGTTTGAAGGTGCTTTCATCGTCAGGCGTATCATATTCATCGGATGTCAGTTCTTCGCCGTTTTCGTTGATCACGCCGTGTTTGATGTGGGTTCCGCCCACGTCAAAGCCGATAAATAGCTGCATTGCATTGTTCCTCATGAGCCCCTGAGCTATTAAGTATGGCTCCGGCGGCAGAAACGAAACGTAAAGTACGGTAATCCGTGATACGGCTCGTAAACCCGTTACCGACTGGCGAGAAAATCACCAGCCGGAACTACCCTTGTTGTACACCTACTGCAAGGAGACGGTCATGACAAACAATCCTCCCTCATCGCGTATCCAGCCAGGCGAGTTTGGTTTTCCTCTTAAGCTGAAGCCCCGCTATGACAACTTTATCGGCGGCGACTGGGTGGCGCCCGTCGACGGTGAGTACTATTCCAACCTGACGCCCGTTACCGGCCAGCCGCTGTGTGAAATTGCCAGTTCGGGCAAGCGGGATATCGATTTAGCGCTGGATGCGGCGCATAAGGCGAAAGATAAGTGGGGACAAACGTCCGTTCAGGACAGAGCGGCCATTTTGTTCAAAATCGCCGATCGGATGGAGCAGAATCTGGAGCTGCTGGCGACCGCGGAAACGTGGGACAACGGCAAGCCGATCCGGGAAACCATGGCGGCGGACGTGCCGCTGGCGATTGACCATTTCCGCTATTTTGCGTCCTGCATTCGTGCCCAGGAGGGGGGAATAAGTGAAGTTGACAAAGATACCGTGGCGTATCACTTCCACGAGCCGCTCGGCGTGGTGGGGCAAATTATTCCGTGGAACTTCCCGCTGCTGATGGCGAGCTGGAAAATGGCGCCCGCGCTGGCGGCGGGTAACTGCGTGGTGCTGAAACCTGCACGCTTAACGCCGCTTTCGGTACTGCTGCTGATGGAGGTGATTGGCGACCTGTTGCCGCCGGGGGTCATTAACGTGGTCAACGGGGCCGGGGGAGAGATCGGCGAATATCTGGCTACTTCAAAGCGTATTGCTAAAGTGGCGTTTACCGGCTCAACGGAAGTGGGTCAGCAGATCATGCAGTACGCGACCCAGAACATCATTCCGGTCACCCTGGAGCTGGGCGGGAAATCGCCGAACATCTTCTTTGCCGACGTGATGGATGAAGAGGACGCCTTCTTCGACAAAGCGCTGGAAGGGTTTGCGCTGTTCGCGTTCAACCAGGGTGAAGTCTGCACCTGTCCGAGCCGCGCGCTGGTGCAGGAATCCATTTATGAGCGCTTTATGGAGCGGGCGATCCGGCGCGTGGAGTCGATTCGCAGCGGTAATCCGCTGGATAACGTCACCCAGATGGGAGCGCAGGTATCGCATGGCCAGCTGGAAACCATCCTCAACTATATTGATATCGGTAAAAAAGAGGGGGCCGATGTGTTGACCGGCGGTCGTCGTAAGGTGCTGGGCGGCGATTTGCAGGAGGGTTACTACCTTGAGCCGACCATCCTGTTCGGTAAGAACAACATGCGCGTTTTCCAGGAGGAAATTTTTGGACCGGTGCTGGCCGTCACCACGTTTAAAACCATGGACGAGGCGCTGGAGCTCGCCAACGACACGCAGTATGGCCTGGGGGCGGGCGTCTGGAGTCGTAACGGTAATCTGGCCTATAAAATGGGCCGCGGCATTCAGGCCGGACGCGTATGGACAAACTGCTATCACGCCTATCCGGCTCATGCGGCGTTTGGCGGCTACAAGCAGTCGGGCATCGGGCGTGAAACCCATAAGATGATGCTGGAGCACTACCAGCAAACGAAATGTCTGTTAGTCAGCTACTCCGATAAACCGCTGGGGCTGTTTTAATCTCCGGGCTCAGGTCGTTCCGGGTAGGGTGACCTGAGCCGGGTTAAAGCCGGGTGGCGGCTTCGCCTTACCCGGCCTACGAGAGTGTCCGCATTTTTATCTGCAACATGACATGCCTCCTTCTTCTTTTCTCGACGCCTCTTCCTGTTTCGACAAAGCCTGGCTGCACTGCCTTTTTTAATGCGCTAATGTCATTCAATCCAGTAGTGGTGGTATGTATCATGTGTATAATCAGGGAAGGGTTGGGATGTGAAAAGTGCGGATATCATTGCTGTTCTGGTTAGCCATGGCTGGAAATGTGTAAGAACGAAGGGAAGCCATCATCAGTTTCGCCATCCAGTGCAAAAAGGGTTGGTAACCGTTCCGCATCCTAAAAAGGACATTAAACCGGGCACTCTCGCACAGATCTGGCGACAGGCGGGCATTAAACACTGATATCAGGAGTAGTTATGTTTTATCCGGCTTACATTCATTCTGATTCCGACGGTAGCGCCAGCGGTTTCTTCCCCGACGTTCCGGGATGTTTTTTTGCGGGGGATTCACTTGATGACGCTTTTCAGGATGCACGTGATGCGCTCACGGCGCACTTCGAAGCGCTGTTTGAAATGGATGAAGCATTGCCTCTCCCGGGTAGTGTCGAAGTGCACCTTGAAAATCAACCTGACGACTTCACAGGCGGGCAATGGTTGCTGGTGGATATTAATATGAAGCAATTCGACGGCAGAGCCGAACGCATCAACATCACGATGCCTCGACGTTTGCTGGTGAAGATTGATTCCTTTGTCAGCGAGCATCCTCAATTCGGCAATCGAAGCGCATTTCTGGCCGAGGCAGCACGTCGCGTGCTGCCGCGGTGAAGATTAGATGTAAAGAGCAGCAGTTGCTTTCAGGATATCTGCAAAGGAAAAAATATCATCAACTGTAGAAATTGGGTGCCGTGTTTCATTTTTTTCGAGATCAAAGAGCCCGATGTATTTTTGAGTTCGATTAAAATGCAACCGGCAAAGAGGCTTGCGGTTATTGTCGTCTACAAGAATGCCGCAATAGCTCTTTGTATCTCTATGGGTAATGCGAGGTGCCTCCAACACTGCTCGCGTGATTGCTTTAACAATATGAAAACCTTCCAACTCTTCTAAAGTGGTGATGATTTCACTCTCATCTTTTTGTTCATCATCTTCACTTTGCTGTGTTTCTGTTGGCGCTTCGACGACAGCCGGAGTAATACCTGTAATGGCAGACTTAAGCCTCTCATTAACTTGATCGTTTATGTACTGACTTGCTGCCTTTTTCGTAAGATTTTGAAAAGACTCTCTGACTTTTTGGGTTAGCATTCCGTCATATACTCGCGAAGCAAAAAACTTAACGAAATCGTCTTCTGGATTGTTAAGTTGTGTATGCAATATTCTCTTGATTTGACTAACGTATTTTAATTCTCCAGCCGCGTTTATAATGGATTCAAGATCAAAAGAAGATTTGGTGAGTTTTTTTAATTCAGGTATAACATTTTCATCAATATCAAGCAGGTCTACTTCTAAAAAAGGTTTCTCATCCATTTTATTAGGAGCGTCGAGGTCGGTATAAAACCTGTATATTTGCCCGTTCGTTAAGATGGATATCCTTGCATTTGTAACGTGGAAGTATCTGAAAAGTTGTGAAGCATGATTTATATGCAAAGACTCACCAATTTTTTTACATTCGATGAGTATTTGCACATCGTTATTTTTCATTATCGCATAGTCAATTTTTTCACCTTTTTTTGTGCCGATATCACAAACAAATTCAGGCGTAACCTCTGACGGATCAAATACGTCATAACCTAAAACATTATGAATAAAAGGCATTACAAATGCCGTTTTGGTTGCTTCTTCTGTATTAATTACTTCAATTTGCTGCCTAATTTTAGTAGATAACGCATTTAGTCTTTCTGTAAATTCCATGGGATATCCTTATTTCTTTGCTGTGTGCCTTGATGAAATATCATTAAAATGCATGCCATTCAATAAGCGCCTGTGGGTGGCACCAGTAAAAAAACGTTTCCGGGGTTTGGATCACAGAGTGATTAAAATCATTCAAAGAAAATAAGCCCGACAACGCCGAGCTTATTAAGTATATTATATATATAACGATGTGTTATTTTTTTAAATTATGCCCTCATCCACCCATATCCGCATTTCCCCTTCTCCCCGGTTTGCCCAGCTAAACCACGGAATAAAGGTCAGCGTCCGGGGCTGACGTTCTACCGGCGAGTGGTCGTACTGCCACAGAGCATCAGTGTCCTTCGCCTGACACCCGATCCCTTCCGCCTGTATCAGCATCTTGTGCGCGAAAATGCCTTTGCCTTCGAAGACCCGAAACGCGCTGTCCTGGGGCAAAGAAAGGTTATGCAGATTTGCGCCGTTATCGGCTTCTTCCAGGCAGTAAATCAGCGGTCCACGCTGCAATGCGACTTTCCTCGCCTGCTGGCTCACCTGCGGGTTGCCGTACACACGGCGGACCGGCATCGGTAACGTCAGCGTGGACTGCCCCTGTCCACTTCGCAGCTGGCAAAAGAGCTGCACTGCAACGCGGATTACCTGGGGCGAGTATTTCGCCGGACGTTTCATTTAACCCTGACGGAGGCAATTCACCGCCAGCGCGTCAGGGCCGCTGAAAAACTGCTGCTGAACGATGCGGCCTCATTAACTGAAGTGGCCGCCCGGTGCGGTTTTAATGACGTGGGTTATTTCCGGCAAATATTCTCCAAACATACCGGGTTAACGCCCGCCGTCTGGAAACGGCGGTACTGTAAAGAGCATATTAATTCCGGCTGATCACTGGCCGTAATAGGCATTTGCGCCATGCTTGCGCAGGTAATGCTTATCCAGCAATTCCTGCTGCATAACCGGAAGCTGAGGTGCAAGCTGGCGCGAGAAAAGCCCCATATAGGCGCACTCTTCCAGCACCACGGCATTGTGTACCGCATCGGCAGCGTCTTTGCCCCAGGCAAACGGGCCGTGAGAATGAACCAGCACCGCCGGGACCTGCATCGGGCTTATGTCGCGCTCCTCGAAGGTTTTGATAATGACTTCCCCCGTCTGGTATTCATATTCACCCGCGATTTCAGCCGGGGTCATCAGCCGCGTGCAGGGGATCGCACCGTAGAAATAGTCCGCGTGCGTCGTGCCCCACGCGGGTAAATCCTGCCCCGCCTGCGACCAGATGGTGGCGTGGCGGGAATGGGTATGCACAATGCCGCCAATTTCCGGGTAACGACGATACAGCGCGAGATGGGTCGGGGTGTCGGAGGAGGGTTTTTTACTCCCCTCGACCACTTTACCCGTGGCGATATTTACCACCACCATATCTTCTGCGGTCATCACGTCGTACTCCACGCCGGATGGTTTGATCACCATCATGCCGCTGTCACGGTCAACCGCGCTGACGTTGCCCCAGGTGAACGTCACCAGCTGGTGGGCGGGCAGGGCGAGATTTGCCGCCAGCACCTCGGCTTTAAGTTGTTCTAACATGTCATGCCTCCTTCCTGCATTCGGGCTTCAATCCAGCGGCGCGCCTGGATGATCTCCAGTACCGGCTCTTTGGCTTTCTCGGTCCACATTTCAATCAGAAATGCGCCGCGATAGTTAAGTTGATTCAGCGTGTTAAACACGCCAACGAAATCGACGCAGCCCTCGCCAAAGGGCACATCGCGGAACTGTCCGGGGCTTTGCTCGGTCACGGGCCGGGTGTCTTTCAGGTGGATAGCGGCGATGCGGTCAATGCCCAGCGTCAGCTCGGCGGTGACGTCGTTGCCCCACGCGCTCAGGTTGCCGACGTCCGGGTAAACGCTGAACCACGGCGAGGCGAGCATGTCGTCCCACTTTTTCCACTTGCTGATGGAGTTCATAAACGCAGTGTCCATGATCTCTACCGCCAGCATTACCTGCGCGGCGGCAGCCTGCTCTACGGCCCACGCCAGCCCTTCGGCAAAGCGCTGTTGCGTGCCCTCGTCGTGCTCCTCGTAGTACACGTCATAACCCGCAAGCTGGATGGTGCGAATACCCAAATCACGGGCCAGCCGGATGGCTTTGGTCATGATCTCGCGGGCGCGTTCGCGCACGATTTCATCGCGGCTGCCAAACGGGAAGCGACGATGGGCAGACAAGCACATCGACGGGATGGCCACGCCGGTCTCCAGCATCGCTTCCACAAGAGAGGCGCGCTGCGTGGTACTCCATTCAAGGCGCGATAAACGCTCGTCGGTCTCATCCACCGACATCTCCACAAAATCGAAGCCGCAGCTTTTTGCCAGAACCAGGCGCTCCGGCCAGGAGAGATCTTTTGGCAGCGCTTTTTCGTAAATGCCTAACGGATGCTGACGCATGGTTACTCTCCCCAGATGTCGCGGATTTGCGAATGGAATGCCTGTGCCACCTGCGGCGGATTATCGGCGCCTGCCAGCGCGCGCCCGGCAATGAAGGCTTTGACGTTGATCTGCTTAAACAGCGACAGGTCAGCGGGGGTGATACCGCCAGTTATAGAAAGCTGCAAACCGATATCGGACAGCGCCTTCATTTTGCTGAGATCCGCCTCACCCCACTGCTGGCCGCTGGCCTGTGCGTCGCGCCCGCGGTGGTAAATCGCCTGCTTCACCCCGATGCGATGCCACGCGCGTGCGTCGTCCAGCGTCCAGTTGCCAAACAGCTCCATCTGGATCTCGCCGCCGCAGCGCAGTGCGACCTCGTGGCCACGTTCAACGGTGGCCAGCGGGGCGGCACAGATGATGGTCATCCAGTTTGCGCCTGCGCCAAACGCCTGCTCAGCCAGCGTTTCTCCGGCATCGGCGACTTTCCAGTCCGCCACGATAATTTTATCCGGACACTGCGCACGCAGGGCGCGAACGGCGTTTAGCCCTTCGGTCAGGCATAGAATGGTGCCGGCTTCGACGATGTCGACGTGATCGGAAAGCGTCGCGACATCGCGCTGCGCGGCCTGAAGCGAGGTGTGGTCGAGCGCCAGCTGCAATAATGGTCGGCTCATAGGTCGTACTCCTTAACACGGGCGTGATAGCCCTGTAATGCTGAAATCAGTAGCTGGTAACGGTGATATTTGCGCTGGTAGGCGGCATGGGCACGCATGTCAGGTTCAATCATCCGGATGTCATGCCTGAGGGCGCGCTGAGCGGCGTAAAAATCGGGATAGAGGCCTGTACCGACGAGCGCGGCCAGCGCCGCACCGGAACAGCCGGTCTCTTCCACCTGCGGGAGTTCAATCGCCAGGCCGCTGACGTCCGCGAGCATCTGCATCCACACGTCCGAATGGGTTGGGCCGCCCGTCACACGCAAGGCCTGCACGTGGGGAAAGCGTTCGAGCATACGGTTGAGGTGGGTCATGTGGCTGAATACCACCCCTTCATAAACCGCCTGGAGGAGGTGCGCGCGGGTATGCAGCGCCTGCAAGCCATAGAAGCCGCTGGTCATCTCCAGCCCGGCGTTGCTGCCGTAGAGGAAAGGCAGGAAGAACACATCGCTTTCAGCTTTTGGCAGGCTGGCCACGGCGTGGTTAATCTCATCGAATGACATATCGCCCCATTGGGCCGTCAGCCATTCCAGGTTGCCGGACGACGTGGGGCTGGCTTCATGAACGATGAACTGCTGCGGATGGACGTAGCGGCCATAGACGTAGGGGAAAGGCTCGTTGTCGCGGATGCCGTGGGCAATCCCACTGGTTACGGCCCAGGTCCCCATTACGGCATTCAGCGTATGTTCGTCATGCAGCCCGGCGCAGATCGCGGTGGAAACCACATCAAACAGTCCACCAACGACGGGAGTACCCGCCGTGAGACCGGTCAGTGCGGCTGCCTGAGCGGTGATTTCCCCGCAAATTTCTGCTGAACCGATAATAGGCGGCAGGGCACCGTCAATGTCGCTGATGCCGAGCCAGCGCGTGAGCTGCGGATCGTACTGCCCGGTATTCATGTTGTAGAGATTGGATTCCGAGATGTTGCTCTCTTCGCAGCCTTTGACCCCGGTCAGACACCAGCGCAGGTAATCGTGCGCCATCATCACGCTGCCAATTTGCTGATACCGCTGCGGCTCGTTCTCTTTAACCCAGCGCAGGAGTGAGGCCGGATGCCCCGTCCACAGCGTCTGGCGAGTATGCGGATAGAGCTTTTCGGGTATACCGTCCTGCTGCCAGCGTTGTACGATCTCCAGCGCACGGCGATCGGAGGAGAGTATGGCGTTACCCAGGGGGCGATCCTGTTTATCGAGCAGAAACAGCCCCTTGCCCTGGGCTGAAATGCCAACGCCTTTGATCTGACCGCCGTCAGCGCCTGAATTTTTGAGCAGCAGGGCGACGGTTTTGTGGCAGTGCTGCCAGAGCTGGTGCATATCCCGCTCGGCGTAGCCGGCGCGTGGGCTGAGCGTGGCCACTGAGCGGCGTTCAATACAGACTTCTTTGCCCTGGCTGTTGTATAAACCGGCTTTCAGATAAGTACCGCCACAATCGATACCCAGCCAGAAAGGCTCTTTTTCACTCATCTTCTTCTCGCTTAATTGCCGGGTGGCGCTTCGCTTACCCGGCCTACGGTTTGGTTTAGTGGGTCAGGTGAGGGCCTCAGGCCGCACGCTTATGCGAGTTCACCGTGGGGTTGGGCTCTGCTCCGGCATCGCATTTCGCCGGTAACAGCAGGGCCAGCAGCGATGCCAGCGCCAGCGAAACTGCCAGGCAGTAAACACCTGCGTCTTTGCTGTACAGGGTGATCAGTACGCCTACCGCATAAGGACCGCAGAACCCGCCGAGGTTGCCCAGGGCATTAATCACGCCGCGAGCGCCGCCCGCCATCTCAGCGCTGAACAGACGCGCCGGGATGGTCCAGAACACCCCCGCTGCGGATTGCAGGAAGAAGCCACAGCCCACCAGCGCGGCATAGGCCAGCCAGGTGTGCTCTTTCAGCGCCACGGAGAGGAACATGCAGAGCGCAAAGCCAATCAATGGCAGGGAGACAAACAGCTTGCGCTTGCCGGTGCGGTCAGAGAGCGTAGAGAACAGGAACATGCCGGCAATGGCGCCGATGTAAGGCAGAATGGCGAGCATTCCCACCTGGCCGATGCTGGTGTGTGTCAGCTCCTTCAGAATGGTGGGCAGCCAGAGGGTGTAACCGTAAATGCCAGTCTGGTAGAAGAAGTTGAGGGCGATCAGCTGCCACATGGTTTTGTCAGACAGCACCGCGCTGAGCGAGGCGTTTTTCACCTCTTTACCCGCAATGGCCTGCTGCTCTGCCGCTAGCGTTTGTACCAGGTAGTTTTTCTCGGCCTCAGAGATCCAGCGTGCTTCCTGCGGTCGGTCGTAGACGGTGAACGCCCACAGCACCAGCACAACAACGGACATCAGACCTTCAATAATGAACAGCCAGCGCCAGTCGAGAGCGGTAATAATCCAGCCCGACAGCGGGGCGGTGATGATCCCGGCGATGGGCACGAACATGATCACAATCGCGTTGGCGCGGCCGCGCTCGGCATCCGGGAACCAGTTACTGATCATCGTGAGCACAACGGGCAGCATCCCACCTTCCGCCACGCCGAGTAAGAAGCGCAGTACCAGCAGCTGATACTGGTTGGTCACAAGCCCAGTCAGAACCGAGATCACCGCCCAGGCAACCAGCGACCAGCCGATAAACTTCTTACCGCTGCCGTGCACGGCAATTTTGCCGCCGGGAACTTGCAGGAACAAATAGCCGATAAAAAAGATCCCCCCCGCCAGGCCCGCCATCGTGGCGGAAATGCCCAGCTCTTCATCCATACCGCCGGGCATCGCAAAAGCTATATTTACGCGGTCCATATAGGAAATAATGCAGGCGATAAGAATAGGGGGAATGATCCTTAGCCAGCGCTGGCGCGGAATGTCCGCGTGTAGAGCATTAGAAGAAATATTCATAGTTAATATCTCATTGAAGGTAACCGGAAAATGTATTCTTTATTTTTATTGTGACGCTTTATTCATAGCGCTAATGCCGTCGCGCAAAATAGCGATGCGATGGCTGACGTCAGCATTAGCATTTATTTCCAGTAATTTAATACCGGAGAATTTCAATGTTGCGGCGCTCGCCGCAGTAAACAGCGTTTTTACATGTTCAGTGGACATGAGACTGTCGGCGCAGAACGAAGAAAACGGCGCGTGCAGATCCTGCCATTCTCCATACTCACCGTGAGGGGTCGTGCCCGAAAACATCAGCGCCCCCAGCTTCCCGGCAGCGAGTGCCGCCTGAACATGTTCCAGCGGAAGGGCGGTGTTGCGACCTTCGATGGCCGAACGTGCCCAGTTGATACAGACGCTGATATCGGTCTCTTTCACTACCTCCAGCACCTGCTCTAAGGGCAAGAACCCTTTACGCGGCGCCGGGCCATTCATCGCATCACAGTGTTCCAGCACCAGATCGCAGCCCCAGTCCCAGCTCGCGATTTCCCTTACCGAGCGGGAGAATGCTTCTGTCGCTTGCTCGACAGAATCATTACCCGCCTGCGGTGCGGCCTGCATTTCCAGAGCGATCACTTTCCCGGGAAAGCGGGTGTTAACGGCATCAATCTTTTGATGCAGATGGCGGTAATATTCAATGCACGCTTTACGCTGTTCTTCGTCCGCGGACGCCAGGCCAAACGCGCCGTTGCTGCCGCGGCGGCGCATGGTTTCCATAACGGCTGTGACAACGATCTGCCAGTCGCCCGGCGTATGACGAAACAGCCATTCATCACCAAACGGATGGAGATTTTCAAGGCAAGGTTGTTCCAGCCCGCGAATATTTGGCGTGTCGGAAAGTTCCCGCCAGAAGGCGTATTCTTCCTGCTCCCCTTTCTGGTGAAATGAGGGTGCACAGGGGTACGCACCAATAATAAAACCGGTGTTGGTCATTTCGCATTCCTGTATTTATCAGAAAATTAATCTAATTCGCTGATGGCCACTTTCACCACAATTTTACGAATTGCGGATCCCTTGTTTTTAATACAGGCAGGACGGTGAACATCCTGCGGGAAAAATATGGCGTAACTGCCAGGTATCATTTCGATAAATGACTCATGTTCGCTGTCGTGATAAAAAATAATATCCCGTTGCTCCAGCAATGATTCGCTGATTTTGTTATTCCCGGTATCAATAGCAATACCGATTTTTTCTTCGCCACAGGCCAGAAACTGGATATCCAGATAGCGGCGATGGACTTCAGGGCGGTTCTCGTGTTGTTCCTTTGTGGTGAGGTCGAGAACCTGGGCAAAAATGTTGCGGCCTTCAATTTCGATCACGCCCGGCGCCAGGGTGGTGAAATCCGTGGTACGCAGAAAATTAAGCGCCTTTTCTATCGCCAGCGGCAGGCGACATGGATTTGGCTGTGCAATATGTCCGAATATCATGACCCACTCCTTACAGAGACTGGATTTTCGCCCACACGCTGTCGTCAACCGTGATGCCGTTGCGGCGATTCTCCTCCAGCAGGCGTGTGAACTCATGACCTGGCAGACGGACGGCGACATTTTCATCAGCGCGTTCTGCGGTGGTGATGAAGTCCATGATGCGCTGTAGTTTGGCATCGCGGGTTGGACCGTCGATCAGGCGATCCACTTCGATGGCGATAAAGATCTGCGATACGCCGTATTCGTCGCTGTTGTCCTGGGTCACTTCCGCGACGGACGCGCCGTCAGAGAGCAGGGTGGCGATCATGTCGAGCACAATCGACAAGCCGGAACCTTTCCAGTAGCCCATGGGCAGAATGCGACGGTTTTTCTCAATCACGCCCGGCTCTCTGGTCAGATTGCCTTCATCGTCAAAGCCGCCGTCGACCGGTAATTCGCGTCCGGCCAGGCGATTCACCTCCAGCATGCCGTAGGAGAACATCGACATCGACATATCGACCATGGTGATTGGATTCGACGGGATAGCGACGATCAGCGGGTTTGTGCCGATGCAGCATTCTTTTGATCCCCACGCGGGCATCACGGCAATAGAGTTGGTCCAGCAGATGCCGATATAGCCTTTCTCCGCCGCCTGCCAGCCGTAGCTGCCGCCGCGCATCCAGTGGTTAGCGTTACGCAGCGCCACCAGGCCGATCCCGTGATCGGACGCCAGCTCGGTAGCACGGTCCATCATCTTCTTCGCCGTCAGGTTGCCGATGGAACGCTGGGCATCCCACTGTTCGATGGCGCCTAATGTCGTTACGCGTTTCGGCTGGGCGTCAGGGATGATGTCGCCTGCGTCAAGCTGCTGAATAAATCGCGGGAAGCGGTTGACGCCGTGTGAATAAACGCCGGACTCCGTGGTGCGGGCGAACATCTCGGCGCAGGCGTCTGCGGTATCCGCTTTTACACCGCGATCGAGCAGAACCCGATTGAACGCCGCTTTCAACTCTTCGAAGGTCACTTTCATCCCTGTTCTCCTGTTTTTTTAGGGGCAAGTGCGAGTGCTTTTTTATCGCTAAATTTCACTATACGAAATCTGATTTCAAATATAACGATCAAATTTTGTCAGATCAACGACATTCACGTTTTTCAAAATCGATTAAAATCAAATGGTTGTGTTTTTTCTGTTGAGATCGTGAACTAAACCACACTTTGCGCTACCATCAGGGCGCGATAAACAGGAGCCATTTGATGAGCATAAAAGAGAGCGAAATGACGCAAGAAAAAGAGAGGCCAGCAGGTAGCCAGAGCTTGTTTCGCGGCCTGATGCTGATTGAAATCCTCAGTAACTATCCGAACGGGTGTCCGCTTGCGCATTTATCAGAACTGGCGGGGCTGAATAAAAGCACCGTGCACCGGTTATTGCAGGGGTTGCAGTCGTGCGGGTACGTGACGCCGGCGCCGGCGGCAGGGAGCTATCGTCTGACCACCAAATTTATCGCCGTCGGGCAAAAGGCGCTTTCATCGCTCAATATTATTCACGTGGCGGCGCCGCACCTCGAGGCGCTGAACATTGCCACCGGCGAAACGGTCAACTTCTCCAGCCGTGAAGATGACCACGCGATCCTGATTTATAAGCTTGAGCCGACAACCGGTATGCTGCGCACGCGCGCATATATCGGCCAGCATATGCCGCTCTATTGTTCTGCGATGGGCAAAATCTATATGGCGTTTGGCCATCAGGATTACGTGGCGAGCTACTGGGAAAGCCACCAGGAACAGATCCAACCTTTGACCCGCAACACCATCACCGAACTGAGCGCGATGTATGATGAGCTGGCGGAAATTCGCGATCACAGTATGGCGATGGATAAAGAAGAGAACGAGCTGGGTGTGTCATGTATCGCCGTGCCGGTCTTTGATATTCACGGGCGCGTGCCCTATGCCATCTCCATTTCGCTGTCGACGTCGCGCATGAAGCAGGTGGGTGAGAAAAACTTGCTAAAACCGCTGCGTGGCACGGCGGAAGCTATCTCGAAAGAACTGGGGTTTAACGTGCGCGAGGCGTAACTGATGAACCGATTTATTCTGACGGATCCAGAAAAATGTATCGGGTGCCGCACCTGTGAGGTGGCGTGCATGATGTCGCATCAAAGCAGCGCCACGCCAGAAGCGCTTACGTCACGGATCCGCGTGGTTAAGGGGGGTACCTTCACCACGGCCGTGGGCTGCCACCAGTGTGAAGATGCGCCCTGCGCGAATGTCTGCCCGACGGGGGCCATTCACCGTGCTGCGGGAGCCTGGCTCGTTGAGCAGGCTCGCTGTATCGGCTGCAAAAGCTGTATGGTGGCGTGCCCGTTCGGGGCAATGCAGGTTCGGGTCGTGGAAGATCGCGTTCAGGCGCTGAAATGTGATTTGTGCGCGCATCGCGAGGGCGGTCCCGCCTGCGTCGAAGCCTGTCCCACCCACGCGCTGCGCTGCATAGACCCCGCCAGATTACGCGCGGAACGGCTGCGTAATCTGGCCTGAGGTTTTATTAACCGGCCTCGCGCCAGGCGTTCTCAATCTCTTCGGCGAGAATTTTCACACCCGCTTCGATTTTTTCCGGGTCCGGGACGTAGTTCATGCGCATGCACTGGTGCGTGTGCGGCCACGGCTTATCCAGCCCCGGGAAGAAGTAATCCCCTGGCACCATCAGTACGCCACGTTTTTTCAGACGCTGATAAAGCAGCTCTGTCGTAATGGGCAGATCCTTAAACCACAGCCACAGGAAAATTGCCCCTTCCGGTTTATGGATCAGGCAGCGTTCTTCCGGTAAGTAGCGGCGAAGGATGGCAATAGTTTCCTGAACGCGCTGAGAGTAAAACGGCTTAATCACCTCATTCGACAGGCGCAGCAGGTCGTTACGCCTGATCATCTCGCACATCATCGCCGGGCCGATGCCGCCAGGAGAAAGGCTAATAATGCCGTTCATGTTGGTAATGGCGGTGATGATTTTCTCGTTAGCAATGATAATGCCGCAGCGGCTGCCCGGCAGGCCCAGCTTGGAGAGGCTCATGCAGAGGATGATATTCGGGTTCCATAGCGGACGCGCTTCGCTGAAGATGATCCCCGGGAACGGTACGCCATAGGCGTTATCGATCACCAGCGGGATGCCGTGCTGATTCGCCAGCGCATCCAGCTTCATCAGCTCGTCGTCGGTGATCACGTTGCCCGTCGGGTTGGTGGGACGTGATACGCAGATCATGCCCGTCTCTTCACCGATATGCAGATGTTCAAAATCGACGTGATATTTGAACTGGCCCTCTGGCAGCAACTCGATATTCGGACGTGCGGAAACAAACAGGTCTTCTTCGAGGCCGGCATCGGCATAGCCGATATACTCCGGTGCCAGCGGGAACAGCACTTTTTTCGTGGTGCCGTCGGCGCGGCGTCCGGCGAACAGATTGAATAAGTAGAAAAACGCGCTCTGACTGCCGTTTGTCAGTGCAATATTCTGTGGTTCGATATCCCAACCCAGCGCTTCCCGCAGCATTGCCGCCAGAAGCGTCAGTAGTTCTGTTTTACCCTGAGGGCCGTCGTAATTACATAGCGCATCGGTTGCTTTACCGTTTTCCAGCATCTCTGCCAGCAGCGTCTGGAAGTAGGTGTTCATCTCCGGAATTTGAGCCGGGTTTCCGCCGCCAAGCATGATAGCGCCTGGGGTGCGCAGCCCGTCGTTGAGATCCTCCATCAGGCGGGTAATGCCTGAATGGCGGGTAAATTTGTCGCCGAATAGTGAAAACGTCATAGCAGGTGATCTGTCGGGCTTAATATGAAAGGCAGTAACCATAACGCCAGCACCGTGTTGGTGCAAATCGGCGAATGTGGTCGGATTTGTTGTTTTATGTGGTAGGTTTGTATTTGTGTGGTGAATTGTTCTGGTGAATGCCCCTCTCCCCTTGAGGAGAGGGGTAGGGTGAGGGGGTCTATTGATTACCCGCCCACACCACCATCACCTTATCGCCCTTGTGCTCGCGCACAAAGCCGTAGCCCTCTTTCATTGACAGCGTTGTTTGCTTGCCTTCACCCACCGCCGGATGACGGGCGCGGAACTGCCCCAGAAGCTGCCAGTGGGCGACAGTTAACGCCTGTTTACCCGTGACGTCCTGCCAGTTCATATCCGAACGGGTTCCCTGTAGCGGATCGGAGCCCGTCGGGCCGAATGGACGCTCTGATTCATCGCCGTAATAGATCTGGACGCTTCCCGGTGCCAGCAGCAGTAACTCAGCGGCGCGCTGGCCCCCTTCACGGAACAGACGCGTATCATGGGAGGAGAGATAGCTCAGCACATTAAAACTTTGCAGCTTTTCTGCCATTTGCTGCCAGGTCAAATCCATATCGGCCAGACAGTCCACCGCTTTCGCCGCCTGCTCCTGATAGTCAAAGTTGATCATCGCATCGAAGCCGTGGCGGTAATAATCGCTCTGCATCACGCCGTGGCCCCAGGATTCACCGGTCATCCAGAATGGCGCATTGTCGAGTTTTTTGTCCGGGTTGGCGGCTTTCCACGCGGCCAGCGCCTGGCTGGCCTGGTTTTTCAGTTGCTGCCAGGCTTCAGGCTCAACGTGCTTAGCGGTATCGACCCGGAAGCCGTCGATGCCGTAGTCACGTACCCACTGGCTGAGCCAGTGGGTCAGGTAATCTCGCGGCGTGAAATTCGTCATCACTTTCGCGTTGGTGTCGGGCTTGTGTTGATAAAAGTTCGGCAAACCTGACGGGATCTTAGATTCCGTTTTCAGATCCGGCAGGAAGGCCAGCGACATGGTCAGATCGTCAAAGCCCGGGTTGTCATAATCACCGATATCGGTACGGATCCATTTTTTACCCCACCATTTTTCCCATGCGGCTTTGTCACTGAAGTTGATGTAATCGTTGAAGCTGTGCCAGCTTTGACCGGCGCCTGGCTTCCAGTCAGTCCAGCGCTCGCCGAGGGTTTTTTTCAGCTCATCGCCCTGCAAATAGAGCGCGCCAAACTGATACTCCTGCATATCTGCAAGCGTCGCATAACCCGCGTGGTTCATGACAATGTCAAACAGGACGCGGATACCGCGCCTGTGCGCGTCGTCGACAAGCTGGTGTAAATCATCTTCGCTGCCCATGTTGGCGTCGAGTTTCGTCCAGTCCTGAGTGTAATAGCCGTGATAGGCGTAGTGGGGGAAATCCCCTTTGGTGCCGCCGCCAACCCAGCCGTGGATTTGCTCCAGCGGTGAGCTTATCCAGAGCGCATTCACGCCCAGTTGCTGAAGGTAATCCAGTTTGCTGGTAAGCCCTTTCAGATCGCCGCCGTGGAAAGTACCAATCTCCTGCATACCGTCTTTATGGCGGCCATAGCTGTTGTCGTTGGTGGGGTCGCCATTTACGAAGCGATCGGTCAGCACGAAATAGACGGTGGCGTTTTGCCAGCTGAATGGCGCGGGTTTGTCCGTCTCGGCGCGCTCAAGCAGCAGCAGGCCATTGCTGTTGGCGGCTGGCTGAAGAATTACTTTGCCGTTTTGAACGGTCGCGGTCTGTTTGCTGTAAAAATCACGCACCACCGTGCCTTCCGGAAAGGTGTTAACGACATCGATCGTGAGCGGTTTGCCGTCCCACTTCGGGCACTGGCGGGTAACGTTTGCGACAGGCTGTGGCGCCGCACTTTGTACCGTCAACATCAGCGTCGGCGTTCCCGAGCGCGTATCAATACGCATCTGATAAACGCCGTCACGGAATAACCGCCACTGCGGTGGGGTCCCTTCGCAGGGTTTGAGCGACAGCATCTCGTTGAGCTTAATGGCACCTGTCGGCTGCCAGCACGCGTTATCAAGACTCAACGTCAGCGGGCGGGTACCCTTCGCAAGCGTTGCCTGGCTGGTAAAGACGCCGGTACCTTCAGCGCTAAACGCGTTAAATCCCGGCGATGACCAGTCGGCATGCGCGAATGCGGGTAACATCAGAATAGCTAATGCAGTGCGTTTCATTCCATTTTCCTGTCGCGGCATTTTTGACCAGTGTGCCACTCGGCTCAGGGGAAAAACTCCTCCTCTGAGGCTTTCTGCCAGGAGGACGCGAAGGGATGAGTGATCCCGCGCAAAATTAGGCAGTTATCTGCGATATCGCGCACATTTTTCCAGTGCTGGTGATTTAATGAGCATGTTCCGGATGACATAGTTTCGGAATTGGACTATTTGTATACGTGCTCTTGAGGACTATTTTTGGTATGATTTGAGATTCCGCTCTCAAATTTTTGAAGAAAATAAGGTGTTGGAATGTTTATATCCGACCAGGAGACCTAATGATATCGACTCCCATTCGACGATATGGGGCCGCGATACTCATGTTACTCACCATGGCATTTTCAGGTGAGGTGCTTGCAAAGACGCACGCGGATACAACGAGTAAGAAAGCCCACGTAATAAAGACGACAAGCAGTAAGGTTAGCAGTAAACAAGAGTATTCTCGCAATAGTGCAAAGAGTAGTTCACTTCCTGATTTGCGAAAATACCCTTCCGGGACACCAAGGAAAAAAGCGTTTCTCCGGACGGTAATGCCTTACATTAAAAGTCAAAATGCCGCGATTACTGCGGATCGTAACTGGCTGATCTCCAAACAGTACGATAGCCGCTGGTCGCCGTCTGAGCGCACTCGCCTGAAAGACATCGCCAAACGCTATAAAGTGAAGTGGAGCGGGAACACGCGTCGTGTGCCGTGGAACACTCTGTTAGAGCGTGTGGACATTATTCCAGGCAGTATGGTCGCGACAATGGCCGCCGCCGAAAGCGGTTGGGGCACCTCGAAGCTGGCGCGCAACAACAACAATCTGTTTGGCATGAAATGCGCAAAAGGTCGTTGTACTAATGCACCCGGCAAGGTGAAGGGCTATTCACAGTTTGAATCGGTGAAAGATTCCGTGAATGCCTATGTGGTGAACCTGAACACCCATCCGGCCTACTCCTCGTTCCGTAAGTCACGCGCTCAGCTGCGTAAGGCGGATCAGGAAGTAACGGCTACGGCGATGATCCACAAGCTGAAAGGTTATTCCACTCAGGGACAGCGTTATAACAATTACCTGTTCTCCATGTACCAGGATAACCAGCGTCTGATTGCCGCACATATGTAATGAAAAACGCCTTCCACTGGAAGGCGTTCTTTTTTCTAGAGCAGGACTTCACTGTACCGTTCCCGGTACTCCTTCGGCGTGGTGTCATACTCTTTTCTGAACACCGAATAGAAATACTGAAGCGACGGATAGCCGCACATCTGTGAAATCTCGTTGATCGACAGCGAGGTGGAGATCAGCAGACTGCGCGCTTTCTCCAGCTTTTCCGCATGGATCACGGCGTGAATCGTCTCACCGACTTCCTCTTTGAACCGCTTCTCCAGATTCGAACGTGAAATGCCGACCGAATCGAGCACCTGATCGACCTTAATCCCTTTGCAGGCATGATTGCGAATGTAGTGCATCGCCTGAATCACGGCCGGATCGTTTAAGGAGCGGTAGTCAGTTGAGCGACGCTCGACCACGCGAACGGGCGGAACCAGCAGACGCTGGAGCGGCAGGGATTCGTTGTCTAACAGTCTGTGCAGCAGCTTTGCGGCCTGATAGCCCATCTGACGGGTACCCTGAGCCACGGATGAGAGCGCCACGCGCGACAGATAGCGCGTAAGCTCTTCGTTATCAATACCAATCACGCACAGCTTTTCAGGCACCGGAATATGCAAATGTTCGCACACCTGTAATACGTGGCGGGCACGGGCGTCCGTCACGGCGATAATCCCTGTCTGGGGCGGCAGAGTTTGCAGCCAGTCAGCCAGGCGATTTTGTGCGTGCTGCCAGTTTTCTGGCGCGGTTTCCAGCCCCTGATAAACGACGCCGCGATACTTCTCCTGGGCAACCAGCTGGCAGAAGGCATATTCACGCTCCATCGCCCAGCGCTTTCCGCTGGTGGCGGGCAATCCGTAAAACGCAAAACGATGTACGCCTTTCTCCTTTAAATGGAGGAAGGCGGTCTCGACCAGAGCATGGTTATCCGTGGCGATGTAGTGAACGGGGGGGTAATGTTCCGGTGTATGGTAAGAGCCGCCAACGCCCACGATAGGCACGTCGACGCCACTCAGCAACTGTTCAATCACGGGGTCGTCAAAGTCAGCGATGACCCCGTCTCCCAGCCAGTCTTTGATGTTCTCCAGACGGGTACGAAAATCTTCTTCGATGAAAATATCCCATTCGGATTGCGACGCCTGCAAATATTCGCCAACCCCTTCAACCACCTGCCGGTCATAGGCTTTGTTGGCATTGAATAACAACGTAATGCGGTGACGCTTTTCAAACATGGCTCATTTCCCAAATTAGTCACGATAGTGTTATCAGGCGCGCCGCTTGGTGGCAGAGTCCATCCAGACTGCCAGCAAAAGAATGGCACCCTTGACGATATACTGCCAAAACGTCGGCACGTCCATCATACTCATCCCGTTATCCAGCGAAGCCATAATAAATGCGCCCATCACCGCCCCCGCCACGCTGCCAATGCCCCCGGCGAGGCTGGTCCCGCCAATCACGCAGGCGGCGATGGCGTCCAGCTCGGCAATGTTACCCGCAGACGGGGAGCCCGCCCCCAGTCGCGAACTGAGGATCAGCCCCGCGATGGCCACCATCAGGCCGTTGATGGCAAAGACGGCGAGTTTGGTGCGCTCTACGTTAATGCCGGATAAACGCGCGGCTTCCAGGTTGCCGCCGATGGCATAAATACGGCGACCGAATGCGGTACGTGTGGCCATAAACATTCCCCCTAACAGCAACAGCGCCAGCAGCAGAACGGGCGTTGGGACGCCGCGATAATCGTTTAACAGCCAGATGGCCCCCAGCACAATCACCGCAGTAAGCGCCTGACGGCCGACAACCGAGGTTGAGGCAGGCGAGGCCAGCCCCAGCGCCTGGCGACGCATGCGTCCTCGCCATTGCCACGCGACAAACGCCATCAGCCCAACCACGCCGATCGTAAAACCGACGCCATCAGAGAGGTAGCTTTGGCCAATCTGGGACATCGAGGCGCTGGTCGGGGAGACGGTGGTGCCGTTGGTGATCCCAATCAGAATGCCGCGGAAGGCCAGCATCCCCGCTAAGGTGACGATAAACGACGGGACTTTACGGTAGGCCACCCACCAGCCATTCCACGCCCCCAGCAGCAGACCTAGCACCAGCGTGACCGCAATCGTCAGCGGCAGCGGCCAGCCGAGCCAGACGTCAAAAATTGCCGCCACGCCGCCGAGCAGACCCATCATCGACCCTACCGACAGGTCAATTTCCGCTGAGATAATCACAAAGACCATCCCCACCGCCAGGATCCCGGTGATGGCGGTCTGACGCAGCAGGTTAGAGACGTTACGTGCGCTTAAATAGGAGCCATCGGTCATCCAGGTAAAGAACAACATGATCACGATAATGGCGGCAATCATTACAAAAACTTGCAGATTCAGCGATTTAAGTCCTGCGAACGCACCGGGCGTCGGAACAGCGACTTTGATATCAGACGGGTTGCTTTTCGACATGGCGTTCGCTCCTTAAGGCAGCTTCCATCACCTGCTCTTGCGTCAGGTTCTGGTTGTTCAGGTTGGCTTTGAGTTTCCCTTCATGCATGACCAGCACGCGGTCGCTCAGCCCCAGCACTTCAGGCAATTCGGACGAGATAACAATGACGGCAATCCCTTGCTGCACAAGCTGGTTGATCAGCTTGTAGATTTCATACTTCGCGCCGATATCGATCCCGCGGGTGGGTTCGTCCAGAATTAAAATGCGCGGATTAAGCAGCAGGCAGCGCGCCAGAATCGCTTTCTGCTGGTTGCCGCCGCTCAGGCGTCCTATCGCCAGCTCCGGCGAGGAGGTTTTCACCTTAAGCCGGGCAAGCGACTGGAGAATACACTGCTGTTCTGCGGCATCATCCAGGCTGCCCAGCGCGCCGGAAAACTGGCTGAGCGCCGCCAGCGTGATATTTTTTCCCACCGCCATTACCGGCACGATGCCGTCTTTTTTGCGGTCTTCTGGCACCATGGCAATGCCCTTAGCAATAGCCTGCTGGCAGTTGTCGATTTTTACCGGCTGACCGTCGATATAAATTTTGCCTTCCCAGCGCCCCGGCCAGACGCCAAAGAGACACTGCACGGCCTCGGTTCTTCCCGCACCCACTAAACCCGCAATGCCGAGAATTTCGCCGCGGTGCAGCGAGAAGGAGAGGTTATCCACGCGCTTGATATGGCGGTTAACGGGATGCCACGCCGTCAGGTTTTCCACGCGCAGGAGCTCTTCGCCGATGGTGTGCGGTTCGTTGGGATACAGCGCGGTGAGTTCGCGACCCACCATCATGGTGATGATGTCATCCTCGCTCATGCCTTCTGCTTCACGCGTGCCGATGTGCTGCCCGTCGCGGATGACGCAGATGGTGTCGGAAATGGCTTTCACCTCATTGAGCTTGTGCGAAATATAGATGCAGGCGATACCGTGGTTTTGCAGATCGCGGATGATATTGAGCAGTACGGCGGTTTCCTGTTCGGTGAGTGAGGCGGTTGGTTCGTCGAGGATCAGCAGGCGCACCTGTTTGTTCAGCGCCTTGGCGATCTCGACCAGCTGCTGCTGGCCTAAACCTAAGTCGCCCACGCGCGTATCCGGTGAGATAGCCAGGCTCACCTGAGCCAGCAGTTTTTCGCAGCGCAGCGTCATGGTGTCGTAATCCAGTACGCCGTGGCGTGAGAGTTCGGCACCGAGAAAGATATTTTCCAGCACGGTAAGGTGCTTCACCAGCGCCAGCTCCTGGTGAATGATAGCGATGCCTTTACGTTCGGTATCGCGAATGTGCGTGGCCTGGAGCACCTCACCGGCAAAAACAATTTCGCCCTCGTAGCTGCCGTGCGGGTAGATCCCGCACAACACTTTCATCAGCGTGGATTTTCCCGAGCCATTTTCGCCGCACAGCGACATCACTTCGCCGGGATTCAGCCGCAGGCTTACGTTATCGACTGCTTTCACCGCTCCGAAGGCTTTGGTGATGCTTTTCATTTCAAGTAAATAAGACATAACTGCTCCGCATAGCCCAACAGATGAACAGGGCAGGTCAATGCGCCCCTGCCGGGCAGGGGCTGCGCTGGATTACAGTTCACTCTTCTTATGGAAACCGTCTTTCACCACGGTGGCGTCAATATTCTCTTTGTTGACTTCGATAGGGGTAAGCAGGCGAGCAGGTACGTCTTTCAGGCCGTTATTTAACGTCGCGTCTGCTTTAGGTTGCTGGCCATTGCCCAGCTCAACGGCAATTTCGGCGGCCGTATTGGCAAGCTCGGTAATGGGCTTATACACCGTCATGGTCTGGGTACCCGCGATGATGCGTTTTACACCCGCAAGGTCGGCGTCCTGGCCGGAAATAGCGACTTTCCCGGCCAGACCCTGCGCGCTCAGCGCCTGAATGGCGCCACCCGCAGTGGCATCGTTAGAGGCCACCACCGCATCGATTTTGTTGTTATTTGCGGTCAACGCGTTTTCCATAATTTTCAGCGCGTTTTCCGGTAACCAACCGTCAGCCCACTGGTCGCCGACGACTTTAATTTTGCCCTCGTCGATATACGGCTTCAGCACTTTCATTTGTCCCTGGCGGAACAGTTTGGCGTTGTTATCCACAGGCGAGCCGCCCATCAGGAAATAATTCCCCTGAGGCACTTTTGCGACCAGGCTTTTAGCCTGTAATTCACCCACCTTTTCATTGTCGAACGAAATATAATAATCAATATCGGCATTATTAATCATGCGGTCATAAGCCAGGACTTTTATCCCTTCCTGTTTCGCTTCTTTCACCACGTTGCTTAATACCTGGCCGTTATACGGGATAATGACCAGCACATCGACGCCACGGTTGATCATATTCTCGATTTGCGACATTTGCGTCTCTTCGTTGCCGTTAGCGGACTGAACGAACACCTCCGCGCCGAGAGATTCCGCTTTTTTAACAAAGATATCGCGATCTTTTTGCCAGCGCTCCAGGCGTAAGTCATCAATCGCCATGCCGATTTTGACCTCTTTGGCGTGTCCGGCAAAGCTTGCAAGCAGGAGAGTAGTGCAGAGCGTTAGGGTCAGGTTCTTTATCTTCATAATTATTAGGCCTTTTTGTAGGGGTATGTGTAGCTGAGATAAAAGAAACGTTCACTGCTGAGACGCAGCAAATTTTTAACGTGGAAAGGCCTGCTGGCAATTACAGATTTTTATCTTCTCATTACGATATTTGGTTTATTTCTGAATTTATGACCGCGATCGGATTTTAAAAAGCGTAACCTATTAATTACATTTGATTCTGGAATGCGCGCCGAAAAATAGTTTGTCTGCGCATTATTTTGCGAGCCAGCGCACAATTGCGCATTATCTCAATAGCAGTGTGAAATAACGTAATTGAGCAACCTCCAATGTCTATTCACTATTACTCCAGAAGCAAGACCACGCCGCATACCCTGATTATGGAGCTCAATATGCAAGCTTATTTCGACCAACTCGATCGCGTTCGTTTCGAAGGCACGAAAACGACCAATCCTTTAGCATTTCGTCACTACAACCCGGATGAGCTGGTGCTGGGTAAGCGCATGGAAGATCACTTGCGCTTTGCCGCCTGCTACTGGCACACCTTCTGCTGGAACGGTGCCGATATGTTCGGCGTGGGCTCTTTTGACCGTCCATGGCAACAGCCGGGCGAGGCCATTGAGCTGGCGAAGCGTAAAGCCGACGTCGCGTTCGAGTTCTTCCATAAGCTGAACGTGCCGTACTACTGTTTCCACGATGTGGACGTGTCGCCGGAAGGGGCATCGCTGAAAGAGTATCTGAACAATTTCGCGCAGATGGTCGACGTACTGGCTGAAAAACAGCAGCAAAGCGGCGTCAAGCTGCTCTGGGGTACGGCTAACTGCTTTACCAATCCTCGCTATGGCGCGGGTGCGGCAACCAACCCGGACCCGGAAGTCTTCAGCTGGGCGGCAACCCAGGTCGTGACCGCGATGAACGCCACGCATCAGCTGGGCGGTGAGAACTATGTACTCTGGGGCGGTCGTGAAGGCTATGAAACGCTGCTGAATACCGACCTGCGTCAGGAGCGTGAGCAGATTGGTCGCTTTATGCAGATGGTTGTGGACCACAAACACAAAATCGGTTTCCGCGGCACGCTGCTGATTGAGCCAAAACCACAGGAGCCAACCAAGCATCAGTATGATTATGATGTCGCCACCGTGTATGGCTTCCTGAAGCAGTTTGGTCTGGAAAAAGAGATCAAAGTGAATATTGAGGCTAACCACGCTACCCTGGCGGGCCACTCGTTCCATCACGAAATTGCCTCTGCGATTGCGCTGGGCATCTTCGGCTCTGTCGATGCTAACCGTGGTGATCCACAGCTGGGCTGGGATACCGACCAGTTCCCGAACAGCGTAGAAGAGAATGCGCTGGTGATGTACGAGATCATCAAAGCGGGCGGTTTCACCACCGGCGGCCTGAACTTCGACGCCAAAGTGCGTCGCCAGAGCACCGACAAATACGATCTGTTCTACGGGCATATTGGCGCGATGGACACCATGGCGCTGGCGCTGAAAGTGGCGGCCCGTATGATTGAAGACGGTGAGCTGGATAAGCGCGTGGCGAAGCGCTACAGCGGCTGGAACAGTGAGCTGGGCCAGCAAATTTTGAAAGGTCAGTTATCGCTTGCGGAGATCGCGAAGTACGCTGAACAGCATCAGCTTGCGCCGCAGCATCAGAGTGGCCATCAGGAGCTGCTGGAAAACCTGGTCAATCACTACCTGTTCGATAAATAACAGCATCCAGGCCCGGTAAGCGCAGCGCCACCGGGCATTTTCGTCAAAGGAGCCACCACATGTATATCGGGATCGATCTTGGCACGTCGGGGGTGAAAGCCATCCTGTTAAGCGAGCAGGGCGATGTATTAGCCACGCACACTGAAAAGTTGCAGGTTTCACGTCCGTATCCGCTTTGGTCGGAACAAGATCCGGAGCAGTGGTGGCAGGCGACGGACCGTGCGATGAAAGCCTTAGGCGAGCAGCACAGCCTGCGCGACGTGAAGGCACTGGGCATTGCCGGGCAAATGCATGGCGCAACGTTGCTGGATAGTCAGCATCGCGTTCTGCGCCCGGCTATTCTCTGGAACGATGGCCGCTGTGCGGAAGAGTGCGCGATCCTTGAGGAGCGTGTGCCTGCGTCCCGCGAAATTACGGGCAACCTGATGATGCCCGGTTTTACCGCGCCAAAACTCCTGTGGGTGCAGCGCCATGAGCCTGAGATTTTTCGTCAGGTGGCGAAGGTTCTGTTGCCGAAAGACTACCTGCGTTTTCGCATGACGGGGGATTTTGCCAGCGACATGTCTGACGCCGCGGGCACGATGTGGCTCGACGTGGCGAAACGGGACTGGAGCGAGGCGATGCTGGATGCCTGCCAGCTGACGCGCGACCATATGCCTGCGCTGTTTGAAGGCAGTGAAATCACGGGGGCTTTACAGCCTTCTGTTGCTGAACGCTGGAACATGCCAGCCGTACCTGTCGTCGCCGGCGGCGGCGATAATGCGGCGGGTGCGGTCGGCGTGGGGATGGTCGAGGCAGGGCAGGCCATGCTCTCACTCGGTACCTCCGGCGTCTATTTTGCCGTCAGTGACGGGTATCGTAGCAACCCTGGAAGCGCCGTACACAGCTTCTGCCACGCGTTGCCGGGTAAATGGCATTTGATGTCGGTGATGCTGAGCGCGGCTTCCTGCCTCGACTGGGCGGCAAAGCTAACCGGAATGGCGGACGTCCCGGCGCTTATCACAGCGGCACAGCAGGCAGATGATAATGCCGGTGCGGTTTGGTTTTTACCGTACCTTTCCGGCGAGCGGACGCCGCATAACAACCCGGAAGCGAAAGGGGTGTTCTTCGGTCTTACCCATCAGCACGGCCCGGCAGAGCTTGCGCGCGCGGTGCTTGAAGGCGTTGGCTATGCTCTGGCGGACGGAATGGATGTCGTGCATGACTGTGGACTGACGCCATCCAGCATTACGTTAATTGGCGGCGGTGCACGAAGCAGCTACTGGCGGCAAATGCTTTCCGATATCAGCGGGTTGCAGCTGGACTATCGTACGGGAGGCGATGTCGGCCCGGCGCTCGGTGCGGCACGGCTGGCGCAAATTGCGCTGAACCCGGATAAACCACTGCACCAGCTTTTGCCCCAGCTGCCGCTTGAACGGCAGCATCGTCCTGATGCGAAAAATCATGCTCGCTATGCTGAAAGACGAGACGTGTTCCGCAAAATCTATCAGCAGCTTTTGCCGCTAATGTCATAAACAGGAGCCGGGTGGCGCTAACGCTTACCCGGCCTACCAGCCTTCAACCGGGTTAGCTTACAAACCTGCGCGCATCGATTCTTTGCAGCAACATTGACAGCAGCAGGCTGACAACCAGCGTAACGGTAAATATCCAGACAATATCCAGCACCGGCCAGCTTTTAAGCTCAACACCGCGGGTGCGCAGGGCGTGGATCACCAGCGCGTGAAAACCGTAAATGCCCAGCGAGTGGCGAGAGATAAACCCCAGCACCGGAAGCGGGCGGGCATTCAGGGTGTTTTTAACCAGCGTCAGCAGAGAGATCGCGCAGATAAAGACCATCGGCCCGCAGTAGAGATACCAGGTATCGGCAAAGTTGCCGCGCCATTGCAGCTCATGCAGCGTCCCGCGAGAGATAATAAACACACCGACGAGAAACGCGGCCGCGCATAGCCAGTTTATTCCTCGCTTTTGCGTCTCCATCATGCCAATGGCGCGCCCCAGCATGCCGTACAGCACGTAATAAAACGTATCCCCGGTGATATAAAGGTTAACGGGCAGCCATTCAAAGCCATCAATTTTCTGTGAAACGGTATTCGGGTTGGCCACGATCCCGATTATTACCATCAAGGCCAGCAGCATTTTACCGCTGACGTTTTTTACCTGAATTAACGGTGACACCAGATAGATAACGATTATCGCGAAGAAAAACCACAGATGATAGAACACCGGTTTTTGCAACAAATTGAGCAGGGAACGTTCAGCGTTAATTGAAGTGAACAGGATGATATAGAGCAGCGAAATGGCGCTGTAAAACAGCAGACAGGAGACAATACGGATGAAATGTCTTGGCTGCGTGCTACGCTCGCCAAAAAAGAGAAAACCGGAAATCATAAAGAACAGCGGGACGCTCACGCGGGAGGCCGAGTTCAGAATATTGGCGACATCCCAGTTAACAGGGCTGATACTGTGCGCGTTCGTGACATACCAGGTCGTTGTGTGGATCATCACCACCATCAGACAGGCTATTCCCCGCAGGTTATCAATCCAGTTAATTTTTGACTGCATCAGTTCCTCTGTATTCCTGATAAAAAAAGTGTGACTGCGATTGTGTAAAACTTTTCCCTTGGAAAATTCTGAGTTTAGCCAGGCTAACTTGTAGGGAGCTGGCGAGATTCGCAGAATGACGGACTTTAATCTATAAACGTGTTGCTACTAAAAATAACAGCCACTGACCAGGGCGGTAATAAAAATGATGATGAAGCGTGGGGTGTCACTCTTTCTGCTGCTCTTATTAACAGGATGCAGTGCTTCTGAGGAGATACCTGTCCAAAAAGCGCAGCAGGGGAAAATGAGCCCGGAGCGTTCCCTGAATATGGAACAGCTGTGCAGGGATCAGGCGGCTCACCGCTATAATTCCGAAGCACAGAAAATTCATATAAACGGCTTCGAGCGCTTTCAGGGCAGCTATGAACTGAAAGGCTATACGGCGCGTAAAGAGGGCTTTGTCTGCTCTTTTGATGCAGACGGCCAGTTTTTACATCTCTCAATGCGTTAAATTGCTCGTATAAGCAGCAACCAGAGCCTTCGCAGGTTCTGGCTGTAGGGCTTATTCCCCAATTTTCCCTAAACAACCCCGTTTCGTACTGTATATCTTGCAGCCAGCGGGTATACTGATCCCTTCCATTTAAAACCACACGTATCCAGCACGAAATACTATGCAAAAGTTTGATACCAAGACCTTCCAGGGCCTGATCCTGACCTTACAGGATTACTGGGCTCGTCAGGGCTGCACCATTGTTCAACCTTTGGACATGGAAGTTGGCGCAGGCACCTCGCACCCGATGACCAGCCTGCGCGCGTTAGGGCCAGAGCCAATGGCGACCGCCTATGTGCAGCCATCCCGTCGTCCGACCGATGGCCGTTACGGCGAAAACCCGAACCGTTTGCAGCACTACTATCAGTTCCAGGTGGTGATTAAGCCATCACCCGACAACATTCAGGAACTGTACCTCGGGTCACTGAAAGAGCTGGGTATGGATCCAACCATTCACGACATTCGTTTCGTGGAAGATAACTGGGAAAACCCAACGCTGGGTGCCTGGGGTCTGGGTTGGGAAGTGTGGCTGAACGGCATGGAAGTGACCCAGTTCACTTACTTCCAGCAGGTTGGCGGTCTGGAATGTAAACCGATTACCGGCGAAATCACCTATGGTCTGGAACGTCTGGCCATGTACATTCAGGGCGTAGACAGCGTTTACGACCTGGTCTGGAGCGACGGCCCGCTGGGTAAAACCACCTACGGCGACGTGTTCCATCAGAACGAAGTGGAGCAATCCACCTATAACTTCGAATACGCGGACGTGGACTTCCTGTTCACCTGCTTCGAGCAGTACGAGAAAGAAGCCCAGCAGCTGCTGGCGCTGGAGACTCCGCTGCCGCTGCCTGCCTACGAGCGTATTCTGAAGGCTGCCCACAGCTTCAACCTGCTGGATGCCCGCAAAGCGATCTCCGTGACTGAACGTCAGCGCTACATTCTGCGTATTCGTACCCTGACCAAAGCCGTTGCAGAAGCTTACTACGCGTCCCGTGAAGCCCTTGGCTTCCCGATGTGCAACCGAAACAAATAAGAGGCGGCCATGTCTGAGAAAACTTTCCTGGTGGAAATCGGCACTGAAGAGCTGCCACCAAAAGCCCTGCGCAGCTTGGCTGAATCTTTCGCTGCGAACGTCACTGCTGAGCTGGATAACGCTGGCCTAGCGCACGGTAAAATTGAGTGGTTTGCCGCGCCGCGTCGTCTGGCGCTGAAAGTGGCAAACCTGGCGGCGTCCCAGCCGGATCGCGAAGTTGAAAAACGTGGCCCGGCCATTGCTCAGGCGTTCGACGCGGAAGGCAAGCCGAGCAAAGCGGCAGAAGGCTGGGCGCGCGGCTGCGGCATCACCGTTGATCAGGCCGAGCGTCTGACCACCGACAAAGGTGAATGGCTGCTGTACCGTGCCCATGTGAAAGGCGAAAGCGCCGAAGCGCTGCTGCCTGACATGATCGCGACCTCGCTGGCAAAATTGCCGATTCCTAAGCTGATGCGCTGGGGCGCGTCCGACGTACACTTTGTGCGTCCGGTTCACACCGTGACCCTGCTGCTGGGCGATACCGTTATCCCGGCGACCATTCTGGGCGTGGCGTCCGATCGCGTGATCCGCGGCCATCGCTTTATGGGCGAGCCGGAGTTCACCATCGACAATGCTGACCAGTACCCGCAGATCCTGCTGGAGCGCGGCAAGGTCATTGCTGACTACGAACAGCGTAAAGCCAAAATCAAAGCGGACGCAGAAGACGCGGCGCGCAAAATTGGCGGAAACGCTGACCTGAGCGACAGCCTGCTCGAAGAGGTGACCTCGCTGGTCGAATGGCCAGTTGTACTGACCGCGAAATTCGAAGAGAAATTCCTGGCCGTTCCGGCAGAAGCGCTGGTGTACACCATGAAGGGTGATCAGAAGTACTTCCCGGTTTACGCCAACGACGGCAAGCTGCTGCCAAACTTCATCTTCGTGGCGAACATCGAATCGAAAGATCCGAGCCAGATTATCTCCGGTAACGAGAAAGTGGTGCGTCCGCGTCTGGCGGATGCCGAGTTCTTCTTCAACACCGACCGTAAAAAACGTCTGGAAGATAACCTGCCGCGTCTGCAAACCGTACTGTTCCAGCAGCAGCTGGGTACGCTGCGCGACAAAACCGACCGTATCGCGGAGCTGTCCGGCTGGATTGCCCGTGAAATTGGCGCCGACGTAAACCACGCTACCCGCGCGGGCCTGCTCTCCAAGTGCGACCTGATGACCAACATGGTGTTCGAATTTACCGACACCCAGGGCGTGATGGGTATGCACTATGCGCGTCACGATGGCGAAGCGGAAGACGTGGCGGTAGCCCTGAACGAGCAGTATCAGCCGCGCTTTGCCGGTGACGATCTGCCGTCTAACCCGGTTGCCTGCGCCGTGGCGATTGCCGATAAGATGGACACCCTGGCGGGTATCTTCGGTATCGGTCAGCATCCGAAAGGCGATAAAGACCCGTTTGCGCTGCGTCGTGCTGCGCTGGGCGTGCTGCGAATCATCGTAGAGAAGAACCTCAACCTCGATCTGCAAACGCTGACCGAAGAAGCGGTACGTCTGTACGGCGATAAGCTGACCAACGCGAAGGTTGTGGATGATGTTATCGACTTTATGCTCGGTCGTTTCCGCGCGTGGTATCAGGACGAAGGTTACTCCGTTGATACCATTCAGGCGGTGCTGGCGCGTCGTCCGACCCGTCCGGCAGATTTCGATGCGCGTATGAAAGCGGTATCCCACTTCCGTACGCTGGAAGCGGCGTCTGCGCTGGCCGCGGCCAACAAGCGTGTATCCAACATCCTCGCAAAATCCGACGAAACGCTGAACGAGCGCGTCAACGCTGCAACCCTGAAAGAGCCGGAAGAGATTTCTCTGGCGATGCAGGTTGTGGTGCTGCGCGACAAGCTGGAGCCGTATTTCGCGGAAGGTCGCTACCAGGAAGCGCTGGTGGAGCTGGCGGAGCTGCGTGACGTCATCGACGCCTTCTTCGAGAAGGTGATGGTGAACGTGGAAGATAAAGAGCTGCGGATTAACCGTCTCTCGATGCTTGAGAAACTGCGTGAGCTGTTCCTGCGCGTGGCGGATATTTCGCTGCTGCAATAACGTAAAAAACCCGCCCCTGACAGGCGGGAAGAACGGCAACTAAACTGTCTCTCTTCGCCAATGGCGCCATAACTGCGTTGGCTGCGCTCGTTCACCCGAATCACTTACTAATGTAAGCTCATCGGGATTCGCTCGCTTGCCGCCTTGTTCTGACGTCATTGGCTTTGAGATACTTTTCCTTATTTACACCCTCTCAAACACCGTCGCGATCCCCTGACCCAACCCGATACACATCGTTGCCAGTCCGAACTGGGCATCTTTGCGTTCCATCAGGTTAATCAGCGTGGTACTGATACGCGCCCCGGAGCAGCCCAGCGGGTGACCGAGGGCGATCGCGCCGCCGTTGAGGTTAATCTTCTCGTCGATCTGATCCATCAGCCCCAGATCTTTAATGCACGGCAGGATCTGCGCGGCGAACGCTTCGTTCATCTCGAACAGGTCGATATCACTTGCGCTCAGCCCCGCTTTTTTCAGCGCCAGTTTTGACGCCGGAACCGGGCCGTAGCCCATGATGGAAGGATCGCAGCCCACGACCGCCATCGAACGCACGCGGGCGCGTGGCGTCAGGCCTAATTCGCGGGCGCGGCTTTCGCTCATTACCAGCATCGCGGCGGCACCGTCGGACAGGGCAGACGAGGTGCCCGCCGTTACCGTACCGGTGACCGGATCAAACGCCGGACGCAGGGTAGAAAGCGCTTCGACCGTGGTTTCCGGGCGGATAACTTCGTCGTAGCTGAACTGCTTCAGTACGCCGTCTGCGTCGTGACCGCCGGTTGGGATGATCTCATTCTTAAAGGCACCAGACTGCGTGGCGGCCCAGGCGCGGGCATGCGAGCGTGCGGCAAACGCATCCTGCATCTCACGGCTGATGCCGTGCAGACGGGAGAGCATCTCGGCGGTCAGGCCCATCATACCGGCGGCTTTCGCCACGTTGCGGCTCATGCCAGGATGGAAATCGACCCCGTGGCTCATCGGCACGTGGCCCATGTGCTCCACGCCGCCCACCAGACAGGCCTGCGCATCGCCGGTCATGATCATCCGCGCCGCGTCGTGCAGCGCCTGCATCGACGAACCGCAAAGACGGTTGACGGTGACGGCCGGAACCGAATGCGGGATCTCCGCCAGCAGGGACGCGTTACGGGCAATGTTGAAGCCCTGCTCCAGCGTCTGCTGCACGCAGCCCCAGTAGATATCGTCCAGCGCTGCTGGGTCCAGCGCCGGGTTACGCGCCAGCAGGCTACGCATCAGATGCGCGGAGAGATCTTCCGCGCGCACGTTACGGAATGCACCGCCTTTTGAACGGCCCATCGGGGTGCGAATCGCATCAACAATGACAACCTTTTCCATTGTGACTCCTTAAGCCGTTTTCAGTTCGCCAACCGGACGGGCTGGCTCAACTGCTGGGTAGTAGGGTTCGTTATGGCGCGCTTTGTTACGCAGCCCTTCCGGCACCTCATAAAGCGGGCCGAGGTGCTGGTACTGCTGAGCCATATCGAGATAGCGGGCGCTGCCGAGCGTATCCAGCCAGCGGAACGCGCCTCCGTGGAACGGAGGGAAGCCGAGGCCGTACACCAGCGCCATATCCGCTTCTGCCGGGCTGGCGATAATGCCTTCTTCGAGGCAGCGCACCACTTCGTTGACCATCGGGATCATCATCCGTGCGATGATCTCATCGTCGGTGAAGTCGCGTTTTGGCTGACTGACGTCGGCCAGCAGGCCATCCACCGCCGGATCTTCTTCTTTCTTCGGTTTGCCTTTGCTGTCTTCTTTATAGCGCCAGAAGCCCAGACCGTTTTTCTGACCAAAGCGGTTGGCGTCGAACAGGGCGTCAATGGCGTCGCGATAATCTTTCTGCATGCGCTGCGGGAAGCCCGTCGCCATCACCGCCTGCGCGTGATGGGCAGTGTCGATGCCGACAACGTCCAGCAGATACGCCGGGCCCATCGGCCAGCCGAACTGTTTTTCCATCACCTTGTCGATTTTGCGGAAGTCTGCGCCGTCGCGCAGCAGCTGGCTGAAGCCGGCGAAGTAAGGGAACAGCACGCGGTTAACGAAGAAGCCCGGGCAGTCGTTAACCACGATCGGCGTTTTGCCCATCTTGCTCGCCCACGCCACCACTTTGGCGATGGTTTCGTCGGAGGTTTTTTCCCCTCGGATTACTTCAACCAGCGGCATGCGGTGCACCGGGTTAAAGAAGTGCATCCCGCAGAAGTTTTCCGGACGCTTCAGCACGCTCGCCAGTTCGCTGATAGGAATAGTGGAGGTGTTAGAGGCCAGCACGGTTTCCGGACGCACCTTGTCTTCGGTTTCGGCCAGTACCGCTTTTTTCACTTTCGGGTTCTCGACGACCGCTTCAACCACCACGTCCACACGGTCGAAACCGCTGTATTCCAGCACTGGCTGGATGGTGGAGATCACGCCTGCCAGCTTCAGACCGTCAATTTTGCCGCGCTCAAGCTGTTTATTCAGCAGCTTGGCCGCTTCGGTCATGCCCAGCGTCAGGGATTTCTCGTTGATGTCCTTCATCACCACCGGCACGCCTTTCCAGGCAGACTGGTAGGCGATGCCGCCCCCCATAATGCCCGCGCCGAGTACCGCCGCGTGTTTTGGCGTTTCAACGTTTTTGGTGAGTTGTTTGGCTTTGCCCTTCACGAACTGATCGTTAAGGAAGATACCAACCAGCGCGCGGGCTTCGTTGGTGTGCGCCAGCGGGACAAAGCTCTGGTTTTCCAGCTTCAGGGCGTCATCACGGCCCAGACGGGCTGCCGCTTCAACGGTTTTCACCGCCGTGATCGGTGCCGGGTAGTGTTTACCCGCCGTCTGCATCACCATGCCTTTGGCGATGGTGAAGCTCATGGTGGCTTCAATTTTGCTGAGCTTCAACGGCTCTAGTTTCGGCTGGCGTTTGGCTTTCCAGTCGAGATCGCCATTAATCGCCTGACGCAGAATGGCGACAGCGCCTTCAATCAGTTTGTCAGGCTTAACCACGCCGTCCACAAGACCGATTTTCTGCGCCTGTTCCGCGCCCACATCTTTCCCGGCGGCAATGATTTCCAGCGCGCTATCGGCACCCAACATGCGCGGCATACGCACCGAGCCGCCAAAGCCCGGCATGATGCCCAGTTTGGTTTCCGGCAGGCCGATGCGCAGGTCCGGGGTCGCCAGACGGTAATCAGTGGCTAACACGCATTCGCAGCCGCCGCCCAGCGCGTAACCGTTAACGGCAGAAAGGGTCGGGACAGGCAGATCTTCCAGACGATTAAAGACGCTGTTCGCGAAATACAGCCACTGGCTCAGCTGTTCTTCGGGCACCAGGAACAGCGACAGGAATTCGGTGATATCCGCGCCAACGATAAAGGCCGCTTTGTTGGAGCGCAGCAGCAGCCCTTTTAAATCTGATTGCTTTTCAAGTACATCCAGCGCCTGGCCAAGACTGGCCACCGTCGCGGTATCAAGCTTGTTCACTGAGCCGGGGGCATCGAACACCAGTTCGGCAATGCCATCTTCCAGCCAGTCTACGTACAGGGTGTCACCTTTGTAGAGCATGTCGGTCTCCTGAATCCAGCAATTGGATCTGGTCATACCAGATGAAACGGAGTGTGGAATTTATGTTAATAAAATGCAAATTAGTCATTAAGAAATTGCTGCGCTGATCACGGTCGGTGGAAATCACGCAGCCGGAGTGAGGTGTGCTAAGATGCGATGACTTGAGGTCAAAAAAACGAAAGGAAGAATGATGGACTCACTGGCTTCGCTTTATAAAAATCATATCGTTACCCTACAGGAACGTACCCGCGATGTACTGGCCCGCTTCAAGCTGGATGCCCTGCTGATCCACTCCGGCGAGCTGATGAATACTTTTCTTGATGACCATGCTTATCCCTTCAAGGTTAACCCGCAGTTTAAAGCCTGGGTGCCTGTCACGCAGGTTCCAAATTGCTGGCTGCTGGTGGATGGCGTGAACAAGCCGAAACTGTGGTTCTACCTGCCGGTCGATTACTGGCACAACGTGGAGCCGCTGCCGACCTCATTCTGGACCGAAGAAATTGACGTGATTGCGCTGCCAAAAGCAGACGGCATTGGCAGCCAGCTGCCAGCGGCGCGCGGCAACATCGGCTACATTGGTCCGGTTCCTGAGCGTGCGCTGGGTCTGGATATTCCGGCAGATAAACTCAACCCGAAAGGCGTGCTGGATTATCTGCACTACTATCGCGCCTACAAGACCGACTACGAACTTTACTGCATGCGTGAAGCGCAAAAAACGGCGGTGAATGGCCACCGTGCGGCGCACGAAGCGTTCCAGTCCGGTATGAGCGAGTTCGATATTAATCAGGCCTACCTGACGGCGACCGGCCACCGCGATACCGACGTGCCGTACAGCAACATCGTGGCGCTGAATGAACATGCCTCGGTTCTGCACTACACCAAACTGGATCATCAGGTTCCGGCTGAGATGCGCAGCTTCCTGCTGGACGCGGGGGCTGAGTACAATGGTTATGCGGCAGACCTGACCCGTACCTGGGCGGCGAATGCGGACACCGATTTTGCGCAATTGATCAAAGACGTGAACGACGAACAGCTGGCGCTGATTGGCACCATGAAAGCCGGAACCAGCTACGTGGATTATCACATCCAGTTCCATCAGCGCATCGCTAAACTGCTGCGTAAGCATCAGATTGTCAAAGACATGAGCGAAGAGGCGATGGTTGAGAACGATCTGACCGGGCCATTTATGCCGCATGGTATCGGTCACCCGCTGGGTTTGCAGGTTCATGACGTCGCGGGCTTTATGCAGGATGATACCGGTACGCACCTGGCGGCACCGTCTAAATATCCTTATTTGCGCTGCACCCGCGTTCTGGCGCCGCGTATGGTATTGACCATCGAGCCGGGCATCTACTTTATTGAATCCCTGCTGGCGCCGTGGCGCGAAGGGCAATTCAGCAAGCACTTCAACTGGGAGAAAATTGAAGCGCTGAAGCCGTATGGCGGCATTCGTATCGAGGATAACGTGGTTATTCACGAGAACAGCATTGAGAACATGACGCGAGATCTGAAGCTGGCCTGATGGAAAGCTGGCTGATACCGGCCGAGCCGGTCACCTTTGTTGAGGAAATCAAGAAAAGCCGCTTTATCACGCTGCTGGCGCATACCGACGGCGTGGAGGCGGCGAAGGCGTTCGTCGAGTCCGTCCGCGCGCAGCACCCCGATGCCCGCCATCACTGTGTGGCGTGGGTCGCAGGGCCGCCAGACGACTCACAGCAGCTCGGGTTTTCTGACGACGGTGAACCGGCGGGTACGGCCGGAAAACCGATGCTATCCCAGTTGATGGGCAGCGGCGTGGGTGAAATCACCGCCGTTGTTGTCCGCTACTACGGGGGCATTTTGTTAGGCACCGGAGGGCTGGTTAAAGCCTACGGAGGTGGTGTCCAGCAAGCGCTTAATCTGCTGATAACAACCCGCAAAACGCCACTTACGGAATATACTTTGTTATGCGATTACGCCCAGCTATCGGGTATCGAAGCACTGCTTAAACAGTTTAACGGTGTCATCGCACACAGTGATTATCAGGCAATGGTGCAATTACGCGTGGCGCTTCCTCAGGCGGAACTGGCTGCTTTTTCAGCAAAACTCGCTGATTTTAGTCGCGGTTCATTGCAATTACTGCCGATTGAAGAATAATCCCCACCTCACAATTTTGAATACCTAAGGAAGCGGCAGAGATGCATTTTCGTGCCATTACCCGAATCGTTGGATTGCTGGTCATACTTTTCTCCGGGACAATGATCATTCCCGGACTGGTGGCGCTCATCTACCGGGACGGCGCGGGGCGTGCATTTACGCAAACCTTTTTTGTCGCGCTGACGATTGGCTCCCTGCTGTGGTGGCCAAACCGCCGTGAGAAAGGTGAACTGAAATCCCGGGAGGGGTTTCTGATTGTGGTCCTGTTCTGGACGGTACTGGGAAGCGTGGGTGCGCTGCCGTTTATCTTCTCCGAACAACCGAATCTCACCGTCACGGATGCGTTTTTTGAATCGTTCTCCGGATTAACGACCACCGGCGCCACCACGCTTGTGGGGCTGGATTCGCTCCCGCATGCGATTCTCTTTTACCGGCAGATGCTCCAGTGGTTCGGCGGTATGGGGATCATCGTCCTGGCGGTAGCTATCCTGCCCATTCTGGGCGTCGGGGGGATGCAGCTTTACCGGGCGGAGATGCCCGGCCCGCTGAAAGATAACAAGATGCGCCCGCGTATTGCGGAGACGGCGAAAACCCTGTGGCTTATCTATGTCCTGCTGACGGTGGCCTGCGCGCTGGCGCTGTGGTTTGCCGGGATGCCTGCGTTTGATGCCATTGGGCATAGCTTTGCGACTATTGCTATCGGCGGGTTCTCCACCCACGATGCCAGCGTCGGCTACTTCGACAGCCCGACAATCAATACCATCATTGCCATCTTTTTGCTGATCTCAGGCTGTAACTACGGTCTACACTTCTCGTTGCTTAGCGGACGGAGCCTGAAGGTGTACTGGCGCGACCCGGAATTCCGGATGTTTATTGGCGTCCAGCTGACCCTGGTGGTTATCTGTACCCTGGTACTGTGGTTCCACGATGTTTATAACTCGGCGGTCACGACCCTGAACCAGGCCTTCTTCCAGGTGGTATCGATGGCGACAACCGCTGGTTTCACCACGGACAGTATTGCGCGTTGGCCACTGTTCCTGCCGGTGCTGCTGTTGTGCTCTGCGTTTATCGGCGGTTGCGCCGGGTCAACGGGCGGCGGTCTGAAGGTGATCCGCATTCTGCTGCTGTTCAAGCAGGGGAACCGTGAGTTGAAACGTCTGGTCCACCCGAATGCGGTTTACAGTATTAAGCTGGGGAACCGCGCGTTGCCGGAGCGCATCCTCGAAGCGGTGTGGGGATTCTTCTCCGCTTATGCGCTGGTCTTTATTGTCAGTATGCTGGCGATTATCGCCACGGGCGTGGATGATTTCTCTGCCTTCGCCTCTGTGGTGGCAACGTTAAACAACCTGGGGCCGGGGCTGGGCGTCGTGGCGGATAACTTCGCCAGTATGAACCCGGTGGCGAAGTGGATCTTAATCGCCAATATGCTGTTTGGGCGTCTTGAGGTCTTTACGCTGCTGGTGCTGTTTACCCCAACATTCTGGCGTGAGTAAGGAGACATTGGTGAAAACGTTAATTCTTTTCTCAACGCGTGACGGGCAAACGCGTGAGATTGCTTCATATCTGGCTTCCGAACTCAAAGAGCTGGGCATTTATTCTGATGTGGTGAACCTGAATCGCACAGAGCAGATTGCCTGGCAGGATTACGACCGCGTGGTCATTGGCGCTTCAATTCGTTACGGCCATTTCCATTCGGCGCTGGATCGCTTTGTGAAAAAGCATACGGCGGAGCTCGCTCAACTGCCTGGCGCGTTTTACTCGGTCAACCTGGTTGCCCGTAAAGCGGAGAAGCGTACGCCGCAGACCAACAGCTATACGCGCAAGTTTTTGCTAAGTTCGCCATGGCAGCCCGATATCTGTTCTGTCTTTGCTGGCGCGCTGCGTTACCCGCGTTACCGCTGGTATGACCGCTTTATGATCCGCCTGATCATGAAAATGACGGGCGGGGAAACGGATACGCGTAAAGAAGTGGTTTATACCGACTGGGCCCAGGTCGCCAGTTTTGCCCGTGAAATTGCGCGTTTAACGGACGATGCGCGGGATAAATAAGCGTTGAGTTTGAAAAGTGAGCGAACGAAATTTTTTTTGTATTTAGTGCTTGTCACTTCAGAAGAACTCCCTATAATGCGCCTCCACTGACACGGAACAACGGCACGCAAGCCGCCGGGT